>OZ245939.1:2095000-4275047 GCA_965230055.1 Hoeflea sp. | reverse complement strand
CTTGCAGCGCTTGCGGTCAAGCAGGCGCGGGGAGACCTGATCGAGGCTGTCTTCCTGCTGCGCGCATACCGCACCACGCTTCCCCGCTTCGGGCATTCGGAACCCGTCGACACCGGCAAGATGCTGGTCGAGCGGCGCGTTTCAGCGGTCTACAAGGATCTGCCCGGCGGGCAATTGCTGGGTCCGACCTTCGATTACACCCACCGGCTGCTCGATCCGGATCTTGCGTCCGATGGCGATCCGGACGCGCCGCTTTCAGCCGCGGACAGCGGTGAAAAGATCACGCGCGTCTCCGATATCCTCGGCAACGAAGGCCTGATCGAGGAAGATCCCCCGGTCGATGCGTCGGCACCGGTGGCAGACATCACCCGTACGCCGACAGAATATCCCATGGGGCGGGATGCACGGCTCCAGACGCTTGCGCGCGGCGACGAGGGTTTTTTGCTGGCGCTCGCCTACTCGACCCAGCGGGGCTATGCGCGCAGCCATCCTTTTGTCGGCGAGATTCGCATCGGGGATGTGGATGTGGAGATGATGATCCCGGAACTCGGTTTTTCCGTGGTCGTCGGCCGCATCAAGTTAACCGAATGCCAGATGGTCAACCAGTTCAAGGGATCCGCCAAGGCGCCGCCGCAATTCACCCGGGGGTACGGGCTGGTGTTCGGCCAGTCCGAGCGCAAGGCGATGGCGATGTCGCTGTGCGACCGGGCGCTGAGGGCCGGGGAACTTGGAGAAGATCTGACCGCACCGGCGCAGGACGAGGAATTCGTGCTCTCGCATTGCGACAATGTGCAGGCGACCGGCTTCGTCGAGCATCTCAAGCTGCCGCATTACGTCGACTTTCAGGCGGAGCTCGATCTGGTTCGCCGGATGCGGGCGGAGCACGCGGCCAAGACCGGTTCCGAAGACGACAACGATAGCGGCGATGCCGGCGGCGACGGTGACAGCAAGGAGGTGGCGGAATGAACGCGGCAACGACACAGGCATCGGCCGAAACGCTGGCGCGGTACAATTTTGCCTATCTGGACGAGCAGACCAAGCGAATGATCCGCCGCGCCATTCTCAAGGGCATCGCGATCCCCGGCTACCAGGTGCCGTTTGCCAGTCGCGAAATGCCCATGCCCTACGGGTGGGGAACGGGCGGGGTCCAGGTGACGGCCTCGATCATCGGCCCGGACGATGTTCTCAAGGTGATCGACCAGGGCGCCGACGACACCACGAATGCTGTCTCCATCCGCGCGTTTTTCGCCAAGACCGCCGATGTCGGGACGACAACGGTTACAACCGACGCCTCGATCATCCAGACGCGGCACCGGATTCCGGAAACCCCGCTTCGGGAGGGGCAGATCCTGGTCTACCAGGTGCCGATCCCGGAGCCGTTGCGGTTTCTCGAACCGCGCGAAACCGAAACCCGGAAAATGCATGCGCTTGAGGAATACGGGCTTATGCACGTGAAACTCTACGAGGACATCGCGCGCAACGGCCATATCGCCACAACCTATGCCTACCCGGTCAAGGTCGAAGGGCGCTACGTGATGGACCCGTCGCCGACGCCGAAATTCGACAATCCCAAAATGCACCGCTCCGCGGCCTTGCAGCTGTTCGGAGCCGGCCGCGAAAAGCGGATTTACGCGATCCCGCCCCATACCGATGTGGTCAGTCTCGATTTCGAGGACCATCCGTTCGAAATCCAGCACTTCGACCAGCCGTGCGCCCTATGCGGCGCCGAACAGGTCTATCTCGACGAGGTGGTGCTCGATGATCGCGGCGGACGGATGTTCGTGTGTTCCGACACCGATCATTGCGAAGCCCGTAGGGCCGATGGACACCGCGGCGAAATGCTTGGCGATCCGCTGCTTGCCGACGCGAAGGAGGCCTCGTGATGCAGGTCGCTGACAGACAACCGAACGCTCAGATGCAACTCACCGATGAGACCGAACGTCCGCTTCTTTCAGTGGAGGGGATCACGAGGGTTTATGGCGAGCGCATCGGCTGCGCCGATGTGAGTTTTGAGCTGTTTGCCGGTGAGGTCCTTGCGATCGTGGGCGAATCCGGGTCGGGCAAGACGACCCTGCTCAACTGTATCTCATCCCGGCTCTCCCCGACATGCGGACGGGTTACCTACCGGATGCGTGATGGCGATAACGCGGATATCTACAAGATGAGCGAGGCGGAGCGCCGGTACCTGATGCGCACCGACTGGGGCTTCGTGCATCAGAACCCGATTGACGGCTTGCGGATGACCGTGTCGGCGGGCGCCAATGTCGGAGAGCGCCTGATGGCCATCGGTGACCGGCACTACGGAAACATCCGCAACGCCGCGATCGAATGGCTGGAACGCGTCGAGATTGCCGCCGACAGGGTCGACGATCAGCCACGCGCGTTTTCGGGCGGCATGCGCCAGCGTCTTCAGATCGCCCGCAACCTGGTGACCGAACCGCGTCTGGTCTTCATGGACGAACCTACCGGAGGGCTTGATGTCTCGGTGCAGGCGCGGCTTCTCGATTTGTTGCGCGGTCTTGTGTCCGATCTTGGTCTTGCGGTGGTTGTGGTCACCCACGATCTCGCGGTGGCCCGCCTGCTGTCCGACCGGATGATCGTGATGAAGGAGGGCAGGGTGATCGAGGCGGGGCTTACCGATCGCGTGCTGGACGATCCGCAAGCGCCCTATACCCAGCTTCTCGTGTCCTCGATCCTGCAGGTGTAAGGCGATGAATTCCCTTCTGATTGCCTCCGAAGTCCACAAGACCTTCACCATGCACATGCGCGGCGGTGTGGAACTGCCGGTGGTTGCCAATGTTTCATTCGCCTTGAAGGCCGGCGAATGTTCCGTCCTCGGCGGTCCGTCCGGTGTCGGCAAAAGTTCGATCCTGAAAATGCTCTACGGCAATTACGGCTGTGATGGCGGCCAGGTGCTGGTGCTGCATCACGGCAAACATGTCGACATTGCCGCCGCCAGCCCCCGCAAGGTGCTCGAGATCCGGCGCGACACGATCGGATATGTCAGCCAGTTCCTGCGCGCGGTGCCGCGTGTTTCGGCTCTCGATGTCGCCGCCGAGCCGCTTCTTGCGAGGGGCACGGGGCGGGAGGAAGCGCATGAGCGCGCACGCAGGCTGTTCACCCGTCTCAATCTGCCCGAGCGGCTCTGGTCGTTGCCGCCGGCGACCTTCTCGGGCGGCGAGCAGCAGCGCGTCAACATTGCGCGCGGTTTCATTACCGATCATCCGGTTCTTCTGCTCGATGAACCGACGGCATCGCTTGATGCGGCCAATCGCGAAGTCGTCATAGACCTGATCGCGGGCAAGAAGGCCGAGGGCGTGGCGTTGCTCGGTATTTTCCACGACCACGATGTCAGACATGCCGTGGCAGACCAGATCATCGATGTTTCCGCCTTTGCGGCCGGCCGGTCCGCGGCATGACACGGCTTTCCGAAACCCCGCTGGTTGATCCGACGGCGAAGATCGTCGACAGCAGCCTGGGCCGCTACACGGAAGTCGGGGCCGGGTGCACCGTGGCGCATTCGTCGATGGATGACTATTCCTACTGCGTCGAGAACACACAGATTGCCTTTGCGAAAATCGGCAAGTTCGCAAACATCGCAAGCCATGTGCGCATCTATGCCAGCATGCATCCGATGGAGCGGGCTTCGCAGCACCACTTCAGTTACCGTTCGTCGTGGTATTTCGACGGCGAAGGCGACGATGCAGATTTTTTCGACTGGCGCGCCGGGCAGGAGATCTCGATCGGTCACGACACCTGGATCGGTCACGGTGCCGTCATCATGCCGGGTGTGAGCATCGGCAACGGCGCGATTGTCGGCGCCAATGCGGTCGTGACCAAGGATGTCGCAGCCTTTGCGGTGGCTGTCGGGGTTCCGGCGCGCACGATCAGGCAGCGGTTTTCCGACGACATCGCAAGCCGCATCGACGCGCTCGGCTGGTGGGACTGGGAGCACGAGCGGCTGCATGCGGCACTAGAGGATTTCCGGTCGCTGCCGGTCGAGGCCTTTCTCGACCGACACGGCTGACTATCGTTTTGCAGCTGCCGAGTGCCGGCGGGACCGGGCTGTTTTGCGCGGCCGAGACCGGACACAGCTTCGCTGACACGAAACCTGGGGTCCCGGGTGTCGTCCGGATCACGATCCCTTGCCTTTCCATGGGCTCCGGCATGGCCGGTGAGCCTTCGAAAACCCTTGGAAATGCTGGGTTTGGCGTCTTTGCGCCAGCGCACTGTGGATCGTTACAAAACTGACATCAAACCGACATTGCAGCTTCACATGCCTCCGATAGTCCACCCTGCAGAGACTTCCAGAACCGGATGATCACAAGGGATATCGATTATGCTTGAGTTGACCGAAGTGACGCGCCGTTTCGGCGCCAACACCGCAGTCGACACCGTGAGCCTGTCCATTCCCGAGGGGCAGATGGTTGGGATCATCGGGCGCTCGGGCGCGGGAAAGTCCACGCTTTTGCGCATGATCAACCGGCTGACAGGGGTCAGCGAGGGCGTCATCTCGCACTCGGGGCGGGCGGTTTCGACCCTGACCGGCCGCGAACTCAGGAACTGGCAGCGCGATTGCGCGATGATTTTCCAGCAGTTCAACCTGGTGCCCCGGCTCGATGTGGTTTCGAACGTCCTGCACGGGACGCTCAACATGCGCTCGACGTTCTCGACGATGTTCAACCTGTTTCCCCGCGAAGACATCCTGCGGGCGATTTCCATTCTTGAACGGCTTGGCGTTGCAGAGAATGCGCCGAAGCGCGCCGAGGCGCTTTCGGGCGGGCAGCAGCAGCGCGTCGCCATCGCCCGTGCGCTCATGCAGTCGCCAAAGCTCATTCTCGCCGACGAACCGATCGCATCGCTTGATCCGCTCAATGCGCAGATCGTGATGGACGCGCTCCGTGACATCAACAGGCAGGAAGGCATCACCGTGGTGACCAACCTGCATACGCTCTACACGGCGCGGAACTACTGCGAGCGCATCATCGGAATGGCGCAGGGCAAGGTGGTCTTCGACGGCCCCCCTTCCGCTCTGACCACCGAAGCCGTTCGCGCCATCTACGGCTCGGGTGCCGATGGCGAGGAAATATCCGAAGCGATGACCTCGACCAGCCTCAAGACCCAGGGGCGCCCCGCCGATGTGAAGGCGCGCGCCGATGCTTCCGGCAAGGTGGTCCTGGAGACGACCTGACCCGGAGGCGCAGCCGCTGCCGACAGCGGCGCTGCCGAGCCTCATACCCTTCGCCTGCCCAGACTACCAACCCATGAACGGAGACAATCCCATGATGAAAACAGTTCTCGCGGCGGCAACTGCCGCACTTCTTTCCACGAGCGCCTTCGCCCAGGACTCGATCAGCGAATTCCGCATCGGCATCCTCGGCGGCGAAAACGCCCAGGACCGCCTGACCTCGAACGAGTGCCTTCGCGCCTATGCCGAAGAAGCCCTCGGCGTCCCGGTCAAGCTGTTCACCCCGGCCGACTATGACGGCGTGATCCAGGGCATGCTCGGCGGTTCGATCGACATGGCGTGGCTCGGCGCATCATCCTACGCCAAGGCGTATCTGACCGACCCCGAGTCGGTTGAGCCGGTGCTCGTCAAGACCAACCTCGACGGTTCGTTCAGCTATCACTCGATCGGTTTTGCCCGCAAGGACAGCGGCATCACCTCGCTGGACGACATGAAGGGCAAGACCTTCGGTTTCGGTGACCCCAACTCGACCTCGGGCTATCTTATCCCCTCGATCGAAATCCCGCAGGCGACCGGCGCGTCGATGGAAAGCGGCGACTACTTCGGTGAAGTGAAGTTTACCGGCGGTCACGAGCAGACCATCGTCGCCGTTGCCAATGGTGAAATCGATGCCGGTGTCACCTGGGCCGACGGCCAGGGCAACTGGGAAGACGGCTACAATTCCGGTGCCCTTCGCAAGGCCACCGATTCCGGTCTCGTCGACATGAACGAAATCGTCGAAATCTGGAAGTCCAAGCCGATCCCGGAAGGTCCGGTCACCCTGCGCAAGGCACTCCCGCAGGACGTCAAGGACACCATGATCGAGCTGGTCGGCTCCATGCACGAGAAGGATCCGCAGTGCGCCTACAACATCGCCGCTGGCGAGACCGCAGGCTTCAAGCCGATCACTCATGAAGCCTACGAGACCATCGTTGCGGTTCGTGAGGCCAAGACCAACTAAGGCTATTGCCCAAAGGCCGCGGGGAGCCAACCGGCTCCCCGCGTTCTGTTCATGAAGGATGCCCGCCGATGAGCGACATGACTGCGCAGCAAGACGGCTCTGCCGCATCCAACGCCATCCGCGAAAACTATCTGGAGATGACCCGCCGCAAGCGGATGTATGGCGGCATCTTTCTTGTCATTTTCATTGCCCTGCTGGTGTCGGGATTCCGGCTCGCCGATGCCAGAAACGCCGGCGGGTTCTGGGACGGTATTACCCAGATTTTCGAATTTCCTTCCGAGGTTCTGGCCGAGGGAATCGAGAAAGCGGCATTGCTGCCCGCGCTGCTGCTCGAGTTCCTGCCGTCGCTGATTGAAACGCTGAACATCGCGGCCGTTTCGACGCTGCTCGGCTCGGCAGGGGCCATCGTTCTGGCTCTGCTCTCAACCCGTGGACTGGCTCTCTGGCCCCGGATGATTCCGGTTTTCCGGCGCCTGATGGACGGCATGCGCGCGATCCCGGAAATCGTCATCGCGCTGGTCCTGATCTTCATCCTGGGCGGCGGCCCGGTTCCGGCCATGATCGCGATTGCCATTCACACCGCCGGCGCGCTCGGCAAGCTGTTCTCAGAGGTTTCGGAGAATGCCGACCTGAAGCCGGTCGAAGGGCTTTCATCGGTGGGGGCAAGCTGGATGCAGAAGATGTGGCTCGGTGTCCTGCCGCAGGTTGCGCCGAACTGGTTCTCCTACGGGCTGCTACGTTTCGAGATCAATATTCGCGCCTCTGCAATTCTCGGCTTCGTGGGATCGGGCGGCATCGGGCATGATCTGCGGCTTGCCATGCAATGGGGCCAGGGACGCTACGACGAGGTCGTGGCGATCTTCATCCTGCTGTTCGTCACGATTGTCTTCTTTGACCAGCTGTCGAGCAATTACCGCAACCGCCTCGTCAAGGGACACTGACATGACCTCTGTCGACACCGGCCTGCTTTCGGGCGAGGAACTCCGCACCCAGGTTCTCAAGGGCTTCAGCCGCAAGCAGAAACTGGCCTTTGGCGTGCCGGCGCTGATCCTGCTTTACCTGGTCTATGTCTTCTTCGCCTTTGACATTCCGGGCATCGCAGCGCGGGCGCGGCTCGACAACGCGACAATTCTGCTTTCCGATTTCTGGTCGCACAAGACCCACGTGACACGCGACAACCGCAACAATGAAGTGACCATATCGATCGAAGGCGAAACCAAGGGCCGTTATCCGGAAGGAATGATGCCCGGCTGGGTGTCGATGGAAAACGGCGTGACGCGGATAGACCTCGAAGAAGGACACCTTGTCGTTTTCGATGATGACGGTGCCCGCTACACCGTGCCCGGATACGGTGTCATCGACATTGCCCCGGAGGTCGGAGGCTTGCTTCTCACGTTGCCGGAAGGTGAAACTCCGGAGTGGATCAGCGCCTCCAGAACGCGCGTTTCAGTGACGACGCCGCAGGGGCGGTTCAACTATACCCGCAACCGAACCGAGGTGTTCAAGTACGAGGCGGGCTGGGAGCTCTTCTTCTTCACGCTCGACAGTCCGTTTTACGGCAAGTCCTTTTTGGAGCTTGCGAGACTTGCCACCGTTGGCGAGCGGATAGACCCGGCAATGCCAAACCTGTTCGCGATGGTCCGGGATTTCTGGAACAACGCCATGTGGCGGCATGGCGACGTCGCCTGGGCATTGTTCGAAACCATCCTGATGGCATTTCTCGGCACCATGGGCGCGGCGCTCATCGCATTGCCGCTGGCTTTCCTGGCGGCCGGAAACTTCACGCCCTCGCGGCCGATCCTGTTTCTGTTGCGCCGTGTTTTTGATTTCCTGCGGGGTGTCGACGGGCTGATCTGGACCATCATCCTGTCCAGGGCCTTCGGACCCGGGCCTATGACCGGCGCGCTGGCGATCCTCCTTACGGATACCGGCACCTTCGGCAAGACGTTTTCCGAAGCGCTGGAAAACATCGACGGAAAGCAGGTCGAGGGGGTTCAGTCGACCGGCGCATCGCGCATCCAGCAGGCGCGGTTCGGCGTCATTCCTCAAGTTACGCCTGTGCTTTTGAGCCAGGTCCTGTACTTTCTCGAATCGAACACCCGGAGTGCCACAGTGATTGGCGCCATCGTTGGTGGCGGCATCGGACTGTTGCTGACCCAGGCCATCGCCACACAGAAGGACTGGGAAGAAGTGAGCTATTACATAATCCTGATCATCCTGATGGTGATGGCAATGGATACCTTGTCGGGCTGGCTCAGGAGCCGCCTTATCGGCCGGACTTCGTAGCCATGAGATATGCGCTTTACTTTACGCCGGAGGCCGGTTCGGAACTCGCAGTGCTCGGTGACACCTGGCTCGGGCGCAGTGCCGCGACCGACAAGATGATCGAGCAGCCGGACCTGCCCGGACTACCCGGAAGCGATCTTGCCCGCTTCACGGGCCCGGCGCGCCGTTACGGATTTCACGGAACGCTCAAGGCGCCGTTTCGTCTTGCGGACGGGGCAACCGAAGCCGGGCTTCTGGATGCGATGCGGGCCTTCGCTTCCGATACACCCGCATTCGACATTGCCGCACTCAAGGCAGGTCTGCTCGAAGGGTTCGTCGCCTTGACCCCGGACGGCCCGGCGGATCAGCTCAACAGCTTCGCCAACCGCGTGGTCGAACATTTCGAACCGTTCCGCGACGAACTCTCCGAACGGGAGATCGAGCGCCGGAACCCGGACCGGCTCTCTTCTGCGGAACTGAAAAACCTGCTGCGTTGGGGATACCCTTACGTCTTCGATCAGTTCCGGTTCCACATGACGCTGAGCACCCGGCTTCCCGACGCCGAAGCGCCGCGTGTTCTGAGCGCGGCGACCAGGTATTTCGCCCCCGCGCTCAAGGAGCCCGTTCCGGTCAGAACCCTTGCCCTGTTTGTCGAACCGGAGCCCGGTGCGCCGTTTCGGATCCACAGCCGGATGCCTCTTGCAACCGGACAACAGCACAGAAAGACAGCTTGAATGAAGACCGAGACAGTTCTGACCAATGCCCGCCTGATCCTGAAGGATCAGATCATCCCCGGGGCCGTGGTCATCCGTGATGGCGTGATTGCCGAGATTTCCGAAGGCCATTCCGGCGGCGGTGTGGACATGGAAGGCGATTACCTGATGCCGGGTCTCGTCGAACTGCATACCGACCATCTCGAGGCGCATTACTCGCCGCGCCCCGGTGTCCGGTGGAATGCCATCTCGGCAATCCAGTCGCATGATGCGCAGATTGCCTCCTCGGGCATCACAACCGTGTTCGACTGCCTCCGCCTGGGCTCGGACGAGGATGATGGATTCAAGGTCGGAGAGATGCGGTCGATTGCCGATGCGCTTGAGGCTGCACGCTCGGAAAACCGCTTGAGGGCCGACCACCTGATCCACCTGCGCTGCGAGGTTTCAGCCTCCGATGTGCTCGATCATTTTGCCGATTTCCGGACCGACGGGCAGGTTCGGCTTGCCTCGCTCATGGACCATGCTCCCGGCCAGCGCCAGTTCCAGACCATGGAGCAATATACGCTCTACTACAAAACCAAGCGCGGACTGTCCGACGAGGCCTTTGCCCATTTCGTCGCGCGCCGGAAGGAGGCTTCCGCGCGCTACTCGGATCAGCATCGCAAGGCGATCGCCGATGCCTGCGCCGAACGCGGCATCACCGTCGCAAGCCATGACGATGCAACGCTTGATCATGTCGCCGAAGCTGCCGGTTTCGGCGTGCGGCTCGCCGAGTTTCCGACCAGTGTCGAGGCTGCGCGGGCATCGCATGATGCGGGCATGAGTGTTCTGATGGGCGCACCGAACGTGGTTCGTGGCGGATCGCATTCGGGCAACATTGCCGCCGCCGATCTTGCAAGGCAGGGCGTTCTCGACGTTCTCTCCTCGGATTACGTTCCCTTCAGCCTGATTCACGCGCCTTTCGTGCTCGCCGATGAAATCGAGGATATCGATCTTCCCGCAGCCATCCGTCTGGTCACCTCCACTCCGGCCGAGACGGTCGGCCTTGATGACCGCGGAAGCCTTGAGGCCGGCAAGAGGGCCGACATCGTCCGGGTTCACCGCAAGACGGGCGTTCCCGTCGTGCGCTCCGTCTGGCGGCAGGGTGAACGGGTCGCCTGATGAGCATTCCATCGGCCGAACGCGCTCCCGATCCGGTTTCCGAATGCGGCCGTCTCATCGTGGTGCTTGGCCCCAGCGGGTCGGGCAAGGATACCCTGATGTCGCATGCCCGACGTGTGCTCGAAAAACAGGAGTCGGTCATGTTCGTGCGGCGCGCGATCACCCGTCCTGCCGACGCCGGCTCCGAGGATCACGTTCCGATGAGCGAAGCCGAATTCGACGCGGCCCTGGATGCAGGTGAATTCTCGCTGACATGGTCGGCCAATGGCCTCAGATACGGCCTTCCCCGCGAGGTGGTCGATCATCTGGCGCAAGGGCATGTGGCTGTCGTGAATGGATCGCGCGGTGTCTGGAGTACGATTCGAAGCGTCTTTCCAACGGCTGTCGCGGTGGAAATACGTGTGGATCGGGTGGTTCTGGCGCAGAGGCTAGAAGCGCGCGGGCGCGAAAGCCGGTCAGAGATCGCGGCGCGGCTGGAACGGGCAGAAGCGCTTCAAAGCAGTTTCGAAGCGGATTGCGTGATCGACAATTCGGGATCGCCGGATGTCGCGGGGGCGGAGCTTGTCAGGATCATCCGCTCCGCGATTGCGGGCGACGCCGAAACTCCATGAAAGATCCCGGGGTGATTTGATGCCCGGCCTCCGGTCTCGAGGCAGGGAGTCTAATCGTCGTCCTCATCGGAATCCGGCCCGCCGTCAAGCCTGTGCTTGATCGCAAGCGCATAGATGACGTTGAGCACGTTGCGATCCTGTACCTCTGGATCGCTCAACGCCAGCAGCGATGCGCGGACCAGGCGTTTGCTGGTGGCCTTGGGGCATTGCTTGAAGACGTAGTCGTGAAGTTCGACATCGGAAAGCCCCATGTAAGCGCCCTCGATCAGTGCGTCATAGACCTTCCGGATTTTCTTTTTCGGCATTTGCGCCTCCTTGCCCCACTTTTTGTCACCTCCGTGCACCGTGGCGCGCCGGGGCGACGAAACAGAGCTTAGGTACGATCTTTGTCACAAACAACGGTCTTGGAGGACATGGTCGGTTTCGCGGGCTGCGGCGTTCCGACGCTTGCCCGGGCCTTGGTCTAAATACTAATTTAACTGCAAATAATGTTAGATTGTTATATGTTCAGGTGGAGCAGAACGGGGCGGGAGCGAGGAGTAGGAGCCGCAGGATCAGGTCGGTCCGGCGTTGTCTCGCCAACAGTGCAAACCGGGGGAGGATTCATGAAACCTAGCCGCATACTGAGCAAGACGCTGATCCTGCTGTGCTGCCTTTTGGTGCCTGCCGGGGCGTTCGGCAAGGATTCACATGTCGAACCCGTGAAAAAATATGTCAGCCGCAATGTTCTCCCATGGGTCGACGATCCCGTGATCGTCGGGGCGCTGCGCGAACAGAATGAAAAACATGAAGATCTTACACCCGCGGAGATCAACAGGCTCGACTTGAGGTGGCGCGCCCAGGTGACGACGTCCAACAGGCCATTGGTCGACGAAGTGCTCGAGCGGGACATTTCAAAATTCCTGTCGAGGAAGCAGGACGCGAGCCGCGGGCTGATTACGGAAATTTTCGTAATGGACAACAAGGGGCTGAACGTCGGCCAAAGCGAGGTGACTTCGGATTACTGGCAGGGCGACGAGGCGAAATGGCAGCGGACGTTCAAGGCCGGCGTCGGCGAGATCTACATCGACGATGCCGAAACCGATGAATCGACCCGGGCACGGCAATCCCAGGCAAGCATAACGATCGCGGATCCCGATACCGGCGAGGCGATCGGAGCCCTTACAGTGGGAATCGACCTCGACAGGCTTTGAGCAATTGCAATCCCGGTTTCGACGATAGAATGTCACTCCCGATCAGGCCGGAAAGAGGTCCGGTAAACGGGGTGAGCGAACTCTTGCATAACGGGTAACCCGAGCGTGCCTGTGTCACATCAGTTTGGTACTGACGCCCTATAGGCAGCAAACATCTTTACCGCCGCTAGAGAAGACCCCGGGGATCCCGAATGAAGCTCGTCCATATTTCAGACATTCACCTGAGCCCGCATCCCATTCTCGGTCTTGATCCGGTTGCAAATTTCAAATCCTGCCTTGCCTATGTGGAAGACCGTGACGTCGACGCCGGGAAGATCGTCATAACGGGAGATCTTACACATTTCGGCAATCGGGAAAGCTACCACGAATTGCGGGATATCCTGGCGGAAAGCAGATTGCAGGACCGGCTGGCTCCACGGCTTCTGATCGGCAACCACGACGATCGCGAAGTGTTTGCCGCGGTTTTTGGCGAGACCTCGCTGGATGCCAACGGTTTCGTGCAATGGACCGAGGAAACACCGGCGGGCCTGTTTGTGTATCTCGACACTGTCGAGCAGGGCCGGCATGGCGGCCGCTATTGCGAGGCCCGGATGGAATGGCTGACACGCGTGCTTGACGGCGTGCGCCGGACCGACACGCGCGCCTATCTCTTCATGCATCACAATCCTGTCCGGGTACATGTCGCGAATGCGGATATCATCGGCATCATCAACGAGCGTGAGTTCCAGGCACTGCTGCGGTCCTACAGGGATGTCATCGCGCACATGTTCTTCGGCCACTGCCATTACTCGCTCAGCGGTGCATTTGCCGGAATTCCCTATTCGGCGCCACGCTCGACAAATCATGCCTGCTGGCCGGACTTTTCCGGACAGATCCACCGGATGGGGCATGGCGAACTTTCACCGAACTACAATGTCTGCTTCCTCGGTCAGGAAAGCACGGTCGTGCACACCATCGATTTTCTCGATGCTGCCAAGGTCCGGTGGGAGATCGAGACCGACGAATCGCTGGCGCATGTGAAGCTCTAAGCCAGCCGGTTGAAAACGGAATTATACAAAAGACACTGCCATTGACATTTGTATAGTGACGCGCGATTGTCACCACAAAAGGGAGACCATCGTGCGCAACAAACGTTCGACCGAAGACGTGGCAATGGGAATTCGCAGACGGGTGTTCGAGCACTCGATGCGCAACAATGGCGGCTATCTGAGCCAGGCCTGTTCCGCTGCCGAACAGCTTGCCTTTCTCTACAACGAGGCGCTCAAGCTGGGCGATCCGGTTCTGCCGCCGGTCCCGAAGCCTTTTGGCGGCGTGCCATCTGCCGACAATCCCGATTATGTCACCGGTGCAGGCTACAACGGGCCGTTTGAGCCGCAGTTCGACCGGTTGTTCATCGCTCCAGCGCATTACGCGCTTGTCGCCTATGCAACCCTGATCGAGACCGGACGCATGGATGCCGAAGGTCTGGAAATGTTCAACAAGGACGGCTCCTCGGTCGAGATGATCGGTGCGGAGCATTCCCCCGGCATGGAGGTGCACAACGGCACCCTGGGCATCGGGCTGTCCACAGGCGCCGGACTTGCCTTCGGGCGCAAGCGGCGCGGAGACAGCGGTGAAGTCTGCGTCTTCATGTCTGACGGCGAAGTCCAGGAAGGGCAGACCTGGGAAGCCGTCCAGGCGGCTGCGCACCACAGGATCGACAATCTCTGGGCGCTGATGGACGTCAACGACCAGCAATGCGATGGCGCGATGGATTCGGTCATGGAAGTCCGTGACATTGCGGCGAAGTTCCGGACTTTCGGCGCGGTTTGTATCGAAATCGACGCGCATGATCTCGAAGCCATGCGGCAGGCGAAGGCGGAGCCGCATGAAGGCAGGCCGCTCATCATCCTCGCCCGTTCTTCACCGACCAGGGGAATGAGTTTTCTTCAGAAGCGCTTCCCGCGTCTCCACTACGTGCGATTCAAAACAGAGGAAGAGCGTGCCGAAATGAATGAAGCCATTGCCGCTGAACTCGGCATCGATCCCGTAGACCTGGAGGTGCACTGAGATGGTTGAAATGGTCACTCGCCCCTACGCTTCGGCATTCGAGGCTTTTGCGGTCAAGAACCCGGATGTGCTCTGCCTGTCTGCCGACCTGACTTCCTCCTGCGAGATCGACGGTTTCCGTGATCGGCATCCCGAGCAGTTCCTTTCGCTCGGCATGGCCGAGCAGAACATGATGAGCTTTGCCGGCGGCCTCGGGCTTGCCGGGTACCGGCCGTTCCTGCATTCCTTCGGCGTGTTTCTTTACAGGCGCCCCTACGACCAGTTGATGGCTTCTGTCGCTTATCCGCGCCGCAAGGTGCGTCTTATGGGCTTCCTGCCGGGGATCACCACGCCCGGCGGCATGACCCACCAGGCGATCGAGGATGTGGCGGTGATGCGTTCGATCCCGAACATGTCCATTCTCGAAACCGGGGATGCGACAGAGGTCGAGAGCATTTGCGAGGCAGCCGACTCCATCGACGGTCCGGTTTACTGTCGGGTCTTGCGCGGCTCGGTTCCGCGGCTGTTCGACACTCCGATCAAGGTTGGCGAAATGCGTGAACTCGCGCTCGGCGAGGACGTACTCGTGGTCACCTCGGGCATTGCCACCGAAGAGGCGTTGCGCGCCCGCGATGCGCTTTCGAATGCCGGGGTTTCGATCCGGCACCTGCACATCAATACCATCAAGCCGTTCGGCGAACAGGCGCTCCTCGACCATATCGGCTCGGTCGCAAAGGGCGTCGTCGTGCTCGAAAACCATGTGGTGGCGGGCGGCGTCGGTTCGCTGGTCGCCGAGATCATGGCGGAGAACGGTGTCGGCAAGCCGCTGGTGCGTCTGGGGCTGCAGGACACCTACGCCCATGGCGGCTCGCGCGGCTATCTGATGAAGCATTACGGGCTGGATGCCGGTGCGCTGGTGCGCGGCATCGAGAAGGTGATGGGGATTTCAACGGGAATCGACGAGGCTGCTCTGGCTAGCACCCGGGTTGATGCGGTGCATTCCGCCGTCAAGGCGGAGGCGCTGTAATCATGCAGGGCGACAATCGTTTCCGGGTCCGCTACAGGCTCAAGGCTGAAGACGGACGTGACGCGGAAAGCCGCGCCACAGGGATAGCGCTTGAACAAACGGTGGAGATCCCCGGCGATATCGTGCCCGAAGGCTATATCAGCGGCGAAATCGTGGGCCAGGTGGAAGGCATCCGCCAAACCGGCGAGGGCTGGTACGAGACGACCATTTCCTACAGCCCGGACAGCGCCGGGGATGAGGTTATCCAGCTCATCAACGTGATCTTCGGAAATTCGTCGATCCAGCAGAACATCCGCGTTATCGGGTTTGAGCCGGGTGATGCGATCCGTTCGAGTTTCCCGGGCGCGCGCTTTGGCATTGAAGGCATCCGCAAGCTTGTCGGCCGGGCCCGAGGCGGTCTGATCTCGCCTGTGATCAAGCCGCAGGGTTCCAGTGTCGCTCAATTGACGGACATAGCGCGACGTTGCGTGCTGGGCGGCGCCGATATCATCAAGGACGATCACGGCCTGGCCAACCAGAAGATGGCGCCGTTTCGCGAACGCGCCAAAGCAATCAGCGAAGCGGTCGCGGAAGCCAACGCCCAATGCGGCGGTTCGGCGCGGTATTTCGTGAACGTGACCGGTTACAGCGGGTATCCGGTGGACGAGGCGTTCCAAGCCAAGGAGGCCGGTGCCGGCGGGGTGCTGCTGATGCCCGGCCTGATGGGCTTCGGCGTCGTGCAGGCCTTGTCTCGCGACAAATCTTTCGATCTGCCGATCATGACCCATCCGAGCTTCACCGGTCCTTTCGTGCTCACGCCCGAAACTGGGCTCGAGCACGCGCTGATGTACGGCGTGTTTCAGCGCCTGGCGGGGTCGGACATCTCGGTCTTCCCGAATGTCGGAGGCCGGTTCGGCTTCAGCATTGAGGAATGCCGTTCGATCGCCGATGCCTGCCGCGATCCCCGAGGTATCGGGAAGCCGATGATGCCGAGCCCGGGCGGCGGAATGAGCGTCCAGCGCGCACAGGACATGGTCTCGATGTACGGACCCGATGTGGTCTACCTGCTGGGTGGCAGCCTTTTGAGGGCGGGCGACGGGATCGGCGAGGCTGTGCGCGCGATGCGCGATGCCGTCGATCAGGCCGCGGGCGCCTGATCATCTTCGATTGCGATCTTGTTGATGGAGCGGCCTTTTGGCCGCCTTTTTTTGTCTGTCTGGGATCGAGTGATCGGCATCGATCGTGCATTCCGGCCAAAAAAAGGGCCGCATCGTGAAGATGCGACCCAAGTTCGTCCTGGGAGACGTAGTCTCGAATGCCGCATCAGCGCGGAGGCAGCGGCATCCATTCGGTCATGGCGACATCGGCATGAGCGAACTGCGGCATGTTGGCCGAAAGGTCTTCCATGTTCTTGATGTCGTTTTCATTGAGGAAATCCTGGGTGATCAGCGTCGGCGGAACGACGACCTGGGCGCCCGGATCGCCGCCGGTGAGCATGATCGCAAGTGCACGCACCGAGACCTCGCCCACAACGGCAGGGTTGGTTGCGACAGTCGCCGCCCAGGCGCTGTCCGGCTCGCGCATGGCCGAGATGTCGGCGGTGGATACGTCAGCCGAGTAGATCTTGATGTCCTGCGACAATCCGGCTTCATCGACAGCGATCTTCACGCCCTTGGCGAACTCGTCGTAGGGAGCAAAGAAGACCGTGATGTCCGGGTTGGCCTGCAGCACGGAACGGGCCTGGTTGGCGTTCGAGTTTGCGATAGGGTTGTCGAGCGTTCCCATCTGCGCAACTTCGACGATACCCGGATTGGCTTCCTTGACCTCTTCCCAGGCGACGTGGCGGCGATCGAGCGGAGCGATGCCGGGAACATAGACATAGCCGGCTTTCCATTCGTTGCCGTTGTCGGCGATTGCCTGTTCGAGCGCGAGCTTGCCGAGCAGGTAGTCGGACTGCTCGATCTGTGGAATGGCGTCGTTCTCGACATTGACGTCGAAGGCGACAACCTTGATACCTGCATCCACGGCGCGCTGGGCGGCTTCCTTCATGGATTCGGTCAGGCCGTGCTGGATGATGATGCCATCCACACCAAGCGCGATGGCCTGGTCGACCATGTCGGCCTGAAGGGCTGCGTCCTGACGGCTGTCGAAGACGCGAAGGTCCACGCCGAGGGCCTCGGACTGCGCCTCGACGCCGGACAGGTAAGCCTGGAAGAAGTCGCCGGTCGACAGGTAGCGGACCAGAGCAATCTTGACGTCGCCCGGATTGTCGAGCGGAGCCGGCATTTCCTGGGCCTGGGCGATTGCCCCGAGCGGCAGGGTTGCCGCGGCGGCGAGACCGGCAAACAGTGCCAGTGCTTTTCTGCGTATCAGTTTCATTTCGTTTCCTCCGTTGTATTTCTTCCGGTTAGTGGCTCCCGGCTTTGCGTGCCGAAAGCGAGAAGGTGAAGATCAAGGCCAGGACGAGCACGAAGCCCTTGATGAAGTCCTGGGTGTAATAGGGTGCATTCATCATGGTGAGGCCCTGAAGCAGGATGCCGACGAACAGCGCGCCCATTGCGGTTCCGAAGGCATTGGGCTTGGCCGCGCCAAGTACCGCGAAACCGATCAGCGCTGCAGCCACGGCATCAAGCAGCAAATTGGTGCCCGAGGCGATGTCGCCCCGTCCGAGCCGGGCTGCAAGCAGCATGCCGCCGACCGACGCGAGCACACCGGAGATCATGTAGGCCATGATCTTGTAGTTGTTGACGTTGGTGCCGGTCAGGCTGGCGGCGCGCTCGTTCGATCCGATGGCGTACATCAGCCGGCCGTGGCGGGTCAGTTCGAGGAAGCCCCACACCAGGACGCCGATGACGATCAGGAAGATGACCGGTGCGGGAACCAGGTTTTCCAGCATGAAATCGAACCTGTGGCGTCCGAGCGACAGGAACAGCGGGGAAAAGGCGCCTTCGGCAGTGGAACCGTCGGGCAGGGTCATGCCCATGGCAATGGAGCGGCCCTCGGTGGGAATGCGCTGCAGTCCCACCAGAAGGAACATCATGCCGAGCGTGGCCAGCAGATCCGGGATCTTTGTCTTGACGATCAGCAAGCCGTTGATCAGCCCGATGAATGCCCCCATGGCGAGGCAGGCGATGATGGCCACAAAGGCGGATTGTTCAAGCACCACCATCATGTAGGCCGACAGCATCATGGAGGAGGTGGCCACGGAACCGATCGACAGGTCGAAGCCGCCCACCACAAGGGTGCAGGTCACGCCAAGCGCGAGAATCCCGGTGATGGCCACCGACTGGAAGATGAATACGGCGCTGCGCGGCCCGGCGAAGCCGTTGGCGAAGACCGAGAAGAAGATCACCAGACCCAACAGCAGCGCGAGAAATCCGTAGCGGATTGCGAGATCGATCGCGCTCGAGGAACGAGTTGCGGACCTCGCCGGCTGGGAGGCCGCGTTTGCGGCCGGTTCGGTCTGATCGGAATGAATGCTCATGCGAATGCTGCCTCTTCGGTCGCACCGGCGTGTTCCGGCGCAGACCCTGTTACCGCTGTGAGGATCTCGTTGAGATCCACGTTGTCATTGATGAATTCGGCCGAGATCGTATGCTCGTTCATGACCACGATCCGGTCCGCCACTTCAAGCGCCTCGTCAAGTTCGGATACGAACACCAGTGTGGCGCGATTGGCAGCGGTTTCGCGGATCTTGCGGCCGATGTCACGGCGGGCGCGGATATCGACGCCCTGGAAGGGTTCGTCGAGCAGCAGAAGCCGGCATTCTTCCGCGAGCCAGCGCGCGAGCATGATCTTTTGCTGATTGCCGCCCGAAAGCGTGTTGATCCCGTCAGCCTCGCTCTGGCAGACCACCGACAGGTTCCGGATCATCGCGTTGGCGGTTTCGCGCTCCTTTGTACGACTGACAAAGGAGAGCCACGAATAGCGTGACAGAAACGGAAGCGTGATGTTGCGGGTGAGATTGAAATCGGCGATTACCGCGTTGTTGGCGCGGTCCTTTGGGGACATGAAAACACCCCGGGCGATGGCCGCCTTGGGGCTCGAGGGCGCATAGCGCGCGCCGTCCAAAAGGATGCCGCCGCTTTCCGCCTGACCCAAACCGAACAGGCACTGGGCGAAAGCGGTCTTGCCGCTTCCCAGAAGTCCGGTCACTGCAACCACCTCGTTTTCGGCCAGCCTGAAATCGAACGGGCGGCTTTGAGGCAGGAGTTGCAGGCCATTGATTTCAAGAACCTGCCTGCCGCACTCGCCGATCCTGATGTCCACATCGGTCATCTGATGGCCGAGCATCGCGTTGACCGCGCCCTCGTAGTCAAGTGTTTCGCCCTCGAAGACACCGGAAATCTCTCCGTCGCGCATGGAGACGATGCGATCGGCGATGCGGCGGATGTCCGACATGCGATGCGAGATATAGAGTACGGCGACGCCGCGGGCCGACAGTCTCTCGACAAGGCCGAAAAGCCGTTCGGCCTCGGACGCGGAAAGCGAAGACGTCGGCTCATCGAGGATCAGTAATTGCGGATCGTGGGCCATGGCGCGTGCGATGGCGATCAGCTGGCGGTCGGCAATGCCAAGTTCGGAAACCGGCTGGCGTACATTGAGCGCCAGACCCATATGGCTGGCAATTCGCTCGGCCTCGGCGTAGTTCTGCCGCCGCTTGAGCAGGAAGCCGTAACCCGGCTCGGCCATGCGATCGATCAGAAGGTTCGAGGCGACATCAAGGTCGGGGATAACGCCGTCGTTGATGTTCTGGTGCACGGTCACCACGCCGGCCCGGATCGCTTCTGCAGGGGTTGTCGGCCGGAATGGTTTTCCAACGAGCGTGACCGATCCGGAATCCAGTGCGTGGACACCGCTGAGGATCTTGACCAATGTCGATTTGCCGGCGCCGTTCGCACCCATGAGCACTGTGACCGCGCCGGCGGGCAGCGAAAGATTGAGACCCTTGAGGACACGGTTGTCGCCAAAGGATTTTTCCACGCCCACGAGATCGCAAAGAGTTTCGGTCATTCTGTCCTCCGGCTAGGATGAAAACAGCAGCTGTGACAAAAGTCAACACATATTGACAAATGAGTGAAATGGGCTTTAGGCTGGAACGATAGCGGTCGTAAATGCCCGTTGGGAGGTTTCAATTGAGTAACGAATACAAAGCCTTATCGCCTGAAACGCTGGGCGGTCGCCTGGGCGCCCTTGATGTCATGAAGGAGGCCGTCGGCAGCGACCCGTCAAGCTGGACGGTACGCGAAGTGGGTGATGGCAACCTCAATCTGGTCTTCATCGTCGAGGGTGAGAAAGGCAGCGTGATCGTCAAGCAGGCGCTTCCCTATGTGCGCCTCGTCGGCGACAGCTGGCCGTTGCCGCTCAAGCGGGCGTTCTTTGAGTATCATGCCCTTACAAGGCAGGAGGCAAGAGACCCGGGCAGCGTGCCGAAGGTGCTGTACTTCAGCGAAGAGCAGGCGCTCATCGTCATGGAGCGACTGCAGCCGCACATCATACTGAGGCAGCAGACCATGGAAGGCCGCAAGGTCGAGGGGCTGGGGCGGCGCATGGGCCTGTTCGCGGCGCGGACGGCATTCCGCGGCTCCGATCTTTCCATGCCGGCGCCGGACAAGAAAGCCGACACCGCGCTGTTCGCCGGCAATGTCGAACTGTGCGACATCACCGAGGCGCTGGTCTTTACCGATCCCTACTACGATGCCGAGATGAACCGCCACACCACGCCGCAGCTCGACGGAGTGGTTGCGGAACTGCGGTCGGACCAGGCGCTCAAGGTCGAGGTTCAGCACATGAAGCGGGCGTTCACGTCCCGCGGTGAAACCATGTGTCACGGCGACCTTCACGCCGGCTCGATCATGGTCACATCCGACGAAGCGCGCGTCATCGATCCCGAGTTCGCGTTCTACGGCCCCTTCGGCTTCGACATCGGCATGCTGATCGGAAACTATCTGATGGCGTACCACGCCATGCCGGCACATATTTCAGATGCGGCGGCCTGCAAGGACTACCAGGAATGGATTCTGTCGGTGATCGAGGAAACCTGGTCGGTCTATTGCGCCGAGTTCCTCAGATTGTGGCGCACCGAGCGCACCGGCATTCTCTATCCTGCGGCGCTGTACGAGGATCAGGGGCATCATTTCGCATCGGAAGCCGCGGCCCAGCAGCTTCTGGGAGAGATCTTCCGTGATCTCGTCGGCATTGCCGGCATCGAGATGCATCGACGCATACTCGGGTTGGCGCATGTCGCAGAACTCGACACGATCGAGGACGAGGACCTGCGGGCGAAATGCGAGACCAAGTGCCTGAAGCTCGGGCAGCTTCTGGTCATGAGCAGGAACCGTCTCACTGGAATGGATGCCGTCATCGCGGCGGCACGGCAAACCGAATCCGGAGCAATGGCATGAAGGTCGGCGACACACACTACCAATCGATCTGGTTCGACGGCGAAGCGGGCCGGGTCAAGATCATCGATCAGCGCTGGTTGCCGCATGAGTTCCGGGTGGTCGAGATCGACAGTCTCGACGAATTCGCCACCGCGATCCGTGACATGTGGGTGCGCGGCGCTCCCTTGATCGGCGCAACGGCCGCCTATGGCATCGCCCTTGAAATGCAGCGCAACCCCTCGGATGCTGCACTCAATGCCGCCTGGGACCTGCTTCACGAAACCAGGCCCACGGCAATCAACCTGCGCTGGGCGCTCGACGAGATGCGCCAGGTCCTGTCGCCCCTGCCAGAGAGCGAGCGGGTGCCTGCCGCTTTCCGCAAGGCTGCGGAAATCTGTGAGGCCGACGTGGAAACAAACCGGATGATCGGTGTCCACGGGCTTGAAATCGTCAAGAAGATCGCGGCCAACAAGAAGCCCGGTGAGCCCGTCAACATTCTGACCCATTGCAATGCCGGCTGGCTTGCGACCGTCGACTGGGGAACCGCGACGTCACCGATGTATCATGCGGTCGAAGCCGGAATCCCGATCCATGTCTGGGTCGACGAAACCCGCCCGCGCAATCAGGGCGCCCAGCTGACAGCCTGGGAAATGAACAGTCACGGGATCCCGCATCATCTGATCACCGACAATGCCGGAGGCCATCTGATGCAGCACGGCCAGGTCGACATGGTGATTGTCGGCACCGACAGGACCACGTCGTCAGGTGATGTCTGCAACAAGATCGGGACCTATCTGAAGGCCCTGGCCGCGCATGACAACAATGTCCCGTTCTATGTGGCGCTGCCCTCTTCGACCATCGACTGGACGGTCGATGACGGCGTGCGCGAAATCCCGATCGAGGAGCGTGACGACCGGGAGGTCACCCACGTCTTCGGGCGGCTGGAAGACGGAACCGTGACCTCGGTGCAAATCTCCCCGGATGGTACTCCGGGTGGCAATCCGGCCTTCGACGTAACACCGGCGCGGCTGGTGACCGGGCTCATCACCGAGCGCGGTGTCGCAAAGGCAAGCCCCGAGGGGCTGCTGGAACTGTTCCCCGAGCGGCGCAGCGCGGCTTAGTTCAGGTTTTCTTCGAAGTCTGGCCGGCGTAACGGCGCCGGCCGGCTCGATCAGGCGAGTTCCATCATTGCTGCGGCGCAGCTCTGGTTCGTGACCATATGGGTTGCGTATCCGCCATGCATTGCGGCAACGGCAGCGGCGACCCTGTCCTGTCCGACCGAGACCAGAATTCCCATGTCGCGGTGACGCAGCTGGTCAAGTTCGATGCCCATCATCCGGTCGTCCAGCGGGCCGCCGACGGGGTCGCCCTTCGCATCGATGAAACGTCCGCACAACACGCCGACCGCGCCGTTGGCAATGTAATCCTGCAATTCCTTCTGGCTCGCCACTCCGCTCGAGGCGACATGGCTGTTGGGCAGGCAGGAGCCGACTGCGAAGAGCGTCTTGTTGCAATGGTTGATGGCATCAAGCTGGTTCGCAATGAGGGTTTCCGCGCGCAGCGTCTCGGCGATCTCCGCCGTGCTCAGAATGGCGGGCACGTGCAGGTTGATGCAGTTCGCCGAGAACTTTCGCGCCACGTTGGATGAGCAGACGTCGGCGGAGAAGCCGTAGGGCGTTGCCATCGAGCCGACCAGTTGGAGGACGGTCAGGTCCGGAATGACTGTTTGTTCGAGCTGCTCGGCGACATCGTATATGGTCTTCCCCCAGGCTACGCCGAGCCGGTCACCGGGCTCCAGCAGGCTCGGCAGCCAATCGGCCGCGCCGCGGATAATGCGGCTTGCCTGATCGTCGGCCGTGCCGTTGCCATCGGGCAGGATATAGGCGGCCTTCAGGCCGAACCGCTCGCACAGGGCGATGGCTGCGCGATGGGTGTTGAAGGCTTCGGGAGAGAGCTTGGTGTGGATATAGCCGCGCTCGCGGGCTTCCTGAAGATAGTTGACGACCGTGGCGCGGGAAACCTTGAGCCTGCTGGCGATATCGCTCTGGTTCAGTCCGTCATGGTAGTACAGCCAAGCCGTTTCGACGACGATATCCTCGCCACTGATCTGCTTGGTGGAACGCCTGGTCGAGTTTTGCGGCATTGCTTCCCATCACTGCTATATATACATTTGACAACAATGCGTGACTTTTGTCAAATGCGCCAAATTCAAGGCAGGAGAAGGTAATGCGGCAAAACAGATGGAATGACAAGGAAGCCGAAGTGAGGCTCAGGGCGGCGGGCAACCATCCGGCCGATCAGGCGCTGGCGCTCCGGGTCTATTCCTCGCGGCTGATCGGGGCGGATCCCGACCTCGTGATGCACGGGGGCGGCAACACCTCGGTCAAGGTCGAGCGCGAAGACCTTTTCGGTTCACCCCAGCGGGTGCTTCACGTCAAGGGCAGCGGCTGGGACCTCGATACGCTCGAGGCGCCGGGGTTGCCCGGGGTTCGGCTGGATCCGCTTCTGGAAATGCGCAAACTCGGCGCACTGTCGGACGAAGACATGGTCAACATGCAGCGGTCAAACCTGCTCGATTCGGGTGCGCCCAACCCGTCGGTCGAGACGTTGCTGCATGCGTTTCTGCCGCACAAATTCATCGACCACACACATGCAACCGCGTTTCTCGCACTCGCCAATCTCCCCGATGCCGAGGCTGCGATCGCCGAGATATTCGGCGACCGGCTGGCCGTGGTACCCTACATCATGCCCGGCTTTGCGCTGGCGAAGAAAGCGGCCGAAGTGTTTGAGGCCAATCCGGAGGTCGAGGGCCTGGTGCTGCTCAAGCATGGTCATTTCACCTTTGCCGAGACGGCCCGGGAGAGCTACGACCGGGTGATCGAGCACACCAACCTGGTCGAGGATTGGCTTGCAAAACGCAGCGGCGGGCGCCGGTTCGAAACGACTGTAAAGCGCAAGCGGGTTATCGCAGACAGCGAAACGGCTTCGAAGATCCTGCCGGTCCTGCGGGGCGCGATCGACCGCGTTCGCGGAGCCCATCACGGCATGGCAAGCAAGCCGGTGGTGATGGATGTCCGTACAGGCCCGGAGATCGACGCGTTCTTAAGCCGGAAGGACCTTGATGAACTGGCGGTGCGCGGTGTCGCTTCACCGGACCACGTGATCCGGACCAAGGGACAACGGCTGGTGCTGACCCGAAAGGATATTGGCGCCGGCGAAGAGCGGATCGGTGAGAAGGTCGATGCCTTTGCCGATGCCTACAGGGCCCTGTTCGAGCGGCAGAATGCGCGTGTCGGCGGAACCAAGGTTCTGCTTGAGCCGCATCCCTGTGTCGCCTGGATCGAGGGTCTGGGGATTGTCGGGATTGGCAAGGATGCATCCGCTGCATCCGCAGCCTCCGATATTTCGGAGCAAACGGTGGAGGTGATGAGCCAGGGCGAGGCGGCTGGCGGCTTTCACCCCATCGGCGAGGACGATCTCTTCGACATGGAATACTGGTCGCTCGAACAGGCAAAGCTTGCCAAGGCGGCGGACAAGCCGTTTGGAGGACGGATCGTCGCAGTCACCGGCGGTGCGGGCGCCATCGGGCTCGCGACAGCCAGGGCTTTCGCCCGGGAGGGAGCGGCTGTCGCATTGATCGATTTCGATCGCGAGGCCTGTGAGAAGGCCGCCGCCTCGATCGGAGGCAATTGCCTGGCGGTCGTGGCTGATCTCACAGCAAAGGGAGCCGCGGACACGGCAATACGGTCGGTGATCGAACGCTTCGGCGGGCTCGACCTGCTGGTCTCCAATGCGGGCGCTGCTCTTCAGGGCAATCTTCTCGATCTCGATGAGGAAAAACTGCGGTCCAGTTTCGAGTTGAATTTCTTCTCGCATCTCGCCATGGCGCGGGCGGCGACCCGCGTGTTCCGGCTGCAGGGTCACGGAGGGCAGATGCTCTTCAATGTCTCGAAGCAGGCAGTCAATCCGGGCAAGGGGTTTGGCGCCTACGGGCTGCCCAAGGCTGCGACCTTCTTCCTGGTTCGGCAGCTGGCGCTCGAACTGGGTGGCGAAGGCATTCGCGTCAATGGCGTGAATGCGGACCGGATTCGCTCCGGATTGCTGACGGACGACTTCATTTCCTCGCGCGCCCAGGCGCGCGGTGTGTCGACGAGCGATTACATGGCCGGCAACCTCCTCAAGGCGGAAGTCGAGGCTCATCACGTCGCCGACGCCTTTGTCGCCTTGGCGAAGTCCGAACGGACGACGGCCCATGTCATCACCGTGGATGGCGGGAATATCGAGGCAGCGCTCCGGTAGCCGCCGGCCGGGCGGTCAGGTCGATGTCCGATCCTCGAAGGTGACCGGGCCACCCTGCTTTTTCCAGTCATTGAAGCCGTCCTTCATGTGGGCAGCTTCGAAACCCATGTCGTTCAGTGTCGCGGTGGTGAGCGCCGAGCGCCAGCCTGAAGCGCAATGAAAGACGAAGGTCTTTTCCTCTCCGAAAATCTCCTTGAAGTAGGGGCTGCTCGGGTCGACCCAGAACTCGGCCATCCCGCGCGGGCAGTGGAAGCTGCCCGGGATGAAGCCGTCGCGCTTGCGTTCGCGAACATCACGCAGGTCGACGATGACGAGGTCCGGGTCGTCGAGCATTGCGACTGCGTCCCGGGTTTCGATTTCCCTGATCCGTGCGCGGGCTGCCGCAACGAGATCGGCGACTGGTGTAATTGTCCTGGCCATGGCGTTTCCTGTTGCGGCAACAAGTGCTTGCGTCCGTCATGATTGACGTGAGGAGGTGCATCGTACAACAGTCCAGCCATGCCGGTCGTGTCAATTCGGACTCACCCAAGCGATCGGCGACGGATGGAGCAGGCATGACGGGCGAAGCGGGAATATCATTGTGGGACGCCACTTCGCGGGAAGCGGATCCAGGTATGCCGCTGAGTGGTGATGTCACGGTGGATGTCGCCGTGGTCGGTGGCGGATACACCGGATTGTCGACGGCGCTTCATGCCGCCGAGAAGGGGCTGAGCGTTTGCGTGCTTGAAGCCCGGCAGATCGGCCACGGCGGTTCCGGGCGCAATGTGGGGTTGCTTAATGCCGGCCTTTGGCTTCCGCCGCAGGATGTACGCGCCCGGCTGGGCGAGCGGGAAGGGGCGAGGCTGATCGACATTCTGGGCGAGGCCCCGGCTTACGTGATGTCGCTGATCGAGCGCCACCAGATCCAGTGCGAACTGACCCGGAGCGGCACCATTCATGCCGCGCATTCTCCGAAAGGGTTGAAGGATCTGCAGCGGCGGATCGCGGAGTGGGAACGGCTCGGGGCTCCGGTGCGATTGTTGACCCGGGATGAGGCTTCAAGCCTTATCGGATCCGATGTCTTCTTCGGCGGGCTTCTGGATGCAAGAGCCGGCACGCTCAATCCGATGGGATATGTGCGGGGTCTGGCGCGCGCCGCCAAAGCTGCCGGGGCGCAAATTCATACCGGGGTCGAAGTCGCCTCGCTGCGACGGGAAGGGAATGGCTGGAACGTGGGGACGGCCCAGGCAAATGTGAAGGCCGGCAAGGTGGTTCTGGCGACCAACGCCTATTCCGGAAATCTCTGGCCGGGCCTGAAGGCGAGCTTCGTCCCCATCGACTTCTTTCAGGTGGCAACCCGTCCGCTTGGTGAACGCGTTGCTGATATCCTGCCTGAGAGGCAAGGGCTCTGGGATACGGGCACAATCATGTTTTCGTTGCGCAGGGACGCCGAGAACCGACTGATCATCGGTTCCATGGGATCGCTGATCGGCGGTTCCGGCGGGCTCTCGGAAAGATGGGCCGCCCGCCAGCTCGCCCGTCTGTTTCCCTCCCTGGGAACGGTGGAATTCGAGAGCGCGTGGCACGGCCAGATCGCCATGAATGCCGAACACATGCCGCGCATTCACCGGCTGGAGGAGGGGCTCTACACCCCCATCGGCTACAACGGGCGGGGAATCGCCCCCGGCACCGTTTTCGGAAAGGCGATTGCCGAACTGATGGCCGGTGGAGACGAAGCGGACCTGCCCATGCCGGTGACGGGAGCGACGCGCGAACGGATGCCCGGCCTCAAGGCCGGATTCTATCGGGCGGTGTTTTCCGCCAACCAGGTGTTCAAGAGCATTTGAACCTCGAAGGGGCCGGAAGGGGATTGGTGTCGACACCGGCGGAATAATGTGGTCCCGTCGCGGCGGCGTCCGGGCATGTTTGTGCAGGGGGCTGCAAAGCCCGTAAATCGCGGGTCTTGAATTGCTGCCTTACTGAGGGGGAGGGCAAATGGGTATTATGATCGGGGTGGTGCTGCCGCTGGGCCTGGCATTCATCATGTTTTCGCTGGGGCTCGGCCTTACGGTTTCGGACTTTGTCAGGGTCATCAAACAGCCCTTTGCCTTCGTGGTCGGGGCGTTCAACCAGGTTTTGCTGCTGCCGGTCGTTACTTTCGGACTGGTTCTGGCGTTCGGCCTCGGACCGGAGCTTGCGGTCGGTTTCATGATCCTGGCCTTTTGTCCGGGCGGGGTGACGAGCAACATCCTGACCCGGCTTGCCCGCGGCGATGTTGCACTCTCGGTGTCGCTGACGGCGGTCATAAGTCTGCTGAGCATGGTCACTGTGCCGCCCCTGCTGGCGCTCGCGATGGGCTTTTTCAGCGGAGATACAGCCGAACCGGTCAGCATCGGCGGCATCGCGGTTCAGCTGTTTCTGCTGACAACCGTACCGATCCTGCTGGGGCTGGCGCTTCGCCATCTCGCACCGGCCATGACAAACCGGATTTCGCCGACGATCGCGCATCTGGCGAATGGCCTGTTCGTGTTCATCGTCGGGTTGGCGTTGGTGGTCAATTGGGATGTCTTTGTGGAAAATCTGCCGATACTGGCGCCATCGATCATCAGCCTGCTGATCCTGCTACTGGGGACCGGTTTTGTCGTTGCCCGGCTGGCCGGCCTGCCGGTCAGCCAGATCAAGACCATCTCGATCGAAACCGGGGTTCAAAACTCCACCCTCGGGATCACCGTTGCCGCACTGCTGAGCGGCGCGGATGCGGGGCTTTCGATCTACGCGTTGCCGGCCGCGGTTTACGGCATCCTCATGTATGTGGTCGCCGCGCCCGTGATCGCATGGTACCGCAGGCTGGGGACCGCCGGCCAGGACACAATCTAGGAGAGCGACAGCGACATGGACAGTTTCGATGTGATTATCGTCGGGGGCGGACTGGCAGGTCTGGTGGCAGCGGCCGAGCTCGGCGACCGGGGCAAACGGGTGGCGCTGATCGATCAGGAGCCGGGTCACTTTCTCGGTGGACAGGCATTCTGGTCGCTGGGCGGTCTCTTTCTCGTCGATACGCCGGAGCAGCGCCGGATGGGCATCCGCGACAGTCGCGAGCTTGCGCTCAATGATTGGATGGGATCAGCCCAATTCGACCGGAAGCAGGACTATTGGCCGCGCAAATGGGCCGAGGCCTATGTGGATTTTGCGGCGGGAGAAATGCGCCCCTGGTTGCACGACATGGGTATGCGCTGGTTCCCGGTGGTCGGTTGGGCCGAACGGGGCGGGTCGTTCGCCAACGGCCATGGCAACTCGGTTCCGAGGTTTCACCTGACATGGGGTGTCGGGCCGGGCGTCGTCGAACCGTTCAAGGCACGCGTCCGCGACCATGCCGCAACGGGCCGCATCCGGTTCAAGTTTCGCCACCGTTGCTCGACCATCCTGACCGAAAACGGTGCCGTGACCGGTGTTGCCGGGGAAATCCTCGCCGATGACCTGAGCCTTCGCGGCCAGGCCACCAATCGTGACATCACGGGTGATTTCGAGTTTCATGCTCCCAGCGTGCTCATCACCTCCGGCGGGATCGGCGGAAACCAGGATCTTGTCCGGAAGGCCTGGCCGAGGGACCGGCTGGGCGAACCGCCGCAGCGCATGATTTCCGGCGTTCCCGCCCATGTCGACGGACGCATGATCGAGATCGCGCAGGCCGCGGGCGCCAGGACGATCAACACCGACCGTATGTGGCACTACACGGAGGGCGTCAGGAACTGGGACCCGATCTGGCCGGACCACGGGATCCGCATTCTGCCGGGGCCCTCGTCGATGTGGTTCGATGCGGAGGGCAACAGGCTGCCTCCGCCCTGCATGCCGGGATTCGATACGCTTTCGACGCTGCGGGAGATTCTGGCGACCGGCCATGACTACTCCTGGTTCGTGATGACCCAGAAGATCCTCAAGAAGGAAGTTGCGCTGTCCGGATCGGAGCAGAACCCGGATTTCGCCTCGAAACGCTGGCTCGAGGTTGTCCGCCACCGATTGCTGAACCGGAAAGCCACGCCCGCAGTCGAAGCCTTCAAGCAGCATGGCGAGGATTTCGTCGTCGCCGATACCCTCGAGGAGCTCGTGGAGGGCATGAACCGACTCGCAACCGTTCCGCTGGATCTCGAGAAACTGAGAACGCAGATCGTTGCGCGCGACAGCCAGATCGACAACCCTTTCACCAAGGATGCGCAGCTGATGGCGGTTCATGCCGCGCGGAACTACCGTGGCGACCGCTTGATGCGGACCGCCAAGCCGCACCGCATACTCGACCCGAAAAACGGTCCGCTGATTGCTGTGAAGCTCAACATCATCACCCGCAAGACGCTCGGCGGACTGGAAACCGATCTGAACGGCCAGGTGTTCAATCCGGCGGGAGATCTGGTTCCGGGCCTTTTTGCCGCTGGAGAGGTGAGCGGATTTGGCGGTGGAGGATACCATGGCTACAATGCGCTCGAGGGAAGTTTTCTCGGTGGCTGCATCTATTCCGGCCGGCAGGCCGGGCGAGCGGCTTCCATTGCCTGAACCGGCGTTCTGCCTTCAGATCAACCACTGGATCATGAGCCGGCTCGTCCCGCTCGAAGCCAACCCCGACAAGAGGAGAATTCCGATGGCCGCAGTTCCCCCGCTTTGTGATTTCGGCTGGAAACCGTTCGACGAGCGCCTTCCGGGTGTGGACGGCAAAACCTACAGCATACTGGATCAAGCCGGTGAAAACGGGCTCGTTGTTGCTTTCATTTGCAACCACTGTCCGTATGTGAAAGCCGTGATCGACCGGATCGTCCGTGACGCAAACGACCTCTCCGCGCTGGGTGTGGGTTTCGTCGCGATCTCGTCCAACGACCCGTCGGCCTATCCGGAGGATTCGTTTGACAACATGAAGCTCTTCGCCGAGGAGCACGGTTTCACGTTTCCCTACCTGTTCGATGAAACCCAATCGGTTGCGCGCGGCTGGGATGCCGTGTGTACACCGGATTTCTTCGGCTTCAATGCAAAGCTTGAGCTGCAGTATCGCGGCCGGCTCGATGCCTCGCGCCGGGAGACCGGCCCCGCCGGATTGAGGCGAGATCTCTACGAGGCCATGCGTCAGGTCGTCGAAACCGGCGAGGGACCACGGGAACAGGTTGCCTCGATGGGGTGCTCGATCAAATGGAAAGACGCCGCGTGAGCAAAGATCATGAACAGTCCGGTTGACGTTTCCTGCCTTTGCGGAAAATGCGACAGCTGCGTGATCTTCAATCACAGCCTTTGCAGCATCGGCAGCGCGGAGGCGATGGCCCAGCTCAACCGGATATCGCATCGGCGGACCTATCCGCGCGGCAGCATCATCCAGGCTCAGGGTGAACCGGTCGACCTGGTCGGAAATGTTGTCGAAGGCGTGGTCAAATTGTCGAGCACCTCAATTGATGGCGACGGCCACGTGGTCGGCCTGTTGTTCCCGTCGGATTTTTTCGGGAGGCTTTATTCCGAAGAGTCGCGCTTTTCCTACGAGGCGGCAACGGATGTCACCCTGTGTGCCATAAACCGGATAGCCTTCGAACGGTTTCTGGCCGACCACCCCGCAGTCGAGCATGAAATGCACAAGGCGAAGCTTGATGAGCTCGACGCCGTTCGCGAGTGGTCCGCAATCATCAACGGTCATACCACGATGCAGCGGGCCTCGACGCTGATCTATGTCTTTTCACGCCGCTCGGAGAACCAGACCCCGCAAAAGGGGTCAAACGAACCGCCCATCATCCATGTTCCGCTTGGCCGCAGAGACATAGCCGATTTTCTCGGAACCACGCCCGAGACGCTCAGCCGCAATATCCAGTCGCTGGCACGGTCCAACATCATCAGGATTATCGATCCCAAGCACTTCGAGCTGCTCGATGTTGCACAATTGATCCGTTGTTCGGGCGAATCGCGCGAGGATCTCAACCGTATTGCGTCCATCTGATCGCCGGCGCATCCTGCCGGACCAAATCGATGGCACATATCCGTTCGGTTTCGTTGGCGTCTTCCCGTCGTACGGGTTCAGTTTTGAAGTGCCGTTTCGTCCTTGCCGGCAAATGAGCGAACGGTCTTGAGCGCGCCTTCCAGTTGCTCGCCCTTCTCGTCGGCAAGGGCTGCCTCGCGCAGAAGATTGCACCAATGTGCCGCATCGTCACGGCCGGCGAGCAACGCCACCCCGTCCATGACCCGGTCGAACTTGGAAAGCCCGCGTGCGTGGGTATCCGAATACCCCTTCACGAGGCGCCGGTTGCGCAGCGTTTCCACGCCAAGTGCATAGTCGATCCGGCGATACTTCATCGCGAGGTCGAGCCACCTCTCCATGTGCTCTTTTTCGATCGCATGGCGCAGGGTTCCGCGTCTGTATTTTCTCAAGCCGCCCAGCAGGTAAAGCTGCGCGAACGGCAGCAGCCGGTCGGTTCGCAAACGCCTGCCCTTGTTGACCAACCGGTCGATCATCCTAGTGGCACGTTCGCTTCTCGAAATCCTTCGGCCCAGCCTTGCAGGCATCATGCCGATGATCTCTTCGGCGCGCGGATGCATGAATTCGGTAAGTTTCATCCGTGCGCCATCCGCCGGTGATATTTCCCTCCGCACCCGGTCGAAGCGGCTGCCCCGCGTCTTTAAGTCGGCGACACGGAACACGTCGTCATAGGCCATGGCCTTGGCGATGTATTTTGCGGCCTCGCGGGTGAACTCGTGGGCTTTGGAAGCATCGTCTTGGTCGCGGATGGCTTCGAGCCGGTCGAGATACTCGACACCGTAGTCGAGATCCTGGAAATCGACGACGGCCCTGAGACCGGTCAGCGCCATTTCGCGTGCAGGCTCCGGAAAGGCATGGGCCCGGGTTTCCAGTGCACGCCAGCGCTCAAGCATTCTCGTGGGGCCTTTGGGCGCGCCGGCGGCGGGTTCGGCCGTGGATCGAACCTGTCCAGAGTTTTCGACCACGCCATTTCCCGCGGCCTCGTAAGCGGCGCCAAAGGCGCGAAGGCTCGCCTTCACGCCGCGGCCCGAAGCCTTGATCGCGTCCTCGTAGCTTTCGCGCGGGAAAGGGAGGGCGCCCGACCCCGCCAGTGCGCCGAAGAGGCTCGAAGAAATCACCGAGCCTGCGTCAAGCGCCATCCTATCCATGTCGAACAGGATGAAGCGCTGTGCGGCGACTTCAGCCGCGGCGATGACCTCCTCGGAACTGGCAATGCCATCGCCCGGGATCATCTTTTCGGAAACGGCAAGCGCGCGGTGGGCCGATGCAATCAGCGTGGTGCGGTCAGGGGTTACGAAGCCGCGCATGATCGCGCGTCCGGCTTCCATCATTTCGGCAGCGACCAGAATGTCGACGTCACCGGCAGCGGGCAACAGCGAGAAGACCGGAGGCCGATCTCCCTTCGGCGCCATCTCGATATAGTAGATGGTCGCGCCGGTACGCTGCGCGACCCCGGCAACGGAGGTGGCCTGCACGGCATAGCCGTTGCGGTGGGCTGTATCCTCAATCCAGTTGGTCAGGACGCCGCCACCCTGGCCTCCGACCGCCATGACGGCAATCTTGATAACCTGATCGAGCGCGGGGTCGTGTGCTTTTGCGGCGAGGGCGGACGCGGTACGGCTTGCCATGCAATCAGCTCCGGGCGAATTCGAGGCGACCGCGCGAGCGGCGGTCCTGCAGCCATTGGATGACCCTGCTGGTGAAGTTTCCGACCATGCGCTCGAAGCGGCCCGGATTGTGGACCACATCCGCCCGATAGAACGACGGGCAGAGAACCGCGGCATCGGCAACTTCGCCGCAATTGCCGCAGCCGACGCAGCTCTGGTCGATGCTTGCGACGGGATCGTCGCGCAGGGGATCGTCCAGCTTCTTCAGCGACAGCGAGGGACAGCCGGAAAGCCGAATGCAGGCATGATCGCCGGTGCAGACATCCTCGTCGACACCGAAGCGGGGCTTTTCGACGCGACGGCCTTCGGAAATCGCCTTGTTCATCAGCGGTTTTTCGCGGCGCTGCTTGTTGAGCATGCATTCGGAGGACGCCACGATGACCTTCGGGCCGACATGATCCGTGGTCAGGGCGTCGTTCAGGATCTCGCGCATTTTCGGAACGTCATAGGTGCGGTCGATCTGACGAACCCATTTGACGCCGACGCCCTTGACCGCTTCGGCGATCGGATGCCCGGTGGCCTTCGTGGGGTTGTCCGCGCGCGACGAAAGGATGTCCTGTCCGCCGGTTGCTGCGGAATAGAAATTGTCGACGATGACGATGACACCGTCGGACTTGTTGTAGACCGCGTTTCCGATCGATGAGGAGAGGCCGTTGTGCCAGAAGCCGCCATCGCCCAGGATCGAGATCGAACGCTTGTCGCCGCCGCCGTCAAACGCCGCGTTGGACGCAGGTCCGAGACCGTATCCCATTGTCGATCCGCCGATCTCGAATGGAGGCAGCGTCGCGAACAGGTGGCAGCCGATATCGCCGGCAATCTGGTGCTTGCCGCGTTCCATCTCGGTCATCTTGATGGCCGCGAAGATCGGCCGCTCGGGGCATCCGGTGCAGAACCCCGGGGGGCGGATCGGGACGGTTTTCGAAAGATCGGGAAGTGCAGGCTTTTCTTCGCTGTTGGGCGCGCGAAGGCGCGCGGGGAGCAGTTCGGGCGCTGCCTTTTTCAGGAAGGCTTCCAACCCGTCCAGCATCACCTGCCCGGTGTATTCACCGGCCATGGGGAGCATGTCCTTGCCGTGAAGCTGGACAGAGCTGCCGGCTCGGTAAAGCATGGAACCAAGCGCCTGCTCGATGAATTCCGGCTGGCCTTCCTCGACCACGAGAACGGAGGACTTGCCTTCGCAGAAATCCAGGAACTCGTCATTGACGAGCGGATAGGTGACGTTGAGCACGTAGAGCGGAATGTCGGTATCGCCGTGGATGTCGGCGAGGCCCAGGCGCTGCAGCGCGCGAATGACGCCGTTGTACATGCCCCCCTGCATCACAATACCGACCGGCGCCTCTTCAGGACCGAAGAATTCGTTGAGCCCGTTGTCTCGAATGTAGGCCTGGGCCGCGGGCCAGCGATTTTTGATCTTGTCCTGCTCCTGCATGTAGGACATCGGCGGCAGCACTACGCGGGAATAGTCGCTGCGCGGGCTGGCGAGTGCATCCTTGACCGTGAACGGCGGGCGCTTGTTGTCCTTGGCGGTAAAGCTTCCGGTAACGTGGCAGGACCTGATCCGGACCATCAGCATGACGGGCGTATTGGTCGCTTCCGACAGTTCGAAACCCTGATGGACGGATTGCACGATGGAAGGCAGGTTCGGTCGCGGATCGAGGAGCCACATCTGCGATTTCATCGCAAAGGCGTGGCTGCGTTCCTGCATGATCGACGAGCCTTCGCCGTAATCTTCGCCGATGATGACAAGCGCGCCGCCGGTGACGCCTGAAGACGACAGGTTGGCGAGCGCATCGGAAGCGACGTTGACGCCGACGGAGCCCTTGAAGGTTACCGCGCCGCGGATCGGATAATGCACGGAGGCTGCGAGCATGGCCGCAGCGGCTGCCTCGGATGCGTTGGCCTCGTAACGGACGCCTAGTTCACCGAGAATCTCCTCGGCGTCCGCGAGAACATCCATCAGATGGCTGATCGGCGCGCCCTGATAGCCGCCGACATACCCGACGCCGGCTTCCAGCAGCGCCTTGGTCAACGCCAGAATGCCTTCTCCTGAAAAGGTCTCGCCTTCTCCGATCTTGAGTTTCTGGACTTCCTTGGCGAAAGAGCGTTCAGCCATCTGATACCCTCAAATTCTCGAGTTCTTACTTGGCGGGGTCGGTGTTGGACCAGAGAACCGGTCCCCCGTCTTTCTCGTAGGCCATGCCTTCCGGAAACGAGATCGCTTCCATCTGCAGGCCCCATGGCGCGAAGAAATAGATGATCGACTGACCGGCGGCGGGCCCTTCGTTGACCGGGAACGGGCCCATCAGGGTGCGAATGCCCTTTTCTTCGAAATAGGCTGCGGCAGCGTCGATGTCTTCGACGTAAAACGCGATATGATGGCCGCCGATGTCGCTGTTGCGCGGCCGCACCGTCTCCTGATCAGGGGCATCGTAGCTGAACAGTTCGATGTTGCTGCCGAAGCCGCATCGCATAAGCGTGATCTGGTTGACGACGGCGCGAGGATCGACGTCGAGAAGATCCTGCATGAAGGTGCCGGTATCATCCCGGAACGGGCCGAAGGACGTGGCTTTTTCACAGCCCAGCACGTCGGCGAAGAAGGTTTCCGCCTCGGCGATGTCCGGGACGGTCAAGCCGATATGATTGACGCCGCGAACGCCGGGAAGGGTCTCTGCCTGCGCGGAGAACGTGCCGATGGTCAATGCAACTGCGGCGGCGGCCAGAACACTGTTTTTCATTCACTTTCTCCGGGGTTGTTACACTTCAAATCAACAACGGGCGGTCCATCATTCGAAGCTCCGACGGCTAGAAATCGTGCTTTCGGATGTTGGCGAGCATTTTCTGCAGCGTGGCGACGAAAGCCTGCCGCTCCTCGGGCGAGATGCCCTGAAACATCTGCGAGTAAATCCGGGACATCGTCGGCCAAAGCTGGTCGTAGGCCGAGCGTCCGGCTTCGGTGATTGCAATGCGGGTGACACGGCTGTCGTTGGGATCGGGATCGCGCCTGACGAGCCCGTCAGCAGTCAGTTGTTCGAGTGCGCGGCTCAATGTCGACTGCTCGACCACCGCATAGACTGCAAGTTCGCTGATCGGCAGCGTATCGATCACCGAAAGCACGGCAAGCGCGCGCATCTTCGGGGTGGTCAGGCCTAGGCCGCTCATTTCCTGCCGGAGGTCGGCATTGTAGCGGCCCATGATGCGGTTCATCAGGTAAGGTGCGAAATTCGACAGGCCGATCTCGCCGAGCCTCGGCAGCGGTTCGGACCTTGAACTGGCGCCGGGCTTGATCTCGTTCATGCCCCGAGCCTCTTGGCCAGGAGGAACCCGGAGCCGCCGCCGAGACCCGGACCGGGATGGGTCGAGGCACCAATATGGTGAAGGTTCGAAATGGCGGTCGAATTGTTCACGCTTCCGGCGAACGGCCTCCAGATGAAGAACTGATCCATTGCACAGGCGCCGCCATAGGGATCGCCGCCGACAAGGTTGATGTTCATGGTTTCCAGGTCTGTCGGCGAAAAGGCCTTGCGCGCCAGCACGCTTTTCCTGAACCCGGTAATATGGCTTGCGAGAATTGCCTCGATCCGGTCTGCAAAAGCCTCGCGTGTTGCTTCGTCCCAAACGCCGCTGATGGCAATCTTTCCGGCCGCATCGCCCTTGATCGTGCGAGGCGCATCGGGGATCTGCAGCCAGAGAATGGACTTCCCATCGGGACAGCGCGAAGGATCGAGCCGGTGGGGTTGGCCCACGCAGATTGTCGGTGTCTCCGGAATCATGCCGCGCTCGGCTTCGTTGGAGGACTTGGAAACCGAATCCACGCTTTCGGCCAGGTGGATCAGCGCCACATCTTCGAGCCCTTCCGTCTTCCAGCGGATCGGGCCGTCTATGGCGTAATGCAGCTGGAAATTGCCGCGGCCGTGGCGGAACGTGTTCAGGTCCTGCTCCGTGCGGTCGGGCAGGGCGGATAGCTGGTCGCGCAACAGGCGGCTGTAAAGCTGGCCCGGAGCCACCGAGCAGATGACGTTGTCAGCGGTGATCGTCGTTCCGTCTGCCAGCCGTACGCCGGTGGCCCGGCCATTCTCAACAATGATCTGGTCGACGTCGCTGTCGGTGCGCAGTTCGCCGCCATTCGACTCGATCAGCGATTTGAAAGCCGCAGCAGCCTGACCCGCGCCGCCCTTGACCACCGGCGCACCGGCCGCTTCAAGCGCAAAGGCGATGACCTTGCCCATCTGACCGCCGTAACTGGCTTCCGTGGTCAATCCGGTGTGCAGGACCCAGGGTGCATAAAGCGCCCGGACCAGTTCGGACTGGTAACCGGCCTCGAGCCATGCCCGCATGGGGCGCAAGGCTTCTCCGATCCAGGCAGCAAGTCCGCGGAGACCGCGCTTCCAGGCCTGGCCCGCAAGCAGCTTTGCTGTCGGCCAGCTCCAAAGCTCGCCGCCCAGCAGTCCGAACAGGAAGGGGGCGTCGGCCTCGATCGCGCCGACATCGGCGGCGTGACGGTCACCATCGCCGCTCGCGACCGCATTGAAGGCGGCGATATTGGTTTTCCGGTCGGTCGTCAGCACCAGCGAGGAGCCGTCGGGCCTCAGCACCGCGGTCGGATGCGGCGTGTGGCAGAATTCGAGCCCATGCCGCGCCAGTTCTTCTCCGAGCGCGGCATGAGCGGGGGACGTGAGGAAAAGTACGAAGGTCGCTGCCATCACGTCATGATGAAAGCCCGGAAGCGTGATCTCGTCGGTCCGCATGCAGCCGCCGAAGCGATCCCCGCGCTCGAGCACTAGGACACGCTTCCCCTTGGTCGACAGCATTGCCGCTGCGACAAGCGCGTTGATGCCGCTGCCGACTATGATGTGATCATGGTCTGCCATGGACTCCGAGCCTCCCGGGTGTGTCCGCGCCGTTTTACGAGCGCGGAACCAGTGCCATTGCCCGGATCGGGCTGCCTGTGCCCTTGACGATCTTCAGGGGTGCAGCAATCAGCACGGCGCCCTTGGGAGGCAGCTTGCTCAGATTGGCCAGCGAAGCGAGACCATACTTGTTGGCGGCGTGCAGCAGGTTGTGTGCCGGGTAGGGAGGTTCCATGCCACCGGCCTGGCCGGCATCGGTGCCGATGCACTGGGTGCCCCAGCCGATCGCGCCCTTCGACAGGATATACTGGATGCAGTCGACCGTCGGTCCGGGCGAGTGCGGGCCGGTTTCGTCGGCGTTGAGATAGGCTGCCTCGTCGGTCACGCGGGAATCCCAGTCGCTGCGCATGACCACCCATTCGCCGGGCTTGATGTCGCCGTGCTTGGCTTCCCATGCCTTGACGCCCGCGGCATCGAGCAGGAAGTCCGGGTTCTCGGCCACTTCGGCGGAACAGTCGATCACATTGACCGGTGCGACGAAATTCTGCGGCGGGATCGAGTCCGTGTAACCGTCCTCGTAATCCTTGCCGGTGATCCAGTGATGCGGCGCATCGAAATGGGTACCGGAATGCTCGCCGAGCTTGAGCCAGTTCCACGCGAAGAACGGACCGTCGCTGTCATATTCCGAGATCTTGTGGATCTCGATCTTCGGGGTATTTTTGGCAAAATCCTCGGGAAGTTGAAGCAACGGGGTGTCCGGACCCAGCGGGCTGGAGAGGTCGACGACCTCGACTTTGCCCTCAAGCAGCATCGTGGCGAGGTTTCCAAGTGCATCGGTGGCGTTCATCATTCTCACTCCCCTGACAGGCTTCTGGCGACGGTTTGGTGAAGCGGCTGTGCGCTCCTTGCTTGAACTTACGAAATAGATGCTAGACAGAATAATATGCATTTGCAATTATAAATCGTCAGCAGAGGGGTGTAGCCGTGCAATCGGACTACGACGCAGTCATTATCGGGACCGGTATCAACAGCCTTGCGTGCGCCGTGCATCTGGGCGCCAAAGGGTGGCGCGTCGGGGTTTTCGAGCAGGCACAAACTGCAGGCGGTGCGGTCAAGACAATGGAGTTGACCGAACCGGGCTTCCGTCATGACTGGGCTGCGATGAACCTCAGCCTCTTTGCCGGATCCGGGTTTTTCAAGGCTTACGGCGAAGATCTGGCGGCGCGCGGTTTGGAGTTTGCACCCGCGTCGCATTGCTTTGCCAGCGTCTTTGACGACGGCAAATGGTTCGGCGTCAGCACCGGGCCGGGCGAGACGCGGGCCCGCATCGCAGCGTTTTCCGAAGCCGATGCCGAAGCATGGGACAAACTGTGCGAAGAGTTTCCCGGGACTGCCGAGCATGTCTTCGCACTTCTCGGAAATCCCATGCAAATGCATACACAAGGCAAAGTTTTGCTGAAGGCGCTTTATCGCAAAGGTTTTGCATGGACCGCCGGCATGGTGCGCTTGCTGCTCTCTTCGCCGCGCAAATTCCTCAGCGAGACATTTGAAAGCGAGCACGTGCGCGCCACGCTGGCCGCATGGGGCATGCATCTGGATTTTGCGCCCGACATGGCAGGCGGAGCGGTGTTTCCGTACCTTGAGGCAATGGCCAACCAGCATTTCGGCATGGTCATCGGCAAGGGTGGCGCTGATACCGTGACGCGGGCATTGGTCTCGCAGATCGAAGCCTCCGGTGGAGAGGTTCATTGCGGTCAGCGTGTCGCAAAGGTCGTCTGCCGGGACGGCAAGGCCAACGGAATTGTTCTGGACGACGGTACCGAGATCAAGGCGGGCCGGGCGGTCATTGCCAATGTCGCTCCGGAAGGCCTGATGGGCCTTCTCGAAGGCAAGTCCGGTGACGGCGCATTCGACAGCAAGATGCACAAGTTCGAGCATGCTCCCGGCACCATGATGATCCATCTGGCCCTTGATGCGCTGCCGGACTGGTCGGCCAGCGAGGATCTCAAGAAGTTCGCCTATGTCCACATCGCCCCGTCGCTCGATCAGATGGCGCGAACCTACCAGCAGGCCAAGGCCGGTCTTTTGCCGGATGAGCCGGTTCTGGTGGTGGGCCAGCCGACTGTTGTCGACCCCAGCCGCGCGCCTGACGGCAAGCATGTGCTTTGGGTGCAGGTGCGCATGGTGCCCGGCGAGATTGCCGGGGATTCTGCCGGCGAGATCGCCGACAGGGACTGGGCGGTCGTCAAGGAGCTTTACGCGGAACGCGCGCTGAACATCATTGAGCGGCATGCGCCGGGGTTCAAGTCCAGCATCCGTTCACGCGCGGTCGTTTCGCCGCTCGATCTTCAGGCTGACAATCCCAATCTGGTCGGTGGAGACCAGGTTGCCGGAAGTCATCACCTGTCGCAGAATTTCCTGTTCCGGCCTGCATTGGGCCACGCCACGGGAAAAACCCCCGTTGACCGACTGCATCTCACCGGCGCCAGTGTCTGGCCGGGTGCGGGCACAGGCGCGGGCTCCGGATACATGCTTGCCCAGAAACTGGGCGGCAAGTGAACACAATAACAGGGAGAACAGCATGACAAAGGTTTCTCGTCGCACGATGCTCAAGGGCTCGGCCGCGGCCTTGGCGCTTACCGCCTTTGCCGGACCGGCGCTCGCACAGGGCATCGAAGAACTCGTGATCGCCTACAATGTGAATTTGCCATCATGGGACCCGACTGTCGGTCCGTCCGCCGTCAACCCGACCATCCAGGGGATCTACCAGTCGGTCTTCGACCAGTTCATCCTGCAGCAGCCCGACCTTTCCCCGGCGCCCGGCCTGCTCACCGAGTGGGGATGGAACGAAGACAAGACCAAGGTGATGATGAAGGTGCGCGAAGGCGTGACCTGGCATGACGGTTCGCCGTTTACCGCGGAAGACGTCGCCTGGTCGCTGACGCGCGCAGCAGACGAAGCCACCGGCAACCCGATCCAGTTCATCTGGTCGACGCTTGCCAACGTCAAGGCCGAAGGCAACATGGTGACTGCCGATGTCGCCCGGTTCGAACCCACCATCTTCAAGTGGATGTACTTCCTGACCGGATATGTGCTGCCCAAGGACTATTACGAGAAGGTCGGTCCGGAAGGCTTCGAGGAAGCCCCGATCGGTACGGGTCCGTACATGGTCGACCGCTTCGAGCGCAATGCCTTCGTGCGCCTGAAGGCCAACCCGAACTACTGGGGCGGCAAGCCCGACTTCGAGACCGTGACCATCAAGTTCGTCACCGATGCGGCCAGCCGCGTCGCCGAGATCGAGTCCGGCAATTCGCACGTCACGCTGGAAATGCCCTACGAGGAGTATGACCGGCTCAAGAGCGGCGACGGCATCAGCGGTACCGATGCGCCGATCTCCGATATCGGCATGATCTTCATCAACGATGTCGATGTCATGCTGGATCCTAACGTGCGCATGGCCGCAGCCATGGCGATCGACAAACAGACCATCATCGACCGGCTTCTGTCGGGCTACGGTGTGGCGATCGATACGCTGCAGACGCCAGAGTACATTGCCTACGATCCGTCGATTTCGGTTCCCTACGATCCCGAAAAGGCAAAGGAACTGCTGGCGGCCTCCGGCTATTCGCCGGACAACCCGGTCAAGTTCAAGATCCAGACGACGCGCGGCTTCAAGCCGAAGGACTACGAAATGGTTCAGGCTATCGTCGGTCTTTGGCGCAGGGTCGGCATCGAGGCCGAGATCGAGGTCTACGAGATCGCCAAGCACTACGAGTTGCGCGCCGCCGACGAACTGGCGCCCGCAGCATTCTACAACTGGGGCAACTCGGTGGCGGATCCGACCACTTCGACCGGTTTCGCCATGTTCGGCCCGTCGCCGCACTCGGTGTGGGACGGCGAAGACCTTGTCAACATGATCGGCCCGCTCTGGGGCGAGGCTGACGAGGACAAGCGTATCGCCGGCTGGAAGGACGTGGACAAGTACATCGCCGACAACGCGCTGGTGATTCCGCTTCTGCAGTACGTCCAGCCGATCCTGCATGTGCCGGGTGTTTCGGTGACGCCGCATGCTTCGGGCGCGCTGCTGCCGCACCTGATGAAGCGGGCCTGACCCTTCTTCAAGACAAGGCCGCTGTCCGAGGGGACGGCGGCCGCCTATTTTCGGGAATTTCCAGTTTTGAACCTGTTGCGTGCGATCCTGCTGCGCCTGGCGACCATGTCGGTGACCCTCTTCGGGGCTGCCGTCGTTGTGTTTTTCGTCATCCGCGTGGTGCCCGGCAATCCGATCGCGATGATGCTGCCGCCCGGCGCATCCGAAGATGACATTGCGCGGCTGACCGCCCTCTACGGGCTGGACAAGTCCGTTTTCGAGCAGTTCGTGATCTGGCTCGGCGGTGTGTTTCAGGGCGATTTCGGTACGTCGATCTCGCTGCGCCAGCCGGTGATGCCGCTGGTGCTCGGACGGTTGCCCGCGACACTCGAGCTTGCGATCTTCGCGCTGGTGATTGCTGTCGTGATCGGCGGAGCCCTGGCGCTTGCCGGTGTGCGCTACCGCGCGACGCGGACGGAAACGACGATCGACGTCGCCAACGGGATCGGCCTGTCGATCCCGGATTTCCTCTGGGCGCTCATCCTGATCGTGCTGTTCGGTGTGCTGATGCCGGTTTTCCACATTTCCGGCCGCATCTCGCCATCGCTCGATCTGCCGTTCGTCACCCAGTTCTATGTCTTTGAGAGCATCTTGCGGCTCAGGTTCGATCTCTGGTGGGATCTGCTCAAGCACATGTTCATGCCGGCGCTGGCGCTGGCAATCCCGCTGGCTGCGATCATCAGCCAATTGCTCAAGCAGTCGCTGAAGGAAACCATGCACCTTGATTACGTGACGTTGTCGCGGACCAAGGGCTATGGCGAAAATCATGTCATCGTGTCCGAGGCGCTGCCCAATGCGGTGCTGCCGACGCTCACGCTGATCGGCGTCCAGTTCACCTTCCTGATCGGGGGCACGGTGATCATCGAGCGCCTTTTCTCCTATGAGGGGCTTGGCAACATGGCCATTGATGCCGTGATCAACCGCGATCTTCCGCTCATTCAGGGTATTGTCATTGTCTTTGCGCTTCTGTTCACGGTGATCAACCTGATCGTCGACATGACCTACGCGCTTCTCAATCCGAGGCTGCGCCATGCTTGACGGACGCAGCACGATCAAACGTCGCGCCGGCGCTCGGCTGTGGCTGTCCGGGCTCTGGCTCGGGTTCATGGCGCTGATGGCGCTTCTGGCTCCCCTGATCAGCCCGCACGATCCGCTGGCGCAGGACCTGTTTGCTGGGCGGCTGCCGCCGTTCTGGGTCGACGGCGCGGATCCGGCTTATCTCCTGGGGACCGACAGCCTCGGCAGGGATGTGCTCTCAAGGATCATGCACGGCGCACGGATTGCCTTCACCGTGGCTCTTGTCGCGGGGCTTGCTACCGCAATCACCGGCTCGCTGCTCGGTCTGCTTGCCGGTTACCTCCGGGGCTGGTTCGATGTGGTGATTTCGCGGCTGGTCGACATCTGGATGGCGTTTCCGCCGGTGCTGTTCGCCATCCTTCTGATTGCGGTGCTCGGTACCGGCCTGACCTCGATCATCATCGCCATCGTCGTGATTGACTGGACCCGGTTCTGCCGTGTGGTGCGGGCGGAGGCAATGAACCAGTCCGCCATGGATTACGTCTCCAGCGCGGTTGTGGCGGGACGGCCCAGGATGCACATCATGTGGCGAGAAATCCTGCCGAACGTGCTTCCGACCATCGTTGCGTTGCTGACACTGGAGATGGGCATTGCAGTGATCGTCGAGGCGATCCTGTCCTTCGTCAATCTCTCGATCTCGTCCGATGCGCCGACCTGGGGCGGAATGATCGCCGAGGGTCGAACCTCCATCTATCAGGCCTGGTGGGTGCTTGCGTTCCCGCTCGGTGTTCTATTCCTGACGGTCCTGTCCTTCAGCCAGTTCGGCGAAGGGCTCAAGGACCGGTTCGATCCGGTGCTGCGATGAGTGCGTTTCTGACCGTCGACAATCTCTCGGCCATCCTGGACGGAAGCGACCATCGTGTCCTCAGGTCGGTCTCGTTTTCCATCGACACAGGCGAAGTGCTCGGTCTGGTTGGCGAAAGCGGCGCCGGAAAGAGCATGATCGGCAAGGCGGTGCTTGGCATTCTTCCCTCGGCGATCAAGATCGTCGAGGGTGATATCCAGCTCGACGGTCACAATCTGACCAGGATGAAATCGGCAGACAGGCGGCGGCTGATCGGTGCCACGGCGGCCCTGATACCGCAGGATCCGTTGACCGCGCTCAACCCGTCGCGGCGGATCGAGCCGCAGATCACCAATCGCCTGGTCGATATCCTGGGCTGGACAAAGGCGGATGCGCGCGTGCGGGCGCTCGAATTGCTTGACGAGGTGCATATCGACAATCCCGAACGGGTGATGGCAAGCTATCCGCACGAGCTTTCGGGCGGAATGCGGCAGCGCGTGCTCATTGCTTCCGCCTTCGCGGCGAACCCGAAGCTGGTGGTTGCCGACGAACCCACGACCGCGCTCGACGTGACCGTCCAGAAGCAGATCCTTCGTCTGATCCGGGAGTTGCAGGCGCGCCATTCCACGGCGATGGTCTTCGTGACGCACGATCTCGGCGTGGTCTCCAAGGTCTGCCAGAGGCTGGCTGTTCTCTACGGCGGGATGGTCGTCGAGAAATCTTCGGTACCCGACTTTTTCAATGCGCCGAAGCACGCCTATTCACGCGCCCTTTTGGCCGCCACCCCGAAATATACCGATCCCGGAGCCTCGCTCCTGCCCGTCGACGAGGCGGTGATCGAACAGGTTGCGGGCGAAGTCCGGGCCGCGGATGGGGAGTGGCGCCCATGAACCCGGATAAAAACACTGCGGCTGACGCCCTGTTCTCCGTGACCGGGCTTGAGGTGGCGTTGCCGGACATGGCGGCGAAACCGGCTTTCGGCCGCGCGCCGATGATCCAGATTCTCAAGGGAATCGATCTCGACATTACCCGCGGCGCGGTGCTCGGTATCGTCGGTGGCTCCGGATCGGGCAAGTCCACCTTCGGCAGGGCACTGCTCCGGCTTATCGAACCCAGCGCCGGAAGCATCCGTTTTGATGGCCGTGACATTACCCATCTCGATGAAGGCGCGCTCAGGCCAATCCGCAGACGCATGCAGATGATCTTCCAGGATCCGATGTCATCGCTCAATCCGCGCCGCAGGGTGGGGGCGATCATCGCCGATCCCTTGTCGCTTCACGGTTTCGACGAGATTGAGCGCCGCGTGGGCGATGCACTCGATCATGTCGGCCTGCCGCGATCCTTCCGGCAGCGCTATCCGCACGAGTTGTCCGGCGGTCAGCGGCAACGGGTCGGCATCGCCCGGGCAATCGCGCTGGAACCGGAGTTTATCCTGGCCGACGAAATAGTGTCGGGACTGGACGTGTCGTCCCAGGCGCAGGTGCTCAATGTTCTTGGCTCCCTGGTCAAGGAACTGGGTTTGACGCTTGCCTTCATCAGCCACGATCTGTCGGTGATCCGGCGGCTCTGCGACCGGGTGATGGTGCTGCAGAGAGGCGCTGTTGCCGAATATGCAGACACGGACCGGCTGTTTTCGGCGCCGCAATCGGATTACACACGGGAACTGATGGATGCCATCCCGTTGCCCGATCCGAACCAGGCAAACTGGTAGGACCACCGGGTTCCCGCCCCGGTCGGGCGCAACAAAACACCCATACCATGCGAGTGAGGAGACGAGGATGACAACGAGTGCAACACCTGCGAGCCAGGATGGATCGGGCTATCTCCTCTATCACTCGATCGGCCAATACCCGGGCAAGGCAGAGGAAATGGCCGCGGCCCTGGGCGATTTCGCCCAGTGCTGGGGAACGCCGAATGACGCGCAGTGGGGCTATGCGCTCGGCCAGCGGCAACGGTTCATCGAGCTCTGGAGCAGGCTGCTCAACGCGCCGGAAGCTTCGCTGACCACGACGGAGAATGTCACCACGGCTTTGGCGGCGCTGATCATGGCGCTTCCCCGGGAGGATCTCGAGGGCAAGGTCGTTCTTGTGGCGGGCGACTGTTTCCCGAGCCTGCATTTCCTGCTTACCGGGATGGCGGACCGCTACGGCTTTACGCTCAAGACGGTGCCGCTGCGCGAGGGCGCCTATTGGGTCGAGGACGAAGATGTCATCGAGGCCTGGGGGCCGGAGGTCGGGCTGGCACTGCTGACCTGGGTCAGCTCCACTTCGTCCCACCGTTGCGACCTTGAGACACTGGTTGCGCACGGGCGGCGGCAGGGATCGGTGATCGGGGTCGACATCACGCAGGCGGCCGGCCTGATCGGCTACGACGCCCAGGCCGTCGGCGCCGACTTTGCCGTCTCGACAAGCCTCAAATGGATGTGCGGGTCGCCCGGGGGCGGCATTCTGCAGGTCATGCCCGACGTGATCGCCCGGTGCCGGCCGAGCCTTCGCGGGTGGTTCAGCCAGGACAACATCTTCTCCTGGGACATCAACGCCTTTTCCTATGCGCCGGACATTCGCCGCTTTGACAATGGCACGCCGGCCGTGATGGCCTGTGTGGCCAGCGTTCCGGCGCTCGAATGGCATGCCGCCCAGGACTGGCAGGCCGAACTCGCAAAGAACCGGTCCATGTGCGACCGGATCATCGAGGCGGCAGACGCAGCAGGCTTCACGCTTGCATCCCCCCGCAAGGCGCAGGAACGTGGCGGCAGCATCATGATCCGGCTTCCGGATACGATTGATCCCTCCGCAATGCTCGAACGGTTGCGTGAGCGGTCGGTCTTTGCCGATGTGCGCGGACCGATCCTGCGGTGTTCCCCCGGTGCGATGACCACCGACGCCGGCATTGAACGGCTTACCAGTGCGCTTTCGGAGACGTTCTAAACCCCGCCGGCCCCTCGGTTGCGAGGCTGCGCTTCATCGGTTCACCGGGCTCCTGCGGGATGGCTGCAGGTTTCTTGTGGCATAAACATTTTATGCTTGAAATAAAGTCTGTTGCGCGTAGGATCGGGTTGGTAAACAAACAATCCGGAGGCGCGGACTATGAAAATCGCATGTTTGGGCGGCGGCCCGGCCGGTCTCTATTTCGCAATCTCGATGAAACTTCGCGACCCCTCGCATGAGGTTGTGGTGATCGAGCGCAACCGCGCGGACGACACCTTTGGCTGGGGCGTGGTGCTGTCGGACGAGACGCTGGACAATCTTGCCGAGAACGATGTGAAGAGCGCCGAAGCCATCCGGGCGCACTTTGCCTATTGGGATGACATTGCCGTTCTGCACAAGGGAACGAAGACGGTTTCCACCGGCCACGGGTTCTGTGGCATCGGGCGCAAGAAGCTTTTGCTGCTGCTTCAGGAACGGGCTCGTGAACTCGGTGTCGACCTGCGCTTCGAAACCGAATTCGAAAGCACCGCCGATTACGCCAGGGACTACGATCTGGTCGTGGCTTCCGACGGGTTGAACTCCCGCGTGCGCACCGAGCTCGCGGACAAGTTCCGGCCTGAAATCGACGTGCGCAAATGCCAGTTCGTCTGGCTCGGGACGCATCAGAAATTCAACGACGCCTTCACCTTCATTTTCGAGGAAACCGACAAAGGATGGCTTTGGGCGCACGCCTACCAGTTCGATGACGATACGGCGACGTTCATTGTCGAATGCACGCAGGAGACCTTCGACAATTACGGCTTTGCCGACATGAGCCAGCAGGAATCGATCGCGGTGTGCGAAGAGGTTTTTGCCGAGCATCTGGGCGGGCACAGCCTGATGACCAATGCCAACCACATTCGCGGTTCGGCCTGGATCAAGTTTCCGCGCGTGCTGTGCGAACGCTGGAGCCACGAAAATATCGTGCTGATGGGCGACGCGGCTGCGACGGCGCATTTTTCGATCGGTTCCGGCTCAAAGCTGGCGCTCGAAAGCGCGATCGCTCTTGCCAATTACCTTCACTCGGAACCGACAATGGCCAAGGCCTTCGAGAAATACGAGGACGAGCGGCGGCTGGAAGTGCTGCGGTTGCAGTCGGCTGCGCGCAACAGTCTCGAATGGTTCGAGGAGGTGGAGCGCTATCTCGACCTGGACCCGGTCCAGTTCAACTACTCGCTGCTGACGCGTTCGCAGCGCATCAGCCACGAAAATCTCCGGCTGCGGGATTCCGACTGGCTGGAGAGCGCCGAACGGTGGTTCCAGTCCCAGGCGGGTGTTCCGGGGAATGCCCCGGTCCGCCGGCCGATGTTTGCGCCCTACAAGATGCGAGAGATGGAGTTGAAGAACCGTATCGTTGTCTCGCCGATGGCCCAGTACAAGGCCGTCGACGGTTGTCCGACAGACTGGCACCTTGTGCATTACGGTGAGCGGGCGAAGGGGGGCGCGGGACTTGTTTACACCGAGATGACCTGCGTTTCGCCGGAAGGGCGCATCACGCCGGGTTGCCCGGGACTTTATGCGCATGAACACGAGACCGCCTGGCGGCGGATCGTCGATTTCATCCATGCCGAAACCGACGCACGGATCTGCATGCAGATCGGTCATGCCGGCGCCAAGGGATCGACCCAGCTCGGCTGGGAAATCATGGATGCGCCGCTCAAGGACGGCAACTGGCCGATCATGTCGGCATCCGACGTGGCCTGGTCGAAGGACAACCAGACGCCCAAGGCGATGACCCGCGAGGACATGGATCTGGTGCGGGAGCAGTTCGTTGCCGCAACGGAGATGGCCGAGCGCGCCGGCTTTGACATGGTCGAAGTCCACATGGCCCACGGATACCTGCTGTCGTCCTTCATCACGCCGCTCACCAATCGGCGCGACGACGAGTATGGCGGCAGCCTTGAAAACCGGATGCGCTATCCGCTCGAAGTCTATCATGCCATGCGCGAGGTCTGGCCCAGGCACAAGCCGATGGCAGTCCGCATCTCGGCCAATGACTGGGTTGGCGAAAACGGAGTGACGCCATCGGAGGCGGTCGAGATCGCCCGCATGCTCAAACACGCGGGTGTGGATATCTGTGACGTTTCCGCCGGCCAGACGTCGACACAAGCCCGGCCGGTTTATGGCCGCATGTTCCAGACCCCGTTTGCGGACCAGATCCGCAACGAGGCGGAGATGGCGACGATGGCCGTGGGCAACATCTACGAACCGGATCACGTCAACTCGATACTGATGGCGGGTCGCGCCGATCTGGTTTGCCTTGCACGGCCGCATCTTGCCAATCCCTACTGGACCCTGCATGCGGCAAGCACACTGGGCGACCGGAACGAGAAGTGGCCGGATCCCTATCACCCTGGCCGGGACCAGATGTGGCGCCTTGCGGAACGCGCGGACGTTACACTGGGCAAGGTGTGACCATGTCGGACATGATCGGTCAGCACGTGGTCGTCACCGGCGCCGGCTCCGGCGCGGGTGAGGCCATCGCACTTGCATTCGCGGAGCGCGGAGCGAGCGTGACGGCGCTCGGACGCCGGGTCGAGCCGCTGGAAGCGCTTGCGGCGCAGAGCGACCGCATTTTTCCTGTTTCGGCGGATGTCACCGATCCGGAGAGCATGGCGACCGCGATCGGTTCTGCCTGTGCTGCACACGGTGCGCCGACAATCGTGATTGCCAACGCGGGAGCGGCCGAAAGCGCCCCGTTTCTCAAGACCGCGCCGGAATTGTTCCAAGCGATGCTCGATGTCAATTTGAACGGTGTTTTCAATACTTTCCAGGCCTGTCTTGCGCAGATGAATCGGGAAAAGCCGGGTCGGCTCATCGCCATTGCGTCGACGGCGGGATTGAAGGGCTATGGCTACGTCAGCGCCTATTGCGCCGCAAAGCACGGCGTAATCGGTCTTGTAAGAAGTCTCGGCCAAGAGCTTGTTCGCACGGCAATAACAGTCAATGCTGTGTGTCCGGGCTTTACGGACACGCCGATGCTTCGGAAGTCCATCGACAACATTGTCGAGAAGACCGGAAGAAGCCGGGAAGAAGCCGAGGCCTCGTTGCGGAACGTTAATCCGCAGGGTCGCTTCATCCAGCCGGAGGAGATTGCCGAAACCGCAATCTGGCTCAGCAGCGATGCGGCGGCTTCCATTACCGGACAGGCGATCTCACTCTCTGGGGGAGAGACATGAGCGATATCCAGGCGACCAACCTCGGCGATGAAGATCAGGGCAGTCTGGCCGCATCCAAGGAGCGGCTGCGGTTGTGGCTGAAGCTGCTCAAGGCGACCAAGCATGTGGAGGCCGAGTTGCGCGATAACCTGCGCACCGCTTTCGACACCACATTGCCGCGCTTCGATGTCATGGCGGCGCTGTACAGGGCCGACGCCGGCCTGAAGATGAGTGAATTGTCGAGTGTGCTCAGGGTTTCCAACGGCAACGTCACCGGCATCGTCGACCGTCTGGTGGAAGACGGTGTGCTTGTTCGCGTTCCGGTCGATCACGATCGGCGGGCAACAACGGTCCGGCTCACCAATTCCGGCCGCGAGCAGTTTGCGGCAATGGCGGCACGGCACGAAGCCTGGATCGATGACATGCTGGGCGGGATCGATATCGAAGAAATCCGCGCCATGTCAGACCAGCTCGAGCGGATTGCCGCCAAGAATGTAAAAAGGGAGGGTTGAGCGAATGACGGAGCATGCGCCGAAGCATTTCCGGCTCGAGATCAACGACGGCATCGCGCAGGTTTCGCTTGATCGTCCGGAGAAGAAAAACCCGCTGACCTTCGAGAGCTACGCGGAATTGCGCGACTGGTTCCGCGGACTGGTTTACCGGGACGACGTCAAGGTCGTGATTTTCGGTTCGAATGGCGGCAACTTCTGCTCGGGTGGCGATGTGTTCGAAATCATCGGGCCGCTCATCGACAAGGACATGAAGGGGCTGCTGGAATTCACACGGATGACCGGCGATCTGGTCAAGGCGATCGTCGGCTGCGGCAAGCCGGTAATCGCGGCGGTTGAAGGTGTGTGCGCCGGCGCGGGCGCGATCATCGCCATGTGCAGCGATCTGCGCATCGCCACGCCCGAGGCCAAGACCGCATTCCTGTTCAACCGCGTCGGCCTTGCCGGTTGCGACATGGGCGCCTGCGCCATCCTCCCCCGTATCATCGGACAGGGACGGGCGGCTGAACTGCTTTACACCGGCCGCTCGATGAGCGCAGAGGAAGGCGAACGCTGGGGCTTTTACAATAGCGTTGTTTCCGCCGAAGACATCGGCGCCGAGGCCAGCAAGCTGGCGCGCCGCATCGCCGACGGACCGACCTTCGCCAACATGATGACCAAGACCATGCTGGCCCAGGAATGGAGCATGGGGATCGAGCAGGCCATCGAGGCCGAGGCGCAGGCCCAGGCGATCTGCATGCAGACCCAGGATTTCCGCCGCGCCTACGAGGCGTTCGCCGCCAAGCAGAAACCTGTTTTCGAGGGCGATTGATGGCTGACCGAAGCTTCCTGCAATGGCCGTTCTTCGACGACGCGCACCGGGATCTTGCCGGCCGGGTCGACAGTTGGGCCGAAAAGACCCTGGCGGATATTGATCATTCCAATCTCGATGCGACATGCAAGGCGCTCGTTTCGGCGATGGGAGAGGCCGGTTGGCTGCGGCTCTCGGCAGTCGATCCCGAGGATCCGCAGTCGCGGATCGATGTGAGAAGTCTCTGCCTGATGCGCGAAACCCTTGCGCGGCACGACGGGCTCGCGGACTTCGCCTTTGCGATGCAGGGGCTTGGCACCGGGGCGCTCTCGCTTTTCGGAACGCCGGAGCAGAAATCCAGATGGCTGAGCCTGACGCGCGAAGGCCGCGCATTGTCAGCCTTCGCGTTGAGCGAGCCGGCCTCCGGCTCGGATGTCGCCAACATTGCCATGACTGCAACGCGGGACGGCGATGAATATGTGCTTGAAGGCGAGAAAACGTGGATTTCGAACGGCGGCATTGCCGATGTCTACACGGTTTTTGCCCGCACCGGGGAAGCGCCAGGGGCCAAGGGGCTGTCCGCCTTTGTCGTTCCGGCCGATACGCCGGGCCTGAATGTGGCTGAACGGCTTGACGTGGTGGCGCCTCATCCCTTGGCGCGGTTGAGTTTCGAAGGCTGCCGCGTTCCTGCCTCAGCGATGATCGGGGAACCCGGTGCCGGGTTCCGCATCGCTATGTCGGTGCTCGACGTGTTCCGGTCCACTGTCGCCGCGGCTGCGCTCGGCTTTGCCCGCCGCGCGCTTGACGAGAGCCTCAAGCGTGTGTCGGAGCGTGAACTCTTCGGTGCGCCGATGAGCGAGCTGCAGATGGTGCAGGGACACGTTGCAGACATGGCGCTCGATGTGGATGCCTCGGCGCTGCTCGTCTACCGGGCCGCCTGGCTCAAGGACCAGGGCGCGCCCCGGGTCAGCCGGGAAGCAGCCATGGCGAAGCTCTATGCCACCGATCACGCGCAGGACGTGATCGACAAGGCGGTTCAGCTTCACGGTGGCGACGGCGTGCGCAAGGGCCATGTCGTGGAAAGCCTCTACCGGGAAATCCGGGCGCTGAGGATCTACGAGGGCGCCTCGGATGTTCAGAAAGTGGTCATCGCCAGGCAGACGCTGGCAAACGCCAAGGGAGAGTAAAGTGCTGGGACCGTCGGGCCATATCGATACCTTCACGCGTGACAACCTGCCGCCAGCTGACCAGTGGCCGGACTTTCTGCTTGAGGGACACGACTATCCGGATTGGCTCAATTGCGGTTACGAGTTGACCGACGCGATGGTGGCCAAAGGTTTCGGCGACCATACGGCTCTGATCGGAAACGGCCGGATCCGGACCTACAAGGAATTGACCGACTGGACCAATCGCATCGCGCACGTGCTGGTGGACGAGTACGGCGTCAAGCCGGGCAATCGTATACTGGTTCGTTCGGCCAACAATCCGGCCATGGTGGCTGTCTGGCTTGCGGCGATAAAAGCCGGCGCCGTGGTGGTCAACACCATGCCGATGCTCCGGGCGGTCGAGCTCGCCAAGATCGTCGACAAGGCCGAGATCGCGCTGGCGCTGTGCGACACCCGCCTGATGGACGAAATGGTGGCCTGCGCAAAGGACAGCAAGTATCTCGACAAGGTGGTCGGTTTCGACGGAACGGCCAATCACGATGCCGAACTTGACCGTCTGGCATTGTCCAAGCCGGTGCGCTACGAGACCGTCAAGACCGGCCGCGATGATGTTGCCCTTTTGGGTTTCACTTCAGGCACCACGGGCAAGCCAAAGGCGACGATGCATTTCCATCGGGACATGCTGCTGATTGCCGATTGCTATGCCAGGGAAGTTCTCGGTGTAACGCCGGAAGACGTTTTCGTCGGTTCGCCTCCGCTCGCCTTCACTTTCGGACTTGGCGGGCTTGCCGTGTTTCCATTGCGCTTCGGTGCTGCGGCAGCACTTTTGGAGCAGGCCACGCCTGCCAACATGGTTGAGATCATCCAGACCCACAGGGCGACCGTCTGCTTCACCGCACCGACCGCCTATCGCGCGATGCTGGCCGCGATGGAGGAGGGGGCTGATCTTTCCTCCCTGCGTGCAGCCGTTTCGGCCGGCGAAACGCTGCCGGGCCCGGTCTATGAGCAATGGATGGCCAAGACCGGCAAGCCGATGCTGGACGGGATCGGCGCGACCGAGATGCTCCACATCTTCATTTCCAACCGGTTCGAGAACTCGCAGCCTGCCTGCACCGGATTGCCGGTAAGCGGCTACGAGGCGCGGATTGTCGACGAGGCCATGAACGAGGTTCCGCGCGGCGAAGTCGGACGTCTTGCGGTGCGCGGGCCCACGGGCTGCCGCTATCTCGACGATCCGGAGCAACAGAAGAAATATGTGCGTGACGGCTGGAACCTGACCGGGGATTCCTTCACCCAGGATGCGGAAGGGTTCTTCCACTTCGCCGCGCGCAGCGACGACATGATCATCTCCGCCGGCTACAACATTGCCGGCCCCGAGGTCGAGGCGGCGCTTCTTGCCCATGCCGACGTTGCCGAATGCGCTGTCATCGGCGTGCCGGACGAGGCGCGCGGGCAGATCGTGCAGGCGCATGTGGTGCTCAAGGACGGCGTCGGAGCAGATGAGGCGACCGTCAAGCGGCTTCAGGACCACGTCAAGGCGGTGATCGCGCCCTACAAGTATCCCCGCTCGGTCATCTTCACCGATGCCTTGCCGAAGACGCAGACCGGCAAGATCCAGCGCTTCCGTCTTCGCGACGCTCCCGGCAACTGACCGCCGCTCATACTACAGCCATTTCAGGACAAGGACCCATATTCATGATCGAAGCTGTCAATCCGCCGGACTGGGGAATGCCGAAGGGCTATGCCAACGGCATGCTTGTGGATGGCGAGCGCCTTTACACGGGTGGCCAGATCGGCTGGAACAAGGATCAGGTGTTCGAACACCATGATTTCGTCGGCCAGCTGGAACAGACACTTGCCAATATCGCGGCGATCGTGCGCGCAGCCGGCGGCGAAGTGACCGACATCGTCCGGCTCACCTGGTTCATCACCGACAAGAAGGAATACATGGCGAGGCAAAAGGAGGTTGGTGCTGCCTACCGCCGTGTTCTCGGACGCCATTTCCCTGCCATGTCGGTAGTCGTCGTTGCCGGGCTGATCGAAGATGAAGCCCTGGTCGAGATCGAGGCAACGGCCGAAATCGGCAAATCCCGAGTGGAAGGCTGAGGCATGAGTTCGTTCAAATCCCGTCGCGACATGTTCCATATCCCCGAAGGGATAACCTATCTCGACGGCAATTCGCTCGGCCCGATGCCCAAGGCGGCCGAGGAGCGGGCGCGTTCGGCAATTGCCGAGGAATGGGGGCCGATGCTGATCACCGGCTGGAACAAGGCCGGGTGGATGAACCTTCCGGCGCGCCTCGGTGACCGGATCGGTCGTCTGATCGGCGCGCCTGAGGGCAGCACCGTTGTCGGCGATACGCTGTCAATCAAGGTGTACCAGGCCGTCGCCTCGGCGCTTGAGCTCAGACCCGGACGCAAGATCGTGCTGTCGGACAACGGCAACTTCCCCAGCGATCTCTATATGGCTGACGGGCTGCTCAAGAGCCTGGGACAGGGGCATGAGCTGAAGGTCGTTGATCCGGAAGCGGTTGCCGCCAATATCACCGACCAAGTCGCCGCAGTGATGCTGACCCAGGTGGACTACCGCACCGGGCGGGTTCACGACATGAAGGCGATCACGGAGAAGACCCATGACGCCGGCGCCATCATGATCTGGGATCTGGCGCATTCTGCCGGTGCGCTGCCGGTCGATCTGGCGGCCTGCAAGGCCGATATCGCGGTGGGCTGCACCTACAAGTACCTCAATGGAGGGCCCGGTGCTCCGGCGTTCATTTACGTTCGCCCCGATCTCGTCGACCAGGTGCGGCCTGCGCTCTCAGGCTGGCTGGGCCACGCCGCACCCTTCGCCTTCGACCTCGACTACCGACCCGGCGATGGCATCAGCCGCATGCGGGTCGGCACGCCCCCGGTTTTGCAGATGGCGGTGCTCGATACAGCCCTTGATGCCTTTGACGACGTCGAGATGACCGATATCCGCAAGCAGTCGATCAGGCTCTCGGAACAGTTCATTTCGGAAGTGGAGGCAAGTTGCAAGGATGTCGAACTTGCCAGCCCCCGCGATCCGGAAGCCCGGGGAAGCCAGGTCTCATTCCGCTTTCACGAGGGCTATGCAGCGATGCAGGCGCTGATCGCGCGCGGCGTGATAGGCGATTTCCGCGCGCCGGACATCATGCGTTTCGGGTTCTGCCCGCTTTACAACACCGAAGAGGACGTGAGCCGTGCGGCTGGCGCGCTGGCAGAAATCATTGCCACCGGCGAATGGGACAAGCCCGAATTCCGGGCGCGGAAAGCCGTTACATGAGCGAGGAGCGCGACTACGATCCGTCATCCGAAGGCGCGACGATGGATTTCGACGGTCGCATGTCCTACGGCGACTATTTGTGCCTGGACCGCGTTCTTGGCGCCCAGAATCCGCGCACCGACGCCCATGACGAGATGCTGTTCATCATTCAGCACCAGACGTCGGAATTGTGGATGAAACTAGCGATCCATGAAATCAGCGCGGCGCGGGTGGCGATCCGGAACGACCAGTTGCAGCCCGCCATGAAGACGCTTGCGCGTGTCTCGCGGATTTTCGAGCAACTCAACTCGGCATGGGACGTGCTCAGGACCATGACGCCCGCGGACTATACCCATTTCCGGCGCAAGCTCGGCCAGTCTTCGGGCTTTCAGTCCTGGCAGTACCGCATGATCGAGTACGCTCTGGGAAATCGCAACCACGCCATGATCAGACCCCATGCCCACGTGCCGGAAGTCCTTTTCAGGCTGGAGGCCGAACTCGATCAGCCCAGCCTCTATGATGAAGCCTTGCGGCTTGCGCACCGCCGGGGTGTCGAAATGCCGGAAACCGTGCTCGGCCGGGATGTCAAACAGACCCACGCTCTGCATGAAGGGGTGATTGCCGGCTGGAAGGTCGTCTACGAGGCGCCGGAAGAGCACTGGGCGCTTTATGAAGTGGCCGAGAAACTGGTTGATCTCGAGGACTATTTCCGGCGCTGGCGGTTCAACCATGTCACAACGGTCGAACGGGTAATCGGGCTCAAGCGCGGAACGGGCGGAACCGGTGGCACAAGCTATCTCAAGCGCATGCTGGAGGTTGAACTTTTCCCGGAGCTGTGGCGCGTCCGCACGGAGCTCTAGGGTGAATTACAGGCTTAGATATTTTAGCCTTGAACTATTCCTTGTGCTCGATATTCTGCGTGTTGAAGGCGACGGCTTCGGGGGCGAGCCAGGCGGTTTTTCCACGAACAGGTGGAGGGGCTTTGACGGAGTTGCAGAGGCGGGTCTAGGTTCGGGAGTGAGCCGTGAGCCAGCCTCCGGGAATGACTGGGAGTGATCGGGTGGAAATACGCGCGGAAGTCAGGTTGCCCACGCAGGAATTGCGGGACGATTTGCCGTTCTATACCAAGACGCTGAAAATGCGCCTGGACATGATTTACCCTGCGGACGATCCGGAAGTCGCCGTTCTGTCGGGTCACGGGCTGCGGCTGCGGATAGAGAAGGGCGCATCCGAAGCACCCGGCACGCTGCGCCTGCTTGTCGAAAATCCGGATGAATTCGCCGACGGGAAACGGGAACTCTTTGCGCCGAACGGGACCCGTATCGAGATCGACAAGCTCAATCCTCCCCTGGTGATGCCGGCAACCGAGCATGCATTTGTCGTGAGGCGGCTTGCTGACCAGGCGCCCTGGGTGATCGGCCGGGCAGGGATGGAATACCGCGATCTGGTCCCCTCGCGCCTGGGCGGAGCGATGATCGCCTCGCATATTCGGGTGCCGGACGGACCGGTGCCGGACATGGTTCATTTTCACAAGGTCGGCTTTCAGCTGATCTTCTGCATAAATGGCTGGGTCGACGTTCTTTATGAGGACCAGGGTGGGCCGCGGCGGCTGCATGCCGGCGATTGCTTCATCCAGCCGCCGACGATCCGTCACAAGGTGCTTCACGCCGCCGACGGGATCGAGGTCATCGAAATCGGCGTGCCGGCCGAACACGTGACGGAAATCGATCACACGATGGACCTGCCCACGCCGCACGAACGGCCGGACCGTGAATGGGACGGGCAGCGCTTTGTTCACAGCCTGGCCAAGGACGGCGTTTTCGAACCTTTCCGGATCCCGGGCTTCGAGGCGCGCGACACCACGATCAACGAGAACACCAAGGGTGTTGCTTCGGTGAAGGTGGCGCGGCCTGCGGGAAATGCCGAGCCCGTCTGGACGCGGCATGAAGGCGATATCGTCTTCAATTTCGTCATGTCCGGAACCATGCTGCTCGAAGGCGAGGGCAAGGAACCCTACCGGCTTGAAAAAGGTGATGCATTTGTCATTCCGCCACGGATGGCGACACGCTACAGTGAGCCGAGCGGCGATCTTCAATTGCTTGAGGTCACGCTGCCCGGCCCCTTCGAAACCGAGGTGGCGGAAACAATCTGAGCGCAATTTCGATCTGCCCGTTGCGCTCATCCGACAAAGGGCAAGACAACAACTGGGAGCAAGAATGATGAAGAAAACGACTTATGCACTGGCGCTGGCAGCCCTGCTTGCATCAAGCGCGGCCAGCCTTGCGGAAGACACCAAGATCGGCGTTCTCATGGACATCACGGGACCGATCGCAAGCTTCATTCCGCCACTGCAGAACGCTGCAAACCTTGCCGTCAAGCACGTCAATGACAATGGCGGCCTGCTTGACGGAAAGGCGGTCGCTGTCTACGGCGACACCACCGGCTCGTCGCAAGGCGCGGTCGATGCCGCCGGCAAGCTCATCAACGTCGAGAACGTGCCGATCATCATGGGTGCGCTGATGTCCGGAACCACGATTGCGGCCGCCGAGGCCGCTGCAATCCCGGCTGGCGTGGTGCAGATCTCGCCGACCGCCACCTCGCCGGCAATGACCGACATCGACGACAACGACCTCCTGTACCGGATCGTCCCGTCGGACAATTTCCAGGGCAAGGTCCTCGCCGACATGGTGCTTGAGGAAGGCATCAACAAGGTTGCCGTGACCTATGTGAACAACGACTATGGTGTCGGCATCGGCGGCACCTTTGTCGAGGCGTTCAAGGCTGCAGGCGGCGAAGTTGTCGCCGAAGTGAAGCACGAGGAGAAGAAGAACTCCTACCGCTCCGAACTCGCAACCCTGTCCAAGGCAGGCGGCGATGCGCTGGTGGTGATCGCCTATGCCGGCGACTCGGGTTCCAAGATCGTCAAGCAGTCGATCGAGGGCGGCCTGTTCACCAAGTTCATCGGCACCGACGGTCTTCGCGACGAAGCCCTGATCGCCGACATTGGCGCGGAAGCGCTGGCGACTTCGTTCTTCTCGGCGCCGACGTCTCCTGACGACAACCCGAACCAGGCCATGCTGCACGAGGCTTACACCGCCGAGTACAGCGAGCCGGCCGACAAGCCGTTTGTCGACCAGACCTATGACGCCACTTTCATGACCCTGCTAGCGGTCGAGGCTGCTGGCTCTGCCGACCGTGCCAAGATGGCCGAATCCCTGCGTGCCATCGCGTCCGCACCGGGCGAGAAGGTCGGACCCGGCGAATGGGCCAAGGCCAAGGCGCTCCTCGCAGAGGGCAAGGACATTGACTACGACGGTGCCGGCGGTTCCTACGACTTCGACGAAGCCGGTGATGTCGCAGGCGCCATCGGCAAGTTCGTCGTTGACGGCGACGTGTACAAGCAGATCAAGATCTACCAGTAAGCAGAACGGATCTGCAGTGACCGGGTCTCTCCCCTGAACAGGGGAGGGACCCTTCTTCCAGACAGCAAGCGGCCTCAAGCACCGGTTCGTCCCGGTTGATTGCGGCCAATGCGAACCGGGGTTCCGACCGCGGCAAAGGGCTGACATGATTTCAGTAGAACATGTGAAGGTGAGTTACGGCGGCCCCAACGTCGTCGACGACGTCAGCTTCGATATTCCGGCAGGCCGCATCACCGGGCTGATCGGGCCCAATGGCGCGGGCAAGACCACGATGTTCAATGCCATCGCCGGACACGTCCAGCCCGCGGGCGGACGCATTCTGCTCGAGGGCAAGGACATCACCGGTTTGGAGCCGCATCAGCGGGCCGATCGCGGACTGGCCCGGACCTTTCAGATTCCGCACGAGTTTTCGCGCCTGACGGTGATCGAGAACTTCATGGCGGCAGCCGCCACCCCGATCGGCGAGAATGTCTTCAACGTGATTTTCCGCCGCGGGCGCTTCGAGGCGGAGGAAGAGCGGACCTACCGGGCGGCGCGCGACATGGTCGACTTTCTCGAGATCGCGCATGTGAAGGATGAAAAGGCCGGCAACCTTTCCGGTGGTCAGAAGAAGCTTCTCGAACTCGGCAGGGCGCTGATGCGCAAGCCGAAGATCGTCCTGCTCGACGAGATCGGCGCGGGGATCAACCGCACGCTGCTCGCCAAGATTTCCGACAAGATCCTGCATCTCAACAAGGAACAGGGCCTGACCTTCTGTCTGATCGAGCACGATCTCGATTATGTCTCCAAACTCTGCGACGGCGTGATCGTGATGGCGCAGGGGCAGTTGCTCATGACCGGTACGGTCGATGACGTGCGCCAGGACGCGCGGGTGATCGAAGCCTATTTCGGTGGCGGGAAATACGAGGCCCAGGCATGAGTGCGCTACTGTCCGTAAGAGGGCTGACCGCCGGCTATGGCGGCGTGCCGATCATCGAAGATGTCAATCTCGATGTTGCCGAACATGAAATCGCGGTGATCATCGGGCCCAACGGGGCGGGAAAGTCGACCCTCCTGAAGACGGTGTTTGCCCTGACAACCCGCATATCCGGGGGCGTCTCCTTCGCGAACAAGGACATCAGCGGGTTGAGGACGGCGCAGCTGGTGCCGCTCGGCATTTCGATGGTGCCCCAGAGCCGCAATGTGTTTCCGACGCTGACGGTGGACGAAAACCTCGACGTCGGCACCTATGCCGCGCCCCCGGGCGACAAGGAGGCGGTACGCGAGAATGTGCTGGCGCTGTTCCCCGATCTCAGGGACAAGCTTGCTCAGCCGGCCGGAGAGCTTTCGGGCGGTCAGCGGCAGATGGTGGCAATGGGCCGGGCGCTGATGAGCGAGCCGCAACTGCTTCTGCTTGACGAGCCGACGGCAGGGCTTTCGCCCGCCTATCTCGAGATCATCTTCGATCTGCTTCTGGATATCCGAAAGCGCGGCGTCACCATCCTGATGGTCGAGCAGAACGCAAAGCAGGCGCTGCGCATCGCCGACACCGGCCATGTGCTGGTGAGCGGAAAGAACTTTATTTCAGGAACAGGAGAAACGCTGCTTGCCGACGATTCGGTGCGGCGCTCGTTCCTCGGGGGTGGCTCGCAGTGATCGATTTCATCAATCTCTATCTCGTGCCGGGACTGACCATCGGCAGTGTCTATGCGCTCGGGGCGGTCGGCATCTCGATGATCTTCGGCATCCTGCGCTTCGCCCATTTTGCCCATGGCGACCTGATGACGATCGGTGCCTACGGCGTGCTTACCGCCGTCTGGTTCATTCCGCTGCACCCGCTGTTGCTGTTGCCGTTCGGGATGGCGCTTGCGATCGTCTCTGCCCTGGCGGTCGATCGTTTCTTCTACCGTCCGCTGCGCCAGTTGCCGACGATCTATACCGTGATCGCGTCCTTCGGTGTTGCGCTGATCTTCCGGTCGCTCGCGCAACTGTTCTGGAGTTCGGGAAATCAGGTCTTCATTCCCGGCGTAAGGCCGCCGCTGGTCCTTTTCGACACGTTCCGGGTCTCTGCCCTGCATGCACAGGTCATCGTTCTGACGCTTATCATAGCAGTCGCACTGCATTTCTTTCTGACCCGCTCGAAGCTCGGACGGGCGATGCGCGCGGTGTCGGACGAGCCGGAACTGGCGTCGGTGGCCGGGCTCGATACGGAACGGGTCGTGCGCTGGACCTGGGTGATCGGCGCTGCCCTCGCGGCCACTGCGGGCGTGTTCGCCGGCATGGATACGAGCATGCATCCCAATCTTGGCTGGAACCTCCTGCTTGCCATGTTCGCCGCCGCCATTCTCGGCGGAATCGGCAAGCCGATGGGGGCGATCGCGGGCGGATTGATCATCGGCATTGCCGAAGAAACCGTGACCTACACCTGGCTCGGCGACACACCGCTGGTCTCGCCATCCTACAAATCCGCCGTGGCGTTCTTCATCATGGTGGCGCTGCTGCTGTTCAGGCCGCAGGGGCTGTTCAAGGGGAGGCTTTTGTAATGGAACTTACGGGTCTCATCTTCTACGCTGTCAGCATCCTGATCGCCGGCGGGATATACGCGATCCTCTGTCTGGCACTGAACGTGCAATGGGGCATGGGCGGGCTGTTCAATGCGGGTATTGCCGGCTTCTTTGCGGTGGGCGCCTACGCATCGGCGCTGGTTACCACAGCGGCCAGCAACCGGCACCTCGGCGGTTTCGACCTGCCGATCCCGTTCGGATTGCTTGCCGCCATGCTGGTGGCCGGGGTGACGGGATGGGCCGTCGCCAAGATCTGCGTGCGCCTCAAGAGCGACTATCTTGCGATGGCCTCGGTGGGGATCGCCGAAATCCTGCGTCTGATCATCGTCAATGAATCCTGGCTGACCAACGGGAGTCTCGGCATTTCGGGCATCCCGAGACCTTTCGGCGACTCGGTCCAGGGCCGGGAAGCCGATCTGGTCTATCTCGCAATGGTCTGGTTCTGCGTGCTTGTCGTCTACATCCTGTGCCAGCGCCTTTATGTCAGCCCCTGGGGCCGCACGTTGCGCGCCATCCGGGACAATGAGGATTCTGCGCGGGCTGCCGGCAAGAATGTCGACTGGTTCCGTCTGCAGACCTTCGTGATCGGCTGCGCCATCATGGGCCTGGCCGGCGCGCTTTCAGCCCACTATTTCAAGTTCCTGTCCCCGTCGGCCACCGAGCCGCTGCTCGTGACTTTCCTTGTCTGGGTGATGCTCATGGCCGGAGGATCGGGCAACAACAAGGGTGCGATTGTCGGCGCCATGGTGATCTGGTTCATCTGGTCGGCAACGGAAATCCTGACAGGGCGGCTTCCGCCGGAGTGGATCACCCGTTCATCCTACATCCGGATGCTGCTGGTCGGCCTTCTGCTGCAGTTCGTGCTGCAACGCTACCGTTCCGGGCTGATCCCGGAGAAGTCGCCGAAGCCGCGGTCCGACTGAGGCGGGACGAAACCGTCCTGCCCGTCGGGCTCCGGACCTTCACGGTTCCGCAACCGGTTGATCCACCAATTTCGGGAGTGTCAGTCGGCGCCGTCTTTGGGCAGGAAGGAGACAAGCTTTGCGCGCACGTCGTCCGGCCATGGCATCGAGGTGTGCTTTTCAAGCCAGCTCGCGGCGAGAACCTGTTTTCCCGACCAACGGTGTTCGTCGCCGCAGAGAACCTTGTGTTCGACCGTCATCGAGGATTTGCCGACGCGGGTGACCGTCAGCTCGAATGTGAGCTTGTCGCCGAAGAACGATGGCTTTGAAAAGTCGCAGGTCAGATGGACCGTGGGCGTTCCCCAGCGCTCGTTCCAGATGATTTCGTGCCACGGATAGCCGATGGACGACCAGAACTCTTCGATCACGCCGTTGAGAAGATTGAGATAGGACGGGTAATAGGCCGTCCCGGAGATGTCGCAGTCTCCGAAATGCAGCATGCGGCTGGTGGTGTAGCTTACAGTCATGATCCCCTCCCGGACTTGTTCAAGGCCGGTTTCGCACGGGATCACCGGTGAGGCAACCGCCGACATTCTGTTGCCCGAAAGCCGGATCGGGATTGGATGGCGGCATTCCGGCCGCTCGTCACCTCCTGTGTGCCCATAAAAAAGCGACCGGGCTGTTTACGCCCGGTCGTCATCCCGACGCCATAGGTGTGCCGGTGTCAAAGTGCCGAATGGATTGACCGCTCGATCTCGCTGGTGGTGCTGTTGACCAGTGTCTTGGGCAACTCGAGCATGATCTTGTCGGTGACCGAGCCGTGGAGCAGGGGCCTCGCTTCGCCGAGCGTCTCCGGGTCGAGGGCGAGGATGAGATTGTCGAACTTCTGGTGTTGCGCAAGGCCATACAGATGCCGCGCCAGGATCTTTGCGAATGTTGCTTCCATGGATTCCTGCGGCGAGGTATCCGGCGGCTCCTTGCCGGATGGCCCTTCGTCGGCGAGGTCTCCGGGCTCAAGATCCTTGGCATGCTTGAGCTTCAGTTCGCCGTTCTTGCCCGCGTTGCGGTAAAACTTGGCCCCTTCGCCGGAGCCGGTAACGACGAGAGTTTTGTGCGGGACGGGTAAGTTTGCCATTGCTCCCCCTTTTTTCACGGATCAGTGGTTTACCACCCGATTCTGCGCTTCAAACGTGACCGGAAATTGACCGGAGCCTGTTCGGACCGGGGACCCGCGTAGACGCGGGCCCCGGAAAGATGGTGTTAGGCGGCGTTTGCAGAGGTGCGCTTGTGCTCACCTTCGCGGACTTCCTCGATGATCTTGTCGACGAAAGCCGGAAGATCGTCCGGCGAACGGCTGGTGATGATGCCGTTGTCGATGGCGATTTCGCTATCTTCCCACTTTGCGCCGGCATTTTCCATGTCGGTGCGGATGGAGTGGTACGAGGTCGCCTCGCGGCCCTTGATGACACCGGCCTCGATCAGGAGCCATGGCGCATGACAGATTGCCGCGACAATCTTGTCGCCGGTCACGAAGTCCCGAACGAGCTGCACCGCATCCTCGTCAACGCGCAGAAGGTCCGGATTGATCTGTCCGCCCGGAAGAACCAGGGCGATGTAGTCATCAACCTTGACGTCCGAGATTTTCAGGTCGGCGTCGACGGTGCCGCCCCAGTCATCCTTGTCCCAGCCCTTGACCGCCTTGCCATCGGGCGTGGCGACGTGAACGGTGGCGCCGGCCTGCTTGAGATGCTCGAGCGGATATTCGAGCTCGGACTGTTCAAAACCGTTTGCGGACATGATGAGAATCTTGGCATTCTCCAGTTTTGGCATGGAAGTGCCTCCTTTTGCGTTTGAAACCATTTGTCTGAAACTGACGGGGTCTCAACGCCGGGAAGCCGCCTCGGTTCCCTCGGTCTGTACGCGCATGCAGGACCGGTTCCGTGCGTGCCGCTGTAGGCCTGGTGCGCTAATAGGTGGCCCTGCCTCCCGAGAGGTCGAATATGCCCGAGGTGGTGAAGCTGTTCTCGCGGCTGCACAGCCACGCAATCATTTCGGCTGCTTCACCGGTCTCAAGGAAGCGGCCACGCGGGATTTTCGAGAGCATGTAGTCGATGTGGGTTTGCGCCATCTGGTCGAAAATACGGGTCCGGGCAGCGGCGGGCGTGACGCAGTTGACCGAAATGTCTAGTTCCGCCAGTTCTTTGCCGAGCGATTTGGTAAGGCCGATCACCCCTGCCTTGGACGAAGAATAGGCCGCCGCATTGGGATTGCCTTCCTTTCCGGCGACCGAGGCAATGTTGACGATGCGGCCGTACTTCTGTGCCTTCATGCTCGGCACAACCGCGCGATTGACGTGGAACGTGCCATTCAGGTTCACCGCGATGATATGGGCAAATTCCTCGACGGAGTATTCATCGACCGGTGCATTCGAGCCGGCGATGCCGGCCGAGTTGACGGCAATGTCGATCCGGCCGAAAGTCTCGAGCGTCTTCGCACAGGCCGCCTCGACGCTTTCCCAGTCGGAGACATCGACCTTTGTCGCGATGGCTTCCGGCAGTGTCCCTGCGGTGCGTTTGGCGAGGTCGATATCCATGTCCCACAACGCGATCTTCGCCCCGCCCTCGGCAAGGCGCCGAGCGACCGCTTCGCCAATTCCCTGCGCTCCGCCGGTAACCACAGCGGTCATGCCCTCAAATTGTTTCGTATCCATATGTACCTCCCGAACTTCATAATCATGCGGTTGCCGTTCCCGGGTGGAATCCGATGCATCCGCGACGGCATCGTGCTTCGGTTCGCGCGAAACCTCCACTCGGCACGTCGAAAAAAAAGACGCTGGGGTATGGCAACCAACAAGGGGTCATCGTGCGCAGGGATCAGGCTGATACGCTGCTGTCAGTTGCCGTAAGATCATGCAGGCGGCGGGGCGGTGACAATGGGAGTGGTTTCCGCGCTTGCTCAGGGAGGAATACCATGAAGAAGGCACTATTAGCTTCAGTTGCGACGTGTTTCCTGCTTCCCGCAGGAGCCATGGCACAGGATGGCACAGTCAAGATCGGCGTGCTTGTGGCGCTCGAAGGCGTGTTCGCCGCAGGCGGCGCCGACGGTGTGCGCAACGTGGAACTGGCTATCGAACAGGCCGGCGGAACCGCCGGCGGCAAACAGATCGAGATTGTGGTTGCGCCAAGCGACACCACGCCGGATACCGCTGTGCGCCAGGCGCGCAAGCTCATCGAGCAGGACGGGGTGGACATCATCATCGGACCGTTGTCCGGTTCCGAAGGCATCGCCATGCGCGACTACGCCAAGACCGTGCCCGACAAGACCATCATCAACGGCATTTCGGGTGCGCTCGAAACAACCTGGGTGGACCCGGCCGAGAACTTCTTCCGGTTCAATCTGGACGGCTCGCAGTGGGGCGCCGGCCTCGGCACCTACGTGGTTGAGGAGAAGGGCTGGAACCGGGTCGCCACCGTGGCTGCCGACTACTCGTTCGGCTACACCAACTTTCTCGGATTTGCCGTCGACTTCTGCCGTGCCGGCGGTGAGATCGTCGAACGCTTCTGGGTTCCGCTCGGTTCGTCCGACTTCGGTGGCGTGATTGCAGCCATGCCGGATGACATCGACGCGATCTACCTCGGTGTTGGCGGCACGGACGCCATCAACTTCCTCAACCAGTATGAGCAGGCAGGCGCTGAAACCAACCTGATCGGCGGTACCATCATGGCCGACCAGACGGTTCTCACCTCGAAGGGCCGTGCGAAGGACGCCCTTGTGGGCACGCCGACTTCAGGTGCGCTCGCCGAGGACAATCCGGATCCGGCATGGACTGAATACGTCTCGGCCTATCAGGAAGCCTTCCCCGAGGATGAGCGTTTCCCGACTCCGTCGCTCTTCGGCGTTGGCTACTATGTTGCCACGCTGGCTGCGATCGATGCGCTCAACGAGATCGACGGCGATCTGTCCGACGGTCAGGCGAAGTTCCGCGAGGCGCTGGCCGATGATCCGCTTGACACACCGCTGGGTTCGGTTTCGCTCAACGAAAACCGTCAGGCGACCGGAACGGTCTTCATCAACGAGGTCCAGGAAGATGGATCCGGCGGATTGAAGAACGTCATGGTCGGCAAGGTCGAGGACGTGAACCAGACGCTCGGCATGACGGCCGAAGAGTTCCGCGAAATGGGTCTTCCCTCGCGTGACACCCCGGACTGCGCCGCCCTCGGCGGCAAGGGCTGACCTTAGCGTCACCTTCCGGGGCCGGTGCGATGGGTTGATGCACCACCGGCCCCGGGCACTCTCGCGTTCCGTGCCGCCCCGGCGTTCGCGGATTGTGTGAAGGTACGGGTTGATGTCGTTGATCTCCTTCGTCACACGCATTCATTTTGCCGACCGCGTTCTTGAGGATGCGCTGCCGGAGGAAATGGAAAAGCTCGGCATCTGCCGGCCCCTGATCGTCACCGACGAGGCCGGAGAACGTGACGATTGCCTCGACCGCCTGTTCGATTCCCTGCCTGCTCTTTGTGAACCGAGCCATCTGAACGGCTTTCGTCCAAAGGTCATGACCGGCCAGATCCGGGCAGTCTCCAGATTCTATTCAAAAAACCGGTGTGACGGGATTATCGGTTTCGGGGGCGCCGTCGCCCTGGATCTGTCGCGGCTGATCGATGCGCGCTCGCATTTGATCACGATACCGACCACCATCGAAAGCGTCGGGCTCGGGCCGATCGGCGGCGCCTTTGCCGCGGCCGAAATCTGCAATCCGCGCAATCCCTCGGTGGTGCTGTGCGATGCGACCCTGACCGTTGGCGCGAGCGCCTATGCCACGGCCATTGCGGGAATGGATACGCTGACACACTGCCTCGAATCCTATCTCGGCACCGCGTTCAACCCGCCGGCCGACGGGATCGCGCTTGAAGGCCTGCGCCGGGCGATGCGGCACCTGGCCCGCGCGGTAAATGACGGCAACGATATTGAGGCACGGCGGGAAATGCTGGCGGCCGCGCTCAATGCCGGTTTGGCTGCGCGCAAGGGGCTCGGCGGAATCGACGCTGCGGCAAAGGCGCTTGAGGCCCAGGCCGGCTTGTGGGGCCGGCACGGTGCGCTCAATGCCGCCCTGCTGCCGCCGGTGCTGGCTTTCAACGCGCCGGCTGTCGGTGACCGGCTTCCGGTAATCCGTGAGGCGCTCGGAGTTCCGACCGGTGGCGATGTCGCTTCCGTGATCGCCGACCTCGGTGCACGTCTCGGGCTTCCAGGCCGGATCGGATCTCTCGGGCTGTGCAAAGCCGATCTGCGGAGGGCAGCCAAGGCAGCTGCCGCCGATCCGGCCAACCAGACAAACCCGAGGCTTGCCACCGCCGAGGACTATCTTCGCCTGCTGCAGGAGGCGTGCTAGCGGCCAACCGTAGTTTAGCGAAGCATAAAACCACGCAAACACAAGTGTTTACGGTTTCATGTTTCTGCGCTATCGTCTGAAACCAATGCATCACAAGAATGCATGAGGGAGGAAAATGAGCACAGCGTTGGCGGTGTTTCATGGTGCTTTCGGGAGAGTTTGCCTCTATTTGATGGATCGGGGCATGGTGCCGCACGGGCACAGGGAAGGGCACCTTATATTTCATCTGCAGGGGCCGCCGGCTGAGATGGTCGTCAACGACCGGGCGTTCCCCATGGCCCCGGGGCAAGCGGTCGCCATCAGCCCCTGGCAAACACATTACTTCAGACCGCTTCACCACAACGCACCCACACTTGGGCTTGTGCTCTACATCCGGCCGGCCTGGTTTCTCGAAGCGTCGCGCCGCGCGACCGCCTCGCTGAGTTTCGGACGGGTCGGCATCGAAGTCACCGATCAGGTGGCACGTCTGGTGTTTGGAACCACACAGTCGATGATGGATCCGGACAAGGAAGACCCGCTTCTCGAGGATCGCATCTGTTCGCTGACCCAGCTCGCTTTCGACCAATCCTGGCAATGGACGGGCCGTGGCGACAGCTTCACCGGGCCGATGTTCGTCAAGCGAGACTACAGGATCCGCAATGCCTTGCGCGTTCTGCAGAAGCGGGTCGGAGAAGCGCTCGCGCTCGACGCCGTGGCGCGGGAAGTCGGTCTGTCGCGGCCGCATTTCTACAAGCTGTTTCGCGAGCAGATCGGGCTGACGCCCAATCTTTATCTGAACGCCCTGCGGATGGAGCGTGCGATCGACCGTCTTGCCGTGAGCCAGGAGGCGGTGTCGGACATCGGCTTCGATCTCGGGTTTTCAAGCCAGGCCAGTTTCTCGCGCTTCTTTATCGCGAACGGTGTCGTTCCGCCTTCGGCCTATCGCCGCAGCATCCACGTTTCATTGCCGCAATAGTGGTTTTCCCGACGCCGGGGGCAACGAAAAGACTGTCGGGTATACGCTTAAGGCCCGGACCGGGCTAGTGTTTTGTCCACGGCCCGTGGAGGACGGGCTGCAATGGCAGGCTGATGGGACAGGCTGACGGGATGGGAAGTTTCTACAGGCGTAGGCCGATCTGGTCGTTGATCATCGCGATCGCGGTGGCCATCGTGCTTTGGATGATATTCGCGCCATGGCCCGAAGGCCTGGTGGATGCGCTCGGGCGCAAGAAGATTTTCCTCAATGCGGTGTTCGGCGGAATTACGCTTGGCGCGCTCTATTTCCTGGTGGCTTCCGGATTCACGCTGATTTTCGGCCTGATGCGCAACGTCAATCTGGCACATGGTTCGCTTTATCTTCTCGGAGGTTACATCGGCTACGAAGTTTCGGACGCGACCGGATCGTGGCTGCTTGCCTTTCCGGTGGTCTTTGTTTGCGTTGCCGGCCTTGGCCTCGTTCTGCAGAACCAGGTTTTCCGCCGAATGGAAGGCGAAGAGCTGCGCCAGACGATGGTGACGATCGGACTGTCGGTCGTCATCGCGGACATCATGCTGTGGATCTGGGGTGGCCAGTCCTACACCATATTGTCGCCGGAATGGCTGAGCGGACCGACCGAACTGCCCATCGTTTCCTCGATCAAATCGAACGGCGAGACGGTCTACCTCCGCTACCCGGCTGTGCGGATCGCGATCCTGATCGCGGCCATCGTCATTGGCCTGGCAATGTGGCTGGTGCTCAACAAGTCAAGGCTCGGCATGCTGATCCGTGCCGGCGTTGACGACCGCGAAATGCTTGCGGCATCGGGTGTGCGCATCCAGTACGTCTTTCTCGCCGTTTTCGCCTTCGGAGCCGGGTTGGCCGGCATGGCAGGGATTGTCGGGGGCACGTTTCAGTCGCTGTCTCCGGGCGAGGATACCCGGTTTCTTCTGGCGAGCCTCGTGGTCGTGATCGTCGGTGGTATGGGTTCCATTCCGGGGGCTGCCATCGGCGCTCTTGTCATCGGGTTGTCGGAGCAGATCGGCCTGGTCTACGCGCCCACCTATTCGGTGGTCTTCACGTTCCTGATCATGGCAGCAGTGCTGGCGTTCCGGCCCCAGGGGCTTCTGGGGACAGCGCGATGAGGGGCTATCATGGCGCTTGTTGAACGCTCAACACCCTACCAGGCCTCGTGGCTGGAGCGGGTTCCCGCCCAGTGGTGGGCGATTGGCCTGCTGCTGCTGATCATGCCGGCGATCGCCAACGACTTTATCCTATTCCAGGTGTTCGGCTGGACATTCCTGCTCGGCATGATCGCGCTCAGCCTGATGTTTCTCGCGGGCTACGGCGGAATGGTCAGCCTTATCCAGATGTCGGTTGCAGCCCTCGGCGGGTATATGGTCGCCATCTTCGGGACCTCCGGCGTCGAATCGATCAGCATGGGCCTTCCCTGGTGGCTCTACATTCCGATTGCGGTGATCATCGCGGCCATCTTCGGCACGATCGTGGGCGCGCTCGCGGTCCGGACCGAGGGCATCTACACGATCATGATCACGCTCGCGATCGCTTCCGCCTTCTTCTACTTCACCCGGCAGAACTACGGCATTTTCAACGGTTATTCCGGGTTCAACCTCGTGGTGCCGCCGCAATTGTTCGGTGTGGACTGGCGCCAGGCGGTTCCCTTCTATTACCTGTCCCTCGGCTGCGCCACGCTGTCCTATTTCGCGGTGGTCTACGTCTCCAGGGCACCTTTCGGACTTGCCCTTCAGGGCGTGCGCGACAATCCGCGGCGGATGGCGGCGCTCGGCTTCAATGTGACCGCACACCGCATTGCCGCCTATACTTTCGCGTCGGTGATCGCGGCCTTCGGCGGCATTCTGCTGGTCTGGCAGAATGCGCAGATTTCGCCTGGAACCGCGGGCATTCCGGCAGTGATCGACATTCTCGTGATTGCCGTGGTCGGTGGCGTGCGCCGCCCCATCGGACCGTTCATCGGTGCACTCATCTATACGGTCCTGCGGACCTTCTCTCCGGACATCCTGACCGGCTTCGGGATGTCGGGAGAGCGCTTCAAGCTCCTGATCGGGCTTGGCTTCCTTGCGGTGGTGTTCTTCTCGCCCGACGGTGTTCTGGGGCTTTGGGAACGCTGGCGGACCCGCAAGGGACGCAACCGCGATCCGTTGACGGGGGCGGAGAAATGACCCTGACCGAATCCCGCAACGCCACCGAAGGTCTTGCCTCCGTGAGTTCCGGCAACGCGCTCGAACTGCGCGGCGTGACAAAAATGTTCGGTGCGCTGGCCGCTATCGAGGACATCACGCTGTCGGTGCGCCCAGGCGAGCGGCGTGCGGTGCTCGGATCGAACGGAGCGGGAAAGACGACCCTGTTCAATTGTGTCACGGGCGATTTCCTGCCCACTTCCGGAACGATCCGGCTGTTCGGCGAGGATGTCACCACCTTTCCGGCCTACGAGCGGATCCGCAGGGGGTTGCGCAGGACCTATCAGATCAGCCTTCTGTTTGGCGGGCTGACCGTCACCGACAATGTCTACCTCGCCTGCCGAGGCGTATCGCGTGGCCGCTTTTCGCTGATCAGGCCCCGCAAGGGCGACCCGTTGCTGACCCGGACCGCGGAGCTGATCGAGGCGGTCCACATGTCGGCTGCGGGTGACACACCGGTTTCCGAACTTAGTTACGGCCAGCAGCGCCAGCTTGAAATCGCCCTGGCGCTTGCCGGCGCACCGCGCTTTATCCTGTTCGACGAACCTGCGGCAGGGTTGTCGCCGACCGAGCGTTCGGAACTCATCTCCATCCTGACGGGGCTGCCCTCTCACATCGGCTTCATCATCATCGAGCATGACATGGATGTTGCCCTGCGCGTGGCCGAGAGCGTGACCATGATGCACAACGGCAAGATCTTCAAGGAAGGCACGCCGGAGGAAATCGAGAACGATCCTGAAGTCCAGGAACTCTATCTGGGGGACGGTCATGGTTGAACGCAGCCGCGCTCCGGCCCTCGAAATCAAGGATCTGAACGTCTTCTACGGCGCTTCCCACGCGCTGCAGGGGGTCGACCTCAAGCTTGAAGGCGGTGTGCTGTCGGTGGTTGGCCGCAACGGTATGGGCAAGACCACCTTGTGCAAGGCGATCATGGGCATGGTGCCGGTTGCCTCCGGAACCATCAATTTTTCCGGACAGTCGCTGGTGGGCAAGACGCCCGCCGAGATAGCGCGGATCGGGATCGGTTATGTGCCGCAGGGCCGCCGGTTGTGGCGCTCGCTGTCGGTCGACGAGCATCTCAAGATGGTCGCCTCGAAGAGCGGTGCCTGGACCGTCGAGCGGATCTATTCGACGTTTCCGCGCCTGGCCGAGCGAAAGAACAATGGTGGCGGACAACTGTCGGGCGGCGAGCAGCAGATGCTGGCGATCTCGCGCGCGCTGCTGTCAAATCCCAAACTTCTGGTGATGGATGAGCCCACCGAGGGCCTCGCACCGGTGATTGTCGCGCAGGTCGAGGAGATGCTGCTTCGGCTCGCCGATGAAGGCGACATGGAAGTGCTGGTGATCGAGCAGAACATCGGCGTCGCCTGCGGAATTTCCGACAATGTGGCGATCATGGTCAATGGCCGCATCAACCGGATTGCGCCGGCTGCGGAGCTTGCCGGTGACCGTGACCTGCAGCAGCGCCTTCTCGGGGTGGGCCGGCACAGCCACGACGACACGCCCGCGCAGCCCGCAAAACCCGAGGCGGCTGGAGCGGCTCAAGGTGAGAACGGCGAGGCTGAAGCGCGGGCATCCGGCACCGTCAAGATTTATCTGTCCAACCCGACCCCGCCGACGCGCTGGTCGCAGCCGGTGCCCGTCGCCCAGCTCGAGCGGTCGGCTCGCGTGGTGACCGCCGGTCCGTCCGGCCGGGCGGGTGCCGAACAGGCCGAAATCCGCCAACTGGCAAGTCCGGGTGACAATATCGTGCTGGTTGCCGGAACGCTCGACACCAAGGGAGAGGAGTTGCGGTTCATCCGCGACCAGATCCGCGCGGCGGGTCTTCCCGTGCGGATGGTGGATCTTTCAACCTCCGGCGAGCATTCCGGCGCGGAAATCCCGGCCAATCAGATCGCCGCATTCCATCCGCGCGGCTCTGCCGGCGTCTTTACCGGAGATCGCGGACAGTCGGTGGCCGGAATGACGCTCGCGTTCGAACGCTGGATCAAACGCCAGCAGGGGATCGGCGGCATCATTTCGGCGGGTGGTTCGGGCGGTACCGCTATCGTCTCACCGGCGATGCGCTCGCTTCCGGTCGGCGTGCCGAAACTGATCGTCTCGACTGTGGCCTCGGGCGAGGTGAGCAAATATGTCGGCCCGTCGGACATCACGATGATGCACTCGGTTGCCGACGTTCAGGGGCTCAACACAATCACCCGGGAGGTGCTGTCGAATGCCGCCCAGGCGATAACGGGGATGGTCAAGGCACGGCGCGGAACAGGCGAGGCGGCGCCGGGCAAGCCCGCGGTCGGGCTGACCATGTTCGGGGTGACGACCACATGCGTGCGCCAGATCGTCGACCTGCTTGACGACACCCATGACTGCCTCGTCTTCCATGCCACCGGCATCGGCGGACAATCGATGGAGAAGCTCGTCGACTCGGGAAAGATTTCCGGGGTCATCGACATCACGACGACAGAAATCTGCGACATGTTGATGGGTGGCGTGTTTCCAGCGACCGAGGATCGTTTCGGCGCGGTCATCCGGATGCGCATGCCCTATATCGGCTCGGTCGGCGCGCTGGACATGGTCAATTTCGGAGCGCCAGAGACGGTGCCGGAAAAATACAGTGACCGGACCTTCTACAACCACAATCCGCAAGTGACCCTGATGCGCACCACTGCCGAGGAATGCGCGAAAATGGGCCGCTGGATCGGCGAGCGGCTGAACCAGATGGAGGGGCAGGTGCGGTTTTTCCTGCCCGAGGGCGGTCTTTCGGCGCTCGACGCGCCGGGTCAGCCTTTCCACGATCCTGCCGCGCGCGCAGCCCTTTACGAAACGCTCGATGCCACCGTTCGGCAGACTTCGAACCGGCAGCTGATCCGTCTGCCGCATCACATCAATGATCCTGCATTCGCCGCAGCCGTTGTGGCCGCCTTCCGGGCGCTGCACGGCGGGGGGCGGCCAGCGCGCAAAAGAGAGGCCCGGAGATGATCGCCAGGGAAGTCATTCTCGAGAAATTTCGCAGCATGATCGCTGCGGGCGAGCCGATCGTGGGCGGCGGAGCCGGAACCGGCCTGTCGGCCAAGTGCGAGGAAGCCGGCGGGATCGACCTGATCGTGATCTACAATTCCGGCCGCTACCGGATGGCGGGCCGCGGGAGCCTTGCAGGGCTGATGCCCTATGGCGACGCCAATGCAATCGTCGTGGAAATGGCCGGCGAGGTGCTGCCGGTGATCAAGCATACGCCGGTTCTGGCAGGTGTTTGCGCCACCGATCCGTTCCGTTTGATGGACGTTTTTCTCGACGACCTGAAGCGGATCGGGTTTTCCGGAGTGCAGAACTTTCCGACCGTCGGCCTGATCGACGGCACCTTCAGGGCCAATCTCGAAGAGACCGGAATGTCCTACGGGCTCGAGGTGGACATGATCGCCAAGGCCCGGGCGAAGAACATGCTGACGACACCCTACGTATTTTGCGCCGAGGATGCGGAAGCCATGGCAAAGGCCGGTGCGGACATCATCGTCTGCCATCTCGGCCTGACCACCGGCGGCTCGATCGGAGCCGAAACGGCGCTCACGCTCGCGGACTGTCCGGCACTTGTCGACAGTTGGGCGGAAGCGGCGCTGAAGGTGAACAAGGATGCGATCATCCTGGTGCACGGCGGCCCGGTCGCCATGCCCGAAGATGCTGAATACGTCTTGAAGAACACATCAATCTGCCACGGATTTTACGGCGCTTCCTCGATGGAGCGGCTGCCGACGGAAGTGGCGTTGACCGAGCAGACCCGCGCGTTCAAGCGCATTGCAGGCAAGTAACTGGCGGCGCGCCAGGGGGAGGAAGAGATGACGGGACAGATCATCGGAGAACTGATCTTGTGGCTTATCCTGGCGGTGGTGGTGATAGCCATCATCTACTGGGTGATGCAGTGGCTTTATCGGCGCTCGACCAAGGAAATCGCTTTCGTGCGAACCGGTTTCCTCGGCGAAAAAGTGGTGATCGACGGCGGTGCCTTCGTCTGGCCGATCATCCACGAAATCACCCCGGTCAACATGAACACGCTGCCGCTTGCCGTGGCCCGAAAGAACGAGACCGCGCTGATCACCAAGGACCGTATGCGGGTGGATGTCGAGGCGGAGTTCTATGTACGCGTCAATCCGTCGAAGGAATCGGTCTCGATGGCGGCTTCGACGCTTGGCCGGCGTACGCTTGAGGCAAGCAACCTGCACGGGCTGCTGTCCGGCAAGTTCGAAAGCGCGATGCGCGCCATCGCCGCTGAAATGTCCATGGGCGAGATGCACGAGAACCGCTCGACCTATGTGGCGCGATTGCGTGAGGTTGCCCAGGAAGATCTGACCAAGAACGGGCTCGAACTGGAAAGCGTCGCCATTATCGATGTCGACCAGACCCCGCTTGAGTATTTCAATCCTTCCAACCGCTTTGATGCGGAAGGTCTGACCGATCTGATCAAGGACATCGAGGCGCGGCGCAAACTGCGCAACGACATCGAACAGGATTCGATGATCCAGATCCGCACCCGCAATCTCGAAGCCGAGAAACAGGCGCTTGAGATCGAGCGTGAGAGCGAAGAGGCCCGGCTCGACCAGGAACGTGAAGTCGAGTTCCGCCGCGCCCAGCAACGTGCGCTTTTGGCGCGTGAACGCGCCGAGCGTGAAACCGAGGCGGAAGCCGCGCAGATCACCGCCCGTGAAATGGTGGAGAAGGCCCGGATCACCCACGAGAGCAGGGTTGCCGAGGCGCGTATCACATCCGAACGCGAGATCCGCGCACGCGAGATTGCGCGCACGTCCGCCGACGAGGCCGAGGAGATCGCGGCACGCGAGGCCATCGAAACCGCGCGCATCCGACAGGAGCGTGCCGTTTCCGAAGCCCGCATCACAAACGAGCAGGACACGCGTGCACGCGAAATCGAACGGCAGAAGACGCTCGACGAGGCAGAGATTACCGCTCGCGAAATCACCGAGAAGGCGCGCATAGCCCAGGAAAGGGCCGTGACCGAGGCCAGGATTGCCAAGGAGAAGGAAACCCAGGCGCTGGAAATTGAGCGGCAGCGCGCAATCGAGCAGGCGGAAATCAAGGCGCACGAGGAAACCGAGCGTGCCCGGATGGCCCAGAACCTGATCATCGCCCAGACCAGGATCAAGGGCGAGGAGGATATCCGCCGCCGCGAGATCGCGCGGCAGCAGGGGCTTGAGGAAGCCGAGATCATCGCCCGCGAGACGGTGGAGCGGATCCGGATCCTTCAGACTGCGGAAGTCAACGAGGCGCGGATCGCCGAGGATCAGCGGATCCGCGAACTGGAAATCTCGCGCCAGCAGGCCGTCGACGAGGCCGAAATCGCAGCGGGAGAGGCAATCGATGCAGCCCGCATCTCGCGCGAGAAGCAGGTGGCGGCCACCCGCATTGCCGCCGACGAGGAAACCCAGAACCGCGAGATCACCCGCAACCGGATCATCGACGAGGCTCGGGTTGCCGCCGAAGAGGCGGTCGAACAGGCCCGCATCGCCCAGAGGCGCGCCATCGACGCCGAGAAGATCGCGGCGGAGCAGGAAGTTCGCGTCCGCGAGATCGCCAAGCAGGAGGAGCTCGAAGCTGCCGATATCGCGCGGCGTGAAAAGGTCGAGAAGAAGCGTGTTGCAACCGAGCTCAATCTCGAGAAGGAGCGCATCGCAAGCCAGAAGACACGCGAGGTCACCGAGATCGACAGGAAGCGCTCCGTCGAGGAAGCCGAGCAGAAGAGCATCGTGGCGCTGTCGGATTCACGAAGCGAACGCGTGGCTGCGGAAGCTTCGGTGCAACGCTCGGAAATCGCCGCGAAGCGCGAGGTCGAGGCAGCCGAGGTCGAGCGCGAACGCGCGCTGGAGGCTGCACGGCTGGAGCGTCGCCGGTCCATCGAGCAGCTCGAGATCGCCCGCGTGCAGGCGCTGCGCGAGGCGGAGATCGAGAGCCGCGAGGACATCGAGCGCTCCCGGATTGCATCCGAACGGGGGCTCGACGAGATCCGCATCAGCCACGAGACCGAACGCCGCCGGCTGGAGGTCGAGCGCGAGCGTGAGGTCGAGACCGTTCAGATCGAGAAGGCCATTTCCCTGTCGCAGAAGAGCCTTGAGGAAAGCGCAGCCCGCGCCAAGGCGGATGCTGCCAGGGCCCAGGCTGCCGAAGCCGAGGAAAAGGTCAAGACAGTCCGCGAGACCGAAGCCGCGAACCGGCGCAAGTCTATCGATGTGCTGATGGCAGAGAAGGCCGCTGCGGAAGCACAGGCCATCGCAGAAGGCGAGAAGGTTCGCCTGGCCGTGCAGGCGGAAGCCCAGCGCCTCATCAACGAGGCCGAAAACGTGCTCACCGATCCGGCGCGGGCATCGCTGTTCCGCCGCAAGCTGCTCGAGCACGTCGAGGGCATCGTTTCGGCCAGCGTCAAGCCGCTCGAGAAGATCCAGGACATCCGGATCATGCAGCTCGACGGCATTCATGGCGGTGGCGCGGGACGGGGTGCCGAAGGAGGCAGCCCCACCGACGAGGTCATCAATTCGGCGCTCAGGTACAGGGTTCAGGCGCCGCTGATCGACAGCCTGCTCAACGACATCGGCATCGACGGGGCCAATCTGTCCAAGCAGGGCGGGCTGATCCGCGAGGCCAGCGACATGCAGCGCGTCGCCAACGAGGCGAAGAAGGGCTCTGCGTCCAAATCCGGTGGCGGGAAGGCCGATGAGGGACAATCCGACGGAGCCAAGGCCGGCGAGAAGGAGAAGAAGTAGATGCCTCGCGTATACATTTCTTCTGTGATCGATGCGCCTGCCGCCAAGGTCTGGGAACGGGTGAGGGATTTCAACGGTCTGCCGCGGTGGCATCCACGCATCCGCGACAGCCGGATCGAAAACGGCGAGCCTTCCGACCGCGTCGGCTGCGTCCGTGACTTCCACCTGCAGAACGGTGACCGTATCCGGGAGAAGCTGCTTGGGCTGTCGGACTACGACATGTTCTGCACCTACGCGATCCTGGAAAGCCCGATGCCGCTCACCGATTATGTCGCGACCCTGCGATTGACCCCGGTGACGGACGGAGACCGGACCTTTGCCGAATGGTCGGCCGAGTTCGAGTGCTCGGTCGACGATGCGGAGGATCTGGTGTCCGGGATCGGCGGAAATGTGTTTCAGGCCGGATTCGATGCGCTCAAGCGGCAGATGATGGGCTGACGCGATGGTCCGGGTGGTCAAAAGCACAATCCTCGACGTGCCGGTGGAAACGGCATGGGATGTGCTGCGCGATTTCAACGGCCATGACCAGTGGCATCCGGTGGTCGCGGATTCCGTTATCGAGCGCGGCTACGATTCCGACAGGGTCGGGTGCGTCCGCCGGTTTCATCTCGTTGACGGGTCCGAGCTTCGCGAACAGCTGCTGACCTTCTCGGATGCAGAGATGGCGTTTTCCTATTGTCTCCTCGACACCCCGGTGCCGCTGCTCAACTACGTCGCCCATGTCAGGCTGTCGCCGGTGACCGACGGTGACCGGACCTTCTGGCACTGGGAATCCCGGTTCGACACCCCGCCGGGCCGGGAAGAGGAACTGAAGCAAGTGGTGGGCGAGAACATTTATCAGGGCGGAATTGACGCCATTCGCGCGCTTTTGGAGGAGCAGGCCCAATGACTTCCACGGTCTTAACTGTCGCAACGATGGGGGAGGCAGCCCGCGCGGTGGCGCAAGGGGCTACCTTTTTCGGCGGCGGCACCATCGTCATGCGCGATGTCAACGCCGGTACGGCGGCCGCGAGCATCGTTCGCACCACGGACCCGTCGCTCAAGGATGTCCGTATCAGCGGCGATACCGTCACGCTCGGCGCCGGGGTTACGATGGCGAATGTGCTCGCCAACCGGGACCTCGAATTCCTGCACCCCGTCGCGCGGCTGGTGGGCGGTCCACAGGTGCGCAACATGGGAACAGTGGGAGGCAACCTGTTCGCTCCCCACCCTTACGGCGATTTCGCTGTTGCGCTGCTCGCGCTCGGCGCACGGGTCGTGTTGGCCGGGCAAGGCGGCGCCCGTCCGATCGACGATCTCTTGCGGGATCGCTCGCGTTCGCCAGGCCTGGTCGCAGCGGTAGAAGTCTCAAGGCCAAGGCCGGGCACCTTCGGCTTCCTGAAGGTGAGCAGGATCCGGCCCAAGGGTGTTTCGGTGCTCAGCGTTTCGGCACTGCTGCCGCGCGAGGGCGGCCGGATTCGCGGGGCGCGCGTGGCATGGGGCGCGATGGGGCCGGGTCCCCAGCGCGGTGCGTCGGCGGAGCGGGCGCTGGAAGGCCAGTCCCTCAATGCGGAGACGATCGGGCGGGCCGCGGCGACGGCAGCCGAAGGTCTCAACCCGGCGACCGATGCTGTCGCCACCGACTGGTACCGCCGCGAAGTGGCGGGTGTGCATCTCAAGCGCATGCTGGAACAGATGGAGCGGGGATGATGGCGAAGACACCTGTCAATTTCACACTCAACGGCCATGACCGCGCGGCGTTTGCCGAGGATGGCCAGAACCTGCTCGAGTTCTTAAGGCGCGGTGTCGGCGACATGTCGCCAAAGTACGGATGCGGGCAGGGCACCTGCGGTGCATGCACGGTGATGGTGGACGGCGAAACCCAGTTGTCCTGTCTCGTGCTGGCCGAGACTGTTGACGGCAAGGAAGTGCGCACCGCAAGCGGTCTCGCATCGGCGGCGCTCGACCCTCTGCAAACAGCATTCATGGAGAATTTTGCAGCCCAGTGCGGCTACTGCACACCGGGCATGCTGGTTTCAGCACGGGCGCTTCTCGACCGCAATCCGCGCCCCAGCCGCGAGGAGGTTATCGAGGCGATTTCCGGAAATTTGTGCCGCTGCACCGGCTATGAGCCGATCATCCAGGCAATCCTTGCGGTCGCCGAAGGGAGGGCCCGGGCATGATCGAGTTCCGCAAGGAGTTTTTCGCCGACGAACGCGATGACGATCTCAACGAGATCGGCAAGCCCACCCGGCGACAGGACATTCTCGGCCATGTCACCGGCCGCTCGCCATTCTTCGACGACCACCAGTTCGACGGTCTTCTGCACCTGCGCTGCGTGCGCAGTCCGCATCACCATGCCCGCGTCAGGCGGATCGAAACGGCTCAGGCCGAAAAGATGCCCGGCGTGGTCCGGGTGCTGACGGGACAGGACGTTCCCGCCAACCTCAACACGCTGTTGAGCCTGCTTGATTTCGGCATCGACGACGAGCCGATCCTGTCGGACAAGAAGGTGGGCTATCGCGGCGAGCCGGTGGCTGCCGTCATCGCCGAGACCGAGGCGCAGGCGCGCGCCGCGGTCAAGGCCGTGCGCGTGGACTGGGAAGTGCTGCCGCATGTGCTCGATGTCGAGGAGGCGATCAAGCCCGGCGCCCCGAAGGTGCTGGACATCTACCCCAACAACAAGTTCATCTATCACGGCAAATATGATCACCAGAAGCTCAGGTTCGGCGATGTGGAGGCCGCTTTCGCCTCCGCTGATCATGTTGTCGAGGGGCGTTACCAGATGTCGCCCATCGAGCAGGCGCCGATCGAGACCTGCGGCGCCATTGCCGCGCCCGAGCAGAACGACCGCTATGTCTGCTATACCTCGACACAGGCGCTGTTCTTCTCGCTGGGCACCGCGGCCAAGGTCCTGCAGACGCCGTCCTCGAAGCTGCATTTCGTCGGTGGCACCGTCGGCGGCGGGTTTGGCGGCAAGGTGGATTCGATCCATGAGCCGCTGGCCATCCTCGGAGCCATGCTGACCGGAAGACCGGTCAAATATGCATGGGATCGCGAGGAGGAAATGCAGGTCGGCGCGCCGCGCGGCGCCGAACGCTGGTATATCAAGGACGCGGTCAACCGCGACGGCCGGATCACCGCGCGCAAGTTCATCGGCTATTTCGACAGCGGCGCCTATACCCGGCTGTCCTCCTACGCGATCATCAAGGGCGTGGGCCATCTGCCCGGCCCCTACACCATCCCGAATGTCTATGCGGACGTCTATTGCGTCTACACCAACCGGACGCCGGCCACCGCGATGCGCGGCTTCGGCATTACAGGCGTGGATTTCGCCATCGAAACCCACATGGACAAGGTCGCCGAAACCGTGGGGCTCAATCCGATCGAGCTGCGGATCCTCAACAGCTACCGTGACGGCGATATGAAGGCGCATCGGCGAGAGGCGAAAAACTGCGCCCTTGTCGAGTGCTGCCAGGTGGTTGCGGAGAAAGCGGGCGTGACATTGTCCGCGGATGCGAAGGCAGCAACCTCTATGACCGGCGGTGGCGGCGAGCGTGCGCGCATTCCGAATTATACCGCCACCGACGAGAACGGGCGTGTCGAGGGTTTCGACACAGGTTCATACGCGCAAAAAAGCGGATCAGGGTCGAAAACTGGCCAGCCGTCCGCTCCGGCAAGCGCTCAACCGGCGCGGCGGCCCCAACCGACCTCCCAGCCGGTGTCTCAGCCATCGGCCGCCTCGCGTCCGGAGCAAACTCCGCCTCGTGCCGATCCTCCGACGCAGCCGCCGGCATCGAGGCCTGCGGCCACGCGCAGCGGGGCGATGCGGTTTTCATCCCTATCAGGCTTCAGGAGGCGATAATGGCGACCCATCGCGGCCGCGGTTTCGCGGCGATCAACTATCCCATCGGCATGAACCTTGGCGGAGATCCGAGCCAGGCGCTGGTTCATTCCAATCCCGACGGCAAGTTCACGGTGGCACTCTCGGCCATCGATCTGGGGCAGGGCATGAAGTCGGTCACGCGTCAGATCGCGGCCGAAACTCTGGGGGTGCCGATCGAGGATGTCTATGTCGACACCGCCGACAGCGACACCGGTCCGCACGACATGGGGTCCTTTGCCTCGCGCGGGACGCACCGGATGGGCAATGCCGTGATCCAGGCGTCCAACGAGGCGCGTTCGGTGATGCTGGAGGCGGCTGCCGAGGAACTTGAGGTGGATGCGGCGGACCTTGTCACCGACGGCAAGGGGAACATTCACGTCAAGGGCGCTCCGTCGCGTTCGATCACCACTATGGCTGCCGCGCAGGCCGCACAGTTCAAGCAGGGCCGGACGATTGCCGGGCGTGGCATCTTTCTGATCCCGCTTTCCGAGGTTGATCCCGATACGGGCGAGATGACGCCCGTCTCGTGCTTTGCCCATGCCGCGATGCTGGTTGACGTCGAGGTTGACGACGAGACCGGCGAGGTAGCCGTCATCGACATGCAGTCCGCCTATGAGGTCGGTCGCGCGCTCAATCCGAAACTCGTCGAGCAGCAATTGCGCGGCGGGGCATGGATGGGCATGAGCCATGCAATATGGGAGACGACGGAGCCCTATTATCCGTCCCGCGAGCATGGTCCGGAGGATTTCAATTCCTACCTGATGCCCGGTCCCGGCGATCTCGCCCCGCACCATATTTCGGTTCTCGAGCGGCCGGCGCCGGATGGGCCCTATGGCGGCAAGGGTCCGGGCGAAATGTGCGCCAATCCGGTTCTCCCGGCTGTCGTCAACGCGGTTTACGACGCCATCGGCGTTCGGATTGACGATCTGCCGGTGACGCCGGAAAAGGTGCTGCGCGGGCTCAAGGCACAGGGCGGCGCCAAACCGCGCCGGATGCTCTGATGGCGGTGCGGTCCAGCATTCTCGGTATTGACGGCCCCGAGCCCCTGGCTCTGGGTCTGCGCGACGCGCAGTACATCGCCGATGAAAGCCTGGCGACCGCCGCCTATCTGGCCCTCGCGCTCGGAAAGCCGTTGCTGCTGGAAGGCGCGCCCGGCGTGGGCAAGACAGAAGCCGCCAAGGCCATCGCCTCGGTGCTCGGCCGGGAACTGGTGCGGCTGCAATGCTATGAGGGCATCGATGCTGCCGCGGCGATGTACGAGTGGAATTTTCCGCGGCAAATGCTTGCCATCCGGCAGGCGGGCGATGATCACATCAACCTGTATGCGGACGACTATCTTATTGCGCGTCCGATCCTGCTCGCGCTGCAGGCGCCCCGTCAGCGGGTTCTGCTGATCGACGAAATCGATCGTGCCGATCACGAGTTCGAAGCCTTTCTGCTCGAGTTCCTGTCGGATTTCACCGTCTCCATTCCCGAGCGCGGCACCATCCGTGCAGGCGAGCCGCCGGTGGTTATCCTGACCTCGAACCGGACACGGGAACTGCACGAGGCGCTCAGGCGCCGCTGCGTCTATCACTGGATCGATTATCCGGCGCCCGAACTCGAGGCCGAGATCGTGATGATGCGGGCCTCGACCGTCGCGCAGGAGACAGCCCGCAAGGTGGTGGCTGCCGTCGGCGGACTTCGCGCCGAGCCGCTGGCCAAGCCGCCCGGCGTGGCCGAGACGGTCGAATGGGCGCAGGCTGCGACCTTGCTTAACTCGCAAGGCGCGCCGTGGCCGCGCGCCTTTGCCCGCGCCATCGGCGTAGCGCTGAAGGACCAGGACGATCTCGAATTCATGGCCCCGCGGCTCGACGCGCTGTTGCAGGAGGCGGTCGCATGACCGGACAGCCGCAGACACAGATACTGCCCCGGGCGCTTGAGCCGTTTCTTGCGTTTGCGGCTGCATTGCGGGAGGCCGGAATTCCCGCAGCCCCCGAACAGGCGCAGGCCTTCGTGACGGGGGTCGGACTGCTGGGGCCGCGTTCGATCAGGGATATCCGCCGGGCAGCGCATGCTACCTTCGGCCCCGGACCGGAGCGCGCCGAGACATTCGACGCGATTTTCGACGCGGTCTTTCTGGGTCACTCGATCGCCGCTCCTGCAATGGGTGAAGCCGAGGATCTGCCGGAGGCCTTCGACGCAGGCGATTTCGACCTGATGCCCGAGGGGCCGGAGGAAGATCCGTCCGGTGCGGATGCAACAGTGGCCGAGAGGCTCTTTTCGCGGCTTCTGACACCGGGAGACGAGGACGCGGCCCTCAGGAGTTTCGCCCGTTCGGCGCCGGGGGCACTGCCACGGCGGCGATCGCGCCGGACCGCGCCCGGGAAAGGCAGGCAGGCCGATCCGCGCCGCGCGTTTCGCGAGATGCTTCGGCGCGACGGCGAGATCATGCAATTGCCCGCGCGGCACAGGCGTACGCGACAGCGCCGCATTCTCGTCCTTGTGGATGTGTCAGGTTCGATGAAGGCGGGAACAGACGGCGCGCTGAGGCTCAGCCACGCGCTGATGCAGGCTGGCGAGCGTGTTGAAATCTTCACCCTGGGAACGCGGCTCACGCGGGTGACCCGCGCGCTCCGGCACCGCAATCGCGAACAGGCGCTCACGCTTGCGTCCGGCCTTGTGGCGGACTGGGATGGCGGGACACGGCTTGGTGAAGCACTGTCGGTGTTCCTCTCGGTGCCGCGCTTCGCATCTTTCGCGCGCGGCGCGCTTGCCATCGTGGTTTCCGACGGCCTGGAGCGCGGCGGACCCGAGGCGCTGACCTCGGCCATGCACAAGCTTCGCGGGCTCGCCTGGTCGGTGCTTTGGCTGTCGCCGCTTGCAGCCGACCCGGCCTACCGGCCCGAAACAGGCGCGATGCGCGCGATCCTGCCCATGCTCGACCGGCTCGGCGATGGTTCCACCCCGGTCTCGCTGGCCCGTGAAATTTTGGCGTTTTCAAAGGGGGCGCGTGCATGAAGGTGGTCGATTCTCATTTCCATGTCTGGCGCCAGGCGGATCTGCCCTGGCTGTCGGGACCGATGCAGCCGCGGATATTCGGGCCCTACGAGCCGATCCGGAGAGACTATCCAATGGCCGAGTATCTTGACGATGTCTCGGGAACTGGCGTCGAAAAGGCAGTCTATGTCCAGGCCAACTGGCCGCCGGACAAGGCTGAGAAAGAGGTGGCCTGGCTTGAGGAGGTCGCGGCCGAAACGGGTTGGCCCCATGGTGTCGTAGGCTACGCCGACATGACGGTGGACGATGTGCGCCCTGCGCTCGAACGTCTGGCGCGTTATCCGCTTATGCGCGGTGTTCGCCAGCAGTTCCACTGGCATGAAAACCCGCTCCACCGGTTCGCAACCGATCCGGACCTGTGCCGCAATTCAACGGTTCAGCGCAACGTCGCGGCGCTTGCCGAGCATGGCTGGAGTTTCGATCTGCAGGTCTTTTCCGGTCAGATGCCCGGTGCCTGTGAGTTGGCCCGCAGCTGCCCGAACGTCACGTTCGTGCTTCAGCATGCCGGCATGCTCGAAGATCTGGAGGAAGCCGGCCGAGAGGAGTGGCAGACCAATCTCAAGGCACTGGCAGCCGAACCGAACGTGGTTTGCAAACTCTCGGGCTTCGGCACCTTCATTCATCGCAACGATCCGCAGCACATCGCATGGCTGGTTGAGCAGGCCGTTGCCGTTTTCGGTGTCGAGCGCTGTCTTTGGGGCTCCAATTTCCCGATCGAGAAACTCTGGACCGACTACGCCGATCTTCTGGCGGCGCATGTGAGCGCGACGGAAGGGTTCGGCGAGGAACAGAAACAAGAGATTTTTTCCGGCACCGCCTGCCGGGTCTACAAGGTGTGAAGGGGAGGACACGCAGATGGCTTTGGAAATCAAGGTGCTGGATTACGGCGATATCGAGCTTGAATCGAGCTTTCTCGTGCTCGGGCGCGACTGCGGCCGGGTCAGGAGGGTGCCGGTCTACGGCTTCCTGATCCTGGGCGGGGAGTATCCGATCGTGGTCGATACGGGTTACCGCGACAATGCGATCATGGAAACGCTGGGCATGCGCGGGCTTCAGTTCCACGAGAACATGATCGAGCGGCAACTGGCCAATCACGGCGTCAAGCCGGGCGATGTCCGCTACGTGCTGCATACGCACCTGCACATCGATCATGCCGGCAAGGACGATCATTTCCCGATGAACACGACCGTGGTGATCAACCGCCGCGAGCTTGAGTATTCGGTCTCCGGTCTCATGCATCCGCAGTACCCCAAGCCGGACATCATCCATCTGGTCGAGCGGCTGCATCACCCGGGTGCGCTCCGGCTTGAGGATCTGGAAATCTCGGGGCCGGTGGAACTGATCCCGGGCGTTTTCCTCGAAGCTGCCGGCGCTCACACCGAGGGCTCGATGAATGTCCATGTGGATACCGACGAGGGGCGGGCCACGATCTGCGGCGACGTGATCTACGACTTCAACGATCAGGTGATCGATCCCGTGCGGACCTTCGGCCCGGAGGAATACCAGGTCACCGGCAACCACGGCGGGTCGAAGCGCGGCGAAAAGGGCGCCATTCGCAAGCTCATGTATTCGGGTGCGAAATTCCTGCTGCCCGTGCATGACAAGCCGGCAAAGGTCGAGCACGGCCAGGTGGTCGGCCGGCTGGACATGCAGGTTCCGGGGCCTGTCAGCCAGACGGTCCCGAAACGCAACTGGTTCGCGATGTAACGGGAGGCGACGATGGCTCACCAGGCAGTGGATCCCGACTTCCGGCGCTTGATCGACGAGCATGCGCCGGTGCGCCAGCCGGGAAGCGGTTTTACGTTCACCGAAGGTCCGATCTGGCATCCGGTCGAGCAGTACCTGTTGTTCTCGGACATGCCGGGCGATGTAAGGCGACGTTTCGACAAGAGCGGCGTGCGGGAGGAGATGCGACCGTCCAACATGGGCAACGGCATGACCTACGACCGCGACCTCAACTTGCTGGTCTGCGAGCATTCGACATCCTCGGTGGCGCGGTTCCGGTCGGATGGCCGGCGCGAAGTTCTGGCCAGTCACTATGAAGGGCGCGAGCTCAATTCACCCAATGACATCTGCGTCAAGTCGGACGGGTCGGTCTGGTTCACCGACCCTTGGTACGGGCGGATGCCGGGGTTCGGTGTCGAGCGCCCGCGGGAGTTGGGTTGGCAGGGCGTGTTCCGCCTGCCGCCGGACCACAAGCCGGGCGCGGAGCCGCAGCTGGTCGTCGAACGCTACATGTTCACAATGCCGAACGGGCTTTGCTTCTCGCCGGATGAAAGCCTGCTCTATATCAATGATACCGAGCAGGCGAATATCCGCGTGTTCGACGTCGGGGATGACGGCAAGCTCCGAAACGGCCGGATGTTTGCCTCCGGCATCCGCGACAGCCTGCTGCCGGGCGTGCCCGACGGCATGAAATGCGACGCGGAGGGCAATGTGTGGTGTACCGCACCGGGCGGCTTGTGGGTCTACAACCCCTCCGGCAAGCTGATCGGCAAGGTTTCAATTCCCGAGCTTCCTGCCAATTTCCACTGGGGCGGACCGGACTGGCGAACGCTTTACGTCTGTGCGTCGACTTCGCTCTATGCCGTCGATGTGAAGGTGGGACCGCGCAACGAGCCATTCATGCGGGCCAGAGCGGGCGCTTCTACTGCCCGGCCCAATACTTCCGCGCCTGAAGCTTCTGATCCGGGCGCCCCCCTGAGGCTCGATGCGCAGCGATGCGCGCTGATTATCCAGGACATGCAGAACGATGTGGTGATGGATGGCGGGGCCTTCGCCGAGTCCGGCTCGCCACAGCACTGCCGCGAGCAGAATGCCATCGCTAACATTGCGCGTCTGGCCGAACGATGCAGGGCGCTCGGGGTGCCGGTGATCCATGTGCACTTCCTGGTTACGCCGGGGGCAAAAGGTCTGACGCTGAATGCACCGCTGTTTGAAGGCGTGATCGACAATTCAGCGCTGGTGCGGGGCACCTGGGGAGGATCGCCGGTCGACGGGCTGGTCCCGCAGGACGGCGACTTCGTGGTCGAGAAGATGCGCATGTCGGCCTGGGAAGGTTCCACACTCGAAACCATTCTCAAGGCCGAAGGTCGCGACATGATCATCGAGACCGGAGCCTGGACCAACATGTCGATCGAACACACGGCGCGCACCGGCGCGGACAAGGGGTATGTCATGATTATCCCGGAGGACGGATGCTCGACGATGAACGCGGACTGGCACAACGCCTCGATCAATTATGCGCTGCAGAACGTTTCGCTTGTCACGAAAACCGATGAGGTGATCGCGGCGCTCGTCTGAGACCGACCGAGCGGCCGGCATACGCGCCATGCCCTATTCGGCCATCCGTAGACAGGATGTTACGTTCGCTGTGTTCGCGTGTCTGGCGGGCCGGGACGAGTTTACCGGATGTTCGGGTCAATGGCCGGGTCGGCGCTGAACCCGTCCTGCGCGAGCTGATTAATGGCCCGGTCCAGTTCCTCCACCAGCGGCGCGATATCGCCGCCAAAATCCGCGTGATTGCGGGCCTCGAGCTCACCACGCATTTCCTTGAGCGTTTCAAGGCGCTGCTCGACCGGTTCAGGCGACATCAGCACCGACTGGATGTCGTCCACGGTCAGTGTCTGTGCGATGCCGTCAATATCGGCATCGCCGCCGACCTGGGCGTCGACCGGATCGACGGATGAATCGTTTTTCATGGTTGGCATGGTTTGCTCCCTGTTTGGCAGGGAAAACGCCAAGAAGCGAAACTGGTTCCGCTCCCTATCCACGCATTCGGGGCCGCCTCCTACATGTTTCGGAGGAATTCAATGCCCGTAAGACAAACAATCGCCATTAGCGTTCGCCTGTCGGTACGAAGTTCCCGGAAGTCCAGGCATATTGCACGTTAACAATATTTTACGCTCTTGGCCCTAAAATTCATAAGCGATTGAGTGCGGGGCTGTGCAGATGGGCGCATCCCCGAGGTGCTTGCGGAAGCGCGAGAAAGGCCGGTGCCCGTTCGGCTGCGTTCACGAGGTGGAGCGGAGCGTCTCTCCGGGCAAGGGAAGGGTGAGCATGCAGAGTGAATTGGCGGGCATGAAAGAGCGCGCGATCCGCGCGAACCTGCTGCAAGTCGCTTACACCAACAACATCGCCAATGTCGGGGTCAATCTTCTCGCCGGAACAGCCCTGGTCTTCATGCTGTTATCTGCTGGTGTGAACCAAATCCTGTTGGCGGCGTGGATGTGTGCTTTGATCATCCTGTCGGCATGGCGGATCCATTTGACCTACACCGTTCTGGGAACGTCCGACGACTTCACGTCGATCCCCGATGCAAAGCTTGCGAGATGGGAGTTTCTCTATTCGCTTGGCCTGCTGGTTGCTGTCTGCCTCTGGATTGTCATCACGGGAGCGACTTTCACGACCGACCAGCCCGACCTGCAACATGCGGTCGTGATGATCATATCGGCACTTGCTGCAGGCGCGACAGGTATTCTCGCGGCTCAGGTTATCATCGGCAGGATCTACATCACGTTGATGCTGACGAGCGGTTCGCTGTTTCTGATTGTCGGTGAGAACCCCCAGTACATTCTGAGCCTGCTTGGGGTCGCCTTCGCTGTTGTCATGCTGGTGTTGCACCGGAACAACCATCGGGCCTTGCGCGAAGCGCTCATGCTCAAGTTTTCGAACCGGGAACTGGTGGACGAGCTGACCTCGGAAAGGCAGATGCTTGAGCATCGGGTGGACCGGCGGACCGCCGAGCTCAAGCGGCTTTCCGAGCGGGATAGCCTGACCGGCCTGCTCAATCGGAGAGGGATTGATGCTTGGATTGCGGACCGGTGCGCGACGGATGACGTGAGCAAACAATATGCGACGATCATCATCGATCTCGACCGCTTCAAGCAGATCAATGACGGTCTCGGCCATGCGGCAGGCGACCGGGTTCTGACGAAAATTGCCGAACGCCTAGCCAAGGCATTGCCCGTCGATGCAGCGCTCGGGCGATGGGGCGGTGATGAGTTCGCGGCCATTCTTCCGCTCGGGGAGGACCTGTCGCTGGAGGGTTGTCACGAGTTGATCCGAAACATGCGGGGCGATGTGGAGCGGGCGATTGCCGTGGACGGCATGCAGATTCACGTGGGCTTCAGTGCCGGCCTGGCGGTGGTCTCGGGCGAACGTGACCTCCTTCTCGATTCAATCCGCTCTGCCGACCTTGCCGCCAGTGAGGTCAAACGGAAAGGGCGTGGCGGAGTACAGCTCTATTCCAGCGAAATGTTCTCGGAACAGCAGCGGACCTTGCTGATCGGCCAGAAGATCAAGGACGCGCTCGATGCCGGAGAGTTCTCCATCGCGATCCAGCCGATCGTGGATGCAGGGACTCTGGAGGTCGACAGCTACGAGATCCTGGCCCGCTGGGAGAGCCCCACGCTCGGACGCGTCCGTCCGGAGGAGTTCATTCCCATTGCAGAAGACCTCGGCGAGATTGTCGGTCTCGGAGCCTATATTCTTGAAACGGCCCTGTCGCGGTTTGCGGCCGAGGGATTGGCCGGCGGAAAAGCGAAACTGGCGATCAACGTCTCATTGCGCCAACTGGTGTGGCCGAGCTTCGCTGACTTTCTGCTCACGGCGCTCAAGAAGCATGGTGTGAAGCCGCAATCAATGGTCGTCGAGGTCACGGAATCGGTGTTCGATCCCGAAAACCGTGTCTCAATCGGGTCCCTGCTCGAAAAGCTTTCGCATGAGGGGATCGACATCCATGTCGACGATTTCGGATCGGGATACTCTTCACTGTCACGGCTTCGCGAAATGCCGATCGCCGCATTGAAAATCGACCAGACCTTCGTGCGGCAGATGGACGAGCAGTCGATCGCCATTATCGAGGGAACCGTGCACATCGCGCGGAAGTTCGGAATCAAGACGATTGCCGAGGGTGTCGAGACTGCCGAGCATGCCGTGGCTCTCCAGAACATCGGCGTAGATTGCTTGCAGGGATATCTTTTTGGCAGGCCGCAGAGTGAATTCAGTCACTTGGGCGGCCTCGAGAGGTCTGACTTGACGCGTACGGGGTCTCTCGACAGCGACGCAGCCTGAATTCGGCATCTGCGTGCGACGCGGAACGGTAACTCCGCTCACAGCTCGGGATGCCGCTGTGCCGCGTTTCAGATATCGAAGAAGATGGTCTCGTTGTCACCCTGGATGCGGATGTCGAAGCGATAGACGGGCTTGCCGCCGCGCTCTGATCGGCGGGCTATCAGAGTGGGGCGGCGGATTTCCCATTCGATCAGGTTGAGGACCGGATCTGCGGCATTCGCATCCGCTTCGTCATCGAAATAGATCCGCGTGTTCAGCCCGATGTTGATTCCGCGTGCCACGATCCAGAGATTTATGTGGGGCGCCTGAATCGCCCCGTTTCTGCCCGGAACCGGGCCCGGTTTGACTGTGTCAAAACCCCACTCACCGGTCTCGAAATCGGTGATGACACGGCCCCAGCCGCGAAAACCGTCCTCGACCATGCCGCCGCTTTCAGGATGGGCATAATGGCCAGCAGCGTTCGCCTGCCAGGCCTCGAGCATCACATCCTTGATCGGGCTGCCGGTTCCGTCGATGACCAGGCCTTCCACCCGTATGCGCTCGCCCTGAGCGTCGGGTCCCGCGATGTCGCGTCCCAGTTCCTCGTCATAGATGTCGAAGCCGGCTGCGCCGGGCGCCAGCCCGATGTGCACATAAGGACCCGCAGTTTGCGAAGGCGTTTCGCTGAGATAACCGAGCCGCTGCATGTCAATTGCCCTCCAGCCGGTTTTCAAACATGGTTGAACGCCGTCCACGCAGGACGATATCGAACCGGTAGGCAATGCTGTCGAGCGGAATGGTGGCGTTCATGTCGAGTTTTGCCGTGAGTTGCGCGACCGCATCCTGGTCGGGAAGGGTCTGGATGATCGGGCAGAGCGGGATCAGCGGATCGCCCTCGAAATAAAGCTGGGTGATCAGGCGCTGGCAAAAGGCACTGCCGAAGACACTCAGATGGACATGGGCGGGCCGCCAGCTGTTGATGTAATTGCGCCAGGGATAGGCCCCCGGTTTGACAGTACGGAAGAAGTAGTTCCCACTTTCGTCGCTCAGCGTGCGCCCGCAGCCGCCGAAATTGGGGTCGATGGGGGCGAGATAGGTGTCCTTCTTGTGACGGTAACGCCCGCCTGCATTGGCTTGCCATATCTCGATGAGCGTTTTGGGCACCGGTCTTGCATTCTCGTCGAGAACGCGACCGTGAATGATGATGCGCTCACCGATCGGATCGCCGTCCCCGGCATAGTTGCTGATCAGATCGTGATCGAGTTCGCCGAGATCGCCATGGCCGAAGACGGGGCCGGTGATTTCGCTCGTGGTCTGTTCAAGACTGATCAGAGGCAGCCGCGGAGAGCGCGCGACGGAGGTCTTGTAGCCCGGGGTCAGGGCAGGCGGGTGCCGGTCCCTGTTGCGCTGAAAGTATTCCGCGGGCCTGCTCATGTGTCGGCCTCCATCTCCGAGTAGGTCTGTTTGGCGAGCCGGATGGCGTGGTTGGCCTTCGGAACCCCGGCATAGACCGCGACATGCATGAATGCCTGGATAACATCCTCCCGGCTGGCGCCGGTGTTCGCAGTGGCGCGGATGTGCATGGGTATTTCCTCGAAATTTCCGGTCGCTGCAAGCAGCGCCAGCGTCAGCATGGAGCGCTCGCGGCGGCTGATCGTTTCGTCCGACCAAAGCGTGCCCCATGCTCCTTCCGTGATGAAGGCCTGAAAGGTCTCGTCAAAGCCGGTCTTTTGGGATTCTGCCCGGTCGACATGCGCATCGCCCAGCACGGCTCTGCGTGTCCTCATTCCCTGATCAAAACGCTCGGACATTCAAATGCTCCTTCAGTAGGGCAACCCCACATAATTCTCGGCCATCGCGGTTTGAGCCGCCCTGTTGGACCGGAGGAAGTCGAGCTCGGATACCTGCATCTTGAGGTCGAAGCCCGATTGGTCGGGATAGCGGTGCATGAGTGACGAGAACCACCAGGAAAAGCGCTCTGCCTTCCAGATCCGGTTGAGCGCACGTTGGGAATAGGCGTCAATGCCCGCGCTCGATCCTGTCTTGTAGAACTCGCAGAGACCTTCTTGGAGGTAATGCACGTCGGACGCAGCGGTGTTGAGCCCCTTCGCCCCTGTCGGCGGCACGATATGGGCGGCATCTCCGCACAGGAACAGCCGGCCCCAACGCATGGGCTCGGTGACGAAGGAGCGCAGGGGGGCAATGCTTTTCTCGATCGAGGGACCGGTGACCAGCTTCTCCGCCATTGCGCCGGGAATACGGCGCTTGAGTTCCTGCCAGAAGGCCTCGTCGGTCCAGTCGTTGACGCTGTCGGACAGCGAGCATTGGATGTAATACCGGCTCAGCCGCGAATTGCGCATCGAGCAGAGCGCGAAACCGCGTTCCGAGTTGGCGTAGATCAACTCGTCATGTACCGGCGGGGTTTCGCTGAGAATGCCAAGCCATCCGAACGGATAGACCTTTTCATATTCGGTGCGCACCGACAGCGGGATGGCCTGACGGCTCACCCCGTGAAATCCGTCACAGCCTGCGATGAAGTCGCAGTTTATGCGCCGGGTTTCCCCGCCTGCGGTGTAGGTGACATATGGCGCGTCGCTGTCTGCGTCCCGGATCGTGACGTCATCCACCTCGAACTCGATAACGCCGCCTGCCTTTTCGCGCGCATCGTAGAGGTCGCGGGTCAGTTCGGTCTGTCCGTAGACGATCACCGGTGTGCCGGTCAACTCGGTGAAATCGATCCGGAACATCTCGTCGCCATGGGCGACAATGGTGCCGTCATGGACGATGCCCTCGGCGTGCAGACGGTCGGCACAGCCTGCTTCTTCCATCAGCTTGACGAGGCCGCGCTCCAGAACCCCGGCGCGAATGCGGCCGAGCACGTAGTCCTTTGTCTTGCGCTCAAGCACAACACTTTCGATGCCGCGCCTGTCCAGAAGCTGCGACAGGAGCAGGCCGGAGGGGCCTCCGCCAATGATGACGACCTGTGTTTTCATGAATGCTCCTCACCTGTGCCGGACATATTACATATTGACAGTGATATTGAAATTGAGTTCTCAGTCAGTTTGATTAACGAAACTGGTAATCAAATGGACCGCCGTATCAAGTTTCGCCATCTCGATGCGTTCAGCGCCATATCGCGCGCCGGGAGCCTGAAGACTGCAGCCGAACAGTTGCATCTGACGCAACCCGCGATCTCGCGGACACTCAAGGAACTGGAGGAGATCGTCGGGGTCACACTGATGGTGCGCAGCCGATCAGGCGTAAAGCTGACCGGCGAAGGCGAAGTTTTCCTGCAGTTCGCCGAACAAAGCACAGCGGCTTTGCGCTCCGGGTTGATGAGTGTCCGCGGGGTTTCGGGCGGCGGCGGGCATCTCAGAATCGGCGCATTGCCGAGCGTTGCCTCCGGGTTGCTGCCGCCGGCGGTGCTTGAGTTCGCCGACCGGAACCCCGGCACACAGATCGAGGTTCACGAAGGACCGCATTACGATCTGACATCACGGCTGCGCTGGGGCGAGCTCGATCTCGTCATAGGGCGCCTGGGCCGGCCGCAGACGATGCAGGGTTTGAGTTTCCGGCAACTCTATACCGAGGATGTGGTGGTGGTGACGGCTGCAGGCGGCGAGGCGGCGGCGATCCGGACCTTCTCCGGCCTTGAAGATTTCCGCATCCTTTATCCGCCGCAGGACTCGGCCATTCGGCCCCTGGTCGCGCGGTTGCTGATCTCCCGGGGCGTGCCGCTGTTCCGCAACAGGATCGAATCCGCTTCGGCCGCCTTCGGCCGCGCAACCGTTCTTGCCGATCCCCGAACCGTCTGGTTCATCAGCCGCGGTGTCGTGGAAGCGGACATTGCGGCTGGACGGATGGTTCAACTCGATGTCGACACCGGGGCGACCGTGGGGGCAGTCGGGATCATGAGCCGGGCCGACGAGGTTCCGTCCGCGGCGATACGTGCGTTCACGCGTGTTCTGTCCCGGGCATCGGCGACGCCTGATGATCTGGGCCATCGGGGCCAAGGGCAGCCAGACGATCCGCGAAATGGCCGAGCAGGCGATGCTTGAGGATCTTTCCCGTGGCAGCGGCGGGGAGGGCATCAACCAGCAGGATGCGCGAGGGGCGCTTGTAACCCGCCAGACGCTCGCTCACGAAAGCCTGCAGTTCGTCTTCCTGCACGGCACCCGGCGCGCGGGGCTGGACAAAGGCCAGCACTTCCTCGTCACCATTGGTGCTCCTGCCGATAACGGCGGATTGAACGACGGCAGGATGATCGTTGAGCGCAGCCTCGACCTCCGGCGGATAGACGTTGAAACCCGAGCGGATGATCAATTCCTTTGCCCGGCCTGAAATGTGCAGCCGCCCGCCGGCATCGATCCTGCCCAAGTCGCCGGTTCTGAGCCAGCCGTCAGCCGATATCGCGGCAGCGGTGGCTTCGGGGTTGCGGAAATATCCCTTCATGACATGCGGCCCGCGGGTCAGCACCTCGCCGACTTCCGGGTCCTCGCCCAGGGAAAGATCGAGCGAGATTTCTATGCCGGGGAGGGCGGGGCCGACGCTCGTATCCGGATCGCCGATCGCGTTGCGGGTTCCGCTGACGCCCGCTGTGCTTTCGGTCATGCCGTAACCATTTTGCAGCGGCAGATCATAGAAGTCTTCGGCGGCGCGCTTCCATGCGGGGTCGAGAGGTGCGGCGCCGGAGGAGACGTACCGCAACGTCGGCGAATTGAGCTTGCTTTGACCTTCCGACCTGGCTTTGGCCATCAGCAGGGCATGCATCTGCGGCACGGCCGGCATCACGGTGGCGCCGTTTCGAAGCGCCTCGAGCAGGGCGGCGGGATCGAACCGGGTTGCCAGTTCCACCATCGCGCCGACATAGGCGGACGCCATCAGCATGGAGGCTACGCCGAAGACATGGGTAAGCGGCAGTGCGCCGTAGACATGATCTTCCGGACCAAGGCTGCGCAGGTTTGCCGATGCCCGGGCCGCGAAGATCAGGTTCGCGTGGGTCAGCATGACTCCCTTCGGGTCGCCCGTGGTGCCGGTGGTGTAGAGCAGGATCGCTGTGCCATCGGCACCGTTTTCCGCCGGTTCGGGATCCGGTTCGCCGCCGATGACCTGCAGGTCGCCGAAACCGGTCGAGACCTGGTCGGCGCTGCCTGCATGCCGGGCTGCTTCCCTGGAAACATGGGACGTGTAGAGCGTGATCACCGGACTGGCATGGGCTGCAATCTTGGCGATCTCGGCCTCCGACATGCGGGCGTTCACGGGCACGCACCAGGCTCCGATCCTGGAGCAAGCCATCATCAGCACCGGAAGCGCGAGGCAGTTTTCCGCGATCGCCAGAACGCGTTCTCCCGGCGCGGCACCGCGGCTGCGCAGAAGCGTCTCTGCCTCGTCGATCAGGGCGGCATAGGCAGCCCATGAATAGACGCGGCCATTGCAGTCCTTGATTGCCGGGGCGTCCGCGCGGGCGTCAAGGTGCTGAAACACCAGGTCATGGATGCGGGTGAAACTCATGCCGAAGCCTCGGTGCGCGCGCGTTTGAAGACGCCACTGGCCGTGGCGATCAGCCGGTTGTCCTCGTCGTGCAATTCGGCTGCGATGAACACCAGCGAGCGGCCTCCGCCCGTGACCCTGGCCATAGCTGTCACTCGTTTTCCGACATGGGCCGGCGCCAGGAACTGCGTCGACATCGAGATGGTCAGGAACGGGGAGCGTCCGCGCGGGTCGACCGTCAGCGATGCGGTCGCGCCCATCGCATTGTCCAGAATGGCTGTCGCGATGCCGCCATGCAGCACGCCGTGGCGGTTGCCATGTCTGGAGGAGACATCGAGATGGCAGCGTGCACCGCCGTCTTCGTGACCCACCTCCAGAATGTAGCCCAGCGTTTCCTGCGCACCGGTCTCGGCTTCAATCCGCTCGATCATGCTGCAGACAGCCGGATGAAGCGTTCAAGATGATGGTCGGCATCGCCGAACCGGTGATCGACCATTGTCAGCCGCTTGGCGAAATGGCCGAGCGCGTATTCCTGCGTCATGCCGATGCCGCCGTGCATCTGGATGGATTCCTCGACCACGAGGCGTGCCGTGCGGCCGATCAGGTTCTTGGCGGCAGAGACGTGAAGATCCCGCTGGGGACCATCCAGATTGCCGCACAGGTTTATGGTGGCGCTGCGGGCCTGTTCGATCTCGATGAGCATGTCGGCCATTCGATGCTGCAGCGCCTGGAACTTGCCGATCGGCTGGCCGAACTGGCGGCGCTGGCGCAGATAGTCGACGGTCAGCGCCTTGATGGTTTCCATCATGCCGAGCGCTTCAGCGCATTGGGCGGCACAGGCCCGGGCATTGGCCGTCTCGATAAGCGCCAGTGCCTGCCCGGGCTCGCCGATCAGGGCCGCTTCGGGAACGACGCAGTCGAACGTCACCTCGGCGGCCCGGCCACCGCCATTGAGCGGATAATCCCGCATGTCGAGCTCATCGGCGGAGACAAGGAAAAGCGAAATGCCATCGCGGTCGGTTTCCGAACCGGAGGTGCGAGCGCTGACAACCATCCTGTTTGCTGCCGAAGCGTGGTGCACGACGGCCTTGCTGCCCTTCAAATGCCACCCGCCTTCAACTTTGCCGGCGCTGCTGGCGACGCAATCAAGTTCGTAGCGGCTTCCGGGCTCCGCATGAGCAAACGCGATGATCTCGCCACCGATTATCGCCTCGACCAATTCGGAACGGCCCGCGAGTACGGTTCCTGCTTGCAGGGCCGAGTCGATGAGTGGGGTCGGTACCCCCGCCCGGCCCAGTTCCTCGAACACCACCATGATGTCAAAGCCCGCGCCGCCGAAACCGCCCAGATCCTCGCTGAACATCGCGGCAGGCAGGCCCATCTCGACCATTCCCTGCCAGACTTCACTGTCAAAACCGGTGGCGCTGTCTGTCGCAGCCGCAATCTTGTCATGAGTGACAGTGTCTGCGAGGAAGCGGCGCAGGCCGTCCTGGAGCATCTGGCGCTCTTCGGTCAGGTTGAAATTCACGTCAAAGCTCCAGGATTGCCTTGGAAATGATCTGGCGCTGAACCTCGTTCGAGCCGCCGTAGATCGACAGTTTCCGGTTGTTGAAATAGGTCTGGGTTGCCGCCATGGCTCCCTCCGGCCCGACCGGCTCGGCGTTCGAGCCTTCATCGAGGCTTTCCGAGACGAAGGGGGCTGCATAGGGGCCGGCGGCCTGTCGCGCGAGGTGGTTGATCTGCTGGCGGATGACCGTTCCCTTGATCTTGAGCATCGAACTTTCCGCGCCGGGCGCCTGGCCTGCCGCGGCCGCGGCAAGAGTGCGAAGATTGGTCGTCGCCATGGCCATGAGATCGATCTCGACCTGTGCCACCCTTGCCGCAAAGATCGGGTTTTCGATCAGCGGACGACCGTTCTGAAGCTGCCGGCCGGCGATACGCTTGAGCGATGCCAGGCCCGCCGTGGCGAAGCCGACCCCTGCGATGTTGGTGCGCTCGTGGGTGAGAAGGTACTTGGCATAGGTCCAGCCCTTGTTCTCCTCGCCGACGAGATTTTCGACGGGCACCCGGACGTCGTTGAACCAGACCTCGTTGACCTCGGGCTCGCCGTCGATGAGCACGATCGGCCGGACTTCGATGCCCGGCGTGTTCATGTCGATGAGCAGGAAGGAGATGCCTTCCTGGGGCTTGCCTTCGCGTGAGGTGCGCACAAGGCAGAAGATCCAGTTGGCGTGCTGCCCAAGCGTGGTCCAGGTCTTCTGGCCGTTTACGACATAGTGGTCGCCCTCGCGCACCGCAGAGGTCTTGACGCTGGCGAGGTCGGAGCCGGCGCCCGGCTCAGAATAGCCCTGGCACCACCAGTCCTCGCCGCTAAGAATCCGGGGCAGGTAATGGGACTTCTGCGCATCGGAGCCGAAGGCCATGAGCACGGGGCCCAGCATGTTGAGACCGAACGGAACGATGCGGGGCGCGTGGGCCGCGGTTGTTTCTTCCTCGAAGATGTGGCGGCTGACCGCATCCCATCCGGTGCCGCCATGTTCCTTCGGCCAGTTGACGCCAAGCCAGCCGCGTTCGTTGAGAATGGCGTGCCATTGCTCGTAATCGGCCTTGCCCAGGCGTTTGCCGGCGGCCACCTTGTCCGAGAGGCGTTTGGGAAGCTTTTCGACCAGGAAAGCGCGAACCTCGTCGCGGAAGGCGCGTTGTTCGTCGGTGTAGTTCAGGTCCATCCGGGGGCCTCCATCAGAATATTTCGAACAGGCCCGCAGCCCCCTGGCCGCCGCCCACGCACATGGTCACGACACCCAGCTTCGCGCCCCTTCTCTTGCCTTCGAGAAGCAGATGGCCTGTCATCCGCGCCCCCGTCATCCCGAACGGATGGCCGATCGAGATCGATCCGCCGTTGACGTTGAGCCTTGCATCGTCGATGCCGAGCCGGTCGCGGCAGTAGATCACCTGGCTGGCGAAGGCCTCGTTGAGTTCCCAGAGATCGATGTCATCGATCTTGAGGCCGTGGCGCTCAAGCAATCGCGGAACGGCGAAGACGGGACCAATGCCCATCTCGTCGGGTTCGCATCCGGCGACCGCAAAGCCGAGATAGCGGCCGAGCGGTGTGACACCGGCGCGTTGCGCCTCGTCTTCATCCATCATCATCAGCGCCGCCGCGCCGTCAGAGAGCTGCGAAGCGTTTCCGGCGGTGATGAACTTGTCCTCACCCATGACCGGTGATAGCCCGGCAAGGCCCTCAAGCGTGGTCGAAGGCCGGTTGCACTCGTCGGCCGAGATCGTCGTTTCAACATCCTCGACGGCGCCCGTGACCTTGTCCTTGACTGCCTTGGTCACCGTCATGGGGACAATTTCATACTCGTAGAGCCCGGCATCCTGGGCCGCGGCGGTGCGTTGCTGCGAGCGGAGCGCCAGTTCGTCCTGCGCCTCGCGCGAGACCCCGTAGCGCGCTGCGACCGTGTCTGCGGTATCGATCATCGTCATGTAGAGATCGGGCTTGTTCTCCTCGATCCAGATCTCGCGCGATTTGCGGGGTGTGGGCTGGTTGAGCGAAATGCTTTCCACGCCGCCGACCAGAACGGCCCGCGCGCCTTCGCCGGAGATCATCTGTCCGCCCATGGCGATGGCCTGAAGGCCCGATGCGCAGAACCGGTTGACGGTGGCGCCTGCGACCGTGACCGGGAGCCCGGCACGGATGATGGCCTGGCGGGCAATGTTGCCGCCGGTCACATGTTCCGGATAGCCGGTTCCCCAGATCGAATCCTCGATCAATGCCGGATCGACACCGGCGCGCTCGACCGCGTGCCGCGCGACAAACCCCGCCATGGTCACGCCATGGGTCTTGTTGAAGGCGCCGCGAGCGGCCTTTCCGATGGCGGTTCGGGCGGTGGAAACGATGACGGCGCGGGTCATTACGCCACCTCCTTGTTGAGATCGCTGAAGTTGCGCCCTTCTGCCACGAGCTTTTCGAGCAGCGGTGCGGGCTGCCAGAAATAGGGATCGGATTCCGCCCATGCATTGATGTCATCGAGGAGCCCGGAGAGCCCTTCGGTGTCGGCCCAATGCATCGGCCCGCCGCGCCACCGGGGAAAGCCGTAGCCGTAGAGCAGCGTCACATCGACATCGAGCGGGCGCTGGGCAATGCCTTCGCCGACCACCTTCGCGGCCTCGTTGACCATTGCGGCCATGTAAACACGCTGGATTTCCTGTTGGGTAAACGACCGCTGGGCACGCCCGGCGCGGGCGTGCGCGATCAGGGGTTCGACGGCCTCGTTGGGTGTGCCCTTGCGGCCCTCATAGACATAGTAGCCCTGGCCGGTCTTCTGGCCGAGCCAGCCCTTGTGGTACATCTCGTCGGCCCATACGGGAACCACGTCGCGGTGATCGCGCGTTGCAGCCTTGCGCTGACGCGTCATGTAGCCGATGTCGAGACCCGCCAGATCGCTCATCTCGAAGGGGCCCATGGGAAGACCGAAAGCCTTTACGGCCTCATCGATCTGCCAGGGGGACGCGCCCTCGAGGATCATCCGGTCTGCGGCTCCCCGGTAGGCCGCCAGTATCCTGTTGCCGATAAAACCGTCACAGACGCCCGCACGCACGGCGATCTTGCCGAGACGCTTGGCCAGAGCAAATGCCGTCGCCGTGACATCCGCCTCCGTGGCGTCTGCCACCACCACTTCGAGAAGCTTCATCACATGAGCAGGCGAGAAGAAGTGAAGGCCTATCACATCCCCGGCACGTCCGGTGGCAGCCGCAATTTCGTTGACGTCCAGATAGGACGTGTTGGTCGCCAGAATCGCGCCCGGCTTCATCACCTGGTCCAGCTTCGAAAAGACATCATGCTTGACCGACATGTCTTCGAACACGGCCTCGATCGCAAGGTCACAGTCGGCCAGGCCCGAATAGTCGGTCACTGTTGTTAGGCTCTCCAGCGTCGTATCGCGTTTTGCAGCGTCGAGCTTGCCGCGTTTGACAGCTGCATCGAGATTGCCCGTAATGGTCGCACGGGCCTTGGCCGCTGCCTCTTCGTCGCGTTCGACCAGCGTAACCGGCAATCCCGCAAGCAGGCAGGCGGTTGCGATGCCCGCGCCCATTGTGCCGCCGCCGATCACACCGATACTGCCGAGGTTGCGCGGCGGCACACCCTCGATTTCCGGAAGCTTGGCGACGCGCCGGTCATTGAAGAATGCGTGAATGAGGCCTGCACGCTGAGGTGTCTCCATGAGGCCCATGAAGATGCGGCGCTCTTCGCGCAGACCGTCCTCGAAATCCATGCGCGTTGCTGCCTGAAGAGCCTCGATGGCCTGAAGCGGGGCAACTTCGCCCCGTGATTTCTTTTTCCAAAGTGCGCGTGCTGCATCGACCGCCTGCGCGTCGGGTTCGGGCCGGGGCAGCGCACCGGTCGCACGCGGTCCGGCGACTTGATCGATGAGCTCTTGCGCATAGGCAAGTCCTGCGGTGCGGGGATCGCCCTCGGCAAGGCGGTCTATCAGGCCGATATCCAGCGCCTCTCGGGCCGAAACGGACCCGCCCGCGGGAATCATGTTGAGGGCCGGGCCGATTCCTGTCAGCCGGGGCATCCTCTGCGTGCCTCCGGCGCCGGGAATGAGCCCCAGCTTGACCTCCGGAAATCCGAAGCGCGCGCCTTTGACGGCAAGCCGGTAATGCGCGCCAAGCGCCACCTCGCAGCCGCCGCCGAGTGCGGGACCGTGGACTGCGGCAACAACCGGCTTTCCACAGTTTTCGATATGCGTGCACACATCCGGCAGCAACGGTTCCGCGGGCGGCTTGCCGAATTCGGATATGTCGGCGCCGCCGATGAAAAGCCGGCCCTCGCCAACGATCAGTGCAGCTTTCGCATCGTCTTCCGCGAAACGGTCAATGGCCTGCCACAAGCCCTGCCGCACGGAATGGCCAAGGGCGTTGACCGGCGGGTTTGCCACCGTGATCACTGCAACCTGGCCCTCGCGCTCATATTTCACCGTTTCGGTCATGCTGGCTCCTCGTTCCTTTTTCCTGTGTTCGTTCGCGTCGTGCTTTGGGCCGCCGGTCAGTCCCGGATCGTGATCGAGGGCGGCTGCCCCATGATGCGTTCCAGTTCCTTGATTGCCTCGTTCAGCCTTGGCCCGACCTGAGCCTCCATCCGCTCGACGGTCAAGTCATTCGGCATTGCTCCGCAGGTGAAGACCACCGGCTCGGCGAGATCGCGGGATTGAAACGGCTTGGAAACCGCGTGAATGTTCGCGGTGAAATACTGGTCCGGCGGTGTGATGCTGTAGCCTTTGGTAATCAGCTGTGCGTAGGCGTCCCGGCGTGCCTCGGCCGCACCTTCCACCGTGAGCCCTCTGTCTCCGGCCGCGTTGACGACGGTTTCCTTGAAGAGATCCTCGGGCATGGCCGCCAGCAATGTGTGTCCCGACGACGTGCCCTTGAGCGGAAGCCGGTGGCCCGCCTCGAGCCACAGGGAGGATACGCCGCGAGGCCGCCAGGTTTTGACGATCAGCAGTCTCGAGCCGTCACGGACAAGCAGCAGCGACAAGGTCGCGGTTTCGTCAGCCAGCCGCTGCATGATCGGGCCGGACAGGTCGACAAAGGAGATGGAGGCCTGTGCGACATTGCCAAGTGCGAGCAGCGCCGGTCCCGGCCGATAACGGTCCTGCCTGCGGGCATGGGTCAGGTAGCCCAGACTTTGCAGGGTGAAGGTAAGGCGCGAGACCGTGCTCTTCGGGATGCCGGTGCGCTCCGAAATCTCGGCATTGCCTAGCCCGTCGTCCGAAGCCCGAAACGCCCTGAGCACGGACAGACCACGGGCCAGTGTTGTGGCGAAGCGGCGGTCACGGCTTTCTGGCAGTTCGCTCATCAATGGCCTCACATCGAGTTCGGGATCAACAGCGACAGTATCGGGAAAGCCATGATCAGCACCAGCACGATGACATCAATCGTCAGGAACCGCATGATGCCGGCGAATATGCGGTCGATCGGAACTTCACGTCCCACCACCGAGGCGATCACGAAGACATTGAGGCCGACCGGAGGCGTGATCAGGCCGATTTCCAGAAGCTTGATGACCACGACCCCGAACCAGATCAGGTCGAGCCCGTAACCTTCCACAAGCGGAACAAGCAGGGGCAGGGTGAGAACCATGATGCCGATGGGATCAAGGAACATGCCGAGCACGAGGTAGATGGCCGCGATGGCGAGCATGAGCACGATCACGTTCATCTCCGCCGCCTGCACGGCTCCGACGATGTCCCCGGCAACGCCGGTCAGGGCCACGAAGGCCACGAAGATCTTCGCGCCGGCGGCGATGATGAAGATCGATGTGGTCTGGACCACGGTTTCGCGCAGTGCCGAGATCACCGAGGCAATGGTCAGGCGGCGCTGGGCAAAACCTATGAGAAGCGCGGCACTGACGCAGACCGCAGCGGCTTCGGTGGCCGTAAAGATGCCGCCATAGATCCCGCCGACAATGATGACAAAGAGCAAAACCGCGGGCCAGGCGTCGATGGCCGCGGCCAGGCGTTCACGCGTCGAAATGGTCTCGGCCTCTACGGGCGCGGCGGACGGGTCGCGCAGAACCCAGATCCAGATGACCAGCAAAAAACCGAGAAGCGAGATCAGTCCCGGGATGATGCCGGCAAGAAACAATGCCGAAATCGAGGTTTCGGTGAAAATGCCGTAGATTATGAAGAGCACCGAGGGCGGAATAAGGCTTCCCAACGTTCCGCCCGCTGCGACAGAGGCCGTTGCGAGCCGCTTGTCGTAGCCCATGCGCAGCATTTCCGGCGCGCAGATGCGCCCCATTGTGGACGCACAGGCAATCGACGATCCGGTGATGGCCGAAAACCCGCCGCAGCCCACGACGCTTGCCATGGCGACGCCGCCAGGAATGGCTGCCAGCCAGACCCGTGCCGCGCGATAGATCCGGGTGGTGATCTCGGCCCGGTAGGCGATGTGACCGAGTGCCACGAACAGCGGGATCATCGACAGGTCATAGCTGTGGATCAGGTCGAAGCTGTTGGAAAAGACAAGGCTCGAGGTAGGACGGAATGCGCGCTCGGGAGCGAAGGTGCCGGTCCGAAACGCAAACATGACGAATGTTCCGATGGTCGCCACGCCGGCCAGCGCAAAGGCGATCGGCACGCGAAGTCCCAGAAGCAGGATGAGCGCCGCAAAGGCAACCAGTCCGACGAGCGTGCCATCCATCAGGCGGCCTCTTCGGTGTCAGGTTCGGAAAGCCGGCCACCGGCGCGCACCGTGCGGATGTCGCCTGCGACCATGATGGCCAGGCGCAACCAGCAGAAGCTGATGCCGATCAGGAAGATGAGCCGGCCCGGCCATTTTGGAAGGTGAAGATCGCCGAAGAAGAAGGAGCCGGCCTCGATCGCATGGGTCAATTCACGCCAGCCGGCCCAGATGAGAGGGGCGAGTGCCACCAGGCCGAAGATCGATCCGAAGATGATCAGGGCATCGTGAACGCGTAACGGCATCTGGTTGGCAAGAAGCTCGACTGCTATGTGGGCGCGCGCCGCCGTGGTGGCGGCCATCGGCAGGATGACCGCGGCGACCATCAGTTCGGCAACGATCACGGTGGTGTCGGGCACGCCGGAATTGAACAGTGTGCGCATCAGAACGTTTGCGGTGATCATCGCCCCGAGGCCGAGGACAGCGATGACGGAAAGATCGGTGAGCAGTCGCTCGATCCGGCGCAACATGGCGGTACCTGTCGGATTGAAACAACAATGAGAGGAAAGGCCGACCCCGACAGGCGGGGCCGGCACTCAGTCCCGGCGGGTCAGCGGGTCCAGGGATAGCCTTTCTCGTCGCGTTCGGCGCTGTACTTCGCGAGAAGCGCCCTGTACTCGTCGAGGAGTGCAGCGCCGTCGAGTCCCGCGCCGTTGGCGCGCTCGACCCAGGCATCGAGGTACTTGGTTCCTGCCTCGACCAGCTGTGCACGGTCTGCTTCGGGCAGTTCGATGATCTCCACACCTGCTTCTTTCATCGTCTCGATCGCCTTCTCGTTGTCGGCAGTGATCAGACGCCCCAACTCATCGGCCATGCCTTCCCCGGCTTCCAGCAATGCCTTTTGGTTTTCCTCCGAAAGGCTGTCGAACATGTCCTTGTTCATTAGGATGCCGAGAGCCCCGACCTGGCCCCAGTCGAGCAGAGTGTAGCTGTCGATCACTTCGTGCTGCTTGAGCGCTGCGGTGGCGTAACTGTAGCCCTGCGAGCAGTCGAGCAGACCGGAATCGAGACCCTGATAGGCGTCGTAGACGGACATCGGGACAATGTTTGCCCCCAGGTCCTTGAATGCATCGCCATAGGCGCCGACGCCTCGAACCTTGAGGCCTGCGATGTCCTCGACCGAGCGGATCGCGGTGTCCTTGCAGCCGATGTGGACCGCCGAGGTGGTAAAGGTGCCGATATAGACGAGGTTCTTGTCGGCAAGGTTCTGGGCGATCTGGGCGTTGTTGCGCATCAGTTCGTCGGTCGCGCGCATGCCGACCCATGCATCGTCGTTTTTAAGCGGCAGGTCGGCAATGCCGTAGGCAACCATTTCCTGCGGGAAGTAGACGCTGATGACCGTGCCGAGATCTGCCACGCCGTCGGCGATGCCGTTGAGTGCCGCGCCGGCCTTGAACAGCGCGCCGCCCCACTGAATGTCGAAATTCAGATCGCCGCCGGAAAGCTCAGTCGCCTTCTCGGCAAACCAGTTCATAGAGGCTGCGCGGGCCCCGCGGTTGGGGCCTGCCTCGCCGAGAATCAGCGTGGTTTCCGCCTGCGCCGCGCCGGCAGCACCAATGAAGGCGCCAAGCAGCGCCGCTTTTGTCCAGATTTTCATGTTTCTCCTCCCTTAATTCCACTATGCAGAATTATATTCTACATATCAAACGCGACTCCGCGTTTGAGTGCAAGCCCCCGGTGGTTGAATTCACTGTTGAGGGCATCAATCCCGGCGCAAACGGGTGGTCGCTTGATCGTTCATTGGCAGAAGGCACGCGGCGCAGTTACGCTCCTGGAAGGCGTCAGTCACTTGTCCGTCGAGCGGCAGAGGTCATCTTTGCGCGCGGCAAATGTTGTAAAGAGTTGCGAAACACGTCTTACTGCAGACTCAACCACGGAGAGACTGTGATGAGTGACTCGAAGGTCCGGAACATGGAGGAATTTGCCGCCTTGAGCGGGATCTCCCGGCCGACCGTGTCCAAATACTTCAACGACCCGGAGAGCGTGCGGCCCAGCACGCGGGCGAGGATTGAAGAGGCGCTGGAGCGCTACGACTACCGGCCGAACATTTTCGCCATGAACCAGAACCGGAAGCTGACCAAGAATGTCGGCATCGTGGTGCCATACCTGACCGATCCGTTCTTTGCGGAGATGGCCCGGCTTCTCGAACAAAGATGCATTGCCGAAGGATACCGGCCAACGCTTTACAGCGCGCACGGACAGCAGTCTCTCGAGGTCGACATTTTCGACAGCTTGCGTTCGCTCAAACCGGCGGGTGTGCTGCTCGCGCCGCTCGGCCGGGCATCGGATCATGCGGAAGTGGAGAAGTTCTGCCGCGATGTTCCGACCGTGCTGTTTGACAGCAACATCGACGGAATGGGTGCGGCCTTCGTCGGCTCGGACAACTACAGCTTCGTATCCCAGACCGTGGAATACCTGACGCGCACCGGGCCCGCGCCTTCGTTCTTCGAAATGCGCACGCCGGCCAATCCGAACGCCAACAAGCGCCGGCTCGCCTATATCGACATGATGGACAAGCTCGGCTTCGAGCCGGACGTGGTGAGCGTCGAGGGCCAGGGCTGGGCCTTCGAGGAGATCGGACGAAACGGAGCGCTTGAGGTTTTGACCTCGGGCCGGTTGTCGCGCAAGGCGGTTCTGTGCAGCAACGACCGCTTGGCGATCGGCTTCCTGTCGGCCTGTTTCGAGCTCGGGATTCGCGTCGGCAGAGGCGAGGGCTGTGACTTGAGCGTGGCTTCAAACGACGACCATCCATTCTCGAAATTCACTTGTCCGTCGCTTACGACGGCCGCCCATGACTATGACAACGTCGTCAACCGCAGCGTTGAAACGCTTATTCAAGTTATTGAAAATGCGGGTAAATTGCCTGAGAGAAACGAGACCCTCTTTCCGGCACGCCTGATTCTGCGCTCCTCGGCGTAAAATTTACGCGCGAAAAATTTTTATTGACCGCGCGATAATTTTGAGGTTACCGTCCTCTCGTAGCATCCAGTTTAGGGAGGATTAGGATGTCCTTGAGGACCGCACTTTTTGCGGCATCGGCGCTTGCACTCGTTTCAACCGCAGCCCATGCCGAAACCATCACCATCGCAACTGTGAACAACGGCGACATGATCCGCATGCAGGGTCTGACGGACGATTTCACCGAGAAAACCGGTCACACCGTTGAGTGGGTCACGCTTGAGGAAAACGTGCTTCGCCAGCGGGTGACGACCGACATCACCACCAAGGGCGGCCAGTTCGACATCCTGACCATCGGCATGTACGAAACCCCGATCTGGGGCGCCAATGGCTGGCTGGTTCCGCTCGACGACCTTTCCGAAGAATACGATGCGGACGACATTCTTCCGGCAATGGCCGGCGGCTTGAGCCATGACGGTACGCTTTATGCCGCGCCGTTCTATGGCGAAAGCTCGATGATCATGTACCGCACCGATCTGATGGAAAAGGCCGGCCTTGAAATGCCGGAAGCCCCGACCTGGGAATTCGTCCGCGAGGCAGCGGCAGCAATGACCGATCGCGAGAACGACATCAACGGCATCTGCCTCCGCGGCAAGGCCGGTTGGGGTGAGGGCGGCGCCTTCATCACCGCGATGTCGAACTCGTTCGGCGCGCGCTGGTTCGACATGGACTGGAACGCCCAGTTCGACACGCAGCCATGGGCCGATACGCTCAACTTCTTCGTCGGAATGATGAACGAGTCGGGACCGGCGGGTTATGCCACCAACGGCTTCAACGAAAACCTGTCGCTGTTCCAGCAGGGCAAGTGCGGGATGTGGATCGACGCAACCGTCGCGGCATCCTTCGTGACCAACCCGGACGACTCTACCGTTGCCGACAGCGTCGGTTTCGCGCTTGCGCCGGACAACGGCCTGGGCAAGCGGTCGAACTGGCTCTGGGCATGGGCGCTCGCAATTCCGGCCGGCACCCAGAAGGAGGAAGCCGCCAAGGAATTCATCGAATGGGCAACATCCAAGCAGTACATCGAGCTTGTTGCCGAGAAGGAAGGCTGGGCCAACGTTCCTCCGGGCGCACGGACCTCGCTTTACGAGAACCCGAACTACCAGTCGGTTCCCTTCGCGCAGATGACACTCGACTCGATCCTGTCGGCCGATCCGAACAACTCCACGGTTGAGCCGAGCCCCTATGTCGGGGTCCAGTTCGCGGCCATCCCGGAATTCGCCGGCATCGCGACCGAGGTGAGCCAGGAGTTCTCGGCGGTTTATGCCGGTCAGCAGACTGTCGAGGAAGCCCTTGCCAAGGCACAGGCGATCACCAACGACGCCATGGAAGCAGCGGGTTACCGCTAAGTCTTCCTCCCGGGACCGGGAGGCGGTGCTGGCCATCGCCTTCCGGTTCTTTCACCATCGGACAGTTTTGATTTCGGTGTGAAGCGGGCGACTGCGCCCGGCCTCCAAGGAGTTGTGTCATGGCGACCCAGCATTCCCGATCCGCAGCCCGTTTCATGATGGCGCCGGCGGTCATTCTGCTTCTCGGCTGGATGCTCGTTCCGCTGACGATGACCCTATGGTTCTCATTTCGCCGCTTTTTGCCGAACCGTCCCGATATCGTTCCGGGCTGGGTCGGGTTTGAAAACTACAGCCGCTTCGTCACGTCGAGTTCCTTCTGGCCGAGTGTCCAGACCACGCTGATCATCGTTGGCGGCGTTCTGCTGATCACCATCGTGCTGGGCGTGCTGCTGGCAATGCTTCTTGATCAGCCGATGTGGGGCCAGGGGGTCGTCCGCATCCTCGTCATCGCCCCGTTCTTCGTCATGCCCACCGTGTCGGCGCTGGTCTGGAAGAACATCTTCATGGACCCGGTCAATGGCCTGTTTTCGCACCTTTGGCGCTTCTTCGGCGCCGAGCCGGTCGTCTGGCTGAGTGACGCGCCACTGTTTTCGATCGTTCTGATCGTGTCGTGGCAATGGCTGCCGTTTGCGACGCTTATCCTGCTGACCGCCATCCAGTCGCTGGACAGCGAACAGCTGGAAGCCGCCGAAATGGATGGCGCGCCGCCGCTTCAGCGCTTCTATTACATCATACTGCCGCATTTGAGCCGCGCGATCACTATTGTCATCCTGATCCAGACCATCTTCCTGCTGTCGATCTTCGCCGAGATATTCGTGACCACCGGCGGCGCGTTCGGTACCCGGACGCTGACCTACCTGATCTACCAGCGGGTGCTGGAAAGCCAGAATGTCGGGCTCGGCAGCGCGGGCGGTGTCTATGCAATCATTCTCGCCAACATCGTCGCCATCTTCCTGATGCGCATCGTCGGCAAGAACCTGGACGCGTGAGGATTTGACATCATGGCACGTGCAGTAACGACCCGCCGCAAGACGATCAACACGGTGCTCGCCTGGAGCGTCGGCATCCTGATCTTCTTCCCGATCCTCTGGACCATCCTGACCAGCTTCAAGACCGAGGCGCAGGCGATCAACGATCCGCCGTTGTTCCTCTTCTTCGACTGGACGCTGGAGAATTATGCGGTGGTCCAGGAGCGGTCCGACTACATGCGCTTCCTGTGGAACTCGGTCATTATCGCCGGCGGTTCGACCCTAGTCGGCGTGATCATAGGCATTCCGGCTGCGTGGTCGATGGCCTTCGTTCCGTCCAGACGGACCAAGGATATCCTCCTTTGGATGCTGTCGACCAAGATGCTGCCGGCGGTTGGCGTGCTGTACCCGATCTACCTGATCTTCATCGAACTCGGGCTGCTCGACAGCCGGGCCGGGCTGGTGATCGTGATCATGCTGATCAACCTGCCGATCATCGTGTGGATGCTCTACACCTATTTTCGGGAGATCCCGGGTGAGATCCTTGAAGCCGCCCGCATGGACGGGGCCTCGCTCAGGGAGGAGATCCTTTACGTGCTGACGCCGATGGCGGTGCCCGGCATCGCGTCCACCATCCTTCTCAACTTCATTCTTGCATGGAACGAGGCGTTCTGGACGCTCAACCTCACGGCTGCCCAGGCCGCGCCGTTGACCGCCTTCATCGCCAGCTATTCAAGCCCCGAGGGGCTGTTCTACGCCAAACTCAGCGCGGCCTCGACCATGGCCATCGCGCCGATCCTGATCCTGGGATGGTTCAGCCAGAAACAACTTGTCCGGGGTCTGACCTTCGGCGCGGTCAAATAGGGGGAGGAAAACCATGGGACGCATTGTACTGGACAAGGTGACCAAGCGCTTCGGCGAAGTCGAGGTCATCCCGCCGCTGGACCTGACCATCGAGGATGGCGAGTTCACCGTTTTCGTCGGCCCTTCGGGTTGCGGAAAATCCACCCTCCTGCGCTTGATCGCGGGACTTGAGGACCTCAGCTCCGGCCGTATCGCCATCAATGATGCGGACATGACCCGTGTTCCCCCTGCCAAGCGGGGACTTGCCATGGTGTTTCAGTCCTACGCGCTTTATCCGCACATGTCGGTGCGCAAGAACATCGCCTTTCCGCTGCGCATGGCGAAACTGGATCAGGCAGAGATCGATCGCCGGGTTGCCAGTGCTGCGGAGGTGCTCAACCTGAAGGACTACCTCGACAGGCGGCCGGGGCAGCTTTCGGGCGGCCAGCGGCAGCGTGTTGCCATCGGCCGGGCAATCGTCCGCGAGCCTTCGGCCTTTCTGTTTGACGAACCGCTGTCCAATCTGGACGCGGCGCTACGGGTCGGGATGCGGCTTGAAATCTCGGAACTGCACGAGCGGCTTGCCACCACGATGATCTACGTTACCCATGACCAGGTCGAGGCCATGACCATGGCCGACAAGATTGTCGTGCTGAGGGCCGGGCACATCGAACAGGTCGGTTCTCCGCTCGAACTCTACAAGTCGCCGCGCAACACCTTCGTTGCCGGGTTCATCGGTTCTCCGAAGATGAACTTCATCGAGGGCGAGGAAGCCGCCAGGCGCGATGCGCACACGATCGGCATACGCCCCGAGCACATCGCGGTTTCCGACAGCGAAGGCCCCTGGAGCGGGACCGTCGGCGTGTCGGAGCACCTTGGGTCCGATACCTTCTTCCATGTTCATGGCACCGGTCTTGCCGAAACAATCACGGTTCGCGCAGACGGCGAGGTTGGTTTCCGTCACGGCGACAAGATCCATCTTACCCCGCGCGAAGATGTGTTGCACCGGTTCGATCAAAAAGGGCTGCGGCTGTGAAACGCCTCGAAGGCAAATGTGCGCTGATCACCGGTGCTGCGCGCGGCATCGGGCTTGCATTTGCACAGCGCTATGTTGCCGAGGGCGCGCGGGTCGCGATCGGTGATATCGACCTTGCGCGAGCCCGCAAGGCAGCGGCGGAAATCGGCGACCAGGCCATCGCGGTCGAGATGGATGTCAGCAGTCAGGGCAGCATCGACCGAGCGGTTGCCGAGACCGTCGAGAGGCTTGGCCGGATCGACATCCTGATCAACAATGCAGCGATCTTCACGGCTGCTCCGATTACAGACATCGATCGCGAAGACTATTCCCGCGTATTTGACATCAATGTTGCCGGAACCCTGTTCACGCTGCAGGCGGTTGCGCGCCACATGATCGACAAGGGGATCCGTGGCCGGATCATCAACATGGCGTCCCAGGCGGGGCGTCGCGGTGAACCGCTGGTGTCGGTCTACTGCGCCAGCAAGGCGGCGGTGATCAGTCTGACCCAGTCGGCAGGTCTCAACCTGATCGTGCACGGCATCAACGTCAACGCGATTGCACCGGGTGTGGTGGATGGCGAGCACTGGGACGGGGTCGATGCGTTCTTTGCCAAGTACGAGAACAAGGCGCCGGGTCAAAAGAAGAGGGAAGTTGGCGAAGCGGTCCCCTTCGGCCGCATGGGGACTGCAGAGGATCTCGCCGGAATGGCTGTTTTCTTGGCTTCCGATGAAGCCCGATACATCGTGGCGCAGACCTACAATGTGGACGGCGGGAACTGGATGAGTTGATGCACAGGCCAATGCAAGACATGCCGGAAAACGGACTGAACGAAGGGGTGCTGTCTCAACTGCCCGACACCATTGAACGGCCGCGCTACGACAGGGCGGGCCTCAAGCCGGGCATTGTTCATGTCGGACTTGGGAATTTTCACCGTGCGCACCAGGCCTGGTATCTGCACCGGCTGATGCAGGCGGGCGAGGCGCACGATTGGGCGATTGTCGGGGCGGGCGTCCGTCCGGCCGACTCAGCCATGCGGGCGCGGCTTTTGGAACAGGATTGCCTGACCACCCTGATCGAGCTCGACCCTAAAGGAAAATCGGTCGAGATTACCGGCTCAATGATCGATTTCCTTCCGGTCGAGGATGGCAACGGAGCTCTCATCCGCTGCATTTCCGATCCCTCGATCCGCATCGTCTCTCTGACGGTGACCGAGGGCGGCTATTTCATTGCGCCGGATGGCGGCCTCGATCTTTCCCATCCCGAGATACGCCATGACATCGCCAATCCCGATGCGCCGCGGACGGTCTTCGGTGCAATTGTCGCCGGGCTTGAAACGCGCCGGAGATCAGGCCAAAACCCTTTCACGGTTCAAAGCTGCGACAATCTCAAGGGGAACGGCGACATCACCCGCAACGCCGTTGTGACACTGGCGCGGCAGCGTGATCCGGCGCTTGCAGACTGGATCGATACCCGGGGCGCATTCCCGAACTCGATGGTCGACTGCATCGTGCCCGCAACCGGGCCGGCTGAACTGGCACTTGCGGAAAGCTTCGGGATCAAGGATGCGGCGCCTGTCACGCACGAGAATTTCCGGCAATGGGTGATTGAAGACAAGTTCTGTGCGGGGCGTCCGGACTGGGACCGGGCCGGCGCGACGTTCAGCGGCGATGTGCATGCCTATGAAGCGATGAAGATCCGGATGCTCAATGCCGGCCACCAGGTGCTGGCCAATGCCGGTGAGATCCTGGGAGTGGAAACCATTGCCGGGTGCATGGCCGATGATGACATCTCAGCGCTGTTCGAAAGGGTCCAGCGGCGCGAAATCGCCCCGCTGGTGGAGCCTACGCCCGAGATGAACCCGCTGCAGTACGTAGAGCTGATCACGTTGCGCTTTTCCAATCCCGAGATACACGACACCACGCGACGCGTGGCATTTGACGGCCTGTCCAGGCATCGCGGTTTCGTCGTTCCTATCATCGCCGATGCGCTTGAAGGTGGGCATCCTGTCGAGGGGCTGGCTCTGGTGGAGGCGCTTTGGGCGCGCATGTGTGCCGGCAACCGTGAAAACGGCGACGCGATTTCACCGAATGATCCGGACTGGGAAAGCCTTGTGGCCGCCGCCAACATGGCGCGGATGAAGCCTCTGCACTGGCTCGAACAGGGGCACATCTACGGCGACCTTGCCCGGATCGAACGCTTCTCCAGCGCATTTGTCGAAGCCTTCGAGACGGTCTGGCGAGATGGCGCCCGGGCTGCCATCCGCGCCTATGTCGAAGCTGCTGGCATGCGTTGAACCAAACCGAGAACTCCGGGTCAAAAAATGAGGGCATCGCCTGTGTGGCGATGCCCCTTTTGTTGTCGAGAGGCGCTATTCAGGCGCGAAGCCTGAGTAGCCGCATCAGCGCAAGTCGTCCGGCAGAAGGGCTGCAGGCATGTTCTGGTAGCACACCGGGCGCAGGAAGCGGCGGATCGCCAGCGTGCCGACAGAAGTTGCACCGAAATTGGTCGACGCCGGGTAGGGGCCGCCGTGCACCATGGTGTCGGAGACTTCCACGCCGGTCGGGAAACCGTTGGCGAGCAGGCGTCCGGCCTTGCGTTCAAGAATGGGCATCAGTTTCTTGCCGAGGTCTGCGTCGGCGTCGTCAAGATGCAGGGTGCAAGTAAGCTGGCCATGCAGCTTGCTTGCAATCTCGATCATTTCTGCCTCGTCCTTGACGCGGACGATCATGCCGAGCGGGCCGAAAACCTCTTCGCCGAGTTTCTCGTTGGCAAGCCATGCGTCTCCCGTCGTTTCAAACAGGTACGGCGCGGCATGGCGGGTTTCGCAGGATGTGCCGATCAGTTGTGAAACGCCGGTGGATGCTGCCACCCGCTTTGCGCCATCGCGATAGGCGGCGGCAATGCCGTCGGTTAGCATGGTCTGCTTGTCGACCGTAGCGAGCGCGTCCTTGGCTGCCGCCGCAAAGGTGTCCGCACCCGAACCTGCAATCACCACGGCGATGCCGGGGTTGGTGCAGAACTGGCCGGCGCCCATGGTCAGCGAGCCGGCCCAGGCCTTGCCCATGTCCGCGCCGCGCGCTGCCACTGCCTCGGGCAGTACGAACATCGGGTTGACCGAACCGAGCTCTCCGTAAAACGGTATCGGGGTCGGACGGGCTGCGCACAGATTGTAAAGCGCGCGGCCGCCTCCAAGCGAACCGGTAAAGCCGACAGCGGTGATCTTCTCATGCTGCACGAGCGCCTGGCCGGTGGCGCGGTCTCCACCCTGCACGAGCGAGAACACGCCGGGATGCATGCCGCATTTCTTGATTGCGGCGAGAATGGCCTCGGCGACGATCTCGCCTGTGCCCGGATGGGCTGAATGTCCCTTGACGACAACGGGGCAACCCGCCGCGAGTGCGGAAGCGGTGTCGCCTCCGGCCGTGGAGAAAGCGAGCGGGAAGTTGGACGCGCCGAACACAGCCACGGGGCCGAAGGGCCGCTGGATCATGTAGAGTTCCGGACGGGGCAGGGGCTGACGGTCCGGCAGCGCTTCGTCATGGCGGCGGTCGAGGTAATCGCCCTTGAGGATATGCTCGGCAAAGAGGCGAAGCTGACCCGTCGTGCGGCCGCGCTCACCCTGAAGGCGGGCTTCGGGAAGACCGGTTTCCGAAGTGCCGATCTCGGTGATAAGCTCGCCCCGTGCCTCGATTTCATCGGCGATGGCATGAAGGAATTTCGCGCGCTCCTCACGGCTGGAATAGCCGTAGGACTGAAATGCTTCCTCCGCTGCGTTGCAGGCAGCGTCAACCAGTGCGGGCGATCCGACAGCAAATGCGTGCGCCTCGCCGTGTGCGGGCTCGGACATGAAGGTCGACTCGCCGGCCTTCCATTCCCCTGCGATCAAGTGATTGCCGTGTGGTTTGAAGCTCATAATGTTTCCCTGGTCTGGTCATTAAAAATGGAATGCGTCGACAACCTGACGTTTGCCGAGCGTGAACGCGTCAGCGACGTGTACCATGGGTGCAAGATCCATATCGCTCTCGCCGGATCTGACCAGCGCTGCCATGCGCTTGTAGAGGTTGGCATATTCGTGGTCGCTGCCCTGTTTGACGGTTTCACCGTCGATCTCCAGCTTGGCGCCGCCGGAGGAAAGCCTTAGGTGACCGGCATCGGTCTCGATATCAATGTCCCAAGTCTGCGGGCCTTCCTGGCGCCAGTCAAAGGCCGCCGTCATCTCGACACCGGGCGGATTTGCGAAAACCAAGTCCGCGGCAATCGGGGTATCGCGATTGTCCGGGAACTGCAACACCGCTTTTTCCACGTGCACCGGCCAGGGCAGGATCTCGGTCATGATCGAAAGCGCGTTGATGCCCGGATCGAACACGCCCAGGCCGCCGGGTTCAAAGATCCAGTCCTGGCCCGGATGCCAGCGGCGGACGTCTTCCTTCCAGGTAATCGCGAGCCGCCTGATCTGTTTGTCCGCGAGCCAGACCTTGGCATTGGGAACGCAATCGGCCTCGCGCGAGTGCCATGTCGCGTAGATCGATACACCCTGCTTGCGCGCGATTTCTTCAAGCGCATGGGTCTCGGCGAGGCTCTGTCCCGGAGGCTTTTCCAGCATGACGTGCCGGCCTGCTTCAAGGGCCGCGCGGGCATAGGCGAAGCGCGGCTGGGGCGGAATTGCGAGAGAGACCGTGGAGATGTCCGGCCGGGCCTCCAGCATTTCCTCGATGCCTGCGTGGTTTTCCACGCCATCGACGCTTGCATGGCGGCTGACGGTGGCCGCCAGTTCCCAGTCCGGATTTGCCGCGATCGACGGCAGGTGCTGGTCGCGGGCGATCTTGCCGATCCCGACCAGTGCGATTTTTTCGACCATCAGTGCGAATCCTTGCCTACTGCTGCGCCGCGGCATCCCTTCAGGAAGTCGAAGTCGGCACCGGTGTCTGCGCCCTGGACCGTGTCCTGAAAAAGCTTGGCGTAGCCGCTTTGCGGTTGTTCATGGGACGGCTTCCAGGCCGCCATCCTGGCCTCGAGTTCTGCATCTGCGACTTCGAGGTGAAGCTTGCGCGCCTCGACGTCGATTTCGATCATATCACCGGTCTGGACCACTGCCAGCGGTCCTCCCGTGGCCGCTTCCGGGGAGGTGTGCAGGATCACGGTGCCATAGGCTGTGCCCGACATGCGGGCATCGGAAATGCGAACCATGTCGGTGATCCCCTTCCTGAGCACTTTCGGCGGCAGGCCCATGTTGCCGACCTCCGCCATGCCGGGATACCCCTTGGGACCGCAGTTCTTCAAGACCATGACGCAAGTCTCGTCGATATCGAGTGAATCGTCTCCGATCCGGGCCTTATAGTCGTCGATGTCCTCAAAGACCACCGCCCGGCCGCGATGCTTCATCAGGGAGGGGGTCGCCGCAGACGGTTTGATGACTGCGCCCTTCGGCGCCAGGTTGCCCTTGAGCACCGCAATGCCACCTTGTTGGGTCAGCGCCTTTTCGACCGGCAGGATAACGTCCTCGTTCCAGTTCCGGGCCTCCTTGACCTCGTCCCAGATGGTCGAGCCGGAGACGGTGAGCGCATCCTTGTACAGTTTGCCCGCCTCGCCAAGATGCCTGAGCACGACCGGGAGACCGCCGGCGTAGAAGAACTCCTCCATCAGGTATTTTCCCGACGGCATGAGATTGACGATCGTCGCCATGTCGCGGCCGCAGCGGTCCCAGTCGTCGAGCGTCAGGTCGATGCCGACGCGACCGGCAATCGCCAGAAGGTGGACCACTGCATTCGTGGAACCGCCAATGGCGCCGTTGGTCCGGATTGCGTTCTCGAACGCCTGTTTCGTCATGATGTCGGAGGGCTTGAGGTCGTCCTTGACCATCTGGACGATGCGCCGGCCGGTCATCTGCGCCATGACGCGGCGGCGCGAATCCACCGCCGGAATGGCTGCGTTGCCGGACAGCGCCATGCCGAGCGCTTCGGCCATCGAGGCCATGGTCGAGGCCGTGCCCATAGTGTTGCAGGTGCCAGACGAACGTGACATCGCCTGTTCGGCCTCGAGGAAGTCGTCTTGGGTCATCTCACCGGCCTTCACGGCCTCGGAGAACTTCCACAGATGCGTGCCCGAGCCGACGCGTTCGCCGCGAAACCAGCCGTTGAGCATGGGGCCGCCGGTGACCACGATCGAGGGAATGTCGGTCGATGCAGCGCCCATCAGAAGCGAAGGCGTGGTCTTGTCGCAGCCGACCATCAGCACGGCGCCGTCGATCGGCTGGCCGCGCATGGCTTCCTCGACGGCCATCGCGGCAAGATTGCGGTACATCATGGCCGTGGGGCGAAACGTGTTCTCGGAAGCCGAAAACACGGGGACCTCGACCGGAAAACCGCCGGCTTCCCATATGCCGGCCTTCACCTTCTCGGCCAGTTCGTTGAGGTGACCGTTGCAGGGCGTGAGTTCGGACCAGGTGTTCATGATCCCGATTACCGGCCGGCCATCGAAGAGGTCGTGCGGATAGCCCTGGTTCTTCAGCCAGCCCCGGTGATAGATCGTGTCCCGGGAGTTTCCGCCATACCAGGCTTGAGAGCGCAGTTTGCGAGGCCAATTGGCCGGTTTGAAGCTCATCTCAAAGCGCTTTCACTTTTGCTGTTCCCGCCGATGCCGGAGTGACCGCCAACGGGTTGCGCAGCGGTACACCGAATTCGGGCGCCGAAATCTCGAAGACATCGCCATCCCGCACGTCGACCTTGTCGGCAAAGGACAGTGTTGCCGTTCCGAACATGTGCACGTGGATGTCGCCGGGTTGGCGGAACAGGTCGTACTTGAAGTGGTGGTGCTCGAGGTTGGCGATGGTGTGCGACATGTTGGCCTCACCGGAGAGGAACGGCTTCTGCCAGACAACCTCGCCATTGCGCTTTATGGCGCTGGTGCCGCGGATGTCCTCCGGGAGGTCGCCAACGAGGATCTCGGGACCGAATGACGCGGGCCTGAGTTTGGAATGGGCCAGGTAGAGATAGTTGACCCGCTCCATCACGTGGTCGGAGAATTCGTTCGAGAGCGCAAAGCCGACCCGGAAAGGCGTCCCGTCATCCCCGACCAGATAGATGCCGGCGATTTCCGGCTCCTCTCCGCCGTCATCGGCAAAGGACGGCGAAACCAGCGGCTGGCCCGGAGCGACGGCGAAGACGCCATTGCCCTTGTAGAACCATTCGGGCTGGACGCCGGCCTTGCCCGGTTCGGGCTTGCCGTTTTCGAGCCCCATGTTGAACATCTTCATGGAGTCGGTCAGCGTCGAAGGGTCTGCCTTGTTCGCCGCATGCATCGCATCGCGGGTGGAAGCCGATCCGAGATGGGTGAGGCCGGTGCCGGTCAGGTGCATGTGCGCCGGGTCCGGATGCGAGATCGGCAGCAGCATTCTGCCTTCCGAAAGCAGGGCCTCGATGTCGATCGCAGGACCCAGCGAATGGCTGCGGAGGCACTGCACGATTCCGGTTGCATCCTTGATCGCGCGCTGCGCCAGTTCCAGCGTGCTCGACACGCCGTTGACAACCATGGCTTCGGTGCCGTTGCGAACCGCAACACTGACGCCGCCCGCGTCATTCTTGAACTGAGAGATCAGCATTGGTCACCCCTGCTTGTTTTTGTTGTAGACATCGAAAATCACCGCGGCCAGCAGGACCAGCCCCTTGATCATCTGCTGGTAGTCGATGCCGATGCCCATGATCGACATGCCATTGTTGAGAACGCCCATCAGGAATGCGCCCACCACGGCGCCGATGATCGTTCCCACGCCGCCGGCCATGGAAGCGCCACCGATAAAGACGGCGGCGATCACATCGAGCTCCAGCGCAAAGCCCGCCTTCGGCGTGGCCGTGTTCAGACGGGCTGCGAAAACGAGGCCGGCGGCCGCGGCCAGCAGGCCCATATTGGTAAAGGCCAGGAACGTCAGGCGCTCGGTCTTGATGCCGGAGAGCTTGGCAGCCTTCTGGTTTCCGCCAAGAGCGTAGATCCGCCGGCCGATGGTCGTCTTCTCGGTCAGGAAGGCATAGATGATCGTCAGCACACCCATCGTGATCAAAACGTTGGGCAGGCCGCGGAACTGCGAGAGCTTGTAGGTCACGAAGACCAGGGCCGCGGCAACGATGACGTTGCGGGCGACAAAGAAGCTGCGGGGTTCGTCCTCAATCCCGTAGGCCTTGTTGCGCGCGCGCTGGTTGATCCCCATCCAGACCACGAATGCCGCGGCGAAGACACCGGTGAGAAGCGCCAGTATGTTGACTTGCCGCGCACCGAAAAGATCGGCCGCGGTCTGCCCCATCCAGGCGGGGAAGATGTCGGGCACGAAACCGTTGGCGATAATCTGGAATTCCCTCGGGAACGGCCCCACCGACTGGCCTTCGAGCAGCCAGAGCGAAAGGCCGCGAAACACCAGCATTCCGGCAAGCGTCACGATGAAGGAGGGGATTTTCCAGTAGGCTACCCAGTAACCCTGGGCAGCTCCGATCGCCGCACCTGCGACAAGGCAGGCGATGACCGTCACGGCCATCGAGTATTCGTAGTTGACGATCATCACGGCTGCGAGTGCGCCGATGAAGCCCATCACCGAGCCGACAGAAAGGTCGATGTTGCCCGAGACGATGACCACCAGCATGCCGAGCGCCATGATGATGATGTAGGAGTTCTGCAGCAGAAGGTTGGTTACGTTGACTGCGCGCAGCAGGGTGCCGTCGGTGACGATCTGGAAAAAGACCATGACGGCGATCAGGGCAAAAAGCAGCCCGTATTGCCGCATGTGGGTGACAAGATATTCGCCGATACCCTTCGGCCTGGCGCCTTGCGGGCTCTCATTCTCGCTGGTTGCCACAGTCATGGTTGTCATTCCTACTTGTTGACGATGAGCGACATGATGCGCTCCTGGTTTGCGTCTGCCGCTGCGAGTTCCCCGACCAGCGCGCCTTCATTCATCACGTAGATCCGGTCGCACATGCCCAGCAGTTCCGGCATCTCCGACGAGATCATGATGACGCCCTTGCCCTCCGCCGCGAGCTCGTTGATGATCGTGTAGATCTCGTACTTCGCGCCCACGTCGATGCCGCGGGTCGGTTCGTCCAGGATCAGCACCTCGGGTGAGGTGAACAGCCATTTCGCCAGGACAACCTTCTGCTGGTTTCCACCCGACAGGTTGACCGCCTTCTGGAACACTGACGGTGTCCGGATGGCCAGCGCCTCGCGATATTTCTCCGCGACGGCCGTCTCTTCATTTCGCGAGAGCATGCCGCCGGATGAGACGCCGGGCAGGTTGGCAAGTGTGGTGTTGAAGCGGATGGTCTCGTCCAGAACGAGCCCGAGCGACTTCCGGTCCTCGGTCACATAGGAGATTCCCGCTTCAATCGCGCGGTCCACCGAACTCGTATCGACCTGTTGCCCGTTGAGGCGTACCGAACCGGTGATGTTGCGCCCATAGGAACGGCCGAAAATCGACATCGCGAGTTCGGTCCGGCCCGAGCCCATGAGGCCGGCGATGCCGACCACCTCGCCGGCGCGGACGTTGAATGAGGCGTTCTTGATGACTTGCCGGTCGGAATGTTCGGGATGCCAGACATTCCAGTCTTCGACCTCCAGCAGAACGTCGCCGGGCGTACGGCTGTGCGCCGGAAAGCGGTGGGTCATGTCCCGGCCCACCATGTCGCGCACGATCTCGTCCTCGCTCAGTCCCGCCTTTGCATCGAGCGTAGACACGGTCATGCCGTCGCGGATAACGGTGACGGTGTCGGCGACGTAGCGGACCTCGTTGAGCTTGTGGGAGATGATGATGCAGGCCACACCCTGGGCCTTGAGTTCGAGCATCAGGTCGAGAAGCTTGCGGCTGTCGTTTTCCTGAAGCGAAGCTGTCGGCTCGTCGAGGATGAGCAATTTCACGTCCTTGGAAAGCGCCTTGGCGATCTCGACAAGTTGCTGCTTGCCGACGCCGATGCTGTCGACCTTCGTTGTCGGCGCTTCCTTCAGGCCGACCTTGGCCAGCAGTTCCTCTGTACGCCGGTTCGTTTCATGCCAGTCGATGATGCCGCGAGTGGCCCGTTCGTTGCCGAGGAAGATGTTCTCGGCGATCGAAAGGTCCGGGATCAGGGCCAGTTCCTGGTGAATGATGATGATGCCGCGGTCTTCGGAATCGCGAATGCCGCGAAACCGTGCCGGCTGGCCTTCGAAATAGATTTCGCCCTCGTAGGTGCCCGCCGGATAGACGCCGGAAAGGACCTTCATGAGCGTGGATTTTCCCGCGCCGTTCTCGCCGACGACGGCATGGATTTCACCATCCTTGACATTCAGGTTGACGCTGTCGAGCGCCTTGACGCCCGGAAAGGTCTTGGTGATGTCCCGCATTTCTAGAAGATGGGTCATTGGATATGCTGCCGGCGATCGGTCAAGGGAAAGGGGATGGGCACACATGCCGCAAAATGCCCCGCCCCGCGAAGCAAGCGGGGCAGGGTCAAAGGCCGGAAAGGCCTTACTTGATCTGGTCCATGGTGTAGTAACCGGAACCGATCAGAACCTCTTCCCAGTTGGACGCATCCACCGAGACCGGCTCGAGCAGGTAGGACGGAACCACCTTCACGCCGTTGTCATAGGTGGTGGTGTCGTTGATTTCCGGCTCACCGCCGCCAAGCAGCGAGTCGACCATGCCGACGGTAACGCGGGCGAGTTCGCGCGTGTCCTTGAACACGGTCGAGTACTGTTCGCCTGCCAGGATCGACTTGACCGACGGGACTTCGGCGTCCTGGCCGGTGACGATCGGCATTTTCAGGTCGCCGGAGCCGTAGCCGACGCCCTTGAGCGACGACAGGATACCGATCGAAAGGCCGTCATAGGGCGAAAGGACGCCGTGGACCTGCTGGTCGGTGTAGTGGGCCGAAAGCAGGTTGTCCATGCGGGCCTGGGCAACGGAGCCGTCCCAGCGCAGGGTGCCGACCGTGTCCATGCCCATCTGGCCGGAGACGATGTTGATGGTGCCGTCGTCGATCAGCGGCTGAAGCACGCTCATGGCGCCGTTGTAGAAGAAGTAGGCGTTGTTGTCGTCGGGCGAGCCGCCGAACAGTTCCACGTTGTAGGGGCCTTCGCCGAAACGCTCCTTCAGGCCGTTGACAAGCGAGGTTGCCTGCTGAACGCCGACCTTGAAGTTGTCGAATGTCGCGTAATAGTCGACATTGCCGCTATCGCGGATCAGGCGGTCATAGGCGATGACCTTGATGCCGGAAGCAGCAGCGTTTTCCAGCGCATTGGACAGGGTGGTGCCGTCGATGGCCGCGATGACCAGAACGTCCACGCCCTTGGTGATCATGTTTTCGATCTGGGCAAGCTGATTGGGAATGTCGTCTTCCGCATATTGCAGATCAGCCTCGTAACCGGCAGCGGTGAACTGCTCGACCATCGAGTTGCCGTCGGAGATCCAGCGTGCCGAAGACTTCGTCGGCATCGCAATGCCGATCGAACCCTTGTCCTGCGCATGGACATTGGCTGTCATCATGCCGGATGAAAGTGTCGCAATGGCGGCCAGAGCCGCCAGGCCCTTTGTCAAGATATTCATGTTTCCTCCCAGGCCGGATTGACGGCCGATACAATTGAGCCGGCGCGGCTTCGCCAGTCGCAGGCTGACCGAAGTTGCCGCCAATTGACATGCCCGTCAAATTATTTAACTGGATTATTGTATATCATAATTGTTATTAAACCGGGAGTGGATGTGACCATCGATCTTTTGAAGAAAGGCATGAAAATCAATCATTTGCGATTGATTTCCACGTTGGCCCGCCTGGGATCCGTCTCGGACGCGGCGGACTATCTGGGCATGAGCCAACCGGCTGCCTCGCGTCTGGCCGGTGAGATCGAGAGAATTGCCGGCACCCCGATTCATGAACGCACCGGACGGGGGATCAGCCTGACGCCCGCCGGACGGCTTCTGGCGCGCCGCGCCGAGCGAATTCTCAACGAGATTTCAGATGCGGGACGCGAGATCCACGAAGTTCGCGAGGGGGCGACGGGCTACGTCAGGATCGGTTCGGTGACGGGCCCCTCGATCGACTACATCGTCCCGGCGATGCGGCAATTGCGGCTATCCTACCCGGAAATCTCGGTGGAGGTCATGGTTGCCGCCAGCGACGTCCTGCTTCCGCAATTGCTCGACGGGGCGCTCGATTTTGCCCTTTGCCGGATTGCCGGAGCCGCTGCCGTTGGCGATCTTGAAGCCTTGCCGCTTTGCGACGAACCGCTAAGTTTCGTGGTTCGAACCGGTCACCCGCTGGCCAGGACCGGCGCGCCCGTAAAGCTTGCCGCGATGGCCCAGTTTGACTGGATTTTGCCGCCGCCGGGGGCCATTCTGCGCAGCACGGTTGAAAGGGAGTTTATCGCAAAAAGTGTTGCGATGCCCGCACAGGTGCTGACCACCACATCCTTTCTCTACACCCTGGCAGCCGTGCGGCTGACGAACGCGGTCGCGCCGATCGCCACCGCCGTTGCGCGTAGCTTTGCCGCCGACGACGGGGCCGGCAACGGTCTCATGATCCTCAACGCGGAATCGGCGCTCGCGGTGGAGACCTGGTCATTGCTGACACGGCGCGGACAGGAGCTTACGCCTTCGGCGCGAATGGTTCGCGAGCAGGTTCTGGCGGCGGTGGGTCGAGGTTGAGCAGTGTCCGGTGAACGCCGCGACAGGGTCTGCCGGCTCATGCGGCCTATCCTTCAGACGCCGGGCGGTTTTCCCTGACAAGCGGCATCGAGCTCTCCGCAGCAGCCTTCGCATCGTCCATCGATTCATCGAGGAGCTGTTCCATCCGCTCACGGGCCAGGTTGCCCCGGCCGTTCTCGATTGCCTCGGCAACCAGCTCGTGCTGCATCAACCGATGCTCCTTGATGACCTCGGCGCCGCGCCAGGACAGCGAGAAGACCGACAGCATCGCCGCCCTGATCAGCGAGGAGAACGAACTGATGAAGGGATTTTTCGTCGCTGTCAGGATGGCGACATGAAAGTTGAAATCCGCTTCGACAAGCGCCGCTTCCTCGGTGGCGTGACGTTTCATCGCCTCCAGCGCCTTGCGGATGTTGGCGATGTCGCCCTGCGACCGGGTCTTGGCCGCAAGTTCGGCTGCTGCCGGTTCGATCATCCGTCGCAGTGCATAAAGGTCCGAGGCCAGCTCATCGGCGGGAACGGTCTGCAGGTGCCAGGCGAGAACGTCGTGGTCCAGCATGTTCCAGTAAACCCGCTGACGCACGGATGTGCCGACCCGGGGACGGGCTTCGACAAGTCCTTTCGCGGTGAGTTTCGAATAGGCCTCGCGCAGGGCGGTCCGGGAAATGCCGAAGCGGTCCCGCATGGCGGACTCGTTGGGAAGGACTGCGCCTTCGGCATAGGCTCCCGATACGATTTCGCGTCCCAGCACGTTCACCAGGTTCGAAGAGGACGAGCCGGTTTCATACAAATGGACAGCGGAATCGGATCTTTGATGCCTTGTCATCCCACGCGTGACCCCCTTTACCCTGATTTCCTTCACACCTTATTCCCGTATTCCGAAAAAGCCGACAAGAAAGCGGTGCATGACAATGAATGCGAACAGCATGACTCCGCTCACGATCAGGATCCAGGCCGAATTGAGCGATCCGTTGAAGATAATCAAGGTTGAGATCAGTCCCAGGATCATTCCGCCAAAAAGCGTTCCGGCAACGGTTCCCACCCCTCCGCTCAGGAGCGTTCCGCCAAGCACCACAGAGGCTATCGCCGAGAGTTCCAGAGTGGAGCCGGCCAGCGGATAGCCGGACTTCGTGTACAGCGCATAGACCACACCGGCAAGGGCTGAGTAGATGCCACCCGTCGCATAGACCAGCACGGTCGTGCGCTTGATATTCACACCCATGAGCCGTGCGGACTCCTTGTCGCCGCCAAGTGCGTAGACATTCGCGCCGAACCGGGTGAAATGGGCCACGAATATCGCGACAGCGAGGCTCGCGAGCATCACCAGAGCGGACGAGCGCAGGATTCCCTTGCCGGGCAGCCCGACGCGGATATCCGAATAGAGGTCGGCCCATTCGTGGTTGATCGGCACTGAATTGATGGTGACCATGAAGCACATGCCGCGCAGCAGGAACAGGCCCGCAAGCGTTATGATGAAAGGCTGTATGTCCAACTCGTCGATTACCCAGCCCTGAAAGGCGCCGAAACTGAATCCGAACGCGAGCATGACCAGGCTCGTGGCGAGCGGGTTCCAGCCCATGCTGTCGAGCACGGCCATGCACACCCCGACAAATCCGATCATCGAGCCGATGGACAAATCGATGCCGCCCGACAGGATGACGAAGGTGGCCCCGATCGCGGCGATGATGATGAAGGAATTGTCCGCAAGAATGTTGCCGAAAACGCGGCTCGAAAGGAAGTTCTTGTACATTCCTCCGCCGATCAGAAAGATCGCGACGAAGACGAGGACCGTGGCGTAAAACGGCAGATATTTCTTGTTGAAGAGTGCGGACATCACGATTTCCGTCCCAGTTTGGACATAACGCCCCGGCGCGCGTTCTCGGACTGGAGAACCAGGACGAAAAGGACAACGAGGGCCTTGATGATCAGATTGTACTCGGGCGGGAGGCCGGAAATCAGGGTCGCTGTTGTCAGGGCCTGGATGACAAGTGCACCGATGACCGTCATGCCGAGATAGATCCGGCCCCCGGCAAGCGACCCGCCGCCGATCACCACCGCAAGGATGGCGTCGAGTTCGATGTAGAGTGCCACCGAAACCGGATCGGATGTGTGGGTGTCGGCGGTCAGAATCACGCCGGCCCAGCCCGCCATCAGGCCGCATATGACGTAAGCCGTGAATGTGATCAGCCGTGCGTTGACGCCTGCAAGATCCGATGTGGCGGCGTTGGCGCCCGTCGCCTCCACAAACAGACCCAGCGCCGTTCGCCGGATCAGCAGCCAGAGGGCGATGAAAAGCCCGGCAAAGACGAAAAGGCGGGTGGGAATATAGAATATGGAGCCGGTCGAGAGGCCTTGCAGGAAGGCGCTCTGGAAACTCGGATCGGTGCCGCCATAGATCAGGTTGATCAGCATGCCGATGCCTCGGCCCGACACCATCAGAATCAGCGTTGCCACGATTGGCTGGATGCCCAAGAACGCGACCAGCGCACCGTTCCAGACGCCGCATGCAATGGCTGCGAGAAGCGCGTAGATGAGCACGATCCCGTGTGGATCTCCGGCCTGTATCCGCCAGGCAATGACTGCCCCGGATATGGCCGCGATCGCGCCGACAGAGAGATCGATGCCCCTGGTTCCGATCACCACCGCCATTCCGAGGGCCACCAGTGCTGTGGGAACCGCACGATAGAGGATGTCGATCAGGTTGCCGAAAAGCCGCCCCTCGACAATGCGGATGTCAAAGAAATTGGGCGAAATCGACCCGGCGACGACGAGGATGACGGCAAGGGCCAGAAGCGGCCAGATTGCGCGCCCGCCGAGAATGCACCGAAGCGGGGATTGCTCTGTCATCTTCTCAGCCATTGTCGCCTGCAATCATTTTCACGATGTTGTCGCGGGTTATCTTCTCCCCGGTGATCTCGCCGATCTTCTGGCGATCGCGCAGAACCGCAACGCGGTCGGAAGACGCCACGACCTCGTCGATCTCCGAGGAGGCGACCAGCAAGGCGAGGCCTTCCTCGCAGAGTTTGCGGATCAGGGTGAGGATCTCTGCGTGGGCGCCGACATCGATGCCGCGGGTCGGTTCATCGAGCAGCATGATGCGGGGTTTGGACGCCAGAGCCCGCGCGAGGACGACCTTCTGCTGGTTGCCGCCCGAAAGCTGGCGCACCGGCTTCTCCGCGTCGGGGGTGGTAATTGCAAGGGCGCGGATCATCTCGTCGGCGACTTGCTCCTGCTCCGAACGGGAGATTTTTCTCAGCCAGCCGCGCTTTGCCTGCATCGACAGGATGATGTTCTCGCGGATCGATAGTTCGCCGACTATTCCCTCGGATTTCCGGTCTTCGGGGCAGAGCGCGATGCCGCCCTCCAGCGAAGCGCGCGGATTGCTGCCCGCGGTGCCGCCGGTCATTTCGATCTTGCCGGTGTCATGGCGGATCGCGCCGAATATGAGCTTGAGCAGTTCGGTGCGGCCCGAGCCGAGAAGGCCCGAAAGCCCCACCACTTCCCCGGTGCGCAGAGTAAGATCGAACGGCGACAGAACGCGCTTTCGTCCGACCTCTTTCGCGGTCAGAACGGTTTCCCCTCCGCCGTCGCGGCGTTGTCCCTTGAAGGCTTCCTCGACTTCGCCGAGTTCGCGCCCGATCATCATCGAAATCAGTTCCTGGCGCGATATTCCGCCCACCAGACCGGTGCCGACCTTGCAGCCGTTCCTCAGCACCGTGATGCGGTCGGAGACCTCATAGACCTGATCGAGAAAGTGGGTGATGAAAACGATGGCGATGCCATTGTCACGAAGACTGCGCATCACCTGGAAAAGGGCAGCGGTTTCCTCGGCGTCCAGAGAGGCTGTCGGCTCGTCGAGAACGAGAACCCGCGTGTCCTCGTCCAGCGCCCGGGCGATGGCCACAAGCTGCTGGATCGCTACGGAGTAGCTGCCGACAGCCCGGTCCAGATCGACATCGAGGTTAAGCCGGTCGAGCTTCTTCTGTGCCTCTTGCCGCGCCTTGCGCCAGGATATGAAACCGAAGCGGTTTCCGGTCTTTTGCAACGTCAGGTTCTGCGTCACCGACATGGCCGGGATCAGGTTGACTTCCTGGTAGACGGTGGAGACGCCGGCTTCCTGCGCTTCGCCGGTCGTGGCGAAGGAAACGGGCTTTCCGTCAAGCGTTATGTCGCCCGCGTCGCGGTCGAGCGCGCCGGTCAGCACCTTGATCAGCGTGGATTTACCCGCGCCGTTTTCGCCCAGCAGGGCGTGGATTTCTCCGGCATGAAGCTCGAAATCGACATCGTCGAGAGCCAGGACACCGGTATAGGCCTTGCGGATACCCCGCATGACCACGCGACTTTCTGTCGGGTTCGCCGTCATGATCCGATCGTCTTTCGATTGGACGCCCACCACGCGTCGCGCAAGGGACGTCGAAACCCCGCCCCGATACGGGGCAGGGCAGGGATAGTGCCGTTCAGACCTTGCGGATCAGTCCGCGGTGTGAAGGTCGGACGGGATCACGATCCACTTGTCGAGCTCGGACGGGCTCTGGATGTACTCCGTGACCACCGGGTAGATGAACTCGGCGACGGCGGAACGCAGCTCGACCGAAGCGTTGGCTTCGCCGGCTTCCATCGCGTCGACAATGGCAGGAACGTAGTCGACGGAAACCATCAGGATATCTTCACCCGGCTTCAGACCGGCTTCCTTCATGGCCTGGATGGCGCCGAGCTGCATGTTGTCATTGTGCGCGAATGCCGCGCAGATACCTTCGAGGTTGTTGGTCGACTTGATGAAGGCTTCCATCACACGCTTGCCGCCTTCGGTGGTGAAATCACCCGACTGCGTTGCGACGATTTCCATCGCCGGGAACTGACCGATCACGGCCTCGAAGCCACCCTTGCGCTCGATTGCGGGAGCGGAGCCGGTGGTGCCCTGCATTTCGACGATCTTGCAGTTGCCGAGCGATTCCGTGGCGAGCCACGATCCGGCGAGCTTGCCCTCGAGATTGAAGTCGGCGGAGATGCGGGTCACGTAGAGCGACTTGTCTTCGACATCGACGTCACGGTCGACGAGGAACACCGGAATTTCGGCGTCGCGGGCTTCCTCGAGAACATCTTCCCATCCGGTGACGACCACCGGTGCAATGATGATCGCGTCGACGTCCTGGGCGATGAAGGCGCGAACGGCGCGAAGCTGTTCTTCCTGCTTGCCCTGGGCGTTGGCGAACTTCAGATCGACGCCGTAATTGCCGGCTTCATCCTGCATGTTTTTGGAGAATGCCGGACGCCAGTCTCCTTCCGATCCCACCTGGCTGAAACCGATGGTGTAGTCGGCCGCGTAGGCAGCGGTTGTCATAAGGCAAGCGAAAACGGCCCCGGAAAGGGGTTTAACAAGTTTCATGGATAGTCCTCCCAAAAGTTATGACCGACAGGACCTCCTCCACGACGTCCCGGCCATAAATAATATAATAGTATTATTGAGCGGTTGGCTGTCAACCCGGTTTTTCAGCGCTTAAACATGCGTAAGTTGCAATATTATTTCGGTGAAAACAGCTGTCTGTTCTGCCTGCCTGTGGTGGTTTTTGTGGGAATGCGGCCTGCCTGGAGGACTTGTGACCGGCTCGACGGTTGCTGCGAACGGCTCCCCGGCAGGCACCGAATCCATCCGGTCAATTCAGCGTTGCAGCCGTTTCACCTGTGAATCTGTGCGAGGATCAGGTCCGCAGCCTTTACCGTTCCGGGGTCAGCCGTCATCTCGTTCGAGACTTGCTTCAGGCGCGAGAGCATCTTCTGATCTGCGATCATGCCGAGAACCAGTTCGGCAAGTTCATCCGGTGTCCAGCCGTCGCGTTCGAGATGATGGCCGGTTCCGGTCTGCTCGGCGCGCAACGCATTGTCGTGGCCGTCCCAGCAATAGGGCATGATCAACGACGGCACGCCGAAATAGAGCGCCTCGCAATAGCTGTTGTTGCCGCCGTGATGAATGAACAGGTCGGTCTGGGCGACGATTGATGGCTGCGGAAACCAGCTGCCGAGATACACATTGTCGGGCACCTGCTGGTAGCTTTCCAGAAATCCGCCGACATTGACGTAGAAGCGGGCGGGAAGGGTGGCGAAGACCTCGATCATCCTCTTGATCAGGCTGGTGTCGATCGCCCCGAGGCTGCCGAAGCTCAGATAGACGATCGGCCCTTCATTGACCGGTAGCGGGGGTGGCTCGAACTTGGCTTCTTCACGCACGCACCCCTCGAGAAACACGTACCGGTCCGGCGGCAGTTGCTTTGCGCGCTGGTATCTGACAGCGCTTGGCGCGAGCAGTAGGTTGAGATGGCTTGACGGCTCAAGGAACTGTCCGGCATGCAGGGGGGCAAGGCCGCGCCGCTGCCTGAAGGCGTTGTAGCGCCGGTGCGCCTTTGCCGTGGTTTTGAGGTATCGGGCTTCAAACTCCGCTCTCGCCGGATCGTCCACCGAAAGGCCGGACAGATAGGGCGGAACGTTCGGGTCCGGGATCTCGGTTTCCGCGCAGGAGACGACCCGGACCCAGGGCACGCCGGCATTGGCGATGGCCGGAAACATGATCACATTGTCCAGCACGATCGCATCCGGCCTGATCCGCTTGAGCAATTGCTCAAGGCCTTCTTCGGCGTCGATGGCGGTGTCGACGATGGCTTCCCAGGTCGGCGCAACATAGGTTTCGAGCTGGGCCATCGGATCCTGATTGAAATGCTCCAGATGGGCGGTGATGAACGCCTGCCAGGTTTCCTCGCTGCGTTGCCCGTCCGCGGCCGCTCTGTCGGCCAGCTGGTATTCCTTGAAGCCGTATTCATCGAACACGCCGGTAAAGCCGGGGTGGCAGATGAAGACGGGAACAGCGCCCTCGCGCTGCAACTGCTGGGCGATGCCGACGCAGTTGAGCGCCGAACCGAAACTCGCTTCCGGGAAAAAGGCGATGACTGGCTTGTTCACGCCATCCCCTTCCTTGCGAGTGGCAGTATTCCGCGGTTTGCGGCCTGCGGTTTGCGAATCTGCGAGCGTCGCAAATGCAGCACCATCTGGTCCGCGGCAAGCTGGTGCTGCATCCGTTCGAGGCTGTCAAGGATGCCAAGATGTTCTTCCAGAGATTGCCGCAGGCGGAAGTCGGGGATGCTGTGGTCCTTTTGGGTTGTCAGCCGCAGCCGCTGGTGCGCCATGAGGGCGCCGCGCAGGAAGCGGTTGCCGGAGCTCTCGGCGATCAGGCTGTGAAAGGCGCAGTCGATATGCATGAAGGCGATTGCGCTCATGCTGCCATCGCTGTGAGTGAGGAAATCCTCCATCTGCTGGCGCAGCAGGCCTGCCTTCTGGCTGTCCATCTGAAAGCCCGGCGCGAGGATGGCCTGGGGTTCCATTGCAAGCCGGAAGGAGAGGCTCTCGGAGAGGGCGTTTGGCGTATCCAGGAGCGGCTGGAAGGCCCAGGCCCGACCCGGCAGCTGGGCAACGATTCCATCTGTACTCAGTATTTTTAGCGCATTTAGTACAGCTGATCTGGGGGCTCCGTAACGGCGCACCAGCGCGCTGACGGACTGCACGTCGGTTATCCGCCGCTCGGCGCGATCAGCCAGAATGCGGGCTGCCAGCGAGTCTTCCATGTCTTCGAGTTGGGAGACCCCGTCAGCGCCGACTTTTTCCGGCGATTGGTTGAGGAAGTAGCCGCCTTCCTCGCGCTTTTGAACAATATTATTCTTTTCCAATAGCTTAAGGGCAGATCTGACAGGAGTTCGTGAGACGCCGCAGGCATCTGCGAGGGTTGTCTCCGGCAGATGGTCGCCTTGCCTCAGGCCGCGCTCCAGCGCCATCTCGATGATTTGCCGCGCCAGCTTGATGTGGTTTTGCCGGGTGTTGCTTCGTGCTTTCAGCATGATGCGGCTCCGAACGGGAGTGTCAAAGTCCGTTGCGATCGCGGCGAACGGGTTGGTCGAAAAAAGACTGCAAAAACAATTTGACGTATCTTTTCAGACATTAATACTGGAATAAAGGCGATCGGCAAGAATCGCAAGTCAAAAGCAGCCGGGCGTTCGCACCGGCGTCTTACCAACGACCCTGGAGGTGAACCTGATGACCATACCTTTCCCGCGCACTGCTGTTTCCCTGCGCAAGAGCATGATGCTGGCTGCCGTGGCGGCTGCTATCGGCACGCCTGCAATGGCGGATCCGCTCACCGTTTCCAACTGGGACGGCTACATGGCGCCCGACGCGATCGAGGCTTTCAATTCGCAGACGGACAATGAGGCCGAGCTGGTTCTGCATGCCACCAACGAAGAGATCATGGGCAAGCTTATCGCCTCCAAGGGCGCAGGTTACGATGTCGTCTTCGTCTCCTCGCCGTTTGCCGAGGTGCTCCACAATCTCGGCCTGGCCGAAGAACTCGATCATTCGAAGATCCCGAACATCTCGAATCTCTACAAGGAAGCGACCGAGCTTCCCCACGATCCCGGCAATGAATTCTCCATTCCCTACGCCTGGGGCACCACGGGGCTTTGCTACCGTTCCGACCTCGTCGAGGACCCGACCTCCTGGAACTCCCTTCTCAAGCCGTCGGACGATGTGAGCGGCAAGACCACGATGCTTGCCACCGACCGCTGGCTGCTTGCTGCGGGCCAGCTTGCGCTGGGGTATTCGGTCAACGAGACCGATCCCGAAAAGATGGCTGAAGTCCGCGATCTGCTGATCGAGGCCAAGAAGACCCTGCTCGCCTATGACGACACCACCTTCTACGCCAAGCTGGTTTCGGGTGAAGCCGAACTCGTGCACGCCTGGGACGGGTGGTGCAACTACGGCATCGGCGAGAACGGCGACATCAAGTACGTGGTTCCCGAGGAAGGCTCCGATCTCTGGGTCGACACGATGGTCATCCTCAAGGCATCGGAAAACAAGGATGCGGCCTACGAGTTCGTGAACTTCATTCTGGACGAGGCCAATCACCGCTGGGCCGCGGAGAACATTCTCTACAAGGTGCCAAACGAGCCGGCCATGGCAGGCGTCGATGCCTCGCTTCTGGAAACCTTTCCGAACATGGCTTTCGAACCCGCAGACATGCTGAAGTACGAACAGCTCCGGGATGTCGGCGAAGCGCAGCGCGACTACTCGCGCATCGTTTCCGAAATCAAGGCCGCAAACTGATCCTGCGCCCGATGCTTCCCGGACATAATCCTGTCCGGGAAGCGCTTTTTTTCGAATGCCGGCTTGTCCGGCTCAGGCCCTTTCCATGACCACCGATCGCCGCCCCGTTCTGCTGATGACACCCGCGCTGATGTGGCTGACCGCCCTGATGGTCATCCCCTGCGCACTGATCCTGGTGCTCGCATTCTTCCGGCGCGGCATATATGGCGGCATCGAATACACATGGACGCTCGAAAACATCGCGCTTGTTTTCGATCCGCTCTATTTCTCCATCTTTCTGAAATCGGCCGGTATCGCGGGTCTGTCCGCCGGCATCGCATGCGTGCTCGGCTATGCCGCTGCCTACGCGATTGCCGCCATGCCGCGGCGCCTTCAGCCGACGTTGCTCTTCTTCGCGGTTCTGCCGTTCTGGTCGAACTACCTGGTCAGAACCTATGCCTGGATCGTGCTGCTGAACCGCGAGGGTCTGATCGTCAACATCGCCCGCTGGCTCGGCTATCAGGGCGAACTCCCGAGCATGCTCTACACCGAGCAGGCCGTCGTCGTCGGGCTGGTCTACAACTACCTGCCTTTCGTGATCCTCGCCTGCTATGCGCCGCTGTCGAGGATCAACCCCGAAATCACCGAGGCCTCCCGTGATCTCGGCGCCTCGGCCTGGACCACCTTTCGCCGGGTCACGCTGCCGATAACCGTGCCTGGTATCGCCACCGGTTTCGTTTTCGTCTTCGTCCTGTCGATCGGGAACTTCGTCACTCCGGCGCTCCTGGGCGGCGGGCAGTTCCAGATGATCGGCAATCTCGTCTATGCGCAATTCCTCACCGCCAATGACTGGCCCTTCGGCGCTGCACTTTCGATGGTGCTGATCATGGTCATGCTCGGGCTCCTGATGGGGCAGGCGGTCGTTGCTGAGCGCGCTTCGGGCGGCACGGGGAAGCGCGATGGCTGACAGAAACACCTTCAGGCTGATGCTGCTGATCCTCGGGCTCGTCTTCGCCTTTCTCTACATCCCGATTTCGGTGTTGGTCGGCCTGTCCTTCAACGAAGGCGGACTGCCGACCGCATGGACCGGGTTCTCGGTCAAATGGTACGGCGCGCTATTGGAGGATGGCGACATCCTCAAGGCCGCCGGCAACACGCTGATCGTGGCGGTCTGCTCGACAATTCTGTCGACCATTTTGGGCACACTGCTTGCCGTCGGTGTGGAGATCCGCCGCCGCAACGGGCGATGGCTCGAGACCATCATCTTCGCGCCGATGATCATTCCCGACATCGTGCTCGCCATCGCGCTTCTGAGCATGTTCTCGCTGCTCAACATAAAGATGGGGCTGCACACGATCACCGTGAGCCATGTCGTGTTCAACCTGGCCTTCGTTTGCGCCGTGGTGCGGGCGCGGCTCAAGAGCTTCGACTGGTCGATCGTGGAGGCCTCCGCGGATCTGGGCGCTTCCACGGTGACAACGCTCTACCGCGTCGTCATTCCGGTGCTGATGCCGGCGATTGTCGCGGGCGCACTGCTCGCCTTCACGCTCTCGGTCGATGAATTCATCATCGCCTTCTTCACCGCCGGCGCCGGCCGGTCCTCGATCACGCTGCCCATGCAGATTTTCGCGATGATCAGGTTCGGCGTCACGCCGGAGATCAACGCGCTCGCAACCATCGTCATCTCTGTCTCCGTCGTCGCGCTTGCCCTGTCGCAGCGGCTGAACAAGGAAGGTCTTCCCGGGCAATGACCCAACCGTTTCTGAGCATCCAAAACGTCGACAAGTACTTCTCCGTGATCAAGGCCGTGGACAGTGTCTCGCTCGACATCCGCGAGAACGAGTTCTTCGCGCTGCTCGGTGCCTCAGGCAGCGGCAAGACCACGCTCTTGCGCATGCTGGCGGGTTTCGAGGACCTCAGCGGCGGCGACATCCTCATTGAGGGCAAATCGATTTCGGTTCTGCCGCCCAACCAGCGTCCGGTGAACCTGATGTTCCAGTCCTACGCGCTGTTCCCGCACATGACCGTGGCGCAGAACATTGCCTACGGGCTTGAGATGGAGAAGTTGCCCAAGGCGGAAATCACCGAACGGGTCAACGCCATTCTCGATGTCATCCAGCTCAGTCACCTGACAAACCGCAAGCCCGACCAGCTCTCTGGCGGCCAGCGTCAGCGCGTGGCGCTGGCTCGTGCACTTGTCAAACGGCCCAAGGTGCTGCTGCTCGACGAGCCGCTCGGGGCGCTCGACAAGAAACTGCGCAGCGAGATGCAGCTCGAGCTCAAGCGGCTGCAGGACGAGTTCGGCATCACCTTCATCATGGTCACCCACGACCAGGAGGAAGCGCTTGTGATGGCCGACCGTATTGCCATCATGCAGGACGGCGCGCTGCTGCAGGTGGGCTCACCCAAGGAAATCTACGAGAAGCCGGAGTCGAAGTTCGCGGCCGATTTCATCGGAGTGATGAACTTCCTGCACGTCAGGCGCACTGGGGACGCCTTCCTGACCCCGGACAGCACGCCGATCGCGGCAGCACATATCAGCGTGGGCGTCGGCCAGGGTGAAACCGTCGCGGCCGTGCGCCCGGAACGGCTGTTTGTCGGCGGAGCCGGCGAAAACCACGTCAGCGGCACGGTTTCGGAGATCGCCTATCACGGTCTCGACCTGCTTCTGCACGTGAAGACCGAACTGTCCGATTCCCCGGTCATCGTCCGCATGACGGCCGATGTCGCCGACAATCACCGGCCCGAGATCGGCCAGCCCATCACGCTGGGTTGGCATGCCCGGGACACCCACATCTTTCCGGCCTGAAACGCCCAACGACAAACCGTCAGAGGAGATATCATGGAACAGAAAACATTCGCCTTCTTCCCCGAGGCCGCATTCGGCCCCGCGCTGAACTCGGTCGGCATTGCCCAGGCGGTTACCGCGATGGGGCACAAGGCCGTGTTCCTCTCCGACCCGGGTTTCGTGGATGTCTACAAGGGCTACGGGTTCGAGGCCTATCCGGTGGCGCTTTCCGAGCCGATGCCGGCTGAAAAGATGGCCAAGTTCTGGGAGGATTTCATCAACAGCCACATCCCCAACTTCCGCAAGGCGCCGATCGACCAGATCGACAACTACGTAAAGGAATGCTGGGAAGCGATCGTCGACAGCGCCAAATGGGCCGAGAAGGACCTTCCGAAGGTTCTCGCCGAGATCAAGCCCGACGTGATCGCCGTCGACAACGTGATCCTGTTTCCGGCCATCAAGCAGTTCGGCGTGCCGTGGGTGCGCATCATCTCGTGCTCGGAAAACGAGATCGAGGATCCCGCGATCCCGCCGCATCTCTCCGGAATGTCCGAAAACGACACCGAGGGCCATGCCGCCTTCCGCAAGAAGTTCAACGAAGTCATCAAGCCGATCCACGACGACTTCAACGAATTCCTGAAGGAATGCGGCGAGGAGCCCTACAAGCTCGGCGAGTTTTTCGAGGCTTCGCCCCACATGAACCTGATGCTCTACCCGCAGCCGCTGACCTACAAGCGTGACCACCCGCTTGACCCGGCACGGTTTCAGTATCTCGAAGGCTGTGTACGCGAGGACAAACCCTACGAAGTGCCGGAATTCGGCGCCAACAATGACGGGCCTCTGCTCTACGTATCCTTCGGCTCGCTGGGCGCCGGCGACACCGATCTGCTCAAGCGTCTAATTACCCTTATCGGCAAGAGCCGCTATCGCGCGCTGGTCAATGTCGGGGACTACAAGGACAGCTATTCGGACATTCCGCCGAACGTCATCATCGACGGCTGGTTCCCGCAGCCTTCCGTCATTCCGCAGGTCGATGCGGTCATCCACCACGGCGGCAACAACTCCTTCACCGAGTGCCTCTATTTCGGCAAGCCGGCGATCATCATGCCCTATGTCTGGGACGGCCACGACAATGCCATGCGGGTTCAGGAAACCGGCTACGGCTTCCGTTCCGACCGCTACGAGTGGACCGACGAGGAACTGATCGAGAAGATCGAGACCTGCCTTACCGACAAGGCCATGCACGAGCGGCTGGAGAAGATCTCCAGGCACATGCAGTCCAGCGAAGGGCCGGTGAAGGCCGCCAGGATCCTGGTGGATCTGGCGAAATGACCAACCTCGCATCGACCGCGCCGCATATTCACGGCGCCTGCGACTATGACGAACTCGTTGATTGGGGACCCCAGCCGGATGCACTGGCGGGGGCTTCCCACTCGACGGGGCGGCTTCTTCACAAGGGACCGGACAACATTCCTGAAACCGGCATCTGGGACTGCACGCCGGGCCGCTGGCGTCTCTCGGTTCCGCGCGACGAGTTCTGCCATTTCGTCAAGGGCAGGGCGACCTACCGGAGCGACGACGGCGAGGTGATCGAGGTCGAGGCCGGAACCTGCGTTCTGTTCCCCGCTGGCTGGACCGGCGAGGCGGAGATCCACGAAACCATCCGCAATATCTACATGCTCAGCTAAGGCCGAATTCGAATGAAAACACCTGTCCTGCACAAGCCGCTCGAAGTCACCGAGACCGTCGACTGGGGCGTGATCCCGACGATGATCGAAGGCGAATCCCGCGTCAGCGGCGTCCTGATTCACAAGGGCCCGGAAGGCCGGTCGGAATGCGGCGTCTGGATCTGCACACCCGGCAAGTGGGAGTGCCACGTGACCAGCGACGAATTCTGCCACTTTCTGGAAGGCCGCTGCACCTATGTGCATGAGGACGGGGAGGTGATCGAAATCACCCCGGATACCGCCGCCTTCTTCCCGAAGGACTGGAAGGGCGTCTGTACCGTCCATGAGACCATCAAGAAGGTCTACATGATCCGATGACCGCGATGGCGCACCCTGTCCCGCTCGCCCCGCCGGCAGCCGTCTTTCTGGCCCGTCACGGCCTCAGCGATGCGTTGCTGGAGCCACTGCCGGCCGACGCGTCGCCGCGCAGCTACTCACGGCTGCCCGGGCAGGGAACGCTGTTGATGGAAGACAGGACCGACCCTGAGGGATACGCAGCCTTCATCCGGCTTGCCCGTCACCTCAAAGCGCTCGGGCTGAGCGCGCCACGCGTTTTCGGCTCGGACCCTGCCGCCGGACTGGCGCTGATCGAGGATTTCGGCACCGACACCTATGGCCGGCTTCTGGCCGAAGGGCATGATGAAGAGGCGCTTTACGAGCTTGCGATCGATGCGCTGGTGCACTTGCACAGCCATCGCGACGCCGCCAGCGTCTCTGTTCCGGCCTACGACATCGACCTGCTGCTCGAGGAAGTATCGCGCTTTTCGAACTGGTTCGCTCCCGAGCTTTCGCCCGGGCTGGACATCGGCGAATTCGACGCGAGCTTCAGGGCGATGTGGATGGATGCGCTGAAGCCGGTCGAAGCGGCGCCGCGAACGCTAGTGCTGCGCGATTTCCACATCGATAACCTGATGCTACTTGCCGACCGCTCGGGCGTTGCGGCCTGCGGCCTTCTCGACTTTCAGGATGGTGTCATCGGCCCCGGGGAATATGATCTTGCATCGTTGCTGCAGGACGCCCGGCGGGATCTCGCGCCCGGTCTCGAACAAAGGATGATCGATCGTTATCTCGACGCGGTACCACCATTCTGCGGCGCGCGCGGTGACATTTTGCACCGCTACCACCTGATGGCCGCCCAGCGGCATACCCGGTTGATGGGCCAGTTCATCCGGCTCAAGCGACGGGACAGCAAGCCCGGTTACCTGAAGTTCATGCCCCGCGTGGCTGCCCAGATGCAGGCGGCGCTGACGGCCGCCGGCCTCACCGGTATCTCCGATTTCCTTGATGCCAGCCTGCCGGGCTGGCGCGACGCCGGCGAGCGGCTGGCAACTCTTTCCTGAAGGACCATCATGCTGGACGTTCAAAAGCCCTGTTACTTCGTCACTCCCGAGTTCCATGTGTCCGCAGGTGAGGCGCAGCGTGTGATCGATCCCGCAACGCTTGCGGATGTCGGTGCGCGCGCGGATGTGACTTCCGGCGAGATCGAGGCCGTTCTCGACAAGGTGAATGCTGCCCAAGCGCTCTGGAAAGACATCGACGCAAAGAGCCGGGCCAAGGTCCTGCATACGCTCGCCAACCGGATCGAGGCGACGGATTTCACGGAGTGCGCGATCCTGATGAGCCGCGAGATGGGCAAGCCCTATCCCGAGGCCATCGGCGAGATTGCAAATTGCGCTCCGATCTTCCGCTACTATGCCGAAATGGCCCGCGACGAAGCCGGCAAGGTGGCGGGCACCACCCAGAAGGGCTCGCTTCAGTTCGCCAGGTACGAACCGCTCGGCGTGTCGGTCCACATCATGCCGTTCAACTTTCCGATCCTGCTGATGTGCTGGACCGTCGCCGCCTCGCTTGCAGCCGGAAACGGCTGCGTGATCAAGCCTGCCGAACTGACCACGCTGTCGACGCTCGAATTCATGAAGGTCTTTGCCGACCTGCCCGGGGATCTCGTCGCCTGCCTTCCGGGCGGGGCCGATGTCGGCAAGGCGCTGGTTGACAGTTCCAAGACCCATGCCGTCGCCTTCACCGGTTCCGTCGCCGCAGGCAAGGCAGTGGCTGCCGCCGCAGCGGCAAAGATGAAACCCGCTGTCATCGAGGCCGGCGGTTCCGACCCGATGATCGTCACGGCGCACGCACCGATTGTCGTCGCCGCAGCAGGGGCCGTGACCGGCGCCTTCCACATGTCGGGTCAGGTCTGCACCTCGACCGAGCGGATGTATGTGGTCGACAGCGTCCATGACGAATTTGTTGACGCCTTCAGGGCGGAAACCCTGCGTTTGCGGATCGGAAACGGGCTGGACAAGTCCGAGATCGGCCCGCTGGTCAGTGAGGTTGCGCGCAACAAGGTGATCCGCCTGGTCGACGATGCTGTTGCCAAAGGTGCGACCGTCGTCTGCGGTGGCCGGATCCCCGAGGCTCACCAGACCGGTTGGTTCTACGAGCCAACCATCCTGACCGGCTGCACGCCGGACATGGACATCTTGCACGAGGAGTGTTTCGGCCCGGTCGCAGCCATCGTCCGCGTGCCGGATTTCGACGCCGCGATCGAAGGCGCCAACGCGTCCGAATTTGGTCTCGGCGCCAGTGTCTTCACCACGTCGCTCGAAGAGGCACATGAGGCCCACGACCGGCTGGAAGCCGGGATGGTTTGGATCAACAATCCCATGATCGACAACGACGCGCTGCCCTTCGGCGGCTGGAAGAACTCGGGCATTGGCCGCGAGCTCGGCCGCATGGGGCTCGACACGTTCCGGCGTTCGAAGATGGTGATCCTCGACCACAAACCCGTCCGCCACGACTGGTGGTACCCGTATCCGGACGACTGGTTCCTCGATGCCGGCGGACGCCAGATCGGCTAATTCCTAGGAGAGGTTTCGATGCAGACGACACAGCTTTACATCGATGGCGCCTTCGCTGCCCCCAAGGCGGGCGGCACCTTCGATGCGATTGACCCGGCGACCGAAGCTGCTTTTGCGAAGATTGCGGCCGGTACATCCGAAGATGTGGATCTGGCGGTCAGGGCCGCCCGTCGCGCTTTTGACGAAGGTTCCTGGCCGCAGATGCCGGCGTCCGAACGCGCAGCTGCGCTCAGGCGGATCGCCAAGGGTATCAATGACCGGCTCAAGGAGATTGCGGCGATCGAGACCCGGGACAATGGCAAGCCGATCCCTGAATCCGAGTGGGATATCGGCGATGCGGCCTTCGTCTTCGATTACTATGCCGACTTGGCCGAAGCCCATGAGGCGGAAGGTGCTGAAACGGTCGACCTGGGCGACGATGCTTTCAAAGCCACGATCAGCACCGAACCGCTCGGCGTCGTTGGCGCCATCACGCCATGGAATTTTCCGTTGCTCATGGCCGTCTGGAAGGTCGCGCCGGCGCTTGCTGCCGGATGCACCATTGTGCTCAAGCCCTCGGAATATTGCTCGGTGAGCTGCGCCATCCTGGCCGAGATCATCGACGATGCCGGTCTGCCCGCGGGCGTGTTCAACCTGATTACGGGAATCGGTCCGGACGCGGGCGCGCCGCTCTCCGAACATCCGCTGGTCGACAAGCTTGCCTTCACCGGCTCGGTGCCAACCGGGCGCAAGGTGATGACCGCCGCGGCCGCAGGCATCCGCACGGTCTCGCTCGAACTCGGCGGCAAGTCTCCCTTCATCATCTTCGACGATTGCGACATCGACAAAGCCGTCGAATGGATCCTGTTCGGCATTTTCTGGAACAAGGGCGAGGTTTGCTCGGCCACCTCGCGCGTGCTCGTCCAGCAGGGCCTCTATCCGAAGCTGATGCAGCGCCTCGTCGAGGCGACGGAAGCCATCACCATCGGCCCGGGTGATGTCGAGGGCATCAAGCTCGGCCCGGTGGTCTCCAAGATCCAGTATGACAAGGTCCTTGCAGCCATCGAGGCGGGCAAGAAGACCGACGCGAAACTGATGACCGGGGGCGGACGTGCGGAGGGCTTCGAGACGGGGTACTACATTGCGCCGACGATTTTCGCGGAGGTTCCGACGGATGCTGCGATCTGGCGCGAAGAGATTTTCGGTCCGGTCGTTTGCGTCAATCCGTTCGACACGGAAGAGGAAGCCCTTACGCTTGCCAATGACAGCCCCTACGGATTGGCGGGCGCGGTGATGTCCGACGACCTCGAGCGCTGCGAGCGGGTGGCTGCCAGGCTGCGCGCCGGCATTATCTGGATCAACTGCTCGCAGCCGACCTTCACCCAGGTTCCCTGGGGCGGCTACAAGTCGTCCGGCATCGGCCGCGAGCTCGGGACCGCTGGCTTCATGGGATTCCGCGAAACCAAGCAGATCACCCGTTATGATCATACCCGGACCTGGGGTTGGTATCTCGGGCAATGACGACGCCCTTTGCCCATGCCAGCGAACTTCCGTTCTGGTCGTCCACGAGCGAGGCGGCGCCCGAGTGTGCATCCCTTGACCGTGATCTGAGCTGCGATCTCGTCATTGTGGGTGGCGGCTTTACCGGATTGTGGTCCGCACTCAAGGCGCGCGAGCGGTTTGCCGACGCCCGGATCGTCCTGGTCGACGCCAAGGCCTGCGGGCAGGATGCCTCAAGCCGCAATGGCGGTTTTTGTGCGCCCTCGATCTCGCACGGGGTCGGCAACGCCCTGGCGCGCTGGCCGGGCGAGGCTGAAACGCTGATCCGGCTCGGGCGGAAAAACCTGGATGAACTGGCATCCGATCTGGAAGTCTACGGGATCGATGCCGGTTTCCAGCGATCCGGCAAATTAACGGTGGCCGCGACACCCTGGCAGGCCGAAGGCCTCAGGGCGATGTCGTCAAACTACGAGCGGTTCGGCATCGAGCACCAGTTGCTCAGTGGCGACGTCTTGCGCGAAAAGCTCGACAGCCCTGTTTACGGTGAGGGCTTGTTCGAACCCAATTATGCACTGGTCAATCCTGTCCGGCTCGTGGCCGGCTTGCGCAGAGCGTGCCTTGAGGCGGGCATCGAGATTTTCGAGCATACGCCTGTCCGCGGGATCCGCCATGACCGGTCGGGTCTGGTGTTCGAGACGCCCTCCGGTACGATTTTCTCCGACAGGGCGATCCTGGCCACCAACGCTGCTCCTCCTCTGCTGCGCCGGTTGCGGGCCTCCATCATTCCCATCTTCGATTATTCGCTCGTCACCGAACCGCTGAGCGAGGCGCAACTGGCCGGGATCGGCTGGACCGGCAACTACGGTCTCGGTGACAGCGGCAACCAGTTCCATTACGCCCGCAAGACGGCGGACAACCGCATTCTGTGGGCCGGGTACGACGCGATCTACCACTACGGCAGCAACCGCGATCCGAAACTGCTGCAACGCGACGAGAGCTTTGCCCTGCTTGCGGAGCAGTTTGCCGAATGCTTCCCGTCGCTTTCCGATGTGCGGTTCGATTTCAAGTGGGGCGGGATCATCGACACATCGGCGCGCACCACATTCTTTTCGGGCCTCGCCTATGGCGGCAGGCTTGCCTACGCACTCGGGTTTACCGGGCAGGGGGTGTCTGCGACGCGGTTTGCCGCGCTGACCATGCTCGATCTCCTTGAGGGTCAACGGACGGAGCGAACCGAACTGAAGATGATCCGCCGCATGCCCGTTCCGTTTCCGCCGGAGCCGTTCCGTTCGCTTGCCATCGGCATGGCCCAGAAAGGGCTCGCCCGCGAGGACGCGACCGGCCGGCGTTCCCCTTTCCTTCGTTTGCTCGACGCTTTCGGCGTCGGCTTTGACTCCTGAAAGTGATCCCATGAGACACCATCAAGCTTCCCCGGCTCACGTGATTGCTTTCAGGACCGATTCAGAACCGCGCCAAACCCGCGTCGACGATCCGGTGATCGTGGATGCGCCCTATGAGGCGAAAAGCTGGCGCTGCTTCACAGACGCCAGCGGTCGGGCGATCAGCGGCATCTGGGAAGCCGGACCGCATCTTGAGCGCTGCATTTGCGACTATGACGAGATGTGCCACATCCTCGAGGGCGAGGTGCGCCTGACCGACAAGGACGGGAACGCCCAGGTCTTTGGTGCGGGCGAGAGCTTCGTTGTATCGGCGGGGTTCGAGGGAACCTGGGAGAACCTGACCCGCGTTCGGAAGGTCTTCTTCATCCTCAATCCCTGATCCGCCGCCCCGGCCTTTCGGCTTTCAGGTTGCGTCAGGCTGGTTCTCGGGCCTGGCCTCGTCAAAAGCGGGGAGGGCGAGGCAGCGCTGTTCGATATCCGTCAATCGGGAAAAGCCGGAAAGATCGCAACCCCAGCGGTGCGCATTGTAGAGCTGCGGCACAAGGCACAGATCGGCCAACCCCGGGGAGTGGCCGAAACAGAACGGCGTATCGCTCCGGATCATTTTTGCGAATGCTTCAAAGCCCATGGTCATCCAGTCGTTCATCCAGTCGACGCAGGCGTCCTGATCATGGCCCATTGCCTTGAGCCGGCCAATCACACGCAGGTTGTTGACCGGATGGATGTCAGTGGCGATGACCAGTGCCGCCGCACGGACCTCGGCACGCTCGACCGGTTCTAAGGGCAGTAACGCCGGTTCGGGCGCCGTCTCCTCGAGCCAGTCGAGGATCGCCATCGACTGGGTCAGGATCGTGCCGTCGTCCAGTTCCAGCGCCGGCACCCCGAGACCGGGATTGATGGTCGCGAACTTGACGGTTTTCTGTTCGCCGGCGACCAGATTGACGGGGATCGGCTGATGGGCGAGCCCCTTGAGATTGAGCGCAATCCGCACCCGGTAGGAGGTTGTCGACCGCCAGTAGGTGTAAAGCTTCATTTCTTGCCCGGGGTGCCGTCGAATTTCTTTTCCAGGCTCGACCAGCAGTCGATGTAATCCTCCTGCAGCGGCGCTTCCCTGGCGGCGAACTCGGTGAGATGCTGGGGAAAGCGTGTCTCGAACATGAAGGACATGGTCTCGTCGAGCTTTTCGGGCTTGAGATCCGCATTCGAGGCTCCCTCGAACGCGTCACGATCCGGCCCGTGCGGAAGCATCATGTTGTGCAGAGACACTCCGCCAGGGGCAAAGCCCTGGGGCTTGGCATCGTACTGGCCGTAAATGTTGCCCATCAACTCCGACATGATGTTCTTGTGATACCAGGGCGGACGGAACGTGTCCTCGGCCACCAGCCAGCGCTCCCTGAACAGCACGAAATCGATGTTGGCTGTGCCCGGAACGCCCGATGGCGCCGTCAGCACGGTGAAGATCGAGGGGTCCGGATGGTCGAAGAGGATCGCCCCGACCGGGCAGTAGTTCCGCAAATCATACTTGTACGGCGCATAGTTGCCATGCCAGGCGACGACGTCGAGCGGCGACTGGCCGATCTCGGTGACGTGGAACTGACCGCACCATTTCACGGTGATCGTGGCCGGCACCTCCCGGTCCTCGAAGGCGGCCACGGGCGCCTTGAAGTCGCGCGGGTTTGCCAGGCAGTTGGCGCCGATCGGACCGCGTCCGGGAAGCTCGTACTTCTGTCCGTAGTTCTCGCAGACGAAGCCGCGGCACGGTCCCTCGAGCACCTCGACGCGGTAGACCAGCCCACGGGGAATGATGGCGATTTCCTTCGGTTCGATGTCGATGATGCCGAGCTCGGTGCAAAACCGCAGCCTGCCTTCCTGCGGCACCACCAGCAATTCGCTGTCGGCGGAGAAGAAATAGGCATCCTTCATCGATTCGGTGACGAGGTAGACATGGCTCGCCATCCCCACCTGCGTGTTGACGTCACCGGCTGTGGTCATGGTCCGCATTCCGGTCAGCCATGTGAGATTTTCACCGGAGTGGGGTATCGGATCCCAGCGGTACTGGCCGAGGCTGGTGACATCGGAGAGAACATGCGGAGCCGACTTCCAGTAGGGAAGATCGATCCGCTTGTAGCGTGCGGAATGCTTGACGCTCGGCCTGATCCGGTAGGTCCAGGTGCGTTCGGGCGGGTTGGCGGTGAACGCGGTGCCGGAGAGCTGTTCGCCGTAAAGCCCGTAGTTGCACTTCTGCGGGCTGTTCATGCCCTGCGGCAGCGCGCCCTCGAGGGCTTCGCTCTCAAAATCGTTTGCAAAGCCCGGCATGTAGCCCGGTGTCGTGGATGCGCCGTTGGACTGAACGAGGTTGGAGGTCTGTGGTGCGTTCATGTCGCGTCTCCTGTGTCCGAAGCAGAACCTGATGCCTTTGCAGCGGCGAGCGCCTGGCTGAGCGCTTCACGATCGCCGATATGATTGGCGAGAATGAGAATGAGGCGGGCGTTGAGCGCCGCACTGGCATCATCCGAGAGCCCCTCGTGCACCGAAAGGAGCTCGCTGTAGAAGCCGTCGGGGTCGGTGAGATTGGGTACGGTGTTGAGCTTTGCCATCGTGGTCACTCCCTCCCTGTGGCCTTGCGCAGTGCAGCGCGGACGGCGGCTTCGTCGAAACGATCCCACCTCGCGGCGACATGCTGATCGGGCCGGACCAGATAGACTGCCGCCCGAGCATCTCCGAGATAACGGGCCCCCAGTGCACCCGATCCGTCGTCGTCCGCGGAGACATAGACCCGCCGGGCGCTGACGCCGTCTTCCTCGATCATATCCGGAGCCTCGGTGTCGATGCTCAGCATGCAGAACCCGCCGCCGAGGCGTGAAAGCAGAAAGCCGTTCCCGAGCGGCGCGTCGGGGCAGGGGCTGCCGACGCGCGTACGGTCTGGTCCACCGGTCAGGGCATCGGGTCCGTTGAGCGAAGACTGGTCGTAAACGCAAGGCACCGAAAGGCGGCCCGAGTTGACCATCGGTCTGGCGAAGGCGTGGTGTTCGGCCAGGTCGAGCACCGCGTTGCGGAAGACATGGCTGATTCTGGATTTGGGTGTGATGAAGTCGGTCGAGCGGGTCGAGTTCAGGATGTTCTCGTCGGCACCGAGGACGCGTTCTGCGTCGTAGGTGTCGAGAAGCCGCTCCGGGGCCTTTCCCCCGATCACCAGCCCCAGTTTCCAACCCAGATTGTCGACGTCCTGAAGTCCGGAGTTTGCGCCGCGCGCGCCGAACGGAGAGACCTGGTGGGCCGCATCCCCGGCGAAGATCACTCGTCCGTGACGGAACTTCTTCATGCGGCGGCACTGAAACGTATAGATCGACGTCCAGACCAGTTCATACTCGACGTCCGGTCCCAGCATTGCGTCAAGCCTGCGGCGGACGTTCTCCTCCTTAAGCTCTTCCTTCCGGTCCACATCCCAACCGATCTGGAAGTCGATGCGCCAGATCCCGTCGGGTTGCTTGTGCAGCAGTGCCGAAGCCCCCGAATCCTTGAAGGAGGGTTCGAACCAGAACCAGCGTTCGGTCGGGAAGTCCGCAGTCATCCTGATGTCGGCGATCAGGAAACTGTCCTGGAAAACACGGCCCTCGAAATCGAGGTCCAGCATCTTGCGCAACGGCGAGGATGCGCCGTCGCAACCGATCAGCCAATCGGCCTCGATCCGGTATGGCCCGTCGGGCGTGGAGATGTCGAGAATGACGGAATCGTCCCTTGTCTCCACGGCATCGACACGGTTCCTGCCGCGCACCTCAATCGGCGCACCGGCGGCCTGAGCCGTGCGCACCCGGTCGACCAGTGATTTTTCAAACCAGGGCTGCGGGAGATTGATGAAGGCGGGAAACCGGTGCCCTTCCTCGGGCAGCAGGTTGAACTCGAACACCTTGCGGTCCCTGTGGAACACCTTGCCGACATTCCAGACGACGCCCTTGTCGAGCATTTCATCGGCACATCTGTAGCGTGCCGCGATTTCGAGCGTTCTCTTGGCAAAACAGATGGCGCGGCTTCCCTGGCCGACCCCTTCGTGGTCGTCGAGCACCACCACGGGAATCCCCTGCAGGCCAAGGTCAAGCGCCGTGGCGATGCCGATCGGGCCGCCCCCCATCACGACGACCGGATGCCGGACCGGCGCCGCGGCGTCCTGATCGGGCGACCGCTCGTAAGGGTAGAGCTTGAAGGCCAGTGAATAGCGTTCGTCGAACATTGTCTCTCCTCCCGAAAGACGCCTAGTCCTGAAGCTGCTCCCACATCTCAAGGTCGCGCTTGGCCGTCCATATGCGCGGCGTGTCGATGTCGAGCGCCTCGTCATAGGCGCGCGATACATTGAAGGGCAGGCAATGTTCGTAAATTGCGTAGTCTGCAAATTTCGGATCGCATTCGGCGCGAACGGCATCCCATGCCTGCTTCAGCGTTCCGCCCTTGAGAGCGACCCGGGCTGCCGGCAGATATGTCGAGCGGACAAAATCGGTCGTGCTGTCGAGTGCTGCGTTGACCATCTCCTGTCCGATCAGCGCGTCGCCGCGTCCGGGAGCGATGGCGTCGAGACCGAAGTTGCGAATGCGGTTGATCGTGCCCGGCCAGTCGTGGAAATGGCCATCGCCGCAATAGCAGGCGGAATGGTATTCAACGATGTCACCGGTGAACATGGTGTTGGCATCCGGCACGTAGATGACGATGTCGCCCGCGGTGTGGGCGCGGCCCAGGTGCATCAGGTCGACCCGGCGCTTGCCGAGATAGATGGTCATGCGGTCGTTGAAGGTGGTGGTCGGCCAGGTGAGCGGCGGTACCTTGGCAATGTCGTCATAGCCTGCGAACAGGCGCGGAAAGCGCATGAACTCGGACTCGCGGTCTTCGGCCCCGCGTTCGGCGACCATCGAACGGACCTTCTCGCCCATGATGATCGTCGGGGCATTGTAGGCGGCTGCGCCGAGCACGCGCACCGCGTGGTAATGGGTCAGCGCCAGGTGCGTGATCGGCTTGTCGGTGACCGAACGCACCTTCTCGATGACCTTGTTGGCAAGTTCCGGCGTTGCCTGCGCCTCGACGATCATGACGCTGTCGTCGCCAATAATGACACCGGTGTTGGGATCCCCCTCGGCAGTGAACGCATAGAGCCCGTCGCCGATCTCGGTGAAAGAGGTCTTCTTCTCGGTCATGTCGCCCTTGGATGCGAATGCCTTGGCCATGTCGGGATCCTCCTGAAACTGCGCTTTGCTGATTCCGAGGTGAAACCAAATTCGTTGCGCTTGCAACGATATTTTATCATTGCAAGAGAAGCCAAAGTCAATATCGTTTCAATTGAAACGAACCTGGTTCTTGTGCATGCCGAACACCTTTGAGCTCTCCGCGTTCATGCCCTACCGGCTCGCCGTGCTGTCCGAACGGGTCAGCCGGCGGCTGTCGATCGAGTACGGGCACACGCATGGGCTCAATGTCGCGGAATGGCGTGTTCTTGTCCATTTGCAGCGTCGCGGAAAGGTCTCGGTCCGCGACATTCACAACTGCGTCAATCTGGAAAAACCGCGGGTGAGCCGGGCGGTGGCGCGGCTGGAAAGTGCCGGTCTCGTGCAAAAGCTCGGCAAGCAGACCGACGGCCGGCTGGTGGCGATCTCGCTTACGGGTGAGGGCGAGCGCGCACTTGGCGAGATCCTGCCGCTTGTCACCGAGATCGAAGCGCGGCTGATGGGGGAACTCAGCGAAACCGAGCGGGAGACCTTCTTTTCGGTAATGGAGAAGCTGCACGCGGCACTCGATGGGGATCCGAAGGCGCGGCCGCGTTCTGCGGTGGAGCTTGCACCGGACGAGGGCTGAGGTTCGGTCGCCGGACAGGTGCCGATACGAAAAAAACGCCAAACGGGCCGCGAAGGTTATCCGCGACCCGTTCGGGGAGGATGCCAGGCGATCAGAGTTCAGCAATCGGGGTGGCTTCAATGTCCGGCCACTTGTCAAAGGCGCCGGAAATGACGGCTTCCCGATCTTCGAGGTACTTGTCGAAGATCGTCTTGTTGACGAAGAGGTAGAGCTTGCCGTCGACGATGTCAGCATAGCGGACGTCGCCATCGAGTTTCTTGCCGACAAAGACGCCGAAGGCGCAGAAGCCGCCGAATTGCGGAAGCATGGTTTCGGGGTTGGCGTCGAATGCAGCTTTGGTTTCGGCCGAGGCAAAGTAGTAGTCGACACCGTCATGTTCGGATGTGAATTCGGCGTCTCCGATGACCGGCGCTTCCGCCTTGAACATGGAAACCGGATCGAAACCGTGCATGCCGAGCGGCTTGCCGGTCAGCGTCAGGCCGTTCGAGACATTGTATTCGTCGGCGGCAAACGCGGCCGGAACGATGCACAGAAGGGCAGCCGACATGGCGGCAATCACATAGAACTTGGTCATGGTCTTGGTCCTTTGGATTTGAGATGTGTGTGTATTGAAGGGGTCTGCGGCATTCAGGCGCTGCGGGTGATGCGTTCGACGGCGTCGTCCGTCCACCACACACCGTTGGCAACCATTCGGAAATTGATGATGGCGGCGAGGTAGCCGTCGCCCTCGGGCACCTTGGCGCCGGCTGTCGCGTCGCGGACAACAGCGACCTCGTAGCCGAGTTCGAGAAGTTCATAGAGATGTGCCTGCGTGCACAGGTTGGCGGACATGCCGGCCAGGATCACCTTGTCGATGCCCTGCTTGCGCAGTTGCAGGTTCAGGTCGTTCTGGGCCGGGCTGTAGACCTTGTGCGGCGAGCAGACGATGGTTTTTCCGTCCTCGATGTACTTCTTGTACTGCGGCATCCAGTCCGCGCCCGAGCCATCGAAACCTTCGAGCGAGAGCGGATCGGGACGATCGAACATGCCGATGGCGTGCATGGTCTTCTCAAGCGTGCCCTCGAATTTCCACTTGTGGTCATGCGGGTAATAGTAGTGCGGGGAGATGAAGACCGGCATGTCGACGGCCTTTGCTGCCTTGAACAGCCGCTCGATGTTGTCGACGGTTCCCTGTTCGGTCACGCTTTCGCCGACCACGCCCCAGGTGACACCCTTCTCCGACAGAAAATCGACTTGGGGATCGGTAACGACCAGCGCCGTACGACCGGGTTCGATCTGCATGTCGACCTGCGGCAGGCCCGGAGTCTCCGGGTCGGCGTATGCCTCGCGCGCTTCCGGCGTGGCAGCGGATGCATCAGTGGCTGCCAAGGCTGTGGCGCCTGCTGCAGTGGCTGCGACACCGGCAAGAAGCCGGCGGCGGGCCATGTCCACCTTTTCCTGGGTGACGTCGCAGCCGCAGTTTTCGTGGTCGTGATGTGTCATGGTCTGTCTCCTTCAGATCAGTTTTCAGGTTGGCATCGACAGCGCGGGTGACCTTGCTGCCAGGGTTGCGGAGGCGTTTTGGGCATGGCTTCGCCGTTCGCCTGCGCCGGGGGCGCCGCGGTGAAATGGCCTTCGCTTTCCTTGGTGTTGCGGTCCGCCGGATGCGGACCGGAAACGGTTTAGTCCTCCGGGCGGGGCGGAGGCGCGCAGACCGACCCCTGATGGATCGACTGCGTTTCGGAACGGGCATTGCCCGAAGGTTCCCGGTTCGCAAGAAGCAGGGACATGCCTGCGACACCCGGATCGGGAAGCGCAACCTCAGTCACCGGCAACCGGTCTGCCGCCTCGATGACCTGTTGTCCGGCCATCGCCGGCGTTGCCATCAGGATCAGGTTCGCCGCACTTTCGGTCGCGATTTCAGCCGCGGTAGCAGCGACCAGCAGAATCGCAATTTCCGGTATCCCGGGCTTGCGGCCGCAAAAAAGTGTCCGCCTGATTGTTGCGGGCCACTTGCGGGACCGGCGGCGCACTGCGCGAAATGCCGGCTCCCCGAGAGCGTGGCCGTTGAGATTGGTATCGAGTGTCATGTCCCTGGCTTTCCTGTAGCGGGTTGGCCGGAGCGCGTGCCCCTGGTTCATCGCGTCGGAAGGGCCGGTTTCCGTCCGGCCTTCCGTGTTGTGATGAAAGGAGATTAGTTCGCCGAACCCGCCACGGTATCGGCCCGTCATGCCAGGGTTTGGGCCGATCCTGCCAGTTTGGCGCTCCGGAGCGCGCGCGGCTTGCCGGACCGGCTGCCACGGTACTGTGCGGGGGCCTGTCCGACCCACCGCTTGAAGGCGCGGCCAAAGGTGCTCTGTTCCGCAAACCCGGTAAGAAAGGCGACTTCGGCAATCGAGCAATCGGAATTTGCGAGGAGATCGCGTGCCAGGCTCGCCTGGGCTTCACGAACGAGGTCGCGAAAAGTCGTGCCTTCGTCAGACAGTCTGCGAAAGAAGGTGCGCTCGCTCATTCCCATCTGCGATGCAATCTCCGCTGCCTGGGGCACGCCGGTGCTCAGGCCGGTCGACAGGCGCCGAAGAACATCACTTTTGATCGGATTTTCGGGGGCAAATGTACCGAGTTCCCGGTCTAGGTGCTGTGTGAGAAATTCGGAGACCGCCGGATCGCCCAGGCGGTTTGGCAGTCTTAGCGTGCGCTCGGGGAGAATGATCGCATCTTCTTCGCGGCCGAACAGGACGGGACAGCCAAAATAGTCTTCGTATTCCGCCGCCTCGCCGACGCGTTCGTGGCGGAAGATAACTGCCGTCAGATTGAGCGCCTGTTGCGCGAAACAGGAGGTCTTTCCGATGACCCCGGCAAGCGCACATTCGCTCCGCAATGCCGTAGCGGAATCGTCCGGAGTGTTCTGCTCAAGCACCAGCCGGGCTCCGTCTTCATTTTTGTCGAGTCGGTAGACTGCCGTGTCGGTGAGCAGGCGATGGTAGCGCTCCAGACGCTTGAGTGATGCGCAAAGTGTGGGCGCTGTCTTGAGCGCCAGCCCGAGAATGCCGAGATCATCGATCTGAAGGGTGTTCGTGTAGGCTTGCACAAAGGCAAGCCGGCTGTGCTGTTCCCGGGAAACCCGTTCGAGGAGCATGAAGAAATCATCAGCATCGAGATGCTCTCCAACCTCGGCGCCCAATTTCAAGATAATGGTTTCACCCGACCGGACGGTACCATCGGTTTCGAGTGTGAAACCCGCGGCGCGAACGAGCGTTTTGGCGAAGGCTGTGATGACTTTGGGCATAAGACACTCCGTCTTGAAAAATCGCAATTCAGAAAGTGCAGGTATAAAAAAGGCCGCTCCGGAGTGCCGGGGCGGCCTGTGTTTTAACTTATACAAGGGCGAAGAGTCTCTGCTCCAGTTCGGATATTTGTTCTTTCAGGCGACCGACCTCGCCGCCGTATTCCGCGTCAGTCATGCGAACCGGGATGTGCTGCGGGCAGTTCCAGTCGAATGCCGCTATATGGACAATGACAGCACGCTCCGCTTCGGGCCGATCCGGCCCGTTCAGATAGGCGATCACGTCCGGATCCTCGCTGATTTCAGCACGGCCAAGAAGTTTGAGCCGCTTGCGGCGGGCAAAATCGATCGCAAGAATCGAGACCCGGTCATTGCGGCGAAGATTGCCGGTGCTGACATATTGCCGGTTGCCCCGGTAATCAGCATAGGCAATCGTCTGGTTGTCGATCACGGAGATGAACCCGGGACGACCGCCGCGAAACTGGACGTAGGGCCAGCCGGTTTCGCTGACGGTCGCCTGGAAAACACCGTCGCGGGCTTCAAGGAACGAGGCTTCCCGCGCCGTCAGCAGGGTGCCTTCGTCCTCGGGACCCGACAGGACACGGGAATAGATCCGGTCTGAACCCTGGCGGACCTGTTCATCGCGGACCCCGGGAGTAAATGCAATCCGTGCATAGGCGCTGGTCATCTTCGTTCTCCTAGAGGCCGAGATCGGAAAGGCCGGGGTGATCCTTGGGCCGGGGGCCTGAAGCCCAACGAAGCAGCCGCTCGCTTTCGGCAATCGGCAGGTCGTTGATGGAAGCCACGCGGCGGTGCATCAATCCATCGGGCGCGAACTCCCAGTTCTCGTTGCCATAGGCGCGGAACCAGCTGCCCTCGTCGTTACGGTACTCATAGGCAAAGCGGACGGCGATGCGATTGCCGTCATGCGCCCAAAGCTCCTTGATCAGCCGGTAGTCGTGCTCGCGCGCCCATTTCCGGGTGAGGAAATCGACGATGTTCTCGCGGCCGGAGAAGATCTCCGAACGGTTCCGCCACTGGCTGTCGGGCGTATAGGCGAGGGCGACCTGTGTCGGCTGGCGGCTGTTCCAGGCGTCCTCGGCGAGGCGTACCTTGCGGAATGCGGTCTGTGTGGTGAAGGGAGGGATCGGGGGGCGGGACATTTCGGTTTGCTCCGTTTGGTTGAAAAGGCGCCCCGGCCCGGCGGGGGGAGGAGCCGGGGCGCGGGGAGAACCTCAGGCGACTTCAGCGGAAACCGCGGGGAAGTCGATCGGGGTTCCAAGGGCTTCGTTGAGGTAGTTGGTGAGCGTGTTCAGCGCGACATGGGCGATGATCTCGACGATCTCGGCATCGCTGAAGCCGGCCAGCTTTACCGCCGACAGATCCGCGTCCGATACGCTGCCGCGCGTCTCGACGAGCTTGACGGCAAACCGGACCGCCACATCGGCGCGCGGGTCGCTGGAGCCGCCCTTCCGGTTGGCGGCAATCTCGGCGTCGTCGAGCTTGGCGATGTTCTTGCCGATGTAGGTGTGGGCGGCAAGGCAATACTGGCAGCTGTTCAGTTGCGAGACGGCAAGCGCAACGCGTTCGCGGGTCGGGGCGTCGAGTTCGCCGCCGGAAAGCGCGCCGCTGAGGCCAAGATAGCCCCTGAGCGCTGCGGGACTGGTTGCCGTGAGCCGGAACAGGTTCGGGACCGAGCCGAGCTGGGCCTTGACCTGTTCAAGCATCGGACGTGCGGACTGGGGGGTGTCTTCGATGGAGGCGGGGAGGGGAATGCGGGTCATTGATTGTCTCTTTGTGTTGTTTCGGGTGTCTTTGAACGAGCGAGCCAACGCTCGGAGATATATAAACAGACAAGTCTGTATAGTTGTCAACGCGGATCCGTACACAGAACCGTGAGCGCATTGGTAAGAATCCGGCTTGCTGCCAGGTTGCCATGTGAGATAAATAGACAGAACTGTCTGATTTCCGGAGGGAATGTGATGAAGTCGCGCCGCGACGAATTGGTCGAAACCGCCCTGAAGCTTTTTTACATCCACGGCTTCAATGCCACCGGGATTGACCGGATCTTGGCCGAATCGGGCGTGGCCAAGATGACGCTCTACAAGCATTTCAGGTCCAAGGATGAACTGATCCTCGCCGCACTGAACCTGCGCGACGAGCGGTTCCGCAACTGGCTCATGGGCGAAATGGAAAGGGCTTCGGCCGATCCGGTCGAGCGGCTGCTCGCCATGTTCGATGCGCTGGAGACATGGTTCCGGGGAGAGGCGTTCAAGGGCTTGGGCTTTTCGGGCTGCGCCTTCATCAATGCCGCGAGCGAATTTGGAAGCCAGGATCATCCGGCGCACCGCCTTTCGGCCGAGCACAAGCGCAGGGTGGGCGATTATCTGGAGAAGCTTTGCAGCGAGGCCGGGTTCTTAGAACCGCGAAAGATGGCCGAGCAACTGGCACTTCTGAAGGAGGGGGCCATCGCCACCGCCCATGTGCGCAACATGGTCGGTGCGGCCCGCATCGCCAAGGAAATGGCGCAGGTCTTGATTGCCGCTGCCGGGAGGGATAAGTCCCCGGCTGCATGACCGCCGCGGATGCGGGAAATCAGAAATTGGTTCCAAACCGCGGTTCGTTTGTCCGCCACGGGCGAAAACCGGCAGTTCTTCCACAGGGTATCGATGACCGAGATCAGCAGAACATACGCGGTTTCACCTCTGCCCCGCCTTTCGGTCGCGCCGATGATGGACTGGACGGACCGGCATTGCCGGTTTCTGCACCGGCAGTTGACGCGGAACACTCTGCTCTACACCGAGATGGTGGTCGCGGAGGCCGCAATTCATGGTGACCGCGAGCGGTTGCTCGGTTTCGATGCGAGCGAGCATCCGGTCGCCTTGCAGCTCGGAGGGTCCGATCCGAACAAGCTTGGCGAGGCGGTCCGTATCGCCCGCGATTTCGGCTATGACGAGATCAACCTCAATGTCGGCTGCCCGTCCGACCGCGTGCAGTCCGGCACCTTTGGCGCCTGCCTGATGCGCGAGCCAGATCTGGTCGCGCGCTGCATCGGCGCCATGAAGATGGCGGCGGATGTTCCGGTCACGGTCAAATGCCGTATCGGTGTCGACGAGCAGGATCCGGAAACGGCCTTGTCCGATCTCGCCCGGGCAGTGGTGGCGGAGGGCGCCGACGCCATATGGGTTCATGCCCGGAAGGCATGGCTTGAGGGCCTGTCGCCAAAGGAAAACCGTGACGTGCCGCCGCTGGACTACGATCGCGTCTATCGGCTCAAGCAGGATTATCCCAATATTTTCATTGGTATAAACGGTGGTATTGGGGATCTGAATCAGGCACTTGAACATTTGAATCATGTCGACGGCGTCATGATCGGGCGGGCTGCCTATCACAATGCGCAGTTGCTTGCGAAAGCCGACCGGCTCATCTTTGGCGACGATCGCGGCCCGGTCGATTGGCAGGAAGTGTGCGAGGCGATGATGGTTCATGCGGACGCGCATATCCGGGCCGGCGGTAGGCTCAATCACGTCACGCGGCACATGGTCGGCCTGTTTCAGGGCGTGCGCGGCGCTCGGCGTTTCCGCCAGATCCTGTCCACCGAAAGCACCCGGCCCGGTGCCGGGCCCGAGGTGATTGCGCGGGCCTTCGCCGAGGTTGACCCCGCCGGTTTGACAGCGGCCGCCTGAGAAGCTCATCTGATCGGGATTTGAATCAGCGGGGCCGGACATGACTGCATTTCGCACCTATCCGATCCTCGGCGCTGTTGCAGCGCAACTGGCGGGCTTGGCCGCTCTTGTTCTGGTGCGGGCAGGTCTCGAAACCCAGGTCGGGGCGCAGGCGGCCTTTTGGTCGGGCCTGGCAGTACAATCCGGCGTGGCCGCGCTTGCGACGCGGCTTCTGGGTTTGCCGGTCTGGTGGGTGCTTATCGGCGCGGCATTCCCGCTTGCCCTGGCAGCGGGTCTCAATTTCGGAGAGCTTCCGGCCTGGCCCTTTGGCATAGCCTTCGTGCTGATCTACCTGTTCTTCTCCAACACCGCGCGCGACCGGGTACCGCTCTACCTGAGCAACCGGAAGACGGCGCAGGCGCTGCTTGATCTGATGCGCCAGCGCGGGGCGCGGCGTTTCCTGGACCTGGGATCGGGGATGGGCGGTGTAGTTCGCGCCCTTGACGGAGACGGTCGCGTTGCCCGCGGCGTCGAGACCGCGCCCATGGTCTGGCTGATGTCGGCGCTGCTGTCGCGGCTGACGGGGCGTGGACGGATACTCAGGCAGGACATCTGGACGACGGATCTTGCAAAAGAGGATCTCGTCTATGCCTTCCTGTCGACCGAACCGATGGCCGCGCTCTACGATAAGGCCCGCTCCGGGATGAAGCCCGGCAGTCTGCTTGTCTCAAACAGCTTTCCGGTGCCGTCGGTGAAGCCCGACGAGGTCTGGGAGCTCCCCGACCGCCGCAGGACCAAGCTCTATCTCTACGAAATCCGGGACACCCGGAATGCATCAAAGAAATCTCTAAAAAACAAGAAAAAACAGTAGATTAGGACTGTTTCCGGCGAAGCCGATTCTGCTTCCTCAGAGCTTGATTTAAGTGCTTGGGCGGTCATCGCGATGGCTGACCGGCGCACTCATTCCGCAGGGAGTGGCGTGGGTTTTCCGGTGGCATCGAGCGCAACCATCACGAACTGTGCGTTTGTCACCTTGTCCATCTGGGGCGAGAGGTAACGCTGCGCCCAGGCTTCGACGAGAAGGGTCATCGAGGTGCGGCCGACCTTGACGATGTCCGTGTAGATGCAAAGCGTATCACCGATCTTGACTGGCATTGCGAAGGACATCTCGTTGACGCCGGCCGTGACCACGCGGCCGCGGGCGCGCTCGGCGGCGCGAATGCCGCAGGCAAGGTCCATCTGCGCCATCACCCAGCCACCGAAAATGTCGCCCGCGGCGTTGGCGTCGCCGGGCATGGCAAGTGTGCGCAGTGTCAGTTCGCCGGTCGGTTTCATGAGTAGATGCTCCTTCTGCCTGATCCTCTTTAACCCGGGGACGACGCGATTGCAGCCTGACCGGAGCCGAAAGCTGGGGATGAGAGCCGAGGTTTCACCGGAGGAGCATTCGGTACCGTGATCGCCATCAGCGGCTCCGGTCCTCCTGGTTTCGAATTTGCCCCGAAATTGCCCCAGTCGTTAACCGCGTTCGTCAGGCTTCCTTTACCCTTCGGTGCGATTGTCAGGTCAGTATTGCGTCTGTTGGAGCCATCCATGTTGTATTGCGTTTCCGGATTGCGCCGCCGCCGGCTCATATCGGTGAGCCTCGCGCTGATGTCGGCCGGCTTCGTTGCCGGTTGCACGGGCGAGGGCGGCCTTATGCCGCCCGGCGAGGTGCTGGAACTGTCGCAGGCCGCACCCGTGATGCGGGCCGAACCGCCGGGACCTGTCATCCTGCCGGCGCCTTCTGCATCCCGTAGTTCGTCCTTCATGTCCACCGCTCCGTCGGGGCCCGACATGCCCGCACAGAACGTTCTGGCCTACCCCGTGGGTGACGGCGTCGATGTATCCGGCGTCACTTCCGCGCTGCCCGAAGGCCGGGTCAGCCAGCCCGTGGTGACCGGCATCGGCACCGACCAGCCGCGCCTGGCTGGGGTGCCGAGTTACGAGGAACTCGAAGCGGCGGGAACACCCGACAGCATATCGATCTCGCCGGTGGAGCCGGTGACCGTTGAAAGCGAACCGCAGCCGATCGAAGAGAAGCCGCGCCTGTTTGCAGGACTTCTGCCGCGCATCTCCAACCCGCTGGCGAAGCCCGAGTGGGCCGGCGGCATGCCGGCAGCCGAAAAGGCGTGCCGGCAGCGGCTCAAACGGCTCGGGGTCACCTACCGCGATCTGCCCGCCATCAGCAATGGCCCGGGATGTTCCATTCCCCATCCGGTCGAGGTCACCAAATTGTCCGGCGGCATCGAAATCAAGCCTGCCGCCAAACTGAACTGCCAGATCACCGATGCCTTCGCGCAATGGGTTAAGAATGAACTCGCACCGGCCGCCCGGGTCAGATACGTCTCCGGTGTCCGTTCGATCCATCAGATGTCCTCCTACTCCTGCCGCACGATGAACTCGAAGCGGGGTGCCCCGATGTCAGAGCACGCGTCCGGAAACGCCATCGATATCGGCAAGATCACCCTCAACAACGGCAAGGCGATCAAGGTGCGTCAACCGGGCCTGTTTGCATTCCGCGAAAAGAGCCTGCTCAACACAATCCGCGCCGACAGCTGCAAGTATTTCACCACCGTTCTCGGGCCGGGCAGCGATGTCCATCACAAGGACCACTTCCATTTCGACCTGAGGACGCGCAAGACAAGCTATCGTCATTGCGACTGAGCTGCTGAGCATAAGCATCGGCGGGGTTGACCTTACGGCAAAAAAAAGGCCGGTCTGACCGGCCGAAACTCCGCTGCGGCGGATGGGACGTGTTGCCGCTGCGGATAGGCAGTCTCCGGGCTGGCGGGCGGGGAAGGCCGGCGGCCGGAGCACTGGCAGCGATTCCATGCTGCCCGAAAACAATGCTTGAAATATGTCTCGGTTTGATGACGCTTGCGCAACGGCAGGCGGCGCGGTAACCCGCGAAGCTCACAGGGGCGATCACCGACAGGGAATTCAAGCACATGCCGCCATTTGAAGAATTGATCTGGTTTGCTGCCGCACTTGCCGGCGCGGGCCTCGTCGCCGGTGTGCTTGCCGGTCTGTTCGGCATTGGCGGCGGCGCGATCCTGGTTCCGGTGTTCTACCAGGTTTTCGGACTGCTGGGCATCGACGAGGCGGTGAGAATGCATCTGGCCGTGGGGACGTCACTGGCGATCATCGTGCCCACATCGCTTCGTTCGTTCCTGTCGCACAAGGCGCGCGGCGCAGTCGACATGGCCTTGCTCAAGAGCTGGATCGTGCCCATCCCGCTAGGGGTGGCGGTTGCCTCGCTGATCGCCGCGTGGGTGTCGAGCGGAGGCTTGCGGGCAATCTTCGCCATCATTGCCGTTCTGGTGGGCGTGCGAATGCTGTTCAACCGGGTGACGTGGCGTCTTGGCGACGATCTCCCGCCAAACCCCTGGCGGACCGGTGTCGGCGTGATCATCGGCCTTCTCTCTGCCTTGATGGGGATTGGCGGAGGCGTTCTCAACAACACCTTCATGACGGTGTTTTCGCGTCCGGTGCATCAGGCTGTCGCGACCTCGGCAGGCGTGGGCGTTCTGATCTCGATCCCGGGCCTGTTCGGTTACATATGGGCGGGCTGGGATTCCGCCGGCCTTCCGCCGTTTTCCACCGGTTATGTCAACTGGGCGGCCGTCGCCCTGATCATTCCGATCACGCTCCTCGTCGCACCCCTGGGTGTGCGGCTCGCGCATGCGCTGGACAAGCGGCAACTGGAAATCGGCTTTGGTGTTTTCCTGCTTCTGGTCGCAGCACGTTTCTTCTACAGCCTCACCTGATCCGATGCCCGGGCGTGTATCCGTATTGCTCCGGACCGGCCTGACCCCACTGCAGGGTCACGGCGTCCAAAGGGTTTAGAAGGCAGAACCGGTGCGCAGCTGCGCGAGCGCAGCTACGGTCTCGTAATTGATGTTCGTATTGCCGCTGAAGACCGAGAGAACCGGGCTCACCGTGCCGTTTTCGAGGTCATGCAGCGCGAGGAAGCGCTGGATCATGGCATCCACCTTCTCGGGGTCCTGAAGGTCCTCGATGTCGAACCGGTCTTCCAGCAGTGCCGCCTGCATGTCGATATCGCTGCTGGCGGTTTCGGCGGGAATGGAGAAGGAGGTGCGAATGAATTCGGCCAAGGCGTTGTCCGCGAGGATCGTGTACACGCTGTTGATCGAAGGCGCCATGCGCTGGAAGTAGAGCGCCAGCCGCGCACCGACATTGTCCTGGCCGGCTTCCTCCTCCAGCATCTGGGTAAGGTAGAAGTTTGTGGTTTCGATCTGGCCGCGATCGTTCTGGACGCCCGTTTCTCGGGCAGCCTCGACAAAACCGTCGGCGTTGAAGTTGAAGGAGCCGGCGAGTTTCTGAAGACGGATGTCGCCCTGGGTGTTGGCAAAGCTCTGCGGGTCCTGCAGGTCGGAAAGCAGGACGCTGCGAAGCGTTTCCGGCGTGACGTCCGCTGGGTCGAGGCCTTCGGCAATGAGCAGGAAGTCGACAAGGCGCGGATTTGCGACGATCTCGTCGACGGTTTCCAGCGTCTGCAGCTGGGAGCGGTAGTACGACACTTCGTCCTCCGCCTTGTCCTTCGCGGCCTCGCTGTCGTCGAGACGGGTCATCTCCACGTAGTAGGCCTTGGAAAGACGGGTGATCTCGTTCTCGGACTGGGCAAACCGGGGCGTGCCGATGGTTCCGTCCGGGGCAAAGTTGAAGGACTTGGCGAGGCGCACAAAGCGTTCGTCGCCAAGCGAATTGAGGTAGCTATTGGGATCGTAGGGATCGCTCGTGAAAATCTTCTTGAGTTTGTATGTGGATATCTCGTCGGGCGAGATGTTGAAGGCTTTCAGGGCGAATTCCCGGACCACGACGGCGGCGCCGGCCGGTGACAGGAAGTCATCGAGGCTGGCGGTCAAGCCGATATAGCGCTTGTAATTCTTGATCGTATCCTCATCCGCCTTCTCGTCGGCATCATCGAAGCGGACGATGTACTCCGACAGCATGGCGAACAGCTGGTCCGGATCCTGGGCCGGCACGCCGGCCGCAAGCGTTCCGTCGCTTTCAAAATTGAAGGCGGCGGCGAGCGCCACGAAGGCCGCGCCTTTCTCGTGGACAGGGCTGGCCGGGTCCGACGGGTCCTGCTGAAGTGTCCATTCGATGTCGGCGCGGCTGGTGTTGAGGGAAATCCCGAAGGATTCGAGCATCATGGTGGCCATGCGGCCGTTATCAAGCAGATCGTCGATGGTCGTGATGCTGCCGATCTGCTCCTCGTAATAGGCCTTGTTGAGCAGCGCCCCGGTGGTGGTCAGCCGCGGCTGGTCGAAGACGTAGCGCTCTGTCACCATGTCTTGCTGGGCTTCGGTCTGGACCGGAAGGTCGGGATCGAGCGCGCCGTCCGGATTGAAATTGAAGCTTGCGGCCAGTTCGAAATAGCTGTTGGCCTTGTCGATCATCTTGGAGTACTGCGCGATCAGATAGTCGATCCGCTCGCGGTCCGCAGCGGTGTTGCCGGGCAGGATTCTCTCGTCATAAAGGTTCAGCAGCGTGGTGTCCCACTCAAGGATCTTGGGGACGTATTCCGTGTTCACGAAGCTTGATGGATCGCTGATGTCGCTGGTGATGACGTTCTTGATCGTGTCGTAATCGTAGGTTTCAGGATCGATCTTGAAGGTCTGGAAAACGTAATCGCGCAGTCTGGTGTTCTTGAAGATGTCGTCGACTTCGGTGATGCCGGCCGAGGCGGCACGGTAGTAGGCGGTCTCCTGTTTCAGGACCTCGTCATTGTCGGCGATCGTCTGGCTGTAGGTTTCGATCAGGTTGTCGATCTGGGTCGAGGTCTGAACCGCCTTGCTGGCAACGGTCTTGCCGAAATCATAGGCCGCGGCGAGGGTACGGTACTTCGTGTCCTCCAGCCGGTTTGCGAAACTGTTCGAATCCGTAAGGTCGCTTTCCAGCACCTTCCGGATCAGTGCCTTTGCGTATCCCATCTCCTCAAGCCCGTAGGCCTTCATCGCATAATTGTATATCCGGTCGTCGGCCATGAATTCATCGAGCGTGGTGATCGAGCCGATGGTCTGCTTGTAGTATTCCGCTTCCCTGGCGACGATCGGATCCTCCGCCTTGCGCTGAAGCGAAAGCGTCAGGTCCCGAGCGTAGAATGTGTAGGACTGATAGCTGGTCGAAAACATGTCGGACACCGTGTCTCAAAAATACAGCAAGCAAACAGCGGGGGTGCGGTAATGGCGCAGCCCTTCCAGCCATACACTGCTTGATCTGGCTTGCCTGTAGCTGTCCGGCGGCGGGCGCTGCATTTCCTTGGTTTCGATTAATCGAACCGAAACAGCAGGCTTTGCGGACGTGTTTGACCAGCAGAAATGTCCCGGAATGAGCCGATGGGCCGGCCCTTTCAGTCGCGCAGGATGACCTCGCCCTTGCGCATTTCGAAGGCTGTGAGCGAGGAGATGAAATTCATCCCGAGCAGGCTTTGGTCGAGCTTGCCCGGCTCAGCCACCATGGCACGCAGGCCGCGGCGGGAAATCGACCCCACCGTCACGCTGTCGAGCCGGACTGGGGCCGCGCGGGCCTGGCCGTTGGCGGTATTGATGATTAACGTGTAATTCAGGTCACGCTCATCGAAGCCGACACGCAGCGCATCGGAGTGGGAGAGGGCCACGGTGGTCGCGCCTGTGTCGATGAGGAAATCCACCTTCTCGCCATTGACCTGTCCGGCCGCATCGAAATGACCGCTGAGCGATTTGCGGATCGAAACCGCAGCGCGGCCGTCCTCGTCGGGCACCATGACCGGGGTTCCGGGCACCAGTTCAGCGGCCACGCGAAGCGCGATTTCCTCGGCCTGGTCGCGGTAAAGCCAGCCCGTGACGAGCCCCATGATGATCACGGTCCAGATCATCAGGTTCTTGAACATTTCGCCGATGTCGCGATGCGCGCCAATCACGCCGGCACCGACGACGGCCCCGAAAAGGCCGAGATAGACCACGCTTGCAAAGTCGTCGTTCGGCAACCCGAAACTGATACCGGTATCGTGATTGAAAATCAGGACCCCGAGGGCCACTGCGATCATGGTCAGAATGAAGGCCATTGCGCTCAGCCGTCCTGCTGTTCGCGCGCCATGCGCTGCCGGCGGGTTTCGCGGCGGGGTTTGCGTTCAACGGTTTCGAGACGCGTTGGCAGTTCGTCCATGATTGTGCTGCGGGTCTGGTCCGAATACCCCATCCATCCGGCAATCTCGTCGCGCGTGCGTCCGCAACCGAAGCAATAGCCGGTCTTCAGGTCGATCGAGCAGATCAGGATGCAGGGTGACTGGATGGTCATGGTGCCTTTCGCGGGGCGCGGTCGGATAGACTTGGCTTTCGAGTGTTTTATATCGGGCGTTCAGATCAAAAGAGCAAGGGTCGCAAGTCCCACGGTCTCGGCGATCTGCTGTGTCGCTCCGATGGTGTCGCCGGTGTGTCCCTCAATGCGCGCGCGAACCGCAGCCGTCCATTGCGCCGCAGCGATTGCGATGGCAGCCAGTGTGGCAATTGCTGCGAGCGGGCCCGTGGCAGCGAAGGTCAGCGCGAAAAACAGGGCTGCGCCTGTCAGCACCGCAAAACGCGCGCCCGCAGGGTCCGGCGCCCCCACGGCCGAGGCAACGCCGTCGGTGCGTGCGGAGGGGAGCCTGCTCCAGTGCCATGTCATGGCAGCGCGTGAGACGGCTGCGATACCAAGCAGGACCAGCACCGCATCAAGAGCGCCGGTGGCCGCAATGACGATGGTCAGCGATACGGCGCGCAGAGCGAATGTCGTAATCAGCGCGAGGACGCCATAGGCCCCGGTGCGGCTGTCCTTCATGATCGCCAGCATGTGATCGCGGCCGCCACGGGCGCCGAAGGCGTCGGCGGAATCGGCAAGCCCGTCCTCGTGCAGCGCGCCGGTTGTTCGGATCAGCACCACGAGCGCAAGCAGGGCTGAAAGGGCCGGGTTCGCATCCAGCACGGACAGCAGCCAGACAAGTATCCCCGCGGGCAGGGCAACCAGCAGACCCGCCGCGGCAAACATGGCTGCCGCGCGCGAGAGCGAACCGTCATGCCCCTCGAAATGTCGCGCCGGCAGCGGCAGGCGGCTGAGGAAGCCGGTGGCCCGAACCAGATCGTCGAGAGAGTCCCTGAACTGCATTTTCGTCTCGTTTCGGTTGGATGCGGCGTCACATGGCGCGTTTGACGTTGACCCTTACGTGATTCGACAATTACACGGGCTGCTGTTGCCCGTCACCGGGCTGTTTCAGCAGGAGAGACACAATGAGCGCCAGCGGTTTGCCTTTTGATGATTTTCGCGAGCTTCTGCGCAACCTGCCCGGGCCGGATACGGCCGCTCTGGCCGCTGCGCGCGAACGCGACGCACAGCTCACCAAGCCAGCGGGCGCGCTCGGTCGTCTCGAGGAGATTGCATTCTGGCTCGCCGCCTGGACCGGCCGGACACCGGCCGTGACCCGTCCGCTGGTGGCCGTTTTTGCAGGCAATCACGGCGTGACGGCCAAGGGAGTGACCCCGTTCCCCTCGTCGGTGACCGCACAGATGGTCGAAAACTTTGCTGCCGGCGGCGCCGCGATCAACCAGATCTGCGTCACCCATGATCTGGGGCTCAAGATTTTCGACCTGGCGCTGGAGGTTCCGACCGGCGATATCTCCGAGGAAGCGGCTATGGACGAGCGCACCTGTGCTGCGACCATGGCGTTCGGAATGGAGTCTGTTGCGGGCGGCACCGATCTTTTGTGCATCGGAGAGATGGGCATCGGCAATACCACGATCGCTGCGGCCATTTTCTACGGGCTTTACGGGGGCACCGCATCGGACTGGGTTGGTCCCGGAACCGGTTCGGAAGGCGAGGTGCTGGAGCGCAAGGTTGCGGCCGTTGAGGCAGCCATTGCGCTGCACAAGCCGCATCTCGACGATCCGCTCGAATTGCTGCGCAGGCTCGGCGGGCGCGAAGTGGCGGCGATGGCCGGCGCGATCCTCGCTGCGCGCATGGAACGGATCCCCGTGCTCATCGACGGCTACGTCGCGACAGCCGCTGCCGCCGTTCTTCACCGCGCCAATCCGCAGGCACTCGACCATTGCCTGATCGGGCACGTCTCCGCTGAACCCGGCCACATGGCGGCCATCGGCAAGCTCGACAAGACGCCGCTTCTGGCACTCGGAATGCGCCTTGGTGAGGGAACCGGGGCGGCCCTGGCTGCCGGTATCGTCAAATCGGCTGCAGCCTGCCACACTGGCATGGCGACATTTGCCCAGGCCGGGGTTTCCGGCAAGGACTGAGGTTTCGGCACCGGGCCTTATCCCGAATGGTCACAGCTCGATGATCGGGTTGAGCATTTGCGGCCGCAAGCGCGCTTAGCCGAAGGCGCGCTTCTTTCCGGCGGCTGCGTTCGGCAGCCCCTCGACGGGCGCCATGCTTTCGAGCACGCGTTCGCGCGGCAGGATGGCAATTCCCTCGGTGCCTTCGCGCAGTTTCGATTTGAGCACGAACTCGCCGCCATGCTTGGCGAGGATGGCCTGGACGATGGGAAGCCCGAGGCCCGTGCCCTGTTCGGCGCTCTTGATGGCGATCGAGCCCTGGCCGAAGGCTGACAGCACCACCGGGATCTCTTCCTCGGCGATGCCCGGTCCATTGTCCTTGATGGCCACATACTGTCCACCGCCTGCGGTCCAGCCTAGCTTGACGCGGATCTCGCCGCCCGACGGGGTGAACTTGACCGCATTCGACAACAGGTTGAGGATCACCTGGCGGATCGATTTTTCGTCGGCCCAGACCATCGGCAGGTTCTGCTCGAACGCCTCCGTGATCTGGATGTTCTTGCTGCGCGCCTTGAGCTGGATAAGCCCGATGCAGTCTTCGGCGATATCCGACAGGGACAGGGCGCTTTCGTTGAGTTCGTAGCGGCCCGCCTCGATGCGCGACAGATCGAGGATCTCATTGATGAGATTGAGCAAATGCTGGCCCGAGCGATGGATATCGCCGACATATTCCTTGTAGCTGGGGTTGCCGATGGGGCCGAGCACTTCTCCGCTCATGACCTCGGAAAACCCGAGGATCGCGTTGAGCGGCGTTCTGAGTTCGTGGCTCATCGAGGCAAGAAAGCGGGACTTTGCGAGATTGGATTCCTCGGCCCGGCGGCGCGCCTCGTCTGAGACGGACTTCGCGACTTCCAGCTCCGCAATCAGGTCGTCCTTCTCGGTCTGGAAACTGAGCATCTTCAGATTGGTCGAATAGAGCCGCTGGGACATGAAGAGGAAAAACAGGCCCGATGCGGAAATCATCGCCAGAACCGAGATGTCGGAAATGTCCCGGCTGATGCCGGCTCTGACTGCCAGGGCGATCGCGACGGGAATCACGATCGCATAGAGTGCGAAACGTAGCGCGAAGGTCGCCATTGCCATTGCGGCGAGGGCCACCAGAAGGGCTGCGGATTTGTAATAGGTGAAGGAATCGAGCTGGCAGGCCGTGCAGTCCTGGTAGGAGAACACCGCCCAGCACAGGCCGATCAATGCATAGACCAGAAGGAAGCTGCGGTGCCAGCGGCCGGCCTGTTCCTGGTCGCAGGAACTGCGCGAGGCGCGGCGCGCGAGAAGAACCAGAACCGCGTAGCCGATCATCGTCACGAGGGTCCAGGCGAGAAGCCAGACCGCATCATCGAACCAGAGGCCGGCCACGGCCGTCAGCATCACCAGCACAGGCCCTGCGGCCGCGCCCTGAAGCACGGTGTTGATGTGCAGAAGCACCATTTCCCGTTCGAAACCCGGTGACGCCTGCCGTCCATGCTGCAACTGTTCACGCGTGGCGCGTACGGTCTTCGCCACCGCCGCGTTCTTGTGCGCGCGCGAGCGGTCGACGATGTTCTTGTCAGTCATGGTCTGGTGCTGATTCACCTGGGCATCCGGTTCCGTACGATTTGAGTGCCGAATCTAGGTGGCAAAGTTTAAGAAGCTGTTTTCGATGTCTCGATTGGAGAGGATCCTTTCGGGCCCGAAGCCATCCTTGCCGCGCCGGAAGCCGGGTGATCCGGGGAAGATCCGCTTGTTCCGGTATGGCGAGTCGGCGCATTGTCGGCCATGGTCGCCCGTTTTCGCTCCAGACGCCGTTCGCGCCCCTTGTGGCGCAAGGCAGTTGATCTCCTGATTGCCCTGACCGTGATTGCCGGCGTGGCGGTCGCGGCAGCCGGGCTTGAAAGATGGTCGGCAGAAGAATTTTTAGGACCGGTGCGGGTGATCGATGGCGACAGCCTTGCGATGGGCGAGCGCCGGTTACGGCTTAAGGGCATCGATGCGCCCGAACTCGCGCAACGCTGTCGTCGCGACAGTATTGAATATGCCTGCGGGAGCGAGGCCCGGTCACGATTGCGTGAGCTGATCGGCGGGCAGGGCGTCAGCTGTCTCAGTGAGGGTGTTGACCGCTATGGCCGCGATCTGGTGCGGTGCAAGGCTGGCGACCGGGATCTCAACCGGATCATGGTGCGCTCGGGGCATGCGGTTTCCTTCGGCGACTACGGTGAGGAGGAGGCCGCGGCGCGGCAGCACCGGGCAGGCCTCTGGGCCGGAGAATTCGACAGGCCGAGGGAGTGGCGGGCAGTGCACGGCGGCCTTGGCGAGGACATGCATGGCGGGTTTGCCGCATTGCGCGCCCTGCTGCGCCGGTTGACGGGCGTTTGAAGGAACGGTCCGGCGCGTGTTTCCGGTTGCGCCCGGACGGAGTTGATTGGACCCGGTCGTGCATTCATATGTATAGGCGGGCATATGTGTAGCCGGACATATGGATAGCCGGGCCGCCGGGCACTCAAGCCAGCGCGATGAAGTGAACAGGCCGGTCACGACGGGAGGAAAGCGAAATGAAGCTCTATGATGGCGGGCGTGCGCCCAATCCGCGCCGGGTTACCGTGTTTGTCGCGGAAAAGGGTATCGAGATCGAACGTGTGCCTGTCGACATGGGCCAGATGGGGCACAAGTCGGAGGAGGTGACCAGCCTGAATCCACTGCAAAGGCTACCGGTTCTGGTTCTCGACGACGGAACCGCATTGTCGGAGTCCGTAGCGATCTGCCGCTATCTCGAGGAACTTTATCCGGATCCGCCGCTTCTGGGCGTCGATGCGCGAGACCGGGCAATTGTCGAGATGTGGAACCGGCGTGTCGAGCATCATCTGCTCGCCTCGGTGGCGGCCGCCTTCCGGCATACCCATCCGGCCATGAAGGAATGGGAAGTGCCTCAGGTGCCGGAATGGGGCGAGGCCAACAAGCCCAAGGCGATTGCTTTCCTTGAACTGCTCGACCGCGAACTGGCGAACCGTGAATTCGTCGCCGGCGAACGCTTTACCATTGCCGACATCACCGCGTTGATCTCGATGGATTTCATGAAGCCCGCGCGCATTGACAAGCCTGCTCACCTTGAAAACGTGATGCGCTGGTACGAGGCGGTGTCGGCAAGGCCAAGTGCCCGGATTGCATGACGAAGACCTCCGGCGATACCGGAATGCCGGCCCTGCTCGCGGAGATATCGGCGTGCCGGATCTGCCGCGACGCGCCTGCCGGAGGACCGAAGAACGCGCTTCCGCATGAGCCACGCCCGGTCTGTTTTGCTTCAGCCGCCGCCCCGGTGTTGATTGCGGGGCAGGCGCCGGGTACGCGCGTACACCAGAGCGGGCGGCCCTTTACCGATCCGTCGGGAGACCGCCTGCGGCAATGGCTCGGCGTGGATGAAGCGCAGTTTTACGATCCGTCGAAATTTGCCATCGTGCCGATGGGCTTCTGCTTTCCCGGGCTGGACGCCAAGGGTTCTGACCTGCCGCCGAGGCGGGAATGCGCTCCGGCCTGGCGGGCAAGGGTGATGTCTGCGATGCCGCAGCTCCGGCTGGTGCTCGCAATCGGACAATACGCGCAAGCCTGGCACCTCGGACCCGCGCGTGGCCGAACACTGACTGAAACGGTTGCGAACTGGCGCCGGATTCTTGACGATAGCTCGTCCGGTGTTGCGGTTCTGCCCCTGCCGCATCCGTCATGGCGCAACAGCGGTTGGCTGCGCCGAAATCCCTGGTTCGAGGCGGATTTGCTTCCGGTGCTGCGGACGCGGGTCGCGGAGCTTGTTTTGTGAAGGATAGGGCAGTCTTGTTCCTTTGAATTTGCATTTGGCGGAATAATTTTCTTTGTGATCCGCCAAGGCCCGGGATATCAGGAGGGATATTCCGGATATTGGAGATCGTCATGGACCGCCTCGACCGTAAGATCCTGCGCCTGCTGCAGGAAGATGCCACACTTGCGGTGGCCGAAATCGCCAAGAAGGTGGGCCTGTCGACGACGCCGTGCTGGCGCCGCATCCAGAAACTCGAGGAGGACGGCGTCATCGAGCGCCGCGTTGCGCTGCTTAACCCGGTCGCGGTCAATGCCAGGGTGACGGTGTTCGTCTCGATCCGCACGAATTCGCATTCCAACGAATGGCTGAAGCGGTTTTCCGAGGTGATTACCGAGTTTCCGGAAGTTGTGGAATTTTACCGCATGAGCGGCGACGTCGACTATCTGCTCAGGGTCGTTGTCCCCGATATCGCTGCCTATGACGCCTTTTACAAGCGCCTCATCAGCAAGATCGAGATCCGTGACGTGTCGTCTTCCTTTGCCATGGAGCAGATCAAGTACACCACCCAACTGCCGCTCGACTACCTGTCGCTGGCCAAGGAAAACAACTGACTAAATGCATGTCGCGGTCACTCGCAGCCAAGTGAACGCCAATCAACATGCGTCATGTCAAAGCCTGGCAGCCTGCCTTGCACATCCGGCTCGATGTGCGGCGCTCCGAGGGAGTCTCAGGTCCGTCTTTTGCCGATTTTGGCTATGCGCCCGGGGTCGGACAGTTCCCGGACAGCGTCCCTGCCAATCCAGCGGGCGGTCTTGTCATCGGAGGCAGCGAGCGTTTCCGCAAGTGCGAGCGCCGGGCCGTGCAACTTCATTGACCTCTTTCCGATCTGCCGCAGCGCCCAGTTGACCGCCTTGCGGACGAAATTGCGCGGATCGCGGGCATGGGCCTCGATCAGCGTCAGGTAGCGGAGAAAATCCGCATCGTCGCGTGTCTTGAGGTGGACAGCGGCCCACGCGATCATGGCAAAGGCGGTTCGACGTGCGAATTCGCGCTCGTCTTCCGCGAGTTCCGGAACCAGTTCATCAAGATGGCCCGCGTCAACGAACAGATCGGCTGCATGGTCAACGATTTCCCAGCTGTCGAAGTCGGCCACCATCGTCCGCGCCTGATTGACATCGAGCATTCGCGGTACATCGGTGAACAGCGCCAGGACGCGGGCCTCGCGCCAGCCGGTTTCCCACAGCTCCCGCGCCCGTTCGTGGTTTCGCCCGAGGCTGCGGGCAAAGGGCCTGAGCGCCGTGTTGCCGACGCCGAACGCCTTGCCCGTGTTGATGCCGAAGCGCGCCATTCCGGCGCGGTTTTCGGCAGAGCCGTTTTCCTCAAGCCAGGCGAGAATGTCTGCAACGCACCAATCCGCATTGGCGGGCGGCTTTCTGTTCTTCGCCCGGCCGGGGGCCAATTACTTCTCCAGGCGTGCAAGCAGCGAGGAGGTGTCCCAGCGATTGCCGCCCATGGCCTGGACGTCTGCGTAGAACTGGTCCACCAGTGCTGTCACCGGAAGTCGGGCGCCGTTGCGCTTGGCTTCGTTGAGCACGATATCGAGATCCTTGCGCATCCAGTCGACGGCAAAGCCGTGCTCATACTCACCCTTGTCCATGGTCTTGTGACGGTTTTCCATCTGCCAGGATCCGGCGGCGCCCTTCGAGATCACGTCGACCACCTTCTCGATGTCGAGCCCCGACTTCTTGCCGAAGTGAATGCCTTCGGACAGGCCCTGCACAAGACCGGCGATGCAGATCTGGTTGATCATCTTGGTCAGCTGCCCGCTTCCGACCGGCCCCATCAGGCCGACCATGCGCGCATAGGCGTCAATCACCGGGCGGGCCTTTTCGAAAGTGGCCTCGTCTCCGCCGACCATGACGGTGAGCACGCCGTTCTCCGCGCCGGCCTGGCCGCCGGATACGGGCGCATCGAGAAAGCCGCATCCCTTTTCCGCGCAAGCGGCGGCGAGATCGCGGGCCACTTCCGCCGAAGCGGTTGTGTTGTCGACGAGGATCGCACCTTCCTTCATTCCTGCCAGAACGCCGTCCCCGGTGAGTGTTACGGCGCGCAGGTCGTCGTCATTGCCGACGCAGGTGAAGACGAAATCGGCGCCCTGCGCCGCTTCGGCCGGGGTGGCGCAGGCGGTTCCGCCGAACTCGGATGCCCATTTTTCAGCCTTTGCCGAGGTGCGGTTATAGACCCTGACATCGTGACCGCCCTTGGTCTTGAGGTGACCTGCCATGGGGTATCCCATCACGCCGAGACCAATGAATGCAACTGTTGCCATAACGTCTATCCTTTTGTCACAAATGCGCTTTACGCCTGACCTGCCGACGCGTTACGTAAGGTGTTTCAGGCGCTCCGGGAGGGACATAGACCAATGATGCGCATCGTCAAAGGGATTATCAAGCTCGTTTTCATCGTGATCCCGGTCGCGGTGCTGGCCGCCGGAGTGATTATGCTTTGGGCATCTCGCTCCCAGGCGCCGCATGACGGATCGATCTCGATTGCCGGACTTGGGGCGGATGTCCGGATTGCGCGAGACGACAACGGCGTCCCGCACATCTCCGCGGAGACACGGGCGGATGTGGCCGCGGGGCTGGGCTTCGTCCATGCGCAGGAGCGGCTGTGGCAGATGGAAGTGAGCCGCATGGCAGGGCAGGGGCGGTTGTCCGAGATGTTTGGTGCTGCCACCGTCGACACCGACATCTGGCTCAGGACCATGGGCATCTACGAGGCGGCGGAAGCCTCGCTGTCGGTCATGGACGAGGATACCATGGCGATGCTGGAAGGCTATGCCCGCGGCGTCAACGCGTGGATGGAAAGGGAGCCGCGCACCTTTTCGTCGCGCCTGCCGCCCGAGTATCTGATTCTGGGGTACGAGCCCGAGCCCTGGACACCGGCGCACACGCTCACCGCCATCAAGATGATGTCGATCTCGCTTGCGGCCAATCTCGACGAGGAGGCGCTGCGGCTCGCCTTCTACCGCATGGGGTTCAGCGAAGCCGAGATGCTCGACCTTCTGCCCTATATCGACGCCGACACCCCGCCGCCGATGCCGGACTTGCGCGTACTTCTCGGCCTTGAACGCGGTGAAATCGGCGGCGAGCAGACCACGGCCGACGCGCGTGGCGCTTTTGCGGAAGTCGAGACGATGCTCGGAACCGGCGCATCCAACAACTGGGTGATTTCGGGCGAGCGGACCGCCTCCGGCGAGCCTGTGCTTGCCAACGACCCGCACCTGCTGCTTGGGGCGCCGTCGATCTGGTATCTGGCGCATCTGGAAGTGACAGGAGAGTTCGACGAACCGCGGCATCTGATCGGCGTGTCCCTGCCGGGTACGCCCTATGTGCTTCTCGGGCGCGGCAACGACATCGCCTGGGGGTTCACCAACACCGCAACCGATGCGCAGGACGTTTTCGTCGAGCGTGTCAATCCGGACAATCCGGAACAGTATCTCACGCCCACCGGCTGGGCGGAGTTCGGATCGAAGCAGGAAACGATAAGGGTCAAGGGCGGCGAGGCGCGCGAGTTCACCCGGCGCTGGACCCGGCACGGACCCGTGCTGCCTGCGAGCTTCAAGAATTTCGACAAGCTGCTGCCCGAGAACACCGTTGCGGCGCTGCAGTGGACCGCACTTGCCCATGACGACACCACCGCTCTTGTCGGGCCGCGGCTTTATGCCATGGAAACCGTGGAGGATTTCCAGAACGGTTTCGATGCCTTCGTCACGCCGATGCAGTCGATGGTGGTGGCCGACACGAGCGGCAATATCGGTTTCGTGGCGGCGGGCAGGGTGCCGCTGCGCGATCCCTCGAACCTGCTGATGGGCCGGGCGCCGGCGCCGGGCTGGAACGCGATCTATGACTGGCGCGGTTACGCGCCCTATTCTGCACTGCCTCGTGAGAACAACCCGGAAGACGGGTTGATCGCCACCGCCAACACCAAGATCGTCGGCCCCGACTACCCCGTGCACCTGACCTTCGACTGGGATGAGACCTATCGGCAACGACGTATCGAGGCGTTGATCAACGGGGCGCAAGAGCCGCACGATATGGCGGCGTCGCGGCAGGTGCAGGCGGACGTTTTCTCACCTGCGTTTGCCGAGTTGAAACCGTTGATGCTTGATGCCCTCGACCGCTCTGCACTTGCCCAGTCCGAACAGGAGCTGGTCGAGGAACTGGCCGCCTGGGACAATGTCATGGCGCGCGAAAGCCGCGCTCCGCTGGTCTTCATGGCATGGCTGCGCGCAACCATGACCGCCACATTCGAGGATGACCTCGGGATGAGCTTCAAGAGCTGGTTCAAGGCGCGCGGCAAGGTGATGGAGCGTTTGCTCGAAGGCCGCACCGCGCGCAACTGGTGTGATGTGCAGGAGACTTCGGAGGAGGAAGACTGCTCGCAGATCGTGACCCAAGCCTTCCCTGAGGCGATCGCGGATCTGTCCGAGCGCTACGGCGAAGACCAGGGCGAATGGCGGTGGGGACAAGCCCATTACGCCAAGGGCGCGCACCGTCCGTTCGGCGAGGTCGACCTCTTGCGCAAGGCCTTCAACGTCGAGGTCGAAAGCGCCGGCGGTCCGTTCACTCTCGATCGGGGCTATACGCAGATCTACAATGATGCAGACCCTTATGCGAACACCAATGCGTCGAGCTATCGGGGCATTTTCGATCTGAGCGACCTTGAGCGCTCGACCTACATCCAGACCACGGGACAGTCGGGCAATGTATTCTCCGGACAGTACAATGACATGGCCGAGATGTGGTCCAACGTGCAGTCGATCGAGATTCCCTCGAAAGGTCCGTCCGATCCGGCCGGGGTATGGACACTCGCGCCTGCCGAGTGAGAACGCCCGGTGCTCTCGTTGAAAGCTACCGCCGGTTCTGAATTGATGCAGCCTGGCGAAAACGTTCGCGTGGTCGCTGACCCCGGGCCATCCATCCCGCCGGTTCAGGTTCGGTAGGTCCGATGATGAAGTCGGCGCACATCGCAATTGCCATCACAGCGCTCGTTGCGATGCTTGTTTCGGTATTTTCGCTCGAGCGGGTCCGTTCGAGCCTGGAGATCGAATCGCTGGAGCTGGGCTCCACGCCGGTCACACGATACCAGTTGCCCGGTTCGACCGGTCCGGTGGTTGTGGTGGCGCACGGGTTTGCCGGGTCCCGGCAAATCATGCAGGCCTATTCGCTCAACCTCGCACAGGCGGGTTACAGGGTCCTGGCTTTCGATTTCCAGGGGCATGGCCGCAATCCGCGGCCCATGTCGGGTGATGTCTCGAGTATTGACGGAACCACCGCGCTGATGATTGCGGAAACGCGGCGGGTGATTGCGTCGGCGCACGCGCTGCCGGGAGATCAACCCGTTTCTCTTCTGGGCCACTCCATGGCCACCGATATTCTCGTCAGATCAGCCATTGCCGAGCGTGAAGATAACCGTCCGGTGGCCGCGGTGGTGGCCATCTCAATGTTTTCCGAAGCGGTCACCGCCACCATGCCCGAGCGGCTCCTGATCGTTTCCGGGCAATGGGAAAGCCGGCTGCGGCAGGCTGCCCTTAATGCTGTGCAGCTTGTCGAGGGCGATGCGGAAGAGGGCGAGTTGGTCACTTCCGGGACTGTTGCCAGGTTGGCTCTTGTCGCGCCTTGGGTCGAGCATGTCGGCGTGTTGTATAGCCCGACGGCGGTCCGTGCCGCCGTCAACTGGCTTGATGAAACCTATGGGCGCGAAAACAACAGCACGATTGCACCCACGGGGTTCTGGATTCTGCTGTTGCTGGCGGGCATCGTCGCCGTCTTTTACCCGCTAGTGGCACGGCTTCCCGGCCGGGAGACAATGCGCGATCTTTCAAACCGCCGGTTTCTGACTGCCGTCATTTTGCCGGCGATTGCCGCTCCGATCGTCGTTGCGCCCTTCTACGACAATTTCCTGCCGGTGCTGGTGGCTGATTACCTGATGATACATCTTGCGGTCTTCGGCATGCTGCAACTGTGGTTGTCGGGCCGCGCCCGCGAGATCGCGAGGCCTGTTTCTTGGCGGGCCGCGGGACTCCTGACGTTCTGGGGCATCGCGGTCTTCGGGCTGGCGCTCGACCGGTATGCAGCCAGTTTCTGGCCGAATGGCGAGAGGCTGGTTCTGATTGTGCTGCTGGCGCTCGGGACGGTTCCCTTCATGCTTGGCGACAGCATCGTCACCGGGGCCGGTCGCGGAGCCCTGTGGCGACGTATTGCGGCCCGGATACTGCTCTTGGCCTCGTTGATCGCGGGCGCGCTGATCGACCCGGAAAACCTGACATTCGTCCTTATCGTGCTGCCGGTTTTCATGCTGTTCTTTTTCGTGCATGGTCTCATGGGCCGGTGGGTCGCGCGCCGGTCCGGTGCGGTTGCGGCCGGCCTGGGTCTGGGGCTTTGCCTTGCCTGGGCGCTCGGCGTCAGCTTTCCGCTTTTTGCCGGGAGCTGAACCGGGCAAGGGACACGTACGGGGTGCGTTTATGCAGGATGCCAATTCTCAAGCGAACAACTCCGGCGGGGAAGGTGGTTGTCCCCCGCCGGGTTGTTGAACCTTGGCGTATCTTGGTCAGTAGTTGTAGGTGCGGCCGCTCTTGATGGCGCGGCGGAGCGATGTCTCTGGCCAGGTTGAGGCGCCGCCCCTTGCCACGATCTCGGCCAGTTGCACGCGCGCGGCCTTGAGGTCGCCGGATTCGACCAGGCCCTGGCCCATGTAGGACCGGGCGAGCAGGTTGTCAGGATTGGCTTCGAGGGCATCGCGGTAGTACTGCATTCCGATCTCGGTACGACCCGCCTTGCGGTTGGCGAATCCGTAATAGGTCAGCACCCGGCTTTCGGTCTGGTCCGACATGGCGGAAAGAACAAGAAGCGCATCGTCGTAGCGCCCGGCATAGGCCAGTTCGCGGGCCGCCGCATACCGGGTGTCGTCGTCGATCCGGCTTTCCTTTGCGTCAACACAGGCTTCGGTCTGCTGATCCCACACCTGTCCGTTTTCGCAGGTGGTGCTGGTCTCGGTCGGTTGTGGCGGTGAATCGTCCGAGGTTCCGGCGGCGAAGGCACCGGAGGAGAAGAGGAGGGCGGTTGTCAGAATGAGTGCGCGCATGATGAAGCTCCTTGTTTGAGGTCTCCACCGTCATACGTATCCGTGCGCCTGTCGAGTTGCGCCGATCACGCTTTTGTGATCAGCGCGTTCAAGTTCGCCGGTGGCTTGGGCCTACCGCTTGCGCGCAATGAACAGGTGGCCGGCGATGGGCAGACCCTGTTCGTGGCGCACGGTTATGTCGCCCGCTTCGAGGCAAACGAACCCGGCAGCGTCGAGCGCCTGGCGCACATAGGCTTCGGTGTGGGCGAAGCGCTGATAGCGGCCCACCGTGTAGGAGCGGCCCTCGAAATCGTCCTCGGGCAGGGTTTCGCTTGAAAAGGCAAAAAGGGCGCCCGTGTTGGCGTTCCGCGCCGCCGCCTTGAACAGCGGTTCCAATGCGCCGAGATAAGGCAGCACGTCGGTGGCCGCGATCAGGTCAAAGGGTTCGTCGTCATTGTCTTCGAGATATTCGACTGCATCGGCCACGTAGAGCGTGTCGTAGAGACCCTTTTCATGGGCGATCTCGACCATGTTCTCCGCCAGATCCACTCCGGTGGCGTCGTCTGCCATGTCCTCCAGCGCTGCGCCGGTCAGACCGGTTCCGCAGCCCAGGTCCAGCATTCTGTCGAAGGAAATCTCGCCAAGATCGAACAGGCGCTGACGCAGAAGCAACGGCACGTGGTAGCCGAGATCTTCCACCAGAACCTTGTCGAAAACATCGGCGTGCTGATCGAACAGCGTGGCGACATAGGCTTCCGGGGCGCGGGTGGGGATGTCGCCACGCTTCATCGAGGCCAGCCGGACCACGGCGCCGCCGTGGTCGTCGGGGTCGAGCGCCAGCACCTCGGCATAGGCCTTTGCGGCAGCGTCGAAATCTCCGGCCTTTTCGAGCGCGAGGGCGCGGTCATAGGCCTCGGCCAGCGCATCTTCTTCGGTCTTGGCCATTACGGGCTCCATGGCATGAAACGAAATCCGGGCCTGTCTTGCAGATGCACGGCGCTGCGGCAAGCGGCATTTTCACGGCGGAAACCGCCCCGCAGCCCTTCGGGAGCGGTCAGAAGCCGGTCTTGTGCGCGCCCAATAGGGCTTCCGCCTGGTCGAGTTCGTCCGGCGAGTTGATGTTGAAGAACGGATCGGGTCCGTCTTCCGCAGTGAAATCGACGTCGACATGTCGAATTTTGCGAAGATAGGACGCGAGGCTCAAGTCACTTGTGCCTGCAAGATATTCGCCGAGGTCGGCGGCCAGGCTGACCGGCCAAAGGGCAACAACCGGGTGGCGGCGGCCGGAACTGCGGGCGATGCGCACGGTGCCGCGATCCCGGCTCGCGCCGGAAAGTCTGTCGAAAAGATCCGACGGCAGGAAGGGCGTATCGGCCGGAACGGCCAGCAGGTGGTCTATGCGCAGGTCTTGCGACGCGAGCATAAGTGCATGGATGCCTGCGAGCGGACCCTTGTACCCCTCGATCCTGTCGGCCACGACAGGAAGACCAAATCGCTCGAACCGGTCCGCAGACCCGTTGGCGTTGATCAGGATTGCATCCGACTGAAGCGATACCCTCGCGATGACGTGGGCTATCAGGGGCCTGCCGCCAAGCTGGGCGAGCGGTTTGTCGATTCCTTCCATGCGCCGCCCCTTGCCGCCGGCCAGGATGCCGCAGACCGGTTTCACCGCGCCTCTCCGGGCTTGATCTTGTCTTCCGGCGAGAGACTGCGTTCGACCTTGATGACGTAGAGGCTGGCGAGCACGCCTACGATGCAGGAGCCGAGCATGACGCCGATCAGCGGGTAAGGTCCCGTCTCGACGGAGAGGATGGCGCCGGCAATCGCCGAAAGCACGGCGCCCCCGCCGATCATCATCGCGCCTCCAAGACCGGAAGCGGAGCCCGCAAGATGCGGTCTGACGCTGACGATGCCGGCATTGGCATTCGGGAGGGTCACGCCGTTGCCAAGCCCCACCACGAGGATCGGGCCAAAGAACGAGATCGGATGGTAAAGGCCCGCCAGGAACAGGATAAGCGACAGCACCATGCCGAGCACGGAAACAACACAGCCGGCCACCATCATCCGGTTGATGCCGATCTGCCGCGAGTAGCGGCCGGAGAGATAGTTGCCCGCCATGTAACCGAAGGCGATGAACATGAAATAGAAGCCCAGCTCGCTCGGGTTCATGCCCAGGATTTCGGTTGCGACAAACGGGCCGCCGCCGAGAAACGAGAAGAACGCACCCGATGCGAATGTGGCTGTCAGCGTGTAGCCCCAGAACCGGCGGGAGCGAACGAGTTCAGGGTAGGCGCCGAACTGGCGCAGCATGCTCGATGACGGCTGGTGGTTGGTTTCGCCGAGATCGGCCCATGTCAGCGCGAAGACCCCCGCGCCGAACGCGAGAAGCAGAATGAAGGTGGATTGCCAGCCGAAGACCTCTTCCATGACGCCACCAAGCGCGGGGCCGATCATCGGCGCCAGGGTCATGCCCATGGTCACATAGCCGATCATGGAGGCGGCCTCGTCCGTGTCCACCATGTCGCGCACGATTGCCCTTGAAAGCACCATGCCGCAGGCGACCGCTGCCTGGATCATGCGGAGGACCAGAAAGGTCTCGACATTCGGGGCCAGCGGTGCAAGCGCAGTGGCCGCCAGGAAGATGCCCAGCCCGCCGAGAAGCACGGGGCGGCGGCCATAACGGTCCGACAGCGGACCGATCAGCAGTTGCAGAAGGCCGGTGAAGGCGAGGTAGCCGGATACAGCCAATTGCACCAGGGCATAGTCAGCCTCGTAGAAGCTGGCGATGCCGGGGAGTGATGGCAGAAGCAGGTTCATCGTCAAGGCGCTCAGCCCGGAGACCATCACGAGGGTGAGGATATGGGGCGGTGTCTTGCGATCGAGAAAGGTGGTCTTGTTCATTTCCGCTCTTTTGAAATGTCCCGACCACTGTTGCAATCAAAATCGTGCACGTGACACAATAACGTCCGGCGCGGTCCCCGCCGCGCGGCTTTGCAGCGGGCAGGTTTGCTCAAACAGGCGCCTTGTTCCTGGCGGATAGGCTTAACCCGGGGTTAATTTCCGGGACGTATTATTTCGCAGTTCAGGAGTTCAGGAGACGCATACCCTTGGCTGGCGCACACGACACTCATACCTGCCCCTTCTGCGAAGCTCCATGGGGTGAATGCGGCCACATCCAATTGCTGATTGCTTTCCTCCAGGAAGCCGAAGCCCGCAAGGCGGTCAATGCGGAAATCGCCAGACTCGGCTTCGTGCCTCGCGACAGTGCCGAGCAAGGCGATCCGGGCGACACCCGGTCGTGATGGATGGCGCGCGGCTTGTCACTCAGTGATAGCCGATCGCGCGTGATCCCGATCAGGGCGAGTGGCGCGGCGCCGAACGGCTGGCAGGCTTCTGCTTGCTGCGGATCTGCTCACGATAGAGGGTGAATAGCCCGGAACCGATAACGATTGCGCCGCCGGCAATCATGAAGCTGTCGGGGATCTCGTCAAACATCAGGTAGCCCATCAGCACTGCCCAGAGGAAACCGGTGTAGCGAAACGGCGCGACGAAGGATATCTCGCCTTCGCGCATTGACATGATGATGAACTGGTATCCCACCAGCAGCAGGCACGCTGCCACGGCAATCAGGCCGATCTCGCTTGCGCCGACCGGTACCCATCCGCCCATCGGCCAGATCAGGAACAGGCCGGCGACCGTCACGGCGGCGGAGGTGACGGTGGAAAGGTAAAGCGAGGGGATCGCGGCGTCGACCTTGCGGGTTGCGAGATCCCGGGCGGCAGCGAAAACCACCGTGCCGACAATCATCAGCGAATAGGGTGAAAACCCTTCCATGCCGGGTCGGATGATGAGAAGCACGCCGCCGAAGCCAACGAGGATCGCCGACCAACGGCGCCAGCCCACCGGTTCTGAAAGGAACAGGGCCGCGCCCATCGTCACCGCCAGGGGCAGCGCCTGGAGAATGGCAGACGCATTGGCGATCGGCACATTTGCGAGGCCAATCAGAAACGTGAGCGTGCCGCCCACTTCGCCCACCACGCGCAGCGCGACCCATTTGTTCTTCAACAGCCGCAGCGGCCGGATCGCGCGCCGGCTCTTGGCTAAAACATAGATCAGACCCGTTGCAATAATCCCGCGCAGGAACATCACCTGCGCCACGCTGATCTCGTCGGTCAGCAGCTTGACGAATGAATCGTTGAGGGTGAAGCCCGCCATCGAGAGGGACATGAAGAGCGCGCCGCGGAGATTTGGTGTCATTGCCATGGTGTGTCCGGCCCGGATGGGTAAGTGGTCCTGGCGGAATCGCGCGGCCCCGGCTACGCTAGCAGGATCCGGCAGGACAACCCATCCATGCAGAACGGATGACCCATCAGCAATATTGATTGATCAATCAGCCGCCGGTCACGCTCATGTGGCGGGAGACCGCCGGCTGCCTCGTGGTCCGATCGATGATGAAATCGTGGCCCTTAGGCTTGCGGCCGATGGCCTCGTCGATCGCTTCGGACAGCAGTTCGTTGCCTTCCGATGCCCTCAGCGGCGCGCGCAGGTCGGCGGCGTCCTCCTGGCCAAGGCACATGTATAGTGTTCCGGTGCAGGTCAGCCTCACGCGGTTGCAGCTTTCACAGAAATTGTGGGTCATCGGCGTAATGAAGCCGAGCTTGCCGCCGGTTTCCCGGACGGTCACGTAGCGCGCGGGGCCGCCGGTGCGAAAGGGGATGTCCTCAAGCGTGTAGCGCCGTTCAAGATTGGCGCGCAGCAGCGACAGCGGAAGGTACTGGTCGGTCCGGTCCTCGTCGATCTCGCCCATGGGCATGGTTTCGATCACCGTCATGTCCATTCCCTGGCCATGGGCCCATTCGAGCATCTCGGGGATCTCGTCATCGTTGAAGCCCTTGAGCGCCACGGCATTGATCTTGATCTTCAGACCGGCCGCCTGTGCCGCCAAGATGCCGTCGAGCACCTTGGCCAGTTCACCCCAGCGGGTGATCTTGCGGAACTTGTCGGGATCAAGCGTGTCCATGGAGACATTGATGCGCCGCACGCCGCACTCGTGAAGCTCGCTTGCGAACCGGGTGAGCTGGGAGCCGTTGGTTGTCAGCGTGACCTCGTCCATGCGGCCTGCATCGATGTGGCGGCTGAGCCCGCGGATAAGCTGCATGATGTTCTTGCGCACCAGCGGTTCGCCGCCTGTCAGCCGGATCTTGCGGACGCCCTTGTCGACAAAGACCGTGCAAAGCCTGTCGAGTTCCTCGAGCGTCAGCAGGTCCTTCTTGGGCAGGAATGTCATGTTTTCCGCCATGCAGTAGGTGCAGCGGAAATCGCACCGGTCCGTCACCGAGACACGCAGATAGCTGATCGCGCGGCCGAAGGGATCGATCATGCTCGGGGTCTGGTCGGCACTGTTGCTCATGCGGTCTGGTCCTTCGTTCATGGGCCCAATGTCGTTGCCGACTGTGGCTGCGTCAAGGCATAGCGTGCTTGCTGCCGTCGCGCTGGTTCAGCGGCGGCTTGTATGTGTCGCGCTCGGCGCATATGTCGAGGCCGTACGGTTCCGGGTTCCGGGGCCGGTCGAAACAGGAGAATTCGAGCATGGCGATCGAACACGACAAGGCCTGGCCGGAGCAATTGCGGGTATCGGCCGACCGCCGGACACTGAACGTGCGCTTCGCCGACGGCCGGGCTTGCGAACTGGAGGCGGAGCTGTTGCGTGTCCGTTCGCCTTCTGCCGAGGTGCAGGGCCATTCGCCGGACCAGCGGGTCACCGTCGCGGGCAAGGCCGACGTCACGATTTCAAACGTGCTGCCGGTGGGCAATTACGCGGTGCGGCTTGTGTTTGACGACGGCCACGACACCGGCATCTTCACATGGAAGTTCCTGTCGGAAACGGGGGAAGCAAAGGACGAGGTCTGGGCCGGTTACATCGCCGAACTGACAGAGAAAGGCCTTTCGCGAACCGCCTGATCAATCCTCGCGCTGCCGCTGCAGCCCGGAACTTCCAGCCTCTTCGTCCACCGCAGTCTCTTCTGGTCCATCCCCGTCCCCGGCGATCTCGCCGGTCTGGGTCAGTTCCCGGATCATCCGGGACATCACGCCGCCGACCAGGTTGCACTCTTCCGCGGTCGCGGTCTTCATGGTTCGGTCGATCAGGTCGGACTGGATCGCAATCGCCTTTTCGGTAAGTTCGGTGCCGTCGTTTGTCAGTTCCAGCCTCAGCACCCGTCGGTCGCGCGGATCGCTGCGACGGACCAGCAATCCGCGCTTTTCCATTTGCGGCAAGAGCATGGAGAGGTTTGAGCGGCCCACAAGCAGCTTGTCGGCCAGGTCCTGCTGCGAAATGCCGGGCGTCCTGTAGAGGTTGACCAGGATATCGAGATGCGGCGGCTTGATGTCGAGCGGCTGCAGTTCCCGGGCCAGGGTCTGTCCCATCACATGGCAGGCGCGGGCGACGGCAATCCAGTTGCGAAATCGCGGGTTCTCCCAGGGGAGGGCTTGCTTTTTGTTCATCCTTGGACAATTCTGTTCATCGTTGAACCAATCAGGAATTTCACTATGGCATCTCTGCTAGAGAAAATCACCCGTGCGGGATTTCGGATCGTCGATGCATGTTCGCCTGACAAGGCCGGAGAACTGGCGTTCCGGCTTTTCACGCGCACCCGCTCGACCAAGCCGCAGAGCGAGAAGGAAAGGATCGCGCTGGCAAAGGCCGCGGGGCGAATGGCGGAATCCGAAACCGTGCGGCTGATGATTCCCGGAAGCGTTGTCGCGACCCATGTGTTCCGACCGTCACCCGCGGATGACAATGGCGGGCGCGTCCTGATCGTTCACGGCTATCGTTCGCGCAGCGACCACATGGTGGCGGTGGCGGACCGGCTCGTTGCTGCGGGATTTACCGCCGTTTGCCTCGATCTCCCGGGGCACGGCGCCTCCACCGGGCGCGTGCTGCACTTGCCCAAGGCGGTCGAGGCAATCGATGCGGCGTGGCGTCAGCACGGGCCTTTCGATGCGTTTGTCGGCCATTCCTTTGGCGGTCCATCGGTCCTGGCTGCCGCTTCGGGCGCGATCCTGCATGTGCCGCGCCGGCTGCCGAAGCGGATCGTCACGATTGCGGCACCCGCCGACATGGGCGAAGTGTTCCGGTGGGCGGGAAAGCTTCTCGGGCTCGGCCCGGCGGCACAGCGGTCATTCGAACGTCAGGTGATGCGCGTGGCGGGGCGCCCGCTGTCCGAGTTCCGCGTCGATCGTCTTGCACAAGACTTGAGCCTGCCGATCCTTGTCGTTCACGCGGAGGACGACAAGGAAGTGGCCTTCGACAATGCCAGGGCCATTGCCGCGCTCGGCGATCATACCGAGCTGTTTCGGGCCAATGGTTACGGGCATCGCCGCATCGTGTCCGCGCCACCCGTGACGGCCGCCGTGGCGGACTTCGTCTCCAAGGCCCTTGATGGCGGAGAGGTCATCGGATTGCAGCTTCCCGCGTCCGCTCAATCGCCTATTGTGGATCCTGACAGCAAGGAGGATTCACGGAGACTTGCATGATCAGCAGGATAAGCACGATCGAGGAACTGGAGGCGATCTACGGTGAGATCGGCGAAGCCTCGATCATCAAGGTCAGCGACCGTCTGACCGACGGTTATCGAAAGCTTGTCGAAGCATCGCCGTTCGTGGCGCTCGCCACGGTCGGACCGGAGGGGCTCGATTGTTCGCCACGGGGAGACCCGGGGCAGGTGATGACCATTCGGGACGAGCGGACACTGGTCCTGCCCGACCGGCGCGGAAACAACCGTATCGATTCGCTGCGCAATATCGTTCGCGATGACCGGGTCGGGCTGTTGTTCATGATTCCGGGCTCCAACAGCACGCTCAGGGTCAACGGCAGGGCGGTGATCTCCGTCGATCCTGAGTTGCTCGAAAGCCTGGAAATGGAAAGCAAGCGGCCCCGCTCCGCGATCGTCATCACCATCGGCGAGATCTATTTCCAGTGTGCCCGGGCGCTGATGCGTGCCGATCTTTGGAATGCGGGCGCGTGGCCGGAAGCGTCCGCGCTTCCGACCCCGGGCCAAATGATGCGGGAACTCAAGCACGATTTCGATGCCGGGACCTATGACCGGCAATGGCCGGAACGCGCGAAAAACAGCATGTGGTGAGACAAAAAAAACCGGCCTTTCGGCCGGTTTTCTGTTCCGAATATCGGTGATCCGCTCAGTTGCGGACCACGACGCGGGTGCCGATGTCGACCTTTTCATAGAGGTGCTTGACGTCGTCGTTTGCCATGCGAATGCAGCCGGACGACATTGCCTTGCCGATGGTCCAGGGCTGGTTGGTGCCGTGGATGCGGTAGATGGTCGAGCCGATATACATGGCGCGCGCACCGAGCGGGTTGTCGGGGCCGCCTGGCATGTAGGCTGGCAGCACGCGGCCTTCCTGGCGCTTGACGCGGTCACGCATGACCTGCGGCGGAGTCCAGCCCGGCCACTCGGCCTTGCGGGTGATGCGGTTCTTGCCCTGCCACGTGAAGCCCTCGCGTCCGACACCGATGCCGTAGGCCATGGCGCGGCCGGGCTTGACGACGTGGTAGAGACGACGGTCCGACGTGTCGATCACGATCGTGCCGACGGCATAGTTCTCCTTGAAGGAAACCATCTTGCGCCGGATCGGCGATTTGTCCGAACGGCGGTACTTTGTGTAGTTGTCCGACGGCGGGAACAGGATCTGAAGCAGCGATTTGCCCTCATTCGAGGACTGGGCCTGGGCAGCTGCCGGCATCATCAGGCAAAGAGCGAGGAATGCGAAGGAAATCAGGCGGGTCATGAAAGAGTTCCAATGCTTGGCCCGGCAGCGCAGGTATTGCCGAGGGCGGAGTTGAAGGACCTTGCGGCGCGGGATCGACTGGACCGACCCGGGTGACCGTTGATCAAGGGGTAGCTGCTTCGTCGCCGGATGTCCAGTATTATGGCGGGAATGTGGCGGCTTCGGGATGCAAAAAAGCGGCCCCGACTGTGGCCGCGTCTGAATTCTATCGGGAAGTGCTGGTTACTTTTTATAGAGCGTCCAGTTTTTCTCGAATTCCTGATTGAGCTCAGGATTGTAGACCTGGTAGCAGTTCCGGCCGGCGTTCTTGGCAGAATAGAGCGCAACATCGGCCTTGTTGTAGAGTTCTTCCGCGCTGTCGGCGTCGCTGGCCATGCAAATGCCGAGCGACAGCGTGATCGGACCGTATTCCAGCCCGGTCTTCTGGTTCTTGAGCGGTGTCCGTTCGACCGCGCGGCGCACGCGCTCGGCGATCTCGGTGGTGACGCTCTGGCTGGTTCCCTCCAGAATGATCGCGAATTCCTCGCCGCCGGTGCGCGACAGGAACACATCGCGCCGCAACGCACTCTTCATGACGGCGGCAACGATTGTCAGAACACGGTCGCCGACCGGGTGACCGTAGACGTCGTTGAACTTCTTGAAATGGTCGATGTCGGCAACGATCAGCGCGTAATACATCGCCTTGCGGCGGTCGTTGTAGATCGCCGAGAGCATCTCGTCGAAGGCGCGGCGGTTGGCGAGGCGCGTCAGCGTGTCGGTGTTGGCAATGCGCTTGTACTCGTCGAGTTCGAGCTTGACCTGCTCCATCTCACGCGCGCGCTCGACCATGTGTTCGACAACGACCTTGCCCTTTTCCATGGTGTCGCCGGTGGCGTTGCTCATCACGTTGATGATGCCGGTCAGAATTTCGGCACTGGTGGCGCTTTTGGTCGAAATCCGGTTGTAGGTTTCGCCCAGCAGTTTCGAATAACTCTCGAGCGAGGTCTGTTCCTGCTTGAGCAGGCGAAGCATGCCCTCGAGTTCGCCTGAAATCTTCTCATGCGCCCCGTCGACCACATCCTGCCGGCGATGGTGCGGGAAATGCTTCTTGCAAAGCAAGTCCAGCTCATCCTGCGCCGGCATGCGGCCGAGTGCTTCGAACTCTCGCGTCAGCACGCTGTTCGAGGCGTTCAGGGCTTCGTAAACGAGTTCGTAGTTGCGGGGCAGGCCCGAAATACCTCGCTTGCGCATGGTCGCCAGGACCAATGTGGCCGTGTCCAGCGTATGGACCTTGCTACCGGTTGCTGCCGACATCTCTCGTCCCCAAGAATTGCACAATACAACTTTATCGGATCAATATTACTGGTGAATTGTTGGTGAATTGTTAATCGCTGATTATCTTTGTGCAAATGTCGGACGATTGTTTCCGTCGTGGCTATCGTCCGCGTCCGGGAGGCCGCCGGTCGGCGGCCCCGGGGGCTCGTGTCAGCCCAGGTTGAGTTCCTTGAAAAAGTCGTTGCCCTTGTCGTCAACCACGATGAAGGCCGGAAAATCCTCGACTTCGATGCGCCAGATCGCCTCCATGCCGAGTTCCTCGTATTCGACGATTTCGACCTTCTTGATGCAATCCTGGGCCAGCCGGGCTGCGGGGCCGCCGATCGAGCCGAGATAGAAGCCTCCGTGGCGCTCGCAGGCGTCGCGGACCGCGCGCGAGCGGTTGCCCTTGGCCAGCATGACCATGGATCCGCCGAAGGACTGGAACTGGTCGACATAGGAATCCATCCGCCCCGCGGTGGTCGGCCCGAACGAGCCTGAGGCATAGCCCTCGGGCGTCTTTGCCGGTCCTGCGTAGTAGATCGGATGGTTCTTGAAATAGTCGGGCATGTCCTCACCGGCCTCGAGCCGGGCCCGGATCTTGGCATGGGCCAGGTCGCGGGCGACGATGATCGATCCGCTGAGCGACAATTGCGTCTTGATCGGATGCTTGGACAGTTCCGCAAGGATCTCGCTCATCGGCTGGTTCAGGTCGATCTTGACCACGTGCTCGGAGAGCTTGCCTTCGTCGATCTCCGGCAGATACTTGGACGGATCGGTTTCCAGTTGCTCGATGAAAATGCCGTCGCTGGTAATCCGGCCCTTGGCCTGGCGGTCCGCCGAGCAGGACACGCCGAGGCCGATCGGAAGCGACGCGCCGTGGCGAGGCAGCCGGATGACCCGGACGTCGTGACAGAAATACTTGCCACCGAACTGTGCGCCCACGCCCATCTGCTGGGTGAGCTTGTGGACTTCCGCCTCCATTTCGAGGTCGCGGAAGGCGTGCCCGGCTTCCGAACCCTGTATGGGCAGTTCGTCGAGATAGCGGGTCGAGGCCAGCTTGACGGTCTTGAGGTTCATTTCCGCCGAGGTGCCGCCGATCACGATTGCCAGATGGTAGGGCGGGCATGCAGCGGTGCCGAGTGTCAGGATCTTTTCCTTGAGGAAGTCGATCATCCGCTCATGGGTCAGGAGTGAGGGCGTGCCCTGGTAAAGAAAGGTCTTGTTGGCCGAGCCGCCGCCTTTTGCCACGAACAGGAAGTCGTAGCTGTCCTCGCCTTCCTCGTAGATGTCGATCTGCGCGGGGAGGTTGGTGCGCGTGTTCTTCTCCTCGAACATCTTCAGCGGCGCCAGCTGCGAGTAGCGCAGGTTCTTCTTCTCATAGGCATCCATGACGCCGCCGGCCAAGGCCTCGTAGTCGCCCCCCTCGGTCCAGACACGACGGCCCTTCTTGGCCATGATGATTGCGGTGCCGGTGTCCTGGCACATCGGCAGCACGCCGCCGGCGGCGATATTGGCGTTCTTGAGAAGGTCGAGCGCCACGAAGTGGTCGTTCTCGGTTGCCTCCGGATCCTCGAGAATGGCGGCCAGCTGTTTGAGGTGACCGGGCCGCAGGAGGTGGTTGATGTCGCCAAAGGCGGCTTCGGAGAGGAGCCGCAACCCTTCGGTCTCGACGGTGAGGATGTCCTGACCGCGGAATGTCTCGACGCTCACATGCTTGTCGGTGAGCTTGCGCCAGGTGGTGGTGTCAGGTCCAAGGGGGAAGAGATCGTTTGCCAAGGGAAGGGATGCCTTTCCGGTCGCCTGATTGCACGGGATTTGATGGCACGGGTCTTACGGTGCGAGGGCGGTGATTGCAATTGCGACATTCTGTGGATGCCGCGTCGGCAACAGCCAGCACAATCAGTGACCTCGATTGGTGAAACGAAGGTTAAGGACGTGTCTGGCGTTTGCAAACCCGGCGATCGCAATGTCGCGGCGCTTGATCAAATCAAAACTTCATGATTTATGGATTCAAGGGTGGGTGGGTGCGACCGTCCCGGAAGCGCAGTTCGCCGCAGGCAAGGGGACCGGTAGCCGGTCCGTTTGCTGACAGACAATTTCCAGCCGGATCAGGACACGAACGCATGACAGCACATTCACGCTCCGCGCGATTGATGGCCGAGGCCGCCGGTACGGGCTTTCTGCTTGCCACCGTCGTCGGGTCCGGAATCATGGGGGAGACGCTTGCGGGCGGCAACGTGGCGATCGCGCTGCTTGCCAACACCATTGCCACAGGTGCGATCCTGGTGGTTCTGATCGCGGCCTTCGGCCCGATTTCCGGGGCGCATTTCAACCCTGCCGTCACCCTTGTCTTCAGGCTTCGGGGCGAGATCGGTACCACCGAGGCGCTGGCCTATGTGGGTGTCCAGATTGTCTCCGGGATCATCGGTGTCTGGGTTGCACATTTCATGTTCGAGCAGGGGCTTGCGCAGGTCTCCGTTCATGTCCGGTCCGGCCCGGGGCAATGGCTGTCCGAGAGTGTGGCGACCTTTGGCCTTATCATGACAATCCTCTTCGGCATCAGGTCGAAGGGGAATGTCGCCGTCATGGTCGGCCTCTACATCACGGCGGCTTACTGGTTTACGGCTTCGACATCCTTCGCCAATCCCGCAGTCACCATCGCGCGTTCGCTCACGGCAAGCTTTTCCGGCATTTCGCCGGCCGACGTTCCGGGCTTCATCATCGCGCAAATTCTGGGAAGCCTGGCAGCGCTGGGTTTCTTCGGGCTTGTGGCGAAAGGGGGCGGGGAAACCCCGGCCGCGTGATTAATCACGGTTGGTCCGAATAACCATCCAGAATATGGGCGGATTGCATGGAAAGCCTTGCGGTCAGTCCCTCGCCATCGAATGCGAATTCGCACCCGCCTCCGAGAGACCGGCTCATCCGGTCCAACAGATCGGTTCCGAACCCTGTTCGCTGTGGCGGACTGACGTCCCTCCCGGCCTTTTCGGACCAGACAAGGAACAGCATCGGCTTGTCGTCATCGTGGTTCACGATTTCCCAGGACAGCCTGAGCTTGCCTGACTGGTTGCTGAATGCGCCGTGCTTGACCGAGTTCGTGCCCAGTTCGTGTAGAATCAGATTGAGCGGGATCAGGCCGTTCGGACTGATCGTCAAATCCGGGCCTTCAAGCGTCACCCGCTCCGATTCCATCAGTCCGAGCGGGTTCAGTGCCGTTCGGATGGCCCTTCTGACGGAGATCCGTTCACCTTCCACCACCCCCCGCAGCAATGCGATGGAATTGCTCAGCCCGTTGATCCTGTGACGAAGCTGGTCTGCGAGTTCCTGCGGCGACGAAGCATGTTTGCGAAGCATCGACACCAGGCCGTTGATCGTTGCCATCAGGTTCTTCAGCCGATGGTCGATCTCCTGGGAAACCAACTGCTGCATCTCCAGCGCCGTGGCGAGTGCTTCGCGCGAACGAACCTGCGCGCCGAGCGCGCGAAGCGCAAGATACAACAGCCCGATATCGGTGGCGACGACGAAGACGTAAAAGGCAAGCGCGGTCGCGGCAGGGCCGTCGACCGAAAAGCTCTCCGATGGCTGTATGAACCAGTACCAGGAGGCCAGGCCCGAAAGAACAGCGGAGGTGATGGCCGGAAAAATGCCCCACACAAACCCCGTGATCACGACGCAGGGGAAAAAGGTGAGATAGGGAAAGCCCGGCGGCAGCAACGGATCGAGGTAAAACCGCAGGGCAAGCGCGACGGAGGTCATGGCGAGTGCGGCCAACTGGCCGAGAGCCTGACTTGAGGATGTAGAGCCATGTGCGGCGTTCCTGAACGCGGGAAGGGCGAACAGGGCACGCAGGACGCTTGTCTGTCCGCTATTTCCATTTAGTTTGTCGGTCATGGAACCTGTTTCCGTTTGATACGCTTGACGTGTATCGGCGGACCGCTCTGAGAATTTGAGGTTGTAGAGTGCAATCATCTAGCAATATTGTCGGTTTCTGCGCAACTTTTTTTGGCGGTGAGCTTTGACCGATCAGCACCTTGACCTGAAGCATACGCGCGGCGAGGCAGTTCGTCGGCATCGGGCATGGCGCGGATTCTCGGTCGAACACGTCATGCCTGCCCGCGAGGACAGCTTTGACTACCGGTGGCAAAGCGATCTTCATTTTTGCGCTGTTCACGACATCCTGCTCAAGGATGGCGGCATCCAGGCCGGAAGTGACCGGGAAGACAACCGAAAGGATCTCCGCGGACTGTTGACACATGTTCCGGCAGGCGCCGACGTCACGGGCTGGTCCGAGCTTGCCGACAGGCAGAACTCCTACAGCGCAATCTACTTCAATCCGGGCGAAATGCACGAGGAGCTCGATCAGCGGTTTCATCATGACCGGGACGTGCGTCTTTATTTCCGGGAGCCCGAGCTTGCGGCCTGCCTGCAACGGTTTGCCAACGTCCTCGAACAGGGAGATGCCCTAGACGATCTCTACGCCGAAACACTGGGTCTGATGACCGTGTTGGCGCTGCAGAAATACGATCTTGGGCGGGACGCCAGAAAGCCGGCCTTGTCGAGCCGCGCCTCGGCGCGGGTGATCGACTATGTGGATGCCAATCTGGCAAATCCGATCAGCCTCGAAAAACTTGCCGCAGTGGCCGGGTTGAGCCGGTTTCACTTCAACCGGGCATTCAAGGCCGATATGGGGGAAAGCCCTTACCAGTACGTTCTCAGGCGGCGTATCGAGACTGCCAGGTTGCTGCTTGCCGGGCACGATTTGAGCCTGGAGCAGGTCGCCGCCGCAGTCGGGTTTCGCGACACTTCGTATTTCCAGAAAGCCTTCAAGGCCCGGACAGGCATGACCCCCACCGAATTCGCCCGAAGATCCTGAGGGCGCTCGCAAGTGCACGCAGTGGGGCCGGAAAGCCCCCGGCGCGTTTCTTTGGCGCTGCAGCAATTCCCCCACTTTCTTGACCCTGGCCATTCTTTCTTTCCCCCGCATGATTTGCTAGTGTCCGCATCGAGGCGATTTGTTTGGATGCGGGCTGTATTCAGTCTGCACGATGGTTTGGGTTGGGCATGACTGAGACAAAGACTTGCAGGAAAATGCGTATTGGGGTTGCGATGGTCGCGGTTGCGGTGGCCGTCTCCGGTGTTGTGGCTTCGCCGCAGCCGGTTCAGGCCCAGAACCTGTTCGATGTGCTTTTCAAGAGCCCGGAACAGCGTGAACGGGAGCGCATCGCCCGCGAACGCGCCCGCCAGCAAGCCCAGGCACCCAAGGCCAAGCCCGTCAGGATCAGCGGCCCGCGCTATTACACCTACAAGGCCGATCAACTGGTCAGTGTCGATTTCGGCAAGATCGCGGACCCCGTGGTCACCGGCGCGATCAGCGACATGGGATTGGCTCCGCTCGGCATCGATCCGTTCGCGGAAGGCCGGCCCGTCCTCGACGAGCTTTCGGCCCGCGCGCTTCCCGAGGTGGCGGAAGCCGTCGTCGCCCATTACTCGGAGCATCCCGAATACAACTGGGTCGCGGGAACATCGATCACCGACCGGGCGCGCGCGGTCATCGCCGTGCTCGAGGGCGCCGATGAGGTTGGATTGTCTGCTGCAGATTATGCCGTGGAGGTTCCTGACGACGCTTTCGATGTTACGCAGGGGACTGCGCGCCAGAAGGAACTGATGGCGTTCGAGATGCGGCTGTCGCTTGCGGTTGCCAGCTATATCCTCGACGCCAGCCGTGGCCGCGTCGACCCCAACCGGATATCCGGTTATCACGATTTCAAGCGTCACAGCCCGGATCTCGCCGCCCATCTCGAGGCGCTGTCCAAGGCCGACGATCCGGCCGAAGCGCTGTTGGCGCACAATCCGCAAGGCGCGCATTTCGAGGCGCTTGTGGCGGAACTCAAGCGTCTGAAAGCGCTCGATGACGCCGACCGCATCGATATTGCCGAGGACATCATGCTCCGTCCCGGGCAGGCCAATCCGGAACTGGCCAATGTGATGGCGGCGATCGAAAAGAAGGCGAGCGACGAGCTCAAGGAAAAGCATGCACTGCTTTTCGCCAGCTACGCCGGCAAGCCCGAATACGACGAGGAACTGGTCGCTCTCGTCAAGGATTTCCAGAAGGAACTCAATCTTGCCACCGACGGTGTCGTCGGGCCTGCGACACGGCGCGCCATGGTCGGGATTACCAATGCCGACAAGATCTCGAAGGTGCAGCTTGCCATGGAGCGGGCGCGCTGGCTCCCGGGCGTGCTCGCGCCACGCCGCGTTTTCATCAATCAGCCCTCCTATACCGCGAGCTATTTCGAAGGCGGAAAGCATGAGCTTTCCATGCGCGTGGTGGTCGGCACCAAGCGCAACCAGACCTATTTCTTCGATGACAGCATTGAAACGGTCGAGTTCAATCCCTATTGGGGCGTGCCGCAGTCGATCATCTTCAACGAAATGGTGCCGAAGCTCAGGCGCGATCCTTCCTATCTCGACCGGGCGGGCTATGAGCTGACGGTCGGCGGCAAGCGGGTGTCCTCGAGCAACGTCAACTGGTCCGCCGTCGGCTCCGGCAGCCGCATTGGCGTGCGCCAGCCGCCCAGCAGCGCCAATGCGCTCGGCGAACTCAAGATCCTGTTCCCCAACAGCCACGCCATCTACATGCACGACACGCCGTCCAAGTCGCTGTTCGAGCGCGACACGCGGGCCTACAGCCACGGCTGTATTCGCCTTCAGGATCCGCGCGCGATGGCCGCCAAGGTTCTCGGCACGTCGGTCGACGAGGTTCGCCAGCACATCGCCGGAGGCCAGAACAAGCCGGTGACCGTCCCGGAACAGATCCCGGTGCATGTCGCCTATTTCACCGCTTGGCCGGATGAGACCGGCAAGGTGAAGTTCTACGCCGACGTCTATGATCGCGACAGCTATCTGCGCAAGGCGATCGAGGCCACGCGCGAGGTGCGCGCCGGGTCCTGAACCGGCGGTGTACGCGTGTTTTCGGTCGCGCGGGCGGCCTGAGCGCTGAATCGGTGTCGCCGGCTTGATCGGTGTCACATTGCGGTGGGGCGCAACTTGCTATGGGAGGAAACCGGTGCGGCCAGTCCGCGCCCGTTGAACCTCGGAGCGAAAACACCATGAAGATCGGAATCGTAGGAAGCGGGATGGTCGGCAGCGCCGCCGGTTATGCCATGGCGCTGATGGGTGTTGGCACCCGGATCGTCCTTGTGGATGCCAATCCCGCCATGGCCCGCGCGCAGGCGCAGGACATCGCCCATGCCACGCCGTTCGCGGCCACCGTCGCCATCCACGCCGGTGATTATTCCGATCTCAAGGATGCCGCGGTGGTCGTGATTGCCGCCGGCGTCAGCCAGAAGCCCGGCGAAAGCCGCCTGGCGCTGCTTGAACGCAATGTCGCGGTTTTCCAGTCCGTGATTTCCGGCATCATGCAGCATGCCCCGAACGCAATCCTGCTGATTGCCAGCAACCCGGTCGACGTGATGACCTTTGCCGCGCAGCGCATATCGGGGCTGACGCCCGAGCGGGTGATCGGGTCGGGCACCATTCTCGACACCGCGCGCCTGCGCAGCCTGCTGGGCGAGCACCTGGCGATCGCGCCATCATCCATCCATGCCTATGTGCTTGGTGAGCACGGCGACAGCGAGGTTGCCGTCTGGTCGAGCGCCATGGCCGGCAGCGTGCCGATCATCTCCTTTGCCGACCAGATCGGCCGGCCGCTCGACCAGGATGCGCGGGAGCGCATCGCCGAGGAAGTCCGCAGTGCGGCCTACACGATCATCGAAGGCAAGGGGGCGACATGGTACGGTATCGGCGCCGGTCTTGCGCGGGTGGCCAGGGCCATCATCGATGACGAAAACGCGCTTTTCAGTGTCTCGCAGGTCTCGGACGACGTCGAGGGCGTGGCCGATGTGGCGCTGTCGCTGCCGCGCATCGTCGGCGCACGCGGCATCGTCGCCAACCTGATGCCCGATCTCGACGAGGGCGAGCGGGCAGCACTCAGGCGCAGTGCCGGCGTAATCTCCGAGTACACCTCGAAGCTCGGATTTTAGAGCCGAAGGATCACACCTCGCGCGTCACCACCTGCTTGAGGATCTCGTCCGCTGTGGTCTTCGAGCACAGTTCGGTGGCGGGGGTGAGCACGGCAGAGCCGGCGGCGGCGACACCGTGGCGCACGGCATCGCGGAAGCTTTGTCCTGCCGCGATTTGCATCGCGATTGCGGCGACCATGCTGTCGCCCGCGCCCACCGCGCTGACCGTTTCGAGCTTCGGCGGGCTCACAAAAAATCGCCCGGCGGCCGAGACGCCGACAGTGCCTTTGGCGCCCATCGACATGACGAGATGGTCAGCCACGCCGTCGGCGACAAAGCGGCTGCCATAATCGGCGAGGTCGGCGGGTTCCGCGAACTCTCTCCCGGAAAGTTCCGCGGCTTCCGCGCCGTCCATCCTGAGCAGGAAGATGGCGGGGCCCGGATTGCGTGAAGCTTCGGTCAGTGCGGCGCCGGAGGTGTCGAGGATCAGTCGTGATCCCTGATCGACCGCCATTCTGTTCACGCGGACGGCGATGTCTTCGGGGACACCGCCCGGCATGCTGCCCGAAAGCACCGCGAGGCAGTTTTCATTCATCTTGGTTTTGAGCCGGTCAGCCAGGCGCTCGGTCTGGTCGGCCGGCCAGTCGGGGCAGGGGAGCTGAAACCGGTACTGCTTGCCGGAGGTTGTTTCCGTCACCGCGATCGACTGGCGGGTATTGCCGGTGACTTCGAAAGCGCTGACGGGGATATTCTCCTCATCCAGCATCGCCCGGAACGCCTCGCCGGTCTCGCCGCCGAGCGCCACGAAGGCCCGCGAGGTTCCGCCGAGGCGCTGGATCGCGCGGCTGACATTGACCCCGCCGCCGCCCGGGTCGTAGCGCGGTTCGGCGCAACGCAACTTGTGGCCGGGCGTCACCGTGCCGACGGAAGTCGACACGTCAAGCGCGGGATTGAGGGTGATGGTCAGAATCTCGGACATGGGCGAGACCATCTCACGGCTGGCGGGGCGATTTCAATCATCGCCGTCAGCCTTATCCGTCAACCGGCCTCAGCCCTTCTCCGCGTCCGCGACATTCTGCTTGACCGCGACAAAGCTGTCCGGCGTCACCGAAATCGTGTCGATCCCGGCCTTGACCAGAAGTTTCGCAAAGGCCGGGTTGTTCGATGGCGCCTGACCGCATAGTCCCACCTTGGCCCCCGCCTCATGCGCGCGGGCGACGAGTGTCTCGATCATCCAGATCACGGCGGGATCGGATTCATCGAACACGTCGGCAAGTTCGCCCGAATCCCGGTCGACGCCGAGGGTAAGCTGGGTCAGGTCGTTCGATCCGATGGAGAAACCGTCGAAGCGTTCGGCAAATTCGGCGGCGCGGATGACGTTGGAAGGGATCTCGCCCATCACATAGACCTGCAAACCTTTCCGGCCACGCTCAAGCCCGTTTTCGGCCATCACGCCAAGCACCTTGTCGGCCTCTGCCGGCGAGCGGCAGAACGGGATCATCACGACCACGTTGTCGAAGCCCATTTCCTCGCGAAGCATCCTGATCGCCCTGCATTCAAGTGCGAAGCCTTCGCGGTAGGCATCGGAGTAGTAGCGTGATGCGCCCCTGAACCCGATCATCGGGTTCTCTTCCTTCGGCTCGAAGGCATGGCCGCCCAGCAGTTCGGCATATTCATTGGTCTTGAAATCGCTCATCCGGACGATCACGGGTTTCGGATAGGCGACGGCTGCGATGCGCGACAGGCCCCTGGCCAGTGTTTCAACGAAATAGTCGCCCTTGTTGTCGTATCTGCGGGTCAGTGCGGCGATTTCATCCTTGGCCTCTTCGTCCCTGAGCGTGTCGAATTTAACGAGCGCCATCGGGTGAACCTTGACGGCGGAATTGACCACGAACTCCATGCGGGCAAGCCCCACGCCTTCGGCGGGCAGGCGCCACCAGCGGAAGGCAGCGGACGGGTCTGCAAGATTGAGCATGATCCTCGTCTTCGTCTCGGGCACATGGTCGAGATGGACATCCTCCACTTCGTACTCGGCAATGCCCTCGTAGACCGCACCTTCCTCACCGCCGGCACAGGAGATGGTCACCTCCTGCTGGTCATGCAGAAGGTGGGTGGCGTTGCCGGTGCCGACGATTGCCGGAAGCCCGAGTTCGCGGCTGACGATGGCCGCATGGGACGTGCGTCCGCCATGATCGGTGACAATCGCTGCCGCCCGCTTCATGATCGGCACCCAGTCCGGGTCGGTCGTCGACGTCACCAGAATCGAGCCGTCGACGAACCGGTCGATGTCGCGCACGTTCTCGATCAGGCAGACGCGCCCTGCCTTGACCGCCGAGCCGACGCTCAGACCTGTAAGAAGCGTCTTGCCGGTCTTGTGCACCGTGTAGGACTTCAGCGCTGTCACGTCCGCGCGCGATTGGACCGTTTCGGGCCGCGCCTGCACGATATAGAGCTTGCCGGTCTCGCCGTCCTTGGCCCATTCCATATCCATTGCCTGGCCGTAGTGTTTCTCGATCGTGGCGGCCTGGCGGGCAAGTTCGAGAATCTCGTCGTCGGAAAGCACATAGGCCCCGCGTTCGGCCTTGGAGGTCGGCACGTTCTTGGTTTCACCGCCCTCGGCGCCGGCGTAGATCATCTTGATCTCCTTGGCGCCGCAGGTCTTCTCGACGATCGGCTTCAATCCGGGCTTTTCGAGAAGCGGCTTGTAGACCTCGTATTCATCGGGGGTGACGGCACCCTGGACGACGTTTTCGCCCAGACCCCAGGCCGCGTTGATCAGCACCACCTTGTCGAAGCCGGATTCGGTGTCGATCGAGAACATCACACCGGACCCGCCGATGTCGGAACGCACCATCAATTGCACGCCGATAGAGAGCGCCACCTGGTTGTGGTCGAAGCCCTTGAGCTTGCGGTAGGTGATCGCGCGGTCGGTGAACAGCGATGCATAGCAGCGCCGGCAGGTGGCAAGCAGAGCCGCTTCGCCCCGGACATTGAGAAATGTTTCCTGCTGGCCGGCGAAGCTCGCGTCCGGCAGGTCTTCCGCCGTCGCCGAGGACCGCACTGCGACCGAAAGTTCATCGTGGCCGGTGCGTTCGGCCAGCTCCCGGTAGGCCGAAAGGATCGCCTCGCGAATGTCTTCGGGCCAGTCGCCGGCGACGATCGCCGCCCGCACGGCGGTTCCGGTCTCTGCCAGCGTACGCTTGCCTGCGTCGAGCTGCTCCATGGCGTCGGCGATAACCTGGTTGAGGTTGTTGGCCTTGATAAAGGCGCGGAATGCGTCGGATGTGGTCGCAAAGCCGGGAGGAACCGAAATTCCCTTCTGGCCAAGTTGCTGCACCATCTCGCCCAGCGACGAATTCTTGCCGCCGACAAGGCCGACATCGCCGCGCGAGAGATCTTCAAACCAGATGACGTTCCTGTTGGCTGCTGACATGGGGGACTCCCGTTGGCTGGTTGCGACAGGCAGGACTGCCGCAACTATAAAAACGAGCCCGGGGGCTGCCTTGACATGCGTCAACCAAATGGCACCAGCGCGCCTTTCGGGCGGCTGGCCCCGCCGTTAAGGCGGCTTGATTGCCGGAAGGAACCTTTGCCAACCGAACACATTGTGCAATTGTAATATGAAGGAGGCAGATTTGACCCTGACCAAGACCAGCCCGTCCAGCGGCAAAGGTTCCGCCGAAGTGACGGGCTTTTATGACGAACCCACGGGAAGCATCCAGTATCTGGTTTCCGATCCGGAGACCGGTAAGGGCGCGGTCATTGACGCCGTGACGGGCTTCGACCCGGCGCATGCATCAACGGACACGCAGTCCGTCGATGCCATTCTGGACCATGCCGAGCGGTCCGGCATCACGATCGAGCGAATACTCGACACCCATCCTCACGCTGACCACCTGATGGCATCGGCCTGGCTCAAACAGCGCCTCGGGGTCGAAAACGCCATCGGTGAGAAAGTGATCGAGATCGCCGAACTCTGGCGGGATCTCTACCATCTGCCTGATGCCTTTGACCCGCAGCGCGATTTCGATCACCTTTTCGCCGACGGCGACCGTTTCGAGATCGGCTCGCTTCCGGTCCGGGTCATGCTGACGCCGGGACACACGCTTGGCTCGATCACCTATGTGGTGGGCAGCGACGCGGCCTTCGTCAACGACACGTTCATGCAGCCGGATGTCGGCACGTCACGGGCCGATTTTCCCGGCGGGTCGGCCGCCACGCTCTATGACAGCCTGCAGGCCATCCTCGCGCTTGGCGATGAAACCCGGCTGTTCATCGGCCACGACTACGGGACGGACGAGCGTGACGGGCCTGAGTGGGAATCCACTGTCGCCGAACAGCGCCGCGACAACGCCCACATCGGAGGCGGCGTTTCCCGCGCGGCCTATGTCGAAACACGGGAAAGTCGCGATCGGACCCTCGGACTGCCCGACCGGATGCTGCACGTGCTTCAGATGAACCTGCAGGCAGGGCTTGCGCCATCGCCGGAAGACGATGGCCACAGCTACCTCAAGATTCCTCTCAACCGGTTTCCCAAGGAGACATCATGAAAACCGAAACAACCCCGAACGGCACCCTGGAACACTGGACGCCGGAGGAAGTCGCCGAGGCCTTCGCCAAGGACGAGATCGTGCTGATCGATGTCCGCACGCCGCAGGAATACAGTTTCGAACGCATCGACGGGGCGTTGCTCGCCCCGATGCAGGCCTTCGATGACAGGCACATGCCGGGCCAGGATGCCAAGCGCCTGGTGTTTCATTGCGGCTCGGGCGTGCGGTCGAGAAAGGTCGCCGAAATGTGCCAACAGGCCGGTTTCGACCGTGTTGCCCACATGGAAGGCGGCTTCGGGGCCTGGAAGGAAGCAGGGCTGGAATATACAGGCACCGACATGACGACCGGCGCGCCGAAACAGATGAAGAAATCCGGCTGAAGCCGTATTTCTTCTTTTGCCCAAGGGTGGCGCGGTTGCGCCGCACGCGCTCAGGCTCGAACCGCCCTTCGCGTTGTGCGCGGATCGCGGACTAGAGCTTCTGCGCCATTTGGTGCGCTTTGGCGGAAAGCACCCTCGTTCGGCTTGCGAGTCGCGCAGTCTGCGGGCGGGGAGGGCTGTGACCGTTCCATGCAAAACCGCCCCCGGCGGCTATCTGCCGGCGGAGGCGGTCCCGGGTGCTGAAACCGGCGGATGCTGAATGCTGATTTGCGTGCTCGATGAGCCCGTCAGGCGGCCTTCATCGGCTCGACCGGTTTGCCGTTGACCGACTTTTCAACCGCTTCGAAAGCCCATTTCTTGATCTGTTCCTCGAGTTCCTCGTTGCGCTGGCGCAGCGTCTCGATTTCGCCTTCGACCTTCTCGCGCTCGGCCTGATGGATCACTTCGAGCTCGGCCTCGAGTTCCTGGATGCGTTCCTTCAGGCTTTCATTGGTCTGGCCGCCAAGCGAATCGAGCTGGTTCTGAAGCGCGATGATCTGCGAGGTGGCCTTGGACTGGAATTCCTGCAGGGCGGTGACCTGTGCGCTGTCGACGCTGCCGCCAGCGCCGGACTTGCCGCCCATAAAGACCGCGGCGATTGCGAGCACGGCCCAGAACGGGACCAGCCCGATCGCCACTCCCTTGAGGGTATGGTGCAGCCCGATATGGCCGACATCATACATGGACGCAAAAAAGACCGCGGCCAGAACGACCGACGTCGCACCAAGCAGCTTGGGAACCAGAGTTGCCATTCCGGGTTTCGTGTCGGGCGCCTTGCCCTTTTCTGCCTTTTTCGCCGCCACAGCCTGCTCCTTACGCAAATGCTCAAAAAAGCCCTTGGGCCGACGGCCGTTCCGGGTGCGCCATCATGAACATGCGCACATCCGGCAACGCCGTCTGAATTTCCTGTTGGGGTCATGACCGGGACCAGACTTGATCCAACCGGCCGCCGCGGGAACGCGTCATGCTCGTCCTCACAGGACGCCCGCAGGGCAACGATAGCCCGGCGGGGTTTAAGGAAAGGTGAAATCCACCGCTGAATCTGGCAGTCGGCAAGTGTGGCATCGCGGGACTTGATCCGCTCAAGAACGGCTGGTGTCTACGGTTCATCGGTCGCCGGTCACAAAGGGCTCCGTCTGTTGGCATATGGCGCGGGCGTCGCTGCGAAAAGGGCGCAGGTGTTTACCAGGAGGTCCATTCGCGAAGCGCCTGCTCAACCTATTTCAAAGGCGTGCATCTGATTACGTTGGCTTGTCTAAGAACCTGACAGTTCTGGAAGCTTTTCACATGCCTCCAAACGCCGGACCGTTCCCGAAAGGATGCCCACATGTAACCCTGCAGGTTTGCGGCTCCTGCCAAAAAATTCGACATGGAATTGCTTCCTTTGTAAGTGGCCCTGAACCTGCAATAATGCTCGTCGCTGTCTTTCAGGGCGACGCATTCATCAAGATCGAAGTCGTGGATAGTCATTCCCCGCCATGCCGCATACCTGTTCACCCATTGCTCCACATCATCGCTGGAAGGGCCGAGCCTGGAGAGTTTGCGTTTCAATTTGGCCACTGCATCGTCCGCCCGATCAGCCTGCAGCGAGATGAAGTTGTAGATATCCTCCAGTTCGTTTTTTGTGGCCTTTCGGGAAGCATTGAGCTTATCCTTTGATGGCAGCCCAAGCTTGGCTTCGATCCTTTTTCGTGGCCTTTGCCCGGATTGAATTCCGTTTTCTTCTGCCATCCTGTAGTAAGCCAGGGCCTTCTGGAGATCTTTTTGTACGACGTGGCCATACTCATACAGGGAACCCGTGGCATACTGGGAGAACGCGTCCCCTTGGTCTGCAGCGCTTCTGAACCGGGCAGCTCCGGCAGCCGTGGCGACCTTGACACCGGAGCCGCTCCAATAGATCCAGCCCGCCAGACCCTTTGCCCTGGGGATTTCGGATGAGGCCTTTTCGTACCACTTCAGAGCGCTTGCCGGATTCCTCCGCATCCCGCGCCCCCTGAAGTAGCTGTTCGCAATCTCGAACTGAGCGCCCGGATCGCCTGCCTGCGCAGCCTGTATGAACATCATGTTTGCACGTTCGATGTTTTGCTGCGTGCCGTCTCCCCTGAGATGCATCAAGCCAAGCTTGAATTTGGCGTGGGCCACGCCCCGACTTCCGGCACGCTTGTAGAATTCCAATGCTGCTTGGCTGTCGCGCGCTACGCCACTTCCGTGGTAGTGCATCTCGCCCAGGATGAACTGGCCCAATGGGCTGCCTTTCTCGGCAGCTTTTCGGGCCCATCCCATGGCGGCATCGAATTGGCCATCAGCCATATATGCGCGGGAAAGCTGCGCCCACAGTTCGATGTCATCCGGACGCTCGGCAAGTTCGTCAAGACAAACCGGAAGCGCCGCCTTGCCGGAAATCTCTTTGTATGACGGCACATCCTTCAGGCTTGCGAGCTTGGAGCATGATGCGGCCTCCGCAGTCTGAATTTGAAGCCTCAACAGTTCTTCTGCTCGCGCTTGCCATTTTTCGGCCCCTTCGGGATCCGGTGCTCCGCCCTTTCCCTCCTTCAGCAACGCAACCATCAAGGCAGCGCCAAAATATTGGCCGTTCTCTGCGCTTCGGCGCGCCCACCTTCGTGCTTCCTCGTATTCTTCGATTTTCGCGTAAAGAACGGCCAGTCTGGTCTGGATCTCCCCGTTGGCAGGCTCGGTTTCATTAGCCCGCAGGCAGGCAGGGATCACTTCATGCGGGTTCGGCCTCTTTTCTTCTGTTGATTTGAAGATCTCGATAAGGGGCACGCTGCGGCATGTTTCGGCGTCTTTGCTGCCTGATGCCGCATTCGAATGCACGGGTTTTAATGTCAGCAGGAATAGAAATGCGATTGTTGAAATATAATATTTCATGGCGTCTTATTGCTTTCTGTCTTATCCGCTTTTGCGCAATTCCTTTACGATCATAAATCCGAACATGAACTTTGCAAGTTGGCCGTAAGTCTGGTGATAAAGCGGTTTTTGGCAGGTGGGCTGACTGTGGGAGGGCACTTGCTCCGAGAGGGGGCGTACGATTGAGAGCGGGGAACGGCTCATCTGTCCTGCAAGCCGCCATCGTCAGAATAACGCTGGTGAAGTGCCGAAGCCGGAACGTCGAGTGTCCAGACCAGACCTTCACTCCTGTAGTCGAGGTCGGTGACCCCGCCCAGTGAACTGCTGGTATGGCCAAGCAGGATCCGGGTGCCGAAACTGGTCTTTTCGGGTGGCGAGACCGGAGGTCCGCCCTGTTCGCGCCAGGTCAGCCTGAACCGGGCGGGATCCTCGTCGCCGTCATCGATCTTCCAGTTGATTTCGACGCGACCGCTCGGGACGCTGAGCGCGCCGTGTTTCGAGGCGTTGGTGGCAAGTTCATGGAACGCCATGCCAAGATGCTGGACCACGTCCGGGCCGAGTTTCACCTCCGGCCCCGACAGGATCACGCCCGTGCCGATCTGCGCAAATGTCGAAAGATGGTTTTCAATGAGGTCGCGCATCGTCACGCTGTTGCTGTCACCGGATGTCAGCAGGTCTATCGACCGGCCAAGCCCCTGGATCCGTTCGGACGCGGTCCGGACAAGCTGCTGCGGTGTTTCGGCGTGTTTCGCGCTCTGCCTGAGGATCGCGAGAACCACGGCGATGAGGTTCTTCGTCCGGTGCGCCAGTTCGCCCATGACGAAGCCGAGCTGCGCGTCCTTGGTGCTCCTGTCGTAGGAGGCGGTGGAAAGCGCGCGTGCGACGAGGTCGATCTCGCGGATGCGCGTTTCGACCGGCGGAACGATCTCGCCGCTTCCCAGCTCGATCGCCATCCGGGTCATGCCGCGGACCTCGCGCTTGATCAGCCGGGATGCGGCGTAGATGACGACAATGCAGACCGCCAGCAGGGTGAGTGTACCGGCCAGAAGCATCCGCCAGGTCTCGACGATCGGTTTTTGCGCGGATGAAAGCGGCCCCCAAACCGCAACGTTCCAGGATGTTCCCCGGACCGGGGAATAGGCGAAGACCTGCTCTTCACCGTCTTCGAAGTGGGCAACCCTCGGGCCGTCGGTCAGATCGAGATTGGCGAACGGTCCGGGCAGCAATCCCCGGTCGCCGCGCTGCATCGTCTCGGGCCCGTCGGCGAAAAGCACGTTGTCGCGGCCGTCGACGATGACGGCCGACCATCCTGCTGCGAGCGGAACCTGGGAGACCGATGCGGCGAGATCGTCGACATTCATGGTGGTTACCAGCACGCTGGCCTGCGATCCCGCCTCTCCGTCAATCGGATCGAGCACGTTGAAGACCCACCTGCCGCTGGTCCTGCCCATGAAAAAATCGGAAACGATCGTGCGGCCGGCCTCCCGTGCGCGCCGAAACCCGTCCATGTCCGAGATCGCAGCCAGATCCGTGCCATAGGCGACACGGGTGTTGAGCAGTTGCATGCCGTCATTGTCGGTAAGAATCACGAACTGGCCGGTTCCCTGCAGGGCATACTGGCTGCGGCGATGGAAGGCCTCGAGGTCGCCGGCAGCAAGCTCTTCGGTCGAAGCCAGCAGGCTCAGTGTTGTTTTCATGCTCTCGATAAGCGGTTCGACCGTCTGCGAAATGCTTTGCGCGGAGCGCAGCGTCTGGCGGTCCACCGCCTCGGTTGCATTTTGCTGCAACTGTGCGGCGAGAAACCAGAGAAAGAGACAGAAGGGCGCCACGATGCCCAGCAAGGCCAAACCCAGCCAGGTTGAGATCGAATGGCGCCGATGCATGTAGTTTCCTCGAAAAACAGGTGTCGGAATTTATTCAGATGGACGGGCAAGTCAATGCAGGTTGACAGCACGCCATTTTCCAGTGCGCTCGCGCGCCGTCAAACCGTCCGCGGGACCCGATGCATGCCATTCGTGTCCTCAATTGGGCATGAGGTGCAAGCCGATCCGCAAATTTCATGAAACCGCTCAGGCGCCCGAAGACGCTATCCGCCTCCCAAGGTTCAATCCGATTCACCGCCTGCATGCGCGGCAGGCAATTTTGTTTCCGGTCAAATCGGTGAGAAAATGGTGGGCGCGACAGGGATTGAACCTGTGACCCCTGCCGTGTGAAGGCAGTGCTCTCCCGCTGAGCTACGCGCCCGTTGTCGCGCGGGCATTTGTGTGCCCGGGCGAACGGTGAGCGGGGTATAAGCGGTGCGGCGGCCCGGCGTCAAGCCGCAGATTGAGGCTCCGCCAGGGTTTTTGCGGGCGGTCCACCCTGGCTTATGAAGCGGTCCCGCGCTCGGCGACAAGGCGCGTGACAAGCGCCTCATCGAGCTCATCGAAATGGGCAATCACCACATCGGGCGAAAAGCTTTCGACCGGTTTGTCCGAATAGCCGAAAGGGACGCCGATGGCCGGGATTTCGGCATTCTGTGCGGCGAGAATGTCATTGACGCTGTCGCCGATCATCACCGCGGCGCGAGCCTCTCCGCCGGCGCGCTCGATGGTTCCGAGAATATGGTCGGCATGGGGCTTTCGAACCGCAAACGTGTCGCCGCCGGTGATGGCGGCAAAGCGCGAGGTCAGGCCGAGGCTTTCGAGCAGCTGCCGGGCGAGCCGTTCTGTCTTGTTGGTGCACACGGCGAGCGCCATCCCCGCAGTTTGAAGCCGGTCGAGCGCGGAGATAAGGCCGGGGTAGGGTTTCGATTGTCCCGGCATCTGGCTGGCATAGTGCTCAAGAAAGGCTTCGAGCGCGGTCTCGAGCTGCTCGGGCGAGCCCGGATGGCCATGCATCGACCATGCTCTCTCGATCATCACCCGCGCGCCCTGGCCGACCAGCCATGTCACATCGTCGAAGGTCACATGCGGGTGACCGTTGATGTCCATGACGTGATTGAGACTGTCGATCAGGTCGGGCGCCGTGTCGACAAGGGTCCCGTCTAGGTCGAAGATGACAAGTGGCTGGCTCATCGGGTGTCTGTTTCCCTGATCATCGGTGTGTGCGCGCACCCCTTAGCAGTCGCGCCGGATGCGGGCAATCGCGGACGGGACCGGGTCATCGGCTTTGTCCGGCTGTACCTTCAACCGGTGAAATGCAACGGCCGGCCAGCGGAAAAGCTGCCGCGGCTCAAGCAGGCCGCAAGCCGGGCTTTGCCTCCCGCGCCTTACATGCTAACAGGCGGGCCGGTATCAACAACGACGGCAGGCTGGCATGGATGCCACGCAACTCAAGATCCAGGCCGCAAAGGCCGCTCTCGACCATGTTGAGGACGGAATGCGGCTTGGAATCGGCACCGGATCGACCGCGGACGAGTTCGTCCGGTTGCTCGCCGAAAAGGTCGCTGACGGTTTCAAGGTTCATGGGGTTCCGACATCCGAGCGCACTGCCCGGCTTTGTGTCGAACTCGGGGTTCCGCTTTATTCACTCGATGACATGCCCGAGCTCGATCTGACGATTGACGGGGCGGACGAGATCGACGGTGCGCTCACGCTGATCAAGGGCGGCGGCGGGGCTCTGCTGCGCGAGAAGATCGTTGCCGCCGCATCCTCGCGCGTCATCGTGATTGCCGATGAATCCAAGCTTGTGGAAACCCTCGGCCAGTTTCCCCTTCCCATCGAGGTGGCGCAGTTCGGAATGGTGGCGACGCGCAAAGCGGTCGAGCGGCTTGCATCCAAACTGGGGCTGAGCGGGACGATCGATCAGCGCAGCGGCAAGGATGGCGCCTACCTGACCGACGGGGATCATTTCATCCTCGATGCATCTTTTGGCCGCATTCCCGATGCAGAAGCCCTTGCCAACGGGCTCTGTGCGATTCCGGGCGTGGTTGAACACGGATTGTTTCTCAATATGGCAAGCGCCGCTATCATCGCCTCACCGGGCGGTGCGCGGACGTTGCTTGCAACAGACCCCTAACAGGAGTGAAACCGAACATGATTACTCACACCGGTCTCAAGCGTTTCGGCGCCGGGTTGATCGTCGCCTCCAGCCTCGTGTTTTCCGCCAGCGCGATCCAGGCTCAGGAGTTGAGCGAGTCGCATCTTGCGGCCGCGCGCGCAGCGATCACCGCGCTGCAGTCCACCGATCAGTTCGACGCCATTATTCCGGCCGCGGCCGAAGAACTTAAGGTCCAGCTGATCCGTGCGAATGGCGACCTCCAGGAGGTCATTTCCGCCACCGTCGACGAGGAAGCGCTGAAAATCGTCAGCCGCCGCGGCGATCTGGAGCGGGAGGCAGCTCAGATCTACGCCAAGGCGTTTACCGAGCAGGAACTGACGGCGATCGCCGACTTCTACAATTCGCCTGCCGGCCAGAAGCTGATCGACAACGGTCCCCTGGTCACCCGCGAACTGATCAAGGCTGCCGAGATCTGGTCGTCCGGCATCGGCCGCGACCTGGCGCAGAACGTCAATGCGGCGCTTCAGGAAAAGATCGGCGCCCGTCCGAAGGTCAACCCCGAGGAATAGGTGGCCCGGCCGGCCGTGTGCGTGTGAAGCCGGCCATCACAATGTCGTGCGAGACGTTCACATCAAAGCCCGGGTGTTCTGCTCGGGCTTTTTGTTTTGGATTCGGACGGCTACATAGTGCGGCGCGACAGGCGGTCCTCAAAGTGAGCCCGAGCCTCTGGCAGCAATTGTATTGAAAGCGGCGTCAGCGTCGCCCGATGTTTAGGAAAGGATCGCCATCCATGAGCGAATTTGACTACGACCTGTTTGTGATTGGCGGCGGTTCCGGTGGCGTCCGGGCGGCGAGACTTGCCGCCGGGCTGGGCAAGAAGGTTGCGATCGCGGAGGAATACAGGCTTGGAGGCACCTGCGTGATCCGCGGCTGTGTGCCCAAGAAGCTTTTCGTCTATGCCTCCCAGTTCCTGGAACACTTCGAGGACGCAAAGGGGTACGGCTGGACCGTCGGATCGTCCAGTTTCGACTGGAAAACCCTGGTTGAAAACAAGGACCGTGAAATCGACCGGCTGGAGGGGCTGTATCATCGCGGTCTCGAAAATTCCGGCGCCGAGATCATCGCCTCGCGCGCGGAGCTGACCGGACCGAACTCGATCCACATCAAGGCCACCGGGCAGGAGGTGACCGCGCGGCACATCCTCATCGCCGTGGGCGGCAAGCCCAATCCGCACGCTTCGCTTCCCGGTCATGAGCTGTGCATCAAGTCGAACGAGGTGTTTCACCTCGACAGCTTGCCGAAGGCCATCGTCATCGCGGGCGGCGGCTACATTGCGGTTGAATTCGCCAACATCTTTCACGGGCTCGGCGTTGAAACGACCCTGATCTACCGGGGCAAGGAAATCCTGTCGCGCTTCGACATGGACATGCGCCGCGGCCTGCATGCGGCGATGGAGGAAAAGGGCATCCGCATCCTTTGTCACGAGATATTCGACCGCATCGAGCGCGGCGCCGACGGCCGGCTTGTCGCGCACACCAACAACGGAAAGTCCCTGGTTGCCGATCAGGTCATGCTGGCGCTCGGCCGTGATCCGGACACCGATGGTCTCGGACTGGAGGCCGCGGGCGTCGAGACCGGGCCGAAGGGTGAAATCCTGGTCGACGAGTATTCGCGCTCCAATGTCGAGAGCATCTACGCGGTCGGCGACGTGACCAACCGGGTGGAACTGACCCCCGTCGCAATCCACGAGTCGATGTGCCTGATCGATACGCTCTACCGGGAGCGGCCGACCTCTCCCGATCACGACCTGATCGCCACGGCGGTGTTCTCGCAGCCGGAAATCGGAACGGTCGGGCTCTCGGAAGACGACGCGGCGAAGAAATTCGATGAACTCGAGATCTATCGCGCGGAGTTCCGTCCGATGAAGGCAACACTTTCGGGGCGGTCGGATAAGACCATCATGAAGCTCGTGGTCAACGCCGAAGACCGCAAGGTTCTCGGCGCCCACATTCTCGGGCACGATGCGGGCGAGTTGGCACAGATACTCGGCATCGTTCTCAAGGCCGGCTGCACAAAGGACGACTTCGATCGCACCATGGCGGTGCATCCGACCGCGTCCGAAGAACTGGTGACGATGTACCAGCCTAGCTACAGAGTTAAGGGCGGCGAGCGGGTCTGAGACGAACACCGATCTCTTCTCTGATCTTGAGGCGAGCTGTTTGACACAATCCGGGGCAGGTGATCTATTCTATCACAGATCGTAGTGCTTGGGGGTTTTCGTGTCATCAGAAGTTGTGTCCGGCAACGTCTTTCACCGGAAAGCAAATCCGCGGAGCCAAACTGTAAGGATCGCGGTCAAGCAAAATACCTCCCGGGAGATAAGGGGAAGAGGAGCCTTTGGAGGACTGCCGGCTGCATTGGCCTATGTCGGGGAGATTGGCGAAGACGAAGGTACCCAATTCACCTCGGACGTACCCTATGCCAAGAACGGGCATCCGCAATGGGCATATTGGTATCCGCCGGAACATGGTGGTGACAGCCGGGTGCGTCAGGTCGTTGCGAACGGGGAAAGCTTTGCCTGCGTCGACATCGTACCCGATATTAACCGTTATCGTTGCAGATAAGCGGTCCGTAACCTAACTATACGCAATGGAGATGAGCTTGAAACATTCTCACATCGCGGTTCGCAGGGCTTTGAAAACGCTGGCCCGTGCTGTGGGGGCGGCCGTGGCTGGAGATCGTGACGACCTCGGGCCCTATCGGTATTTCGATCTTGTCATCTCGCATGAGGATGGGGATTCGCAGAGAATTCGTTTCGCATCCCATGCCGGGGACCAGATGGTACACGTGCTTGCCGAGCGCATCGATTTGGTGAGCGACTTGGCCGCAGCTTTGTTCGCTGTCGGTGTAGGTAGCAAGTCTGAGCTTTCGATTTCTGTCGATCAGGAAGGGAAGCCGGTCCGCTCCGCCGATGAAATCCGCGAGCGTATCGCGACAATGAGCCATTCTGAAAAAGGCAATGGCGATTACATCGAGTTGGCACAGCAGTCCGATGGCAACCTCGAAACCGTACCCACCATTGCGATGCATTGATTGGGCACGGTCGCTCATTCCGCACTGATCTGGTCGTATGCCAGTGAATCGAACCGCCTTCTTCGCCCATTTGACCGGGACCGATCCGCACCTGTTTCCCGGCGGCATGTCGGAGGGGCAGCGGGCAGGTCTTTCGGTCAAGCTCGATGTCTGGGCGAAATGGTATGCCCGGGACTATCCGGTGACCTATCTGGCGGCCGCGCTCGGGCAGATCCATCACGAGACCGGCGGTCGCATGCAGCCGGTGCTCGAGGCGTTTGCGCCCGACCGGGCCACTTCCGCCGAACGGCTGCAGAAGGCCTGGGACGAAGGCCGGCTCAAATGGGTTCGCTCGCCCTACTGGTTGCCGGACGAGACCGGGCGCCATCCGGTGGGGGGAGGCGACATTCAACTCACCCACCGGCGCAACTATCTCGCGGCCAATGCCGGGCTTTGCCGCCGTTTCGCCGTCACGCTCGGGCTGGATGAAAACTACGACCTGATCCTCGATCCGGTGGTTTCCGCCCATGTCGCGTTTTCCGGCATGATCGAAGGCTGGTTCCGGCCTTGCAGGCTTGATGATTTCCGGACCCCGTCGGGCCTTGACTATGCGGCCGCGCGCGACATCGTCAATGGTGATGCAGGTCTGATCGGCGAACGGATCGCCCGCAGTTGCGCCACCTTCGAGGCAGCGCTGAGGGCAGCGGGTGCGGATCCTGATTTTGGACCGCCACTTGATGCCGTCGACTGGCCGGTACACGGTTAAGGTCAACCTCGATGGTCGGAAAGTTGAGATTTTACAGTCGGTTGGCGCTCTGTGCCGAGACTTGGATTCAGAAAGTTGAGAAAGTGATTCATGCGCAGTGACACGAATGGCCATCGGGACGACACGCGGTTTCCCGCCGATGGAGCAGAGTCCGCCGAGCCGGCCGGGGGCGGGCTCGTTGCCTATTTCGGCTATGGTTCTCTGGTCAACCGGGCCACGCTGAGAACCGGGATCGTTGCCGCGCATCGCGCCCGGCTCAAGGGCTGGCGGCGGACCTGGCGGTCGAGGCCGGTTGGCGGGCCGTCGCCTTCACGTTCCGATTCCGCCGGTGTCACACCATCGTTTCTGAGCGCAGGCCGTGTGGCCGATGCGGCGATCGACGGCCTGTTGATCATCGACTATGCGCACAATCTTGCCGCCGTCGACGCGCGCGAATTCCATTACCATCGCCGCCGGATCAGTCTCGATGATCTTGAGTTTGCCGCCCCCTCGGGGCTTGCCGGAAATAATGAGCGTGAGCGGCAGGGGCTTGGGTCAGGGATCGCGCTTTATGTCTACGAGGGGCGCACCGACCTTCCGCATGCGCCCGGGCCGGCCCCGATCCTGAGGTCCTATCTCGATGCGGTGATGCAGGGCTTCCTGCGCGAATTCGGGGAGGCGGGCGTGCACCGGTTCGTGGCCGAAACCGATGCGTTTCACACCCCGATACACGAGGATCGAGAAGCGCCGCTCTATCCGCGCGCAGTCACGCTCTCAGCGGACGAGGCGGATCTCTTCGATGCAGCGCTTCATCCGGTTGCGTCCTTACGCGGCAACTGATTCGCCGGGCCGGGTTTGCACTTGGCAAAACTATCGCTATAAGCCCGGGCTAATCAGAAAAACGGGCGGGATGCCCTTAGATCACCGGTGAACAACATGGCACAGAACTGGACCCCGAAAAGCTGGCGCAACAAACCGATCCAGCAGGTTCCTGACTATCCGGACGCCCAGGCGCTCGAAGCCACCGAAGCGCGTCTCGCCAAGTTTCCGCCGCTGGTTTTTGCGGGTGAGGCCCGACGGCTGACCTCGGCGCTTGCCGGCGTGGCCGAAGGCAGGGGCTTTCTGCTTCAGGGCGGCGATTGCGCCGAGAGCTTCGCAGAGCACGAAGCCGACAACATCCGCGACTTCTTCCGCGTGTTCCTGCAGATGGCCGTGGTTCTGACCTTCGGCGCGCAGCAGCCTGTGGTCAAGGTCGGCCGCATTGCCGGCCAGTTCGCCAAGCCGCGCTCGTCAAACATCGAGAAGAAGGACGGCATCGAGCTGCCGAGCTATCGCGGCGACATCATCAACGGCATCGAGTTCGATGAAGCTGCCCGCATTCCCAATCCGGAACGCCAGATCATGGCCTACCGGCAGTCAGCCGCAACGCTGAACCTGTTGCGCGCCTTTGCCCAGGGCGGCTACGCAAATCTCGACAACGTGCACCAGTGGATGCTCGGCTTCGTCAAGGACAGCCCCCAGGCCGAGCGCTACCGCAAGCTCGCCGACCGGATTTCGGAAACCATGGACTTCATGAAGGCCATCGGCATTTCCGGCGAAAACCACCCGAGCCTGCGTGAAACCGATTTCTTCACCAGCCACGAAGCCCTGCTGCTTGGCTACGAGGAAGCGATGACGCGCACCGATTCCACCTCGGGCGACTTCTACTCGACCTCGGGCCACATGATCTGGATCGGCGACCGTACGCGCCAGACCGACCATGCCCATGTCGAATACTGCCGCGGCATCAAGAACCCGATCGGGCTGAAATGCGGTCCGTCGCTTGATCCCGACGAGCTGCTCACACTCATCGACATCCTCAATCCGTCGAACGAGGCCGGCCGTCTCACCCTGATCGCCCGCTTCGGCCACGACAAGGTTGCCGAGCACCTGCCCAAGCTGATCCGCGCCGTCGAGCGCGAAGGCCGCAAGGTCGTGTGGTCGTGCGATCCGATGCATGGCAACACCATCACGCTCAACTCCTACAAGACGCGGCCCTTCGAGCGCATCCTGTCGGAAGTGGATTCCTTCTTCCAGATCCACCACGCCGAGGGCACGCATCCGGGCGGCATCCACATCGAGATGACAGGCAAGAACGTGACGGAATGCACCGGCGGTGCCCGTGCGCTCTCGGGCGAGGATCTGCAGGACCGCTATCACACCCACTGCGATCCGCGGCTCAATGCCGACCAGGCTCTCGAACTCGCCTTCCTCGTCGCCGAGCGCATGAAGGGCGGCCGCGACGAAGAAAAGCAGGTGGTCAACGGCTAGAGCTGCCGGACTGACCGCTGAATGACTAGCCAGGACGCCGGGGATCGCCCCGGCGTTTTTGTTTAGTGATTGCAAGATTTTACGATGAATCCTACAGTCTGCCGGCCTAGTCTCGGGGCGCCGTGCTTCAGGGCTTTACCGCGTTTGCAGCAGATCCTTTCAATGCTCTGCGCATTCCTGCCGCAACAGACACCATTCAAAGAGGATTTCCATGGAACACAAATGCCGCAACAGCGTTTTAAACGCATGGTATCGTTCGGCATTTTCAGGGTGGTCCCGCTTGATCTGCCTCGCAGGGTCATCCGGCCGGTGAGCACCCGATGACATTTTTCGAATGGCTCGAGATCATTTACGCCTACTGCACCAGCGCCGAGCCGGTCGCGAACTGGCGGCCGATTGCCATTTCGACCAACGTTGCCATTGCACTCGCCTATTTCTGGATTCCCACGGACATGGCGATCGTGTTCTACCGCTGGCGGCGCGAGATCCCGTTTCCGTGGTTGTGGGCGGGCTTTGCCGTCTTCATCATTTCCTGCGGCGTCAGCCATCTGGCCCATGCATTCCATGCGCTTCGCCAGGCAACCCCTTACACCGGCATCGAACTCTCCATCCTGATGTTCACGGCCGCGGTCTCCCTTGTCACCGCCGTCGGATTCACCTTCATCCTGCCGCGGATCATGACCCTGACTGCACCGTCGGAAATCAAGAAGCGGCTCGAGGCCGAGGTCGAGAAGGCGACAGCGGACCTCGAGCAGGCGCTTGAAACCGAACGCCTGCTGCTTCTCGAAGTGCATCACCGGGTCAAGAACAACCTGCAGATCACCGCCAGCCTGGTCGGGCTTCACCTCCGCCAGTTGCCTTCGGAACACCGCGAACCGCTCGAGGTATTGCGCTCGCGAATCTATGCCATGGCCGACATCCACAACCAGCTTCAAGAGGCGGGCGTGAGAAGCCTTTCGGCCGGCCAGTTCATGGATGAGCTTTGCCGGAAGTCGAAGATCGCGTTCGGGCGCGACGACATCATCCACACCATGCTCGGGGATGACTGGAGCGTGTCCTTTGAACAGGCGACGCCGTTTTCGCTGCTGATGAACGAGGTGGTGTCGAAGATCTTCAAGCACGCCTTTGCCGATGGCGCGGGCAGCCGCATCGAGATCAGGTTCAGCCACAATGAAGGGCTGAACAGAACCTCGGTTTCGGACGACGGATTGCGGATTGCCTATGATGAGAACGGCGTGGAAATCGATGCGAAGCTGATCCTCTCGCTGGCCGAGCAGCTCGGCGCCCGGGTCTCCTGGACCGAAGTCCCGGGAGGCGGCAACACATTCGCCATCGAATTCGAGGCGGAGTGAAATCTGCGGGCTTGGCCGGTAGTTCAATCCTGTCCACTCGATGTCGCATTTGCCAGTGGAAGGACAGGACGGTTCCGTGATTTTCTGTCTCCGAATCGAACGCCGGAGGGGAAAGCGGGCATGCCAAACAATCAGCTACGTACAGGCCGCTGCAATTGCGGTGCGGTCACCTTCAGGACACGGGGCGAGCTGCGCGAGGTCGTCGCCTGCCACTGTTCACAATGCCGGCGTCAGACCGGGCTTTACTATGCCGCCACCAACGTCGCTGACGAAAACATCGAGATCGAGGGCGGGGCGAACATCACCTGGTACCAGGCATCTACGTTCGCCAAACGCGCCTTTTGCGCGACATGCGGCTCGGCGCTGTTCTGGAAACACAGCTCCGACCCGTTCATTTCGGTGCTCGCCGGTGCGTTCGACGAACCTTCCGGTCTCAAGATGACCAAGCATATCTTCTGCGCCGACAAGGGCGAATTCTACGAGATCGGCGATGGTCTGCCGCAATATGCGAAGGGATCGGCTGGCATTCTGGTGGCGGAATGATGCGCCTTCCAATCTCCCCCTAAAGGGGGGGAGATGTCACGAAGTGACAGAGGGGGGTAAGGTTCTGTCGTCCGCCAAGCCAGGGTCAAAGCGGCCAGACGCTGCCTCTTTCGGCAAGGCCGAAATCTCCCATAACGGGGTGGATCAGGGTTTGCGTAGCCTGGCTGGTTCGCGGAATAATCCGCAATCGAGACACAACGGTTTCAATGCTTGTGTTTCAATTCATCGCCCATTTCATCCACACTTCCTCATCCCGTGCCACACTGCTGGCACTCCCGCTGCCGGATGCGGCGCGAACGTTGCGTGGCAGGCGGGAGGAATGCCCTTCAGGCGTGGCCGGAACGTGCGGCAGGGCCTGGGGGGAGATGGTGGACCTTCCGCGGTCCGCTGGCAGCGGTGCGCCTTTCCGGGCCCACCGCCAAGCCAGCCACCGGAGAACTTCCGGGTCCCTGTGCCGGTTCGCCGCCGGCAGCCGGATCCGGGACGGAAACGGGCCTGTGGCGGACGGGTCTTGCGGATGCGGGGAGGGCGGTCAACGCCCGGGCGTTCCCGCATCGTCAACGCAAGACAGCCGTCCGTGCCGGAGCGCGGGAGCGAGGCGATGCCGGGTTGCCCCTGTCCGGGTAGCCCTGCAGGACCGGTTCGCCGTCTGTCGGATGCGGACACCATCCGGCGAAATTCGGGCCGCGCGCGTGGGCGCGCCACAGTTTTATTGCATTTCCTGAGGCAAACCCCGCGTGCGGCCCTCCGGACCTGATGATCCCGCCCCCGTATGGAGCCCATCCGGGCTGATTGGCATGCGCAAAACGCTTCCATGCAGGCGCGGCGCTCTCGGAACCAGCTCAGTTTGTCCTCAAAAGTTGAACGCTCAGTGGCCAAAATTTCGTCTTTTATGAACGGCGTCCCGGGCCTATGTTGGATGAAAGGAGTTACATCATGACCCAGTCCGCACTTCCCGCACTGTTCATCTCGCATGGTTCACCCGACACCGTGATCGCCGATACCGAGGCGGCCCACTGGATGCGCGGCCTTGCCGCGGACATCCCGCGCCCGCGCGCCATCGTCGTGGCGAGCGCCCATTTCGAGGTTTCGGGCGGCGTCGCGGTGTCGGCCGATCCCAGCCCGGAAACGATCCACGATTTCGGCGGCTTTGCGCCGGAACTCTACCAGATCGAATACCCCGCACCCGGGGAGCCGGAACTGGCTCGGCGCATCGCTGACGACCTTGTGGCGGCGGGCTTTGCGGCGCGGCCGCTCGAAAAGCGCGGTTTCGACCACGGGGTGTGGGCGCCGCTCAAGCTGATCTACCCGGAAGCCGACATTCCCGTCGTCTCCCTGTCGGTCGACCCGAACAAGGGACCGGATCATCACTACCGCCTGGGCGAGGCGCTTGCCGGGCTTGGCCGCGAGGGTGTTCTGGTCATCGGATCGGGATCCTTCACCCACAATCTCGGAGCGGCCTTCCCGGCGCTTCGCGCGGGCAAACGCAAGCTCGATGTGCCCGAGTGGGTCACCGGTTTCACCGAGTGGATGGATTCGCGGCTGGCCGAAGGCAAGGTCGACGCCCTGCTCGATTACCGTAAACAGGCGCCTTTCGCGGTCGAAAACCACCCCACCGACGAGCACCTGCTGCCGCTCTACGTGGCCATGGGTGCGGCCGGCGAAGGTTTCGCTGCGGCGCGGATGCATGAGAGTTCGGATTTCGGCGTGCTTGCCATGAGCATGTGGCGGTTCGATCCGGCAATGGCCGAAGCGCCGGGCGCTTAACGTCCCCTTAGCGGGTTGCCTGATAGGCGGGCGGGATGAAATCAGCCTCTCCCGCTCCCGTCCGCCTCGCCTCTCGTGCCGCTGCACTTCTCGCCTCTGTGCTGCTCTTGTCGGGATGCGGCACCTACATGGTCGCCTCGACGGTCAGCGGCGCGGGTTCGGCCGTTGTGGGCGGCGCGGTGGGTGCGGTCAGGCTCACCGGCAGGACAGCCGGAGCGGTGGTCACCGCCGGTCGCGGAAACGACGAGGCGGAAGAGTAGGGCGCTGGCGCCTTGAGTGTTGATGAAGGCGGCTTGTGCCGATCGCCCGCACACCGGCGGATTTCTGTGATTTTCAAGCGTGGCCACATGCGCTAAGCACGGATCATGACAAAGCCAGATACTCCACGCACGGACATCGTCCGTATCGCCATCGCGCAGCTTAATCCGGTGGTCGGCGATATTGCCGCCAATCTCGCCATGGCGCGCGAGGCGCGGCTTGATGCCGAACGTCACGGTGCGGATGTGGTGCTGTTCACCGAACTGTTCATCGCGGGGTATCCGCCCGAGGATCTGGTGCTCAAGCCGGCCTTTCTGAAAGCGTGCGCCCGCGCCATCGATAGCCTTGCGCGGGATACGGCCGATGGCGGCCCGGCGCTGATCGTCGGGTATCCGCGCCTTGACGAAGCCGGGCGGCGGTACAATTCGGTTGCCGTGATCGACGGCGGCAAGGTGACGGCCACCCGCGACAAGGTGGACCTTCCCAATTACGGCGAGTTCGATGAAAAGCGGGTCTTTCACCAGGGCGAAATGCCCGGCCCGGTTTCGATCCGTGGCGTGCGCTTCGGAATTCCGGTGTGCGAGGACATCTGGGGCGAGCTGGGCGTCTGCGAAACACTGAGCGAAAGCGGCGCGGAGATCCTTCTCGTGCCCAACGGCTCGCCCTATTACCGCGGCAAGGTCGACATCCGTCATCAGGTGGTGCTGAGGCAGGTGATCGAGAGCGAACTGCCGATGGTCTACGCAAACCAGGTCGGCGGTCAGGACGAGTTGGTGTTTGACGGCGCAAGCTTTGCCATGAACGCCGACAAGAGCCTCGGCTTCCAGATGAGCCAGTTTGAGGAATCGGTCTCCATCGCCACCTTCAGGCGTCAGGACGATGGGTCCTGGCGCTGCAGCCAGGGGCCGATGTCGGTGATCCCGCAAGCCGAGGAGGCCGATTACCGGGCCTGCATGCTGGGGCTGCGCGATTACGTCAACAAGAACGGCTTCCGCAACGTGGTGCTCGGCCTTTCGGGCGGAATCGATTCGGCGATCTGCGCGGCGCTCGCGGTCGATGCGCTGGGCGAGGAGCGTGTGCGCACCGTGATGCTGCCCTACCGTTACACGTCGGAGAGCTCGTTCACCGACGCAGAAGCCTGCGCGCGGGCGCTCGGATGCCGGTATGACACGGTTGCCATCGAAGAGCCGGTGCAGGGCTTCCTGTCGGCTCTCGGCGACATGTTCGAGGGCACCGAGGAGGGCATCACTGAGGAAAACCTGCAAAGCCGTGCGCGCGGCGTCATCCTGATGGCGATCTCCAACAAGTTCGGCTCGATGGTGGTGACCACCGGCAACAAGAGCGAAATGTCGGTGGGATATGCCACGCTCTACGGCGACATGAATGGCGGCTTCAATCCGATCAAGGACCTCTACAAGCTGCAGGTCTACGCGCTGTCGCGCTGGCGCAACGCCAATGTGCCGCCCGACGCGCTCGGTCCGTCGGGCGAGGTGATCCCGGTCAACATCATCGAGAAGGCGCCTTCGGCGGAACTCCGGCCGGACCAGACTGACCAGGATTCGCTGCCGCCCTACGAGGTGCTCGACGATATCCTCGAATGTCTCGTCGAACACGAAATGGCGGTGGAGGATATCGTCGCGCGCGGCCATGACGTGGCCACCGTCCACCGCATCGAGCACCTGCTCTACATCGCGGAGTACAAGCGACGCCAGTCGGCGCCCGGCGTCAAGATCACGCGCAAGAACTTCGGTCGCGACCGCCGCTACCCGATCACCAACCGGTTCCGGGACCGGGATTGACGACGATTGTTCGCAGCAGCGCGTGAGCGGTCTTGCTCATCGGGAGCGGGAATTGATGCGGAAACAATTCCCGGGCGCCGTGCGTTGCAACCTAGTCACGGGTCGCCGATTGGTTTAGTCCGGTATTGCAGCGGGGCCCGAAACGACTGACGACCCCTGCCTTCCTGATTCCGAATTGGCCAGAACTTGACACACCTGCTTCATTTCCTGCGTGAAAACGCCCGCTGGGTGACCGGCGGCTTTCTGCTCACCTTCTTTTCCTCCTTCGGGCAGACGTTTTTCATTTCGCTGTCGGCAGGTGACATTCGCACCGAATACGGGTTGAGCCACGGCGATTTCGGGACGATCTACATGCTCGCCACGCTCGCAAGTGCCGCCTCGCTGCCGCAGGTCGGCAAGATCATTGACCGGATCAGCGTGTCGGCGACGGTGCTTTTGGCAGCCCCGCTGCTCGGGTTCGCCTGCCTGCTCATGGCCTGGTCGCGGTCGCTCGTGCTTCTGGTGCTGGCGATCTATCTGCTCCGGCTGTTCGGCCAGGGCATGTTTACCCACATCGCCATGACCGCGATGGGCCGCTGGTTCGCCGCCCAGCGCGGCCGCGCGGTGTCGCTGACGGCGATTGGGGTCAATCTGGGAGAGGCGGTGTTCCCGGTCAGTTTCGTTCTGGCGGCGGCAATCTTCGGCTGGCGCGGTTCATGGCTGATGGCGGGCGCCTTCATCCTGGTCGTCGCGCTCCCGGTTATCTACCAGCTCATGAAGGTCGAACGCGTGCCACAGTCGGTGGTGCGCGAGCCGGGCTCGCCGGTCGAACGCGACTGGACCCGGGGCGAGGTGCTCCGCGACCCGCTGTTCTGGGCGGCTCTGCTCGGGGTGCTGGCGCCGGCCTTCATCGGCACCACCATCTTCTTCCATCAGGTCTACCTGTCGGAACAGCGCGGCTGGCCGCCCACCGTATTTGCCGCATCGTTTGCGATCATGTCGGTCATGACGATCCTGTTCGCGCTGGTGGCCGGCCAGCTCGTCGACCGGTTCTCGGCAATCCGGCTGCTGCCGTCCTTCCTCGTTCCGCTGTCGCTGTCGTGCTTCGTGCTCGCATCCACCGAGGCGCCGTGGGGCGCCTACGTCTTCATGGCGTTGATGGGCGTCTCCTACGGCTTCTCGTCGACGCTGTTTGGCGCACTGTGGCCCGAACTCTACGGCACCAAGCATCTGGGCGGCATCCGCTCGCTGATCGTTGCGTTCATGGTGTTCGGCACGGCCATGGGCCCGGGATTGACCGGTACGCTGATCGACCTCGGCATTTCCTATCCCGGTCAGATCGCGGCCATGGGGCTCTATTGCGTGGTCATCATCGTGGTGATGCTGTTTGTCAGCCGCCAGGCGCTGCGCCGCAGGGCGGCGGAGAGCGTCGCAGCCTGAAGTTTTCCCGCAAACCGGTATCTCCAACCGGGCCAGGATGGATCAGGGAAACAGCCGCGGTGCCCCGGCCTTGAGGTCCAGGCTTTCGGTTTCCTCCGGCAGGAAGGTCGGGCCGACGACGCGAACCTGACGCCGTTCGAGATCAAGCGGGCGCTCTATCCGTGATGCCGCAAGCACGGCCGCCACGTCATCGCTGGTCAGCCTGGCCTCGGCATTCATCATCGATTCGGGATCTTCGCCCGGATCCGGACGGCTGACTGGGCGAGCCCAAGTGTTCACCGGCGCATCCTCGTCCGCGGTCCCGTTCAAAATGGCCTCGCGGCGTGCCATTTCCTTGTGAAAGGCGCGCATGTTGCAGCCGCAGGCCTTGCTCATCGGCGCACTGGCGTTTCGGTAGGCAAAGGCAGTCGGCATGTCGGTGTAGGGCTCGTGGGTGCGCGCGGACATCATGTCTTCGCTTTCCTGCCCCCGGGCTGAATGGAAGTAGAGCGCGGTTTCGGTGCCGGGGCACATCATTTGGCAGGTGCGCTCGTCGCGGGCGAAATCCGACGGCGAGGCGGCAGAGGACACGGGGAAGAAGAAGCCGTCGCAGGTGCGAACGCAAAGCGTCCGGTAGTTGCCGCCGCGAACGGGGCGCGGCTCCACCACGATGCGCGACCGGGTGCCGGGAATACGTGCCGAAGCGGTGTCGATGGTGTCCGTGGCGCGAGGCGGGGTGATCCGCGGCGCCTGAGGAGGATTGAGGAGCGCGATCTCGGTGTGATTTCTCCGCTTGGTCCGTTCGGCGTCGCGTTCCCCTTTCAGGGCTGCCGCCCGTACTACGGCAGACCTTCCGTCGCAATCATTGGCCTTGAGCGCGGCCTGGATGCGGCGCGCGGCCGCCTTGCCGTCATTGCTGGCGTAGGAGTCGCGCTTGCGCTCGAGTGCAGCGAGATTGGCGCGCATCTTGGTCTGGGCAGCAGAAAGCTTGGCGCAGGTCTTTGTGTTCTGGCCACCGATCACGATGAAGCTGCCGCTGGTGCAGCCGTGCTGACTCAGGTCGGCGCGAACCTTGCGCAACTGCTGGTTCTGCTTGACGACAGCCTCGGCGTAACGGCGATACTTCGATGAAGACCCGGCGTCCTGCGAAGTGTTCGCGAGTTGTGCCCTGAGGCTTGCACAGACCTCGGCTGCGCCCGCCGTGGCGGTGCTGCCAAGGGCCGCGGCAATAGCAATCACGGCGCTGTGAAACCATATCCGGCGCATGGGCAACTCCAGACTTTGACGCGTGTACGGGACGCGCCAGAGGGGCTGTGCCATGTGACGCGAACAGCCCCATACTAACCGGAGCCCGGGTCTGCGCCAAATAATACCGTCTGTTTACCTTAACCGACATGCTCCGCGCGACAGCAGCGACGCTCAGTCCGGGAAGGAGGCCTCGACGACCGCAAGCGTCGCCATGTTGACCACGCCACGTGAGGTCACCGACGGCGACAGGATGTGGGCGGGCATTGCCGAGCCCAGCAGAATGGGGCCTACATGCAGCGCATCGGTCATGGTCTTGACCACGCCGAGAGCTATGTTGGCCGCGTCGAGATTTGGGAACACCAGCAGGTTTGCTTCTCCGCTGAGCGTGCTGTCGGGCATCACGCGCCTGCGCAGGATTTCCGAAATCGCCGAATCCCCGTGCATCTCGCCGTCTGCCTCGAGGTCTGGGGCAATGGACCGGATGATCTGCATGGCCTTGCGCATCTTGCTTGCGCTGTGGGAATCGCGGGAACCGAAATTGGAGTGCGACACCAGTGCGGCCTTGGGCGTGATGCCGAAGCGGCGGATTTCATGCGCGGCCATGACGGTGGTCTCGGCAATTTCCTCGGCGCAAGGCTCGAGCGAGACATAGGTGTCGGTGAAGAAGGTGGCGCCGCGCTGGGAAATCAGCAGGCTTAAGGCGGAATAGTCGGCGACCCCCTCACGTTTGCCGACGATCTGGGAAATGTCGCGCAAATGCCGCGCATAGCGGCCTTCCAGTCCGCAGATCAGTGCGTCCGCTTCACCGCGCTTGACGCCGAGCGCGCCGATGACGGTTGGATTGGTACGCACGATGGTGCGTGCGGCCTCGGGTATCACGCCAAGGCGTCCGACCAGCGAGAAATACTCGTCGACATAGTCGCGGAAGCGCGGGTCATCCTCGGGATTGGTGACTTCGAAATCGACGCCCGGGCGAATTCTCAGTCCGAAGCGCTGCAGCCGCGTCTCGATGATCGAAGGCCGGCCGATCAGGATGGGTTCGGCAATGCCTTCCTCGAGCAGCACCTGGGCTGCGCGCAAGACCCGCTCGTCCTCGCCCTCGGCAAAGACCACTCGCTTGCGGGTGGCGGTCTTCGCCGCTGTGAACAGCGGTTTCATGATCAGTCCGGAGCGGAACACGAACCGGTTGAGCTGGTCGACATAGGCCTCCATGTCGGAAATCGGACGCCGGGCGACACCGGTTTCCGCTGCGGCCTTCGCAACCGCGGGCGCTATCCTGAGGATCAGCCGCTGGTCGAACGGGGAGGGGATCAGGTACTCCGGTCCGAAGACCGGGGTTTCACCCGAATAGGCCCGTGCTGCGATGTCGGAGGGTTCTTCCCGCGCCAGTTCGGCGATGGCGCGCACGGCGGCCATCTTCATTTCCTCGTTGATGGTGCGTGCGCCGCAATCGAGAGCACCGCGGAAGATGTAGGGAAAACACAGGACGTTGTTGACCTGGTTGGGGAAATCGGACCTTCCGGTGCAGATCATCGCGTCGGGCCGCGCCTCCCGGGCAACGTCGGGCATGATTTCCGGAGAAGGGTTGGCGAGCGCCATGATCAATGGCTTCTCCGCCATCGTGGCGAGCATTTCGGGTTTGAGAACACCGGCCGCGGAAAGGCCCAGGAACACGTCGGCGCCTTCGATCGATTCCACAAGCGCACGGTTGTCGGAAGGCTGTGCGTAGATCGATTTCCACTCGTCCATGAGCACTTCGCGGCCTTCGTAGACGAGGCCTTCTATGTCGTGCACCCAGATGTTCTCGCGCTTGGCGCCAAGCGCCACAAGGAGATTGAGGCAGGCAAGCGCCGCCGCGCCCGCACCGGAGGTGACGATCTTGGCGTTGGCCAGCGATTTGCCGGCCAGTTCCAGACCGTTGAGAATGCCGGCGGCAACGATGATGGCGGTGCCGTGCTGGTCATCGTGGAAAACCGGAATGTCCATCTGCTCGCGCAGCTGGCGCTCGACCTCGAAACACTCGGGCGCCTTGATGTCTTCGAGATTGATACCCCCAAAGGTGGGCTCGAGCGCCGAGATCACCGACACCATCCGGTCGACTTCAGGCGCGTTGATCTCGATGTCGAAGACGTCGATGCCGGCAAACTTCTTGAACAGGACGGCCTTGCCTTCCATGACCGGCTTGGAGGCCAGCGGACCGATATTGCCGAGCCCCAAGACCGCCGTGCCGTTCGAGACCACGGCGACAAGATTGGATCGCGAGGTGTAGGCCGCGGCCGCATCCGGATTGTCGCGGATCGCCAGACAGGGCGCTGCAACCCCCGGCGAATAGGCCAGCGCCAGGTCCCTCTGGTTGCCCAGAGGCTTGGTTGCCTGGATCTCGAGCTTACCCGGCCGGGGATAGCGGTGATAAAAGAGGGCGTTTTCGTCCAGTTCGCCGCTTGAGGGCTTGGGGGCGCTACCGGGCCTTGAATCGCTGGAAGTCATGGTCTGATCGATTCCTGTAAGAACAAAACGGGGCTCGGTATGGCGGGGGCACTAGCCCGCCTTGCGCCGCACCACCTTCTGCGTCTGTTCGCCAAGCTTCTCGATGCCGAGCCGCATGCTGTCGCCTTCCTTGAGGTAGACCTGCGGCTTCATGCCCATGCCGACGCCGGGAGGGGTGCCGGTAGTGATGACGTCGCCGGGCATCAGAACCATGTGGCGCGACAGGTAGGAAACGATCTCGGCGACGGGAAAGATCATGGTCTTGGTGTTGCCGGTCTGGCGGCGTTCACCGCTGACATCGAGGAACATGTCGAGGTTCTGCGGGTCGCCCACCTCATCGGCGGTCACAAGCCACGGACCGACCGGTCCGAAGGTCGGCGCGCTCTTGCCCTTGATCCACTGTCCGGTGCCCTCGATCTGCCAGGCGCGTTCGGAGACGTCGTTGCAGACCATGTAGCCGAAGACGTAATCCAGTGCTTCCGACTGGCTGACATGATCGGCCTCGCGGCCGATGACGACCGCCAGTTCGACTTCCCAGTCGGCCTTGGCAACGCCCGCGGGCAGAACCACATCGTCGTTCGGGCCGGAGAGTGAACTCGGGGCCTTGGAAAAGACCACGGGTTCGGCAGGGATCGGCATGCCGCTTTCCTCGGCATGGTCGGCATAGTTGAGGCCGATGGCGATAAAGTGCCCCGTGCGCGAAATCGGCGATCCGAAACGGCCTTCCTCAAGACGCGGCAGGCTCGAAAGGTCGAGGCTCTCAAGCTTGCCGGACAGTTCGCCAAGCGTTTCGGGGGTGATGTCCGAAATGACGGAGGACAGGTCGGCGTAACCGGATTCGGTTGCGACGGCCGGCTTTTCGAGGCCCTTCGAGCCAATGCGAACGAGTTTCATGCAGGAGTTCCCCCTCAACGTACAAATCAAATGCGGACCCCCTTCTAGCCCAGCAGGGGCGTGTGGGAAATCCTGTTCTGCGCAAAATCGGTGCAAGATCCCGCAGACGAGCCGCCCGAAAGGGCAGGAAGCACTCTACTGGGCCCAGACCCGGCGCGATCGCGGCACGACTATCCCCACAATTGCGGCGAGGGCGGCGAGACCAGAGATCCGGAATAGGACAGGGCCGGCGAGCGGTCGCGCGCCAGGAGCAGGGGGCCGTCGAGATCGACCCAATCGGCGTCCTGGCCGAGAAGCACGGCGGGCGCCATCGCCAGCGAGGTGCCGACCATGCAACCGATCATGACGCCGAACCCGAGTTCCCTTGCACGGTCGCGCATCTGCAGCGCCTCGGTCAGGCCGCCGGTCTTGTCGAGCTTGATGTTGATGGCGTCGTAGCGGTCGGCGAGCGCCTCGAGATCGTCGAGCGTGTGGACGCTTTCATCGGCGCAAATCGGCACCGGATGCGGAATATGCGCCAGGATCTCGTCCTTGCCCGCGGGCATCGGCTGTTCGATGAGCGAGATATGCAGTTCGGCCGCGAGCAGCAGGTGTTCGCGGATGTTGCTTTCGTCCCAGCCTTCATTGGCGTCGAGAATGATTTCGGCGTCGCGGGCGGCGCTGGCCACCGCATGGATGCGGGCGCGGTCATCGGAGGTGCCGACCTTCACCTTGAGAAGCTTTTGCGCCGAATGGGCCCGGGCTTCGTCGGCCATGTCGGACGGATCTCCGAGCGAGACGGTGACGGCGGTCGGAACAGGACGCGGCAGGATGCGGCAGGCTGTGAGCGCCGCGGGTCTGCCGCTGAGCTTGGCCTCAATATCCCACAGCGCACAATCGACGGCGTTGCGCGCGGCGCCCGGCTTCATGGCCGATTGCAGGTCCTGCCGGGTCGCGCCTGCGGAAATTGCGCCGGCATAGGCCTCGATTGACTTGAGCACGCCTTCGACGGTTTCACCATAGCGCTTGTAGGGCACGCATTCGCCGCGGCCGGTGATCCCGTTTTCGGTTATCGTGCAGGTCACCACGTCGGCTGTCGTCTTCGCGCCGCGGGAAATGTTGAACGCCCTTTTGAGGGGAAAGCTCTCGATCATGGCGCTGAGTTGTCTTGGCATTGATGGCTGGTCCGTGAAAATTTGAAAATTGGCGGGCAGGACGGCAGCGGATGGGGAGCTGTGCGGTGACAGTCCCGCCGCGAGCCGCTATGTGTGGAACATGTTGACCGAACCGCAAAAAGATACAAGGCCCGATGTGGCTGCATCCGGGAGCCGCAGCGCCGCGCGCGATGCCGCTCCGGCGGTTTCGCTCGAGAGTTCCGGAGGCCGGGACAGGCTCGCGCTGTCGGGTGACTGGCGGCATGCGGCAATTGCCGGTGTTTATGGCGAGCTTCTCGGCGTGCAGCGCAAGATGTCCGGCAGCGAACTGGTGATCGATCTGTCGGGGTTGAGCAATTTCGATACTGCCGGCGCGTGGCTGGTGCGCAAGACGATGGCAGGTGCAGGCGCGCGCGGTGCTTCGGTGCAACTTCAAGGCGCCTCGGGCCCGGTCGCGACGCTGATCGATGCAATCCAAGAGCCGGCGGCAGCGGCAGACGATGGCGGAAGCGAAAAAGCGCCGTTGTTCGAGCGCATTTTCGCACCGGTCGGGCGGTCGATCTACGAACTGATCGATGACTTCGTCGCCTCCATGTACATTCTCGGCTCGGCGGTGCGCGGTGCGCAAATGAAGCTGAACCGGTCCGCGGGCATTTCGCCGGCTGCCATCGTCACGCAGATCGACCATATGGGCGTTCGGGCGGTTCCCATCATCATGCTGATGAGCTTCCTGATCGGCGCGATCATCGCCCAGCAGGGCGCTTTCCAGCTGCGGTATTTCGGCGCCGAGGTGTTCGTCGTCGATCTGGTCGGTATCCTGCAACTGCGTGAAATCGGCGTGCTGCTGACCGCAATCATGATCGCCGGACGGTCCGGCAGCGCGATCACCGCCGAGATCGGCTCGATGAAGATGCGCGAGGAAGTCGACGCGCTCAAGGTGATGGGCCTCAATCCCATCGGCGTGCTGGTGTTTCCGCGTCTTGTGGCTCTGACCGTGGTGCTGCCGCTGCTGACGGTGCTTGCGAATTTCGCCGCCTTGACGGGAGCGGCTGCCGTCGCGTGGAGCTATTCCGGCATCACGCCTGATGTTTTCACCGCACGGCTGCGCGAGGCCATCGACATGAGCACGGTCGCCTCGGGCATGATCAAGGCGCCGTTCATGGCGCTGATTGTCGGCATCGTCGCGGCAGTCGAGGGCATGAAGGTGGGCGGAAGCGCCGAATCACTCGGCCGCCGGGTCACGGCCTCGGTGGTGAAATCGATATTCGTGGTGATCCTCGTCGACGGGCTGTTCGCCATATTCTACGCCGCGATCGATTTTTGAGGCCGAAGAGATGAATTCCAGGACCGATACAAGGCCCGAGACCGGCAACTCCGACCGCGAGGTGGTGCTTTCGGTGCGCGACGTCCGGGTGGCGTTCGGCAGCAATCTGGTGCTCGACAAGCTCGATCTCGATGTCTACCGCGGCGAGATCCTGGGATTCGTCGGCGGGTCGGGCACGGGCAAATCGGTGCTGATGCGTTCGATCCTGAGGCTCATTCCGCGGCAGAAGGGCGAGATCCGAATTCTCGGTGAGGACTATGACAGCGTCGGAGAGGCCACGCGGATCGCGCTCGACATGCGGCTGGGTGTCCTGTTCCAGCACGGGGCGCTGTTTTCGGCGCTGACGGTGCGCGAAAACATCCAGGTGCCAATGCGCGAGTACCTGGACCTGCCGAAAAAACTGATGGATGAACTGGCAGAGCTGAAGATCGAAATGGTGGGCCTGGCGCCCGATGCGGCGGACAAATATCCCTCCGAACTGTCTGGCGGCATGATCAAGCGCGCCGCGCTCGCCAGGGCGCTGGCGCTCGATCCCGATCTGGTCTTCCTCGATGAGCCGACCTCCGGCCTCGATCCGATCGGCGCCGCCGAGTTCGACGAACTTATTGCGCAATTGCGCGACACGCTCGGTCTGACGGTCTACATGGTGACGCACGATCTCGACAGCCTTTTCTCCGTCTGCGACCGAATCGCGGTGCTTGGACAAAAGCGTGTGCTGGTGGACGGAACCATCAAGGATATGCTTTCATTTGACGATGAGTGGGTGCAGTCCTATTTCAGAGGCAAGCGTGCCCGCATGATCCCGCAACAAAATCAACTCGATGCTGCCGATGACCGGCAGGAAGGCGCAGCCACCTGATGGAAACCCGTGCAAACTATGCCATCGTCGGCTTCTTCACCCTGCTGGTGATGCTGTCCGCGTTCGGCTTCGTCTACTGGATGGCGCGTTATGGCAGCACCGGGGAAACCGCGCAGCTGGTGGTGCGCATTCCCGGGTCGGCTAACGGTCTCTCGGTCGGTTCGCCGGTGCATTTCAACGGCATTCGCTACGGCGTCGTCCGGCAGCTCAACATCGACCCCGACAGCCCGAATTTCGTGATCGCGGACACCGAGGTCCGTTCGAATGCGCCGATCTACACCGATACCCGCGCAGCGCTTGAAATCCAGGGATTGACCGGGTCGGCCTATATCGAGCTGCAGGGCGGCACGCCGACCAATCCAAACATTCTGGAGATCGCCGCTGCGAGCGAAAGCACCGCGGTGATCGAAGCCGACCCGTCCGGGGTCACCAACCTGCTGGCGACGGCAGACGAGATTCTCCAGCGTGCCAACCGGGTGATCGGTCAGGTCGAGGGCTTCGTCAACGATGCGCGCTCGCCGCTTACCGAAACGCTCAGGAATGCCGAGACCTTTTCGGGTGCATTGCGCGACAATGCCGAGGGTATCGACGAATTCCTCAGAAGCGTCTCTTCGCTGTCCGGTACGATACAGTCGCTTTCAAGCCGGCTCGAGAGCACGCTCGGCTCGGTGGACCGTCTCGTCACCGCCGTGGATCCGGAGCGGGTCAGCAACATCGTGGCATCCGTGGACAAGGTGACGTCCGACTTTGCCGCATCGTCGGGCGATATCACCCAGACGCTTGAATCGCTGCGCGGTACGGCGCAATCGCTGGAAACCTTCGTCTCCGATGCGGGCGCTGCGCTCGACAAGGTCGATGCAGTGATTGCCAGCGTCGATCCGGGCAAGGTGGGCGAAGTGATGGACAACATCACCGTGGCTAGCGCCGATGCGCGCGAGACACTGGCCGATGCCCGCGAGGTGGCCGAAACCTTCAATGCACGCAAACAGGATTTCGACCTGATCATCACCGATGTGCGCGAAATGTCCGGCCGGCTCAACGCCGCGTCCGAGCGGGTGGATGGCGTCCTTGCCAAGCTTGACGGCTTCCTCGGCGAGGGCGACGCCTCGTCGCTGATTGCCGACGCTGAAGAGACGCTGCAGTCTTTCCGGGACGTGGCGAATTCGCTCAATGCGCGGATCGGGCCGATTGCCGACAATCTGCAGCGGTTCTCGGGATCCGGGTTGAGGGATGTGGAGGCACTGGTCAACGATGCCCGGCGCTCCATCCAGAGAATTGAGCAATCGATCACCAGTATCGAGCGCGATCCGCAGCGGCTGATCTTCGGCGGCGACACCGTCAAGCAGTATGACGGGCGGAACCGGCGTTGACTCTTTGGCACAGTCATCGCAAGACGGAACAGGTGTATTTGCAGCGGGGCATGAGGCCGCGCGGGGAATTGGTATGGGCGTGAAACAGGGCCGGCTGTTTGTTGCCGTTGCGTTGCTGCTGGCATTGGCCGGGTGTGCAGGCGGCATAGGGGGAAGCACCCCGCCGGACACCTACGGGTTGTCGCCGGCGCCCGCGGTGGGTGGAGACAGCGCCCGCAACCGGCAGATTCTCATCAGCGAACCGAACGCGCTCAAGGCGCTCGACAATGAGCGGATCGTCATCCGGCCCTCTCCGTCGTCGATCCAGTACCTGGCCGATTCGCAATGGTCGGACCGGTTGCCGAAGATCGTGCAGGACAAGCTCGTTCAGGCGTTTGAGAATTCGGGACGAGTCGGTGGCGTGGGACGGCCCGGCGACGGGCTCGCCATCGATTTCAACATCATCACGTCGATCCGCGCTTTCGAAATCAAGGCCGATGCGGGCGAACTCGCGGTGGTGGAGATTTCCGCAAAGGTGCTCAACGACCGCAATGGCGTGGTGGCCGCCACGCGGGTGTTCAGGTCAAGCTCGCCGGTCAGCGGCTCGGGCAATGCCGCCTATGTCCGCGCGCTGGACCGGGCGTTTGAAACCGTGGTGTCCGACCTTGTCACCTGGACCCTGTCCCGGATCTGAGCCGCCGGGGGCCGTTCACCCGACAGGCAATCGCAGGGCGCTTCCTATCTGAGATCGTCTTCAACGTCCCGGGTGTCGTAAGGCTCGGTCACGGCGACCGGGATCCTGAGATCCGATGAGGTCATCACCACCAGGAACAGCAGAAAGCTACCTGCGGCCGCAACCGCGGGGAAGATCAGTGCCGGGTATCCGAAGAGCCAGATCGCGCTGAGCCACAGAAAGCCCAGGTTGACGATGAACATCACCTTCTCAGTCTGACCGCCGCGCCAGGCGGACCATCCGAGAAAACCAATGACGGCGATGTAAGCCGGGATTGCGATTGTCATGTATTTATCTCCGCTCTCGGGCACTGGCGGCGTGAAAGCCCGCAACGCCCATTCTGACGTTGCGCTGGATGTAGGGCGGTCGTTTCAGGTCTTCAGGATGTCGAGGTGTCGCAGCTTCGCGCAAAATGTCGCATCGGCGCCCGCGCGCCCATCCGGTCAGGAACGGGTTGGCCATCCGGCCGAGACCAGCTCGACCGTGTTGCCGTCCGGGTCCGAGAGGAACACGCCGCGCCAGCCTATCCAGGAAAACTCCTCGATACGGTAGGGGATGCGTTCGCTATCGAAGAACCGGCAGGCCGCTTTCTGATCCGCCTGGCTCAGGCTCAGCGCGAGGTGATGCAGTGTGGAGCCCTCGGACCGCGGAGCATCGAGACGCGGGTTTCGATCGGCTGCGAACAGGGCCAGCACGGACGTATGGCCCTCCACCCCGTTGCCCAGCCTGAAAAACACCAATCCGCTTCCTCGCACTGCCAGGACCTCGAGGCCCAGGACATCCCGGTAGAAGCGGACCATGGCATCGAAATCGATGCAGCGGATGGCAATTTCGCCGAGCCCCGAAACGGAGAATCCCCGCCTGGAAGCGGGGATTTCAGGGGTCGGCATTTGAGCTTGCCGATCAGTTGCGGCCAAAGCGGCCGCTGGCGTGCGCCAGCATCGTGTAGACCTTGCCGGTGTCGGATGTCAGATAGGTCTGGGTCATCATGTTGTCGCGGTCATTGCGGGCAACATCGCTCAGAAGCTTTTCGAAATCCGCAATGTAGCGATCCACGGCGGACCGGAACTCGGGCTCGCGACCGTACTTGTCCTTGATCTCGTCGAAGGTCTGCTGACCCTTGAGCGTGTAGAGCCGGCGGGTGAACACGTCGCGTTCGCCGCGCTGGTAGCGCCGCCAGAGATCGACCGAGGCGTCGTGATCGATGGCTCGGGCGATGTCGACGGACAGCGAGTTGAGCGATTCCACAACATGGCGCGGATTGCGGTCCGGCGTGCGGTTCTGCGGCTTTCGGGCAGGGGCCTCCTCCTCTCGCGAGGCGGCGCGAAGCAGATCGCTGACCCAGCCCTGGCCCTTGGAGGGCGCCTCGGCTGTTGCCGTCTCGGATGGTTCAAGGCTTCCGCGCAGCGGTGCGCGCTGAACCGGCGGATCGTTGCGCGGCGCCGGATCGCGACGCGGTGCGGGGGCGGGCTGACGCGGCGGCGCCGAACGGGCGGCGGACACCTGGCGCGGCTCGCTCATTTCAGCCTGCTGGGTCGACTGGCCGACGATCTGCGAGAGCTCCTGAAGCGCCTTGATCTGGTCGGAAACCGCACGGCGCATGGCCGCAGCGCTTTCGCGTGTTTCTTCAGGCAGATCGAAGGCGCCGCGCTTGAGTTCGCTGCGGGTCTCCTCGAGTTCCTGACGGATGCTCGAAGCCGACTGACGGATCTCGTCGGTCGCCCCGGCAAAGCGGCTGATCGCGTCTTCGATTGCCTCGCGGACGCTCTCGCGCATCGAACCGGCAGCGGAGCGGGCACGGTTCTCCGTGTCCGAGAGCAGCTGGCTGGCATTCTCCGCGGCAGACCGCAATCCGCCTTCAAGCCGGCTCGCGGCACGCTCGGAGAGCTGGTCCGCGTCCGCGAACGCCTTCTCAACAATGCCTTCGAGCGAGCGCATGGTCTCCTCGATCTGCTCGGAGCGATTGACCAGACCAACCGAGAGCGACTGAAGCGCATCGCGGCGTTCCTCAAGCGTCGAAGCGAGGTTCGACTGGGCCGCTCCCAAGAGATCCGAAGCCGAGGCAAGGACCTTGGAGTGGTCTTCGAAGCGTCCGGCAATGGCGCCGACCTGATTGAGTGTACGGCTCGAGATATCGGTCAGCTTCTCGACCTTGCCGTCGAGCAGGCGAGCGGACCCGGTGAGGAGTTCCGCGGCCTTTTCGGTCGAAGAGGAGAAGTTGCCGGTCGTCTCTTCGAGCTTCTGGTTGGCGCTGCCCAGGGTGGTCGCCGCCTTTTCGATGACGGCGGAGATTTCCTGGTTGCTGGCGCCGAGCCGCTCCAGAAGATCGCCGACATTGCCGCTGAGGCTCTGGTTGACACTTTCGAGCGCCGAAAGCGTTTCGCTTGTGCGGTTGGTGATCGCATTGATCAGGGCCGCGTTCTCGGCGCGCAGGCGATCGGTCGAGGTCTGGGTGACCTCGGTAAGGCGGTTGGCGAATTCCTCGCCGCTGGCCGCATATTGCTCGACCATCGGGCGGGCCTGCTCGTCGATGACCCGCGACAGTTCGGCCGACCGGCTGGCGAGCATCGAGTTGAGCTCGCGCGTGCGCTCGTCAATTGTCGAGTGAACCCGCGTGGCGCGCACGTCCATTGCCTGTTCGGCGTTGACCAGATGCTGAACGATGGCCGCAGCCTTCTGCTCGAGCGCCTCACCGACCGACCCGGTGCGGGAAACGAGGTTCTCGCCGGTTTCGGCGAGACGCGTGGAAATCGCCTCGGCCTTGGTGTCCAGCGTCGAGACCAGATTTTCGGTGGTCTGGCCGATGCGGCCCGAGATTTCCTGGGTCTTGCCGTCGAGCGTGGTAACCAGGGTTTCGGCTGTTTCGCCAAGGCGGCTGGAGATTGCGCCTGTCTCGTTTTCAAGCCGTGCTGCAAGCGCGTCGGCCTGCTGGGCAAAGCGTGCTTCGCTGGCATCAAGCGTGCTGGAAATGCGGTCGGCCTGACCGCCCACGGTTTCGCCGACGCGCTCGACGAGGTCGCTGATGCGGTTGGCCTCGGCACTCAGATCCGATGCACCGGCGGAAATCCGGTTGGCGATGGCCTCCGCATGCGCCGCCAGGTCTGCGGTGCGCTCATCGACATGGCTGTCGAGGCTGGCCGCGAATGCGCGCGTCTGCTCGTCCATGCGACCGGCAAAGCCTTCGCCGACCTTCTCCAGTGTTTCGCCGGCCTTAAGTGCTTCGGCATCAAGTTCGATGGCCGCATTCGACACAGCTTCGCGCAGCTTGGCGGCAAGACCGGTCGCCTTGCCTTCGATAGTTTTGGAGACCGAATCCAAGCCCACGCCGAGCATGTTGTTCATGGTCGACAGGCGTTCGTCCACGCGGTCGGTGCCCTTGACGAAGGTCTCGTCGACGCGGTCGATGGCCGTGCGGGTGATTTCCTCGAAACGACGGCCCTCGACGTCGAGCGTCGCATTGAGCCGTTCGGAAGCATCGGAAAGGCCTGACTGCAGGGCGCCGGTGCGCTCCTCGATGCCACCGAAGAGGTTCTGAGAACGCTCTTCGAGTCCGCCGAAGAGGGCCTGGGAACGCTCGTTGAGGCTTGCATCGATACGTTCGGCGCTCGCCGAAAGAGCGGTTTCCATTTCCGTCATCCGGCCGGCAATGCCGGAAACGAGTGCCGACGATTTCTCTGCCAGGTGGGAATCGATACGCTCGACACCCAGCGAGAGAGCCTTGTCGATGGCTTCGGCGCGCTCGGAAAGGGTGGCGTCGATCTTCTCGGCCCCGGCTCCGGCGACCGATTCGAGGCGTTCGGCGCCCGATCCGATGGTGGTTTCGATGCGGTTCGCGCTCGAATTGATGCTTGTTTCAATCCGCTCCGCGCCGGAACCGATGCTCGTCTCGATGCGCTCTGCGCCCGAGCCCATCGTGGTTTCGATGCGGTCTGCACTCGAACCGATGGTTGTTTCAATGCGGTCTGCACTCGAGTTGATGGTCGTTTCAATGCGCTCCGCGCCCGAGCCGATGGTGGTCTCGATGCGCTCGGCGCCCGAACCCATGGCGGTTTCGAGGGCCTGTGTGCGGTCGGCGAGCGTTGCGCCGATCCGGTCCAGGCTGGCCGACAGGATGCTGTCCATCGCACTGCTCGAACCGCTGAGCGTTTCGTTGATCCGCGCCAGGCTCTCGCTGAGCTTGTTGTCGAGGCTGCCGGCTCGGCTGTCGAACGCGGAGGTGAACTCGGCAACGCGTTCGTCGAAGGCTGCGGAGAGGCGGCTGATCGACGATTCGAGCTTCTCCTCGAAGAAGCCAGAGCGCAGGTCGAGGTCCATGATGGCGTCGTCCGCGCTTGCCTTGAGGGCCTGACGGAAGGACGCACCCTTCTCGTCCAGAGAGGCGTTGAGGCTTGCAAGCGTTTCGTCCAGGCCGGAGGTGATCGCCTGCTGGCCGACGCCCAGGCTCTCGGAGATTTCGCGGGTGCGTTCGATCAGCGTCTCGTTCAATTGGCGGGCGCGCTCGCCGAGAGCCGTGTTGAGCTTCTCGGTGTTGGCATCCAGTGTCGAGGCGCGGGTTTCGAACTCGGCCAGCAGCGCCTTGCCGCGCTGGTTGAGCTGGACATTGAGCATCTCGAGCCGCGTGTCGAATTCCTCGGTGAGTTCACCGCCCGAGGTCTTCAGCGCGGTGACAAGCGCGTCGGTGCGGCCTTCAAGGATCCGTTCGAGATCGCGGCTGGTTTCGGCGGCCCGCTCCTGCAGGTTGGCGGCCCGTGTGTCCATCAGCTGTGCGACGGCTTCGCCCGAAGTGGAAATCCTCTGGGAGATTTCCTCGCTTGCGGTGGTCAGTTCTTCCTTGAGCTGCTCATGCGCGCCGGCGATGGAGGCGCGGATGCGCTCGGCATGGCTGACAATGGCGTCGCGTTCGGAGCCGAGTTCCTGAACGAGGCCGCGAACGCGGATCTCGTTGTCGCTGTAGCTGCGTTCCAGTGCATTGACTTCCGAATGGACGAGCGTCTCAAGCTCGGAGGCGCGTGCAATGGTGCGTTCGATGCCTTCGTTCATGGCCGAGACTTCGCGGCGCACGGCCTGTCCCACGGTCAGGATTCGGTCGCCGGCAATGTTTTCCGGCTCCGCGAGGCGCAACGCGACTTCGGCCATGGAGCGGGCAGCGGAGCGCATCTCGCGGGCACGCGCCATCATGATCGAGAAGGCAAAGAAGACCAGAACCGGGATGAAGATCGCTGCGGCAAAGCCGATGGCGGCCGGCATGCCGAGCAGGTCCTGAACCGAGCGGATCTGCCAGATTTCCGGACCGTAAAGCAGATTGGCCAGGCCGAGAACGCCGACGGTCCAGAGCACCGACAGGATGAGGGCGTTGCGAAGCGCGCCGCGGCTTGAGCGGATTTCGAGCGCGCGCAGCAGGCCGGCGGTGGTCTTGCGGCTGTCGTCATTGGCAGGAGCGAGCGAAGCTGCCGGGGTGAAGGCCGGCGGCGGCGTACGCGGCGCGGTGCTCTTGTCGGGCTCGGCGGCTCCCGCCTTGGCTTCCGCAGCGGTATCCGCATCCTTCAGCTCGCGGGCTGCGTTGGAGACCTTGCTCTCAAGCTCGTCGAGCGAGATGTCGTCCAGAGCCGCCTGGTCGTTGTCGTCGAAATCGAGCGTCAACGCGTCTTCAAGCGCTTCGAACGTCTGTTCGTCGATGCTTTTGTCCGCTGGTTTCTTACTCATGCCACTCAAGCCTCGTTACTCAATGGAGGGGAATGCGCGGTCCGCCAGTGCCGCGCTTGCCAATGCGGCGCCGGCGGTTTTGGAGCATGCGCGAACGCATGCAGAACCTCATTGACCGCCATTCCGTACCTCAAACTTCTGATGTAGTGACACAGAAGCCCGGATTTAACAATTGAAAGCGGTTCAAGCGGTAGGGCATCCACTTGTTTTTAGGTGTGTGCTGTGCCGGATTGGCGCATATTTGCCAAGCAAACGCCACATTTACGGGGCGTTAACCATGCCGCCAGGTTTTTTCGTTAACTGCGCTGCGATCTTTACTCATTCGTGACGAATCCGGCGCCACACTTGGCACAGCCCGTGTTCTAATCAAGGAATCCCGCCATGGCGGCGCTCAACATCGCCTTCGACATCCCGGAAATCAGCCCGCAGCCGCGACCATCAGGCAACCGGCCGATCGATCTCGTCCACCTTGCACGCCAGACCGGCGGCGACAAGACGCTCGAGGCCGAGGTTCTGGCGTTGTTTGCGCGGCAGGCGCGGCAGGCGGTTGCCCATATCGCCAGCCTGGAAGACGAAGGCCGCAGCGAGCTCGCCCACAAGCTTGCAGGCGCTGCCAAGGGTGTCGGCGCCTTCGAAGTTGCACGCTGTGCCGAAGTCGTGGAGACCACGCCGGGTAACCCGGCGGCCATCACGGCCTTTACCAAGGCGGTCGTCGACGCCGACAGTTTCATTGTCGGGCTGATGCGCTGATATTTTTCGTCTGAAACGCCGAAATGACCGGATTTTGAAAAACCATGCTGCGAAGCGCTGTCGCAGCGTGGTTTTCATTCTTGCCTAGCGCTCTCCAGCGTGTATGAAAGCCTCATCAGACAGCTGAGCAGCACAGAGGCCGTAATGACCAAGATTTCCATTGTCGCATTTGACGGGACGCGTTTCGATGTCGATGCCGAGAACGGCTCGACGGTTATGGAAAACGCGATCCGCAACTCGGTGCCGGGCATCGAGGCGGAATGCGGCGGCGCCTGCGCTTGCGCCACCTGCCACGTTTATGTCGATGACGCCTGGACCGAAACAGTGGGTTCGCCCGAACCCATGGAAGAAGACATGCTCGATTTCGCCTTTGACGTCCGCCCGACTTCGCGGCTTTCGTGCCAGATCAAGGTTCGTGATGAGCTCGACGGTCTGGTTGTGCACGTGCCCGAGCGGCAGGCCTGATTTTCCTCAACTTTCCGGATTGCGTTTATGTCTACCCCGATTGAAACCGATGTCGTCATTGTGGGCGCCGGCCCTGTTGGCCTGTTCGCCGTTTTCGAGCTTGGTCTTTACGATCTCAAATGTCACCTGATTGACATCCTGGACCGACCAGGCGGCCAGTGCGCCGAACTTTATCCCGAAAAGCCGATCTATGACATTCCGGCCTGGCCGGAAATTTCCGGTCAGGCGCTGACCGACCGCCTGATGGAGCAGATCGCGCCGTTTTCGCCCGAATTCCATTTCAACCGCATGGTTTCCGGGTTTCGCAAGCTCGACAACGGCCGCTTCGAGGTCGAAACCGATGAGGGTGAACTGTTTCATTGCCATGCCGTCGTGATTGCCGCCGGCGGTGGCTCGTTCCAGCCGAAGCGTCCTCCGGTCCCGGGGATCGAAGCCTATGAGGGCACGAGCGTGTTTTACTCCGTGCGCCGCATGGAGGAGTTTCGCGATCGCGACCTGCTGATTGTCGGCGGCGGCGATTCCGCGCTCGACTGGACGCTCAACCTGCAGCCGGTGGCAAAATCGGTGACGCTGGTGCATCGCCGCCCCGATTTCCGCGCCGCGCCCGACAGCGTCAACAAGATGTTCGCGCTGCGCGAGGAAGGCAAGATCGATTTTCAGGTCGGCCAGGTTACCGGGCTCAAGGGCGAGGGCGGTCAGCTCTCCGCAGCGACGATCAAGGGTCCCGACGGCGAGGTCGAGATCGCCTGCGACCGCATGCTGCCGTTCTTCGGACTGACCATGAAGCTGGGGCCGATTGCCGATTGGGGGCTCAACCAGCATGAGAACCTGCTCACTGTCGACACCGAGAAATTCGAGACCAGCATTCCGGGTGTTTTCGCAATCGGCGACATCAACTGGTATCCGGGAAAGCTCAAGCTGATCCTTTCGGGCTTCCACGAGGCTGCGCTGATGACCCAGGCAGTCAAGCGGATCGCCCATCCCGACCAGAAGCTGGTGTTTCAGTACACGACATCGTCGACAAGCCTTCAGAAGAAGCTCGGCGTCCAGTAGCTTCGTCTTTCTTTCCGGCCATGCGGAGAAGCCCGCGCGCCGTCACAGGCGTGACGGGTGGTCGTTTTCCATTAGCGTGATGATCCAGAAAAAAGGCCCTGCCAATTCGTGAGAACGAACGGCAGAGCCGAGTGGGCGCACCAGATCTCAAGCCCGATGTGGGAGAAACATCAGGCGAACTCCTTGCGCTGGGAAACCAAACGCTGCGGCAGACGAATCAGCTTTAATTAAACGCCCCTATATCCGCAGAATATCCAAGTTGGCCTGTGCGAATATTGTCAGGAATTCCCGGTGGAAATTCAGGGTGCCGGGTTTCTTCTGCATCTCGGCCGGACGTTGCTTGAAGCCAGCCTCTAGTCGGGAAACTGCACATGAGGTATCGGCGGCGGTGCTTGTAAGCAGTTGTCAGCCGCCGGTTTCCATCTGCTGTGCCTTGTAGCGCAGGATCCGGCGGATACGGCGCTCGAAGCTCGCCGCTTCGACCCGGTCAAAGCGCTCGTGGTCGGCGGCATGTTTTTCGAGAATGGTCCTCGAGACGGCTTCCACCTCGGCCTGCATCCGCACGCAATCGGGCTCGGGCCTGAGGTTGCGCAGGGCGGTTTCGAGCTTTCGCGACCACTGGCGGGCGATCTCGGCGTGCCGCTCCTCATGGCGCTTGATGTCGGAAGAGAGGGTTCGCCATACCAGGCGGGCCTTGCGATCGGCGCCGGAACTGTCGGTCCAGCTCGGCAGGGTAAGCCGGGTATCGAGCTTTACGATAACGTCGCTCACGGCGCAGCGATTGCCCGACTGCTCGAAGCTGATCTCGCGGCTGATGCGGATGCGGGTCGCGCCGGGATGGCGATTTCCGGTTTCCTCAAGGGCAGGGCCGCCGCGCCAGAGTTCCTCTTCGAGCCTGGCCGCGGTTTGCCCGCCCACCGGATAATAGCTGTAGGACTTAGAAACAATTGTCTCGGAGCCCGCCGACGCAGTGCCGAGAGAGAGGATGAGCGCCGTCAGAGCGAGGCGTATGCCGAGCATTGATGTCTCCACTGGGGCAGGTCCACGCGTAAAATCCGGACGCCGCTGTCACACCGGAGAACTTGCGTCATGCAGCCCGCTCATGCAACAGGAACACACCTTATATTGATCGCGGCAAGCAAAAGGCCAGACCATGCAGACAGCACCGGACACGGCGTTCGAGCCGAGGAAACTTCGGCTCGGTCGTGGAACCGAAATGGATCTTGGGCCCCGGTCGCGGATCATGGCTATCCTCAACGTGACACCGGATTCCTTCTCTGACGGCGGCAGGTATGAAGCGACCGAGACGGCTGTTGCGGGTGCGCGCGCCATGCAGCGTGAGGGCGCGGACATCATCGATATTGGCGGCGAGTCGACCCGGCCCGGCGCCGAGCCGGTTTCGGCAATCGAGGAGCAGCGCCGGATTCTTCCGGTCATCGAGGCGCTGTCGAACGATCCCGGACTGCTGATTTCCGTGGACACCTGGCGTGCGGAAACGGCGCGGCTGGCGCTTGAGGCCGGCTGTCACATGATCAATGACGTCTGGGGTCTGCAGCGCGAACCCGAGATCGCGCGGATTGCCGCCCGGGAGGGGGCGGCGGTGGCGATCATGCATACCGGGCGCGATCGCGAAGTGCTGGCCGATCCGCTCGAGGACCAGTTTGCATGGTTCGGAGACTCCCTCGAAATTGCGCGACGGGCAGGGCTCGGGGAAGACCGGATCCTCATCGATCCGGGTTTCGGCTTTGCCAAGGACGCCGACATCAATCTCGAGCTGATGGCTCGCTTTGCCGAATTGCACCGGTTCGGGCTGCCGCTGCTGGCCGGGACCTCGCGCAAGCGCTTCATCGGAACACTGACAGGGCGCGAAGCCCATGAGCGCGACGCCGGGACCATGGCCACGAGCGTGGCGCTTCGCCTGCTCGGCGCGGCGGTATTCCGGGTGCACAATGTCGCTTTCAACAAGGACGGACTTGCGGTTGCGGATGCTATGGTTCAAAGCAGCCGCAAAGGGGAGCCGGACGATGGCTGAGAGTTACACTATCCGTCTTGTCAATTGCGCGTTCTTTGCCCGCCACGGCGTCCATGACGAGGAGGAGTTCCTCGGCCAGCGCTTCTTCGTGGACGCGGAACTCGAGGTCGAGCCCGGCGACGCGCTTGAAACCGATTCCATCGAAGGCACGGTGGACTACGGCGTCGCCTTCAAGGTGATCGAGGAGATCATCACCGGCAAACGCCGGTTTTTGATCGAGGCGCTGGCGCTGGAAGTCGCCAAGGCGCTGACCACACGGTTCCCGCAGATCAGGCGTGCGCGCATCACCGTACGCAAACCCAATGCGCCGGTGCCGGGTGTGCTGGATCATGTGGAGGTTGTGGTTGACCACCGTGTTTGAAGCCGGGACCATGAACGAGCCGAAAACAAAGACACCGAATGTCATCGCAGCCATCGGTCTCGGGGGCAATATCGGCAATCCGCGCCGGACGATGGCGCGCGCTCTCGGCTTGCTCGACGCCCGCGATGACGTGCACATCCGCCGGGTGTCGCGCCTCTACCGGACGCCGCCCTGGGGCAAGACCGACCAGGAATGGTTTCACAACGCCTGTGCGCTGGTGGAGACAAGCCTGGATCCGCATGGATTGCTCGAGGTATGCCTCGATATCGAACGGCAGCTCGACCGCGTGCGGACCGATCGGTGGGGGCCGCGCACCATTGACCTCGATGTGCTCCTGCATGGCGACTTTCTCTCCGATCACGCCGATCTGACGGTTCCCCATCCGCGCATGACCGCAAGGGCTTTCGTGATGGTGCCGCTGTCAGACATCGCTCCGCAGGCGGTCATCAACCTGCAAAGCGTTGCGGACTGGGCAAACGATGTCGATTCCGAAGGGATCGAAAGCCTGAGCAAGTCCGGAGACTGGTGGCTCGACGAAGCCTGAGCCCTGAAATGATCCGGGACTGCCGGTGTTTCTGCCCCGGGAACTGGCGCCCGCTTGATTTAGCGCAGCAGTCCGGTCTTTACGCTTCCGGCCGTGCGCTTGAGGGTCATGCCGATGACCGGGACCATCTGTTCGCCCACCTTGACCGAGATGGTAACATTCATGGTTTCGGGATCGTGCAGGCGGGCAATCATGGCGCCATCGAGCGTCTTGCGGTTGATGCCCATGACGGCGCGATCGCCGCTGATGCGGCCGGAAACGATGTCGAGACCCTTGCCGGCTGCGCCATCGAGAAAGCGGCCGGTATAGTCCTTGCCCTTGCGGGTGATGACGGCAGACATTTTCTGGTTGAACACGCCGACGCGGCAGGTGCCGTCGAGCGAAATGCCGCTTTGCTTGCCCGAAGACGGATCGCCTTCCAGGTTGCAGACGAATTTTGTGCCCTTGTACTTGCCGGCGACAATCTCGCCGGGACCTTTCCAGGTGCCTGCCACGGATTCAAAGAAGACGCTGTCGGCGTCGCGGGCCTGTGACGGGGTTGCAAGGAGAATTGCGGCTGCCGCAAAACAAAGCGGGAGGATGCGAGACTTCAAGAACATGATCACACCTGTTGCGGCTGGAGGTAGGCCGCAGGATTGACCGAAAATGGTTAATGGACCGTAATTACGGATGATGAAATGGGTCGGCGACATCTGGTTCAAGCCGGACAGCAGGCTGGAATCACTCGCGCCCGGCCTTGTCCCCGGGCCGTGCCTCGGCCTCCGCAAAACTTGCGATGTTGCGGATGAAGCTGCCAATTCCCGGGCGTTGCAGGGCACGAAACGGCATGGGCCGGCAAAGGTCCATGGCCGAAATTCCGATCCGCGCGGTCATCAGCCCGTTGACGACACCTTCGCCAAGGCGGGCAGACAGCCTGGCGGCCAGGCCGTGACCGACCACCTGCTGGATCAGGCTGTCTCCTGCCGAAACGGCGCCGGTGACGGCAAGATGGGCGATGACGTCACGGAACAGACGAACCATGCCAACGGCTCCCGGGCGGCCACCGTAAAGCTCGGCCATTGCGCGTATGAGGCGAAAGGCCTCGAACAGGACATAGGCAAGATCAAGAAAGGCACGGGGGCTGACCGCGGTTACGACCGAGACCCGGCGCGCGGCATTGAGCGTGATCTGCTGCGCCTGCTGGTCGAGGCTTGCCATCAATTCGCGTTCGGCAAATTCGAGATAATGCGGCCCGTCAATGATCTCGCCTTCAAGCGCTTCCAGGCTCTTGCGGCCGCGGGCCGAGAGCGGATTGGCGGAAATCAGGCTCGCGACCCGGGAGGCAAGCGCGCGGGCCTCCTTTGAGTTCGCTGTATCGGCCCTGGCGGCAATCTCGGTGCGCAGTCCCGAGACGCGGGCGAGGCGGCGCAGGCCGACGATCTCGCGGACCACGAGCGCGGTGAGCGCCAGTGCCGCAATGCCCGCACAGGCCAGGGCGATCCAGCCCAGCCAGGGCAGGCGGTCGAACAATTCGCGGATCAGCATATCGGTCCAGAGGCCGATGGCGAGAGCTGCAAGGAAACCCAGCGCTGCCAGCAGGACCTTGCCAGGCGTGAGCCGCCGCTTCCGCGGCCGGGCAGGCGGTGGCGTCAGCGCGTCGGCTTCGGCATCGGGCGCATCGAAGGGATCGTCGCGGGAGCTGGTCATCTCGACCGTGACCGGCAGGCTTGCAGGCTTGCGCCGCTTTTCCGTCCTGGCTTCCGTCTTCCCGCCGGCCTGTCCGGACGCTGTCCGTTCGGCCTTGCCGCCGGCGGAATCCTCGTCTTCAATCCTGAACGCGCGGGGTTTGCGTGATGGTCCGCTGTCTTCTTGGTCGCTCATGCGAGGCGGTCCCCCAGGAGATATTGCAGCCCCCTGTCGAGACGAATATGGGGCAGCGACAGCTTGATCCCGCTGTCGGTTTCCTCGATCAGGGGCGGCCTGAACCGGACGATGTTGATGTCGGGCGGCATGGATTGAGACTTTGAATCAACGGCTTTGAAAAAAGAGTCCGGTCTTTTCGGCAAGTCACCGGGAAATATAGCTGTTTTGCGTTTGCCATCGAAGCGTTCGCCGGCGATCGTCTCCCCTTCCAACGGCGTCCCGACGATCACGGGCAGGTCTTCGCCGTCTTGCTTTGCCGTTGCTTCGCGGGTGGCCCGGACCGCCGCCAGGGCCAGCACCTCGATGTCGGCGCCGGATGAGCCGATCCGCGTCGAGGCCCGTTCGACGATGCGGCGGGTGAGGGCTTCCAGACGGTCGTGGCTTTCGTGATGGAGATGGTCGGCCTTCGTCGCGGCGATGAGCACCTTGTCGATGCGCCGAGAAACCAGGCTGGTCAGGATGTTGCTCCGGCCCGGCCGGAAGCAGCTCAGCACATCTGCCAGAGCGCGTTCGAGATCAATGACCGCCTCACGCCCGGCGTTCATTGCCTGCATGGCGTCGATCAACACGATCTGCCGGTCGAGGCGGGCCACATGCTCGCGAAAGAAGGGTTTGACGACGACCGATTTGTAGCTTTCGAAGCGGCGCTCCATCATCGCCATCAGCGAGCCTTTCGGCGCCGCCGTGTCGGGAAGGTTGGGCAACGGCGCGAAGGTCAGAGCTGGCGAGCCGTCGAGGTCTCCCGGCATCAGGAAGCGGCCGGGCGGCAAGGTCGACAGCGCCCGTTCATCGGCCTTGCAGGCGCGCAGATAGTCCGTGTAGAGCCGGGCGAGGTCGCGTGCATCGGTTTCGTTCGCGGGTTTGAGCGGATCAATCGAGCCGGCCTTCTCCAGCCAGGGCGCGGCGAGATCCGAGCGAGCCGATGAGCGGGCAAGCGTCGTGGCGTTGAGCGAGAATTCGCCGAAATCCTGTCCCAGCAAGGGCAGATCGAGAAGCCATTCGCCGGGGTAGTCGACAATGTCGAGGCAGAGCCTGCCTCCGGAAAAGAACCGGTTCCAGCCGCTCGCCGATTCATACTCGATCACCAGCCGCAGTTCCGAGATCGCCCGGGTGGAATCTGGCCAGGCGCGTTCGCCGATCAGCTTTTCGGCGTGGTCCTCATACTGGAAACGCGGAACAGCATCGTCAGGTTGCGGTTCGAGCACCGCACGGGCGAGCCGCCCCGAATGTGCCGCTTCGAACAATGGCAGCCTGCCGCCATGCATCAGATTGTGGACCAGTGACGTGATGAAAACGGTCTTGCCCGCGCGGGAGAGACCGGTCACGCCAAGCCTCAAGGTCGGCTGCACCAGGTTGCCGGCGCGGTCGGTCAGAGTGTCGAAGGCAATCAGCGCCTCATCGGCAAGGCTTGTGATGGAAGGCGGCACGGGCGGCTTTCACTGTTGGGTTCGTGATCTCGATATAGGTAAGCAGACCGGGGAATGAAAGCGCAACCCGCGCCCGGGCCGCGGCCTTCCGTTTCCCTCTCAGGCGTCCACCGGGGAGAGCAGCCCCACAAACCTTGTCCGGCCCGACGCCGCAGGGTCCCGGTCGGTGCTGTAGTCGGCTATGAACAGGCCCGCGGTCGGGAACCCAGATCCGAGCGCGTCCTCGCCCGCTTGCGGATCGCCCTGCAGCAGGCAAAGCGCCGTGTCCTCGATCATCGGGTTGTGGCCGACAATCATGACCGAGCCGCTCTGACGGGCACGGTCGGATTCGATCAGGTCGAGATAGGTTTGATGGGTCTCGGAATAGAGCGCGCTCGTATGTTCGACGGGCGGCGAAATCCCCAGGCGGGAGACCAGAATATCCAGCGTTTCGGCACAGCGTTTCGCGCTGGAGCAATATACAAGGCCCGGCACCAGTGCATTGACCGACATTGTCACCGCCAGACGTTCAACCTCCTCCCGGCCGCGCTGGTCGAGCGGCCTGTCGAAGTCGCGCATGCCCGGAAGCGCCCATGCGGCGTGGGCATGGCGCACGAGCAGTACTCGCAAGAGATTGGCCGGCGTCTTTGTCATCGCCCGAATTTACGGGTTTTTGCGGCCGCTTCAATTCACCCAAAGATCAATGTGCGTTGCAACATGGAACAAACCGGTGTTCGCGGCGCGATCTTGTGCTTCTTCCAAGCGAATTCGGCCTGTTTTCAGGGTCTTGACGCTTGTTTGACAGAACTGTGAAATTGCGGGCGGGGGCGACTTTACCGCTTGTGCCCCGGCAGCCCTGTGGCTATACAGCCCCCGGAATAGCTTATCCGGGAGAATCGTAATGAGTGAAGACTTCGATTTTTCCTCCTATGTTCCCTCTGATGAAGAGGACTTCATGAACGCCAAGCAGAGGGCCTATTTCCGGGCCAAGCTTAACGCCTGGCGCAATGACATCCTCAAAGAGGCACGCGAGACGCTCGACCATCTCGCGGAGGAAAGCGCCAACCACCCCGACATCGCCGACCGTGCATCGTCGGAGACCGACCGTGCAATCGAGTTGCGTGCACGGGACCGTCAGCGCAAGCTTATCGGAAAGATCGATGCGGCCCTGGCCCGGATCGACGAAGGGACCTACGGCTACTGCGAGGAAACCGGCGAGCCGATCAGCCTCAAGCGGCTCGATGCCCGTCCGATCGCCACGCTGTCGATCGAGGCGCAGGAGCGTCACGAGCGCCGCGAGAAGGTCTACCGCGACGAGTAAGCCCCGTGCCCGGCCCTGCGCCTGATCGTGCGGGGTGTCCGGGGACGTTGTGACAGGCATTATCGAATGAAACCGAAAAGCCGGCCCAGTGGCCGGCTTTTTTTGTGCGCCATTGGCGGCGCCTGAGCGCTTGCGAAGCAGACCGGCCCGGTGCCACGAGAGCGGCAGGACGCAGCGAAGAAGATCAGGATTTCTTGGAGAGCTCGCCCAGCAGGCGCTCCATCTCGGCTTCCAGCGAATCCCTTGATGGCTTGGTTTCGCCCTGGACCTCCGGTGCGGGTCCGGCTTCGGCGGGTGCCGGTTCGTCGGCTGGGGTCTCTTCGGGCAGGGCGATTTCGGACGGATCGATTGCCAGATCGTCGGAGAGTTCCGCCGCGAGCACCGATTCGAAATCAAGCCCGGGCTCGGCGGGAGCGCTTGCCGGAGCTTGCGGTGGCGGTGCGGGTTGCGGCGTGGTCTGGACTGCGGGGGCGGGGTCGTCGAAAGGGTCCCCGATATCCCAGTCATCCACCTCGAAGTCCTGGTCCGAAAGGATTTCGTCGTAACCGGCGGGCGCTGCGAGGCGCGGTTCGGCAGGCGCGGACGCGGGCGCATCATGGAACGGCTGCGCATCCGCATGGTCTGCGGCGGTCTCCCCGGGAGCTTCCACCGGTTCGGGCTTCTGTGGAGCGATGTCGGGTTCGGGGGCGTGCGCCTGTGCCGGCTCTTCGAAAACGCGCGAACGGGCGGATTCGAGGATATCGGCTGCTTCGGCCTCGGCGCTATGGTCGGCTTGGGTAGCCGCCGCTGTCGCCATTGCGCCCGCTGCCGCCCCGTAGGAGACAAGGGACAGCGGCGATTGCGTTGCTGCCGGAGCGGGCTTAGCCGCGGGCTCCGGGGAAAGTGCCGCGGGTTTTGGCTGCACCCGGGCCGGTTCATCCCAGGCGGCCTGCTCCGAAGCGGCGGCCGGTTGCCTGGCGGGTGCGGGTCGTGGGCTCGCAGGCTCGGGCGCGGCGGGCTCGGCTCTCGCCGGGGCCTGCGGCTGGAGTGGCGCGCGAGGCGGCTTCGGGGGCGCGGCGGCCGGCTCGTCTGGCTGGACGATGCGGCTTTCGATGACGACGTCCGTGGGGCCGCCGATCATGACCAGATGTTCGACATCGTCGCGCCGGATCAGCACGATCCGCCTGCGGGTGTCGACCGCGGCCGCGTCGAGCACGGCGAGCCGGGGCTGGCGCGCGCGGCCGCCGCGTACGAAGGTCGAGGACGAGCGGTTGCGGATCAGCCAGAAGACGGCGACCAGCGCAAGCAGCGCGATGGCCACGATCACGATCGCCATCAGCAGTGTCGCGCCCTGTCCGCCCAGAATATCGTCCGGCATCGGCTGTTCTCCCTTTTTCCGGCGTCGTGCCGGTCGTTCCATCTGACGCAAGGCCCGCCGGTCCCGTGCCCGGGGATGCGGACCTGCCTGCTCCCGATGCGGTGCGAGCCGTGTCGCGCACCGGGCGGGATTGTGCCGGCGGAAGCCGGCCATTCGTCCCGTTTCGTCACGTATTTGACGTTTTTTCACCGCTCTCCACAAGCCTTGCGCGCGGTTATCCCAAATCCTGTGGGGAGAAAGCGGCAGTGACGGGCATGCATTTGCCGTTCAAAGCGTCCGCGTTATGGCAAGAAGAACGGGTTTGGGCTTTCCATAACCTGCGGAATGTGATTCAACCCGGACAATCCGTGGCGGGACGAAAGAGCGATTCATGACAGAGACGACGCCTGCGGCCGGAACCCCGGCACCGCTTGTGGACCGGAGCGCCAAGCCGCGCTCGGTATCGAGGCTGATTTTTCTCGCGCTGGTGATGATCGGCGCCTCCTTCGTCTTTTTCCTGTTCAAGGACTCCCTCAACAGCGATCTGATGCTCGCCATACTCGGCGTGCTGGCGGTTGTCGGGATCTTCTTCCTGGTCTCGACCGTCATCGGTTTCGTGACCATCATGCCGAAGGCGACCACGGATCCGCTGGCCCGCGCCTTCATCGACACCCATCCCGAAGGCACACTCGTCACCGATGAAAAGGACCGGGTGATCTACGCCAACCAGGCCTATGGCGAGATCACCGGCACTACGCGCGCCTCCGACGTGCAGTCGATCGAGGCGATCCTGTCGCGCCACCGGGAATCGGCCGAGGCGGTCTACCGGCTGACCAACTCCATGCGCAACGGGCAGGCGGGGCAGGAGGAATTCCGCATGCCGCACGCGCTCAACGAGGCGCCGAACGGCAACGGGGCGGGCCACTGGTACCGCCTCCGCGGGCGTCCGGTCAGCGGCGGCGAAGGCGCGGGACTGCTGATGACCTGGCAGCTTTCCGACATCAGCCAGGAGCGCACCGAACAGGAGATGGTGTTCAAGGAACTGCAGAACGCCATCAACTATCTCGACCATGCGCCGGTCGGCTTCTTCTCGGCCGGGCGCGACGGCTCGATCGTCTATCTCAACGCGACGCTCGCCGACTGGCTCGGCATCGACCTGACCTCGTTCCTGCCGGGCAAGCTTATGCTGCGCGACCTGGTTGCCGGGTCGGGCATGGCGCTGGTGGAATCGGTGCAGGCCGAACCGGGGCTCAATTCCACCGCACAGCTCGATCTCGACCTGCTCAAGACCAACGGGCAGAGCTTTCCCGTGCGGCTGGTGCACCGCGTCAGCGCCACACACGACGGATCGCCCGGTGAAAGCCGCACCATCGTCATCGGCCGCGACGAGGGCGGCAGGGACACCAGCGACGCCGCCAATGCGGAGATGCGTTTCACGCGCTTCTTCAACAACACGCCGATGGCGATCGCCTCGGTTGACGCCAAGGGCAAGATCCTCAGAACCAACGGCCCCTTCCTGCAGATGTTCAGCGGACTTGTGAGCCGCGATGACATGGCGCAGGGGGCGTTGTTCGAAACCGTGCTGCACGAGGACGACCGCGCCGGGCTTGCCGAAGCGCTCCGCCAGGCCGCCGACAAGCAGGGCGACATCGCGCCCATCGACAGCCGCCGCGCCGACAATGACGAGCGGCATTTCCGGTTTTATGTCAATGCGGTGATCGAGCATTCCGAGGAAGCGCCGGAAGAGACCGCGATCATCTACGCGGTGGAGACGACCGAGCAGAAGGCGCTGGAAGCGCAGATGGCGCAGACGCAGAAGATGAACGCGGTCGGCACGCTGGCCGGCGGCATCGCGCACGACTTCAACAACGTGCTCACCGCGATCCTGCTTTCGGCCGATCACCTGCTGATGTCGCTCAGGCCGTCGGATTCGAGCTTTGCCGATCTCATCGAGATCAAGCGCAACGCCAACCGTGCGGCGGTGCTTGTGCGGCAGCTGCTCGCGTTTTCGCGCAAGCAGACGATGCGCCCGACCGTGCTGTCGATGACCGACGTGATCGGGAATTTGCGCATGCTGGTCGACCGGCTGATCGGAACCAATGTGAAGCTCGAGCTCGAATTCGGCCGCGACCTGTGGCCGGTCAAGACCGATCTGGGGCAGTTCGAACAGGTGCTGATCAACCTCGCAGTCAACGCCCGCGACGCCATGCCCGAGGGCGGGACAATCACCGTCAGGACCCGCAATATCGAGGCGGACGAGGTGGCCGGGCTCAACAATCGCGGCATGGAAGCGGGAGATTTCGTCCTCATCGAAGTGGCCGACGAGGGCACCGGCATCCCGCCGGAAGTGCTGCAGCAGATCTTCGAGCCGTTCTTCACCACCAAGGATGTGGGCAAGGGCACCGGACTCGGCCTGTCGATGGTCTACGGCATCGTCAAGCAGTCCGGCGGCTACATCTATCCCGAATCCGAGGTGGGCAAGGGGACGACCTTCCGGATCTACCTGCCGCGCCATGTCGAGGACGAGGCGGAACAGGCGACCACGGAGGGCGAAGCCGCGGCCCTGGTCGAAGCGGGCGCTGCAAAACAGTCCGCGGCCGCTTCGAGCGAGCCCGAGGACCTGACCGGCGGGTCGGCCGTGGTGCTGCTCGTCGAGGACGAGGAAGCGGTCCGGCGCGGCGGCAAGCGCATGCTCGAAGCCCGCGGCTACGAGGTGCACGAGGCCGGCACCGGCGTCGAGGCGCTGGAAGTGCTGGCCGAACTCGAGGGCAAGGTCGACATCGTCGTCTCCGACGTGGTAATGCCGGAAATGGACGGCCCGACGCTGCTCACCGAGCTGCGCAAGGACTATCCGGACATGAAGTTCATCTTCGTTTCCGGCTATGCCGAGGACGCGTTTGCGAAGAACCTGCCGGAGGACGCCAGGTTCGGCTTCCTCGCCAAGCCGTTCTCGCTCAAGCAGCTGGCGACGTCGGTGCGCGAGATGCTGGACGAGTAGACGCGCGTCACGCCGCGCGGGGCCTGTCGGAGGGGACAGCCCTGCGGGCAGGGCTTTCGCCCCGCGCTAACCGCCGATCAACCACATCTGCATCATCTTGCGCGCGCAGGCTTGCGCGGCGGCGCGTTCGATGCTCGTCTCTGGATTGCAAAAGGCGGGAATCGCAACGAACAGGCCGGACGAGCAGACCCAGATGAACTCCCAACGCCCGGGCACACGTCCGCCGGTCAGCGCGCCGCCGCTTCCGCCTGGTTCTCCGCGGCGGATCCTGCGCGCGATTGCGCTTGCGGTGCTGATCGTGATCGGCCTGCCGATCGCCATCTGGAATACGATATATCCCACCTATAGCTGGGGCCAGAAAACCACGGTCACCGTGATGACGCCGGAGGGGACACGCAGCGGCAGTGCGGTGGTGCGGGTCAGCTGGAAGGACAGCCCGGACATTTTGCCCGATGCGCCGCATCTCAAATACGAGGTGCGCGGCGAGGCGACGGTGGTCGATCTTGGGGACGGAAAGTACCTGTTTGCGCTGATCAAGGGCGCGGAGCGGCGCGGGATCGCTGTGTTCGGTGACGGTCGCAGCTATTGGCTGGAACAGATCAAGACAGTCGCCGCGAGCCGCGGGGAGACCCGCGAAATTCCGTCGGCACACCGCCCGCTCCTGGTGACCTTTGCCGACATCGACGACCCGGCGAGTGTCACCCGCGTCGATCCCGATGATCTCACAGCCCACTTCGGCCCGGGCTATGCGCTCTCCTCGATCACGCTCGCGATCATCGACGAGAAGGTGACCCAGGGCCGGGTGGAAGCGGTGTTGGGGTGGTGGGAGGCGTATGAAAATAGACAGCTTGATGGCGATCGCTACACCAAACTTAGCGCACCGAATCGTCTTGCTAACTCGTTAAATCGACTTGATTTTCAAAGTGGACTTTAATCATGCCAATCTCCCAAGACTTGTTTATGGCATTCCTTGCATGGATTCCTGCAATCGCGGCTACGATGCCGGAGCCCGGTTCCCGTCATGATGCGGGACCGATCGTTATGGGCGGAACTGCGCGGCGCAGGGTTAATATTGCGGTGACAAAATATTCATCATCCTGCCGCAATTTCCGCTAAAGTCCGGCATTCGAGTATTTTCAAGAGGGGCCATCATGAAATCCAGACTCCTGATCGCGGCCATGGCCGCCGTCTTCGTTTCCGCCTGCACGACCGATCCCTATACCGGCCAGCAGAAGGTTTCCAACCTGGCGGGCGGGGCGGCGCTCGGTGCGCTGGGCGGGGCCGCGCTCGGCACGCTTGCGGGCGGCGACGACCGCAAGAACGCGCTGATCGGCGCGGGCATTGGCGCTCTCGCCGGCGGGGCGGTCGGCGGCTACATGGACCAGCAGGAAGCCCAGCTTCGCGCGCAGTTGCAGGGCACCGGCGTGTCGGTGACGCGCGTGGGCAACAACATCGTGCTCAACATGCCGTCCAACATCACGTTCGACACCGACCAGTCGGCGGTCAAGCCCGAGTTCTACCCGACGCTGAATTCGGTGGCGCTGGTGCTGCAGAAGTTCAACCGGTCGCTGGTCGACGTGACGGGGCACACCGATTCCACCGGGTCTGACCAGTACAACCTGACCCTGTCGCAGCAGCGCGCGCAGTCGGTGGCGAGCTACCTGGTTTCGCAGGGCAACGATCCGCGCCGCTTCTACACGCAAGGTCTCGGCGAGAGCCGCCCGATCGCCGACAATTCGACGGAAGCCGGCCGCGCCGCCAACCGCCGCGTGGAAATCCAGATCGCGCCGCTGAGCTGATTGCGTGAGGGACTGCCGGGCTTCCGGCGGTTCTCGGGTTCAGTCAATGGCGTGACACGGTCGTGTGAGGCGACAGGGGCCCGGCAGCGAAAGCTGCCGGGTCTTTTCGTGCGCGAACCTGGGGTCCGGAGCGCGCCCTTTCCAGCCCGGAACCACCAGGTGCCGGGCCCGGCGCCGGCCTTGGGCCTATGACGCGAGTTCGCCGGCGATGCGGGCGGCAAGCCGGGCATTGTTGAGCACGAGCGCGATGTTGGTCCTGAGGCTTTCGCCGCCGGTCAGCTCAAGGATCTCGCCGAGCAGGAACGGCGTGACCGCCTTGGCCTCGATGCCCTGTTCGGCGGCGCGGCTCAAGGCCGCAGCGATATGGGTCTTCATCACCTCGGCGGGGATCTCGTCTTCCACCGGCACGGGGTTGGCGACCAGCATGCCGCCATGGCCGCCGAGGGCGCGCCGGGACTGCTCGAACCGGGCGATGGCGGCGGGTTCGTCGAGCCGGAGAGGGGCCCTGAGGCCGGAATCGCGCGACCAGAAGGCGGGCATGGCGTCCTGGCCGAAGGCCACCACCGGCACGCCGCGGGTCTCGAGCGCCTCGAGCGTCTTGGGGATGTCGAGAATGGCCTTGGCGCCGGCGGAGACGACGATGACCGGGGTGCGGGCCAGTTCATCGAGATCGGCGGAGATGTCGAAGCTTTCCGTAGCGCCCTGGTGCACGCCGCCGATGCCGCCGGTGGCGAAGACGGAGATGCCGGCGAGGCGGGCCGCCATCATGGTGGCGGCGACCGTGGTGGCGCCGGTACGGCCTTCAGCCAGCGCATAGGCGAAATCGGCGCGCGACAGCTTCATCACGTCCTTCGCCTGGGCGAGCCTGGTAATCGCGTCCTCGTCGAGGCCGGCATGAAGTTGCCCGTCGATCACGGCGATGGTGGCGGGCACTGCACCCTCGGCGCGGATCGCCGCCTCGACCTCGAGCGCCATGTCGCGGTTGCCGGGCCAGGGCATGCCATGAGTGATGATGGTGGATTCGAGCGCCACCACAGGACGTCCTTCCGACAGCGCATCGGCGACTTCGGGGGTCTTTTCGATTCTGATCGGGGCGGTCATGGGTGGCTCCTGGCGGGCGCGGCGGTTTTCGGTTTGGAACGGGTCCCGGTTCGGCCGGAACTAGCAGCTTGCGGGCTTTGGCATGGCGGCGACCGCCTGCGCAAGCCTTTCGCGCGTGAGATCCTGCAGCACGGGCCCCGCCGTTGCGGCGGTCAGCCGGGCCAGCGCGATGCCCGAGCGCAGGCAGGCCTCGACCGGCCGGCCTTCCAGCCAGGCATCGAGATAGCCCGAAACGAGCGCGTCGCCCGCGCCGGTCACATCTTCGATTTCGCCGAGCGGGGGCGGCACGAGCGACACCGAGGCGTCGCCGGACCAGGCGAGGACCGGCCCGGCGCCGGCGCTCACCAGCCCCGAGGCGAGCCCTTGTGCCTTGAGCGAGAGCGGGAGCGGCGATGGACCCGGGCGCCCGGGCTCTCCGGTCTCCCCGGTTTCGATGTCCAAAAGGGCCGCGGCTTCGGCGGTGTTCATGGCCAGCAGCAGGAGACCGGGCAGCGACGGCTTCCAGCGCACCACCTTGGCGGGCGAGACGGCGATTGCCGCCAGCGGAACGCCGCGGGCGTGTGCCTCGCGGGTCAGCGCTGCAAGCGCATCCTGCGGCAGGTTGGCATCGGCAAGCACGAGATTGCTTACGGCGATGCGGGCGCGCATGCGGGCGCTCATCAGCCGCCGGGCGGGGATGATGTCATAGAGCTTCATGTCCGCAAGTGCCGTAACCAGATTGCCGTCCGGTTCGAGAATGGCGGTGTAGCTCGGCGTCGCCCGGTCGAGGAAGGTGAGGGGGCAATCCTCGATGCCCGCGGCCTCGGCGGCATCCGCGACCTGTTCAGCCGCCGCATCGCCGCCGCGCGGAGAGACCAGCGTGACGTGATGGCCGAGGCGGGCGAGATTGCGTGCGGCGTTGAAGGCGCCGCCGCCGGGCTCGCTGACCCAGCGGCCGGGGTTGGAGGCGCCCGCGCGATGGGGCGCATCCAGACGGCCGGTCAGGTCGATATGGGCGCCGCCGATTGCCAGGATGCGGGCCATGATCAGATGGCCTCTCTCGCCGCCCGGTGGCGAATCGGAACGTCCGGACTTACGTCCCTTGCGGAGCCGGAGCGCGGGGATGACGGTACAGGCGTCCGGCTCAAACAAAAAAAGAACACGGGTCGTTTTATCATGAAATTCCAACAGGTTGGGCAGGGCTTGCGAAGGCAGAACAAATAGAGTACAAATATCCCAACAGCGCACTCATTGCCTGCGACGGCACGATAACCTAAAGGTGGACGGAATGGCACAGAACTCTTTGCGGCTTGTAGAGGAAAAATCCGTGGACAAAAGCAAGGCGCTCGACGCCGCACTTTCCCAGATCGAACGGTCGTTCGGCAAGGGCTCCATCATGAAGCTCGGCGCCAATGAGAGCGTGGTCGAGATCGAGACGATCCCGACGGGGTCGCTCGGGCTCGACATCGCCCTGGGCGTCGGCGGTCTGCCCAAGGGGCGCATCATCGAGATCTACGGGCCGGAAAGCTCGGGCAAGACCACGCTGGCGCTGCAGACCATCGCCGAGGCGCAGAAGAAGGGCGGCATTTGCGGCTTCATCGACGCCGAACATGCGCTCGACCCGGTCTATGCGCGCAAGCTCGGCGTCGATCTCGAAAACCTGCTGATTTCGCAGCCGGACACCGGCGAGCAGGCGCTCGAAATCACCGATACGCTGGTGCGCTCCGGCGCGCTTGACGTTCTGGTGATCGACTCGGTGGCAGCGCTGACCCCGCGTGCGGAAATAGAGGGCGAAATGGGCGACAGCCTGCCCGGCCTGCAGGCCCGGCTGATGAGCCAGGCGCTTAGGAAGCTCACCGCATCGATCTCGCGGTCGAACTGCATGGTTGTCTTCATCAACCAGATCCGCATGAAGATCGGCGTTATGTTCGGCTCGCCCGAAACCACCACGGGCGGCAACGCGCTCAAGTTCTACGCCTCGGTACGGCTCGACATTCGCCGCATCGGCTCGGTCAAGGAGCGCGACGAGGTGACCGGCAACCAGACCCGGGTGAAAGTGGTCAAGAACAAGATGGCGCCGCCCTTCAAGCAGGTCGAGTTCGACATCATGTATGGCGAGGGCGTTTCGAAAATGGGCGAACTGGTCGACCTCGGCGTCAAGGCCGGGATTGTCGAGAAGTCGGGCGCCTGGTTCTCCTACAACAGCCAGAGGCTGGGGCAGGGGCGCGAAAATGCCAAGCAGTTCCTGCGCGAGAATTCCGCGCTCGCCGATGAGATCGAGATGGCGCTCAGGCAGAATGCCGGTCTGATCGCGGAGAAGTTTCTCGAGGACGGCCGCAAGGGCGGCGACGAGGACGACATCGGATCGGACGCGGCCGAGGGCTAGGCATCGGGCAGGGGCCTGTGCCCTCCTGACAGGGAGGGCAGGGGCAGGTTGCCGCCCAGGGTCTGTTGCCCGATCCGCCCACCCGAAACAGGGCCTGGATCCTTGCCCCGGGATGACATTTTGAAGCCGGCCGCCATCTGCTTTCGATGGCGGCCGGTTTCGCATTTGGCAGGCCGGGCCCCGTCTGGACAGGGCGCGGAGGGAGCGATAAAAGCGGCGGTCCGCGTGCATCGGCTGCGGATTTCCCAACCGGCGCCGGAGATACCGGCGCGGTCCATCTGGCAAAGGGTGAAGCATGAGCGGCGTGAACGAAATCCGGTCGGCGTTTCTCGACTATTTCAAAAGGAACGGTCACGAGGTGGTGGCGTCGAGCCCGCTCGTGCCGCGCAACGACCCGACGCTGATGTTCACCAATGCGGGCATGGTGCAGTTCAAGAACGTCTTCACCGGGCTTGAGCAGCGGCCATACTCGACGGCTGCCACCTCGCAGAAATGCGTTCGCGCGGGCGGCAAGCACAACGACCTCGACAATGTCGGCTACACCGCGCGCCATCACACCTTCTTCGAGATGCTGGGCAATTTCTCCTTCGGCGACTACTTCAAGGAGCGCGCCATCGAGCTTGCCTGGAACCTGCTGACCAGGGACTTCGGTATCAACAAGGAGCGGCTTCTGGTCACGGTGTACCATACCGATGACGACGCGTTCGATCTGTGGCGCAAGATTGCCGGTGTGCCTGAAAGCCGGATCATCCGGATTCCGACCAATGACAATTTCTGGGCGATGGGTGACACCGGACCCTGCGGTCCGTGCTCGGAGATCTTCTATGACCACGGCGACCACATCTGGGGCGGCCCTCCCGGTTCGGCCGAAGAGGACGGAGACCGGTTCATCGAGATCTGGAACCTCGTTTTCATGCAGTTCGAGCAGACGGCGGACGAGCGGCTCGAATTGCCGCGTCCCTCGATCGACACGGGCATGGGGCTCGAACGCATCGCGGCACTGCTCCAGGGGCAGCACGACAATTACGACATCGACCTGTTCCGCCGGCTGATCACGGCGTCCGAGGAACTGACCGGCGTCGAGGCCAGGGGGGAGCGGCGCGCAAGCCACCGGGTGATCGCCGATCACCTGAGATCCTCGGCCTTTCTGATCGCCGACGGGGTGCTTCCATCCAACGAGGGCCGGGGTTACGTGCTGCGGCGGATCATGCGCCGGGCCATGCGTCATGCGCAATTGCTCGGGGCCCGGGATCCGCTGATGTACCGGCTGCTGCCGACGCTTGTCGCAGAGATGGGACGCGCCTATCCGGAAATTCAGCGCGCGGAAGCGCTGATTTCGGAAACGCTGAAGCTCGAGGAAACACGGTTTTCCAAGACGCTCGAGCGTGGCCTGAGTTTGCTTGAGGAGGCGAGCGCCGACATGGGTGAAGGTGACCGGCTGGGCGGGGAAACCGCTTTCAAGCTTTACGACACCTACGGTTTTCCGCTCGATCTTACCCAGGATGCACTCAGGCAGCGTGGCATCGAAGTCGATACGGACGGCTTCAACGCGGCCATGGAACGGCAGAAGGCCGAGGCGCGGGCGAACTGGTCCGGCTCGGGCGATGCCGCGGCCGAGACCATCTGGTACGAGATCAAGGACCGGGTCGGCGCCACCGATTTCCTCGGCTACGACACGGAGACGGCGGAAGGTGTCATCCAGGCCGTCGTGCGCGATGGAGCGGAAGTGAAGTCCGCCAAGGCCGGCGATACCCTCGATGTGGTCGTCAACCAGACCCCGTTCTACGGTGAGTCCGGCGGTCAGATGGGCGATCAGGGCTTGATTTCGGGCGAGGGTTTCCGGCTTGAGGTCAGCGATACGCAGAAGCGCGGCGAGGGCGTGTTCGTGCACCGCGCGAAGGTCGTCGAGGGCGAGGTATCCACCGGCGCCGTGGCGCAGCTCGAGGTCGACGGGGCGCGACGCGCAAAGATCCGCGCCAATCACTCGGCCACCCATCTGCTGCATGAAGCGTTGCGCGAAGTGCTTGGAACTCATGTAGCGCAGAAGGGATCGCTGGTTGCGCCGGAGCGTCTGCGCTTCGATATCTCGCACCCCAAGCCAATGTCGGGCGATGAGATTGGCGAGGTCGAAACCATGGCCAACGAGATCATCTTGCAAAACAGCCCCGTGACCACGCGCCTGATGGCCGTGGACGATGCGATTGCCGAAGGCGCGATGGCGCTCTTTGGCGAGAAATACGGTGACGAGGTCCGCGTCGTCTCGATGGGAACCGGCGTTCGCGGCGTGAAGGCAAACCGGCCCTATTCGGTCGAGCTTTGCGGCGGCACCCATGTCCGCGCGACCGGCGAGATCGGCCTTGTTCGTGTGCTCTCGGACAGCGCGGTCAGCGCCGGAGTGCGCCGCATCGAGGCGCTGACCGGAGAGGCCGCGCGGCGTCACCTTGCCGATCAGGACGAGAAGCTGAAGCAGGCTGCCGCCCAGTTGAAGGTGCAGCCCGCCGACGTGCCCGGCCGGATCGAAGCGCTGATCGACGAGCGCAAGAAGCTCGAGCGCGAGTTGAGCGAAGTCCGCAAGAAGCTGGCGCTTGGCGGCGGCGGAGCCGGCGGTGACGAAAGCCGCGAGATCGCCGGTGTCAAATATCTCGGCAAGGTTCTCAACGGCGTGCAGCCGAAGGATCTCAAGGGCCTCGTGGATGCGGCAAAGTCGTCGCTCGGTTCGGGGGTCGCGGCCTTTGTGGCGGTCAGCGAAGACGGCAAGGCCAGCGTCGTCGTTGGGGTCACCGAGGATCTGACCGGCAAGTATTCCGCCGTGGATCTGGTCCGGATCGCATCGGAAGCCATTGGCGGCAAGGGCGGTGGCGGCCGCCCCGACATGGCACAGGCCGGCGGACCCGACGGTTCCAAGGCGTCTGCCGCCGTGGACGCGGTGGCCGCAGCCCTCGGCTGAGGAATCAGGTTGCCGTGAGAGCGGTGAGACGCAGGTTCCAATAAAGCGCCCGGGTTTCGTCCCGGGCGTTTTGCATTCTGCTCGCATGGCATTGACCGGCCGGCTACGCAAGTCAGCAAGATTTGTGCGCTCGGTATGTGGTGTGAGTGTGCCGACCGACGGAGGGACAGGCATGGCAACAAGCGCAGGCATCAGGGACTATCGCGAGCGGCTCGAGCGGGTGCGCAGGCATATCCGTGCCAATCTCGATCAGCCGCTCAATCTCGATGCGCTTGCCGACGTTGCCTGCCTGTCGCGCTTCCACTGGCACCGCACCTATCGCGGCATGACCGGGGAAACCGTATGGCAGACGGTCAGGCGGCTGCGGTTGCACCGGGCGGCTTTCGAACTCGTCAGTGGCGCGACGCCCATCGAGGAGATCGCCGAGCGCTCGGGGTATACCAACCCGCGTGCCTTCTCGCAGGCCTTCAAGGCCGATTTCGGTCTGCCGCCGCTTCGCTACCGCGCCGAGGGCGGTCACCGGCGCTATGACAATGCCGATTGGCAGGAGACCGAAGACATGTACGACGTGCGGATAGAAAACCAGGAGCCCGTAACCATCGCGGGGCTCGTTCACACCGGCCCCTATATCGATGTCGGCGCGACGTTCGACCGGTCCGGCTCACACCTTGCGGTGGTGGGCGGCTGGGAAAAATCGGCGGGAATGGCGGCGATCTATTTTTCAGACCCCGACATCACGCCGCCCGAGGAGCTCAAGTCGCTCGCCGGGATCGCGCTCAAGCCGGGAGAAACGCCGCCGGAGGGGCTTGAAACCTGCGTCCTGCCGGCGGGCCGCTACGCGGTGCTGACCCACAAGGGGCCCTACGGTGAGCTCTCCAAGGCCTATCACTGGTTCTTCGGTCCGTGGCTGGCTGAAAGCGGTGAGACGGCCGGTTCAGCTCCGGCCGTCGAGCGCTATCTCAACACCCCGCTCGATACAGGCCCCACCGAACTGCTTACGGAAATTTACATGCAGCTTAAGTAGCGCTGACGGCGTGATCGCTGTTCAAGCCGGTCGCCGATTGCGCCCACCAAAGAAAAACGCCGGCGCGGGCCAAATGTCCGCGCCGGCGTTGATGCGTCAACTGGTTTGCGCCGGAGGTTCAAGCCCGGATCACATAAAGATCTGGACCCGAAATCCGGCAGGGCCTCAGCCCATGGCCTTCTGCAGGTTCTCGTCGATCTTGTCGAGGAAGCCGGTGGTGGACAGCCAGGGCTGGTCGGGACCGATGAGCAGCGCCAGGTCCTTGGTCATGAAGCCGGATTCGACGGTGGCGACACAGACCTTCTCGAGCGTGTCGGCAAAGCGCGCGAGTTCGGCATTGTCGTCGAGCTTGGCCCGGTGGGCGAGACCGCGGGTCCAGGCAAAGATCGAGGCGATCGAATTGGTCGAGGTTTCCTCGCCCTTCTGGTGCTGGCGGTAGTGCCGGGTGACGGTGCCGTGAGCGGCTTCGGCTTCCACGGTGTTGCCGTCCGGCGTCATCAGGACCGAGGTCATCAGGCCGAGCGAGCCGAAGCCCTGGGCCACGGTGTCGGACTGCACGTCGCCGTCATAGTTCTTGCAGGCCCAGACATAGCCGCCCGACCATTTCAGGTTGGAGGCCACCATGTCGTCGATCAGACGGTGTTCGTACCAGATCTTGGCTTCCTTGAACTGGTCCTCGAATTCCTTCTCGTAGACTTCCTGGAAGATGTCCTTGAAGCGTCCGTCATAGATTTTCATGATGGTGTTCTTGGTCGACAGATAGACCGGAACGCCGCGCTGGAGACCGTAGTTGAGCGATGCGCGTGCGAAGTCCTCGATCGACTTGTCGAGGTTGTACATGCCCATGGCGACGCCGGCGGAGGGCGCATCGTAGATTTCGTATTCCTGCTCCTGGCCGTCTTCGCCGACGAACTTCATGAACAGCTTGCCCTTGCCGGGGAACTTGAAGTCGGTGGCGCGGTACTGGTCGCCGAAGGCATGGCGGCCGACGATGACGGGCTTGGTCCAGCCGGGGACGAGCCGGGGCACGTTCTTGCAGATGATCGGCTCGCGGAAGATCACGCCGCCAAGGATGTTGCGGATGGTGCCGTTGGGCGAGCGCCACATCTTCTTGAGGCCGAATTCCTCGACGCGGGCCTCGTCCGGGGTGATGGTGGCGCACTTGACGCCCACGCCGTGTTCCTTGATGGCGTTTGCCGCGTCGACGGTAACCTGGTCGTCGGTCGCATCGCGGTGTTCCATGCCCAGATCGTAGTAGTGCAGATCAATGTCGAGATAGGGATGGATCAGCTTGTCCTTGATGAACTGCCAGATGATGCGGGTCATCTCGTCGCCGTCGAGCTCCACCACAGGATTCGCGACCTTGATCTTTGCCATTCTTTTGAACCTTCCAAGAGGGTTGTCGGGGAGGGGCGGAGGACCGCCCGTCGGGATGGCGTTCTCTTAACAAAAGCCGCAACCGCGCACAACACGCGCCGGCTCGCGGCCGGTTGAATTCCGTTATTGCTCCGAACACCGGGCGATGTCAGTGGAAGCCGCCCGGCTTTCAGGCATCCGCGAGACAAGGCCGATCAGAAGGACGAGTGCGGCAACGTGGCGTTGACAATGTGTAGATACACGGTAGCTTGTCCGGATGCATTATGAATTCTCGGACTGTGTATTGCTGAATACGGTGATGGCCGCGCGTGCCATGACGCGCCGCTACGATGCGCAGTTGCGGCGATTTGGCGTTTCCGTGGTGCAGTTTTCGGTTTTGATGGTGCTCAGACAGAAGCGGGACGAGCCGGTGAGCCACATGGCCCGGCGTATTGCGATGGATCGCACCACGATGATTCGCAATCTCGAACTGCTGATGCGAAAGGGGCTGGTTTCATCCGCGCCGGCCACCAAGGGCAATGGCCGCAACTTCAAGCTTACGCAGGAGGGGGAAAGGCTGGCTGAGGAATTGGTGCCGCATTGGCAGGAAGCGCAAAGAGAGGTGCGCGCTCTTCTTGATCCGCCGCAAGCCGATTCCCTTTTGTCGGCGCTGAGGACACTGACAGCCGGCTGACGGCCGGCAATCGGACTTTTTTTGAGAGTAACAGTGTAGATACACCAGTGTAATAGCAACGGAAGGCAGTGAAAATGGATATGGATCCGATTGTGGTGACGGGGATGGGTGTGGCCAGTCCGTTGGGTGTGGGCGTGGAAGTGGCGTGGACGCGCCTGCTTGCCGGCAGGAGCGGTGTCGTTGCCAATACCCGCTTCGATGTCAGCGGCTTTGCCAGCACCATTGCCGGCCTGGTTCCCGCGAAGACGGATGATCCCGATGGTTTCGACCCGGCGGACTGGATCGACGCAAAGGACATCAAGAAGATGGACTGGTTTATCCAGTACGGGCTGGCGGCCGCAACACAAGCCTTGGCCCAGTCGGGCTGGCAGCCCGAAAGCGAAGACGAGCGCGATGCCACCGCTACAATCGTCGGCTCCGGCGTCGGCGGCTCGCCGTTGATGGCGCAAACGGCCGCAAAGATCATCGAACGCGGTCCTGGGCGCCTTTCACCTTTCACTGTGCCGGCGTTCCTGGCCAATCTGGCGGCCGGATGGATCTCGATCCGAGAGGGTTTCACCGGCCCGATCGGCGCTCCGGTCACCGCTTGTGCAGCCTCGGCGCAGGCGATCGGGGACGGAATGCGGTTGATACAGACCGGCGAGGCGGAGGTTGTGGTTTGTGGAGGGGCCGAAGGCTCTGTCGATCCGATTTCCATTGGTGGCTTTGCAGCAGCGCGGGCGCTATGCACTGCCTACAATGACGATCCTGCCAGGGCCTCGCGGCCTTTCGATCAGTCGCGTGCAGGCTTTGTGCTCTCGGAAGGCGCTGCGATGCTGGTGATCGAGCGATTGAGCCATGCCCGCGAGCGCGGAGCCACTCCGCTGGCGATCCTTTCCGGCTACGGGACATCCGCTGACGCCTACCATCTGACCGCCGGTCATCCCGAAGGTATCGGCGCGCAGAAGGCGATGCGCAATGCCATGAAAATGGCCGGTCTGGCGCCTGGCGATATTGACTACATCAATGCCCACTCGACATCGACCGGGGTCGGCGACGCTGCCGAGATCGCCGCCATCAGCCATGTGTTTGCGGGCAGGGGACAGGACCTGGCAGTCTCCGCGACGAAATCCGCGACCGGTCATTTGCTCGGTGCTGCCGGTGCCATTGAAGCGGTCTTCTCTACACTCGCACTTCGGGACGGGATCATTCCGGCGACGATCAACCTGGAGACACCCGATGAGGAAGCGGCCCGGTTTGACTTGGTTCCCAATGTTCCGAGGAAGAAGACGCTCAAGCATGTGCTCTCCAATGCATTCGGCTTTGGCGGGGTCAATGCATCCCTGGTTTTCAGTGCCGTGGAATAGCTGCCTGTCTTGATTGTGGACCAACACGGCAGTAGTTGTGTCGGCCTGACAGAAGGCGGGCCGCTTAGGCCAAGTTGCCCGAGTTCGATTGCATCGAGGTGCGGGCCGCTGCGCGGAGAATGGAACAGTGGCCGGCACCGACAGAAAGCGCGAACTCATCACCGGCGGGCCGGCGATCATTCTGGTGGAACCGCAACTGGGCGAAAACATCGGCATGGTGGCGCGCGCCATGGCCAATTTCGGCCTGTCCAATCTCAGGATCGTCAATCCGCGCGACGGCTGGCCGAATGAAAAGGCGATCAGTGCAGCGTCGCGGGCCGATCACGTGATCGAAACCGCGCGGGTCTACCAGACGATCGAGGAGGCGATGGCCGATCTCAACTTCGTCTATGCGACGACGGCGCGGTCACGCGACGGGCACAAGCCGGTTCGCGGGCCCGTGGAGGCAGGCGAGACCCTCCGTGCTCGTGAGAATTCGGGGGAGAGAACCGGGATCCTGTTCGGCCGCGAGCGGATAGGCTTGCGAAACTGGGAGGTTGGCCTCGCCGACGAGATCGTCACCTTTCCGGTCAACCCCGCCTATGCCTCGCTCAACATTGCACAGGCGGTGCTTCTGATGTCCTACGAGTGGATGAAATCGGGGCTTTCCGATCCTCGGGAGACCGCATTTGCCGCGCGCGAGCTGGCGCCCGCACCGAAATCCGATCTTCACGGGCTGTTTGCGCAGATCGAGGAGGGCCTTGATGCGCGGGGCTATTTCCGTTCCGAGGACAAGCGCATGAAGGCCATCGACAATCTGCGCGCGGTGCTGACCCGGCCCGGCTTTTCGACCGACGAGATCAGCGTGCTCCGGGGCGTGATCGCGTCGCTCGACCGGTTTGGCCGCAAGGATGAGCGCCGCGGCTCCCAAGGGAGTTCCCCGGAGATGATTGATGACAGCCCGGGAGAACAGGCATGAGTGTTGACGGTCCGGTTCTGGTCTTTGACAGCGGTATCGGCGGGCTGAGCGTGCTGCGTGAGGCGCGGGTGATCATGCCCGGGCGCCGCTTCGTTTATGTGGCCGACGATGCCGGTTTTCCCTATGGCGCCTGGGATGAAGAGCGGCTTCGCGACCGGATCGTCGGGCTTTTCGAAGGGCTGATCGACCGCCACGCGCCGGCCCTTGCGCTGATTGCCTGCAACACCGCATCGACCATCGTGATGCCCGCGCTCCGGCAGGCATATCCGGAAATACCCTTTGTCGGCACGGTTCCCGCGATCAAGCCCGCGGCCGAGCGCACGCGATCGGGACTGGTTTCCGTTCTTGCCACGCCCGGCACCGTGAAACGGCAATACACGCGCGACCTGATCCGCGATTATGCCGACAAGGTGCATGTGCGGCTCGTGGGATCGGAAAATCTCGCCGGTCTTGCCGAGACCTACATGCGCAACGGGTTTGTCGACGAGGCGGCGGTGAAGGCGGAGATTGATCCCTGCTTTGTGAGCCAGGGCGGCGAAAAGACCGACATCGTGGTTCTGGCGTGCACGCATTTCCCGTTCCTGGTCAACCGGATGCGCAAGATGGCGCCCTGGCCGGTGGACTGGATCGATCCGGCCGAAGCGATTGCCCGGCGGGCGCTGTCCATCGTCGAGACCCTGCCGGGCGGCACGGCGCTTCCCGACGAGAAGGACCGGGTGGTGTTCACTTCCGGAAATCCGGATTACAGCGCCATGCGGCTGATGCACGGGTTCGGGCTGACCTCGGGATAAACCACGGGGCCGATTAACAACTGCGCCGCGTCCGTTGCGGCAATTCCCTGTGTATTTTCTCCGCGATGGCCCGCGCGCAGCGAATAATCTGGTACAGCGGACGAAGGCGGATTCTGAAAAGAATCAGCCCGGTTCGTGCGTCGAGTTCAAGGAGTTGCCCAGGTGCAGGTCGGGATCAACATGGGGGAATTGGCCGGTGGTCAGCCGGCCATGCTCGATATCGAGGAGTTGCTTGCGACGCGCCTTCTCGTGCAGGGCAATTCCGGCTCCGGCAAGTCGCACCTGCTCCGGCGCCTGCTCGAACAGTCGTCGGAATGGGTGCAGCAGGTGATCATCGATCCGGAGGGTGATTTCGTCACCCTGTCGGAAAAATACGGACACCTGGTGGTCGACGGCGAGCGCAGCGAGGGCGAGCTTGCGGGGATCGCAAGCAGGATCCGGAAGCACCGGGTCTCCTGCGTGCTGTCGCTCGAGGGCCTCGAGATCGACGACCAGATGCGCGCGGCCGCGATCTTTCTCAATGCCATGTTCGAGGCCGAGCACGAGTACTGGTACCCGGTACTGGTCGTGGTGGACGAGGCGCAGATGTTTGCGCCGTCAGCCGGCGGCGAGGTGGCCGAGGATGCGCGCAAGATGTCGCTCAGCGCCATGACCAACCTGATGTGCCGCGGCCGAAAGCGCGGGCTGGCCGGCGTGATTGCCACCCAGAGGCTTGCAAAACTCGCCAAGAACGTGGCCGCTGAAGCCTCGAATTTCCTGATGGGGCGCACCTTTCTCGACATCGACATGGCGCGCGCGGCCGATCTTCTGGGCATGGACCGGCGGCAGGCGGAGATGTTCCGCGATTTGAAGCGCGGAAATTTCGTAGGCCTCGGCCCCGCGCTATCGCGCCGTCCGCTGCCGATCGCCATTGGCGAGGTGGAGACCAGGGCGCGCTCGTCGAGCCCGAAGCTGATGCCGATGCCCCAAGCAGTTGAAGATGTCGAGGACCTGATCTTCACACCGGATCCGGATGAACTGAGCCGTCCGGTCGCGCGGCGCGCCCGTCCGCAGCCGCGCCCGACGACCGACATCCTGGCCGAGCTGTCGCAGGCGGCCGCACCCGGGGAGACGCCGGGCGCGCTTTCGGCAGATGCCCGGCCCGAACCGGCGGAAGCGCAGGCGGAGAGGGCGCGCCGGATTGCCGATGTGCTCGACACGATCCTTGCGGACAGCGGATCCGGCTACCGCACGGACGCGGCATTGTATCAGGATTTCCTGGTGCGCTCGCGCATGGCGCGGATTTCAGGATCTCCGATGTCTCTCGCCGATTTCCGCCGCCAGGTGGCAATTGCGCGGGCGGGTGTGGACGAGGAGACCGCGGAAAGTGCGGCCTGGGCTGCAGCGCTGGGGCTGGCCGACCGGGTATCGGAGGATCTGCAGGGTGTGTTCCTGATGATCGCCAAGGCCGCGATCAAGGCCGAGCCATGTCCGTCGGACGCACGGATCGCGCGCGCCTACGGCACGCATTCGGCGCGCCGCGCCCGCAGGCTGCTCGGCTATTTTGAGGAGCAGGGGCTGATCATCGTCCATGCAGATCCCTTCGGAAAACGCATTGTCGGGATTCCCGAGCTTGAAGCCGAAACCGCGCCGGGCGCAGCCGACGCGGCGGACGAGGACGGCAGCACCAAGCCTCAGGCCGCGGAGTAAGCCGCAGATCCCCTTCGGAGCGGGATAAAGCGGTCCGACCGCAAGGCCGCTTGGCGGACCCTCGCGGCGGGAAAATGCGAAAAATCGTTCAATCCTGTTTGCCGTGGCATTCCGCTTTGGGTCATGGTGTCGTCAAAATCTCTCGGGCGCATGCGTCCGAGGGGCATTCGGCAAAGGAGAGACCACGCGGTGTTTGAAGTCATAACAATCAGTTTTGCCTTTTTCTTCGGACTTGCCGTGCGTCAGATCGGATTGCCGCCGCTGGTGGGTTTCCTTGCCGCCGGTTTCGCCATCAACGTTTTCGGCCCCGCGCTCGGGCTTCCCGTCTACACCGGCGAAACGCTGGAGCATGTCGCGCATCTGGGCGTTTTGATGCTGTTGTTTACCGTCGGGCTCAAGCTCAAGCTCGAACAGATCGCGCAGCCGCAGGTCGTGGGCGGTGCATTGCTGCATTTTGCGATTTCGGTTCTCGTCTTCATGCCCGGTCTCAAGCTGATCATGGGGCTCGACTGGAACACGGCGCTGCTGATCGCGATCGCGCTGTCGTTTTCCTCAACCGTGCTTGCGGCAAAACTGCTCGAGACCAAGCGTGAACTGGGCGCTTTCCATGGCCGCACCGCCATCGGCATCCTGATCGTGCAGGACATCATCGCGCTTGTGGTGCTCGCGGTCTGGTCGGGGCAGACGCCGAATGTCTGGGCGCTTTTCGTCTTTGCGCTGCCACTGCTGCGCCCGGTGCTTCACTGGCTTTTGGATTTCGCCGGTCATGACGAGCTTCTGGTGCTGATGGGCATGATGCTGTCGCTGGTGATCGGCGGCATGGGGTTCGAGGCGATGGGTCTGTCCTCGGAGATCGGGGCGCTGGTGATGGGTGTGCTGCTCTCCACCCATGTCCGTGCCAAGGAACTGGGCGCCTCGCTCTGGTCGCTCAAGGAGGTTTTCCTCGTCGGCTTTTTCCTGCAGATCGGGCTGACAGGCCTGCCGGACTGGGGCGCCATGGCCTTCGCGGTGGCAGCAGGTCTCGCGCTTTCGCTCAAGGGCGCGCTGTTTTTCGCGTTGCTGGTGTTGTTCAAGCTTCGCGCGCGAAGCGCATTCCTGAGCGCGTTGAGCCTGACCGCCTATTCCGAGTTCGGCCTGATCGTGGCCGCCGGCGTGCTGCCCGAGTATCTCGTACCGCTGGCCATCGCGGTGTCGATCTCCTTCGTGATATCGGCCCCGCTCAACCGCTTCGCCCACCCCCTGTTCGAACGCTATGAGGCAGCACTTGGGCACTTCGAGCGCGACACCGTTCATCCCGACGAGCAGCCGCATGACATGGGTGAAGCCGATGTGCTGATCTTCGGCATGGGCCGCACCGGCAGCGCCGCCTACAAGCAGATCGAGGATGAGGGTCTGAAACCGCTGGGCCTCGATGCCGATCCCTACAAGGCCAAGGCCCATCAGCAGGCCGGGCGCAATGTGCTGTTTGCCGACGCGGAGGACAGCAATTTCTGGCAGGGCTGCGATTTCGGCCGGATCAGGGCGGCGATCCTGGCGATGGACGATCTCGAAGCCAAGCTGATTGCTGCCCGCTCGCTCAGGCAGCGTGGCTTTGCAGGGCCGATCGTTTCGCACGCCCTGCATGAATCACACCAGGACCGGATCCGTGAGGCCGGTGCGGACTACACCCATCTGACCATGAACCAGGCAGGCATCACCCTGGCCGAGCGCGCTGCGGAGGCCATGGGCAAGGACTGACGCAGAGCGTGGCATGAGAGCCGGTTCTCGGGGATTGGCCGCCGCGACCTTGGGCCGATGAAGCTGCCGGGATCATTCGATCCGGGTTACGTTCTGCAACAATCGCGGGTCCATATGCTGACCGTGCAACACCGAAATGTTGCCGGTCGTCTCCAGCACCGCCGCGCGGACTTCGGACAGATCGAGCACGTTTGCTTCGCGCAGTTTGGCGATCAGGTCTTCCTCGGCAACCCGTGTGCTCGCAAGTGCCGGGTGAAGGATCTCGCCGTCGCGCATCAGCAGAACGGGCGAATTCTGGACAACACGGTCGAAGGCTTTGGAGGCCTTGCGCAGTCTTGCCGTGACGTATTGGAGTCCCAGCAGGATGCCAATCGCCAGAATTGTTTGCCAGAAAGCCGGCCAGACCTTTGCCTGGCTGGCGCCGGCGAGCAGGGAGCCCGTGGCAACGGTGACCACGAAGTCGAAGGCCGTCATCTTGGAAAAGGTGCGCAGGCCGATCAGACGCACCACGACGATAACCCAGAGCAGGGCGACAAATGACAGCGTGATCGCGGTGGCGATCGTGTCGTGCGGTTCGGTCCCGAAAATCATCAGCCCGCTGCTTCCGTGGAGTGCCGGGAGATTTCGCGCGGAGAGTCGCGGCCGGCTTCGGAAGAGGTCTGGCGTCCGTGCCTCAGGAACAACCGCGCCATAAGGACGACCACCGAACATGCAATCAGTCCGAGGTATCTTTCGTAGATCCCGTCGATGGATGTGGGCAGAAAGAAAAACACGGGGGCTGATACGGCCCAGAGAGCGGATAGAAACCGGAGTATCCGGCCTGTCATCCGGCTGACGCGCTCTGCGTTTTCGGCCATGAGCCAGGGCAGAAACGCCATCAGCAATCCGAGGGCGTAGACGAGATAGATATGAATGACGACGCCATCGGTATCGCGGTCGCCATATTCGTTTCGTGCGCCTACCAGGAACACGATGAGCGCGAGAACTGCGAAGCCGACGGTGCCGGTGCTCCAGCGGGTGCCGCCCGGGTGAATATGTGCTGCCAGAAGAGCAACCGAGATCAGGGCCGCCGAGAACGCGTAAAGCCCGATGTCGACGATGGCCGCGTAGCGCCCGGCTCCCAGATCACTGATCGTGTCGGATATCCAGTTGTGTTCCGGTACGACGAAATCGGCAATCAGAATGCTAAGTCCGAATATTCCGCAGCCGAAGATGGCAAACCAACCGAGTACAGCAACAAAGGTCCGGCTGGGTCTACGGTTTTCGGTCCAGGTCGTATTTCGCATCGGCTTTCCCCGCTGTGAGGAAAGCCAACGCACCCGCCACCGGAACGTTCCTGAACTCAGGCCTGCTCTTCCCAGACCTTCACGAGTTCGACGATGGTATCGACCGATTTCTGCATGTCCTGAACGCTGATCCATTCGAGCGGCGAGTGGTACGAATGGCCGCCTGTGTAGATGTTGGGGCAGGGCAGGCCCATGAAGGATAGGCGCGAGCCGTCGGTACCGCCCCGGATCGGTCGCGTCACCGGTTCGAGACCCACACGGCGGACCGCTTCGAGAAGGTTGTCCATGATCTCGGGGTGCCGGTCGAGCACCTGCTTCATGTTGCGATACTGCTCCGAGACCGTGAAACGCATGGTCGAGCCGGGGTAACCTGTCATGACCTCTTCAGCCAGAGAGCGAAGCAGGGCTTCCTTTTCAGACAGGCCCTCGTCCACGAAGTCACGGATGATGAATTCGAGACGTGCCGCATCCATCGAGCCGGAAATGCCAACCGGGTGGATGAAGCCTTCTCGGCCGTCCGTGGTTTCCGGCGCCAGGTCCTTCGGCAGGCGGGCCACGATGTCGCTGGCGATCTTGATCGCGTTTTCCATCACGCCCTTTGATGTGCCCGGGTGCTGGGCGACCCCGGTGATGTCGATCGTTACGCCATCGGCCGAGAACGTTTCATCGTTTGTTTCGCCAACGCGTCCGCCATCCATGGTGTAACCGAAATCGGCGCCGAGCTTTTCCAGGTCGACCTTGTCCGCGCCGCGGCCGATCTCTTCATCGGTGGTGAAAAGGACCTTGATGACGCCGTGGGCGATATCGGGAGTGGTGACCAGCGTTGCGAGCGCCGTCATGATTTCCGCGACACCGGCCTTGTCGTCGGCCCCGAGCAGGGTGGTGCCGTCGGTGGTAACGATGTCGTGGCCGATCTGGTCGGCGAGATCGGGATGTTCGCTGAGAGTTATCACGCGGCTGGAATCTCCAGGCAACCGGATGTCTCCGCCCTGATAGTCACGCACGATGTTGGGCTTCACATTGGTTCCGGAGAAATCCGGTGCAGTGTCCATATGAGCGCAAAAGCCGATCACCGGCACGTTCTTGTTCGTGGTGGCGGGCAATGTGGCGTAGACATTGCCGTGCTCGTCCATATGCGCGTCTTCCAGACCGAGCACCAGGAGTTCCTCGACCAGCACCCGTGCGAGGTCTTTCTGCTTTTCGGTCGAGGGCTGGGCGGAAGAGGCGGGATCGGACTGGGTGTCGATGACGACATAATTGAGAAGGCGGTCTAGAACATTGTAGGGCATCAGGGATCGGTGTCCGGTTTCAGGGGCTGCCCCTGCTATAACTGTCAGCGGCAGATTCGGAAACAGGTGCGGCGGAGCGGCTTTGACCGACCGCGATCATCCAATGCGACGTTGACAGTCCGCGCGCGATCCTCTAGAGACCTCGCCAGCGCGGGAAGCAATGTTTCCCGCGTTCTTTACGTGTCCCGTGGATGGTTTGTCACAAAGCGTGCGTGAACCATCCTGTCAGGTCTCGAAAACGGGGGCCAGAGGAGGGCGCGTTTCCTTCATCCGGACTGGGAACAGGCCGGACCAACCTTTTGAAAGGAAATGCGATGAGCAAGCGCGAATCCGCAAAATACAAACTCGATCGCCGCATGGGCGAAAATATCTGGGGCCGCCCGAAGTCGCCGGTCAACCGCCGCGAATACGGTCCGGGCCAGCACGGTCAGCGCCGCAAGGGCAAGCTTTCGGACTTCGGCGTGCAGCTGCGCGCCAAGCAGAAGCTCAAGGGCTACTACGGCGACATTTCGGAAAAGCAGTTCCGCAAGATCTACGACGAAGCCAACCGGATGAAGGGCGATACGCCCGAAAACCTGATCGGCCTTCTGGAGTCGCGTCTCGATGCGATCGTCTACCGCGCCAAGTTCGTGCCGACGATCTTCGCCGCTCGCCAGTTCGTCAACCACGGACACGTGATGGTCAATGGCCGCCGCACCAACATCGGTTCGTACCGCTGCAAGCCGGGCGACGTCGTTGAAGTCCGCGAGAAGTCCAAGCAGCTCGTCATCGTGCTCGAATCGGTCGGCCTGGCCGAGCGCGACGTGCCGGAATATGTCGAAGTCGACCACAACAAGATGACCGCCACCTATACCCGCGTGCCGAACCTTTCGGACGTGCCGTATCCGGTTCAGATGGAGCCGAATCTGGTCGTCGAGTTCTACTCGCGCTGATCCCGACTTCGGATCAAAGGTTGCAAGGCCGTCCCTCGGGGCGGCCTTTTTCGTAATGTGCAGTCTCAAACCCGATTGAGACAGACACAGGGGGGCAGATCATGGACCGGCTGCAACAAGTGCTCGACGAGATCGCCGGGGAGGCGGCAGAGGAAGAGGACCGCGGTCTTGTGGCACATTACATTCCGGAGCTCGCCAAGGTCGATCCGCAGCACTTCGGCATTGCGGTGGCGCTGCCGGACGGCCGGGTTCTAAGCTCGGGCGACGCCGCCACCGCCTTTTCGATCCAGAGTGTGTCGAAAGTGTTCACGCTGTCGCTGGCGCTCGGCAAACTCGGAGATTCGCTGTGGACCCGGGTCGGGCGCGAACCTTCCGGCAACCCGTTCAACTCGATCGTTCAGCTCGAGCAGGAAAAGGGCAGGCCGCGCAATCCGTTCATCAATGCCGGCGCCATCGCTGTTGCCGACCTGATCCTGTCAGGCCATGAGCCGCGCGAGGCGATCGGCGAAATCGTGCGCTTCCTGCGCTATCTGGCCGACGACGATTCGGTGGTTATCGACGAGAGGGTGGCGGCATCGGAAACCGCCCATGGCGACCGCAACGCATCGCTGGCGCATTTCATGCGCTCCTTCGGCACTGTCACCCATCCGGTCGATCATGTGCTGGGCGTCTATTTTCACCAGTGCGCCATTGCGATGAACTGCCAGCAACTCGCGCGCGCCGGGCTTTTCCTGGCCTGCCAGGGCCGCAATCCGCTGACGTCGTCTCAAGTGGTGCCCGCGCACCGCGCCCGGCGTATCAATGCCATCATGCTGATGTGCGGTCACTATGACGGGGCGGGAGAATTCGCCTATCGCGTCGGTCTGCCGGGCAAGAGCGGGGTGGGCGGCGGGATCCTCGCCATCGCGCCGGGAATCGCCTCGATTGCGGTTTGGTCTCCCGGGCTCGATCCGGTCGGGAATTCCAAGCTCGGCAGCACCGCGCTTGAACAATTGACCAAACGCATGGATTGGTCTGTGTTCGGGTCTTGACGCGGGCGCGCAAAGCCCGCATCCCCAAGGGCATGAGTGACGTGATTGAAAGCACACCGCCCGCGGGACGGATCGAGCCTTCAGGGACTGAAATCCCCGACAAAGAGGCGGGAGCACCGGAGACTTCCGGCGCCGGTCCCTCGATGTTTGCGGAAGCGCCATCAAGCGTGTCCTTCAACAAGCTGCGCAAGCGGTTGATCCGCAATGTGCGGCAGGCGATCGAGGATTTCTCGATGGTGGCGCAGGAGGGGCGCGCGGAACGCCCGCGCTGGCTGGTGGCGTTATCGGGCGGCAAGGACTCCTACGGTCTACTGGCGCTTATGATGGACCTTCAATGGCGCGGCATGCTGCCGGTCGATCTGATTGCCTGCAATCTCGACCAGGGGCAGCCGAATTTCCCCAAGCACATCCTGCCCGATTACCTGACCAGACACGGCGTAAACCACCGGATCGAGTACCGGGATACCTACTCGGTCGTGACCGAGAAGGTGCCGGAGGGAGCGACCTATTGCGCGCTTTGCTCGCGTCTTCGACGGGGGCATCTCTACCGAATCGCGCGCGAGGAGGGCTGTCAGGCGCTGGTGCTCGGTCATCACCGGGACGACATCCTTGAAACATTCTTTCTGAATTTCTTTCATGGGGGACGGCTGGCAGCCATGCCGCCGAAGCTCATCAACGACGAAGGCGACGTGATGGTGCTCAGGCCGCTGGCCTATTGCGCCGAGGAGGACCTGACGCGCTTTGCCGAGGCGCTGAAGTTCCCGATCATCCCGTGCGACCTGTGCGGTTCGCAGGACGGTCTGCAGCGCAATGCCATGAAGGCGATGATCGCGGAGATCGAGCGGCGAATGCCGGGACGCAAGGATTCGATGATCCGGGCGCTGGGCAACACCCGGCCGTCACATCTGCTTGATAGAAGCCTGTTCGACTTCGCCAATCTTTCCTCCGCTCCCTGAAAAGGCACAATCATGACGACACTGACCTCCGCCGATTTCGATTGGCTGACCAAACTTCTTGCCGAAGTGGCAGCGACCGAAATCATGCCGCGTTTCCGCAATCTCGGCGCGGGATCGGTGCAGCACAAGACCTCCGCCGCCGACCTTGTGACGGAAGCGGATGTGGCCGCCGAGCGGGCGATAACGGCAAGTCTCAGGGCGCGCTTTCCGAACGCGGTGGTGATCGGAGAAGAGGCAGTGTCGGACAATCCGGCGCTGCTCGACGGCTGGAGCCGCACCGATGAACTGGCGTTCGTGATCGATCCCGTGGACGGGACGTTCAATTTCGCCACAGGCGTGGCCGCTTTCGGCGTCATGCTGGCAGTGGTGAAGGATGGCGAGACGGTTGCCGGTGTCATCCACGACCCGGTCGGCAAGGACTGGATCATGGCCGAGAAATCCGCCGGTGCGCGGCTCATGCGCGCCGACGGCGATACGGTGCCGCTTGCGGTGTCACCGGTCGGGTCGGTGGGCGAGATGATCGGGGCTGCGTCCTGGCAACAGATGCCTGAACCCGATCGCAGCATCATGGCCCGCAATCAGGGCAAGTGCCTTGGCAATGTAGGCTATCGGTGTGCTGCACAGGAATACCGCCTGGTCTCCGCCGGGCACATTCACTTTGCGCTCTACAACAAGCTGATGCCCTGGGATCATCTTGCAGGAGCGCTGATCGTCGAGGAGGCCGGCGGTTACGTGCGCCGGTTCGATGGCAGCGCCTACCGCCCCGAACATGTCGATGGCGGCCTTCTGGCAACGACCGATCCGGACAGCTGGAAGGTCCTGCGTGAGGAGCTTTGGGCAGCCTGAGGCCGCCCCTCTCGACTGTCAGGCGTCGGGCTCACCGGTGCCGAACAGCTTTCCCTTCTCCGCGACCAGCACCATGCCGAGCGAAATCGTCGAGACGATTGCGTAACCCGCAGCGAGCGGGAAAATGCTGCCATCGAAGGACTGCCCGATGGCAGCACCGACGAGGCCGCCGCCCACGGTCTGGGCAAAGCCGAGTGTCGACGAGGCGGTGCCGGCTATAGCGCCGAGCGGTTCCATGGCGATCGAATTGAAATTCGATCCGACGAAACCGAATAGCGGCATCATCAGGAACGAGATCAGGAAAAACAGCCAGAACGGCACCGGACCGATGGTTGCGAAGGCCGCGAGCAGCAGCGCGAACCCGAGATAGGCGATGAGCGCGGTATGGGAAAGCCGCCGCTGGCCGAAACGGCCGACGAGCCGTGAGTTGATGAAGGCCGAGCCCGCCATGGCGACGGCGACCGCGCCGAAGGCAAGCGGGAAATAGGCGCCGAGCCCATAGATGCCGGCATAGATCGGCTGAGCCACATTCAGGAACGCAAACAGCGAACCGAAATAGAAACTCGTTGCCAGAGTGTAGAACAGGGCCGTGCGGTTGGTCAGGATGATCCTGAATGCCTCCGCAACGCTCGCAAGCGTGAGCGGGCGGCGGTTTTCGGGGGCGAGGGTTTCGGGCAGTCGGAACATTGCCCATGCGCCAACGGCAAGCGAGATAACGGCCATGAACAGGAAGATCAGGTGCCAGTCCCCGGCGAGTACGATGATCTGACCGATCATCGGCGCGAACACCGGAACGACCATGAACACCATCATGACCATCGACATGGTCGCCGCCATGGCGCGGCCCGAATGGGTGTCACGAACGACCGAAAGGGCAATCACGCGCGTTCCGGCGGCTCCGATCCCCTGAAGCAGGCGAGCGATCAGCAAAAACTCGAAACTCGGGGCAAAGGCGCCCGCGATCGAGCACGCAGCGTAGAGGGCAATTCCGAAAAACAGCGGAGCCCTGCGACCGAAACGATCGGAGACGGGTCCGAAAAAGAGTTGCGCGCCGCCGAAGCCGATGACGTAGGACAGGAGAACGAACTGGACACGGTTGGCATCGTCGATTCCAAAGCCGGAGACCATGTCCGGGAACGCGGGCAGCATGATGTCGATTGCAAGCGCATTAAGCGCCATCATCGAGGCCACGATGGCGATGAATTGCGGACGTCCGATACTGCCCAGCTTGACGGATTGGGTCGTGGCTGCCGCCTGATCTGCGTGCATGGAAGTTCCATCCTGTGGCGAACGGGTGTGCGGCGCGCATCCGTGTCTGGTGAAGCTGACCCGGCCTGTGTTCAATTCACGAACAGCAAGGTGTGGACCGGAGCGTCCGGGGTCAGAAGGCGGGCCTGAGTGACCGCAACCGGGATCGTTCTTAAACCCAGTATATTCCGCGAGCAACCCGCACGATCTTGCATGAAATGCTCTGGATGCAGGCAGTCTGGCGAACGGTCCGTTCACTCTTTCGTGTGTGTGTCGCCAAAGAACCGGAGAAATACTGCCGTCACATGAGTACGGATTCGAAGACCACGCAGGCCCGGTCGTGCTCCCGGAGGAGTGTTTGCCTGTTTCTTCGTTGTCTCCGGTTCAGGCGGTCTGTTCCGCGCGGGCTGCGCGGACCGGATCGATGACCCGCCAGCCGAACTCAAGCAAGGGGAGTGCGGCGCGGGCAACCTGCACCATCTCGTCGATAATTGCGCGGCCCTTGAGCAATTCGTGATCGAATGGGCGTGAAAGCGCGATGTGCTTGAGCTTTATGAGCTCGAGCGTTTCTGTGTCCTCGACGTCCTCGAACCCGCGCGGCGGCCGCTTGAGCTTGTTGCGTTCGATGAAACCGTGTCCGCGCTGAATGAGGGGTGCTGTGGCCTTGCGGAACTCATCCGGTTTCCTGGCGATTGCTTCGCGAAACGCGCGCAACTCATCGCCTTCGAGCCTGTAGAACCCGGCCCCCACGAAACAATTGTCCGGTTCGATATTGATGTAGAGAAGCCCCGGATCCTTCTTGGAACCGGAACGCGTGACGACTGCGCCAAGATTGGTTTTGTAGGGTTCCTTGTTCTTCGGAAAACGCACATCGCGGTTGATGCGGAAGACCGAGGTCTTGGCCGAGGCCGTCAGCGGGATCTTCTCCTCGCGGAAACGGGTCGCGATACCCTCCATCAGAGCGGCCATGGGCTGCTGCAGTTCGGCCTCGTAGATCGAGCGGTTCTCCTCGAACCACTCTTTCGACTGGTGAAAGCCCAACGCCTTGAGGAAGGGCAGGGTCTGCGGGCCGAAGCCGGAGTAGCCGGCCTCACTCATTGCGCGGCGTCCAGCGCCTTGTCGGTGTAGCCGTCAAGCTCGCCACGGATCACATAACGCAGGATATCGACCACCTGGTCGGGCGTCCTTGCGACAGCAAGTGCGGCGGCATCGACCTCCTTGAGCGCGTGGGCATGTTCGTCCTGATGCAGGATGATCAGCGGCTTGCCGAGTGCAGCGGCAAAACCGGCGTCGAAGGCTGCGTTCCACTGCTTGTACTTCTCGCCGAAACGAACCACGACGATGTCGGCATCTTCGATCAGCTTGCGGGTGCGGATGGCGTTGATCTGCGCCCCCTTGTGGTCGTGCCAGAACTTGTTTGGCTCGCCGCCAAGGATCGCCACGCCAACGTCATCGGAGGCCTCGTGGTGCGTGACCGGGGCGCTGAAAGACACGGGCAGGTCGGCTTTGCCTGCGCCGCTTTCGATCTGCTCGCGCCAGTCCGTGTGGATTTCGCCGGACAGGTAGATCTTCCAGGTCAAGGTGATATCTCCTCTTCTTTGCCGGGGCCGCTCACACCTTTGGTGAAGCGCAGCCGCCGTAAAACGAAAAGAGGCGGAAAAATCCGCCTCTTGCCTTGGTCAGTTCCGGTGCCGGTCAAGCGGCCTTGACGGGGACACCCTTGCCGCTCAAGTGCTCCTGCAACTCGCTCGACTGGAACATCTCGCGGACGATGTCGCATCCGCCGACGAACTCGCCCTTGACGTAGAGCTGCGGGATTGTCGGCCAGTTGGAGTATTCCTTGATTCCGTTCCTCAGCGCGTCGTCGGCAAGCACGTTGACGCCCTTGTAGGGCACGCCGAGGTAGTCGAGAATCTGAACGACCTGGCCGGAAAATCCGCATTGCGGGAACTGGGGCGTTCCCTTCATGAAGAGAACGACGTCGTTGGACTTGACTTCATTGTCGATGAATTCGTTGATGCCGGACATTGCAGTATCCTTTCAGAGCGTGCCGCGCGTGAGGGGCTGCCTCGGTGATTTGTATCCCTGAGATAATGCAGGCAGCATGACAAGACAAGCGCAGCCGCCCTATATGTGCGAGGATGAAGACCGGAAGGCATGCATTCGTTTCAGCCGTTGTGGGCCTTGCCGCAATCGTCGCGGGAGCGGCGGCGTTGGCACTGCTGTCTGCGGACCCCGCGGAACCGGGGCGGGAGACCGTTGATCGGAAACAAGCGAGCGAGGAGGCTGACTTGACGCGAAACGACTGGCCGGACGGATGTACAGAGAGGGTTTTCGAAGAAGCGAGAGCCATTCTGTGCGTCGTGGATCCATCGGTCGATGCCCTTCGCCTGGTTTACCGCACCGCTGATGACCGGGTGCTGGGCACGGTCCCCGAGGCGAGCGAGCATGTCCGTTCGGGGCTTGCATCCGGGGAAAGCCTTCTGCTGGCGATGAATGCCGGCATGTATCACTCAGACATGACGCCGGTCGGGCTCTACGTCGAAGCAGGTACCGAACTCGCGCCGCTCAACCGCGACAACGGGTTCGGCAATTTCTTTCTCAAGCCCAACGGGGTGTTTTTCGTCAGGGAAGACGGCAGCGCCGGTGTCTTGGAAACGGACGCCTATGCGCAAGCCGGCATCACTCCGGCCTTCGCCACGCAATCCGGCCCGATGCTCCTGATCGACGGCGCGATCCATCCGCGTTTCCTGCCTGACGGGACATCGAAATTCATCCGCAACGGCGTCGGCGTGCGCGCCGACGGCAAGGTGGTGTTCATCATTACGCGCGACAAGGTGAGCCTCGGCTCGTTTGCCCGGCTCTTTCGCGACGCCGCCGGTTGCGAGAACGCGCTGTTTTTCGACGGTGCGGTCTCAAGCCTGGCGCTGGGTGGCGAAATGATGATCGATTCCGGCGAACCGGCCGGACCGGTTGCGGTGGTCATCGCGCGATCAAAGGCGGATGGAAGTTCGGGCCAGCCTGAGATTTGACCCGGACGTTCGTGCGGAACGCTTCCTGGAGGTCGAATTCAATCGGGAACGCTGGTTTGCAGCGCCAGCGCATGCAACACGCCGCCCATATTGCCCTGCAGCGCGTTGTAAACCATCTGGTGCTGTTGCACGCGGCTCTTTCCGCGGAAGCTCTCGGACACCACCTCGGCAGCATAGTGATCGCCGTCCCCGGCCAGATCCCGGATTGTCACCTGGGCGTCGGGAATTCCGGCCTTGATCATTGTTTCGATATCGCCCGCATTCATCGGCATTCTGAGAACTCCTGAGTTGACTATTCCGCCGCCATGGCAGCGGCGGTGTCCATGAATGAAGGGAACCACGATTCATGTGTCTTGCGCAACGTGGCCACCGGCACAGACATGAGGCCATCGATGTCGAGGCTGTCGCCGCCCACCTTGCCGAGCATGCGGAAGGGAACGCCCGCACCCTCGGCACTCGCGAGCATGAAGTTGCCCAGATCGCGGGAGACCGTGATCACGTAGCGGGCCTGGTCTTCGCCGAACAGAAGCGCATGGTTCGGTCCCTGTCCACCGGAGAGATCGATCTTCATCCCGTGACCGGATGATATCGCCATCTCGGCGAGTGCCAGGGCAAGGCCGCCAGACGAAATGTCGTGACAGGCGGTGATCAGGCCGTTGCGGATCCCCGAGCGGATGAAATCGCCATTGCGGCGTTCCTGCATCAGATCAACGGGCGGCGGCGCGCCCTCGGATCTGCCCAGGCAATCGCGGAGCCAGGTCGTCTGCCCGAGATGGGAGCCGTCGCCGCCAATCTGGATGATTGCGTCCCCGGGCGCAGCACTGCCGATCCTGGCCATGTGGGACCAGTCGGGAATGAGGCCGACGCCGCCGATGGTCGGTGTTGGCAGGATCGCCTCGCCGTTGGTCTCGTTGTAAAGCGACACATTGCCGGAGACGATCGGGAAATCCAGGGCACGGCAGGCCTCGCCGATGCCTTCGATGGCCATGACCAGTTGCCCCATGATTTCGGGCCGCTCAGGGTTGCCGAAATTGAGATTGTCGGTCGCAGCAAGCGGATCGGCGCCGACCGCGGTCAGGTTGCGCCAGCACTCTGCCACCGCCTGCTTGCCGCCTTCATAGGGATCGGCTTCGACATAGCGCGGCGTCACATCCGAGGAGAATGCCAACGCCTTGGTGTCATGCCCATCGACGCGCACGACGCCTGCATCGCCTCCGGGAATTTGCAGGGAGTTCCCCTGGATCAGGGTGTCATACTGCTCCCACACCCAGCGGCGGGAGGCATTGTTGGGGGCGCCGAGCAGATCGAGAAGAGACTGGCCGTAATCCTCCGGCTCGTCGACATCGGTCGCCAGCAGCGGAGAAAACTTGCCGATTTCACGCCAGGGGCGGTCATATTCGGGCGCCTCGTCACCAAGCTCACGGATCGGCAGGTTTGCGACTTCGTCGCCCTGATGGAGAACCCGGAACCTCAGATCGTCGGTGGTCTTGCCGACAATGGCGAAATCGAGCCCCCATTTGACGAAGATCGCCTTCGCCTCGGCTTCCTTTTCCGGTTCGAGAACCATGAGCATGCGCTCCTGGCTTTCGGATAGCATCATCTCGTAGGCGCTCATGTTCTCCTCGCGGACCGGAACCTGATCGAGATCGAGTTCGATACCGAGGCCGCCTTTCGCGCCCATCTCAACCGCCGAGCAGGTCAGGCCCGCTGCGCCCATGTCCTGAATGGCGATGACCGCGCCGGTCTGCATGAGTTCGAGGCAGGCTTCCAGCAGGCATTTTTCGGTGAACGGGTCGCCGACCTGCACGGTCGGGCGCTTTTCGTCGATCTGTTCATCGAATTCGGCTGACGCCATGGTGGCGCCTCCGACACCGTCGCGACCGGTCTTGGCCCCGAGATAGACAACCGGCAGGCCCACGCCCTTGGCCTCGGAGAGAAAGATCCCATCGGTTTTGGCGATACCGGCGGCAAAGGCGTTGACGAGGCAGTTGCCGTTGTAGCGCGGGTCGAATTCGACCTCGCCGCCGACGGTCGGCACGCCGAAGGAATTGCCGTACCCGCCGACGCCGGCAACGACGCCGGAAACGAGATGGCGGGTCTTCGGGTGGTCGGGCTCACCGAACCTGAGCGCGTTCATTGCCGCAATGGGACGTGCGCCCATGGTGAAGACGTCGCGGAGGATGCCGCCGACTCCGGTCGCCGCACCCTGGTAGGGCTCGATATAGGAGGGGTGGTTGTGGCTCTCCATCTTGAAGACCACGCAGTCGCCATCGCCGATATCGACCACGCCGGCGTTCTCGCCCGGTCCCTGGAGCACGCGCGGACCCTCCGTCGGCAGGGTCTTGAGCCATTTCTTGGAGGATTTGTAGGAGCAGTGCTCATTCCACATCGCGGAAAAGATGCCAAGTTCGGTGAAACTCGGTTCCCGGCCGATCAGCTCGAGAATGCGCTGGTATTCATCGGGCTTCAGCCCGTGCGCGGCGATCAGCTCTTCGGTGATGGCGATTGTATTGGGAATGCTCATGACGCGGTTCGCCCCTGTCTTTGGCGGGAATGGGGAGGCTATAGCGCAACGGGGTAGGGGATGGCACCTTGAATCTGCCTGTTTCGGCGATCTTGCGAGCAATCCTGTGGATGCCCGGTGCTTCAAGCCTTGTGAACAACCCCTATCAGACTTTGCGGCCGGGATACACCACGGGGCGGTCCTTGCAGGCCCCCGGCAGCCCCGTCCGGGCTCTTGCTAGCAACCCGCGGCGCCCTGGGCCCAGCGCGATATGTCGTCATTGATCCGCCCTGCCAGCGGCGAGGTGGAGAGCGGTCCGTAAAACTGTGCGCCGCCGCCACTGGAGACGATGACCGCCTGGGGCAGCGACTGCGGTTTGCCGCGCGGTACCACCAGGAGCCGCGGCGTGCTGGTGGTGTCGAGTTCGGGAACAAGGCCATAGTCCCGGAAGTCGGAATCCCTGAGCCAGCATTCGTGAGCGCGCGTATTGACCCGCTGCAGCGTCGCAACGGCCTGCGCATGCGCGCCGGCGGCTGACGGAGCGCTGGGGGCTGCGCATCCGGCAAGAAGCGTTCCGCAAGCTGCGAGGACGAGCCCGGCCTTGCGCTGGGCAGCAACGGACGTCAGATCCATCTTGTTTCTCCGGTTACGGCCAATCCGGCATGCAAAAAAGGCGTTACCATGATTCCCGGACTTCGGACACGGCGGGAAAATTCCCCCGAACCGCTTTGAGTTGACCCGGTGAACCACGGTGTTATTGCTTCGTTCTCCCTTAGAGGAAATAATTGAACGAGTGGCTGAATTGGCGTCTGAGCATTTCCGGGTTTGTGTCATCGGAGCGGGACCGACAGGACTGACAACGCTCAAGAACCTCGCCGATGCGGGGATCGACAACGTCATCTGCCACGAAGCACAGGATGTGACCGGGGGCATCTGGGTCTTCAGCGGGGACCCCGAGCGTCCAAGTGTTTACGAATCCGCTCATACGATCAGTTCGAAGCGGTTGTCGCAATTTCCCGACTTTCCGATGCCGGAAGACTATCCCGACTATCCGTCGAACGCCCAGATCCTTGCCTACATGCGCGCCTATGAGGCGCATTTCGATCTCGGACGGCATATCCGGCTGAATTCACGGGTCGAGACCGTGACGCGGCAGGCGGACGGATGCTGGAAGATCGAGGCCGTGCGGGACGGTCAGAGCCATGTGCACACCGCCGAGCAGCTTATCGTGTGCTCGGGGCACCACAGGGAGCCGGTTTTGCCGGATCTTCCCGGAGGCTTCGATGGCGAGCAGATCCATTCGGTCCGCTACAAGAAGGCGCAGGATTTTGCAGGCAAGCGGGTTCTGGTCGTGGGTGGCGGAAACTCCGCCTGCGACATCGCGGTGGCGCTGGCCCCGGTGACGTCTCATGTCAGCCTGAGCCTGCGCAGTCCGCAGGTTATCGTTCCCAAGCTCGTTGGCGGCCGGCCTGTCGATGTGCAGTTTCGGAAACTGCACAAGCCGATGTTCCGCTGGGCCCGTGACTGGCTGGTCGAAAGAATCATCAAGTTCACGGTCGGCCCCTATGCGCGCTACGGGCTTCCCGAGCCGGACTTTCCGTTTCTGAGCCGTCACCCGACGCTCAACACCGATGTTCTGGAGCGCATCCGGCACGGCATGATCACGGTGCGTCCGGCAATCAGTTCAGCCGAGGGCTCGAAGATCGGCTTTTCGGACGGAACGAGCGGTGAGTTCGACACCATCATCTGGGCAACCGGGTTCAGGTTGGGCGTGCCCTTCCTCAGCCAAGTTTGCGACGATTGGGACGATGTCACGCAAGTGCCGCTCTATCTGCGCATGCTGCCGGAGAGCGAGCCCAATCTTTACTTCATAGGCTTGGTTCAGCCGGTGGGCTGCATCTGGGTGGTTGCGGACCTGCAGGCGCGTCTTGCCGCGGCGGAAATCAGCGGTGCCTGGAAAAGACCTCCGGATATCGGCACACGCATCGCCCGTGCTTTGCGCCGGGACGCCGGCCGGTACAAGGCAAGCCGCCGTCATGCGATCCAGATCGACATTCACGAGTACACGGCCGAAATCAGCGCTGAGCTGGCGAAGGTGTCAAGGCAACCCGCTGCCGGCCCGTAGGCCGGCAGGCACCGTACTATCTCACGGTACGCCTTATGGCGTTCGTGATTTCCTTCCTGATCGCCGCATTGTGGGTGACTGTCCAGTGATCGTCGCCTTCGCCGGCGATATCGGCACGCTTGCGCATGTCGATATTCTTGATCCGCCTGGCAGGAACCGGTCCGGACGCGAGCTTCGCGCCAAGGCCATTGCCGGGGAAATAGTAATTCACATACTGCCGCACGTTCGAGGACACCGGGCCTGACCGGGTCGGATCGACCGTGATGACGAGATCGACGGTAATATCCTTGGAGCGCAAGCGCTTTGCCACCGAGAGCGCTGCATTACCGCCGAAGGAGTGGCCGATAAGAACCAGCTTCTTGCGGCGCTTGCCGGACTGGCCGAATTCCTTGGCGATTCTTGAGGAAATCGCCCCGCCGCTCATGTGGCCGTAGACCCTCGCGTTAATGCCGGACTTTTCCAAGTCCTTGGCCATCTTGTCGAATCCGGTGGAAAAGACGCCCATGAATCCCCTGATGAAGTAAACTTGGGTGACCTCGTCAGCGGCTTTTTTGGAGTCTGCAAAAGCGGGGCCTGGAGAAACTGTTGCCGCACCGGCTGCAACGCCAAGGGTCAGAAGGCAGGCAAGCAAAAGCGCATGCAAGGGATTGGTTCGCGCAACCCGTGCGAAACAACGCAAGAAACCACTCATGTTCAGCTCCTGATCGGACGTACCGCAACCGGTATCGGCAAGCTCTGCCGACTAAACACCAAGCCTCAGGCGGCGACAAGTCCAAGGGCGCTCTCGAAGAGCGCGCGACCGTCATCCCCGCCATGGGCGGATTCGATCAGGTTTTCGGGGTGTGGCATCATGCCCAGCACATTGCCTTCCTTGTTGACGATGCCGGCAATGTTGTTGATCGATCCGTTGGGGTTGGTGTCGGCGGTGTAGCGGAATGCCACCTGGCCCTTGGCTTCGATCTCGGAGAGTGTGTCGGGGTCGGCGAAGTAGTTGCCATCGTGATGGGCAACCGGGCAGCGAATGATCTGCCCCTGCCGATAGCCGCCGGTGAAGGCGGTCTGGGCGTTGGCGACCTCCAGCATCACTTCGCGGCAAACAAACTTGAGCGAGGCATTGCGCATCAGGGCGCCGGGCAGGAGGCCTGCTTCGAGCAGGATCTGGAAGCCGTTGCACACGCCGATGACGCGAGTGCCCTTTTCCGCCTTTTCCCGAACGGCCTTCAAAACCGGCATGCGCGCTGCGATCGCGCCGCAGCGCAAATAATCGCCATAGGAAAAGCCGCCGGGAATGACGATGAGGTCCACATCGTCATCGATGGAGGTTTCGGTCTGCCAGACGGTTTGCGGCGCTTCGCCCGAAATCCGGGTGAGGGCTGCGATCATGTCACGGTCGCGATTGAGACCGGGAAGAAGAACGACGGCTGCTTTCATGGCTCAAAGGACCTCGACCGAAAAATCCTCGATCACGGTGTTTGCGAGCAGCTTCTCGCTCATCGCTTTGAGTTCGGTCTCCGCCTTCGAGCGGTCGTCGGTCTCAAGCTCGATGTCGAACACCTTGCCCTGGCGCACGGAGCCCACGCCGTCAAAGCCCAGGCCGTCAAGCGCATGCCCGATCGCCTTGCCCTGCGGATCGAGAACACCGTTCTTGAGGGTTACCGTGACGCGTGCCTTGATCATCTCTCGACGTTTCCCGTTTTGCTGCGCTTACTTGACCAGAACCGGCCCGGATGGGCGGTTGGGTTCGTTCTCGTTCATGATGCCGAGCCTGCGCGCGACTTCCTGGTAGGCCTCGACGAGATTGCCGAGATCGCGGCGGAAGACGTCCTTGTCGAACTTCTCGCTGGTGTTGGTGTCCCAGAGACGGCAGGAGTCGGGCGAAATCTCGTCAGCGACAACGATGCGCATCATGTCGCCGTCGAACAGGCGTCCGCACTCGATCTTGAAATCGACGAGCTGGATTCCGACGCCCAGGAAAAGCCCCGACAGGAAGTCATTGACGCGGATGGCAAGCGCCATGATGTCATCGATCTCCTGCGGGCTCGCCCAACCGAAGGCGGTGACGTGCTCTTCGGACACCATCGGGTCATCGAGCGCATCGGCCTTGTAGTAGAATTCGATGATCGAGCGCGGCAGCACGGTGCCTTCCTCGATGCCGAGGCGTTTTGACAGCGAACCCGCGGCGACGTTGCGGACCACAACCTCGAGCGGGATGATCTCGACTTCCTTGATCAGCTGCTCGCGCATGTTGATGCGGCGGATGAAGTGGGTCGGGATGCCGATCCGGTTGAGGTGCGAGAATATGAACTCCGAAATCCGGTTGTTGAGCACACCCTTGCCGTCGACCACGTCATGTTTCTTCTTGTTGAACGCGGTCGCGTCATCCTTGAAGAACTGGATCAGTGTTCCGGGTTCAGGACCCTCGTAAAGGATCTTGGCTTTGCCTTCGTAGATACGGCGGCGACGGTTCATCGGGGGATCTCTGTCTTGGTGCGCCGGCTGACGCCGCGGCGCTTCGGCTTTTTGACGGAATTGAGCCGTGCTTATCTGATTGCCCGGGTTTTCACAACGCCGTTATCCCTCTGTCCCCCAAATAGCACGCGCCCGGGAGCTGTTGTCATTGCACTTTTGGCGGACTTTTGTTTTATGGGGCAAACCCCCATATGAGGGGGAGGGATGACCAACATTCGGAGCCAGGCCATGAGCAGCATGAAAGACCGCGAAAACGCATTCGAGAACAAGTTTGCCCATGACGAGGAACTCAAGTTCAAGGCGGAAGCGCGCCGCAACAAGCTTCTCGGCCTCTGGGCGGCAGAGCTGCTTGGCAAGACCGGTGAAGAGGCCGAGGCCTATGCCAAGACCGTGGTGCTTGCCGATTTCGAGGAAGCCGGCGACGAGGATGTTTTCCGCAAGGTCCGCGGTGATTTCGATGCTGCCGGCGTCGAGCAGTCGGACCATCAGATCCGGCGCCAGATGCTGGAACTGCTCGCCGTTGCGGTGGACCAGATCCAGAGCAGCTGACCTGGTCTGAATTTTCGCCGCTGCGATCTGAAATGGCTGCGGCAGGATGCTATGTGACAACCGCCCGGGGCCTGCCGCGGGCGGTTTGCCATTTGTGGAACCGGCGCAATTTCGCCTTTGGGGGGACATGGACCATGCAGCTTCGTGATAAACTCGACCGCAACTCGGCTATGGTGACCGCGTGGTCGACTTCGCCGTCTGCCGAGATCGCCGGTCACCTTGCGGCCTGCGATTTCGACATGGTCACGGTCGACATGCAGCACGGCTCGCACGATGAGGCATCGGCCTTCGCGTCCATTCGCGCGATTCACGCGCGGAGAAAGCCCGGTCTGTTCCGGATCCCGGTGGGGCGCAACGATCTTGCCAGCCGGGCGCTCGACATGGGCTTCGAGGGCGTGATCGCGCCAATGATCAATTCGGTCGAGGATGCGCGGGCGTTCGCCGATGCCGTCAAGTATCCCCCGCTTGGCAGCCGCTCCTGGGGACCTCTGAGAGCGCTCGAACTGCATGCAGACAAGACGCCCGAGACCTATTTCCGCTCGGCCAACCGCGAAACCCTGGCAATCGCGATGATCGAGACCCGCGAAGCCTTCGAGGCCCTCGATGCAATTCTCGCCGTTGAGGGAGTCGATGGCGTGTTTGTCGGACCGTCCGATCTGTCGATCTCATGGTCGAACGGCGAGGGCGTCAATCCGCACCGCCCCGACATGCAGGACGCATTGGCCGATATCGGTCGAAAGACTGTCGAAGCGGGGAAGTTTGCCGCGATTTTTGCGGTCGATCCGGCCGACGTCCAGACATTCTTCAAGATGGGCTACCGCATAGCTGCGCTCAACACCGATCCGGGTGCGATCATGACGGGCGCCGGAGTTATGCTCGAAGCGGCAAGGTCCTGAATCAGCCGGGCAATCGCGACAGGAACCGGGCAAACACCATGGTTCCTTCCGGCCAGGGGCCGTGGCCCGATTCGGCGGTGATGTGGCCTGCCTCTCCGGCATCCACCAGCAACGATCCCCATGCATTGGCGATGTCGCCTGCGTGCTCAAAAGAGCCGAAGGGGTCATTCCGGCTTGCCACGATGATGGACGGGAAGGGCAGCGGCTCGCGTGGATAGGGGCCGAAGGTCATGAGGTGCCGGGGCCGGATGGCCGGGTTGTCGACCTCGGGCGGCGCTACGAAAAAGGCTCCGGCGATCGGCTTTGTGAGTGCAGGCAGGGCCTGCACGACCGTTGCAACGCCCAGTGAGTGGGCAATGACCACCACCGGCCGTTCCGCCTCGTTGACGCAATCGGCAAAACGCGCCGTCCAGTCCTCGCGGACCGGCTTGGACCAGGCGTCCTGCTCGACCCTGCGCGCGGTGGAGAGTTTTTCCTGCCAGCGGGTTTGCCAGTGGTCAGGACCGGAATTGGTGTAACCCGGGACGATCAGGATATCTGCTTGTGCCACTTTCATGGCGCCCGAGGTGAGCGAGGCGGGGATGAATGTCAAGATCCCCGAAGCTCCGGTGCGGGCATTGCCGACCCTGAAATTGCCTGTCCTGAATCAGAATTCCCGTGAGGACTGTGCGCCAATCTCGCTTGATGGCGTGATGACGAAAGGTGCGCCGCCATTTCTCAGGTCGTTCCGGGCAAAAAGCGAAAGGCCCGCAAGGATCAGGATGATAAAGGCGGCCGCGATCCAGAGGGCGGCGCCCGTTTCGCCAAGATCGGGCGGTTCGTAGCCGCGGTCGCTTGTTTTGTCGCGTTCGCTCACAGTAAAGCGCGGTATGTCGTGCATGACAGCCTCCGTGAAACATCTGTGGAGGCTTTGTGGCGCAAAACGGCGGCGGCTTGGCGGCAGCATGGTGACGAGAGCATGGCGGAGCGCTCACGTTTCGTGACAATCAGCGCTATGAGCCTTCCTGCATGCGCCCTGTCGCCAGGGCATGGGCCCAGTCCGGACGATCGTTGAGGGCGGCGGCCTGAGCGGCAGACTGCCAGTCATACTCGATGGTGCGGTGATTGATGCTCCATTTGCCCTCGACTGCTTCGATGAGCGCGTAGCGGGCATGGGGACTGTGGTTGGCAATGACGTGGGGAGTGGGCGTTTCATCCGAATAGGCCTGCAATCCGACGCTGCCCGGATTGCACGGCGTCAATCCGATGCGCCGGATTTGCCGAAGACGCGCGAGAAGATCGTGTCGACATGCTTGGTGTGATAGCCAAGGTCAAAGCGGTCACGTATCTCGTCTTCCGACAGATATTTACGCACGTCTTCGTCGGCGAGCAGTTCGCTCAGGAAATCGACGCCCGAATCGCCGGAGAGCTGATAGCTGTTCCAGACCTTCATGGCATTGCGCTGCACCAGCCGGTAGGCGTCCTCGCGCGACGATCCTGCCTGCGTCAGGGCGAGCAGAATGCGCTGCGAATGCACAAGGCCGCCCAGCCGGTCCATGTTGGAAACCATCCTTTCGGGGTAGACCAGAAGCTTGTCGATCACGCCGGTCAGCCGGGCCAATGCAAAATCCAGCGTCACCGTCGCGTCAGGGCCGATCATTCGCTCGACCGAGGAGTGGGAAATGTCGCGTTCATGCCAGAGCGCAACATTTTCCATGGCGGGCGTGACCGACATGCGCACGAGGCGGGCGAGGCCGGTCAGATTTTCGGTGAGCACCGGGTTGCGCTTGTGCGGCATCGCCGAAGAACCCTTCTGGCCCTTGGAGAAAAATTCCTCCGCTTCCAGCACCTCGGTGCGCTGCAGGTGGCGGATCTCGGTTGCGACCCGTTCGATGGAGGAGGCAATGACGCCGAGGGTAGCGAAGAACATGGCGTGCCGGTCGCGCGGAATGACCTGCGTCGAGACCGGCTCGGGCTCAAGTCCCATGGCCCTGGCGACATGTTCCTCCACCCGCGGATCGATATTGGCAAAGGTGCCGACCGCGCCCGAGATCGCGCAGGTGGCGATTTCCGCGCGGGCGTTGACGAGACGGGTGCGGCACCGGTCGAACTCGGCATAGGCCTCGGCCATCTTGAGGCCAAAGGTGACGGGCTCGGCATGAATGCCATGCGAGCGGCCGATGCAGACCGTGTCCTTGTGCTCATGGGCGCGGCGCTTGATGGCTGCAAGAAGCGCGTCAATATCGGCAAGAAGCAGATCGCTGGCCTTGACGAGTTGGACGTTGAAGCAGGTGTCGAGCACGTCGGATGACGTCATGCCCTGGTGGACGAAGCGCGCATCTTCCCCGACGATCTCTGCCAGGTGCGTCAGGAACGCGATGACATCGTGCTTGGTTTCCCGCTCGATCTCGTCGATCCGGTCGATATCGAAGGTGGCGTTGCCGCCTTTCTCCCAGATGGTCCGGGCCGCCTCGGCGGGAATCACGCCGAGTTCGGCGAGCGCGTCGCAGGCATGTGCCTCGATTTCGAACCAGATCCGGAATTTCTGTTCAGGCGACCATACGGCGACCATTTCCGGGCGGGAGTATCGGGGGATCATGGCAGGGTCCGTGATGTCTGTTTGCGATGCGCTGTCTCTAGACCATTCGCGCCGGGAATCAAACGTTCAGCGGACGCCGATCAGTTCGGGGTCAGGGTTTTCACCGGTTTTTGAAGGCTGCTTGACCGGGAAAGCAGGAAGGCGGCGGCAAAAAGAAGAATGGCGCCCAGTGGTAGATACATCCGCAAACCGACCACCGCGAACTGGTAGAGCGCGGATGCCGATGTAAAGACGAGCTGAACCAGCCAGAGTTTGGTGAATGGGTCGCCGTGCCACTGGGCGTAGAAATTGCGGTAGATCACGGCAAACAGGACGGCGGTGATCGCGATGCTGAAAATCGTAAGGCACAGGAATGCTGCGGCAAAGCTGGCCTGGCGGCGGCGGCCGAACGCGAGGAAGCGATGGGTCGACAGGCTCAATGGCCAAGCTAGCGCCGCGCCGGCAAAGAACACGGACGTAACGCTCCAGTAGTGGGACGTGATTGCACCATAGGACAGCCAAAGCGACGCCTGCGCTGAGAGCGCCATCGCGGCCCCCCAACCAATAGCGCCGAGAAGCGCTTCGGCAAACCCGATCCGGGCGGCTTGCAGCCGGTCTCGCAGGTTCGAATTGTCGTTGGCCGGCTTCGGTTTGGGACCGCGGCGTTTTCGGATCGGAGTCTTCATCGCGGTTTCAACATCCCGGCTCCGGGCCGGCGGTAAAGAGGCGCTTCCGCAGACACTGTCGGGAAAATGACTGTATGATCGGTACGGTGCATGATCCCCAATCCGATTTCCCCTGTTTCCTCATGGCTGCACATGGGTCTTCCGCAGCCAAGATGCCGCGGAGAACCGGGTATCACCGCAGGTCCGCATCGGCAACAGAATATGCCTGGACGGTCAGGATGTCCGTGTGGTCCAGGCTGGCATCATGTCGCGCGGATCGGGGCTGGCAGCGTACACCCCGCGGGCGATTGCCCTGCTCATTGTCGACGCAGCGGCTGCACTGAGGTCGAGAAATTCGTCCGTTGAAGGCGTGCGACCGGTGGCCGCCGTCGCGAGCCCGAAGACCAGATCGCCGTCGAAGGGCGTGTGGCTTGGCCAGATCGCGCGGGCGAAGCCTGCATGGGCAGCAATAGCGAGCCTCTTGGTCTCGGCCTTGGTCAGCTTCGCATCGGTGGCAATCACCGCGATGGTCGTGTTGGCGCCGCCGCGCTGCATGTCGCGAAACTTGATGCGAAGATCGCTCGAACCCGGCGGCATGGGTGAGGGCATGCCAAGCCCACCGAATTCGGTTCCGAGTTCAAACAGGGCCGCCCAGAAGTGCCCGGTGTCCCCGATGGTTGCCGATCCCATTGGGTTGACCGCCACCAGCGCGCCGAGCGTGTGGCCGCCGGCGGTAACGAAAGAGGCCGATCCAAGTCCGCCCTTGAAGGTGGCGGTGAGCGCGCCCAGACCTGCGCCATGCGAACCGATGGTGAAGTCTTTCGAGGCGTTGGCCGCAGCCTGATAACCGAGCTCGCGGTAGGGCGGATAGCGGCCCCAGTCCTTGTCCCCGCCATTGATCAGGTCGAAGAGAATCGCTGCAGGAACGATCGGGATCCGGCGTGGTCCGACCTCGAAGCCCAGCCCGGCTTCACACAGAAACGCCTGCGCGCCTGTTGCTGCGTCCAACCCGAATGCCGAACCGCCGGACAGGACGAGGCCATTGACCGCCTCCACTGTGTTGTGGGGCTCTAGGAGGTCGGTTTCGCGGGTGCCGGGCGCGCCGCCGAGCACCTGGACCGCAGCTGTCGCGCCGGGATCACAAAGTATCGCGGTGACCCCGGAATTGAGTTGAACATCTCCTGCGTTGCCGACCAGCAACCCTTCGACATCGGTTATCAGATTGCGCTGACCGGTCTTGCTCACGGATCTTCGCCCGTGACACGCGCCGCGTCCTCGATGCCGAAACGGCGAAACTCGCCATCTTCGAGAATGGCAAGAACAAAGCCGGGTTCGATGCGCTCGCCATCGGCGGAGAAGGTGACGGGTCCCAAGGCGGTTTCGAACGTCTGACTGCGCAACAGCTCGCCCGGGCGGGTTTCGCCATAGTCCGACCGGCGTGCGACCGTACCGAGAATTTCGGCCGCCGCGTAGGCGGGGGCACGCAGTCCCTCGAGCACGAGCCCCTCGGCGGCAAACGCGGCGCGGGCGGCTTCAGCTTCCGGCCCGGGGATGGCGCCTTGGGCCAGAACCGCGATGGTTCCGTCCGGCAAAGGCAGTTCTCCGTCCGGAGCGTGAAGGGTATCTCCGCCCATGAAGCGCAATGCTACATCTTGGAATTCGGCCTCCTTGGCGATCACAGCCAGGTCGGAGCGCTCTCCGCCGACAAAGACACGGCTGACCCCTGCGGCCCTGAGGCGGCGCAGCAGGCTCGGCTGGGTGTCCTGTCCCGGCCGGTAGTTGTCGACAAAAGTGGGCGTCAGGCCGCGCGCTTCAAGGATGGCGCGGATTGCCTCGACAAGTTCCCTGCCGGAAATGGCGCCGTCCTCGATCAGGGCGAATGGCTTGTCGGCCCAAAGCCGGAAGATGGCGTCGGCGGCAATTTCGGCTTCCTCGCCGGCCCTCGGGGCAAGGCGAAAGAAACGCCAGCCGAGGCGTTCGGCCTCCTCGGCAACGATGTCGGCGCGCACGGTCAGCGTCAATGCCGGTATGCCCTCCCGTGTAAGCACCGGCAGCGCCGCTGCAAGGCTTTCGGTGCAAAGAAAACCGACGACGATGTCGACACCGGCCTCGCTCATCGCGGCGGCCGCATCAACGCCTGTTTCAGCGGTGCATCCGTCATCGCCTTCAACGATGTCGGCGAAGACCTGAGGGTTGTTCCTGTCCCAAAGCGCGAAGGCTTCGCGCACATGGTCGCCGAGAAGCGCGAACTGACCGGATTGCGGGATGACGAGGCCGACACGCAGGCCGTCCGCCCTTGCGTGTGCCGCGGCGGCAAGCAGCATCAGGATCAACGAGGCGATGCGAAGCCAGGGTCTGCGATAGGTCATGGCCGATGTTTAGACCGGGCCGAGCGGCTACGCCAAGCGAAAACCTTTCCGAAGCCCCCAAGCGGCGTATGGAAAGGAGAAAAAGTCGCGCATGCGGGTTTTAAATCCCTGTTCGGCCTTTATGTATGAGGCTCGGAAGCGAGAAGATGCAAAAGGCAAACGCGTGTTGAAACGGCAGATCATAGAACCAAGGGACTATCGCGACGCCATGGCGCGTTACGCCGGTCATGTGCAGATCGCCACCACCGCGCTTGATGGCGTCCGCCGGGGTGTGACGGTTACAGCTGCTTGCTCGGTCTCGGACAATCCCGGAACGATCCTTGTTTGTCTCAATCATGCCAATCCAAACAACAGGATTTTTGTTGATTCGGGCGTTTTCGCCCTCAATACGCTGACCCACGCCCAGGAAGAGCTGGCTTCGGCGTTCGCCGGTTTCGGCGACCTGGATGTCGAGGCGCGCTTCGGCCTTGCAGAGTGGGATACAATTTCCACGGGTGCGCCGACACTTGCAGACGCGGCCGCGGTCTTCGACTGCCGCATTCTCGAGGCCAAGCCGGTTGCCACCCATATGGTGGTCATCGGCGAGGTGGTGGGCCTCAGGGTGGGTGCCCCGGGGCCTGCGCTTTTGTATCTGGACCGAGGGTACAGATCGCTTTAGCGTCAGGCCAGTTGCGTGAACTCGCCAGTCAATGCCGGAGTCATGATGTCCTTAGCCAAACCCCTGCCAGCATCGATCGACGAAACTCTTGAGATGCTCTCGAATGGCGAATATGTAGCCGGCCGCGCGCTCGCAACGGTGCTGTTCCTGAGTCTCAAGATGAAACGGCCACTGTTTCTCGAAGGCGAAGCCGGTGTCGGCAAGACCGAGATCGCCAAGGTCCTGGCGAGCGAACTCGACAGGCCGCTTATCCGGCTGCAATGCTACGAGGGGCTCGACATCTCCTCGGCCGTTTATGAATGGAATTATCCTGCCCAGATGCTCGAGATCCGGCTGGCGGAGGCCACCGGCGAGAGCGACCGGACCTCGATCGAACGCAGCATCTTCTCGGAAAAACATCTGATCCGGCGTCCGGTCCTGCAGGCGCTTGAGAGTACCGGCGGACGCGCGCCGGTTTTTCTGATCGACGAGCTAGACCGGACCGACGAGGCATTCGAGGCCTTTCTGCTGGAAATCCTGTCCGACTACCAGGTCACAATTCCCGAACTCGGTACGATCAGCGCCGACGAGCCGCCGGTCGTCATTATCACCACGAACCGGACACGCGAGATTCACGACGCCTTGAAACGGCGGTGCCTGTATCACTGGGTCGACTATCCCGCGGCCGACGTCGAACTCGAAATCGTCCGGCGCAAGGTGCCCGGCTGCCGCGATGAACTCTCGAGGCAGGTTGTCGCCTATGTGCAGAAGCTCAGGCAGATGGACCTGTTCAAGAGCCCGGGCGTGGCCGAGACCATCGACTGGGCGACGGCGCTCACGGAGCTGGACAGGCTGGCGCTCGATCCCGAAACAGTGTCCGACACGCTCGGAACGCTGCTCAAGTATCAGGACGACATCGCGCGGATCGAGAGTGGCGCAGGGCGGGAACTGCTGGCGGAAGTCAAGGCCGATCTGGCCGCAGCGGTCTGATGTCAGGGCCCGGCACCTCCTCCAAGGAAAAAGCCGTAAAGGATGATGGCGGCGGACGCATCGCCGACAACATCGTCTACTTTGCACGTGTTCTCAGAAAGGCGGGCATGAAGGTGGGCCCGGCGGCGGTCCGCGATGCGGTCGAGGCGGTGCAGGTCGCGGGCGTGGGCAGCCGCGAGGAGTTCTACTGGGTCCTGCACTCGGTGTTCGTCAAGCGCCGGGAAGACCACCAGGTCTTCGACCAGGCGTTCAAGCTCTTCTGGCGGACGCGCGATCTGGTCGAGAAGATGATCGCGATGTTCTCGCCGGTGGCGATGGAAACCCAGCGGAAGGAAAAGCTCAAGGCCGGTGAAACCCGGGTGAGCCAGGCTTTGTTCGAGGGGCACGAGAAGAGCCGCCCTCCCGAGGAAAAGCCGATCATCGACATCGACGCACAGCGCACGAGTTCCGGCAGCGAAGTCCTCAGGCAGCAGGATTTCTCGCAGATGACGGCGAAGGAACTTGCCGAGGCCAAGCGCGCAATCGCCGATCTGGCGCTGCCTTTCGACGAAGTGGAAACGCGGCGTTACAAATCATCGTCCAAGCCAGGCCGGATAGATCCGCGTGCGACCATGCGGTCGGCGATGCGCACTGGCGGCGATCTCATCCTTCCGCGGTTCCGCAAGCGCAGAAAAGTGCACCCGCCGTTGGTGATCATTGCCGACATCTCCGGGTCGATGAGCCAATACACGCGGATATTCCTGCATTTCATGCACATGATCAGCGAGAAGCGGCGCGGCGTGCATACATTCCTGTTCGGGACGCGACTGACCAACATCACCCGGCAGATGCGCAGCAAGGATCCCGACGAGGCGGTCGATCAATGCTCCGCCTCCGTCAGGGACTGGTCCGGTGGAACGCGAATCGGCGAAGCCCTGAAACTGTTCAATCGGCTCTGGTCCCGGCGCGTGCTGGGGCAGGGGGCCATCGTCATCCTGATCACGGATGGCCTCGAACGCGATTCGATCGAGGAGCTTGACGCGGAGATCGGCCGCCTGCACCGCTCCTGCCGCCGGCTGATCTGGCTCAATCCGCTATTGCGTTTCGATGGCTTCGAGGCCAGGGCGAGGGGTGTTCGGACAATGCTTGCCCATGTCGATGAATTCCGGTCAATTCACAACATCGACGCCATGGCAGATCTGGTGGCGACACTTGGCGAAAGACCTGGCGCGGCGTCCGACCCGAGGCGCTACCTGCAAGCCTCTTGAACTCGGACCGGTCCGGGCGTCATACTTGGATGCAGCAAATCAGGGAGCCGGCAATGACTGCGAATTCCGTCGAGACCGACATCGATCCGCTGATGATCGCCGAGCGCTGGATGCTCGAGGGACGGGACGTGGCCGTGGCAACGGTGGTGGCCACCTGGGGCTCCGCCCCACGCCCGGTCGGCAGTCATCTGGTAATCGATGCCGAAGGCAATTTTCAAGGCTCCGTTTCCGGCGGCTGCGTGGAAGGAGAAGTCATTTCCGAAGCCGCCGGCGTGATCGCGGACGGTGAGCCGAAAATGCTCGAGTTCGGGGTGGCTGACGAAACTGCATGGCGGGTCGGCCTGTCCTGCGGTGGCAAGATCGAAGTCTATCTCGAACGGATCGGATGATGGATCCCAATCTTCTCAAGAAGCTTAATGCGGCGCGCCGGGGACGGCAGGCGGCGATGATGATCACCGATCTCGATGACGGGCGCGACCGGCTGGTCATGAAGGGCGATCCCGTCGCAGGTGAACTCGGCGACGCTGTTGCAGCGGGGTTTGCCTCGGCCAAGTCCGGCGTGGTGGAACTGGAAGGGCGGCGCTTCTTTCTCAATGTGCATGTGCCCGCCCCGCGCATGACGATCATCGGCGCCGTGCATATTTCACAGGTGCTTGCGCCAATGGCGCAAATGACCGGTTTCGATGTCCGGGTCGTGGACCCGCGAACCGCCTTTGCAACACCTGAGCGTTTCGAGAACGTCGATCTCGTCGCTGATTGGCCCGAGGACGCGCTCAAGGACCGTCCGATTGATGCGTTCACCGCGCTCGTCGCGGTTACCCATGATCCCAAAATCGACGACTGGCCGCTGATTGAGGCGCTTCGCAACGGATCATTCTATGTCGGCGCACTGGGCTCGCGGAAAACCCATGCAAGGCGCGTTGAGCGTCTGGCCGCCGAGGGGCTGAGCGAGGCCGAGATTGGTCGGATTGCCGCGCCTATCGGCCTCGACATCGGTTCGCAAAGCCCGGCGGAGATCGCGGTGGCGATCCTCGCGCAGGTTGTCGGCGCACTCAGGCGGCCGTCCGGGAATGGCAGGGACTAGGCGATGCGTTTTGGCTCTGTCGGTGTGGACGAGGCGGAAGGCGCGCTGCTGGCGCATGCGCTCTCGGTCGGAACGCTCAGGCTCAAGAAAGGGCACCTTCTCGGAAAATCCGACCTGATGCTGCTGGAACAGGCTGGAGTAAAGACTGTCATCGCCGCACGGCTCGATCCCGGTGATGCCAGCGAGGACGAGGCCGCGGAAGCCCTCGCGGGCGCCTTTCGCGGAGCCAACATCACTGCCGCGAACGCGACAACCGGACGCGTCAATCTGCATGCTGCACGTGCCGGACTGTTTCGTGCCGACCGGCTGATGGTCGATCATCTCAATTCTATAGACCCCGGAATCACCTTTGCCTGCCTCGGCGACCGAAGCCAGGTGGCCTCGGGCGACATGGTGGCGACGATCAAGATCATTCCGCTGGCAGTGTCGGCAACCTCTCTCAAGCAGGCAAGATCGGCCATCGCGACGCCGGCACTGGCACGTGTGCTTGCTTTCAGGCCGTCGCGTGCCTGTCTCGTTGCAACGCGGCTCCCCACCCTGAAATCGAGCGTGATGGACAAGACACGCGATCTCTTGCGCGAAAGGCTTGGCGCAGCTGGTTCGAAGCTTTTGGAGGAGGTCCGCGTCGATCACGAGACGGAGGCCCTAGCATCGGAAATCCGCCGGTTGGCGCGAAAGTGCGATCTGGTGGTCGTTTTCGGCGCGTCCGCGGTGACGGATCCGGACGACGTGATTCCGGCGGCCATCAGGTCGGCGGGCGGAAAAGTGGAGCGGGTAGGGATGCCCGTCGATCCCGGCAACCTGCTGGTGTTCGGATCCTGCCAGGGCGTGCCGGTTGTGGGTGCGCCCGGGTGTGCGCGCAGTCCCAAGGAGAACGGTTTCGACTGGATTGTCGCGCGCATTCTGGCGGGTGAAACGCCGGATTCGAAAGACATCGCACGGATGGGTGTCGGAGGCCTGCTCAAGGAAATCCCGACGCGCCCGCAACCCCGGCAGACCGGCGCCAAGTCGGATGCCGGAGTAAGTATCGTGCTGCTTGCGGCCGGACGGTCGAGCCGAATGGGGGAGGCGGCAGGGCACAAGCTTCTCGCCCGTTTCGACGGCGAACCGCTGATCCGCAGGATGACGAGGGTTGCGCTCGCCTCGAAGGCCCAGGCTACCGTCGTCGTGACCGGTCACCGGGCGGAGGATATCTCCGAATGTCTGGGCGACCTTGATGCGACGGTGGTGATCAATCCCGATTACGCGTCCGGAATGGCTTCATCCTTGAAGACAGGGCTCGAGGCGCTCAATCAAACGGCCGGCGGAGCCTTGATCCTTCTCGGAGACATGCCTGGACTAACCGCCGGGCATCTCGATGCGCTGATTGACGCTTTCGCGGAAAGCGGCGGAGCATCCATCGTACGGGCCAGCGATGGTGAGCGGCGTGGCAACCCGGTCATCCTGCCAAGGGCCGCGTTTGCGGAAGTCAGGGCGCTTTCCGGTGACGTCGGCGCCCGGGCGGTGATTGAAAGCGGAGCATGGCCGGTGATCGATGTTCCGATCGGCCCGTCGGCGCGCCTTGATGTCGATACCCCGGAGGCTGTCGAGGCCGCGGGCGGGACAATCGAAAACGGCGATTGAAGCTGGTTCGGCTTTTCCTAGCGAGCCTGTTTTCGCTCCGAACGGGCCTGCCCGGCGCATCGTTTTGAACAATACCTGACCTCGTCCCAGACACGAGCCCATTTCTTTCGCCAGTTGAAGGGACGGCCGCAGCCGGAGCATGTCTTTCGAGGCAGATCGTATTTTTCGATGCGTTTCGGCATGGCCGCGATATGGTGCGGTTACAATGGCTGGCAAGAGCCTGCGGTCTCGGGAGCGACACCGGTGTCTTGCAGGGATGGAATTACCTATGGACAATGATCTGATCTACGAAATGTTCGAAAGCCTTGGCGACGTCACGATCAAGCGGATGTTCGGCGGCAAGGGCATTTACCACAAGGGCGTGATTCTGGCGCTGGAAGTAAATGGAGAGATCCTGCTCAAGGCCGATGCGGAGAGCGCTCCGGTGTTTGAGGATGCAGGCAGCGCGCAATGGACTTACGAGGGCAAGAGAAAGCCCGTCGCCATGCCCTATTGGTCAATCCCGGACGCAGCGATCGACGATCCGGAGGAGATGGCGAAATGGGTTCGTCTGGCCTGGGAGGCCGCGCTCAGAACAAGCAAATAGTGCCGTTTCAAACAGCAGCGCATTGGCAAAGCACAAAAAAGCCGCCGGCAAATGCAGGCGGCTGTTTGTGCAAGACCTTTTGCAGTCAGATGATCAGCACTTGCCTGCGATCATCATGAAAGCCGGAATTTCATCGCCGAAACCGACCGGGGTCGAGTCACGATCATCCTTGTTGCGTCCGCCGCGACGGTTACGGTTGCGATCGTCATTGGCGGGTTCCGGCGTGGATGGCGGAACCGAACGCTTTGGCGGCTCCTTGCGCTCGGCGCGGGCCGGTTCAGCTGTGTCAGACGAGGATTCGTTCGCTGCGGCGACCGCTGCCGCCTTGGCCGGTGCGCTGGAAGGCTCATCGGCAACGATCGGTAGATCCGTCTCGGAAACCGCTTCTGCGGGGTCTGCCTGATCCTGTTTTGAGTTGCGGCCTGAACGGCGCTTCGGCGTACTCTTGCCTTCGCTGCGGCGGCCGCGACGCGGCTTCTCCTCGGCCTCGTCGGACGCTGCGTCCTGGCTTACGGCCTCACCGTCGAGCCATTCAATCTCGCGGGTGATCAGCTTGGTGATGGCTTCAACGTATTTTGCGTCCCGCTTCGTGACCAGCGTAAAGGCTGCTCCCTCGCGTCCCGCACGTCCGGTGCGTCCGATCCGGTGAACATAGTCCTCGGCATGGATCGGCACGTCGAAATTGAAGACGTGGCTCACTGCGGGGATGTCGAGGCCGCGGGCGGCGACGTCGGACGCAACCAGCAAGGTGATATCGTTGTCCTTGAAGCCCTGCAGCGTATTGCTGCGCGAGCGCTGGTCCATGTCGCCATGAAGCGCTCCGACCGAAAAGCCGTGCCGCTGCAGGGATTTGTAGAGATCTCCAACGTCCTTCTTGCGGTTGCAGAAGATGATAGCGTTCTTGAGATCATCCTGGGCGCGGATCAGGTCACGAAGCCGGGCGCGCTTTTCGTAGTCCTTGCCGCTGCATGACACCAGTTTCTGCGTGACCGTCGCAGCTGTCGAGGATGGCGGTGCCACCTCGATGCGTGCCGGGTTCTGGAGGAACTTGTCGGCGAGTTTCTGGATCTCCGGCGGCATCGTTGCCGAGAAGAACAGCGTCTGGCGCGTGAAGGGGATCAGTTTGACGATGCGTTCGATGTCGGGGATGAACCCCATGTCGAGCATGCGGTCGGCTTCGTCGATCACCAGAAGTTCGACGCCGCTCATCAAAAGCTTGCCGCGTTCGGTGTGATCGAGCAGGCGGCCCGGCGTCGCGATCAACACATCCGCGCCGCGCTCGAGCTTGCGATCCTGTTCCTCGAAGGAGACGCCGCCAATCAGCAGGACGATGTTGAGACGGTGGTTCTTGCCGTATTTCTCGAAATTCTCGTGCACCTGAGCCGCGAGTTCGCGCGTCGGTTCCAGAATAAGAGTGCGCGGCATGCGCGCGCGAGCACGTCCGCGCTCAAGCATGGTCAGCATCGGCAGCACGAAGGACGCGGTCTTGCCGGTGCCGGTCTGTGCGATGCCGAGAATGTCGCGCCGTTCCAGCGCAGGGGGGATGGCCCCTTCCTGAATTGGGGTGGGCGTCGTGTAGCCCGCGTCGGTGACGGCGGACAATACTTTTTGGCTCAAGCCAAGGTCAGCAAAAGTGGTCAATTGGGAACTGTTTCCGTTTCGGAGATGTGCGGCTATGCGCGGGAGGGCGCGCGTCGCGCCGGTCCCTGTGGCACTGACCTAGTCGGTAGATTGCTCAAAGTCAAGAAACCGCCGGAAATCATGGTGTGCAGGGCGCCTTTTCGCAAGTGCAGCATCATCGTTTTTCAAGAGGGCAGGCGCCGAAAAACCGGCGCCGGACTTTCACCCCCGTGCTGTTGCCCGAACGGTGAACCGGTCGGCCACAGCCTGCGTGTACAGGGGCGCAGGGGGCACTGAATGCTCACAAGGGAGTTTACTTATGAAACTGTTCAAGACAATCGCAGCCGCACTTTTCGCCGTTGGCGTTGCGGGTGGATCTGCGTTCGCTGCATCCCACTCCGAGAAGAAGGACATCGTCGACGCGGCCGTTGAAGCCGGCAGCTTCTCGACCCTCGTCGCAGCCGTGGAGGCCGCTGACCTGGTCGAAACGCTGAAAGGCGAAGGTCCTTTCACCGTGTTTGCGCCGACCGACGAGGCCTTTGCCGAGCTTGGCATGACGGTCGACGAACTTCTGAAGCCGGAAAACAAGGACAAGCTGGCCGCGGTGCTGACCTATCACGTGATCGCGGGTGAAGTGATGTCCGGCGATCTGGTCGATGATTCCACCCCGGCCACCGTTCAGGGCTCGAACGTCACCATCGATCTCGACAACGGTCCGATGGTCAATGACGCCAATGTCGTGACCGCCGATGTGGACGCAAGCAACGGCGTCATCCACGTCATCGACAAGGTGCTGGTGCCGGAAGGCGTCCTCTAAGCACCTGGTTCTTTTTCATCGAGAGCAGGAAACGGGGCCTTCACGGCCCCGTTTTCATTTGTCCGGATAACGGACGGAACATTACTTGGAGACGGGCAACAAAGGCCTAGCGTGCGACGAGCAACGGCTCGAGCTTTCGGGCGGTCTGGAGAAATCGCATCGGGTCGATGGTGTTGCCGTTCCGGCGAACCTCGTAGTGCAGATGCGGTCCGGTCGAACGTCCGGTCGACCCGGCCTTGCCGATGCGCTGACCCATGCTGACACGATCACCCTTGCTGACAAGGATCTTGGAGAGATGGGCGTAGCGGGTCGTAAAGCCGCCGCCATGGTCGATTTCCACCATCTTGCCGTATCCGCCATTGCGTCCGGCGTGAACGACGACGCCCGCGCCGGCAGTGTTGATCGGCGTGCCGGTCGATGCACGGAAATCGATGCCGCCGTGAAAAGCCAACCGCTTCAAAAAGGGATCGCGGCGATTGCCGTAGCGCGAGGTGATTTCCGAGCCGGGGGCGGGGGTTCCGATCGGCAGCTTGCGGGCATGGTTGCGCATGGTGTCGAGCTGGCGCAGCGCGTGGTCGAGGTCATCGAGGGTGGCGTCAAAGGCCTGCGGATCAACGGCCCGGACAAACGGACCGCCGACGGCGTTTTCAAGTCCTTGCGGAAGCGGCAGGCCGGATTCTTCGATGATCGCGCCGATCTGCGAAGCAGTTTCATAGGCTTCGATGGCAAGCCCCTGCATCTTTTCGATCTGCTCACGCTCGATTGATTTGAGGGAGAGTGTGACCGTCGAGAAGATCCGATCGGCGCGCTCGCTGACGGTTTCGCCGCCATTCGATGGCGAAGGGACATTCGCATAGGCAAGAGGGTTGAGCCGCGCGGTCTTCGGGTCGGCCATGATTTGCGGATGGGCCGCCATGCTGGCAAGACGCTGACCCTTGACGGTTTCTCCGGTTGCCTGCGCCTGTTTCCTGGGATTGGGCGACGGCAGGGGGACCGACTCGGGTCTGACACCGGCACGGTCAAGCAACGGGCCGAGCTTGCCGTGGCGGCTGCTCAATGCGTTCTGACGAGCGATCAGTTCGGCAACCTTCTCTTCCATTAGTTGCTGGTCGAGCAACTGGCGGCTGGTGACGCGATCGACCTGGGAACGAAGGGCTGCGATACGGTCTTCATAGGCATGCTGCATTCGTGCCTGGCGGGCCATGGACGCGCCGATCAGGTCATCGCGCAATATGAGATAGGTGGTGGCTGCCAGATAGCCGATGGCCATGACGCCGATAACCGACATGAAAAGCCCGGCAATCCATGGCCGCACCGTGATGTGCCGAATTGAATCGCCATTTGCGAAGATGATGGTGTGCGCCTGTTTGGGGCGCTTGCCGAAGACCCGGCTGTCCTGCCTCTGCGACACGAATAATCCTCGTCGGAATCGGTTTGTGCAAATTCGTCGACACGGATTACACCTTGTTAAGGTTAACAAACGCTTGAGCGACATGTGCAATTGCCGTTTCCGCCTTGCGCATCCGGACTGCGAAGGGGCGGGGCCGCATGCACAAGCGGGTCAGGACATGTTCTGGCTGGAAAGGGCCCGGTAGAAGGTCGGCGTCAAGCCGGCGGCGGCGCGGGCAAGATCGTTGAATGGCGGTTTAAGACCGCCGCGGAAATTTGCGCGGACGAGCTTTTCGAAACTCGATGCGGCGTCCTTGCCTTCACGGGCGCAAAGGAAACGGAACCACTTGGCGCCGATGGCGACATGCTTCTTCTCGTCTTCGTAGATGATGTCGAGCACCGCGGCGCTCTTCTCGTCTCCCGCCTCCCGCATCTTCGCGCGCAAGGAGGGGGTGACATCGAGCCCGCGAGCCTCGAGAATGAGCGGGACGACGGCCAGCCTTGCGGCGAGGTCGTTGCGGGTGTCGTGGGCGGCCTGCCAGAGACCGTCATGGGCCGGCATGTCGCCGTAATCGGCGCCCAGGTCGCGAAGTCTGTCCCTTACGAGGTTGAAATGCTTGGCTTCCTCAAAAGCGACCTTCATCCAGCCATCGAAGAAGCTCTGCGGCATCGGGGCTGCGGCAAACCGTGCGACGATGTCCAGCGCAAGGTCGACCGCATTGAGCTCGATATGGGCGATCGCATGCAACAGGGCAACACGGCCGCGCTGCGAATGCAGTGAGCGGCGGGTGACCTTGGTCGGCGGAACGAGTTCGGGTCGTGCCGGTCGTCCCGGCCGGTCGGGCGCAAGGGTATCGAGGGGCGAGCGCAGGGAAATGCGTCGTCCATGCCAGCGGCGGGCGGTTTCCTGGGTCAGTGCGGTCTTGACGTCGAGATCCGCGGCGCGGATCGCGCGCGCTGCGCCATCCCGGAGAGACCGGGGGTGGCCGGGAGCCTCGTCATCCACGTCGGGTTCAGCCCGCCGGGGCGCGCGATCGCCGCCGTTCATAGGGATTTGACGGCCTCGAGCACTTCCTGGGCGTGGCCTTTGACCTTCACCTTGGGCCATACCCTCGCCACGGTCCCGTTCGCGTCGATCAGGAAGGTGGAACGTTCGACACCCATATAGGTGCGGCCATACATGCTCTTTTCCTTCCACACGCCGTAGGCCTCAAGCACGGAGGTATCTTCGTCGGAGGCGAGGATGACGCCAAGCCCGTGCTTGGCGATGAATTTCTCATGCTTCTTGACCGGGTCGGGCGAGACGCCGACCACCACCGCGTCCTGTGCCGCAAACTCTTCGGACAATGCGCTAAAGTCCAAAGCCTCGTTGGTGCAACCGGGGGTATCGTCCTTAGGGTAGAAATACAGGACCACTTTCTTGCCCGCCAGTTGCGACAATGACACGTTTCCGCCGCCATCGCGTGGCAAATCGAAATCTGGAGCCGGACTGCCTTGCTCTATCGCGCTCATATAAATGCCTCTCGTTGTGCTAAGCCTGTGATTAGCAGATGACCTTGCCTCGTGGCGATATATAAACGCAATCAGTGCAGTCCAGCGGAATCATTCAAAAAAGGAAGCGGTTTCCATCCCGATGCCTGAACATCCGGTCTCAAGGGTACGTTTTGCCAAGCGCGATATCGCTGCGCTGCATGACATGCCCTCTTCAACTGCCGATGACCGGATCGTGCTGCGTGGGCATTACGCCCCAACGCGCCGAGGAAGGCTGTTTCGCTGGATACTTGCACTGTTGCTGGTCCCGGCGCTGATCCTTGCGGGACTGGTGTTTGCACTCGAAGCAGGACTCGCCGACGCGGAGATCCGCGACCGGGCCCGCATCGCCCTCACCAAGGCAGTGGGACCGGGCAACCGCGCAGATCTCGGATCCGCAGCGGTGCGTGTCACGTCTCGCGGACAGTTGGCGCTTGAAGCGCGCGACGTGGTGGTCGAGCCGCTTTCCGGCGGTGCGCGGCAGCAGGCAGACCAGGTTCTGATATCGCTCAATCCGATGGCGCTTCTGGCTGGCCGGCTCGAATTGTCGTCGGTTGCCGTGGCCGGGGTGGGGCTCTCCGCCCCCAAGGGCGATGGTTTCGATCTGTCCGATCTCGCCGGAATGCGCATCGACGCGACCGGGGACCTGATCAACAGCCTGTTTGCCTCGCTCAATACCGTTATCAGCCAGGTTGAGAATGCGGGAACCAAGGTTTTTCGTTTTTCCGAGGTGACCATCGCCGGCTCCGGCGCACCGATCGTTGTCGAGACGGCGAGTTTCGAGCAACTCGACGGCGGCGGCTACGGGATTAGGGCCGATCTGGTGCAGGCCGAGCAACAGATCGTGTTCGAAGGGCGCGCGCGCACCGAAGCCGGAGCCTCCGGGCTCTCTCGGATCACCGGCAGCGTCGAGGGCCTTTCCGTCGAGATGTTCAACGATGCGATTCCCGAACGCCGAAATGGCCTGAGAACCAGCATAGACGTGAAGTTCGAAGCCAGGCGCGGCACCGAAACGCGTTCGCCGGCGCTTCGCGCGACGCTGTCCGCGCAGGGCGGTGCACTGACAATGGGCGGCGTGGATGCGCAACTGGCTGAAGCGCAGGTTCGGCTCACCTACATGCCGGACCTGGACAAGATCGAGATCACGCCCTCGCTGATCCGCCTCGGCGAGACGGTCATGCCGTTCACCGGGGGGCTCATAGACGTCGACCGCGTTGACAGTCTCGACGGGTCCGGGATCGCTTTCGATTTCGTGATCAAGAACGGCCGTGCTGCGCCGGGCGATTCCGACGAGGCGCCGATTGCCTTTGACGGAAAGGCGTTCGGGTGGTTCGACCCGTCGATGAACATGCTGGTTGCCGAGGAACTGACGGTCGCCTCCGAAAGCGGCGGATTGTTCGGCTCCGCTTCCTGGCGTTTCGTCGAGGGTGTGTCGCCTGAGTTCAACATCGTCGCCGAAGCCCCCGGCATGTCGACCACGGCGGTAAAGCAGCTGTGGCCCTACTGGATTGGCAAGGGCGCGCGGCAATGGGTTCTGAACAACCTCTACGGAGGCCGGGTCAGCAACGGCCGGATTCAGCTCTCGGTGCCCGCCGGGCATTTTCCGCCGGACGGCCCGGCACGGTTTACCGCCGATCAGCTTCAGATCGATTTCGACATCGAGCGCGCGCGCATGAACGTGGCGGGCGATATTCCGCCTCTGCGCGATACAATCGGTCATATGCGTCTGCGCGGCCCCAGCGTCGACGTTTCGGTTTCGTCGGCAACCGCGTTCTTCCCGACGGGCCGGAAGGTCGATGTCAGCGACGCGTCGTTTTCAATACCCGCAACAGACGAATTGCCGTTGATGGCAGACCTGTCGATGTCTGTGAGCGGCGAGGCGGATGCCGTCGCCGAACTCATTACCTATCACCCAATCGCGGCACTCGAGCGCATCGGGCTCGAGCCGGAGGACCTCAGCGGCAAGATTTCGTCGAAGGTGAGCGCCCGCTTCGGCCTCATTGCCGATCAGGATCCGCCCCCGCCGGACTGGGCGGTGGATCTCGAGATGGCCGGCGTCGATATCGCCAAGCCGGTGGAGGGACGCTCGCTCAAACAGATGGATGGCGATCTGTCCGTGACGCCTGCACGCGCGGAATTGCAAACCGAAGCCGACATCGACGGGGTGCGCATGACGCTCGATGTGGTGCAGCCGATCGGCGACTCCGGTATCGAGAGGCGTCGGCTGGTTTCGGGTGTTCTCGACCCTGCAGCGCGGGAGAAACTGGCGCCGGGCAGCGGGTTGCTGATTTCGGGCCCGGTCGGTTTCACCATGGAGGACGAGGGCGAGGGGCGGTCGCGCATCGCTCTCGATCTCAGGCCATCGAAGCTGACGGTCCCGGGAATTGGCTGGACCAAGGGAAGCGGCGTGCCGGCCGAACTGACTTTCACGATGGCAACCGATGATGGGGTCACGCGGCTCTCCGACCTTGCTCTTCAGGGGGACGGTTTCGAGGCCCGCGGGTCCTTGTCGATCGAGGACGGCAAGGTTGCCCGCGCGGAGTTTTCAAAGGTGGCGTTGTCGAGGCGCGAGAACTACCGCGCAACCATCACCGGCACGGGCGACGGGTACCGGATCGATGTCGGCGGCTCGTCCTTCGACGCGCGTCCACTCATCGATCTTGCAAAATCGACATCTCCGCCCAGGGCTGACGGGTCCGGGAGCGCTGTGCGCATCGAGGTCTCGGGCAGTGTGGAGACCGTATCGGGTTACGCGGATGAAGTGTTGACCTCTCCCTCGATCAGCTACCGGGGGCGCGGCGACAGAATCGAGCTGCTGGATTTCAAGGCCGTGAGCCGGAGCGGGCAGGCTGTGGTGATCACGGTCGAGGGCGAAGGTGACAGCGAGACAATTCAGATGACCAGCGGAGACGCGGGTGCCTTCGCGCGCTTCGCAGGGATCTATTCGCGAATCCAGGGCGGATTGCTCAATATCCGGATGAAAAGGCAGGGCGACGGCCCGCGGCGCGGCACCGTCGATATGCGCAACTTCCTTGTTGTGGGAGAGCCCCGGCTCGATTCGCTGGTGTCGACGCCGAGCAAACAGGACGGGCGCAGCCTCAAGGATGCGGTCCGCTCCGAGATTGACGTTTCGAGAGCCCGATTCGAAGTGGCCAATGCGAAGATCGTTTCCGGTAAAGGCGGCCTTTCGATCCGCGAGGGCGTGTTGCGCGGCCCGCAGATCGGAGCTTCCTTTCAGGGGACCGTAAGCGATGCACAGGGTCGCATGGACATGACCGGGACCTTCATGCCCGCCTACGGTGTCAACCGGTTGTTCAGCGAGTTGCCGCTGATCGGAGCAATTCTCGGCAACGGGCGCGACCGCGGCTTGATCGGGATCACTTTCAGGCTGACCGGGGAAACCAAGTCACCGCTGCTCCAGGTCAATCCGCTTTCGGCGATTGCGCCGGGCGTCTTCCGTTCGATCTTCGAATACAGGCCGTAATGCGTACAAACGCCGCCGACTTGCTGGGGCAAGTACGGCGGCGCCTGGGATCCGCGTCAGTTTGTTAATGGGGCAGGGTGTTTACTGGGGCCGAACCAGAACGTGCTTTTTCTTGCCCAGCGACAGTTTGATTACCCCGTCGTCGTTGAGATGGCCTGAACCGACGACAGTCTTGTCATCGGAGATCGACACGTCGTTGATTTTGATCGCTCCGCCCTTGACGTGCCGCCGGGCTTCCCCGTTCGAACTCGCAAGTCCGGCACGGACAAACAAGGCCAGCAATCCGATGCCCGATTGAAGCTCGTCAGACTCAATCGAAATCGTCGGCAGATTGTCGGAGATCGCCCCTTCCTCGAATGTCTTGCGGGCGGTTTCCGCCGCTTCCTCGGCGGCTTCCCGGCCGTGGAGCATGGCGGTGACTTCGGTCGCAAGGATCTTCTTGACCTCATTGACCTCTGATCCGCCAAGGGCGGCGAGACGGGCGATCTCCTCCATCGGAAGTACGGTGTAGAGCTTGAGGAAGCGTTCGACATCCGCATCTTCGGTGTTGCGCCAGTACTGCCAGAAGTCATAGGCGGAAAGCATGTCGGCGTTCAGCCAGATGGCTCCCGATGCCGACTTGCCCATTTTGGCACCGGACGACGTCGTGAGCAGCGGCGAGGTGAGTGCGTAGAGCTGCCGCGTGCCCATGCGATGGCCTAGGTCGATGCCGTTGATGATGTTGCCCCACTGGTCAGAGCCGCCCATCTGCAGACGGCAATCGTAGCGTTTGCAAAGCTCGACGAAATCGTAGGCCTGGAGGATCATGTAGTTGAATTCCAGGAACGAGAGCGACTGTTCACGGTCGAGGCGGGTCTTCACGCTGTCAAAGGAGAGCATGCGGTTGACGGAGAAGTGCCGGCCGACATCACGCAGGAATTCCAGGTAGTTGAGCTCGCGCAACCATTCGGCGTTGTTGATCATCATGGCGCCGCCATCGTAGTCTAGGTACTGGGCGAAGCAACGTTTGATCGAGGCTATGTTCTCCTCGATGATCTCGACCGTCATCAGCTTTCGGGCTTCTTCCTTGAAGGACGGATCGCCGACCATACCGGTGCCGCCACCCATCAGCGAGATCGGCTTGTGGCCGGTCTTCTGGAACCAGTGCAGCATCATGATTTGGATCAGGCTGCCCGCATGCAGCGAAGGTGCTGTGGGGTCATAGCCGATATAGCCGGTCACGCTTTCCCTGGCGAGCAAGTCGTCCAGTCCTGTCTGATCGGACATCTGGTGGATGAATCCGCGTTCGTGGAGAGTCTGCAGGAAATCGGATTTGTAGGCTGACATGTCACTGTCCTTGGGGTTATCTCGGCGTGCCGGAAAAACGGGCGCCCGCATTGTGCCGGCGCCCGGCGCGGCTTTAGCACTGGCCCGCGCGGCATTCAACCAAAGCCGTGCGCCAGGGAAAGCGTGCCGCGATTGCGGGAAACGGGGATGTGGCAAGATGGCGGAGAATGGCAACGTGAAGCGGGCAATCGGACTGATGAGCGGGACATCGATGGATGGTATCGATCTGGCGCTTCTCGACACAGACGGTGATGCGACCGTTGCACGTGGCGCTTCGCTGTTCACTCCCTACGAAGCGGCCTTTCGAAAACGGCTTGAAGCCGGGCTCGACGATGCGAGGCAGATTACCGCACGGCACGAGCGACCCGGAGATCTTGCCGCGCTCGAAACGGAACTGACCGACCGGCATGCGGCAGCGGTCGAGGCGTTTCTTGCGCGCGAAGGGCTGGCTGCCGGCGATATCGACGTGATCGGGTTTCATGGCCAGACGGTGCTTCATCGCCCGCGCCAGGGTCTGACCGTGCAATTGGGCGATGGCCGCGCGCTTGCTGAACGCCTGGGTATAGATGTGGTCTACGACCTGCGCGCCCGGGACATGGAACTGGGCGGGCAGGGCGCGCCGCTAGTGCCCGCCTACCACCGCGCACTCGCAGCCGGTCTTCCCCAGAAGTGGGCAGGCAAGATGCCCGTCGCCTTCGTGAATATCGGCGGCATTTCGAATATCACCTATATCGGGGCCGACGGAACCCTGCTGGCCTTCGATGCCGGGCCGGGCAATGCGCTGATCGATCAATGGGTCGCCCGGCAGGCAGGCATTCCCTACGATTCGGGTGGCGCCATCGCGTCCGAGGGACGGGTGCTTTCAGCGCTTGCCAACAGATACCTGTCCTCGCCGTTCTTCACCGCGAAAGAACGGATATCGCTTGACCGGAACGATTTTCTGCCGCCGGAAGATCATGAGGCGGGACTTGAGGACGGTGCGCGCACCCTTGCCTTTGTCACGGCCGCTTCGATTGCCAAGGCGCAAGCGCATCTTCCCGAAAAACCGAAGCTCTGGATAGTGACCGGTGGCGGGAGGCACAATCGGATGATTGTCGAGGATCTGACCGTGGCAACCCGGCACACGGGCGAGGTGATCATTGCGGAGGATGCGGCGCTGAACGGCGATTCGATGGAAGCGGAGGCCTGGGGCTGGCTCGCTGTCCGCTCGCTGGCCGGCCTGCCTCTGACCTATCCCGGAACCACGGGGGTGAAGCAGCCCGCAAGCGGTGGAGTTCTGGCGAGGGCGAAACCGGGCGACTAGCTTTGCGGGCGCTCGGCCCAGCCGGCGAAGATCCGCTCCAGCGCCACAACCGCGTAGTAGAGAACGATACCCAGGAATGCGAGAGCAATCAGAACCGCGAACATCAGCGGATAGTCGCCGTTGGTTTCGCCGGACTTGAACAGTGCACCGAGACCGCGACCGTGGGGCGAGACAATCTCGACCAGGTTGGTGCCGATGAAGGCCAGCGTCACCGAGACTTTCAGCGCCCCGAAGAATTCGGGCAGGGTTTTGGGGAGCGCGATCTTGCGAAAGATCGTGATCTTCGATGCGCCGAGGCTGCGCAGGATGTCGCGATATTCCGGCTCCAGTGTGGACAGGCCGATCCCCACCGATACGGCAATCGGGAAAAACGAAATGAGAAAGGCCATGAGTACGGTGTTGAAATCATGCTGGCCGATGAAGATCAGCGCGATTACCGGTACAAGCGTGGCCTTGGGAATGGCGTTGAAGCCGACGAGCAGCGGATAGAGCGCATCGCGGGCGATCCGGGAAAAGCCCATCGCCATGCCCAGGAGCGTGCCGACGGTGACTGCAAGCCCCAATCCCGCGACTGTGCGCCACAGCGTCTGCCAGCCCATCTCGATGAACAGGTTGCTGTAACGGGAGAATGCCGGCGGCAGGTCGGAGGGCGATGCCATCTTGTAATTCGGCCAGCCGTTGACCCAGACAATGAACTCCCAGAATGCCAGGAAGGCGAGGATCGCCAGACCGGGGACCGCGATTTTCTTGAGCGTTTCCATCAGTGCGGATCTCCGTTGCGTCCCTGCGCAATGCGGATCTGGTCGCGCAAAACGTGCAGCATCTCCGAGGCTTCGGGTGTGTAGAGGCTTTCGATCGTGCGGTCGGCTGGCAGATCGACGTTCAGGACATGCTGGGTGCTGGCGGGGCGGCCGGAGAGCACGATCACCTGGTCCCCCAGAAAAACGGATTCGCGCAGATCATGGGTGATCAGCACGCAAGTGAAGGGCTCGGCCGTGCGCAGGTCGCGCATCGTCTGCCACAGATCCTCACGGGTGAAAGCATCGAGCGCGCCGAAAGGCTCGTCCATGATGAGAACGTCCGGCTTGTGGACGATGGATCGGCACAGCGACGCGCGCTGGCGCATGCCGCCGGACAGTTCCGAGGGGCGTTTGCGTTCGAATCCCTTGAGCCCAACCATTTCCAGAAGGTGCATTGCCCGTGCCTCACGCTCGGGCCTCGGCATGCGGGGCGCGACGATTTCGAGCGGCAGGATGACATTGTCAATGATTGTGCGCCATTCGAGCAGCACCGGGTTCTGAAACGCCATTCCCACAGTCTTGCGTGGCGACGTCACCCGCTCGCCGTGCAGCCAGACTTCGCCCTTGTCGGGCTTCATCAAGCCGGCGATCAGCCGCGTCAGGGTGGATTTGCCGCAGCCCGAAGGCCCGACGACGGCGCAGAACTCACCTTCGGGGACCGAGACATCGAGACCGTTCAGAACGGGCAGGGGGCCGGCCTTGGTCCGGTATGCGTGGGAGACCGCCTTGATCTCGATAAGATTGGTCATGGGGAGTGGAGCCTGCTGGCAGAAGCCTGGAAAATGGCGCCCCCCGGCACAGGGGACGCCGTATGTCGGTCGGTCAGGTTACTCCATCGTCAGGCTGCCGTCGGTCGGCAGGTATTCCGACGTGAAATAAAGCGCGGCATCCGGTGCGTTGACGAACTCGTAAACCGATTTCGTCTGCTCGATCGCCGCTGCCATCCGGTCTTCGTCGATGCCGCCCATGCCATTGGCCTTGACCCAGTCTGTCATCACGTTGGCGTCTACCGCCATTTCCAGGCGGCGCTTTTCAAGGGCGGGGTCTGCGGCCGGATTGCGCTCGACCAGGGCTTCGATTGCCATGTCGGGGTCGGCGATCGCATCCTTCCAGCCCCTGGCGACCGCGCGAATGAAGCCGGTTACCGCTTCGGGATTTCCGTCTGCAAATTCGGTGTTGACGATGATGGCATTGCCATAAAGAGCCACGCCGTGATCAGCCATCAGGAGGACGCTGATATCTTCCTCCGCCACGCCAAGGCGGATGAGGTTGAGCGTCGAGGAGAAGGAAAAGCCGGTGACGGCCGCGACCTTGCCCTCGGCCAGCATCGGTTCCCGGGTCGGGAAGCCGACCGGTTCAACGGTGATTGCGTCCATGTCGAGGCCGGTTTCGGCTGCAAAGATCGGGAACTGTGCCCAGGCACCGTCCGGCGGAGGAGCGCCGAGAACCTTGCCTTCGAGATCGGCGGGCCTCTCCACGCCAAGCGACTTGCGGCCCACGACGGCAAAGGGCGGCTTGTCATAGACCATCATGACAGCGGTCACTGGAGCGCCGGGGTTTTGATCAAGGAATTTCATCAGGCTGTTGATGTCGGCGAACCCGACCGGGAATGCACCCGTAGCCACCTTGGGGATGGCATCCAGCGATCCGGCCCCTTCCGAGACTTCGACCGTCAGCCCCTCGGCTTCGAAGTGGCCCTTGTCGACGGCAACGAAATAGGGGGCGGCAGGCCCTTCGAACTTCCAGTCGAGAGCGAAAGGCATCGACGTTTCGGCTGCAGCAGAGGTGGCAAGCGTCAGGGCAGCAACGGCGGTGGCGATAGCGGTGCGGATCATGGAAACTCCCGGTTTCTGATTGGCGTTGTTTCTTGTTGGCCGCAGCGTCTTCGCAGGGCGAGGTCGTGCGGCGAGCTTCCGTGAAGCTTCGCAAGTTTCGTGCCATCGGGCAACAAGGCCGCCCCCGCGAGACATCCGGCGTGAAAGCGACGGCACAAGGGCAAACGGACCGCTTTCGGCATGGAGACTGTGCCGATCAGCCCCGGCCGAATGTCCATTTGTTTGGCAAAGGGCCTGAAATTTGTGCGCTTCACGCAAGCCTGTCGCAGGTTCATCCGGCTGAACGCCCGTGGCGTCGTCGGATCTACCGTGCGGTGCAGCAAAAACGGTCAGTCAGGGCCGGTCCATGGGCAGTTTTCAGGGGGCGCCTTATTCTCCCATTGGCCATGAGAGTTCTGCCGGAGACCGGAGCCGGGGCGAGCATTGTCCGCCATTTCGCTCTAAAGCGTGAGATTCAAGGGTACGCATCGCATGTTTTTTGCACATTTGTGCAGTCTCTATTGAAGGCGGAATATCCTTGGAAAATTTTCCTCGAAGTTGCCGTTTCGAGAGATATTCAGGGGTGATGGAAATCTAACCATCTGAAAATATGAAGAAAAATCGGAATGCCTGTTTTTGGGGCATGAATCCGGTGCGGCTGCCTTGACACTGGGCAACCGATTTGATCCCATCAATCAACAGATGTGCAGAGTTTGCACATTTGTTGATTTGTCGGAGGCAAGTCAATGAAACACGAGTGTTTGGCTCCCAGGGAGGAACGTTATGAAAACACGTCGCAACGCACTTAAACTTTTCGCAACCGCAGCATTCGCAGGGGTGCTGGTGGCCGGTTCGGCCTTGACACCTGCAATGGCCGAAGGATTGAAGATCGGCTTCAGCCAGGTCACCCTTCAGTCGCCCTTTTATGTTCAGCTCAAGAACGGTGCCGAAGCCGCCGCCGAGGCCGGTGGCGATACGCTCATCTTCCTCGACGCAAACGGTGACGTCAGCAAGCAGAACAACGACATTCAGGACCTGATCACGCAGGGTGTCGACGCCATCATCATTAACCCCGTCAACCCTGACGCGGTGGTGCCGTCGCTCGAAGCTGCCGACGCTGCCGGGATCCCCGTCATCACCGTCGACCGCAGCGTGCGCGAAGGCATCGTGGTCGCTCATATCGGCCGCGACAACGTCGCCATGGGCTCGATGGTCGGCGAGGCCGTCAAGGCCCGCCTCGAAGCCGACGGCATCGAAAACGCAACGATCATCGAGATCCAGGGTGATGCCGGCGGCGCCGTGATGATGGATCGGCGCGACGGTTTCCACAACGCCATTGAAGGCTCCGGTCACGAGATTGTGGAAGGTCCCTATGCGGAGTACATCCGCGCCAATGCCGTGGTCGCCATGCAGGACCTGCTCCAGGCAAACCCTGATGTCGATGTCGTGTATGCCCACAATGACGACATGGCCCTCGGAGCTCTCCAGGTGCTCCAGGAAAGCGGCCGGGATGATGTCCTGGTTGCCGGAGTTGACGGACTTTCCGAGGCTCTCGAGGTCATGGCCACTGGCGGAAACTACGTCGCAACGGCCCTCAACGATCCGCAGTATCTCGGTGACGTGACAATTCAGGTGGCGCGTCAGGCTGTCGCCGGGTCCGATGTTCCCGAGTTCGTCGATGCCGGATCCAAGGCCGTGACGCAGGACAATGTCGGCGAATTCCCGCGCGACGGGCTCTTCGCCGAGTACCGGCCGGAAATCAAGTTCGACTGATCCGGTTCGCAGGGCGGACGGTTTCCGCCCGCCCTGCAACCACCTTTTGCGGCGCCGATTGCGCCAGACTGTCCCAGCCCAACACAAGGAGTGTGCTCGCGATGCGTGCTGCCGTCCTCTATGCGCCCGGTGATGTTCGTCTCGAAAACGTCCCCGATCCTGAGCCGAAGAACGGTCATGCGATCGTCAACGTCGAGGCTGTAGGTGTGTGTGGGTCCGATTTTCCGCGCATGCTGATCAAGGGCGCGCACAAGATGCCCCTGATCTGCGGACACGAATTCAGCGGGCGCATCGTTTCCAAGGCGTCCGATGTCGACGGTTTCGAGGTTGACGAGCTTGTCGCCATACCGCCGATGCTTCCGTGCCACAGCTGTGACCAGTGCCAGCGTGGCCAGTTCTCACGGTGCCGGAATTACGATTACTTCGGCTCACGCCGCGATGGCGCCTATGCCGAGTTCGTAAGCGTGCCCGTTTCCAACCTGATCAAGGCCTCCCAAGACCTCGATCCCCGCGCCATCGCCATGACAGATCCGGCATCGATTGCCCTGCATGCCATCTGGAAGGGCGGTGGCGTGACCGCGGGGGATGTCGGCGGCGTCGTCGGGTGCGGACCGATCGGGCTGTTTGCGATCCAGTGGCTGAAGCTCATGGGAGCAAGCGAGGTCGTGGCCATCGATGTCTCTCCGGAGAAGCTCGAAATGGCGCGCCAGGCCGGGGCCACGCATACCGCGCTTTCGGGTGACGATCTGGGCAAGCTGCCGCTGTGCAATCTTATCGTTGAAGCAGCCGGGCATCCCAGTTCGATCAATCCGGCGATCCGGCTCGCTGCTCCCGGGGGGCACGCCGTCTTCATCGGCATCCCTGTGGGTGAGGTCGGGCTTGAGAATGCAACCTTCCAGCATTTTCTCCGCCAGGAAGTGTCCCTGCATGGTGCGTGGAATTCCTTCGGCGCGCCGTTCCCGGGACCGCAGTGGTCGGTCACGCTGGACAAGTTGGCCTCGGGTGCGCTCGAATGGGAGTTCATGATCAGCCACGAACTCCCTCTGGACCAGTTGCCGGAGTTTTTTGAGCGGTTGAAGACCGACAAGTCTCTCCATTACAGCAAGATCATGTTCCGCCCCTAGGGTTTGGGCTTGCCGCGCACCGCCGGCAACGTCGACAATACGAATCCGGCCAGTGCAGGGGAGGTGTCCGAATGGCTAAGTTGCTCAGTTTCGATTTTGGCACCGGCGGCGTTCGAGCCGGAGTTTTCTGCACGGATCAGCGCGCCATGCTCGCAAGTGCGGAGGCAGCGTATGACACGGTCTTTCCGCACACCGGCTGGGCCGAGCAGGATAGTCGACAGTGGCTGACCGCCATGGTCGAGGCGGGAAAGCAGGCGGTCAAGAGCGCCGGAACGAGCCGGTTAGATTCGATCTGCGTGGCAACGACTGCCTCCACGGTGGCCTTTTGCAGTCGCGAGGGCGAGCCCGTACGACCAGCCATTTTGTGGATGGATTGCCGCGCGTCAGAGGAGGCGGCGCTGACCGCTGAAGTGGACCATCCGGTCATGGAATATTGCGGCGGGTCCGACGCGGTGGAATGGCTTGTCCCGAAAGCCATGTGGACTGCGCGCAGGCAACCGGAGGTCTACGCACAGGCGGAAGTCATCTGCGAAGCTCTCGATTTCGTCAATTTCCATCTGACGGGCCAGTGGGTGGGATCCCGGATGAATGCGTCATGCAAGTGGAACTACGATTCCCTCAACGGCGCTTTCGTTCCAAAAGTCTATGAACAGCTCGGTGTGCCCGATCTGGTCGAAAAACTGCCTGGCCGGATTGTCCCGGTCGGCGGAATCGTCGGTGAAGCGACGGGCCCGCTGATCGCCGAAATGGGGATCGAAAACAGCCCCGTCGTAGCCCAGGGCGGTATTGATGCGCATATCGGCGTTCTCAGCGCCAACACCGTTCGCCCGGGCGGGCTGCTTGTCATTGGCGGAACGTCCACGGTGCTTCTGACGCAATTGGCAAAGGCCGGAGACGTCAGCGGCTTCTGGGGACCCTATCCGAACGCGCTGACGGAAGGCGACTGGCTCGTCGAGGCGGGCCAGGTTTCCTCGGGTTCGATCCTCTCCTGGCTCAGCAATGATATTTTCGGTCTGGATTCGGCCCAGCATCAGGCGCTGATCAAAGAGGTGGAGAGCCGGCCGGCCAGGGCCAACGGTCTTCTGGCGCTCGATTACTGGATGGGCAATCGGACGCCCTACAGGGATCCGGACCTGCGCGGAGCATTCATGGGCCTGTCTCTGGGTCATTCGCGTGCAGACATCTATGCTGCGGCGATCGATTCGGTTGCGCTGGGAACGGCAAACGTTCTCGCGGTTCTCGCCGAACGGGGGGTTGAGATCGAGCGTATTGTCATGGCTGGCGGGATTTGCCGCAACTCTGCATGGCTTCAGGCAACCGTGGACGCCATAGGGCGACCGGTTGCAGTGGCGAGCGAAGAGAACCTGTCCCTGGTTGGAGCGGCGGTCAGCTCTGCGACGGCACTTGGCCTCTGGCCGGATCTTGCCTCGGCGTCCGAGGGGATCGGCGTGGCGACACGCCAGATGTTGCCGAACGAGGCCCGCACCCGGTGGTACGCTGAAACCCTGCCGATCTACAGGGAAGCAACCGAGTTGCTCACGCCGACGATGCACAGCCTGACCAGGCGGCAACAGGCGGAGACACAGTCTTGAGCGATACCTCACGACCCGCATCTGTCAGGCTGCCGCTGGACGAGCAACGCGAACATCTCATGGTTCAGGTTGCCAAGATGTATTTTGACCTCGAACGGACCCAGCAGGACATCGCGCGCGAGCTTGGATTGACCCGTTGGCAAGTCGGGCGGCTTCTGACCGAGGCCAAGCAGAGCGGTATCGTCCGGATTGAAATCACCCCGCGCAGAAGCCGCCGTGCAGCGCTGGAAGTCCGGCTTCAGGAGCTTTACGGCCTTCGTGACGCAATCGTGGTCCCGGTGGGGGAAGTCGCGGATGCCGCTCTGCTGATCGAAACCGTCGCGCAGGCGGCCGCAACCTACATTGCGACACTCAATCCGAAACCGGATCTCATGGGATTGTCCTGGGGTCGGACCATGTCGGCCGTTTCGCGATGCCTGCCTGACAAATGGAACCCGGGGCTGCACGTCATTCTGGTCAACGGCTCGACCGCGCTGCGCCTCACATCAACGCGGACCAGCGCGGTTGCGGAAACCTTTGCGCAGACTGCGGGAGGGAGCGCGACGCTGCTTCCGGTGCCGGCGATCGTGGGAAAGAAGAGCACGCGGGAGGCGCTTGAGGCCGATCCGATCGTCGAGCGCGTTCTCAGCCTTGCAAACAGTGCCGAAATCATCTGCTTCGGCATGGGCGGCATCTCGCACAGATCCGTGCTGTTGAGTTCCGGTTACCTGATGGAGGACGATATCGATCGTCTGCAGGCACGCGGCGCGGTGGGCGATATTCTGGGCCGTTTCATCGATTCGGACGGGAACACGGTCGATCCCGAGCTCGACGACCGGACCGTGGGTCTGCCGCTGGAAAAGCTCCGGCGCACCGAGCGCGCGATCGGTATCGTTTCGGGTGAGGAAAAGCACGAAATCGCCCTGGCCGCGCTGAAGGCCGGCTACGTATCGGTGCTCATTACAGATGAAATCACAGCGAAATATGCGATCGAGAATGCGCCGGGAGGTGACAAGACATGACTGAAGTGATGCGTGTCAGCAATGTTGCCAAGACCTTCCCTCCCAGGATCGTTGCGCTTGAGAAGGCGGACCTGAGCATCCGTCGCGGTGAGGTTCACTGCATTCTCGGGGCAAACGGGGCAGGGAAGTCCACGCTTCTGAAAATCATTGCCGGCGCCGTCCGGCCGACAAGCGGGTCGATAGAACTCGACGGCAAGCCGATCAATGTGGGCTCGCCCGCAGAAGCCTCCGATCACGGCATATCGATGATCTATCAGGAACTGGATCTGGTTCCGCAACTGACCGTGGAGCAGAACCTCTACCTGGGTCAGGCGCCCGCCCGCATGGGTGTCATCGACAAGGCCGGCAGGCGAAAGGGGGCGATCAAGGCCTTGCAGCGCGTCGGGGCAGGGTTCGCTCCCGACCGTCGGGTCGAGACGCTGTCGATCGCCAACCAGCAACTGACCGCAATTGCACGCTCCCTGACCAAGGAGGCGAAGGTCATCATCATGGATGAACCTTCGGCCGCCCTCAACGAGGCGGAACTGGAGCGTGTATTCGAGGTCATCCGCGAACTGACCGCCCAGGGTGTTGCCATCATTTACGTCAGCCACCGACTGGGCGAGATCCGCGAGATCGGCGACCGCGTGACGGTGCTTCGGGGCGGTGCGACCATCGACACCTTCGATGTCGCCGGAACGGACGATCAAACGCTCGTTGAAGCCGTCGTCGGCTCCAACCGTTCGCTGCTGGAACGCCACGAGAGACCGCCACTCCCGGAACGCATCGCCTTGAAGGTGAATACGCTCAAGGGGGACGAGGGACTCGACATCTCCGGGTACGAGGTACGCTGGGGCGAGATATCCGGGCTGACCGGATTGAACGGTTCGGGGCGAACGAGCTTCCTGCGCTCACTCTACGGGGTGCGCGGTTTCGCGGGAGAGCTGGAGTTTGATGGCGAGCCGTATCATCCGCGCTCGCCGGCTCAGGCAATCGCGCGGGGTGTCGGGCTTGTTCCTGAAAACCGGAAGACCGAAGGGTTGATTCTGGATGCCCCGATTTACGTGAACGCGACCCTTCCGATGTTACGGGGGACCTGGGCCGCGCGCCATGCTGAGCGCAAGCAGATGACCGTTCCGGTGCTTGCGCAATTGTCGACAAAATACGGCAATCCCGAGCAGAAGACCATGCAGCTTTCCGGAGGCAACCAGCAAAAGGTCGTCCTCGCAAAGTGGGTCATTCGCGGATCGCGTCTTCTGCTGCTGGACGAGCCGAGCCGGGGATTGGACGTCGGCGCAAAAGCCGACCTCTACGATCTGGTTTCCAATCTGGCTGCTGACGGCGCTGCCGTGATCGTCGCCAGCAGCGAACTCGATGAACTGCACGCCCATTGCGACAGAATATGGGTGTTTCACGAAGGCCGGAACGTGCGCCAGTTCGATCCGGCCGTCACCGATCAAGATACGATTTTGAAAGCCCAGATCTTGGGAGAACATCATGACTGAAACGACAGCCGACTCCGGGACCAGCTCCACCATCTCGCTGAAATCGCGGGTTGTCGAGGCGATCATCCAGTACAACTTCGTCGCCATATTCCTTGTTGTTGTCGTGATAGCATCGATGCTCTCCGACAACTTCCTGACGTTCACGAACATCGCCAACCTGTTTCAGCAGGCTGCCGTGGTCGGCGTCGTTGCGGTTGGCATGACATTCGTGATCCTGACGGGAAACATCGACCTGTCAGTCGGCAGCGTGGTGGCTTTCTGCGGCATGCTCGTCGCAGTCCTGCTCGCGGCGGGGATCGACCCGACGGTGGCAGTTCTCACGACATTGGTGGTGGGGGCGTTTTTCGGGATGCTGATGGGAGCCATCACCGCCATTGCGGCCGTGCCGAGCTTCATCGTGACGCTTGCCGGACTGGTTTCCTTCCGGGGCCTCACCTACCTGCTGACGGACGGTGTGCCGGTGAGCGGATTGCCGTCAGGATTTGCCGCGATCAGTTCCACTCTGGTTCCGCTGTTCCCGGGGTTCAACCTCTCCTCGATGGGCCTGATCTTCATCCTTCTGTGCGTCGTGGCCACACTCGTGCTGCGCTACACGGTTTTGGGTGAATACGTCTATGCAACCGGCGGCAACCCGGAGGCGGCCCGTCTCGCAGGTCTGCCGACGCGCTGGATCATCGTGGCTGTCTTCGGTATTTCCGGCCTGATGTCGGCTCTCGCGGGCATTCTGCTGACCTCCCGGCTGAGGATAGGCCAGCCGACGGCTGCACAGGGGCTGGAGCTCGACGCGATCGCTGCCGTGGTGCTTGGCGGCACCAGCCTTTTCGGAGGACGCGGCAGCGTTGTTGGTACCCTGTTCGCGGTGATGCTGCTCCAGGTGCTGCGCAACATCTTCAACCTGCTGGGTCTCGGCTCATTCTACCAGATGACCGTCACCGGCATCATCATCATTGCCGCAATCCTTCTCAACCGGTTTCTCGATATCCGAAAGGGTCGATCATGACAGACCTCAACGCCTCCAAGGCGGCGACGACTTCGAACGCGCACCTGAATGCGGGCACACCGCTTACACCGGAGTGGTTCGAGGCCGTCTCGGTCAATACCGCCGCCGCCAACCGCCGCGCCGCGACGCTCGGCACCCGCCGCACCGTGAAGAAGGAGTATCAGGCCGCCTGGCTGGTCAAGGCGATCACCTGCATGGATCTGACGACGCTGGCGGGGGACGATACCGCGGGACGGGTGGCGAGACTGTGCGCCAAGGCCCGGAACCCGCTGCGCGCGGACATTGTCAAGGGACTGGGGCTCGAAGACGAGCGCATTACCACGGGGGCGGTGTGCGTTTACCCCACGATGGTTACGCATGCCGTCAAGGCCCTTCGCGGATCCGGGATTCCGGTCGCTTCGGTGGCCACCGGATTTCCCGCAGGCCTCACACCCTTGCCGCAGAAGCTTGCAGAAATTCGTTATGCCGTTGAACACGGTGCGGACGAAATCGACATCGTCATAACCCGGGAGCACATTCTCACCGGCGATTGGCATGCGATGTATGACGAGGTCGCCGCGATGCGGGAAGCCTGTGGGCCGGCGCATCTCAAGGCGATCCTCGCAACCGGAGACCTCCAGACGCTTCGCAATGTCTACAAGGCTTCGATGATCGCCATGCAGGCAGGGGCGGACTTCATCAAGACGTCGACCGGCAAAGAGGGGGTGAACGCCACCGTGCCGGTCAGTCTGGTCATGCTCCGGGCGCTTCGCGACTACGGTCGCCTGTCCGGACAGACTGTCGGTTTCAAGCCCGCAGGCGGTTTGAAAACCGCAAAGGACGCGATGCTGTGGCTGTCCCTGATGAAAGAGGAACTCGGGTTGCCCTGGCTGCAGCCGGACCTTTTCCGGATCGGCGCAAGTTCGCTTCTCGCCGATATCGAACGACAGCTCGAACATTATCTTACAGGCCGTTATTCGAGCCTGAACCGCCACGCTATGGCTTGAGGTGAGCACATGAATCTTCAGATCAAGGACATACTCAAATCCATGGACTACGGCCCGGCCCCCGAAGCCAGCGACGAAGTTGGCAAATGGCTTTCCGCCGCCCCGAAAAACGGCTTCGGCCACTTCATTGGCGGCAAGTTCACGACCGCGAAGAAGGACGGCACCTTTGCGGTCACGAATCCGGCTTCGGACGAGGAACTGGCGCGCGTCGCGCTTGGCACCGACTCCGATGTGGATGCCGCCGTCAAGGCGGCGACGAATGCGTTTCCGGCATGGTCCGGGCTCGATGGCCATGAGCGGGCCCGTTATCTCTATGCACTGGCTCGCCACATCCAAAAACACAGCCGCTTCCTGTCCGTGCTCGAGACGATGGACAACGGCAAGACCATCCGCGAGACGCGCGACATCGACGTGCCGCTGGTTGCGCGTCATTTCTACCACCACGCCGGCTGGGCCGAACTGCTGGACACCGACTTCGAAGGCTACAAGCCGGTTGGGGTCTGCGGTCAGATCATTCCCTGGAATTTTCCGCTTCTGATGCTGGCCTGGAAAATCGCTCCTGCACTCGCCGCCGGAAACACGGTGGTTCTCAAACCGGCCGAACAGACGCCGCTGACTGCCATTGCCTTCGCCGAGATCTGCCATGAGATCGGCCTGCCGGAGGGCGTGGTCAACATCGTCCAGGGCGATGGCAGCACCGGTTCGGCGCTGTGCAAGCACAAGGGAATTGCCAAGATCGCGTTTACCGGCTCGACCGATGTCGGCCGGATCATACGGGAGCAGACCGCGGGAAGCGGCAAGAAGATCTCGCTTGAACTCGGCGGCAAATCGCCCTTCATCGTGTTCCCCGACGCCGATCTCGACGCTGCGGTCGAGGGCGTGGTCGATGCGATCTGGTTCAATCAGGGTGAGGTGTGCTGCGCGGGTTCGCGAGTTCTGGTTCAGGAAGGCGTGGCAGAATTGTTCTTCGACAAGCTCCGCGCACGCATGAAGACCTTGCGCGTCGGCGATCCGCTGGACAAGACAATGGATATCGGCGCGGTCGTCTCGCACGAACAGCGCGAGCGCATCGGTGCGTTGGTGGAAACCGGAAAGTCCGAGGGGGCCACGCTTTGGCAGTACGAGGGCTCTGTGCCTTCCAATGGAAGCTTCTGCCGCCCGGGCTTCTTTACCGGCAGTGAGCCGGCCTCGACAGTCAGCCAGGAAGAGATTTTCGGCCCGATCGCCGTGACGATGACCTTCCGCACACCGGCGGAAGCCGTCGAGATCGCCAACAACACCCGATACGGCCTTGCTGCATCGATCTGGACGGAGAACATCAACCTCGCCGTCGACGTCGCTGCCCGGACCAAGGCCGGGATTGTCTGGATCAACGAGACCAACATATTCGATGCGGCCGCAGGTTTCGGCGGTTACCGGGAAAGCGGCTTCGGCCGTGAAGGCGGCCGCGAGGGTCTCTACGAATACCTCAAGCCCGAGTGGGAGGGCGTCGGAAAGGCCCGTGCCGACGAGCCCTTTGCTGCCAGCGGTCATACCGATGCCGGTCACCAGATTGCCGAGACAGACGGTATCGACCGGACGCCGAAGCTCTATGTGGGCGGCAAGCAGGCGCGTCCCGACAGCGGGTATTCCTATGCCGTTCGCGGGAAGAACGATGCAATTATCGGGCATGCCGGCCTCGGCAACCGGAAGGATATCCGCAATGCCGTGGAAGCCGCGTCAAAGGCTTCGGGCTGGGGCGCGTCGACCGGACACAACCGCGCTCAGGTCCTTTACTACCTGGGCGAAAACCTCAGCGCCAGAAAGGTGGAGTTTGCCGGGCTTCTGAGTTCCTCGACCGGTGCATCCGCAAAGGCTGCGGCGGAGGAAACCGATCGCGCCCTGCGGCGCATCTTCTGGTATGCCGCCTACGCCGACAAATATGACGGTGCGGTCCATGCAACCCAGTCCCAGCATGTCACCATCGCGATGAACGAGCCGTGGGGCGTGATGGGTATCGTGTGCCCGGATGAAATGCCGCTCCTGTCGCTCGTGTCGCTGACCCTGCCGGCCCTTGCGATGGGCAACCGCGTGGTCGTCGTGCCGTCGCAACGCCATCCGCTGCTGGCCACCAACCTCTACCAGGTCATCGATACTTCAGACGTACCGGGTGGCGTGTTCAACATTGTCACCGGGGAACGCGACGCGCTTGCAGGCACGCTGGCAAAACACGATGGTGTCGACGCCTTGTGGTATTGCGGAAGCACGGAAGGCAGTCTGATGGTGGAAAGGGCATCGACAGGCAATCTGAAGGCCGTATGGGCCGATGGCGGCGTGACGCGCGACTGGCGCGACAAGCGCAGCGGGCAGGGGCGCGAGTATCTGCGCCGGGCCACGCAAGTGAAAAACATCTGGCTGCCCTATGGCGAATAGCCTGCGGGTGGCAGATGCGGCGAGTGAAGCCGCGCAGCAGGCATGATGGTTCAAGCGATATGAGCAACGGCAGCGATCTTCTTGTCATTTTCGATTTCGATGGCGTTCTCATCGACAGCGAAACCATTGCGCTTGAGGAATTGCGCAACTGCATCGACGCCTATGGCGTCGACATAAGCCTGGCCGAAACCCGGTCGCGGTTCTTGGGAAGTTCCGTCGCCCATCACATGGCGTTCATTGCCGAGCGAACCGGAAAGCCCTGTCCGCCGGAGTTCCGGTCGGATTGGCACGATATGCTCTATCGACGGTACCGCTCGGAACTGCGTCTGGTGCCGGGGGCGGAGGCCACGCTCGATGCTCTGGACGAGGCGGGTATCGGCTATGCGATCGCCACGGGCGGAGCGGTGGACAGGCTCGGTGTCGGTCTGGAATGTGCGGGTCTGACGTCGCGTTTTGCGGACCGTGCGTTCAGCGCGGAACTGGTGCCGCGCGGAAAGCCGGCGCCTGACATCTTCCTTTATACTGCGCGCCAGATGGGTGTTTCGCCGTCCGGATGCGTGGTCGTCGAGGATGCTCCGCACGGAATCAAGGGGGCGCTTGAAGCCGGGATGCGTGTCATCGGCTTCACGGGCGGTTCTCATTTCGCAGGGATGGAGAGCGAAGCCGTCACCACTCTGCGCTCAGCGGGCGCGCAGCAGATGGCATCCGATCATTTGGAACTTCTTAAACTTCTGCTGGATTTGGCGCGGGATGCGCAATCCCCTGAAGCGTCCGGCAGATAGCGTTTGGCGGTGACCTTGTCCGGCCATGCCCGGCCGGGTCTGGTGTTCCTTTTGATTAGATGAATGAGCCGTGTTGCGTGCATTTCGGCAAGCCTCCCCGTCACCCTCACGGACGCGGCCTGGCGGTGCCGGCTTGTGTCGCGATAACGCGTTCGCCCGAACGAAGCGATGTTCGGATCAGGCACCGCATGCGGGTTGCGGGTCCGTTCGCCGCTGAAGGTTTCGGGTCTGTGAACTGCGATTCGAAAAGGGCAGGGCGCCTTTGGAATTGCGTTAGGGCCGCAATGACGCTTCCGACAGATGCGCACAGCGGCGCCGACAGTTGTCCTGCCGGAAAAGTCTCAGGATGTGCGTTGAAAAACACCGATATTTCAATCGGTTAATGGTGGGCGATGAGAGACTCGAACTCCCGACATCTTCGGTGTAAACGAAGCGCTCTACCAACTGAGCTAATCGCCCCCAAGCGAGGTGGGCCTGCTTTAGTGGGTTCCTTTGGTTTCTGCAAGAAAAATCGCGGCCGTATTTTGATTCAGCGGCTCTCGCCCGGCATCCGCGGGCGCTGAAAACGGCACGCCTGTGTGTTCGCTGACAGCAAGTTTGATGTTTGTCGTTTTTCCTTCGCATTGAGCGCTTGACACCCATCCGCGAACGCCGTAATCAGCCGCTCACGGAACGGCGGCCACCGCTGGTTCCGGATGAAAAATGCGCGGGTGTAGCTCAGTTGGTTAGAGTGCCGGCCTGTCACGCCGGAGGTCGCGGGTTCGAGCCCCGTCACTCGCGCCATTTTTCAAATCCCTTCCTTGCATGATCGATCACGGATAGCGGCTGCCTTGGCAGGCGCGTGACAGTGTTCGCTCTGCCGCTGCGGAGCTTCAACGACTCCGCCGCCGGTGCACCCGTGAGCCACGGTTTCTTTACCAGCTATTTTCGGCTGCATTGCCGACTCAGTGCGGACCGCTTCGGACATCTTTCCGGTCCGCCGCACGCGTGCATTTTTTCGTCTGGGTTGAGTCGTGCTTGTCCCGCGCCCGAGGGGCGTGCTGCCGGGTTTTCTATACACGATTCATATTTTTTTACGGTCTTGCCGCGGTCTTGTGCGACAACACCGCGCGAAAGCTGGTACTAATGCGCCAAATGGCATGCGCGCTCTTGCACAGGCTTGCTGGCTGCGCTAACCACGCCGCGTTGCAACATGATACGCCGCACGGGCGGATGGCCAATTCCCCGCATTGAGACGGGGCCGGTCCATCGGTCACCGCGGACACAGGAACGGACATCATGACGGAACTCTTGGGCGCATATCTGCCGATCGCGATCTTTCTCGGGCTGGCGCTGCTGATCGGACTGGCGCTGCTGATCGCGCCGTTCGCCATTGCCTACAAAAATCCGGACCCCGAAAAGCTCTCCGCATATGAATGCGGGTTCAACGCCTTCGATGATGCGCGGATGAAATTCGATGTCCGGTTCTACCTGGTGTCAATCCTGTTCATCATTTTCGATCTTGAAGTCGCGTTCCTGTTTCCCTGGGCGGTTTCGTTCGGCGACATCGGCTGGATGGGGTTCTGGTCGATGATGGTATTCCTGGGCGTGCTGACGGTCGGCTTCATCTATGAATGGAAGAAGGGAGCGCTCGAATGGGAGTGAGCAACCAGACACTGGTGGCCCCGGCACCCAAGGGCATCATTGATCCCAACACCGGCAAGCCCGCTGGACAGGACGATCCGTATTTCGGCGAGATCAACAACGAGCTGGCCGACAAGGGTTTCCTCGTCACCTCGACGGACGAGCTGATCAACTGGTCGCGCACCGGATCGCTGATGTGGATGACTTTCGGCCTGGCATGCTGTGCGGTCGAGATGATGCAAATGTCGATGCCGCGCTACGATGCGGAACGGTTCGGATTCGCACCGCGCGCCTCACCGCGCCAGTCCGACGTGATGATCGTCGCCGGCACGCTGACCAACAAGATGGCGCCGGCGCTCCGGAAGGTCTACGACCAGATGCCCGAGCCGCGCTACGTGATTTCGATGGGCTCCTGCGCCAATGGCGGCGGCTACTACCACTATTCCTACTCGGTGGTTCGCGGCTGCGACCGCGTGGTCCCTGTCGACATCTACGTTCCGGGCTGTCCGCCCACGGCCGAGGCGCTGCTTTACGGCGTTCTGATGCTGCAGAAGAAAATGCGCCGCACCGGCACGATCGAGCGCTAGGAAAAGACTGATGAGTGAAGCCCTCAAGGACCTTTCGGACTATCTTGTCGAGATCAGGGGCAACCTGATCGAGAGCGCCGAGATTGCCTTTGGCGAGCTGACGCTTGTTGCGCAGCCGGCCAGCCTCGTCGAGCTGATGACGTTTCTGCGCGACGATGCGCAGTGCCAGTTCGTCAACTTCATCGATTGCTGCGGAGTTGACTGGCCGGGCAGGGCAGAGCGCTTTGACGTGGTCTATCACCTGATGTCGCCACGTCAGAACCAGCGTATCCGGGTCAAGGTCGCCACGGCCGAAGATTCGCCGGTGCCGTCGCTGACGCCGGTGTTTCCGGGCGCCGACTGGTTCGAGCGCGAAGCCTACGATCTTTACGGCATCCTCTTTACGGGGCACCCGGACCTGCGCCGGATCCTGACCGATTACGGTTTCGAAGGTTATCCGCTGCGCAAGGACTTCCCGCTCACCGGTTTTGTCGAGGTGCGGTACAACGACGAGGCAAAGCGGGTCGTCTACGAGCCGGTTGAACTCAAGCAGGAATTCCGCAACTTCGATTTTCTCTCTCCCTGGGAAGGCACGGATTACGTGCTTCCGGGCGATGAGAAGGCCAAGGGGTGAGGACGGGAAACATGAACGAACACAACGTCCGCAACTTCAACATCAATTTCGGTCCGCAGCACCCGGCCGCGCACGGCGTGTTGCGTCTGGTGCTTGAACTCGACGGCGAGATCGTCGAGCGCGTCGATCCGCATATCGGGCTTCTGCATCGCGGCACCGAAAAGCTCATCGAGACCAAGACCTATCTTCAGGCCTTGCCGTATTTCGACCGGCTCGACTATGTCGCACCGATGAACCAGGAGCATGCCTTTTCGCTCGCAGTCGAGCGGCTTGCCGGCGTGACGGTTCCCAAGCGCGGCCAGTTAATCCGGGTTCTCTATTCGGAAATCGGCCGGATCCTGTCGCACCTGCTCAACGTGACGACCCAGGCTCTGGACGTGGGCGCCCTGACGCCGCCGCTGTGGGGTTTTGAAGAGCGCGAAAAGCTGATGGTGTTTTACGAGCGCGCCTGCGGCGCCCGTTTGCACGCGGCCTATTTCCGCCCCGGCGGCGTTCACCAGGACCTTCCGGACGAACTGGTCGAGGATATCGGCAAATGGTGCGATCCGTTCCTTCAGACCTGCGACGACATCGAGGGGCTGCTGACCGACAACCGGATCTTCAAGCAGCGCAACGTCGACATTGCCGTCGTCAAGCTCGACGATGCCTGGGCCTGGGGCTTTTCGGGCGTGATGGTGCGCGGCTCCGGCGCGGCCTGGGACCTGCGCCGCTCTCAGCCCTATGAGTGCTATTCCGAGATGGATTTCGACATCCCGATCGGCAAGAACGGCGATTGCTACGACCGCTACCTGATCCGTATGCAGGAAATGCGTGAATCGGTGAAGATCATGAAGCAGTGCGTCGAGCAGCTTCTGGGCAAGGAGCGCACCGGTCCCGTTTCCGCCACCGACGGCAAGGTCGTTCCGCCGAAGCGCGGCGAGATGAAGCGGTCGATGGAAGCGCTGATCCACCACTTCAAGCTTTACACCGAAGGCTACCGCGTGCCCGAAGGCGAGGTCTATGCGGCTGTGGAAGCGCCCAAGGGCGAGTTCGGCGTTTATGTGGTGTCCGACGGCTCCAACAAGCCCTATCGCTGCAAGATCCGCGCGCCCGGATATGCGCATCTGCAGGCGATGGATTTCATCTGCCGCGGCCACCAGCTTGCCGACGTGTCGGCGGCGCTCGGCTCGCTCGACATCGTGTTCGGGGAGGTCGACCGGTGAAACGTGTCGCGCTCCTGATTTCGGCGATCCTGATCGGCGTCTGCCAGGCGCAGGCCCAGTCATCGTCGCGGTTCGAGAGCGCGGGCGGATCGGTGGGCGAGCTTGTCGCCCAAGGCTATGAGATCAAGTCCGTTGTCCTCAACAACGGCAAATACATCGTTTTCCTGCAGAAAGAGCGCAAAGCGTTCGCTTGCGAGTTTTCACGGGTGAACAGATCGCGTTGCGGCGAAATTCAATAGGCCGGAAGAAAGACCAAAGAGAACACCATGTCCGTTCGCAGACTTGCCGAAGATAGTGTCCAGCCCGCCGAATTCGCCTTCAATCGCGAATTCGCGGCGCAGGCCAAGACCTGGATCAAGAAGTATCCCAAGGAGCGGGCGCAATCGGCTGTCATTCCGCTGCTGATGCTTGCGCAGGAACAGGATGGCTGGGTGACCAAGCGGGCGATCGAGAAGGTCGCCGACATGCTCGGCATGCCCTATATCCGCGCGCTGGAAGTGGCGACTTTCTACACCCAGTTCCAGCTCAAGCCCGTCGGCACGCGCGCCCACATCCAGGTCTGCGGAACGACGCCGTGTATGCTCCGCGGCTCGGAAGAGCTGATGGACGTTTGCCGCAAGAAGATCCACCCCGAGCCGTTCCATCTCAATGAGAGCGGAACGCTGTCGTGGGAAGAAGTCGAATGCCAGGGCGCGTGCGTGAATGCGCCGATGGTCATGATCTTCAAGGATTCCTACGAGGACCTGACACCTGAACGGCTCGCTTACATCATCGACCGTTTCGAGGCAGGGCGGCCCGAGGAAATCAACACCGGTCCGCAGATCAACCGTGTCTATTCCGCTCCCGAGAGCGGGCTGACAAGTCTGACAAAGGAAGTCAAGATGCCCGCTGGCGGCGCGGCCAAGGGCACAAGGGGCAAGTCGAAATCGCCCGAAGCGACCGATGCCGGCCGTCCCAAGAGCAAGTCGACCACACCGGCCAGCAAGTCGCCCGCCAAGGCCAAGGCCGACGTGAAGGACGACGCCAAGACGCCCGACACGAATCCGCCGAAGTCCGTTTCCAAGGCGCCTGCCAAGGCGACAGCGCGGGTTTCCGCCGGCGCGACCACGAAAGACAAGAAGACCAACCCAACCGGCGCCGTGGCCGGCACCGCCAAGTCCGTCACGCCGGCAAGCAAGTCCGGGTCATCGGTGACGAAGGGCAATCCGACGATGGCGGTGGCCGCGACTGCGAAGGGACGTGCCAAGGCGCCAGCCGCCAAGGCTCAACCCACCGCGACGCCTTCGCTCGAGGACAAGAACCGTCCGGCAGGTATCGCCAAGCCGGCGAACCCGGACGATCTCAAGATGATCTCGGGTGTCGGGCCGAAAATCGAGGGTATCCTTCACTCGCTGGGGATCTACACCTTCGAGCAGGTTTCCAAGTGGAAGAAGGCCGAGCGCGAGTGGATCGACGGTTACCTGAAGTTCAAGGGCCGCATCGAGCGTGAAGACTGGGTCAAGCAGGCCAAGGCGCTGGCCAAGGGTGGCGAGGCCGAGTACATCAAGGTGTTCGGCAAGAAGCCGCGATAGAGGTGAACGATGTTAGCTGACAAAGACCGGATCTTTACCAATATCTACGGCGTCTACGACAAGTCGCTCAAGGGCGCGATGGCGCGTGGTCATTGGGATGGCACCAAGACCATCATCGACAAGGGCCGTGACTGGATCATCAACGAGATGAAGGCGTCCGGCCTGCGCGGCCGTGGCGGTGCGGGATTCCCGACCGGCCTGAAATGGTCGTTCATGCCCAAGGAAAACGACGGGCGTCCGCACTACTTGGTTATCAACGCCGATGAATCCGAGCCGGGCACCTGCAAGGATCGCGACATCATGCGGCACGACCCGCACACCCTGATCGAGGGTTGCGTCATTGCCGGTTGCGCGATGGGTGCGAACGCCACCTACATTTATGTGCGCGGCGAATACATGCGCGAGCGCGAAGCGCTGCAGGCGGCTATCGACGAATGCTACGATGCCGGGCTCCTGGGCAAGAACAACAAGTGCGGCTGGGACATGGACGTCTATGTCCACCACGGTGCGGGCGCCTATATCTGTGGCGAGGAAACCGCGCTGCTGGAAAGCCTCGAGGGCAAAAAGGGCCAGCCGAGGCTGAAGCCGCCGTTCCCGGCCAATGTCGGGCTCTACGGTTGCCCGACCACCGTCAACAATGTGGAATCGGTCGCCGTGGCTCCGACCATCCTGCGCCGCGGCGGGGCATGGTTCGCAGGCATCGGCAGGGCCAACAACACCGGAACCAAGCTGTTCTGCGTGTCCGGTCACGTCAATACGCCGTGCACCGTGGAAGAGGCGATGTCGATTCCGTTCCGCGAGTTGATCGACACCCACTGCGGTGGTATCCGCGGCGGATGGGACAATCTGCTGGCGGTCATTCCGGGCGGCTCTTCGGTTCCGTGCGTCCCCGGCGCCGACATCATCGATACGCCAATGGATTTCGACAGCCTTCGCGACCTCAAGTCGGGACTGGGCACCGCGGCCGTGATCGTGATGGACAAGTCGACGGACATCGTCAAGGCAATCTGGCGGCTGTCCGCCTTCTACAAGCACGAGAGCTGCGGGCAGTGCACGCCCTGCCGCGAAGGCACCGGCTGGATGATGCGGGTCATGGACCGGATGGTCAAAGGCAATGCCCAGAAGCGCGAGATCGACATGCTGTTCGATGTCACGAAGCAGATCGAGGGCCACACCATCTGCGCGCTCGGTGACGCTGCAGCCTGGCCGATCCAGGGTCTGATCCGGCATTTCCGTCCCGAAATGGAAGCGCGGATCGAACAGTACACACGCAACGCCGTTCAAAGCCGGAATACCCGGCTCGAAGCGGCGGAATAAGAGGCCCGGAACGCCGGGCCCGGAAGAACCGGGAAACGTCACGGGGGATAAGAGCCAACAACCGACGATAGGAGAGACCGATGTCGATGTTTTCTTTTCCCGCAGACATGAACATGAACGAGATGATGAAGTCGATGAACGTCATGACCGACTGGACCCGAGCCGACGAGATGCCCGTCTCGCCGCTGATGGTGTATCCGTTGGGCGCGGCGGCGGCTGCCACGGCGGTCGGGTTCGGCATGGCCGGGCAGATGAGCGGCCTGATGATGGGCACGATGCAGGCGATGATCCAGGGGCAGGCTTCCCTGTTGGGCGCCAAACCCGACATGAGCTGGATGATGCCGGTTCTGGCCGAGGATCTGGCCCCGGACGAAGCCGGGGAAACGGGCTCCTCCAAAGCCGCCCAGGAAGCGACTTCGGCCGATATCGTGGAACTGAAACCTGCGGCTAAGGCTGCCGAAGCCGCGTTGGGGAGCGCTCCCGACGCGGATTCCGGAATAAAGCCTTCGGCGCCCAAACGTCCGGCCAAGGCCAAGGGATCAGTACCGAAAACATCCGCCCCGAAGGCAGCCTCGGCGGCCGAGGGTTCCGTCGCCACGATGGAAAAGCTGAAGTCTGACGCCGATGTCGCAGCAGCGGCTGCGCGCGAGGCTGCGCCTGCCAAGCCGGGCAATGCAACGGATCTGGAACCTGAGGACTATCGCCGGCCCGCGGAAATCGAGAAGCCGGAAACCCCGGACGATCTCAAACTGATTTCGGGCGTTGGCCCGAAGCTCGAGCAGGTGCTCAACGGGCTTGGTGTCTGGACATTCGCGCAGATTGCCGACTGGAAGGCCGAGGAAGTGGCCTGGGTCGATGACTATCTGCAGTTCAAGGGCCGGATTGACCGTGACGACTGGGTTTCCCAGGCGCGGGCCATGGCCAACGGCGGCAAGACCGCCTGACGAGACAACCGGCCGGGCGGGGTTTTACTTCGCCCGGCGAGACGATAATCAGGTCCCTTCACGGGATGGTGCGCGGCCCGACCGGCCGCCTGCAACGACAGGACTGCTTGCATGGCCAAGATCAAGGTTGACGGAAACGAGATCGAGGTGCCGGACCACTACACGCTCTTGCAGGCGTGCGAGGAGGCCGGAGCCGAGGTGCCGCGGTTCTGTTTTCACGAACGGCTGTCGATCGCCGGCAACTGCCGCATGTGTCTGGTTGAAGTGAAGGGCGGACCGCCCAAGCCGGCCGCCTCCTGCGCAATGGGCGTTCGCGACCTGCGTCCGGGCCCCAACGGCGAATCGCCCGAGGTGTTCACGAACACGCCGATGGTGAAAAAGGCGCGCGAAGGGGTGATGGAGTTCCTGCTCATCAACCATCCGCTCGATTGCCCGATTTGCGACCAGGGCGGCGAATGCGACCTGCAGGACCAGGCCATGGCCTTCGGCATGGACAATTCGCGCTACGAAGAAAACAAGCGCGCCGTCGAGGACAAGTATATCGGGCCTCTGGTCAAGACGATCATGAACCGCTGTATTCACTGCACGCGCTGCGTCCGGTTCACCACCGAGGTTGCCGGTATCTCCGAACTCGGGCTGATCGGCCGGGGCGAGGATGCCGAGATCACAACCTATCTCGAGCACGCGATGAGTTCGGAGCTCCAGGGCAACGTCATCGATCTTTGCCCTGTCGGTGCGCTGACCTCGCGCCCCTACGCCTTCCAGGCGCGTCCGTGGGAGCTCACAAAGACCGAAACCATTGACGTGATGGATGCGTGCGGCTCCGCGATCCGGGTCGATACCCGCGGGCGCGAAGTGATGCGCGTGATGCCGCGCGTCAACGAGGCGGTCAACGAGGAGTGGATTTCCGACAAGACCCGCTTCATCTGGGACGGGCTTCGCACCCAGCGTCTGGACCGGCCCTATGTCCGCCGCAACGGACGGCTTGAAGCGGCTTCGTGGAGCGAGGCCTTCGGCGCCATCGCCACTGCAGTCTCGTCGGCAAAGCCGGAGAAGATCGGCGCCATCGCGGGTGATCTGGCCACGGTCGAGGAAATGTTCGCCCTGAAGGCGCTGATCGGCTCGCTCGGCTCGTCCAACGTCGATTGCCGTCAGGACGGCGCAGCGCTCGATCCGGCGCTCGGCCGCGCGGGCTACGTCTTTAATCCCACCATCGATGGCATCGAGGACGCCGATGCGATCCTGATCATTGGCTCCAACCCGCGTTATGAGGCTTCGGTGCTCAATGCCCGGATCCGCAAGCGCTGGCGCATGGGCGAGCTTCCGATCGGCCTGATCGGTGAAGCCGTGGACCTGCGCTACGGCCATGAGTATCTCGGCGCCGGGCCGGATACGCTGAAAGAGCTTGTGGACGGCTCGAACAAGTTTGCCGCCAAACTCAAGCGTGCAAAGAAGCCAATGATCATCATCGGTCAGGGCGCCCTGTCGCGCAGCGATGGCGCTGGCGTGCTCGCCAATGCCGCGAAGCTCGCCGAGGCCGTTGGCGCGGTCAAGGGCGACTGGAACGGCTTTGCAGTGCTGCACACGGCGGCCGCCCGGGTCGGCGGTCTCGATCTCGGCTTCGTGCCGGGTGAGGGCGGTCTGGATGCCGCGGCAATGCTGACAGGGTCCGACGTCCTGTTCCTGCTGGGCGCGGACGAATTGGATTTCACCAAGAAGACGGCCGGGTTCACGGTCTACATCGGTACGCACGGCGACAACGGCGCCCATCATGCCGACGTCATCCTGCCGGCTGCGACCTACACGGAAAAATCGGGGACTTATGTCAACACCGAAGGCCGTGTGCAGATGGCAAACCGGGCCGCATTCGCTCCCGGAGAGGCGCGCGAGGACTGGGCGGTGCTTCGGGCGCTGTCGGACGTCCTGGGCAAGAAGCTGCCTTATGATTCGCTGACTTCGCTCCGCGCGGCGCTCTATGCCGAGTACCCGCATTTCGCCGAGATCGACACGATTTCAACAGCTGATGCAGGTGCAATTACCGCAATTGCGAAGAAAGCAGGCCGAATGAACAAATCGGCGTTTGCGTCGCCGGTCAAAGACTTCTATTTGACCAACCCGATCGCACGCGCTTCGGCGGTGATGGCTGAGTGCTCGGCATTGGCGAAGAACGCCAAGGCCGTGGCGGCGGAATAGGGGCGGACGCATCATGGACGGATTTTTCGCAAGCTATGTCTGGCCCGGACTGATCATCCTCGGGCAATCGCTGCTGCTCCTGGTCTCGCTGCTCATCTTCATCGCGTATATCCTCTATGCCGACCGCAAGATCTGGGCCGCGGTCCAGATGCGCCGTGGACCGAACGTCGTGGGACCCTGGGGATTGTTCCAGTCCTTCGCCGACCTGCTGAAGTTCGTTTTCAAGGAGCCGGTGATCCCGTCGGGCGCCAACAAGGGCGTGTTCCTGCTTGCGCCCCTGGTCGCGGTGACGCTGGCGCTTGCAACGTGGTCCGTGATCCCCGTGAACGCCGGATGGGTGATCGCCGACATCAATGTTGGCATCCTCTTCGTTTTCGCGATCTCTTCGCTCGAGGTCTATGCGATCATCATGGGCGGCTGGGCGTCGAACTCGAAGTATCCCTTCCTCGGAGCCTTGCGCTCCGCAGCTCAGATGGTGTCCTACGAAGTCTCGATGGGTTTCGTGCTGGTGGCTGTCCTTCTTTGCGTGGGCTCGCTCAACCTGACCGAAATCGTGATGGCCCAGGCAACCGGTATCGGAACCGCCGTCGGCATGCCGAGCTCGCTTCTGGACTGGCACTGGCTGCCGCTCTTCCCGCTGTTCATCATCTTCTTCATCTCGGCGCTGGCGGAGACAAACCGTCCTCCCTTCGACCTTCCGGAAGCCGAATCCGAACTCGTCGCCGGTCACATGGTCGAATACGGATCGACGCCGTACATGATGTTCATGCTTGGCGAGTATGCCGCGATCGTGCTGATGTGCGCGCTGACCACGCTGCTGTTCCTCGGTGGCTGGCTTCCGCCACTCGATATCTGGGTTCTCAACTGGGTCCCGGGAATCGTCTGGTTCGTGCTCAAGGCCTGTCTCGTGTTCTTCATGTTCGCGATGGTGAAGGCCTTCGTCCCGCGCTATCGCTACGATCAGCTGATGCGGCTTGGCTGGAAGGTTTTCCTGCCGATCTCGCTGGTGATGCTGGTGATAGTGGCCTTCGTGCTGAAGTTGACGGGGACTGCACCGTGATGCCGATCTTTCATTCAACCTTCCGGCGCATTGCGCCGGGCAAAAGCGGAGACTGACCATGGCGTTGGCTCAAGCCGCAAAATCGCTGTTCCTGAAGGAATTCATCGGCGCGTTCGCACTCTCGATGCGCTATTTCTTCAAGCCGAAGGCGACCGTGAACTACCCCTATGAAAAGGGCCCCGTAAGCCCGCGTTTCAGAGGCGAACATGCCCTGAGGCGCTATCCGAACGGTGAAGAGCGCTGCATTGCCTGCAAGCTTTGCGAAGCGATCTGCCCGGCTCAGGCGATCACGATCGAAGCCGGTCCGCGGCGCAACGACGGCACCCGCCGGACCGTTCGCTACGACATCGACATGGTCAAGTGCATCTATTGCGGTTTCTGTCAGGAAGCCTGCCCGGTGGATGCGATCGTCGAGGGACCGAATTTCGAATTCGCGACGGAAACGCGCGAAGAACTTTACTATGACAAGGACCGGCTGCTCGCCAACGGCGACCGCTGGGAACGGGAAATCGCTCGCAACATCGCGATGGATTCTCCCTACAGGTAATCCGGGAAACCGGCGCGCCAGACGGGGGCGGCGGTTTCCATTCATGTGACGGGGTTGGGCTGCGGCAGGTGTCGTGAACAGCTCCATTCGGGGCAGGGGCATTTAGCCGCTGTCACTCCGGGGGAAAGACGAAAAGGCGCCGATCATGGGTCTTCAGGCTCTGTTTTTCTATTTGTTTGCCTTTGTGGCAGTGGCATCCGCATTCATGGTGATTGCCGCGCGCAACCCGGTTCATTCGGTGTTGTTCCTCATTCTCACCTTCTTCAATGCGGCAGGGCTGTTCCTGCTGACCGGCGCCGAGTTCCTGGCGATGATTCTCCTGGTCGTCTATGTCGGCGCGGTGGCGGTGCTGTTCCTCTTCGTAGTCATGATGCTTGACGTCGACTTCAGCGAAATGAAGGCCGGCGCGCTCGAATACGCCCCGGTCGGCGCGCTGGTCGGGATCATTCTCGCCGCTGAGCTGATCATCGTGCTTGCCGGCAATGCCTTCAATCCGTCGGCTGCGGCAAGCGGCGCCAACCCGATTCCGCCGCTGAGCGAACGCAGCAACACCGAAGCGCTCGGAGACGTGCTGTACACCGACTACATCTTCTTCTTCCAGATCGCCGGACTTGTGTTGTTCGTGGCGATGATCGGCGCAATCGTGCTGACACTCAGGCACCGCGAGAACATCAAGCGGCAGGATGTCAACCAACAGGTCGCCCGGACACCCGAGACCGCCATCGAGGTGGTCAAGGTCAAGCCCGGTCAGGGCATTTGAACGCGGCGACGTGAAGGACTAATCGCATGGAAATCGGCCTCTCCCATTACCTGACAGTCAGCGCGATCCTTTTCACGCTCGGCATTTTCGGGATCTTCCTGAACCGCAAGAACGTGATCGTGATCCTGATGTCGATCGAACTGATCCTGCTGGCGGTCAACATCAACATGATTGCGTTCTCGATGCATCTCAATGACATCGTCGGCCAGGTGTTCGCGCTTCTTGTTCTGACGGTTGCCGCTGCGGAAGCCGCGATCGGACTGGCCATTCTCGTCGTCTACTACCGGAACCGCGGTTCGATCGCCGTGGAAGACGTCAACATGATGAAGGGCTGAGAGAGCCATGTACCACGCTATCGTCTTCCTGCCGCTGATCGGCGCTCTCATTGCAGGCCTCGGCGGCCGCGCAATCGGGGCCAAGGCGTCCGAATATGTCACGACGCTGTTTCTGATCGTCGCCGCTCTGCTTTCCTGGGTTGCGTTCTTCACGGTCGCGCTCGGGGAGACCGAGATGGTCCGGGTGCCGTTGATGCGCTGGATCGACTCCGGTTCGTTCAGCGTCGAATGGGCGCTGAGGATCGACACACTGACGGCCGTCATGCTGGTGGTGGTCACCACCGTTTCGTCGCTGGTGCACCTCTATTCGATCGGCTACATGCATCACGATCCGCACCGGCCGCGCTTTTTTGCCTACCTGTCGTTCTTCACCTTCACAATGCTGATGCTGGTGACATCCGACAACCTGCTGCAGATGTTCTTCGGCTGGGAAGGGGTCGGCGTCGCCTCCTATCTCCTGATCGGATTCTGGTACAAGAAGCCGTCGGCCAACGCCGCAGCCATGAAGGCGTTCATCGTCAACCGCGTCGGTGACTTCGGCTTCCTGCTCGGAATGTTCGGCGTGTTCATGCTGTTCGGCTCGATCTCGTTCGACGCCATCTTCGCGGGAGCCCAGGATTTCATCCCGGTCGAGGGAGCCGAGGCAGGCGAGGCGATCATCACGCTGTTCGGCATGGAGCTCGACAAGGCCCATGCGCTTACCGCGGTGTGCCTGCTGTTGTTCATGGGCGCCATGGGCAAGTCGGCGCAGTTCCTGCTTCACACCTGGCTGCCTGATGCGATGGAGGGCCCGACACCGGTCTCCGCGCTCATTCACGCTGCCACCATGGTGACTGCTGGCGTCTTCCTCGTGGCGCGCATGTCGCCGCTGTTCGAGCTTTCGGTCGATGCACTGACGGTCGTGGTCATCATCGGAGCGATCACCGCCTTCTTTGCCGCCACCGTCGGCCTTGTGCAAAACGACATCAAGCGTGTGATTGCGTACTCCACCTGCTCGCAGCTGGGCTACATGTTCGTTGCGCTCGGTATCGGTGCATACGGTGCGGCAGTGTTCCACCTTTTCACGCACGCCTTCTTCAAGGCGCTTCTGTTTCTCGGCGCGGGCTCTGTTATCCACGCCGTCTCCGACGAACAGGACATGCGCCGCATGGGCGGGCTTCGCAAGAAGATCCCGATCACCTACTGGATGATGATCATCGGAACCGTCGCGCTGACGGGCGTCGGCATCCCCGGCACCGTGATCGGCACCTCCGGGTTCTTCTCCAAGGACGCCATCATCGAATCGGCTTTCGTGGCGCACAATCCGGCTGCGGGCTATGCCTTCGGCCTGCTGGTGATCGCCGCGCTGTTTACGAGCTTCTACTCCTGGCGCCTGATTTTCATGACGTTCCACGGCAAGCCGAGGGCTTCCGCAGACGTCATGCATCACGCCCATGAATCGCCGCCGGTCATGCTGGTTCCGCTTTTCGTGCTGGCGGTCGGTGCGCTGTTCGCCGGCCTGCTCTTCAAAGAAGACTTCTTCGGCCACCACTATGCCGAATTCTGGGGAGCTGCGCTGTTCACCCTGCCGGACAACGTGATCGTCGATGAATTCCACCACGTCCCGCTGTGGGTAAAGCTCAGCCCGTTCGTGGCCATGCTCGTCGGGCTCGTCACGGCGTGGTTCTTCTACATCCGTTCTCCAGAAACGCCACGGCGCCTGGCCGAGGATCACGGCATCCTCTACCGGTTCCTGCTCAACAAGTGGTATTTCGACGAGCTTTACGACTTCATCTTCGTCCGCCCCGCCAAATGGCTCGGCTCGTTCCTGTGGAAGCAGGGTGACGGCCGCGTTATCGACGGCTACGGGCCCAACGGCATTGCCGCACGGGTCCAGGACATCACCGGCCGGGTTGTGAAACTGCAGACCGGATACCTCTACCACTACGCCTTCGTGATGCTGATCGGAATTGCAGCGCTTGTCACATGGATGATGCTCGGGAGTGCATTTAGATGACCGATTGGCCTCTTCTGTCCGTCGTCACCTTCATACCGCTGGTCTGCGTGCTGTTTTTGCTGCCGATCAAGGATGACACCGAGATCGGACGTCGCAACATCCGCCAGGTGGCGCTTCTCGGCACCACGGCAACCTTCATCATGTCGCTGCTGATCTGGGCGAACTTCGATTACAGCGATCCGGGCTTCCAGATGGTGGAGAGCATCGAGCTTGCGGGCTCCGGCTTTTCCTATGCCATGGGCGTGGACGGGATCTCGATGCTGTTCGTCATCCTGACGACCTTCCTGATGCCGCTTTGCATCCTGGCGAGCTGGAACTCGGTCGAGAACCGCGTACGCGAATACATGATCGCGTTCCTGATCCTCGAAACCATGATGATCGGCGTGTTCTGCGCGCTCGATATCGTGCTGTTCTACATCTTCTTCGAAGCCGGTCTCATTCCGATGTTCATCATCATCGGCGTGTGGGGCGGCAAGCGGCGCGTCTACGCAAGCTTCAAGTTCTTCCTGTACACGCTCGCAGGCTCGCTTCTGATGCTCCTGGCCATCATGGCGATGTTCTGGGACGCAGGTACGACGGACATCCGCGCGTTGCTGGCGCATGACTTCCCCGCCGGCATGCAGACCTGGCTATGGCTTGCGTTCTTCGCTTCCTTCGCGGTGAAGATGCCGATGTGGCCGGTGCACACCTGGCTGCCGGACGCTCACGTGGAAGCGCCGACAGCCGGCTCGGTCATCCTGGCGGGCATCCTGCTGAAACTCGGCGGCTACGGGTTCCTGCGGTTCTCTCTGCCGATGTTCCCGCTGGCCTCCGCCGATTTCGCGCCGTTCATCTTCACGCTGTCGGTGGTGGCGATCATCTACACCTCGCTCGTCGCCCTGATGCAGGAAGACATCAAGAAGCTCATCGCCTATTCATCGGTGGCCCATATGGGCTTCGTCACCATGGGCATCTTTGCGGCCAACCAGCAGGGCGTGCAGGGCGCGATCTTTCAGATGCTCAGCCACGGGCTCATCTCCGGGGCGTTGTTCCTTTGCGTCGGCGTTGTCTACGACCGCATGCACACACGCGAGATCGCGGCCTATGGCGGACTCGTCAACAACATGCCGAGATATGCCGTCGCCTTCATGATCTTCACCATGGCCAATGTCGGGCTTCCCGGCACCTCCGGCTTCATCGGCGAGTTCCTGACCATGATGGGCGTGTTCCAAGTCAACAGCTGGGTGGCCCTGTTCGCGGCCCTCGGCGTGATCCTTTCGGCGGCCTACGCTCTGTGGCTATACCGCCGTGTCATCTTCGGTGCGCTCGAGAAAGAGAGCCTCAAGTCGATGCTCGACCTGTCGGGCCGCGAAAAGGCGATCATCTATCCATTGATCGTTCTGGTCATCTTCTTTGGCGTCTACCCGGCGCCGATCTTTGACGCGACGGCGGCTTCGGTCGACGCGCTGATCAACAATTACTCGGCTTCCCTGCAGGCGGCGCGCGATCTTGCGCTGTCGTCGCAGTAAGGCCACGGAGACCGCGGGACCATGACGCCAGATATTCTCTACTCAAGCCTCCAGCTTTCGCTGCCCGAGCTCATGCTCGCCATCGGCGCAATGATCCTGTTGATGATCGGGGTGTTTTCCGGTCAGAAATCGCTGACGCTGGTCAACGGTCTGGCCGTGGCGCTCCTGATCGCCGCCGGATTGGTGCTGGTTCTGGTGACGGAAAACGGCGCGGCCTACAATGGCGCGTTCCTGTCCGATCCCTTCGCGCGGTTCATGAAGGTTCTGGCCTTGGTGGGGTCCATCACGGCGATGGTCATGAGCGTCGGTCACGCCAAGGCCGAACGCATCGACAAGTTCGAATTCCCGGTACTGCTCGTGCTTGCAACGCTCGGCATGCTGCTGATGATTTCCGCGAATGATCTGATTGCGCTCTACATGGGCCTCGAACTGCAGTCGCTGGCGCTTTACGTGGTGGCCGCGATCAATCGCGACAGCACGCGCTCGACCGAAGCCGGCCTGAAGTATTTCGTGCTTGGCGCCTTGTCGTCGGGCATGCTGCTCTACGGCGCGTCGCTGGTTTACGGCTACACCGGCCACACCGGGTTTGACGAGATTGCCGCCGCGATCGGCGGCGATGAGCGCTCGCTCGGACTGATCTTCGGTCTTGTCTTCCTTCTCGCCGGCGTGGCCTTCAAGATCTCGGCGGTTCCGTTCCACATGTGGACGCCGGATGTCTATGAAGGCGCTCCCACGCCGGTGACCGCGTTCTTCGCCGCTGCGCCCAAGGTGGCTGCGATGGCGGTGTTCGTGCGGGTGGTGATCGAGGCCTTCGAACCGATCACGCTGGACTGGCAGCAGATCGTGGTCTTCGTTTCGATCGGCTCGATGCTGCTCGGCGCCTTTGCGGCCATCGGGCAGAAGAACATCAAGCGGCTGATGGCCTATTCTTCGATCGCCCACATGGGCTTTGCGCTCGTCGGTCTTGCCGCCGGCAGCCAGGCCGGCGTGCGCGGCGTGATCCTCTACATGCTGATCTACATGGTCATGACACTCGGCGCATTTGCCTGCATTCTCGCGATGCGTCGCAAGGAAGACGGCAATGTCGAGCAGATCGACGATCTGGCCGGCCTGTCTTCGACCAATCCGTTCATGGCGCTGATGCTGACGGTGCTGATGTTCTCGCTGGCCGGGATTCCGCCGCTTGCAGGCTTCTTCGCCAAATACGTCGTTTTCGTTGCCGCGATCGAGGCGAAACTGTACTGGCTTGCGGTCATCGGCATGGTGGCTTCGGTTATTGGCGCCTACTACTACCTGCGCATCATCAAGATTATGTGGTTCGATCAGCCGTCCGGTGAATTCGTTCCGGTGGCGGGTGAACTGAAGCTCGTCTTCGGGGTTTCGGGATTGTTCGTGCTGTTTTACGTGGTCGTTTCCAACCCGCTCGGCCTTGCAGCCGACGTGGCCGCGAAAACCTTCTTCTAGCATGATGCTGCCAACCGCATGACAGCACCCGCCTTTCGGCACATCGAACTGGGGGATGTAGCGTCCACCAATGCCGAGTGCATGGAGCGGGCGCGTGCCGGCGATGCGGGCAATCTATGGATCACCGCCGAACGGCAGACGGGCGGCCGCGCCCGTCGCGGGCGGTCGTGGGTTTCGGAGCCTGGCAATCTCTACGCGTCGCTGCTTCTGATCAATCCCGCGCCGTGGAGCGAAATGGCAAGCCTTCCGCTGGCGGTGACGGTGGCCGTTTACGATGCTGTTGCCGCGGTTCTTCCCGGAGACCTTGCCCGATTCAGGATCAAGTGGCCCAACGACCTCCTGATCGACGGCGGCAAGACGGCGGGAATCCTCATTGAATCGGAAACCATGGGTGAGGGACGGGTGGCCGTGGTGATCGGTTGCGGACTGAACGTCGCGCACCGGCCGGATTCAGGGCTCTACAGGACCACTTGCCTGCGTGAACATGGCTCGGCAGCCACGCCGCAGGAACTGTTCGCGCGGCTGGCCGTTTCAATGGACGCCACGCTTGGCCGCTGGGACCGGGGGCGGGGCGTCGGGGCTATCCGTGAGGATTGGCTGCAGCGCGCCGACGGGATCGGAAAGCCGGTCACCGTGAATTTGCCAGACCGCCAAATCCATGGTCTGTTCGAAGGAATTGACGCTGACGGCAGGCTGGTGCTTGCGGCCTCAGACGGAACCAGACAATTGATCGCCTCGGGCGATGTTTTTTTCGCGTCCGCGAACGACACTCAGACAGGATAGTTTATGACCAAGGACAACGACCTCGTTTTCATCCCGCTCGGCGGCGTTGGCGAAATCGGCATGAACCTTGCGCTCTACGGTTACGGATCGCCCGAGAAGCGCGACTGGATCATGGTCGATTGCGGGGTCACGTTTCCCGGGCCGGAGTTACCGGGTGTGGATCTGGTGCTGCCCGATATCGAATTTGTCAGGAAGCTCGGCGGGCGGCTCAAGGCCATCATCATCACCCATGCCCATGAAGACCATTACGGGGGACTGGCCCAGATCTGGCCTCAGCTGAAGGTGCCTGTCTATGCCTCCGCCTTTACCTCCGGCATGCTCGAAGCCAAGCGTGCCTATGAACGCACCCGTGCGGAAGTTCCGGTCACGCTGTTCAAGGCAGGTGAACGCTTCACGGTCGGGCCGTTCGAGATCGAACCGGTGGCCGTGAACCACTCTATCCCGGAGCCGTTTTCGCTGGCGATCCGGACTCCGCTCGGCAATCTCGTTCACACCGGTGACTGGAAGATCGACGCCACGCCGTCGCTTGGGCCACTGACAAACGAGAAACGGTTCCGCGAACTGGGCGAGGAGGGGATCCTCGCCATGATGTGCGATTCGACCAATGCGATGCGCGACGGGATCTCGCCTTCGGAACAGGAGGTGAGCGAGGGACTGAAAGAGGTTATCGAGAACGCCGAGGGGCGGGTGGCGATCACAACGTTCTCGTCCAATGTCGGTCGCATCCGCTCTATCGCAGAAGCCGCACGGGATGCCGGCCGCGAGGTTTTGTTGCTCGGCAGTTCGATCAAGCGGGTTGTCAATGTCGCCACCGAACTCGGCATGATGGAGGGACTTCCGGACTTTCTCGAGGAAGATGAGTACGGCTTCATTCCACGCGACAAGGTCGTCGTGATCCTGACTGGAAGCCAGGGCGAGTCGAGAGCGGCGCTTGCCAAGCTTTCGCGAGACGAAATGCGCCATGTCGCGCTCGCCTCCGGGGACACCGTCGTCTTTTCCTCCCGCACCATCCCCGGCAATGAGAAAGGCATTCTCGAGATCAAGAACGCGCTGATTGATCGCGGCATGAAAATCGTGACCGACAGCGACGCGCTTGTGCATGTTTCGGGACATCCCCGCCGCCACGAACTGGTTCAGATGTATGAATGGGTCAAGCCGCAGATTCTGGTGCCGGTGCACGGAGAGGCGGCGCATCTGACGGCACAGGCGGAGCTGGCGCAGGCCTCAGGGATCGAGATCACGCCGCGGGTGCGAAACGGGTCCATTCTCCGGCTTGCTCCCGGTGCGCCGGACATCATTGGAGAGGCGCCGCACGGCCGCGCCTACAAGGACGGCCAGTTGATCGGCGACTACGATGAAATGGGGATTTCCGAACGGCGGAAGTTGTCCTTTGCAGGTCATGTGGCGGTCAATGTCGTGCTCGACCAGCGTTTCGAGTTCCAGCGCGATCCGGTGGTGTCGGCCATCGGGCTTCCTGCAAGCGACGCCGACGGCGACGACATGGAGGATATTCTCTATGATTCGGTGCTTGGTGCCGTGGAAAGCATTCCGCGCGGACGTCGCAAGGATCTTGACGGAGTACGCGAGGCAATTCGCCGCTCTGTTCGCGCGGCGGCAAACGAGGTATGGGGCAAGAAGCCTGTGGTGACGGTGTTCGTCAACCGGATCTAGCGTAGGCGTGTTGGAAGGCCGGGAAGATGCTTGGACGTCTCAATCATGTTGCGATCGCGGTGCCGGATCTGGCTACGGCCCGCTCCCAGTACGAGATCATGCTCGGTGCCGAGGTGACGGAGCCCCAGGCTCTGCCTGAGCATGGCGTGACCGTGGTGTTCATCAATCTTCCCAATACCAAGATCGAATTGCTGGAACCCTTGGGCGAGAGCTCCCCGATTGCCGCCTTTCTCGCCAAGAACCCCTCCGGCGGAATGCACCACGTCTGCTACGAGGTCGAGGACATTCTGGCGGCGCGCGACCATCTGAAGGCGGAGGGCGCACGGGTTCTCGGGGATGGCGAACCGAAGACCGGCGCGCATGACAAGCCAGTGCTGTTCCTGCATCCGAAGGACTTCAACGGCACGCTGATCGAACTCGAACAGGTCTGAGGTCATAATTCATGGGTATCGGCACCGGTTTCGCAATCTACTTCATCATCTGGTGGGTGGTTTTGTTCACTGTGCTTCCCTTCTGGGCCCGCAGCCAGGCGGATGAGGGGGAAGTCACGCTCGGCACCACGCACAGTGCTCCGGCCAATTTCCGCTTCGCGCCGATCTTCTGGTCCACTACGCTGGTTTCAGGCCTCGTCTTCGGGCTCTACCTGTTCGTGACATTGGGTCTCGGCTATTCGCTTGACGACCTGATTGCCGTGATGCCCGACTTCAAGCCGACGGGCCACTGAAACGGCCTTGCCGGAAGCCGCGGCTGCTTCTTCGGAACACCGGTATTTTTGGAACATCGGAGCGCCTTCTCCATTGTCGATGCACACTCATCGTTCAAGGAGACATGCAAGATGGCCAAACCCCATGCATCCAACACCGATCTGACTGAAACCGATCTTGCGGCGGACAAGATGGGACGCAACTCGCTGCAGGGGGACGATCAGCAAAAGACCCGCAACCAGCGCGAAGCCGTGGCGGAGGTCAAGAAGGAACCCGACGAAAGCGTCGTGGATAGCCTCAAGAAAATGGACAAGGACAAGAGGGCAAAGGCCGATCTCGGCAAGGGCGCCCGCAAGCCGGACTGACACCTCCGCCGGCCCGCAATTCAACGGCATCACGGACATGCTCGATATTTGTGCATCGCAGCAATGTAGCTGGATGCGGGCGGGCCGGAGAATCCGTCTTTTTCACGCGGCACCTGGAGATCTCGCCAAAAAAAAACAAGGCTCGAAGCCTTGTTGTTCAGGTGTCGCGTGATCTGTTTCCCGGTTGCCCGGGGGCTGCGAACAAAGCGCGCCTGAGATCCTATCCTCCCAAGACTTTGACCGCGAATTGGGCATTTCCTTTTAGGAAGTGCCTCATTAGTAAGCGTTCTTTAGCGCAAAGAAGCTGCCTTGTCACGTGTTTTATGACAGTTTGACGTTGTCTGCGGGGGATAAGGCTGTCCGGCGAAAATTCGACGAGCCGGACGCCGCCAACATGGCTTTCCATTGACCTGCGAAGCGGATAGAAACGCATCCGAGCCAACCCATTTTCGCCTGAATCAGCCGTCAAGGCTGGAAGCCAAACCGGATTTCTCCATGCGCCTGTCGAAGTATTTTCTGCCCATCCTGAAGGAAAATCCGAAGGATGCGGAAATCGTCTCTCACCGCCTGATGGCGCGTTCGGGAATGATCAAGCAGCAGTCGGCGGGAATCTACTCCTGGCTGCCGCTGGGCAAGCGTGTTCTCGACAAGGTGTGCGACATCGTCCGCGAGGAGCAGAATCGTGCCGGCGCCATCGAGATCCTGATGCCGACAATACAGCCCTCGGACCTGTGGAAGGAAAGCGGGCGCTATGACGATTACGGCAAGGAGATGCTTCGTATCGAGGACCGGATGGAGCGCGAAATGCTCTTCGGCCCGACCAACGAGGAAATGGTAACGGACATTTTCCGGTCCTACGTCAAATCCTACAAGGACCTGCCGCTCAACCTTTACCACATCCAGTGGAAGTTCCGCGACGAGCGCCGCCCGCGTTTCGGCGTGATGCGCGGCCGCGAGTTCCTCATGAAGGACGCCTATTCATTCGATCTCGACTACGAGGCCTCGAAGGCAGCTTATAACCGCATGTTCGTCTCCTATCTCCGCACCTTCGAACGATGCGGCCTGAAGTCGATTCCGATGCGTGCGGACACCGGTCCGATCGGCGGCAACCTCAGCCACGAGTTTATCGTGCTGGCTGAAACCGGCGAATCGGAAGTTTTCTGCCATCGCGATTTCGAGCGTTTCGACGTGCCTCCCGCCGATGTCGATTATGACGACGATGCTGTCATGGCATCGATCGTGGAAAAGTGGACGACGCCGTTCGCGGCCACCGACGAGATCATGGAAAAGGAAGAGTGGGCGCAGGAAGCCTGGAAAGCGCTCGGCGATGACACCAAGGTGTCTGCACGCGGCATCGAGGTCGGGCATATCTTCCATTTCGGCACGAAGTATTCCGAGCCGATGAATGCCTATGTCCAGGGCCCCGACGGCAAGCAGCACTTCGTTTCCATGGGCTCTTACGGTATTGGACCGTCGCGCCTGCTCGGCGCCATCATCGAGGCCTCGCACGATGAAAACGGGATCATTTGGCCGAAGAGCGTGGCACCGTTCGACATCGCGCTGATCAACATGAAGCCCGGGGATGCGGGCTGTGACGCAGCCTGCGAAAAGATCGAGGCGGCGCTTGAGAATGCGGGGCTCGAAGTGCTTTACGATGACACGGATGAGCGCGCCGGCGCAAAATTTGCCACAGCGGACCTGATCGGACTGCCGATCCAGGTCATTGCAGGGCCCCGTTCTGTTGCCGAGGGCAATGTCGAGATCAAGGTCCGCGCAACCGGTGAGCGGGAAACAGTTTCCATCGATGACGCCATCAACCGTCTCGCGCAAGGCGGCTAGGACAAGCTCCGTCCAAAGGACAAAGAGATGAACGATCCTGACGCCAGCCTCGCACCGTCGGCCGCCGCACCGGCCGCAAGGCCGTTTTCAGCGTTCGAGCGTATGGTGGCCTGGCGCTATCTCCGCTCCCGGCGCAAGGAGGCCTTCATCTCCGTCATCGCCGGATTCTCCTTTGTCGGCATAATGCTGGGGGTCGCGACATTGATCATCGTCATGGCGGTGATGAACGGGTTTCGCGGCGAACTGATTACCCGCATCCTCGGCATCAACGGGCACATGGTGGTGCAGCCGATCGACAGGCCGCTGGAGGACTACGCGGCGCTGGCGGCGCGCTTCAAGGGTGTCGATGGCGTTGTCAACGCGATACCGCTGGTCGAGGGGCAGACCCTTGCCTCCGGGGTCGGCGGTGCAGGAACCGGCGCGCTGGTGCGCGGCGTAAGCGCCGAGGACTTCCAGTCGATGGAAATCGTCTCGCGAAATATCCAGTCGGGCGACCTTGTCGGATTTCTGGCAGGAGAGGGCGTGGCCATAGGTTCGCGGATGGCGCAGTCGCTCGGATTGGGGGCCGGGGACATGATCACGCTCGTGGCGCCGGAGGGTGACGTGACCCCGTTCGGAGTGACGCCACGGGTCAAGGCCTATCCGGTCTCTGCAATCTTCGAAATCGGCATGTCGGAGTACGATTCCTCCATCATCTACATGCCGCTTGAGGAGGCGCAGCTCTATTTCAATGCCGAAGGGGTTGTCCAATCGATCGAAGTGTTTGTGGAGGATCCTGACGACATTGACGCGATGCGGCCGCTCATCGAGGCCGCCGCCGAACGGCAGATCTTCATCACCGACTGGCGGCAGCGTAACCAGACCTTTTTCTCGGCGCTTCAGGTGGAACGCAATGTGATGTTCATGATCCTGACGCTGATCATTCTCGTTGCGGCGCTCAACATCATCTCGGGGCTGATCATGCTGGTCAAGGACAAGGGGCGCGACATCGCGATCCTGCGGACCATGGGCGCCTCGTCGGGAGCGGTCATGCGGATTTTCTTCATGACCGGTGCCGCAATAGGCGTCACGGGCACCATCGCCGGCTTTTTCCTCGGGGTCGTGGTGTGCCTGAATGTCGAACGGATCCGGCAGTTCTTCTCATGGCTTTCGGGGACGACGCTGTTCAATCCGGAGCTCTATTTCCTGAGCCAGTTGCCGGCAGACATGGACAGCGGTGAAACCATCGTGGTGCTGGTGGTCGCCCTGGCACTTTCCTTCATCGCGACCCTGATACCCTCATGGCGGGCCTCGCGGCTCGATCCTGTTCAGGCGCTGCGCTATGAGTGAAACCACAGCCAATCGGGGCGGACCGGTTCTCGAACTGGTGAATGTGGACCGCCATTTCATGCAGGGCGACAACCAGCTGTCGATCCTGAGCGGCGCGAGTTTCGTTCTGCAAAGGGGCGAAACCGTCGCGCTGGTGGCGCCATCGGGAACGGGAAAATCCACGCTGCTTCATCTGGCGGGGCTCCTTGAGCGCCCCGATGACGGCGACGTCATCGTCAACGGCGAGAGCTGCAGTGAGCTTCCCGACGATCAGCGGACAGCGATCCGCCGGTCGGAGATCGGTTTCGTCTACCAGTTTCACCATTTGCTGGCTGAGTTCTCGGCGCTTGAAAACATCATGATGCCGCAACTGATCTCCGGCCTTTCCAAGGCAATGGCGCGGGAGCGGGCCGAGCAACTCTTGGATTACATGCGGATCGGTCACCGCGCCGATCACCGGCCTTCCGAACTGTCAGGGGGTGAACAGCAGCGCGTGGCGATTGCGAGGGCGGTGGCCAATGCGCCGCTTGTCCTGCTCGCTGACGAGCCCACCGGCAATCTTGATCCCGAGACCGCAGGTTACGTGTTCGAGGCGCTTGACGCGCTCGTGCGCCAGTCCGGGCTGTCGGCCGTCATCGCGACCCACAACCATGATCTGGCAAGCCTGATGAACCGCCGGGTGACACTTGACGACGGCAAGGTGGTTGAACTTTAGTGCCCGCCAGCTGCGCTACCCGTCTTGAACGCTGCGGGATTTGCCCCTAGGCTTCCGGGGTCGTCGGAGGCGACAGCCGGGTCCGCGGAAAGCCCCAGTGGCACCTCTTTCCAACATGCCGATCCTACTCGGTTTTTTCTCATGCCCGAAAAGCGGACCGGGGCGGAAGAGAGAGACCGATGACACAATCCAAACTCGATAAGCTGCGCAAGCAGGCCAAACAGCTGCGTAAGCTATTTCTTTCGGGCGACGCGGAAGCGATACGCCGTGTTGCCGCGCTGCTGCCGGACGGCGACCTGCCCGGCCACAGCGCGGCCCTGCATGTCATTGCCCGCGAGCAGGGACATGAAAGCTGGCCGAAACTGAAACTCGATTTCGAATTGAAGACCATCGACCGGGGGCAGCGGGTTGCGCGGCTCAGGTCTGCTTTGTTCAACGGTCTGCACTGGGTCGTCGATCGCATCCTGTCGGAAACGCCGGAACTCGCAGATTCGGATTTTGGTCTGCAGTGCGCGCTCTGTGACCTCGATGCGGTTCGCAGCCGGCTTGCAAGCGACCCTGCGCTCGCGGTCAGGAATGTCGAAGGAAGGCGGCCGATCCTGCATCTGGCTTTTTCGCGGCACTTTGAAACCCTGCCGGACGGTGGGGAGTTGTCGGTCGCCGTGGCCCGGGCGCTCGTGGATGCCGGGGCCGATGTGAACGATACCTACGCCGAGGCGGATGATGCCGGGCATCCGCTGTCGGCCCTGTATGGTGCACTCGGCCATGCGCGCAATCTGGATCTGGCGGAATGGTTTTTGGAGAACGGCGCCAACCCGGATGACAATGAAAGCCTGTATCACGCGACTGAGATGGAAAGCCTCGAGGGGCTGAAGCTGCTGATGCGCTACGGGGTGACGACGGCGGGGACCAACGCGCTGCCACGCATGCTCGATTTCGACAATGCCGAGGGGGTCCGGCTCCTGCTGGATTATGGAGCCGACCCGAACGAGGGGATCGCACCGCATCCCTCCGGCGAGCCAAGTTTTGTGATCCCGGCGCTGCATCAGGCGGCAAGACGGCATTGCAGCCGGAACATCATTCGGCTTCTCCTGGCGCACGGGGCGGATGGCGCGAGCCTGTATCAGGGGCATTCGGCCTATGCGATGGCGCGGATTTACGGCAACCGCGCTTGCGCCGAGGAACTGGCGCGGGCAGGGCAGGCGACAGCACTTTCTGCCAATGAGGCAATGATGGCGCAGGCTGCTGACGGCGTGGTCTCAGGCAAGCTCCATGAAGATGGGCTTACGCCTGAATCGCGACGGATCCTCTGCCGCCTGCTGGCGCTACCGGGAGAAAGCAGGATCGACCACATGAAAAACCTCGTCGCCGCCGGAATCGATCCGAACTGGACCGAGGAGATGGGTTTGCCACCAGTGCAGCTTGCAGCCTGGGAAGGACGAACCGACGCGCTTGCCTGGCTGCTCACACTCTTACCGGATCTTTCGCACCGGAACCGTTATGGCGGGGATATCCTCGAGACGGTTCTGCACGGTTCGATGTTCAATCCGCACCGAAACGCGCGCAATCACATCGGATGCGCCCGTCTCATCCTCGAAGCGGGCGTTGCCGTACCGCGGGCGCTGATCGGCTCCGCGGGATCGGAAGACATCGCGGATCTCGTTGAAAGCTAGACTGAAGCAAATCCGGGCAGCATCGCCGACTCTCCCAGCTTTCGAACATGATCGGCAGTGGGTGGCAATTGCCCGGGCGCTTGCCACGCACTGGTCGTCTTGCTTGCGGACAAAATGACCAACAGGCAAATCTGCAGGTTGCCGCCGGCCGCACCATCGGCGCAGCCTCAAGTGGTGTAGTAATGAATAGTTCCGCTACCGGAAACCTTGCTCACGGAACCCCCGATACCGAGCCCCATGAAGCTGCCGATCTGTGAGCCACTTGGCTGGTACAGATTTATGCTGGCTTCGGTATCTCCGGCTCCGACGGATTCCATCTGGAAATCACAGTCGCCTTCAAGCGTGGAAGGATCGACGAGAAAGTATCCGGCGACAGTCGCAGTAAAGACCGACACAGTCCAATCCGGACCGCCGGTGGCGTGGAAACTCACGACGCTTACCGGCAGAATGTCGACAGAGAGATCCAGGGTCCACCAACCGAGCCCCACCATGGTGAGCATTCCGGCGCCATCCCAGGATGTTTGCTCCGAAAGCTGCAGCACATGTTGATTGGCATGTGTAAACGGGTGGTCCGGCTGCATCTGCACGAATTTTTTGATCCGCTCAATCGTATTGTTGCGATTTTCCAGCGCACGCTTTTGCAGGTATTCGAGTGTTGCCTGGTTTGCCTTGTCAATAAACCGTTCAGTCTTCGCCATTTGTCTTCCCCTTCCTTCAAATTATTTCGTATGGGCTTCGGGCTGCGGGTTGACGGTGGAATTCTTCAGTAAAAAAGATGATCTGTAAATTCAAAACAGCTGACTATTCGAATATTTCGGATTCTTTCGACTGGCATTAGTGGCCCGATTTCTGGAAGAGCAGACTGATTGATGCCGATCTCTTAAAGGGGTTTGAGTTGACTGCTTTTGATACAATTGTTGCGGATACGTGGGCAGCGGCGTATCGGCATGGAAAAAGGCACGGCGGATTTCTCAGCCGTGCCTTCGCAGTTTAATGTCTGTGGTGCGCTTAGCGCAGGCGCTTGGCTGCGACAGCGGGTACCAGTTCGCCGGCGAGGCGGCGGTCGAGATAGTCTTCGCATTCGCTGATCAGTTCGTCGACCTTGCCGCCAAAGAAATGGTTGGCGCCCGGAATCGTCTTCTGGGTGATCAGAATGCCTTTTTGCTGCTTGAGCTTTTCGACAAGGCCATTGACGTCCTTTTCCGGAGCTACACGGTCAGCGTCGCCATGGATGATGAGGCCGGACGAAGGGCAGGGCGCAAGGAAAGAGAAGTCATAGGTATTGGGCTGCGGGGCAATCGAGAAGAAGCCTTCGATTTCCGGGCGGCGCATGAGAAGCTGCATGCCGATCCAGGCGCCAAACGAATAGCCTGCGACCCAGCAGCTTTTCGAATCCGGATGCAGGCTCTGCACCCAGTCGAGCGCGCCCGCAGCATCCGAAAGCTCGCCCGCTCCATGGTCGAATTCACCCTGGCTGCGGCCGATGGAGCGGAAGTTGAAGCGCAGGGTGGTGAAGCCGCGCTGCTGGAACATGTAGAACAGCTGGTAGACGATCTGGTTGTTCATGGTGCCGCCGAACTGCGGATGCGGATGCAGCACGATGGCGATAGGTGCGTTCTTTTCCTTGCCCGGCTGGTACCGGCCTTCGAGACGTCCGGCGGGTCCGTTGAAAATGACTTCAGGCATTCGTACTCCATGTGCGGGCTTGGCTCTCGCCCAAAGCCACCTATTCCGGGAGCTGGAGGCGGGTGGATAACGCTTCCCCGCTCTTGACGACGGCAGGGCGGCTCCCTAGAACCTAGTTTAGAATCGTTCGAAACTGCTGGTGTTTCATTGAATGAGCGACTGTCTTATGGCATCGCGCAATGAAAATTCAAGAAAAATGAGCCCGCGAAAGCAACAGGCGGGCGCCAACTCACCAAGGGAACCATGTCCGGGAGCCGCCTCTATCTCGATCACAATGCTACAGCGCCGCTTCTGCCGGAGGCGCGCGAGGCTATGATCGAAGCGATGGCGCTTCAGGGCAACCCGTCCTCGGTTCACGCGGAGGGGCGCGCCGCGCGCGCGGTAGTCTCGCGCGCCAGAGAGGTGGTTGCGGGGCTTACAGGCGTGCCCGCGTCGCAGGTGACCTTCACATCCGGCGCCACGGAAGCGGCAAACCATGTGCTGACGCCGGATTACCGGATGGGCCGTGCTCCCGTACGGGTTTCGCGGCTACTCGTTTCAGCGGTCGAACATCCTGCGGTGCTGGCCGGCGGACGGTTCCCAGCCGATTGCGTTCACGTTCTCGGCGTCGACGCCAATGGCCGTCTCGATCTCCATGCGCTGGAGCAGGCGTTGTCCGAGCACGACCAGTCAACCGGACAGCTAATGCTGGCCTTGCAGTATGCCAACAATGAAACGGGTGTGATCCAGCCGGTTCGCGAAGCCGCTGAACGGGTTCGCGCGCATCAGGGACTTATGGTGGTCGACGCGGTTCAGGCCCCGGGCCGTCTTCCGGTTTCGCTTTCCGGACTTGGGGCTGATTTCCTCATCCTGTCGGCGCACAAGATGGGCGGTCCGAAGGGCGCAGGCGCGCTGGTCAGCGCCGGCGAAACACTCATGCCTGCCCCGCTCGTCAAAGGTGGCGGACAGGAGAAGGGTCATCGCTGCGGAACTGAAAACCTTCCTGCGATTGCCGGTTTCGGCGCGGCGGCAGCCTCTGCGGTAGCGGCGCTTGACCGGGTGCAGGAAACGGCCACGCTCCGAGACCGCATGGAGCACGAGATGCGCGAAGCCGCGCCGGACATCGTGATTCACGGCGATGGCGCCGAGCGGCTGGCAAACACAACCTTTTTCTCATTGCCGGGCCTCAAGGCTGAAACCGCTCAGATCGCCTTTGACATGGAGGGAGTTGCGGTCTCAGCCGGTTCGGCGTGTTCGTCGGGCAAGATCGGCGAGAGCCATGTGCTTGCAGCCATGGGAGCTGACGCGGCGCTGGGTGCGATCCGCGTGAGCCTTTCGAACTTGCAGACCGCGGAAGACATTGATGCCTTCGTCGATGTCTTCAGGCGCATCAACGGCCGGCGGATGGAGCGGCGGGCCGCCCAGGCGGCTGCGTGATGCGGAAACCGAATTTCCGTTCGCGGGGGAATGATTTCTTCGCGGACGGTGTGGCGTAGACATAGGTCTCGCACTACATAGGGATGAATACGACCGGTATTCATCACACGACGTTAACAAGCTGCCGGCCTTGACCCGGCAAGATTGGAGAGCGCCATGCCTGCGGTGCAGGAAACCATTGATCAGGTCCGTCAAATTGACGTGGACCAGTACAAATACGGTTTTGAAACCGTCATCGAAAGCGATACGGCGCCCAAGGGGCTGAACGAAGACACCATCCGGATGATCTCGGCCAAGAAGGACGAGCCGGAATGGATGCTCGAATGGCGTCTCGATGCCTTCCGGCGTTGGCTGACCCTTGAGGAGCCGTCATGGGCCCGCGTGGACTATCCGAAGATCGACTTTCAGGACATTCATTATTACTCGGCGCCGAAGAGCACGACCGGCCCGAAGTCGATCGATGAAGTCGATCCGGAACTGCTGCGCGTCTATGAAAAGCTTGGCATTCCGCTTCGGGAACAGGAAATCCTCGCCGGTGTGCAGCAGTCGAAGATCGCCGTCGATGCGGTTTTCGACTCGGTTTCGGTGGTCACCACCTTCAAGGAAGAGCTCTCCAAGGCCGGCGTGATCTTCATGTCGATCTCGGAAGCCATGCGCGAGTATCCGGACCTTGTGAAGAAGTATCTCGGCACCGTGGTTCCGGTGACCGACAACTATTACGCCACGCTCAATTCGGCGGTGTTCACCGACGGCTCTTTCGTGTTCGTGCCCAAGGGCGTGCGCTGCCCGATGGAACTGTCGACCTATTTCCGGATCAACGAGAAAAATACCGGTCAGTTTGAACGCACACTGATCATCGCCGAGGAGGGGGCCTACGTCTCCTATCTCGAGGGCTGCACGGCGCCGCAGCGTGACGAGAACCAGTTGCATGCGGCCGTGGTCGAGCTGATCGCGCTCGATGATGCCGAGATCAAGTACTCGACGGTGCAAAACTGGTATCCCGGCGACAAGGACGGCAAGGGCGGGATCTACAACTTCGTCACCAAGCGTGGCGACTGCCGCGGCAAGAACTCCAAGATCTCCTGGACCCAGGTCGAGACCGGTTCGGCGATCACGTGGAAGTACCCGTCCTGCATCCTGCGCGGTGACGGTTCGCGCGGCGAGTTCTACTCGATCGCCGTGTCGAACGGCTACCAGCAGATCGATTCCGGCACCAAGATGCTCCATCTGGGCAAGAACACGTCGAGCCGGATCATCTCCAAGGGCATTTCGGCGGGCAATTCGTCCAACACCTATCGCGGTCAGGTTTCGGCCCACCGCAAGGCGGAGAATGCACGCAATTTCACCCAGTGCGACAGCCTGCTGATCGGCAACCAGTGCGGGGCGCACACCGTGCCCTACATCGAGGCCAAGAACTCGACTGCCCAGTTCGAGCACGAGGCGACGACCTCGAAGATTTCCGAGGACCAGCTGTTCTACTGCCTGGCCCGCGGCATTCCCGAGGAAGAGGCCATCGCGCTGATCGTCAACGGCTTCGTCAAGGAAGTGATCCAGGAACTGCCGATGGAGTTTGCCGTTGAAGCCCAAAAGCTGATCGGCATCTCGCTCGAAGGCTCAGTCGGATAACGGTCGCTGAAGCAATCATGGCCCGGGGCCCGGTAGGAGCCACTTGATGAGTTTCGATCTCACAGCCATCGCCTGGTACGCAGTCATCTGCGGGGTGCTTTCGGCACTGGCTCCGAGCTTTGGGGGGCGACCGGTGCGAATAGCCATCGGGGCCGTGGTAGGCATTTTGGCGGCGACCGTGCTTCCGGTGGCCAGAGGATTTCTCGGGCTTTGAAGTCAGCGGCCCATCCGGTCAAAACCGGGATCGACATACAGACATTCGTATTCAGGAACAAAGACAATGCTTGAAATCAAGAACCTTCACGCCCGGATCGCCGAAGACGGCACGGAAATCATTCGCGGCCTCAACCTGACGGTCAAGGCGGGCGAAGTGGCGGCCATCATGGGGCCGAACGGGTCCGGAAAATCAACGCTGTCCTATGTGCTCGCCGGCCGTGAGGATTACGAAGTCACCGAAGGCGACATCCTCTACAATGGCGAGAGCATTCTCGATCTGGACCCGTCCGAGCGTGCCGCCAAGGGCATTTTCCTTGCCTTTCAGTACCCGGTGGAAATCCCCGGCGTGGCGACGATGCAGTTCCTCAAGGTCGCCATGAACGAGCAGCGCAAGGCGCGCGGGCAGGAAGAACTCAAGACGCCGGAATTCATCAAGCTGGTCAAGGAAGCTGCCGCCAGCCTGCAGATCGATCCGGACATGCTCAAGCGCCCGCTCAATGTCGGGTTCTCGGGTGGTGAGAAGAAGCGCGCCGAGATCCTGCAGATGAAGCTGCTCGCGCCGCAACTCTGCATGCTCGATGAAACAGACTCCGGCCTCGATATCGATGCGCTGAAGATCGTGTCCGACGGCGTGAACGCGCTTCGTTCCCCCGACCGCGCCGTGGTGGTGATCACGCACTACCAGCGCCTTCTCGAGCACATCGTACCCGATACAGTGCACGTGCTCTACAAGGGACAGGTGATCAAGACCGGCGACAAGGATCTGGCGCTCGACCTCGAGGCCAACGGATATGCCGGGATTATCGAAGCGGCCGCCTAAGCGGATCGCCGACCAGGATTTGACGGGCCGCAAGGCCAGGAGAGACAGGCATGAACATGCAGACAAAACCGCCCCGGACCGCTGCAGAACAGGCGATTGTCGACAGTTTCGCCCAGAAGCTGGGTGATCTGCCCGGAGATGCGCAGGTGACAACGGCGCGCGACGCGTTGCTCCACGACATTGCCGAGGATGGTCTTCCGACGCGGCGGATCGAGAGCTGGCACTATACCGATCTTCGCAACCTGCTGCGCGATGTGCCCGCACCGGGACCGAGCTCCGCGACGAAGGCGGACCCGCTCGTTCGTGGCAGCCTGCTGCTGCCGACGGTTCAGGGCATGAGCGCCGAGATCGAAGCGCCCGCAGGAATGGATCTGGTTCCGTTCGTGGACCTTCTGGTTTCCGGTGAAGCCGCGAAGATGCTGAAGCCGCGGGGCTCCGACGATCTGATCGGCCGGCTCAACGGAGCCTTCGTTGCAGACGGATACAGTTTCAAACTCGCAGCCGGAACCAGTCTCGAGGATATTGTCGAGCTGCAGTCGGTTCAGGCAGGGGGCCAGGCGCACAATCGTTTCCTGGCCATGTTCGAAACGGGTTCGAAGGCGATGGTGGTGGAACGTCACCTCGGTGATGACTCGCATGCGGGGCTTTCGAGCTCGGTGAGCACGCTCGAGGTCGCCGATGGCGCGGACGTCACCTGGGTCATTGTGCAGCAGCAGGGCGGCACGGACCAGCATCTCGGCCAGTTGAACGCGCGACTGGGCGCCGATGCAAAGCTGCGGGTGTTCGTGGTCAATGCCGGTGGCAAGCTTATCCGCCAGGAGCTCCATGTGGATGTGCAGGGCGAGGGCGCGCATCTCGACCTGCGAACCGTCAACCTGCTTGCCGGTGACAGCCACACCGATGTTACCCTGACACTGGGGCACCGGGTGCCCAACACCACGTCGTCGGAAATCGTCCGCAACGTCGTGCTGGACAAGGCGCGGGGCGTGTTCCAGGGGCAGATCTGCGTCGCCCAGGAAGCGCAAAAGACCGATGCGCAAATGGCTTGCAACACCCTGCTTCTTTCCGATGACGGGGAGTTCGCCACCAAGCCGGAACTGGAAATCTTTGCCGATGACGTCGTCTGCGCCCATGGTGCGACGGTGATCGATCTGGATGAAGATCACCTGTTCTACCTGATGGCGCGGGGCATCACCGAGAAGTCGGCGCGGTCGCTCCTGGTCAACGGTTTTGTCGATGAGCTGATCGGTGAAATCGAGCACGAGGAACTCGTCGGCGTCCTGGAAGCTCTTGTCGAACAATGGCTTGCCGCTCATGCTTGATGCATCGAATCCAGCCTACGACGTCGAGGCAATTCGTGCGGATTTCCCGATCCTGTCGCGCGAAGTGCACGGCAAGCCGCTCGTCTATCTCGACAACGGCGCGTCGGCCCAAAAGCCGCAGGCGGTGATCGATGCGATCACGCATGCCTATTCGAACGAATACGCCAATGTGCATCGCGGCCTGCATTTTCTGTCCAATGCCGCGACAGATGCCTATGAAGGCGCGCGCGACATCGTCCGGCGGTTTCTCAATGCGCCGTCGCCCGACAATGTGGTTTTCGCCAAATCGACCACGGAGGCGATCAACACCGTCGCCTACGGCTACGGGATGCCCAATATCGGTGAGGGCGACGAGATCGTCATCACCATCATGGAGCATCACTCCAACATCGTTCCCTGGCATTTTCTGCGGGAGCGTCAGGGTGCCAAGATCGTCTGGGTCGGCGTCGATGACGAGGGGAATTTCGATCTCGACGATTTTCGTGCAGCGCTCACCGAGCGGACAAAGCTGGTTGCGATCGTGCACATGTCGAACGTGCTGGGCACGGTTGTCGACGTTAAGGAAGTCTGCCGCATCGCCCACGAACGCGGCGTCAAGGTTCTCATCGACGGCAGCCAGTCTGCAGTGCACATGCCGGTGGACGTTCAGGATATCGATTGCGACTGGTACGTGATGACCGGCCACAAGCTGTACGGTCCGTCCGGCATCGGTGTGCTGTACGGCAAGACCGATGCGCTCAGGGCGATGCAGCCCTTCATGGGCGGCGGCGAGATGATCTTGGACGTAACCGAGGAAGACGTAACATACAACGATCCTCCGCACCGGTTCGAGGCGGGCACGCCGCCGATCGTACAGGCCATCGGACTTGGCGCGGCGCTCAAATACATGGACGCGGTCGGCCGCGACAGGATCGCTGCCCATGAAGCGGATCTCGCCGCCTATGCCCAGGAGAGACTGTCCGCGGTCAACGCGCTGCGCCTGATCGGAAACGCACCCGGCAAGGGTGCGATTTTCTCCTTCGAGATCGAAGGCATCCATGCCCATGACATCTCGATGTTGATCGACCGTTCGGGCGTTGCAGTGCGGGCGGGAACCCATTGCGCACAGCCGCTGCTCAAGCGCTTTGGATCGACGTCGACTTGCCGGGCCTCGTTCGCAATGTACAATACCCGTGCGGAGGTCGATGCGCTGGCCGAAGCGCTCGACAAGGCGCGGGCGTTCTTCTCGTAAAGGATTTGAGCCGATGAGCGATGCATCCGAAACCGACAATGCCACTGGAACCGAATCGGCAATTCCGCGTGACGAACTTGCCCGGTTGAGTGACGACATCATTTCCGCCCTCAAGACGGTCTACGACCCGGAAATTCCTGCCGACATCTATGAGCTCGGTCTGATTTACAAGATCGATATCGAGGATGACCGGATGGTCAAGATCCTCATGACACTCACTGCGCCGGGATGTCCGGTGGCAGGCGAGATGCCTGGCTGGGTCGAAAATGCAGTGGCGACGGTCGAGGGAATTTCGGGGGTCGATGTCGACATGACCTTCGATCCGCCCTGGACACCGGACCGGATGAGCGAAGAGGCACAAGTGGCCGTCGGCTGGTATTGACCGGCCGACAGAGCGCTGAGGGCCGCCTCATCGACGCCTTGTTAACCTGATAAATCCACACTACATTCAGACCATGAAGCAGCGGGCCTTGAACCCGCCAGGCTTAAGGAGATGATGATGGGATTTGCCGTCATGACATTGACGCAGGCAGCCGCCGAGCGTGTCAAGACGATCGTCCGCAACCAGGATGATGCCGCGGGCATCCGCGTGAGCATCAAGAAGGGTGGTTGCGCGGGCATGGAATACGCCATCGACATGGCGACCGAAGTCAACGAGAAGGACGATCGCATCGAGCGCGATGGCGCCACCGTGTTCGTTGCTCCCGAAGCCGTGCTTTACCTGCTCGGAACCGAGATGGATTACGAAGTGACCAAGCTGCGCTCAGGCTTCGTGTTCAACAATCCGAACCAGACGTCGGCCTGCGGCTGCGGCGAGTCCGTCGAGCTGAAGCCTGCCGATCTGGCTCGCTTGGCCGCCGAAGGCAACCCGGTGGTTCGTTCGGAGTGAGGCGGACAGCGCCGTTGACAGATTGATTCAGGCGCTTGGCAATCTGAATCTTGAAGTGCATACAAGATCCTGAATTTAATGAGTTTTTTGGAGTTTTAAAGACGACTGTGTCGTTGCCGCGCGATTGCGGAGTACTGTGCCGCGCGAACCGGTTGAGGCTTTCTCCGGACCAGCCTTAGACGAACGCAACCTTCAGATCTTCAAGCGGCAGCCCGCTGAACCTGGTCGACCAGACTTCGCCCTGCTTGACCGGAAATGCGCGGGTGACTGTGCCGGTGGTGACGATCTCACCGGCCGATATCGGGTCTGCGTCGGGATCGTTCGTGATCACCTCGATTGCGTGGCGCAACGCGGCCAAGGGGCTGCCGAGGACGTTGGCGCCGTCGCCGATATCGACGGTTTCGCCATCCCGTGCGAGTTCGATCCGAAAGCTCTGCAATGCCTCAAGCAGCGACGCCGGGTCGGCCTCTGCCAATTGCCTGCGGGGGCCGCACAAATAGGCGCCGTGCAGGCCGAAAGCGGCCACCGTGTCAGCAGCCTTGAACTTCCAGTCCTTGTAGAGTGAATCGACGATTTCAAAACCATGTGCGTACCAGGCAATCGCATTGAGCAATGCCTCGTCGCTGTCGCCAATGGTTGGGGCATGCGAAAAGCCGAAAGCGATCTCAGGCTCTATCCGCGGTTCGCAGAACGGAGTGAGAGAAAACCGGATCTCCGCCCCCGAAACATCGTGGAAAGTCGTGTCATACATGTAGCCCCAGATGGGCGCATGGACGTCGTACTCATCCCAGATGGTTCTGTTGGTGAAGCCGAGTTTGCGCCCCACGACGCACTCGCCTTCATCCACCCGCATATCCCTGATCCGTCTGCTGATCCTGTAGGCGGTCTCCAGTGAAAGTTCGCCGGGACCTGAAGGAGCGATCTGCCGCCTCTCGCGGCGTGCGTTCAAGACATGGCGCGCGCGTTCTTCCTCGCTCACTGACGCCATCGGTTCAACTCCGCATCTTTTCGCCCGCTGGGTCGAACGGAGGCTGAACGGTGATGCGGGCAGGGCGGCGAACCCCCAGAATCTCGATCTCGAACATCCCCTCGGATTCGTCCTGGGCGAGGGCTGCGGGAATGTAACCCTGGGCCATCGATGAGCCGACCGAGTGGGCGTATCCTCCCGAGGTGATCCAGCCGACCACGCGCCATTCGCCGTCGCGCAACGTGCCGCCATCCGGCTTGGCGATTTCGCTTCCGTCAGTGCCGAAGCGTGGCGCGCCATAGCCGTGCGGCGGCTCTACCGTGCCATGATCCGTATCGCCGACCTTGGCCCAGACCGGTTCGTCGCCCATCACGTCGGCGTCCAGCGCATCGACGAGGAAGGAAGTGCGCATCAGCTTCGGCCCGTCGGCCTGTTCCTTCGCTGCGGCCTCGCGACCGATGAAATCGTTCTTCGAGAGTTTGATGAACCGGTCCATGCCCGCCTCATAGGGACCGTAGATCGGCCTGAGTTCACGGAACCAGGTGGGGAAGTTTTTCTCAAGCCGCATCGACAGAAGCGCCCGCATGCCGAAATCGACAATGCCGAATTCCTCGCCCGCCTGCTTGATGCCGGCATAGACGCGGCGCTGATAGGCCGGTTCCATCCAGATTTCGTAGCCGAGATCGCCGGTATAGGTGATCCGGTTGACGATGCAGGGGGCGGCGTTCACGTCCATTTCCCGCACATCCATGAACCTGAAGGCGCTTCCAGACACATCGTCATCGGTCAGCTTTTCGAGCACCCTTCGCGCGTTCGGGCCGGCGATCGACAACCCGACCAGATTGATGCCGAGCCGGCGAATGGCGACCGAGCCGTCCGATGGTTGGTGGTGCTCGAACCAGCGCATGTGGTATTTCTGCGCGGCAATCGATCCCCAGACCATGAAACGCGCGGCGTCCATCTTGGCGATGGTGAAGTCGCCGATCAGCTTTCCGGCCTCGTTGAGCATCGGGGTCAGCACGATGCGGCCGGTTTTCGGCATGGTGTTGGTCATCAACCGGTTGAGGAAGGCTTCCGCGCCTTCTCCGGTGACCTCGTATTTCGCAAAGTTCGAAATCTCCGTGACGCCGACGCTTTCACGCGTGGCACGAACTTCCCTGCCGATATGCTCGAAATCATTGGACCGGTGGAAGGAAAGCACGTCATGGGCCTCATCGGCCGAGGGCGCGAACCACAACGGTGTTTCGAGGCCCCAGCTGTCACCCATCACCGCGTGATTGTCGCGAACCATGATGTCGTAAAGTGGCGTTGTCTGCTGGGGTCTGGCTGCAGGCAGTTCCTCGTTCGGGAATGATATGGAGAACCGGCGCGAGTAGTTTTCGCGGACCTTGGCATTGGTGTAGCGCAGGGTGGCCCATTCGCCGTAGCGGGCAACGTCCATGCCCCAGATGTCGGCGCCGGGGTCGCCATCCACCATCCATTGGGACAGCGCTAGGCCGACGCCCCCGCCCTGGCTGAAGCCCGCCATCACGCCGCAGGCGGTCCAGTAATTGGTAAGGCCCGGAACCGGGCCCACCAGCGGGTTGCCGTCTGGTGCAAAGGTAAAGGGGCCGTTGATGATCTGCTTGATCCCGGCGTTCTCCAGGGCGGGGAAGTGCTTGAAGCCCACTTCCAGCGAAGGCGCTATGCGGTCGAGATCGGGAGCCAGAAGTTCGTGGCCGAAGTCCCAGGGGGTCTCGACCGGCGACCACGGCTTGCAGGCCTTCTCGTAGGTTCCCAGCAGGATTCCCGAGCGTTCCTGCCTTGTGTAGATCTCTCCCTTGAAATCGATGACACCGACAAGTTCGCGATCGGTTCTGGCGTTGAAATCGAGGACTTCCGGCATGTCCTCAGTTAAGAGGTACATGTGCTCCATGGCGAGCACCGGCAGTTCGAGGCCCGCCATGCGGCCGACCTCGCGTGCCCAGAGGCCGCCTGCATTGACCACGTGATCGGCTTTGACCGTTCCCTGTTCGGTCACCACGTTCCAGGTCCCGTCAGTGTCCTGGGTGAGTTCGATCACGCGGTTCCTGAGGACGATTTCCGCGCCGAGCTTGCGCGCGGCCCGGGCATAGGCGTGCGTCGTGCCGGAGGGATCGAGGTGGCCCTCGACAGGATCCCAAAGCGCGCCGACGAAATTGCTTTCGTCCATCAGCGGAAACATCGCCTTGGCTTCGGACGGGGTGATGAGTTCGGTTTCCATGCCGAGATAGCGGCCCTTGGCGTGAGCCAGACGCAGGAAATCCATGCGCTCGGGCGTGTCGGCCATCATCACGCCGCCGGTAAGGTGCAGTCCGCAGGACTGACCCGAAAGTTCCTCGAGCTCCTTGTAGAGGCTGACGGTGTAGGCTTGAAGTTTTGCGACATTCGGATCGCCGTTGAGGGTGTGGAAACCGCCCGCCGCATGCCAGGAGGAACCGGACGTCAGTTCGGAACGTTCAATCAGCATGACGTCGGTCCACCCGGCCCTGGCGAGGTGGTAAAGCACCGAACACCCAACGACTCCACCGCCGATTACCACGGCCCTGACATGCGATTTCATGGTCTTACCCCCAGTCTTGAATCGGCTGCCAGATTGCGAAATCGGCTGATGGTGCACAAGTGTCAGATGCGACACGGGGACCGATTCCTTGGGACGCTCTGTTGCCTTATGAAATCAAGGCGGTAGATTTTCGGTCTGGCCCTTATTTTGGCTCCACTTTTTGGGCTAGAAAGATTCAGGCCCTGTTCATGATGGGCTTGTAGATTGGATTTGATGAGACACGCGCCGGACATTGACTGTGTAGCGCGCGGCCGAAGCTGGCTGCGGGTGTCTCCGCTTGTCCGGAGTTTGCCGGCCGGCCTGCTTGCAATCACACTGGCGATGGGACCCGTTTCAGCCCAGGCCTTCGAGATATTCGGTTTCAAACTGTTTGAGGGCGAAGAGAGCGATACGATCGAGATCGCGGATCCGCTTGATTACGCCGTGACGCTGGAACTGCGCGGCGGAGATCCGGACGGCAGTCTGAGGGCGGACCTGGAAGCGGCATCGCAGCTGGTTCAGGGCGAAGACCGGCCGGTTTCAGGGTCGGTCGGTCTGATCCAGCGTGCCAACGGCGATTTCGAGCAGCTTGTCGCAGCGCTGTATGAAAATGCCCGCTACGCCGGTGAAGTGCGGATCATGCTTGATGGCCGCGACCTCGCGGACCTGCCTCCCGATGCGGATCTGAGAGGTCAGCGCCCGGTACCCGTTCTCATCGAGATCGTGCCGGGACGGGCGTTCCGGTTCGGCCAGCTTGATGTTCGGAACGCGGCCGAGCAGAGCCTCGATCCTCAGGTCGCGGGCTTTGCGACCGGTGAAATTGCCCGCTCGACTGCCATTCTCGATGCTGAGGAAGCGCTGATCAGGCGGCTCAAGGTCGATGGGCATCCTCTGGCCGAAGTTGACGGACGGAATGTTGTCGCCGACCATTCGAGTGGCGTGATCGACGTGTCGCTGACGATAGATGCGGGACCGGTTGCTCCGTTCGGACAGACGGATGTCGACGGCGCGGAATCGGTCGACGCCGAGTTCATCGCCATGATGGCTGGTATCCCCCAAGGGGAGCGCTACGACCCGGAAACTCTGGCGGCTGCCGCCCGGCGGCTGCGCGCGCTCGAAGTGTTTTCGAGCGTGACGGTGCGCGAAAGCGAGGGGCTGTCTGCAGACGGGTCGGTGCCGGTTGATGTGACCGTTTCGGAGCGAAAGCACCGTTATCTGGGGCTAGGCGCAACTTACTCCTCGACCGATGGTGGCGGTCTTGAGGCCTATTGGGGCCACAGAAACCTTTTCGGCCGCGCCGAAAAGTTCAGGATCGAGGGATCTGTCAGCGGTCTCGGCAGCACCAGCGAGGCCGAGGACATGACCTGGCGCGGCGCCGCCCTGTTCGAAAAGCCCGGTGTTCTCGGGCCTGCATCAAAGTTCACTTCCCGGCTTGAAGTCGAGCAGGAGAATCCTGACGCGTTCAGGCGGTTCTCGGTCGTCGGTGCGGTGGGTCTGACCTATGAACTCACCCCGGAGCAGACGGTTTCGGGCGGGCTGGAGGTGGAGTATGCCAAGACCACCGACAGTTTTAACGTGAATCTGGAAACGATCACGCTGGCGGTTCCGCTCGAGTATGTACGCGACACCCGCGACAGCAAGCTGAACCCGACCTCCGGAACACGGCTGGCGCTTCTGGTCGAACCGACCCACGAGATCAATCGTGGTGCGACCTTTGTCAAGCTCAGGGCCGAAGGCTCGGCTTACCGGGCGATCGATGAGGAGAAGCGGTTCGTGTTGGCAGGCCGGGTGGCCGCGGGCGCCATATACGGTGCGAACCTCGCTGCGGTTCCTGCCAATCGCCGGTTCTATGCCGGGGGAGGCGGGTCTGTTCGCGGTTACGGTTTCCAGGATATCGGGCCGCGCAATGCTGCCGGCAGACCCACCGGGGGACTGTCCGTGCTCGAAAGCTCGGCGGAGTTGCGTATCCAGGTCACGGACACCATCGGCGTAGTGCCGTTTATCGATGCCGGGCTGGTCAGCGCCGGATCGGACTTCTCCAATGAACGCTTCAAGGCAGGTGCGGGCGTCGGCCTGCGGTATCTGACACCGTTCGGGCCTCTCCGCGTCGATGTGGCGCTTCCGCTCAACAAGGAAGCGGGCGATCCGGACTACGGACTCTATGCCGGAATTGGACAGGCATTCTAGAATGTCGGAACAGGTAAAACCAAGACGGCGGCCGGGCAGGGTCTGGCGCCTGTTGCGATGGTTCGTCATTTTCTGTCTGCTTGCCACCGCATCTGCGGTGTTTCTGGTCGCGACCGCGCCCGGCGGCCGGTTGATCGCGCTCACATTGAACCGGCTCGGATCCGGCCCGGAACGGACCGTCGAGATAGACCGGATAGACGGGCTCCTGTCCGGTTCCACGCGCATCGGCCATGTGCTCGTCAAGGATGGGACCGGTGAGCCGTGGTTGTTGATCAGGGGCATCGAGGTCGACTGGTCACCGCTGGCGCTGATGTCGGCTGGACTTGCGATTGACGATCTTCGCATCGAACGCATCGAGTTCGCCCGCCCGCCGGAAGCTTCGGAAGCCTCGGGTGAAGGCGGCGGCGGTTTCCAGTTGCCGCTGGCTGTCAATGTGAAACGGTTCAGTGCGCCGGATATTCTGCTCGGCGAAGCCGTTGCCGGCCGGGTGGCCCGGCTTGAGGCCAGCGGAAGCCTCGTCGTCGACGCAGCCCTGTCGACAGCGATGGCGGATCTCACCGTGAACAGGATCGACGGCGTTGGCGGCCAGTTCACTGTCGATGCTGATTATCTCGAGAGCGCGGAACGCTTCAACATCTCAGCCAATCTGAGCGAGCCTGCGGGCGGCGTGATGGCGCATCTTCTCAACCTGTCACCCGAAGATGCAATCAGCCTGTCGGCGACCTCGCAGGGCTCGCTTGCCGACTGGCGCCTTTCTGTCGACGGTTCAATCAATGACGAACTGGTGGCTTCCGCGAATTTGAAGGTCGTCGCCGGGGAGGCGGGTGATGCGGTCTCGCTTGAGGCCGAGGGCGCATTCGACCGCTTTCTCCCACCGGCAATTGCCCAGCTTGCCGATGGGCGTTCGGATCTGCTTCTCGAAGGGCTCATCGAGCCGGAACAGACCGGCGCCGTGATCGATGTTTTCACCTACACGTCCGCGCGGCTGACTGCTCAGGGGCGCGGCCGGGTCGCGCGGGAGGGAGAGGTGAACCTTTCCGCCTCGCTGGCACCGCGAACCGGCTCTGCAATGCTGGAATTCGGCGAGGGTACGTCGGCTGTGCGCCTTTCGGTTCCCGAGACCGAGATCCGGGTGCAGGGTAGCGCCGAAGAGGCTTCAGCACGGATCGTTGCATCCGTTGCCGCAGTTCGCGGCCCGGACTTCAGTGCGGATGACGTGGCGGCCGTGCTGGATTTCGACCGCTTCTCGGTGGCAACCCAAAGCGGCGATGGCGAGATCGATATCCGCATTGGCGCGATCGGATCGGCCAACGATATCCTGGCGCGTGCGGTTGCCGGAGGTGTCGATATCAGCGGTGATATCGCGCTAAGCGAAGACGGCGCGTTCACAAGCGAACAGCTTGCCATTCGCTCGGGTGTCGCAGATCTCGGCCTTGCATCCCTTTCGGTGTCGCCTGCTCGCGATGTGAGCTTACGGCTGTCGGGATCCATGCGCAGCGCCATTCTCTCGGAGCAGGCTGCATCGCTTCTGGGTGAGTCGATCGATTTTTCCGCCGACCTGTCGCGAAGGGCCGCCGGCGCGTCAGAGGTCCGCAATCTTGTACTGACCTCGCCCGGGTTGGAAATATCGGGCGAGGCCCAGCTTGATGCCGAAGGCGAGATCGCGGCGGAAATCTCCGCAGTGCTCGACGATCTTTCCGGGCTAGGAGAGGGCGTTTCCGGAGGCTTGCAGCTGCAGGCATTGGTGTCGGGAACGCCTCAAGCGCCCGAATTTGATGCGATGTTGCGCGGCTCGAACCTGACCGTCCAGGGACGGGATGTCTCCGATCTCCGGCTTGAGGCGGAAGGAGTGGCCGATCCGGCCTCACCCCGCGCCACGGTTTCGCTGGGCGGAACGCTCAATGGACAGGCAATCGATGGTTCGGCGCAACTTGGACAGGTTGACGGCGTGATCCGGGTCGACCCGCTGCGCTTGCAGGTGGCAGACAACCTGATCTCGGGCTCTCTCGTGCTCGATGAAGCGTTCCGGCCGACGGGAACAGTCGAGCTGGAGTTGAATGACATTGCATCGATTTCGGCGCTGGCATTGCAACAGGTCGGTGGAAGCGGTGGCGGTACGCTTGAATTCGACGTGCGCGATGGGGAGGCGGTGGCCGAAGTCGCTCTGCAGTTTCCTTCAATTACCCATCCGAGTGCCGCGATCCGCGACGCTCGTCTCGACCTCTCGATCGATGACTATCTCGGCGCGCCGCGGCCCATCGGCAGCCTGAACGTGGCCTCCGTCGAGGCAGGCGGCAACGATATAACCGAACTCACCGTTGAGTTTGCGCAAAACGACGGCTGGACCGAGTTTGACGTAGGGGCCGATGCGGCTGGTTTTCCCGTCACGCTTGAGGGACGGGTGAAACCCGGGGATTCGGGAACCGAGATCGAGCTTGCGGCCGGCCGGACACGTTACAGCGGTTTGACTATTGCGCTTGGCGGCCCGGCGCGCGCAGTGGTCAATGATGGCGTCGCGCGGATCGAACGGCTGGTGATTTCGCCCGGCGGAGGCGAGATCTCCGTCACCGGGACGGCCGGCGGAGAAAACCTGGACATCAATGCTGCTATCTCCTCCCTGCCTCTGAGCCTGGTCAATACGCTGGCGCCGGGGACCGGCCTGTCCGGAACCGTTTCGGGCACGGTCGATGTGACGGGGCCGCCTTCATCTCCGCAAGTTCGCTATGACCTCAACGGCAGAGGGGTGGGGGCGGCTGCGGCTTCATCGATTGCAGATGTCGCCTTGTCGATTGACGCGTCGGGCGGGTTCAGCAACGGCCGGCTGAATTTTGACGCCAGGGCGACTGGCGGCGGGCTATCGTTTACGGTCGATGGCGGCCTTGATACCGGCGGATCGCGGCAACTCTCCGTGCGGATCAACGGCAATGCGCCGTTCTCGCTGCTCTCGGCGCAACTGGCGCAGCAGGGCATCGCGCTCAGCGGCGCGGCCAATGTGGACCTGACGGTTTCCGGGACACCGGCAACGCCGGCAATATCCGGCTCGATCACGACCTCGAATGCCCGCCTTGTGGATTCGCGGAGCGGAATCGCGATCGAAAACATTTCCGCGAATATCGGCGTAGGGCCCGAGCAGGCGACGATCCGGTCCCTGTCCGGTGAATTGTCTTCCGGCGGGCGGATCAGCGGTTCGGGCACAATCGGCATTGCCCCGGGATCGGGCTATCCGGCGGATCTGGACCTGAGGGTCGAGCGGGGCCGGTATGCCGATGGCCAGTTGGTCGCAACCCGCTTCGACGCCGATCTTTCGCTTTCCGGAGCGCTGGTCGACCGGCCGACGCTCGGCGGCCAGGTGCGACTGGACGAGACCACGATTTCCGTGCCCGACGCGTTGCCGGCGTCGATCGCGCAACTGGACGTGACCCACAGGAATGCGCCGGCGGCCGTTACCGCTCAATCGGAACGGCTTTCATCGGATGAAGGCGGCGGTTCCTCCGGCGGGTTGGGTCTCGACCTCACTGTTCAGGCGAACCGGATCTTTGTGCGCGGACGCGGACTCGATGCAGAACTCGGAGGATCGGTGCGGCTGAGCGGCAGCACCGGCGCTCCGGTGGCGTCGGGCGGTTTCGATCTGTTGCGCGGGCGGCTTACAGTGCTCGGGAAGCGGCTCGATTTCGATCGCGGCCGACTGGGTTTTGCCGGTTCGGTGGTGCCGATACTCGATTTTGCTGCCTCGACCCGTTCGGGCAGCACAACGGTGACGGTGCTGGTCACGGGACCGGCCAACCAGCCACGGTTCAATTTCACCTCAAGCCCTGAACTGCCGGAAGACGAGGTGCTGGCGCAGTTGATCTTCGGTCGCTCGCTCGACGATCTTTCACCGCTCCAGATCGCCCAACTGGCAGAGGCCGCGGGGCAACTCACCGGCGTCGTCAGTGGCGGCGGCGTTGTTGAACGGTTGCGCCGTGCCACCGGTGTGGATGATATTGACGTACGCACGGATGAGGAGACCGGCGAAACCTCGATCGGAGTGGGCAAGTATCTCAACGACAACACCTATCTGGGACTTGAAAGCGGCTCGTCCGCCGGTTCCGGCAAGGCGCGGATCGATCTGGACATCGGCCGCGGGATAAAACTGCGCGGCGAGGCGGATTCCAGCGGCGAGACCAGGGGCGGCATCTTTTTCGAACGGGAGTACTGAGCCGGACACACCGCAGGGAAAACATCCTGATGGCAGACCCAATTCACCTTTTTGCCGGTCGATCGCCCGGTTCACCGGAAATTGACCGCTGGTGTCGTCTGTCAGGCCCCAACGCCGCTTCGCCTGATTGAAAAAAGCCCTTCCGCGCCCCATTTCTGTGTCACACAGTCTGCTTCCAGCAAGGAGCTTCCATGACCAAGACTTTCTACAGATCCGAAGATGCAATCGCCAGGCTGACGCCGGAACAGTTCCGCGTGACCCAGCAAAACGGCACCGAGCGCCCGTTTACAGGAGAGTACAACGACAACAAGGCCGCCGGCATCTACGTGGACATTGTCTCGGGAGAGCCTTTGTTTGCCTCCTCAGACAAGTTCGAAAGCGGCTGCGGCTGGCCGAGTTTCACCAAGCCGATCGAACCCGCCCATGTCACCGAACTGCGCGATACCAGCCACGGCATGGTTCGCACAGAGGTCCGCTCCAGGCATGGAGACAGTCATCTCGGACACGTGTTTCCCGATGGTCCGCAGGATCGCGGCGGGCTTCGTTATTGCATAAATTCCGCGTCGCTGCGGTTCATTCCGAAAGCCGAGATGGCAGCCGAGGGCTATGGCGACTATGTTGACCAGGTGGAGGATATCTAGATGAGCGAACGCGCAGTACTTGCCGGCGGTTGTTTCTGGGGCATGCAGGATTTGATCCGCAAGCTTCCCGGAGTTGAAAGCACGCGCGTCGGCTACACCGGCGGTGACGTCAAGAACGCCACCTACCGCAACCACGGGACCCATGCCGAAGGTATCGAGCTCCTCTTCGATCCCGAACGGATCAGCTATCGTGAGCTCCTGGAGTTCTTCTTCCAGATCCATGATCCGACCACCCGGAATAGGCAGGGGAACGACGTGGGAATGTCCTACCGGTCCGCGATCTATTTCTGCAATGATCAGCAGCGCGCGACCGCGCTCGACACCATTGCCGATGTCGACGCCTCCGGCCTCTGGCCCGGAAAGGTGGTTACCGAGGTCGAGCCCGTGGGCGACTTCTGGGAAGCGGAGCCCGAGCACCAGGACTACCTGGAACGGATTCCCCACGGCTATACCTGCCATTTCCCGAGGCCCGACTGGGTGCTGCCCAGGCGGGATGCAGCGGAATAGGCCGGAAGCACGGTGATCGGAAGACGAAGAGCGGAGGGGCCGGCGTTAGCCGGTCGCTCTCTTTTTGAAAGCCGGTTCACGCCGGAACAGGAACAGGAACGAGCATCATGGGATCCGCAGCGTTCAAATTCGACAACAGCTACGCACGCGATCTCGAAGGGTTTTACGTGCCATGGAAGGGCGCCGAAGTGCCTGCTCCGAAGATGGTGCGCTTCAACCGGGATCTTGCCGAGGACCTCGGGCTCGATGCGGATGAACTCGATACGGATGAAGGGGCCGCCATACTTGCAGGTCACTCGTCGCCCGAAGGAGCTTCGCCGCTGGCCATGGCCTATGCAGGGCACCAGTTCGGCGGTTTCTCGCCGCAGCTGGGCGATGGAAGGGCGCTGCTGCTCGGAGAGGTGATCGACCGAAACGGGGCGCGCCGCGACATTCACCTGAAGGGCTCTGGACGGACCCCGTTTTCGCGCGGCGGAGACGGCAAGGCCGTGCTTGGACCGGTCTTGCGCGAGTACATTGTCGGGGAGGCGATGCATGCACTCGGTGTGCCGTCCTCCCGGGCGCTTGCGGCCGTGACGACCGGGGAAGACATCATGCGCCAGAACGGTATGGAGCCGGGCGCTGTATTGGCGCGCGTAGCGTCAAGCCATCTGCGAGTCGGCACGTTCCAGTTTTTCGCCGCGCGCGGGGAGACCGACCGCCTGCGGCAACTGGCCGACTACGCGATCGCGCGGCACTACCCGGAGCTTGCCGGGACCGATGACCGGTACATCGGACTTCTGAAAGCGGTGCGCGACCGCCAGGCCGGGCTGATTGCGAAATGGATGCATCTTGGTTTCGTGCACGGCGTGATGAACACCGACAACATGACGATTTCGGGCGAGACCATCGACTACGGCCCGTGCGCCTTTATCGACGGCTACGACCCCGCGGCCGTGTTCAGCTCGATCGACAGCCACGGGCGCTATGCCTATGGCAACCAGCCGAAGATCGCGCAGTGGAACCTGGCACGGCTTGCGGAGACATTGCTGGACCTGATCAACCCCGAGGACAGCGATGATGCCGTCTCCCGGGCAAGCGAAGTTATCAACGGATTTCCCGAAGTCTATGAGCGGGCGTGGATTTCAGGCATGCGCGCCAAGCTCGGTCTGGCAGGGCAGGAGGAGCAGGATATCGAGCTTGCGACCGGACTGCTGGCGGTGATGGAAACGCAGTCTGCCGATTTTACCCGCGTGTTCCGAAGCCTGTCTTCCGCGATCGAAGGTGATGCGTCACCAACGCGCGCACTTTTCGCAAGCCCCGGGGGCTTCGACATCTGGCTTGCCCAATGGCGTGCTCGTCTGGAGCGCGACCCGATGCCCGGAAGCGAGCGGCGTGCGGCAATGGACCTCGTGAACCCGGTTTACATTCCGCGCAATCATCTGGTCGAGGCGGCCCTTTCGGATGCGACAGCGGGCGATCTCTCGACCTTTGAGCGCTTGATGGAGGCCTTGTCCGAGCCGTTCACGACCCGGCCGGGCTTCGACATATATGCGCTGGGCGCGCCTGGCGATTTCGGGCCCTACACGACCTATTGCGGCACCTGACCGGTTTCGCGAGCCGCTTAAGCGCGCCATGACCGCGCCGGCAAGTGAACTCCGGACCAAGGGTGAAATTGCGTTCGGGCTTCGGCTGACCTTGCCGAAACGGCCGTCCCTGTGGCAACTGACTTGAAGTCGGATGCAGAAGAGGGACGCCAGCGATGGGGATGGAAATTGACTGGGTGGTTCTTGCCATCCTCGTGGCCTTTATCCTCTATTCGCTGCTCACCAACGCAGTTGAGCGGTCGCTGATAACGCTTCCGATCATCTTCATGTGCCTGGGGTTTCTGGTTTCCGATCCGCTGAAGGCGGCCGCGCCGCCCGAGGTGCTCGATGAAAGCAAGAGGCTGCTTGCTGAGGTAACGCTCGTCCTCGTGCTGTTTTCCGACGCTTCCCGGGTCCAGTTCGCCAAACTGAAACAGACCTGGGTGCTGCCGGCCCGGATGCTGCTTATCGGTCTTCCCCTCTCAATCGGGATCGGGACCGTCGTTACATTGCTGGTCAATCCTGCGGGCGGGCTCGCGATGGCGCTCCTGACCGCTGCGGTTCTCTCGCCTACAGATGCGGCACTCGGATTGCCGGTGGTTGCCAGCCCGGAGGTGCCGGAACCGTTAAGGGAGACCATCAACGTCGAAAGCGGCCTGAACGATGGCCTGGTGCTGCCGTTTGTGGTGCTTGGTGCGACGCTGGCAGCCGCTGGCGGATCCCTTGAACACACCGATGGCCTGGCATTGTCGGCATTGTCGCAGATCGTGCTCGGTCCCCTTGCCGGGATCAGCGTGGGGTGGATCGTGGCCAAGGCCATGGATTACGCGCAAAGCCGCGACCTTACAGCAGAGTCCGCGGAAGGGGTGGTGTTCCTTGCCACCGCGCTTGCCGCCTATGTGGCGGCCCAGGTTATCGGTGGAAACGGGTTTATCGCCGCCTTTGTCGCGGGAATGGTCTTCGGCAACACCTATCGGCACGATATCCGCTTCGTGCATGAATTCATGGAAGGGGCCGGGCAGCTTCTCACCATGTCCGCATTCCTTGTTTTCGGCGCGCTGCTTCTGCCCGACGGGCTTGCCCATGTCACACCCAAGGCAGTTTTGATCGCGGTCCTGTTTCTCACCGTGGTGCGAATGGGAGCGATCTGGCTCTCGCTGACCGGAAGCGGGCTCAGAAGCCGCGAAAAGCTGTTCCTGGGCTGGTTCGGCCCGCGCGGTCTTGCCTCCATCCTTTTCACGCTGGTGGTGATGGATGAATTCGATATTCCCGGTGAGGCGGAACTGCTGGCCTGCGTTTCCATGACCGTCGCCTTTTCGATCATCGCGCACGGGCTGTCGGCGACTCCGCTTGCGAGCCGTATCGGGCGTACGGGGCCGGGCAGCGACGATTGACACACCGTTGTAACGGCCGAACGCTAGGCATGGCGGATGTTCAACAGGAGAGTGCCCGCATGCCGTCCCCCATGCTTCGTCTTGTCTTTGCCGTTTCGATCCTTGCCGTGTCGCCTGCCGCCCCGGCGCTCGCGTCCGACATAGAGGTCGGGCCGCGCCCGGCATTCCTGATAAGCAAGATGGCTGACGGCCCGCTCAAGGAAAAGCTTGCCGCCTGTGCCGGCCAGCCGGTTAAGCGCACGCTGTTTTCGATCGGGCACCGGGGAGCGCCGCTGCAGTTTCCCGAGCATACGAAGGAATCTTACGAGGCGGCCGCTTTGATGGGGGCTGGAATTATCGAATGCGACGTGACGTTTACCAGCGACAAGGAACTGGTCTGCCGTCACGCCCAGGACGATCTTCATACCACCACCAACATTCTCGCCACGCCGCTTGCTCAAAAATGCACGCGCGGCTTTACACCTGCGGGTGAGGAGAGCGGTGCGTCCGCCGAATGCCGCGCCTCCGACGTCACCCGCGACGAGTTCCTGAGCCTGACCGGAAAGATGGATGCGGCCGACGGAAAGGCTGGAACGGTCGAAGACTACATGAACGGTACCGCCCGATGGCGCACCGACCTTTATGCCGCTGCCGGGGGCACGGTGATGACGCACAAGCAGTCGATTGAACTCATCGGCGCGCTTGGGGCCAAATTCACGCCGGAACTGAAATCCCCCGTCGTCGAGATGCCGTTCGATGGTTTCACGCAGGCCGATTATGCCCAGAAGCTGATCGACGAGTACAAGGAGGCCGGCGTTCCCGCGTCCGATGTCTGGCCGCAGTCCTTCAATCTCGACGATGTGCTCTACTGGATCGAGAACGAACCGGAGTTCGGCCGGCAGGCGGTGTTTCTCGACGGCCGCGCCGGCGGTGGCGGTCTCGATCCGGCAAGGCCGGAGACCTTTTCGCCATCAATGGAAGAGCTGAAGGCGCTCGGCGTGAACTACATCGCTCCGCCAATGTGGATGCTGATGACGTTGAAAGATGACGCAATCGTTCCGTCGGCCTATGCGAAGGCTGCCAGCGCGGCCGGGCTCGAGATCATCGCCTGGTCGTTTGAGCGATCCGGTCCGCTGAATTCGGGCGGAGGCTGGTACTACCAGTCGGTCAGCGACGTGATCGAGAATGACGGGCAGATGTACGAAGTGCTCGACGTGCTGGCCCAGGATGCCGGCATTTCCGGCATGTTCTCCGACTGGCCGGCGACGGTGAGCTACTACGCAAGCTGCATGGGCCTTGAATAGACGGGTCGCTAATTTCACGGGTCGGCAAAACCGGTCGTTGCCTCCACGGAACGATGCCGGGATTGGCCCGTATCTAGCGCATGTCGAGCGGGCGGATCTCGCTGACGTTGATTGCATGTCCGCGGTCGTCGGTTGCGAGAAAGCGCGGCGCGGCATCGCCGTCGAAGACGCCGCAGGTCAGTTGACCGGTCATGACCGCGCCGGTGTCGAGCGCGATCCGGTTTGAATGGAGTTCCGGCAATGCGGAGCCGGTGATGGTGTGGCCGTGGACGACTGTCTTCGGCAGCGGGCCGGAATGGTGAAGGAACCTGTCGCGAATCCAGCGCGTGGTCACCGGGTCCTGATCGGCGAGAGAAAGATCGGGGTCGATGCCGCCATGAACGAAGACATGGCGTTCGGTTTCCATCATCCAGGCTGAATTGCGCAGCGCCGCGATCTGTCCGGCGCGGGTCCGGGCCAGTTCGCGGGCAACTTCATCGGCGTCGCCGGTGCCGGGAAAGCCATAGGAGCGCAGCGTTTCAGCTCCACCATTGGGCAGCCAGCGGTTGAGCGCGGCTTCGCGGGCTGTCGTGGTATCAGCATCGAGGAAAGCAAGCAGGAATTCCTCGTGATTGCCGAGAACCAGCTTCGAGCCGGGATGGGTGCCAAGCGTTTCGATGGCGACATCGACGCAAGCCGCGCTTTCCGGCCCGCGGTCGATCAGGTCGCCCAGGAAGACGATGCGAAAGTCCCGCGATCCTGCATCCGCGCGGATCGCTTCGAGCAGCGCGACCAGAAGATCGCGCCGGCCATGTACGTCGCCGATGGCATAGGTCAGGGTCATAAGGCAATCCTTGCCGTTTTCCGTGGCAATGGCGCGTGCCCGGCTTTGGCTGCAGTTGAAGCCAATTGTCTGGCCCGCTCTGATGGTCCAGTCAAGTTCGCGCTTCGGAGAGGCGTTCGTGCCCGCCTTGCGGGATGCGGTCGTTGGCCGGAGCCGTGTTGCCCGCTGCGTTTCAAGCTCGAGATGTCCCGTTGTGGCAAATAGTCCGAATCAATCGCGGCTGTTGGGGTTGTGCAAAGCCCATGCAGCGGTCAAACACAGTGTGGATCGCCGCATCTGGCGGCCTGCCGTATCGGCATCGATCCCAACCCAGAAAGACTCCCGTTTGAAAAAGCAAGTACGTACGAGCTTCACCGACCGTCGGCAGGATGCGATGGAGGCGAAGAAGAAGCTTCTTGATAAAATGAAGGCAGCGCCGAAGCCCGACGATCCCGAAATGGTGGCGAAGCGGGCCGAACGCGAGGCCGTGGCCAAGGCACGCGAAGAGCGCCGCGCCGAGCGCGAGCGCGTCAAGCTCGAGGAGCAGCAGCGCAAGGCAGCCCAGGAGGCCGCCGAGGCCGAAGCCGCCTATGCCGCAGAACATGCAGAGCGACTCGCCCGCGAGGAAGAAGACAAGGCCCGCGCCGAACGCGCCGTCGCCGACATGGCGGCCATGAAGGAAAAGCGCGACAAGCGATACGCCGCGCGCAAGGCGCGCAAGTAGGTCGACGGAGGGGCGGCGCGTTTCGCTGATCGCGTCCCCTCCCGCACTCTTCGTCATCCTCGGGCATGGCCCGGTGATCCATTCCATGCCACGTATGTCGTTGGCTGGTCTCCAGTTCTCGCCGTTACAGACCATGCGAAAGACAAAACGAAAAAGCCCGGAGCTTTCGCCCCGGGCTGATTTTTCAACTCAATCCGATCTTACGAACAGCCGCTCGTGCTTCCACACGTGTCGCACTTCTCGCAGGTGCCGTTGCGCACCATGGTGAAGTTCTGGCATTCGGAGCACATGTTGCCGGTGTAGCCCTGCATGATCGACTTGGCGCGGCGGTCGGCCTCGAGCTTCTTGGCGTCGGCGGCGTCGGCCTTGGCAGCGTCTGCCTCCTCGGCGGCATCGTCGGAGAACAGTGCTTCCTCCATTTCGATTTCCGCCGCCAGTTCCTCGGCCCGCTCCTCGTAGTCGCGCTTGAAGGCGGTCGCACCTTCGCTTGCGATCGCTTCAGGCGCCTGCTTGACCGCAAGATTGCCCGATCCCTTGGCGGAGAAGGACGCCGTGATCACCGAGGCTCCCGAGGGGTTGCCCTTGGCGGGAGCCGCCTGGCCCTTGGGGTCGGCCGAGCCGGTTGTGCCGGTGACGACCTTCAGCGATGCGCCGCGGGTCAGGCCCTTGGAGAAGGGCTGTGCCTTGCCTTCCGAAATCCCCTTGCCGAGTGCGGTGTTGGTGAAGTCGGAAGTGTCGACATGGGCGAGGTCGTGGCGCTGCAGGTAGGACACGGCCAGTTCGCGGAAGATGTAGTCGAGGATCGACGTCGCGTTCTTGATCGCGTCGTTGCCCTGGACCATGCCGGCAGGCTCGAACTTGGTGAAGGTGAAGGCCTCGACATATTCCTCGAGCGGCACGCCGTACTGGAGGCCGAGCGAGATGGCGATGGCGAAGTTGTTCATCATCGCACGGAAGGCGGCGCCTTCCTTGTGCATGTCGATGAAGATCTCGCCGAGACGGCCATCGTCGAATTCGCCGGTGCGCAGGTAGACCTTGTGGCCGCCGATCACGGCCTTCTGGGTGTAGCCCTTGCGGCGGTTCGGCAGCTTTTCGCGGTCGCGGTAGAGCCGCTCGACCACGCGCTCGACGATCTTCTCGGTCACCTGAACGGCCTGGGCGGCGGCGGGCATGGCCACCAGCGCCTCGATGGCGTCGTCCTCGTCGTCCTCGTCCTCGATCAGCGAGGCGTTGAGCGGCTGGCTGAGCTTCGAGCCGTCGCGGTAAAGCGCGTTGGCCTTCAGCGCCAGCTTCCAGGAGAGCATGTAGGCGTTCTTGCAGTCATCGACGGTGGCTTCGTTGGCCATGTTGATGGTCTTCGAGATTGCGCCGGAGATGAAGGGCTGGGCAGCCGCCATCATGCGGATGTGGCTTTCCACCGACAGGTAGCGCTTGCCGATCTTGCCGCAGGGGTTGGCGCAATCGAACACCGGGTAGTGCTCGGTCTTCAGGTGCGGCGCGCCCTCGAGCGTCATCGCACCGCAGACATGGATGTTGGCGGCCTCGATGTCCTTCTTCGAAAAGCCGATGGCTGCCAGCAGATCAAAGGCGAAATCGTCCATCTGCTCGTCGGTCAGCCCGAGCGTTTCCTTGCAGAAATCCTCGCCGAGCGTCCACTTGTTGAAGACGAACTTGATGTCGAAGGCGGCCTTGGTGGCAGCGTTGATCGCCTCGATCTTCTCGTCGGTGAAGCCCTTGGCCTTGAGCGTTCCGGGATTGACGCCCGGCGCCTGATTGATGTTGCCGTGGCCGACCGCATAGGCTTCGATCTCGGCAAGCTGGGCTTCGGAATAACCAAGCGTGCGGAGCGCCTCGGGCACCGCGTTGTTGATGATCTTGAAGTAGCCGCCGCCGGCGAGCTTCTTGAACTTGACCAGCGCGAAATCGGGCTCGATGCCGGTGGTGTCGCAATCCATCACCAGGCCGATGGTGCCCGTCGGTGCGATCACCGAGACCTGGGCGTTGCGGTAGCCGTTCTTTTCACCGAGTTCGAGGGCCTTGTCCCAGGCCTGAACCGCATGGGTGACGAGATCGGCGTCCGGGCAATCGCCATGGGCGAGGGGAACCGGGTTGACCGAGAGCTTCTCGTAACCCGAAGCCTCGCCACGCGCTGCACGGCGGTGGTTGCGGATCACGCGGAGCATGTTGTCCTTGTTGTCCTTGTAGCCCGGGAAGGCGCCAAGCTCTCCGGCGATTTCGGCGGAGGTGGCGTAGGACACACCGGTCATGATCGCGGTCAGCGCACCGCAGATGGCGCGGCCTTCCTTCGAGTCATAGGGGATGCCCGAGGTCATCAGCAGGCCGCCGATATTGGCGTAGCCCAGGCCGAGAGTCCGGTACTTGTAGGACAGTTCCGCGATCTGGCGCGAGGGGAACTGCGCCATCATCACCGAGATTTCCAGCACAACGGTCCAGAGCCGGACGGCGTGCTCGTAGTCGGCGATGTCGATGCGCTTGGTGTCCTGATCCTTGAAGCGCAGCAGGTTGAGCGAGGCCAGGTTGCAGGCCGTGTCATCGAGGAACATGTACTCCGAGCACGGGTTGGAGGCGCGGATCGGGCCGGCCGCCGGGCAGGTGTGCCAGTCGTTCATGGTGGTGTTGAAGTGCAGGCCCGGATCGGCCGAGGCCCATGCGGCATGGCCGATCTGTTCCCACAGGTCGCGGGCTTTCAGCGTCTTCATCACCTTGCCGTCCTTGCGGGCGGTCAGGTTCCACTCGCCGTCTTCCTCGACGGCGCGCAGGAAGTCGTCCTTGATGGAGACCGAGTTGTTGGAATTCTGGCCCGAAACGGTCAGATAGGCTTCCGAGTCCCAGTCGGTGTCGTAGGTCTTGAACTCAAGGTCGGTATAACCCTGGCGCGCGAACTGAATGACGCGCTTGACGTAGTTTTCCGGAACCTGGCTCTTCTTGGCGGCCTTGATCTCGCGCTTGAGGGCGGGGTTCTGGTTCGGGTCAAAGCAGGCGTCGTTGTCCGCCTCGCAATTGAGGCAGGCCTTCATGATGGCCTTGAGGTGGCCGGAGACGATCTTCGAGCCGGTGACGAGGGCCGCCACCTTCTGCTCTTCCTTCACCTTCCAGTTGATGTAGTCCTCGATATCGGGGTGATCGATATCGACCACCACCATCTTGGCCGCGCGGCGGGTGGTGCCGCCGGACTTGATCGCGCCGGCAGCGCGGTCGCCGATCTTGAGAAAGCTCATCAGGCCGGACGACTTGCCGCCGCCCGAGAGTTTCTCGCCTTCGCCGCGCAGGTGCGAAAAGTTGGAGCCGGTGCCGGACCCGTACTTGAACAGGCGCGCCTCGCGAACCCACAGATCCATGATGCCGTTGTCGTTGACGAGATCGTCTTCGACCGACTGGATGAAGCAGGCATGCGGCTGCGGGTGCTCGTAGGAGGACTTGGACTTGACGAGCTTTCCGGTGAACGGATCGACGTAGAAGTGGCCCTGGCCGGGACCGTCAATGCCGTAGGCCCAGTGCAGGCCGGTGTTGAACCACTGCGGGGAGTTCGGCGCCACGCGCTGGGTGGCAAGCATGTAGGCAAGTTCGTCCATGAACGCGCGGGCGTCGTCTTCCGAAGTAAAGTAGCCGCCCTTCCAGCCCCAGTAGGTCCACGTTCCGGCGAGCCGGTCAAAGACCTGGCGGGCGTCGGTTTCCGAGCCGTAGCGTTCGTCTTCGGGAAGTTCGGCAAGCGCATCCTCGTCGGCGACCGAGCGCCAGAGCCATGAGGGAACCGAGTTTTCCTCGACCTTCTTCAGTCGTGCGGGAACACCGGCCTTGCGGAAGTATTTCTGGGCGAGAATATCTGCTGCGACCTGGCTGAACTGGGCCGGAACATCAATGTCTGCCAGGCGGAAGACGATCGACCCGTCGGGCTGACGGATTTCGCTGGTTGCCTTGCGAAACTTGATTTCGGCGTAAGCAGATTGGCCCTCTTTAGTGAACCGGCGTTCAATGCGCATTGTCGTCCTCTTTTTGAATTTGCAGCCGGACGCTTCCTTGCGTCACGACAATATCTTCCCCGCAAGCTGCGCAGTCATTGGCAGCCAGTTTCTCGACTCGGTCACTCGGTGTGGTCCCGCGAAAGAACCCTGTATCTTGTGTCAGGATTGGCTGCAAACACTAAATATAGTGTTAACAACTGATTTATGCCAGCCCCATTTCACCCGTTGCGGCACCATTTTCCGGAACAGAACGCACCCCTCCTGCGACCGCGCGAAATCGCACAGACACAGAAACATGAACCGATCATGGTTGGATTTGACTGGCCTCGAAACTCTCCAGCCGCGCCGCCGCCGCAACGTTGCTCCTATAAGCAGCGACTCGGATGATTGCGTCAAGGGGTAGATTGTGACTGTTAGATGAACACCAGATCTTGTGAAACGGCATTGTGGAAAACGAGGACAGTTTGCATTCGCGGCCACAAATCGCTGGCCTGCGGCGCTTCAAACTGGATCGGGCTTTCAGGGGCACGCGGAGCGCCGGAAAACGGGCCGGAATCGTGGGAAACGAAGCCGCCCGATGGCTTCCGTTGCCGCCATCGAGCCACGAATGCGACAGGCGGGATGGGGCAGAAGGCGCGTGGGAATCCACCCCGAGCCGCCAAATCTGTGAACCTGCGCGGATCAGGCAGTCAATTCACACCGGTAAATGCTGGGGTGCGGAAACAGTAGGGCAGGTGCCGGGAAAGCGATATCAGGCGGCGGCACTCAATTGCATCGCATCGCGAATCACTTCCCGAAGGCCGGGCTCGTCGACGAGTTCAATCGCCTCGGGAATCCTGAACCATTTGCGGGTTCGCTCGTCCTTTTCGGGCCAGCGATCTTCTTCATTGGTCAGGTTGATCGAATAGACCTCGACCGTGCACAGCACGTCGTCCTTTCGGGATCGCTGCTTGATGTAACGGTATTCACCGGCGACTTCCGTCGAAGCCAGTCTTCCGCGGACACCGGCTTCCTCCCAGGCTTCGCGCAGGGCGGCTTCCGCTCCGTTCTCGTCGTTCTCGATCCAGCCCTTCGGGACGATCCAGCGACCGGTATCGCGGCTCGTAATCAGCAGCACCTCCCGCTCCTCGCCGACATCGCGAAACACTGCAGCCGCTGCCTGCCGGAACGGCTTGGCACGGCGAGATCCCCTGCTTCCGTCAGGTGTACGGAACAGGTCGAGCAGTTGTCGCAGTCGATCAAAAGCGGTCATTTGATGCGAATCATCTCCATTTGGAAAAAGATTTACATTGAACTATGTCGGTTTTGTTACGCGAAAAACAAGTCGGCTAAGTTTTTTGTTCAAAACAGGACGATTCGCGCGGGATCTATCGGCGTCGCTCTGCGATTGCCGGGATGGGACACTGTGGAATGCATGGGACCGGTCACATTCATCTCTAGCAGACGTAGATGATGGTCTTCGGTTGACCTGAAGCGCCCGGTGCGCCTGAATAAAAAAAAGAACGCGGCCGAAGCCGCGTTCCCTTATCTCTACAGACCCTCTTCTCGGAGATGGTCTCAGAACTCGTCCCACTCCGGTTCGGCGGCCAGGGCAGCGCCGCCCGATGCCGCAACGCGAACGGACGCCGACCGGGGAGGGGCGGCCTTCTGTTTTGCCGCGGGTTTGCCATGATCCGTAGCGACCGCCTCCGGCGCAGCGCGCTTCGCACTTGCCGGCGTGTCAGTGACGTTGAAGACCGCAAGCCTGGCCGCGAGGCCGTCCGCATCCACCGCAAGCTGCCGAATCGACTTGGTGGCATCGGAAACACGCCCGGCGTTCTGCTGCGTTGCCTGGTCCATCTGAGCCACGGCGCTGTTGATCTCGGAAATGTCGGCAGCCTGCTCCCGGGCAGATTCGACGATTGCCGCGATGTAGCTGTTGATGGCCGTCACCTGTTCGCCGATTGATTTGAGCGCGTCACCGGTCTTGTTGACCAGGGTGACACCGGCTCCAACCTGCGAAGACGACTTTTCGATCAGCGCGTTGATGTCCTTGGCTGCGCTTGCCGAACGTTGCGCGAGCTCGCGGACTTCCTGGGCGACCACGGCAAAGCCCTTGCCAGCCTCGCCGGCACGGGCAGCCTCGACACCGGCATTGAGCGCGAGGAGGTTGGTCTGGAAGGCGATGTCATCAATGATCGAGATGATCTGGCCGATCTGACGCGAAGAGCTTTCGATCTCGGTCATCGCGCCGACGGCATCGGAAACGATGGACTCGGACCGGGTGGCGTTCTTGCTGGTTTCTTCGACCACGCGTCCGGCTTCTCCGGCACGTTCCGAAGCGGAACGCACCGTGTCGGCAATGCGCCCGATCGCAGCCGCTGTCTCTTCAAGAGTGGCGGCCTGTTGCTCGGTCCGCCTTGCAATGTCCTCGGCATCGTTGCTTACGCCGTTTGAACCTTCACGCATGGTAATGGCGGATTTTCCAAGCTCGCCAATAACCTGCTCCAGGGTCTCCATGGAGGAGTTGAAGTCGACCCTGAGTTGTTCCAGCGAGCCGTCGAAGGCGTCGTTGAGGCGGAAGCGAAGGTCGCCCTTTGCCAACTGGTCGAGGCCTCGGCCGAGTGAGTCGATGGCAAACTGCAACCGCTCATTGTCCTTGGCGCGCTCCGCATCCCGGGTCTGGGCGTCGAGCATGTTCTGCTGCTGTGCCGCCTTGGCCTGTTCCGACATTTCCGTGGCATGTTCCGTTGCCGCCCGGGTTTCGGTCATGACCTCGTCGTTCTGCGCGAAAGCAGTGGCGAGCGAATGACCGAGTGCGATCAGCGCACCTGCCTCTAGGACCAGAATTGCCGCATGCATTGCGACCCTGGCAAGATCGGCGGTGCCAGGGAAAACAGCTGCCGGGATGAGGAAGAACAGCACGAGGTGATGAACGGCCGTCAAGCCCGCAAAGGCGACGATCGGGCGCCAGTTCACCCAGGCTGCGCAGATTGCCAGGCTTGCGAAGAAGTACATGTGGATGTCGATCTGCAGCGGCGAGCCGGAGAACGCGTAGACCAGAAGGGCAACGCTTGCGGCATGTGCGAGTGCTGTCGAGATCTGTGTCGAAAGGCCGATCGGGTCGCGCCACCATGTGAACGTGGAAGCCGCCGCGATCGCGATGCCGCCGCCGACCACGATCAGGGGGTTGGCGTCCATACCCCATAGCGTACGGGCGACCAGAAGGCCGACATTGAGCCAGAGAAGGGCAACGATTGCCACTGCTGCCCGGGTTTGAAGCTGAATCATGTAGTTCATTGAAGGGGGGTACTCCTGCAGAAAAAGGCGAGGCTTCCGTCGAGCACCAGCAAGGCACCCGAGCTGAACAGGCGGAAAACGAAATCCGGATTGTCGGATTGGGCGATGGCGGCATAGGGCATACCGGTTCCGTTGATAACAGAGCCTCCGGCGGCGGCGATGACATCAACGATCCGGTTGTCCGGACTCCAGGGCGGGACGAACACAAGGGCTCGATCGCCTCTCGGGATCACGGCAGCGGCGGTCAGTACAACCACAATGACGGCAAGGTTGGCCATGACGATGCCGAAGGACCGTCTGCCTGAACGCGTGTTTGGGACGTCGTGCCGCATGTTTGTCAGACTTGATGGCCCGCAACCCCCGCTTCATGCGGTGTCCAGACCGTAAGCAAGACCGGGTTCATCCCGTTTGCCGCTGTCGGTTTCCCCTCGATCGATACAGGCTTTTCGATAATGTATGGTTAAGTTCTAATCTTTGATACTTGTAGTGCGGCGGGCCGGAATCGAGCGCCGGAAAACCACCCACGCCACAAGGAAAAAGGCCGAGCCGAGATAGAACCAGGCTCCCGGCAGGGGCGCGAGAGGTGCGGGTCCCGAGACATTGGAGAGAACAAGGTTGGCGCTCAGCGGGGCCAGAATGATGACCAGGCTGTTGACGGAGCCAATGGCGCCCTGCAGCAGGCCCTGCTGATCCTTGCCAACCATGCTGGAGGACAGCGATTTGAGCGCCGGCTCGGCCGAGGCCGCGCCGAGGATGAACAGGCCGATCAGCAAAACGGCCAGTGGAGCCTGCTCGATCATGGCGAAAAGCAGAAGGCTGGCCGAGGCAAGCAGGTAACCGGCGCCGATCACCGTAGGTTCGCCAAACCGTGCGACCAGCCGCCCGACCAGGAACCCCTGGACGATGATATACATCAGTCCGACGAAGGCGAGCGAGAATGCCGCCTCCCGCACACCCCAATCGAAGCGGAAATCCGTGTAGAGGACCCAGATGCTTTCAAGGCCGCGTTGGGCCATGAAAACAAGGAAAAAGCAGACCAGGTAGGGCGACAGTTGCGGCAGACGGGTCAGCATCCGCAAGGCCGTGAACGGATTGCTGGCACGAAAACCGGCAAAGGCGCGGCGGCTTTGCGGCGGCAGTGATTCCGGCAACACGAAAAAACCGAAGGCGACATTGGCGGTAACCAGGATGCCGGAGACGAGGAATGGCAGTTGAATGTGGATCTCGCCGAGCAGCCCGCCGAGGAACGGCCCGATGACAAAGCCGATCCCGAAGGCCATGCCGATAAGTCCGAAATTGCGGGCGCGGGTTTCCGGCGTCGAGATGTCGGCAACATAGGCCGTGGCCGTCGAAACCGTGGCGCCGAAAACGCCTGAGACAAACCGGGCGACCGCGATCCACCACAGGGATGGGGCGAGTGCCATCAGGAAGTAATCCAGCGCAAGCCCCGTCTGCGCGGTCAGGAGTACCGGACGGCGGCCGTGGGCGTCGGAAAGATTGCCGAGGAGGGGCGAGAAGAAAAACTGCGCCAGGGCATACAGGACCGCGATCAGGCCGTTGTAGAAGGCTGCCTGTGAAAGTGTGTAGTCACCCACGCCTTGGATCAGCTTGGGCAGCAGCGGATAGGCGAGGCCAACACCCATCATGTCTATGGTCACGACAAGAAAGATGAAGACCAGGGGTTTGCCACCGGGTGGCCGGGACGTGTCAGATGGCGCGGGCGCGGAACCGGGCGGAGTGGTGTCGGTTTCGTCGCCGGGAGGGCTCAGCCTCGTGAATCCTTGGCGATCGGCTCGACATAGGCAAATCCCATGTCCCAGGGGAAGTAGATCCAGGTGTCCTGGCTGACCTCGGTAACAAATGTATCGACCAGCGGCCGGCCCTTGGGCTTGGCGTAGACGGTCGCGAAATGCGCCTTGGGCAGCATCGCCCGGACGATGGCGGCGGTCTTGCCGGTATCGGTCAGGTCATCGACGATCAGAACACCGTCGCCTTCGCTCTCGAGGATGTCCGAGTGGATTTCCTTGAGAACCTTCATGTCGCCCTGGTTGAGGTAATCATGATAGGAGGCGACCGAAACAGTATCGATGCGGCGTATGTCGAGTTCGCGGGAAATGATCGCCGCCGGCACGAGCCCGCCCCGGGTGATGCAGACGATGGCGTTCCAGCTCTGACCGGTTCCGCTCAGCCGCCATGCCAGAGCGCGCGCATCCCGGTGAAACTGATCCCAGGAAACCGGGAAGGCTTTGTCTGGCAGGGACATGGCTTGCTTCCTTGCGTAGCCGGGCAAACCCGGTTGTTGCTGCTTTTTACCTCAAGCGCCGGAAATAGCCGGAACCGAGGGGAGAATGCAAGCCGCTCCTGGCGGCTCATGCACAGGCAGCGGCCGGAATCTGTGGCGCGGCAAGGCGAGAGAGGACAGGTTCGCCAGTCCGCCGTGCTTGCTGCCATGGCGTTCCGGATGATCTTGGAATGACAGTGCCGGGAACGGCAAAGGCAAACGCCGCTCCCGTTTGCTCAGCGCGACATCAGCACCGGGACCGGCGCGCGGTCGAGAAACGCGCGGGTGACCCCGCCGAAAAGCCATTCACGAAGCCGCTGATGGGTGTAGGCCCCCATGACCACAAGGTCCGCGTTTGTTGCCTTCACCTGGGCCGCGATTGCATCAGCGGTCGAGCCCGACCCTTTCGAGGCGGTGGTGACGTTGGCGTGAACCCCGTGGCGCGAGAGGCAGCCGGCCAGGTCGGAACCGGCAAGCGGGGCGTCGATATCGGGCAGCTTGTCGGGATCGATCACGACGATTTCCACCGAATCTGCAGCCTTTAGGAAGGGCATCGCGTCATGGGTGGCGCGCGCGGCCTCGCGGGAGCCGTCCCAGGCAATAAGAACCCTGCTGACCGGCGTGGCGATCTTGCCGTTGGCAGGGAGAAACAGCACCGGCCGCCCCCCCTCGAACAGGAGCGCCTCGACATTGGTGGCCATGTCCTCGTTTGCGTCGCGATCGGGTTGCCTGACAACCACCAGATCGGAGACCCGCGCACTGGCGAGCGCAGAAATTGCACTGTCTCCGCCAGGAGAACGCACCGGCCGCCATTCGTGGGAAAGCCCGGCGGTCTCGCAGGTCTTGTCGAAGGCATCGCCGATTTCCCGCATGCGCTGGTCCGCCTGCTCGTAAAGGGCGGCGATCGTGGTTGCGTCGGGAACATCGATCGGGGCGGAAAGCACAACGAACTGGGAAGGTTCACCGTGGCATCCGATCACGTGAACATCACTGCCTTCGCTCACCGAGCTTACCGCATCGGTGACCGGTTTGACGTCGGCAACCGCCGAAAGAACTGCGAGGATCGTATGGTAGGCCATGAGACATCTCCCTTGAAAGGCGAACCCCGCACAAGAAGCGGAGAGCGCGAGAGGCGCTTCGCCGCGCAAATGCGGCAGGACGCTCTGATGTCCATGACCATGCGCCCGGCGTAGCCCGGGCGCATTGATTCTTGTCAAACAAAGGCTTCGGCGGCCTGGAGCCGGTCAGGCCGGTGCTGCCAGGCGGTCCGGCCCGAGATCCGCAAGCATCGTTTCGACCTCAATCCTTGCCGCGTTGATGGCGGCGGCGTTCCTGCCGCGGATGACGATCTCGGTGGAAAAGCCCTGACCGGAAAACCGTGGGTAAGAACCGATATTGACGTCGGGGTGTGCCCTGGCAATGGCCGAGAGAGGATCACCGATATCCCCTTCGCCGTAAGGGCAGCTGACCTTGTCGGACAGCACCTTTGCGCCCGACTTCAGCTTCGGAAGCACATTGTCGAGCATTGCCTGGAAAACAGACGGCACCCCGGCCATGACGTGGACGTTGCCGATGATGAATCCGGGCGCGCAGCTCACCGGATTTTCGATATGGCGGCTGCCTTCGGGCATGCGCGCCATCCGGCGGCGAGCCTCCGTGAACTCCAGGCCGCGTTCGGCATAGTGCGCACCGAGCATTTCGAGTGCGTCATGGTCGTGGCTGCAAGGCACGCCAAAGGCGCTGGCGACCGCGTCGGCGGTGATGTCGTCATGGGTCGGGCCGATTCCGCCGGATGTAAACACGTGATCGTACCGGCTCCGCAGGGCGTTGAGCGCCTCGACAATGCGCTCCTGATCGTCTGGAACGATGCGGACTTCCTGCAGCTCGATACCGGCCGCCGTCAGCATTTCGGCAAGATGGCCGATGTTTTTGTCTTTCGTCCTGCCGGAAAGCAGTTCATCGCCAATCGCAAGCGCCCCCGCGGTCACGGTTGTGGTGTCAGTCACGTCCATCATTCTGCTCCTCCCCAGAGCGGGATGATTAAACGGGTTTTCGGTGGCTGCGCAAGCCTGAAACCAGGATCAAATGTGGATGCGATTTGTGAACAAACCGTCATGGATTCGGGCCTTTTCTTGAACGCAAAAATCGCCACCTTGAGCGCGAAGTCGCCAGCGTGCGGCAACCCAAAAGGAGATTGGAATGGCGAAAGTGCTGGTGCTTTATTATTCGAGCTGGGGTCACATCGAAGCTATGGCGGATGCCGCAGCCAAGGGCGCGGCCGCGGCCGGAGCCGAGGTGACCGTCAAGCGGGTTCCCGAACTGGTTCCCGAAGAGGTCGCGAAACAGTTTCATTACAAGCTCGATCAGCAGGCGCCGGTCGCAGACCCGGCCGAACTGGCTGACTACGACGGGATCATCTTCGCCACCCCGACGCGCTATGGAATGATGGCGTCGCAGATGAAGAACTTTCTCGATCAGACCGGCGCGCTTTGGGCCAATGGAGCGCTTGTCGGCAAGGTCGGTTCGGTGATGACCGCTTCAGCGACACAGCATGGCGGCCAGGAATCCACCATTTTGAGCTTTCACACGGTGCTGCTGCACCACGGCATGCTTGTGGCCGGTCTTCCCTATGCCTTCCAGGGGCAGATGGGTGTCGACGAGGTCAAGGGCGGAACGCCATACGGCGCATCGACGATCGCAGGTGGCGACGGCTCGCGTCAGCCCTCCGCCGTCGAGCTCGAAGGTGCCGAATACCAGGGGCGCCGGGTGGCTGAGATCGCTGCCAAGTTGATAGCCTGATCATTTCAGGATCGCCTCCGCTTTAAGACGGTCGCAACCGTCAGACCTGAAGCTTCCACGCCCCCCGAAGCCTGACACCGGCTTCGGGGGGCGATTTGTGGGTACAGGGCGTTCGAAGTCGGGGCCGGGAACATAGGGGCGGCGCGCCTTGTGGCGCTGGTCGTGCACCAAGACCCTTGCCTGTAAGGGGCATGTCCGTTACCGACAGATGGACGTGCGGACGTGGCGAAACTGGTAGACGCAAGGGACTTAAAATCCCTCGGCCGCAAGGCTGTACGGGTTCGAGCCCCGTCGTCCGCACCAAATGGCTTCATGTCCTGCTTAGGGCCTATCCAGATCAGACGCTGATCTTGAAGCCGATGCGCAAGCCGCCCCAATGCTTTCCCTTGATCATGATGGGCGCGGAGAGATCCTTCATCAGGGTGTAGTTGCCGCCGCCCATGTCACGACGATAGGTTTGAAGCAGGAACGGCTTGCGGTTGCGGCCTGCCGCGAGCCCTGTGCGATCGTTGAATATGCGCCGGTTGCGGCAGTTGCCTGCGTTCCAGACCGGGTCGGGACCCTGCGGTTTCGAGAAGACATGATTGTGGGTCGGCAGATAGCCGTTGCGGTCGACTGCCGCGCAGAAGGTCACGCGCGGATCGAAATCGAGCATGGCCTCCTGGATGGGCGGCAGCAGCCGGTCGGTGTGGCTGACGAAGCGGGTCATGTGCTGGACCGGGTTCGTGCCCTGGATCGGCTGGTAATTCTCGTCGAACAGATCGGCCATGGTGATCCGGCCCGAATCGATTTCCTGTTCGAACATCGCCGCCACTTCGCCGGCAGTGGAAATGCAATGGCGAATGAGCGGCGTGTCCTCTGTTTCGACGCCGCTTTCGGCGACATGGCCGATGACATCCTCGGAAAAGGACACCAGGCGGTCGATCTTTTCGCTTGCGGAAGTCAGCATCGCGGCACTGTCGTGCACGCGGCCGTCCAGTTCGGAGACCTTGGAGAGGACCGCCGAGCAGACCCGTGTCGTTTCCTCGACCGGATCGTTCATGCGCTCGATTTCGGCAATCATGGCAGCGACGCTATCGCTGAACCCCGTGAATTTCTTGAGCTCCGCATCGATCTCGCCGGAGCGTTGGACGGCGGCGGTTGCCACGGCCTCGTTCTCGGCGTTCTGAGCCTGCATCTTGTCCACGACCCCGTGCAGCGCGTTGAGCCGCGCGACCATGTCGCGCGAGACATTGCCGGTCTTGTCAGCCAGCTGCTTGACAGCGTCGGCGACGACGGCAAAGCCGCGCCCTGCTTCCCCTGCATGGGCGGCCATGATGCCGGCATTGACGGCGAGAAGCTGGGTCTGGGTGGCAATCCCCTGGATGGCTTCCGAGAACGAGTGAATTTCCCTGATCTGCGCCGAAACCGAGTTGAGCACACCGGTGACTTCGTTGGCGCTCGTGGCCATCGACTGGATGTCCGAGACAGCATTGACCAGGATCTGGTTGACGCTGTGGGTGGTGTTCTCCAGTCCCGCATGGGTTTCGCGCGCCGAGTTCACCGCCGTGCGTGAAGCGTTCGCGACGGTTTCGTTCGAACGGGCGATCATCGTCATGTCGCGGGTGAGCGCGTGGAATTCCTCCGCCTGATTGGACAGCGAAACCGACACATCGCCGACCATGCCGCTGGTATCGGCGATGTTGACTGACAATTCGCCGATTTGCGAACCGATCAGATTCATCGCCTGAACCAGTGAGGCCGAGCCGGCACCAGTCTCGACCGGTGGCGATTCCGGCTCGGACACGGTTGCGGCTTCGGTCAACTCATCGAGGTCTTCGTTCGGTTCGGCAAGAAGTGCGTGCATGTCTGTTCAGGTCTCCATCCCGTCGGAGAACAACAAATCAGGGTTAATATCTTGCTAAAGCCTGAAGTTGCAGAAAGGCAACGAAGTAGTTCTCAGTCGCGCCAGAAGGCAGGCACCAGCAGCACAAGCACAGCCAGGATTTCGAGACGCCCCAAAAGCATGAGAAATATCAGGATCATTTTGGCCGGATCGCCGATCGTGCTGAAGTTTCCCGCCGGGCCGATGACCGGCCCTATGCCCGGGCCGACATTGGCCAGCGCGGTGATGGAGCCAGACAGCGCGGTTTCGATATCGACACCGGTTGCAGCCAGCGCAATGGCGCCCAAGGCCCAGATCCCGGTGTAGGCGCAGACGAACAGAAAGACCGTCCGCTGCATTTCCGGCTCCACGGTGACCGAGCCGTAACGTACCGGGCGGATCGCGTTGGGATAAATGAGACGCATGAGCCCGGACCGGATCGAACTTGCGATAATGACAAGCCGGTATGCCTTGATGCCGCCTGACGTGGAGCCCGAGCATCCGCCCAGGAAGGTTGCGACAAACATCAGTGCGACGGCAAAGGATCCCCATGCCGTGTAATCATCGCTTGCGTAGCCGGTTGTGGTCACGATCGATACGACATTGAAGACTGCGTGGGTGAGGGCGTGGCCGAAATCGTCCCCCTCATTCAACCTCAGGCCGAGCGCAATCAGCATTGTCAGAACGAGGATCAAGCCGCCATAGGCTGCAATCTGCGGGTCTCGCAACGCATCCAGACGACCGCGAACCGCAAACAGGATCATGACCGAGAACGGAAGTCCGGCGAGCGCCATGAAAACGGCTGCCGTCCACATCAGCCCGTAGGACTGAAAAGCGCCGAAAGATGCGTCACGGGTGGAAAAGCCTCCGGTCGCTATGGTCGTCATGGCGTGGTTGACCGCATCGAAGCCGCTCATGCCGAATGCGCCGTAGAGCAGGGCGCAGACAAGGGTGAGGCCAATATAGATCGCGAAAAAGGCACGGATGAACATGCTGAAGCGTGCGAACGGTTTTTCGGACGTATCCGACGATTCGATCTTGAAAACCGTAAAACCGCCGACCCGAAGAAAAGGAAGGACCAACAGGCCCATGGCAACGATGCCGATGCCGCCGAACCATTGCAACAGGGAACGCCACATCAGAAGCCCCGGCGGTGTGCCGTCGAGACCGGTCAGCACGGTTGCACCGGTGGTGGTGACAGCTGACACCGATTCGAAGAGTGCATCGGCCATGTCGAGGCCGAGCGAGGACATGTAGAGCGGGACTGCGCCAGTGACCGAAAGTGTCACCCAGAGGAGGTTGACGACCAGAAAGCCCAGCCGGCGCGAAAACGCCGGAACCGTCCCGCGGGTCGACATCGCCACACCCAGGCAGAAGGAGCCGACAACGAACGCGGATGTGGCAAAGACCTGCCAGTCGGGGTTTCCGTAGTAGAAATCGACCGTGGCCGGGACCACCATGGCGAGCGAGAGGTACAGCCCTGCATAGGCTGCAATCGAGATCGCAGATCGGATTGTCTGGCCGTCCAAGCGGCGGTCCTCGGTTGTGACCAGTTGGCGCGAGGCCGGTTGGCACCGGTTGCCTGACATGCCATAGACCCCGGATGATCGAAACGCAATCACCAGATCGCTTTCGGGCGGAAGCCGACGCAGCATTGGTCGAAATGCGCTCGCTGTTCGCCGAAACGCCGCTGCAGTTGAATGATCACCTCTCGGCGCGCTTTGGTGCACGCGTCTGGCTCAAGCGCGAGGATCTTTCGCCGGTTCGTTCCTACAAGATCAGGGGCGCCTTCAATTTCATCAGGAAAGCGCTTGACCGCAATCCCGATCAGGCTCTGTTCGTCTGTGCGTCAGCAGGCAACCATGCCCAGGGCTTTGCCTATGTGTGCCGTCATTTCGGCCGCAAGGGCGTTGTCTTCATGCCTGTGACCACTCCGCAGCAGAAGATCGAAAAGACCCGGATGTTCGGCGGCGAGTTCATCGAGATCCGGCTGACCGGAGACTTTTTCGATATCTGCTACGCATCGGCTCTGGATTTTGCGGAACGCGAGGGGGCGCTGATGGCGCCGCCTTTCGATCATGACGATATCATCGAAGGGCAGGCGACGGTCGCAGCCGAGATCGGCAGGCAATTGCCCGAGGGCGAGGAGCCCGACCTGGTCGTTCTGCCCGTTGGCGGAGGCGGGCTGTCGGCCGGAATGGCGCGCTATCTGGAAGGCCGTATTGCCAACGACCGTTTCCTGTTGACCGAACCCTCAGGCGCGCCAAGCCTGAAGGAAAGCCTTAGCCGGGGGGAACGGCTGAAGCTCGAGCGGATCGACAATTTTGTCGATGGCGCGGCGGTGGCGCAGATCGGAGCGCGCAATTTCGGCATCCTGACCCGTTTCGCGGCGTCGCAGGTGCTGCTGGTTCCGGAGAACGCAATCTGCGTGACCATGACCGAGATCCTCAACACCGAAGGCATTGTGCTGGAGCCGGCGGGCGCACTCTCGCTTGCCGCGCTCGATGCCCTGGGCCCGGAAAAGCTTGCGGGAAAAACCGTCATTGCCGTTGTCTCGGGCGGCAATTTCGATTTCGAGCGGCTGCCTGACGTCAAGGAACGCGCGATGCGCTATTCCGGCAAGAAGAAATACTTCATCCTTCGCCTGGCCCAGCGTCCGGGCGCGTTGAAGGACTTTCTCTCGCTGCTCGGACCGCAGGACGATATCGCCCGGTTCGAGTACCTCAAGAAATCGGCGCGGAATTTCGGATCGATCCTGATCGGGATCGAGACGATGGCGCCTGAAAACTTTCAGCGGCTGACCGGCGCCTTCGATGAAGCCGGCCTGAACTATCAGGACATTACCGAAAACGAGATCATCGCCAACCTCATCATCTGAGCCGGCGCAGCATCCCGCCCTGATTGAATTCAGAGATCCGCGATCCACGCGGCGGCCTCGGCGGCAATCCTATCGGTCGTGCCGGGCGACAGGGCATCGCCCGCGATCACGTGGTTGTTGGGATCGTCGCTGTCGGTAACCTCGATGGTCTTTGCCGGGCCGCCCCAGCGCGCGGCCATTGCGCGCGCCTTTTCCGGCACGATCACGCTGTCCATCGGCGAATAGATGAACAAGGACGGAATGGTGATCTCCGAGGGATCGACATCAGCCGCCAGATCTATCAAGCCGCCCATCTGGGGCAGGGCGAGATTGGGATATTCGTAGGTCCAGTACTGCGCGTGCATCGCATTCCGCGGTTCCCAGGAGCGCCGCTCGCCACCGATGAGCGGCAGCAGTGTTTCGGCCCATGGAATGGTCAGCAGGCCGGAACCTGCGGCCTGGAGGGCATAGTTCGGCGATATCTGAACCATCCCGGCCACATCGCGGACGAGTTCGGGTCGGCTGGCGGCATAGGTGGCAAGTGTCGCGCCGGTTGATGTCGCCATGACCACCACCTTCTCGCCAAGTCGACGCCCGATGGCCAAGGCTTCGGCGAAATCGTCGAGCCAGGCCTGGACCGAGCCCTCGAGCATCGCGTCGCCGCTCCGGCCATGCCCTGCCAGCCGCGCGAAATAGAGGTTTGCGCCGAGTTCCTTCGCGACGAGATCGGGCATCGGCCGCGTTTCACCGGGACTTGCGGAATAACCGTGGATATAGACGATGGCGAGCGGTGTCCGGGCCTGCGAGGCCGGATAAGCCCACACGATCTGGCGTTCATTACCGGGGCGCAGATCGTCATAGCGCGCTTCGGCATTCCGAATGTAGGATTCGATGTCTTCGGGCAGGGTGGCTTCATCGAACCGGACTTCTGAGTCGATCACGGGCCGTGGGCCCAGCAAAAACAGGAGGCCGCCCGCGACAATCAGGAAAATCACGAGATAGAGCAACTTGCGTTTCCTCGAAGCCGGTTTCGCCATTCCAATCGCCTCCCCGCGAAGCCAGGGCATTCAGCAATGCCACGGCTCCTGCATCATTAGATAAGGCGACGCACAGGTGCAATGGCACTGTGGAATCGGGAAATGGTCCCGAACTGTGGCGCGGTGGCCCGATATCGGATGTCAGGTGAAGGCGACGGACGACCGGGGGGCGGGCCCGCTGTTCAGCAGTTGCTTGGTCGGCTTGAAAATCTTGTAGTAGCTTTCGACCTTGGCCCGATTGTTGGACGTCAGCACCAGCGCAGCGCCGATCCGCGGCCAGCGGATCCAGCGCACCGTACCGATGAGCAGACCCATTTCCTCGGTCAGGACCGTGATCTTGTCGCCCACGGCCACCGGAATCTCCGCAAAGCCGAAGAGGCAGATGCCGTGCTCGGAGAGATCGAGAATGGCGCCCGGCGTCTTTTGTCCCATGCACTCGATCTTGGCGACCAGCCGGGTGCGGTCCCGCGTGAGTGCTCTTCCTGATCTTACCGTCATGTCCGCCCCGTCTTCTTGCGCCAGAATCCGATCAATCGAGCGATCAGTATTCGCGCCAAGCGGTAACGGAAGTGCTAACCGTCGGTGCTGGTGGCCATTCGCGGTTAAGGGTCGATGAATCCCGTGGCAGCGGCAATCGGAGGGCATCGCTTCCCGTCATTCGCAATCTACCAGGCAGGAATCTGCTGGACTTTCATGGACTTTCGCGTCCGGGCTGCACTAAAATGAAATTATCAGGGCTTGGCTGCATTGGCTCGTTTGCGGTGTGGTTCAGCCCAAGGCGGGTACCTCACGGCAGCGACTGGCCGGGCCGGGATAACCGGGCGCCGGCCGATCAGGCGGGAGGGGGCCAGACCGGCAGCAGCGCTCTCCTTGTGAAGGCGTGTGAGGGCCGGACACAGTAATTTTTGGGAGCAAGGCATGGCAGGAATTCTCGATAGCATTCGCGGTCTTCTTGGTGGCAACGGGCAATCCAAGAGGCCGGAGCCGGCCAATGAGCCCGAGACCTACAAGAATTGCCGAATCTATGCCGAACCGATGGCCGAGGGTAGCCAATGGAGGCTGTCGGGGCGGATCGTCAAGGGAGAAGGCCCCGACGCCAAGGAACACCGGCTGGTGCGGGCGGACCTGTTTACCAGCCGCGACGAGACGATTTCAGCCACTTTGAGAAAGGCCCGCCAGGTGATCGACGAGCAGGGAGATGCGCTGTTCCGGTAGCGCTCGCCAACGCCAGAGACGCGAGTGGCAATGCTTGACAAGCGGTGAGGCATCCTCAACGATGCAATTCAGGCGCGAAAACGGGGCCGGATATGCTGTCCGAGAAAAGTCCGTACGTTGTCACTCTTTTGGTCGCACTCATTACATGGGTGGCCAACGAGTATTATCAGGTAACTGCTTCAAACGGTTACATGCGGTTCGAAATCGCTCGCGTGGGCGACACCGAGGGCAACGTTTGGAACCTGACAGTCCAGAACCTGTCGGAGCGGGTTACCATTCGGGGTGTCAATCTGGCTTTAAGGTGTGCTTCGCCGCCCTGCTTCGAAAAACCGCAAGATTCAGCAGCATATGCGATGGATATGCATGTGCCGCCACTGGCGGTGACCTACGAGCCTATATACGAAGCGGCGGCATTGACCATGATGGCTATCAACATGCCGCCAGCTGCTTCGTTCGGCGTTGAATTTCAAACGCGGCCCGGTGTGGACGAACTCCAGCCGTTGCTGTTCAACTCCGGCGCTATCAACGTCGTTCCGGTAGAGGGTTGCGGGCTCGGAGAGTCCTTTGATTGCTATTTTGCGTCAAACTTTCTTTTGATGCTGACGGTTTTCTGGGGTTTCGCCTGCTTGGTCCTGGCGTTTGTGATGCTGGAAAGGCACAGCAAAGCCGTTGAGAACGGTATGACTACTTCCGGCGAAACGAGTTCGGCGACCGGTGAAGTCGAGGCTACGGATACTGCCCACGCCGCTATCCGCTCGCCGCAATCGCGGCAATAGGCTTGTCACTGGCGGATGGTGCTCACAACGGGAGGTGACACGATGCTGATACTTAAGACAGTGAGTTGGGTCGGGATCGTTACGTCGGCAATTGTTGCAGCTGGACCAGCGCTCTCGGAAGACCCTGTTATTGTTGAATTCCGATCAACCAATGATCGGGGGGATCGATTTCCAATCGAGGCGAAGGTCGAGCGCCAATCACTTTCGGCTTCGACTACGCTGGCACTGGGCATCACGCAAGACGGCTACTTCAGGTACCGGGAGTCCAGTTGCAGTGAAGCACGCTACCGTTTGAGCCCGTTGAGCCAACTTCTGGTTCGCAGTGATCTGTTCCAGCAATTCGACTGGCGTCAATGCGACCCGGAGGCGCCGGTGATAACAGTCGAGCATTCGACAACGCGCCTCCAACAGGCAAGCTATCAGGCCTTGGAAGCGGCTGGCTTGTCGCCGGAGGCTTTGATGCTTGTAAGGGGGGAGCGCCCGGATGGTTTCAGGGTACCAGAGGAGTTCAGCGATTCTTACGAGATCATTGCCCGAAGCTTGGCAAATGGTCAGCCCGGCGCTGCGGCAAAAACATCTGATCAACTTGCCTCGATTTACAGGAAAGCAGGGCTCGCTGCGGAAGCGAAAGCCTTATCTGAAATCGCAGTGGGGATCGCTACCGTTTCTGCCTGGAACGAAAACGACAAGGTCGCCGGGACCAGCACAGAGCCAACGTTTACCTGGGAAGGTCAATTGGTGCTTCCCTCAGACGGAGGCACCAGCGCTTGGGTGTCAGCTGAAGCTATTGACAAGGTTCGTCAGTTTCAGGATCGCTGCGGCGTTGACGCAGACGGCGTGGTTGGATGGGAAACCCATGGATGTCTTGCCGGAGGAAAGGATTTTGTCCTGCCTGGCGCCATCAGCGACGAGTTCCAAGCCGCTGATTTCCTGGAGCAACGGCTAAACAAGCCGCCGGTCTGACCCGCAGTTTGATTGGCAAAGCCGTTGAGCATTCAAGACAGCGAAATTGTCAGAAACGTTCGTCCGGGTCTTGCCAGTAGCCGAGACATGTGTGCCTGCAACATCAGTCGAAAAAGATCTCGTTGTCGCCGATGTAGACGTTGCTGGCTTCGCAAATGTCGATGTCGATCGGATCGTCCAACACTTCTCCGCCATCCTGATCGAGCCAGCCGGCCTGAAATGTCTGTTCGCAATACCCGGTCTCATCTGAAAATTCTGCGGTAGCCACTTCACCCGGATCGAGATCCCCGTCGAGCCAATTGTCGCTCCAGCCGCTGCCGTCATTGGTGTAGAAACCGGTGAGCACGTTCGCCTCGGTATCATTGTGAATGGCGAATATGCCTTCCTGCCCGGTTCCCTGCGCCAGCACAGTGCCGGTCAGCGTCAGCAAAGCGGTCAGTGCCCCGGCCGCGAAACATGTGGTTTTCATCTTGTCCTCCCCAAGCATTGCGTCGCCCACCATCCGGGCGCAACCGGTGCAGAACAGACCTAGGGCAGGCTGTCAGCGCTTCACCCTAGGCCCGGGCGCGGCCTCTGACAATGCGCACGGGCCATGCACGACACGTGCTTGGTTGTTTTTAGCGCTTTGGGTGGAAGCTTTTCAGTCGTCGTCCTTGCTGTCAGGCAGCTCGGAGCGGGATGTCGATGCCATGTCATCGAGTTCCTCTTCACTCATCGTGTCGTACATTTCCTTTGACGCGCCCTGAAGGTTTTCGACTTTCTCTTCACCCCTTTTTGCCGCAAGTGCGGCTCCGGCGGCTTTCTGCTGGGCTTTGGAACTGGCTTTCATCGAGGTCTCCGTTTTGCTCATTGACGGTCGGGCTCACACGAGCCGGACTCACCATTCAAACGCCCATTCGCCGCAGCGGTTCCGGCAAGCCGTCGCCTGCGGGGCTTCGGAGCCTCGAGTGCGCATGGTGGACGAAAGCGATTTTCAACTCCGCAAAAGGCTTATCCCAGCCCGACATTCGGTCGGTCGATCACTTCCCGGAGCGCAAAGCTCGAGTTGATCTTGACCACATGGGGGAGGGCGGAAAGCCAGTCGCGGTGGATCCGCTCGTAATCCTCGAGATCACGGGCGGCGACGCGAAGAATGTAGTCGTATTCTCCACTCATCAGGTAGCAGACAAGAACGTTGGGGCAGCGTTTGACCGCGGCCTCGAACTCGGCGAGCGTCTTGGCAAACTGCCCGGAAAGCGAAATGTGAACGATCGCAATCATCCGGTAGTCGAGCGCCTTGTGGGAAAGACGGGCATGATAACCCTTGATGACGCCCGATTTCTCCAGGATGTCGAGGCGCCGCGAGCAGGCAGATGCGGACAGGCCGACCTTGTCCGCCAATGCGGCATTGGAGATGCGGCCATCGATCTGAAGCGTTTTCAGAATGGAGATATCAATCGTATCCAGCGCGTGCATTCGTGAATTCTCCGAAATTTTTGACATTTTTTGCAAAAATATTCGAATTGCGTGACCGCGACAAGGCGCCTTTGCAAGGACATTTCGGGTGCGGAGTGTTTGAATCTGCGGCATTCGAATCTTCACCGGCGGCGATCCGCCGGACTGCCCCAGGAGGAAATATTCATGCGCGTTGGCTGCCCCAAGGAAATCAAGAATCATGAATACCGCGTCGGCCTGACGCCCGGCGCCGTGCGCGAGTATGTTGCCCATGGGCACGATGTGATTGTCGAGACCATGGCCGGCATGGGCATCGGCGCCGACGATGCTTCCTACCAGGCAGCGGGCGCGAAAATCGCAGCCAGCGCCAAGGATGTGTTCGAGCGCTCCGACATGATCGTCAAGGTCAAGGAACCCCAGCCCTCCGAATGGGCACAACTGCGTGACGGGCAATTGCTCTATACCTATCTTCACCTGGCTCCGGACCCGGAACAGACCAAGGGACTGATTGCTTCGGGTTGCACGGCCGTGGCCTATGAAACAGTGACCGACGAGCGCTGCGGCCTGCCGTTGCTGGCGCCGATGTCAGAAGTGGCCGGACGCCTCGCCATCCAGGCGGGTGCGACCTCGCTGCAGAAGGCCAATGGCGGACGCGGAATCCTGCTCGGTGGCGTGCCGGGCGTGCTTCCGGCCAAGGTTGTTGTCATCGGTGGCGGTGTGGTCGGCCTGAATTCGGCCAAGATGGCCGTGGGCCTTGGTGCCGATGTGACAATCCTCGATCGTTCGCTGCCGCGGCTGCGCCAACTCGATGACATGTTCAATGGCCGCGTTCACACCCGCTATTCCACAATCGAGGCGCTTGAAGACGAAGTGTTCTCTGCCGACATGGTGGTCGGCGCTGTGCTGATCCCCGGTGCCGCAGCTCCCAAGCTTGTGACCCGCGACATGCTTTCGGGCATGAAGAAGGGCTCGGTGATCGTCGATGTCGCCATCGATCAGGGCGGGTGCTTCGAGACATCGCACGCCACCACCCACGCCGAGCCCACCTACGAAGTGGACGGCGTGATTCATTATTGCGTGGCGAACATGCCGGGCGCGGTGCCGATCACCTCTGCCCACGCCCTTAACAACGCGACGCTTCACTACGGGCTGATGCTCGCCGACAAGGGGTTGAAGGCGATTGCCGAGGACCGTCATCTTCGCGCCGGCCTCAATGTGCACCGCGGCCGCGTCACCAACCGCCCGGTTGCCGAGGCACTCGGCTATGACGTGAGCGAGCCGGAACAGGCGCTGAAGGTGGCCTGACCCGAGCCCGCAAACACTGCGCCAGCAGTTCTTGCCTTGCCCGGCCCGCCCGCACCCAGTCATGCGGGCGGGCCTTTCAGTCTTAATGCTTCAAAGCGCGGTCATTTCGGCTCGAACCGCCTTGCAGTGGTAGCAATTGTTGCGCGATGACCGGATATGGACCGCCTCGACGGCGGGATCGGCCAAGAGCTGTTCCAGGCGCGCCCGAATATCCGGCCGGTTCACGACGCCGCCGGTTCCATAGATGATGCGCTCTCCGGCATCATAGGCACGAAGAATGTAGTCGGGGCTCTCAAGAAAGGCCGGAAGATCCTCGTGATTTTCCTGGGGTGTGCAGGTCTCGGCGTGGAGAAACACAGGTCCTGTTTCGGCATAGGCATGAAGCTGCGAAAAGGGTCTCCAGGCCAACACCAGATACGGTTGGCCCTTGGCGACCATCGCCATGCATCGGCGGCAGGGTATGCCTTTTCCATCGGACACCGCGCGTTCAGGTGCATTGCCATAGGCATCCGCACCTCCATTCCGGAAATGGTCGGCGACAGATTCACTCATCGGTTCGAAGCTGATTTGCATGACATCCCCGCGAGACTGATAAACACTCTGCAAGGTTGTGCGCGGGAACTGCTGACGTCGCCACCCGATTTCAGACAGCGTCCGTTGATCCCGCCTTGGCCATCGACAGGATTTCCTCGTCGGAAAGCGGGCGGATGATTGCCTCGTTCTGGCTGACCGGCGTGAAGCCCATTCGCTGGTAGAGCGGCAGGGCTGCGGGATGATCGAGCGTGTTGGTTTGCACCGTTACAGTGGCCGGGGTGGGGGCCCATGCCGCGGCGATGGCCTGCCCGAGCATCCATTCGCCCAGCCCCCGCTTTCGGACATGTTCCATCAAACCGAAGTAGACGAGTTCGACATTGGCGTCCCGGGCGTTGGAGAGTTCGAAAAAGCCGGCCGGTGCGCCGTCCACGCTGAGCACGTAGATCCGGGTGGTTTTTGCATGCACAATATCGGCGAGTTCCTTGTCCTTCATCCGCAGCCTTGTCACCCAGTTCCACTCGCGTCCGACCTGCCATTGCAGGTACCGATAGAAGTGAAGCGGGATCGCGGTTGCCCGCATCAGTGTTGCATGCAGGTTTACCGGAAGTGGCGGCGCGGTGCGCGGCGGCTTCTTCATTTCCAGGTGCGTGACGGTCGCCTTGAGCGATTTCGGTTTCACCGGCTTTGCCATCTCAGGCGTCTCCGGTGGCGATCGGCGTGTCGTCCCGTCCGCCCCATTCAGACCACGAGCCATCATAGAGCCTGTTGTCCCTATGACCCACAGACTGGAGCGCAAGCGTGATCACCGCGGCGGTGACGCCGGAGCCGCAAGTGGTGACGACCGGCTTGCTCAGGTCGAGGCCGGAAGATTCAAGAACATCGCGCAGCTCATTCAACGGTTTGAGCTTTCCGTTATCACTTAGCAACCCGAATGGAACATTGAGTGCGCCGGGCATGTGGCCTGAACGCATGCCCGCTCTTGGCTCGGGCTCTGAGCCCGCGAACCGGCCCGGTCCACGCGCATCCGCGATTTGCGAGGACCGGGTTTCGACTATCGATCCCATCGCCGCAAAGCTTGCAACGGCATCGGCATTGAAACCGGGTTTGAAGACTGCCGGTTCAGGTGTCTCCGGCGCGCCTGTCTGTACGGGTCTGCCTTCGGCCTTCCAGGCATCGAAGCCGCCGTCGAGCACATAGGCGTTGGCTGCGCCGTAGCTGCGCAGCATCCACCAGACCCTCGGAGCGGAAAACATTCCCGGGCCGTCATAGACTATGATAGTGTCTGTTTCCGAGAGGCCGAGCCTGCCGGCTGCCTGCGCGAAGAGTTCCGGAGCGGGCAGCGTGTGGGGCAGGCTGGAGTCCGGGTCAACGATGCTGTCCTGATCGAAGAAGACGGCCCCCGGAATACGCGCAACGGCGAATTCTTCGGCAGCATTTCGGTTCTGCGCCGGCAGATACCAGGAGGCGTCGACCACTTTCACGCCCGGGTCTGTCAGACGCGCTGCCAGCCAGTCGAAGGAAACGACAAATGGGCTTGTGTCGGCGTCGGTCATCTTTTGCTCCTGGCGGGCGGTGCTGGGTTGTCGGCTCGTTTGTCGTGGTCCTGATTGCGCAGGGAAACATTCAGTCCGGCGCGGGTCCGAACCGGATTCGAAAGCGCCTGTTCTCCTTACCCTTTTTCTCGATCTTGCCAATGTGGATTTCGCCAACCTCGGCAGTTTCGGAGACGTGGGTGCCGCCGCACGGCTGGCTGTCGATTGCCTCATCCTCACCAATGCAAACCAGGCGGATCTGTCCCTGTCCGCGCGGTGGGCGAACATTCTTCGATTTCACCAGATCCGGATTGGCGTCGAGATCCTCCTCGGAAATCCATTTGGTGTAAATCGGATGGTTGGCCCTGACCAGTTCCATCATCCGTGCAGTGACTTCGGCCTTGTCGATGGTTTCCGACATGTCAAAATCGATGCGGCTGTCGGTTTCGTTCACCGATGCGCCTGTGATCGGATAGGGACAGACGACCGACAGCAGGTGACAGGCGGTGTGCATCCGCATGAGATTGTAGCGCCGCTCCCAGTCGATATGCAGAACCAGCTTCTCGCCAACCGAGGGCACAGGCTGGTCCGGTGAAGGTACGTGAATGATCTCCGATTTGCTGGCGCCGTTTACGGTGCCGGCGATCGCGATCCTGTCCCCGTTCTCGCGTTCCAGAAAACCGGTGTCGCCGGGCTGACCGCCAGAGGTCGCGTAGAAGCAGGTCTGGTCCAGCATGATCCCGCCATCCTCCCGCACCGCGGTGACACGTGCCTCGGCAGTGGAGAGATAGGCGTCGTCAACGAAGAGGGCTTTCATCAGGTTTATTCACTCACGAAGGGGATGGAAATGTCACTGCCGCGTGTCAGCCATTCCGGAACAGGAAGTTGTTTCGAGGTCAGAAATTCCGGGTTGAACAGTTTCGACTGGTAGCGATTGCCGTAGTCGCACAGGATGGTCACGATGGTGTGGCCGGGCCCCATTTCGCGGGCCATTCGGATCGCGCCCGCGATGTTGATGCCCGAGGAGCCGCCCAGGCAAAGGCCCTCTTTTTCAAGAAGCTCGAAGACGAGCGGAATGGCCTCGGAATCGGGAATGTTGAACGACATGTCCGGCTTAAAGCCCTCCAGGTTAGCCGTAACACGCCCCTGGCCGATTCCCTCGGTGATCGAGCCGCCCGAGGATTTCATCTCTCCGGTGGTGTAGAAGTTGTGCAGTGCAGCCCCGTCCGGGTCGGCGAGGCCGATCCTGACGTCGCGCGAGCGCTCGCGCAGTCCCTCGGCCACGCCCGCCAGGGTCCCTCCCGAACCGACCGCGCATATGAAACCGTCAATCTTGCCGCCGGTATCGCGCCAGATCTCGGGCGCTGTGGTTTTCACATGGGCCTGCCTGTTGGCGACATTGTCAAACTGGTTGGCCCAGATGGCGCCATTGGGGTTCGATTTGGCGATCTGGTCGGCAAGCCGCCCCGAAAGCCGCACATAGTTGTTCGGATTGCGATAGGGAGCCGCCGGGACCTCTACAAGTTCCGCGCCGTAAAGCTTCAACGCGTCCTTCTTCTCCTGGCTCTGGGTCTCGGGTATCACGATGACGGTTTTGTATCCGAGCGCGCGCCCAACCATCGAAAGGCCGATTCCGGTGTTGCCCGCGGTGCCTTCGACAATGGTTCCGCCTGGCTGAAGAAAGCCCTTTGCCTCCGCATCGCGAATGATTTCCAGTGCCGCCCGGTCTTTCACCGATTGTCCGGGATTGAGGAACTCGGCCTTGCCGAGAATCGTGCACCCTGTCGCCTCGGATGCAGCTTTCAGGCGGATCAGCGGCGTGTTGCCAATGGCGTCGAGGACTGACGAATGAATGGGGGAAGGCATTTGTTTTCCTGTCTTTGCTGTGCGGCGCAAGCGTGGCGAGAGTAGGCAGGCATTTGCCGCCACTCAAGGGGCGAAAACAAGAAAACCCACTCTTCAAGTCGCGCGGTCGAGGGATTAATTGCCTCTTGGGGGCAAAAACCGGAAACCGTATTTTCCGGTGATCCAGATTGAACTGTCACGCGTAGGAAGTGACAATTGAATTTGACAGATGACTCCCGGGCGATCGCGTACTAACAGTTCGGTCCGGTAAAACAAAGGAAAGCTGAACGCGCATGGTGCGGGAACACATTGATACAATCGACTCGCTGCTCGCCCGGTACGTGGCCGGAACGCTGCCTGCTCCGGCGCGCGTGCTGGTGGAGGCGCACCTCGAACTGAAACCGGAAAACCGGGTTCGGGTCCTCGACCTCGAGGCGATGGCCGGCCAGGAGTTGCTGGATGTCGAGCCGGTTTCGCTGTCCGACCGGGACGGCATGCTTCAAGCGATTTTCAAATCGGAAGCTCCTACCGTAGGCGCGGGTGGGGAGAAGTCGGGCCAGATTGTGTTTCCCAAGGCACTGTACGACTTCGTCGGTTTTGATGCCGCCGATGTGCCGTGGCGCACGCGCATGCCGGGTTATCGCGAGTACGACCTCGGCGAGGTCGAAGGCTGCCATGTGAACCTGTTCTGGATCAAACCCGGACGCACCGTTCCTGCCCACACCCATGAAGGCTGCGAATTGTCGCTGGTGCTCGACGGTGATTTTACCGACGACAGAGGGTTTTACGGGCGAGGGGACATTTCGGTGGCCGACGATTCGGTCGACCATCGGCCCTGCGCCGGCAAGGATCGGCCCTGCATCGGGCTGGCAGTCATGGATGCCCCGCTGAAGCTGACCGGTTCTTTCCGGCAGATGATCGGTGACCTGATCGGCTGATCCCGTAATCCCGAAAATCTTGGAACCAAAGAGCCGTTCCGACCGTACCAAGGTCTGGACGGCTTTTTTGATGAATGGAGAATTCAATGAGCAGTTACATCGCCAGACCGGCTGACGGAGCCGCGTGGGTGACCGGCGCATCGAGCGGGATCGGTCGGGCGTTGGCACTCGATCTGGCCCGGGAGGGCTTTACGGTTTTTGCCACGGCAAGAAGCGAGGATGACCTGAACCGGCTGGCTGCGGATGCTGACGGCCTGAAGGGAAAAATCGTTGCTGCTCAGGGCGATGTGACCGATGCCGAAAGCATGGCGGAACTGGTTGCCCGGGTCGATGGCGAAGGTGAAGGGCTTGCGCTTGCGCTGTTCAATGCGGGCGTCTACATCCCCGTCCATGGCGAGACCCTGAAGGTTGGGGATTTTGACAAGACCTTCGCCGTCAACCTGTCGGGAGTCGTCAACGGTCTGGTTCCGGCAGTCGAGCGGATGAAGAGCCGGGGGCGCGGGCAGGTGGCCATCGTTTCATCGGTGACCGGTTATGGCGGGTTGCCGACAAGCGCTGCCTATGGCGCGACCAAGGCCGCCCTGATCAATCTGGCGGAAAGCCTCAAGTTCGATCTCGACAAGTTCGGCGTCCGGATCCAGGTGATTTGTCCGGGTTTTGTAGACACGCCTGCCACCGCCGACAATGCGTTTACGATGCCGGCGCTGATGCAGCCCGAAGACGCCGCTTCGCGGATTGCCTCGGGGCTAAAATCCTCATCCTTCGAGATTACGTTCCCGCGCCGTTTCACCTATGTGCTCAAGGTGCTGCAGTTCTTGCCCTACGGCGCCTATTTCGGAATGATCAATGCGGCTACGGGCTGGAAAAAACGGCCTCTGGAGACCGACCGCGGCTAGAAGCCGCCGCTCCGGCTTTCGATGTCGCCGCGCAGCGATTTTTGCGCTGCTTCGTCGAGCGGGAAGTTCCACATGATTGCGATACTGGCGAGTTTGGCCGTGATCGGCGCCCAGGCATAGGCGACGGCCAGAGCGGTAAGCCCTTGTCCGTTGCCGGAAGAGGGCTCGAAACCGAACACGGAGAGCAACGGGAAAACGATACCGACCCCGCCCGCGAGAGAGAGCTTGGTCGCAAGGCTCCACGCGGCGAAGTATACGCCCGAACGTTGTTCGCCGGACGCTGCGGTGTCCACATCGATCACATCGGCCTGGATGGCGGGCGGCAAAGCGAGGTCGAAGCCGAGCAGGATGCCGGTAACGGCGCATATGATTCCGAACGCAACCAGACTGCCTTCCGCAAGCAGGGGCGCCGGTGCAAAAGCTGCGCACGCCGCGAGCATCCCGTAGCACCAGGCGCGGTGTTTGCCGAAGCGTTTCGCGGTCCAAGTGGCCAATGGCACTCCGGCGATGGCACATAGGAAATAGAGGAACAGAAGCGGTCCGCGCGCTTCTGGCAGGCCCAACCGGTCGGAGACGAAATATAAAAACAGGGTCGCCGGGATGCCGTTGGCAAGACCGTTGAGGAAAAACGCTGCGATCAGCCGGACAAAGGGCCTGTTGCGGACCAGGTGCCCCAGCCCTGCGCGCAGGTCGATGCGTGTGCGGGAATGCTCTGACGGTTCGGGCGTGGCCAGGACCGAGACAGCTCCGAACAGCGGCAGCGTCAACAACACGGCGACGCCCAGTGCTGCCAGACCATGCGGCCCTGATGCATCGTCAAATCCAATGGTGAAGGGAAGCCCGATCGCGAGAAGCGTTCCGAGCAGTGTCAGTCCCTCGCGCCATCCGGCGATCCGCGAGCGCCCATGGTAATCGGTCGCCAGTTCCGCGCCCCAGGCAGAAAACGGAATCATCGCGGATGTGAAGCCAAGCGAGAGCAACAGCCCCCATCCTGCCAGCCATGCTGTCCCAACACCTTCGGGGGGCCAGAAAAGCATGAGAGCGGAGATTGCAGTTAGGGGCAGGCTCGCCGCGAACAGCGTCCGCCGCCGCCCGAAACGTGGTCGGAAGCGGTCCGCCGCCCATCCGATCAGGGGATCGTTGACGGCATCGAAGATGCGGACAAGGAGCAGGGCGAAGCCGACCGACGCGAGAGACAGACCCAGTGTCTCTGTGTAAAAAGTGGGAACGAGAACATAAAGCGGCAGGGTGAGGGCTGCGAGCGGAATGGCAGGCAGCGCATAAGCCATGACCCGGGGCAGCGGGAGCCGGTCGTCAGCCTCCGTGGTCGTCGCGTAAGTCGGGTGATTGTCGGTCATGCGGGGTTCCGGGCTCGCGGGGGGCTATTGGAAAAAGACGGACGCCTGGAGGGCAAACCCGGCATCGGCGCCGGAACCTCCGGAGCCGGTTTTCAGTGGTGATGTGCGCTATACGTTGCAGCCGCTTTCCCGGTTCACCTGCAAGCCCGAACACCCGGACACACGGATGGTACCCGTCTCCGGGATTGCCGGAATTGCGCTAGCTGTAGATCACCTGGCGGACGTTGATATGCCCGGAACGGAACCCTGCTTCGCAATAATACATGTAGAACTCCCAAAGGCGCTTGAACCTCAGGTCAAAGCCCATGGGCTTGATATCTTCCCATGCGTTCCAGAAGCGCTCGCGCCACTCCGCAAGTGTGCGCCCGTAATCAGGGCCGAAAGCCCGCTGGCCGGTGAGTTCCAGTCCCGCATCTTCGCCGAGGGTGACCAGATGTTCTTCCGTGGGGAGCATGCCGCCCGGAAAGACGTAGCGCTGGATGAAGTCCGGGTTGGCGCGATAATCCTCATAGGCTTCCGGCTTAATGGTGATGATCTGCAGACCCGCCCGTCCGCCCGGCTTGAGACACTCCCGTACCTTTGAGAAATAGACCGGCCAGTACTTTTCACCGACTGCCTCGAACATCTCGATCGAGGCGATGGCATCGTATTTCGCGGTCTCGTCGCGGTAATCCTGAAACCGCAAGTCGACGAGGTGGCTCAGGCCCGCCTTTTCGATGCGCTCCCTTGCAAAAGCCAGTTGCTGGTTCGAAATCGTAAGTCCCGTGACCCGGCATCCGATCTCGCCAGCGGCAAATTCGGCAAAGCCGCCCCAGCCGCAGCCGATCTCGAGAACATGGTCACCGCGCTTGAGCCCGATCGCTTCTGCCAGCGCCCGGTACTTGGCTGTCTGTGCGCTTGCCAGATCGTTTGCCCCTTCCTGGTACAGGGCGGAAGAATAGGTCATCGTCTCATCAAGCCACCTGGCGTAAAATTCGTTGCCCAGATCGTAATGTGCGGAAATGTTCTTCTTGGCCTGGGTGCGCGTGTTCGACCGCAGCCAGTGGCGGATCTGCTCGATCAGGCGGGCCAGTCCCCGGGCTCCCCCGGCGAGATTGTTGCCGACTTCCACATTGACGAGAAACAGTTCGAGAAAGGCGGTAACGTCAGGGCTTTCCCAGTCGCCGTCGATATAGGATTCGGCGACGCCGATGGTGCCGGCTGTCAGGGCCTGGTGGGCGAGGTTCCAGTTGTGCAGAACCAGCGCTGCATCAGGCCCTTCGGCCCGGCCTTCGATGAGGACCGAACGCCCGTCCGGCATCCGGATCGACAACCGGCCGTAGTTCATGTGCAAAAGGCCGCGAAGCGCCATCTTTGCTTTCATGGGCAATCCGCGGAGATAGGCGGAGATGTTCTCGGTCGAGAGCCTTTCGGCCTTGTCCATATCGTTCCAGGTCGCTTCGGATTTCATGGTACGAGCCTCATACTCCTTACGGTCTGACCGCGTGATCATCGCCTTCATGCCGATCCCGGAAACTTGCCTGTTCAGGCGGCTCGGGACGCGGAACATAACGCACTCCCTTGAGCCATAGTTTCAATGCCTCATAGTGAATGCCGCCGACAATCTTCCATGTGAGAAGCGGAAACTGCAAGAGGCAAGTCAGCACGGTGCCGCTGCGAAGCGGTTTGCGATCACCGCAATAGGTGGCGGCGAGCAGCGGGCCGGCCTCGTCTGTCTCGAGAATTCGCCATTTGATCTGCTCTCCGGGCAGGTTCATGCGAAAGTGATAGCGCATACCCATTTCGATGAACGGCGAGACATAGAAGAGCTTGGCACGGCTCTGGCGAATGCCCGCAGCAGACACTTCACCGTCGCCGACCTTGCAGACATAAGTGTGGTTTTCGCCAAAGGTGTTGCGCACCTCGTAGATCATTGCGACGAGTTGATCGCCCGGCCCGTAGGCGTAGTAGACGGAAAGCGGATTGAACACCTGCCCGAAGATCCGCGGATAGCAGGCGAGTTCGATCCGGACAGGCGGCTCTTCAAGGCCGGCCTTCGTGAGCAATCCGTCAATGTGGACGCGCAGCGAAGGTGCATCCGACCCACGCAGGTGGTCGGCCTCGTAGAAGGCCATCAGATTGCGGCGGTTCACCGAGAAAAACCGCGAAAGCCGGTCGAGTTCGTCCAGACGGTCCAGATCGAGAAGGAGCGAATAAACCTTGTACCTGAACCTGTGTCCGACGGGCTTCATCCGCTGATGCATGACCTCGCCGACATAGAGCGAGCCTGCGGGCCTTGTTGTCACCCGTATTTGTGCAGGAGTATGCTCTTGGGGACCTGTCCGCGTGCCTTTCCGGGCTGGTGAGTGGGCGTTCAAGATCAGGCTTCCACCGGTTCAGGCCGCGTGCCGGCGGGATCGCGCCAGGGAACCCGCGCCCCCATCGCTTCCGCAGCAGCCAGGCCCGATGTGAGCCCGTCCTCGTGGAAGCCGTACCCGGTCCACGCGCCGGCAAAATGGGTGTGGTTGTCGCCCTGAATGGCCTTCAGGCTGGCCTGCACATCCATTGCATTGTTGCCGAATTGCGGATGGTCGTAGCTGTACTCGCCAAAAACCAGTTCCGGTCGCGGTTCGCGGTCTGGATTGAGGGTGACAAACAGCGGCTTGGCCGGGTCGATGCCTTGCAGACGGTTCATCCAGTAGGACACTGCCACATTCGCATCGGAGCGCTGATCCGACGAGCGAAGATAGTTCCAGGAGGCCCAGACGGATTTGCGCGTGGGCATCAGCCTTTCATCGCGGTGCAGGATAACGCGATTGGGCCGGTAGGGGATGGCGGTAAGAATTTCACGCTCGGCATCGGTAGGCCGGTCGAGAATCCTCAAGGCCTGATCGGTGTGACAGGCGAGTATGACCCGGTCAAAACTCTCCAGCCGACCGCTGGCGTCGAGAATGTCGACTCCTTCCGCTCCGCGCCTGACCGACACGACACCGGCATCCAGGCGCACCCGTCCGGCAAGAGGTGCGAGCAGCTTTTCCAGGTAGTTGCGGCTGCCGCCCGTGACCGTGCGCCAGATCGGACGCTCGGAATGGATCAGGCGATGGTTTTCGAAGAAATTGACGAAATAGGTGGCCGGAAACTCCATCATGCGCTTGGCCGGTGTGGACCAGATGGCCGCCGCCATCGGAACGAGATAGTTGTTCATGAAACCGGGTGAGAAACCGCGCCAGTTCAGGTAGTCGCCGATTGAACGCGCGGCCAGGTGTCCGGCAGCGCGGTCCTGAAGGCAGATGCGGTTGAAACGCAAAATCTCCCGGAGCATCAGCAGGAAGGAGGGGCGAAGAAGATTGCGCTTCTGGGCGAACAATGTCTTGAGATTGTCTCCGCCCCATTCCAGCTTGCCATGGTCGAGCGAAAGCGCGAAGCTCATGTCGCTGTCATGGGTCTTGACGCCGAGATGCGCGAAAAGAGCCGTGAGGTTGGGGTAGTTCAGCTCATTGTAGACAATGAAGCCGGTGTCGACCGAAAGCGGGGTTCCTTCATAATCGATGTCGACCGTCGCCGTATGGCCGCCGGGCCGTTTTTCAGCCTCGTACAGCGTCACATCATGCAGATCGTGCAGGGCCCATGCGGCGGACGCTCCCGATATGCCGGAGCCCACCACGGCAATTTTGAGGCGCCGTGGTTCCCGGGCGATTGCTTGCGGCGGGGAAGGCAGATGCAGGTTCATGCGGCGTCCTTGATTTTGTCATATGCGTCCAGGGCACGTTGGCGCGCCTTCTGGTGATCTACAATAGGGTGCGGATAGGTGTCGCCAAGACGGACGCCCGCCTTGGAAAGCACGTCCTCGGGCGCGTCCCACGGCTTGTGGATGTATTTCGATGGCATCTCGGCGAGTTCCGGGACATTGAGGCGTACATAGTCGCCGTCCGGGTCGAATTTCTCACCCTGGATGATCGGATTGAAAATGCGAAAATAAGGCGCCGCATCCGCGCCGGATCCTGCCACCCACTGCCAGCTTGCGGTGTTGGAGGCGGGGTCGGCGTCCACGAGCGTATCCCAGAACCAGCGTTCGCCATGTCGCCAGTCGATCATCAGATGCTTGGTAAGGAACGATGCCGTGACCATGCGCACGCGGTTGTGCATCCAGCCGGTTCGCCAAAGTTCGCGCATGCCGGCGTCCACAATCGGATAGCCCGTCATGCCCTTTTGCCAGGCTGCAAGCCCTTCATCATCCTCATTCCAAGGGAAATCGTCGAACCTCGAATTGTGATTGACCTGAGGAAGTTCCGGTTCGTTGACCAGCAGATGGTATGAAAACTCCCGCCAGCCGATCTCCTTGCGGAAGACCGTGCGGTCCTTCGACGAGGCGTCGGTGTCGCTTTCAGCAAGGGCCTGGATGATCTGCGCCGGGGTGATTTCTCCGTGTGCGAGATGCGGAGACAGCCGCGAAGTCGATTCAACGCCCGGAAGGTCCCGATCGTTTGCATAACCATTGATCGCACCGGACAGGAATTCCTCCAGCCGCTCATGCGCGCCCTTTTCACCCGGTGTCCAAGTCTCCCGAAGTCCGCCGGCCCAGTCCGGCTTCGTGGGTAGAAGGTTCCAGTCTTCGAGTTTTTCCGATTCCGGCAGGGTGTCCACCGGGTTGAACTTCTCGGGCGCCGGAGCCGGCTGCCGGTCTTCCACCGTGTCTTCGATGGCGCGCCAGAAGGGGCTGTAGACCTTGTAGTAAGTGTCGCCGCTGGTGCGCACCTTGGTGGGTTCGTGAAGCAACTGGCCGGCAAAGCTCTCCACCTCGATGCCATCCGACTGCAGATCCTTCTTGATCCGGGAATCGAGCGACTGGAAAGCCGGATCGTAGCGGCGGTTCCAGTAAACAGCCGATGCGCACGACGACTTGACCAGTTGCGGGATCAACTCCTCGGGATTGCCGCTCAGAAGTACCAGCGGCGCGCCGAGACGATCCATGTTCTCCTGCAGCCGTTCAAGGGAATGGTGCAGCCACCAATCGTGAGCGCCGCCGGTTTCGCGTTCGCCATTCGCCGTATCGCGGATGAAGACCGGAAGGACGGAAGTATGGAGGCTCGCGGCGTGAAGCGCCGCGTTGTCATCGGTTCGCAGATCGCTGCGAAACCACATGATGGCAGGATGGTTGTGAAGGGAATCGTCTGAGGTCATGAAGCTGTTTTTATCCTTGGCGGCGAAAGTCGCCTTTCCTTTTGCCTGTCCCTTACGCTTGTACGGAGAGAGCGGATCAAAAGTTTCGACAAAAGCTGCTGTTTTTCCCCGGCGCTGCGGACTTTTGCCGGCAACATGCAAAAAAGGCCGCAAACCATTGAGGTTTGCGGCCTTTTTGAATCTGGCTCCCCGGGCCGGATTCGAACCAGCGACCGATCGATTAACAGTCGATTGCTCTACCACTGAGCTACCGGGGACCGCCGCCTTGAGCAGCGTGTGCGGCCTATAACAAATGCCTCTCCGATTTGCCAAGCGGTTTTTGTAGAAAATGTGTCGATCTTGCGAAAGCGGGGGCGATGCCCCACCTGTTGGCTCCGGCGATCGGCCGGTTTTGAAGCGGACAGGGGCAGTGAGCAGCAGGAAAAGCCGATTTCAGTTCGATGCGGGGCGCGGCGAAATGCGGTTTGGCTCGAAAACACTCAAACTGCCGCGAAGCGCGACCGCGCGAATCGCTGTCGGTACCGGCCTGGTGTTCGGTGGTGTCCTGGGTTTCCTCCCGGTGCTGGGATTCTGGATGATCCCGCTGGGGCTTCTGGTGCTGTCCCAGGATTTGCCATCTGTCAGGCGGTGGCGCAGATCGATGATCGTCAGGATCGAGCGGCGAAGGAACGCACCGGACCGGAAGCGGTCAGGCACCAAACGCGACCCGGACCCCTGAGAAACCCCGCAGGGCGATATCGAAATGTTTGAAGGAACCCAAAGGAAGTTGGAGGCCTCGCCCGGAATCGAACCGGGGTGCAAGGATTTGCAGTCCTCTGCGTAACCACTCCGCCACGAGGCCTCTATCCGGCGTTGCCGGACGGCTGGCAAATAGACGGATAATTCTGCGTGCGCAAGGGGGCGAATTGACAAGTTTGCAACTGCATCGGCCGCGAAAACCCCGAAAACGGTGAATTGCAACGGGGCAGGTCTTGTTCAGCTTGAAACTCGGTGTTCCTCGCTTTATTGAAGCGCGGATACAAAGCATCGGAGAGACCGGATGGGCACCGACTATCAAGACGCGCGCCAGAAGATGGTGGACAACCAGATTCGGACGACAGACGTAACTTCGCATTCGGTTCTCAGGGCATTCCTGACCGTGGAACGCCAGGACTTCGTGCCGGCATCGCTCAAGCCGCTCGCATATATTGATACGGACCTGGAAGTCACGCACGCTGATGGCGGCGCACCGCGCTATCTCATGGAGCCTTCGCCGCTGGCCAAGCTTCTGCAACTGGCGGAAATCAAGCCGGATCATGTCGTGCTGGAGATCGGCTGTGCCGAGGGCTACACAGCGGCGCTGCTGTCACTTCTGGCCGGATCCGTCGTTGCCGTGGAAAGCGACGGTGCGCTTGCCGACGCCGCGAGCACGCGGCTCAGCGAAAGCGGGTACGACAATGTGGCTGTCGTAACGGGCGATCTTGAAGCCGGCTATGCCAGCGAGGCGCCCTATGACATCATCTTTTTCAATGGCGCCATCGAAACGCTCCCGCAGAAGATAACCGAGCAGCTGCGCGAGGGCGGCAGGCTCGTTGCCGCGATCGGTTCGGGCAACTCGGCACAGGCCCATGTTTTCGTCAAGGAAGGCGGTGTGGTTTCGGGACGTCCCGTCTTCAATCTTTCCATCAAGCCTCTGCCCGGGTTCCGCAAGGCCGAGGAATTCGTATTCTGATTGCCCCGTGAGGAAGCAGGGCCAATTGCCCGGCATCCTGCCGCGCCTGTTGCGCGTCGGCAACGTGAACTGGATTAGTGCCGGGCTCACCGAGTTGTGAGATTGCCTAGCGTGGCGCAAACCCTCATATGTAACTCAACACCATGATCGTGTTCAGCGCGGCTGCTCAGCCCCGATAAAACCCGCGCTAGCTGGAGTATGTGCCCGTGTCGCTTGTGAAGAAGTCTTTTGCCTGTATCGCAGTCCTGTCCATGATTGCGTTTTTACCCCAACAGGCTTCGGCTGAAACCATCTACCAGGCGATGGCGCGGGCCTACGAGAACAACCCGGACCTCAATGCTGCCCGTGCCGGCCTCAGAGCGACCGACGAGGGCGTTGCGATAGCCAAGTCGGGCTACCGGCCCACCATCGCTGCGGAAGCCCTCGCCACTTCGACCAACAGGGAAGGGTTTACCAGCAGCTCTTCGAGCATTGGCGCGACGATCAACCAGACCCTTTTCGACGGGTTCCAGACCCGCAACAACGTTCGGGCTGCGGAAGCCCAGGTCTTCGCGGGCCGGGAAAACCTGCGCGGCACCGAGATCGACATTCTTCTGGCGGCCGTGCAGGCCTATGCAAATGTGAACCGCGACAACCAGATTGTCATCTATCGCCAGCAGAACATTGCCTTCCTTAAGGAGCAGTTCTCGGCCGCGAGGGCGCGTTTCGACGTTGGCGAAAGCACGCGGACCGACGTCAGTCTTGCCGAGGCCGAGCTGGCCGGCGCGCGCGCCAGCCTTACCGCGGCCATCGCGCAGGCGAAATCGAGTGCGGCGGTCTACGCCCAGATCATAGGCACCGCCCCGACCAGCCTTCAGCCTGTCGCCTTGCCGAGGAAGCTGCTGCCCGGATCTCTCGAAATGGCCATCGGCCAGGGCGTGAACGAGCATCCGGCTGTGCTCGCGGCTCTATATGGCGTCGACGCTGCTGGATATGCCGTCAAGGCGCAGGAGGGAACCTTCCTGCCGGGCGTTCGGGTGTCGGGGTCTTTGTCCGAGGACAATGACGGCATCAGCACGGCCCAGGTTCAGGCCAGGGTGTCCATTCCGATATATCAGGGCGGCGCGGCTTCGGCACGGGTACGGCAGGCCAAGGAACAGCTAGGCCAGCAACGCATCCTCGTCGACCAGGCGCGCCGGTCCATTGAGCAGTCCGTTGTATCGTCCTGGACACAGATGGAGGCGGCGCAGGCCACCATCCAGGCCAACCGCGCGCAGCTGTCCGCCGCCAATCTTGCCCTTAACGGCGTGGTCGAGGAGCGTCGCGTCGGTCAGCGCACCACGCTTGACGTGCTCAATGCGCAGCAGTCGGTGCTCAACACTAAGGAAGCGATCGCAAACTCCGAACGAAACGCCATTGTGGCGAGTTTTTCGGTGCTTGCCTCGACCGGCAAGTTGACCGTGGACCGGCTGGGTCTCGGCGTTGCCAACTATCGGCCGGAAGTTCACTACGAGGCCACCAAGGACCGCTGGTACGGACTGCGCACGGTCGACGGACGCTGATCGCCCTTCGACCGCAAACAGTCAGCAGCCGCTCTTCGCCAATCAAAATCGTTTTCGCGCATGATCGGAAATCTGTGCACGATTGCCGCGCATTCCGCGGACGTGATTCTCAAACGCTGCACGATGGCCTAAGCTTGGGCGGTGATTCGCCGGCGCTGTGTGTGCCGGACGACCAGAGTAACGGAGCGTAATCATGGCACAGGCCGGCGCGCAGCGCGAACCCTCAATGGAAGAAATCCTGGCATCCATACGCCGGATCATTGAAAACAATGACCCGGCCGGAGTCGCCACGCCGGAGCATGACGAGCGGGACGAGGAGCCGGTTCAGTCGGCCCAGCCTGAGGAAGAGCACGAGGACGTGCAGCCGGAAGCGGCCTTTGATGACCGCGAAGAGGCAGGCGAGCCCGAGCCTGCTCCGCGGGAAAAGCTTGAGGTCGTTCAGGCTTCAGCCCCGGCCGCTGGCAACGGTTCCGACACGATTTCCCTCGCTGATGTGGCTGCGCGCGCTAAGGGATTGGGATTGTCTGATCGGGCTGCCGAGGCGGTGTCCGCGCCGGCTGAGCCCGTGCAGCCGTCAGTTTCCATTCCGGCGCCGGTCAATGACGACATTTCAGCCCGGATCGATGATGCCGTTGCCGAAGAACTGCGTCAGGCCCTTGTCTCCGAGGAACCTGTCGAAGCGGCATCAGCGGATGCCGACGAGCCTTACCGGCAGGCTGAAGCACCTGTCGAACGCGCCGAGGCGGGATCCGGGCGCGAGGCGGACGGCAGTGCTGACGAAGGCGAGGGCGATATGGCCAGCGGGCACCAAGTTGACCAGCAGGGCGGCCAGCTCGTGTCGATGCAGACCGGTGAAAAGGTCGCAGCCGCTTTTGGTGAACTGACGGCAGCGATCGCTGCCGGCCAGACCCGTTCCTTTGACGAGATTGCCGAGGAAATGCTCAAGCCGATGCTGACCCAGTGGCTCGACGACAACCTGCCGACGCTCGTCGAGCGGCTTGTGCGTGAGGAGATTGAACGGGTTTCTCGCGGTACCCGTCGCTAGACAAGCCACTGATCGCACGCGATCCTGGTGCCAAATCGTGCGGCTCCCTGTTTCAGGGGGCCGTTTCGCATTTTCTCTGCCACTGACATCGCACGCAGGGAACAGTTCTGATCGCCTTGGCGTTTGTCCTGCTGGCCGGGTTTGGTGAAGGACGACCCGAACCACTAGCAGCTTTGCAAACCCTGATCGGGGCTGCTTGTTGACTTCATCATGGCGTTCCGGTTTATCCAAGCCGAGGTTCAGACCCCATATCCCCAATCACGCAAACGGTTTCCACTCATGCTTGACAAAACCTATGACGCAGCGGCCGTCGAACCGAAAATCGCAACCCGCTGGGCGGAAGCCGACGCTTTTGCCGCAGGCGCTGGCGCGAAGCCGGGTGCGGAATCCTTTGCAATCGTGATTCCGCCGCCGAACGTCACCGGTTCACTGCATATGGGGCATGCGCTCAACAACACGCTTCAGGATATTCTGGTGCGCTTCCAGCGCATGCGCGGCCGCGATGTCCTTTGGCAGCCGGGCATGGACCATGCCGGCATCGCAACGCAGATGGTGGTCGAACGTCAGTTGGCCGAGCGCCAGGAGCCCGGTCGGCATGAGATCGGGCGCGACAAGTTCATAGAGCGCGTCTGGGACTGGAAGGATGAATCCGGCGGGATGATCTTCAACCAGCTCAAGCGTCTTGGCGCCTCCTGCGACTGGTCGCGCGAACGCTTCACGATGGACGAAGGCCTTTCACAGGCAGTGCTCGAAGTGTTCGTCTCGCTCTACAAGGAAGGCCTGATCTACAAGGACAAGCGGCTGGTCAACTGGGACCCGAAGCTGCTCACCGCGATATCGGATCTCGAGGTCGAGCAGGTCGAGGTCAAGGGAAGCCTTTGGCATTTCCGCTATCCGCTGGCAGACGGACTGACCTACGAACACCCTTATGCCCTCGACGAAGAGGGCAACCGGTGCCCGTGGAAACCCTCCATGGGCGAGCCTGCAGGCCATGAGACCAGGGATTACCTTGTCGTCGCCACCACACGGCCCGAAACCATGCTCGGCGATACCGGCGTTGCGGTGCATCCGGACGATCCGCGCTATAAATCGCTGATCGGAGAGCATGTCGCGCTGCCATTGGTCGGGCGGCGGATCCCGATCGTCGCGGACGAGTATCCGGACATGGAGGCCGGCACCGGCGCGGTGAAGATGACGCCGGCGCATGACTTCAACGATTTCGACGTCGGCAAGCGCCACGATCTCAAGGCGATCAATGTTCTGACAACCGACGCCCGCGTCACGCTCAAGGACAACGAGGACTTTCTCGCGGGACTGAGTGTCGAGGGCAAGCTGATCGAGGTCATGGAAGAGCTCGACGGCATGGACCGCTTCGCCGCGCGCAAGGAAATCGTCGCGAAAATGGAAGAGGTGGGGCTGCTCGAACAGATCGAACCGCACACCCATATGGTTCCGCATGGCGACCGGGGCGGCGTGCCGATCGAGCCGTTCCTGACCGACCAGTGGTACGTGAACGCTGCGGAACTGGCGAAGCCCGCTATCGAAAGCGTGCGCGAGGGCCGTACGAGCTTTGTGCCGAAGACCTGGGAGAAGACCTATTTCGATTGGATGGAGAACATCCAGCCTTGGTGCATCTCGCGGCAATTGTGGTGGGGACACCAGATTCCGGCCTGGTACGGCCCGGACGGTCAGGTCTTTGTCGAAAAGGATGAGGAAACCGCACTTGAGGCGGCCATCCAGCACTACATCGCCCATGAGGGCCCCTGGAAGGCCTGGGTCGAGGAGAAGCTCGAGAATTTCAAGCCTGACGAGATCCTGACCCGCGACGAGGATGTTCTCGACACGTGGTTCTCTTCGGCGCTCTGGCCGTTCTCGACGCTGGGCTGGCCGGACAAGACGCCCGAACTCCAGCGCTACTACCAGACGGATGTCCTGGTGACCGGTTTTGACATCATCTTTTTCTGGGTGGCCCGGATGATGATGATGGGACTGCACTTCATGGATGAGGAGCCGTTCCACACGGTCTACGTCCATGCGCTGGTGCGCGACAAGAACGGCGCCAAGATGTCGAAGTCGAAGGGCAACGTCATCGATCCGCTCGAGTTGATCGACGAGTACGGTGCCGACGCGCTCCGGTTTACCCTTGCGATCATGGCGGCGCAGGGCAGGGACGTGAAACTCGATCCTTCGCGGATTGCCGGTTACCGCAACTTCGGCACCAAGCTTTGGAACGCGACACGGTTTGCCGACATGAACGGCGCCGTGCTCGACCCGGCATTCGATCCCGATACGGCGAAACTGACGATCAACCGCTGGATCCTGACGGAGCTCACGCGCACTGCGACCGAGGTGCGCGAGGCAATCGAGGGGTACCGCTTCAATGAAGCCTCGGCGACACTATATCGCTTTGTCTGGAACCAGGTTTGCGACTGGTATCTTGAATTGCTCAAGCCCGTGTTCAACGGCGAGGATGAAGCCGCCAAGGCCGAAGCCCGCGCCTGTGCCGCGCATGTGCTGGCGCAATCGGTCAAGTTGCTGCATCCGTTCATGCCTTTCATGACGGAGGAGTTGTGGACCCACATGGCGGGCGAGGGGGCCGGGCTGGCCTGCCACGCGTCCTGGCCCGAGCCGGATTTTGCCGACGGTGCCGCTGCTGATGAAATCAACTGGCTGATCGAACTGGTGTCAGGCCTGAGATCGGTTCGCGCCGAGATGAACGTTCCGCCATCGGCTCAGGCGCCTCTGGTGCTCGTCGGCGCGAATGCGACGACGCGCGAACGGGTCGTCCGTCATGACCCGGCCATCAAGCGGCTTGCACGGGTGACCGATATCCTGGCCGAAGGCGAAGCTCCGCCTGGATCGGCGCAGATCGTGGTCGGCGAGGCCACTGCCTGCCTTCCGCTCGGTGACCTTATCGACCTTGAGGCCGAAAAGGCCAGGCTGCAAAAGGCCGAGGCCAAGGTTTCGGCCGATATCGGCAAAATCGAGGCCAAGCTCGGCAACGAGAAGTTTGTCGCCAACGCCAAGCCGGAGATTGTCGAGGCCGAACGCGAAAAGCTCGTCGAATTGCAGGGTCAGCGCGACAAGCTCAAAGCTGCACTTGAACGCCTGGCGGATGCCGGCTGAGGCCACGCTCGCCAGATTAAGGAGTCGCCGGCCCGAGACCGCTGTTCGGGCGGCCGATCCCGAGTGGCGGCGCTAAGTTGTTGCCATGTAACGGAAAAGGCTGACCGATTGGCGGGGCAAACGCTTGCTTGGTCAACGGGGGCGGGGTGCTGTCCACATAAGTGCGCCATTGCTGGTCACATTGGTCAAGAATTTGGCAAATGTGACGTAATTGCAACAAAATTGCGACCGCGAGCCGATTCAGAGCGATTTTCAGCGTCTTGCTTGCGCCGCGTTGTGAAAAACGACGCGATTCAAGTCAAATTTGTGCATTTTCGTGCGGTTTTTGGCTCCGCGATCCGATGCCGGCGCCTCGCCCCCTGGTTTTCCGGAGTTTACAAACAGCGAGATTTCTTTACCTAATCGGGGCAATCGTAAGCTTTTACGTCCTGGAGGGGATTTATGATTCGGGTAACTATGAAATCGGCAGTTGCTGTCCTGGCGGCCGGGGCCGCTATGGCGACTGCAGCGCAGGCGGGCGGCTTCAACCGCGGCAGTGCCAATCTCGACGGTTTGTATTCGGATAGTCTCGGCGTCTATTCCGGCATCACCTTCGTGTCGCCCGGCCGTTCCTATTCGTCGGTGACCGGCGTTCGGGTCGTTGGCGGTGTACCGGGCGCATTTGCGCAGGGGCCCGTCGAATTCGGCGATTCCTTTTCCGTGCCCTACGCTTCCGCTGGCGGTCAGTTGGTGGAGAACGTTGCCTGCGTAGGCTCGTACTCCCAGCCCTACGGTGCTGATTCCACCTACACGGGCGCCATCACCTACCACATCGCCAGCCAGTCGCTTGCCACTCGCGAGCTCGGTCTGACCTGCTCCTACCGGTACGACATGGGCAAGGGCCGGCTGTCCTTCATCGGCGGCGTGTTCAACGAGTACATCGAGTACAAGCAGGCGCGTAACTTCAACCTTGCTTTCGGAACGACCGGCGACAGCACGATCAACGTGACTTCCGACACTTGGGGCTACCGTCTCGGTCTCGCATACGAGATCCCGGAAATCGCCCTCAAGGCATCGCTGATGTACCGTTCGCAGACGGATCACAACGCGCGCGGCAATTACGCAAACACGCCTTTCGCCACCCTGGCCGCGGCCAATGGCGCTCCCGCTCCGCTGATCGCTGCCTACGGCGCCCAGACCAGTGCCTCGGCAACCACCAGCGCCAGCCTGCCGCAAAGCGTCGAATTGGCCGTTCAGTCCGGTATTGCACCGGGTTGGCTCGCTTTCGGTAGCATCAAGTGGACCGACTGGAGCATCCTGCAGTCGATCACTCTGATTGAGGGTATTGCCGGTCAGCCCTTCTCGACCTCGCGATTCTTCTTCAAGGATGGCTGGACGGTTACCGGAGGCGTTGCACACCGCTTTAACGAGCAACTGGCCGGTTCGGCTTCGGTTACCTGGGACCGCGGCGTCTCCTCCGGTTGGGACACGCTTACCGACACCTGGACTTTTGCCGGTGGCCTCGCATACGACTTCAACGAGAAAATCCAGGTCCGTGCCGGTGGCGCAGCGATCCACTTCACAAGCGGAACGAAGTCCCAGACTTCGAGCGCGGTCGATTATACCGCGGTTTCTCCGAGCGAATGGGGATACGCCCTGTCGGCGAGTGCGTCGGTCAAGTTCTGATCCGAACCCGAAACAGACTATCCGACATCTAAAAACCCCGCCCTCGTGGCGGGGTTTTTCGTTTTCCGCCACTATCTTTCAGCCCACCGCCAGATGGCAGTCATCGGAAAAGTTCCGGAGAAAGTATCGTTTTCAAAGCTTTCGCATGCGAGTGATCACGCAATGTGACGATTCAGCAACACTTTTTTCGCATCGCATCTGCTATGGAAACTACCGGGTACTTTGTGCCCATTTCCCGCCACAAACGGGGCGCACGGCAAGATGCAAGTCTACCCGCGCCGCCGTTTGCAGGCTGGACGCGTCTGAGGAACACATGGCCGCCGAACCGATTGACAAGTCGAAGCTTCCCAGCCGTTACACGACGGTCGGGCCTGCGCGTGCGCCGCACCGTTCCTACCTGTATGCAATGGGCCTTTCGAGCGAGGAGATCGCGCAGCCGCTTGTCGGTGTCGCTTCCTGCTGGAATGAAGCCGCACCCTGCAACATCTCGCTGATGCGGCAGGCGCAGGTGGTCAAGAAGGGGGTTGCGGCCGCCCACGGAACGCCGCGCGAGTTCTGCACGATTACCGTGACCGACGGCATCGCCATGGGGCACCAGGGCATGAAGGCGTCGCTGGTGAGCCGCGATCTCATCGCCGATTCGGTCGAGCTGACAATGCGCGGACATTGCTACGACGCCATTGTCGGACTTGCCGGCTGTGACAAGTCCCTGCCGGGAATGATGATGTCGATGGTCCGGCTGAACGTGCCGTCGATCTTCATCTATGGCGGGTCGATTCTTCCCGGCAGCTTTCGGGGCCGGCAAATTACCGTTCAGGACGTCTTCGAAGCTGTCGGTCAGCATTCCGTCGGCGCGATGTCGGATGAAGACCTCTATGAAATCGAGCAGGTCGCCTGTCCGTCCGCGGGATCCTGTGGTGCGCAGTTCACTGCCAACACCATGGCGACAGTGGCCGAGGCGATCGGACTGGCTCTGCCCTATTCCTGCGGTGCTCCGGCGCCTTATGAAATCCGCGACCGCTTCGGCTATGCAGCCGGCGAGAAGGTGATGGAACTGATCGCAAAGCAGATCCGCCCGCGCGATATCGTCACCCGCAAGGCGCTTGAGAATGCGGCGGCCGTGGTTGCCGCATCGGGCGGATCGACCAATGCGGCGCTGCATCTGCCGGCCATTGCGCATGAATGCGGGATCGAATTCGATCTCTTCGATGTGGCCGAAATCTTCAAGAAGACCCCTTATATCGCCGATCTCAAGCCGGGCGGCAAATATGTCGCCAAGGACATGTTCGAGGCAGGCGGCATTCCGCTGCTGATGAAGACCATGCTGGAGCACGGCTACCTGCACGGCGACTGCATGACGGTGACCGGCCGGACAATCGCAGAGAACATGGAAAAGGTCTCCTGGAATCCGGATCAGGACGTGGTGCGTCCGGCCGACAAGCCGATCACTGCCACCGGCGGCGTTGTCGGGCTCAAGGGCAACCTTGCCACCGACGGAGCCATTGTGAAGGTCGCGGGAATGTCGCGGCTCAAGTTCACCGGCCCGGCGCGGTGTTTCGACTCCGAGGAAGAATGCTTCAATGCCGTCACAAACGGCGACTACAAGGAAGGTGAGGTTCTGGTTATCCGCTACGAGGGGCCGAAGGGCGGCCCTGGAATGCGGGAGATGCTGTCGACAACCGCAGCAATCTACGGCCAGGGCATGGGCGACAAGGTCGCGCTGATCACCGATGGCCGGTTTTCCGGCGCAACACGCGGTTTCTGCATCGGCCATGTCGGCCCGGAAGCCGCCGAGGGCGGTCCGATCGGCCTGCTCGAAAATGGCGACATCATCGAAATCGATGCTGTCGAGGGACTCCTGAATGTGCAGCTTTCCGACGAGGATCTGGCGGCACGCAGGGAAAAGTGGACAGCGCGGGAGACCGATTATGCATCGGGCGCGCTCTGGAAATACGCCCAGACGGTGGGGTCGGCGCGCTACGGCGCAGTCACCCATCCGGGCGGAGCAAAAGAAAAGCAGTGCTATGCCGATATCTGACCATACCCGGACCAGTTTGTTGTGTGTGATGCTCGCCGCGTTGATCGGAATGAGCGGACCTGCGCGAGCGCTCGATCCGAACAGCGGGGTTTCACCGGAATCCGGTCCGTTCGATTTGTTCAAGTTCGGGTTTTCCGCCTACAAGAAAGGCCGGAAGGACGAGGCCGTCGAGGCCTACAAATATGCAGCCGAAAAGGGACATCCGGGCGCGCGCTGGGCGCTAGCGAACATGTACGCCTACGGCGACGGCGTCGTCGAGAACGACTACGAGGCCTTCAAGATCTATGACGACATCGCCCGCCAGGGGGTGGAACCGGGATCGCAGGACACCGGCTATTTCGTCAATGCGCTGTTGTCTCTGGCAAATTACTATCAGGCCGGCATTCCCGGCAGCCCGGTGAAGGCCAATCTGGGTGCTGCGCGGCAACTGTACTTCCAGGCCGCATCGGCATTTGGGGTTCCCGAGGCCCAGTACCGCCTCGGTCGCATGATTCTTGAAGGCAAGGGCGGCGCAAACGATATCCAGCAGGCCAAGAAGTGGCTCAACCGGGCCCGCGTGAGCGGACATCCGGCCGCGTCCGCGGTGCTTGGCAACGTGGTCTTCGAGGAAGGCCAGGTGGTGCGCGGACTTGCGTTCATGACGACTGCGCTCGAACGCTCCGCGCCTAGTGATCGTGCATGGATACAGGCGCTGCAGGAACGTGCATTCTCGCTCGCCGGAGAGGCCGATCGCCGTACGGCTGTTGCCCTGGCACAGGACATGCTGGAAAAAGGCCTGAACTGAGCAGGCCGGTCCAGCTATTTTAGTTTCGTGATTGAAACTTCGCCCGGCAATACCTGGCCCGCCAGAGCCAGTGTCGCTTCAGCCTGAGAAAGCCACCGTTGAAACGCTCTGCTGCGGCTTTGATGATGCCGTGGGGCAGCCGTCGGAGATCTTCTTCCAACTGGTATTGTTGAGGTTGCGTTCGCAGCGGGCGAGGTAGCGGTCGGAGGAGCCGATCTGAAGGCAGATGACACCGCCTTCCTTGACGCGCTTTCCATTGCCGACGCATTCGCACTCTTCGCCGGCCCAAGCGCCGGGCGCCGCTGCAAAAGTTGCGGCCAGAAGCGTCGCGCTGAACGCGCAAGCTGAAAATCGCATCCGGTCCATGAGGCGATCATGCGCCGGTTCCGGGGGCTTTGCAAGATTGAAAGGGAGTGGCCCGACTGCTGGTCCGGTTGCGGACCGCGAGCCCAGGCTGTTTCAGAGTTCCAGCGAGACAGCCACGGGCACGTGGTCGGAGGGCTTTTCCCAGCCACGGACATGCTTTTCGACATGGGCCGATTGAAGACGGTCTGCCGCTTCAGGCGAGAGCATGAGGTGATCGATCCGGATGCCGTTGTTCTTGGGCCAGGCTCCGGCCTGGTAGTCCCAGAACGTGTAGGTTTCGGGACGGTCGTTGACCGAACGCAGCGCGTCCGTCAGGCCCATGTTCTCCAGTTCCCGAAACGCCGCGCGGGATTCCGGACGAAACAGGGCATCGCCCTCCCAGGCTTCCGGGTCATGGCAATCCACCGGTTCGGGGATCACGTTGTAATCGCCCGCCAGCACAAGCGGCTCTTCCAGGGCGAGCCGCTCCCGGGTGAAAGCCTTGAGCCGTTCCATCCAGCCCAGCTTGTAGGAGAATTTCTCGGTATCGACCGGGTTGCCGTTGGGTAGGTAAAGCGAAATCACCCTTACGACGCCGCCGGGTGTGGAGAACACAGCTTCGATGAAACGGGCCTGCTCGTCGCTGTCATCGCCGGGAAGGCCGCGATTGACCTCGTCCGGGCTCTGTTTTGACAGGATGGCGACTCCGTTGAAGCCTTTCTGGCCATGGGTTTCCACGTGATAACCCAGCGATTCCAGTTCAAGCCGCGGAAACCCTTCGTCCACGGACTTGATCTCCTGCAGGCAGGCAATGTCGGGATCGCTTTCCTTGAGCCATGACTGAAGATTGTCGATCCGCGCCTTCACGCCATTGATGTTCCATGTGGCGATCTTCATGGCGGGATCCTTCGCAATGTGCCGCAGGCGGGCGCCGGCTGGTCTTTAGATGGAGAAGCTGGTGCCGCAACCGCAGGAGGCGACGGCATTCGGGTTCTTGATCTGGAACGCCTGTCCCATCAGGTTGTCGACAAAGTCGATCTCCGAACCTGCCATGTAAACCAGAGACACCTGGTCTATGAGAACCCGAGCATCGTCGCGCTCAAGCACGATGTCGTCTTCCCCGGGTTCGTCATCGAGATCGAACTTGTAGGAAAAGCCGGAGCAGCCGCCGCCTTCGACCGAAACCCGCAATGCGGATTTGCCGTCCTCGGCGGAGACGATCTCCTTGATGCGGCGCGCTGCCGATTCCGACAGTGTCACGGATGCGGATTCAGTCATCAAACCTCCTTGCCGGGGTGAAAGTCCGGTAGAGACGTGTTTCAAATCACAGGACGTATAGGTATGAATAGCCCGGGCTCGCGTCAATGCTCTGTTCGAGGCGCTTCATTCAGAGCGCTTCGATTTGCTGTCGGGATCGATCCGGCTTTGCCGGAGAGCTTCCGGGTATTGGCGCGGCGGGAACAAAGCAGACATGACAAGCGGCGGTGACTTGCGTCTGCAAGCGGGGTGTCCATGAGTTACGATGTTAATCAGCTGGGCTTTGGAACGGGCACGCGCGCTCCATGGGCTGCCGACCCGTGGGGCAGTCGCGGGCGGTTGATCAGTGAGCCGGTCAGTCCGACCCGGTCGGAGTTTCAGCGCGACCGGGACCGGATCGTTCACACAACCGCGTTCCGCCGGCTCAAGCACAAGACACAGGTTTTCATCGCCCACGAGGGCGACCACTACCGCACACGCCTGACCCACACGATCGAAGTGGCGCAGATTGCCCGGGCCCTGGCGCGTGCCCTCAAGCTTGACGAGGATCTGACGGAAGGTGTGGCGCTCGCGCACGATTTCGGCCACACGCCGTTCGGACATACCGGCGAGGATGCGCTGGCGGACCTGCTTTCCGACTGCGGCGGGTTCGACCACAATGCGCAGTCGCTCAGGATCGTCACCAAGCTGGAGCAGCGCTATGCCGAGTTCGATGGTCTCAATTTGGCGTGGGAAACGCTCGAGGGCCTGGTCAAGCACAACGGGCCGCTGACCGGGGAGGCGGGGTCCGGCAAAACGGTCCCGGAGCCGATCCGGCAGTACAACAAGCGCCATGATCTCTGGCTTGGCAGTCATTCGAGCCTCGAGGCGCAGGTTGCCGCGATCGCGGATGATATCGCCTACAACACCCACGATATCGACGACGGACTTCGTTCCGGGCTGATCACGCTCGAAATGCTGGAGGAATTGCCGCTGATTGCTGACCTGATGTCCCGGGTGAGGGCGCGTTATCCGCGCCTTGAGGAGTCGCGCCTGATCCATGAAATCATGCGCAGACAGATCACCGTGATGGTCGAGGACGTGATCACGGTTGCGCAGAACAACCTGAGCCGGACGAGACCGAAATCGGCTGACGATGTCCGGCATGCGGGTTACACGATGGCCGAGTTTTCACCCGACCTGGCCGCCGCCGACAGGGATATCAAGGCATTTCTCTACAGCCGTCTTTACCGCCACCCCGATGTGATGCGGGTAAGGGCCAACGCAACACAGATCGTCAGGGATCTGTTCGCGGCTTTCATGGAAGATCCGGGCGCCATGGGTGACAAGCATGCAGGTGCGGTCATGGCCGACATGCCTGCGGACAAGCGGGCTCGAAGGGTGCGCGATTACATCGCCGGAATGACCGATACCTATGCGATTGCGGCACACCGGCGCCTGTTTGACCACACACCTGAATTGCGATAGGCAGCGGCAACCTTGCGGACCAGGTGCCGGCCGGTGTGTTCTGCCGTACCTTCCGCCTTATCCGGATACCGAAAAATGAATGTGTTCAAAGACTTTGAAGCCAGGATCAGAAAGGCGGTTCAAGCGCTTGATGTCGTGAAGGAAAAAGCCAACGCGGTGGATTTCTCACGCCTTGCCGTGGAGCCTCCGCGCGATCCGGCGCACGGCGATATTTCAACCAATGCGGCGATGGTGCTTTCCAAGCCGTTGGGCCTGAATCCGCGTGCGCTTGCCGAACAGATCGCTGCACAGTTCGCTGCAGACGAGGATGTCACGGAGACTTCGGTCGCCGGCCCCGGTTTCCTCAATTTCCGGCTTACCCCCGCTTTCTGGCACCGGCTCGTGGCCGACATCGTGCAAAAGGGTCCCGATTTCGGCCGTTCGCAGCTTGGTGACGGCCGCAAGGTCAATGTCGAGTATGTGTCGGCCAATCCTACAGGGCCCATGCATGTCGGCCATTGCCGTGGCGCCGTGGTCGGCGATGCACTGGCCAACCTGCTGACCTTCACCGGCTATCAGGTCAGCAAGGAATACTACGTCAACGATGCGGGCTCGCAGATCGACGTCCTGGCCAATTCGGCCGAGCTTCGCTATCGCGAAGCGCTCGGCGAGACGATCGGCGAGATCCCCTCGGGCCTCTATCCCGGCGACTATCTGGTTCCGGTCGGCGAGGCGCTTGCCGAGGAATTCGGCACTTCACTGAAGGCGATGCCGCAGGAAGAACGCATGGCGCTCATCCGGCCACGGGTCATCGACGCGATGATGGCGATGATCCGCAGCGACCTGAAGGCGCTCAATGTCGAGCACGACGTGTTCTTCTCCGAACGAAGCCTGCATGCCGACGGAGCGAAGCCGATTCGGCAGGCGATCAACGATCTGACCTTCAAGGGGCATGTCTACAAGGGCAAGCTTCCGCCGCCCAAGGGGCAGTTGCCCGAGGAATGGGAAGACCGCGAGCAGACTCTTTTCCGGTCGACCGATGTCGGCGACGATATCGATCGCCCGCTGATCAAATCGGACGGCAGTTATACCTATTTCGCGGCCGATGTGGCGTATTTCCGCGACAAGTTCGAGCGCGGTTTCTCGGAGATGATCTACGTGCTCGGCGCCGATCACGGCGGATACGTAAAGCGGCTCGAGGCTGTCGCGAAGGCGGTTTCGGCGGGTGAAGCCAAGCTAACCGTCCTTTTGTGCCAGCTGGTCAAGATCCTGCGGAACGGCGAGCCGGTGACAATGTCGAAGCGTTCGGGTGACTTCATCACCCTGCGCGAGGTGGTCGAGGAGGTTGGCCGGGACTCCGTTCGCTTCATGATGCTTTACCGGAAGAGTTCCGAAAGTCTCGATTTCGATTTCGCCAAGGTGACGGAACAATCCAAGGACAATCCGGTGTTTTATGTCCAGTATGCGCATGCCCGGTGCGCATCCGTGATGCGTCAGGCGAAGGAAGTGTTTCCGGATATCGACCTTTCGCCCGAGGCGCTGGCTGGCGCGGACCTTTCGGAGCTGTCGCATGAGAGCGAGCTTGGGCTGATCAGCAAGCTCGGAGAATACCCGAGAATGCTTGAAGCTGCGTCTTCCGGACACGAGCCGCACAGGGTTGCCTTTTACCTCTACGATCTTGCAAGTTTGCTGCATGCGCACTGGAACAAGGGCAGGGATGAGCCCGGTTTGCGGTTTGTTAACGATAAAAACCGACAATCCACAGTCGCCAGGTTGGGTTTGGTGTACGCGGTCGCATCGGTGTTGAAGTCCGGTCTTCGAATTACTGGAACTGATGCTCCGGAAGAGATGCGCTAAACGTCACCTTTTCCCCACAATGCTCTGGCAGTAAACTGTGCGAGAGTTTGTGAGTGACGTATGGCTGATCAACTGGAACGCAACACCCGGGCTCCAAATCCGGAAATTGAGAACGATGACCCCTTGGCCGAACTGGCCAGGATCATCGGCTATGAGCGTCCGGCTGGCGGGCAGCCGGCGTCCGACCCCGGGCCGGCCCCTCAGCAGGACAGCTTCGACCTGGAATCCGAGTTGATGCGGGAACTGGATGTGCTTCCGCTCGACGGCTTTGATGAGTTGGATCAGTCCGATGATCCCGGGGTTTCGCAGCCCGCGGTCGTTTCGTCTGGGCGCGCGCAGGAAGCGTCGCCCGAGGCATCCGAGCCCGATGACGCGTTTGAGTTCTCCAGTTCCTGGCTGGACAACAAGCCTGAAACGCCCGACGACGGTGCTGCAGCCGATGTGCAGTCAACTGCTCACGATGATGTAGAGACGGAGCTCGATTGGGATGTCGAGGCGGAACTCCAGTGGGACGATGTTGCCGCAGAGAGCACGGATACTGCCCCTGAGCCGGCCCCCCAGGATACTCAGCCCCTTTCTGATATAACCGTTGCTCAGCCGTCTTCCGATGTTGCCGACGATGCTGTGCTGGCAGACATGTTCCGCTACGAATTACCGAACCACGGAGGCGCTCCCGCACCGGTTGACGCGCAGCCGAGCGAATCGAGTGACAGCCCGCCGGTTGTCGAAGCGGATGAGCTGCCGGATTTCGAACTCGAAATTGACGACAACCAAAATCCGGATTGGGTGGAGACGGCCCCTGTGCCGGATATCGATTACGAGGCCGATGATTCGACGTATGTTGCCGATGCTGACGGAAGCCAGTCAGCCGGCGGCTCAACGGATATCGATTTTGAGGACTATCTTTCGGCCGAACTGGATGTTTTCGAACGCCACGCGAGTATTGGTGAATTCCCCGAAGAGCGCGAGGAGCCGGTCGAAGCCGGCTCGCCTGATGGGGACGACGCGGTCCAGTCTCATCGCTTTGATGACCGGGAAATCAGTGATTCTTCCGATGCGGCTGCTGACACCGGAATGGTCAATGAGACCCCAATCCCGGTGCAGCAGCAGGCACCGGCCGAAGACGGCTACTCCCTTGAGGATGACTTCCTTTTCGACGAGGCGGCGGAGGAGCTGCTGGCCGACTTCGAGCAGGACGAAGCCATTGAGCAGGCGGGTCTTGAGGACAGTCATGCAGACGATGATCTCGAGACCGGTCTCGACGAAGGGATTAGCGGGGAACTCGAGGATCTCTTCTCATTTGACGATGATGACGCGCCTTCGGGTTCGGAAGATACGAATTCGGCCGGAGACCTGGAACTCGACATGGAGCAGGTGCTTGCCGAAGCCGTGATCGATCCGGCCTCCACGTCTCAATCGGCTGCTTCGAACCGTTCCTCAGACGATCTTGAGCAAGCGCTGGCCGGAGCCGTGGCTCCGTCTGCGATGCGCGGTGCATCAACGGTTGCTGCGAACCGTGACGAAATGGCAGAAGCTTTCCGCGATCTTGTCTCCGACCAGGATGACGAGGCGCCCGTCGTCGCCGCGCCCGGAGAGGTGGAGGCGGATGCTCGCGGTGAAGCGCCTGCCGTGGATGACGATTGGTTTTCGGGGGCGAGCGGCGGCTCCGCTGATACAGGTCGCCGCGAGGTTCCCGACGACGAAGGGTTTTTCTTCGATTCTGACCTGATTGCGGAACCGGATGAACCGCTTGAGACCCTTTCGGATATCGATGTTCCTGATGTTGCCGAAGACGAACCCTGGCTGCCCGCCCGGGATTTCGAAAGCGAAGTCGATCAGGATTTTTCCGATATCCTGGAAGCGGATCTTGCGTCGGTGGAATTGGATGGGGAGCGCGCCTATCCCGCGGCCTCGGCCAGTGCTCCCGGTTGGGGACTCGATGCAAGGGCGGACGCTGCCGATGTCGATGCCTTCGATGACTATACCTCGCTGGAGCGGGAACTGGGCGATAGCAGGGGACCTGACGAAGACCCCGATGTTGCCCCGCCATACCGCTCGGAAAACGGCGTGGCTGCAGCACCGGATGGGCTCGATGGCGAATATGCGACGGGAATGCAGGGTGCTGGCGACGATGGCGAGCAAAGGGATTCCCGCGCGCCGCTGGTGGCCCTGATCGTTCTGGGTGTTGCAGTGTTTGCCGGAGCAGGGGCATTCGGCTGGTCCATGATGTCGGGCGGCGGCGGCGAAGCAACCGACGGTCCAAGGATTATTCGTGCGGACAAGGAACCGGTGAAGGTCCTGCCTGAAAACCCGGGCGGGGTGACCGTCCCCAACCAGGACAAGGCCGTCTATGACAGGGTCGCAGGTGGAGAGGCGACGCAAACCGGGCAACCGGCGCTGGTCAACACCGCGGAAGAGCCTGTTGATGTCGTCCAGCGCACTCTGGACCCGGATGTGCTTCCGCTCGAAGGTCGAAGCGAGGCCGCCGCAAAGTCTGAGGATCGTCTGACAGCGGACAGCGGTACTGAGGCGGTGGCCGGGTCCGGTGCCGGCGCTCCCGTGATCTCGCCGCGGCGGGTACGCACCATGATCGTAAGGCCGGACGGTTCCATCGTTCCGCGCGAGGAGCCCGCGCCCGAGACGGCCCAGGCGGAAACAGCTCCGGCAGCCGATACGGTTGCGGCGGCTCAGCCGGCAGAGGTGGCGGCGGCTGAACCGGCTGCGCCGCAGGAATCAGCACAGGACGAGACACCCTCCACCGGTGCGGAAACCGAAGTGGAACAGGCTGGGACGGAGGCTCAATCCGCACCGGCCGCTGCTAACGAGGGAGGAACAGTCGCACCGGTCCGGGTGGTGACAACCCAGCCCATTCGTGCGCCGGTCCCGCAGGGCCGTCCCGCCGATCAGCCGGTCAATGTGGTCGGAACCGTGACCCAGGGTGGCAACGTTGCAAACCCCGTCCAGGCGCCGGCTGCTCAGGCACCGGAAGCGCAGCCGCCGGCCCAGGAGGTCGCCAGCGCGGCAACCGCACCGGTTTCCAATCCGGGTGGCTATTATGTGCAAATCGCATCGCAGCCGACGGCTGAGAGCGCACAGGCCTCATGGCAAACCCTGTCTAACCGCTACAGCAGCGTGATCGGCGGGCGGGGCGTGGACATCCAGCGTGCCGACATCCCCGGGAAAGGCGTGTTCCATCGCGTCCGCATTCCGGCGGGCGGACGCGACGAGGCCAATGCCTTGTGCTCCCGCTACAAGGCCGCAGGCGGAAGCTGCTTCGTTTCACGCTGATACGCACCAGCGACATACACCAGGACGGAAGGGCCGCGCAGCGATGCGCGGCCTTTCCAGTTTCGCCGGATGCGGGGCGCGGGCATGGTTCCGAACGCCGATCAAGGCAGCGAAGCGGGCATTGTGCGAAGATTCCCTTTGGTCGCGATTGCCCGTAACATCGGGATATGAGCGAATCAAATGCAGTAATCTTCGGCTGTTCCGGCCTCTCCCTTACCGCCGATGAGAAATCCTTCTTCCGCGATACCCGGCCCTGGGGTTTCATCCTTTTTGCCCGCAACATAGAAAGTCTCGCACAGGTGCGGGACCTCACCGACAGCCTGCGTAAGAGCATCGGGCGGCCCGAAGCGCCGGTGCTGATCGACCAGGAAGGCGGGAGGGTGCAGCGGCTCAAACCGCCACTGGCGCCGCAATACCCTTCGGGAGCCGATCTGGGGGCGATCTACCGCGCCGACAGGAAAGCCGGCTTGCGTGCTGCCTGGCTTCTGGCGCGGCTTCATGCATTTGATCTTCTGCCGCTCGGCGTCACGGTCAATTGCCTGCCTGTGCTCGATGTCCCTGCACCGGGCGGGCACGAGGTCATTGGCACCCGTGCCTATGGCAACGATCCTGCGATCGTTGCAGATATGGGCAAGGCGGCGTGCGAAGGGCTCAAGGCAGGCGGATTGCTGCCTGTCATAAAACATATTCCGGGCCACGGCCGGGCCGGGGCCGATACGCATTACGAACTGCCCACAGTCGAGACATCACATGCAGACCTTTCGGCACGTGATTTTGCCCCGTTCAAAGCTCTTGCCGGCGAGGCCATGGCGATGTCTGCCCATGTGGTCTTCAGCGACATCGATTCGGGAAACCCGGCAACGACATCGCGAACGGTGATAGATGAAGTGATCAGGAACGAAATTGGTTTCGATGGCCTCCTGATGTCGGATGACGTGTCGATGAATGCGCTTTCTGGGGATTTCGCGCAAAGGGCAGGTGCAATTGTCGGCGCGGGATGCGATGTGGTTCTTCACTGCAATGGCGACCCGGAAGAAATGCAGGCCGTGGCGTCTGTCATCCCGGCATTGGCTGGAGATGCATTGCGCCGCGCAGAAGCCGTGATGGCGGCCTTCGGTCAGCCTGATCAGAGCGACGAGGCTGAATTGCGCAGGGAATTCGAGGGGCTCATGGCGCTCTCGTAGGGGCTGAAAGGCGACTGAGGTGAACACCAGCAACCGACCGGCAGGCAGCGAAGCGGGCAAGGCCAAGCCCGGAGCCGCACCGATGGACGCGATGTGGGAGAGCCCCGACTCAAGCCGGGCTACCGGAGACCCTGCGCTCGTCATTGATGTTGATGGCTTCGAGGGGCCGCTGGACCTCCTGCTGCACCTGGCGCGGACCCAGAAGGTCGACCTGGCGAAAATATCGGTTCTGGCTCTGGCGGAGCAATATCTGCAGTTCGTGGAGAAGGCGCGTGCCCTCCGGCTTGAGCTTGCCGCAGACTACCTTGTGATGGCCGCCTGGCTTGCCTATCTCAAGTCGCGCCTGCTGATCCCGCAAAGTCCAAAGGGCGATGAGCCGAGCGGCGAGGAAATGGCCGCCCAACTGGCATTCCGGCTCAAGCGGCTGGAAGCCATGCGGGAAGCCGCTACCCGGCTCGTCAACCGCAACCGGCTGGGCCGCGACGTGTTTGCTCGCGGCGCCCCCGAGGCGATTGTGACCGATCGCGTTTCAAGTTTCGATGCATCGCTCTACGACCTTCTGACAGCCTACGCCGCGCAAAAGCAGCGTCAGATGGTCACCCAGGTGACGATCGGGCGGCGCAGGGTCTGGTCGCTCAGCGACGCCCGGGTTATTCTGGTGCGGTTGATCGGTGAACTGAAAGACTGGACCGCGCTCGACCAGTATCTGGTGCGCTATCTTTCCGATCCTGAAGAGCGGGTCACCGCGATAGCCAGTTCTTTTGCCGCCAGCCTTGAGATGGTGCGGGAAGGGCGGCTGGAAATCCGCCAGGATGGGGTGTTTCAACCAATTTACATGCGGCGGCCTGTCGACGCCGCAGTCAGTGCAGGGAGCAAACCATGACGATGGATCCCGCCCAAACCGGCGCAGTTGCCTTCGATGACCGTTCCGACGAAACCGACGCCGACGTCCTAGGGCATGAGCACGACGGTGACAGCGCCGGGCTGGATGCGCTCAGGGAGCGTGCGCTTGCGGAAGCCGAACGCATCGCCGAAGCACTTGTGTTCGCCTCAAGCGCGCCGGTTTCTGAAAAACTGATTGCAAGCAAGCTTCCCGACAACGTGTCGGCAGACGTCGTCATGGCGCGGCTTGGAGAGCGCTATGCCCATCGCGGTGTCAACCTCGTGCGAGTCGGCGATGCCTGGGCTTTCCGCACCGCGGCCGATCTGGGTTTCCTGATCCGCCAGGAGGAAACCGAGGTCAAGAAGCTGTCGCGCGCGGGCCTCGAAGTGCTTTCGACGATAGCCTATCACCAGCCTGTCACGCGGGCGGAAATCGAGGATGTACGCGGGGTGGCGACCTCGAAAGGCACGCTGGATGTGCTCATGGAGACAGGCTGGGTACGCATGCGCGGCCGCCGCCGGACGCCAGGTCGACCGGTAACCTATGGAACCACCCAGGCGTTTCTGGATCATTTCGGACTGGAGGAACTGCGCGACCTGCCGGGCATGGACGAACTCAAGGGCGCAGGCCTCCTGTCAGGGCGCGTGCCGTCGAATTTCCAGATTCCCGCGCCGCAGATCAATGACGAGCTTGGCGATGACGAAGATCCGATCACGCAAATGGATCTTGAAGAACTTGGACTCTTGACTCCGATGGGTGAAGCGGAGGACTAAGCACCCGGCTCGGCTCTCGGGCCGGTTCAAGTTCAGTACAAGGGTTCCCGTCATCGCAACGCAGCAGCCAAGATCAGCGACCGCACGCAGAACGGCAGGCGTGACCTTTGCCGCGCGGCTGGCTTTCGAGGATGTGGATCACTTCTATGGCGATCAGCAGACCCTGCGCGGGGTCAGCCTGGCGGCTGAGCCGGGTGAGGTTCTGTGCCTCCTTGGGCCGTCAGGTTCGGGCAAGACGACGCTGTTGCGGATTGCCGCCGGTATCGAGCCACTGCACAAGGGCAGGCTGTTCCTCAATGACCGCGAGATCGCGGGTCCGAACACTCACCTGCCGCCGGAGCGTCGCGGAATCGGGCTGATGTTCCAGGATTTCGCACTGTTTCCGCATCTGAGCATCCTCGACAATGTTCGCTTCGGCCTGACGGCGCTGTCGTCCGGCGACGCGCGGCGCGAGGCGTTCGCAGCCCTTGAACGGGTCGGCATGGCCGATTACGCCGACAATTTTCCGCATGCGCTTTCGGGCGGCGAACAGCAGCGGGTGGCGCTCGCGCGCGCTCTCGCGCCGCGTCCAGCGGTGTTGTTGATGGATGAACCGTTCTCCGGGCTTGATTCGCGCCTGAAGGACAGCGTGAGGGCCGAAACGCTCGCCATTTTGCGCGAAGCCCGCGCCACCGCCGTGGTCGTCACGCATGATGCGGAGGAAGCCATGCGGATGGGCGACCGGATTGCATTGTTGCGCGATGGGGCCCTGGTTCAGCTTGGAACCGCGGAAGACCTTTACCACCGGCCGGCCAGCATTTTCGCCGCAGGGTTCTTTTCCGAGATCAACGTGTTCGAAAGCCGGGTTGCGGACGGATACGCGCAGGTTCCGGTCGGTCCGGTCAAGGCGGAAGGATTTGCCGAGGGCACCGAGGTTTCCGTCGCTGTGCGGCTGCCGGGCATAGAGATAACAGAAACGCCTTGCGGGGTGCCCGCGAGGGTCCTGGCAAGACGGTTTCTGGGTGTGGAGGAGCTGATCACGCTTGCTGTTGCGGGCGGCGATAAGCCGATTGATGCAAGAATTCGGGCAGGGCAATTGCGTTCGGGCGCGCGTGATGTTTCTGTCACCGTTAACGAGCGTGACATTTTGGTGTTTGAAAGAAACGGATAAACACCTTACATCACAGTTAGATCCTTAGAGGAGAGTTTCATGGGTACGTTTAGCATCTGGCATTGGGTCATCGTTCTGGTCGTCGTTCTGCTGCTGTTTGGCCGCGGCAAGATTCCGGAACTGATGGGCGACGTCGCCAAGGGCATCAAGAACTTCAAGAAGGGCATGGGCGAGGACGACTCGACGCACGAAACCAAGACGGTTGAAGGCAAGACGGTCGATTCCAAGGCAGAAGAAGCCAAGGATCGCGGCTGATTTCCCAGTTCCAACGCCCGGTTGCGGGCGAGGAGATGCCTGAATGTTAGATATCGGTTGGCCGGAGCTTCTGGTCGTCGCAATTGTGCTGATCGTGGTGGTCGGTCCCAAAGACCTGCCACCGATGCTGCGCGCCTTTGGCCGTACGACCAAGAAGCTTCGCGGCATGGCTTCGGAGTTTCGGGGGCAGTTCGACGATGCCCTGCGCGAAGCGGAGCTTGACGACGTCAAGCAGACCTTCAGCGATGCCAAAAAGCTCAATCCGATGCAGAGCATTCGCGATGCAGTCAATCCTCTCAAGGATACGGCCAAGGACATACGGTCTGATCTCGAAAAGACCGTGAATTCGAAGCCCTCATCGAGCACCCCGGCCAAGGTCGATGTGCCCGAGCCGACTATGAAGCTCGATGACAGTCCACCCAAGGTTGAGAAGCCGAAACCGGCTTCGACGTCTTCTGCTGGCGAGAAGTCCGCGCAGACCGGGTCGGGCGGTTCAAAGGCGGCCGGATACAAGTCTCAGTCCTCCAAGGCGAAGTCGGGCTCTGCTGCGAAGGGCGGTACCGAGACCAAGGCGGAAAAGAGCAAGGCCCAAGCGGCCAAGTCCGGTTCAGGTAGAACTGCGACATCGGGGGCAACGGCACCGAAACCGGCTGCAAAGAAGCCGAGTGCGACCGCGTCGACCGGAGCCAAGACGGCGACTGCAAAGTCTTCCGGAGCGAAGGCGGCCAGCAAGCCTACCGCAAAGCCGGCCGCGAGCAAGACCACCGGTGCTGCAAAGACGTCGACGAGCAAAGCCGGAGGCAACAAGGCGGCAACCGGGAAATCCGGCGCAAAGAGCACGGCGCGGACCCGGAAACCGAAGCAGAATGAGGGTTCGGCGTGACCGACGACATCGAAGACCAGCCGCAACCCCTGCTCGCGCACCTCATGGAGTTGCGCAACCGCCTGATGTGGGCGATCGGCGCGTTTTTCATCGCTTTCCTGATCTGCTTTGCCTTTGCCAAGCCTTTGTTCAATTTCCTCGTGGAACCGTTCAGCTGGGCTGTGGAGTGGGCCGGGCTGGACAGCCGCAAGGTCGAACTTATCTACACAGCGCCCCAGGAATTCTTTTTCACCCAGATCAAGATCGGGATGTTCGGCGGACTCGTTTTGGCGTTTCCGATGATTGCCGCCCAGCTCTACAAGTTCGTCGCGCCCGGGCTCTACAAGAACGAGCGCTCGGCCTTCCTGCCTTTCCTGGTCGCGTCACCGGTGCTCTTCCTGCTCGGGGCGGCGCTGGTCTACTTCTTTTTCACTCCGATGGTCATGTGGTTTTTCCTGTCGATGGAGCAGACCGGCGGCGACGGAGAAGCCTCGATCATGCTGCTTCCGAAGGTTTCGGAGTATCTCGGCCTGATCATGACGCTGATTTTCGCGTTCGGTCTGGTGTTCCAGTTGCCGGTCGTCACAACGCTGCTTGCGCGTGCCGGTCTCGCCACCAGCGAGGGTCTGGCAAGCAAACGCAAATACGCGATCGTTGCAGCATTCGTGGCTGCCGCAGTGCTCACGCCGCCCGATCCGGTGTCCCAGATCGGGCTTGCGCTGCCAACCATCATTCTTTACGAGATTGCCATCTATTGCGCCCGGCTGGTGGAGCGCCAGCGCGCCGCCGCCAAGGCAGAAGCCGAGTCAGATGATCCGGCGTCAGAGCCTGCTTCGGGTTCTGAAGAGGACCACTGAGGCCACCGGTCCGGGCTCTTGACCATATCTGGCGCGTGGGCCCGGCGACGGGCCTTCGTCGTCATCTGAGTACCGGAACCCGACATGCTTGATATCAAATGGATACGAGAAAACCCCGCAGAGCTCGATGCGGCTCTCAACAAACGCGGCGCTGAACCGCAGGCCGAAAGGCTTGTGGCGCTTGACGAGGCGCGGCGTCAGCATGTTGGAACAGTGCAGACGTTGCAGGAACGCCGCAACGCCGCCTCCAAAGAGATCGGCAAGGCCATGGCGGCCAAGGACCAGGCGGCGGCCGATGCGCTGAAGGCCGAGGTGGCCAAGCTCAAGGACGAATTGCAGGCTGGCGAAGCCAAGCAACGCGAGCTGGACGAGGAGCTCAAGCACGCTCTTTCAGTCTTGCCGAACATCCCGCTCGATGACGTTCCGGTTGGGGCCGACGAGAGCGACAATGTCGAAGTGCGGCTTGTCGGCGAAAAGCCGGACCTGGGTTTTGAGGCGCAGGAGCATTTCGAACTCGGCGAAGCGCTCGGAATGATGGATTTCGAGCGCGCTGCGAAGATGTCGGGCGCGCGTTTTACCATCCTGTCTGGCGTGCTTGCGCGGCTCGAGCGGGCGCTTGGCCAGTTCATGCTCGATCTTCATACCGGTGAGCATGGGTATCGCGAGGTCAATCCCCCGCTTCTCGTCAATGATGAGGCCGCCTACGGCACGGACAAGCTGCCCAAGTTCGGGGATGATCTGTTCCGCACGACCGACGGCCGGTGGCTCATCCCGACCGCCGAGGTGCCGCTGACATACATGGCGGCTGGCGAGATTATCGCGGAAGAGGACTTGCCGAGGCGTTATGCGGCCCAGACGGCCTGCTTCCGGTCGGAGGCCGGCTCGGCCGGGCGTGATACCCGCGGCATGCTGCGTCAGCACCAGTTCTCCAAAGTGGAACTGGTGTCGGTCACCACTCCCGAAACGTCGCTCGAAGAGCACGAGCGGATGACCGCGAGCGCGGAAGCGGTTCTCAAGCGGCTGGGGCTGCATTTCCGCACGGTCGTGCTTTGCACCGGGGACATGGGGTTCGGAGCGCGCAAGACCTATGACATCGAGGTCTGGCTCCCCGGGCAGAAGGCCTACCGGGAGATTTCCTCCTGCTCGGTTTGCGGTGATTTCCAGGCTCGACGCATGAATGCGCGCTGCCGCAAGGCAGGCGACAAGGCGACCAGATTTGTCCACACCCTCAATGGTTCGGGCGTTGCGGTCGGGCGTGCTTTGATTGCGGTGATGGAAAACTACCAGAACGCAGACGGTTCGATCACCGTTCCCGAGGTGCTTCGGCCCTATATGGGCGGGATCTCGAAAATCGAGAAGGCCGCCTGATTTCAAAGCAAGGATTTCACGATGCGGATTTTGATTACGAATGACGACGGCATTCACGCCGAAGGGCTTGAGGTGCTTGCGCGTGTCGCACGATCCCTGTCCGACGATGTCTGGATCGTGGCGCCCGAGACCGATCAGAGCGGCCTTGCCCATTCGCTGACCCTTTCCGAACCGCTTCGGCTGCGCAAGATCGACGAAAAGACCTATGCGCTGCGCGGCACGCCCACCGACTGCGTCATAATGGCCCTGAAGAGCCTGATGGACACCGCGCCGGATCTGATCCTCTCCGGTGTCAATGCAGGACAGAACGTTGCCGATGACGTGACCTATTCGGGAACCGTGGCAGGCGCCATGGAGGGAACGCTTCTGGGTGTGAAGTCGATTGCGGTCAGCCAGGCCTACACAACGGTCCATGCCGAAGGCCGGATGCTGCCCTGGGAAGTGGTTGAAACGCTGGCGCCGGAGCTTTTGAAAAAGCTCGTCGATATTGATTTGCCGCGCGGAACGCTTCTCAATGTGAATTTTCCGAACTGCGCTCCCGACGAGGTGAAGGGGGTTCTGGTGACCGAGCAGGGACAGATGACCCATGGACTGTCAATCGAGGAGCGCAAGGATGGCAGGGGCTTTCCCTACTACTGGCTTAAATTCGGCCGTCGCGATTTCTCACCGGACTCGGACAGCGACATCAAGGCGATATCCAACGGTTACATCTCTGTAACGCCGCTCAAGCTCGATCTCACACATCACGCGGTGCAGGACCAGATCGCCAAGGCGCTGGAAGCCTGAGCGGTGAATGCCCGCCTCGCCGAGAAGGAAGGGTGTGCCGGACTGTTTCTGCGCTTGCGCGCGGAGGGCATCGCCGACAAGGCCCTGTTGACAGCGATCGAACAAACGCCGCGCACGATTTTTCATTCCGCCGCCTATACCGACAGCGTCTATCATGACCGGCTTCTGCCGATCGATTGCGGCGCGTTCGCGGAGAGCCCGGATCTTGTGGCGCGTATCCTGGCCGCAGCGGCGATAGAGCCTGGTCAGAAATTGCTCGACATCGGCACAGGCTCGGGGTTCCTTGCCGCCGTCGCGGGGCGCATTACCGAGCGGGTCATCACCATCGACCGCTACAGAACCCTTGTGCAACTGGCGCAGCAGCGTTTTTCCCACCTTGGTCTAGGCGGCATCGTCGCGCGACAGGCCGACGGGCTCAAGGGGGTGAACGGTGAGGGTAGCTTCGACCGCATCATTGCGACATGCGCATTCGAAGGAATGCCGCGTCAGTTCGTCGACCAGTTGGCCTCGGGCGGTGTGATGCTCGCGCCGATCATGCCGGAAGACGGGACGGTCGCGAGAATGGCGAGGCTGACCAAAATCGGCAGCCGGTTCGAACGCGAAGACCTTTTCGAAGTTCCCTACCGCGCCTTTATTCCCGGGGTCGCAGCAGCCCTTTGAACCCGGCTTTGCCCGATTCTTGACCGAATTCCCTCGGACTTAACCGATGAGTAACACTAACGCGCTTTAATCATCACAGTTGGTTTTGCGTTGATGGGTAGTGTTATGCGTCTCAGACAGACTGTTGTTCCCGGTGCTTCGGTTACTCGATTGCTCGGCGTTGCGCTGCTGGCGAGCTCCGCAGCCGCCTGCAGTTCGGATGCGAGCCGGTTCTCGCACAGGTCCGCAGATCAGTTCTACACAGCTTCGATTCCCCAGCCTGCTTCGGATTCCCTTGCGCCCGTTGGCGCAAATCCCGGCAGCCCTGTTCCTCCCGGCGGTGTCGGGTCTTCCGGCAGTCTGCCGGGTGCCTATCCGCAGGCAAATACCTATCCGGCGAACAACAGCTTCCCGCAGGCCCCGGCACCCGCGCCAGCGCGGCAGGCCATTGTTTCGCAGGCATTCCCGGGCGACTATCGGGCTCCGATCCAGCAGGGTTATGACCCGACAGCGACAGGTTCGGTTCCGGGGGCTGCAGCGCGTGCGTCGGCCTCTCCGGCGAGCCTGGTTCCCCAGCCGGTCCAGCGATCCGGCTTGAACTCCGGTGACAGAAGCCCGTCTTTTGTACAGACCCGGCCCGCTGCCGCCGCGCAAGGGCAGGCCGCGTCACGCCAGATCCGCCATGTGCCGGAACCGGTACGGGCTCCCGAGCCGATCGTGCCTTCCGCACCGGCTCCCCAGGCATTCCCGGAGCGTTCCGAGGTGACCGGATCCATACAGCCGGCCTCGATCTACAATGCCGATGCCGATCAGGTGCTCGCACCCGATCCCATCGTCACAGGCACCGCGCCGCAGGGCGCCGGGTGGAGCACGACCGGGGCGACCCGAATCGCGCTGGGACCGGGCGAGACAATCTATAATCTCTCCAAGCGGTACGGAGTGCCTGCGTCCGAGATCATGAAGGCCAACAATATCGACGACCCGTCGAAGGTCGCCGCAGGCCGTCAATTGCTGATCCCCGTCTATGTCTACTCACGGCAGGCGCCTGTATCTGCACCGGACAACAATCCGAAAACTCGCGCGTCGAATTCGGGTGTCGGTCTCCAGGGCGAGGCACGGCACAACCGCATTCCGGTTCCGGCACCTGCGCCGAACCGCGATGTCGCGGTACTCCCGTCTGCGCCATCGGTTCGCGGCGAGGCGAATTCGCAGGGCGAGGTCGTGACTGCGGCGGTAACCGAGCGCAATGCCGGTCCCGCAACAGCCGGACAACGGGGCGGCACCTACACGGTCAAGGCCGGCGACACGTTGAGCAAGATTTCGCGGACGCATGGCGTGAGTGTCGATGCGCTCAAGTCTGCCAACAACCTGTCCGGATCGAACATCCGGATCGGCCAGACACTGGCAATCCCGGGCGAGGGGGCGAATACCGTGGACACCACGCGCACCGCTTCCGTGTCCCGCGATAACAAGCCGCAAACCTACACCCCGCCCGCCGCTCAGACGAACGCCGGCAACGGGCAGGACGGGGTTGCGGACAAGGCGCGTGGCGACGTCGCGGCGGTTGCCCCTGCGGCCACCGGCATCGACAAGTTCCGCTGGCCTGCGCGCGGCCAGGTGATCACCGGATTTGCCAAGACCGAGGACGGCAAGCGCAATGACGGCATCGACATCTCGATGCCGACGGGGACCCCGATCAAGGCTGCAGAAAACGGTGTCGTGATCTATTCCGGCGACGGTCTGAAGGAATACGGCAAGACCGTGCTGATCCGGCACGACGATGGTCTTGTCACGGTCTACGCTCACGCCAACGACCTGCACGTCAAGCGCGGCGACAAGATTGCACGCGGCCAGGTTATCGCGAGTTCCGGCATGACCGGCGTCGCAAAAACGCCGCGGCTTCACTTCGAAGTCCGCAAGAACGCGGCGCCTGTCGACCCGATGACCTATCTCGAATAACTGCCCCTCCAGGCAAAATCGGAAAGAGGCCGGTGCGGAGATGCGCCGGCCTCTTTTCGGTGCCGGCTCATCGTTTCGCCGGGTGGCTTTGAACGGGCGATCAGGACGAGGTGGTTTGTCCCAGGCGTCCTGCCAGATCCTGTATGAATTGCCAGGCCACGCGGCCGGAACGTGCACCGCGCGTGGTGGCCCATTCCAGGGCCTGGCTGCGAAGGGTCTCCGGGTCAACGCGCAATTCGTAATGCGCCGCATACCCGTTCACCATATCGAGATAGTCGTCCTGATTGCACTTGTGGAAACCGAGCCACAGCCCGAACCGGTCAGACAGTGAGACCTTTTCCTCGACAGCCTCGCTGGGATTGATTGCCGTTGAGCGTTCATTTTCCATCATGTCCCGAGGCAGGAGATGCCGGCGGTTGGAGGTGGCGTAGAGCAAAACGTTTTCCGGGCGCCCTTCAATCCCGCCATCGAGCGCTGCTTTCAGTGACTTGTAGGCCGTGTCGTCATGGTCGAAGGAAAGATCATCGCAAAACAGGATGAAGCGTGCGGGTGCGGCGCGCAGGATTCCCATAAGCGTTGGCAGCGAATTGATATCCTCGCGATGGATTTCGACAAGTTTGAGCGGTGCGGGTAGGCCCGGTGTCCGCGACACTGCGGCGTGCACCGATTTCACCAGCGAGGATTTGCCCATGCCCCGCGCGCCCCACAGCAGGACATTGTTTGCCGGAAGGCTCTGGGCGAAACGGCGGGTGTTGTCGAAGAGGATGTCACGGACATGGTCGACCCCCTTGATCAGCGCGATATCGATGCGGTTGGGCTTTGCGACGGGGGCCAGATGCGAGCGTTCCGCGTTCCACAAAAAACAGTCGGCGGCATCGAAGTTGTTTGTCTTGGTCTTGGGGCCGCCAAGTGCTTCGACCGCGGTTGCGAGGCGGGACAGTTCTGACAAGATCTGCCGGGCGATATCGTCTTGCATGGCGCTGCGGGCTCCCTGGAAAACTGTTCTTCTGCGCCCGTCTGCGGATTTGCTCCGGGTGCGCCAAAGGCGGTAGCACGGCTCTGCCGGGCCGAAAAGCACCGAACACCCGAAAATCGGGCCGTTTGGAGCCATGTTTGCGTTGCAATCGCACAGTCTGTCACTATATTCCGCACGACTGTCGGGCGGCCCTTTTGTGACCGCCTCGTTTATCCTTGAGGAGTTTTTGATGCTAGTAACCCCGGCCTATGCCCAATCCGCCGCCGGTGGCGGTGAGATCCTTATGTCGATCCTGCCGTTCGTGCTGATTTTCGTGATCATGTATTTCCTGATCATCAGGCCGCAGCGCACACAGATGAAGAAGCGCGAGGAAATGCTCAAGAACGTCCGTCGCGGCGACCAGGTGGTCACCGGGGGCGGTGTGCTTGGAAAAGTCACCAAGGTGATCGATGATGCCGAACTGGAAGTCGAGATTGCCGACGGGGTGAAGGTGCGGCTGGTCCGCAGCCTGATTGCCGATGTTCGCGTCAAGAGCGAGCCCGTCAAGGAATAACCGCAAACCCCTGACAGACCTGTTTCTGTCCCGTTGGCGATTGCGACGACCAGCCATACAAGATTGGTCCACTGGACCGAACCGAGAGCGACATGCTGTACTTCTCCCGTTGGAAAACAACCCTGATCTGGCTTGCGGTTCTCGCCGGCGTCGTCTTCGCTGCACCCAATCTGCTTGACAGGCAGCAGGCGGAAAGCCTTCCCGATTGGCTGCCCTCCAAGCAACTGACGCTCGGGCTGGACCTGCAGGGCGGCTCCTACATGCTCTTGCAGGTGGAACGGCAGGACATCATCGAGGACCGCCTGACCACGACAGTTGATGATGTGCGGCGGCTGCTTCGCGAGGCCGGTATCGGCTATACGGGGCTATCGGGTACGGGCCAGGCCGTGCAGGTGCGCATTCGCGACGAAGCCCAGATCGAGGAAGCCAGGCAGATCCTCTCGGAAATCACCGAGCCGGTCGCCTCGGGCGTTTTCGGAGGCGGCACCGTGGTCGAGGCTACGATCGAGGAGCCGCAGCCGGGTCAGTTGCGCATTCTGCTGACGGATGAGGGGATCACCTACCGCGTGTCGTCCGCCGTGGCGCAGTCTATCGAGGTCGTGCGCAAGCGTATCGACGAACTCGGCACGACTGAGCCTGTGATCCAGCGCCAGGGCGCGGACCGGATCCTGGTCCAGGTGCCCGGTCTTGACGATCCGGAGCGCCTTAAGGGCCTGTTGAACCAGACGGCGAAGCTCGCTTTCCGCATGGTCGACACGAGCATGCCCGTGCAGGAAGCAATGGACGGCCGTCCGCCGGCCACATCGGAGGTGCTATTTTCGACCGACGATCCGCCGATTCCCTATCTGATCCAGCGCAGCGTTCTGGTCTCGGGTGAAAACCTTGTCGATGCGCAGGCCGGTTACGACCAGCGCACCAATGAACCCATCGTTACGTTCCGCTTCGATTCAAAGGGTGGCCAGCGCTTTGGACAGGCGACGACGCAGAATGTCGGTCTGCCGTTTGCCATCGTGCTGGATGACCAGGTGATTTCCGCGCCGGTCATCCGCGAGCCGATCCTCGGTGGAACCGGCCAGATCTCCGGAAACTTCGACGTCCAGAGCGCCAACGATCTGGCCATCCTTTTGAGGGCGGGCGCATTGCCTGCAACGCTGACGGTGATCGAGGAACGGACCGTTGGCCCCGGACTCGGTGCGGACTCGATTGCCGCGGGTGAAATTGCAGGCGTGATCGGCGCTATTCTCGTTCTTGCCTTCATGTTCGTCGCCTACGGCATGCTCGGTTTCATCGCCAACCTTGCGCTGGTTGCCAACGTTTCGATGATCATTGCGCTCCTGACCATGCTCGGAGCGACGCTGACCCTGCCGGGTATTGCCGGTATCGTGCTGACCATCGGTATGGCGGTCGATTCCAACGTTCTGATCTATGAGCGTATCCGCGAGGAACACCGGGCAGGGCGCTCTTTGATTCAGGCAATCGACGCGGGTTTCAGTCGCGCGTTCTCCACGATTTTGGATGCGAACGTGACGACCCTGATTGCCGCGGTCATCCTGTTCTATCTCGGCACGGGTCCGGTTCGCGGTTTTGCCGTTACGCTCGCCATCGGTATTGTGACGACGGTCTTCACCGCCTTCACGTTTACACGCTGGATGATGGCGGAATGGGTTCGGCGCCGGCGTCCCAAGGCGTTGCCCAAGGGGTTGCTCGACGCGATCATCCGCGACTTCACATTCCGCTTCATGACGTTTAGGCGTTTCACATTCGTGCTGTCGGCGGTGGCGTCGGTTGGAGCCATGGTGCTGTTTGCCACGGTCAACATGAACTACGGCATCGATTTCAAGGGCGGGTCGATGATCGAGGTCCAGGCCAAGCAGGGTGATGCCGATGTGGGCGACATCCGCGCGCGGCTCTCCGAGCTCAATCTCGGCGATATCCAGGCCCAGGAATTCGGCACGCCACGTGATGTTCTCATCCGTGTTCAGGCACAGGGTGGCGGCGAGAATGCCGAGCAGACCGTGATCACGCTGGTTCGGGCCGAGCTCGAGGGCGATTACGATATCCGGCGCGTGGAGGTTGTCGGTCCGACCGTCTCGGGCGAGCTGGCGCAGGCGGGAACAATTGCGGTCATTGCGTCGCTGATGGCGATCCTTGTCTACATCTGGCTCCGGTTCGAGTGGCAGTTTGCGCTGGGTGCAATCATAGCCACCGTTCACGACGTGGTGCTCACGATCGGGATTTTCGTAATCTCTGGGATAGAATTCAATCTCTCGAGTATCGCGGCGGTTCTGACGATCGTGGGTTACTCGCTGAACGATACGGTGGTTGTCTATGACCGGGTTCGCGAGAACTTGAGGCGCTACAAGAAGCTTCCGATGACCAGCCTGCTGGACCTTTCGATCAACCAGATGCTGCCGCGCACGATCCTGACATCCGTTACCACGCTTCTGGCACTTCTTGCGCTGTTCATATTCGGCGGTGAAGTGATCCAGTCGTTTACGTTCGCGATGATCTTCGGTGTGCTGGTCGGTACCTACTCGTCCATCTTCATCGCCGCTCCGGTTCTCATTCTCTTCAAGCTCCGGGCCGACAATTTCCGCGTCGGGCTGGATACGGAGGATGATGCAGAAACGGATTCCGGAGTTGCCGGAAAGAGCACAGCCTGACGGTGGGACGCGGGATCGAAATTCGCGAGGCCCACTTTCCCGGACGTGCCGGGATCGATGCCTATGGAAACGGCGGGTTCCGCTTCGCCGACATGTCGCATCGGGGCTCGATCCTGTGTCTGCCATCCGGGATTTACGGATGGGACGTCACCGAGGCGCAGCCTCTCGAGAAGGCGCTGTTCGACAAGGTGCTTGCGGAAGCCGGCGATATCGAATTCCTGCTCGTCGGGACCGGTTCGTCAATCCGGGCGTTGCCTGCGGACCTCAAAGCGGCGCTTCGCAATGCTAACGTCTCCTCGGATCCCATGAGCACAGGCGCCGCGGTCCGGACCTTCAACGTCATGCTAGCCGAATCACGTGCGGTTGCCGCGGCGCTGATCGCGGTTTGAGCTGTGGCCGCTCCTGAACCAGGTCGCAATCAGAGCGACGGGCAAAGCGTGCTTGGCCAATTGCGCGCAGTGGACTTCGACAGATACCTGAGCATTTTGCTGATGCCGGAAGATGTCCGGGACGACCTCGCGACGCTGATGCTGTTCAATGCCGAGGTCGCCGCGATCCGCGACCGGATCAGCGAAGCTCTGCCGGGCGAAATCCGTCTGCAATGGTGGCAAGACGTGATTTCAGGCGAGCGCGCCAGCGAAGGGGAAGCGCATCCGCTTGCCTCACGACTGCTTGAACTGATCGCCCGCCGTTCGATGCCGGTTGCTCCGCTCACGGGCATGTGCGAGGCGCGCGTGTTCGATCTCTACGACGATCCGATGCCCGATCGCTCCAGCTACGAAGGGTATGCCGGCGAGACAGCCTCGGCGCTGCTGCAGATGTCGGTTTTCATAGTTGCACCCGAGGCTTCGGCGGGGACAGCTACAGCGAGCGGTCACGCCGGTGTGGCACAGGCGGTTGCAGGTCACCTGATGATGCTGCCTATTACCCAGAGGCGGGGACAGGTGTTTATCCCGGCAGATCTGCTTGCCGCTACCGGTCTCGACAGATCCAGCCTGCTGGATGGGAAGGACAGCAATCGCATAGATGCCGCGATACGGGCCTTCGCGGGTCTCGGTCGGGAGCATCTGGCCAAGGCGCGCGATGCCTTTTCCGCTGTGCCCTCGGACGCACGGTGCGCCTATTTGCCGGTCGCTTTGGCGGAACCGGTTTTCGCCCGGGCCGAATCGCTTGGCAGCCGCTGCATGGAGACATCGCCGCGGCCTTCGCAACTGAGGCGGCAGTGGCGGTTGTGGCGGGCGGCGCGCAGCGGACGGATCTGAGAGAGTGGCCCCGGCGGCCGCGGGTGTCGATCTAGGGCGCGTTCCGTGGGCACGGGCTGGGTGAAAAATGCATGATCCCCCCGAAACTGCGGGGCTGTGGCGTCTCAGAATATCGGCATGCATGATTTGGTCCTGTGCCTTGCGTGTGGCGTTGGCGCGCGGCATAGTCGCGGCTGACGTGATCGGGATTTGCGTCAAGCGGAGGAATGAATGAGTCTCGGGGCTTTGATTGTGGTGGTCACCTTTGGTGTGCTCGCTGTTATCGGCGCAGTGCATTTTACGGGCGGCTCCCGACGAAAGGAGACCCGCGATCATGGTGAGGTGATCCTCGAATTCTCAAAGGCCTATCCCGGTGAGGCGATTCGGTCGGTCATCATGACGGCCGACGGCAATGCGAGTTTCATGCGGCTCGCCGACGGCAAGACCGGGTTTCTGCAGTCGATGGGGCGCCACTACGTCGCCCGGATGATCATGCCGCAATCGGTCGGGGTCCAGGCGCTTGAGGACCAGCCGGCGCTCAGGATCGAGTTTCACGATTCGACCCTGCCTGGCGGCGATTACATGTTCCGCACCACAGAGGAGGCGGCGGAAGTCTCGCTATGGCTGTGCGGAAGCCTGGCGCTCGCCACGCCGAAGCTTGCCGACCCACAGGAGGATGACGGACATGCCTGATCTCAAGGACTTTCCGGATGTTACGCAAATGGCGATCCCGTTCTTCGTGATCGCGATCCTGCTCGAACTTCTGGTTATCCGCTATTTCAGGAAGCGCGGCGATTACGAGACGCGCGATACGCTGACCTCGCTCGTGATGGGCGTCGGCAACGTGGTTTCAGGGCTGCTGCTCGGCTTCATCGCTTTCGGAGTGCTGATGTGGGCATGGGAATTCCGGATCACCGATCTTGGCACGTCCTGGTGGGTGATCGCCCTGTGCTTCGTTCTCGATGATTTGAGATACTACTGGTATCACCGCATTGCGCACCGGTGCCGTTGGGTCTGGGCCGAACACGTGAACCATCATTCCTCCCAGCATTACAATCTTTCCACCGCCTTGCGCCAAAGCTGGACTGGGACCTTCACGGGCATGTTCATCCTGCGCATTCCTCTTGCGCTTCTCGGCTTCCACCCGCTGCTGCTGCTGTTCGTGGGCGGGCTGAACCTTGTCTACCAGTTCTGGATTCACACCGAAGCGATCGGCAAGATGTGGAAACCGATCGAGGCAATCTTCAACACGCCGTCGCACCACCGGGTGCACCACGCGACCAACCCGCGTTATCTCGACTCCAACTATGCCGGCACGCTGATCATCTGGGACAGGATGTTCGGCACCTTTGTTCCTGAACTTGACGAGGACATGCCCCGCTACGGCATCGTCAAGAATCTCGGCACCTTCAACCCGATCAAGGTGGCATTTCACGAGTGGATCGACATGTTCAAGGATGCGCGCCAGCCGGGACTTACCATTGCCGAGCGTCTGGCCTACCTGTTCGCGCCGCCTGGTTGGAGCCATGACGGATCGCGCAAGGGATCGGAAGACTTGAAGGCCGACTACGTCAGCCAGAATCCACAGGCTGCCGGGATGCCCGGATTGCCGATAGCCGGGCAGGTCTCATCGAGGGATTCGGTTGCGCCCGCAGAGTAGGCTGGACTGATTTTCAGCCCGAGGATGGCAACGCGGTTGTGGCTGGTTCCGCTGCCGGTGATCAGTTTTCCGGAGCAGGCAGGGTTTCGCCGGGGGCTGGCTCGCTCACCTGCTCGATAACGGTTTCGTTTCCGCCGGGATCGCTGGTTGTGATCGCTTTCAGGGCAAAACCGGTTTCGGCGTCAACCCAGTATTGCCCGTGCACGGGTGTCCCGGTTCCATGGTACTCGTAGTCCACGGTGTAGTAATTGACCTCGGTGCCATCCAGATCGACCCCGTATTCACAGGTGATGTTGCTGGCCTGTTCTGCCTGCCTTGCAAGGCCCTGCCTTGTCTGTTCCATGGTCTCGGCCGAGTAGGTCTGGACCAGCGTCCAGCTTTGTCCGGCGTCTGAGGTGGTGTAGAACTTGTTGTCGCGAAACAGCGACACAGGATTGCCGTCTGCATCCATCGACAGATGGTTCTTGCCGTCAGTGAGGCCGAGAGCGACCATTTCCATTCCACCGGTCATCCGGGTTACGGATCGGCTGCGGATCGGCCCCTCATGAGGGGCATTGCCTTGCATGAGGGCGCGAACTTCATCCGCGCAGTCGGCTTCGGCCATTGCCGGGGCGACAATGAGACCGGTCATGAAGCAGGTTGCAGCGAGTAACCCGACAAAGCCGGATCCGTTTCGGACCAAAACAACCACTCACCATCCTCCTCTAGCCGTTGCTCATCATGCTGCCGCGAGAGGAGCCCGGCGTCAATCCGCCACCGGACCCGTGTGGTCCTATTCCGCAGCCTCCGCCGCCACTGCCCGCCCTTCGAGCCATGCGGCGCAATCGGCTAGGGCCCGGCGTGCATAGGCCTGTTTCTTGGCTTTCGCCTTGTCCTTGCCGCGGAATCTGCCGCCGCCCTCAGGCCTCAGGATCGCCCCTGGATCAAGCGGTGGAAACAGTCCGAAATTGACATTCATCGGTTGGAAGGAGCGCTTGCCCGGCTCGTCGTCGCTCAGGATATGACCGCCGGTAATGTGGTTGAGCAGGGCGCCAAAAGCGGTTGTCGGCGGCGGAGCGGACGGGGTTTCACCCCTGTGCTCCGCAGCGGCAAAGCGGCCGGCGAGAAGGCCGATGGCTGCGCTTTCCACGTAGCCTTCGCAACCGGTGATCTGGCCTGCGAAACGAAGGCCCGGACGGCTCCTGAGTTCAAGGGTTTCGTTGAGCAGCGCAGGCGAATTGAGATAGGTGTTGCGGTGGAGCCCGCCCAACCGTGCGAATTCGGCATTCTCAAGCCCCGGGATCATACGGAAGATCTCGGCCTGCGCGCCATACTTCAGCTTGGTCTGGAACCCGACCATGTTGTAAAGCGTGCCCAGCGCATTGTCCTGCCGCAACTGGACAACCGCGTAGGGCTTGATGTCGGGTTGATGCGCGTTGGTCAGGCCCATCGGTTTCATGGGGCCGTGGCGCAGTGTTTCGGGGCCGCGTTCCGCCATGATCTCGATCGGCAGGCAACCATCGAAATAGGGTGTTCCCTCCCATTCCTTGAAGCCGGTCGTGTCGCCCTCGACGAGTGCCGCGATGAAGGCCTCGTACCGGTCCTTGTCCATCGGGCAGTTGATGTAGTCCTTGCCGGTGCCGCCCGGACCGACCTTGTCATAGCGGGACTGGTGCCAGCATACGGACATGTCGATCGAGTCGGTGTGAATGATGGGCGCGATCGCGTCGAAGAAGGCAAGCGCCTCCTGGCCGGTTTCCGCTTGGATGGCTTCGGCAAGGTCCGGAGCGGTGAGGGGGCCTGTCGCGATGATTGTTCTGCCCCAGTCGGCAGGCGGCAATCCCGTAATTTCTTCCCGCGCGACCGTGATCAGCGGTTCGGCCGCAATGGCATCGGTAACCGCCTTAGCGAAGCCCTCGCGGTCGACGGCCAACGCGCCGCCGGCGGGAACCTGGTTGGCGTCGGCGCAAGTCATGATCAGCGAACCGGCCATCCGCATTTCGGCATGAATCACGCCAACCGCGTTGTTTTCCGCGTCATCGGAGCGAAACGAATTCGAGCAGACGAGCTCGGCCAGGCTGTCCGTCTTGTGGGCGTCGGTTCCGCGCACCGGCCGCATTTCGTGCAGGATGACGGGCAGGCCGCGCCGGGCGATCTGCCAGGCGGCTTCGGAGCCGGCGAGTCCGCCGCCAACGACGTGAATTGGAGAGTTCGGGTTCTCGGTGTTGGTCATGATGCCCGTCTAGCATGAGCGCCGTGACGGCTCAAAGATGTTTTGCAGCAACGCGTGCGGGGCCGATCCTGCTGCAGCAGCCCAAACGAAAACGGCGCCCGAGGCGGGCGCCGTTTTCAGCTGACATCGAACGGATCTCAGCGCTTGTTAGCGATGACGACCGCGGGCAACGCTGTCGATGTCGAAACGGGTCAGGCCGATGTCAGCCAGGGTTTCGTTGGAGAGGTTCGCAAGCTGCTGTGCAGTCTGCCGCGATTTCATCCAGTGGCGGGCCTTGTTGATAAAGTTCATGTCGATCTCCTCGGGTAAGCCCATCTGCGGGGCTATCAATCTGATGCTCTATATATAGGCGATTGCACGCTGTTTGTGCAGCGCAATAATGTCAGCCCAGATATGCAGCGGCCGAATGGCTGTGAGAGATGGAAGGCAATTCGCAGGTGTGCCCAATATTGAGGCAGCCTGTATTGCGGGTGCACAGGAGCATGTGCCTCTCTAACGGATGTGGATCGCGGTCGAATACGCGAAGCTCTGAAAATGCAAACAGCGCCCTGTTTCCAGGACGCTGTTTTGACTGGCCGGTTGAAACCCGGGCAGCGGATGTCGGTCGACCGTTGGATTAACGGGCGGGCTGACGGGCCACGAACGGGATGTCGCCGCGGGAAATGCCGAGGTCGTTGAGTTCGCGCTCGGACATGCGGGAGAGTTCGTTGACGGTGTTACGGTACTGGCGCCAGTCCTGATAGGCTTTACGGAAGTTCATGGTTCATTTCCTTTCAAGTTCCGGCCGGTGTTCCGGCCTCGCGTTTGCTTGAACCGGATATAGTCACTCTGGCGCGGATTGTGCAGTGCAGTATTCTGCATAGGGGACATGCAGCGAATGCAAGGCGTGTTAACAAATGGTTGATACGGCTTGTAAAAACCGAAAAGCCTCGCGCTGAAGACTTCAGGCAGACGGCATCGTTTGCGGACACCAGGACAACGTCCGCCGGCTCGGCCGGCGTTCATGTGAATGGCATGTCGTGGGGGTGGGGAGAAAGCGAACCCTGAAACAAATAACGCCCACCGGGGGAGGAGGATCCGGTGGGCGCCATTTTGGAAGACTGACGCTCGGGAGGAGGATGAACGCCAGTCACATCGAAGCGGCTATTGGGAGGAGGAGGAGGCCGCTCCGAATTCTTAAATCTCTTACACTGCGCGCCGTGCGACGAAGGGAATGTCGTCGCGCGCCATTCCAATGTCACTCAACTCGCGCTCGGAGAGCTTCTGAAGTTCCGAGCAGGTTTCGCGATATCTGCGCCAGCTGGCGTAGGAGCGGATCAATTTCATGGATACTCTCCTTTGGTCCCGCTGTTTTCCGAACCACCGTGTGGCGTTTCGATGATTGGAATATAGGTCGATTCAATCGATTTGTGCAGTGCAAAATAATCATGGAAGACATGCATTGAATGCATAGCGCATTCGATTTCCGAGCATTTTTGCCTTCAAGCCGTGCAATTGCCTCATGAAAGGCGCGCCATGCCTCGATAATTGGCATTGCCGAACTTCGACGATGTTGTAACCTCAATTCAAATAGGGATCGGGAGTTCCGCTTGCTGCGAAAATATATCGCTCGGGAAATCGAGCAATGGACCAAGGGCGGATTGCTGGAACCGGGGCAGGGCGAACGTTTGCTTGCCGACCATGACGCCCGCCACAAGGGCTTCAGCCTTTCAGGTGTACTCGCGGTTCTGGCTGCCGTGTTGTTCGGTGCCGCGGTCGTCGCACTCGTTGCATCCAACTGGGAACTGATCGCCCGTCCGTTCCGGGTGTTCCTGGTTGCGGCGCTGATTTGCCTGAGCCTTGCTGTGGCAGTGCTCTCGCGGCGCAAAAACGCTCCATGGATGATGGAGGCATCCCTGGTGGCCGGCATATTGAGTTACGGTGCAGGTTTAGCGCTGATTTCCCAAATGTACCATATCAGTGGCGACGAGACCGGCTTCATGCTGACCTGGGCGACGGCCGCGCTTGTGGTGTCGCTCGCGTTCTCATCGGGTTTGGCCGCGATTGCTGCCGGTCTGCTTGGTCTGGGTCTTTTGTGGGCACAGATCGACGTGTTCGGGTCCGGTTCGGTGAACACGGTCGAGGGTCGAGCAATCACGATCACGCTGCTTGTGGCGCTGGTCAGCGGCATTGCCGCATTGCGGTCGCGGTCAACCGTCGCGGGCCATCTCGTCGTCATCCTGCTGATTTGCTGGCTGCTCTGGGCCGCTCACGGGCTTCTCGGTATCGAGCCCAAGATCATCCTGCCGGTCATGGGATCTGCCGCGCTGGCCGTCGGATGGTGGCCCCCGGCAGCACTTGGCGGGTTTGTCGAGAAACACGGCTGGGTGACGTCCTACGGAACCGTCCTTCTGCTTTCTGGGCTGGCTCTCCTGCAACTCGATCTGTCCAATCCGAGCCTCCTGGTTGAAATGATCATGGCCGCCGTGATCCTGCTTGTAAGTGTGCTGCTGCTCGTGCTCTCGGGCGGTCTCAGCCCGCTCGTTCGTCGACTGGCCTATTTCGCCTTTGCGGCGGAAACGCTCTACGTCGTCAGCGAGACGCTGGGGTCACTTATCGGAAGCTCGGGCTTCCTTTTTGTCGGAGGCCTTGTGCTTGCGGTCATCGCCTTCATCGTGATGAAGATCGAAAAACGCATCAAGGCAGATGGAGAATTGCTATGAGTGCGGTCCTTGATCGTCTTCGCGCGCCGCTCAATCCGATCGTGGCGGGTATCGTGTGTGGCCTGTTCCTGCTTGGAACCCTTGCCGTGATGATCGAGAGCAGGGCATCGGTCCTGCGCGATGGTGTCGAAGTCATCCTGAAGTCCGAGCCTATCGACCCGCGCGACCTCATGCGAGGCGATTATGTCTGGCTCAGCTACGGTGAAGGCATTTCGATCGTGGATGAGGACCTTGTCAAAGGCGAATGGCCGGTAGGGGACACGGTCGCGCCTGTCTGGGTGGTGCTTGCGGCCGGCGAGGACGGTTTGCACAACGCCCGGGAGATGCATTTTTCGAGGCCAGTGGAGCTTGAAGAGGGCGACGTGGTCATGAGGTCGCTGCCTGTGCGAATCCGGGTTGCCGGTGAACGCTGGAGTGCGAACATAGTCGACCGGCCAAGGTACGGGATCGAACGCTATTATGTTCCCGAGGGGGAGGGGCTGGAGATCGAGAAGGCCCGCAATGAAGGGCGGACAACCGTTGCCGTACGGGTCTCCGAAGTAGGTGATCCCCAGATTGCCCGCCTGATGATCGACGGCGAGACACTTTACGAGGAACCGCTTTATTAAAGTGTCGCCCCGCTGTTCGCGCTGTGGCGGATTTTGGATTTGACCGCTGACGCGCGGGTGATATAGACGCATCGCTACGAAAGGCCGGAGAGATTTTACCGTTTGGCCGTCGTGCATGCGGGTATGGTGGAATTGGTAGACACGCCAGATTTAGGTTCTGGTGCCGCAAGGCGTGGGAGTTCGAGTCTCTCTACCCGCACCACTTCTTGTCTTTCAGGCTTGCGTTCCCTGGCAATTGTGCCCCAGGCCGTGATCGAATACTACTATTGCAACCGTCACGCCCAGAAGCCTTCCGTTCCGGTTCGGCTCTTTGACGGTCAATCGCCTACGGCATCCGGTCAGGCTTGCCATTTCAGGCGAAATCGCATAGGTGCGGGGGCTAGCCGGCGGGGCGCTGTTCTGCCGGGACGGCTGATTGCGGAAATGTGTGCAGGGTTTGCGGAAAAAATCATGCGTCGGACCGCGAAAAGCCTAGTTTTCGATGCTGCGGAAAACACCGCCGATCGCCCTTCCTTAGCCACGCCGGCGTGATCAGGAAGGGCGCGAGGTGAGGTCGCCGCACATATGGTTCGTTCCAGATGCCGGTCTACGGCGGTCTGGTCCGGTCCGCACAATGTGGCGTTCAGCCGGCGCCGCCGGTTCGGAGCCAGACAACAAGAATGCCACAAGCGACGCCGGATAACCGGCCCAGTCGCGGGGCCAACCCGAACGGTCGCAGTCGCGAGGAAATGAAGGTTTGAACATGCAGGTAACCGAAACGCTTGCCGAAGGGCTGAAGCGCGAATTGAAGGTCGTTGTCCCGCAAAAGGACATGGAAGCGCAGCTCAACGAAAAGCTCGCTGAAGCCAAGGGCAAAATGCAGATCAAGGGTTTTCGCCCTGGCAAGGTGCCGATCTCGCACATCAAGAAGATGTATGGCCGCTCGATGATGGCGCAGATGGTCAACGAGATGGTCCAGGAGAAGCCGACCTCCATCCTTTCCGAGCGTGGCGAGAAGGCTGCAACGCAGCCCGAGATCTCCATGACCGAGGATGAGAAGGAAGCCGAGGAAATCCTGACCGGCAACGCCGACTTCGAATTCACCATGTCCTACGAGATCATCCCCGAGTTCGACATCGCCGACATGTCGAACTTCAAGGTCGTGCGCGAAGTCGTTGAAGTGCCCGACGAGGAAGTCGAGGAGCAGGTTCTTCGCGTTGCCGAAAACAGCCGCAGCTACGAAGCCAAGGACGGCAAGGCGGCCGACGGCGACAAGGTGACGATCGACTATCTTGGCAAGGTTGACGGCGAACCCTTCGAGGGCGGCGCCGATCAGGACGCCGAGCTTGTTATCGGATCCAACCGGTTCATTCCCGGTTTCGAAGAACAGCTGGTCGGCGTCAAAGCCGGCGAGGAGAAGGTCATCACCGTGTCCTTCCCCGCCGATTACCAGGCGGCGCATCTCGCCGGCAAGGAAGCCACGTTCGACATCACCGTCAAGTCGGTGGCAGCACCCGGCGAGCTTGAAATCAATGACGAAGTTGCCAAGTCGCTGGGTCTTGAGTCCGCCGACAAGCTTCGCGAAGTGGTCAAGTCCCAGATCGAAAGCCAGTACGGTAACGTGACCCGCCAGAAGCTGAAGCGGCAGATCCTCGACCAGCTCGATGAAGCCCACAAGTTCGAGTCGCCCTCCAAGCTGATCGATGCCGAGTTCGACAGCATCTGGCGTCAGATCAATCAGGAACTGTCCGACAACGGCAAGACCTTCGAGGACGAGGATACCACCGAGGAAGCAGCGCGCGAAGAGTATCGCAAGCTCGCAGAACGCCGCGTGCGGCTCGGGCTGGTGCTTTCCAAGATCGGCGAAAGCGCCAACATTCAGGTCAGCGACGAGGAACTTCAGCGCTCGCTGTTCGAACAGGTGCGCAAGTTCCCCGGCCAGGAGCAGGAAATCTACGAATATTTCCAGAAGACTCCCGGCGCGGTGGCTTCGCTGCGGGCCCCGATCTTTGAAGAAAAGACCATCGATCACCTGATGACCGTCGTCGATGTCACCGACAAGACAGTCACCAAGGAAGAGCTGATGGCCGATGACGAGGCCGAGGCGGAGGAAAAGCCCGCGCCGAAGAAAAAGGCTCCGGCCAAGAAAAAGGCCGCCAAGAAGGACGACGCTGCGGCCGAATAAGCCGTCGCGTTACACCGATTTCGAAACGCCGGGGCCATGTGCTCCGGCGTTTTTGCGTTCGGGGTCATCCAAATGACGGAATGGGCGGTGCTTGAGTTGAACCGCCGCGGGGCGTTCGCCGTAATGTGATGACAAGGGCGCGGCGTGCGGGCGGGTCCGTTCAACCATTGTCTCACCGGAGCTTCCATGTCCGAAAAAACTGTTCTGCGCTTTGTGCTCGGGGATCAATTGTCGCGAAAGGTCTCCAGCCTTTCGGATGCCGATCCGGAAAATGATGTGATCTTCATGGCCGAAGTGATGGGTGAGGCGACGTCCGTGCGCCATCACAAGAAGAAGATTGCCTTCCTGTTCTCGGCTATGCGGCACTTTGCGCAGGCGCTTCGTGACGATGGTTTCACGGTCGACTATGTGACGCTGGACGCAAGCGAAAATCCTGGTGACTTCGGCGGAGCGTTGAAACAGGCGGTCGGTCGGCACGAGCCTTGCCGCGTGGTGATGACCGAGCCGTCCGAATGGCGGGTGCTACAGGCTGCGCATGACTGGCGGGAGGAGCTGGACGTCGATCTGGATATTCGGGCCGACGACCGCTTTCTTGCCAGTCACGAGGATTTCGTATCGTGGGCAACCAACAAGGATGGCGGTCAGCCGAAGTCGCTGCGCATGGAGTATTTCTATCGCGAAATGCGGAAGCGCACCGGTTACCTCATGGAGGACGGCGAGCCGGCCGGCGGAGAATGGAATTACGATTCGGAAAACCGCAAGGCCCTGCCGGACGACATCAGTGTCCCCGAGCGGCCCCGGTTTGAACCCGACAAGACAACGACCGAGGCAATGGACCTCGTCGCCGATCGTTTCGCCAAGCATTTCGGTGATCTCGAGCCCTTCGAGTATCCGGTCACGAGGGCAGATGCGGAGCGCTATCTCGATTGGTTCATCGCCGAGGCTTTGCCTTCTTTCGGAGACTGGCAGGACGCCATGAAACAGGGGGAGGCGCTCTTGTTTCACAGCCACCTTTCGGCATTGATCAATTGCGGCCTTCTCGATCCGCGGGAATGCTGCGAGCGCGCGGAGGAGGCCTACGAAAAGGGGGATGCGCCGCTCAATGCGGTGGAAGGCTTCATCCGGCAGATCATCGGCTGGCGTGAATTCATTCGCGGGGTCTATTGGCTGAAGATGCCCGACTACGCGGAATCAAATGCACTCTCGGCAAAGCGGTCGTTGCCGGCCTTTTTCTGGACCGGCGACACCGGCATGAACTGCCTGGCGCAGTGCATAAACGAAACCCGGGCCAATGCCTATGCGCATCATATCCAGCGGCTGATGGTGATCGGCAATTTCTGTCTTCTGGCAGGCATAGATCCGCGTGAAGTCCAGGAATGGTTCCTGATCGTCTATTCGGATGCCTATGAATGGGTCGAAATGCCCAATGTGATCGGCATGGCGGTGTTTGCCGACGGGGGCTTTCTGGCCTCCAAGCCCTATGCGGCGTCGGGCGCCTACATCAACAAGATGAGCGATTATTGCGGAGATTGCCGCTACAGTGTGAAAGAGAAAAACGGCGAGAATGCCTGCCCGTTCAATTACTTGTACTGGAATTTTCTCAAAGAGAATCAAAAGCTTCTCAAATCGAATCATCGCATGGGCCTGATCATGGGGCAGCTCGACAAGATGGGCGACGACAAGCTCAGGGCGATCGACGAGGACGCGAAACGCTTCTTCGGGAGCGAAGAGATGAAAGGATACTGACGGTGACGGCATGCGAGCCGGACCGCTCATCCGCCTGTCAAAGTCGGCCGATCAGATCAGCTTGAGCCCCTTAAGGCTCGCATGGCCATCCTTGCCGATGATGATGTGGTCATGCACGGTGATGCCCAGGGGGCGAGCCGTGTCGATGATAAGCTTGGTCATCTCGATGTCCGCACGCGAAGGTGTTGGGTCGCCCGAGGGGTGGTTGTGAACCAGGATGATGGCAGTCGCCGAAAGCTCCAGCGCGCGCTTGACCACCTCGCGCGGATAGACCGGCGTATGGTCGACCGTGCCGGTTTGCTGGACCTCGTCCGCGATCAGCGCATTCTTCTTGTCGAGAAACAGGATCCGGAACTGTTCGCGCGCTTCGAACGCCATGGCGGCCCGGCAGTACTCGATAACCGAAGACCAGGAGCCGAGCACCTGGCGGCCCTTCAATTCGCCCTTGAGCATGCGATGGGCAATGGCGGCGACGAGCTTGAGATCGGTTGCGACGCTGTCACCGACGCCTGCGACCTCGGTGAGCAGGTGCGCCGGGGCGCCGAACACTTCAGGCAGCGAGCCAAACCGCGCCAGCAGTGCCTTTGCTATCGGTTTCGTGTCGCGACGGGGGATCAGCCTGAATAAGATGAGCTCGAGCAGTTCGTAATCGGCGAGTGCCCGGTCTCCGCCCTCGCGGAACCGCTGTCGCAGCCGGTCGCGATGGCCGTGGTAATGCTCGGTGGTGGTGTTCGTGCTCGGGCCTCCGTCGCCCTGGGAGGCGTTCTCGGGATCGATCCTGCGGCTGCTGTTCTTTCGGGGTCGGCTTTCGGCAAAAAAGCTGCGCTCGTCAGTCGGCTGAGCCTGGTTCGGCTCGCCGTTGTTGCCGCCGCCGTCCGGGCCATCTTCATTCAGTCCCGGGCGGCGGCGTGAGGTCATGCAGAAAGTCCGGGGCGATCCAGCCCTGCCGGTGAGAGCGTGAAGATCTCGCAACCGGTTTCGGTCACTCCGATCGTGTGTTCGTATTGAGCCGAGAGCGAACGGTCGCGTGTCACCGCGGTCCAGCCGTCGGAGAGGACCTTCACATGCGGCCGTCCCAGGTTGATCATCGGCTCGATCGTGAAGATCATGCCTGGCCGCATTTCCGGTCCCTCGCTGGCACGGCCGTAATGCAGGATGTTCGGCGCGTCATGAAACAGGCGGCCAAGCCCGTGTCCGCAGAAGTCTCGGACAACGGAGCAGCGTTCCGCTTCGGCAAAGGTCTGGATCGCTTCGCCGATCGCTCCGGTTCGGGCGCCGGGCTTGACGGCTTCGATGCCCAGCATTAGCGATTTCTGGGTAATGTCCAGAAGCCGTTCGGCCGCGCGCTTGATTTCACCCACGGGGTACATTCGGCTGGAATCGCCGTGCCAGCCGTCGAGCACGTAGGTAACGTCGATGTTGACGATTTCCCCCTCGCGCAGAGGCTTGTCGTTCGGGATCCCGTGGCAGACCACGTGATTGATCGAGGTGCAGCAGGACTTTGTGTATCCCCGGTAGTTCAGTGTTGCCGGCAGGGCGCCGTGATCCTGTCCGAATTCGAAGACGAACCGGTCAATCTCGTTGGTGGTGACGCCTGGCTGGACGCGGGATACGAGTTCATCGAGGCACCGGGCCGTCAATTGGCTCGCCTTGCGCATCCCTTCAAAATCATCGGGTCCGTACAGCCGGATCTGTCCGGTGTTTTTCATCGGGGCCGAGTCGGCATCGATATAGGTGACCATGTGAGGCTCGCTTGTTTGATGCTGAGGGCTGCAAGGCCCTTCAGATCGTCATGATACGCTGTTTATGCCCGTTTCCTCAACGGGAACCAATGTGTCGGCGTCAATGCGCCCGGATGTAATTGTGCATCGTATGGCACAGGCTTCAACCCCGCGTTTCATGGCACGATCAAATGCATTCGCATAGGCGGGGTCGAGATCCCGGCACAGTTTGAGCCGATTGACGTCACTGCGCTGGATCAGGTAGACCATGATCGCGCGGTGACCGGCCTCGGCCATGTCGCCAAGCTCTTCTAGATGTTTGGCGCCCCTGCTTGTAACGCTGTCGGGAAATTCGGCAAGTCCTGGTGAGCGGCGGAAATGAACGTTCTTGACCTCGACATAGGCTTTCCCGCGGGTGGGATCTTCCAGCAGGATGTCGATGCGTGAATTCCGGCCGTATTTCTGCTCGCGGCGAAGCATCTCATAGTCTCCGACCGAACCGACGATACCGTTCCGGATGGCTTCCTCGGCCAATCGGTTCGGCCGGCCGGTGTTGATTCCCACAAGCGTTCCATCCGCCTCCACCAACTCGAGCGCGTGGCGGTATTTGCGCGTCGGGCTGTCGTGCTCGGTCATATAGATGGCGGACCCCGGCGCCGTGAGCCCGAGCATTGAGCCTGTATTGGGGCAGGACCCGGTAATCAGGTCGCCGTTTTCGAGTTGGGCGTCGAAAAGAAACCGCTTGTATCTTCGGACAAGCGTGGCTCGGACCAGCGGTGGATCAAAATTCATGGTGTAACCGACTACACCCGCACGCGCACGTAGGACCCCGGCGCGTCCTCGATCGGATTGAGCTTCTTGCCGCCGGGAATCCGCGCGTCCACCTCCTCGGCGTCCCAGGCGCGAATCCACGCATCCCAATGCGGCCACCATGATCCCGGCGTTTCCTTCGCACCGGCCACCCAAGCATCGAAATCAGCGCCGTCGGGTCCGTCGCTCCAGAACTGGTACTTTCCGGAAGACGGCGGGTTGACGACGCCGGCAATGTGGCCGGAGCCGGACATGACGAAGGTGACATCGCCGCCGAAGAAGCGGCCGCCGATATAGGCCGAGCGGGCAGGGGCGATATGATCTTCGCGTGCAGCGAGGTTGTAGACCGGTATCTTGACGTCGGAAAGGTCGAGCGTCTTGCCGGCCAATACCATGCGGCCCTGGGACAGGTTGTTTTCCAGATAACAGTTGCGGAGATAGTAGGAGTGATTGGCCGCCGGCATTCGTGTCGCGTCCGAATTCCAGTAGAGCAGGTCGAACGGCATCGGATCCTTGCCCTTGAGGTAATTGTTGACCACGTAGGGCCAGATCAGATCCGAAGCGCGCAGCATGTTGAAGGCCGTTGCCATGCGCGATCCGTCGAGATAGCCGTTCTTCTCCATCGAGGCTTCGATCGCCGAGATCTGATCTTCGTCGACAAAGACCTTGAGGTCACCCGCATGGGTAAAGTCGGTCTGTGTGGTGAAGAATGTCGCCGTTGCAATACGGGAATCCTTCTCTTGGGCGTGCAGCGCAAGCGTTGCGGCCAGCAAGGTGCCGCCGACGCAATAGCCTATGGCGTTGACTTTCTTTTCCCCTGTCGCCTTCTCGACCGTGTCGAGTGCGAACGAGATGCCCTCACGTGAATAGGACTCCCAGTCCTTCTTCGCGTGGCTGCGGTCGGGGTTGACCCAGGAGACCACAAACACTGTGTGACCCTGTTCAACAGCCCACTTGATGAAGGACTTCTTCGGGTTGAGATCGAGAATGTAGAACTTGTTGATCCAGGGCGGGACGATCAGGAGCGGCCTCTTGAGAACCTTGTCCGTCTTGGGTGCGTACTGAATGATCTGACAGATCTCGTTCTGGGCAATCACCTTGCCTTCCGAAACGGCGATGTTCTCGCCGACTGCAAATTTCGACGCATCCGATTGACGAAGCTTGAGCTCGCCCTTGCCGGCAGCGATGTCCTCGGCAAGCATCTTCATGCCGTGAACGAGATTCTGTCCGTTGGTCGCCACCATTTCCTTGTAGAGTTCGGGATTGGTGACGAGGAAATTCGCCGGCGACAGCGCGCTGGAAATCTGGTTCATGTAGAACCTGGCCTTGTGACGGACGTGTTCGTCGAGCCCGTCACTTTCGGACACCAGCTTGTCGGCCCAGTCGGATGTGATGAAATAGGCGTTCTTCAAGAATTCGAAGAAGGGATTGTTTTCCCAGTCGGGGTCGGCAAAGCGCTTGTCCCGGCGGCCGGGTTCGTGACGTTCCTGCTCCTGTGCCGACATTTTCTGGATGGAATCGCTCCAGAGGCTGAAATAGCTCGTCAGCAATGAGGTTTGTGCCTCGATCGCCCGCTTGGGGTCGGAAAGCCAGTATTCTCCGACCTTGGAGAACGTCTTGACCATGTCGGCCATCGGATCGGAAAGCGTGTCGACCACTTCGCCCTTCTCGCGCGGCTCGATCCAGGCCGAGGCGGCCTTGCCGAGCTCTTCGAGCATCCGCGCCACGTTCCGTGCAAAGGCCTCGGGATCCTTGACGATATAGGCTTCGGCCGGTGAATTGCCGTTCCCGTTCCCGTTCCCGTTCCCGTTCCCGTTCCCGGAGCTTTCCGCTTTGCTGTCGCCCCTGTCCACCATCCTGGTGTCTCCTCTCCCGGTCTGAAGGTTGCCTCCGGACCCTCTTCTGCCTTAAATCGGCTTGGTTCCCGCGGTTATGGTACGGCGGAATGATTGCTAATGTAGATACGGACTTTTTTTGTCCATGTCATGACCGCCATTGGGTGCAGGCCGGAACACAATTGGAACTTCGAAGAAAAAAACCTTGGTTGACGGGGCTTTTCGCCGTGTTTCTTCTATCGGGTTGCCAGACGGCTTCACTCGAAGATGCGGCACCCGCGACCGCACCGGCTCCCGCGCTTCCACCCGAGACCGCCGAAGCTGCGACCGGCCCCGGCGGTGAAGCCTCCTCGCAAACGGGGCCCACACGCTCCAACCCGGGCATTGCATCCATCGTGCCGCTCGAACAGGCAGAGCCAGTCGACAGCAAGGAATTCGTCACCAGCGGCGCGCGCCGGACCGGCCGCTACCCGAGCTTCGGCGAGCAGCCGACGGCCGCCACTGCGCAGATGTCGGAGGCCGAGCGAATTGCCGCGGAAGCCGAAATGACCGAGCTTCTCAAGGACAGGGCGTCATCACCCGATGCGCGCGCCCAGTACGAGGCAAGGTTGCGGCAGTTGCGGGCGCTTGCCCGCTCACACGCCCGCGAGACCCAAGAGAAAATCGAGAATTGATCTTGCCTTCGATAGGAATTGGCCGCAAACCGAAAACAAAATTGCCCTGAACTGCTCAAAGCTGACTGGAACTCCCATGGAAGAATTTCACAAAGTCCGCAGACTGCCGCCCTATGTTTTCGAACAGGTCAACCGGCTCAAGGCAACGGCAAGGGCGGGGGGCGCGGATATCATCGATCTCGGGATGGGCAACCCCGATCTTCCGACCCCGCAGAGCATTGTCGACAAGCTTTGCGAGGCCGTGAAGGATCCGCGCACGCACCGCTATTCGACGTCGCGCGGCATCCCCGGCCTGCGGCGCGCGCAGGCGGCCTATTACCAGCGCCGGTTCGGGGTGAAGCTCGATCCGGAAACGCAAGTTGTGGCCACGCTCGGCTCCAAGGAGGGGTTTGCCAATATGGCGCAGGCCATCACCGCGCCGGGCGACGTCATCCTGTGTCCCAATCCGACTTATCCCATCCACGCCTTCGGTTTCATCATGTCGGGCGGCGTGATCCGTTCCCTGGATGTGGTTCCCGATGACAGTTTCTTTGCGCCGCTCGAACGCTCGGTGCGCCATTCGATCCCAAAGCCGCTTGCGCTGATCCTGAATTACCCCTCCAACCCGACGAGCTATGTTGCGACGCTGGACTTCTATAAGGAGGTCATCGCGTTCGCGCGGAAGCACGACATCATCGTGCTTTCCGACCTTGCCTATTCGGAGATCTATTTCGACGACAACCCGCCGCCTTCGGTGCTGGAGGTGCCCGGAGCGATTGATATCTGCGTGGAATTCACGTCGATGTCGAAAACCTTCTCGATGCCCGGTTGGCGTATGGGTTTTGCGGTTGGCAACGAACGGCTGATCTCGGCGCTCACCAGGGTCAAGTCCTATCTCGATTACGGCGCGTTCACGCCGATCCAGGTTGCCGCAACAGCGGCACTGAATGGCGACGGGTCGGACATCGAGCATGTGCGTTCGGTCTACAAGAGGCGGCGCGACGTGCTTGTCGAGAGTTTCGGCAAGGCCGGCTGGCAGGTGCCGCCGCCGCCGGCAACGATGTTTGCCTGGACGCCCATTCCCGAGCCGTTCAAGGAACTCGGGTCGCTCGAATTTTCCAAACTCCTGGTGGAGAAGGCCGACGTGGCAGTGGCGCCGGGCGTGGGCTTTGGCGAACATGGCGATGAACATGTCCGGATTGCCCTTGTTGAAAACGAACACCGGATCCGCCAGGCGGCGCGCAACATCAAGCGCTTTCTGTCCTCCTACGGAGAGGGCGGCGACAATGTCGTCTCGCTTTCGGCACGGCGTTGACCCTCTGGGCGCGCGCGGTTAAACCCGGGCAATCGCTTTCTTCCCCGCCCTGACGGGCGGTTTTTCCGAACAGGTGGACTTTATAAATGACTGATGCCCTCAAAATCGGCATTGCGGGGCTGGGCACTGTCGGTGCCGCGCTGTTTCGCGCCATCACCGCGCGCCACAACAGCCTGACCGATATCTGCGGCCGTGAGATTGTCATCACGGCGGTGAGCGCACGCGATCGCACCCGTGACCGGGGGCTTGATCTTGCGGGAACAGCCTGGTTCGACGATCCGGTGGAAATGGCACGCGAGGCCGACATCGACGTTTATGTCGAACTGATCGGCGGTGAGGGGGATCCCGCCTATGCAGCCGCCAAGGCGGCGCTCGGGCGCGGACGGCATTTTGTCACCGCCAACAAGGCCATGCTCGCCCGGCATGGTGTCGAATTGGCGCAATTGGCGGAGACCAACGGCGTTTTGCTCAATTTCGAAGCCGCCGTCGCTGGCGGTATCCCGGTCATCAAGGCGATGCGGGAATCCTTGACGGGCAATGCCATTCAGAGGGTCTACGGAATCCTCAATGGCACCTGCAATTACATCCTTACGCGCATGCAGCGCGACAATATCGGCTTTGCCGAATGCCTGTCAGACGCCCAGCGTCTCGGCTATGCCGAGGCGGATCCGACATTCGATATCGAGGGCAACGACACCGCTCACAAGCTCGCAATCCTGACCAGTCTTGCCTTCGGCGTGCAGATCGCCTCCGACGAGGTCTACATCGAGGGCATTACCAATATTTCCATCGACGATATCCATGCCGCCGATGAACTCGGATACCGGATCAAGCTTCTGGGCGTCGCCCAGCGCACGGCATCGGGCATTGAACAGCGCGTGCATCCGACCATGGTCCCCAAGGGGTCGATGATCGCCCAGGTCGAGGGTGTCACCAATGCGGTTACAATCGAGGCCGACATTCTTGGCGAGTTGATGCTTTCCGGGCCCGGTGCTGGTGGCGACGCCACGGCTTCCGCCGTTCTGGGCGACGTCGCAGACATCGCTAAGAGCCGCCCCGGCCACCAGCAGGCGCCGGCGCTCGGTCGCCCTGCATCCAAGCTTGAGCCTTATCGCCGAGCCCGCATGCAAAGCCATGAGGGAGGGTATTTCATCTCTCTGAAGGTCGAAGACCGTGCAGGCGTGTTTGCTGCGATTGCAAGCCGCATGGCGGAGAACTCGATTTCGCTGGAATCGATTGTGCAGCGCGCCCGGCCATCCGGCGCGCCAACGGGGCCGCAGCGGGTGATCCTGGTGACCCACGCCACCATGGAAGCCAATGTTCGTGCTGCCGTCGACGGCATCAAGGCTGAAGGCTATCTGGCCGGCGAACCGCAGGTGATCCGGATCGAGCGGACACGGGAAAACTAGAATCAGAACCATTTCGTGCAGCTCCACTCTGTTGCGCGATTCAGGCGAAGCAGCGCTTTGCGGGCTTTAATCGATTTAGTCTTGGATCAGTTCATAATCGTGCAATTTCAATGGCTTTCAATGCCGGTTCCACATTGCTTTGGCGCATTGCAAGGCTGTAAGAGCGGACGACCGAAAGTCTCAGGGAGTTGATGCACTATGGCTGACAAGCAATCTGAAGGAAGCGGTCTGGACCGCATTCTCACGCTTGAGATCGCTCGCGTGACAGAGCGTGCAGCCGTGGCAGCCGCACGGCTCCGCGGCAGGGGCGATGAGATGGCTGCCGATCAGGCCGCCGTTGACGCCATGCGCCAGGAACTGAACCGGCTTCCGATCGACGGCACCGTCGTCATCGGTGAGGGAGAGCGTGACGAGGCGCCGATGCTTTTTATCGGCGAGGAAGTGGGCACCCGCGAGGGAGCGAAGGTCGATATTGCGCTCGATCCGCTCGAGGGCACCACGATTTGCGCAAAGAACCTGCCCAATTCGCTGGCGGTTATCGCGATCGCGGAAAAGGGAAGCCTGCTCTACGCAGCGGACGTCTACATGGAAAAGGTGGCCATCGGGCCGGGGTACCCGCCCAACACCGTTTCACTGGACGCGACGCCTGCGGAAAACATCCACGCTGTCGCGCGCGCCAAGGGTGTTCCGGTCGAACGTGTGACCGCCTGTATTCTCGACCGTCCCCGTCATGCCCGGATGATCGAGGAAGTGCGGGCCACTGGTGCCGCAATCAGGTTGATCGGCGATGGTGACGTGGCTGCCGTCATCCACGCCACCGATCCGGATGAAACCGGTATCGACATCTATCTCGGCATCGGCGGTGCGCCGGAAGGTGTTCTCGCGGCTGCGGCGCTCAGATGCATCGGCGGACAGATGCAGGGCCGCCTGGAGCTCAACACCGAGGAAAAGCTGGCCCGTGCCGCCAAGATGGGAATCTCCGATCCCAACAAGATCTACACCATGGACGAGATGGCGAGCGGCGATGTGCTGTTTTCAGCCACCGGCGTGACGGACGGCAATCTGCTCCAGGGCGTGCGCTTCGGACGGGAGGCCATTGTCACTCACACCATTGTCATGCGTTCGTCGTCGCGTACCGTCCGCGAGATCAAGGCGCGTCACCAGGACCTCGACAAGTTCGACTGATCCGGACCGGTATCTTTGCGGCCACGCTGCGAGTGCGCTAAGTGCATGGATGCAGTTGCGGCCATTACGGCCGTGCGTGACAAGTACGGATTGGTGTGGCCATGACGGTGAGCGGCGAAACCGAACGCGCATTCCTGGGTGTGGAGCAATCGCTCTCAGGGCAGAAATGGGTCGCGCGGCTGGATCAGGCCGGCGAGAACAAGGCCATCACAATCGCCCAGACCACGGGCCTTCCCGAAATCGTCGCGCGGGTTTTGGCCGGTCGCGATGTCGCGTTGCCTGAGGCGGTCGCTTTCCTGGACCCTACGATCAAGGCGTTGATGCCCGATCCGTCCACTCTTACCGACTGCGACAAGGCTGCCGCGCGTCTGGCGAAAGCCATCGCCGGCGGGCAGCGCGTGGCTGTCTTTGGGGATTATGATGTTGACGGCGCGGCTTCTTCGGCCCTGATGCAGCGTTTCCTGAGGCATTTCGGCCTTGAGAGCGAAATCTACATTCCCGACAGGATTTTTGAGGGATACGGCCCCAACGCACCCGCGATCAGCGAGCTGATCGGGCGCGGCGCGGGCCTTATCGTCACCGTGGATTGCGGCTCGACAAGCCACGAGGCTCTGGCCGAGGCCGCACGGCAGAATGTCGATGTCGTGGTGATCGATCACCACCAGATGGCCTCGGAGCTTCCCGTGGCGCATGCGCTGGTTAACCCGAACAGGGAAGACGACCTGTCGGGGCTGGGGCACCTGTGCGCCTGTGGTGTCGTGTTCATGGTGCTGGCGGGAACGCTTCGGCTGTTGCGGCAGCAAGGCGATGATCGCGCATCCGGGTTCGATCTTCTGGCGTGTCTGGACCTGGTTGCCCTGGCCACGGTCTGCGATGTGGTTCCACTCAAGGGGCTCAATCGCGCATTTGTGGTCAAGGGGCTGCTAGCGGCACGCAATCTCGGCAATGCGGGGCTTGCGGCACTCTGCCAGCGCGCCGGGGTAAACGGTCCGATCTCGCCTTATCATCTGGGTTTCCTGATCGGCCCCCGAATCAACGCAGGCGGCCGGATCGGAGATGCGGCCCTTGGCAGTCGGCTTCTGGCCCTTGAAGATGCCACGGAAGCGCAGGCAATCGCGGAACGGCTCGAGGAACTCAACAAGGAGCGCCAGGGGATCGAGGCCGCCATGCTGGAAGAGGCCGATGCCGAAGCCCTCAACGAAATGCAAAGCGGGCAGGGGCCCGCGATCATCGTTACCGCGCGGCAAGGCTGGCATCCCGGCGTCGTGGGCCTGCTGGCATCTCGGCTGAAGGAACGTTATCGCCGCCCAGCCTTCGCCATCGCCTTTGACGGCAACGGCAAGGGAAGCGGCTCAGGGCGTTCCGTGCCCGGCCTTGATATCGGGCGACTGGTTCGCAAGGCAGTGGAGACTGGCATTCTCGTCAAGGGAGGGGGCCACGCCATGGCCGCCGGTCTCACGATCGATCAGTCGAAGCTGGGTGATCTGCGCGCCTTTTTCGAGGAAGAAGCCTCCGAGGCGGTTGCGCGGCTCGGGGCGGCGCATCGCCTGAGAATCGACGGGGCGGTGTCGGCGTCGGGCGTAACGCTCGATCTTGCGGATATGATCGAGCGGGCCGGGCCGTTCGGCGCCGGACACTCCCAGCCGGTGTTCGCGGTCCCGGCGCATACGCTAAGCGATGTCAGGGTGGTCGGCCAGAACCATGTCAAACTCACCATGAGCGGCCCTGACGGCGGAAAGCTCAACGGCATCGCCTTCCGCGCCGCGGACACGGATATGGGCGCAGCGCTTCTGGCCGGGCGCGGGCTGGCCTTCCACTTCGCAGGCTCGATATCGGTCGACCACTGGCAGGGTGTGCGACGGGTTCAGATCCGCGTCACGGATGCGGCCAGAGCGCGGTAGTCTGCCCGGAAAGCGGTGAAGTCGAGTGCGGCGACCGGTTCCGTCTTCATCGAAAGTCACGGGAGGGCTGCGTTTCCTTTTCTCTTTCCTGGAAGCACCAGATCTTCACAGAAGGCGGCCGCAGGCAGCGCGCTTTCCGCGTGCCACAGACCCTTGAAACGGGTGTGCGAAATCCGTTGCCCGAGAATGGAAACAGGGCGGCGGCAAACTCGAAAATGGATTAGGAAAACAAGCGAAGTGCTTGAAAGAAGTGGCACGCCCTAGGGGAGTCGAACCCCTCTTTCCAGAATGAAAATCTGGCGTCCTAACCGATAGACGAAGGGCGCGTGCGATGTGGCCGTCTTATAATCAGAGCAGTTTGCGACCGCAAGCGTATAATTGGGGTCGAGAGCAAAAAAATGTCACCTGATTGTCACCAATTGTCTGTTTCCCGTTCGCAGTCCGCGCTGCAATCGGAACTCAGCGGGAAAAACCTATTTCCGGCGACGGCAGCGCCAGTTCCAGTCCCGTGTATTGCCGATATCGATATGAACCGATTCGGTGTGGCAGTAGGTGCCCACCCCGCCTCGGCCCGGCATGGAGCGCAGGTACTTGGCGAGCTGCCACTTCGATACGCCTTCGATCTGGATGTCGGCGGCCTCACAGGAGGTATGCCGCGACCCCGACGCTCCGCCGATGCGGCGGTTGTGCTTCGGGCTGCGATATCCCGAGGTCACGACTACGGGCCTGCCATAGTGTCGTTCCACCGACTTGAGCACCCTTACGAGTTGCGGTTTGAAACACTCGACCTCGACACGGTCGGTTTGGGTGCGCAGCCCGTTGGGGGCCAAACGTGCCAGACCGGCAGCCGAAGCCAGTTGGATCTCGCCCGATGATGAGGAGCTTTGTGTTTCGGTCCCTGAGTCGGTTCCGAGCACATTTCTAAGGTTCACTCCCGGCAGGGCACCGCCGGCGGAAGCCATGGCAACACGCTTGGGCTCGGGCTGGGCGGAAACCCGTCTGGTCGTGCCCGAAGGTGCGTTGCGCTTGGACTTGGCTTGCGGTGCAAATAGCCGGGCAAACATCGATTGTTTCTTGGGCGGCGCCACCACGGCAAGTTCCCGGACACGTGGTCTTTCGGTCTGTTCGGACGCGTCGGCAACGTTAGTCGCCACGGCGGCGCCCGGGGTTTCACTCGTTGACGGCAATTGTGCGGTTTGAGGCGCCGCGGCCTGAGTGGCCTGGGGCTGAGGAGAGGCGGCGTAGAGGTTGGAGCCTGTCTGTGCGGGCGCAGATTGCATCAGGCCCCTGTTGAGCGCATCCACCGCAGTCGACTCCTGCACCAGCGGCTGAGCGTTTGCTGTCATTGTAACCGGCGCACGAGACGCGGCGTCTTCTGACGTGGGCGAGGGGGTCGGCAGGGGAACACCGGATGCGGAGGCTGTTTCCGCCCCATCATAGGAAAAACCGTCTGCCGCCTGTTCGCCGGACGCAACATCGGAAACCTGTGGTGCGCCCGGTGCGAACCCTTGCGTGTTGGCAAACATTGCCGGGTCACCAGCCGAAACGCAGCCGCTCAGGGCAAATGCTGCTCCGGCAAAAAGCCAGCCACGCGACAAGAGGTGGCTGCTAGCTTTTGTGTTCCCGCCTTTATGCAATCTTTGCAGCCCCCGGTCTGTTTCAATTGCAGACCCGAGGGCCTTGCCTGTTTGCCTAGTCATTTGTGCCGTTGTTGTAAACGTTCGGACCGAAAAACCGGACACAAAAGCGGGCAGCGTGAATGGAGACATGCGTTGCGTCGGAAATACGGCGAAAGCATGACACTTTCCATACTTATAGCGGGCATTGTTTGCGCGAGCCTTGCGCCAGGTCAAACCGGCCCCGATCTGTGGCCTTGTGGACGCCCGGTGTCCCCACGACAATTTGCACGAATGCCTTTTTTCCGCCTCTGCGGGCAGGGCAGGCGATCATCGGGCTGCTTACCAGGAACGCCGGACGCTTTTCAGGTCTACCACGCCCCGGTGTTTTTCATCGATGCCCATGGTTCAGCCGGATCAAGCGCCTCGCCCTTCTGCAGCAACTCGATCGAGATGCCGTCGGGAGACCTGACAAAGGCCATGTAGCCATCGCGCGGCGGACGGTTGATGGTGACGCCGCTGTCCATGAGGGACTGACAGAGCGCATAGATGTCGTCGACGACGTAAGCCAGGTGGCCGAAATTGCGCCCGCCCTGGTACTCCTCCGGGTCCCAGTTGTAGGTCAGCTCCACCATCGGCGCTTTTTCCGCAACCGCGCGCTCCCGGTCCTCCGGAGCTGCCAGAAAGATCAATGTGAAACGCCCGGCTTCATTCTCGATGCGGCGGATTTCCACAAGCCCGAGCTTGTTGCAGTAGAAGTCGAGCGAAGCATCGATGTCGCTGACCCGGACCATGGTATGAAGATAACGCATTGGCATTCCCTATGTTTCTAGCTCGGTCTTTGTTCGTGTGCGAAACGATAGGCGGATTCGTGTCCAAGGCAATGGCTTGTCGATAAAAGTGGACCGACCAACAAGTTTTGCGGCGGGGCTTGCACTGCCCGCGTAATACAATGTTAATGTTTGGGAGAAGAATCACTTCACTGATAGTGGCGCGTATCGGAGAGGCATCCGGATGGGGGAACGTTCCTCACACAAGAATCAGGGCGAAGTCGAGTCGCCCGCCGATGCGGTCGATCTCATTGAAATCACCGGTGTGATCAAGTGGTTCGATGTCGCAAAGGGGTTCGGCTTCATAGTTCCAGATAACGGTATGGAAGACGTGCTGCTGCATGTCACCTGCCTGCGCCGCGACGGTTACCAGACCGTCATGGAAGGAACACGGATCGTCTGCGAGATCCAGAAACGCGATCGCGGCTACCAAGCTTTCCGCATCATTTCCATGGACACCTCGACTGCAGTGCATCCGTCTCAGATGCCGCCTGTACGCACGCATGTGCAGGTCAAGCCGTCGAGCGGGCTCGAAAGGGCGATCGTCAAATGGTTCAACCGGACCAAGGGCTTCGGGTTCCTGACGAGGGGCGAGGGTACCGAGGACATCTTTATCCATATGGAAACGCTTCGGCGTTACGGGCTGGCGGAATTGCGTCCCGGCCAGGTGGTGTTGGTACGTTTCGGCAACGGAGAGAAAGGCCTGATGGCCGCTGAAATCCATCCGGATATCGATGCTCCCGTTCCGAATTCCCACTAGAACAGCTTTCCCCCTCGTGCACGGCGGCCGGCTTCACAAGACTGCAGATCGGACGTCTCCTGGGTTTCAATCCCGAGCGCCTCAACACCAGATCCGCAAAATCCAATCGATTCCTTCACTGCTTGTCGGGGTCATGTTTCTGGCTCTTGCGGCGATCGCTGATCCAGCTGCGGCTCTCCCCGTCGATTCGGAGCCGCTCGTTATCGAGACCGGTTCCGGGGAGGTGAAGTTCGATGTCGAGCTGGCACTGACACCGTCTGATCGCGCCACGGGTCTGATGTATCGAGAGAGCATGCCCGAAGATCGGGGTATGCTGTTCCGCTTCGACCGGACGCGGCTGGTGGTCATGTGGATGAAGAACACTCCGTTGCCGCTCGACATGATCTTCATCGATGAAAACGGGGTGGTGGCCGGTGTTGCCCGTGACACGGAACCCTACTCGGAAGCCGTGATACCGTCGCCGGGGCGCGTGCGCTATGTACTCGAACTGAATGCCGGGGCGGCGCTGCGCCACGATATTGCCGCCGGGGACCGTGTTCGCCACCGTGCCATCAATACGCATACTGAATGAACCGGCGTGCGGAAAGATTTGCAGTTGCGGCGCTGGGCGTTCCGGTGTATCCGGACCTCGCCGCAGTGCAACGGAGCGTAGCGCAGCCTGGTAGCGCATCTGGTTTGGGACCAGAGGGTCGGGAGTTCGAATCTCTCCGCTCCGACCATTCAGGGACGCCGGCAACTTGTGCCGGGAAAAATCTGCGCGCAGGCTGTCTTTCTGGCGTGGCCTGCCGAAAGGGAACATGGTCATGACCGCGAGAATATACCGCCCCGCGAAGACTGCGATGCAGTCCGGAAAGGCCAAGACCCAGGACTGGGTTCTGGAGTTTGAACCGGAGAAGGCGCGCAGCATTGATCCAATCATGGGCTACACCACCTCCAGCGACATGAAGAGCCAGATAAGGTTGCGTTTCGAGACCCGCGAAGCGGCCGTAACCTATGCAACGCGGAACGGAATTGCGTTTCGTGTCATCGAACCCAAGGAAAGTACCCGGCGAAAAGTCGCCTACGCAGATAATTTCCGCTTTGATCGCCGGCAACCCTGGACCCATTGACGAATGTGCGGATCAACGATGATCCGCCAGCCAACGGATTGGCCCCGTAGCTCAGCTGGATAGAGCGTCGGTCTTCTAAACCGAATGTCGCAGGTTCGAGCCCTGCCGGGGTCGCCACCCCCATGGCCGGCACGGATCGGCTATTTGTTTTTCTCCAAGGTGATTTGAATTGAGCGATATTTCATTGACCTGGGGCTGCGACAGTCGGTTTGGACCTTTGAACGGAAGTCTTACGACTGCGTGTTGAGCAATCGAAACGGTGCCGCTAATTTGACCTTTAAAGACCCGGCTGGATGCCTAAATGGTTTCCATCACGAAAGGCTTTTCCGAGTGTACGGCGAGCGGCGCGCGAGAAACACAAAGATGCCTGAAGCGAAAGTGACGTAATGTTGGAACAGTACACTGCTTTTCACCTCGGGCCGGAGCTCGAAAGGGCCGTGAACCGGATGGATTTTTTCCGCCTGTTCAAGGCGCTGGCGGCTAATCACGCTTGTGACCATTTCATCCTCTTCGAACTGACAGGCGGTGAACAGCCGCTTGACCTTTATGGGGGGCACGCTCTGCACAACGTGTCCGAAGCACATGTCGTTGCGGAGACAGGCGCCATTTCCAGAACGGATCCGCTGGTTGCCCATCTCATGATGTCGACGGCGGCCCGTGCCTTCGAGGCGGGTACGTGCGACACACCGCTGCTTGATTCAGGCAACGCTTCGTCAGCCGTGGCTGTGCCGCTCCATACAGCTACCGGCAAGCGTTTCGGCTTGATCCTGCTGCGCAGGAACACGAAACCCGAGCACCCGGAACTTGCTCTCATTGCGCATGATGCTGCCCAGGTGTTCCAGCGCTATTTCGAAGTTATCATTTCTCTCGATTCTGTGAGCGGTCTCAGTGACCGCGAAATCCAGATCGTGCGCTGGACGTCGGAAGGCAAAACGTCCTCCGAAATCGCCATAATCCTCAGCTTGTCCGAGCATACCGTGAATTCTTACATTGCCGCGATCCTGAGAAAACTGCATGTGGTCAATCGTGCACAGATGGTAGCGGCGGCGTTGCGCAACGGTCTGATAACGTGAATACCGGAGGCTGCCTGGCGAAGATGCAAACAAAAGAACCTCTCCTGATTCTGCTTGTCGATGACGATCCGGCCGAATTCACCATCCTCAAACGCAAGCTCGCCGATTTCGAGGGCCCCAAGGTGACACTCGAGCATGTCGGCGACATCGACGCGGCTGTCTCCCGGATCGGAGGACGCGATGTCGACCTGGTATTGCTAGACAACCGGCTAAACCCGTCAGTGGATTTCCGCGAGACGGCGCCCAAACTTCGCGAGGCCGGATTTGTCGGGCCCATCGGAATCATTTCCTCGGACATCAGTGACTCCTACATCAGCGAATTTCTGGAGTATGGTGTGGACTTCCGAATCGGCAAGGATGAGATAGACGCCAATACGATTTCATTTATTGTGGCAGAGTATATCTGGGACACATTGTCAGAAACTTGCGCAGAAGACCTCCGTTAGGAGTTCGGCATCGCGCCGAAACGGCTTTTTGAGCGCATGAAGTACTTAGCCGATAGTCTCCTCGAGGCGCTTTACGAAACGCTTCCTGACCCGGTCGTGGTTCTCAGCCTTGATCGGAAAATCCTTGCCGCCAATGCCGCCGCGATCTCGTTCTTCGGCTATCCCGAGGATGAGTTCAAGCAAATGCGGCCAGGTCAGTTGTACACCGATCCCGAGGAACCCGACCGGGTTCGTGATGAGTTTTTCTCCGGTGATCACGGTGGCAGACCGTTCCACAGGCGGGTTACGTTCCTGAGCAAGGACGGAGAGGCCAAACCGGCCGAAATCACGCTCAATTCCCTGAAATCGGAGGAGGGCGAAGCCATCGGTCTTGTCTCGGTGATCCGCGACTTGAGCGAGGTTGTGGCCGCGGAAAAATCCAGACGTTTCGCAGAAGGTCTGCTGTCGGAGGCCTTCGAGTCGATCTCTGAAGGCTTTGCCGTCTATGACGACGCCGACCGACTGATTATGTGCAACGAAGCCTACCGGCAGATGTACGCAACATCCGCCCATGCCATCGAGAATGGGCAGACCTACGAGTCAATCCTGCGTGCCGGCCTTGCTGCGGGCCAGTATCCAAATGCGGGCAAAAGCGTCGAATCTCAGGAGGCATGGTTGGAAACTGCGATGGAGACCCACCGCAACCCCGGCGAACCGATCATCGAGAAGGTCGGACCGGACCGCTGGATCCAGGTTGAAGAACGCGTCACGAAGAACAACTTTCGGGTCGGGCTGCGCACCGACGTCAGCGCCCTCATCCGGATCAAGTCGGAAGCCGAACGGCTGGGACACATCATCGAGGGCGTCGCCCAGGAGGTCTACCTGATCTGCCTGAGGACCGGCAAGATCATCAACGCCAACAAGGCAGCCCGTGAGAACCTTCAGTACACGCTGAAGGAACTGCTCGAGATGGACGCGCGGGATCTCAATGCCGCGCACAGCGGCAAGGAAATCACTGACATGCTCGCACCGATCCTTTCGGGCGATACCAACGTTGTGACCGCCGATACACGGCATCGGCGCAAGGACGGCTCTGTCTATCACTGCCGCGTGCGGATCGAGAAGATGCTGAATACCTCCGAGCCGGTCATGCTGGCGTTTGCGGAGGATATAACTGAGCGGCTTGAGATCGAGCGCGAGCTGGCACGCAAACGGCAGGAGTTCGAAACCCTTGTTCGAAACCTTCCCGATATCATCACCCGCTCCGAGCCGGACACGACCCTGACTTATGTCAACGAAAACTACACCCGGTTCACCGGCAAGCCGCTCGAAGAAATGATCGGCCGTAAGTTTGTCGAGTTCGCACCGGACGAGATACTGGAGGAACTGACCGGCCACCTGGAGAGCCTGACCCCCGAGGCTCCGATCCGGACAATCGAGCAGCCGTTGTACAACAAGGATGGGGAGCGCCGCTGGTATCTGTGGTCGAACCTGATGATTTTCGACGGCGCCACGCCGGTGGAGCTCGTCTCCGTCGGGCGTGACATTACCGAAAGCCGTGAGGCTCAGGAGAGGATTGCCGCTCAGACCCGGGAACTCGCCCGCCGCAACGAAGCGCTGGAGCATTTCGGCAGCATCGTTTCCCACGATCTCAAGGCGCCGCTGCGCCAGATCCGGCTCTTTTCGGAGATGATCAGGGAGGACGTAGCGGCCGGCCGAAGCGAGGATCTGGAAGCCCATTCTGCCCATGTGGCAAATCGGGCCAAGGCCCTGGAGCGCATGATTTCCAGCCTGTTCACCTATTCACAGATCGCCTATCAGAGTGTTGTCTGGAGCGAATTCCGGCTTTCCGAGGCGATTGCCGAAGCATGGAACAATCTCGCGGTTCCCGTTGTCGAAGCGGGTGCCGAGATCAGTTTTGAGACAGATACGGTCATCCGCGCCGATATCAATCTTGTCACACAGCTGCTTCAGAACCTCTTTGCAAACTCGCTGAAATACTGTGCCGGGAATGTGCCGCCGCGCATTCGCGTCACGGCGCGACAGGATGCGGGGGTGATGGAGATCGCGGTCGAAGACAACGGCATAGGGATCGAGCCGGACAATGCCGAAGCGGTGTTTGCGGTGTTCCGGCGCCTTCATCAGGACGACCGGCGCTACGACGGTGCGGGGATCGGTCTTGCACTGTGCCGGCGTATCGCTGAAAGCCATGGCGGAACCATCGTTCTCGATACCGAGCATCGACCGGGCTGCCGATTTGTCATCCGGCTTCCCGCGAAGGCGCAATGAGGCAAGGTGCCTGAAATGGGATAACCTGCCGCTGCGTCAGGCAGCGGCGGCAGCCTCTAGACCACGTTCAATGTCCGCCAGGAGGTCCTCATGGTCTTCAAGTCCGATCTGGAGGCGGATGACGGGACCTTCGCTCGGCGGAAGCGCGACGGTGCGATCGGAAAGGTTGACCGGAACAGCCAGGCTTTCGTACCCGCCCCAGGAATAGCCGAGGCCGAAGATCTCCAGCGCATCAAGGAATGCATGGGCCTTGGCACGGTGCTTTGCGGGATCCTGCACATCGAGCACGATGGAAAAGATGCCGGAAGAGCCGCAGAAATCGCGCTTCCACAACTCATGGCCGGGAAAGCTCTCGAGTGCAGGGTGGAGCACTTTCGCGACCCCGGGCATGTCCTCCAATACATGTGCAATGGTGAGCGCGCTTTGCTGATGCCGTTCCAGTCTGACGCCCATTGTTCTCAGGCCGCGTAATGTGGCGTAGGCGTCGTCGGGCGCCGCACAGATACCCATCATGGTGAAGGTCTTCCACAATGACGGCCAGGCAGCCTCGTTCGCGGACACCGTTCCGATAAGAATATCCGAATGGCCGGCCGGATACTTCGTCGCCGCATGAATGGAAATGTCGACGCCGTGATCGAGAGGCTTGAAAAACAGCGGAGTTGCCCAGGTGTTGTCCATCGATACCAGGGCGCCGTGGGCATGCGCGACCTCGGCGATTGCAGGTATGTCCTGCATTTCGAATGTGTTCGAGCCGGGTGATTCTGTGTGTACCAACCTGGTGTTCGGACGCATCAGGCTTTCGATGTCTGCGCCGATGGCCGGATCATAATAGGTGGTTTCAATCCCGAAACGCGCCAGCATCCCGTTGCACAGGTTGCGCGTCGGCGCGTAGATCGAATCGACCGCGAGCAGGTGATCGCCAGCGCTCAGCGCAGACATGAAGGGCAGGACGATTGCGGCGAGTCCCGAGGGCACGGCGACCGTGCCTGCCGAGCCCTCGAGTTCATTGATCGCGCCATTGAGCGCATCGGTGGTCGGCGTCCCGTAGGTCCCGTAGGTGTAGCGCTGGTTGCGCGATTCCATCGTTGCCGCATCGGGAAACAGAACCGTCGATGCATGAACGACCGGCGGGTTGACGAAACCGAAGAAATCCTGCGGGTCGTGCCCGGAATGGGTCAGTCTCGTGTTCACGCCGAGGTTCGAGCCGTTGTTGTTTCTTGCCATTCCGGGTTCCGTTCGGTTGTTGTGATTTCGGGATTGAAACAGGGCCGTGACTTAACGTGACTTGGACATTGCGGCAAGGAGGCGGATACTCGTAGATCCTTTAAGTCCATAATATCGTTATTCCTGTCGCATTTCGGGTGACATGGCATTTTTGGGGATTTCAACACTTGACCGATGTGCCATTTCAGAATGGTATAGGATGGTGCGGGATTGATTGTGGCGCGAACTCCGGCAACGGAGTTGCGCGCGTCTTTCCGCATCCAAAACAGGGCAACAGAAAAAAAGGTTGTATCAAATGAACAAGAAAATTCTGTCGGCTGTCGTTGGCGTCGCCGCTGTTGCAGGCATGGGTGCATCTGCTGCGTCCGCTGCAACGCTTGACGATGTCAAGGCAAAGGGATTCGTCCAGTGCGGCGTTTCCACGGGCCTCGCCGGCTTCTCCGCCCCGAATGACGCGGGCGAATGGTCGGGCATCGATGTGGATCTGTGCCGCGGTATCGCCGCTGCGATCTTCGGTGATGCCGAGGCCGTGAAGTTCAGCCCGCTTTCGGCCAAGGAGCGTTTTACCGCGCTTCAATCCGGTGAAATCGACGTGCTTTCGCGCAACACCACCTGGACCATGAGCCGCGACACGCAGCTCGGCCTCAACTTTGCCGGCGTGAACTACTACGACGGTCAGGGCTTCATGGTCCGCAAGTCGTTGGGTGTGAATTCGGCGCTTCAGCTTTCGGGCGCATCGGTTTGCGTGCAGACCGGTACGACAACCGAACTGAACCTGACCGACTACTTCAAGGCCAACGACATGACCTACAACCCGGTCGTGTTCGAAAAGCTCGAGGAAGTGAACGCTGCCTACGACGCCAACCGCTGCGACGTCTACACGACCGACCAGTCGGGCCTGTATTCGATCCGTCTCGGCCTGTCTGCTCCCGACGATCACATGGTTCTGCCGGAAGTGATCTCCAAGGAGCCGCTCGGCCCCGTGGTCCGTCAGGGTGACGACCAGTGGTTCAATATCGTCAAGTGGGTTCACAACGCGATGCTGAACGCAGAAGAAATGGGCATCACCTCGGAGAACGTCGACGAGATGACGAGCGCTACTGACCCCAACGTCATGCGTCTCCTCGGCAGCGAAGGCACCTTCGGTGAGGAAATCGGCCTCGGCAACGACTGGGCCTACAATGTGATCAAGGAAGTCGGCAACTACGGCGAAGTCTTTGAGCGCAACGTGGGTGCTTCGACCCCGCTGGGCATCGCCCGCGGCGTCAACGCTCTCTGGTCGAAGGGCGGCCTGCAATACGCACCGCCGATCCGCTAAGTCCAAGGATCGAAGGCGGGCTCCGAATGCCGGGGCCCGCCTTTTTTCCGACCGTACAAGAAGACTGCACAGAAAAGCCCTGCGCAACGACGACGGGCGTAAAAAATGATCCGGCACCATAAGGTCCGGACGGTTAGAGTTGGGGACAGACATGGCTCATCAAGCAGGCGTCGACGAAGGCGCCGATGATACCGGTCGCGTATCTTTGATCAACGACCCCAAGGCACGCAGCCTTGTGTTCCAGAGTGCGTTGATCATCCTTGTCGGCGCGATGATTTACATTGGCGTCACAAACGCCATCACCAACCTCGAGAATGCGGGCGTCGCATCCGGGTTGGGCTTCTTCGGTGAGCGGGCCGGTTTCGACATCGGTCAGAGCCTCATTCCCTACACCAATGACAGCACCTATTTGCGGGCCTTCTTTGTGGGTCTGTTCAATACGCTTGTAGTGGCGATCATCGGGATATTTTTCGCAACCGTCATCGGCTTCATTGTCGGCCTGGCGCGGTTGTCGAAGAACTATCTGGTGCGAAAATTCGCCACCACCTATGTCGAAGTGCTGCGCAACATCCCGCTGCTTCTGCAGTTGCTGTTCTGGTACAAGGCCGTTCTGTCCATCCTGCCTTCGCCGCGCGAAGCAGCCCCGGAAGCGGGCGTTGAACTTGCCTTCAGCATCAACAATCGCGGCCTCTATCTGCCGCGCGTGGTGCCCGAGGACGGATCCTCGCTGATCTTCTACGCGCTGGTGATCGCCATCGTGGCCTGGTTCTTCATCGGGCGCTGGGCCAAGAAGCGGCAGATGGCCACCGGACAACAGTTCCCGGTCTTCTTCACCGGCCTCGGTCTGGTCATCGGGTTGCCGCTGCTTGCGTTTCTCGTCACCGGTCTGCCGCTGTCGCTCGAATATGCCAGCCTGCAGGGCTTCAACATGGTCGGCGGATGGGTCATCCAGCCTGAATTCATGGCGCTGCTGCTCGGTCTGGCCTTGTATACAGCGTCCTTCATCGCCGAAATCGTCCGCGCCGGAATTCTTGCCGTTTCCAAGGGGCAGACCGAAGCCGCATTCGCGCTCGGCATCAGGCCGAATCTCACCAGCCGGCTTGTGATCGTTCCGCAGGCCATGCGCGTGATCATCCCACCATTGACCAGCCAATACCTCAATTTGACGAAAAACTCGTCGCTAGCGGTGGCCATCGGCTATCCCGATCTCGTTTCGGTTTTCGGGGGAACGGTGCTCAATCAGACGGGGCAGGCTGTCGAGGTGATCTCGATCACCATGTTGGTCTATCTCACGCTATCCCTGTTAACATCGGCCTTTATGAACTGGTTCAATTCCAGGGTCGCATTGGTGGAGCGCTGAGCCATGGATGCAAATTACACCTCAATCGCTTATGTGCGTTCGCAGGAAAGCCCGGCGATGCCGCCACCCGTCAATAGCGGCGGTATCGGCGGCTGGCTGAAAACCAACCTGTTCGCTTCCACGCGGGATACGGTTTTGACCATCCTTACCGTGCTTCTGCTGATATGGATGCTGCCGCCGATCTTCGACTGGGCCATATTCTCCGCGGTCTGGACCGGGGAAAGCCGCGAGGACTGTATCGTACCGGGGGCAGGGGCCTGCTGGGCCTTCGTGGAAGCGAAGTTCAGCCAGTTCATCTATGGTCGTTACCCGGTCGAAGAGAGATGGCGGGTTGATCTGACCGGTCTGCTTCTGATCGTGGGGTTGGTCCCGATTGCGATTCCATCCTTGCCCTACAAGCGTGAGAACGCCCTCTACCTTCTGATCGTTTTCCCGATTCTGGCGTTTATTCTGCTTACTGGACAGCTTGGGCTTGAACCGGTGGAGACGGCGCTGTGGGGCGGTCTTCTCGTGACGCTGGTGGTGGCAATCGTCGGTATCGTGGTGTCGTTTCCGCTGGGGATCGTTCTGGCTCTCGGGAGGCGGTCGGAGATGCCGATCGTCAAGATGGTCTGTATCATCTTCATCGAGTTCTGGCGTGGTGTGCCGTTGATCACGGTGCTGTTCATGTCCTCGGTGATGCTGCCGCTGTTCCTTCCCGAGGGTGTGACATTCGACAAGCTGCTGCGCGCGCTCATCGGTGTGGCGCTGTTTGCCTCGGCCTATATGGCGGAAGTCATTCGCGGCGGATTGCAGGCCATCCCTAAGGGGCAGTATGAGGCCGCAAACGCCATGGCGCTGACCTTCTGGCAGGGCACGCGGCTTGTCATCATGCCGCAGGCTCTCAAGCTCGTCATTCCGGGGATCGTCAACACCTTCATCGGCCTGTTCAAGGATACGAGCCTGGTGCTGATCATCGGCCTGTTCGACCTGCTGGGCATTGTCCAGCAGAACATGAACGATCCCAACTGGATCTCGCCGCAAACTCCGGCGACCGGCTTTGTCTTCGCCGCGTTCGTCTTTTTCATCTTCTGCTTCGGTATGTCCCAATACTCCGCCTACATGGAACGGCGCCTGGACACCGGTCACAAATAAGAACAGGGGAACTGCACAATGGCAGACAACAGCACTGCAGCAACGGCGAGCGAACAGCCCGCAAAAATGATGGTCTCCGAAACGGACGTCGCTATCGAGATCATCGGCATGAACAAGTGGTACGGCGAATTTCACGTGCTGCGCGACATCAACCTGAAGGTCATGCGCGGCGAGCGGATCGTCATCGCCGGCCCGTCGGGTTCGGGCAAGTCCACGATGATCCGGTGCATCAACCGGCTTGAGGAGCACCAGAAGGGCAAGATCATCGTTGACGGCATCGAACTCACCAACGACCTGAAGAAGATCGACGAGGTGCGCCGCGAAGTGGGAATGGTGTTCCAGCACTTCAATCTCTTCCCGCATCTGACCATTCTTGAAAACTGCACGCTTGCGCCGATCTGGGTGCGCAAGATGCCGAAGAAGAAGGCCGAGGAAATCGCGATGCATTACCTCGAGCGCGTCAAGATCCCTGAACAGGCGAACAAGTATCCGGGCCAGCTTTCGGGCGGTCAGCAGCAGCGTGTGGCGATCGCGCGCTCACTGTGCATGAACCCGCGGATCATGCTGTTTGACGAGCCGACATCGGCGCTCGACCCCGAAATGATCAAGGAAGTGCTCGACACCATGGTCGGGCTCGCCGAAGAGGGGATGACCATGCTTTGCGTGACCCACGAGATGGGATTTGCGCGTCAGGTTGCCAACCGCGTGATCTTCATGGACCAAGGCCAGATCGTCGAGCAGAACGAGCCGGTGGCGTTCTTCGAAAATCCGCAGCACGAACGCACAAAGCTGTTTCTCAGCCAGATCCTCCACTAAGCGGTATCGCGATCGGAGGCGCTTGCCTCATGCGAAATACGCTTCTTGTGGTGGCCGGTCTGTTCGGACTCATCATTATCGCCTTGGGCCTCGGGGTTTTGATCCCGAGGCCTCTTTCTTTGACCCTTGCAGCAGATGGAGCGCCGGCCAAGGAGCCCGCCGTCCGAACCGTGCTTGTTCTGTCTTCACAGATTCATACGGATATCGCGTTTCCTGCCGATCAGGACGTGATCGAGCGCTTCGCATTCATGGCGCGGGACGGGCTGGACCCGGCATGGCCCGGTGTCGGATATGTCGTTGCGGGATGGGGCGGACGGAGTTTTTTCATCGAAACGCCGACATGGGCGGATCTAAAGCCGGGTCCCGTCATCAAGGCGCTGACGGTGGATGCGTCGGTCATGCACATGTCGCTTACGGGGCCCATCGACACTGCTCATCCCCAAGTCTATCCGCTTTCGCTCGATAAGCCCGCTTTCGAAAGGCTGCTGAATGCGGTTTCGGCAAGCTTCAAGCGTGACGCTGAAGGAGCAGCTTCGGTGATTTCCGGAGCCCGGTACGGAATGAATGACCTTTTCTATGAGGCCAACGGCTGGTTCAACGCGCTTGTCGGATGCAATGTCTGGACCGGGCGGATGTTGCGTGAAGCCGGACTCGTCACGGGTTGGTGGACACCGCTGCCGCGGCTTCTTACGGCCAGCCTGGCTCTACACAATGAAACCGCTGCCCTGCTTCAGGTTCCCGGTGACCGGTAGCCGTAGAGCCAGTCGAGATCGGCCGCGAGGCTTTCGGGACGCCTCAAGCCGAGTACGATATCGCGTCCGAGGCGCACCGGTCCGCGTGCGTGGTAGGCGAACTGGTTGAATGCCGCACGGTTGCGGGCCTTTGCGATGCGGGCCCTGCGACTGTTCTCAAAGCTTCTGATTGCTGCGATCGGGTCGCTGTCAACGGAGCCAAGTGCCCGGGCGAGTTCGTAGCCGTCCTCGATCGCCATGGCCGCACCCTGGGCGGCGAAAGGGGTCATCGCGTGGGCCGCGTCGCCGATGAGTACGATGTTGCGATCATTAAACCATCGTCCGTCGGGCATGCTGAAAAGCGGCCACCAGGTCATTTCATCAACATCGCGCAAAAGGCCTTTGAGAGATGGATGCCACTCATGGAAGTCGCGGAGCAGGGCGTCCCTGTCAGCCGGCCGCTCGGTGGCGGTCCAGGTCTTGCCGGGATCGTTTCCGCCAGCAATTGCCACCATGTTGATCCGCTTGCCGCCTTCGAGCGGATAGGCCACGAGATGGGTATGCGGAGCCAGAAACACACTCACATTCTCGGTGTCGAGGATCGGTGGCGCGGCTTTTGCGTCGATCATGAAACGCCAGGCGACCTGCCCGGAAAAGACCGGCTGCCCTGAGCCGGGGACTAGCGCTCGTGTCTGGGACCAAACCCCGTCCGCGCCGATAATCAGCGGACTTTCCGATGGTTCGGCCCGGCTCCCAAGCGATCTTATGGCACCGGCCTCCAGGCGCTGGCCCAGCTCAAGCCTGCATCGGGAATCAGCACTCACCGCCTCGAGCAACATGCCTTGAAGATCGGCGCGGTGCATGACGCCGTAGGGCGCGCCCCACCGCCGGGCAGCGAAATCGCCGCAGGGGACGTTTGCGATCCTGCGTAGCGAGTGGCCGGAAACCAATGAGATGCGCGAGGGGCGAGAGATTGCGCGATCCAGAGCTTCGCCGAGGCCGAGCGAGAGCAGGATTCGGCTGGCATTGGGCGACATCTGCAGTCCGGCGCCGACTTCGCTCAGTTCCGGCGCCTGATCTGTAATCGTGACGTTGCGACCGCTACGCGAAAGCGCAAGTGCAGCGGCGAGCCCGGCGATGCCGGCGCCTATGATATGAATGACTTGGGCCGGCAAAGAGCCCTCCCGGGATCAGCTTCGAAAGATCCCGGCGTCAGGCGGCCCGAACGGTCAGTGTACAGCCTTCAGGGACTGTTTCGGCTACGTCGAGAGCCGGATTGTACCGATACAGCGTGGAGCAATAGGGGCATACCTTCTCGGAATCAGCACCCATGTCCAGGTACTCATGCGGGTGATCGAAAGGCGGATTTGCGCCCACGCACATGAATTCCTTGACCCCGATCTCGATTGCGGAATGTCCGGAATCGTTCTGGAAATGCGGGATTTTGTTGCCAGCCATGCATGTCTCCGTCGCGGCGTCTCGTGTTTCGCGGGACCATATACGGCCCGGCGCCAAAAGTGTAGCCGCTATTTCGTCGCGACCCCCCGTCGGGAAGACTACGGGCCCCGCGTTGCGGGGCTGATCCGCGTTGGCACGGATTTGCAAGCAAGATCGTTTGCGATAGGAACAGCCAAAAGGATGGAAAGATGAATCTCGACAGACTTCAAGCCAGCCGGTTCAGCTCCGGAGACATCGATCTCGCCTGGTATGAGGCCGGCAATCCCGATGGAACACCCGTTGTGCTGGTTCACGGCTTTGCATCCACGGCACACGTCAACTGGGTGTTTCCGGGCTGGTTCAAGACGCTGGACGAGGCCGGTTACCGGGTGATCGCGCTCGACAATCGCGGCCATGGCGAATCGGACAAGCCGCATGATCCGGAAGCCTATCACCCCGAAATCATGGCTGCCGATGTTGCGGGTCTCATCGATTCCCTCGGTATCGCGCCTGTGCACGTGATCGGATATTCGATGGGCGCGCGGATCTCGGCTTTTCTCGCGTTGTCGCGGCCTGAACTGGTGCGGTCCGTCGTCTTCGGAGGCTTGGGTATGGGCATGGTCGATGGCGTTGGCGACTGGGACCCGATCGCCGATGCCCTGCTTGCACCCTCGCTTGACGATGTGAGTCACGAGCGCGGCCGGATGTTCCGGGCCTTTGCCGAACAGACCGGAAGCGACCGGCAGGCGCTTGCTGCATGCATTCGCACCTCGCGGACGCTTGTTGACAGAACGGAGCTTGCCGGATTGCACATGCCGGTGCTTGTCGGCGTGGGCACCCGGGACGATATCGCCGGTCCGGCCCGCGAACTCGCTGAACTGATGCCAAGGGGAGAGTGGCTCGACATCCCGAACCGTGATCACATGCTTGCCGTTGGCGACAAGGTGTTCAAGGCGGCAGTGCTTGAGTTCTTTGGCAAGGTGGATGCCGAGGCTGGTGCACCGGAATGAAGGACATGAAGGCGCAAACACAATTCACCGGTGCGTCGGGGAACCGGCTTGCTGCCGACGAGCACCAGCCTCGCGGTGAACCTCAAAGCACTCCGGTGGTCCTGCTTCATGGCGGGGGGCAAACCCGTCATGCCTGGGGAGGTGCAGCCCGGCGGATCGCGGACAGTGGCGACACCGCTTACACGGTCGACCAGCGCGGTCATGGGGAGAGCGCCTGGGTGGAGAGCAAGGCATATGCCTTCGATGACTATGCCAGTGATGCCGTGGCGGTCTGTCGTGAGGTGGCCCGCCGCTGCGGCAGGGCACCGGTGCTTGTCGGCGCCTCGCTTGGCGGGATTTCGGGACTGATGGCAGCGCATCTGGACGGTTCGGGCCTGCTTGCAGGGTTGGTGCTTGTCGATATTACCCCACACATGGACCCGGACGGCGTAAGCCGGATCCAGGGTTTTATGGCCGAGCGCATGCGGGAGGGATTTGCAACGCTTGAGGAGGCGGCTGCGGCCATCGCCGCCTACCTGCCGCACCGAAGGCAGCCCCGTTCCCTCGACGGACTTGCAAAGAACCTGCGCCAGGGTACGGACGGGCGCTATCGCTGGCACTGGGACCCGGCCTTCATCGATGGCCCGCGCAACATCAACACCGGCGCGGAGAGCGTCCAGCAACGCCTTGCGGAGGCCGCGCGTGCGCTGAGCATTCCGGTTCTGCTGGTTCGTGGTCAGCAATCGGAACTGGTTACCGAAGAAGCAGTCGCGGCTTTTCGGGACATGGTGCCACACGCCCGGTTCGTGGACGTTTCGGGCGCAGGGCACATGGTTGCGGGAGACCGCAACGACGCATTCAATGATGCTGTCCTAGACTTCCTGGATCATCTCAAGGACTGAGATGGCTGGTCTTGGAATGGAACTCATTCACCGGTGAAATCGGGTCTGCGCCTGTCCCGGAACGCGGCGCGTCCTTCCGCGTAATCCCGGCTGTCGAAGGTGGCGTCGGCAAGGCTCTTGGCTTTTCTCAGGTCGTCATCCCGCCTGCTTGCCAATGAGCTGATCGCGGCCTTTGATGCGCGTACGGAGAGTGGCGCGGCAGCAGCGACAGACCTGGCGAGGGCTGTCGCCTCCGTATCCAGCGCTTCCGGCGAACACAGGCTCAAGAGGCAGCCGATGTCCCTGGCATGCTCGGCGGAAAACTCCTTGCCGGTGTAAAGCGCCTGGCGCGCCTGCTGATCGCCGAGCGCCCTTACGATGTCGGTCACGGCGTCCACCGGGTAGGCCAGCCCCAGCCGTCCGGCCGGTATGGCAAACCGCGCGGTGGTGTCCGCGATCCGGAGGTCAGCTGCCGCCGCGAGGCCGAAACCGCCGCCGAAACAGATCCCGCGAATGACTGCGAGCACGGGAACGGGCGCATTACGGATTGCGGCAAAGGCCATCGAGTTTCCGGCTTCGTAGGTTCTTGCGCTTGCAGCGTCCTTGCGCAGCGTGTCGAACTCGGCGATGTCTGCTCCGGCCGAAAAATCGCGGCCGCCGGCGCCCTCGATGGTGATTACGTGGACGCTCTGCTTCGCGATAAGCCACTCGATGGCTTCGGGAATCGCTCGCCACATCGCGTCGGTCAGAGCATTGCGCTTTTCGGGCCTGTTGACGACGAGCCGTCCCAGACCGGGCTCCGCCAGCGTCGCCAGTATCGTCCCGTCGCTATAGGATTTCTTTACGTCCATTTCAGCTGCCCATTTGTTTTTCCGCTATTGTGCCTTATCCTTTTTTGCATGCAGCGTTCAAATGTGTTGATTTGAACGTGCGTCCGATCGGCGGTATTACCGCGTCCACTCGGATCCCGCATGGTGGCGGATGGTCTCGAGACGGGAAATCGAACAAGCCCGGAGGCGGCAATGGCAGCGAATTACGATGCACGGACAGACAGCGCACTCAAGGCAATTGATCCGATCTGGGATTCGATCCGCATGGAGGCCACGCGCTCGATCAGCCAGGATCCTCTCCTGGCCGCATTTCTGTACTCCACCGTTCTCAATCAACCCTCACTCGAGGAGGCGGTGATCCACCGCGTCTGCGAGCGGCTCGATCACCCTGATCTCCAGGCCAATCTGCTGCGCCAGACATTCCTCGAAATGCTGGCTGACTGGCCAGATTGGGGCAGGGTGCTTCGGGTGGATATCCAGGCCGTCTACGACCGCGATCCGGCGTGCGACCGCTTCATCCAGCCGGTTCTCTACTTCAAGGGATTTCACGCCATACAGACCCACCGTCTGGCGCACTGGCTGTGGAACCGGGGCCGGGTTGACCTGGCGCTGTATTTGCAAAGCCGCTCTTCGGAGATCTTTCAGACCGATATCCACCCCGCGGCCAAAGTCGGCAAGGGACTGTTCCTCGACCATGCGACTGGCCTGGTTGTCGGCATGACAGCGACAATTGGCGACAATGTCTCCATTTTGCAGGGTGTGACGCTCGGTGGCACAGGCAAGGAATCGGGTGACCGCCATCCCAAGATCCAGGACGGCGTCCTCATCGGTGCAGGTGCCAAGGTTCTCGGCAACATCGAGATCGGGCATTGCAGCCGTGTTGCGTCAGGCTCGGTCGTGCTCAAACCCGTCCCGCCGAATTCGACCGTCGCCGGTGTTCCCGCCCGCGTGGTTGGCACTGCCGGGTGCGAGGAACCGTCCCGCGCCATGGATCAGATGCTCAACGCGAGCGGCTGAACATCCGGCAGTTCACCAAACCCATTCGCCTATTGTTTTGGGAAATCGGCCCTGCGGGTTTGATTTAGCCTGCTGTCCGTGCCAAAAGCCCGGCGACCCAATCTGTCCAGGAGAGCCATTGTGAAACCCGATGAAATCATCAAGCTCGAAGCCTATTTCAAGCGCATTTTCAATGACAGCATGGTGATCAAGGCTCGGCCGCGCAAGGATGATTCTGCGGAAGTCTATCGAGGCGACGAGTTTCTCGGGATTGTCTTCCGCGATGACGAGGATGGCGATCTGTCCTACAATTTCTCGATGGCGATCCTCGACGTCGACCTCGACGAATAGGTTCTGCAGGCAAGCCTTTGTGGAGGACCTGTCTGACTAGAGGACCAGTGCCGCCTCGAGCCGTGCGCGAACATCGTTTTCGATTTGCCGCCAATGGGGCAGCAGATTGATCGAAAAGCGGTAGGTCACGGAAAGGTCCGCACCCAGCCGGATATCGCGCTGGCATCCCGTGCGTGTTGCGAAATCATTGCGCGCAGAGGCATCCTCCACTAGACAGCGGACGGCATAGGGCTTCCTTCCCGCCTGAACAGGCGCGGCCCGCTCGATATACATCAACTCGTTTGCATATCCGGCTCCCGGAGCAAGACGCACCGAATCCAGGCCGTTGGGGCCCGCAACCGGTTGTCCTTCGGTAAGGCGCCGGTAGATCGGATCAATCCGGCCGGACATGTCACGCGACATGGTCGATTGCGTTATCCGCGCGAAAATGAGTCCGTCGGCTGACTCGATCTGGTTGAAGATGTCCCGGTTCGCCTCGGAATAGCCCGCCATGCCCGGCCAGGCGAAATAGGTGTCGACAGCGCCGTGAACACCGGACTTTCGCTGGCTCTCGAAGCGGATCACATTGGCCGGCAGCGAGAGAACGTCATTTCCGATCACGATCTCCTTGAGGCTCTGGTCGGTGGTGTTGCCGGCAAGCGCAATGCTTCCCCCGATCATCCGGCCTGCCATTGCGATGGACAGGGTCGCCAGGCAGAGCACGGCGATCACACCGGTGAGTTTCCACACAAAGCCGGGTGACAGGAGCGGGGCATGATCCAATGTATCGTCTGAATGGGACATGAGAGGAGCCTGTGCACTGTCAGCGGTTTGAATCTGTGCCAATATGAAACGACCGGCGGCGGCACGCGGCTTGCATTGCCATGCGGTACAGCGCAATTCTGCCAGCGATATGGTTAATCAATGATTTACTCTTTCGACATTCTGTTCGCCGTGTTCATCGCCGCCACTGGCTTCGCAACGTCATGGATCGTTCTCGATCTGGCCAAGGGACTGGGATGGCGGGGGGTGCCCGAACCGGGCTCTGTTTGCGGTCCTGTCCGCAAGGGTGTGGCTTTTGTGCTCGCCGCCTTTGCCGGGCCGCGGTTGTTGCTTGCCAGCGGGTTTGAGAATTGGCGCAATGGCAGCGTGTCCCTTCCGCTCTACGGCTTGATCACGCTGGTCGCGCTCGGCTGGTCGATGTGTTCGGGCGTACTGGTGTTGCAGGCTGCATTTGCGAGCGGGTATTTTCTCGCCTAAGACACGATCCCGTCCGGTAGACCTGAAGCCGGACGAATGGACGTGGAACGGGAGGGCGAAGGAATGGCGATCTACAGTCTTGACGGTGCGGCGCCGGTGCTGCCCGAAGGATTCTTCTTCGTGGCTGAAAGCGCCCAGGTTATCGGAAATGTCATCATCGGCGAAGACGCCGGGATCTGGTTTGGCGCGGTGCTTCGCGGAGACAATGAACCCATCGAGGTCGGTGTCGGCACCAACATTCAGGAAAACAGCATTCTGCACACGGATATGGGGTTTCCGCTGGTAATCGGGCGCGGCTGCACGATCGGCCATTCGGCAATCCTTCATGGCTGCACGATCGGCGATAACAGCCTGGTTGGTATGGGTGCCACGGTCCTTAACGGCGCGAGGATCGGAAGGAACTGCCTGATCGGCGCAGGTGCGCTGGTGACCGAAGGCAAGGAGATTCCCGATAATTCGCTGGTCATAGGATCGCCTGCGCGGGTGGCGCGGTCGCTCGATGCCGACGCGGTCAAGATGCTCGAATGGTCCGCGGCGCATTATGTCGAAAACGCCAAGCGGTTTGCCGGCGGGCTGAAACGCCTTGATTGAAAAGAAATAGCCGATCCCAGGGGACTTTGGGATCGGCTAAAGGCCTGGCCGTTGCGGGGAAGCATGGGGACTCGACCGAGGCCTGTATCGGTGCCGGGCCATTCAAGGTCACGGCAATTTGTCTTCCGGTTCGGACGGCCCCGCGCCGTGGTTCCGAACCCTGGCGGATCAGAAGTTCACCGAACCCACACTTGTGGTCGAGCCCGGGCCAAGCTTGGTCCAGTGGGCGGCGTGTTCGGGTGACTGGCGTTTGACGAAAGTGTAGCCGGTCTCCGACCAGAGCCTCACGTCGCCGCGCATGTTGTCGAGAATGTAGTCGCCGTAGTCCGTCCGGACCGTAAGGACCGCGTGCCCGTCGCCATTCGGCTGCAGAACCACCGTGATCAGAAGATCCGAAGGCGAGAACCCCTGTTGCATCAACATATGACGTTTGAGCAGGACATAGTCCTCGCAGTCGCCGACGGTTCGCGGATACGACCACAGTTCCTCCACGCCATGAATATTCATATCCGTGTCAGGGCGGATCGCCTGGTTGACGCGTGTGTTGACGTCGAGAATTTGCGCCCACCGCTCACGTGTAAGCGTCATCGGTCCGCGGTCGCGGCCCAGTGCCGTGCACTCGTTGGCGTAGCTCTTGCAGAATTCGAAATGGCCGATTGGCGGATTTGTCTTTCCGGCTGGCACCAGGTTCGCCGGCGCTGCCATTGCAGCTGTTGATACGATGAATGTCAGGCCGCAGGCAGCTGCGATATTCCCCATTGCTTGAAAGTGTCTGTTCATTGCTTTGTCTCCCCGTTATGGGAGTACAATGACATTCAAGACTTGATATCGATCGAAAATAAACAATAGAAACAAGTATTAAGTTGCGATAAATGAAATTAAAGTTCAAATAGAACAAGTATAAAATTAACATAGAATCGTAGCGATGGCGTCAATGGTTTGGTTACCATCCGGGCGCACGAGCATCCGACGCTTTGTGATTGGCGAATACAGTTGGCTTTGGACTTTGAGCGGGCCGGGGCATTACCCAAGTCGGCAGTGTGGCTGCCAGGCTCTCGGGTGTTCGAGCTATGGAACAGTTGGTGGTGGTGCGAGCGGCCAGGCTACAAATCAATCCAGCGAGTTAGGCGGCGTCTCAAGAAATGAAAAAGCCGGCGCTGAGGGCCGGCTTCGTATTGTCGGATAGAGGAAGGGTCGGATCAGGTGTAGTGGCTGATCGCGTCTTCGGGCTGGATGGTGGTGAACTCCAGGGCGATGCCTTCCTGAAAATGGCGGACGACGCGGCCGCGCATGTTGCCGAGTACAACCATGGTGCCGAAGGCTGGCCGCACATCGATTTCAATCGCGGCGCCGGACACGGAGAGATCGATAATCCGGCAGGGATAAACACGCCCGTCGTCGAGACGGATCTCGGAAGAAGGGTTGTTGGCTGCAAGACGCTCGTGACGACGGTCTTCCGGAAGCCCGAGCTCGTGCTTGTTGGCAAGCCATGTCAGCTGTGCGGAAAGCTTGTCGCGTTTCCTGTCCGTTGCATTGAGCGACATGGTGAAATTGCGAAGGCCGGCTTGCGTGACGCTGCCCTCGATGCGCCCGATATAATCGAGATAGGCGACAATGCGTTCGCCGACCTCCGGCCGGCTGCTGCAGGATATGACAGCGTCAAATGGCGACATCGTATCCACAACGCAATCATGCTCGGAATGATCGGCGCGCATGAAGCGACCCTGCACCGAGACAGTAACCCGACTGTAGTCGCGCTCCGCCGCGTTGGATGATCCGTTGTGATTGGTCGTTGTGGAAGCGGTCAACATGGCTGCCTTGTCGGTTCCGGAACTGTTGCTGCCTCAATCTACGCGCTGCATTATTAACATAGAGTAATTTTTTGCCCGCCGCCGTAACCTTCCGAACCGGCTTTTAAGGACCGGCCAAGGGAAGATCTTCTTTCAGTATTGATGGCAATCGGCGACGAAGTGCAAACGTAACCGCTTTGCCACACGAGACGACCTGGCGCTTCAGTCCTGTCTGCCGCCTTCGAGAACCCTCAAATGGCCGACCTTTCGCTCGGACCTGCCGAACAGCGGCGCGGATTTTTCGCGTTCCGCGCGCGGCAGGGCGATTTCCGGCCGGTTGCCGAGAAACAGCGGTTCACGTGACTGATCCAGGAAACGAACACCGGTCGTGGAGAAACCGGCGAGGGGGTCGTGACCGATCCAGTAGGGCGGGTCGAAGACCGATGTCAGGCCTATGAGCCGATCGTGCTCTCCGGTCGGGCCGAAAACCGGAAGCAACAGCATTTCCGCCTGAAGGACGCCGGCCCTGGTGCTCAGCCCGTCCAGCGAGAGTATTGCGGGAGTCGGCCCGGATGCGACAGCGACCCCGGTGCGCGTGGCATTGCGAATTCCGTCCTCAAGCCACAATTCGCCGAATCCGGTGCCCTTGAGTTCCCGGCCATAAAGATTGCACAGACCCGTGCCGGCCAGCCGGAAGGTCAGTTTGCCATCCTTGGACAGTTCGCAGATAAAGACATCCGGGAGCAACCGGCGAATGTCCCCGGGTTCGATGTCCGTGCGGCTCGGCGCGGGGCGTCCTGCACGTTTCGAGGCCCAGTATTCGTAGAGTTCCAGGGTGTTCTTGTGCTTCATGTCGGTCTCGTTTCACTCATTGCATCATGCATTTCGCGGTCATGCCTCGATTGGCCGACTGGCTTCGGAACCGTGCGCGTTGTCCCATTCTGGAACGTCGAACGGCGGCAGCCGGCCTATGGTATTAGTGAAGCGAGAACCATGCCAGCGCCGCAGTGTTAAGGTTAACAGGGTCTTTCGATTGCGCCCCCCGACAAAGCGTGCCAGTTTAGGACATCACTTCATGAAGGGGACACCTTCAGCACAAAATTTGGCCGGGGGGGGCTCGACCAGCCGTTCGCATATTGCGAACGGCTTTTTTTTGCCCTGATGGCGGTTGCCAGTCACCGGCTGTCGGCTTAGTCCGTGTTGTCTTGGCGCGTGTTGTGACGACAAGGCGTCGATGGCACGGCCGCAAGCACCACCGGGGACTCGGAGCGCAGCATGGAAGACCAATCGCCACCGGCGCACGAACCGATTTTCAATATCCCCAATGTCGTTCTGGCTTTCCTGCTGGTTCTTGTCGCAGTCCAGGTGCTTATTGACACGGCCCTGACGACTGAAAGCGTCAATCAGCTGATCGTCGAGACAGCCTTTCTACCCCAGCGGTATGACTTCAGCCCGGCCGGGCAGGGTGGCGCCTATTTCTGGTCTCCCGTCACCTATTCGTTTCTCCACGGGGGCTATGGGCATCTCGCATTGAACGGCTTCTGGCTCGCGGCTTTCGGGACAGTGGTTGCCAGGCGCATCGGCTGGCTTCGCTTCACCGTGTTCTGGATCTTGTCCGCGATCGCCTCGGCGGCACTGTTCCTGGCGTTTCACTGGGGCGATGGAAGCATAATGATAGGAGCTTCGGGCGTGGTATCCGCCTTGATGGGGGCGGCGGCGCGTTTTGCGTTCGGAAGCCGCGGATTTCGCCGCGAATTCGCTCACCTCAATCCGCGACGCTCAATCCCGCAGTCGCTGGCAAACCGCACCGTGGCAGTGTTTCTCGCGGTATGGTTCGGAATCAACCTGCTTGCTGCCGTCGGCCTGACCTTCGGTTCGGGCGAATCCGCGATCGCGTGGGAGGCCCATGTGGGCGGTTTTCTGTTCGGCTTTCTCCTGTTTTCATTTTTCGATCCCGAAACCGAGCAATGATCCTGTCGCCGGACGGTACTGACGGCCGGCGGCCTCATGGCCCAACAGTGTCCCGATAAGGGACACCGGTCCGGGACGGCCAAAGGGTTGCAAAGCCTTGACTTCGGGCGCACCATGTTTCGGCTGAGAAACGGTTTCGGCCGTTCAATCGCTGGCTATCTTGCGGAAGGAGGACTGCATGACAGTAAAGCACATTCTGGATCAAAAGGGTCGCAACGTGGTGACGGTCAGCCCGTCGATGAGCACCGCGGACGCGGTGCGGTTTCTCGCCGAGAACAAAATCGGCGCTGTGGTCGTGACAAGCGAGAACGGAAAGGTGGCCGGCATCCTGTCGGAACGCGATATCGTGCGCGCCATGGCTGCGAAGGGCGGTGACGCACTGTCAGCGCCGATCTCCGATATCATGACGTCCAAGGTGACCACTTGCGGTGAGAGCCACTCGGTCAACCAGGTGATGGAACTGATGACCAACGGACGGTTCCGGCACCTGCCGGTGGAGACCGACGGAAAGCTCGTGGGACTTATCTCGATTGGCGACGTTGTTCGTCAGAGGATCGAGGACGTCGAACGGGAAGCCGAGGAAATCAAGGCCTATATCGCAAGCTAGGCTTAGGCGCAGTTCGCAGGCGCGAGGCGTTGCGGGCGGTTAATCTGCCCAAGCGGTCAGGCCAGGCGAAGCGCTGCCTGCATGCGTGCGATCTCGCCGAGTTTGGATGTCGCTTCCTGGTAGCCTCGGTCGATGGCTTCGTTGGCGCGGTGAAACTCCGACAATCCGATGTCGGCGAGTTTGGGATGAAGCGACAGATCGGGCGGATCGCCTGCCAGGCGCGCCCGTGAAATGCGATCCTGAATGATGTTGAAGGACTGCACCATCACCGATGTCATGCCGATCCGGTTCTTGTGTGCCTTGTCCCGTGGTCCGGCGGCAGGTGTTTCCGACGCCGGTTCACTCGCGGTGTGCTTGATCACTGCTGAGCGGCCATAGAGATCGTAGTGAAGGTTGACAGCCACGACGAGCGGCTGTTCGTGAGCGCGGCAGACCGAGACCGGAACCGGATTGACCAGCGCCCCGTCCAGAAGGGTCCGGTTGCCGCAGCGGACCGGTTCGAAAATGCCCGGCAAGGCGTAGGATGCGCGAATGCCGGTGATCAGCGATCCCGATGAGATCCAGACTTCGTGGCCCGTGTTCAATTCGGCTGCCACTGCAACGAACGTACGGTCCAGATCCTCGATGTTGACCCCGACGAGGTGCTCCTGCATGCGGTTGTTGAGCCGCATGCCGCCGAAGAGCCCGCCACCGCCGATGGCGAAATCGAGCAGGCCGGCGATCCTGCGCATGGTCAGGCTGCGCGCGAAGGCCTCAAGCTCGTCAAGCCTGCCGGCGAGATAGCATCCGCCGACAAGGGCGCCGATCGAGGTGCCGGCGATCATAGAGATCTCGACGCCGGCCTCATCGAGCGCGCGCAGGACGCCGATATGCGACCAGCCGCGGGCCGCGCCGCCGCCAAGCGCCAGTGCGATTCGCGGTTTTGGATCGGGCTCGTTTTGCAATTCGTTGACGGGCGGCGTGGGCGTGCCGGTGGTCTGCGTCGCCGCAGCGGCCGGCTCAACCGGTCGGTTGTTGTTCCAGTTCAGCATCCCTGTCGTCCTTCCCGCCGAACACTCTCCCACAGTCTGAATGCAATCACACCAGCAATCGGTTTCAAATTGATGAAAACAGAACGATCATGTTCCGAAACGGAACAAACATCGTTACTTTTTCCCGTAGACCGTATCGGGATCGAACAATGGCGCCGCATCCGTTTCCAGCCGGGGCCGACCATCTTCAAGCACAACTTTTCGGTAAAAGCAGGACCGGCGTCCGGTATGGCAGGTGGCGTCGGCTCCTGTGACCCGGACCTTGAGCAGGATCGCATCCTGGTCGCAATCGACGCGGATATCCTGAACCATCTGCAGATTGCCCGAGGTTTCGCCCTTCTTCCACAGGCTGTTCCTTGACCGGCTCCAGTAATGGGCAATCCCGGTTTCGATTGTGAGCTTCAGCGCTTCTGCATTCATGAACGCGAGCATGAGCACTTCATTGTCGCCTGCGTCGCAGACAACTGCGGTGACAAGGCCCGAGCTGTCAAACCGTGGCGAGAGAAGAGCGCCTTCCTCGAGAACGGACTTTTCGGATGGCGGCGGGGTAAAAAAATCGGTCATTCAAGCCTCACATATGCAGACCTGCCATCACGGCACGGCGGTGATGGCAGGCCTTAGCACAAATGGGCTGTTCAGGCAGCGCCCAGGCGAGCAGTTGTCGCGAGCCGGTATCGAAAAATCAGTTGCCGCTGCGGATCAGGGTCATGAACCGCACCTGTTCATGCGGATCGGTCTTGAACTCGCCGGTGAACGTGGTGGTGATGGTTGTCGATCCCTGCTTCTTGATGCCCCGCATCGCCATGCACATGTGCTCTGCCTCGATCATAACGGCGACCCCGCGAGGACGCAGTGTATCGTCGATTGCATGGGCAATTTGCGCGGTCATGGTCTCCTGGGTCTGCAGGCGGCGCCCGAAGATCTCGACAACACGGGCAATCTTGGAAAGTCCGAGAACCTTTCCGTCAGGGAGGTAGGCGACATGCGCCTTTCCGATGATCGGCACCATGTGATGCTCGCAATGGGAGAAGAACGGGATATCCTTGACGAGCACGATGTCGTCATAGCCCGCAACCTCCTCAAAGGTGCGGCCGAGTTCTTCCTCGGCATCCTGGTCGTAACCCGAGAACAATTCCTTGTAGGCCTTGGCGACGCGCATCGGCGTGTCGATCAGGCCTTCGCGGGTTACGTCGTCACCGATCCAGCGAAGCAGTGTGCGCACGGCTTCTTCGGCTTCGGCCTGGGTGGGACGATTTTCCCCGTCGTTGCCGGGAAAGGATTTCACGATTGCATCCATGCTGTTGGTCTCCGTCGGGATCTCGGTCCCTTTACGTCGTTCGCATTAGATCGGACCACGCACACAGCCGGTTTTGCGGACAATACCGCACAATCGCTATCGGCGGGCTCCGGGGCTTTCGGGTTTGGACCCTCCGGCACGGTTTCCCAAATGTCCGGCAATCAGATTTTGCCGAACACGATATGACCACTATATAGTGATGCAGCAGGGAACGTCGAGATGGTGCGCCGCCGGTCGGTGTCGCAGTCAGAATGAATTGAAGGCCGGAAGCTATGATTGACGATGTTTACAATGCCCGGATCCTGGATTTTGCCGGCAATATTCCGTTGACCGGGACACTTGAGGAGGCCGATGCGGAAGCGCAGGCACACTCGAAGCTGTGCGGTTCGAAGGTCAAGGTGTGGCTCAAGATGGAGGGTGACCAGGTTTCGGGTTTCGCACATGACGTAAAGGCCTGTGCACTGGGGCAGGCGTCCTCGTCGATCATGGCGCGCAACATCATCGGGGCGAGCGCCGATGAATTGCGCGAAGCGGACCGTGCGATGCGCGGGATGCTCAAGGAGAACGGACCGCCTCCGGAGGGCCGATTTGCAGACATGAAGTTTCTCGAGCCGGTGCGGGACTATCGGGCTCGTCATGCGTCTACCTTGCTCACATTCGACGCCGTCATCGACTGTCTCGACCAGATCGAATCGCGGCGCGGCGCCCACGACGCGGCCTGAGCCCGATGGGAGCCGGCGGCCGCAACTGGCGCGGGCCATGGCGCAAGACCCCGGGGCGGTTGTTCGGAACAGGCGTCGTCCGTCTCTATCAGTTCACGCTTTCCGGTTTTGTCGGCAATTCCTGCCGTCACCTGCCGACCTGCTCCGAATATGCCTATGAGGCCATCGCCCGCCACGGGCTCTGGTCCGGCGGCTGGCTTGCGGTTTTTCGGGTCGGACGCTGCGGACCCGGCGGCACCCATGGCATCGACAATGTGCCTCAAACCCTTGATTCCCGCGCTGCGTGGTGGGCGCCTTGGCGTTACCTGGCGTATGGCCGCGGCCACAAGGAGGTATGACGTCTGTTGGTATCTCGCCCTGTCTGACGGAAAATTCAGCAGGTTACCGTAATGCAGCGGCCGGCGATGCCGTACAATCTCGCGACAAGCCGAATCTCAAGCGCACTACATGGCAATATGCCCGCTATGCCGCGACCTATAGGTTCGAAGCCTTGCAGTGCTTGCCCGCCTTGCCCAAATCGCGTAAACGGCGCCGCGTACACATCATTAGCTCACCCACCCGCGTCCGTAGGCGGGACTGGACCAAGGAGAGACTGCCATGGCTTCTGCCGTTTCCCTCACATTTCCCGATGGCTCACAGCGCGAGTATCAGTCCGGAACCACCGGGCGCGATGTCGCCGAGTCGATTTCCAAGTCGCTTGCCAAGAAAGCGGTCGCGGTCGCGATCGACGGCGAACTCTGCGATTTGAACGAACCCGTTCGCGACGGGGCCCTGGAAATCGTGACCCGTACCGATCCGCGCGCGCTCGAGCTGATCCGCCACGATGCGGCGCATGTGATGGCCGAAGCCGTGCAGGAGCTTTACCCCGGGACGCAGGTCACCATCGGCCCGGTGATCGAAAACGGCTTCTATTACGACTTCGCGCGCAATGAACCCTTCACGCCCGAAGATCTCCCGGTCATCGAGAAAAAGATGAAGGAGATCATCGCGCGCAACAAGCCGTTTACCCGTGAGGTCTGGAGCCGGGACGAGGCCCGGCGCGTTTTCGAGGAGAAGGGCGAAGCCTACAAGGTGGAACTCATCGAGGCGATCCCGGCCGATCAGGATCTCAGGATCTACAAGCAGGGCGAATGGTTTGACCTGTGCCGCGGACCGCACATGGCCTCAACGGGCCAGATCGGCACGGCCTTCAAACTGATGAAGGTTGCCGGCGCCTATTGGCGGGGCGATTCCAACAATCCGATGCTGACCCGCATCTACGGCACAGCCTGGGCCGATCAGGCCGAGCTCGATGCCTATCTGCACATGCTCGAAGAGGCCGAGAAGCGCGACCACCGGCGGCTGGGCCGGGAAATGGACCTTTTCCACTTCCAGGAAGAGGGACCGGGCGTCGTATTCTGGCATTCCAAGGGCTGGCGCATGTTCCAGAGCCTGGTGTCCTACATGCGGCGCCGGCTTGAGGGTGTCTACGAGGAGGTCAACGCTCCGCAGATTCTCGACAAGAGCCTGTGGGAAACCTCCGGTCACTGGGGCTGGTATCAGGAAAACATGTTTGCGGTGAAGTCCGCCCATGCCTTCACTCATCCCGATGACGAGGAAGCCGATCACCGGGTTTTCGCGATCAAGCCGATGAACTGTCCGGGCCACGTCCAGATCTTCAAGCACGGTCTGAAGTCTTATCGCGACCTTCCGATCCGGCTTGCGGAATTCGGCAATGTCCACCGCTACGAACCATCCGGCGCTCTGCATGGCCTGATGCGCGTGCGTGGGTTCACCCAGGACGATGCACACGTCTTCTGCACGGATGAGCAACTGGCCGCTGAGTGCCTGCGCATCAACGAACTGATTCTCTCGGTCTACGAGGATTTCGGCTTCAGCGAGGTCGTCGTAAAACTCTCCACCAGGCCCGAAAAACGTGTCGGCACCGATGACCTCTGGGATCGTGCCGAGAGCGTGATGACAGATGTCCTCAAAACCATCGAGGAACAGTCGGGCGGGCGCATCAAGACCGGTATTCTCGAGGGCGAGGGGGCGTTCTACGGCCCGAAGTTCGAATATACGCTGCGTGATGCGATCGGCCGCGAATGGCAGTGCGGCACCACTCAGGTGGATTTCAACCTGCCCGAACGCTTTGGCGCCTTCTATATCGACAAGGATTCGGAAAAGCAGCAGCCGGTGATGATCCACCGGGCCATCTGCGGTTCGATGGAGCGTTTTCTCGGCATCCTCATCGAGAACTTTGCCGGCCACATGCCGCTCTGGTTCGCCCCGGTTCAGGTCGTCGTTGCGACCATTACGTCGGAAGCCGATGGCTATGCCGAGAGCGTGGCGCAGAGGCTGCGCGATGCCGGTCTGCAGGTGGAAACCGACTGCCGCAACGAAAAGATCAACTACAAGGTCCGTGAGCATTCCATGCTCAAGGTGCCGGTGATCCTCGTCTGCGGCATGCGCGAGGCCGAGGAGCAGACGGTCAACATGCGCCGCCTCGGCAGCCGTGACCAGGTTTCCCTGACGCTCGACGAGGCCGAGGCCCAGCTTGTGCACGAGGCGACGCCGCCGGACGTGCTGCGCAGACAGGCCGAAAGAGCCAACCGGCGCGCCGCTTCCTGACTTTTGGGCGATATCGACCCGGCGCGGAAATGCTTCCTCGCCGGGTTGTCACATGACTGTCGCAGCCCCGTGGCATGCGGGTTCACCGTTTCGTTCCGAGGGTGATTCCCATGCGTCTCGACCAGCTCAGCTATGCCAATGAAAACCATCCGCCGCTCAAACGCTGGATCATAAAGTCCATCGAGGGGATGACCGGGCGCGATCGCTATCTACGCCTTTACCAGACCTGGCGCACCGATGTCGTTCCGCAGGGGCGGCAGGTGTTTTCCAGGATGCTCGAACTGGTCGACATCCGGCTGGATCTGCGCTCGGAATGGCCGCCGCGTAATCTGCCTGACGGCCCTCTGGTGATTGTAGCAAATCACCCCTTCGGAATCGGTGACGGGATCGCCGTGCTGTCGATGGCCGAGGCACTGGGACGGCCGTTCCGGGTGCTTATCAACAACGAACTGATGAAGGTGTCGGAGATCGCGCCTTTCGCGCTGCCGATATCGTTCGAGGAAACCCGCGAAGCGCTGGAGATGAACATGCGCACCCGGCACGAGGCGGTCCGTCTTCTCAAGCAGGGGGTGACGGTCGTGGTTTTTCCAGCCGGTGGGGTCGCGACCGCGCCGAAAGGATTTGGACGCGCGATCGACCTGCCATGGAAGATTTTTCCCGCCCGCCTGGTCCAGGCCGCGCGTGCCTCCGTCATTCCGGTGCATTTCAGCGGTCAGTGCGGCGCACTTTTTCATTTGGCGAGCCGTCTGTCCCTTACACTGCGGACATCCCTGCTGGTGCGCGAGTTCCGGCGTCTCTCGGGATCATCGATCACTGCCGTGGCGGGAGACGTTCTTCCCGCGGATGAGCTTGCAGGCATTTCCGACCGTAAGCTGTTGCTCGCCCATCTGCACAAGGCCGTTTTCAATCTTGCGCCGGCACAGGAACGTCCGCGCCGCCGGATCGGGCGGATTTACTTCAAGAGGACTTCGACGTCCGAATTGCGTCCCGCGACAACCGTGAATTCACGCTGATAGGTCTGGTTCTTGTTGCGGGCGATTGCGGTGTATTCGCCTTCGGCCAGCACGATCGTCGGGAAAGCGCCGACGCTTTCGGAAACAACGTCGCCGCCGGAGGTGAGGATCGACCAGGCAGTATCGGCAATCGCTTCGCCGCCTTCTTCCGCCACCAGCTTCATGGTCAGTTGTGCCGCCCTGTGCTGGATGACGGCTTCGGTCAGCTTGCCGGGCTCGACGCGGATGTCGGACCGGATGACAGCATTGACCGCACCGTACTCCGAGACGATGTGATAGGTGCCGGCGTTCAGCCGGACGATGGTATTGGGACTGACATCCTCGACGACGAGCTGCTGTTCGCCATCGATACCTTCCTCGGCCTTGTAGATGTTGAAGCGAAGCTGGTTGACCGGGATGCGCATGTCGACGCCTGAAACGGCGTTGAGCACGAGGCCGCCCGCTTCGAGCACAAGCCGCTGTGTCTCCAACGGTCCTTCCCTTGGAACAGAGAGTTTCTTGGTCACACCGGCCCGGCCGAAGGCCACATGGATGAAGTAGTCACCGGGTTCGAATTCGAAACTCGCCGATCCGCCTTCGGACGAGGCGAGAAGGGGAAGCTTTCCGTCGCTTCCGGGAATTGAATGAAACACCCGCCAGGTCAGCCCGTTCTCGACCGGGTTTCCATCTTCTGTCAGCAATGCCTGCATCTCGACGCTGCGGGTCACAAATGCGCCAGCGCCAGCTGCCGATGCCGGGGCATACTGGCTCAGACCCGGCAGAACGATCGCAGGATCCTCGTTCTGGCTGAAGGCATCTTGGGCCTTGGCGGGCAGAGCAGGGATGAGCGATGCAAGGGCAAAGGAGATAAGAGGCGACAGTTTGTTCATACGCTCCGGTCCGGTTGACTTCCGCCAGATGAGGGGTCACTTGAAATCCAATGCCATGGCAATTTCATGGCTGACCCGATCAATTGTGAATGCACGAGGAAACCATGCCGGTCAATGCTGCCCTGAAGACCTACCTTGAGACGCGACGGTCGACGCCTGCCTTTCAAATGACCGAACCCGGCCCGTCGCGTGAGGAAATCATGGAGGTGCTGACCATCGCCAGCCGGGTGCCTGATCACGGCAAGCTCGCGCCCTGGCGCTACATTGTCTATGCGGGCGCCGAGCGCGAGCGGATTTCGGCTCAACTTGCCGAAGTGGCGATGGCGCGCAATCCCGCCTTGAGCGAAGAGATGGTCAAGGTCGAGAAAACCCGCCTGACCCGGGCGCCGGTTGTCGTGGCGGTGGTCTCACGAGCGGCGCCCCATGCAAAGATCCCGGAATGGGAGCAGGTGCTGAGCGCCGGCGCGGTCTGCCTTAACCTGTCGATGGCAGCCAATGCGCTTGGCTACGCCTCGAACTGGCTCACCGAATGGTTTGCTTTCGATGAGAGCGTTTTTGAACTGCTTGGTGTCAAGCCGGGCGAAAAGATCGCCGGCTTCATTCATATCGGCACCCAGCAAATGCATCCCGGTGAGCGCGCGCGTCCCGATGTTCCGTCGCTCGTAACCTTCTCCGGAGAGTAGGCAGGCATGTTCTACGAGACCGCCGGAAACGCACACGGGCTGGCCCATGATCCGTTCAAGGCGATCGTGTCACCACGGCCGATCGGCTGGATCGGGAGCAGGGGGCGGGATGGCTCGGTCAATCTGGCCCCTTACTCCTACTTCAACGCGATTTCCGACAGCCCCAAGATGGTGATGTTTTCCTCGTCCGGGCGCAAAGACTCGGTGCGAAACGTCGAGGAGACAGGTGTTTTCACCACAAGCCTGGTTGGACGGGAACTGGCCGAGAGAATGAACGTGACATCGGCCCCTGTGCCCTATGACATCAACGAGTTCGAACTTGCCGGGCTCACCATGATGCAGGGCAGGATGGTTGACGCGCCCTTTGTCGGCGAAGCCCATGCAGCGCTTGAGTGCAGGGTAATCGACATTATCGAGCCGAGAACCGTTGACGGCACACCCAGCGGAAACTTCATGGTCATCGGTCAGGTGCTCGGCATCCATCTCGACGAGAAGGCGATTGCCGAGGGCCGGCTCGACATGAAGGCCGTCGCGCCCTTGGCGCGTCTTGGCTATCTCGATTATGCCGATGCGGCGGAAACCTTCGAGATGGCGCGCCCGAGCCTTGGCGGCCGCTAGGCGAACAAAGCGACCTCAGTTGCCGCATCACTCCCCGTCCACGTCTTCCATGGCGGGTAAGGTGGCGGGATCGAGCCCTGCGCGGCGGGCGATCCTTTCTGCTTGCCGCAGATGCGGCTTGTCGATCATCTTGCCCTCGAGCGACAGCACTCCGGCGTCGGGACCGGCGGCCGCGAACAGTGCGAGGATCTTGATTGCCCGTTCCACGTCTTCCGCGGCAGGTGTGAATGCCGCATTGATGACCGGCACCTGATCGGGGTGAATTGCCATCTTTCCGGAGAAACCGTCGCGTACCGCCGCCTGGCACTCGAGTTTCAGGGCCTGCATGTCCCGGAAATCGGTGAACACCGTATCCACCGCTTCGACGCCGGACTGCGCGGCAGCAAGAAGCGTGAGGCTGCGGGCCATGGTGAACACATCGGTGTAGTGCCCGGATTCATCCTTGTTGGAGGTTGCGCCGATGTCGGCTGCAAGGTCCTCGGCCCCCCAGGCAAGTGCCGAAAGACGTTTCGATTTGCCGGCGAAGGAACCGGCCTGGAGCAGTCCTGCGGCAGTTTCCGTCATCAGCGCATGGATGAGTACGCATCCGTCGCTCAAGCCTGCTTCCGCTTCCACCACGGCGATCCGCGCGCCCAGATCCTGAATATCGGCGCCCGATCCGGCCTTCGGCAGAAGCACCGCATCGGGCCGCGCTCCGATGACTGCTGTGAGATCGTCATCGGTCAGACCGGTGTCCAGTGCGTTGACCCTGACGATGAGTCGCGGAGCCGGAAACGTTCGCTCAGCGCCTGCGACAAATTTGGCCACGTGTTCCCGGGCCTCGGCCTTGCGTGAAGGCGATACCGAATCTTCCAGATCCAGGATGAGTGCGTCCGCCCCCGAAGTTGAGGCCTTTTCCATCTTGCGCGGGGAATCGCCGGGAACGAAAAGCAGCGAGCGCATCATGTTTGAGGTCTCTTGCGCATCATCGCCTGTCTTATGCAGCGGGCAACGAGCACGTCGTGCTGGTTGAAGGCCTGGTGCTCGAATTCGACAATGCCGCGATCCGGTTTGGAGCGGGATTCCCTTACTGACAAAACCTTCGTCTCGACGCGAACGGTGTCTCCGTGGAACAGCGGATTGGGGAAGGTGACCTCGCTCATTCCGAGATTGGCGATGGTGGTGCCGACGGTGGTGTCGTTGACCGAAATCCCGATCATCAGTCCGAGTGTGAACAGCGAGTTGACCAGCGGCTGACCGAATTCGGTCGTCTTGCAGAATTCGAAATCGATGTGCAGCGGCTGCGGATTGAGGGTCATGTTCGAAAACAGCATGTTGTCCATCTCGGTCACCGTACGCCTGAGCGTATGGGCGATCACTGCGCCGGCTTCGAATTCTTCCAGATACATTCCGCGCATTGCTGTCCTCGTTCACGGTGGGCCTGCTTCTGCATAGTTGCCGGTTTCGAAAGAGCCGCGCAACCCGTGGTGCGGAGGCCGCACGTTAATAAAGATGGTGAACCGAACGTAAACCTTTGCGCGCTAGCTTGGCGGGACAGGTACCGAGTGGGAATGCACGCACCATGATTGTAAAAAAGTTCTTGAAATGGTTTGACACTGCCACTGTCACACAAAGATGCAATGCGACGTCAGCCCTGGCCCGGGCCTATGCGCAAGGCCGCATTCCCGCCGAAGAGGGGCCGGGCGTTGAGGCCGCGCTGTCGCTGATAGTGGATGATCCATCGCCGAAGGTGCGGCTGGCGCTCGCCGAGGGGCTGGCCGGGGCCGAACACGCTCCGCGCAGTGTCATTCTGAAGCTGGCGGAAGACCAGTTCGAAGTTGCTGCGCGAATCATCGCGCTGTCACCGGTCCTTTCCGACAACGACCTTATCGAGATCATTGCAAACGGGCGTATGCTCTTTCAGCAGTTCGTTGCCTGCCGGTCGTCGCTGTCGATCCAGGTCAGCGCAGCACTCGCCGAAGTCGGGTCCCGGGATGCCGTGGCCGATCTCATGGACAATGTCCACGCGCCGATCGCGAGGATTTCGTTGCGCCGGATCGCAGAGCGGTTCGGCGATGATCCGGAGCTTCGAAGCCGGCTATTCGAACGCGGCGATCTGCCCTGCGACGTCCGTCAGGCGCTGGTAGAGCGGCTTGGCGCCGCCTTGGCGGGCTCGGAACTGGTGCGCTTTGCCATCGGAGGCAACCGCAGCCGCAAGATCACCGACGAAGCCTGCGTCAATGCAACGCTTACCCTGGCTGATGTGGTCGCCGCCGAGGAGATTCCCGCACTGGTCGAGCACCTGCGCATGTCGGGCCGTCTAACGCCGGCCTTCCTCATGCATACGTTGTGTTCGGGCAATGTCGATTTCTTCGCGGCAGCGGTCGTGGCCTTGTCGGGTATGGGCGACAGTCGGGTGAGGGGCATTCTCAATGATGGCCGCGAGGCAGCCATCCGCGCGCTTTACCGCTCCATCGGTCTCGACCGTGACCTCGCACCTGTGTTCGTGACCGCCACGCTGATGTGGCGCGCAGCGTCGCGTCGGCAGGCTGGAATAGATGTCGGTTCGGTGACCCGTGAACTCATGCGCCAGTATGCCTCCGAGTCGGGGCAGGCGCCTGCGGTTGCCGAACTGCTGCGGCTGGTTGAGACCTTGCATCTCAACTGGCATCGCAAGTCATCGCGCGATTACGCCCACGCGCTGGCGATGGAACCGGCGGCGGCGGCCGCCTGAACGGCGTTCAAGCGGCATCCTGCGCGAGCCGGCAGTTTCGATCGTGACAGGCGCCTTTATCAGATGTCCAGATTGTCCGCGAACGCGGCATGTTCCTGGATGAACCGGAACCGGGCGTCAGCCTTGGTACCCATCAGGTTGTCGACAGCTTCCCGGGTGGATTCCGGGTCGGTCACGTCAACGGCCACCTTCAGCAGGGTTCGCTTGGAGGGGTCCATCGTGGTTTCCTTGAGCTGTGCCGGAAGCATCTCGCCCAGGCCCTTGAACCGGTTGATCTCGACCTTGCCGCGGCCGGTGAATTCGGTCTCCAGCAACTCCGCCCGGTGGGCGTCGTCCCTTGCATAGGCCGACTTTCCGCCCCGCGAAATCTTGTAGAGCGGCGGGACGGCCAGATAGAGATGTCCTTGGCGGATGAGTTCGGGCATTTCCTGGTAAAAGAAGGTGATCAGCAGCGAAGCGATGTGCGCACCATCGACATCGGCATCGGTCATGATGATAATGCGGTCGTAGCGCAGGTCTTCTTCGCGATACTTGGAGCCGGTGCCGCAACCAAGGGCCTGCACGAGGTCGGCAATCTGCTGGTTGGCCCCCAGCTTCTCGCGGCCGGCGCTGGCCACGTTCAGGATCTTGCCGCGCAGCGGAAGGATCGCCTGATTGGCGCGGTTGCGCGCCTGCTTGGCGGAACCGCCCGCGGAATCTCCCTCGACGATGAAGAGTTCGGCGCCCTCGGAGGTGGTCTGGCTGCAATCGGCAAGCTTGCCCGGCAGGCGCAGCTTGCGCACGGCGGTCTTCCGGTTGACCTCCTTTTCCTTGCGGCGGCGCACCCGTTCCTCGGCGCGGTCGATCACCCATTCAAGCAGCTTGTCCGCTTCGGCGGGGCTGTCGGCGAGATAGTGGTCGAAGGGGTCACGCAAAGCGGTCTCGACAATGCGCTGGGCCTCGACTGTTGCAAGCTTGTCCTTGGTCTGGCCGACGAATTCCGGCTCCCGAATGAACACCGACAGCATGCCCACTGCCGAGATCATCACGTCGTCGGTGGTGATCACGGACGCGCGCTTGTTTCCGGTCAGTTCGGCATAGGCCTTGAGCCCCTTGGTCAGCGCGATGCGGAGGCCTGCCTCGTGGGTTCCGCCGTCGGGCGTCGGGATGGTGTTGCAGTATGAGTTGATCGACGCATCGCCACCATACCAGGTGACCGCCCATTCGAGCGAACCGTGTCCGCCCGGCCGTTCTGTCTTTCCGGCAAAGATTTCCCGATTGACCCGGTGTTCCTTGCCGAGCGAAGCCTCGAGATAGTCCTTGAGTCCGCCGGGAAAATGGAAAACGGCCTTGTCCGGTATTTCACTGCCCTCGACCAGGGACGGTGCGCAGGACCAGCGGATCTCCACGCCGCCGAATAGGTAGGCCTTCGAGCGGGCCATGCGGTAGAGCCGGCCAGGATCGAACCGTGCCGCTCCGCCGAAAATCTCGGGATCCGGATGAAACCGGACCCGGGTGCCGCGGCGATTGTGCACTTCGCCGATTTCCTCGAGCCCGCCCTGCGGGATGCCGCGGGAGAAGTGCTGGCGATAGAGGCGGCGATTGCGGGCTATCTCGACTTCCAGATCGTCGGAAAGCGCGTTGACCACGGAGACGCCGACGCCGTGCAGGCCGCCGGAGGTCTCGTAGACCTTGCTGTCGAACTTTCCGCCGGCATGCAGCACCGTCATGATCACTTCGAGGGTCGATTTGCCCGGGAATTTCGGGTGGTTTTCCACCGGAATGCCGCGTCCGTTGTCCGAAACAGTGAGATAGCCTTCGGCGTCGAGTTCGACTTCGATGAAGTTGGCATGCCCGGCGACTGCCTCGTCCATCGAGTTGTCGATGACCTCGGCAAAGAGATGGTGAAGGGCGCGCTCGTCGGTGCCGCCGATATACATGCCCGGCCGCCGCCGGACGGGCTCCAGGCCTTCCAATACCTCGATCGCGGACGCGTCGTAGTCTTCGCCGCTGGCCGGTGCGCCTTTCGTCGAGGCCTTTGCGGCTTGCGGACGCTGTGACCTGGTCTCGGTCTTGACCGGTGCAGATGCCGTGGTTTTTGCGTCCGCAGCGTCTTGCGGATCCGATTTGGCCCCGGCCCTTGATGCAGGCGCACCGATGGTGGAAAAGAGGTCGTTGGAATCGTCCATATCGTGGTCGGGCCTAGTGTGGTTTGGGATGCGAATCAGCCGGAGTTTGCCAGAATCCGTGTTTTCAATCGACTGTCTATCATGAGGGGTCTGGCTTTGCGCGGTGTTCTTGCACAATCGTTTCTTGGCCTGTTGTTTAGCCTTCTGGCTGTGCTGGTCTCGGCGCCGGCCACGGCGATCGAACTAAGGGGCCATAAGGACCGGCTATTTGCCTATCCGGGCATTCTCGGAGCCGAGGACGGCGGAGCCTTCACGATCGTCGATTATGACAAGATGCGTGACATCCACCGTCGTGACCAGCAACCGGAGCGCCGGGTTCGCTCGCGTTATGTGTCGCTGGGGGTAAAACGCCACACCCGTCTGGCCGTGCACGAGGCCAACGGACGCACGATCGAAATTGGTCTGACCGGTGAATACGCCAGCGCAAGGTTCGCGGTCATTTTTGTGCACGGCCGGGGCGGTGACCGGCGGCTCGGAATGAACGATTATACGTTCGGCGGAAATTTCAATCGCCTCAAGAACTTGATGGTAGCCAACGGCGGCGCCTACATGGCGCCGACCGTTGCGAGTTTCGACGACAAGGGCGCCCGCGATGTGAAAGCGATAGTCATGGCGGGCAGGGCGCCGGTGGTGCTTGCCTGCGCGTCGATGGGGTCGATCATCTGCGCCAAGCTCGCACGCGACCCGGCGGTGGTTTCACGCCTTGCCGGCATGGTGCTCATGGGCGGAGCTCCGGATTCGGGAATTACGGACAGCGCGGCCGTCAAGGCCCGGCTACCGATCATGTTCACACACGGCAGCGACGATAGCGTCTACGACTGGAAAAGCCAGAAAGCGGTTTTTGACCGGGTCCGTGCCAGTTCGCCCGATTATCCGGCGCGGTTCGTTCTTTTCAATACCGGATCCCACGGCACTCCGATGCGGATGACGGACTGGAAGAAGACCCTCGAATTCCTGCTTAGCCGATAAGAAGCCGTGGCTTCCTCGATTGAACCCGCCGTAAGCCCGGTCCGGGCGGGCCGGCTCAAAACGGGAATAGCTCAAATTTAAGACAAAATTGACGCTGCGCATGAACCAGATATTGGGGAAATCGCTCTACGACTTGTCTCATCCTAATTTGGAGCGGGACATGAAATACATCGTCTTCATTCTTTTTACCGTGCTGACCAACGCGGCGGCTCAGGTGATGCTCAAGCAGGGCATGCTGTCACTCGGCCCGTTGACCTTCACTGCCGACACCATGATTGCCCGGATTTTCCAGATCGTCTTCAATCCCTGGGTGTTTCTTGGACTTTCGACCTTTGTCATCTCCATGGCTTCGCACCTCTACGTGCTGTCCAAGGTCGAGCTGTCTTTTGCCTATCCGTTCTTAAGCCTGGCCTATGTCGCCGTGGCCGTGTTCGCCTTCTTTGTTTTCAAGGAAGATCTCAACACGTGGCGTATCGCCGGCATTGCCTTCATCTGTGTCGGGACCGTTTTGATCGCGCAGTCCGGCCGCAACGAAGCCCCCGGCGAAATCGCCCTCAATCAAGTTCCCAATCAAGCAAGTGAGTTGACCCGATGAAACATGTTATCTTCGGCGGCGACGGTTTTGTCGGTCGCCACCTTGCCCAGAAACTGCTCGCCGACGGGGAGCACGTGGTCGTTGCCGATATCGTCAAGGACAACATCGATTTCTATCGCGAGGCGGAAGTCTTCCATTGTGACGTGACGCGTCCGGAAGAGGTTGCCCGGGTGCCGCTTGGCGCTGACGACATGATCTACAACCTTTCGGCAAAGATGCTGTCGCCGTTGCAAGTGCGGTCCAAGCGCCACGACTTCTTCTACCCGGTGAACTACGACGGGACGAAGAACATCATCGAGGCCATGGACGCCGCAGGCGCCAACCGGCTGGTCCATTTCACTACGGATATGATCTACGGCCACACGGTAACGTTTCCGATGACCGAAGAGCATCCCCAGGCGCCGCTCGGCGAATACGGGCAGTCCAAGCTCGACACGGAACATCTTGCCGCGGAATGGCGGGAGCGGGGAATGTCGATTTCGCTGTTCCGACCACGCCTGATCATCGGGCCGGGCCGCCTCGGCATCCTCGAGAAGCTGTTCAAGCTGGTGGACTACAACCTGCCGGTTCCGATGATCGGTTCGGGACGCAATCCGTATCAGTTCATCTCGGTTTTCGATTGCGCCGAGGCCGCACGGCTGGCCTGGAAGGCCGACGTGCCCAACGAGGCCTACAATCTCGGTTCGGTCAACCCGCCGCCGGTGCGCAAGCTGCTGGGCGACCTCATCAGGCACGCCGGGTCGAAATCCTTCCTGATCCCGACGCCGGGCTGGGCGGTCAAGCGGACGCTTGATCTGTTCGACCTGATGAACATGCCGATCATGGATCCGGAGCAGTATCTCATCGCTGATGAAAACTGTGTTCTGGACGTGGGCAAGGGTGAGCGGCAGCTCGGCTGGGTTCCGCAGTACCGCGACGAGGACATGCTGATTGCGGCCTATGACGAATATCACGCCAAGAAGGCAAAGGGCGGGTCCATCGCATCCGGCCAAGTCGCACCCGCTGAATGAAACCGCTTCGAAGGAGCACCGAAATGCTTGATACACCGAACCGTGTCGCCGTCGAAGCGCCATCGCTTACCGATTCAGGGGTTGCACAGGAGGCCCGGGCACCGCGCCCCAAACTCCTGACGGTCGCAGATGCAAAGTCGATGAGCCTGGTTGAAATGACCGAGCTGTTCAAGGATCACATCAATCCCGGCCAGCTGCATTTCATGAAGCTTCTGGGCTTCCACAAGGTCAAGGTCGAAACCGCGTCGGGCATGTACTACACCGACCAGAACGGCCGCAAGATCCTGGATTTCTTCGGAGGTTTCGGTTCGCTCGCCTTCGGGCACAACCATCCGCGCATCATTTCGGCGCGCAAGCAGTTCCAGGACGAGGACAGGCACGAGATCGCGATCGCGTTCATGAGCCAGTACGCCTCGGCGCTGGCAAAGAACCTTGCGGAGATCGCACCCGGTGACCTCGACATGGTTTTCCTCGGCTCGTCCGGGTCCGAAGCCATGGAGGCCGCAATCAAGGTCGCCGAGCGCGCTGCCGGTCCGAAACGCCCGAAGATCGTCTACGCCCAGAACTCGTTCCACGGAAAGACCAAGGGCGTGCTTTCGCTGACCGACTCCGAACTGTATCGCGGCCAGTTCCAGCTGACCGGCAACACGGTGAAGGTGCCTTTCGGCGACATCGATGCGATCCGGGCGGCCTTCGAGGCCGATCCGGAAATAGGTGTCATCGTGCTCGAAACCATCCAGGGCGGCGGCGGCATCATAGAGGCGCCGGTCGAATTCTGGCAGGAGCTTCGGGCCCTCTGCGACAAGCACGGGGTCTTGTGGATTGCCGACGAAGTTCAGTGCGGCATGGGCCGTTCGGGTCATTTCTTCGCTTTCGAGAAAGCCGGGGTCGTTCCCGATGTGACCGCACTGGCCAAGTCACTGGGTGCAGGCAAGTGCGCCATGGCCGCGATGATCGCCACGCGCGATGTCTACATGAAGGCCTATGGCTCTCCGAAGACCGCGATGATCCACGCCCAGGCCACCTTCGGCGGGATCGGCGAGGCATGCGTCACCGCCATTGAAGGCCTCAACGTCATGTATGACGAGGACCTGATCGGCAATGCCGCCAAGGTCGGCACGTACCTGATCAACCGTCTCAACGAGCTCAAGGCCAAGTATCCGCAGATCATCAAGGACGTGCGCGGTACGGGCTTCATGGTGGGGCTGGAGTTCCAGGATTTCAGCCAGACGCTGCCCGCATTGCTGCGTCCCATGGTGGCGCTGCTCGATGACAAGCTCAAGGGCTCGCTCTCCGGCTTCGTCGGCGCCGAACTGCTGCGCGATCACAACGTTCTGGTGGCGTTCACCGAATACAACCGCAATGTCATCCGGCTCGAGCCGCCGCTGATCTGCGGCCCGGAGCATGTCGATGAGTTTATCGCCGCGCTCGATGCGGTGCTGGCCCGCGGCATCGTCAGGATCGTGCGCGACTTTATCGGCAGCCAGACCAAGAAGTAATTCTGCGTTTGCCTGATCCGGGCATCAAAAAAGCCGGGGCGATCGGATCGCCCCGGCTTCGTCTTGTCCGGAACCGGACTTAGACCGAGTAGTACATGTCGAATTCGACCGGATGCGGGGTCATTTCGAAGCGCATCACTTCTTCCATCTTGAGCGCGATGAAAGCGTCGATCTGGTCGTCGTCGAAGACGCCGCCGGCGGTCAGGAACTTGCGATCCTTGTCGAGGCTTTCCAGCGCTTCGCGCAGGCTGCCGCTGACGGTCGGGATCTTGCGGAGCTCCTTTGCAGGCAGGTCGTAGAGGTCCTTGTCCATCGGCTTGCCCGGGTGGATCTTGTTCTTGATGCCGTCGATACCGGCCATCAGCATCGCTGCGAAGGCGAGGTAGGGGTTGGCAGTCGGATCCGGGAAGCGGACTTCGACGCGCTTGGACTTCGGCGAGGAGCCGAAGGGAATGCGGCAGGATGCCGAACGGTTGCGCGCCGAGTAGGCAAGCAGGACCGGTGCTTCATAACCCGGGACCAGGCGCTTGTAGGAGTTGGTCGAAGGGTTGGTGAAGGCGTTGATGGCCTTGGCGTGCTTGATGATGCCGCCGATGTAGTAGAGGCAGGTTTCCGACAGACCGGCGTATTCGTCGCCGGCGAAGGTCGGCTTGCCGCCCTTCCAGATCGACTGGTGCACGTGCATCCCCGAGCCGTTGTCGCCGAACACCGGCTTCGGCATGAAGGTTGCTGTCTTGCCATAGGCATGGGCAACCTGGTGGACGCCGTACTTGTAGATCTGGGTCTTGTCTGCCTGGCGGGTCAGGGTGTCGAACACCATGCAGAGCTCGTGCTGCGAGGACGCCACTTCGTGGTGGTGCTTCTCGACGGTCAGGCCCATCTCGGCGAGAACGGTGAGCATTTCCGAACGCATGTCCTGGCAGCTGTCGACCGGGGGGACCGGGAAGTAGCCGCCCTTGGTGCGCGGACGGTGACCCATGTTGCCGGTTTCATAATCGCTGTCGTCGTTCGACGGCAGTTCGGTCGAATCGAGCTTGAAGCCGGTGTTGTAGGGATCTGCCCGGTACTTGACGTCGTCGAAGACGAAGAATTCCGGTTCGGGACCGACATAGACGGTGTCACCCAGGCCCGAGGCCTGCAGGTAGGCCTCAGCCTTCTTGGCCGTGGTGCGGGGGTCGCGGTTGTAAGCCTCGCCCGAGATCGGATCGAGAATGTCGCAGACCAGCACCATGGTCGACTGTGCGAAGAACGGATCCATGTGGGCTGTTGCAAGGTCGGGCATCAGCACCATGTCGGACTCGTTGATGGCCTTCCATCCGGCAATCGAGGATCCGTCGAACATGACGCCATCGGCAAACATGTCCTCGTCGACGGCAGACGTATCCATCGTGACGTGCTGCAGCTTGCCTTTGGGATCGGTAAAGCGCAGATCGACGAACTTTACGTCGTTGTCCTTGATTTGCTTGAGAATTTCATTGGCAGTCGTCATGTTCGATATTCCCTGTTTGTAATGACGATAATCGCGCGGCGAGGGGCCGCGCACGGTGGTCAGATGGCGTCGTTGCCGGTTTCACCGGTGCGGATGCGGATGACTTCCTCGACGTCGGAGACAAAGATCTTGCCGTCGCCGATGCGGCCCGTCTGGGCTGCATTCCGGATGGCGTCGATCGCGGCTTCCGCTGTCTCATCGGCCAAAACGATTTCGACCTTTACCTTGGGCAGGAAGTCCACAACGTATTCGGCGCCGCGATACAGCTCCGTGTGACCTTTCTGCCGGCCGAAGCCCTTCGCCTCGGTGACCGTGATGCCCTGCAGGCCAACTTCCTGAAGAGCTTCCTTCACTTCGTCGAGCTTGAACGGCTTGATGATCGCTTCGATCTTTTTCATGAGAATCATTTCTCCGCATTGTCTCGTGAAAGCGGGCGCCGACGCGTACAACTGAGCCCACTCGCGGCTGGCAATGCATGCGCCATGCCAGATTGGCCAAATTTTCAAAATCGGCCCCGGAATTGATGCATGCGAGACCGGTTTTAACTCGAAACGGCAGGAAAACAGGCCCTGAAGTGTCGCTGTCGCTGTAGTTTGGCGATCGTGTTTTCCGCCCAGATTGTCTTGCGGCAGTATATGGTGAAAAAATGTGCACCACAACGTGCCCATGAAAGAGGCAGAATGCTCGAAAATGTTCCATTGAAGGTCGGAGCCGCATGCCGACTTTTGCTGCCCGATCCGGGTGCGGCTTGACCAGAGACCATGGCCGGTGCGACGAAAGTGCATGGCGATAGACAGAACCCTGCTTGTTTCTCCCTCTGCAATGGGCCGGATTGACGCCGGTGCGGCGCGCAGCGGCATCGACAGCTATGGTTTGATGGAGGCGGCCGGAGCCCATGTGGCTGCGTGCGTTCTTTCCCGTTATCCCGGAATGCGCCGCGCGGTGGTGTTCTGCGGACCGGGCAACAATGGTGGAGACGGTCATGTGGCGGCGCGCTTGCTCGCTGACAGTGGCGTGCCGGTCCTGCGTGTTGGCAATCCGCCGAAGCCGGATGGTGACGCACACCGGGCCTATTGTGCGTTCGATCAGAAACTCGGAGAATTTGACGACTGGCAGCCTCTGGAAGGCGACGTGATCGTCGATGCGCTGTTTGGCGCCGGCCTTGATCGTCCGGTTGAAGGAGCGGCGGCTGCACTGATCGAGCGCGCCGGGCAGGCGGGACTGCCCGTGGTCGCCGTGGATCTGCCCTCCGGATTGTCAGGCCGGACCGGCAGGCCGACCGGGATCTGCCTGCACGCTGCGCACACGGTCACCTTCGCAGCGTTGAAGCCAGGGCATTTGCTCATGCCCGGCAAGGCGTTGTGCGGGGAGGTTCATCTTTGCGACATCGGCATTCCCGCGCGCCTGATCGTTGCTGACGATCGGATCTGGCGAAATCATGCCGGGATCTACAGTGACCATATCCCGATCGCTTCTTCCGCGCAGCACAAGTACAGCCGCGGCCATCTCGTGGTTTTTTCCGGACCCCTGATTTCAGGCGGCGCGGCGCGGCTTTCGGCTACCGCCGGCCTCAGGGCAGGGGCGGGGCTTGTTACCCTCGCCACCCCGCCGGGCGGCGTTCTTTCCCAGGCCGCGCATGTGACGGCAATCATGCAGCGCTCGGTCGCCGATGCCGACACGCTTGACGATTGGCTTGAGGATGGTCGCCTGTCGGGGTTTGTGCTCGGGCCGGGATTCGGGGATGCAGATCGCGCCCGGAGATATTGCGAACTGCTTGCGGGCACCGGCCGCCCGGTGGTGCTCGATGCGGACGGGCTGAGCGCCTTCGCCGATGCCACGGAGGACCTTGCCTCTCTGTTTCAGGGCGAAACGCGACTGATGATCACACCGCACGAAGGCGAGTTCAGGCGTCTGTTTCCCGATCTTGCGGATGATGATGAGCTTTCAAAGATCGACCGGGCGCTGACCGCGGCGCGGCGTTTGAACGCGATTGTGCTCTACAAGGGGCCCGACACCGTGATTGCCTCGCCCGACGGCCGGGCAGCCGTCAATGCCGATGCGCCGTCCTGGCTTGCCACGGCCGGTTCGGGCGATGTGCTGGCCGGCATTGCCGGCAGCCTGCTGGCACAGGGCATGACCGGATTCGAGGCGGGCTGCGCGGCTGTCGCCATCCACGGCGCCGCGGCTGAGCGTTGCGGCCCGGGAATGACTGCGGAGGACCTGGCCGCGCGGATCAGGATCCCTGCGCGCGATTCCCGGTGACGCTCAGTCCTCCGGTCGATTGCGCAGATAGGTTCTCGGTGGAGCGCCGAGCATGCGGCTGAACATTGTGGTGAAGGCCGGCACGCTGTCATAGCCGAGATCGAGCGCCACCGCGGTGACCGATTCACCTGCCGACAGCCGCGGAATTGCCGCCATCAGGCAAGCCTGCTGACGCCAAGTCGAAAGGCTCAGTCCGGTCTCTCGCCGGAACACACGGGTGAAGCTGCGCCGGCTCAGGCCCGCTGCGTCGGCCCAATGGTCAATCGCGAGATGGGCCGAGGGCGTGGCTACGAATTCGCGGCACAATTGCGCCAGCCGCCGGTTGGCCGGAAACGGCAGGCCGAGCGGTCGTTTCTGCAGCAGCGGGATTTCATGCAGCATGGCGCCGAGGATGAATTTCGCGCGCGCGCTGCCCGTATCGGTCCCGATCTGCACCGCTTCGCTGATCAGCCCGCGCATCAGCGGCGTCATGCCGGTCACCTGCAACTGGTCGGGCAGGCCGGCAATGGCGCCGGAGCGAACATAGACCGATTGCATGTCTACGCGGCCCACCGTATCGACGGCATGGCGTACGCCGGCCGGGATCCACAGCGCGTGGTCGCGCGGCATGATCCAGCGTCCGGCGCGCGTGGTCACCGAAAGCACGCCGCTTAACAGATGCAGCAACTGCGCCCGCTTGTGCTCGTGTTCCGCGATGTGCCGGACGGCATCGTAATAAAAGGCAAACGCCACCGCCGGTTCATCGGCGGAGTCTATGGCCGCATGACGCAGCGCGCGCTCGGCGTCGGTTTCAAAGTGGGTGTCCAGAAAGCCTTTTGGCGGTGAGGAATCAGTCATGGCTTTGGCCCATTCGCGTAAGAAATAGACTGCACCACGAAAGCGGGCTGAAAACAAGCGATGTATCACTGTGGCAACGAGCGGGATGTGCCCGCGTGACAGCCAGGAATTGTGTGATGGACGTGATGCCGGAAAAGGCCGCCTCGGTGGCGGAGACCGATATGATCGGTGCGGAGGGTCAACCCGTGGCGGCGGAGCCGGCCGCAAGCGCATCCGCCTCGTCGGCGGCCATGTCGGTGGTGCTGGCGCTCAGCCTCTGCCACTTCCTCAACGACACCATGCAGTCGATGCTCTCGGCCATCTATCCGATGCTGAAGGAAAACTACGCGCTGACCTTCGGCCAGATCGGCCTCCTGACCTTCACCTTCCAGTTCACCGCCTCGCTGCTCCAGCCGCTGATCGGCGCCTACACCGACAAGCGTCCGCTCGGCTATTCGCTCCCGGTCGGCATGTCCTTCACCTTCGTCGGACTGCTGCTGCTGGCATTTTCGGGCCACTACGGCTTGCTGCTCTTCGCCGCCGGTATGGTCGGCATCGGCTCGGCGGTCTTCCATCCCGAATCCTCCCGTATCGCACGGCTGGCGTCAGGCGGACGGCACGGCACGGCGCAATCGATCTTCCAGCTCGGCGGCAATTTCGGCACCGCGTCGGGCCCGCTGCTCGCGGCCTTCATCGTCGTGCCGAACGGGCAGGGCAGCGTCGCCTGGTTCTGCCTGGCCGCGCTCACCGGCATGGTGATCCTGACCTGGGTCAGCCGCTGGTACGGCAATTACCGGCGGGCGGCGGCGAGCCGGCCGGCGGTGTCGAAGATGCTGCTGCACACGCGGGGGCGGGTGGTCTTCACGCTCGGCGTGCTGGCGCTTCTGGTTTTCACGAAAAACATCTATATGGCAAGTTTTTCAAGCTATTACACCTTTTACGTGATCGAGAGATTCAACGTCTCGGTGCAGGATGCCCAGCTGCTGCTGTTCCTCTTCCTCGGCGCGGCAGCGGTCGGCACCATCGCCGGCGGGCCGATTGGCGACCGCATCGGCACCAAGCAGGTGATCTGGGTCTCGATCCTCGGCGTGCTGCCGTTCACGCTGATGCTGCCCTATGCCGACCTGTTCTGGACCGGCGTGCTGACCGTGATCATCGGCATCGTGCTGTCCTCGGCGTTCCCGGCAATCGTCGTCTTCGCCCAGGAGATGCTTCCGGGCCGGGTCGGGCTGGTGGCCGGGATGTTCTTCGGCTTCGCCTTCGGCATGGGCGGCATCGCCGCGGCCGTGCTCGGCCAGATCGCCGATGCGCGCGGCATTGAATATGTCTACTGGATCTGCTCCTTCCTGCCGTTTCTCGGACTGCTGACAGTCTTGCTGCCAAGGAACACGCGCTAGACCAAGGCCTGGGCCTGAGCTGGATGGCGGAGCCACGATTTCCTGTCGTGGCTCCAGGGATTGCGTTCCTGCCTACTGCGCCACGAAACCGCCATCGACCGGAACGATCGCGCCGAGCATGAAGCTTGCCTGTGGCGAACAGAGCCACACGATCAGGTTGGCCACTTCCTGCGGCGTGCCGATGCGGCCCAGCGGATGCAGCGGATCCATCATCTGGCTGCTGTTTTGCGCACCTGCAGAGACCTGATCCGCGAGCGAATCGAGCATGCGCGTGTCGATGCCGCCGGGGCAGACCGCGTTGATCCGGATGCCGGCCTTGCCGTACTCGAGTGCTGCGTTCTTGGTCATTCCGATCACGGCATGCTTGGAGGCAACATAGGGCGACAGTCCGGGAAACCCGATCAGGCCCGCGACCGAGGAGAGATTGACGATCGCGCCGCCGCCGGCCTGAAGCATGTGGTGGATTTCAGCCTGAAGACACAGAAAGGTGCCTTTCGAGTTGACAGCCATGATGGCGTCGTAGTTTACCTCTGGCTGGTCTTCGAAAGGTGCGATCTTGCCTTCGATGCCTGCGTTGTTGACTGCGCAATCGATGCGACCGAACTCTTCGACGGCAGCGGAAATCAGTGCGTTCACATCCTCGGCCTTGGAGACGTCGGCTTTCCGGAAAGCGGCCTGGCCGCCTGCTTCGCGGATCATCGCAACCGTCTCCTCACCGCCCTTTTCGTCGATGTCAGACACCATCACCTTTGCGCCTTGGCGTGCAAATTCAAGGGCCGCAGCGCGTCCGATCCCGGCGCCTGATCCGGTCACCAGGACGGATTTGCCTGAAAAATCTTCCATGTCACTCTCCCGTGGTGGTTAAACACGGGAGGACCTTGCCATCACCGACCGGCGACCGCCTTGACGACGGTCAAGTCCGGGAGAGGAAGATTATGGATCGGGTCAGATTTTCTGTTGCAGCGCCATCGCACCGGCGGGGGCATTGACCTTGCCGCCGGCGATGAAAAAGGCAAAGACATCGCGCGGTTTGTCCGGCGCCTTCAGATCAGCAGCCAGGAGCGCCAGATCATCCGGGAGGTGGCCATCGGCATAGGTCTTGAGCCTGTTTGCCCAAAGATCGATGTCTTTCTCCGGGTAGCAGGTGGAAATGTCATCGGAGCCGCGCTGCAGCCGGGCATAGACGAAGTCGGCGGTCACATCAGGGAACATCGGATAGTCGTCATGATCCGCGACCACCGCGGCCACGTCATATTTGCGGATCAGTTCGACGAATTCGGGTGTGCGGAAGCTGTCGTGACGCGGTTCGACCACATGTCTGAGCCGCAATCCGTCCTGTGTTTTCGGCAGCAGTTTCAGAAAGCCCTCGAAATCCTCGGGTTCGAATTTCTTTGTGGCCATGAACTGCCAGAGGATCGGGCCGAGCCTGTCGCCGAGCTCCGCTATACCCTGGGTCAGGAACTTTTCGACCGACGCACCGCCCTCCGACAGGACCTTGCGGTTGGTGCAGTAGCGGCTGGCTTTCAGTGAAAAGACGAAACCATCAGGCACTTCCGAGGCCCATTTGGCGAAGGTTGCCGGTTTCTGGCTGCCATAATAGGTGCCATTGACCTCGATGGTCCGGAGCTTGCTCGCCGCATGCCGCAATTGCCGGGTCTTGGGCAGCTTCGCCGGGTAGAAACTTTCGTTCCAGGGATCGAATGTCCAGCCGCCGATGCCGGTACGGATTGTGCCTGATTTGCTCATGAGGACACCATCGCCCAAACGGCCGGAAACGCAACCCGATTTCAGCCTATCTATTGTCCGGCAAGCAGAAGCACGCCGATCTTGCGCCCTTCACCATCCGCTGCAATCGCGAATCCGATGTCCGTAAAGGATCGGTTTCGAAGTGACTTGCGGGAGCGGGCGTTCTTCTGCCAACTGTCGAGAAAGAAATGAACATCAGAGTTGGTCGGTTCTGCCCCGCAGCCGCCGCACTGGCCTGAAAGCACCTGGTAGCGGAGCCAGGGAAAATCGTTGGGGATCTCCTGCAACACCCCGATATCGCCCAATTCGACACCGCCGAGATCGCCCGACGGAAGCTTCTCCTCGACATGCCGGCGTAGACGCGCGTCTGGCTTCAGCGTGTCGGTCGTGTCCCGCATTCCGTTGATAACTCGGGCTGCGAGTTCCGTTTGTGCCTTGGGTTCCAGCATCTCGACCGTTCCGTCCGGCACCTCGCCGCGGGGCGCGCCGGAACCCGCAAATGTCTGAACGCCGTAGCGCCGGCCATCGTCGTCCTGCACCACCGCGAAGCCGAATCCGGTCAGTCCCTCGGCCAGAATGTTGGCGCGATGGCCGGGACTGTTCATCCAACCCTCATGCATTTGCTCAACGGCTTCAATGTCGGGGCGTTCGCGACACCCTTCGCATTTGAAGAGATTTTCCCGAACAACGCGCCCGCCCTTGCCGCCGGCATCCAGATACCGGTCAAGCACGGTTCCGCCTTCCGGCGAGGTATGGGCGAAATATCGGCGGGAAAGCATGTCCTCGGCATGGGCGAGGGCTGCCTCGTTGAGATCGCCTTCGAGCTCAAGGGTGGCAAGGCCCTCCGCGCTGCGTTCCTCGTTGACGAGGATCAGGCTGCGCTCGCGAAGGGCCTGAATGTTTTCGACGCTCTGTGCGGATGCCAACGCAGGCAGCAGGAGGGTGGCGAGATACAGAAGAATTCGGGTCATCATGGACCGATAACCACCCAAAACACGTTCGGTTCCCGTCTCCTGCAGGCGATTGGCTATTCCGCAGCTTCCACCCGTTTTCCGGGCCGGCGCTCCAGCAGTTCCTTGAGGAACTGGCCGGTGTAGCTGCGGTCCACCTTGACGATGTCTTCGGGCGTACCTTCGGCGACGATCTCGCCGCCGCCGTCGCCACCCTCGGGGCCGAGGTCGATCACCCAGTCGGCGGTCTTGATGACTTCGAGATTGTGCTCGATCACCACCACGGAATTGCCTTGGTCGACCAGTTCGTGCAGCACGTCGAGAAGCTTGGCGACATCGTGGAAATGCAGCCCCGTGGTCGGCTCGTCGAGGATGTAGAGCGTGCGCCCGGTGGAGCGCTTGGACAGCTCCTTGGCAAGCTTGACACGCTGGGCCTCGCCGCCCGAAAGCGTGGTTGCCTGCTGGCCGACCTTGATGTAGCCGAGGCCGACGCCTTCCAGCGCCTTGAGCTTGTCGCGGACGGCGGGAACGGCCGAGAAGAACTCGACACCTTCCTCGACCGTCATGTCCAGCACGTCGGCGATCGACTTGCCCTTGAAGGTCACGTCGAGGGTTTCCCGGTTGTAGCGCTTGCCGTGGCAGACGTCACAGGTCACGTAGACATCGGGCAGGAAGTGCATCTCGATCTTGATGACGCCATCCCCCTGACAGGCTTCGCAGCGTCCGCCCTTGACGTTGAACGAGAAGCGACCCGGCTGATAGCCGCGGGCCTTGGCTTCCGGCAGACCGGCGAACCAGTCGCGTATCGGCGTGAAGGCGCCGGTATAGGTCGCCGGGTTCGAGCGCGGAGTGCGGCCGATCGGCGACTGGTCGATGTCGATCACCTTGTCGATGTGTTCGAAACCGTCGATGCGGTCATGTTCGGCGGGATTTTCGCGCGCACCCATCACGCGCCGGGCCGCGGCCTTGTACAAGGTCTCGATCAGGAAGGTGGACTTGCCGCCCCCCGAAACGCCTGTGACCGCTGTGAAAACGCCAAGCGGAATGGAGGCGGAAACGTTCTTGAGGTTGTTGCCGCGCGCGCCAATGACCTTGAGTTCCTTTTTCTTCTTCGCCTTGCGCCGCTCGGTGGGCACAGCCACTTCGAGTTCTCCCGAGAGATACTTGCCGGTAATCGAACGCGGATTGGCCATGATGTCACCGGGCGCGCCCTGGGCGATGATCTCGCCGCCGTGAATGCCGGCATGCGGACCGATGTCCACGACATAGTCGGCGGTCAGGATCGCATCCTCGTCATGCTCGACGACGATCACGGTGTTGCCGATGTCGCGCAAGTGCTTGAGCGTGTCCAGTAGCCGCGCATTGTCGCGCTGATGCAGCCCGATCGAGGGTTCGTCGAGCACGTAGAGCACGCCTGTCAGTCCCGAGCCGATTTGCGAGGCCAGACGGATGCGCTGGCTCTCGCCCCCCGACAGCGATCCGGAGTTGCGCGACAGCGTCAGGTAGTCGAGCCCGACATCGTTCAGGAACTTCAGCCGGTCGCGGATTTCCTTGAGGATGCGCACGGCGATCTGGTTCTGCTGTTCGTTGAGCTCGGCGGGAAGCTTGTCGAACCAGTCGCCGGCGTTGCGGATCGACAGCTCAGTGACTTCGCCGATGTGGCAGCCGTTGATCTTGACCGCGCGTGCTTCGGGCTTGAGCCGGTAGCCGCCGCAGCCCGGGCAGGGGGCGGCAGACATGAACCGCTCGATCTCCTCACGCGCCCAGGCGCTGTCGGTTTCCTTCCAGCGCCGCTCGAGATTGGGGATGATCCCCTCAAAGGTTTTCGACGTGGTGTAGGACCTGAGGCCGTCGTCATACTTGAAGGCGATTTTCTCCTTCGTGCCGCGCAGGATTGTGTCCCGGGCTTCCGCCGGCAGGTCCGCCCATTTGTCGGACAGCTTGAAGCCGTAGTGCTTGCCCAGCGCTTCCAGCGTCTGGGTGTAGTAGGGCGAACTCGACTTTGCCCACGGCGCAATCGCACCGGCCCGCAGCGTCAGGTGCGGTTCGGGCACGACAAGCGCTTCGTCGATCTTCTGCTGGGTGCCGAGCCCGTCGCAGGTGGGGCAGGCGCCATGCGGATTGTTGAAGGAAAACAGCCGCGGTTCGATCTCTGAAATGGTGAAGCCGGAGACGGGGCAGGCAAACTTTTCCGAAAACAGCATCCGCTCATGGGTTTCGTTGAGCGACTTGTTGGCCGACCCGCCGGCGGAAGTTTCGCCCTCAGGCAGCGGCTTGTCGGCAAACTCGGCGATCGCGAGGCCCTCTGCCAGCCTCAGGCATGTCTCCAGGCTGTCGGCAAGCCGGGCCGAGATGTCGTCGCGCACCACGATGCGGTCGACCACGATGTCGATGTCGTGCTTGTACTTCTTGTCGAGCGGGGGAACATCGGCAATCTCGTAGTACTGACCGTCCACCTTGACCCGCTGGAAGCCCTTCTTCATGAATTCGGCCAGTTCCTTGCGGTACTCGCCCTTGCGCCCGCGCACCACCGGCGCGAGCACGTAAAGCCGTGTGCCTTCCTCGAGCGCCATAACACGGTCTACCATCTGGCTGACAGTCTGGCTTTCGATCGGAAGCCCGGTTGCGGGGGAATAGGGCACGCCGACGCGGGCGAACAGCAGCCGCATGTAGTCGTAAATCTCGGTCACAGTGCCCACGGTCGAGCGCGGGTTGCGGCTGGTGGTCTTCTGTTCGATGGAGATTGCCGGGCTCAATCCGTCGATCTGATCGACGTCCGGTTTCTGCATCATCTCCAGGAACTGGCGCGCATAGGCGGACAGGCTTTCCACATAGCGCCGCTGGCCTTCCGCATAGATGGTGTCGAATGCGAGTGACGATTTTCCCGAGCCGGACAGCCCCGTCATCACGATCAGGCTGTTGCGTGGCAGGTCGATATCCACATTCTTGAGATTGTGCTCGCGCGCACCGCGTATGGTGATCGATGTAAGTTCCGTCATGTCGCCGCCGATTTGGTCCCGAGACGGGAGACACGGTCCGGGTAAACCGCGATCATCCGCCGGTTGGTTGATAAAGCCCCACCATGTGCCCTGTTCGGTTCATCACCATTCAGGCCGAAACGACCGCGCCCGGGCTAGCGCGCCGGGGCCTTGCCGGGAAGCTGTGCCGATGAACAGAAATGATACATAAGCACCCGCCGCGCAATGTCGAGACACGCCGCCTGTGCGAGACGTGCAAAAAAGCGAATCTGTTGACAAAACATGCCATGAGGAATAGAACAAATAAAGAACAAAAAAGGCCTGTGGATTGTCGATGCCCGTCTGACGGCGCGGGGTGCGATCCTGTAAGGTGCGGGCAGGTTTGGACGGGGCGGCGCGAGGCTGCCTGAAGTGTTGGAAGGTGAAGTATCATGGCGGGCAGCGTCAACAAGGTTATTTTGGTTGGCAATCTGGGTGCGGACCCGGAAATCCGGCGCACCCAGGACGGTCGGCCGATCGCCAACCTGTCGGTGGCAACGTCGGAAAGCTGGCGCGACAAGAACACCGGAGAACGCCGGGAAAAGACCGAATGGCACCGCGTCGTCATCTTCAATGAGGGGCTTTGCAAGATCGCTGAAAATTATCTGAGAAAAGGCTCGAAAGTATATCTCGAAGGCCAGTTGCAGACCCGCAAATGGACCGACCAGTCCGGTCAGGACAAGTACTCCACCGAGGTGGTTCTGCAGGGTTTCAACGGCAATCTGACCATGCTCGACGGCCGCAGTGAAGGCGGCGGCGGGGGCGGTCGCGTCGGTTCCGATTACGGCGGCGGCGGCGGAGACTTTGGGGGCGGCTCCTCATCTGGCGGCGGCCGCGGCGGCTCCGGCGGAGGTGGATTTGGCGGCGGAGGTGGCGGCGGATCCCGCGATCTCGACGACGACATTCCATTCTGAGGTTTTTTCGCAGGGAGCGCTTTGCAACCTGCTGACTGAAGCGGCAAAAAGGGATCGCTCATCTTGCGACAGTCGATCAGTCATGTTGCCCTGGTGGTCGGCGACTATGATGAGGCCATCGCATTTTATTGCGGCGTGCTGGGTTTCGATCTTCTTGAGGACACCTATCAGCCGGAGCAGGCCAAGCGCTGGGTGGTGGTGCGGCCAAAGGGCGGGCAGGGTACGTCGATCGTGCTGGCCCGCGCCTCAAAGCCAGAGCAGGAACCCTTTGTCGGCAACCAGACGGGCGGACGCGTGTTCCTGTTCCTCAACACCGATGACTTTCAGCGCGATTATCAAAGGCTGATTGCCGAAGGTGTCGAGTTTGTCCGTGAACCGAAGACGATGGACTACGGAACCGTTGCAGTGTTCCGCGATCTTTACGGCAACCTGTGGGATCTGCTCCAATTGCGTGAGGACCATCCGGCGGCCGTTTGAAGACCGTCGACCTTTGTCTTTGAAATCGGATGATCCGGTTGCGCAATGAGGACTGGCCGCGCACCTTAATGTGATTGGCGTCGCAAGTGCGTTTCGGTCCATGCTGATGACCATGGTGAACTGGATTCAGAGCGGCCGACAGTTAAACCCCGGAGTTCCCGCGTGGACGGCCATTGCCGGCGCTTCGGCTATCGCCCTTACATCTGTTGTGGTTTGGCCTGGTGCCGCGCGTGCCGGCGAGGCGGATGTGGTTGGCGTGGAGTTTCAGCAGACGGCGGACGGCACCTACCGGTTCGACGTCACGGTCCGCCACGCCGATGACGGCTGGGACCACTATGCGGATCGCTGGCAAGTTCTGGCCCCGGATGGAACAGTGCTCGGCGAGCGGGTTCTGCTGCATCCGCACGACACCGAGCAGCCCTTCACCCGCAGCCTCGCCGGGGTCGACATTCCTCCGGACATTAGAGCGGTCACCCTGCGCGCCCATGACAGCCGCCATGGCTGGGGCGGGGCGGAGCTGCAGATCGATCTCTCCGAATAACGGTGAGGTTCAGCCCGTCGAGAGCTCGACCTTGACCCGATCGCCGGTCGAAATCGCCTCGGCCTTTCTCACAGCTGCCTTCACCGGCAGGAAATAGCAGCCGGAGGCCTTGTCCGGAAACACCGAAGTATCCCAGGAGCTGTTCCCGATCCGGACGCGTACCCGTATCGATCCGAACCCGTTCTTCGAACCGGCAAAGAAGCGCAGGCTGTGGGAGATGTCCGCGGGCACGGTGACAAAATGCCAGGCGGCCTTGGCGGCGGCGTAGAGCCACAGTTCGGCTTCGAAGCTGTAGTATTGCTCGGGTTCCACGGTCCACGCCTCAGGCCGGCATGAAGACTTGCTTGATCCCGTCCACGACGAACTGCACCGAGAGTGCTGCCAGCACCACGCCCAGCAGGCGGGTCAGAATGGTGCGCCCGGTGGAGCCCAAGAACTGGTCGATGCGCTCGGCAATGACGAGGGTGACGAAGAGGACGATTGAGGCGGCGATAATCACCCCGATGAGGGCCGAGCGTTCCACCGGGGCGTAAAACGAGCCGGCAAGCAGGATCACCGCGGAGATGGCGCCGGGGCCCGCGATCAGCGGAACGGCGAGGGGAAACACCGAAACGTTGGAAATGTGGTCCTTGGTGATCGCTTCCTCGGCGCTCTTCTCCTGCCGCTCATGGCGTTTTTCGAAGATCATCTCAAAGGCGATCCAGAACAGCAGGATGCCGCCCGCTATGCGGAACGCGCCGAGCGAAATCCCGAGCAGACCCAGAATGCCGGCACCGGCAACGGCAAAGACCGCGAGTATGCCGGCGCCCGTCACCGTGCCGCGCAGCGCAACCTGGATCCGCTGGCTGCGGTTCATCCCCGTGGTCAGGCCGAGAAAGATCGCCGCCAGTCCCGGCGGGTCGAACATGACGATGATCGTGACGAAGGCATTGATGAGCAGATCGACGTTCATGCGGCCTCCCGAAAGCCATGAAAAAGGCTGTTGTGGACCGGCATACGACACCCGAGGGGCAATCAAAACCCCCGATCGGTGCCGCAACGGTGGAGAACGTGGATTTGGGGCCGCGAAAAGGCCTCGCAAATTGGCGAAGGCAAAGCCTTTCGGCTATAAGATGACAATGATTCCATCCAGACTTCGTGGACCGCTTTGACAGACCAGAACACACCCTCCGGGCCGATTACTCCAGGCATAGAACCGGTATCCATCATCGAGGAAATGCAGCGTTCCTATCTCGATTACGCCATGAGCGTGATCGTGAGCCGGGCGCTGCCGGATGTCCGCGACGGACTGAAGCCGGTGCACCGCCGCATCCTGCATGCAATGCATGAGGGCGGCTATCACTGGAACCGCAAATACGTGAAGTCGTCGCGCATCGTCGGTGACGTCATGGGTAAGTATCACCCGCACGGCGACCAGTCGATCTACGATGCCATGGTGCGCATGGCGCAGCACTGGTCGATGGGCGCGATGCTCATCGACGGGCAGGGCAATTTCGGCTCGATCGACGGCGATCCGCCGGCCGCCATGCGTTACACTGAATCGCGGCTGGCCAAGCTTTCCCACGAGATGATCGAGGATATCGACAAGGAAACCGTCGATTTCCAGGACACCTACGATTCGTCGGGCAGGGAGCCGAAGGTCCTGCCGGCGCGATTCCCGAACCTTCTGGTCAATGGCGCCGGCGGCATCGCGGTGGGCATGGCCACCAACATTCCGCCGCACAATCTGGTCGAGGTGGTCAATGGCTGCATCGCCCTCATGGACAACCCCTCGATCGACCTGATCGAACTGATGAACATCATCCCGGGGCCTGATTTTCCGACCGCGGGCATCATCCTGGGCCAGGCCGGTATCCGCCAGGCATTCGAGACCGGGCGCGGATCGGTTATCATGCGCGGGCGCGTCCATGTCGAGCCGATGCGCAACGACCGTGAAGCCATCATCATCACCGAGGTCCCCTATCAGGTGAACAAGGCCTCGATGATCGAGAAGATGGCGGAACTGGTGCGCGACAAGCGCATCGAGGGGATTTCCGACCTGCGCGACGAATCCGACCGCCAGGGCTACCGGGTGGTGATCGAACTCAAGCGCGACGCCAATGCCGATGTGATCATCAACCAGCTTTACCGCTACACGCCGTTGCAGACCTCCTTCGGGGTCAACATGGTGGCGCTCAATGGCGGCAAGCCGGAGCTGATGAACCTCATCGACATGCTCAAGGCCTTTGTCGGGTTCCGCGAGGACGTGATCACGCGGCGCACCAAGTACCTGCTGCGCAAGGCGCGCGAACGCGCCCATGTGCTCGTCGGTCTTGCCATTGCGGTTGCCAATATCGACGAGGTGATCGCGCTGATCCGCAATGCGCCCGATCCCTCGACCGCGCGCGAGCAACTGATGACCCGCCGCTGGCCGGCAATGGATGTCGAAGCGCTGATCCAACTGATCGACGATCCGCGTCACCGGATCAACGAGGACGGCACCTACAACCTCTCCGAGGAACAGGCGCGCGCCATTCTCGAGTTGCGTCTGGCCCGCCTGACCGCGCTCGGACGCGACGAGATCGGCGACGAACTCAACAAGATCGGTGAGGAGATCAAGGATTTCCTCGAAATCCTCGGTTCACGCGTCCGCGTCCAGCAGATCGTCAAGGACGAACTGGCGGCGGTGCGCGACGAATTCGGCGTTCCGCGCCGTACCGAGATCGCCGAGGGCGGTCCGGACATGGACGACGAGGACCTGATCGCCCGAGAGGATATGGTGGTCACCGTGTCGCACGCCGGCTACATCAAGCGCGTGCCGCTCGCGACCTACCGGGCACAGCGTCGCGGTGGCAAGGGCCGCTCCGGCATGGCCACCAAGGACGAGGATTTCGTCACCCGCCTGTTCGTTGCCAACACCCATACGCCGGTGCTGTTCTTCTCCTCCCGCGGCATCGTCTACAAGGAGAAGGTCTGGCGCCTGCCCATCGGCACGCCGCAGTCGCGCGGCAAGGCGCTGATCAACATGCTGCCGCTCGAAAAGGGCGAACGCATCACCTCGATCATGCCGCTGCCGGAAGACGAGACAAGCTGGGGCGAACTCGACGTGATGTTCGCCACCACGCGCGGCACGGTCCGCCGCAACAAGCTCAGTGATTTTGTCCAGGTCAACCGCAACGGCAAGATCGCAATGAAGCTCGACAGCGAGGGTGACGAAATCCTCAATGTCGAAACCTGCAGCGAACTCGACGATGTGCTGCTGACCACTGCGCTGGGCCAGTGCATCCGCTTCCAGGTCGATGACGTCCGCGTCTTTGCCGGCCGCAACTCGGTGGGCGTGCGCGGGATCAACCTGGCCGACGGCGACAAGATCATCTCGATGACCATCGTCCACCATGTCGATGCCGATGCCGCCGAGCGTTCCGCCTACCTCAAGCGCGCCGTGGCCGAACGCCGGGCCGCAACCGGTGAGGAAATCGAGGATGTTGCGCTGGTCGGCGAGGAGCCGGAAGAGCCCGGCGATCTGAGTGAAGAGCGTTACGCGGAACTCAAGGCCCGCGAACAGTTCATCCTCACGGTCTCCGACAAGGGCTACGGCAAGCGCTCGTCGAGCTACGAGTTCCGGATTTCGGGCCGTGGCGGCAAGGGCATCCGCGCCACCGACACCTCGAAGACCGGCGAGATCGGCCCGCTGATTGCGGCCTTCCCGGTCGAGCAGGGCGACCAGATCATGATGGTCTCCAATGCCGGCCAGGTCATCCGTGTGCCGGTGGGCGGCATCCGCATGGCGAGCCGCGCCACCAAGGGCGTGACCATCTTCTCGACTGCGAAGGACGAGCGCGTGGTCTCCGTAGACCGCATCAACGAGCCCGAGAGCGAGGAAGAGCTGGAAGAGGTCATCGAGGCCGAAGCCGCGGAAGCTGCAGCTGCAGGCCTTGCTGATGAACCCGAGGCGGGCGGTCAGGACGGGGCAGGGTCGGATGCATCCTCCGGCGATGCCGACCCCGACGACGGCCCGCAGGGCTGAGGGCCGCGCCTTACCCTAGAATAACAAAAGCCGGGGAGCGATCCCCGGCTTTTGCCTTTGTGCGGGGGACGGGTTGGCTGCAATGGGCTGCCGGTTGCTGCCTTGCTTTAAAAACGGAGAAATTCAGGAAGCGGTCGTTGCACGAATATGAGCGCGGTGTAATTTTGGCCCAAAGCGGACGTTCATGAAATCGGTTAATCCTGGACGGTCTCTGGCTGCACCCGCAACTGATCGAATATCGCGTTCCAACGGCGGACTGGTGGATCATACGCTTATGCCAGCTGTTGTTCGGTAATCCCGCAGATGTGGACGGCGATGCCGAGTTTTTCAGCGAGGGATGCCCGCGCAATGAGTGCCTTGTCAGCTTCGGCCGCGCTCGTGCCATAGACAACCTGTATATGGTTGGCGCGATGACGCGCCATCATTTGATCTTGGGTCACGCCCGTAAGTACGGCATGCATGATGGGCCATTGCTCAGTGGTTGCCTTGAGGCGGCGCTGCGTCTCCTCTTCCGGTAAGGTGACGGCCTGACCCCGCCCAATGTCCATATTCAAGTGGCCGCCCTCTACAAAGATACGCGACCAGATGATCTCACCCGGCTTTGCGACACCTCGCAGCGTCCCGCCACCCAGTGGGAAATACATGGGCGGTTGCCGAAAGCTTTCAGACCCTGCCCACCCACCATCATGGTGCTCGGGTGGCGCAGCTCCGGATATTTCAAACACCCAAACAAAACGATCATACCCCGCCGAACTTTCCACTTCGCCCCACCGCAGGTCGTGAAGCGTTGTCTCGACGGGTTGACCAAGTTCACGATGTACGCGGTTGATCAAAAGGGCATCAAGACCGGCGCATTCGTCCACCTCGTTGAAATGGATAAAGGGATGCCCTTCGCGGATCACATGGCCTTCATCGTTGACGACGGGTGGTCGGTCGCAATTATTGAGCATGCCTTCCACCAAATCCGAAGCTGGCCAAAGGTCCTTCAAGCCTTGTTGGTACTGGATGCCGATAGCATCACACCCATAGGCGTCGCCGATGCGCACAGCGGCATGATACATACGGCATTGATCCAACACTTGGGCCTTCGTCAGTTCGGTGGCCCCATCGGACCCGAAATGGAAAGTCAGCCCTTTATCGACCAACCACTGAAAAGTTGCGGCGGCGTCCGAATCGCTGACCTCCTTGGAGGCATAGTACAAAGCAGACTGAGAAAGGCGCTCCTTGAACACTCCCATCGGTATTAGCAGCTCATCCGGGATTATGGCATTGTACATGCCCATACAGCCCTCATCGAAAATACCCATGATGGCTTTGTTCGTACGAAGATCATCCGCAATGGCAGTGGCAACGGCCTCAAGTTCTGTCGTGACACTTTTGCCGGACCAGGTCGTTACGTGGCTGTCGTCGTGCCCACATCGTCCGGTGTTCAGCCATGTCTCCAGCCGTTCAAGGAAGTACTGGTCGGTGAAATCGACGCTCCAGAGCGTGCTGTAGGGCACGCCGGCTTTGGCAAGCGAACCGTTCAGGTTCAACATACCCACCAAACCAGGCCATTGCCCGGACCAGTTTGCCACGGTCAATATCGGTCCCTTGTGACTGACCAGACCTGCCAAAACATGGTGGGAGTACTGCCAAACAGCCTCAGCAACAATAACCGGGCGTTGAGGATCAATCTCCGCAAAGGCATCCATGCCTTCGCGCTGAGAAGCCAAGAAGCCATGCTTACGCTTGGGATCATAAGGATGGGCTCTTTCCAGTTTCCAACCGAAACTCTGCAGAGCGGCAGCCAACTGGTCTTCCATATGGGCCTGAGCCGGCCAGCAAACCTCGTTTGCGCTTTGGCGAAGATCACCGCTTGCAAAGAGAGCCACCTGATTGTTGTTCATTGGTCCCAACCTTCAAACGTTTCGGCGAGGCTGCACCTCTGCTTGCCTCGTGAATCAGCCCTTGGCAAAATCAACCGTGGATAGCTAATCTCATGATGGAGTTTCGGCGAAAAACCAATACGTCAGATGATTTTTGTCGGCATCTTCGTTCGTTTGAATTCAATGTCAAGACTAAGGGTTTGGTGCAGTTGCAACTCAACAAGCCTGTAGATCAAGGCCGATGCAAACGTCCGCTCCGCGCCCATTCACCCCCCAAATAATTCGGCCCCGGCCGGGCGTCTTGTCCCGGCCGGGGCCGTATCCTGCTGGAGGTCAGGATCGAGTTTCGTGCGCGTGACCGGTTAGAACCGGGTGGCGGCGTGCGGGCGGTCGTGCTCGGAGGCGCGCTCGGGGATTGCCTCGCGCATGGCACTGAAAACGGTTGCGCTGAAAACCATGACGATCGTCATCGCCAGAAGGGCAAGTGCAAGGGTCATATCGGCATCCTTTCCACGCATCGACTTTGATGCGTGGAGAATGACAAATCCTGAATGAACCCAAGCTGAATGGAATTATGGCTAACATCTGGTTGTCTTGCCCGCGCATCTTGCGCCTGCGCAATTGTCGCTTGTTGTCCCGGGGCGCTGAGAGACCTTGGAGTTCAATGATCTTCGATCTTGATGAGTATGGGTGTTGATGCGCGTTGGCCTTGATGTGATGGGGTTGGCGTGACAAGAAAGCCGGTTATGTGCTTGCCGGATAACTGTGGACTTTGCCGTTATCCGGCCGCACCGGATCAAGGTGTCGCAACGGCGGTTCCGCAGGGGCGGGCTCCTCGGCGACGATAGGGGAAGAGGCGATGAGCACGGCATTTTATCCCGGATCTTTCGACCCGATGACCAACGGACACGCGGATGTGCTCGAACAGGCGCTGGCGCTGTGCGACCGGCTGGTCGTCGGTATCGGCGTGCATCCCGGCAAGGCTCCGATGTTTTCGTTCGACGAACGCGCCAGCATGATCGCTCACGTGGTCGAGGAGCGGTTTTCCAGCCGCAGCGCGGACGTGACGGTCCAATCCTTTGACGGGCTGGTGGTGGAAGCGGCCCGCGCGGCAGGCGCAACGGTTCTGGTCCGCGGTCTGCGTGACGGCACCGATCTTGACTATGAAATGCAGATGGCGGGCATGAACAGGGCCATGGCGCCCGACGTGACCACCGTCTTCACACCGGCCTTTCCCGAAACCCGCCATATCACCGCCACGCTTGTGCGCCAGATCGCGAAGATGGGTGGCGATGTCAGCCCGTTTGTGCCCTCCGTGGTGCAAAAGGCGCTCAAAGCCCGCATTGCCGAAGCCTGAAGCTTCACGTTTTCGATCCGTCCTGCCCGCGACGGTGTCCCGGCAGTGACCGGGCTATCCCTTGGGCGGCCTGTTCAGGCCCTCGCAGGCCGGGCGTTGCAAAGCTTCGGGCGTTATGTCAAACGGACCTTCCGGGGCAGATTGCCGCCGGCAGGCCTCTAATTCCGGAGCTTACATGCTTTCGTTTCGTTTTGCCTCCGCCGCCGTGCTCGCGCTCGGACTGGCGTTCCCGACCATCGCATCCGCCGCTGAACGGCTGACCATCACGCTCAAGACCGGTGACGTGGTCATCGAGCTTGCCGAAGATGTCGCGCCGCAGCACGCCGCGCGTCTCAAGGCACTGGCCGATGCGGGCGAGTATGACAATGTCGCCTTCCACCGGGTGATCGAGGGCTTCATGGCCCAGACCGGCGATGTCCAGTTCGCCGACATGAAAGATGGCTACCAGCCGCGCCGGGCCGGGATGGGCGGATCTTCCGGGCCCGATCTTCAGGCCGAGTTTTCCGACAAGCCCTTCGTTCGCGGGACCGTCGGCATGGCGCGCTCGCAGAACCCGAATTCAGCCAATTCGCAGTTCTTCATCATGTTCGCGCCCGCGCCCAACCTGAACGGCCAGTACACCGTGGTCGGCGAAGTCGTCGAAGGCATGGAGCATGTCGACCAGATCAAGCGCGGCGATCGCTCCAGGAACGGCGCGGTTGCCGACCCAGACCGTATGATCAAGGTTCGTTCCGGCGGCTGAATTTTACGCATTACCACCAACAGGAGACACACCATGGCGGAGATCAAGGATCCCGAAAACACACTCATTCTGGAAACCACCCAGGGTACCGTAACGATTGAAATGCTGCCGGACCTCGCGCCCGAGCACGTCAAGCGTATCAAGGAACTGGCGCGTGAAGGCGCCTATGATGGCGTGGTGTTTCACCGGGTGATCGAGGGATTCATGGCGCAGACCGGCGACGTCAAGTTCGGCAAGTCCGGCGGTCCGTCCTTCGATCCGCGCCGCGCCGGCATGGGCGGTTCCGACAAGCCGGACCTGAAGGCAGAGTTTTCCAACATGAACCACGGCCGGGGCACATGCTCCATGGCCCGGGCGCAGAACCCTAACTCCGCCAATTCGCAGTTCTTCATCTGCTTTGACGATGCGGGCTTCCTCAACCGTCAGTATACGGTCTGGGGCCAGGTCATGTCCGGCATGGAAAATGTCGACAAGATCAAGCGCGGCGAGCCGGTCCCCGATCCCGACAAGATCGTCTCGATGAAGGTTGCGGCCGACGCCTGACCCACATTCATGCGCGGGGTCCCGGGCCGTTCGCCCGTTTCCCCGCGCATTTTCATGAGAGACGGCGCGATGCGCGTTGACCTTTTCGATTTCGAGCTTCCGGAAGAGTGCATTGCGCTCAGGCCGGCAAATCCGCGTGACAGTGCGTGGATGCTGCGGGTGGGCGGCGACGGCGAACTCGGCGACCACGCGGTGCGCGATCTTGCAGATCTGCTCGAACCGGGCGATGCACTGGTGTTCAACGACACTCGCGTGATCCCGGCTCAGCTGGAAGGCTTCCGGGTTCGCGGTGACAATCAGGTCAGGGTTTCCGCAACACTGCACATGCGGGCAGGCCCGGATCGCTGGAAAGCCTTCGTCAAACCCGGAAAGCGGATCAAGCAGGGCGACCGGCTGTCATTCGGAGGCGATGGTTCGACCTGTCTTTCCGGAGTGCTCGACGCCACCGCCGGGACCCGGGGCGAGGGGGGCGAGATCGAACTGATCTTCGATCTTTCCGGCCCGGCGCTCGACGAGGCGATCATGGTGACCGGTCATATCCCGCTGCCGCCCTATATAGCGTCCAAGCGCGGTGAGGACGAAAGCGATCGCCGCGACTACCAGACGATCTATGCGCGCGAAGATGGCGCTGTTGCCGCGCCGACTGCGGGCCTTCATTTCACACCGGACCTGTTTGAGAAGCTTGATGCGCGCGGGATCTCCCGCCATTTCGTCACCCTGCATGTCGGGGCGGGCACGTTCCTGCCGGTCAAGGCGGACGATACCACCGATCACAAGATGCATTCCGAGATCGGTCAAGTCAGCGCCGGAACGGCCGATGCTCTCAATGCCGTCCGTGCCCGTGGCGGCCGGATCGTCTCGGTGGGCACCACCTCGCTCAGGCTGCTTGAAAGTGCGGCGGGAGAGAATGGCGAAATCAAACCGTGGTCCGGCCCGACCGACATCTTCATCACGCCCGGCTACCGGTTTCGTGCGGTCGATGTGCTGATGACCAATTTTCACCTGCCGCGCTCGACGCTTTTCATGCTGGTGTCCGCGTTCTGCGGCCTTGAGACCATGCGTGCAGCCTATGCCCATGCGATCCGGACCGGCTACCGGTTCTATTCCTATGGCGATTCCAGCCTTCTGTTCAGGAGCGAGCCGTGACCAGCGGGACTTTCCAATTCAGGCTTCTTGCTTCTGATGGCAGCGCCCGCCGCGGCGAGATCGGCATGCCGCGCGGCGCGATCCGCACCCCGGCCTTCATGCCGGTGGGGACCGGCGGCACCGTCAAGGCCATGTACATGGACCAGGTCCGCGATCTTGGCGCCGACATCATCCTGGGCAACACCTATCATCTGATGCTCAGGCCCGGCGCCGAGCGGATGGCGCGGCTTGGCGGTCTGCATCGCTTTGCCCGATGGGACAAGCCGATCCTCACCGATTCGGGCGGTTTCCAGGTTATGTCGCTGTCGGCACTGCGCAAGATCGACGAGCAGGGCGTCACCTTCCAGTCTCATATCGACGGCTCGCGCCACGAGATGAGTCCTGAACGGTCTATCGAGATCCAGGGGCTTCTGGGTTCCGACATCCAGATGCAGCTGGATGAGTGCGTACGGTTGCCCGCGGATGAAGCCGAAATCGAGCGCGCGATGGAAATGTCGGTACGGTGGGCCGAGCGCTGCAGGGTTGCATTTGGTGACCAGCCGGGCAAGGCCATGTTCGGCATCGTGCAGGGCGGTGATGTTCCGGCGCTGCGGGAACGGTCGGCAAAAGCCCTCGCAAGCCTCGATCTCAAGGGCTATGCGGTGGGCGGGCTCGCCGTTGGCGAGCCGCAGCAGGTGATGCTCGACATGCTCGAGGTGACCTGTCCGCTGCTGCCATCGGACAAGCCGCGTTACCTGATGGGAGTCGGGACGCCCGATGATATCCTCAAATCCGTGGCTCGTGGCATCGACATGTTCGATTGCGTGATGCCGACGCGCGCAGGTCGCCACGGTCTGGCGTTCACGCGCCACGGCAAGATCAACCTCAAGAACGCCCGGCATGCCGAAGATCACAGGCCGCTCGATGAGGAGAGCGATTGTCCTGCGGCCCGCGACTATTCCCGCGCCTACCTGCATCATCTGGTTCGCTCAAACGAGATCCTCGGCATGATGCTGATCACCTGGAACAATTTGAGTTACTATCAGGACCTGATGGCCGGCATTCGCGCAGCGATCGAGCAGGGCCGATTTGCTGCCTTTTCAGACGAGACCATCGCAGGTTGGGCCGCGGGAGACATACCGCCACTGGGGTAGGGCGGGTGTCATGTCCTTTCGCTCATGCCTTTTAGGGGTTCCAAACAACCGTTTCCGCCCTTGGTGCAAGGTGCCGACACGTTGCATGAAACTGTAACAACGGTCGTTGTAGCGAAGTGCGTTGTGCGCTGCAGCATGTTGCGCGACTTAGCGTTCGGTAAGATTCAGCTAACGAATACGCCGAAGATGCCTAGGCCTGCTTGGGGGAGGCAGTCCCGTCCTGCGCCGAACCAGCAGGATCAGGAATCCGCGTCGAGCACCGTCTCGCAATGACTTGGGCCGCCATTCGGATCGATCCGGTCGGAAGTGGCCCGAATGGTCTTGATCGTATAGTCCCGCGTCACAGTCAGTTCGACGGCACAGGACCGGCCGCGAACAAATCCGCCGCGCCAGTTGTAAACCGTTGTGCCGCCTCCCGCGGACCTGTCGGACCGCGGCGGTCCGTAGGCTGCGAAGAACGCGCCCGCCTCCTTGCCATTCCAGCGCTTCTGCAAGGGATTGGTGGGTGTGCTGGTGGTGCTGCAGGCCGAGAGCGCAGTTGCACAAAACATCATCAATACAATTCTGTAACCCATGACTAACATATTCCTGTTTGCCGCGTTGGTAGTGCCGGTTCCGGACGCTGAACCGCTCGGTGTCCGTCATAGCGGATTCTCGATGAAGGGAAAATCGTTTGTCGAGGACGATTGAGGCAGTGGCTGCACCAAGTCCGGGCGTTTCCTGTGTACCTGAAACCCGCGATCACGAGGCCGCAGCTCACGCGCGTCAGCTTGACCGGTATCCGTAACGGATGCACACTCGATACCAGAAATTGATACCGGACCTTCGGTATCAAAAGATGGAGGGTGCCCGATGAGAGTTGTCAAAATCGCTGCGGTCATGGTTGCCGTCGGCACATTGGCGGCCTGTACGACTGCAGAGAAAACCGCAAGCGGCGCAGGTATCGGAGCGGCGGTTGGCGCCCTCGCGTCGAACAGCGCCGGAGGCGCGGTTGCAGGAGCCCTGATCGGAGGATTTGGAACATATTTGTTCGAGACCGCCGATGGCCGCTGCAAGTACCGCAATTCCAGAGGTCAGGTCTATACGGCACGGTGCCACTGGCGCTGATGCCGGGCGTTCCCTTCCTTGAAAGGGACGTGCATTGAAACTGCTGGCCATCGTTCTGGCGGTGGCGGCCGTTGCGGGCATGCTCTTCGGCTGGTGGGGTCTCGAAACCGTTTCGGGCAGGCGCCGGTTTGACGAGATGGCCGGCATGATCCCGCTTTTCGTCGGTTATGGCTCAGTCGTGTTGCTGCTTGTCGCTGCATTGTTTTACTGGTGGGCCGGGCGTTGACTCCGGCATTGCAGTCCGCAGCGTTCGGCTTTTCCACCGGCTCGCAAGCCTCTCAGCGAAGCAATGCCCACAGGCGCATCCATTCAACCAAGCTTTCCGGTTTGACCGATCAGGTTCAGGGCCGAAATTGACCTGAGCACTGTTGGTCAGGTCTGTGGTGCCGCGGCCTTGATCATCTGAACACCGTTGATCTTGAAGCTGCCGTCGGGCTGGCGTTCAAGCGAATAGAGCGCTGTCCAGTCCCGGCCATTGGGTCCCTGGATCAGGACTTCCTGGAACAATCCCGAGCCATCCGGCGCAATTCTGGAACGGCCGAAGGCGTAATTGCCGGGACGGTAGACCGGCGCGTATCCGCGCCTAACCATGTCGAAGAACCGGTTTTCATCCGGATACATCTTCTTGATGTTTGGCGCGGCGAAGGAATAGGCGGTCGACATGTCGTCGGCCAGAAACGCCTCGATCTGCCTTTCAATCACCAGGCGGCCGGCTGCCGCATCGTTGGCCCGGGCCGGGAAGAGCGTAAACGACAGGGCAGCAAGAATAACCGCCATGAACGAAATCAGGTGTGTGCGCGATGCCATGAGCAATACCTCCATCCTTCCGACATAGGACGGATATACCGGATGGAAAGTTTCACATCGGGTTCTACGATGCTCCGGTCGCGGGCATCTGCACAATGGAAACGGGAAAACATGATTCCTTTCATACGGATATGCGCGACATCTAATGTAAAAAATCAAGGTTTCTGGATCTTATTCATTTGCGTTGACCGGTTTTGGGGCGCTTGGAATGCCCCCGCCGGAGCACCCGGGCTGCACCCGTGCCCCAGCAGGATCAGGGCATGAGCATTACCTTGCCGCCGCCGCGCCTTAGCGCTTGAGGCAATTGCTCCATGGCGTCGGCCAGCTTCACGGTCTGGTTCACCTCGGTCTTCCATGCACCCGAAATAAACCTGTTCTGAACGCCGCGCAGTGTGGAGAGCTTTTCGAGGATGGAGGCGCGGCGGAACCATTGCGCCAGCCAAAAACCCTCGATCTTCTTGTCCATGAAGATCAGTTGCCCGGTTTCGGGAATGGTGGGAGTTTCGTTGTCGAGCTTGCCGTAGATGACCCAGCGTGCGCGGGCGGGCATGGCGGTGAAGATGTCTGCGGAAAGCTGGTTGGCGACCGCGTCGAGAAGCACGCGCGGTTTCTCGCTCTTGCACAATTGTGCAAGCCGGTCGTCGAAGTCAGCATCGGATTCGACGAGCACATGGGCTGCGCCGAGGCCCTTCAAGTGCCCGGCCTGGCTCTGTTTTCGGATCACGGCAATCATCTTGAAGCCGTTGTCCCGCGCCAGGCTCGCCATCAGCTTGCCGAGTTGGCTGAACGCTGCCGTGAAGACAAAGCTTTTCGAACCCGAATCCCTGACGAGTTCGAACATGCGCCAGGCTGTGACCGGATTGACCACGTGACCCGCCGCATCCTCGTCGCGCATACCGGATTTCACAACCACGCAGGTGGCTGCCGACACGCAGATGTACTCCGCCCAGGCGCCGGAGCCGGCTGCGCCGCCCACGAAGGCCACCCGCTTGCCCTTGAGCCAGCGCGCGTAAAGCCCTTTTCCCCCGACGACCTCACCCACGCCCTCGAAGCCTGCTGCCGCGCCCTTGACCCGCGGCTGGCCGTACTCGCCCTTGATAAAATAGATGTCGGAGGGATTGACCGAGGCCATCCGCACCTTGACCAGCACCTCTCCGGGACCCGGTTTCGGCAGCGGCAATTCGGTGTAGTCGAGATATGGCTCGAGCGTCTCGACATCCATGCCGGTCCGCTCCCCCGACAGTCCGTCCTGTTTGAGGACGAGGGCGTTCATCTTTGATGGAAGGGTCATTCAGGCTCCTTGAGGGATAAGAATTGTTTTTCCGATGGCTCCGCGGTCGAGAATGCGCTGCAATGCATCTGCAGCCTCCGCCAATGGCCGGCTCTCATCGATCCTGGTCCGGATCATACCGCGGGCGTGCCAATCGAACAGTTCGCGATTGTTTGCGGCATACACATCCGGCTCTCGGTTGACAAAGGCACCCCAGAACACGCCGATCACCGAGGATTCCTTGAGCAGGACAAGATTGGCAGCGAGCTTCGGGATTTCCCCGGAAGCGAAGCCAACCACGAGCAGACGCCCGTTGCGCGCCATTGCGCGGGCGGCAACTTCAAAAGCGGCGCCACCGACCGGATCAAAAGCGACATCGACTCCGCGTCCGCCCGTTTCGCGTTTCAGCGCATCGCGGAGGGCTTCGTAGGGCAGGGCAAGGTCAGCCCCGCTTTCAAGACAGGCAGCACGCTTTGCCTCGGTCGAAGCCACCGCGATCACCCTCGCGCCGATCGCCTTGCCGATCGAGACCGCCGCAAGCCCGGTCGAGCCGCCGCCGCCCAGAACAAGCAGCGTTTCACCGGATTGCAGCCGGGCGCGCTGGCGCAGTGCATGGTGCGCCGTCCCCCAGGCGCACATGAGTGCACAGGCATCGGCGAAGTCCATCGTCTCCGGCAGGGCGAACACACGGGTTTCGGGTGCCGTCAACTTCTCCGCATAGGCTCCGTGATCGACCATCGCAACCACGCGGTCGCCCCGTTTGAACCGTGATACCCCCGGACCGACAGCCTCGACGGTGCCGGCGGCTTCCATGCCCGGAATGAACGGTGTTTCGGGCTTTATCTGGTAAAGCCCCTGGACCAGGAGGCCGTCGGGATAGTTCACGCCTATTGCCGCCGAATCGATCAAAACCTCTTCGCTGCCCGGAACGGGATCGGGCGTGTCCTCGTAGCGGAGACCGGAAACCGGCCCGTAGCCGTGGCAGACAATCGCTTTCATGCCGTTTACACCTTTTCCTGCGTGTAGCGCTTGAGTTCGGCGCGCGCGACCTGGCGGCGATGGACGGCGTCCGGGCCATCGGCAAGCCTGAGTGTGCGCAGATGCGTCCACATCCGCGCCAGAGGCGTGTCCTGCGAGACGCCCTGTCCGCCGAACATCTGTGCCGCCTCGTCGGCAACCTTGAGCGCGACCCGGGGGGCGACGACCTTGATCTGGCTGATACAGGGAGCTGCCGCCCGCGCGTCACCCTGGTCCATCATCCAGGCGGCCTTCAGGCAGAGCAGCCGTGCCATCTCGATCTCCATGCGGCATTCCGCGATGATGTCGTAATTGGCGCCGAGTTGTGCAAGGCGCTTGCCGAAGGCTTCGCGGTCCAGTGCCCGCCTGCACATGAGTTCGAGCGCCATTTCCGCCTGACCGATGGCGCGCATGCAGTGATGGATGCGCCCGGGCCCGAGCCGTCCCTGTGCAATCTCGAAGCCCTTGCCTTCACCCACCAGGAGGTTGCTCGCCGGCACACGCACATCTGTAAACCGCAGATGGAAGTGGCCGTGCGGTGCGTCATCCTGGCCGTAGACCTCCATGGCGCGCAGTTTCTCGATGCCCTTCGCGTCGGCAGGTACCAGGATCATCGAATGCCGCGCGTGCTTCGGTGTCTGTTCGCCGCCTGTGCGCACCATCACGATGTAGATCGCGCAACGGGGATCGCCGGCTCCGGAGGCCCACCATTTCTCGCCGTTGAGGACGTAGCTGTCGCCGTCGCGAACGCAGCTCATCGAGATGTTGGTGGCGTCCGAGGAGGCGACATCCGGCTCGGTCATGAGATAGGCCGAGCGGATTTTGCCATCCAGCAGAGGTTCCAGCCATTCGGCCTGGTGCGCGGACGTCCCGTAACGATCAAGCACTTCCATGTTGCCGGTGTCCGGGGCAGAACAGTTGAACGTTTCCGCCCCCAGGTGCGCCTTGCCCATTTCCTCGGCCAGATAGGCATATTCGACCGTTGTCAGGCCGTTGCCGGCATGGGTGCGCCAAAGGTTCCAGAGCCCTTGCTCCCGCGCTTTCGCCTTCAGACCCTCCAGGATCTCGCTCTGGCGCGGCGTGTGGCTCCAGCGGTCGCCCTTCGGCACCTCGGCCAGGAATTCTTCGTCCAGAGGTATGATTTCGTCGCGGACCATGTCGCGCACAGCCTCAAGCAACGGTTTGAGGTGATCCGAGATCCCCAGGTCCATGGATTTGGCTTCGGTCAATGATAGCTCCCCCTGATGCAGAATGCGCCGCGGCGACGGGGAACATGTCAAAGCTTCCCTTTACGCGAACGTCAATTGTTTGCCATGCTAGCGGTCCTTGCTTCGGGCGGCAATCGCCGGAGGGCCGGTTCGACCCGGTCGCGACCGCATCGAACCGGGTGCCGCCCTGGGCGGCGAATGACAATCGGGAGGTGGCAAGTATGAGTTATGTGGAAAGCCTGTTTTCGGTCGAGGGAAAAACCGCTCTTGTGACAGGCGGCGCGACTGGAATCGGGCGAATGATCGCAACCGGTCTGGTGCAGGCCGGTGCGCGGGTGCTGATCGCCTCGCGAAAGGGGGACGACTGTGCGAGCGCCGCGGACGAAATCAACCGACTTGGCGGGACGATGGGAAACGCCGAAGGCTTTGCAGGAGATGTTGGCAGCGAAGAAGGGGTGATGGCGCTTGTTGCGGAAGTGAAGTCGCGAACCGACCGCCTCGACATTCTTGTCAACAATGCCGGTGTTTCCTGGGGCGCGAGTTTCGAGGAATTCCCCCACGCGGCATGGGCCAAGGTGATGTCGGTGAATGTCGCGGGTCTCTTTACGCTCACCCGCGAGCTGGCGCCGCTGCTCCTGGCCTCTGCCAGCGACGAAGATCCGGCACGGGTCATCAATCTGGGTTCGGTCATGGGCACGCAGCCGCTGGCCGACGGAGCCTATTCCTACACCGCGTCGAAAGCGGCCGTTCATCATCTGACCCGAACGCTGGCCCAGGAACTTGCGCCAAGCCGCATCACGGTGAATGCCTTTGCACCGGGTCCGTTCCAGAGCAAGATGACCGCTTTCGCAACCGCGCGGGATGATCAGGTGGAACGCGTCGGGGCAGGCGTTCCGCTGGGGCGCATCGGAGCTGCAGAAGATGTCGCAGGCGCAACAATCTACCTGTGCAGCCGCGCCGGCGCCTACATCACCGGTGCGATCCTGCCGATCGATGGCGGATTGTCTGTGGAGCACGGTATCCGTCTGTTCAAGGATGCGTGAGGAAAGGGCAGAGGCATGATGGAGATGGAGACCGATCCCTTCGATATGGAGGCGCTCGCGGACGAACTGCACGAGATCGTGCCCGGGTTCTCGGGGCTGCATGCGGTGGAAAAGTTCAACACCGGCCAGTCCAACCCGACCTACCGGATCGAGGCGGACAGCGGAAAGTACGTCCTGCGCGCCAAGCCGCCGGGGCCACTGCTCAAATCTGCACACCAGGTCGACCGTGAATACCGGGTGATGAAGGCGCTGGCCGACCACGGCGTGCCTGTGCCCAAGGTTCTTGCGCTTGCCGGCGAGGACAGCGCCATTGGCCGGATGTATTTTGTCATGGAGATGGTAGAGGGGCACATCTTCTGGGATCCGGCGTTACCGGAGATGGCCAAGGCGGAGCGCTCCGCCATTTATGACGGTATGAACTCCGTGCTTGCGGCATTGCACCGCGTTGACCCCAAGGCCGCAGGCCTTGAGGACTTCGGACGGCCAGGCAATTACTTTGCCAGGCAGATCAAACGCTGGAGCGAGCAGTATCTGGCCAGCAAGACCGGTGAGCTGCCGGATATGGACCGGCTGATGGCGTGGCTCGCCGAGCACGTGCCCGACGATGACGGGCGGGTCTCGGTGGTGCATGGGGATTTTCGCCTCGACAACATGATCTTCGATGGCCATGGCGGCCATGTGCTCGCGTTGATCGACTGGGAACTGTCGACACTGGGCCACCCCATGGCGGATCTGGCCTATCAGTGCATGCAGTGGCGGCTTCCGCATGACAGCGGCTTCCGCGGTCTGGGCGGTCTCGATCGGGATGCGCTGGGGATCCCGCAGGAGTCCGATTACTGCGAGCGATACACCGAACGCAGCGGCATCAAGATCGAAAACTGGACCTTCTGCCTGGCCTTCTCCTTCTTCCGCCTCGCCTCGATCCTGCAGGGCGTCTACAAGCGCACGCTTGACGGCAATGCCTCCAACCCGGAGCGAGGCCGTGAGTTCGGCAAGGCGGTACCGTTGCTTGCCTCAATGGCGCTCGAAGTAATCGCCGGAAACGATTGATCATGGGCGATTTTACCGATCGTGTTGTCATTCTGACCGGCGCTACCGGCGGTTTCGGTCAGGCGGCTGCACGCTTCTTTGCCGATGCCGGCGCTCATCTGGTGCTGAGCGACCTCGATGCAGATGCGCTTTCCGCACTGGCCGACGAGATCGATGAAAAGGCCAGAGTGGAAATCCTGGCCGGTGACATTCGGGACCCTGACCTTTCTGAAGCCCTGGTGGACAAGGCTTTGACCCGATTTGGCCGGCTGGATGTCGCCATCAACAATGCAGGCATTGCCCATGCCATGGCGCCTTTGCCCGATACCCCGGTCCAAGTTGCGCGGAAGACAATCGAGGTCGACCTCATGGGGGTTTTCTTCGCGATGCGAGCGCAGTTGCCCGCGTTCGAAAAGCGCTTTCGCAACACAGGTGAGACGGGATCCCTCGTCAATGTTGCCTCGGTCGCGGGCGTGGTCGGGGCCCCCATGCTCTCCGTCTATGCTGCCGCCAAGCATGGCGTCGTCGGCCTTACAAGGTCCGCAGCCCTGGAATATGCCCGACGTGGTGTCCGGGTGAATGCGCTGTGTCCGTCATTTGCGCGCACGCCCATGGTCACGGATATCCTCGATCAGCCCGGCGCCGCGCGCCAGGTGAGCGAGAGTGCACTGCTGCGCGCAATTCCGATGGCAAGGCTGGCCGAGGTCGACGAGGTCATCGCGGGGCTTGCCTTTCTCGCCGATCCAAGCTCCAGCTTTGTCACCGGGCAGACATTGCAAGTGGATGGCGGGCTCTCCGCGGGGTGAGCGCGGAAGGTTCCGGACATCAAATCATGCACAACGGATAAGCGTTCGGGCTTGTTGAACATCAAGCGCAGGACATGCACAGTGACGCCAACCAATTCTGAGCGCGGAGACGGACCCATGAAGGAACTCACACATTACATCGGCGGAAAGCACGTCAACGGCCAGTCGGGACGCTTTGCCGATGTCATGAACCCGGCCACCGGCGAGGTTCAGGCGAAGGTGCCACTTGCCTCGAATGACGAGTTAGCACAGGCCGTCGATGTCGCCGCCGAGGCTCAGGTCGGCTGGGCTGCCACCAATCCGCAAAAGCGCGCCCGGGTGCTGATGAAGTTCGTGGAACTGCTGCATCGCGACATGGACAAGCTTGCCGAGGCGCTGTCGCGCGAACACGGCAAGACCATTCCCGACGCCAAGGGCGACGTGATCCGTGGCCTTGAAGTGGCCGAGTTCTGCTTCGGCGCACCGCATCTCCTGAAAGGCGAATTCACGGAAGGCGCGGGGCCCGGCATCGACATGTACTCGCTGCGCCAACCGCTTGGCGTGGTCGCGGGGATTACCCCGTTCAACTTTCCGGCGATGATTCCGATGTGGAAATTCTGCCCGGCAATCGCTGCCGGCAATGCCTTCATTCTCAAGCCGTCCGAGCGCGACCCCTCGGTTCCGCTGATGCTTGCCGAGCTGATGACCGAGGCCGGTGCGCCGGACGGAATTCTCAATGTCGTGAATGGTGACAAGGAAGCCGTTGACGCGATTCTCGATCATCCGGAAATCATGGCCGTGGGCTTCGTGGGCTCGACACCGATTGCGCAGTACATCTATTCGCGCGGCTGTGCCAACGGCAAGCGGGTGCAGTGCTTCGGCGGCGCCAAGAACCATATGATCATCATGCCCGACGCCGACATGGACCAGGCCGTGGATGCGTTGATCGGTGCGGGCTATGGTGCAGCCGGCGAGCGCTGCATGGCGATTTCGGTCGCTGTGCCTGTCGGCGAGAAGACGGCGGACCTGCTCATCGAGAAACTGGCCCCTCGGGTCGAGGCGCTCAAGATCGGACCCTATACCGATGGCAACGATGTCGATTTCGGGCCGCTGGTCACCCGTGAAGCAAGAGACCGCGTTCTCGGTCTGGTCAATTCCGGTGTCGAACAGGGCGCGAAACTGGTTGTTGATGGCCGCGACTTCTCCATGCAGGGCTACGAGAACGGGTATTTCATCGGCGGCTGCCTGTTCGACAACGTCACCCGCGACATGGACATCTACACCCAGGAGATCTTCGGACCGGTGCTTTCCGTGGTTCGCGCGCCGAACTACGCCGAGGCGCTGCGCTACCCGATGGAGCATGAGTATGGTAACGGCACCGCGATCTACACCCGTGACGGTGACACCGCGCGCGATTTCGTGAGCCGGATCAACATCGGCATGGTCGGCGTCAATGTGCCGATCCCGGTCCCGCTCGCCTACCACACTTTCGGGGGCTGGAAGAAGTCCGGCTTCGGCGATCTTAACCAGCATGGTCCGGACGCATTCCGGTTCTATACCCGCACGAAGACGGTGACGGCGCGCTGGCCCTCGGGTATCAAGGAAGGTGCCGAGTTCGTCATCCCGACCATGGCGTAGGTATCGGAGGTAAAGGGACGAACCGGAATACACTGGGGAACGGGAGGCGGCGTCGCCATGGACTTTGAACTGAACGAGGAGCAACAGGCAATCTTTGACATGGCGCGCGACTTCGGCGCCGAGAAGATCGCACCGTTTGCGGCCAAATGGGAAAAGGACGGGGCGATCCCGCGCTCGGTTCTCGAGGAAGCCGCTGCGCTCGGACTTGCGGCGATATATGTGCCGGAAGATGATGGCGGATCGGGTCTGACCCGGCTCGACGCGACGCTGGTTTTCGAGGCGCTGTCCATGGCCTGTCCTTCGGTGGCTTCGTTCCTGTCGATCCACAACATGTGCGCCTGGATGATCGCGTCCTACGGATCGGATGAGATGAAGGGGCGCCTGCTGCCCGACATGATCACCATGAAGACCATCGCCTCCTATTGCCTTACCGAGCCGGGGTCTGGGTCGGACGCTGCCGCGCTCAGGACACGCGCCGAACGCACCAACGAGAGCTACCGGCTCAACGGAACCAAGGCCTTTATTTCCGGCGGCGGGTTTTCCGATCTTTATCTCGTCATGACCCGCACCGGCGCAGAGGGTCCGAAGGGGGTCTCCGCCGTCATCGTCGAGAATGGAACCGAGGGGCTGTCCTTCGGCGCTCCGGAAGACAAGATGGGCTGGCGTTCGCAGCCAACCTCACAGGTTCAGTTCGATGATTGCGTCATTCCTGCGGAAAACCTGCTGGGCGAGGAAGGAGCCGGTTTCCGATATGCGATGAGCGGTCTCGACGGCGGGCGGCTCAACATCGCGGCGTCTGCACTGGGTGGCGCGCAGTCGGCGGTTGACCGCACACTTGCCTATATGGGGGAGCGCGAAGCTTTCGGGAAAACCATCGACCAGTTCCAGGCGCTCCAATTCCGGCTGGCAGATATGGAGACCGAAATGCAGGCCGCCCGGATCTTTCTCAGACAGGCGGCCAGCAAGCTTGATCGCAAGGCGCCGGAAGCCACCAAGTTTTGCGCCATGGCCAAACGGTTCGTCACCGATACGGCCTTCAGGGTGGCCAATGACGCCCTGCAACTTCACGGCGGATACGGTTATCTGGCCGATTACGGCGTCGAGAAGATCGTGCGCGATCTCCGGGTCCACCAGATCCTTGAAGGCACCAACGAAATCATGCGCTTGATCGTGGCGCGCGCGCTTCTGGCCGAGCGGTCCGCATGAGCCTTCGAATCCGCAAGATTGGCCGGATCGGGCAGATTACGCTGCAGCGGCCCGAAGCGCTCAATGCGGTGAGCCACGAGATGGTGCACGGCATCGCCGGGGCACTTGAGGCCTGGCGGGACGATGAGGATGTGGCGTGTGTGCTGATCGACGCGGAGGGCACCAAGGCATTCTCTGCAGGCGGCGACCTTCAATTCATGCATGAGACCGCGTCGAAGGGCGATTTCGATGCCGGCCGGACCTTCTGGCGCGACGAATACCGCCTCAATGCGATGATCGCGACCTATCCCAAACCCTATGTTGCGCTCTGCCAGGGCTTTGTCATGGGCGGCGGGGTCGGAATCTCGCTGCACGGTTCGCACCGCGTGGTGGGCGAGAGCTCGAAGATTGCCATGCCGGAATGCGCGATCGGTCTCGTGCCCGATGTGGGCGGCACGCTCCTTCTGGCCCGCGCGCCCGGGCATCTGGGCGAATTTCTCGGTGTGACCGGCCATCGGATGAGTGCGGCAGATGCGATTTATGCGGGCTTTGCGGATGTCTTCATGCCTGAGGAGCGCTGGCCGGACCTGACCCGTGCGCTCATAGAGAACGGTAATCTGAGCGTCATTTCGGAGATGACGGAAACGCCTCAGGTCGGCAAGCTCGCGGCACTGCGCGATGAAGTGGACCGGCATTTCGGCAAGGATTCGCTGGAGGAAACGCTGGCCTCCTTACCTGATAATGATTGGGGCGCGGCGACTGCCGGGAGCATCCGGGCAGGCTCGCCCCTTTCGGCGGCCTGCACTTTCGAGCTTGTCCGGCGGGCGAGAGCCGGTGACGATATTCGCTCGGCGCTGGTTCAGGAGTACCGCTTTACCTCGCGCAGCGCGTCGGAGGGAGACTTCATCGAGGGGATCCGGGCGGCGATCATCGACAAGGACAAGTCTCCGCGCTGGCAGCATGGCTCGGTCTCAGACGTGGGGCCGGACGTGGTGGAAGCCATGTTATCGGAGCCGCCGGAGGGTGACATCACATTTTGATCGACCGGCACGGCCGGTTCCTGAGGAGGGATAGGGAGGACGTCATGAAAATCGGATTCATCGGACTGGGCAATATGGGCGCGCCGATGGCGGCCAATCTGGTCAAGGCCGGCCATGAGGTCACCGGCTTCGACGTGGCAGGCATCACGGTCGACGGTGTGGCGGCAGTTGCTTCGGCGGCCGAGGCTGCCACCGGGCAGGATGCAGTGATTACCATGCTGCCCAATGGCGATATCCTGCGGTCGGTCTACACCGAAATTGTTCCGGCGGGCGACAAGGGCGCGGTCTTCATCGACTGTTCGACGGTGGATGTCGACAGCGCCCGTGCTGCCCATGCAATGGCGGCGGACAAAGGGCTACTTTCGGTCGACGCGCCGGTCTCCGGCGGTGTTGGCGGGGCAGCGGCGGGAACGCTCACCTTCATGGCCGGCGGCAGCGCCGAGGCCTTTGCCCGCGCCGCGCCGCTGTTTGAGATCATGGGCAGGAAGGCGGTGCATTGCGGCGATGCGGGCGCCGGGCAATCGGCCAAGATCTGCAACAACATGCTGCTCGGAATTTCGATGATCGGGGCCTGCGAAGCCTTCGCCCTTGCAGAAAAGCTCGGTCTTTCCGCGCAAAGCCTGTTCGATGTGGTGTCGACCTCGTCAGGCTCCTGCTGGTCGGTCAATACCTACTGTCCGGTGCCCGGAGTGGGGCCCGAGAGTCCGGCTGACAATGGCTACAAGCCGGGCTTTGCGGCGGATCTGATGCTCAAGGACCTGAAATTGTCGCAGCAGGCTGCAGCCAGTGTCATGGCAAAAACACCCATGGGTGCCCGCGCGGCCGAGCTTTACGCGGAGTTCGTCGAAGGCGACGGCAAGGGCCGGGATTTTTCGGCCATGATCGAGCAATTGAAGTAAAGCCGAAAGGCGGTCTGGATGCCTCAGGAGGGCAAAGTCAGCTACGGGCGGTTTGCAGATCGGAAACAGCGGCGAGAGCCTTTCTGAGCCGGACCTTGGCCGAGGCAGCATGTTCGGTTTCCTCGGCCCGGTGCAGCGTTGCCAGAATTCCGGGCTGGCGCGATGGATCGAGCCGGGCCAGATGGTGCAGGCCATGGTAGCTCCAGGCCCGAACCAGCGTCTTCCGGTGTTCCAGACAAGTCTCGACAAATTGCGCAAGCGGTTCGACAGAATCTGGCGGGAGTTCGACCCTGTCGAGCATCTGGAGCAGGTGAAGCCGTGCCTCCCAAAAGGTGAAACTGTTGCCAATTTCAACAAGGCGTTTGGCTGCAACCGTATCGAGCGTTGCGGATGAGACTTCGAGATGATGCTTCACGAGCCATGTCGCGCCTGTCTCCAGATCGTGGTCGGCGCATAGTTTCACGAGGTCTTCGGTGAACCGCGATCCGGCATGGTGCCTGGAATAGATGGTCCGGATATCCTGTGCGGATTTGCCGTTCCAATGGCGAATATCGGTTTCAATCGACATCTGATGTCCCGGTTTCTCGCCAGGAAGCCCTGCTTCAAACCCAAGGATGACCTGACAGGGTCGATTGTGCGAAGAACTACACTGCGAGGCAAGACCTCGGATCACGGTCCCCGTTTCCCGCATCGTGGGTCGCCCCCGACGAGAAGGCAAAGCTGTTTCAATGACCGCACAATATATAGAAAACGGCTTGAGGCTCGAGCATCGCGAAGACGCCGCGTTCCTATTCTGGGAGGCTTTCAAGGCAAAGCTCGGCCCCGTGATGCGGTCCGAGGACCGTGCGATCAGATATTTGCGCGAGAACATCGATGCGGCACACGCCATCAGCGCGGTGTCCGATGCAGGCGTCTTGCTCGGGGTCGTGGGCTACAAGACCGGGCAGGGCGGTTTCGTGGGAGGCGGCCTGAAGGAGTTTTGTTCCGTGTATGGCTGGTTCGGAGGGCTCTGGCGCGGTCTGGTCTTGTCCACACTGGATCGGCCGCTCGAGGCCGGGACCCTGTTGATGGACGGGATTTTCGTTGCACAAGCCGCGCGCGGAACGGGCGTGGGGACCATGCTGCTTGACGCGGTGAAGTCACGGGCGCGGCAACTGGGGTGCAGCAGCGTCCGCCTCGATGTCATCGACACCAATCCGCGCGCCCGGGCTCTTTATGAACGGCAGGGCTTTGTGGCGGTGGAGACCCGCGAAACAGGCCTCTTTCGGCATGTCTTCGGATTTCGGTCATCAACCCGCATGGTTTGTGCGTTGTAGGCCCCCACTTTCAGAAGGGCCCGGCTGCAGCCGGAACGAACCTTGCCTGAGAGCTCAAGGGTCACTTGATGGTTACATTCGCAGAGGTCTTTATGTACACCCGGGCATGTGCCGCCGTGCGGCGACATGAAAAGCCTCGACCGGATGACAAAATCCGGTCAATCTGGCGGGGAGGAGAGGTTCAATGTTTACAGCGCTGACGGATCTTGCGCCAAGGGTGGTTCCGTGCCCGCAGCCCGTTTGCCGGCGGGTAGTCCGCGCATGAACGAGCGATTGGTCATTCTTGGCTCGAAGGGTGGGCCTGCAATCCGGCCCGGCGGCCCTTCGCCGACGGCATCGCTCCTGGAGATTGGCGGCCGGCGCATCGTGATCGATTGCGGTCTTGGCGTCTCCCGGGCGCTGGTCGAAGCCGGCATGGCCTTGCCATCACTCGATCTCGTCCTGATCACGCATTTGCATTCCGATCATGTCCTTGAGCTTGGACCGCTGATCCACACCGCCTGGACATCGGGGCTGAAGACCCCGGTTGACGTCTGGGGGCCCAAGGGAACCCGAAATGTCTGGGACGGGTTCGTTGCTTCGCTGACCTACGACATCGACCTTCGAATCGAAGATGAAGGCCGCCCCGACATCCGTGACCTCGTTCGTATCCACGAATTCGGGGAAGGTCGAATTCTTGAGGAGGAAGGGCTGGTTATCGAGACGCTCAGGGTCGACCATCCACCGGTGACAGAGTGCTATGCCTTCCGGATCAGCCATGACGGGCGGGTGATCGTATTTTCTTCCGACACCACTTATTTTCCACCTCTGGCCGAATTTGCCCGGGGCGCCGACATTCTGGTGCACGAGGCAATGCATCCCGCCGGCGTGGACCGGCTGGTGGCCCGCACCGGAAACGGCGAAAGGCTGAAGGCGCATCTGCTCGCCAGCCATACGATGGCCGCCGATGTTGGCCGGATCGCAACCGGGGCAAAGGTCGGTCATCTTGTGCTCAATCACCTGGTGCCAGCGGATGATCCCGAGATTACCGAGAAGGAATGGAAGGCTGAACTCGCCGCGACCTGGGATGGCTCGCTGACGATCGGACAGGACGGGCTCTGCCTGGCTTTGCCAGTCACAGAAAACAAAAGGAAATCCGCATGAAACTCGCTACGCTTCGCGACGGCAGCCGTGATGGCCGCCTCGTTGTCGTCTCCCGTGACCTGACCCGCGCAACAGGCGTGCCCCACATTGCGCGCACACTGCAGGCTGCGTTGGACGACTGGGCGCATGTCGCGCCGAGACTGATGGATGTGGCGCTGATGCTCGAAACAGGTGCGGAGCCGGATGAGCGCTTCCATGAACGCAGCGCTCTGTCGCCATTGCCGAGGGCCTTCCAGTGGGCCGACGGCTCTGCCTATGTCAACCATGTCGAACTGGTCCGCAAGGCCAGGAACGCCGAGATGCCGGAGAGCTTCTGGCATGATCCGCTGATGTACCAGGGCGGTTCGGACAGTTTTCTTGCACCCCGCGCCCCGATCCGGATGGAGGATGAAGCGTGGGGCATCGATTTCGAGGGCGAGGTCGCCGTCATCGTCGGCGATGTCCCGATGGGCGCCGATATCGAGACCTGCCGTGACGCCATTCAGCTCGTCATGCTGGTCAATGACGTGAGCCTTCGCGGGCTCATCCCCGGGGAACTGGGCAAGGGTTTTGGGTTCTTCCAGTCAAAGCCATCCTCCGCGTTTTCGCCAGTCGCCGTCACTCCGGACGAACTCGGCGCCGCATGGGACGGCGGCAAGGTCAGCCTGCCGCTCGAGGTCGACCTGAACGGCGAACCTTTCGGCCGCGCCAATGCGGGCGTCGACATGACATTCGATTTTCCGCAGCTCATCGCCCATGCCGCGAAGACGCGTCCGTTGTGCGCGGGCACGGTCATCGGTTCGGGTACCGTGTCGAACAAGGGCGCGGACGGCGATCCCGGCAAGCCGGTGAGCGAAGGCGGCGCGGGTTACTCCTGCATCGCGGAAATCCGCATGATCCAGACGATCGCCAACGGCAAGCCATCGACACCGTTCATGCGTTTTGGCGATACGGTGCGCATCGAAATGAAGGATGCCGACGGGCATTCGATCTTCGGCGCAATCGAGCAGACCGTCGAGAAGGCGTAGGTCGGCGAAAGCCCGCCCGTTCGTTTTTCAGGGCTGGTTGATGAGTCCGCTCAGACGGTTGAGAGCCTTTTTTCAACCTTTTTGAGATAGGCGGAGCGCGTCTGCGGCGTCGAAGCGTCCATCATGTAGTGCGCCAGGAAAAGACGCCGGCAACTCTTGGCGCATAATGCGCGCATGCCCCTCAAGATCGTGCGCTTGCCGGGGTGTCCGACTGCATAGGACCACCAGCGCGGCGCACCGCAGGTGGTGATGACGCCCAGCAGCCGTACATGGGTCATTAGCGGAACAATCGGCCCCGGGCCATCTATTCCGAACGTTACTTCCGGGGTCCAGACACGGTCCAGCCATCCCTTCAGCATCGCGGGAAGCCCATACCACCACGTCGGATAGACAAACAGGATCGCATCGGTATTTCGCAACAGTTCCGCGTGGTCCGGATAGGGGTGATCTTCGGCACTCATTTCGTTGTACCGGCGACGCTCGTCTGCAGACATTACGGGATCGAAACCCTCGGCATAAAGATCAATCAGCTTCACGTTGTGGCCGTTGCGTTCCAGCGTCCGGATGACGGTGTCGCGAACGGATGCGCAGAAACTCTCTGGTACGGGATGACAATATACGACTAGGCAACGCATCAAAATCGGTCCATTTCATTGCCGACACGCGCCATGAATGCGGCTCGGCTTTTCTCGGTAGAAAGGTTGAGATTGTAGTGGGTCAGATACCGGACGGGCGAACCGGGTTTGATCAGCGCCCGCAGCATCCGGTTGACGAGTTTCCTCGGCGGATCGCCCATGAGGAAAGTCCGCCAGCGGGAGCCGCCATAGGTTGTCACCACGACCAGCTTGGTGATGTTGTGCAGGACCGGGCGGACCGCACCGTCGACAAGGGCAAAAGAAACCCCGGGCAGAAAAATGCGGTCGAACCAGCCTTTCAGGATGGCCGGAAATCCGTAGTTCCAGACCGGATAGACCAGCACCAGAGCCTCCGCCGCAAGCAACCGTTCGACATAATCTGAAACATTGGTCCGGTTGGTTTCGGTATCATGGTACGCCTCGCGTTCGGCGCTGCTCAGGCGGGGCTCGAAATCTTCGGCATAAAGGTCGAGCGCATCGATCTCGTGTCCCCGATTGCGTAAACGCTCAACCGTCAGCCGGAAGAGCGCCTTGTTGAAACTGGTCTCGACCGGATGGGCATGGACCACGAGTATGCGCATGGTGTTTGCCTCAGCCCGCCTGCTTCAAGCCCTTGAATAGCCAGATCTTGCCTGCACCGAAATCGTAGTCCGGGTCGTCCCAGGCAATCATCTTGCCGGGATTGAGCAATCCCTTCGGATCCGCCTGCCGCTTGAACTCCAGTTGTAGCTCGTCTGTTTGCTTCATCCCGCCTTCTTCGAGCGTGTAGCGGTGCGGGTTGAAAATCGGGCAACCATTGGAAGTGTGCAGATCCATGATTTCCTCGAGCCGCTCCTCGGTCGTGAATCTTATCAAGGGAAGACCGAAACAGGTTATGTCGCCGTCGAAACGGACAAATTCGAGATGTGAAATCATTTCGCCCGGGAACATCCGGTCCATCTTCGAGGCGAGTTCGAGCTGGTTCGGAAACGGATAGAGCGATTGCAGGTATGTCCAGGCCGGATCGACGCGAAGCGCGCGCAACGTGGTGTGGTTCCAGGACAGTTCGAACACCGGCGGGATGCCTTTGAGATCGGTCTCCTGCGATGCATCGAACACGATGTCGCCGCCGGCCCGCGCCGAGAAGGCCCTGAATGCGTCATGGCTCTGGTCTGCGACCATGACGAGAACCACGCTCTGGCCTTCCTTCAAAAACTTCTGGTGGCGCTTGAAATAGTCAAACGGGCAGGGTGCCGCGATGACCGAGATGAGCTTGGTCAGAATGCCGTCCTGTCGAGCAAGCGAGTTCGCATAAGCTGCCGCCTCGTCGAAGCTGTCAAAGCCGACAATCGCGTCGATCCAGTGATAGGCTGGCGCCAGCGGCATCTCGATTTCGGTGATGATGCCGTTGGTGCCGTAGGCGTGGGTAACCTTGTGGAGATCCTCGCCTGTGAGTTCGAGCACCTTCGGCTCTTCCTCCATGGTCACGACGCGGAGCCGGATGATGTTTCCGAAATCGCGCAAGCCGCCCCAGTTGATCGAACCGATGCCGCCCGATCCGCCGGCGATGAACCCGCCGACGGTGGCAGTATGGGCGGTGGAGGGGTGCATCCGGAGTTCCTGTCCCGAATGCGCACGTGCTGCCTTGTCCAGATCCGCACAAATGACACCCGGACCGCAGACGACCCGGCCAGGTTTGATCTCGCGGATATCGTTCATTTCGGCCAGGCTCAGGACGACGCCGCCCGAAAGCGGCATGGCCTGGCCGTAATTGCCGGTGCCCGTACCGCGTGGGGTGACGGGAACGTCGTGCCGGTAGCAGGCCTTGAGAACCCGGATCAGCTCGGCCTCGGATTTCGGGGAAACCACGATATCGCCGGTGACGTGATCGAGCTGGCGCTTGAGAAGCGGCGAATACCAGTAGAAGTCACGGCTTTTCTGCTGGACGATCTTGTCGTTGTCTTCGATGCGGATGCCTTCGAGGTCACCGATCAGCGCGTCAATCTCCATTGGATTCAGGCTCCATCAGATGGTCAAGTTCACTGTAGTCCGGAAGAGATGTGTCAATCGCCCGGCCGTCACGGATGACGATGCGGTCGCTTTCCGGTCTTGAAAGGAGTTCCGTCATGCTGCGTCCGCGGAAAAGGATCAGATCAGCTCCGGCACCGGGCCGCAAGACGCCCGCGTCATCAAGCCCCATCGCGCGTGCCGGATTGCCGGCAACCGAGGCTGGCCAGTCTCCGACCGGGTGATCGAAGTGCAGGATGCGGGTCGCCTCCCGGTAAACCTCGAGCACGTCCAGATCGCCATAGGCGTAGAACGGATCGCGGGTGTTGTCCGAGGCGACGCAGACATTGACGCCGCGTGCGGCCATTTCGTGCAGCAGCGTTACCCCGCGCCAGCGCGGTGTGGTGCCGTCGCTTCGACGGTCCTGCAGATACATGTTGCACATCGGCAGGCTGACCACGGACAGTCCCGCTTTGGCAACCTTGTCGAGCGTCGCCCGGACCCGGTCGTCGGGTTGCCTTGCGAGCGAGCAGCAATGGCCGACCAGGATCTTCCCCCCAAATCCGAGCCGCAATGCGGTCTCGGCAATCCTGTCGAGCGAAACCGCGTTCACATCGTCTGTTTCGTCTGCATGAAAGTCGAGGTCGAGACCCAGGTCGATGGCCTTGCGGAACAGGCGTTCGAGCAGTTCGTCGAGCTCCGGCACCATGTAGGTGACCGCTCCGAGGACGCCCCTGTGGCGCGCCACCAGAGCCGAAAGGCGGTCAAACCATTCGACATCCCTGGCTGCGTCGATGCCGAACAGGCACACACCCTGCAGATCGATGCGGCCTTTCCATTGCTCGCGCACCGCATCGAAGACCGGCCATGAGATTTCGTCCTGCGGGGATGCTGAATCGATATGGGTCCGCAATGCCTTGGTTCCATGCGCATAGGCACAGGCGAGCGAGAATTGCATTCGCGGTTCAAGGTCGGTTGCGCTCCAGTTGGCCCGTGAATCCGCGACCACCGTCTCGAGCGCCCCGGAAAAGCTGCCATCCGGATTGGGGCTGCGCGGCCAGATGTGGCCCTTGTCGATATGGGTATGACAATCGACGAAGGCGGGAAAGGCAATTTCGCCGCGGCAGTCGTGCACCGTTTCGCCGGTATCCAAACTTCCGGGGGGCGCGATGGTTTCGATGCGGCCGTTTGCAATGGACACTTCGGTCCGGGCGAAACCGTCGGCGTCAAAGGTCATTCCGGATGTGTCACCGAGATGGGCGCGGTGAAGCCGTAGATTGGCAAGCCGGAAGGACCCGGACTCCGGCAGGGGTAGGCGTGCGGAATTCACTCAGTGCTCCTGTTTGAGTGCACTTTCGTGCCAGCGATGGAGCACGAGGTGCGAGATCCATGACAGCGCGAGAAAGATAAGAATACCCGTGGCCGATATCAGGATCAGGGCTGCAAACAGACGCGGTGCATTCAATCTGTAGCCGGCTTCGATGATGCGCGACGCAAGCCCCGAAGACTGTCCAGCTGTTCCGGCAACAAATTCGGCGACCACCGCGCCGATCAACGCCAGGCCGCCTGCGATTTTCAGGCCGCCCAGAAAGTAGGGCATGGCAGCAGGCAGCCTCAGGTGCCACAGCGTTTGCCAACGGCTGGCGCCATTCAGCTTGAAGTAATCGATGAGATTGCGGTCGACCGAATTGAGCCCCAGTGTCGTGTTGGACAGGATCGGGAAGAAGGCCACGATCCAGGCGCAAAGCAGAAGCTTCGTGGTCTGGTCATCGACATAGATGTTGATCAACGGAAAGATCGCTACGATCGGTGTCACCTGCAGAATGATGGCGAAGGGAAACAGGCTCATTTCGATAAAGCGAGACTGCGTGAACAGCACCGACAGGCCCACGCCGCCAATCACCGCGAGAGCCAGCGACAGTATCGTGATCCTGAGCGTCACCATCAGCGAGGAAAACAAAAGGCCGGCATCCTTGATCAGCGTGTCGAGGACCACGCCTGGCCGGGGCAGGATATACTGCGGGATCTCGTTCCAGACGCAGATCCGGTCCCACAACGTGATTGCAGCGACCATGATCAGCAGCGGCAGAAGCCAGCTTCCGGTGCGTTCGTACCTGCGGCGGCGCTCGCGGCGCGCCTCTTCGGGGTCGATGATGGTCGGGCGGACGCCATTACTGGGCTGCATAGGCGCGCTCCGCATGCGTGGGGGCGCCCATGGCGCGCTTGAGGCTATCCGAGGCCTTTCGGCAACTTTCCGCATAGGCCTGAGATGTTCTGAAGGCATCGTCGCGCGGGTAGGGCGCGTCGACCGTCAGTTCTTCGTATACCCGGCCGGGATGGGCTGCCATCACGGTAATCCGGTTGGACAGGAACACGCTTTCAAACACCGAGTGCGTGACGAAGAGGACGGTAAAGTTCCGTTCCTGCCAAAGGTCCAGCAGGTCGGCATTGAGTTTCGAGCGGGTGATTTCGTCAAGCGCCGCGAATGGCTCGTCCATCAGGAGGATGCGCGGGCGCGTCACCAGCCCGCGGGCAATGGACACACGCATCTTCATGCCGCCCGACAATTCGCGCGGCACTGCCTTTTCAAAACCGGTGAGGTGAACGCGTTCGAGTACCTCGGCAATCTGCGGTTCAGCTTCGCGCCGGGAAACGCCCCTCAACCTCAGGGGCAGCCAGACATTGTCATAGACATTGGCCCAAGGGAGCAGCGTGGGCTCCTGGAAGACGAAGCCGATGTCGTTCTGCTGCAGCGGCGTTCCACGCCATTCAACGATGCCGGATGTCGGGTTGGACAGCCCCGCGATGATCCTCAACGCTGTGGACTTGCCGCATCCGGAGGGCCCGAGCAGGCTCATGAAGTCGCCCTGTTTGACGCTCAGATTGACGTCCTGCAATGCGGTCACGCCAGTGGCAAAGGTCTTGCCGATGGAATGAAGGATGAGGAAAAGATCTTGGCGCGGAGGCATGGGAGTCCGGATACGGCAGGCGAAAGGGGACTGCCCGGAGCTGAGCTCCGGGCAGGCAGCAGTCAGTTCTTGAGGTCGAGACCGAGACCCTGATTGACGTAATCGAGGGTGTAGGAAGCCCCGATGTCGATTCCGTCGGCGATCACGCCGGCATTGACCATCTTGTCATAGAAGCTCTGCATGCGCTCGTCGGTCATGGCGCCGATGCCCATGGTTTCGGTGTCGCCGGAGTCGACGATGCCGTATTCTTTCAGCTTGTCGATGGAAAAGGCGATCTGTTCGTCGCTCATGTCCGGATTGTCTTCCTGGATCATGGCGTTGGCGGCAGAGTTGTCACCGTACAGATAATTGTACCAACCCTTGATCGATCCTTCGACGAAGCACTTCACGACTTCGGGCTTTTCGTCGATGGTATCCTGCATCACCTCGATCGTGGTCGAATAGGTATCGAATCCGTAATCGGCGACCAGGAACAGGTTCGGCTTGAAACCGGCCGCATTTTCAACGGCGAACGGCTCGGAGGTGATGTAACCCTGCTGGGCCGACTTCGGGTTTGCGATGAACGGGGCCGGGTTGAAGGTATAGGGAACGCGCTTGGATGCGTCGAACCCGAACTCGGTGACCATCCACTGGAAGTAGCTCTGGAAGCCGGCATCCCCGAGGATGTACTCTTCAGCGTTTTTGAGTTCTTCCCAGGTGTCCAGTCCCTGGCCGGGATGTGTCATCAGCACCTGCGGCTCCTTCTGGAAGGAGGCGGCGACGACCTTGACCGGGATGTCCTGCTCGACCGCCGAAAAGGCCTCGAGCATGTTTCCGCCCATGTGGAAATCGATCTTGCCGGCGAGAAGAAGCGCCCGGTTGTTCACCTGCGGGCCTCCTTGCGCGATTGTCACGTCAAGGCCGCAGGCCTCGTAAGTTCCGTCAGCAACGGACTGGTAGAACCCGCCGTGTTCGGGCTGGGCCAGCCAGTTGGTTCCGAAAGTCACCTGTTCCAGTTCCTGCGCACTGGCCAGCGTGCCGGTGGACAGGACGAGCGCCGCGGCGGCGCAGGAGCGAAGAAGATACGTCATGTACATCATCCCTTGAATTGGTGCGGGACTCTCCATCAAATCCCGTCATTGAGACACCAGCCGTTCCCTGCAAACCTCGTGCCAATGACACCGTCTCCCGCGAGATCCGGGGTGCTTGTTGGCGCAGCACGGATTTGCCCTCCGGACTGCCCTTGACGCGTGCATCCTGCCTAATATCACGGCAGCTTCGGCAGCCTGATCACAGACTGGCCCATTCCGCGGCGGTTGGGAATACACTACACAAAAAATGATTCGAGGTTTGCCGATGAAGTACCACACGCCGAAGACCATCAGGGCCCCGTTTGCCCGCTACAGCCATGGCGTGGAGGTGCCGCCCGGGTATCGGCTTGTGCTGTGTTCTGGGCAATTGGGCATCGGTGAGGATGATGCGATTCCCGAGGATGTCGGTGCGCAGACGGAGTTGTGCTTTGCAAACGTTGGTGCAGTGCTCGAAGCCGCATCGATGGGGCTTGGCGACATCGTCCGGATCAATGCCTACGTGACCGACAGGGCGTATTTTCCTGACTATATGACGGTGCGCGACCGGTTGTTTTCCGATCCCGCGCCGGCCTCAACGCTGATGATCGTCTCCGGGTTCGCCCGCGAGGCGTTCAAGGTCGAAATCGAGGTGATTGCAGCAGCACCGGAAAAGGAGAAATAATCGTGAGCCGGAAAATCTGGTGGGGTGACTTTACGACACGTGAATTCGAGGACCTCGATCCGGAAGCCACTATCGCCGTGATCCCGATCGCGGCGATCGAGCAGCACGGGCCGCATCTGCCTGTCTCGACCGACAGCAGCATCATGCAGGGCATGCTTGCCACCGTGATTGAGATGATGCCAGACGACATGAATGTCCGCATCCTGCCAGTCCAGTGTGTCGGCAAGTCGAACGAGCATCAGCATGCACCGGGCACCTTGACGGTGCCAGCGACCACGCTGATCGATCACTGGGTTGAACTCGGACATTCAATCGCGAGGGCGGGTGTGAAGAAGGTGGTTCTGGTCAATTCCCATGGCGGCAACGAGGAGATCATGGGCATCGTCGCAAGGGAGTTGCGGGTGAGGGCGCGCATGCTTGCGGTCAAGACCTCATGGATGCGTTTCGGTTTCCCCGACAGTCTCTACAGCGCCGGTGAACTCGCCTACGGCATCCATGGCGGCGATGTGGAAACGTCCCTGATGCTGCACTTCCGGTCCGACCTGGTCGGCATGGACAAGGCAGAGAACTTCGTTTCCGCGGTCGAGCGTGCGGAATCCGATTTCGACCTCATGCGTCATACGGGCACCCACGCCTTTGCCTGGATCGCCTCGGACCTCAATGCGTCGGGCGCCGTCGGCGAGGCTCATAAGGCAACCGCAGAAAAGGGACGGCTTACCGCGGATCATCAGGCAAGGGGTTTTGTCAGGCTGCTTGCGGATGTACGGGCAGCGCGGCTGGACGATTGGCTGAGTTGATCGGTTGGCAGATGTGTTTCAGGCCGATGCCTGCTTGGTAACGGTCCTGATGCGGGCGACCTTGTTGATGATGTCGGATGTCAGCTTGGTGGAAAACTGCAGGTTGACCGTGTATTCGCCCTGCGTGCGGGCAACACCGAGAATCTTGGAGCCCAGCCCCGGAATGATAAGATAGATATCAATGATCCGCGGCGGGAAATGGTCCGAGGTAAGAAGGCATCCATCCTCCGACAGATTGACCATCCAGCATGGCACCGCAATGCGGCTTTCCCCTTCGCGATTGCGCGCGTGGGCGATAACCGGGCAGTTCGCGTCACGTCTGAAGTGGACGCGCCTTTCCCGGGTCGTGTCACCCAACTGGGTCAGCGCATGTCTCTTTCCATGCATGGTCAGTTCCTCGCCGAGCCACCAAATCACATTGATACTGGCATGCTGGCACTAACGAAGTGTTCACGGATTGATTCGTCGGGTGTCCCAAAACAGGACCATCCGTGCTTGCACGGCGAGTCGGCCGCTCCGGAAATGGAGCGCCTAGGCGGACTCAATCATTTAAGTGTTTGAATATATGAGGTCTCCGGCCGACATGGATGCGAAAGTGGTTCCCCGGGCCAGGCAATCCCCGGTCAGTCCATTAAGGGCGCGAAGTGGTCTTTTCTGTCCCAATTGTGCGGGCAAATGCGGCCGCAGCATGTTTGCTGCGGCTCGCTCGTGGTCTTTACAGGGTGTATCCGGTCACAATATCAGGCCGTTATCGGCCTTCGTGACCGGAGATTTTGCGGTCCGGTGTCAGCCGCAGACTTCCTGGATGGCTTCCGCAGTTGCTGAGATTACCGTGTCGGCTTCCTCGCGCGACAGGCAAAGCGGCGGTGCGAAGCCGAGGATGTCGCCCTGCGGCATCGCGCGGGCGATTACGCCGCGCTTGAGCAGGGCAGCTGCAAGAGACGGCCCGACCTTTTTCGCCGGATCGAAAAAGACCCGGTCGTTCTTGTCCTCGACGAGTTCGACCGCGCAGAGCATGCCTTCCCCGCGAACGTCCCCGACATTCGAATGGCTGCCCACAGCATCACGCATGGCCTTGTTGAAATAGGCGCCGGTTTCGCCGGCATTGGCGACGAGGTTCATGCTGTCGATGAGCTTGAGGTTGGCGACACCGGCCGCAGCACCGATCGGATGGGCCGAGTAGGTCCAGCCATGGCCGATCGGTCCGTTTTCGTCGGTTCCCTGCTCAAGCACCTTCCAGACCTTGTCGGAAATGATCGACCCCGAGAGCGGCGCATAGGCCGAAGTCAGGCCCTTGGCGATGGTGATGATGTCGGGCCGGATTCCATAGTGGGTCGAGCCCATCATGGTGCCGAGACGACCGAAACCCGTGACCACCTCGTCGGCGACGAGCAGGATGTCGTGCTTGTCGAGCACTTTCTGGATCGCAGCCCAGTAGCCCTGTGGCGGCGGCACGATCCCTCCGGTGCCGAGGACCGGTTCACCGATAAAGGCCGCGATTGTATCGGCGCCCTCGCGCTCGATCAGTGCCTCGAGTTCGGATGCGCAGTGGGCAACGAAATCCTCTTCCGACATCGAAAGGTCGGAACGGCGGAAGTAATAGGGCGCTTCGGTGTGCAGGACCTGTGCAAGCGGCAGGTCGAACTTCTTGTGGAAGAGTTCCAGTCCCGTCAGAGAGCCGGTCATCAGCCCGGAGCCGTGATAGCCGCGCCAGCGCGAGATGATCTTCTTCTTCTCGGGCCTGCCGAGAATGTTGTTGTAGTACCAGATCAGCTTGACGTTGGTCTCGTTGGCATCCGAGCCGGAAAGCCCGAAATAGACGCGGCTCATGTTGTCCGGCGCCCGGTCGATGATCATCTTGGCGAGCGTCACCGAGGCTTCGGTGCCGTGACCGACATAGGAGTGGTAATAGGCCAGTTCCTTTGCCTGCTCGGCGATCGCGTCTGCGACCTCCTGCCGGCCATAGCCGATATTGACGCAGTAAAGCCCTGCAAAAGCGTCCAGCAGCCGGTTGCCCTCACGGTCTGTAATGAAGACGCCATCGCCGCCGGTCACGATCCGGTTGTTCATCTCGCCTCGGGCAAACTGGCCCAGATGGGTGGAGGGATGAAAAAAGTGATCGTGATCCCACTGGTCGAGTTGATCATTGCGCAACATCGTCATTTCCTTTTCAGATTTTGTCATCTTCAGATTGTTCAGGCCCAGTCGCGGCAGACATATTTGACTTCGGTGAAAGCCTCCATGCCAAGGCGCGAGCCTTCGCGTTCCAGACCCGATTGTTTCATGCCGCCAAACGGGATCGGCGCACCGGTGACCTTGGTTCGGTTAACCGCCACCATGCCGAACTGCAAGGCCCGGCTTGCGCGGTAGATCCGGCGCGGATCCTGGGTATGCAAATAGGCGACAAGACCGTATTCGGTGTCGTTGGCCTTTTGCAGCGCCTCCTCCTCCGTATCGAAAGCGGCGATGGCCGCGACCGGACCGAAGGTTTCCTCCTGCATAATCTTCGCATCGGCGGAGACATCGGCAAGAACCGTGGGTTCGAAAAACAACGCGCCTGCCGAATGGCGCTTGCCGCCGGTAAGCAGCCGGGCGCCCTTGGCGAGGGCATCTTCCACGTGCTCTTCCTGTTTCGCCACTGCCTTTTCATTCATCAAGGGGCCGATGGCCGGATCGTTCATGCCGGCACCGACAGTCAACTGCGAAGCGGCCAGCGAGAAGCGTTCGCAGAATGTGTCATAGACATTGCGCTCGATGAAGAAACGGTTGGCGCCGAGGCAATCCTGTCCGGATGTGGCGAATTTGGCCTTGACGGCCTCGTCGATGGCCTGGTCGAGGTTGGCGTCGGCGAACAGGATGAACGGCGCGTGACCGCCGAGTTCCAGCACCAGCCGCTTGATCGTTTTGGCGCTCTGCCGATAGAGCAACCGTCCGATTTCCGTGGATCCGGTGAAGGACACCGCGCGCACCCTCGGGTCATCCATCCATGGCTCGACGATTACGGGGGCCTGGCCCGTCACGACATTGACGACGCCGGGCGGAAAGCCGGCGCGTTCCGTGAGTTCGGCCAGCGCCAATGCAGAGTAGGGCGTTTCGGAGGAGGGATGGGCGACGATGGTGCAGCCGGCAGCAAGCGCGGCTGCCGCCTTGCGGGTCAGCATCGCCGATGGAAAGTTCCAGGGCGTGATCAGGGCAGCGATCCCGACGGGCTCACGCCATACCTCGACTTCGGCATCGGGGAGATGCGAGGTCACGCTTTCGATGTTCGGGCGCTTTGCCTCCTCGGAGAAGAACTCGACGAAGGAGGCGGCATACTCGATTTCGCCGCGCGCTTCGGAGATCGGCTTTCCCTGTTCCAAAGTCATGATGCGGGCAAGGTCGTCCTTGTGCTCGATCATGAGCTCGTACCAGCGCCGGAGAATCTTCGAGCGCTGCTGCGGCAGGAACCCCGCCCAGAGGTCGAAAGCCCGCTGGGCGGCATCGACGGCTGCAGTGCTGTCGGAGCCGGAGAGATCGGCCACGTCTCCGAGATGGCTCATGTCGGCGGGGTTGGAAACGGGCAATGTCCGTGAGCCCGATCCCGCGGTCCAGCGGCCATCGACATAGGAGAAGCCGCGAAACAGGGCCGGGTCTGCCAGTTCCAGATTACGGGTGTGGCGTCTGTTCGGATGCTGATTCACCGCTTGGCTCCCTGATGATTTGGCGATGCCGAAGTCTAGGGGAGAGATGGAAGAGGATTCGTCTCTTGGAGATCGATTAAGAGGAGGAATCTTCTGAAATGAGGGCCTGCGGCGGCTAATCCGTCTCCGGCCCGGAGGGCAGCAAAGCGTCAAAAGGCGGACCGGGGCAGTGCTTGACCGGTTTGGTGACAATGTAGGTGAAATACCGGGAAAGCCCTGCGCGGCGTGCCAGAAGATCGTCGACAAGCCGCTGATAGCTGTCGATGTCGCGAGTGATGACATGCAGCAGATAGTCATACCCGCCGCCCAGCGCCCAGCAGGACACGATCTCATCATAGCTCGCAACCGCCTGTTCGAACGCCTGAAACGTGGATGACTTGTGATTGTCCAGTTCGGCCATGACGAATACCGAGACCTGCGGTCCGAGATGGCGCAGTTCGATATTCGCATGATACCCGGAAATGATACCGGCTTCTTCGAGCCTGCGAAGCCGCTCCCAGCAGGGCGTGGGGCTCAGATTGACCCTCTTGGCCAGCTCCGACTTGGAGATCCGGCCTTCCCGCGACAGGATCGCCAGGATTTTGATATCACGGTCATCGAGCTTGATGCTGGTCATGGCTCTCACCTTTGGGGCAGCAAAAGGGGGTTGTCAATTTTGCTCATAGTTGTCATGATTAAATCATGACAATCTGGCCTCCGCGACCTGAAGATCTCCGCCGTCCCGCCTATAAATCCCTTGCCAATGCCCTGGTTCGTGCAACCGAAGCGGGGGAGTTGAGCAGCGGTGACCGCCTGCCGACTCATCGAAATCTGGCCAATCAACTCGGACTGAGCGTCCAGACTGTCAGCAGAGCCTATGACGAGCTGATCCGACGCGGCATCATCTCGGGGGAGGTCGGGCGCGGCACCTTTGTCCGGGCTGGCCGGAGCGATACAAAAACACCCTATGTCCCCGACGGACACGGCGGCGACTTCATCGATCTTTCGATCCTGATGCCGGTGTTCGAACCGGAGCATGAGGCCGAGATGCAGAAAGCCCTGAAGGCACTGGCAACAGACATGCCGGGTTCGATCATGTCTGCCTTTCGTCCTTCCACGGCATTGCGCCGTTACAACGGCCCGGCGGTTAAATGGCTCGATCTTTGCGGCATCGACATGTCTGGACGAGGCATGCTGATGACGAACGGCAACACCTCTGCGATGACGGTTGCCCTCATGACCGTGGCGAGCTGTGGCGATCTGATCGTGACTGAAGATCTTGGCCATCACACACTCAAGGCACTGACCCGTTATCTTGGCCTGAAGGTTCAGGGGCTCGAGATGGACGAGGATGGTGTCACGCCCAAAGCTTTCGACGCGGCATGCGCAAGGTCGACGGTTAAAGCGCTCTACGTGATGCCGGCGGGGCTCAATCCGCGAGCCGCCAACATGTCGTCCAAGCGGCGGTCGGAGCTAGTTAGGCTCGCGCGCCAGCATGACGTTCTCATTGTCGAGAACGACGCCTGGGGTCCGCTGCAACCGCATCGACCGGCGCCGATCGCATCGCTGGCGCCGGAGCGGACATTCTATTTCACAAGTCTGACCAAATGCATCATGCCCGGCCTGCGTTTCGGATTTCTCGCCGTTCCCGAGGCGTTCGAATCGGCTGCGGCGAACCGGCATCTTGTGACCAACTGGATGGCCACGCCCCTAATGGCGGAGATTGCCTCGCGCTGGATTGATGACGGCACCGCCGAGAAGCTTCTCGAAAGGCAAAGAAGCGCTCTCCGGTTGCGAAACCGCCTCGCGGCGGACGTTCTGGAGGGGCTGCAATTTCATTCCAGTGAATACGGCATGCACATCTGGATGCCGATACCGGGGTCCTGGACCGAGGAAGAGTTCGTTGCGCATGCGCGGCTCAACGGAGTGGCCGTGGCGCCGGGATCCGCATTCGACATGTCCGAAAGCGTGGCTGGACGCGGCGTGCGCATCTGCCTTGGCGGCGACACGCCCGAAACTCTCGAGCGTGGACTTGCCATCATCTCGCGAATTGCCCGCAGCAACCCGGAGCCGGCGCTGCTGACGCTATAAGCCGCCGTTCGATTTTCCACTGCATGGTCTCTTCAGCTTTGCCTTTGAGCGCGCGTAAGCCCAAGCGCGGGCAATCGAGTTGTCGTGCCGGACCGCGCGATAAATGTAATGATAAAATTATCGCGTTGACTCTTGATTGTCCTTGTTTCAACCTGCATTAATCATAACAATGAGAAGGAGCCGGGGCGCATATCATGTCAATCGGATGGGTTCCCTGCACCGGGTGAGGCCGTCCGAGCGTGGAGAATGTCCCGCAGACCTTCCCCGGCACATTCCTTTTCATCGGCGACAGAGCCGATTAGCCGACCGAACGACAATCAATAGAGAGGAACCGAATATGAAATCGACAATTCGCACTTTTCTGGGTGGTGTGGCTGCTGCCGCAATGCTGACCGCGGGCGCCGTTTCGGCCCAGGCCGACAGCTGGAAATATGCTTTTGAGGAATCCCTTACCGAAGTCCAGGGCGTCTATGCGACCAAGTTCAAGGAGGCGATCGAAGCCAATTCCGATCACACTGTTCAGCTGTTCCCGTACGGAACGCTCGGTGAGTCCGCCGATATCATGGAACAGGCACAGGCCGGCATCCTTCAGTTCGTCAACCAGTCTCCGGGCTTCACCGGTGCGCTGATTCCGGAAGCCCAGGTCTTCTTCGTTCCCTACCTGCTGCCCACCGACCAGGATCACCTGGCGCGCTTCTACAAGGAGAGCGAGGCGATCAACGAGGACTTCACCGAGCTCTATGCAGAGCAGGGACTGGAGCTTTTGTCGATGTACCCGGAAGGCGAGGTGGCGATGACCACCAAGGAGCCGGTCAAGACCTGCGAGGATCTCAACGAGGTCAAGTTCCGGGTCATGACCAACCCGCTACTGGTCGAATCCTACAAGGCCTTCGGTGCAACCCCGACGCCGCTTCCGTGGGGCGAGGTTTATGGCGGCCTGCAGACCAACATCATCCAGGGCCAGGAAAACCCGACATTCTTCCTGTACTCGACCGGTATCTATGAAGTGACCGACTACATCACCTACACCGGGCACAACAACTTCACGACGGCGCTGATGGCCAACAAGGGTTTCTTCGACGGCCTGAGCGACGAAGATCAGCAGTTGATTCAGGACGCCGCGTCTTCGGCCTATGACTACATCGTCGACTACCAGAAGGGCCTTGCTGACAGCGAGATCAAGAAGATCATGGAAGCCAAGCCCGAGATGACCGTCACGGTTCTCTCCGAAGAGGAGCGTGCTTGCTTCAAGGAAGCTGCCGCGGAAGTCGAGGACAAGTTCATCGAGATGACCGGCGAGAGCGGCAAGGCCATCCTCGAGCAGATGAAGGCTGACCTGGAAGCCACCGAAGAGGGCTGATTTCGCAAGATGCCTCAATGATATTTCCGGAGGCCGTATAAACCGGCCTCCGGAGCGACGACAGCACCATCCGGGAGGCAGTCTTGGACGAGAATACGGAAAACAACCCGCACGAATCTTCACTGCCCGGAGTTCTTGGCGTGATCGATTCAACGATAAGCCGGGTGGAGTCAGTCCTGCTGGCAGCCGGCGTGCTGTTGATGGCGGCCAATACCATCGCCAATGTGGTGGGACGTTACGTGTTCCAGTACAGCCTCTTCTTTTCCGAGGAACTCAACCGGATCCTCATCATCCTGATCACCTTCGCGGGTATCAGCTATGCGGCGCGCCAGGGGCGCCACATCCGGATGTCCGCAATTTACGATGCGCTGCCGCCGCCGGCGCGCAAGGGCTTCATGGTGCTGATTGCCGCGGTGACAGCGCTGTGCATGTTCGCCCTTTGCTATTTTTCGATCGGCTACATCAGCAAGGTGGCCACCTCCGGCCGGGTGCTGCCAGCCCTGCAATTGCCGGTCTACTGGATCTTCCTTTGGGTGCCTGTGGGCTTCTTCATGACCGGCCTCCAGTACACCCTGACCGCCATCAAGAACATCGTGTCGAAGGACATCTTCCTGTCGACCAAGGTTCTTGAAGGCTACGACAACGACGAACAAGAGATCTGAGGGGGCGACGATCGATGGCCACGACCATTTTCATAATCATGATCGTCCTGCTGCTTCTCGGCTTTCCAATGATGATCCCGCTGCTTGTGGCAACGTTTGTCGGCTTCATGTTCATGTTCGGCAATCTGGGTCAGATGGACTTCATGGTGCAGCAGATGATGGCCGGCATCCGGCCGGCGTCTCTGATCGCGGTGCCGATGTTCATTCTTGCCGCGGACATCATGACACGGGGACAATCAGCTTCCCGGCTCATCGATATGGTGATGAGGTTCATGGGGCATATCAAGGGCGGTCTGGCGGTCTCCACGGCGGCGGCCTGCACGCTTTTCGGCGCGGTGTCCGGTTCGACCCAGGCAACGGTGGTCGCAGTCGGATCCCCGCTCAGGCCGCGGATGCTCAAGGCCGGCTACAAGGATTCCTTCGTGCTGGCGCTGATCATCAACGCCTCGGACATCGCGTTCCTCATTCCGCCGTCCATCGGGATGATCATCTACGGCGTGATCTCAAGCACCTCGATTTCCGAACTGTTTATCGCGGGCATCGGACCAGGACTGCTGTTGCTGATCCTGTTTTCGGCCTACAGCGTTGCCTATGCCACCCTGAACAACGTTCCCACTGAACCCAAGGCAAGCTGGAGCGAACGGGCACAAGCGGTCAAGCGAGCATTGTGGCCGCTCGGTTTCCCGGTGATCATTGTCGGCGGTATCTATGGCGGCATTTTCAGCCCCACCGAAGCGGCCGCGGTGTGTGTGCTCTATGCATTCATTCTCGAGTTTCTTGTTTTCAGGTCTTTGAACCTTCCCGACATCTACCGCATTGCAAAGTCGACCGGCCTGATTACGGCGGTCGTGTTTATCCTGGTGGGCGCAGGCGCCGCGTTCTCCTGGGTGATATCGTTCGCCCAGGTGCCGCAGGCAATTCTGGCGGCGGTCGGGATCTCGGAAATGGGGCCGAAAGGCGTGCTCGCAGTGATTTCGATCGCCTTCTTCGTCGGTTGCATGTTCGTCGATCCGATCGTGGTGATCCTCATTCTCGTGCCGATCTTCGCTCCGGTGGTCGATTCTGTCGGCCTCGATCCGGTCCTCGTCGGTACGATCATCACGCTTCAGGTTGCGATCGGTTCTGCCACGCCGCCCTTCGGCTGCGACATCTTCACCGCGATCGCGATCTTCAAGAGACCCTATATCGAGGTTATTCGCGGGATCTTCCCGTTCACCGTGATCCTGTTCGCCGTCTCTGTCGCCCTGATATTTTTCCCGCAGATCGCATTGTTCCTGCGTGATCTGGCGTTCCGTTGAGGAGGAGAGGTCGATGTTTGAACGAATTGTCGTCGGTGCAGACGGGTCCGAAGGGTCGAAGGCGGCGGTGCGCGTTGCTGCCAAGATGCAGAAGACCTGTGGCAGCGAACTGCTGATCCTGACGGTCTTCCGGCACCATTCCCTGCTTGAGGGGTCTATGTCGATGGTTCGCCCGGACGATCCGCAAAACCTCGACGATTCCATGCGGGCCTATGCCAAGGACGTGGGAGAGGATGCCAAAAGGATCGCGGTAGAGGAGGGCGCGCAGAAAGTCCGGGCCTTCGTCAAGGGAGGCCCGCCGGCAAGGACGATCGTAAAGTTCGCCGATGAGCACGACGCCGATCTTCTTGTCGTCGGGAGCCGGGGACAGGGTGACATGCAGGGCTTCCTTCTCGGCAGCGTATCGCACAAGGTAACAAGCCTGACCGGAAAACCTGTCCTGGTCGTCTAGACCCGAAGCGCTCGCGCTGTCATGACTGACCAGGGCCGCGTGACTCAACCAGCAACGAGGGTGTACGCTGATGAAAACAGGTGCGGTTTCGCTCTCCGAGCAGTCCGTCCGCTTTAACGATCCCGGAGAAACGGCCCGCTTCGGGCTGATTGCACTCGCAACCGACCTGACCAGTGAGCGGGACCTGTACCGCCAGTTGCCGCATGACAAGGTTGCCATCCACGTTACACGGGTGGCCTTCGAAAACCCGACCACACCCGAAAACCTGCGCAGGATGACGCCGCGTCTTTCCGAGGCTGCGAGCCTGCTCGCTCCGTCCGGCCCGCTCAAGGCGATCTGCTACAGTTGTACCGCAGCCTCGATCGTCATCGGCGATGAAACGGTTCGCGCCGCAATCGCCGAGGGCGCCGGCGATGTGCCAGTAGTCACGCCCGCGGGGGCCGCGCTGATGGCCTTTTCGGCACTCGACGCGCAGCGGATTGCGGTTCTCACTCCCTACACCGTAGAAACCAGCGAGCCGCTGGCCGCTTATTTTACGGCTCGCGGACTTGGTATCAGCCAGTTCCGCTGCCTAGGGCTTGAGGATGACCGCGATATGGCGCGGGTCAGCAATCAGTCAATTGTCGATGCTGCGCTTGATGCGGATACGCCGGATGCGGAAGCCATCTTCCTGTCCTGCACCGGCATGCCGTCGGTCAACGTGATCGCCGAGATCGAACAGCGCGCGGGTAAGCCGGTCGTCAGTTCCAACCAGGCAAGCGCCTGGGCGATGGCCCGGATTGCAGGTTTCGAGCTGCATCGGCCGACGGAATTCGGCCGGTTGTTCTCCTGTTCCTTACCTGCACGAACGCTCGGAGACGCCGCATGAATGAGCCTGTCGATCCTGTCGGTCTGGGGGAAATCCTGTCCGCGCGCGGAAGGATCAGCGGTACGGTTCGGCAAACGCCGGTTCAGCTCTCGACGGTTCTGAGCGAGCGAACGGGCGTGCCGGTCCATCTCAAGCTTGAACACACGCAAATCACCGGAAGTTTCAAGTTTCGCGGAGCCAGCAATGCCGTGGAATCCCTCAGCGATGAGGAACGCAGGCGCGGCGTGATCGGCGTTTCCACCGGCAACCACGGGCGCGGCCTTGCCTATGCCGCGAAGACAGCCGGCGTGAAATGCATCATCTGCATGTCCAAGCTGGTGCCGCAGGCCAAGATCGACGGTATCCGCGCCCAGGGCGCGGAGGTTCGGATCATCGGCAAGTCGCAGGACGAAGCTCAGCTCGAGGTTGACCGGCTGGTGTGGGAAGAGGGGATGACCATGATCCCGCCGTTCGATCACCGTGACGTGATTGCCGGGCAGGGCACGCTCGGGCTTGAGTTTGTCGAGCAGGTGCCGGAGCTTGAAACGGTGCTGGTGCCGGTTTCAGGCGGCGGGCTCGTTTCGGGGGTCGCCGCCGCGCTGAAGGCCCGCAAGCCGGGTATCCGGGTGGTCGGAGTGTCCATGGAGCGCGGCGCGGCCATGCATGCCTGTCTTGCAGCCGGAAGGCCGGTCGAGGTGGAAGAACTCGCCACGCTTGCGGATTCGCTCGGCGGCGGTATCGGTCTTGAAAACCGCTTTACCTTCATGATGACCCGCGATCTTGTCGATGATCTGGTTCTTGTAACCGAGACGGAGATCGCCGAGGCTATCCGCCACATCTACTGGGAGGAACGCCAGATCGTCGAAGGGTCGGGTGCGGTCGGCGTAGCTGCGCTGCTCTCTGGCAAGGTCGGGCCGAGCGGCGTGACCGGCATCATCGTAAGCGGTGGCAACATCGACATGAAGCAGCATCACCGCATCATTTCCGGTGAAAACGTCGATGTGACAAGGGAGGTGGCGTGAGATGGCTCAAATCAGGATCCTGACCGAGGGTGACCTTCGCACGCTTGTCGATCTCGATATCGAGGCAGTTGAGTGTATTGAACAGGCTTTCAAGGTTCTGGCGACCGGTGACGTGGTCATGCCGCCGATCCTGTCGATGGCGATCGCGCCGTTCAATGGCGAGGTCGACGTCAAGACGGCTTTCGTTCCCGGAATCGACAGCTTTGCCATCAAGGTCTCGCCCGGCTTTTTCGACAATCCCAAACTCGGTCTGCCCTCGACCTCCGGCCTGATGATCCTGTTCTCGGCCCGCACCGGAATGCTGGAAGCGCTGCAGCTGGACAATGGCTACCTGACCGATGTGCGCACGGCGGCCGCCGGCGCCGTGGCAGCCCGCCATCTTGCCCGGGAGGATGCATCGCGGGCCTGCATCATCGGAGCAGGCTGCCAGGCGAGGCTGCAGCTCAAGGCCTTGACCCTTGTAAGGCCGATCCGGATGGCAACCATCTGGGCACGCGATCCGGCGAAGGCAGCCCGGGCGGCGAGCGACCTGACCGCCGAACTGGGAATCGAGGTCCGCGCTTCGGACGATGCATCCGTTGCGGTGGCCGAAGCAGATGTGGTTGTGACGACCACTCCGTCGGCAGAGCCGGTGATCAAGGCCGAATGGCTTGCTCCGGGTCAACATGTGACCGCGATGGGCTCCGACCAGGAACACAAAAACGAGATTGAACCAGCCTGTGTCTCAAAGGCGGATCTTTATGTCCCGGATCGCCTTTCGCAAACGCGAATCCTAGGCGAGTTGCGCAGCGCAATCTCCGCAGGCCTGATCGCCGCCGATGCCGGGTTTGCCGAACTCGGTGCCATTGCCGCCGGTGCGGCGCCGGGCCGTACCGCACCGGACCAGATCACCATCGCCGACCTCACCGGAACCGGTGTCCAGGACACCGCCATCGCCAACCACGCCCGACTGCGTGCCTCAGATGCCGGGCTCGGCACCAACCTTGAAAGCTGACACATGGCAGAAATTGACACATTCCGATTCTCCGATGCCGAATACGAGACCCGCCTGTCGCGCGTGCGGGCGGCGATGGAGGCCAAGGGCATCGACACGCTGATCACCTCCGATCCGTCCAACATGGCGTGGCTCACCGGGTACGATGGCTGGTCGTTCTACGTCCACCAGTCCGTCATTGTCGGCCCGACCGGTGATCCGGTCTGGTTCGGGCGCGAACAGGACGCACAAGGCGCGCTGCGCACGGTCTGGATGAACGAACCGGACCTGATCGGCTATCCCGACTATTTCGTGCAATCGGACGAACGCCATCCGATGGAATATCTCGCCGCCAAGCTGACCGAACGCGGTTGGCACACCGGCAGGATCGGCGTGGAGATGGACAATTACTGGTTTTCCGCCAAGGGATACCAGTCGCTCAGTGCCGGGCTGCCGAACGAACTGGTTGACGTTACCAACCTCGTCAACTGGTTGCGCGGGCCGAAATCGCCGGCAGAACTCGACCGGATGCGCAAGGCCGGCAAGATCGTCGAGAGAATGCATGCGCGCATTGCCGAAAAGGTCGAACCTGGCATGCGGAAGTGCGATCTGGTGGCGGAAATCTACGATGCCTCTCTGCGCTATGACGAAGACTGGGGGTTTGGCGGAGATTACCCGGCCATTGTGCCGTTGTTGCCGTCGGGAGCGGATGCCGCTGCCCCGCATTTGACCTGGGACGACAAGAAAATGGTGACCGGCGAGGGGACGTTCTTCGAGATTGCTGGCTGTTTCCGCCGCTATCACTGTCCGCTTTCGCGCACCATTTTTCTCGGCAAGCCGACCCAGCAATTCCTTGATGCGGAGAAGGCGGTGCTCGAAGGGATGGAAGCCGGACTTGAAGCCGCGAAGGCCGGAAACCTCTGCGAGGATATCGCCATCGCCTTTTTCGGCGTGCTCGAAAAGTACAACATCGTGAAGAACAACCGCACCGGCTATCCCATCGGGCTGTCCTATCCGCCGGACTGGGGCGAGCGCACCTGCTCGCTCCGGCCCGGCGACCGGACGGTTCTCAAGCCCGGAATGACATTTCACTTCATGACCGGTCTCTGGATGGAAGGCATGGGATTCGAAATCACCGAGAGCATCGCTATCGGCGAGACAGGTCCGGAATGCCTGTCGAACGTTCCCCGCAAGCTGATCGTGAAGGACTGAGGAAAGATGACGGTCAATCCGATTGTTCCGACGATCCCGCTGGACGAAGACGGTGAGCACCACGGGTTTCTGCGGCTTCCCTACAGCCGCGACGATTCAGCCTGGGGATCGGTGATGATCCCGATCACCGTGATCAAGAAAGGTGTCGGCCCGACGGCCCTGCTGACAGGCGGCAACCACGGTGATGAGTATGAGGGGCCGATTGCACTCATGGAGCTCGCCATGGATCTCAAGGCCTCCGATATCGAGGGCCGGGTGATCATCGTGCCGGCACTCAACTATCCGGCTTTCCGGGCCGGCAGCCGCACGTCGCCGATCGACAGGGGAAACATGAACCGGTCTTTCCCGGGTGACCCGAGCGGGACGGTGACAGAGAAGATCGCCGACTATTTTTCGACCGTGCTCCTGCCGGAATCCAACGTGGTCCTGGACTTCCACTCGGGCGGCAAGACGCTTGATTTCATTCCCTTCGCCTCGGCGCACGTTCTCGAGAACAAGGACCAGCAAGCAGCCTGCGTGGCAGCGGTGGAGGCGTTCAATGCACCTTACTCGATGATGCTGCTCGAGATCGACAATGTCGGCATGTACGACACCACGGTCGAGGACCAGGGCAAGATCTTCGTGACCACGGAACTCGGTGGCGGTGGCACATCGACGGCCCGTTCCAATGCGATTGCAAAGAAGGGAGTGCGGAACGTTCTCAAGCACACCGGGATCATGAAGGGCGAACTCGAGGTCGGACCGTCCAAGAGGCTCGATATGCCCGATGGCGACTGTTACGTCTTCTGCGAAGACGACGGCATGTTCGAGGCGATGAAGGATCTTGGCGACGAGGTCGAAAAAGGGGAGGTGATTGCCCGTGTCTGGCCGGTCGACCGTACCGGACGCGCACCCATCGAGTACCGGGCAAAGCGGTCCGGACTTCTCGTGTCGCGGCATTTCCCAGGCCTTATCAAGTCCGGAGACTGCATGGCGGTTGTGGGCGTGGAGGTGTAGGGAATCTGAATCGGATCTGTACGATCAGACAGGAAGGCGGTGCGCCGGACAGGCGCATCTCTCAGATTGTTACAGTTCTTATGGGTATATTGGTGAGAGCACAGGGGTTCAAACCCTTGTCCTGCTATTCAAGTGGTATTCTGTGAGGGCTCCGGATTTTCCGCCGCCAACTCCGATCGCATGCGAGCGGCAAACTCCTCCGTTGGTTGTTCGGTGGATTCGATCCAGTCAGCCGCGTGAAATTTGAACTTCCAACTGGAGAAGATGGAAAGCAGAAGCGCCCAAATGACTACCAAACACGCCAATACACTTATTCCTTTCGCTACTATGCGGGCTTCCAGATCTGAGAATGTTTGATAAGCCACTACGCCGACCATCGTGGGCGCATAAAGAGAAACGCCAAGTCCCGCGATCGCGGCGACTACTGATAAGAGTGCAAACAATGCTTTTTGACCAAATCCTGATTTTGGTCCGAAGTATCTCGGCGTTATTGCATCACCCCATAGATCGATTGCTGCTTTATCAACCAGCAGTAACGGAAAGCTATGAATCCCTATGTTCGCGCCCAACTTAAACAAGATTCTGAAAACAATCTGGTCATCAATAAACGCAAAAGTTGTCTGGAGGAAAGCACCGGCTGCAAAAAGTGCTAGAATAGGTGTAAGGTCTTTGGTTATTTCTAACGTGACGCCAGTATAGGTAACAGCGCTATCAGCGATCAGATCAATAAAGGCAATTATGGTTGCGAAAATAAACGCTAACCAGGACGATTTTCCTATGCGCGCTTTTAGTTCGAGTCGGCGTGCAGAGATGCCGATCAAGAACTCTTCTGAATAAAAGCGGTTTCTGAACTCGCGCCCCAAAAGGATTCGAATGTCATTGCTGAGCGCTCGATCAGCGAAAATCGATTACCATTTTTCAAGTGCTTCCTGCCGTTCTGTAACGCCCGTCATGTTGCAATCATATCTCATGTATTCGCTGAGTGTCGCAGGAAACCCTTGGAAATCAAGGTGAGGGAGAATTAAAGGCGTTGGACTATGCAAAGTCCGGGACGGGCCGAGTTTATGTCAAATCGGGACGCACAACGTAGTCCTTCCCCCAGAGTGATTCAGAGTATCATCATCCAAACGACTGGAGAAATCCACCTGCCGCCCCACCGACAAACGAGCCGATCTTCTGGTACACCTCGCCAGTCAACGAGCCTCTGTCCCCTTGGGACAAGGTATCCTGGACGTTACCTGGGAGGCCTTCGATCTGAACCTTTGATTGGATAATGGCGATACCTTTCGACGTGAGCTGTGTGCCGTTGAAATAATCGCAGTAGCCACCGTCTTGAACTGAACTACAACGGATCAGGCCTTCGTCCAACATCCAATGGAGCACGTCGTTAAAGGTCGCAAGCACTTCCTCCTCGTCACCAATTCGGTGTGTCATGATCTCCATGGCATCCGAGGACTCTAGGCCAAACCGGCGCAACCCATTGGAAACCAAAAAGTCGAGGATCCGACCTATCGTCTCGTAGTGGTATTCTAGATCTGACATGAGCGGAGACTGCCGTAACTTCTGTACGGATGCAACAATGTGACTTCGAGTAGCCGCACATGAATAAAAACCGTTGCAAATCAACTGTGGCGATCAACACCGATGCTGGACGATCGATGGTTTAGCATTGTTAGGCTGCAAAAATCAGAACCCTACCGGAACCCCGAAACATACCCATCGCAGATCACAGGCGGTTGAGTTACGCATCTAATTGATTTCATTAATCTTTTTGGTGAGAGCGCAGGGGTTCGAACCCTGGACCTACTGATTAAAAGTCAGTTGCTCTACCAACTGAGCTACGCTCTCAAAAAGCCCGGACAAACGCCGGGCGGAATGGCGCGGAACATAGGCAGGCCGGGCGCGGTGGTCAACCGCAAAATCCGCGGCTTCGGAAAGCTTTTTTACGACGTCTGACCGAAGACCTCGATTACCCGAAATCCCGGCACTGAAGTCCGGGTAAACGGTCCGCTCCGAAGTTCGAGTGCCGGCTGACGGCGCGATCGGGTTTTCGGTTTCTTGCGTGGGTGAATCAGCCTCGCGGTCGCGATCACACCGGTCGCTCCAAAACGTGACTGGCGCGATCGGGGTGCGGCGTTTAGACAGGTTGCGATCCGGCCCGCGCGCGGTCTTTTGTCTGCGCCGAAAGCCCGGATCCGCCGCACCAGCTTGATTGGAACCGCACGCCGTGACGATTGCCGACATACCACTGCTGACCGTGCTGCTTGCAGGGGCGTTGTCTTTCCTGTCGCCGTGCGTGCTGCCGCTGGTGCCGCCATACCTGTGCTACATGGCCGGCATTACGGTTGAAGATTTCCGCGGGTCCGAAGAGACTGCGAAGAGATCCGAAACCCGGCGTGCGGTCTTCTTCGCATCGCTGTTTTTCACGCTGGGTTTTGCCACGGTCTTTGTTGCGCTCGGCGCGGGCGCATCGTCGATCGGTTCGGCGCTCAGGCAGCACATGGACCTGCTGGCAAAGGCCGGCGGGGTGGTCATCATCCTGATGGGGCTGCATTTCCTGGGCGTGTTCCGAATCGGCCTGCTGGCACGCGAAGCGCGGTTTTCCGGAGGTGGAAAACCCGCGACACTGTCTGGCGCCTACGTCATGGGCCTTGCCTTCGCCTTCGGTTGGACGCCCTGTATCGGACCGGTCCTCGGCGCGGTGCTGGGGGTGGCGGCCTCTCATGAAACGGTGGCCTCCGGCGCATTGCTGCTTGCGGCCTATTCTGCCGGATTGGCGGTTCCGTTCTGGATCGCGGCACTGTTTTCCGAGCGCTTCATGCGGTTTACGCAAAAGTTCAGGCGACATCTCGGGACGGTCGAAAAGATCACCGGCGCACTTTTGGTGCTAACCGGCATCCTGTTCCTGACCGGAGGGATGGCGACAATGGCGTTCTGGCTGCTGGAAACATTTCCGGCGCTCGGGCGGATCGGCTAGTCGGCCTGTTTTTGTCCACGCCCGACAGGCGCCGTTGCAAGCACCAGCCCGCCGAGTACCGTGAGGATACCCACCAGGTGGTGCAGATGGAAGGGTTCTCCCAGCACCAGCACTGCGAGCCCCACACCATAGACCGGCAAAAGATACATGAAGATGCCGGTGGTCGACGCGCCGAGCCGCGCGACGCCGTACTGAAAGCCGCCAAAGGCGAGCAGTGACGCGAAAACGACAATGCCGGCGATCCCGCCCCAGGCTGACAGGGTCTGCGGCATGCGCGCACCCGACAGCCATTCCCACAGCGCAAACGGCGCCAGAAGCAGCGCGCCGGCAAGGGTAATCGTTCCGAACAGGGCCGCAACCGGCAGTCCGGCGGTTCTCCGGCCCTTGAGCAGGACCGAATACAGCGCCCAGGAAAATGCTGCAGCGATGAATACGAGGTCCCCGTAATTCAGATCAAGTCCTGTAAGCGCTGAAACATTGCCCCTAAGTACGATGATCGCCACGCCAAAGAAACCGATGGCGATCCCCGCGAGCTCCCGCCAGCTTGTAGCCCGGCCGAAAAACAGCCTTTCGAGCAGGATTATCATCAGCGGCGAGGTCGTGTAGATGAGAGTTCCATTTGTGGCGGTGGTGAAGGAAAGCGCGTAGTAGACACCTGCGCCGCAGATCCACATGCCGAGAAAGCCGAGCAGCAGCCAGTGCGCCGTCGCCTCGCGCAGATAGGCCTGCACCCGCTGCCGCGCCAACCAGACAAAGGGCGCCAGCGCCAGGCTGGCCGCCGTCCAGCGCAGGAAAGCCAAGGTAAAGGGGGCAACTTCCGGGATGGTCGAGCGCCCGAAGATCAGGTTCGAGGAAAAAAACAGTGGAGTGAGAATCATCACCGCCAGGGGCAGGAAGCGGGCAGCGCCACTGGCGCCGGTGAGAAGGGATGCAGTGCTCATTGGCCCTCATTACCAGCCCTGCTGCCCCGGGAAAGAGATTTTTCACCGGCTCGATGCATTTTGGGTGTTATAGCAGCCGGCAACGGTGACAATACGAATTCAGATATGAGGTTTCAGATGACGCGAACATGTCTTGCCGTCGTTCTTGCAGCGGGCGATGCGACACGGATGAAATCGTCCAGATCCAAGGTGCTGCACGAAGTCGGCAACCTGCCCTTGATCGCGCATGTGACCAATGCCGCCGCACGGGCCGGCGTCAACGACATCGCACTGGTTGTGGGACGGGATTCGGACACGGTAACCATGGCCGCGCAGAGTGACCACCAGCTCTCTGTGATTCCGGTGATGCAGACCGAACGGAAGGGCACGGGCCATGCGGTGCTGATGGCCAAGGATGTCATTTCGCAGGGATATGACGATGTCGTGGTACTTTACGGCGATACGCCGTTGATCAACCCCGAAAGCCTGGAGACCGCGATCTCGCGACGGACAGCGGGCGCGGATGTCGTGGTGCTGGGTTTCCGCGCAGCCGATCCGACCGGTTACGGCAGATTGATCGAGAAGGACGGGGAACTTGTAGCCATTCGGGAACATCGCGACGCGAGCCCGGATGAACTCGAGATCGATTTCTGCAATGGCGGCATCATCACCTTTTCGGGCGCGGAGGCGATAAGCCTTCTCGAGGCCATCGGCAATAACAATTCAAAGGGTGAATACTATCTGACCGACATCGTCGAGATCGCAAGGTCGAGAGGGCTCAAGTGTGTCGCCGTCGAAGCGCCCGAGGAAGACATGATGGGCTGCAACACGCGTGCCGAACTGGCCGAAATAGAGGCGGTATGGCAAGCACGCGCGCGGTACCGGGCGATGCTTTCGGGTGTGAGCATGATCGATCCCGCGACGGTCTATCTCTCATACGATACGGACCTCGCAGGAGATGTGACGATCGAACCGAATGTCTGGTTCGGTCCCGGGGTCAAGGTCGGCCCCGGAGCGGTCATTCACGCTTTCAGTCATCTGGAGGGAACGACAATCGGCGCCAAGGCACAGATCGGTCCATTTGCAAGATTGAGGCCCGGAGCCGACCTTGCGGAAAAGGCCAAGGTCGGCAATTTCTGCGAGGTCAAGAAAGCGAGGATCGGCGAGGGCGCCAAGGTCAATCATCTAACCTATGTCGGCGACGCAATTGTTGGCGCCGGCGCGAATATCGGTGCCGGCACAATCACCTGCAACTATGACGGGCAGAACAAGCATCTGACGGAAATCGGCGCAGGCGCCTTTATCGGCTCCAACTCCTCGCTGGTTGCCCCGGTCCGGATCGGCGAGGGTGCCTTCGTCGCATCCGGCAGCGTGGTGACATCCGAGGTTCCCGACGATGCATTGGCGGTGGCGCGGGCACGGCAGGAAACCAAGCCGGGATATGCGGCACGGCTTCGCGAACGCATCTCGGCAATCAAGGCTTTGAAAGCCTCCTCGGGCTCTTAACCACTTCCTGCGATTGAGGATTACCGGGTGTCACCAAAATTGAGCGGGCGGGCAGGGCGGCCCACTGGCGCATGACAGCGATGCTGCGTAAGAGCTTTGGTGTCGAAAACGGCTGGAGAAAAACATGTGCGGCATAGTTGGAATGGTAGGCCAGAAACAAGTCGCGGCGCTGCTGATCGATGCGCTCAAACGGCTTGAGTACCGCGGCTACGATTCCGCCGGCATAGCCACTATCTCCGAAGGGCAGCTGGGACGCCGGCGCGCCGAGGGCAAGCTGGTCAACCTTGAGACCCGCCTCCAGACCGAACCGCTCGCGGGAACCGTGGGGATTGGCCACACGCGCTGGGCGACGCACGGCGCGCCCACCGAACGCAATGCGCATCCGCATTTCTGCAACGGTGTTGCCGTTGTCCACAACGGGATCATCGAAAACTTCGCAACCATCCGGACCGAACTCTTGGCGAAGGGCGCTGAATTTCAAAGCCAGACCGATACCGAGGTCGTGGCGCAGTTGCTTGCTGCCTATCGTGCCGAGGGACTTGCTCCGCGTGAGGCCATGCAGGCGATGCTGTCCCGGATCGAGGGTGCCTACGCGCTCGCGGTGCTGTTTGAAGACCAGCCTGAAATGATCATGGGTGCACGCTCGGGGCCGCCGCTTGCGGTCGGTCACGGCAACGGGGAAATGTTCCTCGGGTCGGACGCCATCGCACTTGCTCCGTTCACCGACCAAATCACCTATCTCGACGATGGGGACTGGGCTGTGATCACCCCGAAAAGCCTGGAGATCTATGATCAGTCCGGCGCTCCGGTGGACCGTCAGAGCCAGGTCACGCGCGGGGCAACCTATGTGGTCGACAAGGGGAATCACCGGCACTTCATGGAAAAGGAAATCCATGAGCAGGCCGAGGTGATTTCCCACACGCTCAGCAGCTACATCGATTTCGCAGAAGGCCGGGTTCGGCTTGATAGCGCACAGCTGGACTTTTCAGATCTCGACCGGCTGGCAATGTCGGCTTGCGGGACAGCCTTTTACGCAGGCCTTATCGGCAAGTACTGGTTCGAGCGCTTTGCGCGACTGCCTGTCGAAATCGATGTGGCTTCCGAATTCCGTTACCGGGAAATGCCGCTGCCGGGCAAGATGGCCGCATTGTTCATCTCGCAATCGGGAGAGACCGCTGACACGCTGGCCTCACTGCGCTACTGCCGCGACAACAGTCTTTTCATCGGAGCGGTGGTGAATGTGCGAGAATCAACCATCGCACGCGAATCCGATGCGGTCTTTCCCACTCTGGCCGGCCCGGAAATCGGGGTCGCCTCGACCAAAGCCTTTACATGCCAGCTTTCCGTTCTCGCGGCACTTGCAATGGTAGCCGGACGGCAGCGCGGAACGTTGTCGGAGGCAGACGAACGCGCCATGGTGCAGGCGCTGATCGAGGCGCCACGGCTGTTCAATGAGGTCATCCGCAAAATTGAACCGCAGATTGAAGCGCTCTCGCGGGATCTGGCGCGGTTCAAGGACGTTCTCTATCTCGGCCGTGGGACCAGTTTCGCCATGGCGCTTGAGGGCGCTCTGAAACTCAAGGAAATCTCCTACATTCACGCCGAAGCCTATGCTGCGGGCGAACTCAAGCATGGCCCGATCGCGCTGATCGACGAAAGCATGCCCGTCATCGTGATCGCACCCCATGACCGGCATTTTGAGAAAACCATGTCGAACATGCAGGAGGTTGCCGCCCGCGGCGGTCAGATCATCCTGATCACAGATGAAAAGGGCGCCGCCGCCGCGCCGCTTGAAACCATGGCCACTATCGTGCTGCCCGTCGTAAACGAGATCGTCACGCCGATCCTGCACGCTCTGCCGGTTCAATTGATCGCCTATCACACGGCCGTTTTCATGGGCACCGACGTGGATCAGCCTCGCAATCTGGCCAAATCCGTGACCGTTGAATAAAGGCAACTCGCTTTGCCGGCGAAGCGGTTTCTCCGACATCGCTGACCGAACCGCTTGCCTTGTCGGGCAAGCGGTTCCTATATTGGTGCTGCATTGCACCAATTCGGGTGCCGGTCAGGAACAGAACAAGCAATGAGCGAGAAGCAAAAGAGGGTCGGGGCCAGCCGACGGGTGAGAAACTATTTTCTCACCGGCCTGATCATTGTCGCTCCGCTTGCCATCACCGCCTACCTGACATGGACCTTCGTCGGCTGGGTCGACAGCTGGGTAAAGCCCTATATTCCGACCATCTACAATCCGGACAACTACCTGCCGTTCGCGGTCCCGGGGTTCGGTCTCTTGACCGCCCTTTTCATCATCACGTTGATCGGTTTTCTCACCGCCAACCTGGTCGGCCGGTCGATCATCGCTTTTGGGGAGTCGCTGCTCGACCGCATGCCGCTGGTGCGCAGCCTCTACAAGGGGCTCAAGCAGATTTTCGAGACCGTCCTTGCCGAGCAAAGCAGTTCGTTCAAACAGGCAGCACTTATCGAGTATCCGCGGCGGGGCTTGTGGTCGATCGTCTTCATCGCCACTGACACCAAGGGAGAGGTCAACCACCGCCTCGCCGAACAGGAATCGATTTCGGTCTTCCTGCCGACCACTCCCAATCCGACCTCCGGTTTTCTGCTGTTCGTGCCGCGCAAGGATGTCATCATGCTCGACATGAGTGTCGAGGAAGCGGCGAAGATGGTGATTTCCGCCGGACTTGTTTCTCCTGATTTTCCCAAGACGTTGCCGGTGAGCAAGGAAACGAAACGCAAATCCGAACCGGCTTGAGTGCAGTACGGGTTTGCGCGCTCGCAGTCAGCCCGCCCGTAGAAAACGGATCGCCTCGTCCCGGCGCATCAGATACAACAGCATTCTGAGCGCCGCGCCCCGAGGGCTGGTCAGGCCAGGGTCGGTTTCGAGAATGGCGCGCGCGTCGGTCCGGGCTATTTCCAGAAGATCGGCATGGGCCGACAGATTTGCCAGCCGAAAACCTGGCATTCCCGACTGCCGGGTGCCGAGCACCTCGCCTTCACCCCGAAGCTTCAGGTCCTCTTCGGCGATGCGGAAGCCGTCTTCGGTTTCGCGAAGAACCGAAAGCCGGGCACCGGCCGTCTCGCCGAGCGGGCCGTGATAGAGGAGAATGCAACTCGAGGCTCCGTCACCGCGGCCGACGCGCCCACGCAGCTGATGCAGCTGCGCAAGACCGAAGCGTTCGGCGTGTTCGATGACCATGATGGTGGCATCGGGCACGTCGACACCCACCTCGATCACCGTTGTGGCGACTAAAAGCCGCGTCTCGCCCGACTTGAACGCGCTCATCGCCTGGTCTTTCTCGTCGGCGGACATCCGGCCATGCACCAGCGAAACCTGCCGGCCCAGTTCAGGTCCAAGTGCCTTGACCAGACTTGAATGCCTGGTTTCGACCGACATCAGGTCGCTGTCCTGCGAATCCTCGACGAGCGGGCATATCCAGTAGGCTTTCCGACCCTCGCGCAGCGCGCTGCGAAGACGTTCGACAATCTCTTCGATACGTTCATCAGGTATGGTGACTGTGGTGATCGGCTGGCGTCCTGCCGGCTTCTCTGTGAGCTTTGAGACATCCATGTCGCCAAAGGCAGCAAGCACAAGTGTCCGCGGGATCGGTGTAGCGGTCATAACCAGCATGTGCGGTGCGGTGCCCTTTGCCGTGAGCCGCAGCCGCTGGTGCACACCGAAGCGATGCTGTTCATCGACCACAGCAAGGGTCAAACTGGCATAACTGACCGAGTCCTGGAACAGGGCATGGGTTCCGATGACGATTTGCGCCTGGCCGCTTGCGATTTTCTCCAGAAGGTCCTTTCGCTCCCGGCCCTTGGCGCGGGACGTGAGCACGGCAACCTCGATACCTGCGGCCTCGGCCATTTTCCTGATTGTTGCATAGTGCTGCCGGGCAAGAATTTCGGTTGGCGCCATCAGCACCGCCTGGCCACCGGCTTCAACCGCATTAGCCATTGCCATCATCGCCACTGCGGTTTTTCCCGAGCCGACATCCCCCTGGAGCAGCCGCAGCATCCGGTCCGAGCCGGCCATATCCTTGAGAATGTCGGCGACCGCCGTCTGCTGGCTGCCGGTAAGCGAGAACGGGAGTGCCTCAAGGACCCGGCCACGTAGCCGCCCCTCGGCATGGACCGTTTGTCCGGGGAGCTTGCGCAATGTCTGGCGCACCAGCGCCAGCGACAGCTGGCCCGCGAGCAATTCGTCATAGGCCAGCCTGCGCCGCGCAGCAGTCTGGGGTTCAAGATCGAGGGCGCTTTCAGGATGATGCAGTTGCCGGACGGCCGCCGCCATGTCCGGAAAACTGTTACGCCTGACCAGATGCGGGTCTGCCCATTCAGGCAGGGTCGGCATCAGGTCGATTGCGGCCTCGATGGCACGTCTGAGAAGTTTTGGCGACAGGCCGGCGGTCAGCGGATAGACCGGCTCGATCAGCGGAAGGCTGTCGGCATCGCTTTCCGCGACGACATGGTCCGGATGGACCATCGACGGTCGGCCGTTGAACCACTCGACCTTGCCGCTGACCAGTACGGTTTCACCAACCGGAAGTATCTTTTCGAGCCATGCCTGCTTGGAATGGAAGAAGGTGAGCGCCATTTCCCCGGTGCCGTCATGCACGAAGACGCGGTAGGGCACCGTTTTCCGGCCGGGAGGTGACGGTTGATGGCGGTCGACGCGGACTTTCAGCGTGGCGATCGTGCCTTCGGGTGCTTCGGTGATGCCGGTACGCAAGGTCCGGTCGATCATCGCATGGGGCGGAAAAAGCAGCAGATCCAGCGCCCGGGTGTCCTCGGGACCGTCACGCCCGGTTACACGGGCCAGCGCTTCGGCGGATTTCGGGCCGATGCCTGGCAGGCTTTCGACGGTCTTGAACAGGGGATCGAGTTCGAGCGGGCGCATCGGACCTGTTGAACGGCAAAATTGCCTGCATGGCAAGGCTGACATTTCGACAATGACAGGATATGCAGGCTCTCCAACCGACAAGGGCTATTCATGACCGGAACCACACGTTCAAGCGCCGACCTTGACCCCAGACGCCGTCGCATCCTGGTGCGCGCATGGCGACGCGGCATTCGTGAAATGGACCTGGTGATCGGCGGGTTTGCCGATGCCGAGATCGCCACCCTGAAGGAGGGCGAACTGGACCAGCTCGAGGCGCTGATGGCGGAAGATGATGCCGACCTGCTCAAATGGGTTACCGGAGAGCAGGAGACGCCGGAAAGGTTTCAAACCGAGCTGTTCGCGCGGATGCGGGCCTATGTGCCCGACTTCGGGCCGAAACCGGAGGCGCATCCGGGCAGCAAGCGGAACTCGCCCACATGACATCCTTTGTCCCGGTAGCAAAGGTGGCCGGTGCAGGCACGCCGGTCACTTTGTCAGGCGTGCCGCAGGGCATGGAGGCTCTGGCGCTTGCCGAGATCGCGCGATCTTCAGGACCTCTCGCGCACATCATATCCGACGGCCAGCGGATTGCGGACCTCGAACAGAACCTGGCATTCTTTGCGCCCGATATCCCGGTGCTCACCCTTCCGGGGTGGGACTGTCTGCCCTATGACCGTGTTTCGCCGGGCGCGGATGTGTCCGCGCGCCGGCTTTCCGCGTTGGCGGCGCTGGCCGGGTTTTCGGAAAATCCGCATCCGGCCATCGTGCTTGTCACCGTCAATGCGATGCTTCAGCGGGTGCCGCCAAAATCGGTTGTTTCGGAGCTTGGTTTCTCCGCAAGGCCAGGACAGCGGCTGAAAATGGAATCGCTGTCCGCCCGTTTGGCGCAGCACGGGTTCGAGCGCGTCGACACCGTTCGCGAGGTCGGTGAATTTGCTGTTCGCGGCGGCATTCTGGATGTTTTCGTTCCCGGCGCCGACGAGCCGGTGCGGCTCGATTTCTTCGGCGACACGCTCGAAAGCATCCGTCAGTTCGATCCGGCGAGCCAGCGCACGACTGCGCCGGCAAGGGAGTTTGCCCTCAATGCCATGAGCGAAGTGACGCTCGATGCAGATACCATCAGCCGGTTCAGGCGTAATTATCTCGAGACCTTCGGCGCTGCAAACCGCGACGATGCCCTTTACGTGGCCATCAGCGAAGGCCGCCGATACCCGGGGATGGAACACTGGCTGCCATTGTTTCACGACGAGATGGCAACCGTGTTCGACTATATCGACGGATTCCGGATCTCGGGCGACCACATGCTTTCCGAGGCCGCATCCGAGCGGCATGCGCAGATCCTCGACCACTTCGAGGCAAGGCAGGCGGCACAGAGCCTTGAGAAGGGCAAGGGTGTGCAGACAACGCCCTACAAGGCGATCGCGCCGGATCTTCTCTATCTCGACACAACCGAGTTGCAGTCCGCGCTCGATGTCCGGAACGCCATCCGGCTGACACCGTTTCATGAACCTGAGAATTCCGCCCGGCGGGTCATCGACCTTCCGGCTGTAACCGGGCCGCGGTGGGCCGCCGATGCGGAAGCCGAGAAGGCGCCGGAAGGCCAGCGGGTCAATCTTTTCGACAAGCTGGTCTCTCATGTGGGCTCCAAGCGCCAGTCGGGACACCGCGTTCTGATCACCGCGTGGACCGAAGGCTCGCTCGACCGCCTGCTGCAGGTGACCGAGGAGCACGGGCTCGAGCGGATCCGTCGGATCGACAGTTTTGCTGAACTGACAAAGCTCAAGCCCGGCGAGGCTGCGGCGGGCGTTCTTGCGATCGAGGGCGGGTTCGAGATCGGCGATCTCGTGGTCATCGGGGAACAGGATGTGCTCGGGGACCGTCTGGTACGCAGGGCCAAGCGAAAGCGGCGCGGTGCGGAATACATTTCGGAAGTGTCCGGGCTCGACGAAGGCAGTTTCGTGGTTCACGCCGAGCATGGCATCGGCCAGTTCATCGGGCTGAGAACCGTTGAGGCGGCCGGTGCGCCGCATGCCTGTCTCGAACTGCAATATGCCGGCGAATCCAAACTGTTCCTGCCGGTGGAAAACATCGAGCTGTTGAGCCGCTACGGATCCGACAGCGCCGATGTACAGCTCGACAGGCTCGGGGGCGTGGCGTGGCAGTCGCGCAAGGCGCGGCTCAAGAAGCGCCTGCTCGACATGGCGGAAGGCCTGATCCGGATTGCAGCTGAACGGCACATGCGCGCAGCCCCCGTTCTCGGAGCGCCGGAGGGGCTTTATGACGAGTTTTCCGCCCGTTTCCCCTATGACGAGACGGAAGACCAGATGGCTGCCATCGAGAGGGTGCGCGACGATCTGGCAGCCGGTCAGCCGATGGACCGGCTGGTCTGCGGCGACGTGGGATTCGGCAAGACCGAAGTCGCGCTCAGGGCCGCCTTCATCGCGGCCATGAACGGCGTGCAGGTGGCGGTGGTGGTGCCCACAACGCTCCTGGCGCGCCAGCATTTCAAGACATTTACCGAGCGGTTGCGGGGATATCCCGTGCGCATCGCCCAAGCTTCCCGGCTGGTGGGGACCAAGGAACTGGCTTTGACCAAGGCGGAGCTTGCTTCAGGCAAGACCGATATCGTGGTCGGCACGCACGCGTTGCTGGGAAGCTCGATCAAGTTTGCCAATCTTGGACTGCTGATCATCGACGAGGAACAGCATTTCGGCGTCAAACACAAGGAGCGGCTCAAGGAACTCAAGAGCGACGTGCATGTGCTGACACTGTCAGCAACGCCTATCCCGCGCACGCTGCAACTGGCAATGACCGGTGTGCGGGAATTGTCGCTGATCACCACCGCGCCGGTGGACAGGATGGCCGTGCGGACGTTCATCTCGCCCTTCGATCCGGTAACCGTGCGCGAGACGTTGATGCGGGAGCATTACCGGGGCGGGCAGAGCTTTTATGTGTGTCCGCGGGTCTCAGATCTCGAGGATGTGGCAGCATTTCTACGCTCTGATGTGCCGGAGCTCAAATTCGCCATCGCGCACGGCCAGATGGCGGCGGGCGAGCTCGACGATATCATGAACGCATTCTATGACGGCCAGTACGACGTGCTGTTGTCGACCACCATCGTCGAATCCGGCCTCGATGTGCCCACTGCCAACACCCTGATCGTGCACCGGGCCGATATGTTCGGCCTGGCGCAACTCTACCAGTTGCGCGGCCGGGTGGGCCGGTCCAAGGTCCGCGCTTTCGCGCTTTTCACCTTGCCGGTGAACAAGACGCTGACGGCAACCGCTGACAAGCGGCTCAAGGTTCTACAGTCGCTCGATACCCTTGGCGCGGGTTTTCAGCTTGCAAGCCACGATCTCGACATTCGCGGGGCCGGAAACCTGCTGGGCGAGGAACAGTCGGGCCATATCAAGGAGGTCGGCTTCGAGCTGTATCAGCACATGCTCGAGGAAGCCGTGGCTGAAGTGCGCGGCGAAGACGCTCTGGTGGACAGCGGCTGGTCGCCGCAGATTACGGTCGGCACCCCGGTCATGATTCCGGAAGACTATGTGCCGGATCTGCATCTCAGGCTTGGACTGTACCGTCGCCTTGGCGAGATAACGGACGTGGGCGACATCGATGCCTTCGGCGCCGAACTCATTGACCGCTTCGGGCCGTTGCCCATAGAGGTGCAGCATCTGCTAAAGATCGTGTTCATCAAGTCCCTGTGCCGGAAGGCCAATGTCGAAAAGCTCGATGCAGGTCCGAAGGGCGTTGTCGTTCAGTTCCGCAACAAGGAATTCCCCAATCCCTCCGCGCTGGTTCAGCACATTTCCAAACAGGGCAATCTGGCCAAGATCAGGCCGGACCAGAGCGTGGTCTTCGTCCGCGACCTGCCGAGCGCGGAAAAGCGCCTCAACGGCGCGGCCGTGGTCATGACCCAACTGGCCGATCTGGTCGGCTAGTCCCGGGAAAGGCGAAACAGCAAAAGCCCCGCTGCTGTGAACGGGGCTTTTGTGGTTGGCCACGCCGGACGGAAACAGCGCAACAGGCCAACGGGGGCGGGGAGGATGGGAGATCCGTCTTGTTCTGGCTATCAGTTGAAGGTCGGCGAGCCGTCGTTGCCGGCGCGGTGATAGATAATGCGGTCCTGCGAAGCAGCAGCGTCGCCGATCGAAGCGGTTGCGGTGTAGTCAATGCCGCCGGCGACCGGAGCTTCGAATACCGGGGAGCCGTCATTGCCGGCGCGGTTGTAGCTGACGCGATCGTTTGCAGGGGCGGTGACTGCGATGGCGGCTTCGCCGGTGCCAGCCTGGGGCTGGTGGGCATCGAGGGCTGAGGACTGGGCGAGAGCACCGGTGGAAACGGCAACAGTCAGGCCGAGGGCGAGGATGATCTTGTTCATGGTCTTGGTCCTTTTGAGTTGTCCGATGAGCGCGAGCTCAATCACAATTGGGAAAGCATGTGGGTTTCGGGTGTTCGGGTGGTTTGGGCAGGCGGGGTCGACCGGGAGGGCGTCGACCCCGTCTTTGCGTCATTTCACTTGAAGGTCGGCGAACCGTCGTTGCCTGCACGGTGAAACATGATGTGGTCCTGCGAAGCAGCAGCGTCACCGATCGAGGCGGTTGCGGTGTAATCAATGCCGCCGGCGACCGGAGCTTCGAAAACCGGGGAGCCGTCATCGCCGGCGCGGTTGTAGCTGACCCGGTCGTTTGCCGGGGCGGTGACTGCGATGGCGGCTTCGCCGGTGCCGACCTGCGGCTGGTGGGCATCGAGGGCGGAGGACTGGGCGAAAGCACCGGTGGAGGCTGCAACAGTCAGGCCGAGGGCGAGGATGATCTTGTTCATGGTCTTGGTTCCTTGTGATGTGTGTTTCGTGTGTCTGTGTGTTCGTCTCTGGCGGTGCGTCCCGTGTGTTCCGTTCGTTCGACCGGGCCGCGCCGTTTCGATGAGTGGAATGTGGGCGAGAGGCGGATGACTTGCGAACCACATGGATGTGAAGACGTCGTGCTCCGGGCGTGATCAGATCAACGCTCTCAAGCCGGCGTTCGAAAGAAAATTATTGAATATCATGTATTTAGAAGCGCGTTCGGGTTGGCGAATGAGCGTCATTGTCTACGCGTGCGTATCCGCAGCGTTCACTGTATGAGCTACAGAACACCCGAAATCAGCTGGTCGAGAGGCCAAAAAAGATGCTTGCTGAGATATCGCAAGGTGGCGCCGCGTGAGCGCCAGGAGGGCCATCGCTCACGCGTGTTCACGGGTTTCGTGAGCACAAGCCCGTGTCGTGATCGCAAGATGGGATAAAATCGGCCCGGAAACCGATGTGAATCGGCCGGGTGTACGCTTTAGACAGCGTTGTCGTTGGAGCTTTCCGGCCCGCCGTTCGCAGCGCCTTCTTTTTCTTTCTCGGCCACGATCTTGCGCATGGCATCGGCAAGGGCTTCGGCGGGCTGCGCACCCACCACCGCATATTTCATGTCGATGATGAAGCAGGGGACACCGGTAACGCCCATCTGCCGGGCCTGGTCGATCTCCGCGCTTACCGTATCCCTGTCCGCTTCGCCAGAAAGCAGACGGGAAACGATCTCGCGGTCAAGTCCGGCTTTTTCCGCGGCGTCAATGAGTACCGCGTCCTCTCCGAGGTTCTGGCCGTTCTCGAAATAGGCCTTGAAGAGCTCTTCTACCACCGCGTCCTGTGCAGCAGTTCCTTCGGAACCGGCCCAGCGAATGACCCGGTGCGCGTCAAGCGTATTGGCTGAAACCTTGATGTCGTCGAAAGCGAAAGGGATCTTTTCCTCAGCTCCTGCCGCGCGGACAGCCTCGTAAGCCTTGTCCGCGCCTTCTGCGCCGCCGAATTTCTCCTCCATGTATTGCTTCCGGTCCTTGCCTTCCTTCGGCAGGGTCGGATCGAGCTGGTACGGGCGCCAGCGCACTTCAACATCCATTTCCTTGCGCACGTCCGCCAGCGCGGCCTCGAGGCGGCGCTTTCCGATGTAGCACCATGGACACATGACATCAGAGACTATGTCGATGGTGAGAGCAGGGGCGAGTGTCGGGATGGGGGATGTCATGGGTCTACCTTCTTGCCGGAAGCGGGTGGCCTCAACGGGATTTGGTGAACGCATCCATCAAGGATGGTTCGGAGCCGGAACTGGCCTCTGGGTTCACACGAAGATAACGTTTATTGATCTCCGGGCATACCCCGCGGCGGAAGCGGCGCATAGAAAAACACGGAGTCGCTGCGCTTTTTAGACCCGGTCATGTACTCCTTTGAAATATCGAACGGTGCAGTTCCGCTCTTGCCCTTATCCAGATGCAACGTGATGTCGAGCACATCGGCGACTTCGCCGGGTTCGGCAGTCTCGGCAACATCAAGCGGGATCCTGAGAAAATGGCGACCGGCAGGACTGAATGTCTCCGACTCCGGGATTCGTGCCGCAAAGATCAGTTTCATGTCTCTATCAAAACCGCGAACCGAAACACCCATGTGACCCGAGGCGCCGAGGTCGAACCGGATATCCAGCACGGGATTGCCGTCAGCATCGGTGGAGTAATCCCATCCCGAAAGGTTCACCAGACCGGCATAGGGTTCTCGCGCCTCAATTCGTGCGAGCCGCGCCTCATGGGCGTTCAACGCTCTTCTTCGCTCGATATCCTGGCTTATTCCGATTGTCAGCAAGGTCACGAAGCAAGCCACCGCCAGATGCAGAATCAACGGATGGACCATGCGGAAAAACCAGACAAGCAGTGTGGTGCAAAGTACCTGCAGCAGGGTCCAGATGAGATACAGCCTGATGAACGCGCCGGTGAAGTCTACCCCGAAGGTGCCCTCCTGACCGCGCGCGACCATTCGATCCAGCAGTACGACCGGCACTGCGAGGACCAAGAACAGGCCAACAATCAGCACATGCGCCCGCCAGCGAACGGGTTTGTCAGGATCTGCAAGCCTGCTGGACGCCACGATGGATTCCTATCGCTGCGCTTGGAGAGCCTCAGCGCTGCGCGGTCCGGTCCCACCATGCAGGCAGGTAGTAGCCGTAAAGCGGGGTCGAAGTGTCCGGTTCGACAATGCGGCTGCGGTGGGCGACCCAGGACTTGCCGAGATGGAAGGCGGGAACAACATAATACTGGCCCATCAGGACCCGATCATAGGCACGGACCGCGGAGTGGAAGTCGCTCGCTGTCCTGGCGTTGAGGAGCGCATCGATCGCCGCATCCACAGCCGGGCTTGCCGCGCCGGCAAAATTGAAGCTGCCTTGTATGTCGCGCGAACCGCTGCCCCAGCGGTTGAGTTGTTCGGCGCCCGGGGAAAGCGACGAACTGAACGACTTCATGATCATGTCGTAGTCGAAGGTTTGCGATCGCTGCTGGTACTGGGCGTCATCCACGGTGCGGATCAACATTTCGATCCCGAGTGCGGCCAGTGAACGCTTGTAGGCGATGGCGAGTTTCTCCTGACCTTCGTTCTGGGTCATCAGCGCAAAACTGAAGGGCGTCCCGTCAGCATCGACCAATTGCCCGTTTGCAATCCGGTAGCCTGCCTCCTGAAGCAGCGTCAGCGCCTGGCGCTGGATCTTCCGGTCCCGGCCGGATCCGTCCGTCACCGGCAGTTTCCATTCGCCTTCCATCATCTCCGCAGGAACGGCGTCGGGGAACGGGGCGAGAATTTCGCGCTCGCGGTCATCCGCGGGCTTGCCGTAGCTCGAAAGGTCCGATCCGTCCCAGAACGAACGGGTCCGCGAATAGGCATTGTCGTAGAGGCTCCGATTGGCCCATTCGAAATCGAAAAGAAGCGTCAGGGCGTGGCGTACCCGGACATCCTCGAAGATCGGCCGCCGGGTGTTGAACACGAAGCCATACATGCCCGAAGGCGTTTGGCGGTCGTACTCCTTGCGAACAACCTCTCCATTCTCCACGGCAGGAAAATCATAGCCGCGGGCCCAGTTGGTTGCGCTGCCGTCGGGGTAAACGTCGAAAAGGCCTTTCTTGAAAGCCTCGAACTGCGAGGTTTCAGACAGAAAATACTCGACGGATATCTCGTCGTAATTGTCGATACCGCGTTTGATCGGCAAGTCCCTGGCCCAGTAGTCATCTCGGCGGGTGAAGGTGATCCGTTCGCCGGGTTTGACTTCGCTGACCAGATAGGGTCCGGAGCCGACGCCCGGCTCAAGCGTGGATTGGTCGAAGTTTTCCGCGTCGGTCGCGTGCTTGGGGAGCACGGGCGACAGGGACAGGATAAGCGGGAATTCGCGGTTGGATTTTTCGTTGAATGTGAAACGGACCGAAAGCTCCGAAACCTTCTCCATCTTTTCCACGCGATTGAGACGCGTGGAGTAGGGCGGACGCCCCTTGTCCCTCAGCAGTTCCATCGTGAAGATGAGATCATCCGCGGTCACCGGTTTGCCGTCCGACCAGCGGGCCTCCGGATTGAGATTGTACTGTATATAACTGCGCTCGTCGTCCCATTCGACGGTTTCCGCTAGCAAGCCGTACAGCGTGAACGGCTCATCCTGCGAGCGCTGCATGAGGGTTTCGTAGACGAGATTGCCGAACTCCGGGTCGAAAACGCCGCGTGCGGTGGTGCGCATGCTCTTGACGATGAAGGGGCGCACGCTGTCGAAAGTGCCGACGACACCGTAGCTGACCCGGCCGCCCTTCGGCGCATCGGGATTGACGTAGGGCAGATGGGCAAAGTCGGCCGGCAGCGCCGGTTCGCCATGCATGGCGATGCCGTGCACAGGCTCGGAAGCGGCAAGGCCCGGCCAGCCGAGACCACATATTGCAATCGCCAGAAACTTCGCCGGTCCCAGGCGCATTGCCAGTCGCAGAAACTCTGCCAGCCCGTATCGCATTGTCTTTCCTTCCCGACCAGGATTTGGTGCCGGATCATCCCGATTCCCGGCTGGAAGATATATCCGGCAGCGGGCAAGGGCCAGATTGTAGAAGCAATCGGGCGTTTTTTTGCCTGCCCTTGCCGTCACGCTCTGGATATTGCGGACTTCCCGCGTTAACAGGGAGCGGAGAAAGCCTTGCTGTCGCCGCAATTCCCGTAAAGAAGGCGCGACAGAAGCCAGAGGACGCGGAAACCGCGCGAATCGATCGGCGCAGACGCGCGCATTTCAGGAGATTTGGAAGCCAATGAACGCCACCATGAAGACCGTTTTCGCAACCATCATGTCAGTCGGCCTTGCGGCCGCCTTCATGCCGGCAACAGCGTCTGCACAGGGCGCCAACCAGGGCTGGTACAAGACCTGCACCAAGCAGGAAGACAATGACGTTTGCGTCGTCCAGAACATTGTGACCGCGCCGACCGGCCAGCTTCTGACGGCCGTCGGCCTCATCAACGTCACCGGCAAGGTCAACCGCATGATCCTGCAGATCACCGTTCCGACCGCGCGCCTGATCCAGCCCGGCATCAACCTCCAGGTGGACGGCGGTCAGGCTCAGCGCGTCGAGTACGCGATCTGCATGCCTGAAACCTGCGTTGCCGAAACGGTTCTCACCGACGCCATGGTGAATTCCTTCAAGAAGGGCGGCGAACTGGTGCTGACCTCGGTCAACTACCAGCGCACCCCGAACCCGCTGAAGATCTCGCTTGAGGGGTTCACCCAGGCATGGGACGGCGAGCCGATCGCCCAGTCCGAGCTTCAGGAACGCCAGCGCCTGCTTCAGGAGGAAATGGCGAAGAAGGCCGAAGAAGCCCGCAAGAAGCTTGAGGAAGCCCAGGCCGAAGCCAAGAAAAACTGACCCAAAGGTTCGGTCGTCAATCCTCGACCGGAGCGATTAGGCACAAAAAGACCCGGAAGCAGCGATGCTTCCGGGTTTTTTGTATTAGGCGACCACCGATCGAATAATATCGGAATGTGCGGATCTGGGTGGACGGTGCGCCTATCTTGAGAGCGGTTCCTAACGTGTTCGCGTATGCCTAGTGGCTCATTCTTTCCTTGGGCGTGTAAACACCATCGACACGGGCCTCGAAAAACTCTCCGAGCTGGGGATGGCGCAGGGGCGTCTCGCTGTCGTCGATCAGCAGGTTCTGCTCCGAAACATAGGCCACGTACTCCGTTTCCTCATTCTCCGCGAGCAGGTGGTAGAAGGGCTGATCCTTTCGGGGGCGCACATGTTCCGGAATGGCATTCCACCATTCCTCGGTGTTGGCATAGACAGGGTCAACGTCAAAGATCACGCCCCTGAATGGAAACAGGCGGTGTTTGACGACCTGGCCGATCTGAAATTTGGCAGTTCTAAGCGACATCTTCATTTCCCTTTGCTCCTAAAAATGGGTTGTCGGAACAAAAGTTCAACCGCCCGCACTTGACGGGGCCGCTGAACGAACATAGCCCGGACCGAGCGCCAGCCGGATCATCGGCGGGCAGGGCGGTGCACAACAGGCGTCTCACATGGCTGAAATCACGGGTTTGGTGTTGCCGTTCTTTGGCCTGATCCTGCTTGGCTACATCGCTGCGCGGATTACACGGCAGCCGCAGGAGGCGATGGGGTGGCTCAACACCTTCATCATCTACGTTTCGCTTCCCGCGTTGTTCTTCAAGCTTCTCTCCCGCACGCCAATCGAGCAGTTGGCAAGATGGGATTATGTTCTCACCAGCATGGTGGTCACCTATACGGTGTTCGCATTGGTCTTCGCCGCTGCAATTCTCATACGGCGGGCCACGATCGGAATTGCGACAGTGCATGGCCTGGCGGGGGCCTACGGGAACATCGGTTACATGGGGCCGGGCATTGCTATCCTTGCCTTCGGCGAACCGGCAGCCGTTCCGGTCGCACTGATCTTCTGCTTCGAAAACATCATGCATTTTACCATCGCGCCCATGATGATGGCGCTTTCAGGAGGTGACAAGCGTGACCCCGGCGCGCTGGCGCTCAGCGTGGTACGCAAGATCGCCTTCCATCCCTTCATCATAGCGACTGCCGTAGGTGTCGCCGCGGCCTGGATCGAGTTTGTGCCGCCGGTCCCCGTGGGTCGCCTCATCGATTATCTGGCGCAGGCAGCGGCGCCATGCGCACTGTTCGCCATGGGGGTCACACTCGCGCTCAGGCCGCTCAAACGTGTGCCGGTGGAGTTGGGCTTTATCGTTCCGATGAAGCTGGTCGCCCATCCGGTCCTGATGTACCTGGGGCTAAGCATTGCAGGCGATTTCGAACCGGTGTGGGTCTACACGGCGGTTCTGTTGGCATCGCTGCCGACGGCGACCAACGTCTTCGTCATCGCGCAGCAATACTCGACGTGGGTGGAGCGCGCGTCAGCAACGGTGCTGGTGACAACCGTGACCAGTGTTGCCACCGTTTCGGGCCTGTTGTGGCTGATCACCAGCGGTACGCTTCCGCCGGACCTGTTCCCGGGCTAGCAAGGCCCCGGGATTTCTGGGCGTTGCCATCCCTCATTGGCGAGAGAAAAATCGATTCTCCGGAGGACCTTGCGGGCGGCTCTTGATCCAATTTGTCAATTGTCGCTTGCGGCCATGAAGGTGTTACCTGCGCGCCAGCCCGGCGTCATGCCTTCCCGCATGGCAAGCAGCCGCAACGGCGGCAGCGCGGAGAGGGCCGCCAGTCCGCCCGCTCGCAGCGCCTGCATTGGCAGGAAATCGCTCAGAAGCGCCCGGTTGAGAAGATCCACTCCCGCGGTACGACTGGTGATGTCGAGCCGGCGTTTGCGATTGTAACGGGAGACGGCGCGGGGAGCATTCTCCAGACCGCCTGCGTCCTTGAGTGCATCGACCGCCTGAATGATGTCGCGAAGACCGAGATTGAGGCCTTGCGCACCGATCGGGGGAAATGCGTGACCGGCCTCGCCGACCAGCATGGTGCGGCCAGCTCCGAAATGATCGGCGATCAAGCTTGAAAGCGGCCATGCCTGCGGGACGTTTTCCACCTCTATCTTGCCGAGGATGGAATGCATCCGGGCTTCGATTTCGGCATTGAGCCGGTCCCGGGAGAGGCCCAGGATCGCGTCGACGTCGCCGGGCTTGACCGCCCACACCAGGCTCGACCGCTTGCCGGGGAGGGGGACCTGAGTGAAGGGGCCTTCTTCGGTATGGAACTCTGTCGACACATCTCCGTGGCCGAACTGGTGGCTGAAGTTCATCACCAGTGCCGATTGCGGATATCTCCAGCTTCTGACCTTGATGCCGACGGCTTCGCGCAGCATGGAATTCCGGCCATCGGCGGCAATGGCTGCCAGTGCGGCGATTTCCGCGCCGTCCGTCATGTGCAGCTTGATGTCATCGGCGCCTTGATCGGCGCCGGTAAGCGCAGCCTCAAACCGTGTGATTCCCGATGTCTCGGTTGCATGGTTGTGGAGGGCGTCAAACAGCGGCTGATTGGGAATGTTGTAGCCGAACGCCTCAAGACCGATCTCGCTGGAATGGAACTGGACCGGAGGCGCCCGGAAAAGCCGGCTCGTCCCGTCCAAGATACGCATTGTGCGCAAGGGAGCCGAAGACGGCAGTACCTCGTCCCACACGCCAAGCCGCGCAAGCAGATCCACCGATTCCGAAAGCAGGGCCGTTGTCCGGCCGTCCTGGCGTGGCGGTGCGGGGGCTATGAACGCAACGCTCCAGCCCTGTGACGCAGCCAAAAGGGCGGCCACCGTTCCCGCCAACCCGCCGCCAATGACGGCAATGTCGTATCGAGCCTGCATGCGTCATACCCTTCAAATTTCATGCGCCGATTGCAACGTAGCCATATCATCATTTACATCGCGGGGACCACGGGTTCCATGGGATGAATTGGCGCATGTTCTCGCCACGCGACACCAATGATCCGCTTGCCGGACGCTTCGATCATCTCGACCTTTCTGGCCGGGCCACGGCTCAGCTTGCGCGACGGCCTGCATGGCCGGTTTTCGCCCTGGTCGCGATCACAACGGCGCTTGCATGGTGGTTCCTGCTGACAATGGCGGGCTCGGTCGCAACGCTTTCGGGTTCGGCGCGAACGCTCGGGCCGGGCATGGAGCTGATTTCGGACTATCTGCCGGTCGATACCGGATCGTTCTTCGCTCGAATTGCAGATCTTTGTCTGTCGGCGAATGCAGGTCCCTTGGCTGCGGCCGGGGACGGGGCTCCCGCATTGTTTCCGGCGCTCGTGGCAATGTGGTTCGCGATGTCAGCCGCAATGATGCTGCCGACCGCGGCGCCGATGATTCGCACCTATTGCGAGATTGCAGACACGGCAGCGGCCCGTGCCGCACCGGTGGTGCATCCGCTGGTGCTAACCGCGGGTTATCTGGTGGTGTGGGCCCTTGCTGCGCTTGCCTTCTCGGGGGTGCATCTTGCGCTGGGCATGGCCGCCGGTTCCGGCGGGGCCGAACCCGTGCGGGGCGCAATTGCCGGAGCAATTCTGATCATCGCCGGTCTCTACCAGTTTTCGGCCCTGAAGGAGGCCTGCCTGACCAAGTGCCGCAATCCATTCACGACACTATTTGCGCGGTGGCAGACAAGCACAGCCGGCGTGTTTCGGCTCGGGATTGAGCAGGGCATATGGTGCCTGGGATGCTGCTGGGCGCTGATGCTGATCATGCTTGCAGCAGGCAGCATGAATGTGATCTGGATGGCGGCATTGACGCTGTTCACGTTTCTTGAAAAAACCGGAAACGGTCGGGTGACAAGTCGTGTTGCCGGCGCAATAGTGACCTTGTGGGGATTGGCGCTGATGGTCGGTTCGGCGACATGATATTGGGAGACGTGAATGGCTGACGTGGAATGGGCTTTGAAGGGAGAGTTGGTGCTTTCCTGCAATTGCACCGTGTTCTGCCCTTGTGTGCTTTCGCTCGGCCAGCATCCGCCCACGGAGGGATATTGCCAGACCTGGGCTGGTTTTCGCGTCGATAACGGATACTACGGGGATACCGATCTGTCGGGCCTCAATCTCGGCCTTGTCATGGAGATTCCCGGCTATATGAGCCGCGGCAACTGGACTGCGGGTCTTTTCATCGACAAACGAGCTTCGATTTACGCCACCAAGGCCTTCACCAAGATTTTCACCGGCAAGGCCGGGGGTACGACCTCGCTGCTGTCGATCCTTGTGGGAAATTTCCTGGGCGTGCAGCAGGAACCGATAACCTACGAGGTTGAGGACAAGAAGAGAATCGTCAAGATTCCCAAGATCATAGATGGGATAGTTGCACCGATTCCCGGAAAGAAACACGGCGAGGACACGGTCATTTCCAATTCCGAGTACTGGATCGCGCCGGAAATCATCGTGGCCAAGTCAGAGCGCTCGAAAATGCGGGCCTTTGGCCGCAACTGGAACTTCGCCGGTCGTTCGGCTGAAATCTGCGCTCTGGACTGGAGCGGGCCGAACTGAAGCGTCGCGCCAAATCGCTGACACCACCAAACCGCCCCGGGAGGGCTCTGGCGGCATGAAACTACCGTTCAAGTACCGCCGCGTGCCCTACGCGGAAATCCGAGCTTTTTCTGTTCACATCCTGACAGCCAGTGGCTCGTTCATGGCGTTTCTGGCGCTGGTGGCGGCCGCGGAAAGCCGCTTCGTCGATCTGTGGTGGTGGCTTGGCCTGGCGTTGTTGATCGACGGCATTGACGGGCCGATCGCACGCAAGCTCAATGTCAAGGAAGTGCTGCCGAACTGGTCGGGCATCATGCTCGACAATGTGATCGACTACGTCACCTATGTGCTGATCCCCGCGTTTGCGCTTTATCAAAGCGGCATGATCGGCGAACCGCTTTCGTTTGTCGCCGCGGGCTTAATCGTGGTTTCAAGTGCGATCTATTACGCCGACATGGGCATGAAGACCGACGAGAACTTCTTCTCGGGTTTTCCCGTGGTCTGGAACATGCTGGTTTTCACACTGTTCGTGGTCAAGGCTTCGGAGATGGTCGCATTTCTGATCGTCCTGCTTGCGGTGGTGATGACCTTCCTGCCGATCAATTTCCTTCATCCGGTCCGTGTCGCACGGTTGCGAGCGCTCAACCTGACGGTTTTTGCTCTGTGGTCGGTGCTCTCGGGCTACGCGCTGCTGCTGCATTTCGACAGTCCGGAATGGCTCATGTGGGCAGTCATGCTGATCAGCGCTTATCTGTTCGTTATCGGCGGTGTGATGCAGATGTTTCCCAAACTCGGCCGGTGAAGAGAAAAACAGCCGCATGCGCAACCGACGGCAATCGCCGTACAGGAACAGGAGGTCCGGATCATGAAGGCAAATGTGGTTTCCGCCCATGGCGGCCCTGAAGTTCTCGAATGGCGTGGTCACGAGACCGGCGAGCCCGGTCCCGGCGAAGTGCTTCTTCGGCACGTTGCGGTCGGCCTCAATTACATCGACGTCTATTTTCGCACCGGCCTCTATGCCGCACCCAATGGCCTGCCGTTTGTGCCGGGCAACGAGGGAGCAGGCATAGTCGAAGCGGTCGGCGACGGCGTCACCAGTCTCAAACAGGGCGATCGCGTTGCCTATGCCGGACCGATCGGCGCCTACGCCGAAATGCGGGTGATTTCCGCTGACCGGTTGGTCAAGGTTCCTGATAGCATCGGGCTGGACGAGGCTGCGGGCATGATGCTCAAGGGAATGACGGCCGAGTATCTGCTGCGCCGGACCTTTGAGGTCAAACCCGGCGACACGATCCTTTTCCATGCAGCAGCCGGCGGCGTCGGGTTGATTGCCGGGCAATGGGCAAAGGCGCTCGGCGCCACGGTCATCGGCACCGTCGGGTCGAAGGAAAAGGCCGAGCTTGCAGCTGCAAACGGCTACGACCACCTGATCAATTACCGCGACGAGGATTTCGTCGAACGCGTCAAGGACACAACAGGCGGCAAGGGTGTCGATGTGGTCTATGATTCGGTCGGAAAGGACACGTTTCCAGGATCTCTCGATTGCCTGCGACCGCGCGGCACCTGGGCGAGTTTCGGGCAATCCTCCGGTCCGATCGATCCCTTCAACATTGCGATCCTGTCGCAAAAAGGTTCGCTTTTCGCCACCCGCCCAACCCTTTTTACCTACATTGCCAGCCGCGCGGAGCTCGAGGCATCAGCTGCAGCATTGTTTGACGTCGTTGGCAGCGGGACCGTGAAGATCAGGATCAACCAGCGTTATCCGTTGTCGGATGCCGCACGCGCCCATGCCGATCTGGAGGCTCGCAAGACGACGGGAACGACTGTGTTCGACGTATGAGGGGTCGCAACTCGTTTTACCCGCCACCCTCGCGGAAAAGGCAGTTGTCGAAACACTTTCAAAATAAACCGCTAAATCGGCCTCAGCTGCAGCAGATTTCGGAAGCCGCAATTCGGCGGGCATTGAATTTCAAGACAATTCCGGTTGCGCTTTTCTGGTGCGGCGCACAATATTGCGGTTGAAAACGAGACTGCTGCGCAATTCGCCGGTGCCAAGCGCCTTGAAATTCGCTGCCAATTGGTGAAGCTGGTTTTCTGCGCATTTTTCGGAAGCGCCCGAAAGTTGGGCAATTTCCGGGTTGAAATGCATGTCAGGGGGTGACGTGAACACACAGACAACCGAGAGGCCCTTGCTGGAAACCCGCGGGCTCACCAAGGTGTTCGGCAGCTTGCGGGCATGCGATGGCATCGACCTCGCCATTGCCCATGGAGAGGTTCACGCGCTTCTGGGTGAAAACGGTGCCGGCAAATCAACACTGGTCAAGATGCTTTTCGGTGTCCTGGATCCAAGCGGCGGCGAAATCCTGTGGAAGGGCAAGCCGGTCCGCATTTCAAGTCCGGGTGAGGCCCGCGCCACCGGGGTGGGGATGGTGTTCCAGCATTTCTCCCTGTTCGAAGCGCTTACGGTCGCGGAAAACATAGCGCTTGCGCTCGACGGCAACGTTCCCATCGAGCGGATTGCCGAGGAAGCCCGGCGGTTGTCGCACGAGTACGGCCTGCCGCTCGATCCGTTCGCCCATGTGGCCGATCTTTCCGTCGGCGAGCGGCAACGCATCGAAATCGTGCGGGCTCTGCTCCAAAACCCTGAACTCATCATTCTCGACGAGCCGACATCCGTTCTTACGCCGCAGGAAGCAGACAAGTTGTTCGAAACGCTTGCAAAGCTCAAGGCGGAGGGCCGCTCGGTTCTCTACATCAGTCACAGGCTGGAAGAGGTGCAGCGGATCTGTGACCGCGCCACGGTCCTGCGTCACGGGAAAGTGACCGGAGCATGCGATCCCCGCCAGGAAACGCCATCCTCGCTGGCACGGATGATGGTGGGTGGCGAGGTGCCCCAGATCTCCGACGCAGGATTGGGCGAACCCGGCGAAGTGCTGATCGAGATCAAGAAACTGAGTGCGCCGTCGCGCTCACCGTTTGCCGTCGCGCTCCGCGATATCGATCTATCGGTCCGGGCGGGCGAGGTGCTGGCAATCGCCGGCGTTGCAGGCAACGGGCAAAGTGAATTGTTCGATGTCCTGTCCGGCGAAGTACGGGTGGACGATCCGGCTGCGGTGACAATCCAGGGCAGGGGCGTCGGCCACAAGGGTATCACCGAACGAAGGCTGATGAGCTGCGGCTTTGTCCCCGAGGAGCGGCATGGCCACGCCGCAGTGCCCAACATGCCGTTGACGTCGAACCTGATCCTCTCCCGCCACACTTCCGACCGCGAGACGTTTCTCGCGGGCGGTCCGGTCGGCCTGATCAACACTGGCGCAGTGGCAAGGGTCGCCAAGGGTATTTCCGAAGCCATGGATGTCCGCAAATCCGGCGAGGATCCGGCAGCCGGCTCTCTTTCGGGAGGAAACCTTCAAAAGTTTATCGTCGGCCGCGAACTTGACCGCAAGCCGCTCGTGCTGGTCGTCAACCAACCCACCTGGGGCGTTGACGCTGGTGCTGCAAGCCGTATCCGGCAGGCGTTGATCGATCTTGCGAAAAGTGGCTCGGCCGTCGTCGTTATCAGCCAGGACCTTGATGAAGTGTTTGAAATCGCGACCCGTATCGCCGTCATCAACGAGGGAAGGCTTTCCGCGCCCGAACCTGCGAAGACCATGACAAGGGAACGGATCGGGTTGTTGATGGGCGGTTTCCATGACGGCACAGGCCAGCCCGGTGCGGAGGCGATCGATGCGCATTGAACTGAAAAAACGCGACGGACTGTCCTCGCTGTTTTCGATCCTTTCGCCCTTCATAGCGTTGGGGCTGACGCTGATTGCCGGCGTCATCCTGTTTCTTTTTCTCGGCAAGGATCCGGTCCGGGCCTTGTACAGCTTCTTCATCGAGCCGCTTACCGAGGTCTGGTCACTGCACGAACTGGCGATCAAGGCTGCGCCGCTGATTCTGATCGCGGTAGGGCTTTCGGTCTGTTTTCGCTCGAACAACTGGAATATCGGAGCGGAGGGACAGTTCGTCATCGGAGCCATGGCCGGATCGGTCCTTCCGGTGGTGTTCCACGGCTGGCAGTCGCCGCTGGTTCTGCCGCTGATGATGATCTTTGGCATGATCGGTGGAGCAGCCTACGCCGCCATTCCGGCGTTCCTGAAGGCACGGCTGAACACCAACGAGATTCTCACCAGCCTGATGCTGGTCTATGTCGCGCAATTGCTGCTGGACTGGACGGTGCGCGGGCCTTGGCGCAACCCGGAAGGCTTCAACTTTCCCGAGACGCGTAACTTCCACGACTACGCGGTGCTGCCGCGGATCATCGAAACCGGAAAAACCCATTGGGGCTTCGGCTTCGCCCTGATCGCAGCCCTCCTGATGTGGTTTGTCATGCGCCACACCCTCAAGGGGTTCGAGATCACCGTTCTCGGTCAATCGGCGCGTGCGGGCCGGTTTGCCGGCTTCTCGGACAAGAAGATGGTCTATTTCGCCTTCATACTGTCCGGGGCACTCGCCGGCCTGGCAGGAATTTCTGAGGTTTCAGGCGCCATCGGACAGCTCCGCCCTTCGATATCGCCGGGCTACGGGTTTACGGCGATCATCGTCGCGTTTCTGGGCCGGCTCAATCCGCTGGGCATTGTGGCCGCGGGGTTGATCCTTGCGCTGACCTACCTGGGCGGGGAAGCCGCGCAGATATCAATAGGGATCACCGACAAGGTGACGCGCCTGTTCCAGGGGTTGCTGCTCTTTTTCGTGCTCGGCTGCGATACGCTGATCCATTACCGTATCCGCCTTGTGACCGGGGCAGCACAGCAGGGGAGTGCCGGCTGATGGATATGACACAGGCGATCATCCTGACGATCATGACGGCCGCAACACCGCTTCTTTTGGCCGCGATAGGTGAGCTGGTGGTCGAACGCTCGGGCGTCCTCAATCTCGGCGTCGAAGGCATGATGATCATTGGCGCGGTCGTGGCTTTCGCCGTGGCTCAGCTGACCGGTTCGGCCGGTCTCGGAGCGATCGGCGGAATGCTGGGCGGTCTGGTGTTTTCACTGCTGTTCGGGTTTCTGACGCTTACGCTCGTGGCCAACCAGGTCGCGACCGGACTGGCGCTGACCATTCTCGGGCTTGGCCTGTCGGGAATGATCGGCGAGGCATTCATCGGCCTTCCCGGGCTCAAGCTTGCCGCCATCGAAATTCCGCTTCTGTCCGATATTCCGTTCCTTGGGCGGATCCTTTTCAACCAGGACCCGATTTTCTACACCTCGATCATCGCCGTGATCGGGGTCAACTGGTTCCTGTTCAAGAGCCGCGCCGGCCTTCGCCTCAGGGCCATCGGAGACAATCATTCATCTGCCCATGCACTCGGTGTGAAAGTGGTGCGCACGCGCTATCTCGCAGTGATGTTCGGTGGCGCCTGTGCTGGACTTGCCGGCGCGCATCTTTCGATCGTCTATACGCCGCAATGGGTGGAGAACATGACCGCCGGTCGCGGCTGGATTGCGCTGGCGCTGGTCGTCTTCGCTTCCTGGCGTCCTGTCCGGGTTCTGGCGGGAGCCTATCTGTTCGGCGCGGTCTCGATCGGTCAATTGCATGCCCAGGCCCTGGGCCTCGGGATTCCCTCTCAGTTCCTTTCGGCACTTCCCTACCTCGCAACGATTGCGGTACTTGTGATCATATCGTTGAATCGGAGAATGACGCTGATCAACACGCCGGCATCGCTCGGCAAGCCATTTGTCCCGGAACGGTAGCGCAGACTGCCGCCGGGCTGATTTACAACAACCAACCAGACAGGGTGCAACTCATGAAAAAAACACTTCTCTCTTTAGCAGCAGCCACCGCGCTTGCCGGATTTGCCGTACCGGCCGGCGCCCAGGAGATGGACAAGGTCAAGGCCTGCTTCATCTATGTCGGGCCGGTGGGTGATTTCGGCTGGTCCTACCAGCATGATCAGGGCCGCCTGTACGTCGAGGAACAGCTCGGCGACAAGGTCGAGACCGCCTATCTTGAAAGCGTGCCGGAAGGCTCCGACGCCGAACGCGCCATCGAACGCTTTGCGCGCACGGGCTGCAACATCATCTTCACCACCTCGTTCGGATACATGGATCCGACCAACAAGATCGCTGCCGACTTTCCGGATGTGAAGTTCGAGCACGCCACCGGCTACAAGCGCGAGCACCCGAACGTCGCAACCTATGATTCGAAGTTCTTCCAGGGACGCTACGTGATCGGCCAGATCGCGGCTCAGATGTCGGAAACCGGCACGGCCGGCTACATCGCCTCGTTCCCGATCCCGGAAGTGGTGCAGGGCATCAACTCCTTCATGCTCGGCGCGCAGTCCGTCAATCCGGACTTTGAACTGAAAGTCGTCTGGGTCAACACCTGGTTCGACCCCGGCAAGGAAGCTGACGCGGCCAAGGCACTGCTTGACCAGGGAGCCGACATCCTGACACAGCACACCGATTCCACCGCGCCGATGCAGGTTGCGGCCGAACGCGGCGCGCTTGCCTTCGGCCAGGCTTCGGACATGATTGCCTTCGGTCCGGACACTCAGCTCACATCGATCATCGACGACTGGGGCCCGTACTACCTCGAGCGGATCGAGGCAGTGCTTGAAGGCACGTGGGAGCAGCAGGCGACCTGGGCCGGCATGGCCGAGGGGCACGTGGTGATGGCGCCGTACACGAACATGCCCGATGAGGTGAAGGCGATGGCAGAAGAAACAGAAGCCAAGATCACCTCCGGCGAGTTCCATCCGTTCACCGGACCGATCAACAAGCAGGACGGCTCGGAATGGCTTGCCGAGGGTGAAATCGCGGAAGACGGCGAACTGGCCGGCATGAACTTCTACGTCGAAGGCATCGACGACCAGCTGCCGCAGTAAGGCGCGATCGGGACGTTTGATTGTCCCAAAAGGATCGGGGGCGGCCGCAAGGACCGCCCCCTCTCTCGTTCCGGCGCCTTGTTGGTGTTATTCCGCCGGAACTATCGAGGTTCGGCCAGTGCGGGGCAGGAACCGGCCAATGGGGGTGAACAGTGTCCGAACCAGCTTTCGTCCGCGCGGTTCGACAGCGGTCGCGATCCACCAGCTCACGGCCAACGACAAAGCCAGGGCGAGGAAGGCTGCCAGCCACTTGCCCATCAATGGCGTCGAAGCATTGATCAGGATATAACCGGCATTCTGATGAACGAGATAAAGCGGGTAGCTGACGGCGCCAAGGACCAGCATCCAGGGGCCGGCAGCAATCCGAGTGCCCAGCAGGACGGCGCCGAGGAATACCGCGATAATCGCGGCGTTGCCCATAACCAGCTGAAACGCGGAGCCGGATTCGCCGAGCCTGAGAAGGACGTCGAGCCTCTGCACTTCCGCGGCATGAAAGGTCAGTGCCATGGCCGTTCCGGCAAGGATCAGGCGCCATGCCGTGATCCCATGCTCGCTTAGGCGCCAGACCATTGCTCCAAAAGCGAAGTAGGCTCCGTATTCGGTCAGGAACAGAAGTTCGACCGCCCGCGAGCCTAGTAGCAGATTGTTGAGAAGGATTAGCGCAAGCCATATGGCTACGGCGACGTCCGTATGGCGGGGTAGGGTTCCTGTGAACAGGCCGATCATGACCCAACCGTAGAAAATGATTTCGATGACGATCGACCAGTAGGCGCCGTCCATGAAGGGCTGGCCGAAGGCCGGCGCCAGCATTGTGAGATTGGCAACCCACTGACCTGGATCAGTAGTCATCGGCGCCTGCGCCCACCAGGCCATTGCGAACGCGGTGATGGTCATGGCGACCAGATGAGCCGGGTAGAGACGGGCGACGCGCCCGACGGCGAATGTGTACCATCCCCGGCCCGAAGCCGACCAGATGATGACGTAGCCCGAGATCATGAAGAACAGATTGACCCCGAGATACCCCAAGGAAACGAAATCGCCCGCGGCCCCGTATGTGGTTTGAAGGTAACCGCCTTCAACCGCTCCGCGATAGAGATAGTGGTAGGCCACAAGCAGCGTTGCGGCGGCAAAGCGCAGGAGATCAAGCAGACCGTTGCGGCCGGCTTCCGATTGATGATGCGGATGGTCGAGCGAGGGGCGTGCCATGCTGATCTCCGGGTTGAGACCGCCGCACTATACTCCAGATGCGAACGCCGGGTTTGATAACCCGGCGTTAAGCTTAAGCGTAAAGGTTAAAGTCCCCGCCGTTCAGGCGAGGCCCTGTTTCCTGACCGAGTCCCAGGCATCATCCAGCGTCTTGCGCGCCGAGGCGATCAGTTCGTCGGTTTCCTCTTCCGAAATCGTCAGTGGCGGAGAGATGATGAGGCTGTCGCGTACTGCCCGCATGATCAGGCCGTTCGAGAAGGAGTGATCCCGCGCGATCGTTCCGACTTTACCCACCTCATCGAAGCGTTTGCTCAGATCGGACTTGTCGGGGATGAGTTCAAGTGCGCCAACCAGCCCCTTCATGCGCGCTTCGCCGACCATCGGATGATCGCCAAGCCCGAGCCAGCGTTCGCGGAAATACGGGCCGATCCCGTCACGGACACGGTCGACCAGCTTCTCGCGTTTCATGATGTTGAGATTGGCGATCGCGGCCGCGCAGGCCGCCGGATGACCCGAATAGGTGTAGCCATGATAAAATTCGCCGCCCTTTTCATGCAGTACGTCAGCAACGCGGTCGGAGACTATGACGCCGCCCATCGGCAGATAGCCTGACGTCATGCCCTTGGCGATCGCCATCAAGTCGGGCTTGGTGCCGTAGGTCTCGGCGCCAAACCATTCGCCTGTGCGTCCGAAGCCGCAAATGACCTCATCGGAGACGAACAGAATGTCGCGCTCGCTGAGAATGCGGCTGATTTCCGGCCAGTAGGTTGCCGGAGGAATGATCACGCCGCCGGCGCCCTGAATGGGCTCGGCGATGAAAGCCGCGATCTTGTCCTCACCTATCTCGTCAATGGCGCGTCCGAGTTCGCGGGCAGCCCAGATGCCGAACTCGTCCTCGGTCATGCCGGACTGCATGCCCTCTCCGAACCAGTAGGGCTGTGCAATATGATGGATGCCCGGAATGGGCAGGTCGCCCTGGCCGTGCATGCCGCCCATTCCGCCGAGCGAGGCGCCAGCAACGGTGGAGCCGTGATACGCGTTGGTGCGGGCAATGATGGTCTTCTTTTCCGGCTTGCCCATAAGGTCCCAATAGACCCGCACGAGCCGGAAAATGGTATCGTTGGCATCCGACCCGGAGCCGCCGTAAAACACCATGTTCATGTGATCGGGTGCGAGCTCAGCAATGATTTCCGAAAGCTCGATCACCGGAGGGTGGGTGGTCTTGAAGAACGTGTTGTAATAGGACAATTCGCTCATCTGGGCACGGACGGCTTCGGCGATCTCCTGGCGGCCGTGTCCGACATTGACGCACCAGAGGCCGGCCATGCCGTCAAGCAGGCGGTTGCCATCGGAGTCCCACAGCCATACACCGTCCGCACGGGTAATCACCCGGCGCTCGTCGACGCCCAGAGCCCCGTGATCGGTGAAGGGATGAAGGTGGTGCCGGTGGTCGAGAACCTTGAGATCGTGAGATGACACATTGACGCGCATTGATTTTTCCTGATTGGTTCGCTGGCATGCCAACCGGGTTTTCCGGCGGGCCCCGTAAAATCACTCTGTGCACTCATATCCAGTGCGGACAAGCGTAGCAAGCAATGCCCGGGCGACAATCGAGAGCCCGGAAGGGACATAGGTGAAACGATGCGCGACAGCGCTACCAATCAGGGCGACAATGCCCCCTTCACAAGCAATGAGGAAGCCGAACGCTTCCTTGCCGAGAACCCGGACATCGAATCAGTGGACTTCCTGATACCCGACATCAACGGAGTGATGCGCGGGAAATGGGGACCGGCGGAAGCGCTGGCGAAGGTCGGTCATCCGGGCATCAACATGCCGCTGTCGATCTTCGGCCTCGACATCTGGGGAAGGGAGGTGGAGGCGACGGGCATACACATCGAGACCGGCGACATTGACGGTTACTGTCGCGGTGTGCCCGGGCGCATCAACAGGGCCCCCTGGTCGCCGCGTCCATCCGCACAGGTGCTGATGTCGATGTATACAGAATCCGGAGAGCCCTGCGAGATCGATCCGCGCAATGCGCTGCAGCGGGTGATGAACCGGTTTGCCGCCAAGGGGCTGAAACCGGTAACCGCATTCGAGCTGGAGTTTTATCTTGTCGATCCCGCCGTGTTCCAGCGCTCCGGAAGAATGGGGAAGGATCATGGGCCTGGGCCGGACCAGCAGCAGATGTACTCGCTTTCCGAGCTTCGGGGTCAGAGCGAGTTGTTCGCCGAGATCCGGACTGCGGCGATGGAGCAGGGCCTGCCGATCGACACCATCATCAAGGAGGCGGCGCCTGGCCAGTTCGAACTCAACCTCAAACACCGCGACGACGCCATGGCAGCGGCGGACGACACGGTTCTTCTGCGCCGGCTGATCACCGAGTGCGCCCACAAGCACGGTTTGCGCGCCACTTTCATGGCCAAACCCTTCCTGGAATGGCCGGGCAACGGAATGCATGTGCATGCAAGCATTCTGGATGCCGACGGGGAGAATATCTTTGCCGGGGAGGCGGGGGACCAGCGCCTTCAGCATGCGGCAGCGGGGCTCCTGTCAACGCTCAAGGATACGCTGCTGCTCTACATCCCCGGGTTCAACGGCTACAGGAGGTTGCAACCGGGGTCCTATGCTCCGACCAGGATCGCCTGGGGCCGCAACAATCGCTCGGTCGTGGTTCGTGTGCCCGCTTCCGACGAGAAGGCCCGGCGGCTTGAACATCGCATGTCGGGCGCAGACGCCAATCCCTATTTCGTGCTCGCCGGCGTGCTGGGTGGAATGTTGGAGGGTCTCGAGGCCGCGATGGCACCGCCGCCACCGGTGGAGGGGAATGCCTACAATGTTCCGTTGCCGCAGTTGTCCGACGACATGGACGACGCGATCGAGGATTTCGAGCGGTCCGACTTCATCCGGCGGCTTTTCGGTCCGGAACTGCGGCGTATTTTTGCCGAGATCAAGCGCGAGGAGCTGAAAGCCTTCGACAACGAGATCACGCCGCTCGAGAGATCGACCTATTTGTGATTTTGTCGCAGCGGAAGAACCGGTGCCAAGGTTTCTTTTTCGCGAAATTGGGATAAATAGGCGATCAACGATTTGATCTAGGACAAGGACCATCGTTTCGGCGCCATGCGATGAAGGCGCCACGGCTTCAGACAGGCCTGATTTCGGGTTGAAGCGCAACGAGATGTCTTGCATCTTGTCCGGGACACGTAGGGAAAATGCGATGAATTTTGAAGCGTTCTTCGAGGAAAAGCTTGGCGGGTTGCGCGAGGCCGGCAATTACCGGGTTTTTGCCGACATCGAACGCCATGCTGGCGGTTTTCCACGGGCAACACGTTACCGGCCGGACGGGACCACCCAGGATGTGACCGTTTGGTGCTCAAACGACTACCTCGGCATGGGGCAGAATGCACTTGTGACAGCCGCCATGAAGGAAGCCATCGAGCGGTGCGGCGCCGGCGCCGGGGGAACCCGGAACATCTCCGGTACGAATCATTACCACGTGCTTTTGGAGAATGAACTCGCTGATCTGCACCAGAAGGAAGATGCGCTGATCTTTACGTCGGGCTACGTATCCAACTGGGCAGCGCTTGGTACGCTTGCCGGCAAGATCCCGGGCATGATCGTCTATTCGGACGCGCTCAATCATGCCTCCATGATTGAAGGCATTCGCCATTCGCGCTGCGAAAAGCGTGTTTTCAAACACAACGACCCGGAAGATCTCCGGCGTCTCATGGCGCTCGATGATCCCGCCGCTCCGAAAATGGTGGCGTTTGAAAGCGTCTACTCCATGGACGGCGATATCGCTCCAATTGCCGCCATCTGCGATGTTGCCGACGAGTTCGGCGCCATGACCTATCTCGACGAAGTTCACGCTGTAGGCATGTATGGCGAACGCGGAGGCGGTATTGCCGAGCGCGAGGGTATTATGGACCGGCTGACCGTCATCGAGGGTACGCTGGGCAAGGCCTTCGGTGTCATGGGCGGCTACATCACCGGGTCGCGTGCACTGTGCGATTTCGTTCGCAGCTTTGCATCGGGCTTCATCTTTACCACCGCCCTGCCGCCGTCGCTGGCCGCGGGAGCCGTGGCGTCGATCCGGCATCTGAAAGCAAGCCAGCTTGAGCGTCGCCGGCATCAGGATACGGTTTCGAAGGTGCGCAGGGCCCTCGATTCCTGCGGTATTCCGCACATGCCGAACCCGAGCCATATTGTTCCGGTGATGGTGGGCAATGCCGCAAAATGCAAATGGATTTCGGATGTCCTGATGGACAATCACGGAATCTATGTTCAGCCGATCAACTATCCGACCGTGCCGGTCAAAACCGAGCGGCTCCGGATCACTCCGACGCCTTTGCACACCGATGCGGATATTCGTCATCTTGCCGGCGCGCTCAATGAGCTGTGGTCGCAATGTGCGCTGGCGCGTGCAGTCGCCTGACAGCACATCAGGCTAAACCTGTTCCGATTCTCACTCCGGCTGATGCGCGAGGGACTTATTCCGTCGGCGGGTTTCTGACCGGTGCGCAGAAAAGTGTATAGAGCGTTCCGACAATGGCCGTGACTTCCTGATTGACGATCGAATAGTAGATCATCCTGCCGTCGCGGCGGGTTGCGACCAGGCCATCGAGCCGTAACCGTGCCAGCTGTTGTGAAACTGCCGCCTGTGGCATCGAGAGTATCTGCTCAAGCTCGGAAACCGACTTTTCCCCCTCCGACAGTATGCACAAAATCATCAGCCTTGTTTCGTGGCTCAGCGATTTCATCAGCTCACTTGCCTTGCGGGCCTGACCCAAAAGCGTGTCGAATTCCTCTTCATTCATATCTGGATTGATTTTGGGGAAGTTCATCGTGAGTTCACTCAATTGGATAGGCACTTGGGACGAATGGGTTTCATGTGCAGGATTGGCGCGACAACCGCGGCAAGGTCCGACATATGACACGCGACCCGGCGCTGGTTATCGATGGCGCCAGCATCTCTCAATACGCCATTTTTTCTAGCTTGAATTGTATGCAGGGTGCAATATCACGAATGCGCTTTTCGCAAGGAGACTGCGTGCCGTTCAAGGCCCGCTTCCAAACTATTTCCTTGCCCACACTCCCTTTGGAGCCTTACTGTTCCGGTAATCTGAAAGTCCTGTGGTTCCTCAGCGCCTCCCTAGGCTGTCACTGCGGACTTTGGCCTGGCCGCCGAAAATCGGTCTAATCGGATCCGGGAGTGTAAACATGTCTTTGTTTCGCAAAGTTTTTGTCGCGCTGGTATTGGTCGCTACCTGCAGTCCCGGTTTTGCTCAGGATACGTCCCGACGCATCGAGACCACCCCGGATGCGGATTATTACGGCTTTGATCTGAGAACCGTTCGCGATGTCGCGCTGGAGCAATGCAAGTCGGCGTGCCTTCAGGATTCGCAGTGCAGGGCATTCACTTACAACACGAGCGCCGGCTGGTGCTTTCTGAAATCCGACTACAACACCATCAATCCCTTTGTCGGAGCGATTGCGGGCCGCGTGGTGGGCAGCGGTGAACCCGATATCGGTGCGGCGCCTGCACTGGACTTCGTTCCGGCGTCGATGCTGGACCGGGCGCGCAGCTTCCGGAATGAAACGGTTGCGCTCAATTCCGGTGTATCGGACCGCGGGGCAGGCGAATTGCTCAGACTGGCCGAAGCAACGATCGCGACCGGAGACATGCAGGCTGCCGCGCGCAGTTTCGCGATTGCGGCCGCGGCTGAGCCGGAGCGCAGTTCCACCTGGGCCGAACTGGCCCGTGCACTGATCCGATCCCAGCCGAGTGATTCCGCGGCTGCGCGGCAAGCGTCCGAGGCAGCGGTTTCCGCCGCGATTACCGCGTACCGGACTTCGCTGACGACCACCGACAGAGCAGATGCGCTGGCGGTGCTTGGACAAGGGCTCGAGCAAGCCAGGAGCTGGCGTCCGGCCCTTTCGGCCTACCGGGAAAGCCTTGATCTGCGCGAGTCTCCCGCCTTGCGTGCAGCCTATGAAGATCTTCGTGCCCGGCACGGGTTTCGCGTCGTCGACACATCGATTGATGCCGAAAGCACCACACCGCGCGTTTGTGTCCAGTTTTCCGAAGATCTCGTAAGTGATCAGGACTACTCGCAATATGTCAGCATCGACTCAGCTGACGATGTTGCGATTGAGACCGACAGGCGCCAGATCTGCGCGAATGGCCTTTCTCATGGGCAGCGCTACAGGGTGGTGCTGCGTCAGGGATTGCCGTCTTCGGTTCAGGAAGTGCTGGAAGCGCCCGTGGAACTGTCGCTGTATGTGCGCGACCGCGCGCCATCCGCACGCTTCAGCGGCTCGAACTTCGTGCTTCCCGCGAAATCCCGGCTCGGTATTCCGCTTGTCACCGTAAATGCACCTTCGGCGAACCTGCAGCTCTACCGGATTGGAGAACGGGCCCTGGCTGGCGTTCTGTCCGGTTCTGACTTCCTTCGCCAGTTGAACAGCTACTCGGTGGAAATGATCGGTGAGAATGTCGGCGTCCCGATCTGGGAGGGAGCGGTGGACGTGGATCAGCCTCGGCAAAACCGCGAAGTGACCACAAGCATACCGATCGATACGATCCTGCCCGAAAGGCAGCCCGGTGTTTACCTCATGACCGCCAAGGCGCAGGGTGACATGAGCCAGGACTGGGAGCCGCGTGCAACCCAGTGGTTCGTGATTTCGGACATCGGCGTGAGCACCTTCGCAGGCGAGGACGGGCTTTCGGTATTCCTGCGATCGCTTGCGTCGGCGGAGCCGCTCGGCGACGTGTCGCTCACGCTGCTGGCTCGCAACAACGAGATTCTTGGAGAAGCGATCACCGACGCCAATGGACACGCGGTGTTTCAGGCGGGCCTGATACGCGGGCTTGCCGGTCTGGCGCCCGCCGCCCTGCTCGCAAAGGGACCGGATGGCGATTTCGTGTTTCTGGACCTTACACGCGGCGGCTTTGACCTGTCCGACCGCGGTGTGACCGGCCGGCCTCTCGCCGGCGGCGTCGACGTGATGGCCTGGACCGAACGCGGGATCTATCGCGCCGGCGAGACCGTGCATCTGAGCGCGCTGGCCCGGGACGGCCGTTCCGATGCGCTTCCCGAATTGCCGCTGACCGTCATCGTCCAACGTCCCGACGGCCTGGAAGACCGCAGATTGGTTTCGGACGGTACGGCACTTGGCGGCCACATGGTCGCCATCGATCTTCCGGAGAATGCGATGCATGGCGGCTGGCGTGCTGCGTTCCACATCGACCCCAAAAGACCGCCCATTGCCGAAGCCGCTTTTCTGGTGGAGGACTTCCAACCTGACCGGATCGAAATCGATCTGGAGGCGACGGAAGAGCCGGTTGCGGCAGGTGAAGCTGCCGAGATCGGTGTAAGCGGGCGTTACCTCTACGGTGCGCCTGCCCAAGGCTTGGCCCTAGAGGGTGAAATCCTGCTCGGGCGGACGCGCAGCCTTGCGGCTTTCCCGGGCTACGAATTCGGGCTTGCCGACGAGGAAATGGAGGATGTCCGGATTGCGCTCGACGCTCTCCCGGTTCTTGACGAATCCGGTGAGGCCACGGTGCTCGCAGACTTCGGACCGTTGCCGTCGACGACCCAGTTTCTCGATGCAAATGTGACCGTCCGCGCCTCGGAAAACGGTGGCCGTGCAGTGGAAAAGTCCGTTGGATTGCGCATGGGCGCCGACGGGCCGCATATCGGGGTCAACCCCGAATTCGAAGATGGACAGGTTCCTGAGGGCGGCGAAGCCTCCTTCCGCGTGATTGCCGTTGACGCCGATGGGCGCCAGATCGCCATGCCGGGTGTTTCCTGGTCGCTTGTGCGTGTTGAGCGGAACTATCAATGGTACCGCCAGGGAAGTGCCTGGGATTATGAGGTTGTCGACTTTACGACCGAAATTGCTGACGGGGAAATTGACCTGAGCGCAACCGATGCTGTTCCCGTGGCGGCGGCAGTGGACTGGGGCCGCTACCGGCTTGATCTGATCGGAGAAGACGGGGCTGAGACCAGCATCCTCTTCGATGCGGGTTGGTATGTCGAAGCGAAGTCCATCGAAACCCCTGACGGACTTGAAATCGCACTCGACAAGGACAGCTATGCGGTTGGCGACACTGCGGAGTTGCGCATTTCGCCAAGGTTTGCCGGGGAAGTCCTTGTTACCGTCGGATCCGAAAGATTGATCACGACTGCGACCGCAACGGTTGGTGAGGGTGGTGCGACGGTTCCGCTTGAGGTTACCGAGGAGTGGGGTGCGGGTGCCTATGTAACGGCAACGATTTTCAGGCCTTCCGGCGCTGACAGTTCGCGCATGCCGATGCGGGCCATCGGCGTAAAATGGCTCTCCGTGGAACCGGGCGACCGCCAGCTTGACGTTTCGCTCGACCTTCCCGAACAGACGCGGCCGCGCGGCGAATTAACCGTGCCCGTGAAAGTCGCCGGGCTGGAGGCGGGCGCGACGGCCTATGTCGCAGTCTCCGCGGTCGATGTCGGCATTCTCAATCTGACCGGACACGAGGCCGCCGACCCGGAAGCGTGGTATTTCGGACAGCGCGCGCTCGGTCTCGAGATCCGCGATCTGTACGGCCGGCTGATAGACGGCTCCGCGGGTGTGACCGGCCGGATCCGCACGGGGGGTGACGGTCCGATGTTGCGCTCAGAAGGATCGCCACCTCGCGGCGATCTGGTAGCCTTCTTCGAGGGGCCTGTGGAGCTTGATCAGGACGGCAACGCCTTGATTCGCTTCGAGATGCCGCAATTCAACGGCACGGTGCGAGTGAATGCTGTCGCCTGGAGCAACAAAGGCGTGGGCCACGCCACCCGGGACGTGATCGTTCGCGATCCTGTTGTCATCAGCGCCAGCCTGCCCGAGTTCCTCGCCCCCGGGGACCGGTCGCAGATTCGAATTGAACTCACCAATACGGACGGACCTGCCGGGATTTATGGGCTGGAACTCTTCACCGCCAAAGGGCTTGTCGAATATGGATCCAATGGCCGCCGCGACATCGATCTCGCCGCCGGGGGACGGACAAGCCTGACACTGCCTATTGAAGGCGTTTCGACCGGCACTGATACGCTGACTGTGGTCCTCAGCGGACCCGGTGACCTTTCGCTTGATCGTGAAGAACCGATCATCGTCCGTCCTGCCGCAATGCCCGTGACAACCAAGCGCGTTATCAGCTTGGCCGGTGATGGCGGAACCTTGCGCATCGATGGTGAGCTGCTCGCCGACAGCCTCCTGGACGGCGCCTCTGTCACGGTTGGCTTGACGCGCAATGCCGCTTTCGACGTGGCTTCGCTGCTGATGGAACTCGACCGCTATCCCTATGGCTGTGCCGAGCAGACGGCGAGCCGGGCGTTGCCGCTGCTTTACCTGAGCGACCTTGGAGGGCTTGAAAGGAATGAGGAGACCGCCGAAGTGCGGATGCGCATTCAGAACGCGATCTCACGGCTTGTCGCCTACCAGGGCGCATCCGGCGGGTTCGGTCTGTGGGGGCCGGGGCAGGGCGATCTCTGGCTCGATGCCTATATCACCGACTTCCTGACGCGCGCGGCCGAGAAAGGTTTCTCCGTGCCGCCCGTGGCCAGCCGGCTCGCCCTCGACAGCCTGCAGAACGCACTCGCCTATACGACCGATGTGAGTGCCGACGGCAGCGGTATTGCCTATGCGCTCTATGTGCTCGCACGAAACCGCAAAGCCGCCGCAACGGATCTGCGATACTACTCCGACAGCCAGATTGACGCGTTCACCCAGCCCTTGGCGCGGGCTCAGATCGGTGCGGCGCTTGCGCTGTACGGCGATTCGCAAAGGGCGAACGCGAGTTTCCGTTCCGCATTCCAGCATGTGCGGTCTACGGCTGGTTTGATCGGCGGCAGGAATGATTACGGATCGAGCCTTCGGGATGGTGCTGCCATGCTGGCCTTGGCGGCGGAATCCACACCCACCCCGGGCATCGTTCCCGAGCTCATCGGCTTTGTCAGCGACGCAAGGTTTGCCCGACGGACGACAAGCACCCAGGAAAATGCGTGGATGGTTCTTGCTGCACGGGCAATGGCTGCCGGCAACCGCGCAATCAGTGTGGATGTGAACGGCAGGGCCTATGCCGGAGCCTATGAGACCAGGATGAGCGGGGAAGCCATCGCTGCCGACCCGCTGACGATCGTCAACCGGGGTCCGGAGCCGGTTGATGCTGTGGTGACAACCATGGCAGCGCCTCGCCAGCCGCTGAGCGCGGGGGGAACGGGTTTCGAGATCTCACGGAGCTATTTAACGCTGGACGGCCAGCCGGTCTCGATCAGCCAGGCGCGGCAGAACGAACGCTACCTGGTGGTGCTCGACATGCGGGAAGCCAACGCATGGACATCGCGTGTCGTGGTGACCGACCTGCTGCCGGCGGGATTTGTGATCGACAACCCGCGACTGGTGGGCAGCGCGGAACTGGGGAATTTCCCCTGGCTCGGCTCCGTGTCCGCAAGTCATGCCGAATTCCGGAAGGACCGGTTCATGGCCGCGTTCGACCGCAACAGTTCTTCAAATCGCAGTTTCCGTGCCGCCTATGTTGTGCGCGCGGTCACTCCGGGGACCTATTCGCATCCTGCTGCGGTGGTCGAGGACATGTACAGGCCCGAACTTGCGGCAAGAACTGCAACCGGGGTGCTGGAGGTGTTGGGCTCGCCATGACGGCCATGAAGGCGGTCCTGCGGCCCGGCGTGGTCAAACGGTTTTGCCTTGCAGGGCTGACCGGACTTGCGATGGCTACGATCGTCCTGTTTGCCCTTGACCGGGCAGATCGCGCCTATCCGCCGCCACTCGACGCCGCACGCGCTTTGTCGACGGAGGTGGTCGATCGCGACGGGCTCCTCTTGCGCGCATTCACGACGCCGGAAGGCTATTGGCGGCTGCCGATGCGCCTCGAGGAGGTGGATCCGGACTATATCAATATGCTCATCGCCTATGAGGACCGTCGATTTCGCAGCCATTTCGGCATCGACCCGCTCGCAATGGTTCGAGCTTTCAAGCAGTTGATCATGAATGGAGGCCGCATCGTTTCGGGCGGTTCCACGATCACGATGCAGCTGGCGCGGCTGATAGAGCCGAGAAACGAGCGGAGCATCGCGGCCAAGATCCGCCAGATGGCACGGGCCCTGCAGATCGAGCGGCGACTGAGCAAGGACGAGATTCTCACCCTTTACCTTACTCTGGCACCCTATGGCGGCAATCTGGAGGGTGTGCGCGCAGCCAGCCTCGCTTGGTTCGGGCGAGAACCTGCAAAACTGTCACTGGCGGAATCTGCTTTGCTGGTCGCATTGCCGCAGTCGCCCGAAGCGCGGCGACCGGACCGGTATCCGGCTGCGGCGGAGATCGCACGGAACCGGGTCCTTGATCGAATGCTTCATGCCGGTCTCATTCCGGCCAGTGAAATCACCCGAGCGTCGCGCTTCCCGGTCAGTGCCGACAGGCGCGCCATGCCGGATCTCGCAGCACATACGGCAGACAAGGCGCGGGCAGGGAACCCGGACCAGCAGAAACTCACCCTCACTCTCAAGCGTGGCGTTCAGTCAAGGCTGGAAAAGCTTGCCTCGGAAACCGCATCCCGGTTGCCGCCGAGAGTTTCTCTCTCGATGCTTCTTGCCGACGGCAGAACAGGTGAAGTCCTCGCGACCGTCGGCTCTACCGGTTATCACAACGCCGGTCGGTCGGGTGCCATAGACATGACAGGGGCGGTGCGTTCGCCGGGCTCAACACTCAAGCCTTTCATATACGGCCTGGCTTTCGAGGATGCGATTGTCGATCCGGAAACGCTCATTGACGATACACCTGCCGACTTCGCCGGATACCGGCCGCGCAACTTCGACCGCGGTTACATGGGCGAGGTGAGTTTGCGCCAAGCCTTGCAGTTGTCGTTGAACGTACCGGCGGTGCGGCTCCTTGAGGCGGTCGGCCCGCAACGCCTCCTGTCGAGACTGAAGCGCGGCGGTGTCAGCCTCGATCTGCCGCCCGGCGGCGCACCCGGGCTAGCGATCGGTCTGGGAGGGGCCGGTATCAGTCTGCGCGACCTTGTTCAGCTCTACACGGCGTTCGCCAATGAAGGCCGGGCGAAGGTTCTCACGGACGGGACTGCTTCCCATTCGGATGCACACCTGGCCCATCCCGTTCTCGACGACAAGGCCAGCTGGCGGGTTGGAGAGATCCTGTCCGAAATCGCTGCGCCGCAAGGTTCGCCGCGTATCCCCGTGGCCTACAAGACTGGCACTTCCTATGGCTACAGGGATGCCTGGGCGGTCGGGTTTGACGGCCGTCACGTGCTGGGGGTCTGGGTGGGACGTCCCGACGCCTCGCCGGTGCCCGGGATCTCCGGGATCGCAACGGCGGCTCCGCTGCTGTTCGAAGGATTCGTCCGGGCCGGCCTTGAAACGGCCGGTTTTCCGGCCCGGCCCGAGGGCATCGTTGTCCGATCCCGTGGTGAGCTGCCGTTTGCCCTCAGGAAATTCGGACCGCGCGGCGGGTCCGGCCTCGTCAGTTCTGCGGGCTCCGCGGCGCCCACAATTGTCTATCCGCCGGAAGGGGCGCGCGTGGTTCTGAGAGAACGGCATTCCGGCGGACTATCGCCGCTGGTCATCAAGCTCCAGGGCGGGGCAGGGCCTTACCGGCTGATCGCCAACGGAACACCGTCCAAACGCGCGAGCCGCCGAAAGACGATCAACTGGACCCCGGACGGGGCGGGCGCATCGACACTGACCATAATGGATGATCGGGGCCGCGCGACGAGCGTCAACGTGTTCATCGAAGCCGATACGTTCTAGCGGCCTGTTTTACGCGCAATGGCAAGGTTGCCTAACCGGCTGCAAGGCACCGCTTTGATGGCGCGTCTTCCCGATGTGATGTAAAGGTCAGCCACTTCTTTCGCTGCCAGGCAGAAATCGATTCTTAACGGATTTTCGGTAGAAGCAAGCGGTACGCGTGCGGTTTTCATCCGAACGGCTCGGTTCTGCTGAATTTGCACGTCAATTATGCAAAATCAGCATGGAAATCGGTTCGCATTATGGTTGAAACCGCCCACCGAATAGGTTACGTGCGGTTTGAACTTGAGAATTCAAACTGATTTAGAAAGACAGGAGGTTGCAATGATCACACGCGATGATCTTATTCGTGAATACAATGCACGCGGCGGCAACCTCCCTACGCTTGTGGTGGTATATCTGTCCATCGTGGCCACAATGATTGGGACCGCCCTGTCCATGGTTTGACCCATGGATCGAGCTGCCGGATGGCAGTATCGGTAACGTGAAATTTGTAGAGGCCGCGGAACACGTTCCGCGGCCTCTTTCAATTGGTCAACTGCCGACAGGCATCCGTTCAGACGTCAGCCGACTCCCCGACATTGTCGACACCGCGCTCCTCAAGGAGCGTCGTGAGCCAGTTCGGATCCATCTCCGGGACCGACGACAGAAGCAGGTCGGTGTAGGGGTGATGCGGCGGTTTGAACATCTCGTCCTTCGGACCTTGCTCGACAACCTTGCCGTTCTGCATAACCACCACCTCGTCCGCTATGGAACGCACCGTTGCCAGATCGTGAGTGATGAACATGTAGGCAAGGCCCAGTTCTTTCTGCAAACGGTCCAGAAGCTTCAGAATGCCTTCGGCCACCAACTGGTCGAGCGCACTCGTCACCTCGTCGCAGATGATGAACTTCGGCTCTGCTGCAAGCGCTCGCGCAATGCCGATACGCTGCTTCTGTCCGCCCGAGAGTTCGGGGGGATAGCGGCTGTAGAACTTTGACGGCTCAAGTTCGATCAGATCGAGAAGTTCATCCACGCGCTGCTTGAGCGCCTGACCCTTGAGGCCGGAATAGAACTGCGCCGGGCGGCCGATGATTTCGCTGATCCGGACCTTCGGGTTGAGGGCAGTGTCGGCCATCTGGTAGATCATCTGCGCCTGGCGAAGCTGATCCCGTGTCCGGTCCTGATAGCGCGGCGGCAACGTCTCGCCTTCAAACTGGATTTCGCCAGACGATGGCGGAAGCAGCCCGGTGATCACCCGTGCGGTTGTTGACTTGCCGGACCCGGACTCGCCGACAACCGCGACGGTCATCCCGGGGTAGACGTCGAACGAGACGTCATCGAGAACCTTCACGCCGCCGGTATAGGCAGCATCGACATTCTTGACCGAAACAACGGGCAGGGTGCCGTCCGTGGGACGGGACTTCTGATCCCGCTTGAAGCTGCGAACCGCCCAGAGGCTTTTGGTGTAATCCTCCTGCGGGCTGTCGAGCATTTTCTCGGTCGACGCTTCCTCGACCTCTTTGCCCTTGAGCAGCACCTTGATCGTGTCGGCCATTTGCGCCACGACCGCCAGGTCATGGGTGATGTAGATGGCAGCGGTGTTGAACTGATCGACAATGTCCCGGATCGCTGCCAAAACCTCGATCTGGGTGGTGACGTCCAGGGCGGTTGTCGGTTCGTCGAAAATGATCAGATCCGGGCGGCAGGCCATGGCCATGGCTGTCATGGCCCGCTGCAACTGGCCGCCCGACACCTGGTGCGGATAGCGAAAGCCGATTTCCTTGGGGTTGGGAAGGCGCAGGCGCTCATAGAGCTCCATCGCGTCATCCTGTGCCTCAAGCCGCTTCTGGATGCGGTAATGGACCGGAGCCTCCGTGTGCTGGTCGATGATCTTGTGCGCCGGATTGAACGATGCGGCGGCGGATTGGGCCACATAGGCGATCCGCGATCCGCGCAGCGCCCGCCGTTCGGTTTCCGACGCTGTCGTCAGTTCCATACCGTCAAATTCGATCGACCCGTCCGAGATACGCGTACCGTCACGAGCATAGCCCATGGCTGCTGCGCCGATCGTGGATTTTCCGGCTCCGGATTCGCCGATTAGGCCCATGACTTCGCCACGATGCAGCGTCAGGTCCACACCCTTGATGATCGGAACCCAGAGCTCGTCGGAGGCCGAATAGCCTTCGATCTTGAGATCGCGGATCTTGAGCAGAACGTCTTTGCCCGAAAACTTGCCCATCTTATTGCTCCTTCAGGCCAGAGGACCGGAACAGCATCCAGTCGACCACGAAATTCACCGAGACCGTCAGAAGCGCAATGGCACCGGCCGGTATGAGTGGTGTGATGTCGCCGAACGAGATCAGTGTCGCATTCTCGCGCACCATCGAGCCCCAGTCCGCTGTCGGTGGCTGGATTCCCAGGCCAAGGAAGCTCAGGCCGGCAATCAACAGGAACACGAAGCAGAATTCGAGACCGAACTCGGCGATCAAAGGTGCGGTCGAGTTCGGCAGGATTTCCTTGCGGATCAGATACCAGTCGCCTTCGCCACGCAGCTTCGCAGCCTCGATGTAATCCATCACCACGATGTTGCCTGCTACAGCCCGGGTAAGACGGAACACGCGTGGTGAATAAATGACCGCGACCACAACCACGATGACGGTCAGGTTGGTGCCGAAGATCGAGAGCATCAGAAGCGCGAAAATCAGCGAGGGCACGGACATGATCACGTCGGCTGTGCGGCCCGCAAGCTGATCGAACCAGCCTCCCTTGACCGCTGCCAGCAACCCGCCGATCGCCCCCATGAGGAATGCCAGTATCGTTGCGACAAGCGCCAAGCCAACCGAGTTCCGTGCACCGAAGATGATGCGGCTGAAGATATCGCGGCCGAGCTGGTCGGCCCCGAGCAGCATGTTCTCGTCAGGTGGAGCGAATGTGGAGGCGATCACCTCGGCTTCACCGTGCGGCGCAATCCAGGGGGCGAAGATACCGGCGATCGCATAGGTGAAGATGACGAACATCCCGAACGAAGCCGTCAACGGCGCCGTACGAAGCTCCTTCGCAAGGTTCGGCCGGGACAATTGCACCAGGAATTCCTTGAAAGCGTAGGAGATGCCGGCAGCCAGCGCCAGGAGACCGGCCGCAATGGTGATCACCCTGAGTGCGGACACGCCGCCTATGATGCCGACGATAAAGGAGACCAGCGTCAACGAAAACAAGAGCATGAATGCCTTGTTGTTCTTGTAGTAGGCCGCGAGGCACGATGCCGCGATCAGGGCGGCATAATATCCGATTACAAACATGTTCATTTCTCCGCCCTCACTTCGGATGCCGCAAACGCGGGTTGGTCAGAATTGCACCAACATCCGCCGCAAGGTTGAGAAGAATAAAGGTCGCCGCGAAGACCAGGCAGCAGGCCTGGACAATCGGGAAATCACGTTTTGCCACGGCATCAACCAGAAGCTGGCCAATCCCGGGATACACAAACACAACCTCGACAAGCACCACGCCGGTGATGAGATAGGCAAGGTTGAGCGCGACCACATTGATGATCGGCGCCCACGCATTCGGCAGGGCATGCCTAACAATCACCTTCCATGGCGGAGTTCCCTTGAGCCGCGCCATCTCGATATAGGGGGACGCAAGCAGACTGATGATCGCGGCCCGGGTCATACGCATCATGTGCGCCGTGACCACCAGCACCAGCGTAAGCGCGGGAAGGAAAGTCCGGTGCAGCAGCTCCGGCAACGACATGCCTTCCCTGAGGTTGGCCAGAGCCGGGAACATGCCGGTGTTGACCGCCAGGTACAGGATCAAGATGTAACCGAGAAAGAATTCGGGTGACGAGATCGAAGTGAGCGTGAGCACATTGGCGACACGGTCGAAAACCGAGTTCCGCAGCAGCGCCACGATCACGCCCAGAATGATTGAGATCGGAACCGCGATGACCGCGGCATAGGCCGCGAGGAACAGCGTGTTTCTGAAGCGTGGGCCGATGGTTTCACTGACGCGCTCGCCTGAAATCAGCGATACGCCGAAGTCGCCTTGTATCGCACCGCCGAGCCACTGGAAGTAGCGGAGTGGCGCCGGTTGATCGAGGCCGAGCTGCTCGCGCATCTTGGCGACCGTTTCCGGTGTTGCGCCCTGTCCGAGAACGGCCTCGGCAAGGTCACCGGGAAGCAGTTCAACAGCAAAAAAGATAAGGATCGAAACAACCAGGAGCGTAAGCAATCCCAGCCCAAGCCTCTTTGCAACGAGTCTTGCGATGTCCCCCATTTATGTCCCTCCGGGTTCATGCCGGTTGATTTTCAGACGGACCATTCGAGCCCGCACTCTTGTTTTTCTTGACCGATTTTTCGGTTTTCTTTCCCCGGATTCAAGGGGGTAAAACTCCCGGCACGGAAAACCGCGCCGGGAGCATTGTCTTGATCAGGTTCAGGACGTGAACCACCAGCGGCTTGCTGCACGCGCACCATCGCTTTCCCAGCTTGCTGCCAGGGTTTCCGGTGTGCCCACATTGCCGCGAGCGCCATAGACGAAGTTGTTGAAGAACGGGATGATGGTGCCGCCGTCGTCACGGGCCAGCATCGCCATCTCGCGATACATCTCTGCACGCAGGCTGTCGTTGAGCTCGGCCTTGGCCTGAAGCAGCAGTTCGTTGAACCGCTCGTTCTGCCAATGGCTTTCGTTCCAGGCCGCGTCGTCCTTGTACGCCAGGGTGTACATCACGTCCGGAGTGGGACGTGCGCCCCAGGATACAAGGCAGAAGGGCTTCTTGAGCCAGACATCCGAGTAGTAGCCGTCATTCGGCTCGCGGACGACCTGGACATCGATCCCGGCTGCCTTGGCCTGCTCGGAGTACAGCACTGCCATGTCGACTGCACCGCTGCTGACGCTGTCTGCGGTCGAGATGCTGACCGACAGGCCTTCTGCGCCGGCCTTCTTGAGCAGTGAACGGGCCTGATCCGGATCGTACTCGCGCTGCGGGATGTCGTCTGGCCAGTAAGGCTGGGCCGGCGAATGGTGGAAGTCGTTGCCCTTTGTCGCCGCACCGAAGAGGATCTTCTCGATGATCTCATCCCGGTTGATGGCGAGTTTCAGCGCATTGCGGACGTCGACATTGTCGAACGGCGCCGTGTCACAGAACATCGGCATGGTGATTGCACCGGCCGAAGGAACGTTGAACACGTTGATGTTCGGATCGCGCTGCAGCAGAGCCATGGTCTTGAGGTCGACCTGCGAGACGGAATCGACATCACCGGTCACAAGCGCGGTCTGACGCGCGTTGGGATCGTTGAGCGTAATCATTTCGACATTATCGAACCATGCGCCTTCGCCATGCCAGCCATCGTGACGGCTGAGGCTGAACTGAACGCCGAATTCACCGCTGTCGATCTTGTAGGGGCCGGAACCGTCGCCGGACTGCCAGTCGATGGTGCCGTCGTCGTTGGCCGGGCAGACGGCCAGGTGGTAGTCGGTCATCAGCCACGGGAAGTCGGCGTTGCCGCGAACCAGCTTGACCTTGACGACATAGTCGCCGTCCTTGGTGATCTCGGAAACGTCCGTCAGCAGCGCCTTGGCTGCGGACGTGGTTTCGTCGCCGCGATGGTGATTGAGCGATGCGATCACGTCATCAGCGGTAAGCTTCTTGCCGCTGTGGAAGGATGCGTTCGGGGTAATTTCGAAGGTCCATTCGGAAGCGTCTTCACTTGCCGTCCAGCTGGTAGCCAGATCCGGTCCAAGCGATCCGTCGCCATTGATCATGGTCAGGTACGAACGATGGGTATGCCCCAGGAAGATCATGACGCGGGTCAGGTAGGTGCCTGGATCGTGAGTGTCGCCAGTGTTGCCGTCATGGATGCCCCAGCGGAAAGTTCCACCTCTTTTGGGTTCCTGGGCATGTGCATTGCCGGTCCACAGTCCGGTGGCCGCTGTCGCCGTGAGACCGGCGGCAAGCGAATAATTCATGAAGTCGCGGCGTGAGATCTGGCCTTTCCGGGCTCCATCCGCAATCCTCTGGATTAGTTCGTTGTTCTTCTTGGACATAGTTTCTCCCAGTTGGTCATCATCTGCGTTGCGGCCGGGGCAGTTCGCACACGGCGATCCTGACGAGGCCGACGCCGGAACAGCGTCAACGCAATTCGATATTCATCACGGTGCTAAAAAACACCATGTCCTTAGCAAACCACGATCTTTGCGCCTAATCCACCCCCGGAAGCCATGTTTATTCCACAAAATCGCCACTGAAATCCGACGGTCCGTCACATTTTGGATGCAACCTTCTGTGTTTTGTTTTTTCTTGTTCTATTTGACCTGGACTTGTTTGCTCCAAGATTTCTGAAACAATAGGCTGGGACAATCGGAAACAATTGCGCCACTCCCATAGGGTTGTTGTTCCGGTGAGAATTCGATTTTCAACTCACCGGAGAAGGTCGCGGCTCCTTTTTTGTCGCAGCGCAACGCCGATTCGACTCATGTCCACGGTGAGAGGTCAGGGCAGGGCCTGCATCGGATCGGCAAGCTCTTGAGCATCCAACCTCAGCGGCGGTTTGGAACGATGCGGGCGCGCGAGGCGCTTTGCCGTCAGCAGTCTACCAAGGCTCCGCGCTGACCGATCACCCGCGCAGCCAGCGATGCGCCGGTTGAGAGGGCAGAACGGAGGTGGCCGGAGCGAAGATAGTCTGCCAGGAACGCCGCGTTGAAGCTGTCACCGGCTGCTGTGGTGTCGACAATGCTGGTCACGGGGTCCGGTACAAACCTTTCGGTATCGCCATTGTGCATTGCCAGCATTTCACCGGCGCCATTCTTGACGATGACCAGCGGCGCACCCTGGCCGGAATAGCGTTGCGCCGTGGCATGCGTGTCGAGGTCCCCGAAAATTGAGGCCTCGTCCTCGAAGGAGGGCAGCAAGATATCACTGACCGCCGCCGCATCCATAACTGCGGCGCGCATCGTCTCCGCGTTTTCCCACAAGCGAGGTCTGAGATTTGGGTCGAAGGCTATGGTCGCGCCGTTTGCGCGGGCTTCGGCAATGGCCGCAAGCAGCGCCTGCCGTTCGGATGGGGGCAGGATGGCAACCGTGATACCCGAAAAATAGATCAGATCGGCCGTATCCAGGCTGGCCTTGAGGACACCGGTATCGGATGCGAGCCGGCGAGCAGCCGAATCCGATCGCCAGTAGGCAAAACTGCGTTCGCCGTTGTCGAGTTGAATGAGATAGAGACCGACAGTCTTGTCCGGTATCCTGCGGATTAGGTCGGCTGTGACCCCGGAGTCGTCAAAGAACTTCATCATCCGGCTGGAGATTGCATCATCCCCCACGGCGGTGAAGTAGGCGACGTCCCAATCAACCCCGAGCGCACGCCGCGCATACCAGGCCGTGTTCAGTGTATCGCCGGCAAAACCCATTTTGAAATCGCCATCGGGCGACGGGGCCATCTCGACCATGCATTCGCCGATACAGAGAAAACGCTTCCTCATTCCCCGGACTCGTCGGCAAAGTAGCGCTCATGGTCGGCGCGGATACGGATGATCTGGGTCTTAATCCGCGAGAGATGTTCATGCATGTACTGCATTGCCAGTGCTTCGTCCCGGGCGCGGATGGCTTCCATGACCTTGACGTGATCGCCATAGGCATCCTGCGACGCGAAGGCGAGCGACAGGAACCGCACGCGATCCATGTGGGCCTTGTTCTCGCGAATGATGTCCCAGGCAAATCCAAGGCCGGAGCGCTCGCAGATTTCCCTGTGGAACTGGTCGTCATAGTCGTGAAAGCTGACCGCATCCCTGGCTTCGACAGCCTCGCGCTGGCGTTGCAGGATCTCGTCGAGGGCAAGCATGTCCTCATCGGACAATGCCGTGCAGGCGGTACGAACGGTTTCCGCTTCGATGGCGCTGCGGATGAAGCGCGCCTGTAAGACTGCAGTCTGCGAAATCTGGGAGACGAGCGTTGCCCGTTGCGGGCGGATCGACAGGAAGCCCAGCTTGGAGAGGCGGTAGAACGCGTCACGGACCGGCTGACGCGAAACGCCGAGCGCCTTGGCGACTTCCACCTCGGACATCTTGGTGCCGGGCGGCAATTCGAGAAGCAGTATCTGGCTGTGAAGCTCATCGAATACGGTGTCGGCGACCGATTGCCGGTTGAGCGGTTCCAGCGTCCGCAAAGGCGATGATACGGACATGATTTCACTCCGTTGACTTGATATGCATACTAGCATATTACATTACCAGATTGATTGGAAGGCCGTTAGGCTGGGACTGTGACGGGAGGGTTAGGGTGACACTGTTGGCCTCTGACAGGTTGTTTCCGGTGGAGCCGCAGACGCGCGGAATCGCGCGTGAACTCTATCAGACGGTCGCGGACAAGCCGATCATTAGTCCTCACGGTCACACCGATCCGCGCTGGTATGCGGAAAACAAGCCGTTTCCCGACCCGGCGCAGCTGTTCATAACGCCCGATCATTATGTATTCCGAATGCTGTTTTCCCAGGGGATCAGCCTTGAGAGCCTCGGTGTGCCACGGTCCGACGGCGGCGAGACCGAAACCGACGGCAGAAAGATCTGGCGGCTTTTTGCCGAGAACTATCACCTGTTTCGCGGGACGCCCTCGAGGCTTTGGCTCGATCACGCGTTTCAGGACGTGTTCGGCATGGCGACACCGGTCTCCAAGGCGACCGCGGACCAAACCTACGATCATATTGCCGACTGCCTGGCGAAGCCGGAATTCCTGCCGCGCGCCCTGTTCGAGCGCTTCAACATCGAGGCGATCTCGACCACCGAGAGCCCGCTGGACGACCTTGGCTGGCATCGCATGATCCGCGACAGCGGCTGGACGGGTAATGTGGTCACGGCCTACCGGCCGGATCCCGTAGTGGATCCGGAGTTCGAGGGATTTGCCGCAAATGTCGAGAAACTGGGCGCGCTGACAGGCGAGGACACCGGCAATTGGGAAGGGTATCTGCGAGCCCATCGGAAGCGCAGGGCCTATTTCAAGGAGTTCGGTGCGACCTCCTCCGATCACGGACATCCGAGCGCAAGGACGGAGAACCTGTCTACCACGGATGCTGCAGCCTTGTTCGCGAAAGCCCTCAGCGGCACGTGCTCAGCTGATGAGGCGGACGCATTCCGCGGTCACATGCTCACCGAAATGGCGCGCATGAGCCTTGAGGACGGGCTGGTGATGCAAATTCATCCGGGCAGTCACCGCAATCATTCCGCACCGGTCATGGCCGCCTTCGGGCGGGACAAGGGTTTCGATATCCCGGTGAGAACAGACTATGTGCGCGCCCTCAAGCCGCTGCTCGACGAAGTTGGCCTGGAGCGCGATTTCACCCTGATCGTCTTTACGCTGGACGAAACCAGCTATGCCCGCGAACTGGCGCCGCTTGCCGGCGCCTATCCGGCGCTCAAGCTCGGTCCGGCCTGGTGGTTTCACGACAGCCCGGAGGGCATGCGACGGTTCCGTGAAATGACGACGGAAACCGCAGGTTTTTACAACACCGTGGGTTTCAATGACGATACCCGCGCCTTCTGTTCCATTCCCGCCCGGCACGACGTTGCCCGGCGGGTGGACTGTGCTTTTCTCGCCGCGCTTGTCGCCACCGGGCGTCTTGCGGAGGAGGAAGCATACGAGGTCGCAAATGACCTCGCCTACCGGCTTGCCAAGCAAGCCTATCGGCTCTGAGAGCCATTTCCTGGGAGGAGAATGACCATGAAACTCTTGAAAACACTGGCCGGCGCGCTGATGGCTACCGCTGCGATGGCGGTGACTGCAGGCGCCTGCGAAGTCACGCTGAAATCATCCGACACCCATCCGGACGGCTACCCTACTGTCGAGGCCGTCAAGCACATGGGCAAACTGCTTGAGGAACGCACAGACGGCCGTCTTTGCATCGAGGTGTTCCATTCGGCCCAGCTGGGGCAGGAAAAGGACACCATCGAGCAGACCAAGTTCGGTGTCATCGACCTCAACCGCGTCTCCATGGGACCCTTCAACAACCTCGTCGAGGAGACCAAGGTCGTTTCGCTGCCTTACGTCTTCGAGGGCGTTGACCACATGCACCGGGTCATGGACGGCCCGATCGGGGACGACATTCTGAAGGCATTCGAACCGCACGGTTATGTCGGTCTGGCGTTTTACGACGGTGGTTCGCGCAGCTTCTACAACAAGGTCAAGCCGATCAAGTCGATCGAGGACCTTGAAGGCATGAAGGTTCGCGTGATGCAGTCCGACATCTTCGTCGACATGATGACCGCGCTCGGCGCCAATGCCACCCCCATGCCTTACGGCGAGGTGTACTCTGCAATCCAGACCGGCGTTATCGACGGTGCCGAGAACAACTGGCCTTCGTTTGAATCCTCGGGTCACTACGAGGTCGCCGGCTACTATACCCTCGACGAGCACCTGATCGTGCCGGAAGTCCTGGTGATGTCCAAGGCCTCCTGGGACAAGCTCTCGGCCGAGGATCAAGCCGCTGTCCGTCAGGCTGCCAAGGATTCCGTCCCCGTCATGCGCGAAATGTGGGTTGCACGCGAAAAGGCATCCGAAGAGAAGGTTCGCGCTGCCGGTGTCGAGGTGATCACCGAGATCGACAAGGCGCCCTTCATGGCTGCAATGGACAGCGTCTATGAAAAGCACGTGACTTCGGACAAGCTCAAGGATCTGGTCGCCCGCATCCGGGCAACCGACTGACCAAGTCCTGTCGACCATGGCGAAGTTCTCGCCATGGTCGATGTCTCCGGGGAGGGTGCCTTGCAGGAACTGATGAAATCGGTCGCCCGGGCCTTGCGCCAGGTGGCGCGTGTGGCGCTTTGGCTGGCTGCCGCCGGTCTTGTGCTGATGACGGTGTTCATCACCGGCCAGGTGATTGCCCGCTACATTTTCAACGATTCCCTTGTCTGGAGTGAGCCCGCGGCAGTCATCCTGATGGGCTGGTTCATCTTTCTGGGCGCAGCTGTCGGTATCCGCGAAGGCTACCATCTGAGTTTTGACGTGCTTCTGTATTTCCTGCCGCCCGGAGCCAAGCTCTGGCTTTACAGCATTTCCGATCTGACGGTGCTTGGCTTTGCGGCCGGAATGATCTGGTTCGGATCCCAGCTCGCCCTGTCCGCCTGGGACGTGAAGCTGCCGTCACTGGGGGTTTCCGGTGCGTTTGACTTCCTGCCGATCGTCGGCGGTGGCGTCCTTATGGCGCTGTTCTCGCTTGAACGGCTTGCCCGCCGGGCTGCCGGCCTTCCCACCGCCCGCTTCGGCGAAACCGATCTCGTGGATGAATGAACATGGAAGTCTGGATCCTCTTCGGCACGTTCGTGTTCCTGCTGCTGATCGGCACTCCGGTGGCGTTTTGTCTTGGCGTCGCCTCGTTCGCGACGGTTCTCTACATCGGTCTGCCGCCGGTCGTGGTGTTTCAGCAGCTCAATTCCGGTGTCTCGGTCTTTGCGCTGATGGCCATTCCGTTCTTCATATTTGCCGGCGAACTCATGGTGCGCGGCGATATCGCGCGCCGCCTGGTGGCGCTTGCCGGGGCCATGGTCGGTCACATGCGCGGAGGCCTTGGGCAGGTCAACATTGCAGCCTCTGTGCTGTTTGGCGGAATCTCCGGCTCGGCCGCTGCAGATGCAACCGCGATCGGCGGCCTGATGATCCCGCAGATGAAGGAGAAGGGCTACAGCGTCGAGTACGGCGTAAATGTCACCGTCGTCTCCTCAATCATCGCGCTCATGCTGCCGCCGTCGCACAACATGATCATTTACTCGATTTCGGCGGGAGGGCGGCTGTCGATCGCCGACTTGTTCACCGCCGGCATTATTCCCGGATTGCTTCTGGCGATTTCGCTGATGGCGACGGCCTGGTTCGTTGCCCGCAAGGCGGGTTATCCGACCGAGGCCTTTCCCGGCTGGTCCATGCTGGGCGCCATCTTTCTCAATGCCATTCCCGGTATCCTGCTCATTGTCATCATCTTCGGAGGCGTCCGCTCGGGTATCTTCACCGCGTCGGAAAGCTCGTGCATCGCGGCAGTATACGCACTTCTCGTGACCGCCATCGCCTATCGAACGATGAACTGGACCGGGTTCGTCGAAGCGACAAAGGCCGCCGTGCGCACCACGGCCATGGTTCTCCTGGTGATCGGCTGTGCCGGCGCCTTCGGCTGGCTGCTCGCCTTCTTGAAGATTCCTGCCGATCTCGTGGCATTGCTCAAGACCGTCTCCGACAATCCGATCGTGATCCTGCTTTTGATCAATCTGGTGCTTCTGATGCTCGGCACCTTCATGGACATGTCGCCGCTGATCGTCATCACCACGCCCATATTCCTGCCCGTCGCCGTGGCCTTCGGCGTCGATCCGGTGCATTTCGGCGTCATTCTGGTGCTCAATCTCGGTATCGGACTGTGCACGCCGCCTGTGGGAACCGTCCTGTTCGTTGGCTGTGCCGTCGGTCGAATATCGGTCTGGGATGCGATCCGGACGATCTGGCCGTTTTACGGCGCAGCCATCTTCACGCTGTTGCTGGTTACTTACATTCCCTCGCTGTCGCTCTGGCTGCCGTCGCTTTTCCGATGAGGACCGTTGAATGCTGCTGAAATCCTATCCCGAAGTCCCTGCCGATCCCGGTGTTACCCGCCAGGTTTTAAGCGAAACGCCGGATATGATGGTGGTCGCTTTCCGCTTTGAAGCACCGGGCGCAGAGGGCAAGCCCCACAGCCATCCGCATGTTCAGTCGACTTATGTGGAATCTGGGCGCTTCACTTTTACTGTCGCCGGAGAGACCATCGAGGTCGGTCGCGGCGACAGCTTTGTCATTCCGTCCAATGCAGTTCATGGCTGCGTCTGCCTCGAGCCCGGCACGCTCATCGATACCTTCACGCCGCGTCGTGACGATTTTCTGACCCAAAACCCCTGAAGGGAGACTAACGATGCTGACCGTCGAAACCCGGCACGCAATTGATCCGGCCACCGCCAAGGGCCTCGACACCGCCGGATTGCGTTCGCACTTCCATGCGAGCGGGCTCTTTGCCGATGGCGAAATCCGCCTGGTCTATACCCACTACGACCGGTTGATCCTTGGCGGCGCGGTGCCGGGAAACGGCAAGCTGACCCTTGATCACGTCGCTGAATGCGGCACGGCCTCCATTCTCGACCGGCGTGAAATGGGCATTCTCAATATCGGCGAAAGCGCCACTGTGTCTGCGGGCGGAACGGATTACACGGTCGAGGGAGGGGACGTTCTCTATCTCGGCATGGGGTCGGGTCCGGTTACGTTTTCCGGCAATGGCCGTTTCTACATTCTGTCGGCGCCGGCGCACCGCCAATGCCCGAGCAAGCTGATCCGCATCGGGGATGCACGGCGCGTGGAGCTCGGCTCATCGGAAACCTGCAACGAACGCGTCATTCTTCAGTTCCTTCATCCCGAGGTCGCCGAAAGTTGCCAGTTGCTGATGGGGTATACGCAATTTGCGCCGGGTTCGGTCTGGAACACCATGCCGGCGCACCTGCACGACCGCCGTATGGAAGCCTACCTCTATTTCGAGCTCGGGCCTGAACAGCGGGTTTTCCACATCATGGGACGGCCGGACGAAACCCGCCACATCGTCATGGCCAACGAGGAGGCCGTGATCTCTCCGCCGTGGTCGATCCATTGCGGTGCAGGCACCGGCGCCTGTACCTTCTGCTGGGCGATGGCCGGCGACAATGTCGATTTCACGGACATGGACATGGTGGCGATGGGAGACCTCAGGTGAACGCGTTCTCGCTCGAGGGGAAAACCGCGCTTGTAACCGGGGCCAATACCGGCATCGGCCAGGCAATTGCGGTGGCGATGGGACGGGCGGGAGCATCCGTGATCTGTGGCGGACGGCGGTCCTGTGCCGAGACCGTGAGCCAGATTTCGGATGCGCGGGAGATGGTTCTCGATTTTGCGGACCCGATGGCCGCGCGCGACGTGTTCGCCGATGAGCGGATCGACATTCTGGTCAACAATGCCGGGATCATCAGGCGCAGCGATGCGGTCGATTTCAGCGAAGCTGACTGGGACGATGTCATCGACGTCAATCTCAAGGCGGTCTTTTTCACCTCCCAGGCCTTCGGACGGGCGGTTCTCGCGCGCGGCGGTGCAGGCAGCATCGTCAACATTGCCTCGCTCCTCTCCGTGCAGGGCGGGATCCGGGTGGCCTCCTACACCGCGTCCAAGCACGGTGTTGCCGGGATTACCAAGCTGCTGGCCAATGAATGGGCTGCCAAGGGCGTCAATGTGAATGCCATTGCACCGGGCTACATCGCGACCAACAACACCGAGGCGCTCAGAAACGATGAGGCGCGCAATCGCGCGATCCTCGAGCGCATCCCTGCGGGCCGCTGGGGCGAAGCCGACGACATCGGCGAGGCCGCGGTCTTTCTCGCTTCTCCCGCCGCAAAGTACATTCATGGCGCAGTCCTTAATGTCGATGGAGGCTGGCTTGCGCGCTGACATGTCCAGACTTGTCCGTACGGATGCCGCGCGGACGAAACCCGGCATTGTTCATCTCGGTCTCGGTGCTTTCTTCCGTGCCTTTGGTGCGGTTTACATCGAAGATGCCGTGCGTCGCTCGGGCGGAGACTGGGGGATCATCGGCGTCAGTCTTCAAAGTGCCGGCACGCGGGACAGGTTGGCACCGCAGGACTTCGTCTACACCGTTGTCACGCAGGAGCCTGACGGCGGGGAAACGTTGCGCACGGTCGAAATTCTAGACAGCGTGCTGGTTGCACCCGAAGACCCGGAAGCGGTGCTCAGGCAGATGTCGGACCCCGCCATCCGCATCGTCACCCTGACGGTGACGGAAAAGGGCTACTGCCACGACCCGTCAACCGGATCACTGAACTTCGATCATCCCGATATCGTTCACGACCTGGAAAATCCGCTTCCCAAATCGGCGCCCGGCTTCCTTGTCCGGGCATTGCAGCGTCGTCGCGATGCAGGTCTTCCGCCGTTTACGGTGCTCACATGCGACAACCTGCCTGAAAATGGCCGCCTGGTACGCCGAGCGGTGCTGGATCTTGCTCAAAGGCTCGATCCCGGACTTGCCGGATGGATCGGGACTGAGGGCCGCTTTCCCGCAACCATGGTGGACCGGATCACGCCGGCAACGAAGCCTGAGGATATCGACCGGTTGGCGGAAAGGGCCGGCTATCGCGATGAAGCGCCGGTCCTGTGCGAACCCTTTCGGCAATGGGTGGTGGAAGATGACTTCGTCGAGGCCCATGGCAACGATGCCAGGCCGGATCTCGCCGCTGCCGGCGTCGAACTGGTAACCGATGTCACGCCCTACGAGAACATGAAACTCAGAATGCTCAATGGAACGCATTCCTCACTCGCGTATCTCGGCTATCTTGCGGGGCATGAGACCATTGCGGAGACCGTCGCGGACCCGGCTTTCGCAAGCTTCGTCAAGAAGCTCTGGCGGGACGAAATCATACCATCGTTCGCGCCGCCCGAGGATGTCGACATCGATGCCTATGCCGGCGCGCTGTTTGAACGCTACTCCAATCCGTCAATTCGCCACCGGACATGGCAGATCGCCATGGACGGCAGCCAGAAACTGCCCCAACGCATACTGGGAACGATCTCGAACAATTTCGATGCGGGCAGAGCGTGCCCCGGACTTGTGCTCGCTGTCGCCGGCTGGATGCGGTATGTCGGCGGCGTCGATGAAAGAGGCAACCCGATCGATGTGAAAGATCCGCTTTCGGAGCAATTGCGGGAGAGGTTGGATGCCGCCGACACGCCGGAAGAGAAGGTCGCCTCCCTGCTTGCGATGCGTGACATTTTCAGCGCGACGCAGGCGGCCCGACTTGCCGATCCGGTCGGGCGTGCATACGCATCCCTTTGCCACAACGGCGCGCGCAAAGCGGTCGAGGACCTCACATGAAGGAGAGCTGGCGCTGGTACGGGTCCTTTGACAGGATCTCGCTCGGAGAGATTGCCCAGACCGGTGCAGGCGGCATCGTGACGGCGTTGCACGAAGTTCCTTATGGAGACGTCTGGAGCAGGGAGGCGATCGCCGCGCGTAAGGTCCAGATTGCGCAGGCTGGTTTCGACTGGGTGGTCGTCGAAAGCCTTCCAATCCACGAGCGGATCAAGCGCGGGGAGGGTGATCTTTCTGGCCTCTTCGCCAATTACCGGCAGTCGATGGCCAATCTCGCCGAGGAGGGTATCCGCACGATCTGCTATAATTTCATGCCGCTGCTCGACTGGACGCGGACCGATCTGGCCGCGCCCGTGGCACGAGGCGGGAGTTGCCTGAGGTTTTCGGCTCCGAAAATGGCAGCGCTCGAGATCTTCATGCTGGGGCGGGGTGCGGCGCGCGACGATTATTCGCTGCAAGTCGTCGCAGAGGCCGAGGCCTGGTTTCAGGGCGCCAGCGATGAGGATCGCGACAGGCTCATGCATGCCGTGATGGCGGGTCTGCCGGGAGCCTTTGACCGTTACGACGCGGATGGTCTGAAGGCTCAGCTGAAACTATATGAGGGCATCGGCCGCGCGGAACTGCGAGACAATTACAAACGGTTTCTGCAGGAAGTCATTCCGGCGGCAGAGGATCTCGGCATGCGGTTTTGCGTGCATCCGGACGACCCGCCCCGCGACATACTCGGCCTGCCGCGGATCGTCTCGGATGCCGATGACATTGCGTGGATTCTCGACGCTGTCGACAGTAACGCGAACGGGCTAACGCTTTGCTCAGGTTCGCTTGGCGCCAATCCGAAGAATGATGTGCCCGCAATCGCCGGGAAATTCGCCGATCGGATCCATTTCGCCCATTTGCGGAATGTCAGAAAGGAGCCGGACGGATCTTTCGAGGAAGCCGCACACCTGGAAGGCGACACGGACATGGTTGAGCTCGTTTCGGTTTTGCTTGGCGAGGAACGTCGGCGGCGCAATGCCGGGCAGGAGATATGGGAGATACCGTTCCGGCCCGATCATGGCCATGAGCTGCTTGACGACGCCGACCGTCAGACCCATCCCGGTTATCCACTGGTCGGCCGTTTGCGCGGGCTGGCGGAATTGCGCGGCATCGTCGCCGGTCTGTCCCGAGCCACAACGCCTGCCGGCTGAGCTTTGATTAGCGCGAGCAATACTGACCCGGTTCACCTCGTGGCAGATCATATTCGCAAAGGGAGGCGCTGAAGGTGACATTCTCCTCCGATGGAGAAGCCGAACCAAAAGGCATATCCGCCAGTTATTTCTGCTGCATGACGAATGGCTGCCTGGCCGATGCAGATCTGAGCAAAGAAATGCTGGACGAAATCGCGATCTCAGAGTCCGGCACCATCTCCTTGATGCTGGAGCAGGGTCAAAGGGTGGAGTTTCCGCTCTCCATGAACGGGTTCGGCGCCGAGTGGGCGGCTTTGAATGAATAGGTCCGTGCTTGCCCAGTTTTTTTTGCAGTTCTGTTCGCTCTGGCCGCGAATGGAGCAAGCGCACAAAGCCTGCTTCTGCCGTTGGCTGAGAAGCCTGCTCAAACCAAGGCGTCAGACCCGATCCGGTTGTCCTTGCCTCCATCCGCGCAGCCATCGACGACCGGCAAGCGCTTCGATGACTGGCAGGTGAATTGTGCTGAAGGGGGTATGTCGGATTGCGTGATGCGACCCATTGTGACGGAACCGGTTCGGATTGATCTTTCCGTGCGCCATGTTTCGATCCCGGATCGGAAGGATCAGGTGGTTTTGCTGGCCGAGACAATGCAACCGGTGTTGCTGGTTCCGGGGATTGCCATGCGGATCGACAATCAACGCATTCGGCGGCTGGCCTTCCGATCCTGTCATGCGCTGTCGAACGGAAACGAGGCGCCGCTGACCCGATGTATTGCGCCCTTGCTTCTGGATGGAAAAGTTCGCGCTGCGCTGTTTGCCGGAAATGAGGCCGTTTTCGAGTTGCGGACGATTGAGGGACAGAGTGTCACGCTCCGTCAATCCTTGATCGGGTTTACGGCCGGTTACAGGGCATTGTCCAAACTGCAACCCTAAGCCCTGTGCGGGCGAGTGGCGGAGGGGGTGGGATTCGAACCCACGGTACGGTCTCCCGCACGCCGGTTTTCAAGACCGGTGCCTTAAACCGCTCGGCCACCCCTCCGGATGAAACGCGCCGGGAAGGGATGGATCATCGACGACGCACCAATCCCGCAATTTCCGGCTGCTTCGCAGTCAGTGCGCGCTTGTAACGCCCGACTCCGCGCGCCGTCAACTTGTTTCAGATGGTCTGCCGAAGCGCACGCGAAACGGCATGACGGTCCTGGCCCGACAACCGATAAAACTTTCCTGCGCCCGTCAGGCTTGTTCCGGGGTCATGGGCACTGAAGCCAAGACCCAATGCGAATGTGGTCGTGTCTGGCCGGTCCGGCGCGAAAAGGGTCGACATCACGAAGGAAAATCAAGATGAAATGAAACCAAACCCGCAATTCGTTCGTATTACCCGCCAGATGTCATCGAATGGAGACCATCATGCTGCCCAAACAAGCATTTGTCGGTTTTGTTGCTGCGCTCTGCGTATTGGCCGCGCCATTGACGGCGGCGGCTGAACAGCTCAGCGGCAGCGAACTCAAGAACTTCGTCGTCGGCAAGCGGGTCTATCTGGCGACGCCTTTCGGAGGCGAGTTCCCGCTCAATTACAAGCCTTCGGGTGCTGTCACCGGTGACGGGTCGGCGCTTGGCCTGGGCAAGTTCATGGCGCCCAAGGAAACCGGACGCTGGTGGGTGAGGGGAGACCGGCTGTGCCAGCAGTGGCCGACCTGGTATGATGGCGAGCCCAGCTGTTTTCGTATCCAGAAAACAGGCGAGCGCACTCTGAACTGGGTCCGTCAGGACGGACGCAGCGGCAAGGCCCGCATCGAGGGCTAGTCCGCTGCGCGGAGAGCACAGCGCGGCGCCGCACTGTTGCTCCCCGTTATCCCGGCCCATCGTTACCAATTGTTCACCACGATAGCGGGTTTCCTCCGCTCGTGCCCGATGATAAACGCAATTTCGCCATCTTGCGGAGCGAATTAAGGCTTCGATAATCAGATCGAACGCAGGTATCAAAGGGGACGGCTTTGCAGGGGACATGCTGCCAAGCCACATTTTTGGCCGCAAAACCATCGGGTCGCGGTGTGGTGTTGACGAAATTCAATCCGGATCTCGCGCGTTTGCGCAAGAAAGCCTCAATCCTGCTTGTGCCAGTTCTGTTGCTGGCGCTCGCGGGATGTTCCTCCACGTCCGGTTCAGGCGGCTCGGATACCTCGCACATCAACACCAAGACCAAGTTCTCGGTGGCTGAATACGGCGTTGATGCGAGCCCGCGCATGACATCGGCCAAGCGTCCCAAGAAGGGCGGCGGACGATCGATGGTCGGCAAGCCGTATCGGATACGGGGGAAGTGGTACACGCCCAAGGAAGAACCGGGATACGACCGTGCAGGCCTGGCGTCGTGGTATGGCCCCAATTTCCATGGCCGTCTCACCGCGAATGGCGAGATCTATGACCAGTATCACCTTTCCGCGGCGCACCCGACCTTTCCGCTCCCCAGCTACGCCCGTGTAACAAACAAGAAAAACGGCAACTCGGTGATTGTTCGTGTCAACGACCGCGGCCCTTTCGCCCATGGCCGCATCATCGACCTATCCAGCCAGGCAGCGGACCTGCTCGACATGAAACACGAAGGCGTCGCCGCGGTGCGTGTGCAGTATGTGGGGCGCGCTCCCGTTGAAGGTGACGATACTCGCTATCTCATGGCGAGCTACCAGCGCGGCGGATCGGCCGGCCCTGAAGATGGCGTAATCGCAAGCGGCGTCATGCTGGCAATGAACGGGTCGGCCCCAAATCAAGCTTCCAACGGCACCGTACCGGCCGGTCTGGTTCCCCCGGGGACGGTTGGCGCGGCAGGCGCGCTGCAAAGCGTGGCAAGGTCAGGCCCAACCAACCTGAACGGCTATGTGCTTCCTGCCATCGGCCCGGTCCTTCCCGACAGGCCGTCTTTCAGCGTTCCCGTGGCGTCTGCGTCCGACACAAAGGCCCGACGGGATATCGGCCTTGCCTATTGGGGCGCGCGGCCCACAACTGCCGCCGGGCGCTTTGAAAGCCTGCTGAAACGGGTGCAGGCTTCCGGCGAAGCCACGAACTGACGAGACGACGGCCGCGGCTCGTCAATGAGTTCTCCGCCCCGCAGCGGGCAAGATCCAAAGGGTGCGGGGCTCAGCTGCCGCGCATCGGCTTACCCGAAGCATTGATCCTCGTGGACAGGCTTGATAGTTTCAAAAAACGCTATTCTTTCCATATCGTTCGGATGGATATCTTCATGTCTTGGCCGCTGCTTGGGCGCTTGAATTTTGTTTCTTTTGACTTCAACCGTCGCTTGGCGGCGGCAATGCTGGTGTTCTCGCTTGTATTGTCCGTGCTCGGGGCCGCCCCTTCCCGTGCGCAGCTGTTCGAGACACGCGCAGCCCAGGCCTACATGATCGACGCCGACACCGGCACGGTCCTGTTTTCCAAGAACGAAGACGAACTTGTCCCGCCGGCTTCACTTGCGAAGCTGATGACCATGGAGGTTGTCTTCCATGCCATCAGCACGGGACGGCTTTCTCTGGACGACACGTTCCAGGTGTCGGAAAACGCATGGCGCACGGGCGGGGCGGCATCACGCACATCGACGATGTTCGCCGAACTCAATTCCTCGATAAGGCTCGAAGACCTCATTCAGGGCGTGATTGTGCAATCGGCCAATGACGGTTGCATCATCATCGCCGAAGGAATGGCCGGGTCGGAGGAAAACTTTGCCCGGCTGATGACCGAGCGGGCACGGGAAATCGGCCTTACCCGATCCGTATTCGGCAATTCAAGCGGTCTGCCGCACCCGGACTCACAGGTTTCGATGAAGGACTTGGTCAAGCTGGCAAGGCACATTCACGCCACCTATCCCGAGTTCTACCGCTACTATTCTCAGCCGGATTTCACCTGGAACAATATCCGCCAGCGCAACAGGAACCCGCTGCTCGGCCTTGATATAGGGGTCGACGGAATGAAGACCGGATTTACCGAAGACTCCGGCTACGGCATTGTTGCATCCATCAACAGGGACGGTCGGCGCCTGTTCATGGCCATGAGTGGGCTGTCGACGAAGCGCGAACGCGCCGAGGAAGCAAGGAAGATGCTGGAATGGGGCGTACGTGCCTTCGAAAGCAGAACACTCTTTGCCGAAGATGAAATCATCGGGGAACTCAGCGTCTATGGCGGTGACGACGGCGTGGTTGTCAAGGCAGACGGGCCCATCGATATCCTGGTCCCGATCACCAATCCCGACCGTCTGACAGCGCGAATCAGCTACAGATGGCCGCTTCGCGCACCGGTTGAAGCCGGCAGCGAAATCGCGGTTCTGAAGGTCTATATCGGTGAACTGCTTTCCCAGGAGACCCCGCTTTATGCCGAGAATTCTGTCACAAAAGGGCCGCTGCACACCCAGGCACTCGACGCTCTGATCGAACTTGCACAATTCTGGCGGTAGGGCACATGCCGGGCGTTCTCATTGCCGTGCAATTCCTTTATGCAGAACCGAGCCGGGTCTTCCGGCCGGTTTTCAACACACAGGCCGGGAGCGTCAGCGGCGCCCATGGCGGCCGGGATCTCTGCACGTGAATATCAGCAAGGGCCGCTTCATCACATTCGAAGGCGGGGAGGGCGTCGGAAAGTCGACCCAGATCCACCGGCTGGCCAAGGTCCTGCGGCGGCGCGGACTGGAGGTGCTGGTGACCCGAGAACCCGGCGGATCGCAGGGGGCGGAAGCAGTCCGGAATGTGCTTTTGTCCGGAGCGGCAGAAGAGTTCGGCGTGCGCATGGAGGCGCTTCTGTTCGCGGCGGCGCGCAGCGATCACATCGAGGAAGTCATTCGGCCCGCAATTGACGAGGGCGTGATCGTTCTTTGCGATCGTTTCATGGATTCCAGCCGGGTCTACCAGGGCGTGACCGGTAACCTCGAGCCACAGTTCATCAATCACCTCGAGCGGATCGCGATCAACGGCATGACCCCGGATCTCACATTGGTTCTGGACCTGCCGGCTGAAACCGGGCTGAAGCGAGCCAAGTCACGCGAGGGCAAGAATGCGGCGCCCGACAGGTTCGAAAAGGAAGAGCTGGCCACGCATGAAAAACGCCGTGAAGCCTTTGTCGACCTGACCCGCAGTGAACCGGACCGCTGCAAGCTGATTGATGCCGGACAGGCCGAGGACGTCGTCGCGCTTGCGATCCTGAACGCGGTGGAGGACGTCCTGGACGAGGGCGAACCTCAGGCCGCGGCGCAGGACGGAAAGGCGTGAACGCAGAACAACCCGGGGTGCTCGAGGGCGCCATACCTCCGGGTGAGAATACGGTGCTTTTCGGCCATGACGGGGCGCAGTCCTTTCTTGCCGATGCCTATCGTTCTGGACGGATGCACCACGCGATCCTGATAGAGGGTCCGCAGGGTATCGGAAAGGCAACGCTTGCCTACCGCTTCGCCCGTCACGTTCTGGCCCATCCGGACCCGGCCAACGCGCCGGCGGACATCGCCGATCCTGATCCGGACGACCCATTGACGCGGCAGATCGCCAGCGGCGCCTCTCATCATCTCTTGCATCTGGCGCGGCCCGTCGATGAGAAAACCGGCAAGGTGAAGTCGGTGATCACGGTTGACGAGGTCCGCAAGGCCGGAAAGTTCTTCGGCCAGACTTCGGGGACCGGAAACTGGCGGATCGCAATCATAGATCCCGCTGACGACCTCAACCGCAATGCGGCGAACGCGATCCTCAAGATTCTCGAGGAACCGCCGAAACGCTCACTGTTCCTCGTCTTGTCTCACACCCCGGGACGGTTGCTGCCGACCATCCGCTCGCGATGCCTGTCCCTGCGCCTCGAGCCGCTCGACGCGCAGGATCTCAATCGGGCGCTCGATCATCTTGGCGCTCCGCCCGGCGGTTCGGACGCCATCATAGGGTTGAGCGAGGGCAGTGTCGCACGGGCCCTGTTGCTGCGGAATTACGGCGGCGCGGACATTGCCGAGGCTTTCGTCGACATCATCGAACGGGGCAGCCTTTCCGACCGTGAGCCGATCCACAAGCTCGCGGAAATCCTTTCCGCCAGAGACCGCGATGTTGCCTACCAATTCTTTACGGAACTGGTCATCGACCGGGTGAGGGCAATGGCGCGGGAGGCTGGCGCGGCAAACGATCTTGCAGAGGCCAACCGGCTTTCGCGTCTTTCAGTCGAGCTCGCCGAACATTTCGCTAACGCGGCTGCCTACAATCTGGATCGCAAGCAGACCGTACTGCATGTCTTCAGCCTGATTTTCCGCTGACTGAACGGGCGCAAGCCTGATCGGACAGCCTTGAAATTTGAACTGCTGTCGCCAATCCGGGCATGGCATCATCGGAGATAATCGCCTATGTAGTCCGCGTCCGAGGGCGGCATTCGCGCGCCCGCTGCAAAGAAGGCATCCGAACACCGATATGAGCAACGAGCGTTACTACATCACCACACCGATCTTCTATCCGAATGGCGTCCCTCATATCGGCCACGCCTACACAGCGATCGCAACGGATGTTCTGGCCCGGTTTCAGAGGCTCGACGGCAAGGATGTGTTTTTTCTCTCCGGCACAGATGAACACGGTCAAAAGATGCAGCAGACGGCCGAGAAGGAAGGAATTCCGCCGATCGAGCTGGCGGACCGCAATTCTTCGGTCTTCCGCGATCTGCTGACGCTGCTGAACTGCTCGAACGACGACTTCATCCGCACCACGGAAGAGCGGCACCGGATTTCCGTCCAGGAATTGTGGAAGCGGATGGAGGCCAACGGCGACATTTATCTCGGCAAATATGGCGGCTGGTATTCGGTCCGGCAGGAAGCATTCTTCGACGAGAGTGAAACCACGGTGGGTGAGGACAAGATCCGCCGGGAACCGCTGGGCTCGCCGGTCGAGTGGGTTGAAGAGGAAAGCTACTACTTCCGGCTTTCCGCCTATGGCGACCGGCTTCTCGAACTGTTCGAAAAGAACCCGGATTTTGTCGGCCCGGCCGAGCGGCGCAACGAGGTTGCAAGCTTCGTCCGGTCGGGACTGAAGGATCTGTCCATCTCGCGCACCACATTCGACTGGGGCATTCCGGTTCCCGGAAACGAAAAGCATGTGATGTATGTCTGGGTCGACGCGCTGACCAACTACATCACGGCAGCCGGTTTTCCCGACGAGGGCGGAGACCGTTGGGGCTACTGGCCTGCGGTACACATGATCGGCAAGGACATCGTCCGGTTCCACGCAGTCTACTGGCCGGCATTCTTGATGTCGGCGGGGCTCCAACTTCCTGCCAAGGTGTTCGCCCACGGCTTCCTCTACAACAAGGGGGAAAAGATGTCGAAATCGATCGGCAACGTGGTGGATCCGTTCACGATGGTCGAGCATTACGGTCTGGATCAGGTCCGGTATTTCTTCATGCGGGAAGTGCCCTTCGGGCAGGACGGAAGCTACAGCCATGACGCCATCGTCGGTCGCATCAATTCCGATCTTGCCAACGATCTCGGAAACCTGGCGCAGCGCTCGCTTTCCATGATCAACAAGAATTGCGAGGGCAGGGTGCCGCAATACGGTTCCTTCACCGCGGAGGACCAGTCGATACTGGATGCAGCCTACGGAATCCTCGATACCATTCGTCCCGAAATGGAGGCGTGCCAGATACACAAGGCGCTGGCGACGATCTGGCAGGTGGTGGCCGATGCAAACCGCTACTTTGCCGGTCAGGAGCCGTGGAAGCTCAAGAAAAGCGATCCGGAACGCATGAACACCGTTCTTTACACGACAGCCGAAGTGCTGCGGGTCATTGGCGTGAGCATTCAACCCTTCATGCCCGAAAGCGCTTCAAAGCTGCTGGATCTGCTGAATACACCCGCGGAGAACCGGCAATTCCGGGTCAGCAATGCCGCCCTCGTGCCCGGGGTCGAACTCCCGCAGCCGTCGGGCATCTTCCCGCGCTTCGTGGAGGCTGAGCCGGAGCAGGACGCATGAGTTTGGATGCCGGAAACCATCCCGTCATAGATACGCATTGCCATCTTGATTTTGCGGAATTCGACGCGGAGCGCGACCAACTGATCACGCGATGCCGGGAGGCCGGCGTGGTCCGAATGGTGACGATTTCGACGCGGGTGAAGAAATTCGACCAGGTGTCCGCGCTTGCCGAAACGCACCCGGAAGTTTTTTGTTCGGTCGGAACCCATCCGCACAACGCGGCCGAAGAGCTCGATGTCACCACCGAGGATCTTGTGAGGCTGGCCAGACATCCGCGGTGCGTCGCGATCGGCGAGGCCGGCCTCGACTATTTTTATGACCATGCGCCGCGAGATGCCCAGGCCACCGGGTTCCGCCGCCATATTGCCGCTGCACGCCAGACCGGTTTGCCCCTGGTCATCCATTCCCGCGATGCCGATGAGGACATGATCAACATCCTGGAGGACGAGACAGGGAAGGGGAGCTTTCCCTTCATTCTGCATTGCTTCTCCTCGGGCGCGGAGCTTGCCGCAGCCGGTGTGAGACTGGGAGGCTACATCTCCTTTTCGGGTATTCTGACCTTCAAGAAATCGGAGGACCTTCGCGATATCGCCCGGTCGGTTCCGCGTGAACGGTTGCTGGTCGAGACCGATGCGCCCTATCTTGCGCCGACACCTTACCGGGGCAAACGCAATGAACCGTCCTACGTGGTCAACACGGCGCGCGTACTTGCCGAAACGATTGGCGCCGACGAAGCGGAGTTGCGCGACCTGACCACGGCGAACGCGCTCAGAGCCTTTTCGAAGATGCCGCCGCTGTGACTGGTACTCATCGCCGCCAGTTTACGATTCTGGGTTGCTCCTCTTCGCCCGGCGTCCCCAGGGTCAATGGAGACTGGGGGGCCTGCGACCCGGAAAACCCCAGAAACAGAAGAACCAGAGCCGCTTTTCTGATCCGGCAGATCGCCCCCGATGGCGGGGAAACCACCGTGGTCATCGACACTGGCCCGGATTTTCGCGAGCAGATGATCGCCAACAGGGTGCACACGATCGACGCGGTCTTGTACACACATCCCCATGCAGACCATGTGCATGGCATCGACGACCTTCGCGGCTTTGCGCTGGCACAGAAAAAGCGGGTCCCCATTTTCGCCGATGCAGCGACCATGGCGCACATCCGGGCCAGTTTCGGCTACTGCCTTGAGACGCCGCCGGGAAGCAACTATCCTCCGATTACCGAGCCAAGGGTGATTGCTTCAACGGCTGAGCCGATCCGCATCAGTGGCGCGGGCGGCATGATTGAGATCGAGCCGCTGGACCAGGCTCACGGATCGATCCGATCCCTGGGCTTCCGTATCGGCAAGATTGCCTACTGCTGCGATGTCAGCGACTTTCCGCGGGAAACGGTTGCGCGGCTAGGGGATCTGGACGCGCTCATCATCGATTGCCTTCAGTACAAACCGCATCCAAGTCATCTTTCGATTGATCAGGCGCTGTGGTGGATCGAGAAACTCAACCCGAGCCGGGCCTATCTGACACACATGCATATTCCGCTCGATTATGAAACTGTGCGCAAAGAGACCCCGGAACACGTCGAGCCGTGTTACGATGGGCTGACCTTGGAATTCGAGGTGATGACATGAACACGCTTGCTACAGAAATGACACCCGATCTGATACGTAGCGGATCGAGCATGGCGAGGGTTGCCGAGGCGGCCGAAAAAACCGGCCTTGCGATCCGCATCATCAAGATGCCCCAATCGACCCGGACCGCGCAGGAAGCGGCTGAAGCGGCGGGCTGCGAGCCCGCCCAAATCGTCAAATCGCTGGTTTTTGAGAACTCCGCCGACAAGACACTCTGCCTTGTGCTGGTGTCCGGCGTCCATGATGCGGACATGGCCTACATCTCGGAACACCACGATCTTGATCTCAATCGGTGCGAAGCGCGGCGCGTGCGAGACGAAACAGGCTTCGCCATCGGCGGCGTTTCCCCAATCGGTCACCTGACACCGATAACGGTCTATATGGACCGTACACTGATGCAGCATGAAACCGTATGGGCGGCTGCAGGGAGGCCCGACAGCGTATTTAGCGTCGATCCCGCGGCACTGGCAAAAGCGATCGATGCCGAGATCATAAACGTGCGCGCGACCGGCTGAGACTGCACGCCCACTATTCCGCGTTGCACCTTGCTCAGGCGTTGCCGAGCCAGTTCCGGATCTCCTCACTGTGTTCACCGCGGACAGGCACCGGACCCGGTTTCGCATCGGGTCGTGTCGAAAATCTTGGCGCGGGGGCAGCCTGCATCACGCCGTCGATTTTCTGCCAGGTTCCCCGTTCCATCATGTGCGGATCGCGCGCGGATTGCTCCGGATCAAGGGCAGGGGCAACACAGGCATCACTTCCTTCGAACAAAGCTTCCCAATGTGCGCGAGGCTGGCGCGCAAACATTCCGGCCAGTATCGCTGTCTGCCGCGGCCAAGCGTCAGTATCGAACTGATCGGCGAAACCAGGATCATCCTTCAACCCGACACGGTCGAGAAACTCGGCGTAGAATTTCGGCTCCAGGCACTGCACCGAAACGAACCCGCCATCTGCACAGGCATAGCACCGGCTCCAATGCGGACCGTCCAGGAGGCTCTTGCCGCGCTGCGCGGACAGATACCCCGACTGCCGCATGGTCATCAGCAGATTCAGCATGTGGGCCGAGCCGTCGACGATTGAAGCATCGACAATGCAGCCGCCGCGTCCGCTCCGAGCCGCGTTGACCCCGGCAAGAATGCCGACCGCCAGATAGAGCGCTCCGCCGCCAATATCGCCGACGAGTGTCGGCGGCGGAAAAGGCGGTTCACCCGGATTTGACGCATACCACGCAGCGCCGGAAACCGAGATGTAATTGAGGTCATGACCCGCTGTTCCAGCCCTTGGTCCAGTTTGGCCCCAGCCCGTCATGCGCCCGTAGACCAGATCAGGATTGTGAGCTGCAAGATCCTGCGGCCCGAGTCCCAGACGTTCCATGACACCGGGCCTGAAACCTTCGATGAGTGCATCCGATCTTGCCGACAATGCCTTAAGCACCTCGGCGTCATCGGCCGACTTCAGATCAAGCTCAATGGATCGCTTGCCGCGATCTATCAGCGACCGATCCGGCATGCCATTTGCCGGGCCACCGTTTTTCCGATGGACCACGATCACATCCGCGCCAAGGTCGGCGAGCAGCATGGAGGCAAAGGGCGCAGGTCCCAGACCTTCGATTTCCACGACCCGTATGCCTTCAAGCATGTCATCCTCCCGATAGTCAGCCAAACAATTGCCGTCCTGAACCGTGGCAGGTCAAGCCGGTCGGAACCGGTTTCCGGTTTCTCATTCTGTGGCGGAAGAACAGGAACGGCCCGGATGCTTTCTCACACAGGGCTTTCGGAAATCCTCATAGGACGCTGATTTTGATAACGGAATACGTAGCAAGCATTACAATCCAGTCGAACGCGTCAGTTCCATAATCTATCTTATGCGATCTTTGTATGTGGTAATTTGGATGGTGGACGCGCACTCAACGAAACGGTTTGCGTGCTTCATTTCGTCTACCCCCTTCGCGCATGTCAGAAGAACAAGGTCGTCGACGACGATTGCTCGGACGGCATCTGATCGACGAACATCTGCCACGCCTTCTGGTACGAAGGAAGGTAATTCAGCTCGTGGCCTTCGCCGAGCTGTTCCAGCTCCCTGTAGGCTTCGAGCAGCATGTCAACGAAACGAAAGCCGGATGACAGGTCCTCGGGTTTCACGCCGGCGTCCTTGGCGGCGTTTTCGTAGAGGTACTGGGCAGCGGCGCGCTGTTCCATCCATTCCGACAGCGTGGTCTTCTCTTCATGGCTGACCTGGTCAAGCCATAGCGCGCCGGCCTTGCCGATGGCCATGAGGTCTGAAGGGTCGATTTCTTCCGCCTCGGCGTAGGCTTCGGCCAAGCGCGTTGGTCCGTAATATTGCCCCATGGCCAGCGACTGTTGCTGTGTCATGATCGCTTGGGCGATTTCCTGCTCCATGGCAGAAAAATATCCGCTCTCGTCAGTCCTGATTGCACTCAGTGCGCGCCGGTCAAGCTCTCCGAACAAGGAGTACCAATCGGCGGCCTCGATTGATTTGGGGCGGAACGGTTCTCCGGAATCGGCCATCCTGGCGTATCGGGCATCCAGCACCTTGCGTGCGGCTTCAACAATTTCGGATCTGGACTTTTCGAAAGAAAACGGCTCGGCGGACGGATCGGTAACGGCAATTGACAGGTTGTTGGAAAAGTAGCCGGGTCTCGCCGGCATGTAGATTTCATATCCGTTTGGCGCAGCCACGGTAAAGCCAAGCCCGGTGGGCGCAACTTCGCCAGACAAATCGTATGTTCCGGTGGCTTCGATAGCCTCGATGGGTCCCAGCTCCTGATAGGACTGGATTGCCTGGGCATGGATGGGCGGGACGGAATCCCTAACTGATCCCGCCTTGTTTACAGTCCGAATATTCGAATGGCTTACGCCTTCGATATTCATTCTTGTCTCCTGCTAAATGATTCTAACAATTGCTTTTCAGCCTTGCTCCAGGCTGTCGATTCTCCGGAACCTCGCGCTTTGCTTGCATGAATCCGGATTCTCGCCATTCTTGGGACCTCTGCCTGGAGCTTGAGGAGTGCGGCCTGGCCCCAATTCCGGTTTGCGCTTGCGGGCGCACAAGGGTTGGCCTATCGAACAAAGTGCCCTTCCCCATCATCGGAGTATCGCCATGTCCTTTGCAAAGCTCGACGCCCATTGCCATTCACTGAGCGCGCTTGAACATGCTTTAGCAATCCTTGGCGTCGACGAAGCGACCGTCATGGCGCCCGGTGGCGGAAGCGAGCGCGCCGAAGCGATGGCCACCCTTTCGGGGATGCTTCACCGGCAGGCAACCGATCCCAAACTTGCGGACTGGATATCCGACGCCAAGGCGGAAAGCCTCGATGCAGAACAGCGCATCGCCGTCGATGAATTCGAGCGCAGCTACCTCAACATGACCTGCCTGCCCGCGGAATTTGTCGAGCAAAAGATGCGAATTGGCATGCAGTCCGAGCAATTGTGGCGCAAGGCGCGGCAAACCGGAGACTGGGCAACGTTCCGTCCGGCGCTTGAGGGTGTCGTTGGGTTGATGCGGGAGGAAGCGCACATGCGCGCCGATGCGCTCGGCCTTAAACCCTACGACGCGCTGATGGAACAGTTTGATCCGGGGAACCGGGAGGCAGACATCACACCGGTGTTCGCTGAACTAAAGACGTTCCTGGTCGATTTTCTTCCCATCGCCCTGGAGGCTCAGGAGCGCCGCCGCTCGTCCCGACCGGCCCGGCCCCTGTCCGGCAACTATCCGGTCGAACGGCAGAAAGCACTCGGGCTGGCCCTGATGCAGGCGGTCGGTTTCGATCTCGATCATGGCAGCCTGTCGATTTCCGATCATCCGTTCTGCGGTGGCGTGCCAAGCGATGTACGCATGACGACGCGCTACCGGACCGACGAATTTCTCCCTGCGCTGATGGGTATCCTGCATGAAACCGGTCACGGGCTGTATGAGCAGAACCTGCCGAAAGCCTGGGCACACTGGCCCTCGGGCAAGGCCCGTGGAATGTCCATTCACGAAAGCCAGAGCCTGTTCGTCGAAAAGCAGATCGGGCGTAACCCGGCCTTCTGGCACTTCGCCCTGCCCCATGTCTCGCAGCATCTGGGAGAAGACTGGAGCATCGAGGACTTGTTGCCGCACGTTCATGAAATCAAGCGCGGCAAGATCCGTGTGGATGCGGACGAGGTTACCTATCCCTTGCATGTGATCCTTCGCTATGAACTCGAACAGGACCTGCTCTCGGGATCGCTGGATGTGCGTGACCTGCCAGAGGCATGGGATGCGAAAATGTCTGAATCCCTTGGCATTTCAACGCTCGACGATTCCAAGAACGGCCCGATGCAAGACGTGCACTGGCCCGCAGGCGCTTTCGGCTATTTCCCGTCCTATACGCTGGGCGCTCTGATGGCGGCGCAGCAGTGGGCGTCGATTTCAGCCGGGAACCCTGCTCTCGAACGCGAAATAGAAATGGGCGATTTCGCTTCGGTCAATGCGTGGCGACGGGAGAACATCTGGCAGCGCGGCTCCATGGGGACGACACCGGAAATACTGCGCGAGGCAACCGGAGAAGCGCTCAATCCAGCGCACTTCATCGCTCATCTGAAGGCCCGTTACGGACAGTAGGGGCATTTGGTTTGCCATCTCTTTGTCTGATGCTTACGGAAGACCCAATTGTTGAGTTTGCCTAACCCTAAAGAACTGATTTCGCGTTCTTTTCGGCCATCGCACGGGCGGCCTCGTCACGCCGGCGCTTGCGTTCGCGCATGATTGTGTAAAGCCCCGTGGCGATAATGATACAGGCTCCGATCAACGTGTAGACGTCAGGGATCTCGGCAAACACAAGAACCCCGACCACCATTGAGAACAACAGTCGCGAGTAGCGGAATGGCGTAACCACGGCGATTTCACCCAGGCGCGTGGCCTCTGTCAGGGCCCAGTAGGCAAAGGTGCCGATACAAAGCGCCGCTGCCAGATATGCCGTTTCAACGGCTGTGGGAACCTTGGCGCCTCCGGACACCGACAGCATTATCAACCCGGCAAAGCCCACAACCAGAAAGCCCCAGACTGCCAGCTGAATGGACGACACCGCCTTTGGCACTTTCCGGCTGGCGAGATCGCGGATCGAGAGCGATACGACAGCCAGAACAGCCCAAAGCACGTCGGGTTCGAAACCTTCGAGCCCGGGCCGGATCACCAGAACCACGCCGAAAAATCCGACCAGGATCGCAGTCCAGCGGCGCCAGCCCACGGCTTCACCCAAAATCAGGGCCGCACCCATGGTGACAAACAGAGGCGCGGCCTGAAGGATCGTCGTGACGGTGGCGAGCGGGACCAGCGCCAGGGCCGTGACGAATCCCATGGAACCGACCATCTCGCTGAGATTGCGCGCAAGGACAGCGGGACTGAAAAAACTTCGCGAGAACGGGTCCATTCCGCGCGACCGCGCCAGCAGCGCAAACAGCAGAGCCCCGGGAAATCCAAGCACGACGAGGATCTGTCCGACAGGCAACCCCGCCGAGGCCAGCTTTATGAACATGTCCTCGACGGCAAATCCGAGCATGCCAAGCACCATCAGCACGATGCCGCGCATATTGTCCATGGAGTGTTTCCGTTCCCGTTTGTGCCCGGATCCAGTTCCGGGGCCGCATTCCGCCGTCGTGCCTATCCGGTTCTTTCATCTGTGGGAAGAGAATTGAAAATTCTTTCGACAGCGGCGAGTTGCCAAGCCCTACCCGTGCGTTTCGTCGGCCGGCTCATGGATTGAAAGCCGTGCAATCATGCTGACGAACAGCGCCTGCTCCGCTTGGGGAAGGCCCCTGAGCAAAGCGTCTTCGGCTTCCCTGACGGCTTCGCGCGCTGGAGCTATGAGTTCACTCGCCCTTCCCGTCAACCGGACCAGTTGGGCGCGCCTGTCGTCGGGATGAGGGAGGCGAACGACCAACCCGTCCCTTTCAAGTCTGCCAAGGGTGTTTGCCATGGTCGCTTGTTCCACCCCGAGACCCTCCGCAAGTTCACGCTGCGTCTGCTCACCCGCCGCTTCCAGGGCCGATATCACCTGAAGGCGCGCTTGCGACAGGCCCAGCGGCTCCAGCCTGCCATTCAGGCGTGCGGTATGGGATCGGGCGAGATCGACGATCATGCGGCCAATAGATTGCTCGTTCATCAGCATTTCCGGGCTCTTCCTCAGCTGGCTATGTTTTATTGCATAGTATGCTATGCATTCTTCCAATCAAGCCCCCTGCCCGCGATCTCCGGAACGAATTTCCTGTTCCTTACGCACAATGCCGTCTATTTCACGAGCAAACGGAGCAACGATGATCTGCCTTATCGAGAGTTCGGAGCGGGTGTACACATGGAGGATCTTGCAGCCTATGCCGGTCTTTTCCTTGCGGCCTTGCTGGCTGCCACCCTGATTCCGGCCCAATCGGAGAGCGTTTTGACCGCACTTCTGCTGGCAGGACGGCATGAGCCGACATTGCTGGTCGCGGTGGCCAGTATCGGCAATGTGCTGGGATCTTTCGTCAACTGGCTGCTTGGGCGTGCCGTTGAGCGTTACCGGGAACGGAGGTGGTTTCCGGCGAGCCCCAAACAGCTGGAGCGGGCACAGAGGCACTATCGGCGCTTCGGCTACTGGTCACTGCTCCTGGCATGGGTTCCGATTATCGGGGACCCGCTGACACTCGTGGCGGGGATCATGCGCGAACCGCTGTGGCGCTTCCTTCTCCTGGTCGCGGTCGGAAAGGTCGGCCGCTATGTAGCCATTGCCGCCGGGCTGGGATTTCTGATTTAAGCAAGGCTGGCTGTTTCGCGAAGCGTTGAAAGGAACACGAATGGATCATGACTTTTGGCATGACCGCTGGCATAGCGGCCGGATCGGGTTTCATGAATCAAGGCCCAATCCGCTGCTCGTCAAGCATTTCGCGCGTCTGAAACTCAAGCCTCAGGAGCGGATCTTCCTGCCGCTGTGCGGAAAGACGCTCGATATCGACTGGTTGCTGGACCAGGGCATCCGCGTAGCCGGCGCCGAACTGAGCGAATTGGCTGTGCAGGAGGTCTTCCAGCGCCTCGGCATCGCGCCACAGATAGAAAAGATCGGCAATGTGTAACGCTATAGCGGTCCGTCTCTCGATCTGTTTGCGGGCGACATCTTCGCGTTGACACCCCCTCTTCTGGGGACGGTCAATGCGGCGTTCGATCGCGCGGCGCTTGTCGCCCTGCCGGAGCAGATGCGCGAACGTTACGCCAAGCATCTGGCAAGCTTGACGCTGGCTGCGCGCCAGCTTCTCATCTGCTTTGAATATGACCAGTCGCTTCTGGACGGTCCGCCATTCTCCGTGACCGAAACGGAAGTGGCGAGCCATTACGACAAGATCTACGAGATCAGCGGGGTCGACCACCACGCTCTCCCGGACGGCATGAAGGTGGTTCAGGCTGCCGAAACGGCCTGGCTGCTTGAAGCGCGCTGATACTTCCAGCGAACGGCGCGAGTGTCAGGCGCTTTCCGTCGAGTTCGCGGTTGCCGGACGGTTCACCTTGCTCAATGCGGCAACCACCATCGGCTTGAACCCTTCGGTGTCATGGTCCGTCATTTCGAACAGCTGGGCCCGCATCCGCGGATCCCAGAACTTGTTTATATGATCTGCCACACCCTCGATCTGCTCGTCTTCGGGCTGGGAGGCAAAGAATGTGGCGATCTGGTTGGCTTGATAACGCATCTTTTCAGGCGACATCGCTCTTGGCTCCTTGAACGATCCGGTCGGGCCGGGAGAAGATTTCAAATTCCGTGCCACGCGCAAGCCCGACGAGCGTCAGGCCCGCGGCTTCGGCCGTCGTCACGGCCAGCGCCGTGGGTGCGGAAACGGCAATCAGCAGCCCCGCGCCAGCAATCACGGCTTTCTGCACCATGTCGACCGAAACCCGACTGGTGATGACGATGGCGCCACCCGCAGCCCTGAGTTCTGCCCGCGCCATGGCGCCGATAAGCTTGTCGAGCGCATTGTGACGGCCCACGTCTTCGCGCACACAGAGCATGCCCTTGTCCGGCTGATACAATCCCGCGGCATGCACCGCGCCTGTCCGCGCGCGCAGCGTCTGGTGCATTGAAAGCGAGCGCACTGCTTCACGCACATCATCCGCATCGAACTGCAGCGCGATGTCTTCGCGGCCGGGCAAGGTCCGGAGGGCTTCCTCTATGGATTCGATACCGCAAAGCCCGCATCCGACAGGTCCCGCCATCTTGCGCCGGCGCGCCGAAAATGCCGACTGGACATCTTCAGCAAGCTGCATCTGCACATCATAACCCCGGTCGGCCTGCACAACCTCCAGTGAGACGATGTCGTCTGCCGACCTGGCGATGGCTTCCGAAAGCGCAAAGCCGAGACCGAAATCCTCCAGGTCATTCGGTGTCGCCATCATGACGGCCTGCGTAGTCCCGCCAAACGACAAAGCGACCGGAATCTCCTCCGGCAAAGCGCGGGGCCCCTTCGTAACGTCCCCTCCCCGGACCGCGATCCGCGAGGATACAGCCGTACCGGGATGCTCATTGGTCATGCCGCTCCTCCGTTGCCCGTGCCTGCGCCTACTCGGCAGGTTCCAGGGCCCCTTCAGACGCAATCCTGCGGGACTGCGTGGCCTGCGCCTCGTATTCCTGCTGCCATGCCGTAGGTCCGTTGGACGAAGAGACCTGAACCGCAGTCACCTTGTATTCGGGGCAGTTGGTGGCCCAGTCGGTGAAGTCGGTGGTGATCACATTGGCCTGGGTACCGGGATGATGGAAGGTCGTGTAGACAACTCCGGGCGCGACGCGTTCGGTAATCTTTGCGCGCAAGGCCGTCTCACCGGACCGGCTGGCGAGCTTGACCAGATCGCCCTCGCGAATGCCGCGTTGTTCTGCATCGTGCGGATGGATCTCGAGCCGGTCCTCTTCGTGCCAGGCAACATTCTCGGTTCGCCGTGTCTGGGCACCGACATTGTATTGGCTCAGTATCCGGCCGGTGGTCAGTAGCAGCGGAAAACGCGGGCCGGTCCGTTCGTCGGTTGCCACGTACTCGGTGCGGATGAACTTGCCCTTGCCGCGCACGAAACCATCCAGATGCATGACCGGCGTGCCGTCCGGCCGGGCTTCGTTGCAGGGCCACTGCACCGAGCCTTTCTCTTCCAGAAGCTGGTAGTTGACGTTCGCGAAACTCGGGGTCGTCGCAGCGATTTCATCCATGATTTCAGAAGGATGGCTATAGTTCCAGTCGAGCCCCATCGCATGTGCGAGATTGAGCGTCACTTCCCAGTCAGCCAGTCCGTTTTTCGGCGCCATGACCTTGCGCACGCGGTTGATCCGGCGTTCGGCATTGGTGAACGTTCCATCCTTCTCGAGGAAGGTCGAACCCGGCAGGAACACATGCGCGTAGTTGGCGGTCTCATTGAGGAACAGATCGTGCACGACAACGCATTCCATTGCTTCGAGGCCGGCCTTGACGTGCTTCGTGTCCGGGTCGGACTGCAGAATGTCCTCGCCCTGGATGTAGATGCCGCGGAAGGTTCCGTCGACGGCGGCGTCAAGCATGTTCGGAACCCGGAGGCCCGGCTCCGGATTGAGTTCCACGCCCCAGAGTTTTTCAAACACGTCACGCACTTCCGTGCCGGAAATATGCCGGTATCCTGGCAACTCATGCGGGAACGATCCCATGTCGCAGGCACCCTGAACATTGTTCTGGCCGCGCAGCGGGTTCACGCCGACGCCCGGCCGGCCGATATTGCCGGTGGCCATGGCCAGGTTGGCGATCGCCATTACCGTGGTCGAGCCCTGGCTGTGTTCGGTCACTCCGAGCCCGTAATAGATCGCACCGTTGCCGCCACGGGCATAGAGCCGTGCAGCGCCGCGCAGTTCCTCGGCGGGCACGCCGGTGAGAGCTTGCGTCGCCTCGGGCGAATGGGCGGGATCGGCAACGAAGCTCGCCCAATCCTCGAACTCGGACCAGTCGCAACGCTCGCGGATAAAGGCTTCATCGAAAAGGCCTTCGGTCACGATCACGTGGGCAAGCGCAGTCAGCACAGCGACATTGGTCCCCGGCTTCAGGGGCAGGTGATGGCTCGCCTCGATATGGGCCGAGCGGACCAGATCGATGCGGCGCGGATCAATGACGATGAGTTTTGCGCCGGCGCGGAGCCGCTTCTTGAGACGCGAAGCAAATACCGGATGACCGTCGGTCGGGTTGGCGCCGATAAGAATGACGACGTCGGTGTGCTCGACGGAATCGAAATCCTGCGTGCCTGCCGAGGTGCCGAAAGCCTTGCCGAGACCGTAGCCGGTGGGCGAATGGCAAACGCGGGCGCAGGTGTCGACATTGTTGTTGCCGAAACCGGCGCGGACCAGTTTCTGGACAAGGAAGGTTTCCTCATTTGTGCAGCGCGACGAGGTGATGCCGCCGATGGCACCCTTGCCGTACTGGAACTGGATGCGACGGAATTCCTTGGCCACGTGCGCAAAGGCTTCCTCCCAAGTCACTTCGCGCCACGGATCGGTGACCTTCTCGCGCACCATCGGATTGAGAATCCGGTCCTTGTGGGTGGCGTAACCCCAGGCGAAGCGGCCCTTGACGCAGGAATGGCCGCGATTGGCCTTGCCGTCCTTCCAGGGCACCATGCGAACGACTTCCTCGCCGCGCATTTCCGCCTTGAAGGAACAGCCAACACCGCAATAGGCACAGGTCGTGACCACCGAATGCTCAGGCTGACCGATCTCGATGACCGACTTTTCCTGCAGCGTCGCAGTCGGACAGGCCTGAACACAGGCACCGCAGGAGACGCATTCGGAATTCATGAAGCTCTCATGCATGCCCGGGGAGACACGGCTTTCGAAGCCCCTGCCCTCGATGGTCAGCGCGAAGGTGCCCTGCACTTCCTCGCAGGCCCGGACGCAACGCGAACAGACAATGCACTTCGCGGGATCATAGGTGAAGTAAGGGTTCGATTCGTCCTTCGGCATGTAGTGCGGATTGGCCTCGCCGTTCTGGCGCGCCTTGACGTGGTTCTCGCCCTCATAGCCGTAGCGAACGTCGCGCATACCCACCGCACCGGCCATGTCCTGCAATTCGCAGTCGCCATTTGCCGCGCATGTCAGGCAGTCGAGAGGATGGTCGGAGATATAGAGCTCCATCACACCGCGGCGGATGTCTTTCAGGCGTCCTGTCTGGGTGTGAACCACCATCCCTTCAGCGACCGGCGTGGTGCAGGAGGCAGGCGTGCCGTTTCGACCTTCGATCTCGACCAGGCACAGCCGGCAGGAACCGAAGGCGTCGACCATATCGGTAGCGCAGAGTTTCGGGACCTGGATGCCTGCCTCCATGGAGGCGCGCATCACCGAAGTGCCCTCGGGCACTTCAATCGTGTTGCCGTCAATGGTCAGCCGCACGGTCTTTTCCGCGGTGGAAGCCGGTGTGCCGTAATCGATTTCCTGGATGAGGGGCATGGTGTTCACTCCGCCGCTTGCGACATGGGGGCCGGCCGAAAGTCTTCAGGGAAATGCGTCAGTGCGCTCATCACCGGGTACGGCGTGAAGCCGCCCAATGCGCAGAGCGAGCCGAACTTCATGGTGTTGCAGAGGTCCGTCATCAATGTGATCTGGCTCTCGGTGTCGATCCCGGCGCGAATGTTGTCGGTCACTTCGACACCACGGGTCGATCCGATGCGGCAGGGCGTACACTTGCCGCAGCTTTCAACCGCGCAGAACTCGAAGGCAAAGCGGGCCTGCTTGAGCATGTCGGCGGTATCGTCAAACACCACGATGCCAGCATGACCGATCAGGCCATCCTTGCCAGCGAAGGCCTCGTAGTCAAAGGGCGTATCGAACAGTTCACGCGGGAAATAGGCGCCAAGCGGACCTCCGACCTGAACCGCCTTGACCGGGCGCCCGGAGGCAGTGCCGCCGGCGATGTCGTCGACAAGCTCACCAAGCGTCATGCCGAACGCTGCCTCGAATAGCCCGCCATGCTTGACGTTTCCGGCGATCTGAACCGGAATCGTGCCGCGCGACCGGCCCATACCGAAGTCGCGGTAGAACTCCGCGCCCTTCTCCATGATGACGGGGACGGAGGCGAGCGAAATGACATTGTTGACGACTGTGGGCCGGCCCAAAAACCCCTTGTGTGCAGGCAGCGGGGGCTTCGCGCGGACCACACCCCGGCGACCTTCAAGGCTTTCGAGAAGTGCTGTTTCCTCGCCGCAGACATAGGCCCCGGCGCCGACACGGATTTCCATGTCGAATGCGTAGTCCGAGCCCAGGACCGATGCCCCCAGGACATTGTGATCGCGGGCAATCTCCACCGCACGCTTCATCACGTGGATCGCATGCGGATATTCGGAGCGAAGGTAGAGATAGCCCTTGGTCGCACCGGTGGCGATCCCGGCTATGATCATGCCTTCGATCACAACGAAGGGATCACCTTCCATGATCATGCGGTCGGCGAAGGTTCCCGAATCCCCCTCGTCAGCATTGCAGACGATGAATTTCTGCGGCCCATCCGCCTCAAGCACGGTTTTCCATTTGATTCCGGTCGGAAAACCGGCGCCGCCGCGGCCACGAAGACCCGAGTCGGTCACCTGCGCGACTATCTCCTGAGGCTTCATGCCAAGCGCGTTTTCGAGACCTGCCAGCCCGCCATGAGCCCGGTAGTCCGCGATGGACAAGGGGTCCGTGATCCCGCATCGCGCAAAGGTTAGCCGTGTCTGACGCTTCAGGAACGGAATTTCTTCGGTCAGCCCGAGACACAGCGGATGGTCCGCGCCTTCAAGCATCCCGTTTGCGAACAAATCCTCAACATCCGACGGCTTGACCGGGCCGTAGGCCACCCTGCCCTTCGCGGTCTCAACCTCAACCATCGGCTCCAGCCAGTACATGCCACGCGAACCGTTCCGTACTATCTGCGCATTCGCGCCGTGAGCTTTGATGGCCTCGGCCATACAGTCCGCCACCTTGTCCGCGCCGATGCCTACGGACCCGGCGTCACCAGGAATGTAGATCTTCGCAATCATGCCCGCACCGCCTTTGCCATCTCGTCGACTCCGGCCGCATCGAAACGGCCAATGACTTCGCCATTCACCATCACTGCGGGAGCACATGCACAAAGTCCAAGACAGTAGACCGGTTCAACGGTTACCAATCCATCACCACTCGTCTCGTGCCAGCCAAGCCCCAGAAGCCCGAGCAGGCGTTCGGCGAGCTCATCGCCACCCATGGACTGGCAGGCTTCGGCCCGGCAGATCTTGATGACATGCTGGCCCGCAGGCGCCTGACGGTAGTCATGATAGAAGCTGACAACGCCGTGCACTTCGGCGCGCGACAGGTTCAATCCTTCTGCAATCACCGGCAGTGACTGCTCCGGAACATGCCCAAAGGCCTCCTGAACCTCATGCAGAATCGGCAGCAGCGGCCCCTCCAGCGGCTTGAGCCGCGCGACGATCGCTGCCGTTGCAGTTGCGATCTCCGCATCCACGCTGCTTGATTCCATGCAGATCTCCTCCGCCAGGCTGCCAGTTTCAGGGATTAGGCCAAGAACAGCTGTCGGGATCAATGGCGCAGAATCGTGGACCGATAGAAGTTGTCTATCAAGCGGACAGGGAACGGGCGAAGACGCGCGCTTCGTGCATCAACGCCGAGACGATCGGCGTGTGCGGCTCTCTCGGAGCCGCAATCATGCCGACAATGTGCCTGGCGTCGGGCTCGACGATGGGAATGGCCCTGAAATCGCCGGCAACGCCCAGGGTTTCAGCCAGATTTACCGGCATGATCGACGCCCATTTGCCGGTACGGATATGTGAAAACAGAACAATCATCGAGTTCGATTCGAGCGTCGGCTTGGCGCGGGCGCCCGCCTCCGCCAGATGCTGGTTGATAATCCGGCGGTTCTGCATGTCGGGTGTCAGCAGGCAGAGCGGAAGCTCCGCGACCTCGGCCCAGGTCACTTCCGCGCGCTCGGCAAGGTCCTGGCCCGCCGAGGTGATCAGCTGATAGCGCTCGGCATAGAGCGGCACCGTGGCAACACGGCCGGTGGGTTCATTGTCGACATAGGTGATACCGGCATCGATCTCGAAGTTCTCAAGCTTGGAAAGCACCTGCAGGCTCGTGCAAGAGTTGATCGAGAGAGTGACCGCCGGGTGTTTTTCGGTGAAGGCAGTGGTGAGTGCAGTCACCATGGACGACGCCGTCGGGATGATCGCCAGCCGCGCGTGACCGGACAGCCCCTTGCGGGCCGCCTTCATTTCCTCGCGCATTGTCCTTGCGTCACCGACGATGCGCCGGGCCCATTCGAGCACCCTCTGGCCTTCCGGCGTCAGTCCTTGGAACCGGGAGCCGCGCTGGACCAGAATGACCCCAAGCTGATCCTCGAGCTGCTTGATCGCAGCCGACAGCGTCGGCTGGGTGACGCCGCACTCGTCGGCGGCGCGGCCGAAATGCCGTTCCCGGGCAAGGACAATGAAGAATTCGAGCTTGTCGATCATGGCCGGCAAATTCGCATGGGCCAAGCGGATTTAGCAAGCACTAAGGCGTTTGATGCAAGGCTGGTTCCGGCCGATAAAACAGGCTGTTTCGTGTCAGGCAGCTGCCTGGTCTTCGCGGCCCGTTCCGGGTGCGAGGCGCATCTCAAGCCCGTCAAGCTCCTCACTCATCAGCAATTGACAGGAAAGACGCGAATTGTCCCGGACATCAAACGCGACATCGAGCATATCCTCTTCCTCGTCACTGATTGGATGCAGTCGGTCGAGCCAGGCGGGCGCAACGTGGACATGACAGGTGGCGCACGCGCAGGCGCCACCGCATTCCGCCTTGATGTCGAGACCCCAGTCGCGGATGATTTCCATCACGCGAAACCCTTCAAGCGCTTCGAGCGTATGGCGTTTTCCAGCCTGATCGGTGACGTGAATATGCATCGGGCTTTCCTCCTGTCAGCCGGTCACGGCGGCACGGCGCCAGCTGTAACCACCCGCCTTGTCCGCGGGCAACGGCGCGGGCTGATAATGCTGATCGATGCCCGGCAGCCGGTTCTCCTTTAGTCTGTCGATGGTGGGGCCATGTTCGACTTCGAAACTGTCGAAACCGGTGCGCAGCATATGCGGCACCTGATCGATCAGGATCTGGCCCACGGCACGCATCTCGCCTCTGTAGCCAAGACGTTCGCGCAGCAATGTGGCCTGAGAGAACCCCCGCCCGTCGCTGAAGGCCGGAAAGGAAACCGCAACGAGGGCGATCCGGTCCAGATGCGGTTCAAGCTGACGCACGTCATCGGACGGTGCAAGCCGCACACCCAAAACCTCGTTGTCTCTAGCGTGCTCAAGGAACTGGGACAGATCAAGGAGTTTCGGCCGCTCCTCCGAGTTGTCCCCGCTCCATGGATCGTTCTCGACAATCCCGTTTTTCGTCCAGATGACAGTCATGAAATACTCCGGGATTATCAGGCCGCTTCCGCGGTGCCGCCATAAAGTGCCGCCTTGAACGGGGCCGAACCCAGCCGGCGATAGCACTCAAGGAAGGTTTCCTCAGCCGAGGTGCGGTGCTCAAGATAGGTATCCACCACCGTCTCGATGGCGTCGGTGATCCGCTCCGGCTCGAAGCCGCGGCCAATGATTTCTCCGATGGAGGCGTTTTCATCACCCGACCCGCCAAGCGTGATCTGGTAGAGTTCGGCGCCCTTTTTCTCGACCCCGAGGATCCCGATATGACCGACATGGTGGTGGCCGCAAGCATTGATGCAGCCTGAAATCTTGATCTTGAGATCACCGATTTCGGCCTGCCGCGCGGGATCGCCGAACCGGTTGGAAATGTCCTGCGCGACCGGAATCGAACGGGCATTGGCAAGTGCACAATAGTCGAGACCTGGGCAGGCGATGATGTCGGTGATCAGACCGGCATTGGCGGTCGCAAGACCCTCGGCGATAAGTGCGCGATAAAGCGGCTCCAGGTCTGCCAGCGCCACATGCGGAAGCACCAGGTTCTGTTCGTGCGTTACGCGGATCTCGTCGTGGCCGAAGTCCTCGGCCAGCCGCGCAACTGCGTCCATCTGGTCGGCCGACGCGTCGCCCGGAATTCCACCGATCGGCTTGAGGGATATCGTCACCATGCCGTAGTCAGGATGGCGGTGCGGCGCGACGTTGCGGCCGACCCAATCGGCAAATCCGGGGTCGGACTTTTTCCAGGCGGCGATTTCACTCCAGCCTTCTGCGCGATCTGCAAGCTCGGGCGGAGCAAAATAGGCGTTGATTGCGGCGATGTCGGCCTCCGGCAATTTCAGCTCACCGTCCTTCAAATGCGCCCATTCCGCTTCGATTTCGCGGGTCAGTTCCTCGACGCCTGTCTCATGCACCAGGATCTTGATCCGCGCCTTGTACTTGTTGTCGCGGCGACCGTGCAGATTGTAGACGCGCATGATCGCGGTAACATAAGACAGAAGGTCAGCTTCGGGCAGAAAATCATTGATTTTCTTCGCAAGCATCGGTGTACGCCCCTGCCCTCCGCCGATCCAGACGGCGAAGCCGAGACGGCCTTCATCATCCTTCTTGAGCTGAAGGCCGATGTCGTGGACCTGGATCGCCGCCCTGTCCCGCTCGGACGCGGTGACCGCGATCTTGAACTTGCGCGGAAGGAACGAGAACTCGGGATGGACCGAGGACCATTGCCTCAGGATCTCGGCATAGGGCCTGGGGTCGGCCACCTCGTCTGCGGCAGCGCCCGCGAAATGATCTGCAGTCACGTTCCGGATGCAGTTGCCGGAGGTCTGGATCGCATGCATCTCGACTTCAGCCAGCTCTTCGAGAATAGCCGGCATGTCCGAAAGCTTCGGCCAGTTGTACTGGATGTTCTGACGCGTGGTGAAGTGGCCGTAACCGCGGTCGTAAGTCCGCGCGATGTGGGCAAGCTTGCGCATCTGGCGACCGTTGAGAGTGCCATAGGGAACGGCCACCCGCAGCATGTAGGCATGCAGTTGCAGGTAGACCCCGTTCATCAGCCGCAAGGGCTTGAACGCGTCTTCCGAGATCTCGCCTGAGAGCCTGCGCTCCACCTGGTCGCGAAACTGGCTGACCCGCGCCGCCACGAAGGCGTGGTCGAATTCATCATAACGATACATTGCAAAAGGTCCTTAAGCGGCGTGGGACACCCGCGCGGTCGGCGCAGATGCATAATCGATCGTCGGGCCTTCCGCACGAATGCGCTCCCTCAGACGGAACGGACGCGGTCCGCTTTCGGTCTCCTCGACATCGATAACATTGACATCAACGACGCGGTTGTCAGCCACCGCCTCGCGCCCTGCGGCCTCAAGCGCTGCAACCGCGTCGTCATGGCGGGCCAGGAACGCATCCTTGAGCGAAACGGTCCACTGTCCATCCGAGCCCATCCAGACGGAGATTCCATCACCCAGCCGGTTGGCCGTAAGTACCTTGGTCGCCATCATCGTCTCCTTATGCTGCCTGGGTTCGCGGCGCGCGTTCGCTGTCACGCCTGCTGGCCGCGATGGGTTTGGAATTGCTGAAATCGGCACCGGCCACCGCGTCACCGATGACGACCATCACCGGTCCGGCGAGTTCGCTGCGCTCTTCGAGTGCGGGCAAGTCGGCAAGCGTGCCATGGAACAGGCGGCGGTCGCCGCGGGAGGCGTTTTCCACGATAGCCACGGTCATGTCCGCAGCAAGGCCGGCCTCGATCAATCTGGAAGCGACGCTCGCGGCAACTGTTCTGCCCATGTAAACGCAAAGTGTTGCGCCGGAAATGGCTAGACGCGCCCAGTCGGGCAGCGATGCTCCGGTAAGATCGTGCCCGGTGGTAAACACCAGAGAAGAGGCGACGCCGCGCAGCGTCAACGGCAATTCGAAATCGGCAGCCGCCGCGAAAGCTGAGGTAATGCCCGGAACTATCTCGAAGGAGATGGCGGCATCCCGAAGCGCTGCCATTTCCTCTCCGGCACGCCCGAAGACCAGCGGATCGCCCGATTTCAGCCGCACGATGCGTTTGCCCTCACCAGCGAGGCGCACCAGAAGTTCGTTGATATCGTTTTGGCTTTTCGAGTGGCAACCCTTGCGCTTGCCGACCGCAAAACGCTCGGCGTCACGGCGGCCCAGTGCAACAATCTCTTCCGGCACCAGGGCGTCATAGACGATTGCATCAGCCTCCATCATGGCCCGCTGGGCCCGCAGGGTCAGAAGATCCTCGGCGCCCGGGCCTGCCCCGACGAGCCAGACATGGCCTCGAACCTGTTCCGGGTTGCGCAGCATCCGGGTTGCGGCGCGGCGGGCCAGCGAAATCTCGCCCTGCTCGACATGTGTGGCAACGTCGGCTTCGAAGAAACGGCGCCAGAAGCGCCTGCGAATGACACCGCGGGGCAAAAGCTTGTCGACTGCAATGCGATAGTCGGACGCGAGCCGCGCCAATCGACCGAGCGACGGGGAGAGCATCTGATCGACGCGGGCACGGATCATCTGGGCGAGCACGGGGCCCGCGCCCTCGGTTCCGATCGCAATCGCGACAGGAGCGCGGTTGACAAGCGCAGGCGTCAGAAAGTCACAATATTCCGGCTGATCGACAGCATTCGCCGGGATCCGCAAGGCCCGGGCCCTCGCCACAATCGCGCGATCCAGCGCGTCATCTCCGGTGGCAGCGAACACAAGCGTCGCGCCTTCCATCAGATCCGTGACCCGCTCGGGCGCGATTTCGGCGACGACCGGCTCCAAACCCAACCTGTCGAGGCTGTCTGTCAGTTCGGCGTCGGGGGAATCAGAATAGACCACGATTTCGGCCGATGTATTGCCAACAAGACGCGCCTTCGCCGCCGCTTCGGCACCATTGCCAAAGATCGCAACTTTTTTCGCGTCGACCCGCATGAAAGCCGGAAAGGTGGTCAATTGCGCGGAATGTGCCATTTCAAACGCCATAGCTCCTGAGTTGACGCCATTTTCAGGAAAACAGCGAAGCATATGAAGGAACAAAGATGTGCCGATCGGCACATCGGGATATTCTTTTACCCCGGAATGAAGGTTATGGAGAAAGTGTAACCGCGAGGCTCTCGCTCTCATGCGGTCAACCGCAAACAGGCTGGACGTCGGTATGGAGATCAAGGAAGACGCGGATCTGGTGCGCAGGCTGCTCACCGTGATCGAGAACGACATCCTGCCACTCACCGAAAAGGGCGTGGCTGGGGGAAACAAGGTTTTCGGTGGTGCGCTTCTGCGCAAATCCGACCTGTCGCTGGTCATGGCCCAGACCAACAACGAGACCGAAAACCCGCTCTGGCATGGCGAAGTCCACCTGCTCAAATGCTTTTATGAACATCCGGTCTCGAAGCAGGAGGCCACCCGTGACATGGTCTTCCTGTCGACCCACGAACCTTGCACGATGTGCATGTCGGCCATCGCCTGGGCCGGGTTTGACAATTTCTACTACTTCTTCAGTCATCAGGATTCCCGCGACAGTTTCGCCATCCCGCATGATCTCAAGATGCTCAAGGAAGTCTTCGGCCTGGAACCGGGAGGCTACAACCATGACAACGCGTTCTGGCGCGGGCACGGCATCTTTGACATCATCGCGAAGCTTCCCGAGGATGAGGCTGTGGCGCTGCTCGATCAGGCCCGGCGGATCCGCACCAAGTACTCGGAACTCTCCGTCCTTTATCAGAAGGGCAAGGGCGCAAACACGATCCCGCTCAATTGATGCAATGAGAGAAGGCTCCACGGTCACAGTTCTGTGGACAATTGCCGACGGTCGAACCCGACAGGCGATCGCCGGTCGCGGCCGTCATGCTGCCACGCTAATCTGGCAACCATGAAACCGACACGCGACATTTCCGGCCTTATCGAGATCATGGCAGCCCTGCGGCATCCGGAAACCGGGTGTCCGTGGGACATCAAGCAGGACTTCGCCTCGATCAAGCCCTATACCATCGAAGAGGCCTATGAGGTCGCCGACGCCATCGAACGCAACGATCCCGAGGATCTTTGCGATGAACTAGGAGACCTCCTGCTGCAGGTCGTGTTCCATTCGCGCATGGCTGAGGAGGAAGGCCTGTTTTCCTTTGGCGATGTCGTGGAAGCGATCACGCGCAAGATGATCCGTCGGCATCCCCATGTTTTCGAACGCTCCGAAGCCGATACACCCGACAAGGTGAAGGCGCAGTGGGCCGACATCAAGGCCGAGGAAAAGGCAGAGCGCGCAAAGCGGCGCGCCGCGCGCGGATTGCCCGAGGATGGAGCTGTAACCGGGCAGCTTTCAGGCGTGCCGCGAGCCCTGCCCGCTCTCATGGAAGCGCTGAAGCTTCAGGAAGCGGCAAGCCGTGTGGGGTTCGACTGGGGCGCTGCAGGTCCCGTGCTCGACAAGATCGAAGAAGAAATCTCCGAATTGCGGACCGAAATCGCCAGCGGTCGCAGTGACAAGGCGGCCGAGGAGCTTGGCGATGTCATCTTTGCGGTGGCCAACCTGGCGCGGCATCTCAAGACGGATCCCGAGGATGCCTTGCGCTCTACCAACACCAAGTTCCGAAATCGCTTCAGCCATGTCGAACAAGGTCTGAGCCGGGACGGCAAGAGCCCGAAGGACGCTACACTCGAAGAAATGGAAGCGCTGTGGCAGCAGGCCAAGACCGAAGTTTGAGGCGCAGCGCACCGCCTCCTGCCTTCAAAAAACCGGTCTTTAGTAGTCCGTTTCAGGCTTCGGGCCATGGCCGAGAAGGCGGTCGAGATCGTTGCTGTCGGATGCTGTGAATTCGGCGGAAATCTCGACCGAGCCATCCTCGTGGTCTGTCCGGCTCTGAACCCTGCCCCGTTCATAGATCCACGACATTATCGGAAGTTGATCAGCCCCGAGCCTGACAGTTCGCATCGCCAATTCGCCCGATATCCTGCTCTCGATGCCGTCAAGCAGCCTGTCGACACCTTCTCCGGTTAGCGCCGAGACAACGAAGGCCTCGCCGCGATCCGCTCTTGCCTGCAAGGCCTCTGCTGCCTCCGGCTCCAGGAGATCGACCTTGTTCCAGACCTCCACCAGACGCTCCGCGTTGCCTTCTGCGATGTCGAGGCTCTTCAGGATCGCTTCGACATCGGCCGCCTGCGCCGCGCGGTCGGGGTCCGACATATCCCGCACATGCAGAATGAGATCGGCCTCCACCACTTCTTCGAGCGTAGCGCGGAACGCAGCGACAAGATGGGTCGGAAGATCGGAGATGAAACCCACGGTGTCTGAAAGAATCACGGTTCTTCCATGCGGCAACTTGAGCCTGCGCAAGGTGGGATCCAGGGTGGCAAAGAGCATGTCCTCGGCGACAACCTCGGCACCGGTCAACCGGTTGAACAGCGTCGACTTTCCGGCATTGGTGTAACCCACCAAAGCGACGATCGGATGGGGCACTTTCTTGCGCTTGGCGCGATGAAGCTGACGGGTGCGTCGAACCTGTTCCAGTTCACGCTCGAGCTTGACGATCCGGTCCTGCAGCAGCCGCCGGTCAGCCTCGATCTGGGTTTCACCCGGACCGCCCATGAACCCGCCGCCGCCTCGCTGCCGTTCGAGGTGGGTCCAGCTGCGCACCAAACGGCCCCTCTGGTAGTTGAGATGGGCCAGTTCGACTTGCAGCACACCTTCACGGGTGGAAGCGCGGCGCCCGAATATCTCCAGAATGAGACCGGTACGGTCAATCACCTTGACCTTCCATTCCCGCTCCAAATTGCGCTGCTGGACGGGCGTCAGCGGATGATCGACGATCACCAGACCGGCGTCATGGCTTTCGATGACAGCGGTGATTTCGGCCAGTTTGCCGGTGCCGATCAGTGTGGCCGGTCGCGGCTGCTGTATCGGCACGAGCTCTGCCTCGACGACATCCAGATCGATTGCGCCGGCAAGCCCAACAGCTTCGGACAGCCGATGCTGGTCTGACCGGCGCAACAACGGCGGCTGTTCTCCGGTGGGCGCCTTCTTCAGCACCGGAACCAGGACAACAGCCTTCATCGGATCGGATGGCTCTCCGCCGTCCGGTCCCTGCAAATGGTCGTTGTTGAAATCAGGCGAGATGGACGTCTCCCGTCACGCGCCGTTGCCCGCTTCCTCGTTTTCGAACATCTGCACCGGCTGGCTGGGCATGATGGTTGAAATCGCATGTTTGTAAACGAGCTGGGAATGCCCGTCACGCCGAAGAAGGACGCAGAAATTGTCAAACGAGGTCACGACGCCGGTCAGTTTCACCCCGTTGATCAGAAAGATCGTAAGGGAGATTTTCTGCTTGCGAACCGTGTTGAGAAAAATGTCCTGAAGGTTCTGTGAACGCTCCGCCATTGCGCCTTGTCATCCGTCTTTTTATTGCCTGCTCTATGCAGGTCACAACCGCATAAATCCATAACCTGATTGGAAAGACCGGCCTATTACGGGAAAATATCCCTCCCCCGGCCTTCCGCTACGTCAGGTCTGAACACCTGTATTCCCTCTGACAGACAGATTTTTGTTATGTTGCCGCTGACAGAATTGCTCGTCCGAATGAGCGTTAGAAGATCATTGTTGCGATGCTTTGTAAACACCTGTTTTCAAACACTGCAATCGCAGGGCGCGCCACGGCCGCTTACCGGGTGAGCCAGTAGCGCACATTCAGAACGGCAAAAACAACCATGACTTCAAGCCTTCCAAGGGTCATGAGCACGATGCCTGCGAGCTTTGCGGACGCAGTCATGACGGTCAGGGTTGGCCAAGCCCCGTTGTCAGGATCTGTCGCGAACACGGGGGGCGTCAACGCCTCGTAGACCGGACCCGCATTGGAAAAAAGAGCAATTGCGATTGTTACGCCGGCCTCGAAATCGGTTGCCGTGAGGGTGAAAACCAGAGCCGCGAATGCGATGACCAGCAAAGACAGGGCAAAATAGGTCCAGATTGCCCGCATGCTTTTCTCGTCGATAAGATAGCGGCCGAAACGCAGACTGGATACGCTGGAGGGATAAATCAGACGGTTCAATTCACGCGTCGAATGAACCGCCATCGCAGAGATGCGGAATATCTTGAAGCCACCGGTCGTCGAATAGATGCCTCCGCCGATCAGCACCACCAGCAGAACCATCACCTCAGGCCAGAGCGCGATGACACCCGGACGGCTCTCGATCCCGCTGGTGGCGATCAGCGATGTCGCGGCCAGCAAGCTTTCGACAAATATCGGCATCAGATCGGCGCCGCCGGACACATCCGATAACCGGGCTGCGAACAACAGCGCCAGCACCACTATGGCGGCCACGACGATGAGAACCTCCGGGTTTGCTCTTATCAGGTTTCTCGGTGTCCGGAAGAGCCTCTGGCGCCAGAACACGCTGACGGTGCCGAGGGTCAGTCCGAGCGTCAGCACCAGTTGAGCGGCGGTGCCGGCCTGGGTTTCCAGCGCGCCTTCGAAGGGCAGGAAGCCGCCTGTTGCGATTACGACCATGGACATCATCGCTGCGAACGGGCCCTCGACCCCGGCGAGCATCAATGCGATGAAGATGAACAGGGTGATCAGCGCATATTGGGACAGCACCCCGCGAAAACTGGACAGATCCACGGTCATGTCGCTTGCCTGTCCGGTTATGATTTTCCGGTCCCCCCCCGGCAATCCGCCGAAACCGCCGGGCGCAAGGACATGGATTATCGAGACAAGGGTGAGGAAGCCGCCGTACCACTCCAGGCTGGCGCGCCAGAACAGGATTGCCCGCGGCGCCGTCTCGCGTGGCAACAGAGTGGCACCGGACGTCGTGATTGCAGACACAGCCTCGAACCAGGAATCGATCCATCCCATGCCGCTCAGTGTCCTGAAGCTGATTGCCGCGGCTACCGGCAGCATCACCCAGACCCCGACGAGCGCCAGATAACCCTGCGCTCGGTCGAGCCGGCGTCCGAAACCGGAGATCGAACCCAGCACCATCAGCGCCGCGAAGACACCAAGTGCGCCGATCAACAGCATCGAAAACGCAAGATCGCGCTCGCTGTCGGCGATCGCAAACAGAACCGACGGAACGATCAGCGCGAACATCGCACCGACCGAAACAGCCAGGACGTGCAGGATTCCAAGCACGGCTTCAGAAAAACTCGAGGCTGACGCGGAACATCTGCTCAACGTGCCTTACAGATCCGAGTGCGGCGAACATTACCACGCGGTCCTTGGCCTTTATCTTGAGCGATCCATCCGGCTTGAGAACCTCCTTGCCCCGGTAAATCGCACCGATGCGGATACCGTCGGGCAGATTGAGGTTTCTCAGGGGTTTTCCGACAAGCGGGGAGGTTTCCAGGGCCTCCGCCTCAATGACTTCAGCAGCTCCCTTCTGCACCGAATAGACCGCGCGGATACGGCCGCGGCGGACGTGTTGCAGAATGCGGGAAATCGTGACGGCCCTGGGGTTGATATGGGCATCGATACCAAGGGTCTTCGTGAAGTTCTGGAACGAGGGATTGTTGATCAGGGCCAGGTTCGCCTTGCATCCGAGCCGTTTGGCCATCACCGACGAGAGGATGTTGACCTGATCGTCGTTGGTCAAGGCAACCATCAGGTCAGCGTTCTGGATATCGGCCTCCACGAGGATGTTCTGTTCCAGCGCGGACCCGTTGAGCACAACGGTGCGGGCAAGAGAATCGGCGACGGAAACTGCGCGGTTGCGATCTGCCTCGATGATCTTGACCTTGGTCTTGGGCTGCCTTTCCTCGATGGCGGCCGCCACGTAGTAGCCGATATTGCCGCCACCGGAGATGACAATTCGTCCGGCTTCCTGTTCTTCATGGCCGAAGAGACCGAGTGTCCGCCGCACATGCTCGCGGTCGCAAACGACATAGGCAAGGTCGCCCGTCTCAAGCTGGTCGGTGGAATGCGGTACGAACAGCTTTTCATGGCGCCAGACCCCGACCACGGTCGCAAGCAGGTCGGGGAACAGTTCGTTGAGCTGGACCAGAGGCGTGTTGACCACGGGACAATCTTCCAGGCACTCGATGGCCACCATCGCGACCCTGTCATCGGCAAAACGCACCGCGTCGGTTGCGCCCGGCAGTGCTATTCTCCGCAGCACCATCTGACCGACCTCGACCTCCGGAGAGATGATCACGTCGATCGGCATGTGATCGCGCGAGAACAGGTCCGCCCAATGAGACTTGAGGTAGGATTGGGCTCGAATGCGGGCAATTTTAGTCGGCACATTGAAGATCGAATGGGCGACCTGGCAGGCAACCATGTTGATCTCGTCATAGAGCGTGACCGCGATGATCATGTCGGCCTGGTCGGCGCCCGCCTGGGCGAGCACGTCGGGATGTGCCCCGTGGCCGACATAGCTGCGTACATCAAGGGTGTCGCGAATTGCCTGGACCAGCGTAGCCGACGTGTCGATCACGGATACGTCGTTGTCTTCAGCGGCCAGGCGCTCGGCAATGCCGTAGCCCACACGGCCGGCGCCGCAAATGATGACCTTCATTGACGTCCCCTTGAACGCTTGTGCATTACGCGCCGATCATGTCCGGCGCACAGGGCCGCTTATACGCCAAGCGATTTCAATTTGCGATGCAGTGCCGAACGCTCCATGCCAACAAATTCCGCCGTCCTGGAGATATTGCCGCCAAAACGGTTGATCTGGGCGATCAGGTAGTCCCTCTCAAACAGTTCGCGTGCTTCCCGCAACGGCAACGTCATGATGTGATTGGAGCCGGCTGCCGAGGTTTTCGGCAGCATGTCGGAGACGTCGTCCGGCAGCATGTCGGCGCTGATGACAGCTTCGGGTCCGTCGGACCGCGCCAGAATCATCAGCCGCTCCATGTAATTGCGCAACTGCCTAATGTTTCCTGGCCAGGTATGGGCCTGAAGCACCGCCAGGGCGTCATCCCCGATACGGCGGTTGCGTATGCCGGCCTGCTCCGAAACCTGCCGCATGAACGTGTCCACAAGAAACGGAATGTCTTCGCGCCGTTCGCTAAGGGAGGGCACGCGAACCGGCACCACCGCCAGCCGGTGATAGAGGTCTTCGCGAAACTCGCCTTCGGCGATCAGCTGCTCGAGATTGCGGGCTGTCGAGGAAATGATGCGGACATCGACCTTGACGCGCTTCGTTCCACCCACCCGCTCGAACTGCTGGTCGACAAGCACTCTCAGGATCTTGTTCTGGGTGCCACGCGGCATGTCAGCGACTTCATCGAGATAGAGAATGCCGCCATGGGCTTCCTCAAGCGCACCGATCTTGCGCTCGTGGCTTGCAGCACTTTCGGTGCCGAAAAGCGCCACCTCCATTCGCTCGGGCGTGATGGCGGCAGCGTTCAGAACCACGAACGGACCACTGGCACGGTTGGATTTGCGATGAATAAGCCGTGCCACCAGTTCCTTGCCCGATCCGGAAGGCCCCAGGATCATGACACGGCTGTTTGTGGGCGCGATCCTGTCGATGGACTGCTTGAGCTGGGACACTGCCACCGATGTGCCGATCAGCTCGACGGGATCTCCCGAGCGACGCTTGAGCTCGGTCACTTCCCGCTTGAGCTTGGAGGTCTCCAGCGCCCGCTCGGCGACCAGCAGCAATCTGTCCGCCTTGAAAGGCTTCTCGATGAAATCATACGCCCCGCGCTTGATGGCGGAGACGGCGGTTTCGATATTGCCGTGTCCGGAAATCATGACAATCGGCAGATCCGGGTAGCGGGCCTTGATTTCGTCGAGCAGGGCCAGGCCGTCGAGCCGGCTCCCTTGAAGCCAGATGTCGAGAAATATCAGCCGCGGAACCCGCTCATTGATGGCTGCCAGTGCTGAATCGCTGTCCGCCGCAGTGCGCGTCTCGTGGCCTTCGTCGTCGAGAATGCCGGAAACGATGTCACGGATGTCTTCTTCATCGTCGACCACAAGAATATCAGACGCCATGATCGCTCCCTTCCGCTTGTTTTTGTTGTTCTTCCGCTTGCCCGACGGCGGCAATGCCCGTTGCATCGACCGGCAGGTGCACGCTGATCATCGCACCCCTCCCCCCGTCGATATCCGGCGGTGCATCCCGCAACTGAATGACGCCGCCATGATCGTCGACGATCTTCTTGACGATTGCGAGACCGAGGCCGGTGCCCTTTTCACGCATGGTCATGTAGGGCTCCAGAAGCCGGTGCCGGTTCTCGCCGGGCAGTCCGCGGCCGTTGTCGATGATATCGACGATGTAGTCTTGCCCATCAGGCGAAACCTTTGCCCGCACGACAATTTTCCTGCCATCGCGCTCGGCATCGGAAGGCACGGAATCAATGGCTTCGGTTGCATTCTTGATCAGATTGCCGAAGGCCTGACCGAGCATTCTGGGGTCAAACTGGCCTTCCATCGGTACATCTGGCAGTTCGCGAACAAACTCGATGTCGCTCCGGCTGACCTCGCGGAGGAACACGGCATCCTTGAGGATGTCACGCAGGTCCGTCCGGCTTTTCGAGGCCTTTGGCATGCGCGCAAAGGAGGAAAACTCGTCGACCATCCTTCCGATGTCTTCAACCTGGCGAACAATTGTCGTGGTGCACTGGTCGAAAACCGCCCGGTCGTCTTCCGGGATCTGACGCCCGTAGCGGCGACGGATCCGCTCGGCAGAGAGCTGTATCGGCGTCAGCGGATTCTTGATTTCATGAGCAATGCGGCGCGCGACATCGGCCCAGGCCGTCGAACGCTGCGCGATCACCAGATCGGTGATGTCGTCGAGCGTAACGACGAAGGATTCCAGACCGTCATGGGTTTCCTCACGCGTGACCTTGATATTGAGCGTGCGTTCCTTGCCAGCGCGATTGATCGTCACCTGCGCTCGGGCATCGGAACGCGGCCTCATGGCTGCTTCGGCAAGCACGGTTTCGAATTCCGGGGCCACTTCACTGAAGGCCCGGCCGACTATTTCTGTCGTTTCGTCACCGAGAATCTGGCGGGCGGAACGGTTTGCAATGGTGACAACGCCCAGATGGTCCACCCCGACCACACCGGCGGAAACGCCGGACAGGACGGCTTCGGTAAACCGACGCCGGTCATCAATCTGATCCTTAGCGGACAGGATTTCATCGCGCTGGGTCCGGATCTGCACGATCATGTTGTTGAAAGTCTGGGCCAGAGACCCGACGTCTCCGTCGGAGGCGTGGACCGGGACGGCAACATCGAGATTGCCACCCGCCACATCGTCCGACGCACCGATCAGAACCCGGATCGGGCGCACGAGCCGGTCGGCGACCGCAATTGCCGTCCAGATCGCAGCCAACAAGACGATGAGCGCAAAGCCCAGGTACAGAATTGCGAAGGCCACCTGAAGCGACGCACGGCCCTGTTCGAGCGTCTGGTACTCAAGTGTTGCTTCCTCCATCAGACGCATTGAGCGCATGACCTCGGGGTCGACTACGCGGACAGTATAAAGAAATGCGTTGTCAATCTGCTGCAGCGGCAGGACAGCGCCGACGAGATTGGTAACGCCGGGCGGTATCAGCGTCGGTTGGCCGTTCAAGGCGTCCCTCAGCGCCTCCTGAGGAACCGCGGGCAAGGGCCGTTCGGTGCGGATGTCAGCCTGAAGGATCACCGAGCCATCCTCCCGCACAAGAAATGCGCCAAGCAATCCCCTGCCCGAGGCCTGGCGTGTCAGGAACTGGGTGAAACCGACGCGGTCGAGACGGAACAAGGAACTCGCATTGTCCAGGTCATTCGCCATGGAAACGGTTTGCCCCTGAAGAAACCTCGCGTTCTCAAGCACATAGGCTTCTGCCACGGACAGAGAGGAATTGACGATCGACTTGGTTCGGAGCGAAAACCACCGATCCAGGCCGACATCGAGCGTGATCGAGGCGACGATCGCGACCAGAATGGCAGGGACAATGGCCACAATCGAGAACAGGGCCACAATCCGGATGTGGAGCTTGGCAGCCGCCTTTCCGCGGCTGCGTGCCTTGAGCAGCATCCGGATTTCGAGGAAAACAAGCGTGACCAAACCGATCACGAAGACCAGGTTGATCACGACCGCGGCAAGAACGACCTGATCGACGGGTTCGATTGGCGTCAGCCCCAGAAGGATCGCGAAAGATACCAGCGCGCTCACGAATGCGGAGAGCACGAGCGCGATTCCGGGCAATGTGAAGAGATTTCGCCGCCGCTCGCTGTTTCGCGGCCCCGCGGCAGATCGCGCGTTCTGGTCACCGGAGTGGTTCGGCGCGGCAGCCGTATCGATCGCCATCTGTCTCTTGCCGCTCCGTTTCCGCCAGATTGCCATCGTTGCGAACAAGCAACAGAATGTGGCGAAAATGCAACTACTTGCCGTAGCTGTCAACCCGTCGGAGCTGCGCCCGGATCACGCCGCTCCGAGGAGGCAATCCGGTGCGCCGGACATAATTCACGCAGGGCGCGGTGACCTGTAGACGGTAACGCCAAGTTCGCGAATTTTCTTGCGCAAGGTGTTCCGGTTGAGCCCCAGCAGGTCGGCTGCCTTAATCTGGTTGCCCCGGGTTGCGGTCAACGCGGCGAGAATGAGCGGGTACTCCACTTCCTCAAGCACGCGGTGATAGAGCCCCGATGGCGGCAATTCCTCGCCGAAGCCGGCGAAATAGCGGCGCATGTTCTCCTCGACCGACTGCGCGATCGTTGCCTGCGCCATCGTGCCGCCACCCTGGGAGGGGCTTTGCTCGGGCGATTCGATCCGCAATTCGTTGTCGATGATCTCTCGTGTGATGACGTCCTGCGGATAAAGGGCCATAACCCGGCGCACCACGTTTTCGAGTTCCCGGACATTGCCTGGCCACGGATACGCCTTCAGCAGATCGAGGGCCTCTCCGTCAAAACGCTTGGCATCCAGGCCCTCGCGAACCGCGTGGCGGACGAAATGGCGCACCAGGTCCGGCACGTCCTCGGCGCGGTCGCGCAGCGCCGGCAGCCTGAGCGGCACCACATTGAGCCTGTAGAAAAGGTCCTCCCGGAACAGGCCCTGATTGATCAGGATCTTGAGGTCCTTGTTGGTCGCGGCCACAATGCGCACATCGCTCTTGATCGGGGTGCGCCCCCCGACAGTCGTGTACTCGCCCTGCTGGAGCACTCTGAGAAGTCGGGTCTGCGCGTCCATCGGCATATCGCCGATTTCATCGAGGAACAGCGTTCCGCCCTCAGCCTGCTCAAAGCGGCCGGTTGAGCGGTTCTGTGCACCGGTAAATGCGCCCTTTTCATGCCCGAACAGTTCGGACTCAATCAGATCCCGCGGAATCGCTGCCATGTTGATGGCTACGAAGGGGCCGTTCCGGCGCTTGCCGTAATCGTGGAGTGCGCGGGCGACAAGTTCCTTGCCGGTGCCGGATTCTCCGGTGATCATCAGCGTCAGATCGGTCTGCATCAAACGTGCAAGTACCCGGTATATCTCCTGCATCGCCGCCGAGCGACCGACCAGCGGCATGCCCTCGGTGGTATCCTCCGGCTGAGCCGCCACCTTTCGGGGCTCGGAGAGTGCCCGGCCGATCGTGCCGATCATCTCGGTGAGATCGAACGGTTTCGGCAGGTAATCGTAAGCGCCCCCCTCGGACGCCTTGATTGCCGTCATGAAGGTGTTCTGTGCGCTCATCACAAGCACAGGCAAATCGGGACGCGCGCGCCGGATGCGCGGCAGCATGTCGAAAGCGTTTTCGTCGGGCATGACCACATCGGTGATGACGAGATCGCCTTCTCCGGCCGAAACCCAGCGCCAGAGGGTGGCGGCATTGGATGTGATGCGTACCTCATAGCCCGCACGCGTCAGCGCCTGATTGAGAACGGTGCGGATCGCAGCGTCGTCGTCGGCGACCAGAATGGTTGCGTTGCCCATTGTTTCAGTCCTTTTGCTCCAGTGCCACGGCACCCGGGGGCGGCAATGGCTCGACAGGCCGGGCGTCTCGCGAGGCAGGCATCAGAATTCGAAAGGTGGTCTTCCGGGACTGGCTATCGCACTCGACGATACCGCCGTGACCGCCTACAATCTTGGCCACAAGCGCCAGCCCGAGGCCGGACCCGTTGGTCTTTGTGGTAATGAATGGATCGAACAGGTGCGGTAGGAGGTCTGAGGGAACCCCGGGGCCGTTGTCCTGCACACAGAATTCGAGCGGCAGCGAGACTTTTTCCCGGGTGCCGGCCACCGACAGCTTGATGCCCGGGCGGTAGGCAGTGGTCAGCACGATTTCGGCATCGGCGACGTCCGCGACTGCTTCGGCAGCATTCTTGACCAGATTTAGGAACACCTGGATCAGTTGATCTCGATTGGCATAAACCGGCGGCAGCGAAGGATCATAGAGTTCAACGAAACGGATCTCGCGCGCAAAGCCCGCCTTGGCTACCGCTTTGACGTGGTCGAGCACGGAGTGAATGTTCACAGGCTCGCGGTCCACCGGCCGTTCATCGGAGAAGATCTCCATCCGGTCCACAAGCGAAACAATCCGATCGGTTTCCTCCCGTATCAGCCTGGTGAGCGCACGATCTTCATCGCTGGCAGACATTTCGAGAAGCTGCGCCGCACCGCGAATGCCGGAAAGCGGGTTCTTGATCTCATGGGCGAGCATGGAGGCCAATCCTGTGACGGAACGGGCGGCAGCCCGATGGGTCAACTGCCGGTCGATCTTGTCGGCCATGGAGCGTTCCTGAAACACCACGACCACGTTCTCCGGTATCCCGGCCACTGGAGCCACGTATATGTCGACCAGTTTATCGCCACCGAGCCTGGGGGAACTTAGATCAACCCGGTATTCGTTGACCGCGGCCTTGCGCTCGCGGACCTGCTCGATGAGTTCGAGCAAGGGGCTTCCGAAGGGAATGAAGCTGTCGAGTTTGTGCCGGCTCAAATAGGCGGCGCTTGCGGCGAAGAAGGATTCTGCTTCCCAATTTGCAAAACAGACATGCCCGTTCTCATCGACCATGATGACCGGATGCTGGATGGCGTTCAGCACCATGCCGGCGGTGTCCTGGGTTGAGGAGGTGGTTCCACCTTCTTGCATCTGATCGCTCATGCTGCAGCCTCCATGCCGGATGCGAGGCGCACCGCGCCGGAGTACAGCGCTTCGGAAAAGAGGCCGATCACCTCCTCGGGATCGCGCGAAGCCATCATCGCCGCCTTCAGACCGTGTGCAGCTGCCGGGGCGAGCGTTTCAAGGTACCATCCGATGTGTTTCCGGGCATGCCGCACACCCACGTCCTCGCCGTAGTGCTCGATCATCATGCGATAATGCTCCAGAGCGATGGCCCTTTTCTCCCGAGCGTGTGCGGGCGCACTCGCAGAGCCTGCAAACTGGCCGCAGATCCATGGCTGTCCCCGCGAAGCACGACCGACCATCACCGCATCCGCACCGGAACGTTCAAGACAAAGTGCGATATCGGCCGTCGAATTGACGTCGCCGTTGGCAACGATCGGGACATTGACGGCATCTCGAACCCGCGCAATCGCAGTCCAGTCCGCCTCGCCCTCGTAGAACTGCATGCGTGTTCGCCCGTGAATGGTGATCATTTGAACACCGGCCGCCTCTGCACGGCCCGCAATCTCCGGGGCGTTGAGATTGTCATGGTCCCAGCCCAAGCGCATCTTGAGCGTGACCGGAACGGAGACCGCCCTGACGGTTGCCTCAATCAGCCCCAGCGCGTGTTCCGGATCGCGCATGAGCGCCGAGCCCGAATAGCCGCCGGTCACCTTCTTGGCCGGACACCCCATGTTGATGTCGATCATTGCCGCACCTTCGGCCTCGGCAATCCGGGCAGCTTCGGCCATCCAGTCGGCTTCCCGGCCGGCCAGTTGGACCACGTGCGGATCAATCCCGTCACCGCGAAGCCGGACGCGCGATTCGCGCCGCTCGGTAACAAGCTCGCGACTCGCAACCATTTCGGTCACGACAAGGCCGGCGCCGTAGCGCCAGGCCAGCTGCCGGAATGGCAAATCCGAAATACCGGACAGCGGCGCCAGAAAGACGCGATTCCGAGTGCGGACTGGGCCTATCGATAGTGGCTGGCTGACTATGTCAGTTTTACTCTGCATGCTTTGCGTGCAACTCTTTCAGTTGCCCTTTTTTTAGACATTGATAAGGCAAAAGCCAAGCTGAATCCGCCGCGTCGCCCATAAAAATGCAAAAGAGCTTTTTTCCCGGCGACGCAACCCCTAAACACCTTTTAGGATCGACGCCGGGAGACTACCGCCAGCATGACAGAAAGCAGACGCCTTGCCGTCATTATCGTCGCGGCCGGACGCGGAGAGCGGGCAGGATCACACAAGGAAGGGCCGAAACAATACCGCCTGGTCGGCGGAAAACCGGTTTTGGCATGGACCCTGTCACGATTTTTATCCCGCCCAGCCTGCACAGACATCATCGCGGTTGTCCACGAAGACGACAAGGCCCTGTTCGAAGCGGTCACTGCCGGTATCGACGGAGGGCAGCGCATCCGCACCGTGACCGGCGGTCAGAACCGGCAAGCTTCGGTGCTGGCAGGCCTCGAGGCATTGAGCGGCGAGGCGCCGGACATGGTTCTTATTCACGACGGGGTACGTCCGTTCGTCAGCCACCAGTTGATCGACGGCGTTGTCGCTGCGCTTGAGGACGGGGATCGGGCCGCCCTCCCCGCCGTCCAGATCGCTGATACACTCAAGCGCGGAGATGCCACGGGCATCGTGACGGATACCGTACCGCGCAACGGCCTGTTCGGAGCCCAGACACCGCAGGGGTTCGACTACCGGGCGATTCTCGAAGCCCACAGGCAGGCGGCGCAGGACCCCGGCACAGAGTTCACAGACGATTGCGCCGTGGCTGAATGGGCGGGCATCCCGGTCAGACTGACCCCGGGCAGTCCGCTCAACGTCAAACTGACAACCGCGGAGGATATCGCCATGGCAGACGACCGGCTTTCGAACCGGAGGGCCGAGGCAACGGTCGCACCGGCGCTTCCCGATGTAAGAACCGGGAACGGATATGACGTACATCGGCTCGTACCCGGAGATTACGTGACCCTGTGCGGTGTCCGGATCCCGCACGACCAGCGCCTCGACGGGCATTCCGACGCGGACGTGGCGTTGCATGCGCTCACCGATGCGCTGCTGGCAACCTGCGGTGCAGGCGACATCGGTGATCATTTTCCGCCGTCCGACCCCGAGTGGCGCGGCGCGGCGTCCGAGATTTTTCTGGCACATGCCCTGCGCATCGTGCGCGAAGCCGGCGGCGTGATCATGAATGCCGACTTATCACTGATTGCAGAGGCTCCCAAAATAGGCCCGCATCGCCTCGAAATGCGGCAGAACCTTGCCCGCATCCTCGAAATCTCGCTGGAGCGTTGCTCGGTCAAGGCGACCACCAACGAGACCATCGGCTTTGCCGGCCGACGCGAGGGCATCGCGGCCATCGCCACGGCCAGCGTCGTTTACGGAGCTTGACCATGAGTGCTGACGAAACCGAAACGCTCAACCGCCTCCGCGCCGAAATCCGTACGCTTGCCGAACGGGTCGTCCATTCATTCTCCAACCACGAGAAGATGATCGCCACGGCAGAATCCTGCACGGGCGGGCTCATCGCCGGTGCAATCACCGACATCGCCGGTTCTTCCGCAGTGCTCGACCGGGGTTTCGTGACCTATTCCAACGCGGCAAAGCAGGACATGCTTGGCGTCCGCGAGACCACGCTTGCCACGCATGGTGCGGTCTCCGCGCAGGTCGCAACAGAAATGGTGCTCGGCGCGCGGCGCCGCTCGCTGGCGGATTTCGCCGTTTCTGTCACGGGCGTAGCCGGTCCGGGCGGCGGTTCGGAGATCAAGCCCGTAGGTCTCGTGTGGATGGGGTTGTCGGGCCCGGGTGATCTCACAAGCGCCGTTGAACTTCGCTGGGAGCAATCCTGGAGCCGAGAATTGATCCGCACCGCCACGGTTCATGCGGCGCTGGAGGCGCTCGTGACGCGGATCGATCTGCAGTCAACCTGATCGGCGGCTTTGATCGATCGTGAAGTTCCACGCGATGATCAGGTTCAGGACGATCGCTCCGACGAGTGAATGGAACAACTGCGCCGGTTCGAGCACCAGGCTCGCAACCAGAAACACGCAGAAATCAAAGCACAACTGAAACCAGCCGGTCTTGAAGCCGGTCTTCTGCTCGATGATCAGTGCGAGGATGCCGAGGCCTCCGGCGGACGAGTTGTGCCGGAACAAGGCGATCAATCCGACACCGCTGCAAGCGCCGGCAAGGATAGCGGCGAGCAACGGCGGGATGCTGGCGAACACGAGGTGGCTCGCAATCAGCGGCACGGCAAACGAAATTCCGGCGACCGAGCATACGGTCCGCGTGGTGAAAGCAGGTCCCTTCCTGAACCAGGAGAGGATCACGAACGGGATGCTGACAGCGAGGAAGACGGTGCCGAAGCCAAAGGGCAGCACATAGGAGACCAGGAGCGCCAGCCCGGCAGTCTGTCCCGTCACCAATCCTGCGGCCTTGAGAAACACGACACCTAGGCTGGTCATCAGGATGCCGAACGCAATCCCCTGAACATCATGGAACGAGATCAGTTTTTTCACAGGCTGGCCATTCGATGTTTCGGGCGCAAGCGCAAACCAAGAGATTGTGCGCACATGGCAGATCCTGTCATGGAAGTCCACGGCCCGGCGGCGACCTCATGCCTGATCGGGATCGCCGTACATTTCCCGGGCGCGTTTTTCGAAGGCCTCGGCAAACATCCGGAAAGCGCGGTCGAACATCGTGCCCATGAGCATACCGAGCATCCGGCTTTTGAACTCATAATCGATGAAGAACCGGACTTCGCTGCCGCCCTCGTCCCGGTCGACAAAGCGCCATTCATTGGTGAGATACTTGAACGGACCATCGAGATACTTCACGTCGATCGCAAGCTCCTCGACCTGCAGCAGCACCTGGCTGGTAAAGGTCTCGCGGATTGCCTTGTAGCCCACGGTCATGTCCGCCACGAGAAGCGTCTTTTCCTCACGTTCCTTGCGCGAGCGCACGGTGAGCGCCTCGCACAGGGGCAGGAATTCGGGGTAGCGTTCAACATCGGCCACCAGATGGAACATCTGGCGGGCGGAATGGGGAACATTTCGGGTTGTTTCGTAGGTGGGCATCAGTCCGTATCAGTGAGCTGGCAGTGTTCCGGCCAGCTTCGCCTCGCGGTTGGCCTTGAGGCGGGCAAAATCGTCGCCGGCATGGTGTGAGGACCGCGTCAGCGGACTGGAGGAGACCATCAGGAAGCCCTTGGTATAGGCGATTTTCTCGTAGCTCTTGAATTCCTCGGGGGTGACGAAACTCATCACCTCGTGGTGCTTGCGGGTCGGCTGCAGGTACTGGCCGATGGTCATGAAGTCGACATCGGCGGAGCGCAGGTCGTCCATCAGCTGAAGCACCTCGTTGCGCTCCTCGCCAAGGCCAACCATGATGCCGGACTTGGTGAACATCGTCGGATCGAGTTCCTTGACCCGCTGCAACAGCCTGAGCGAGTGGAAATAGCGCGCACCCGGCCGAACGGTGAGGTAATTGCCGGGAACCGTTTCCAGATTGTGATTGAACACATCCGGCTTCGCCGCAACCACGCGCTCAAGCGCGCCGGGCTTGCGCAGGAAATCCGGCGTCAGGATCTCGATCGTCGTGCCCGGCGAGGCTTCGCGGATCGCAAAGATCACCTGCTCGAAGTGCTCGGCACCGCCATCGGCGAGATCATCGCGGTCCACAGATGTAATAACCACGTGGTTGAGGCCCATTTCGCGAACCGCACGGGCCACATTCTCCGGCTCCTGCGGATCAAGGGCATGGGGAAGGCCCGTGATGACGTTGCAGAAGGCGCAGGCGCGCGTGCAAATCTCACCCATGATCATGAAGGTTGCGTGCTTCTTGTCCCAGCATTCCCCGATATTGGGGCAGCCGGCTTCCTCGCAGACCGTCACCAGGTTGTTCGCCTTCACGATCGAACGCGTTTCCTGATAGCCCTTCGAGGTCGGCGCCTTGACCCGAATCCACTCGGGCTTGCGCTTGACTTCGGTGTCGGGTCGCTTCTGCTTTTCGGGATGGCGGATCCGCTTTGCCTCGGTCTTCACCGGATCAGGAGCGGTCGTGTCGAGAATCGTGACCATGTTCGAGGTCCCTTCTGAATTCCTATGCCGTCTCAGGCAGAAATGGCGGTCAGCGCCTGGCGCGTCCGAAGATCCACAGGATCAGGATCGCGCCCGCGATGGCGACAATCAGGTTTCCGGCAAAACCGTAATAATTGATGTTGAGCACGCCGGCGAGCGCGCCACCAACAAAAGAACCGGCGATGCCCACCAGCATGTTGGTGAGGAGCCCATGGTTTCGCTTCATCGCCTTCTCGGCCACATAACCGGCGATGACGCCGATCAACAGCAGGCCGAAGAAGCCGACACCCGGCATCGACATCGCACCCAATTGTGGTTCCATCATTCGTTTCCGCCATTGGCAGCAGACTTCAGTGTCTGCATGATCAATACCAAGATAAGGCCCAGCATCAGCCCCATCAATGCGAGGATGCCGGAAACCGCAAGGATTCCGGCAATCCCTTCAATTCTGACGGCGCCAAGTTCGACCGCGCCACGTCCGGAAAGCGCCGCGTATCCGGCCAAAGCGCCAAGACCGGCTCCTGTCGCAACGCTGATCACCACGACGCGCGGCACCCGAAAGCTCACGCGTTCAAAGCCCGTCCATAAGCATCAAGAACGCTTTCCTTCATCATTTCCGACAGCGTCGGATGCGGGAAGATCGTGTGCATCAGCTCTTCCTCTGTCGTCTCGAGGTTCATGGCCACCACGAACCCCTGGATCAGCTCGGTCACCTCGGCGCCGACCATGTGCGCACCCAGCAGTTCTCCGGTCTTGGCATCGAAAACCGTCTTTATCAGGCCGTTGTCCTCGCCAAGTGCGATGGCCTTGCCGTTGGCGCCGAACTGGAAGCGGCCGACCTTGATCTCGCGACCGGTTTCCCTCGCTTTCGCTTCGGTTAGCCCGACGCTGGCAACCTGCGGATGGCAGTAGGTGCACCCCGGCACCTTCGACTTGTCGGTGGCGTGAACGCCCGGCAGGCCCGCGATCTTCTCGACGCAGACAACACCCTCATGCTCGGCCTTGTGCGCGAGCATCGGCGGGCCGGCCACGTCACCTATCGCGTAAAGGCCGGAAACATTGGTCTTGCCGTAGCCATCGATGACGATACAGCCGCGGTCGGTCTTCACACCCAGATCTTCAAGGCCAAGGTTCTCGATGTTGCCCTGAACGCCGACTGCGGAGATCAGGCGATCAGCCTTGATCGGCGTCACCTTGCCGTCCTTGGTTTCGACATGGGCCGTGATGTCGTTCGATCCCTTCTCCACCTTCGTGACCTTGGCTTCGGTGATGATCTTGAGACCGTGCTTTTCGAGCGCCTTGCGGGCAATGCCGGAGATTTCGGCATCTTCGACCGGCATGATGTTGGGCATGAGCTCGACGACCGTTACATCGACGCCCATCGAGTTGTAAAAGCTCGCAAATTCGATGCCAATGGCGCCGGAGCCCATCACCACGATCGATTTCGGCATTTCCTTGGGCACCATGGCCTCGAAATAGGTCCAGATCAGCTTACCATCAGGCTCGATGCCCGGCAGCGCACGGGGGCGCGCACCGGTGGCGACGATGATATGCTTGGCCGTGTAGGCGCCCTCGCCCTTGGTGTTCTTGGGGGCCGGAGGCTGCGGTTCCATAGCCGTCTTGGTGGGTTTGGAAACCTTTATTTCGCCGGGCTTGGTCAGCTTGGCCTCACCCCAGATGACATCGATCTTGTTTTTCTTCATCAGGAAGCCGACACCGCCATTAAGGCGCTGCGAGACACCCCGCGAGCGTTTGACCACTTCACCCACGTCCGCTGTCACCTTGCCCTCGATCTTCAGGCCGTAATTCTTGGCGTGGCTTGCGTAATCCATGATCTCGGCCGACCGTAGCAGCGCCTTGGTTGGGATGCAGCCCCAGTTGAGGCAGATGCCGCCAAGATGCTCGCGTTCGACAATGGCTGTTTTCATGCCGAGCTGTGCTGCACGAATGGCGGCGACATATCCGCCGGGTCCCGAGCCGATGATGATGACGTCGTAGTTTTCAGCCATGTCTATGCATCTCCTTAACTGGTCGCCTGGCGGGTCATCAAAACCCATTCGCGCGTTGTCTGTTGTTGTGAGAATTTGGTGCAGCGTCGGCGCGCGACCTCGGCAAAGCCGAGCCCGCGATAAAGCCCCAGGGCGGTCTCGTTGTCATCTTCGGTGATCAGGCTGACGGTTGCGCCCTGCGACCGGTCGATCTCGTGGCGCATGAGTCCGCGCCCCACACCGCGTTCGCGATGGCGGCTGTAGACGGCCAGCGCGTCGATATACCGATGACCCTTGATGGCGGCGAGAAGTTCATAGAGCGGTTTCAAGACCGCGTCCGGGGCTTCTGCAGCATCCGCAGGGCTCGCAAGCTCATAGGAAACCGACATTCCCGCGACATCGCCGTCAACTTCGGCGATCACAGCATTGCGCCACGAGATATCTCCCTCGCCGGCTGCAAATCTCTGCCTGCCCCGTTCGAGCGCGGTACTGGCCTCACCGCGCACCACGGCAGCGCTCCACAGCCAAGATGCCAGGCCCGATGAAGCGATGTCATCGAGTATGGCGAGATCGGCGCTGTCAGCACGTGTGGCTGGGCGGATATGCACGGCCTGCTCCTGTCCTGCCCGGGGTTACCGGGAATTTGCGGGAGCAGGCCGCACCTAAAATCAGGCGACCAGCATCCCGTATATTTCATCCTTGAGCTTCAGACGTTCCTTGCGCATTTGCTCCATGTGGAAATCGTCTGTGGGCTCAATGTCGGTTTCGGCGCGATGGATGGCCCGATTGACCTCGTGGTAGGCATCCGAGAGCTTGGCGAAATGGGCGTCGGACTGTTTCAGTTCGTGCAGTTTCGCGGCGTGCTCGGGAAACTCCTCCGCCAGTTCATGGGGTGTGTGCGACATCGGTCAACTCCTCGTTGGTTGGGTGATGCCGTCACCTTATCGCTCCGAAGTCCCTGCCCTCCTTGACCCTGATCAATTGCGGTCCGGCATGATTGGAAAGCCGGCACGCGTGGTTCCTCTTCCCTTGCCTTGTCACTGTCCCAAAAGCAGCCGCGCCACGGGTGCTACGCCTCGCCCGATGGCACGTGTGTTTTGCGGATCGAGATGAACGCCATCGAGCGGCGAACACTTCGCGACCGAACCGGCATCGTAAAAGCCTGCACCGCACTCATCAGCGAGATCGGCATAAAACGAAGCAAGCATCGCCGATTGTTCGACGCCGCCCTCGAACATGGCACCGAAGTCCGGGTCAGCGGTTTCCACCAGCGGCGGCGGCGAAACAATGAGGACCTGCGGCACCTCCTGCTCCATCGGCCAGACGTGGCTGCGCACAAGGTCGACGAGCCGTTTCATGCCCTTGGCCGCGCCGTGCGCCGTCCCGTGAATTACCGGCTTCATGTCGTTGGAGCCAAGCATGATGACAACGAGGTCGAGCGGGGCATGAACATGCAACGATGTGGGCAGCGTGCGCGCGCCGTTGCGATCGCAATCCGCCGTATGGTCATCGAATGCCGTGGTGCGGCCGTTGAGCCCGTCGGCCACCACATGAACGTCATTGCCAAGCGCCGAGGAAAGCGCAACTGGCCAACGGTCTTCAAGCGCATGACGGCCATTGCCTGCAGGATCATGTCCCCAGGTCAGCGAGTCGCCATAGCAGAGAACCGTTTTCATTGCCGAGCTCCCGGTTTCCGGATCACACCAGCATGCCCATCGGGTTTTCGATGTAGCCCTTGAAAGCGGCCAGCAGTTCGGCACCGAGCGCGCCATCGACGCAGCGATGGTCGGTCGACAGCGTCACGCTCATGACGGTTGCCGCCGCCAGCGCTCCGTCCTTGACCACGGCACGCTGTTCGCCCGCGCCGACGGCCAGAATGGTCGCGTGCGGCGGATTGATGACGGCTGCAAAGTCCTTTACGCCCATCATGCCCATATTGGATACCGACGAGGTTCCGCCCTGGTATTCCTCGGGCTTGAGCTTGCGCTCCTTGGCGCGCTTTCCGAGATCCTTCATCTCGTTGGAGATGGCCGACAACGTCTTGAGTTCCGCCGAGCGCACGATCGGAGTGATCAGACCGCCGGGGATCGAGACGGCGACGCCGACATCGGCATGCTTGTGCATGACCATGTTCTCGTCGGTCCAGGAGACATTGGCATCCGGCACGTCGCGCAGTGCGAGCGCGAGCGCCTTGATGATCATGTCGTTGACCGAGAGCTTGTAGGCGGGCTTGTCGTCCTTGACCGGAGCCGCCTTGTTCAACTCCGCGCGCAGCTTGAGCAGCGCATCGAGCTCGCAATCGACGGTGACGTAGAAATGCGGGATCGTTTGCTTGGATTCCTGAAGCCGCCGCGCAATGGTCTTGCGCATGCCGTCATGCTTGACGAGTTCGTAGGAGCCCTCGGCGAAATTCTTGAGGACGGCGTCGTCCGACATGCCCTTGGGCGCTGCGGCTGCAGATGCTGCCGGGGCGGCTGCCTGCGGAGCGGCGGCGCCGGCCTTGCCGGTACCCGATGCGATTGCCGCCTCCACGTCCTTCTTGACCACGCGGCCATGCGGACCCGACCCGGAAATCTGTGCAACATCCACGCCCGCTTCCTTGGCGATGCGCCGCGCCAGCGGCGAGGAAAACACGCGCTCACCGGACTGCGTGGTCGGCGCCGGTGCGGGTGCGGCAGGATTCTGGTCGCGGATCGGCTTGTCGAGCTTTGCTGCCGGATCGGATGCCTCAGATGATTTCGGGGCTTCCTGTTTCGGCGCCTCGCTCTTCGGCGCGTCCTGCTTCGGAGCATCTGCCGGCGCAGAACCGCCATCACCGCCGGCCTTGGCCGCATCTTCGGCGCTCTCGCCTTCTTCGGCGAGGATTGCGATGAGGGCATTGACCTTGACGCCTTCCGTGCCTGCGGGAACCAGGATTTTTGCAACGGTGCCTTCATCGACGGCTTCGACTTCCATCGTCGCCTTGTCGGTCTCGATCTCGGCAATCACGTCGCCGGGGCCGATCTTGTCGCCTTCCTTGACCAGCCACTTTGCGAGGTTGCCCTCCTCCATGGTCGGCGACAGGGCGGGCATTGTGATGTTGATAGGCATCTTTCAGTCCTCCCTTACGCCGTGTAGGTGACGGCTTTGACCGCGTCGACGATCTCGCCGACATTCGGCAACGCAAGCTTCTCCAGATTTGCAGCATAGGGCATGGGAACATCCTTGCCCGCGATCGTGACGATCGGCGCATCGAGGTAATCGAAGGCCTGCTGCTGAACGCGCGTGGCAATCTCGGTTCCGACTGAGGATTGCGGGAAGCCTTCCTCGACGGTGACCAGACGCCCGGTCTTCTTGACGCTTTCGATGACCGTCGGCAGATCCATCGGGCGGATGGTCCGCAGATCGATCAGTTCGACATCGATACCCATGCCTGCTAGTTCCTCGACGGCCTTGACCGCATAGGTCATGCCGATCCCGAAGGAGACGACAGTGGCGTCCTTGCCCTTTTTGTGGATGCGTGCCTTGCCGATCGGCAGCACGAAATCACCCATCTTCGGAACATCGAAGCTCTGGCCGTAGAGGATTTCGTTTTCGAGGAAAATCACCGGATTGGGGTCGCGGATCGCTGCCTTGAGCAGGCCCTTTGCATCGGCCGCCGTGTAGGGCATGACGACCTTGAGGCCCGGAATGTGGCTGTACCAGGCGGCATAGCACTGCGAATGCTGTGCGCCAACGCGGGCAGCCGCACCATTGGGGCCCCGGAAGACGATCGGCGCACCCATCTGGCCGCCCGACATGTAGAGCGTCTTGGCGGCGGAATTGATGATCTGGTCGATCGCCTGCATGGCAAAATTGAAGGTCATGAATTCAACGATCGGCCTCAACCCAGCCATCGCCGCGCCGACACCGACGCCGGCAAATCCGTGCTCGGTAATCGGGGTGTCGACAACGCGCTTGGCGCCGAACTCGGCCAGAAGTCCCTGGGTGATCTTGTAGGCGCCCTGGTATTCGGCCACCTCCTCGCCCATGACGAAAACATCCTCGCTGGCGCGCATTTCCTCGGCCATTGCGTCGCGCAGGGCCTCGCGCACCGTGGTGGACACCATTTCGGTACCTTCGGGGATGTCGGGATCCTCGGCTGCCTCGTTGGCCACCGGGGCCGCAGGCGCCTTGGCCGGCTTCTCCTCGCTGGAAGCTTCGCTCGATGCCTCAGCGGGCTTTTCGGGCGCCGGATCGGCGGACTTCTTGGAGCCGATATCGTCGGGGCTCTCGCCCTCTTCCAGCAACACCGCGATGACGGCATTGACCTTGACGTTCTCGGTGCCGGCGGGGACCATGATCTTGCCGATCTTGCCCTCGTCGACGGCTTCCACTTCCATGGTCGCCTTGTCGGTTTCAATCTCGGCGATCACGTCGCCGGCAGTGACCTCGTCACCTTCGTTCTTGAGCCATTTCGAAAGCGTTCCCTCTTCCATGGTGGGGGAAAGCGCAGGCATCAGGATATCTATCGGCATGGTCTTTCCCTCCCCTTAAAGCAGAATATCGGTGTAGAGTTCCGATGCATCCGGTTCCGGGTCGGCCTGGGCGAAATCTGCCGAGTCCGCGACCACCTCCCGCACCTTCTTGTCGATCGCCTTGAGATCGTCCTCGCTGGCATACTTGTTCTCAAGGATGCGCTGCTTGACCTGCTCGATCGGGTCATGCTCGGCGCGCATTTTCTGCACCTCGTCCTTGGTTCGGTACTTGGCCGGATCCGACATTGAGTGGCCACGATAGCGGTAGGTCATCATTTCCAGGATGATCGGACCCTTTCCGGACCGGCAATGGGCAACGGCCTCCTCGCCGGCGGCGTGCACTGCACGCACATCCATGCCGTCGACCTGGTGACCAGGAATGCCAAAAGAGTTTCCGCGCAGGGAGAAATTCGACTGCGCCGACGACCGCGCCGTGGAGGTTCCCATCGCATAGCGGTTGTTCTCGACGATGTAGACCACCGGCAACTTCCAGAGAGCCGCCATGTTGAAGCTCTCGTAGACCTGGCCCTGGTTGGCGGCGCCGTCGCCGAAATAGGTCAGCGAGACATTGCCGTTCTCGCGATACTTGTTGGCAAACGCGAGCCCGGTTCCCAGCGAAACCTGGGCGCCGACGATCCCGTGACCGCCATAAAAGTGCTTTTCCTTCGAGAACATGTGCATGGAGCCGCCCTTGCCGCGCGAATAGCCTCCGCGGCGACCGGTGAGTTCCGCCATCACGCCGCGGGCTTCCATGCCCGTCGCCAGCATGTGTCCGTGGTCGCGGTAGCCGGTGATCACCTGATCGCCTTCCTTGAGCGCCATCTGCATGCCGATGACAACGGCTTCCTGCCCGATGTAGAGGTGACAGAAACCGCCGATGAAACCCATGCCGTAGAGCTGGCCGGCCTTTTCCTCGAAACGCCGGATCATCAGCATTTCGCGATAGGCCTCAAGTTCCGTGTCCTTGTCGAACTCGGTGATTCCGCCGTTCAGCCCGCTCTTCGCGGCCTGTTTCTTGCGGGGTGTGGCGGCGGCGGGTTTCCGTGGAGCCATGTCATCCTCCCAGTGGTCATGTCAGTTGACCATAGGGAAATTCGGGACTTCCAGCAAGCACATAAACGCATAGCTGTCATGATAGTTATCTTGTTGAAATAAATGGGTATTCATTGGATTAACCTGCATCAGGTTAATCCCTTAAATCAATTGAAATAGACGATTTCATCCTCGCGTGCGAGATTCAGCATCAACCGTGCGCGTTCATCTAGCATGTCAGCCTCCACGATGCCTTCGCTGAGAAGCTGAACCCGCGTTTCGAGATGCTGCCGGCGCTCCTCAAGCGAGGCAAGCCGCGCGCTCAACTCGATCTCGCGCCGCACAAGTTCGTCGGTGGCATTGAGCCCGAAATCCCCATGCCATGAGTGAAAGCCGAAATAGACAAAGCAGCCGATTGAAAGCACCGGGATGACCCATAGCCCCCAGGATTGCCGCCGTCGGAATTGAGTTCGCATACGAGAAACGCCTTACACCTGCGATTCCCGGATAATGCCAGCACATGCTTAAAAATGGGTTAGTCCGGGAGCGCAATTTGCGGCAGAGAGTTCCGCCGACGTGCGCTCGACATCAGCCCGGCAGGCGGACGCTGAGATCCAACATCATTGCGCGATACAGCCTGTAGGCCAGGCGATCAAAGCCGCACCTGGCAAGAACGGCGCTTGGCAGGATATAGAGAAAGTAGGCGCGGCTCAGCTCGGCCTCGCCCGCCGGATGCGCGGCGATGCGCGAGACAAGCACGGGACCCTCGCGATAATAGCGCTCGATGTCGGCGGCGCCGCCGACCATTTGAACAAGCCGGTTGTCGCGGAATGCCCTGAGAGTTTCGAGCTCAAAACAATTGTCTTCGAGACCGATATGGCGGACGCAGGCGGTTGTCAGAAAGCAGTCTTCAATATCGAGGTCGTCTTCCCCCACGATCCGGCATTCATCCAGGTCGGCGTCGTAGTAGGCCGCGTTGTTTTCCAGCCGCCCCATGCAGACGAGATCATCTTTGGTGTCGCAATAGCCGATCCTGTCGCCTTTCGGCTTGTCAAAAAAGGTAACCTTGCCCTCTTCCTCAATGCACTGGTTGATCCCGTCGGCGTCCCTGACCGGATAATAGGCCGATGCCGGTTCCGCATGCAGCGCTTCCCGGGCGACAATGGCCGCTCCGGTCAAAAAGACAAAAGAACGTCTTGAAAGCATCGACCATTCCCTCCCCCGAATGAACACAGCAATGATCAAACATCCGCAGGTGATGTCCGACAGCAATTCCCACTGTGGTTCACGAGGGCAAACTTGGCAAGTTCGCCCGCATGGGTTCAGGGTCCGAAGCCCGGGCGCAGGATCTGCCTTTGCGGGCGGAAGAAAAGGTCCAAAGCCGAGCCGGCTTCCGGAGACCGCTTAGCCGCGCAGCACCGAGGCTCCCGCATAAGCGGCTTCCACACCGAGCTCTTCCTCGATCCGGATGAGCTGGTTGTACTTGGCAAGCCGGTCCGAGCGCGACAGCGATCCGGTCTTTATCTGTCCGCAATTGGTTGCAACCGCCAGATCGGCAATCGTCGAATCCTCGGTTTCACCGGAACGGTGGCTCATCACAGCCGTATATCGCGCCTTGTGCGCCGTCTCGACCGCATCCAGCGTCTCCGACAGGGTGCCGATCTGGTTGACCTTGACCAGGATCGAATTGGCGACCCTCATCTTGATCCCGTCACGCAGCCGCGCCGAATTGGTGACGAACAGGTCGTCGCCGACCAGCTGGCACTTGTCGCCGATCTTCTCGGTCAGCGACTTCCAGCCATCCCAGTCATCCTCACCCATGCCGTCCTCGATCGAGATGATCGGGTACTTGCCCTGCAGTTCGGCCAGATACTCGGCCATTGCATCGGGCTCCAGCGAGCGTCCCTCGCCTTCAAGTTCATACTTGCCGTCCTTGAAGAACTCGGTCGCAGCGCAGTCAAGCGCGAGGTGAACATCCTCGCCCGGACGATAGCCGGCCTTTTCGATCGACTTCATGATGAAGCCTAGCGCGTCGGGAGCGCTCTTGAGATCGGGGGCGAAGCCGCCCTCGTCGCCAACATTGGTGTTGTGACCGCCGGCCGCGAGTTCCTTCTTCAAGGTATGGAATACTTCCGAACCAATCCGAACCGCGTCACGGAAAGTCGCCGCGCCCACGGGCATGATCATGAATTCCTGGAAATCAATCGGATTGTCGGCATGCGCGCCGCCATTGATGATGTTCATCATCGGCACCGGAAGAAGCCGCGCATTGGCGCCGCCCACATAGCGGTACAACGGGAGCCCGCTCGCCTGTGCGGCGGCGCGGGCGGCGGCCAGCGACACGCCCAAAATGGCGTTGGCGCCGAGCTTCGACTTGTTGGCGGTGCCGTCGAGCGTGATCATCGCCTTGTCGAGCGCGATCTGGCTTTCGGCATCCATGCCGCAAATGTTGTCACGAAGCGGCCCGTTGACAGCGGCCACAGCCTTCTCGACGCCTTTTCCGAGATAGCGGGTGCCGCCGTCACGCAGTTCCACTGCCTCGTGCGCGCCGGTGGAAGCCCCCGACGGGACCATCGCGCGGCCCATGGAGCCGTCTTCCAGGTGCACATCGACTTCCACAGTCGGGTTTCCGCGGCTGTCGAGGACTTCCCGTCCAGCGATATCGATAATGGCGGTCATGATCTGGATCCTTGTAATTGAAAGGCAGGCAAAGCCGAGGGCTGCGCCGTCTTACCGTACCACGACAAAAAATCAATCACGGGCTGGCGGCGTGATTCCTCAATCCGGAACCTGGCGTGACAGCACAAACCACGACCTTCGGATTAACTCGCTACAGCAGCACTACCTATGCAGAACAGCCGACTTGCACCCTCAAAAAAAGTTCGAACTCGTTCATTTTTGTTAACAAAACCCTTTTCTGCGTTTTTTTGTCTATTTTGCTCTCTGCAAATTGATGTCGGAGCAATAAAGATCGCAAAAAAGCAATATTTGCGGAATATTTCGACCTTTTGCTTGGATCTCAGATCAAAATACCTAAAATTTTGCACCCAAAATCTCAAGCGTCGCGTTAACCTCTGATTCACGCATCGTTAATCTCACCCGTGAATTCTTGTGGTCGAAATTCGTCGGCAGCCTACCTGCGCCCTCCGACACACGCCCCCAACGCTTCAAGGATAGTACAAATGAACATGAACATCAGCCGGAGCCTCCTGACCTTCGCCATAATCGTTACGCTCGGCCTTGCCAGCGCCGTGGGTCTGAAAGCTTACGTTTTTGAACGCCTCAAGGTGAACGGACCAGTCTATCAAGAGATCGTATACGGCAAGGATCTGATCGCGGACATCTTGCCGCCGCCTCTCTATGTGGTTGAATCCTATATGCTCGCCAACGAGATTTATGTGCATCCGACGATCAGTGCAGGCAATCTCGGAAAAATCGCCCGATTGAAGGATCTTTATGAAGAGCGCCGAGCCTACTGGCAGGCCTCCACCCTCGATCCCTCTTTGAACGCGAAACTTCAGGACGATGTTCTTGTCAAAGGCGACGTCTACTGGTCGGTCCTCATGGACCAGTACATGCCCTCGCTTGAAGCCAATGATCCCAACGCCAGCCTAATTGCCTTGGGCGAACTCTACAACGCTTTCCATACGCATGACGAGGCAGTCAACGAACTGGTCGCTCTCGCCAGCAATTACCTGGAGGCGACCGAGACAAGTGCACGCGGCACCGATACATTTTACACCCGCGTCACGATCACGGCCAGCATTGCGTCGATTCTCATGTTCCTTTGCGGCATCTACCTCTTCCGCCGCCGCGCGATCCTTCCACTGGAAGCCATGGAAAAATACATGGGCAATCTTGCCCGTGGGGACTACTCGGAAGAGGTCCCCTACTCCGACCGCAAGGACGAGATCGGCGAGATGGCGCAGTCGGTCGCCTACTTCCGCCAGGGAGAGATCGAGCGCAAGTCGGCACGCGAACGGTCGGAGGCCGAGCAGGCAGAGATCCATCGCCTCGAACACGAAGCCGCCGAGCGCAAGGCCAGGGAAGATGCGGAGCGGGTGCGTGTCATCGAGGCGCTGACCACCGGCCTCGAAAACCTTTCCGCAGGCAACTTAACCTACCGGATCACAGAGACCTTTGCAGCGGACTACGAGAAGCTGCGCACCGAATTCAACGGCTCGGTCGACAAGCTCAACAGCACGGTTCAGGACATTGCTTCGACCACGGAAGCCGTTCGTCTTTCATCCTCGGAAATCGGCTCGGCTGCGGACGATCTTTCCAAGCGTACCGAACAGCAGGCTGCCTCGCTCGAGGAGACTGCTGCCGCGCTCGACGAGATCACATCGACCGTGAAAAGCTCCTCCCAGCGCGCCGAGGAAGCAAGCGAGATGGTTGCCGGGACCAAGGACGGCGCGGAGAAATCGGCCCAGGTGGTCCGGACAGCGATCGCGGCCATGCAGAAGATCGAGGAATCCTCGAAACAGATCAGCCAGATCATCTCCGTGATCGACGACATCGCCTTCCAGACCAATCTGCTGGCGCTCAATGCGGGCGTTGAAGCCGCCCGCGCCGGTGAAGCCGGCAAGGGCTTTGCGGTTGTCGCACAGGAGGTTCGCGAACTTGCAGGACGTTCTGCCAATGCGGCCAAGGACATCAAGACGCTGATCGAGACGTCCTCCAGCGAAGTCGGCCAGGGCGTGGCACTCGTCAACCAGACCGGAGAGGCCCTCGCGGAAATCGAGACCCAGGTGATCAAGATCAACGATCACATCCGCTCCATCGTCACCGGCGCGCGCGAGCAGTCCACTGCGCTTGCCGAGATCAACTCGGCGGTCAACCAGATGGACCAGGTGACCCAGCAGAACGCCGCAATGGTGGAACAGACCAATGCCGCAACCCAGGGCTTGTCCGGCGAGGCCGTGAAGCTCGAAGGGCTGGTCGGCCGCTTCAAGACCGGAAGCGCCGGCTCACATCAGGCAGCCTCGGGTCCTGCACCCGCCAATGCGGCATCCAGGCCGGCCAGGTCCCCGGCGCGGGCGCTTGGCGCGAAGATCGCCTCAGTGTTCGGCGGCGGATCGGCAGCGGCTGCCAAGGAAGATAACTGGAGCGAATTCTAAAAGCGCTCCGGACTGAATGACAAAGGCCGCCGGACAGTGTTCGGCGGCCTTTTTTGTGTCCATGACACATGGGGCTTTTCGGGTTGTTTCACCCGCCCGGCGCGCGTTTTGCCACTTCGTCAAAGGCCATCAGCGTTTCAAGAAGTCGTGGCAAGTCCTTGAGCGGGATCATGTTCGGCCCGTCGGACGATGCCGTGTTGTCCGGATCTTCATGCGTCTCGATAAAGACGCCGGACACTCCGACAGCAACCGCCGCCCGGGCAAGGGTCTCGACAAAGCGGCGCTCACCGCCGGAGGTGGCGCCCTGCCCGCCGGGCTGCTGCACCGAATGGGTGGCGTCGAAAATCACCGGCGCGCCCGTCTGCGCCATGATCGGCAACGCGCGCATGTCGGAAACCAGCGTGTTGTAGCCGAAGGAGGCGCCGCGTTCCGTGAGCAGCACGTTCGGATTGCCCGAGCCGGTGATCTTGCCCAGTACGTTCTTCATGTCCCAGGGCGCGAGGAACTGGCCTTTCTTGACGTTGATGACCTTGCCCGTCCGCGCCGCGGCGACCAGCAGATCGGTCTGACGGCATAAAAACGCGGGGATCTGAAGCACGTCGACATGCGGTGCTACGATTTCGCATTGTTCCTCGGAATGGATATCGGTCAGCACCGGCAGTTCGAGCTTTTGTCTCAGTTCGTCGAAAACGGGCATGGCTGCATCAAGACCGGCGCCACGCGTGCTTGAAAGCGAAGTTCGGTTGGCCTTGTCGTAACTCGACTTGTAAACGAGACCGATGCCAAGATCCGCGCACAGCTCCTTCAGGCTGCCTGCCATATCGAAGGCATGATCGCGGGATTCGAACTGGCAGGGACCAGCAATCAGCGTCAGCGGCCCCGCATTGTCAAAGACTGTGTTCCCAACCTTCACGGAGCTGTTTGGGGCGTTCATCGGCTTGCCTCGAAACAATAGATTGCACCCTGCCCCGGCGCAGGATCGACCAGGACGCGGGATCCGACCTCGCGCGCCTTGATGCCGTTTTCGTGCAGTGTCTCGGTGAGCTTTACCAGATCGTCCACGCTGAACACGACGGCACGGCCAAACAGACCACGCTCACGGTCTTCGTCGATAACGCCGAGAAAAGCTTCCATTCCCGCCCGGTTCAGAACCGTCACCGCCGATCCGTCAAGCTCGATGGTCATGCCGAAGGAGTTGGCATCGACCTCGCGGTTGTCGCAAAGCTCCTGAATAAAATACTGAAAATCTGTCGGGTTCGGTTCCGAGAGCACGACTTCCGAGATTCCGCTCACACCGTTGATGTGCCTGGTCAGGGCGGATCTGTCCGCCGCGGGCACATTGATGCGCTCGACCGCGAAGCCGAACATATCGGGGGACCGCAAATCCGCAGCGAAGGCGAGACGGAAGCTTGCTTCCTGTTCCGTTCCGTCCGGGAACTTCATCTGCCGCGAGAATTCGAGCATATCGCCGCCCGAAATACCCTGTCGGGCAAACCGCTCGTGATCACCGCGTGCATCGTCGCTGCCAACCACGAAAGCAGACAGGCCGTTGTCGCTGCGGCGAAACCGGAACGCCTGGTCACGCGCCACGAAAACGTTGCCCTTGCGGGCAGCCTCCTCGCATTCCTCGCGCGACGCCACCGCAAGCGGCTCAAGATAGGCGCCGTCCGCGAAAAACACGCAGGCATTCTCCGTTCCGAACGGATGCCGCGCATCGGCGGCAACGGTAAAGCCCAGTGCCGCATGGCGGGCGCGGGTGGTTTCAAGATCCTCGACGGGAAGGACGAGGTGATCGAGCTTTCTGCGGGTTCGCGGTGAATTCATTTCAGGTCTCACTCCATTCGACCTTTCCTTACCAGCATCGCTGTTTGCGGCGCAACAACGCTCGGCATTGCCTGGGCCGATCCATGCGACCATGTCAGACAGGGCCCGGACTTGCAGGAATCGTGACCAGACGTTATCCAATGGCTGGGGCTCAACGGGAGAAAACCATTGATCGGGCTGGTTGCAGGCGCCTTGCGGCGCGGCAGACGTTCATTTGGCATGATGATGGTCGCGCTTGTGGTGACCGCCTGCGCTTCCTCGTCCGGCGGCTCGATCGACGAAGCGATCTACTCCGTCGCGCCGACATCCTCGAAGTACGCTGCCATCGTTGTGGACGCCAAAAGCGGCGAAATGCTTTACGGAGCCAATGTCAACGAACAGCGCTACCCGGCGTCACTCACAAAGATGATGACGGTCTACATGCTGTTCGAAGCGCTCGATCAGGGGCGGATCAGCCGGGACACCGAGATTCCGATCAGCCGGTATGCCGCAAGGCGCCCGCCTTCCAAACTCGGCCTGAAGGCTGGCCAATCCATCACCGTGGACACGGCGATCCGTGTTCTGGTGGTCAAATCCGCCAATGACGTCGCCACAGCGGTTGCGGAATTTCTCGGCGACGGCTCCGAGGCACGTTTTGCCGAGATGATGACCGCGAAGGCCCGCACGCTCGGCATGAGCCGAACCGTCTTCAAGAATGCTTCGGGCTTGCCCGATTCCGGCCAGGTCACAACGGCTACGGACATGGCACGTCTTGCGATCGCATTGAGACGGCAGTTCCCGCATTATTACGGGTATTTCCGCCAGACCGAGGTGACTGTTGCGGGCCGCACGATCAAGGGTCACAACAAGGCACTTGAAAAGATCCCGGGTGCGGACGGGCTGAAGACCGGCTACACGCGCGCATCCGGTTTCAACCTGGCAACCTCCGTCCGCCGGCAGGGCAAATCCGTGGTCGGGGTGGTTATGGGCGAAGACACGGCCGCAATCAGGGATGCGCGCATGGCGCAACTGATGGCCGCCTACGTGAAGCGCGCAAAATAGGCCATCGATACCGGCTTGTCCGATTCCCCTTCCCGGATCGGAGACCTCTCACGGCCCGACGCAGGAAATTCCGACCGGTGGCTCGCCTTCGAGCCGGACATATCCGATCTGCAGCGGCATGCTGTCATGGTCGGCGCGCAGGAGCCGAATTTCGGCCAGCAAACGCGTTGCCTGATCATCGACCAGATCGATCCGAAACAGTTCACCGTCGTCATATGCCTGGGCTATGGCAGCAGGTTCGCCCGGAAACCCGGGAAGGGTCGTAACATCACGGTCGCCGACAGACACCGTCACCGAGATCACATTTGTCACCGGACCTGCGCCAAGCACGATTTCCACGCTTGAATCGAATTTCATATCCTTGCAGGCAATCGAACCGGTCGCTTGGGCGGCACCAGTCAGTGGCAGAACCAGCGCTGCGGCGGCGAGGCATGCGTTGAAAGACGCTTTGATCGACATGGTCGGACACTCCCTTTTTGGGCGACTCCGCATCGCAGACTGATCAAAGACTCTGCGCCCGCATGGCGAGCAGGATGGAGCGCCACACGGGAAAGTGTCTCAAATTTCCGTTTGCGCGGCAAGGCAGCGGCGTGCGTTGCCGCACCGAGCACCTCAGCCCAACGCTTTCCGCGGTGGACCGGCACGCAACAGACGCTGTTCATTTAACAAGGCCGGCTGCAATTCGAAGCTTCAGAACAGCTCCGAATAAGCTGGACGCGCACTTCAGGCGGCTTTGATTTTGAAAACACGAGGGCTGTCAGACAAGGCGGGATTGCTCAAGCGCTGCCGCGATGAAGCTCGCAAACAGCGGATGCGGCTCCAGAGGCCGGGACTTGAGCTCCGGATGATACTGCACGCCCACAAACCAGGGATGAACATCCTCGGGATACTCGATCGTTTCCGGCAGAAGTCCATCGGGTGACAGGCCCGAGAAGACCAGGCCCGCCTCTTCCAGCCGGTCTTTGTAGTCAATGTTGACCTCGTAGCGGTGACGATGGCGTTCGGAGACCTCCGTGGCATCGTAGATCTTCGAGATCAGGGTGCCGGACTTGAGCGGATGCGGATAGGCACCAAGCCGCATGGTGCCGCCCAGGTCTCCCGATGCCGCGCGGGTTTCGAGCTGGTTGCCCTTGAGCCATTCCGTCATCAGGCCGACCACATGCTCGCCTTCCGAGCGGTCGAATTCCGATGACATGGCCGTATCGATGCCGGCCAGATTGCGGGCCGCATCCAGCACGGCCATCTGCATGCCGTAGCAGATGCCGAAATAGGGCACCCTGCGCTCGCGTGCGAAGCGGGCGGCGGCGATCTTTCCTTCCGCCCCGCGTTCTCCAAAACCGCCGGGCACGAGGATCCCGTGCACCTTCTCAAGCCACGGGGACGGATCCTCCTTTTCGAAGATCTCGCTTTCAATCCACTCAAGATTGACCTTCACCCGGTTGGCGATGCCGCCGTGGTAGAGCGCTTCGATCAAGGATTTGTAGGCGTCCTTCAGACCGGTGTACTTGCCGACGATGGCAATGGTGACCTCGCCTTCGGGATTGTGGATGCGTTCGGAAACGGCTTCCCAGGCGGCCATGCGCGGCGCGGGCGCGGGATCGATGCCGAAGGCAGCAAGCACTTCGGTATCCAGCCCTTCCTGGTGATAGGCCATCGGCACATCGTAGATCGACTTGACGTCCAGCGCCTGGATGACTGCCGAAGAACGGACATTGCAAAACAGCGAAAGCTTCCTGCGCTCGTCGACCGGAATCTCGCGGTCAGCGCGCACCAGCAGGATGTCGGGCGCGATGCCCATTGCCTGAAGTTCCTTGACCGAGTGCTGCGTGGGCTTGGTTTTGAGTTCGCCGGCAGCCGCGATCCAAGGCATCAATGTCAGATGAACATAGACCGCGGTCCCGCGCGGCAGGTCATTGCCCAGCTGGCGGATCGCCTCGATGAACGGCATTGCCTCGATGTCGCCCACCGTGCCGCCGATCTCGCACAGCACGAAATCGTAATCCTCATTGCCGGTCACCACGAAATCCTTGATTTCATTGGTGACGTGCGGAATGACCTGCACGGTCGCGCCGAGGTAGTCGCCGCGCCGTTCCTTGTCGATGATGTTCTTGTAAATACGGCCGGTGGTGATGTTGTCCGACTGGGTCGCAGAACGGCCGGTGAAGCGTTCATAGTGACCGAGATCGAGATCTGTCTCCGCACCATCGTCGGTGACGAAGACCTCGCCGTGCTGGGTCGGGCTCATGGTGCCCGGGTCGACGTTCAGATACGGGTCCAGTTTCTTGAGCCGGACGCGGTATCCGCGTGCCTGCAAAAGCGCCCCGAGAGCCGCCGATGCTATGCCTTTTCCAAGCGAGGAGACCACGCCGCCGGTGATGAATACATATCGCGCCATGGGATTGGACCGATACCCCCAGTTTCCTGATTCCGCCACCCCAAAAAAACATTGGGCGGATTTTTCGGTGCATAACGCACTGCGCGCTCGAGGCAGGGTGTACGCGAAGCTTCGTTCAACAAATCAGGCCCGCGCCAGGTCTGGCGCGGGCCGATTCGAGTAATGAAGCTGCCGAGTGCGGCTTACTGGCCGGTCGGAATATCCGATCCGGCGCCCGGAATGTCGCCGGCTCCGCCGGATGCCGGAACGTCGTCAGCCGGAACCTCCGGCGTGGACGCGCCGCCGAGCTGATCGAGAACGCCCGATCCGGTGCCCTGGGTGGGAACGGAGATCTGGTCGATGATGTCGGTCGGGTTGTCGCCGTAGCGGGCCAGGATACCGAGAGCCAGCGAGGTCACAAAAAATGCCGCGGCCAGGATGCCGGTGGTGCGGGTAAGCGCGTTGGCGGCACCGCGGGCCGACATGAAGCCGGAGCCGCCGCCGATCCCAAGGCCGCCGCCTTCGGAACGCTGAATCAGCACAATGCCGACAAGCGCGAGCACAATCATGAGATGGATGACAATCAATACGGTTTGCATCGGGTTCTTTCCTGCCCTTATCGGGCGCAATCATCGTCGGTTTGGCGGCTCTTTACACGAGCATGGACCTTATTCCAAGTCCCACGCTGAAGGCATTCAGAACGGTCGAATGCCACATCGTGCCTATCGTCTCAGTCGATCAGTCCGCGGCATGCCTTACAGATGGCGAGAAAGTCCGCCGCTTTCAAGCTTGCACCGCCTATCAGCGCACCATCCACATTGGCGATGGCAAGCAGTTCGGCAGCGTTGGAAGGCTTTACCGAGCCGCCGTAGAGTAGCCGCATCCCGGCCCCCTCGCCCGCAAACCGCTCTTTCATGGCATTCCGAATAAAGGCATGCGCCTCGGCAACATCATCGGATGTCGGAGTGAGACCGGTACCGATCGCCCAGACCGGCTCATAGGCAATCACGGTATCGGCGGCGGTGGCGTTGTCGGGAACCGAGCCGGCAAGCTGACGGCCGAGGACCGCAAGCGTTTCACCTGCCTTGCGCTCGGCTTCGGTCTCGCCGATGCAAATGATGCGGACCAGGCCTGCGTCCGCTGCCGCTTCGGCCTTGGCACGGACATCGCCATCGCTTTCGCCATGCAGTGTCCGGCGCTCGGAATGTCCGACGAGCACATATTCGCCCATGCAGTCAGCAATCATCTCCGCTGAAATATCGCCGGTGAAGGCACCCGACTGCTCTGCATGACAATCCTGGGCGCCGATCGAAAGCGCACTCTCGTCGGTCAGAGCGGTCGAGACATAAAGCAGGGTGGCCGGCGGGCAGATCAATGCATCAATGGCATCCGTCAAATCCGGGCCAAGACCTTCCGCCATGGCCTTGATTTCTGTGAGGCCCTGGCGTGTACCGTTCATCTTCCAGTTGCCGGCCACAAGCGGGCGGATATCAGGCTTCATGGATGTTTCCCCGTCGAATTGGCGTCTGCACAGTCGTCCGCGCAGGATTTAACAGACCCGGGCAGCTTTGCAAACGCCGGGATCAAATCCGAAAGCAGACGCAAGGGGCAGGATCAGGCCTGCCTTGCCTGGCCGCCTTCGCCAGTTGAATTCATCTGGCGGAGGTGCCGCTTGATCGCGATGGGCAAAATGCGGTTGTACTTCCGCGCGGATCTTGGACTGATGCGACGCGTGCCCTGTTTCTCCAGACCGGCGACGTGTTTGACGAGGGTTTCCCTCAGCGGCGCATGGAACTGGATACCAATGATGAAAGACCCCACCCGCTTGATGTCTCCGGTGCAGTGTGTGTTCGTCCAGGGAATGTAGATTCCGCATTTGGAAGAAATGACCTCGAACAGGGAATCGGAAGGTCCGGCCCCTTCCAAGTTTGCCCAAGGCATTTCATCGTTTGCGAAAAGACAGCCGGTAACGGAAAGATTCACGATCGCTCCGGTGAGCGCGATGAAGTGCTTCCTGTCCTTGAACGTCAGTTCGACAATACCGGGACAGTGAGCGCTGTAACGAAGATGGGAGTTGCGATTGTACCCTTCGGCAGCGGAACCGGACTTCTCCAGGGACGAGACCATTTTTCGCGAACCACTCCTCTGACCGGTGGAGACACAGCTTCGAGGTACGAACCGTTACACCGATTTGGTCAAACAAATGCTAATCGCCCGAGCTTTTTTGGACACTGAGGGTGTCCCTGCGAAGCCGGTCTGCGGGAGGTGAGCAAAGAGGTGATCGAACGGATCGAGAGCGAGAGCGTTGAACGGGTGCAGCCTCCCCGGTCCTCACGAACCCGTGAATGATGCTTCGGGGTATCGGGAGGTTCTTCACCTTGGGATCGCCTTAAACTGCCCTATAGTCTTGCCCAAGCGAAGGCCTGCCGCAGCGCAGGCGGAACCGGACACTCTTACCGATAGGAACAAGCCAGATGACTGATCTTATCACCACGCGCCGGAAGCTCATTGCGGCTGCCGGCACATTCACTGTCGCAGGCACGATCGCAGGACTTTCGGGCTTTGGGATTCCGGCCCGGGCGAACGGCCTTGCGGCGACGCCCTCCATGCGCGGCGGGTCCAACAACTACCTTCCGGGCGCCCCGGTCGTCGAACGGATCGGCGGCGGCGGCTTCTGGATGACGGGAACTGTTCGCCGGGCCGGAGACGGAGCGCCATTGGCCGGGCAACGTATCCAGATCTGGGCCCACACGACCGAGGGACACGAGCGCGACCCGCATAGCCACGGTGCCACCATGAGCGACGAAAACGGCGAGTTCCGTCTGGAAATGCCGCAGATCGTTCCGGCTTTCGGACAGCCGCACGGACATCTCGCCTATGACAGCGGTGATTTCGAAACCGTATTCCTGCGTCCGGTGATGTCGAGCGCCAGCGACACCAGTCTACACGCAGACTTCGTGCTGCAGCCCGTCTGAGAACAGTGAATCGGAACGCTGCCGGCGGAGCCCGAGCCAAAATTGCCTGGATCATCCTGGCAGCGGCCGCGATCGTTCCGATTGCCGCGGCTGCATGGAGTCCGCTGATTGCCTGGCGCGGATCCGCCTACATCACGGCATGCTTCGCCGGCATTGCCGCGCTCAGCCTGTTGCTTTTCCAGCCGCTGCTGGCCGCGGGCATGCTTCCAGGACTGTCGCAGCGGCATTCGAGAGCCATCCACCAGTGGATAGGCGGAGCACTCGCGGCCTTCGTGGTTGCCCATGTGGCCGGTCTCTGGATAACCAGTCCGCCAGACGTGGTGGATGCGCTTCTTTTCCGGTCTCCGACACCCTTTTCCGTCTGGGGCGTAACGGCCATGTGGGCGCTTTTCATTTCTGCGATTCTTGCCGTTCTCCGCATGCGGATGCGGATAAGGCCGCGCCTCTGGCAACAGATCCATAAAACGCTCGCGGTCATCGTCGTTGCAGGCACGGTTGTTCATGCACTACTGATCGACGGACTGATGGAAACCGTAAGCAAGGCGGGCCTTTGTCTTCTGGTTCTGATTGCGACCTTCAAGGTGCTGATGCGCCTGTCCGGCAGCCGTGCAAAGTAACGGACGGACTACGCTTCAGACGTGGCACTCTCGCCACTAGGTTGCTTCTGATTCGTGACCAGCCCGCGCCACCTCGCCTCGCACCGTGCATCGTAGAGCAAGAATACCAGCAAACGGGGAGTTGACGAACAAAGCGGAATGGTCGAGTAGGCCTTCCCTTCCGCCCCAACGCCTGATTTTCAAGACCAACATACATTATAGACGACGCCCCAGAGCGCCCTTATATTGAAGCTTGATTCCGGAGAACACGATTGCCAGCTGACTGCCTCAGGAACGCTTTGCGCGCTTCCACATCACCGCTCCATAAAAACCTCGACGACGTTGTTGGCGACTTCGGCTCTCAAGAGACCTACATGTCCTATGTCCGCAGGACGCACAGGTTCCGGCACGCGATCGAGAGCGCGCTTGGCGATGACGATGAGAGCGGATGGTCACTCGACAGAATTGCCCCTATTGCAGCGATCGATGTTGCCGATCTGGGCCTCACCCCGTTGCCGGAAACGGATTTCAGCGTTCCGTTCCAAACCTCGGCGCGCCGTCTCGGTGCGTTCTACGTCCTGGAAGGGTCTGCGCTGGGCGCCCGTCTTCTGGTTCGCAGAGCCGAAGCCATCGGCCTGAGCGCAGATTTCGGCGCGCGCCATCTCGCCCGCCAATCCTCCGCCCCGCGGCGTTGGCGCGCGTTTCTGGCGGTTCTCGAAGACCTGCCTGCAAACGACCATGAAGCAGCTGTCGCGGCGGCACGGGATACGTTCCGCCTTGCCCTCTCCATCTATTCGGAGACCGCTGATGAATTCGCCTGAGAAAACCGACCTGACCAATTGCGATGTCGAGCCGATCCACATTCCCGGCAGCATTCAGCCGCATGGCTGCCTGCTTGCATGTGACGAGACGGCCACCACGGTTGTCCGCTATTCCGACAATGCACCATCCATGCTCGGGCTTGAAAATCCGCCCGCAGACCAGAAGCTGAATGCCGTCGTGGGCAGAGAGCTGTCCCACGCCATCCGCAACGCATTGACGCGAAGCCGTGACGGCGGCGGCTCATCACTTCTCTTTGGCATGGCCGGACCGAACGGAAATCGATTCGACATAGCGGTACACCGTTTCAAGGGTGCCGCCATCATAGAGTTCGAGCCCGCCGAGAACGATGTGGCGGAACCGATGGAGCTTTCCCGGACAATGCTCGGGCGGATTGCCTCGATTTCCTCCACCGAGAAGCTCGTGGCAAATTCGGTCAGGCTGCTCCAGGCGATGCTCGATTACGACCGGGTGATGATCTACCAGTTTGAACCCGACGGTTCCGGCCAGGTGGTCGGGGAAGCCAAGCGGGCGCATCTGGAAAGCTTCATGGGCCAGTATTTCCCCGCAACCGACATTCCTCAGCAGGCCCGGGAACTTTACATCAAGAATCCGATCCGGATCATCTCGGACGCCAATTTCAAGCCGATCCCGGTGGTGCCCGTCCTCGATGAAGCCGGCGAACCGCTCGATCTTTCATTCGCGCATCTTCGCAGCGTGTCGCCGATCCACTGCGAATATCTGCGCAATATGGGCGTTGGCGCCTCGATGTCGATCTCTATCATCATCGACGGTGCGCTTTGGGGATTGATCGCCTGCCACCATTACGGGCCTAAAACGCTGTCCATGGCGGAACGCGTCGCGGCCGAACTTTTCGGCGAATTCTTCTCGCTGCATCTCAACGCCCTGCGCCACAAGACGTCCCTGGACGCCTCTGCGGCAGCGCGGACGGCCCTCGACGGGCTTCTGCAGCAGGCAGTCCACGCCAAGGATATCAATTCGCTGCTGCGCAGCCGGCTTGAGGATTTTGCGCAACTGATCCCCGCCGACGGTGTGGCAATGTGGCTCGACGGAAAACTGTCCGTGACGGGTACGGTTCCACCTGAAAGCCAGATCCCCGATCTGGCGCGATTTGCGACCACAGTCGCCGAAGGCCGGATCTGGGCAACGCACAAGCTATCGGACTTCGTTGATGGCGCCGAAGCCTTTTCCGACCAGGCCTCGGGCATGCTGGTGGTTCCGCTTTCGCAGCGGCCGGGCGATTACGTGATGTATTTCCGAAGAGAGGTGATCCAGACGCTGAACTGGGCGGGCAATCCGGAAAAGTCCTATGAGACGGGGCCCCTCGGCGACAGGCTGACGCCCCGAAAGAGCTTTGCGATCTGGAAGGAAACCGTTCGCAAACAATCAAAGCCGTGGACGGAGGAAGAACGTCAGTTCGGTGAAGCAGCCCGGGCTGCTCTGGTGGGCGTCATTCTTGAACACTCCGAACTGCTGGCGGATGAACGCTCCAAGGCGGAAGTGCGCCAGCGGATGCTCAACCAGGAACTCAATCACCGCGTCAAGAACATCCTCGCGGTCATACAGTCCCTCGTCACGCATCCGACCGGAGATGGCGAAACACTCGAGAACTATGTCGACGCGCTGCGCGGCCGCATTCAGGCGCTTTCGGTCGCGCACGATCAGGTCATCCGGGGTGATGGTGGCGGCGGGTTGATCGATCTGCTCGAAGCAGAACTCTCTCCTTATCGCTCGGAGACGAACAGGATCAGCCTTGACGGGCCGAATGTATGGATGGACGCGCGCTCGTTCTCCATCATGGCGCTCGTGCTGCACGAACTGTCGACAAATGCTGCGAAATATGGCGCGCTCTCGCAGTCCGGCGGCGAGCTTGATGTGACCTGGACGATCGATGCGTCGGGCGCCTGCGCCATCAATTGGACCGAGCAAGGCGGACCGGTTGTCCAACCGCCCACTCGCGAGGGCTTCGGCTCCGTTCTGATCAATCGCAGCATTCCTTTCGATCTGGCCGGAGAAAGCAACGTCGCCTATGATCCCGACGGCCTGAAGGCCGAATTCCTGATCCCGTCACAGCACGTCTCGTTGCGCATGGGGCGTTCCGCCACTGTGGTGCAGGACAGCCAGCAACCGGAGCAACAGGAAAAGGATGGGCTTTCCGGACGGCGGGTGCTGATTGTCGAGGATCAGATGCTGATCGCGCTCGAACTCGAGCAAATACTCGATGCGGCCGGTGTCGATGTGGTTGCAACCTTCGGATCGCCGCGTGAAACACTGGCATTCCTGTCCGAAAACCCGCTTCCGGACGCTGCAATTCTCGACGTCAACCTGGGGGAAACGACCTCCGAGGAAGTCGCCGCCTTCATGGCAGAGAACAATGTTCCTTTCCTCTTTGCCACCGGTTACTTCGATTCGAGCGCCATTCCTCAACCCTTCAGCGACATCCCGATCGTTCGAAAGCCCTATTCCGAGGAAGCGATCCTTTCGAAGCTGGCAAAGCTGCTTTCGGGCCAATTGCCACGCAGCGGAACCAATCCGGCCGCGCAACCGGATCAGCCGCCTGCCGATGGGCATTGAGCCTACGGAGCAACCGAAAACGCACTGCGGATGACCCGCGTAGCGCTTCCGCCTCGTGCTGCCCGAATGACGAAAGACAGATCGCCCGTTTATCCAGCGGCTGCCCTTCATTTCGCCCAAGCTTTCGTCTAAAGGGACAGTGAAAGGGACGGTGCAGGTCTCAACCTGGCACTTGTCCCAAAACTTCGATGCAGGAGCTTTGATGCTTGATACATTGCGCAAGGGCGCCAAAAGCTGGGTTGCCCAATTTCTCCTCGTCCTGCTGGTTGCATCGTTCGCAGTCTGGGGCATTTCCGGCTCCATGCTCAATGCGGGAGGAACAGCGGTCGTCACGGTCGGCGATACGGAGGTCACTCCGAACGAGTTCCGGCTCGCCTATGACCGGCAGATGGCGGAACTGGGACGCCGGCTCGGGACAAGGCTGACGCAGGAACAGGCACGCGCTTTCGGCATCGAAAACCAGGTCTATTCGCAGCTGATTGCCGGCGCGCTGCTCGATGAGCAGGCCAGGGAGATGAACCTGGGCCTCTCCGACAGCCGACTTGCCGCCCTGATAGCGCAAGATCCGGCCTTCCATGATTTCAACGGCCGGTTCGATCGCAACAATTTCCGACGGGTTTTGAGTTCGGTCGGCATGAGCGAGGAAGACTATATCAGGAGCCGCAGCCAGGTTGCCGTCCGCACACAGATCGTCGAAGCGATTGCCGAAGGGTTCGCCGCACCCGACGCCATGATGGCTGCATTGGCGCAGTACGAGGCCGAAACACGCGATGTCGAGTACCTGCTCCTCACTTCCGCAAATATCGACCCGGTTCCGGCACCGACAGATGAGGAGCTGAGTTCCTACTTCGAGGTCAACCAGGCCCGTTACGCGGCGCCGGAGTACCGCAAGCTCACCTATGTGAAACTCGAAAACGAAGACATTGCCGACCCGTCCGCCATCAGCGACGAAATGGCGAGAGCGGATTACGAGGCCCGCAAGGACCGTTATACGACCGCCGAGACACGGACGGTAGATCAGCTGGTGTTCACTGACCTGGAAGCTGCCGAGGATGCCGCCGGCGAGATCGAGGCGGGCAAGAGCTTTGATGAACTGATGACAGAGCTTGGCCGTACCGCTGCCGATGTGCGGATCGGCAGTTTCAGCCGTACCGGCCTGCCCGATCAGTCGCTGGCGGAGGCCGCGTTTTCGGTTGCCGAAGAGGGCGGGACGTCCGATGTGGTCGAGGGGCAGTTCGGCCCGGTGATCCTCCGGGTGGCCGAGATTACACCTGAATCCTCGCAGAGCTATGAAGAGGTCGAGGCAGAGATCAAGGAAGAGCTGGCTCTTGCAGAGGCTGCTCAAATCCTGCTCGATGTGCACGACGCCTATGAGGATGCCCGCGCGGGCGGCATGACGCTGGTCGAAGCCGCCACACAGCAAAAACTGACACCGGTCAGCATCGAGGCCGTCGACCGTACCGGACGGACGCCAGACGGAACCGTGCTTTCGGATCTGCCGCAGTCCCAGCAATTGCTGCGCGACGCTTTCGAAACCGATCCGGGAGTCGAGGCACCGCCGATCAGCCTGGGAGCCGAAGGGTTCGTATGGTTCGAGGTGGAGGATGTGATCCCTGCGCGTGATCGCGAGCTTGACGAGGTGCGTGACCAGGTGATCGCCGACTGGACTGATGAACAGCAACTGGAAGCGCTCGGCGCCCGCGCGACAGCGCTCAAGGAACGGCTCGACACCGGAGCTGACCTCTCGACGATCGCGGAGGACCTGTCGGTTGCCGTCGAGACCAAATATGCACTGAGCCGCGGAGATACCGATCCGGTCTTCGGGGAAGCCGCCGTGGCGGCGGCATTCTCGGGCACCGAGGGGCTGAACGCCGTTGCCAACGACGCATCCGGCGACAACAAGATCCTGATGAAAGTGACATCGGTCAACGACGCGTCGACAACCACCGCCGATTCGGCCAGCGAAGAGCAGCGCAACCAGATCGCCGAACAGATTGCCAATGACATTCTGGACCAGGCCGTGGCGCAGTTGCAGTCCGAGTACGGCGTCTCGGTCAACCGTGAACTCGCCGAGCGCGCCCTGTCTTTCTGACAGGCCGGATTTGAAGTGATTGCGGCCAACGCCGCAGGCGATGGCCGCAAGTGCTGGGCATGACAGATGTGAGGGGGCCGGCAGAGATGGCTGATTTGAAATCGTTTATCGCCAAGGTGGCCGGAGGCGAGCCGCTGGATCGGGCCGAAGCCTACAAGGCCTTCGGCGTCATGATGTCCGGGGATGCAACGCCTTCGCAGATCGGCGGCTTTCTCATGGCGCTGAGAGTCCGCGGCGAGAGCGTCGACGAGATCTACGGCGCGGTCAGCGTCATGCGCGAAAAGATGCTGCCGGTCAGCGCACCGGCGGACGCAATCGACATTGTGGGCACAGGCGGAGACGCGTCGGGAACCTACAACGTTTCGACGGCCGCTGCCTTCATTGCCGCGGGAAGCGGTCTCAAGGTCGCAAAGCACGGCAACAGGGCGCTGTCCTCCAAGTCCGGTGCGGCGGACTCGCTTGCCGCGCTCGGCGTTTCACTTGAGCTGGATCCCGATGGCATATCGGCCTGCATCGACAAGGCAGGCGTTGGCTTCATGTTCGCACCGGCGCATCATTCCGCGATGCGCCATGTCGGGCCGAGCCGCGTCGAACTGGGCACGCGCACGATCTTCAACCTGCTCGGACCGCTTTCAAACCCTGCCGGCGTGAAAAGGCAATTGCTGGGGGTTTTTTCACCGGTTTGGCTCGAGCCGATTGCCGAAGTTCTCAAGGATTTGGGTTCGCAGAGCGTGTGGGTGGTTCATGGCGACGGTCTCGATGAAATGACCACAACAGGTCCCACCAAGGTCGTGGCTCTCGAAGACGGAGCGATCCGGTCTTTTGAGACGACACCGGAGGAGGCCGGACTGGGCCGGGTCGACCTGGCTGCGCTCAAGGGCGGCGACGGAATATACAATGCTAAAGCACTCAAGAAGGTGCTGGAGGGCGAGAAGAATGCCTATCGGGACATCGCCATGCTCAACGCCGCGGGAGCATTGATGGTCGCCGGCAAAGCTGAAACCCTCAAGGACGGCGTCGAGCAGGCCGCGCGCGCGATCGACAGCGGTGCTGCGCTCGCAGCCCTTGAGACGCTGGTGACGGTCTCTGGCGCCCATGCGCCGGCGCCAAAGAAAGGTTGACGCCATGAGCGATATTCTTTCGAGGATTGAGACCTACAAACGTGAGGAAATTGCTGCGGCAAAGAGCCGAGTGCCCCTTGAGGAGATCAAGGCCAGGGCACAGGACCGCAACGCGCCCCGCGGGTTCCTGGCCGCTATTAAAGCGATGCATGAGGCAAACCGCTACGCGCTGATTGCCGAAATCAAGAAGGCAAGTCCCTCGAAGGGATTGATCCGTGCCGATTTCGACCCTCCCTCTCTTGCCGCTGCCTACGAGGCGGGCGGCGCTGCCTGCCTGTCGGTGCTTACCGATACACCATCGTTTCAGGGCGCCCCGGAGTTTCTCTCCTCGGCCCGCGCCGCCTGCAGCCTACCGGCGCTGCGGAAGGATTTCATGTTCGAGATCTACCAGGTTCACGAGGCTCGGAGCTGGGACGCGGATGCGATCCTGATCATCATGGCCTCCGTTGACGATGAGACCGCCAAGCGGCTGGAGGACGAGGCGCACGCGCTCGGGATGGCAGCGCTGATCGAAGTTCATGACGAACGGGAAATGGAGCGGGCGCTCAAGCTCGACAGCCCGCTGATCGGTGTCAACAACCGCAATCTGCGCACCTTCGAGGTCTCGCTGTCGGTTTCGGAGCGCCTGGCAGCGTTGGTGCCGGATGACCGCGTTCTGGTGGGTGAAAGCGGCATCGGAAGCCATGAGGATTGCCGGCGGCTTGCCCAAAGCCGCATGTCGACGTTCCTCGTCGGTGAAAGCCTGATGCGCCAGGACGATGTGTCGGCGGCGACCCGCGCGTTGCTGACCGGTGTCCCCGCAGACGAACTTGCGGCCCGATAAAATGAACGAACCCGCCTCCCCGCGCCTGACCCACATTGGCGAAGACGGTTCCGCACAGATGGTGGACGTCGGCGACAAGTCCGAGACCGTGCGCATTGCCGAGGCCGAGGGCCGTGTGCGGATGCGCCGTGAAACACTGGACCTTATCCGCACCGGCGACATGAAGAAGGGCGACGTGATCGGTGCAGCCAGGATCGCCGGCATCATGGCCGCCAAGCAGACCGCCAATCTCATTCCCCTGTGCCACCCGCTGGCCCTTACGAAAGTGACCGTGGAGATTTCACCGGATGAGGCCCTGCCCGGCTTGAGGGTCCATGCAACCGCGAAACTGACCGGCCGGACCGGCGTCGAAATGGAAGCGCTCACCGCGGTCTCTGTGGCGTGCCTGACAATCTACGACATGGGCAAGGCCGTGGACCGGGGCATGGAAATCGAGGGGATACGGGTTCTCGCCAAATCGGGTGGAAAGTCGGGTGACTGGCGAGCCGATCAGGGGGGAGCGGACTGATGGCCTTGATGCCCGTCGAGGAAGCTCTTGAGCGCATTCTTTCCGGCGCAGCGCCCGCGGAAGTGCCGGTCATGCTGCCGCTTTCGGAAAGCTGTGACCGTGTGCTGGCAAGTGATCTCGCTGCACTTCGAACTCATCCGCCCTTCGCCGCCTCCGCCATGGACGGATATGCCGTGCGCGCAAGCGAGGCGGCAGCCGGCGCAGTGCTCGCCGTTCAGGGGGAAGCGGCAGCGGGCCACGGTTTCGACGGAAGCCTTGCTGCGGGCTCCGCGATCCGGATTTTCACAGGCGCGCCGGTACCGGTGGGTGCCGACACCGTCGTCATCCAGGAAAATACCGAGCGTCTTAACGACCAGACGGTCAGGTTCAATGTTGCCGCCGAACCCGGCCGCCATATCCGTCCTGCAGGTGTGGATTTCGAAAAAGGCTCTGCCGGACTTAAAGCCGGCAGGCTTCTGGATGCCGGGGCCGTGACCTTTGCGGCGGCAATGAACCATGCCACCCTGCCCGTTTACAGCAAGCCCAAGGTGGCAGTGCTCGCCACCGGAGACGAGTTGCGTTTGCCGGGACAGGAACTGCAACCGGGACAGATCATCGCCTCCAACACCTTCGGAGTGGCTGCCCTTGCGCGCAGCGCCGGTGCCGATGTGATTGATCTCGGCATAGCCCAAGACCGGATGGACTCGCTCAACGCCGCGCTCGACACCGCAATAGCCGAAGGCGCGGATATTCTGGTGACGATCGGCGGCGCGTCCGTGGGGGATCATGATCTGGTCCAGGAGGCGCTGAAGGCTCGCGGCATGGATCTCGATTTCTGGAAGATAGCCATGCGTCCGGGAAAACCGCTTATGGCGGGTCGACTGGACAAGCTTCGTGTTCTCGGACTTCCCGGCAACCCGGCCTCAAGCCTGGTTTGCGCGCACTTGTTCCTCGAGCCGCTGATCACACGACTAGCAGGACGACCCGATCCCAAGCGTATCAGGAAGGCGGTTCTTGGTACGGAGCTGCCGGAAAATGACCTTCGCCAAGACTATTTGCGCGGGGATCTGACAGAAGACGCATCGGGCACCCTCACCGCAACTCCGATGCCGCGTCAGGATTCATCCCTGATGAAGGTGTTCGCCGATGCCCGATGCCTGATCATCCGCCCGCCTTTCGCGCCTGCCGGCAAGCCCGGAGCTCCCTGCGAGGTCCTGATCCTTCGGGATTGATGTAATGCTGCGGCAAGGCGATCACGTCACGCTCGCAGGAACTCGCGCCCGACAAGCGAAGCCGCCATGCGGGCGAATCATGTTGATCACGACGGAGATTTCCGGATTAAGCCGAACAGTTTGATCCGTTCTCCAAAAGCCGGAACGTTTGCCGGCCTGCCCGCTCCCGAAAACCGTTTACCGCTTGGCAAGCCCACTCGGAGCTACCGTTCCGCGAGCCCCCCGCACCGGATCAAGGGAAAATATTCCCCTTGATGTCAGACGCTTAAACTCTCGCACGACAATCCTGCTCCCTCCCCGCCGTCTGGATGGGCCAGTGCAGATGGCCACCCACGGTTTCGAGCGCCGTCATTGTCTCTTGCGGAACACATATAGAACATGCTATCAAAGTTCTGGTTTTGTTTCTTTCTCGCTCGGGGATATCCTGATCATGTTGACGCGCAAACAGCACGAGTTGCTTCTCTTCATCAACGAACGCATGAAAGAGAGCGGAATCCCCCCCTCTTTCGACGAGATGAAGGAGGCGCTCGATCTCGCATCGAAATCGGGAATCCACCGCCTGATCACCGCCCTCGAGGAGCGCGGTTTCATCCGCCGGCTGCCCAACAGGGCACGTGCGCTTGAGGTGATCAAGTTGCCGGACAGCTATCAGAACGGGCTGCAGCCCCGACGCGGGTTCTCCCCCAGCGTCATCGAAGGCAGCCTCGGAAAGGCGCCCGAACCGGTCAAGCGTGCGGAGACGGCCAGCTCGGCCGAGCCGCAGGTCGCGGAAGTTCCGATGATGGGCCGGATTGCGGCCGGCGTGCCTATATCGGCAATCCAGACCAATTCCCACAATGTTCAGGTGCCGCTCGAGATGGTTGGCCCGGGCGAACATTACGCCCTTGAAGTCAAAGGTGATTCGATGATCGAAGCCGGCATTTTCGACGGCGATACAGTGGTGATTCGCAACGTTTCAACCGCGAACCCCGGTGATATCGTGGTGGCACTGGTGGATGATGAGGAAGCCACGCTCAAGCGGTTCCGCCGCAAGGGAGCGTCCATTGCGCTGGAGGCTGCAAACCCGGCTTACGAGACGCGTATCTTCGGTCCCGACCGTATCAAGGTTCAGGGAAAGCTGGTCGGGCTTATTCGCCGCTACCATTGAAATCCGGCACCATCCTCCGCGAACCGGGCGATGGTACGAGATTACTGGATCGGCAAGGCTGCCGGTCAGTCAGGCAGATCGAAACTGCGCGTCCGCCAGTCATAATAGCGTTGCACCGTCCAGGGCCTGACGACGTCAGCGACCGCCGCCTCGATGCGGAAATCCGGCCAAACTTGCTTCCCGGCGTTGTAAGCGGCTTCGCTCGTTAGGAGCGCCCTTTTCCGCGCAAACACAGTCGTGGTCTCATCTTGCTCCCGCGGCAGCGCGATGGCGGTCTCTGCGGGCTGCGGCGTGGAAGCTTCAGGTCCTGCATTGTTTGCAACGTAAATCGCCAGTGAGCCGCTGCGGCGAAGCGTGCGCGCGGTGATCAGCGTGGCGCCCGAGCGGCAGGACGTCATTCGCACGGGTATCGAGACGATCAGGAGGTCCGCCCGATCACAGGCAGGACCGATCAGTTCAGGCCTATTTATCGCGACGATAACGGCTCCGCGGTGCCAGGCGACACAGATCCCGCGTGCTGCGCACTGAAATCGAGAGGTTTCCTGCCGGGCTTTTGCAAGCAGAGGCTCCAGAACCAGCGCTCCCAGGTCGGGTGACGGCGCATCCTGCATCTGAAGATCCTGCGAGGCCGGGTCATCAACGGGCATCTTGATGGACCTGTGCATGTCAGGTGCGCGATGCGCAGTTCCTCCAAGCGCTGTCTGCCACTGACTGAATACGAAATCCGATGGGCGCGTCGCATTGCTTGCCAGATTTCGCGGACCGTAAAGCCCCACCAGCCTTCCATCCTCGCTGACCATGATGTCGGGGCGTGGCGGCGCCAATGCCGGCGATGCCGAAACCATGCCGATTGCGATCAGCGCCAGCCCCGCAAGCCGCAGTCTGCTTGCAAGAAATACAAGGGTCACGAATCCCGCGCCAGAAATGGCCGTTGCGTGAAACGGAACAAGCCCGACCTGAATGTCGCCACCCAGCCCGTGAACGAAATACGCGACTGCGATCACTCCCTTGAGCCCTAGCCCCATGATCTGAAGCGGCAACTGGTCGAGCCCCAGCGGCATCGCCAGCATCGCCGCAAGCCCTGCCGGCATCACCACCAGCGTAACCAGAGGCATGGCAAGCAGATTGGCGAGAAGCCCATACCCGGCAACGCGGTGGAAGTGGTGGGCAGAGAACAGGCCGGTCGCCAGACCGGCAACGAGTGAGGTGATTGCCAGTCCGAGCGCAGCCTTGACGATGAATACCAGCCATCCGGGGAACATGGCGATCAGGGCAGAAGGTCCGAAGCGCCGCTTCGGGTCCGCCATGCGGCGGCTGATCGCCGCATAGACCGCAATAAGCGCCGCGGTTGCCGCAAACGACATCTGGAATCCCGGGCCGACAACCGCGGAAGGCGAGATGATGATGATGACAAGGGCTGCCAGGGCGACATTGCGCATTGTCAAAGCCGGCCGGTCGAAGACAACCGCGATCAGCATGACGCTCAACATCACCCAGGCTCGTCTTGTCGGCACGCTACCGCCCGAGATCAAAAGATAGGCTGTCGCCGTCATAAGAGCGCCGACAGCCGCGATCTTCTTGACCGGCCAACCCTCGGCGAGTGCGGGGAAGCAGGCCATCACCAATCTCAGGCCGACATACAGAAGCCCCGACGCCAGGGCCATGTGCAGTCCTGAAATCGCCAGAATGTGTGCAAGACCGGTCGCGCGGAGCGCTTCCACCGTGGCTTCCGTAATACCCCTGCGATCCGAGACGGCCAATGCCGCGGCAATCCCGCCGGGATCATCCGAAAGGACCGAGCGGATGCGCCCGGCGATGCGTTCGCGGACGTCACGAAGTCCGAGCCACGGCGAACTGCCGGCTGTGGCGGGTCCGCCTTGCACTGCAACGGCTTCCGGTGCCTGATAGAAGAATCCGTGCGCTCCAATGCCGTCAGTAAAGGCTCGAAAGGCGAAATCATATCCACCGGGCAAGACCGGCCCGGAAGGCGATGAGAGCCGGGCACGGCCGGAAATGCCCCCTCCAATCGGTATCGGGTCGTGCGAGGCACGCGCCACCAGACGCACCCGCGGCGGCGGACGGCGGATTTCCGGTTCGGCGGTCGACGTTAGCCTTATGAGATAGCGGACCCTGCCCCGATCATCGAATTCTCGGGCCATGACCTGGCCGGAGATATGGGTGGTCACATCCGAATCCATCAGGACCGGGCCGCGTGAGACCTCGATTGCCGCCGCCAGTGCTCCGGCGAAAATGGCGGCGGCGAGTGCCGCGATTTGAGCCATTGCCGGATTGCTGGCTCTGGCCATCCAGGCAGCCGCAAAACCGGCCAGCAAGCCGATGACAATCAGAACCAGAGGCGGATCCCGGACCGCCATGAAATACATCGCCGCCCCCAGTCCCATTGCAACCGGAAGCATCAAAAAGCCCAGACCGCGATCCTTCTCGCTTGCCACCTGATGACTGACCGCCTCGGAAACACGCGCCAGCGCTCCCGGTGCCGCATCGCTGCTTCTCCATGTCGGGCGCAAGACCCCGCGTATCTGTGGCGGATCCGTGCTTTCCTGCGGCAATGGCGCGAGATGATGCCCCGGGGGCGAAACCGCAGGTGCCTCGGGCTCAAGTGTGGTTGTTTTCCGTATCATCCACGCCTCTTCGCAAGGCGTTAGCCTACACCGGTACCGCCCGGAATCTCCACTTAAAATGGCATATTGGTAAGAATTGCACGGCAATCAGGGGCTGAAACCGGACCGTACGAAACACGGATTGTTTTGCCTCATGTTTCCAGAAGCTTAACCATCGCGAAGTGATGGCCTGTGATCTCCGCGACAAGTTTGCGGCAACGCACAATTAGCCTTCCGCATAGCTTGGCAGGGTCGGGTAAATCATATAGCTAACCGGGGACGGTCATCCCGGGCGCAGGCACAGGCCGCGCGCTTGTATATATGGAAGGACATGCCATGGCAGACAAGAACGCAAAACTCACGCTGGACGGCAACGATGTCGATCTGGCGATCAAGTCCGGCACCGCCGGACCGGACGTGATCGACATCGGGGCGCTTTACAAGCAAACAGGCGCATTCACTTACGATCCGGGCTTCACCTCCACGGCATCCTGCGAATCCAAGATCACCTTCATCGATGGCGATGAGGGCGTGCTTCTGCATCGCGGCTATCCGATCGATCAGCTGGCCGAGCACGGCGACTTTCTCGAAGTCTGCTACCTGCTGCTTTACGGCGAACTGCCGACCGCGACCCAGAAAGCCGATTTCGATTACCGTGTAACGCGCCACACAATGGTTCATGAACAGATGAGCCGTTTCTTCACCGGTTTCCGGCGTGACGCCCACCCGATGGCCGTGATGTGCGGATGCGTGGGTGCCTTGTCGGCATTTTATCACGACTCCACCGACATCACCGATCCGCATCAGCGCATGGTTGCGTCGATGCGGATGATCGCCAAGATGCCGACACTGGCAGCGATGGCCTACAAGTACCACATCGGACAGCCCTTCGTTTATCCGAAGAACGATCTGGACTATGCCTCCAACTTCCTGCGGATGTGCTTCGCCGTCCCGTGCGAGGAATACCAGGTCAATCCGGTTCTCTCGCGTGCGATGGACCGCATATTCATCCTCCACGCCGATCACGAGCAGAACGCTTCAACGTCGACGGTCCGCCTTGCGGGATCTTCGGGGGCCAACCCGTTTGCCTGCATCGCCGCAGGCATCGCCTGCCTCTGGGGTCCGGCTCACGGCGGCGCCAACGAAGCAGCGCTCAACATGCTCTCCGAGATCGGTCACGTGGACAACATTCCCGAGTATGTCGCACGTGCGAAAGACAAGAACGACCCGTTCCGCCTGATGGGTTTCGGTCACCGGGTCTACAAGAACTACGATCCGCGCGCCAAGATCATGCAGAAAACCACGCATGAGGTTCTCGGCGAACTCGGCATCAAGGATGATCCACTGCTTGAAGTGGCCATGGAGCTCGAGCGCATCGCGCTGACCGACAGCTACTTCATCGAGAAGAAGCTTTATCCCAATATCGACTTCTACTCGGGCATCACACTCAAGGCGCTGGGCTTCCCGACGACGATGTTCACCGTGCTTTTCGCATTGGCGCGGACCGTCGGCTGGATCGCGCAGTGGAGCGAGATGATCGAGGATCCGAGCCAGCGCATCGGACGTCCGCGCCAGCTCTACACCGGTCAGGCACAGCGCGATTACGTGCCCACCTCAAAGCGGTGAATGCAACGGCTTGGTCCGCTGCACCTTTGAAACAAAGAAAAGCGCCTTCGGGCGCTTTTTTTGTAACCCTTGCCGGGAGCCAGAGACGTGCTTTGGACCTTTGGGAATACCCACAGCGCGGCTTAAGCGCCAGGCAACGGCAGGCCTTGCCGGTCAGGTTCAACCGCACTGCCACGCAGATGCTCCATTGGGACGCGATGGGATACCGTGCTATCTACCGATGACCGAAAGCACCGTTCTCGCGGCCAGTTTCGAGGCAGGTTCGCTCGTCTGCATGCGGTCCCAGACTAGATCGAAATCAGAAATCATCGCCTCGCGATGCAATCCGGGCCTGGCCAGCAGGTCGGCAAGGCGGGCAAGCCGCTCCGCACGGAGATGATTGTCATAGAACTCGGATACGGTCGGGTATCCGGCAATCATGTTGGGAAGCGCTCCGGTCCAGGTGGTCACCATGTTCAATAGCGTGCGCGCGATCGGATCAAGCCTGTAGCACGACATGTGCGGCACACCGGCCAGCGCGAGTTCAAGCAGCACCGTGCCGGAAGCGGCGACCGCCACATCGGCTGCTCCGAAGAGCTGCCATTTTGCCTCTTCGCCGGAAAGGACGGCACAATTGAAATCCCATTCGAGAACCTTGTCGCGGATCTGACGCTCGACACGGCTTCCCGCGAGCAGGGCAAACCGCATGTCGGGATTTAACTCCGAAAGACGCCCGGCGGCCTCCCCGAACACATCCGCCAACCGCGAAACCTCGCTTCGTCGCGACCCGGGCAGAATCAGGCACAGCGGCGGCTCGTCCGTCTGCGGGGTTCTCCTGCGTGAAAGCTGAGCGCGCCGCGCCTGGGCCAGCCCCGGATCATCCATGAGCCGGTGGCCGACATAGGTGAGCGGCGGACCGCCCAAGCGTTCGACGATTTCCGGCTCGAACGGAAAGATCGAAAGGACATGGTCGACATAGGCGCGCATCGTGGCCGCGCGCTCAGGCTTCCACGCCCAGACCGTGGGGCAGACGTAATTGATGATCTTGAGATTCGGCAACGCCCTTCGAACCTTCCGGGCCACGCGGTGGCTGAAATCCGGGCTGTCGACGATCACGAGGCAGTCGGGATTGGCGGCAGTGATGGCCTCAGCCGTCTGGTTGATTCGTGCGATGAGCCGCGGCAATTGTGCGATAACGGCCGAAAACCCGATGATCGAAAGCTCGCTGTAATCAAACAGGGAATCGAGCCCTTCGGCGATCAGGTGCTCGCCTCCGACACCAATCAATTCCGGCCGGCTGCCGGTTTCCTCGCCTAACGCGCGCACAAGATCGGCGCCAAGCCGGTCACCTGAGGGTTCCCCGGCAACAATTGCGAGCCTGAGGGCGCTCATGTCGCGTGCTCCGCGGCCGCAACTTCAAGCCCGGTCACGAACAGGCCAAGCCTGTTTGCTTCGGCGATAACCTCTCCGCGCTGGAGCACCAGTGACCGTCCCGCCTCGATTGCGATACCGGACAGGCCTGCCGTATGGGCGTTGCGCACCGTATCGGGGCCAATCGCAGGGAGATCGGCCCGAAGTTCCTGTCCTTGCTTGCACAGCTTGACGAGAACACCGCGGCTTTTTGCCCGGAGGCGGCCATCGGCGCGAAGACCGGCCACACGCGCGAGCATCGCGTCGGTTCCCTCCAGGCCCTCCAGAGCGATGACACGTCCCCCGACGGCAACAGCCCCCTGCCCAATATCGAGCCTGCCGAGCGCTATGGCTGCCTGAGTGGCCGCGGCAATGTCGGCCCGGTCCGATTGGTCGGGCCTCCGGTTGCCCAACGGTCCGCACTGCCCAAGCAGATCCGGTGCGATTTCGTGTGCCCCCAGAACCTGGACGCCATGGCGCTCAAGCATCTCGGTCGCAGCCCTCAGAATCTTGTCATCACCGCCGGACAACAAGGCCCGTAACGCCTGCGGGGCCGATTTGAGCGCGGTCCATGTGGGACGGATATCGCCAATGCCGGGCCGGCGGGAAATGCCGCCAGCCATCACGATTGCGCCGATGCCCTCGCGACGCACGATCTGCATGAAGGCGGACAGATCGCCGATCCCCAGATTGGCCGCATCAAAGTCGGACCAATCCTGATCCGCTTCGTCCTTTAGGGCAAAGATATAGGGATTGTGCGCCAGATCGCGCGCAGCCTGAGCCACCAGCACAGGAAAGCTTCCGCGGCCCGCCACAATGCCCAGACGTCCCTTGAACACGGGAGCCGAGACAACGGCGTTCATCCGCTTCAGCCTCGTTTGCCCCGGGCCGGCGATGAAAGCGCCCGTTCACTTTCCGCGTCGATAAAGCCGATGATGTCGGCGACAGCAGAATTGAGGTCCGGTTGCGCGCGCAGGCTCGCCACGTTTTCCCGGATCGGCGTGGCAGTATCGAAGATGGTCTTGTAGGCGCGACGAACGGCATGGATCGATGCACGATCGAAGCCCGACCGTTGCATACCGATGATGTTGAGCCCCATCAGAACGCCGGGATTGCCATTGAGCATTCCATAGGGAATAACGTCATTGCTGACGGCTGCCAGACCGCCAATGAACGCATGATGTCCGATCCGCGTGAACTGGTGCACCGCGGCGCCACCGCCCATGATGACGCGATCTCCGATGGTCACGTGACCGGCAAGCATCACGTTGTTCGACAGGATGACATTGCTGCCAACATGGCAATCATGGGCCACATGGGCATAGGCAAGGAACATAGAGTTCTCGCCGACGGTGGTTTTTCCCCCGAAATCGGGCATGCCGGGATGCATCGTCACGCCTTCGCGGATCGTGCATCCCGAGCCGATGATCAGTTCGGTGTCTTCGCCCTTGTAGTGCACGTTCTGCGGCGCGCAGCCCAGAACCGCATTGGGGAATATCACCGTGCGCTCGCCGATCGTGGTGTTTCCCATGATGACCACATGGCTCATCACCTGGACATTGTCGCGCAACGTGACACCGGGACCGATGTGACAGAACGGGCCAACCTCCACGTTGCGGCCCAGGACGGCGCCCTCCTCCACAATGGCTGAGGGGTGAATTCGGGCCGGGTGAAGGGCGGCAGGTGCGGGCGTGCTCATTCGGACTCGCTTTCTGAGGGAGCCAGCATGGCTCCGATATCAGCTTCTGCGGCCTTGACGCCTTCGACCGTTGCCTCGCAATGGAAACGCCAGATATTGCCACGCTGCTTGATCTTGGTGACGTGATACTCGAGACGGTCCCCGGGAACGACCGGCTTGCGGAACTTGGCATTGTCGATGGTCATGAAGTAGACCAGATTGTCGCCACCGCCCTTGGCCCGTGCGCAAATCGCCCCGGCGGTCTGCGCCATGCCCTCAATGATCAGCACACCCGGCATGATCGGGTTGCCGGGAAAGTGACCGGTGAAATGCGGTTCGCTCGCAGTGACGTTCTTCAGGCCAATCGCTGAATTGTCACCGTCGATCTCGATGATCCGATCCACAAGCAAGAACGGGTAACGGTGCGGCAAAAGCCGCATGATTTCGCGAATGTCGGCGCTTTCAAGCGTCATTTCTGTATCCTGCGTCATTTTTTCTGTCCCCCGTCACGGCGTTTCGATTTGCCGAATGCACGGGCATTGGCTTCCGCCGCGTCGCGCAATACGCCCTGCATGGGCCTTGCCGGCTGACCGCCCCACCGTGCACCGGGTGGAACATCCGTCGCCACTCCGCTCAAGGCTGCAATCTGCGCACCGTCTCCGATCGTCACATGGCCGTTAACCCCAGCCGCGCCGCCGATCATCACGCCGTTACCGATCGTTGCGCTTCCGGCAACCCCAACCTGTCCCACAAGGACACAGAACCGTCCTATCCGGACATTGTGGCCAATCTGAACCAGATTGTCGATCTTGGTCCCCTCGCCGATCACGGTATCGTCCAGCGCGCCCCGGTCGATAGCTGTGTTGGCTCCGATCTCAACGCGGTCCTGGATGATGACGCGGCCAATCTGCGGAATCTTGATCAGTCCTCCCGGCCCCGGCGCATAACCGAACCCGTCCTGCCCGATCCGGGCCCCCGGATGAATGATTACTTCCGACCCGATCAACGCATGCTGGATCGTGACGCCGGGTCCGATATGGCAGTTCCGGCCGATACGGCAACAGCTTCCGACAGAGGCGCCCGCACCAATGACGGCGCCGGAACCGATTTCGGCTCCCGCACCAATAACGGCACCGAACTCAACGGTGACCCCGTCTTCAAGGCGGGCGGAGGGATCGACAAAAGCCCCGGAGTGGACTGTCCCGTTTTGACCGGACAATGACTGCGGACGCATGGCATCGGGGACCAGCGCAGCGGCGGCGAGCGCGAAGCCGGTCTGTGGCGCTGCGACGATCAACGCGGCTACGCCTTCCGGCACATCTCCGCTGATCGAAGCGGTGACAAAAACCGCACCCGCCCGGGATTTCTTCAAATCCGGCAACGCCTTGCGGGAGTTTGCGAAGGTAATTTCGTCACCGGAAGCGCGCGAAAGCGGCGCGACCCCCTTTATCCGACGACCGGAAAGCGATGGATCAGCCAGTTCCGCACCGCACCGCTCCGCAAGCTCTGAAAGCGAGAGGCCTTCATGAGGCTGGAAGAAACGGACTGAATCCATGAGGGAACCGAAGAATCAGACCGGGTGACGTGGCCGCCACCCGGATCCTGTTAGAAGCGTGTCGAAGCTCCGAAGCCGAACTTCTTGACCTGGTCGTAGTTCTCCTTGACCACGGGCTCTGCATAGTACACCCGCAGCGGGCCAAAGGGCGATGCCCAGGTGATGCCGGCGCCAAGCGAAGCGCGCCATTCCATTCCGGAACCAACCAATGTCTGCGGGCCGGCGCAGCTCGTGGGGGCAACCGGCGGACAGGCAAAGTCACCGGCTGCGATGTCGTTGCCGTACAGTGTCGCGGCATCGGCGAAGACGTTCAAGCGCAGACCCAAATCCCGCGACAGCATCGGAAGCGGAGCAGACACTTCGGCGGTGCCGTTGAAATAGGTGGTGCCGCCCGCGGCGCCAACATTCACGCCTGCAGAGTTGAACACCCGCGGGCCGATGCCGCGCGTGTCAAAGCCGCGAATGATCTGCTGGCCGACAAACAGATGATCGAAGACCCGGAGGTTTCCACCGCCAACGCCGGTCACGTGACCTGCACCGGCCGAAACCCGTCCGATCACGTCTCCGGTTTCGGAGAGCATGTGGAAGTAGTTGGCCGTCGCCGTTGTCTTTATGTACTCGGAATCGGTTCCAAAACCGGCGTATTCCTGTGTGAGATAGGCCGAGACGCCTTCACGCGGCATCTGCCGGTCGTCCAGGGTGCTGTAGGACAGCGTGTAGGACAGCGAGGCCACATCGTGTCCGCCGCGGTTGACCGTGCGATTGACCGCATTGGCCTCAGGAGCGGAAATGATCGAGCCCAGCGTCACGCCAGTGTATTTTGACTGGGTGTATTTGAAGGCCGAGGAGAAATAGAGATCTTCGGTGAGCGGCGCCCCGATGCGCAGGTTGATGCCCTGATCTTCTTCCTGGAAGCCGGTGTAGCTCGCATCGGTGTTCCGGAAGACGTCAAAGCCTGCGGCAAGGCGGTATCCGAGGAAATAGGGCTCGGTAAAGGACAGGCTGTACTCGCGCGAGTCCTCGCCACCGCCAACGGAGGCGCGGATGAACTGCCCGCGTCCGAGGAAGTTCTTCTCGGAGATATCGACAGTCGCCGAGAAACCGTCGGCGCTGTTGAAACCGCCGCCGACACCGAATTCACCGGTCGGCTGGTCCTCGACCTCGACAATCAGGATCACGCGGTCAGGCTGCGTGCCCGGCTGCGTCGTGATATCGACGCTCGAGAAGAACTTGAGTGCTTCCAGACGCTTCTTGGCACGCCGCACCAGAACCTGGTTGAAGGCATCGCCTTCGGACAGGTCGAACTCGCGGCGGATGACGTAATCGCGGGTCCGGGTGTTGCCGCGAATTTCGATCCGCTCGACATAGGCACGTGTGCCCTCGTCAACCAGATAGACCACGGAAATGGTCCGGTTGTTGAAATCGCGATCGCCACGCGGGGTGATCTGGGCGAACGGGTAGCCCTGGCTCGCGACACGGTCGGAAATCGCGAGAATGGTGTCCTCAACGTCTTCGGCGCTGTAGACCGCGCCGGAGCGTGTCTCGATCAGACCGCGCAGCGATTCCGAATCGATTCCGGGAACCGTGCTTTCGATGCTGACGTCTCCGAAGACGTAACGTTCGCCTTCCTCGACGGTGATCGTGACAACGTATTCGTTGTTCGTTTCGTCAAGCTCGGCAAAGGACGAGATGACACGGAAATCGGCATAGCCGCGGTTGTAGTAGAACCGGCGCAGCAGTTCCTCGTCCGCGCGCAGCTTGTCCTCGTCATAGACATCCTTGCGGGTCAGGAACGACAGGATGCCAGAGCGCTTCGTGGTGATCACGTCGGCAAGACGGCCGTCGCCGAACGCCTGGTTTCCAACGAAGTTGATCGACGCAATTTTCGTACGGTCGCCCTCGTTGATTTCGAAGGCGATGTTGACGCGCCCGCCATTGACCGGAACCAGACGGGTATTCACAACGGCATCGCTGCGTCCGATTGCGGAATACGCATCGCGAATCGCCTGGACGTCAGCCTGCAGAACCATGTCGTTGTAGGCACCAAGCTGGCGGCTTTGCACGACGCGCTTGAGATCCGCGTCCTTAAGCTTCTTGTTGCCGTTAAACACAACCTGGTTGATGATCTGGTTCTCATCAACTTCGACGATGAGCGTGGAGCCGGACACGCTGATGCGCACATCCGAAAAGAGACCCGTGGAGAACAGCTGCTTCACCGAGTCGTCAATGTCGTTGTTGTTGAAATTGCTTCCCGGAGTAATGGTCAGGTTGCCACGTACGGTGGATGCGTCAACACGGGAATTTCCCCGGACGTCGATGCGGCTGACGACGGCGGCTTCCGCCACGCTAACGCTGGCAAGCGTCGCAACGCCCGCGCCCGTCATTACAATCCCCGCACCCAGCGCAATCGCCGACACAGCGTTCAAAAGATTTGAACCGGCCTTCATTGATCTACTTACCTTTTTTTGCCCGAATGCCCCAATTCGGAGACACGCTTCAATCGTCATGCTTGCGCCCGTTTTACCCGCTTTTGCTACACAAGCAAGGGACGCAGTTAAATTCTGTTTACTTCCTGATCAGGCGTTGCGAAATGGCCACGTCTGATGAGTTTCAAGGTTAACAACCCGTTAGCACGGCTCGCCTGTTCATGACAACCGATCTTGGCATCAACCGACCAGCATCGTGACGTCGTTCCAGGTGGCAAACAGCATCAACGCCAGAACGAGCGTCAGGCCGAAACGATATGCCCACTCCTGGACGGCTTCTCCGGGCGGTCGACCGCGAACGGCCTCGAACGCATAAAACACCAGGTGCCCGCCATCAAGCATGGGAATTGGCATCAGATTGAGCAGTCCGATCGACACCGACAACACCGCCGCAAGCTGGATAAGCGCGGCAAATCCCAGTGTCGACATGTCCTTGGAGTATTTCGCCACGCGAATCGGCCCGCCGAGCTGATCGGGCTTTTCGCGGCCGGTGACGATATTCCCGATGTAATCGACCGTGCGGGTGACGATGTACCAACTCTGCGCAACGCCCTCGCCTACGGCTTCCAGGGGGCCGTATTCGCGAACCCGGAAGTTGCCGGCATTGGTATCGGTGACAACGCCTATTCTGCCCACTTCCATCTTGTTGCCGAAGGTGTCGGAGATTTCGGTGCGTACGGGGGTCAGCGTCAGGTCAACCGGCCCGCCGTCACGGTCCATCGTGATCGTGATGGGGATATCCGGGCGAACCGACACGTATCGCTGAACGTCGTCGAAAGTCTCGACCGGAGCCCCGTCGATCGCGACGAAGCGGTCGCCGGGCAGAATGCCGGCTGCCTCTGCGGCACTTTCAGCCTGGACTTCCGCCACCACCGGATCAGCGATCATCCTCCCGTTGATGCCGAACATGACAGCAAAAATGACAATGGCGAGAATGAAATTGGCTACCGGTCCCGCCGCCACTGTCGCCGCGCGACGCCACAGCGCAGCATCCGGAAACGATCCATCTCTTCCACCCTCAAGCTGACGTGACGAATCGCTGCCGGTCGGCATGCTCGCGGCATTTTCGTCACCGACAAATTTGACATATCCGCCGAGCGGAATCAGGGACAGTTTCCAGCGTGTGCCGCGCCGATCGGTAAAGCCGACAATTTCGCGCCCGAAGCCAACAGAGAAGACCTCCGCGCCAATTCCGCACCAGCGACCAACGAGATAGTGGCCAAGCTCATGAAAGAAAACGACAATCGTCAGAACCAGAAGGAATGGCGGCAAGGCTGTGAGAATGTTCCCGGCGGACGAGGTCAGAAATTCCATCGTACGTAAGTCCTTTCACGGGGTGACCGGGAGATCATAGGGATCTTCCCTCACCCGCACGCATTCTTCCAAGCTTCAAGAACGGCACTATAGACCGAGCAACCTTGCCGCAAGCTCGTCAGCACCGGGGCTGCCGGTCAAAGGCATAAGGTTCCCGATTACAAAGGCTGCGAATGCGGCAAACACAAGGCCGTCGACGCGATCCATCACGCCGCCATGCCCCGGGATCAGACGGCTTGAATCCTTGGCGTGAAACCGCCGCTTGATCCATGATTCGAACAGGTCTCCCAATTCCGATGCCACAGCAAGCGCCAAGGCGACCAGCGGTATGAACCAGCCGCCGCCCTGGCGAATGGCAAGAGCCACGGCGATGCCGGCGGCGACGCCTGCCGCTGCGCCGAAGATGGCGCCAGACCAGGTCTTGCCGGGAGATATCCGCGGCGCGAGCTTGGGACCGCCCAGGGCCCGACCGCAAAAATAGGCGAGTATGTCGGTTGACCAGACGATTGCGATGACGAACATCATCGCCATGAGACCAAAAAGCCCCTCACCTCGGATCTCAGCAAGCGCGAGACCAGAAAACCCGGCGTAGATCACGGCCACCGCCGCCCATACATTGTCCCTGCCGCGTGCTCCGGCAAAGACCGTCCCGGCAGTGCCTATCGTGATTGCCGCCAGAGCCATCGCCGGAAGCGAGGTCAGAACGAACAAACCCGTGGCGACGACCGCCAGCCATCCGATCGTATTGGCAAGCGGGGTCTTTTCGGCCGCGCCGGACATGGTCGAGAATTCATAGTGTATGAGCACCATGATCGCGACCGCCAGAAACCGGAACCAAATTCCGCCGGCCCAGGTCAAAGCCAGCACCAGCACGCCAAGAATGACACCGGAGATGATGCGCAGCCGCAATTCGCGTGACATTACGAGCCGACCGCCAACCCGGCCCTGGCGGGAATCGCGCCAAAACGACGATCGCGCCGGCGGTACTCTTCGAGAGCCTCGAAAAACGCCGCGCGGTCGAAATCCGGCCAAAGGCAGGGCATGAAGACGAATTCGGAATAGGCCGCCTGCCACAACAGGAAATTCGACAACCTCTGTTCGCCACTTGTCCGGATAACCAGATCGGGATCGGGAATGCCCGCTGTGTCGACGAATGCCGACAGGGTAAGGTCGTCGATCGCCGCCGGATCAAGACGACCGGACTTCACGGATTCGGCAATCATCCGCACGGCGCGGGACAACTCGTTCCGGGCGCCGTAATTGAAGGCGATTACCAAAGTGACACCTGTGTTGCCGCGCGTCCGGTTCTCGGCCTCTTCCAGCAATGCGCGGATGTCAGGCTGCAGGGACTCGCGGCAGCCGATGACCTTCACGCAGACGTTTTCCCGATGCAGTTCGGCAAGATCCTTGCGGATGAAGTACCGCAGGATGCTCATCAGGTCGGAGACTTCGGCCTGGGGGCGCTTCCAGTTTTCCGAGGAAAATGCGAACAGCGTCAGATACTCGATCCGCGCCTCGTGTGCCGTTTTGACCGCTTCGCGGACCCGCTCCACTCCGGCGCGGTGCCCGGCAGTCCTTGGAAGACCCCGAGCGTTCGCCCAGCGGCCATTGCCATCCATGATGATGGCGACATGTCTCGGCGTCTTGCTGGGTTGTTCAAGCTGCATTTTACCGGCCTTTTGCCCCTTGGAACGCGCGTAGCACCTAAACCTGCATGATTTCCTTTTCCTTCTCGACCAGAAGACGGTCGATTTCGGCAATCATGTCGTCGGTCACCTTCTGAACCTGATCCGATTCGCGCCGGCTGTCATCCTGGCTGATGTCGCCGTCCTTCTCAGCTTTCTTGAGTGTGTCCATGCCGTCACGACGGACGTTACGGATCGCGACGCGGGCATTCTCGGCATAGCCGTGGGCAACCTTGACCAGAGACTTGCGGCGCTCCTCGTTGAGTTCGGGAAGCGGAATTCGCAGGTTCTGACCGTCGACGATCGGGTTCAGGCCGAGATTGGCCTCGCGAATGCCGCGATCGACAGCCGCGACCATCTGCTTGTCCCAGACCGATACACCGAGCATGCGCGGTTCCGGCACAGTGACATTGGCCACCTGGTTGAGCGGAACACGGGAGCCGTAAGCCTCGACCATCACCGGATCGAGAACATTGGCGGAGGCGCGGCCCGTGCGCAGAGAAGCGATATCACTCTTGAACGCGCCTACGGCGCCATCCATGCGACGTTTGATTTCCTTGATGTCAGCAGCGTCACTCATCAGCAGTTCCTCTTGCAATCCATACCCCGCGTCGCGGACCGCCAAACCCGGCGGCCGCCCGCGCCCTACTGGTCGCGGACGATCGTGCCACGACCGTCACCAACCATGATCTTTGCAAATGCGCCCTTTTCATGGATCGAGAAAACCACGATCGGGATCGAATTCTCGCGCGCCAGCGCGACAGCGGCGACGTCCATGACGGCCAGTCCCTTGTTGAGAACCTCGTCATGGGTCAGGCTGTCGAAACGGGTGGCATTGGAATCCTTTTTGGGATCGGCCGAGTAGATGCCGTCGACCTGCGTTCCCTTGAGAATGGCTTCCGCGCCCATTTCGGCTGCGCGGAGGGCTGCAGCGGAATCGGTTGTGAAGAACGGGTTGCCGGTACCGCCGGCAAAAATCACCACGCGCCCCTTTTCGAGGTGATGCAGGGCTGCACGCTGTGAAAAGCTCTGGCAGATCTCGGGCATCGAAATCGCGGAAAGCACTTCGGTGTCGACGCCGAGCTTGCGCAGCGAAGTGGCCAGGGCGAGCGCGTTGATCACGGTCGCAAGCATGCCCATGTGGTCGCCGGTAACCCGGTCTCCGCCCTTGGAGGCCACCGCCACCCCCCGGAAGATGTTGCCGCCGCCGACCACGACGCCGACTTCGACGCCCAACGCACGAACCTCGGCGATATCGGCGGCGATCCTGTCAGCCACCGCAACATCGATGCCGAAGCCCTGACTGCCCATGAGGGCCTCACCGGAGGCTTTGAGAAGTACGCGCTTGTAAAGGGGCTGGGAAGTCATGAAATGGTCCGGAAATGTTTGTGAAGCCCGGATACACGAAGGGCATCGCGTTGTCACGCGATGCCCTTGCGCTTTTTCGATAAAACGGGTCCGGATCAGCCCTTGGCGGCAGCCGCAACTTCCGCTGCGAAATCGCTTTCTTCCTTGTCGACACCCTCGCCGAGCTGGAAGCGGACGAATCCGGTGATTTCGATTGGCGCTCCGGCTTCGGCTTCGGCGGCCTTGACCGCTTCGGCAACGCTCTGGTCGGGGTTCATGACGAAAGCCTGCGACATCAGGGCGACTTCCTCAAAGAACTTGCGCATGCGGCCTTCGACCATCTTTTCGATGATGTTCTCGGGCTTGCCCGATTCCCGGGCCTGCTCGATGAACACGCTGCGCTCGCGGTCGGCAACCGACGGATCGACATCATTGGATGTCAGAGCAAGGGGATTGGTCGCGGCGATGTGCATTGCCACCTGGCGGGCAATCGAGGACAGCACTTCTGTCTTGCCTTCCGACTTGACGGCAACCAGAACACCGAGCTTGCCCAGACCGTCGGCGACGGCGTTATGGACATAGGTCGACACCACGCCGCTGTCGACGGAGAGCTTGGCCGAGCGGCGCAGGTTCATGTTCTCGCCGATATGGGCAACGGCGTCCTTGACCGACTCGGTGACGGACTTGCCGGTTGACGGCATGGTGGCTTCGCCGAGCGTATCGACCGAACCGTCGGTGGACAGAGCAATCGTGGCGATGGAACGGGCCAGATCCTGGAAAGCTTCGTTGCGGGCAACGAAGTCCGTTTCGGAGTTGACTTCGACCACGACGGCGGAAGTGCCTTCCGAAGCGACGGCGATCAGGCCCTCGGCAGCGGTGCGGCTCGACTTCTTGTCCGCCTTGGCGATGCCCTTGGCGCGCAGCCAATCGATCGCGGCTTCCATGTCGCCGCCGGTTTCAGCCAGCGCCTTCTTACAGTCCATCATGCCCGCGCCGGTCTTTTCGCGCAGCTCTTTCACCATTGCAGCGGTAATGCTCATATCAGCCTCTTTTCGTCTGGGTGCGTCCGCCTCGGCCTAAAACGGCTTCGAAGCGGGTCATCACATGTCGGCATGCCTTACATGCCATTGAAACATGACAGCCCGGCAAAGCACTCAGGCTCCGCCGGGCCGGTTAGGTCCGAAACCCCGGGATCAGGCCTGGCTGGCTTCTTCCGCGGGCGCCTCAGGCGCAGCTTCCTCAAGAGCAGGCTCGACGGGCGTGTCCATTTCACCCAGATCGGCGCCGGAGGCACCCTGCTGGCGGGCGATGCCGTCGATGCAGGCGCGGCTGATCAGGTCGCAATAAAGCGAAATGGCGCGGGATGCATCGTCATTGCCCGGAATCGGGTAGTCGACGACGTCGGGATCGCAGTTGGAATCGATGATCGCGACAACAGGGATGCCGAGACGCTTGGCTTCCTGGATTGCGATGCCTTCCTTGTTCGTGTCGATGACGAACATCAGGTCGGGCGTGCCGCCCATGTCACGGATGCCGCCGAGGGCACGGTCAAGCTTTTCGCGCTCGCGCTCGAGATTGAGGCGTTCCTTCTTGGTGAAACCCGAAGCTTCGGCCTGAAGGATCTCGTCGAGCTTGCGCAGACGCTGGATCGAATGCGAAATCGTCTTCCAGTTGGTCAGCATGCCGCCGAGCCAGCGGGCGTTGACGTAATACTGGGCCGAACGCGATGCGGCGTCGGCAACGATTTCGGAGGCCTGACGCTTGGTGCCGACAAACAGCACGCGGCCGCCCTTGGACACGGTGTCGGAGACCAGCTTCAGAGCCTGGTTGAGCATCGGCACGGTCTGGCCGAGATCGAGAATATGAAGGTTGTTGCGTGCGCCGAAAATGTACGGCTTCATCTTCGGGTTCCAGCGGTGAGTCTGGTGGCCGAAGTGGACGCCGGCTTCAAGCAGCTGGCGCATGGTAAAATCAGGCAATGCCATGCCTTGTTCTCCTGTTTCCGGTTGAACCTCCGCGGGGCGTCAGCGCTGAAGCGCCACCGGCGGAACGGCCCGGATTTCTCCCGGACAGTCCCATGCCCCACGTGTGGAATGAGCGTGCCCATACAGGCAACGCCGGGTTTATGCAAGTCCTCTGCCCGATCGGAAGCGGAAACTCGTCGAATTGACCGGTTTTTCCAATCTGCCTAGCATGCATCAAACGGGAAAGCAGGCGGCTTCCAACCGGCTGCGCCGATGGGGGAAAAGATATGCGGAGCAGCCAACGAATCCTGTCGACGCTGACGGGATTGATGTTTTTTCTCGCAGCGCCGGGGATTGCGGCAGCGCTAACCGAGTTCAAGAGCGGCTTGAAAGATCCACAATCGGGCGACACGCCCCGTTACGACCTTTGTGATGCAGAATCCGCATCGTTCGAGAAGAACCAGGCGCTCATGCGGCAGCTTGGGTTGAAGCGCTTCCCCGGAGCTTCCTACAATCGCCTTGCACGGGGGATGATCGCCGACACGATTGAAAACGGGATCATCGTGGCGATGGAAAAACATCCGCGCGACAGCATCGACGCCCCGCGCGGTATCCACGAGCGCTATATCAAGAGCTTTCGCGAAGCCTATCCGAACGGCGGAACCGAAATTCGCGAGCGAGACCGTTTCATGCAATCGACCATGAACGATCCGAAACCGATTCACGTCACCCATATCTACGGCTACAGGGACCGAAACGCCTGCGCGCTCTACAGCGCCTATCCGGAAAGCCGCATGTGCGGCGGACACAATCCGACGGCAACCCACACCTACACCAAGGGGATGGACGCGCTCGAACGGGTTTTCCGCACCAGGGTCGCGCCGGAACTGGCGTCCGGGCGATACACCCACGTCATGTACATGGCGATGGGCTGGCACAATGATCAGCGGGTCTCGATCTGCCGGTATGACGCGATTGCGAGCGCAATCAGCAAGGCATCTACTGCGAAAAGCAGCCGCTTCAGACCCTACATCATTGGGGTCACGTGGCCATCGGCGTGGTTTTCATCGAGCCCCGTCGATCTGATCGACAGGATCGGTCATATCGGAAGCGTCTTCAACAAGGCCGACGATTCCGACGAGATCGGTTACCTTGTCGGCAACTTCATCTCCAACCGCCTGATCCCGCTTGCAAACAACCGTGACCTGCCCTTCATTGCGCTCGGACACAGCTTCGGCACCCGGGTGATCAACCGTTCGGTCTTCAGCCGCGATCTGCTGCGCGCCGGCGCGGTAGGCAGCGGCCCGGACCTTACCCTCGCGTTGCAACCTGCCCACAGCATCTTCCGCTTTCTGCCCGGCCGAGGCGTCGAGGGCCATCCCTTCGCGGGGATCGACAGCATCAAGACGACCCTGGTTGCAACATCTTCAAGCCGTGACACCGCCAATCCGTTTGCGGTCTGGTCGCGATATGTCGGAGGCAGAACCGGATTGGCAATCGCCAGGTATTCCGGGAACCGGGAGTGGCTGCACTACACGGGACGGGACAAGTCGGACGGGCCGTACCGGGCAGTAAACAATGCGCTGCGACAGTTGCATGCGGGGACCGGCAAACCCGCAATCGTGGATGCGTCAGGCTTCGTTTTCGAACACAATGATGTCATGTCCGACGACATGGGCCGCTTTATTTCCGGACTGATCGACAGATACGCACCGGCACGCCAATAGACAGATCCGGCCCAAAGTCAGTTCAGGTCCCCCCCTGCCCGGCATCTGAAAACTTCGGATTTTCAAGTGCATCGAAACATCCGGTCAGGCTGATACGCCGGAATCCCTCAAACGCGGCGGCATGATCGGCAAGAAGCTTCTCGCGTGCTGCGGTCACCGGGCAAACTGGGAGCAGGACAAGGTCTGATTCCGCAAGCATTTCGATTTCGGCGTCGTTCAGCGGAAATGCCGCCCTGTAGGGATCACCGCCAATGGCCACGCCACGCGCCGGCGTTCTTCCCATTGCGGCAACGATGGGGTTGGCGAAGTCGCGAAGGTCGATAATCTCATAGCGGCGGCCCAGTTCGGCCTCGCGCTCCCTGATCGCCCCAATGACCTCGTTCATCGTCTCAAGCACGTTCACCTGGAACCGGTGATCGAAGTAAAGCCAATAGTGCGGCAGGATGTTTTCGCGCGCATAATGCTCGTAGGCATTTCGGTTCTCCACCATCACCGCACGCGATTTCTCCGCTCCGCTTACAGAAAGAGATTTTGCGCTCATGTTGATGGCCTGAGGAAGGTTCGGCGTTTCCAGGCTTGTGTCCCGTACGGACGTCGCCGCGGCCCTGAAGCCGGAATGAACCACCTTCGTAAATGTCGGCAGAGCCGTAAGCGCGATCAGAAGGGCCAGTGCCGGGCGCACCGAAACTTTGCCCGGGGGACGCGCGAGCAGGAGAACCAGCAGCAACGGCCAGAGCGAGATGAAGGCAGCACTCCCCCAGTTCTGGGATTCGTAGAGGATGTTGGCGACGATGAGGACACCAAGCCAGATCCAGTCGCGATCCAGCACATTCGGCGACGGGGAGCGCACCGCCGGGCGGTCAAAATCAGCGACCAGATCGGTTCCGCCGCGCATTTGCAAGCCAAGCAGGTAGATCGCCAGCAGGCCGCTTGCCAGGATCACATCGAAGCGCATCGACACGGTAAAGGTGATGTTCTGGAACAGCACGCCGGTGTTGTTCTCGAAAATTCTGAAGACCGAGAGCAAATAGGCTGAAACCACTCCGGTTGTCAGTTCCAGCACCGCGGTCAAACCCAAACAGATTGCGGCGACCGCAACCGAAGTTACGAGCCCGATCCTTCGGGTCACGACTGCAGCCAGCAGGATCAGTCCGGCTGCTGCAAAGGCATTTATCTTGGTGAAGGCAAGCGTGAGCAGCACCGTTGAAATCACGATGATCAATGCGGGGCGCGAAGTTACGAAGAACAGCGCGGCAACCAGAAGATAAAGAAGCACGGCCCCGTGCCGATTGTAGTAGCCGAACCCGTCGATACCAGGAAACACGTTCCAGCTGACAACATTGAAAGGCAAAATCGAGAATACGAGGTAAGGTACCAGCAGAGCCAGCGCGGCAAACGTTCCGCGTCTGGCGGCAGACCAGCAGATGACCGCCATCACCGGCGCTGTCACGAGCATCATGCACCACTGGATCAGGAGCACGATGTTGGCCGTGTCAAAGATGCCGTGGAGGACACCGAACAGGACGTAGCTCAGCGGTCCGACCGGAGCATGAAAATCCCTGTAGATCTGCTGGCCCTGCTCCATTCGATAGGCGCCGTCGAGATAGATGTAGGTATCCCAGAAACTTGCGCCGATGGGCAGTTCAACCGGCAGCATGAGAACTGCGGCAAGGCCAACGATGGTCAGCCCGAAGATGAGGAACAGGAGAAATGCGGGCCTGTCGTGCAGGTCGGTGTTCACGAAATCAGTCCCCCAGTGCTTTCATGCGCCTTTGTGAGCCCCCTCCACGCCAGCCGGCACCGGCATGACGACATACAGCTTCAAAACGGACATCCCACCCGCCTCGCATACCAGCTGCCAAAATCGGATGTAACGCCCTCAACGGCATTGCTGTCAGGTCGAGGATTACACCTTTTCCGCGTTACTAAAAAGTGAACGCCCTCGCGGAAAACCAGTATAGCGAGCATTCGCCGGAGCGAAGGAAGCGTATTCCATGCACAATCGCGCGGCCGGACGTTTTCACGGCTCGAAAGGAAGGCCGAAGTGTGCCGGTCCAAGTAACCGCAACCGTCAAGTCTCTAAGAGATGAGACCGGATGGCTATTCGCAGGGCTCCGGCTCGAACATCTCCAACGCCGCGAGTTCGCCCTCAAGGACGAAATCCCCGTAATCCATCGTCAGGTCACGGGTTACCCCGTTCTCGTAAAGCTTGAACGAGATCGAGTAGACCGGAAGGCCGTCACCTTCCGCACTCTCTTCAAAATAGGACATGGAAACGGGCCAGAAGCGGTCGTCCGATAGGTCTCCGGCGGCAGCCGCTTCGTCGTCGCCGGCCTCCGGTGCCTGCTCGGCGCCGAGGATGGACGTTGTGATCATTGCCGTATCACCACCATCGGAGCCGTCATAAAGCCGCGATTCGTAAAAGCGCTCGCCTGCCTGGGCCCGCTCGATCATCTCCAGCAGATGTTCGGTGGGCAGCCTTGCGTCCGGAATGTTCAGCGTTGTCTTTTCAGGTTGTTCAAGCGCGATGGAAAGCCCGCCATCCTGCGCACGTGCAGAGCCACGGGTTTCGCGATCAAGCGTCTCGTCGACAAACGAGCGGGTCACGAACCGGAATGTCCGGTCCCGAACATCCTCGAAGGTTGTGGTTTGCTGGTCGGTGAGGCGGCTTTCATTACCGGTCAGAACCTGGGTGACAAACCGGAAGCTCACGGTGTAGCCGTCACAGGCAGAACCGTTGAATTCATAGACCATACGGCCGGCCATACCGGAAATGCCGGAGCGCTCCGACGCGCTCTTGAGCGAAAGATCATAGACCGCGCGATGGGTAGCGAGAATGCCGGTGGCGGCCTGGGCCGCGGTGGTGACCGGGCCTGCAGACATCAGGACGGCAACCGCGATTGCAAGCTTGCGCATAAGGTTTTCTCCTGTCGAATCCTCGGGCAATGATATATGACCAGTCCCGACAAAAGCGAGGCGGAACTTGACCGCTTTGCCGAAAAGCTCAATCCGTAACCGAATTTGCAGTTTCCGCGCACCCGGACGTTGAAACCGGTGCATATGCCCGAAGGATCGACAAGATGAACGACAGCATTCAATCCCGTCTCGCCCAGCGCAACATCACGCTTCCCGAAGCCGCGGCTCCGGCGGCAAACTACGTCCCCTTCGTCATCAGCGGATCCCAGCTTTTCATTTCCGGACAGTTGCCGATGGAGAACGGCGTGATCGCCGTCAAGGGGATTGTCGGAAAGGACGTTGACGTTCCAACCGCACAGCGGGCCGCCGAACTCTGCGCCATCAACATCCTGGCCCAGGCGAAAAGCGCGCTGGGAGGCAATCTCGACCGCATTGCCCGTGTGATCAAGATCAACGGCTTCGTGGCTTCCGATCCCGGCTTCACCGAACAGCATCTTGTGATCAACGGAGCCTCCAATCTGCTGGCCGAGATTCTGGGCGATGCGGGAAAGCATGCCCGCGCGGCGGTCGGCATGGCGAGCCTTCCGTTCAATGCCGCCGTCGAGATCGACGCGACCATCGAAATCCGCTGAGGCAAAACACCATGACACAGGCAGGCACGAAGTGGCCGTGGCTGACGGCACGGCCGATCGCCCATCGCGGCTATCACGACATGAACAATTCCGTCTGGGAGAACACAGCGTCGGCCTTTCAGCGTGCGATCGAAGCCGATTATGCCATTGAATGCGACCTGCAGATCGCGGCAGACGGGGTTCCGGTGGTGTTTCATGACGACGATCTGGAGCGCTTGTGCGGGCTTCCCGGCGACGTGCGATCCAAGACGTCGCGTGAACTGGGCCAGCTTGCCGTGGGGGGGACCGCGGATCGCGTGCCGTCGCTGCCGGACCTGCTCAAACAGGTGAACGGTCGGGTGCCGCTCGTTCTCGAATTCAAGGGCCGGAAAGGCGACGATGACGGCTTTGCCGACGCCGTGGTGGAGTGCCTTGAAACCTATGACGGTCCTGTGGCGCTGATGAGCTTCGATCATCAAGTGCTTCGGGATCTCAAGGCCTGCAACCCGCCCTGCCCCATCGGCCTGACGGCAGACGGAACCAGACCTGAATCCTTCTTCACCCACGAGGAGGCAATGCAGCTCGGGCTCGATTTCATATCCTACTGCGTCCATCACCTGCCCAACGGTTTCATTGCGGGGCAGAGGGCCCATGGCGTTCCGGTCATCACCTGGACGGTGCGGGACAGTGCCGCGGTCGCGTTGACCCGGGAACATGCAGACCAGATGACATTCGAGGGTTTCGACCCTGACACCCTGACCGATTAGTCACCTTGCCAAGCACGTGCGGCGGCTTAGGTAACGAGGCATGACCGGTGGCGGTCGCGGATGGATCACGATGAGTACGCAGGACAAGGAACATACGCTGTCGACCATTAACGGCATGGCCGCGGTCAATGCGGACGAATGGGGCCGCCTCGGAGGCGCTTCACGCGCTTCAGGAACTGATTCAAGCAGCTCCGAAACTGAATCGTCAATTGCCTATAACCCATTCGTCAGCCACGCTTTTCTGTCTTCCCTGGAAGATTCCGGATCGGTTACCGCCAAGACCGGCTGGTTGCCACGCCACATCGTGCTGAGAGGCCCTGACGGAGCTCTCGAAGGCGCGCTGCCTGCCTATATCAAGAGCCATTCCATGGGCGAGTATGTGTTTGATCATGCCTGGGCGGATGCCTATGAACGCGCCGGAGGGCAGTACTATCCGAAGCTGCAGTGCTCCGCTCCGTTTACCCCGGCAACAGGTCCCAGGCTGATGGCAAGGCCGGGTCCGGGCGCAAGCGCCACGCGCCGGGCACTTGCCGCAGGTGGGCGCGCATTGTGCACCCAACTGGGTCTGTCATCCGTGCACGCGACGTTCGTTCCCGCGTCCGAAATCCCCGATTTCGAGGCCGAAGGATATCTGCATCGAACCGATCAGCAGTTCCATTTCAGCAATCACGCCTACCGCGATTATCAGGACTTTCTTGACACGCTGGCCTCCCGCAAGCGCAAGCAGCTCAAGCGCGAACGCCGCAGCGCCCTGGAAAACGGCATCGAGATCGAGTGGCTTACGGGCAGCGATCTCAACGAGGAGATCTGGGACACGTTCTACGACTTCTACATCGACACCGGTGGCCGCAAGTGGGGACGCCCATACCTGACGCGGCAGTTCTTCTCGCTGATCGGCGAACGGATGCCGGAAGACGTGCTTCTGGTGATGGCCCGCAGGAACGGACGCTTCATTGCCGGCGCAATCAACTTCATTGGAGGCGATTGTCTCTATGGCCGCCATTGGGGCTGCATCGAAGACCACCCGTTCCTGCATTTCGAGGTCTGCTATCACCAGGCGATCGATTTCGCGATTTCAAAGGGGCTGGCGCGAGTCGAAGCCGGGGCGCAAGGCGAGCACAAACTTGCGCGCGGCTACCTGCCGGTCACCACCCATTCGGCCCATTACATCGATCATCCCGGGCTGCGGCGGGCGGTGGCCGACTATCTCGACCGCGAAAGGCGTGAGGTGGAACAGATCGGCGAGATCCTGATCGAGCACGGCCCGTTCCGAAAGGGCGGGACGCCCACCGGCAAGGACGGCAAGACGGGCTGACACCAATAGCGACCTCTCTCGGGTTGACCGGCAACCAGTGCCGGTTACAAACAGGACCGGTTACAGGATACGAAAGGGTTTTCCATGTCTGCTCCCGCCTATGATGACAGCAACGTGTTCGCGAAGATCCTGCGCGGTGAACTGCCCGCCGAGCGCCTCTCTGAAGATGACCACACACTTGCGATCATGGACATCATGCCGCGCGGGGACGGTCACTGCCTGGTCATACCCAAGGCCCCTTCGCGCAACATCCTTGACGCCGATACCGACAGCCTCGCCGCGGTTGCATCAACCACGCAGCGCATGGCCCGGGCCGTCATCAAGGCGTTCGGCGCCGATGGCGTGACGATACAGCAGTTCAACGAGCCCGCCGGCGGTCAGGTGGTCTTCCACCTTCATGTGCACATCATTCCGCGTTTCGAAGGTGTTCCGATGAAGCCCCATACCGGCACAATGGAAGACGGTGACGTTCTCAAGGCCAATGCGGACAAGATCCGCGCTGCGCTGGACTGAGCGTTCAAGGGCCCTCGGCTTGACCCGGCGGTCCCCTTCTCCAAGCCGACACTCACCAGAGACCGAAAACCATCTGCCCGCCGACAAGCAGGCCGAGGGAAACGGCAATGCCGACCCAGATGCGCTTTCCCAACACCAGGAACGCCAGGAACCCGGTCGAGACGGCGATCACCCTGAGCGCGACGGGCGTTTGTTGCAATGCGCCTGTCGGGTAAAGGACGAGCTTGGCAATGACGGCTGCGACCAGCGCGGTGGCAACGGCGCGGACCCATGTGAGGGCGGCGGACTCCTCCTTGAGCCGATTTCCCGCCAGAACCCCCAGCCAGCGCCACATGTCGGTTGCAAGCCACCCCGCAATAGCGATGAAGACATATGGCCACCACCAACTGTCGAAGGTCTCGTAACCGATCATGAGCGCGACCTCCGCGCCCGGACGGCACGATCGGCGAAGAAGGCCAAGGTGCCGCCGACAATACCTGCGTAGAGGATGTCAAACTCGGGAGCGACCTGGTGAAAGACGGGCCCGAGCGCCAGGCCGAAAATCATGGCGATGTGCCCTGCCCGGTCACGCGTCGAAGCCCAGATCGATGTCAAAAAATACACAGGCGTGAGGAAGAACAGGGCGCCGGCAAGCATTGCCGGCAGGCTTGAAACAGTCGAATAGACCAAAGCAACCAGAACGATATTGGCGCTTGTGACGGTGATCGCGAAGCCGGCGAAAAACGCGACGCGGTGCTCCCTCGGAACGTTTTGGATCCGCTCCATCGTAAACACATAGGCGGTGATCGCAACGAAATGCGACAAGAGCAGAAGAAGCCATGTTGGCGTTTTCGCGGTGCGGATCTCTGGCACCAGCGAAGCGACCATCGGCATCATGCGGATCGATGACAAGGTCACCGTGACAAAGGCCGCAGGGAGAGATGCCCCGGCCAGTATAGACCCCACAAGCAGGACCTTGGCGGGCAGCGCCCAGACCATGCCGGTCATGAACACGGTCTGGCCCAGCGGGATTCCGGCCTCGACGGCAAAACCGCTGAAACCCACGAAGGCGCTCATCAGAATGATGGCAGGAAGTGACGCGATGCCGCGGACACCGGTCAGAAACCACTGAAGACCGCTGCGGCCGGATGTGATGCTCATAATGCCGTATAGGGGGCAAGGGCGAGCACGGCAATGCCGATTGTCGCCTAGCCGGCCCTCGGGGGTGCGGGTGTATCCGGTTTGGGCTTTGCATCGGGCGCTCCTGCGACGGAACCTCCCTCGCGGTAAGCAAGCAAAGCCGGCAGAATCAGGCTGATCAGCACCAGCTTCAACAACGAGGCCGCGAAAACGATCGGCACCCCCGCCCATTGCTGCGCGGTGAACATCGTTGACTGATCCAGAAAATTGGCGAGGGTCAGGCTTACCAGCAGAGGATCGCTGAGAGGCTTGCAGAGAGAAGAGACGCAGGTAACCAGGTCCGCATCGATCGCCATGATGATCAAAGTGGAAATGAAGAACATGCCCGAGGTGAGCGCTCCCATATAACTCAGCACCAGGAGAACGATCGATCGCCGGTTCCCGATTGCAGTGACCTCAATCTCGTATTGCCGCCGGTCCCTGATATGAAGACCCCGCAGGCGCGAATCCGAAATGACCACGAAGGTCAGAAAGCGAAGGTTGGCAACAAGCGCGACGAAGGACACAAGAAGTATGGCCAGGTTAACGCCGAAAGTGAGATCCCAGGCTTCCGTCTTCTTGAACGCCATCGCCGCCATCAAGGCCGCCAGGAGCATCAGGTTGACCGCGCCCAGTGTTGCAAAATAGCGCCGCCGCCTGAGAATCCAGATCACAAAATAGTCGAGCAAAACCATCAGGCGTCACACAACAGATAGAGATTGGCGAAACACTCGAACGTCATCTTGATTTCTCCGGAGTCGGCGATTGCCTTCAGCTTCTGCCGTGTCAGGACATTGAGGTTGAGACGTTCGTCGACAAGCACATCCGTATCAGTTCCCAGCCCCCCGATCTTGAACCAGTCGATGATCCTTCCGGCCACACCCAGCCGGTCCCGCTGTCCGGCATACTCGTCCCCTTCCACCTTGAAGCTTGTCCGGATGCGTTCGATAATTTCGTTTGCATTCAGGGTCTTGAACCGGATCTCGTGAAAGAACTGCGGCTTTCCGGCGCGCTTGAGTTCGCGGCCGAACGCAATCACACGGCCCTCATACAGGTTCTCGTGCTCCCATATGCCGGTCTCATAATTGCTTTCGCGAACCAGACCTCGCATCACCTCGGAGATGCTTCTAACTTCCACACCGGGTCGAAACACATCCGAAAAGGTCAGCACACCGGACGAGGTGCAGTGCCAGCCTTCATCCATGATGGCCATGCGCTCCCCGGCTCTCTTCTGCCGCCGATAGCGCAACACCGGATTGCGGTCGCGATCGACGAAGATGCCGCAAACGCCGATCGTGTTGGCAAGGATGCTTTGTGAAAAGGGTCTTGGCCGCCCTTTATCGGAAAGATCCATTTCACGGAAGCTCCTGCCGCCTTCGAGCGGGACATCGCACAGGATGTTGGTTCCCAACTGATCGAGATAGCAGGCTTTTTGCAACACGATGCTGTCGTCGGAAATCTCGCCAAGCCTCACGGTCTCATCGTTCATGTACTGATTCAGTGGCGGCCCGTAACCGACCGGGAGCTTGCGAAACATCGCTTCATTCTCCGACCTCTTGAGTTCGGAGAGTTCACGTAACCTGAGCGGAGTTGCTTCCGGGTCGAAACGCCATTCCGCGAAATGGCGGTCTATGTTCTGCCTGATGAGTGCGGAAACGTCTTCACCCGGGTCCCAGAAGCCGGGAACGCAGACGACCCGCTTCTTGAGCATTGTTTCGAGATCCCTGCCCTCAACAAGGTCCGCGTACCAGATGTGATTGTCCAGGTTGTCGCTGCAGGCCGGATACTGGCGCTTGAGCACGGCTTCGATTTCGCGGAACTTTCCGCGCCAGACGTAATCTATGACCGGTTCCCGGCCCTGGTCCATCCGGCTATCCCCTTGCACCCGCACGTTGAACGCTTTCGGCCAGAGACTACCTGTATTCCGGCGCTTGCAGCAACCCGGACCGAACCATCATTCGCAGCAAAAATCATCCCAAACGCATCACGCCCCGACCGGGGTCGAGGCGTGATGAACTGTCAGGCAAAACCGCTGCGGACTATTTCTTCCGAGGCACCTTCGGCACAGCTGTCGCAGGCTTCCTGGCGGAGGCCTTCTCAGCCACATCCGACTGAGCCTTGGTGGTTCCGGACGTTCCCGCATCGGGTGAAGGCTTGTCTCCGCCGCTCTTGCCGCTACCGCCCTGGCCGCCTCCGCTCTTGCGCGAGGTTGTCTTTGACGCCGGCGTCTTGGCCTTGGCCGGAGCGCGGGTACGCTTCTTCGCAGGAACCTTTTCCTTCTTCGGCTTGACCGGGGTTTCTGCCGGAATGGCGTCGAGGATCAAGGCGTTCTTGTTGCCATTCTTCTCGCCGACGGAAACCTTGACGGTTCCGCCATGCTTGAGTTTGCCGAAGAGGAGTTCGTTGGCGAGTTCCTTCTTGATGTTCTCCTGAATGACCCGACCGAGCGGCCTTGCACCCATGCGTTCGTCGTAACCCTTGTCGGCCAGCCAGGCGACGGCGTCCTCGCCGAGATCGAAGGTGACATTGCGTTCGGCGAGCTGCGCCTCCAGCTGCATGACGAACTTCTGCACCACCATGTGGATGACCTTCGTCGGCAGGCTGCCGAACGGGATGATCGCATCGAGACGGTTGCGGAATTCCGGCGTGAACAGCCGGTTGATCGCTTCCATGTCGTCGCCCTCGCGCTTGGACGAGCCAAATCCGATTGCGGTTTTGGCCATGTCCGCGGCGCCGGCATTCGTCGTCATGATCAGGATGACGTTGCGGAAATCGATCTTCTTGCCGTTGTGATCGGTCAGCGACCCGTGATCCATCACCTGCAGCAGGATGTTGTAGAGATCCGGATGCGCCTTCTCGATCTCGTCGAGCAGCAGCACGCAATAGGGGTGCTGGTCGACGCCATCGGTCAGAAGTCCGCCCTGGTCAAAGCCGACATAGCCCGGAGGCGCACCGATCAGGCGGCTGACGGTATGACGCTCCATGTATTCGGACATGTCGAACCGCAGAAGCTCGACACCGAGTGACGAGGCCAGCTGCTTGGCGACTTCCGTCTTGCCCACGCCTGTGGGACCCGAGAACAGGTACGAGCCGATCGGCTTGTCGGGCTCCCGCAGACCGGCACGGGCCAGGCGGATCGCCGCGGCCAGCGCATCGATTGCCGTTTCCTGTCCATAGACGACCGAGCGAAGTTCGGTATCGAGATTGGCAAGCACGGCCTCGTCGTCCTTGGAGACGGTTTTGGCCGGAATGCGAGCCATCGTCGCGATGGTTGTCTCGATCTCGGTCTCGGTCAGCTTCTTCTTGCGCTTCTTCTCTGGAAGCAGCATCTGCGCGGCGCCGGTTTCGTCGATGACGTCGATAGCCTTGTCCGGCAGTTTCCGGTCGGTGATGTAGCGCGCCGACAACTCGACAGCAGCCTTGATCGCATCGTCGGTGTAGGACACCCGATGATAATCCTCGAAATAGGGCTTGAGACCCTTGAGGATATCAACTGCGTCATCGATCGTAGGCTCGCTGACGTCGATCTTCTGGAACCGGCGAACCAGCGCGCGATCCTTCTCGAAGAACTGGCGGTATTCCTTGTAGGTGGTCGATCCGATGCAGCGAATCGCACCCGAAGACAATGCCGGCTTGAGAAGATTTGATGCATCCATGGCGCCGCCGGATGTTGCTCCGGCGCCGATCACGGTGTGGATCTCGTCGATGAACAACACCGCGTCGGGCAGGTCCTCGAGTTCCTTGACGACCTGCTTGAGACGCTCCTCAAAATCACCGCGATAACGGGTTCCGGCGAGAAGAGCGCCCATGTCGAGCGAATAGATTACCGCGTCCGCCAGGACGTCGGGGACATCGCCATCGACAATGCGCTTGGCCAAACCTTCAGCGATCGCGGTCTTGCCGACGCCGGGGTCCCCCACGTAAAGCGGGTTGTTCTTCGAACGGCGGCAGAGAATCTGGATGGTCCGATTCACTTCCTCCATCCGACCGATCAGCGGATCGATGCGCCCCGTACCTGCCTTTTCATTGAGATTGACGCAATAGGCAGACAGCGCGTCCTGGGGTTTTTTCTTGCCGCCGTCCTCGGCCGACTGGTCGGCCTTGGCCTGGTCGGGCTCCGGCTCCTCGACGCCGCGCACGGTCCGGCTTTCGGTCGATCCGGGACGCTTGGCAATGCCGTGCGAGATGAAGTTGACCGCGTCGTAGCGGGTCATTTCCTGCTCCTGCAGGAAATAGGCGGCGTGGCTCTCGCGCTCGGCGAAAATCGCGACGAGCACATTGGCGCCGGTCACCTCATCCCGTCCGGAGGACTGGACATGGATCACCGCCCGCTGGATAACCCGCTGAAAGCCGGAGGTCGGTTTGGAATCCTCGTTGTAACCGGTAATCAGGTTGCCGAGTTCCTTGTCGACGTAGTCGCTGACGGTTCTGCGAAGTTGTTCGAGATCGACGTTGCATGCCCCCATCACGGCCGCAGCGTCGGGATCCTCGATCAAGGCCAGCAGCAAATGCTCGAGCGTGGCATATTCATGATGCCGCTCGTTGGCAAAAGTCAGCGCTTGATGGATCGCTTTTTCTAGACTGTTTGAAAAGCTGGGCACGTTCAGGTCCTCATTTCTTTTCCATCACGCATTGCAGCGGATGATGATTTGTGCGGGCAAAGTCCATGACCTGCGTCACTTTTGTTTCGGCCACCTCGTAGGTGAATACGCCGCACTCCCCGACTCCGTGATTGTGAACGTGCAACATGATGCGCGTAGCCTGTTCGCGATCCTTCTGGAAAAATCTCTCAAGCACATGAATCACGAACTCCATCGGGGTGTAGTCGTCATTTAAAAGCAGCACCCGGTAGAGGCTCGGCTTTTTGACTTGCGGCTTGGTCCGGGTGATGACGGAAGTTCCCCGGTCAGGCCCTCCGTCTCCAGGTTTCTTGTCCGCCTGCAAGCGTGTCCGGTTCGCGCTGTTGTTCACTCTGGCCATTTCCTGTCAGTTCAACCGGCGCGTCCCGGTCCGTACTGCAGACCGGACCCGACGCACCGGGCACTCGTCCTAACTTAGTCTTTCCTGTCGCGATTTTAAGCCCCCTTTGCTCCCGATGAAAGAGATTTCCGGACAAAGGCGGAAACACGAAAAAACCCGCCCGCGAAAAGCGGACGGGTTGTTCCGGTCACGAGTGGCGCGCCCTTAAGGCGCACCCTCAAGATCATTCAGGCGGCAACCTTGGAGGCCGCAACCTCGAAAGGCTTGTAAGCTTCCTTGGCCAGATCCGCGTACAGTTCGCTCATCTTCGTGGCCTGGGCGACGAAGGTTTCGTACGAAGTCTTGGCGTAGTCGGTCTGGATCTCGATGGCCTTGTCGAGGCTCTTTGCAGAGACCAGCTTCTCGACGGTCGCTGCGCTGTCCTCGTAGGACTTCTTCGAGTACTCGGTCGCCTCGGCTGCGATCTGCTGAAAGCCCTTGGTCATGGCCGACATCGTGGTCAGCATGTTGTCCATGACTTCCTTGTTCATCTTGGAAGTGCTGTCGAAATTCATCATGGCTACGACTCCTGTCGTTCGAAAAGAAGATGCGCCCTACTTATGTGCGACGCACAATTTTGTCAAGGATATTGTGCACCGCACCATCCGATCCTTGCGGCCACAATATCTTCTCCAGTCTCTCTTATAGGTCGGCGGGGTGCATCCCGCACACCACCCTGATCGAAAAGTGCATCGGAATGGCCAAATCCGGGCAAGGAATTGTTCATCATAAACGGATTGGTAACGCTGCGGCGCTAATGTCGCTTACAACGACCGTTCTTGGTGGGCGACGGTCAGACATCCTTACACCCATACCTGTACGTGAGTGAGTTATCGTGTATCAGCGTAAATTCGACGTTTCCAACCGGTTCTCCACCCTTGCCAGCCTCCTATTCCGCGCATTGCCGATTGCCTTCCTGGCGACGGCCATGACCGTCGGAGCGGCTGCGGCAAACTCGAAATATGCGGGCATCGTCGTCGACGCCAAAACAGGCAAGACGCTTTATGCGAATGATGCCGACGAGTTGCGCTACCCCGCCTCGCTGACCAAGATGATGACCCTGTACATGGTCTTCGAGGCACTGGAAGCCCGCAGCATCAAGCTCGACACCCGCATTGTGTTTTCCGCAAATGCGGCAAAAGAGCCGCCGACAAAACTCGGCGTCCCTGCAGGCAAGTCGATCACTGTCGAGCAAGCCATTTATGCGCTGGTGACCAAGTCGGCCAATGATGCGTCGACCGCAGTCGCCGAACACCTCGGCGGCTCCGAGGCGAAATTCGCGCAGATGATGACGGCCAAGGCACGATCGCTCGGCATGAGCCGGACGACATTCCGCAATGCGCACGGCCTTCCCAATTCGAAACAGGTGACCACGGCGCGCGACATGGCGCGACTCGGCATTGCGCTGCGTGAACACTACCCGCGCTACTACAAGTATTTTGCCACCCGCTCGTTCAAGTTTGGCGGCACGCGGATGGGCAACCATAACCGGCTCCTGGGCACGGTGCGCGGCGTCGACGGCATCAAGACCGGCTACACCCGCGCCTCGGGATTCAATCTCGTTTCCTCGGTCATCGACCGCGACCGGTCCATCGTTGCCGTCGTCATGGGCGGGCGTACCGGGGCAAGCCGTAATGCCCAGATGAAAAAGCTGATTGCAGGCTATCTGCCGAAGGCCTCGACCCGGGGCGGCGGCAACCTGATCGCCCGCGGCGCACCGAGCGCCATGGCCATCGCTGCACTGGAACTGCCGAAAATCGGCCCTGTTCCGGCACTGCGCCACAAGGCCAGCGCACGTATGGCGCTAGCCTATGCCGCTCCGGCACCGGTTGTCGGCAGACAGGCCCTGGCCAAATCGCTTGCCGACCAGAAAATCGCCATCCCGACCCCTGCCCCGGCAGTTTCTCCGCCGGCGGCAGTCGCAACACCGGCGCAGGCAATCGACCCGGTCACGACCGCGTCCACGAGCCTGACCGAGGGATGGATGATCCAGATCGGCGCGATGCCGGACCGGAATGCGGCCATCGCCCTGCTGTCACGGGCGCAGGGCGCAGGCGGCGGCGCACTGTCGGGAACCGAGCCATTCACGATGGCCTACAACAAGAACAACCAGAAGCTCTACAGGGCCCGGTTCGGCGGATTTGGCGGACAATCGGCTGCGACACGAGCCTGCAAAACGCTCGAAAAGAAGGGCTTTGCCTGCTGGGCAACGGCCAACTGAGAAGCCGCCGGCGCCCAAGCGGCGCCGGCGCACCGGACATTGTCACCGTCCGGACGAACCCGGTTTTGTACTGCGTAAATGGGGAAGTCAGTCATGTCGACGCAAGAGAACATCCTTGGCAGCATTGATGCGGCCAGCAAGAAACGCCGAGCCGCCCGCATCGGGATGCATCCGCTTCATGAGGCGGCGGTGCGCCTCGCGGACTTCGGCTTCGCTCGCCCCCGCAGCAAGACCAAGGACCTCGTAGGCCTCCTTCTCTGTCATGCCGCCCGAGGACTGCGCAGCACCCAGCCCCGCGTCCTCATCCATGTCCGGGCCGGAACGCCAGTCGGGTATTCGGCGGTCAAGATACGCCTCAAGTAGACCGAGACTTTCCGGATCGCCGGAGAGTTCGGTATAGAGTTGCATCAGTTGCTCCTGGTCGAGGGCATCGAGTTCCTCGCCTTCGAACGTACCCGCCAGAACGAGCCCGTTCATTTCACCGGTATCGAGATCCAGTTCCATCTCAAGCGCGGCGGACCGAACATAGGACTGGCCACCCGGCTGACGGGTGGCGCGCTGAGCCCGGCGCGCGCGGGCAAACAACGCCACGGCAAATGCAAGCAATGGCATGCCAAGGCCGCCGCGGCCGATCAGGGTCAGCACCAGACCGATTGCCGTGAGCGCGACCGGAAGCCCAAAGCGCAGCGTGTTCGCCAGCACGGATGGTTTGACAGCCAGCAATGCGCCGCCGATGGCAATGAGCAGCAGCAGTCCGCCGAACAGAATCGATATGGCACTCATTTTTTCGGACTGCTCCCGCCACCGGAAGGCGGCAACTGTTCGAGCAACAGACGCGCAGCCGAGCCGCCTGCCTTTTCGAGCGCCACCCTGCCTCCGGTGGCATAGGCGGCAACAGCCCTGAGCAGTTGAGCAAGTTCCGAGGCCGCATTCTGGTCGAACCGGACATAGGCGCCGCCGGTTATCCGGGCAATTTCGCGGAAGCCTGTAGCCGCCGCCGGATCATTGCCTTCATGAAACATGAAGCATGGCACCTTCCGGATTGCCAGTTCGCCGGCCGTCACCGCCAGCTTGTCGATGTTTTCCTCCATCGCATCGCCGATATAGACAAGCGCGTTTACCGGCTTGGCTTTCGCCTCGTCGGCGACATGACGCAGCACCCGGCCGATCTGGGTCTGGCCGCCGCGGCAATCGATCCGGCTCATCAATCCTGCAAGTTGCGCAGTATCAGTCACCCACCTGGAAGCACGGCACTCGTCCAGACCGCGGAAATACACGAGCTGAACCGACAGATCAGCGTTCTTCCCGCCGGCCTCGCCAACCGCATCGAACATCTGTGCCTGAAGCTGGCACGCAATGTCCCAGGTTGGTTGGCGGCTCATCGTGGCATCGAGCGCGAAGGCAAGCCTTCCCGCCCCCGACTGCGACGGAGCCACCGTTCGCGCGGCCGAAAGGAAGGCTGCGATGTCCGACTTTGACGACGTTTGCGCCTGGTTCGGAACGCTGCCTTTCCGTTTCGATATCGGATTGTCAGGGCCGGTCTTATGACTTTTGGCCATCGTGAAGCGCCTCAACCTGGATTTTCATCGCCTGCGGTGTCTTTCATCGACACCGCGTCGAAAACAATGTGGCGCTTTCATTTGCGAACACAAGTGCCGGGCCGCCCGCATTCGCCGATGGCTCAGAGCAACCCCAGTCCGGCCAGTTCGCGCCTCAGTTCCGCCGGCAGGTCACCGCTGCTGTCATCGGCGGAAAGGTCCGGTGGGGCATCCTCCGAATCGAGATACCGCCAGCCCTGGAACGGGCGGCGCGGCGCCCAGGCGGTCTCATGCAAAATTGGTTCAAGCACGAGATGACAGCGCGATATTCCTGAACCGTCGACAAAAGGCCGAATATCGAGGAGACGCTGGCGCGCCTGGATGTTGCCCTTGATCACCCAGTAAAGCGAGCCGCCCTCGAGCAGTTCCTCCGCACGCTTGGGAACCATGCGGGTGGTATGCAATTGCTCCGGCGTTGCGCCGGCGGCCTTCTGAACTGCCAGACGCTGTTCGACCCATCGCTGGTGGTCCTCGACGCTGTCGGCGCCGACGCAAAGTTTGAGCAGGTTCAGTGTCATCAGGGATATGTCGGGCGTCCGGCTTCGCCGGTCAACCCGGTTATGCAGGCAAAGGACCGCAGTCCACAGACTGACACAGCTTCAGGGAGACTTCACCGGCATTGGAAACCAAGCGGGACCTGGACAAGGTCCGTCAGCATTCCACGACGTTGACGGCAAGACCGCCGGTCGAGGTTTCCTTGTAGCGCTCATTCATGTCGAGGCCCGTCTGACGCATCGTTTCGACACAGGCATCGAGCGGTACGAAATGCTGGCCGTCACCCTTGAGCGCGAGAGATGCGGCGGTCACCGCCTTGACCGCGCCGAGCGCGTTGCGCTCGATACAGGGCACCTGGACGAGACCGCCGACCGGATCGCAGGTCATTCCCAGATGATGCTCGAGCGCAATCTCGGCCGCGTTTTCGATCTGCTCGGGCGTTCCGCCCATCACGGCTGCCAGACCTGCCGCCGACATCGCAGCGGCCGAACCGACTTCGCCCTGGCAGCCGACCTCGGCGCCGGATATCGACGCGTTGTGCTTGATGATGCCGCCTATCGCCGCAGCAGTCAGAAGATAGTCCCGCACCGATTGAGTGTCGGCGCCGTCGTGGAAGCGAAGCATGTAGCGGATGGTGGCGGGAATCACACCCGCAGCGCCGTTGGTCGGCGCGGTGACCACCCTGCCCCCGGAGGCGTTTTCCTCGTTGACCGCCATCGCGTAGACACTGAGCCAGTCATTGGCAAGAAGCGGATTGCGCCGGTTCAGCCGCCATTCCTCTTCCAGCTTGTCGTGCAGCACGCGGGCACGCCTGCGGACCTTGAGGCCGCCCGGCATGATGCCCTCGCCCGAAAGCCCGCGATCGATACAACCGCTCATGGCGTCCCAGATCCGGTCAAGACCCGCATCTAGCTCTTCCGGCGAGGTGTGAGCTTCCTCGTTGGCCCGCTTCATCTGCGCGATCGACAGGCCGGACCGCGCCGCCATGTCGAGCATCTCCTTGGCGTAGGCAAAGGGATAGGGAACCGACTTGTCCGCCTTGGTCTGATCGACCTGTTTGAGTGCCTCAAGTTCGGTATCGGTTACGACGAACCCGCCGCCGATCGAATAGTAGACCCGCTTGAGCAGCATCACCCCGTCGCCGTCATGGGCGGTAAAGGTCATTCCGTTGGCGTGACCGGGCAACGGATGCTTCTTGTCGAACACGAGGTCGACGGCCGGATCGAACTCATACTCGGGATGGCCGGGAGGTGCGATGCGCCGGGTTCGTTCGACTTCGGCAATGATTGACTCCATCAGGTCCGGGTCCACCTGGTCCGGCAACTGACCGGTCAGGCCCAGAACGACCGCCCTGCCTGTCCCGTGCCCGATTCCGGTGAACGCCAGGGAACCGTGCAGGCTCGCCTTGATGGCGCTCACATGGGCGCCGGCAGGACGAACCCAGTCCGGTCCCGCAATCTCGTCAAGGAACCGTACCGCAGCGGACATCGGACCCATGGTGTGCGAACTTGAAGGGCCGATCCCGATCTTGAAGACATCAAAAACAGACAGAAACATCGACTGAACGTATCCCAAATACTGTCGCGTACCAACGGATTGACGCAGGGGCCCTGTGTCGACCGGCCCTGCCAAGGTGCTCAGCGGTGACGTCCGGATCCATCATGGCCGCACAGGCCATCCGCCTTGCAACAATTTCTACAGGAGCACGGTAATACCCGGGATCGATTTACCGACAGCAAATACCAAACGAGCGACAGCGGCTCATTTCACAAGGAATCTAAAAGGACACAGAGATAAAAAGAACGCGGCAAGAATCAAACAGGCAGCGCCGACACCCTGATGTGTCCGACGCTGCCCATTCATTGTCTGGCTCGCTCAGATGCCGCCGAAAAGGTAGGCGAGTGCGAGAAGTCCTGAAAATCCGATCACTGCACGGGCGGTGATTCCCCAGCAGGATTTGTGTGCTGTCTCGTCCATATTGGCTCCGGTTGAGGTGCTTTTTTTTCAGGCCGCGTAACCGTTTCAGTTCGCTCAGCTCTTGTGGCGGTCTTTAGCGATTTGGTAACACCTTCGCAACTGCAAAAAAGGCATTCCTGAGGCGGTGCATTCATGACAGCCATACGCGCCGCGCATAGCTCCACGAAATATCAATGGGTTGGCTCCGTTTGCGAAACCATCCCCTTCGTCAGGCGTCCACAGTTTCACCATAAGAGTTAAAACAGGATTAACGGCAGCCTTGATCAACAGATGCTTTGCCAAGCTGTTCCCGGCGTGCGAAAACGATTGATATGACTGATTTTGACTACATTGCCATAGGATGGTTTGCGCTTGCATGGATCGGGTTTGCGGCGCTGACGGACGGACGCTTCGCGGTCAGACGAATCAGTCTCAGCCGGGCGATGAACGAACAGCGGCGGCTGTGGATGCGGGCAGCGGCGCAACGCGACCTGCGAATGATCGACACCGCAATCCTTGCAGGCCTGCAACACGGCACGGCCTTCTTCGCATCCACAACCATCTTCGCCATCGGCGGCTGTTTCGCGCTTCTGGGCGCCACCGAGCAGGTGCTCAGCGTTGCTGGTGATCTTCCGATCCCCCTGGTTGCCGATCGAACGGTTTTCGAAACAAAGGTGTTCGGGCTGATCGCGATCTTCGCCTACGCGTTTTTCAAGTTCGGCTGGTCCTACCGGCTCTTCAACTACTCCTCTATCCTGTTCGGCGCCATTCCGATGAGGGGCGATCTGCTTGATGATCCATCGAAACTCGAGTCCGGGGCGGATCGTGCTGCCGACCTGAACATTCTTGCCGGTCAGCACTTCAATGCCGGGCTGCGGGCGATCTTCATGTCGATCGGCTACCTCGGCTGGTTTGCCGGACCCTACGTGTTGATGGGGTCGACAACGCTTGTGATTCTGGTGCTCTTGCGAAGACAGTTCATGTCGAACGCACGCGCCGCCATCCTCAAGGACACCCCGCAATCGTGACATCAGAAAAATCCATCAACACGGACCGACTCCGCCGGGCCATCGTCGAGACGCTACTCAACCGCGATCCGGGCAAGAGCATCTGTCCTTCCGAGGCCGCCCGCAATCTCGCGGGACCGGATGAAAAGCAATGGCGGTTGCTGATGAAACCCATTCGGCAAGTTGCTGTCGACATGGCGAAAGCGGGTGAAATCCGAATCCTGCGCAAAGGCAAGGACGTGGCTGATCCAGACGACTTTCGCGGTGTCTACCGGCTGGCCTTGCCCGGCCCTTCCAAAGATCAAGAGCAATAATCCAGGGACGGCAATTGACCATGACATCGTCGCCGATCCGGGCACCCAACCGGCTGGACATTGGCCTGATGGTCCTCGCCGCCATGATCTGGGCCTCCGGTTTCGTGGCGATCAGAATTGCCGTGCCCGAGACGGGCCCGGTCTGGCTGGCGGCTCTGCGTGTCGGGATCGGCGTTCTCATCCTGCTGCCCTACGGGTTGTGGCGCGGGATGGTCTGGCCGCAGGGCGCAGCTCAGTGGCTGCTGATCTTCGGAATGGCGATGCTCAATGTGGTGGTGCCATTCATCATGATTTCCTGGGCCGGATTGACCCTCGACGCCAGCGTCATGTCGCTGCTGATGGGAACCGGGCCTTTTCTCGCGCTGCTCGGAAGCCACCTTTTCACCGACGACGACCGCATGACGACCCGCAAGCTGGTATCCGTGCTGCTCGGTTTCGCGGGCATCGTCGTTCTCGTGGGACCGAGTGCGTTTTCCGGGCTTGGCAGCGGCTCGCTTCTGGCCCAGCTGGTGATGCTGGCAGCCTCGTGCAGCTATGTGACGGCGGGACTCTTAATTCGACAGATCAGGATGCCGCCCGTAAGGCTCGCCGGCCTGGCATTGACGATCGGCGCCAGCGCCCTTTTCCCCATCGCCTTCTTCGTGGAGGGCTCGCCGCAGATTGGCCTGTCATGGCCTGCCATGGGCGCCCTCGTCTATCTCGGCGTGTTTCCCACCGGCATCGCCTATATTCTCCGTTTCCGCCTGATCAGGGCCATCGGCTATTCCCGGTTCTCGCTGACAATCAACATGATTCCCGTCTTTGGAATGGCGCTTGGCGTCTTCCTGCTCGGCGAACCGCTGACCATCAACAGCGTGGCAGCCCTGGCGCTCGTGCTGTCCGGGCTTTACGTGGCGGCCGGCAGGGATCCATCCCAGTCCGCGGCCCAGTCCTGATCCCCGCCAAGCGTTTCGATTTATGCAGCCGTTTCTTGTCCCGGAACTCAACACCTCCGTTCGGATGCGCCGAGCTCATCTTGGGATCGTCCATGAATGCATGTACGGTGGCGCTCGATCAAATCCAATTGTCTGCGGCATGCCTCAGGTTTGGAACAAACGGGCCGGCCGCGCGAATCGGCCGGTCATAACAGGCGGATAACGGAGGCTGCGGCGTGGTTCAATTGGCGGACAAAGTCCCGGAGACACGTGCTCCGACAGGGCGGATCGAAGCGCTCGATATGGCTCGCGGGGTGGCACTCTTCGCCATGGCGACCTACCATTTTGCGTGGGATCTGGAGTTCTTCGGCTACATTCCGGCAGGATCGACCGGCGACGGGTGGCTCAAGATCTATGCCAGGCTGATCGCCGGCTCATTCCTTTTTCTTGCCGGGGTCAGTCTCGCTCTCGCGCATGGCAACGGACTGCGACCTCGGGCGTTTGCCAAGCGTCTGGGCGTCATCGTCATCGCTGCGGCCGCGATCAGCATCGCGACGTATTTTGCAACTCCCGACAGCTTCATATTCTTCGGGATCCTTCACGCCATCGCACTCTCGAGTGTGATCGGATTGGTTTTCCTGCCCCTGCCATGGGTGATGGCAGTCCTTGCAGGGATTGTGTGCGTTTCGCTTCCACAGTTCTATCGCGACGATTTTTTCAATTCCACGTGGCTCTACTGGATCGGTCTGCACACCGTTCCGCCGCGCTCCAACGATTTCGTGCCGCTGGCGCCGTGGCTCGGGCCGTTCCTGATCGGACTCGGGCTGACGCAACTGGCGGTCAAGGTGGGCATGGTCGGAAGGGCGGCGGCTCTCGATACGGGCCACCGGGCGCTGTCGCGTGCGGTTCGATTTTGCGGACGTCACAGTCTTGCCGTTTATCTGTTGCACCAACCGATATTGCTGGTTCTGGTGTGGACGTATTCGCAGATCCAGCCAGCCGCCCCGGCGGATCCGGTTTCCGCATTCGTCGCCGACTGCCGGGCAGGCTGCGAAGCGACCAGCGAAAGCGGGTTCTGCGAAAGATTTTGCGTTTGCGTTACCGATGACTTGCTGTCGCAGGGTCTGTTCAGCGGCTTTGCGAACGGCAGCATCACCATCGAATCAGACGACCGAATCCCAGCCATCGCCGAGCAATGCACGGTGGAGGCACAACCATAGGCTTTGCATCCTGCAGCGCAATCAAACAATTTCGCAGATGCAGGCCGCCTGGAAATGGAGACGATGAACGAACGCCGCACCCGGCCAAATGTGGTCCCTTGGCCTCCGCTCCTGATTGTGGGGCTGACCGCGCTCGCCATCGCACTGCAAGTGATTCTTCCGATCGACCCGGGATTTTCATCCTCCAGGATACTCGGCGCAGTTCTGATTGTTGCTGCGCTTACGATCGACCTGTGGGCGATGAAGACACTCAACGACGGCCGCACGACGATCCTGCCCAATCGCGGCTCTTCGCACCTCGTCACCAAAGGGCCGTTTCAGTTCTCGCGAAATCCGATCTATCTCGCAAACCTCATACTGATGGTGGGGCTCGGACTGTTCTTTGGCAATGGCTGGATGTTGCTCCTGGCGCCGGTGGATGCATTGCTGACGCATATCCTCGCGGTCAAGCGCGAGGAAAACCACCTGATAGCAATGTTCGGTTTTGAGTATGAAGCCTATTGCAGGCGGGTGCGCCGCTGGATCTGATCCGAACCGGCCAAATACCCACCGGACCATCCGCCTGTCAGGTGTTCACCCCGATTTCTGCCAGACGCGTCAGGCAGGATTCCTCGATATTGTCGAGTTCGAGCAGCGTTTCCTCGATGTCCTTGCGCTTCTGGCGCAGGTCTTCGCGCTTCTCCTCGATCTTGCGCATGAGAAGGCGCAGTTGGCCCGCCTCGCCCGGCGGATCCTTGTAGACCTGGATGATCTCGCGGATTTCGGCGAGGGTGAAGCCGATCCGCCGCCCTCTCAGAATTTCCTGAATCAGACGCCGGTCCGCTGCACGAAACAATCTTGTACGCCCGCGGCGCTCTGGCTGAAGCAGACCCTCATCTTCGTAAAACCGCAAGGTGCGGGTCGAGATGCCAAACTCCCGGGTCAATTCGGTGATCGTATAATATTTGTGCACGGCTGTCCGTTCCTGACTTGAGGCAGCGGACATCAGGCCCCCACCTCTTACTTTTACGTATAAGTCAAAAAACGTGGGATGACCACCTCACCCGATTTCAGCCGAGCGAAAGCCACCAACCCGCCAGACCGAGAAAGGCGAAGAACCCGACCACGTCCGTCACAGTGGTGACGAACACCGCCGAGGCAATCGCCGGGTCGGCGCCGATCTTGTCGAGCAAGAGCGGCAGGAGAATTCCGGCCAGCGCAGCAGCCAGCATGTTGATCACCATCGCCACGGCGATGACCCCGCCCAGACCGCTGCTTCCAAACCAAAGTCCGGCAACGGCGCCGATGATGGCCGCGAAAAGAATTCCATTGATCAGCCCTACCGATGCTTCACGGCGAATGATCCGTCCCGCGTTGTAGATGTCGAGGTCCCTTGTCGCGAGCGCCCGCACGGTCACTGTCATGGTCTGAGTGCCCGCGTTGCCGCCCATGGAGGCGACGATCGGCATCAACACGGCCAATGCCACCATCTGTTCAATCGTTGCGTCGAACAGGCTGATCACCCAGGACGCCAGAATTGCGGTGCCGAGATTGATCAGAAGCCAGCTGAAACGTGACCTCACCGTGGACGTAATACTGTCCGAAAGCTCTTCATCGCCCACGCCACCCAGGCGCTTGATGTCTTCATCCGCCTCCTCGTGGATCACATCGACCACGTCATCAATGGTCAGAACACCGACCAGCCGGCCGTTCTCGTCAACCACGGCGGCCGAAAGAAGGTCGTATTGCTCGAAGAGCTGCGCCGCCTCTTCCTGGTCCATTTCGGCATTAATGCGGTAGCGGGTGTCCTCCATCACATCTTCGATGCGCTCCTGACGCTTGGTCCTGAGGATCCGATCAAGATCCACGGCGCCGATGAGCTTGAAGGTCGGGTCGATTACGAAAATCTGGCTGAAACGTTCCGGCAGGTCCTCCTGCTCGCGCATGTAGTCGATGGTCTGGCCCACGGTCCAGAACGGCGGGACTGCAACAAACTCCGTCTGCATGCGGCGTCCGGCCGTGTCTTCCGGATAGTCCAGAGAACGCCGGAGCCGGACACGTTCCGTAAACGGCAGGGCTGCCAGGATTTCGAGCTGGTCGGCCTCTTCCAGGTCTTCCAGGATGTAAACCGCATCGTCCGAATCTAGGTCGCCCAGCGCCTCGGCTATTTTCGCATTTGGCAACGCACCGACAATCTCGAGCCGGATGGCCTCGTCGACTTCCGTCAGTGCTGCAAAATCGAAATCGTCGCCAAGCAGCGAAACCAGGGCTTGCCGCTGTTGCTGGCTGATCGATTCCAGCAGGTCGCCCAGTTCGGATTCGTGCAACGGAATGACATTTTCGCGGAGGAAGAGGACGTCACGGTCGGCAACCGCAGCCCCGATCGCAGCCAGGTAATCCTGGCGGATGGAGCCATCCTCGCCATAAATCTCGTTCTGATCGCCAACGTCGGGGCCTTGCGCAGGCTTGTTTGTGTCGTCGTCGCGGTCAGCGGAGTCGTTCATGATGTGGCTCAGGAGCTTGGAGTGACAGGCAGGCCCGGTTTAACGGATTGGTCCGCCAGATGCCATCTCGACACGGCTTTTCTTTGTCCAGGCCGACGATTTGATGAGATCCGAGCTCCGGACGCCAAACGCCGAAATCCGACCCGGGCGCAAGCCCGGCACAATTTTCGTCGGCAATTACTTATAGACAAGAAAAGCCGAATCGACGTCTTAATAATACGGCTAAAGGTAAGAGGCAGTACAGCAGCGTGAATTGAGTTCCTTAGACAACCTCTTTTTGGAATATATCCATGACACCTGCACTCAAGCTTGAAAGACTGAAGAAAATCCACTCCGAAAGAGCGGCTGACATTCTCCGTGTCGCTTCGATTCCGGAAGTTCCGCTGAAGCACAAGCAGCATCTCTATTCATGCCTGAACAACCTGTGCCAGCTTTCCGCCAGGCTGTTCGGAGACCTCTCCGCAGAACCAGGCAATCACGACATGCTGGAAGAGGCGGCGAGGATCGATGCAGCGCTTCTGGACCTGCGCAGGCGCGTAGGCAGCATGATGCCGACACGCATTCAAATGGCAGCCTGACACTCTCGGCATAAACCGGACGCGGTGCGTGTGAAATCGCGCGCGGGAAATCTGTTCCCTTTCCGACTACGGATGAACGCATCCGAAGACCTGCATACAGACAGGGAAGAGCGCCCGCGCATTCACGCGGCATCAGCATTCAAGCGTAGAGCACTGAATCGTAACCGTAGCGCTCGCTGAGCCTGTTGCCGAGAATGTGGCGGTGCTTGTGCTCGAAGCTGATGAACTCGCTCAGGGTGGTCGAGCTCTCGCGCGGCCAAAGCAGCTGCAGGCGCCTCAGCTTGGTTGGCACCCGGATGCCCGCGGTCTCCGCCCGGGTAATGAGATCGGCTATGTCATCCCAGGTTTTCTGCATCTCGTGGGCGACGGCGAACTCGATTATCACGGCCTTCTTCTTCTCGTCGGTCGGTGAATTCAGCGAGACATTGTCGAGTTCGACCTGCGCCATCTTGCGCATGTTGAGCGCGTTCGGCAGCAGCCATGGCTCCACGTTCTGCATGTTCTCGGCGACACTTTCGACGAGCCGTTCGTCAAAATTGCGCATGTCGAAATTACAGCCGGACTCACTGAGAAGACGCCGCAGATACTCCATCAGCTTCTTGCTGTCATTGGGCAGCAGATCCGGGTACTTCTGATAGATGTCAGCGGCGATGCGGCTCCGGTAATAGGGATTGCGGCCGAACTGACTGAGCATCGATTCATAATGCCGCCCCGCCATTTTGTCCCGAGCCAGATCGGATTCGGTAAGGGTGGCGATCAGGCTTTCGAGCGCCTCCTCGCTCACCCCCTGGGGCTGCCAGCGACCTCCCTCGGCAATTGCCGCCTCAGCAGGCCGGTTGACTGTCTCACCCAGCGTTCCGTGGAAGGCGTCAAACACCTGCGAGGCTTCGTCAATCTCTTCGGAAACGTGCTTGAGCACGTGACGCTCTACCGGCCGGAGCTGACCGTTCCCCAAACAGAGCATCTCGAAGAGTTCGGGCCGGCTGTGTGAAAGCCATTCCCTGAATTCAGCATTTGCGAGCCGGGAATCGATCACGCGGACCATTTCCGCCAGGGCAGGCAGATCGTCTGCCGCCGGACTGAGGCCATTGATGCGGTAAACGCATGTCTGCAGTACCGGGGTCCTGGCGAGCCGCATGATGAGAAACGCAGCAACGATCTGGTCTTCAAGCTGCGGCAGGGCGACGAATGCATCCTCTCTGCCGAGCAGGCTGAGGGCTCTGAGCAGAATGTTGCCTTCGCGTGCGGGCTTGATCTCCTTTTGCGTCGACCGAAAATTCGGATTGATCGCATCGGCCAGAAACCATGGGGTGGGATCGTTGACAAACTCATCCCAGACAAAGGCAGGCTCCGAGTTGCCCAACCCGTTCGCAAGCGCCGACTGAACCTTCAGGGGTACCATGTCGAAAGGCGAATATGGCGCTCCGACAGTGTCATGATCCCGGACCAGTGCCGGCGGCAGCGAATCGAACTTCCCGGGCTCTGCCATCGACGACCGCTTGGCTGGCCGGTGGGCGTCGATTTCAGCGATCTTCTTGTGACTTGAGGTGTAAACACCGCGCAACAACTGCAAGCCGGTGGTGTTGGCCTCGAAAGCAACGATGCTGTCGGAACTGAGATACTGCCCGACACGAAGTTTCCGTCCCATCGTATCGTAGAAAACGAGATGGTCGCCCGCCGAGATCTCATAGACCGAGAGCTTCGCCTTCTCACCTTTCTCGTCCATTCCCACATCGACAAAATAGTCAGGCGCGGAAAGCTCGAACCAGCGATGTTCCTGGGTCAGGATCTCGATCAGGTTCTGGCCCGCGTCATCGATTTCCGATGTATCCCAATCACCCGCTCCGGCGAGCAGTTGCCGGTAGGAATCGACCAGATTGTCGCTGATCGACTGGAACGCACCCGGATCGATATCGATGATGTTGCTCCACTCGTTTGCGCGCTGCCGATTGGCGGACACATGCAAAAAGTAAAGTCCGTGGAGCAGCGGGCGGCTGCCCTCGATCGTCAGGACTGCATTCTGAACCCGGTCGTTCTCCACCGACGCCCGTACGATGGCCGAGGCCTCTCCGTCCTTCGCCACGTATTCGGCTTCGATGATGTCGTAGCCGACGGGAAAGATCTGCAGCGCGTCCTCGAGATGCGGCACCTCAAGCCTGAAGCTGGAAATGGCCACCACGTTACCCACGCCATCATCGTTCTCCGATGGCCAGCAGGAGAAGAAACCGGCCCAGCCGATATGCGCATTGGGCTTCTTGACGTGGTGGATGCGCTTGTCGGACCAGACAAACCGCGCATCCGGTTTGTCACCGTCCTCATCCGGAAGCGCAATGACCACATTCCCGTAGCGCGCCTCTGCCGCGAGCGTCTCGACCTCACGGATCAGTTCGAAGGTCTTCAAGGGACGGGCGGAATTGGCGTCGTCAATGAGAAGTTCGACCGAGTGCGTATCTCGCGGCAGCCGCAGCGCGCGCACAAAACTGTCACCCGGGCCTATCGAGAAGACATCGACAACAATACCCGAACGGTTGCTTTCGCTATGGGCGGAAGGCTTGAGGTGGCAAAGGACAACAACACCCTTGCGGTGATTGACCAGTTGCTCGCCCTTGGAGAAGAAATATCCCAGGATCGCCTGGTTTTCACCGTCCCACGCCAGCCAGATATTGCCGCTGTCGTTTCCGCCCCGATACCCCATTCGACTCTTCCCCGTACTATTCAAATGGTCTACTACTTCTGACAGTTAACCCGCAAAACTAGACAAAGGGAACGCTGACTTGCCCTTGGATGAAAGCAACGACATACATGTGGGCCTGACCGGTCCGGTCAGATCCGGAAAGACGAATCTCTTTGTCGATTTCGCCAAATGCGTCGAATTGAATTTCCATGGATTTCAGCAACTCCACAATATCGAAATCGAGACCGACCGGGCCAACAGACGGCTTTTGAGAAGTTACTATCGAAATCTCCCGGACGCCACAGAGAGCGTCACGGATATTCGATTTAATCTTAATATCAGTCTCCCGGAGGCAAACGGGACGGAACCGGGCGCACCGCTGGAGGAAAAGCAGTTCACCATTCATGTGCGCGATGCACCGGGGGAAGCGGCCTTTCCCGAAGAAGATCTGACGGGGCGAACCAATCCCCATGCGAGCAAGCTCAAGGAACTCGACGAGTGGTTCTCCAAGGCCAAAGGCATCGTACTGGTCATATCCGCGCTCAACGCGGGCACCGACGCCGGTTTCGAAGCCCTGATCGAGAAGGTGGAAGATTTCTTCGAGCGTGCCGGAAAGCCCGAATTCCAGAACCTGGAGCGCGTCGCGATCGCAATCAGCATGTTCGATCTCTTGTTGCTGCGGTTCGGAAACCGCTCCCGCGATATCGCAACAGAACCCGAAGCCGTGCTTGCCATCCTGCATGCCCACTTGAAGCCCGCATTCGACATCATCAAGGATTTCCGTCCCTTTCCCTCGCAGGAGCGCGATATCGACCTGCGTTTCATCGCGACGTCGAGTTACGGTTTCCATCCGCAGTTGGGATGCGCGAACATCGACACAAAGGCAGAGACGCTCGATCCGGGCAATTCACGCTTTCCAGTGCCGTTGACGCCGGACAATGTACGCTATCCCTACATGACGGCCGATCCGTTCATCTTTGCGGCCCTGGGCCTTGATAGCCCGTTCCTGTTCACGCGGGATGAAATCCTCAGCGGCATCATGCGCGACAAAACTTCCTTCACGACGCCGCAGAACCTATCCGGAAACATGACCTCCTGATCCCATCAGAACCGAACTGATTGGCACTTTCGAGAGAGCGCGGCAGCAAGCAAGCCGCTTTGGACGTATCGTTGCGCCCGAGGACGGCGGTGAACCGGGCTGCAGTCAAGATCACGGAAAGCGAGGCCGGGCATCCCGCCCGATCCTGCGCTGATGGACCCCGTCAGATCTCGCGACGGAAGTTCGGCCTGACGACCACCGGCCGCCGGCGGCGCGGACGTTGCGCAAGATCGGCGTCGATGATTTCGGCTGTTTCTTCAGAGCCCGGCTTGTCCTCGCCGGTATCTGCATGGGACTCATCGCCCGTATCATTCTCGGCAGAACGCAGCGAGGGCACATCCTTGGGCTGGTTCGCCGGGGCAGCCTGTTCGGACACCGGCGCCGGCGCCGTTTCCGCCGGCGACGGTTCCGGCTTGCCCGACGCAGTCTCGCCGTGACGGAGTATGCGCTTTCCGATTTCGGCCATCCCCGCTTCCGATATCAGGATCCCCTGCCCGGTCTTGCGTGCCAGTTGACGCCGGATCAGGCTGTCGACGAGCAGGCGCATCTGGTTGCGCATCTCATGCGAGTATTCCTCGTCATAGAGCATCGGCAACCGGTAGCCCTGGCGATCGAAGACGGAATTCAGGATGATGTTCTTCGCCGCCAGGACTGATTCCGGATCGTCCGGCCTGGCGTCGAGATCGAGCTCTGAAACATCGAAATCCTCCTTCTTCTTACGAGCCTTCGCTGCGATGCTGGCATCCCAGAAGAGTTTCGACAGCAGGAGTGACAATTCCTGTAGCAGCGCAAGCAGGGCCGGGAAGTAGTCGCGCGCAGATGCAGTGCCATTGAACAGGGACTGGATCTTACCCATTGCGGTGCTGATCGGATCCTGGGAAGGATTGATGCGGTCAACAAAGCCCGAAATGTCCTCGCGGTACCGGCTCATATCGACTCCACCGCTTTCTGCTGCCACGATGCAGCCTTCCAGAACGTCCGAACGCATAGTCTCGTAGGCGCGCGAAATCGGCGCCAGCCTGTCCGCACCTGTCTGTCCGGCGATATCGCTGCGCAGGGTCGTCACGATTTCCTTGCGGCGATCCGCTTCGTCGCAAGCGAGGCTGTAGGAAGCCTGCTCCGCGTCCAGTGTCTCGACTTGGCGGAAAATCGCCATGATCGGTTGCGGTTCACAGGCAGGGATCTCGGAGAACGACTGAAGATCGGCCAAAACCTCGGTGACCACTGTGCAGTAATCCGCGGTCTGCTTGAACGTGGCCTGGGAAGGCGTGTCGATAAAGGCGTTCACGCTTTGCAGGAAGCCGTCGGCGTCGAGCGTGTAGCCGGAGGCAACCCCGTCGGTCGCCTGCGCTGAGGCTGTCTTGAGTTCCTGTTCCAATGCCCCGAGTTCGGCACGAAGCGATGCCTGTTTCCGGCGCGCCTCCTGCAGGTCCGAAAGAGCCGCCTCGTAGGCCCTGCGAGCCGCCTCGGTCGCGGCCCGGGTTTCAGCCAGCTTCGCGCCGATCGCGTAATAGCAGGTGCCCTCCAGGCCGCCGCCGGTGCCGGCCCGGCGTCTGCGATTGCAGGCCGGATCGTCGACCAACTGGCTGGCGAGACCATCGGCAAGCAAAACGCCACGGCTTCCCAGCGGCAGATTTGTATCGCCTTCCTCGTCGCGCAGAGCCGTTTCGAGCTGGCCGATCAACTCGCCGCTGGCGACCCATTCTGCCTGACGGTCTGCGACCGCCTGCTCCAGGTTGGCAATCTGCGGCGTGAGCCGGAGATCTTCGGCCTGCAGCGCGCCCTGCTGACTTTGCAGCTGAACCTGGCGTTGCTGCAACTCATCGATCTTGGCGGCGATGAGCGTTTCCAGTTCAACCGCGATTTCCCTTTTGGTGTCGCGGTCACGCAGTTCATCGGCGAGCGAAGCCATTTGCGCCGAGTAGGTTCGGATCACTTCGTCGTTGAGCAGCGCCTCTCTCTGATCGGAAAAGCGGCCATTGAGGTCCTGGTCTATCTCGTGCGCATAAAGACCCATCTGGCGCAGGTTGGTCTCCGCATTGGCGAGATCCGAACCTCCGACAGTCAGGAACTGCTGATGGTAGGAGGCAAAGGAGCAGATCCAGCAAATTGCAACGGCAACCAGGTAAAACGGCGTCACAAGCGCCACCTGGGTCATCTTGTTCGACGAGATGCCGTCGCCCAGGACCACCGATGTAAAGGCAAGAAAGCCAACCGCGAGTGCGGTGATCCCGATCCACGCATAGGATTCGGTCAGGAACAGTCGCGCACCTCCGCTTGTCGCGTAGGCGGTCATGAAAAACGCAACGGACGCGAAAGCGATGATCAGGATCTGCTTGAAGCGGGTTGCATTGAGAATGGAATTCCCATCTTCCGTCGTCTTGTCCATGGTTGCGCCTGCTCTCTCGTTGTGAACTCTACTGTATACTATCCCCGGCGTCGCGGCGGGGTGCGGGTTGTCAGTACCGGTGCCTTCATTCCTGCCAGCCGCGCGGCGACGAGGATCACCAGAGCCGCCGGGATTGCCATGAACAAATGATGGCTGGTGCCGGCAGATAGCCATGTCATGGGCTGCCCCATCACCGGTAGAAGCCCGAAGGCGTTCGACCACGCCAGGATCCACTGCAGCAGGAAGAGCATGCCCGAACCAAGCGCGATCAATGCAAGCGCCTGATCCGCACCGGTTTCCACCGGATCGCGGGAGCGTTTGGCCTGAAGGCGCAGGTAGAGCTTGATCACCAGGAATATGAAAACAGCCTGCAACGTGATCAGCAAGATAGCCGCGGCATTGCCGTGCCGGGTGGTGATGTAGGTTGCCGCAAAATCGCTCTGCACCACGGGAACGCAGTGCGGCCGTACCGGCCCCTTCAGCGTAGACGGAGTGCAGCGGAGCGTTTCGGCAGCCGGTTCGGCATCTTCACAGTCCAGTCCCAGGCTCGCGGCGATGCTGCCGCTCAGCCACGAAACGGCCTGGCCGACGTGATAGGGGGCGGCAATGAGTTCCGGACTTGGCGAACAAGGCGCGTTGGCCAGTGTGGCACGGGAGCGCAAGACGTGAAAATTCATGTCGCGCAAGATGAGAGGCCTGGGCTCCGACGCACCAGCATCGACCCCGAAGCGCAGATCCGACCAGCTCATCAGCCGTTCAACCGGCAATCGCCTGCCCTCGCCGAGCACCTTCTCAAGCTCCGCGATCTGCGTCTCGGGCCGGTCGAACCAGGACCAGTGCTCGACGCCGAGGCCGGCCTTGGCAGGAACATCCTGCAATGCGAAGGCAAACACCACCGCCACGAAGGGTGCCGCAACGGCCATCCTGGCAAGCGCGCCATTCACCCGGTTACCGACCGCAATGCCGAGGGCAATCATGAACAGACCTGCAGCGGCCACGATCAGGATAAGCATTTCATGCCGCTCGATCGCCCATGCGCTCATGACAGCGAGCGGAAGCCCGAGCAGGACGATCAGGACTGCGCGCCGTACCGTGAGCGTCATGACGAGCAGGATTGAGACAACGGCAAGTCCTGCGACCGCAGCAGCAAGGTAATGCGGCGATCCGGTGACAGTTGCCCACGCTGCCTCCAGCTGCGCCGGCGGAACGACCGGAGCAAGCACAATTGCGGCCAGCAAAAGCAGCAGCAGCCCAAACTGTGCCAGGCTGATCCTCAGATCGGAAATCTGCGGCACAAAGGACAGCGGGATCCGGCGGATGTCGCCAAGGTCGTCGCCCTCTTCTTCCCGGATGCGCCAGCCGATGGCCATCACGCCCACAATCCCGGTGATGGCAGCGACGGAAGCGATGATGATCAGCGGCGAATAGTCGGACTTGACCGCCGGGACGAAAAGCAGCGCGACGATGAAGAGCGATGACAGGATGATGGCAATAAGCGTGATGCCGAACCAGGCCTGGGCCAGCAGGCGGGCACGGATCAGCCACTGCGCGAGCGCCGCCCCCAAGAGAACGACGATGGCGAATTTGCCCGCTTCCACCGGTTGAATGGAACCGCCCAACCCGGTCTGGTTTCCGAGGAAGAACCAGGCTGCGAACAAGGCGAAGACGATTGCAAGCAGCCACAGTGTCGGCGAGGCGATCGATGGCCGCCCGGCAAAATCATTGCCGATCCTCAACTTCAGCGCCGTTGGCGAAACCACGGTGAGCGCTATGACGAAGAGCGGCAACACATCGAGAACCGCAAGCTTGTGCTTGACGAAAAAGCGCTCCCAGTCGGTATTCGGCCCTTCCGCGCTCATGGTGAACATCGAGATGGAGCTCAGCGCGATGATCGCGGTGAGAACGAACCAGAGAGCAGCCAGGTTGGCGCCCCCGGAACGGTCCAGCATCACCACGATGGTCGCGCATACCCAGGTCGCGCCAAGGCCGTAGAACATCCACAGGGAAGCCTCCGGCAGATCCGTCAGATTGCGCCCGATCGCGACCAAGTCCGGCAAGACCGCCAGCAGCAGGACAAAGCCTGCCGCAAGGCTGAGAAAAACGGCCTTGAAAAGGCTACCGTTGGCCCGCCAGATGGTCACACTCGGCACCACCATGATGACGAGCAGAGCCATACAGATGGCCGCACTTCTTGCCAGCACCTCGGCGCTCACCAGCCCCTCGGTGCTGCTGACGAACAGGCGGTCGAGCGTGGACGGCCAGCTCTGCTGCGACACTTCGACGGTCACCCCTTCGGCGGGCGTGTTGGGCGAACTGTCCAGAAGCGGCGGGCAATCCTCGGTCGTCGCCGTATCCACGCGCGCCGTCGCCGTTTGCGGACAGCCGCTTGCATCAAAAAGCGCGATCCGGCGTTCTGGCCGGATATGCACTTCCCACCCCCCGGCCTCGGTCAACCCGGCGGCAATCGAGTGGCGGGTCTTGCCCGCGGTGAAATGGGTAACGGTCGGATGCTCCGGCGTCCCGGTGGAGGCGACCGGGAATTCGATACCGTTGCGGCCGAAATGCCGGCGGACCCGCTCGCCATTGATACGGGTTTCGAAGCTGACCGGCACGAGCGAGGCATCGCGATAGATGGAAACGAACAGGCGCCCGTCCGAGAGGTTCCGGCGAATGATAAATTCGAGCTCGGGATTGGCGCGCGGCATGGCAACCAGGGCGTAGCTGTACATGGAGCAGTCCACATCACCGCCGAGCACGGCAAGCGTGGTCTTTCCGCGACGTTTGAGCATCCCGTCCATGCCAACGGGTTCCAGCAGACCGGCAAGAATACGCGTCGCCTGCAAGCTGACGCCGTTGGCCTGTCTGATGAGCGCCGATACCGGGCTTTGTTCATAGCAGCCCGGTGCCCGGTCTCCGTTCACGACGAGGTTTCCGCCGTTTTCGGAAACCACCGCAGTGCTTGCCTTGCCTGTCCAGTCCTCGACCGAGATGTTGAGTTCGTCGTTGTCGCCCGTGGTGATCTGCACGAACTGCGCCCCGGCCGAGAGCATCGTGACAGCCCCCTCTTCCCGGGAGATCTCGTAGCGCTCGCTCGATCCTTCCTCTGTCTCGCCACCGAACTCGACGTTGAGATTGCGCAACTCCGCAACCCGGCTGATCCAGAGTGTACCGTCCTCGGAAGCCCGCAGACGGACATGCCTGAGTTCAGCCGAACGGGCGCCCGCCGGCTGAAGCAGCTCGGCTCGCCCCAGGGTCGCTTCGCTGCCCGCGGGAATGACCAGCTTCAGATCCCTAAGAGCGCTGAAATGCGGCGCGCGTTCTGCCGCGAAGTGGATGGCGAACATCCACCAGAAGATCACGGCCATGGTTGCAAGCCCCAGAGCCAGGCGCACCGAGATGCCGAAACCCATAGCTATGGACCGCAGCCGCTTCATGTTCCGGCCTCATACAGAGCCATAACAAAGTCACGGACGATGGGCCCGCAAACCGAACCGCCGTAACTGGGGGAAAACGCCACCCGGCAGGCAAAGGCCAGCTTCCGGTCGATCCCCGGAAGACCTTCGACCGGATCGACATACCCCACCAGCCAGGCTGCATAGGGCCCATCCGAGGGGGCGGTTCCATAGGTGAATACCGGTGCGGTGCCTGTCTTTGCATAGATCGACTTGCGAAGGTTTTCCGGAACCTTGGCGAAGGCCCTGCGCGAAGTTCCACCCGAATTGCGCACAACGGCGGCCATGCCGTCACGAATTTCACGCAAGAACCGGTCGGCGAGCGCCTGGTTCTCGGGTGTGGTCACGAGGATCGGTTCGCCTTCGAGCGGATCCGCGCCCTCCCCGCGTTGCTGTTTCGACACCACATGCGGCCGGACGATCTTCCCGCTGGCCACCGAGGCGGCAACCGAAGCCATCGCAAGAGGGCTGGCGCTGACGCTCAGGCCGATACCCCCGCGCGCAAGGCGCAGACGGCGGGGTTCCCCGGGAGGCACCGGCAATCCCGCCTCGACGATGAGTGGGCTCGCGCGCCCTCGCCCTGTCGCCGGGTAGTTCACGTCGAGAATGTCGAGCTGGCTTTTCGCTTCGACGGCTTCCGCGCTGCGTCCGGCGGGAAAAAGCCTCTCTGCGGTCTTGGCCAGCAGAAGGTTCGGCACCGGGTCGGTATGCTCGTAGCCTGTTTCCGGATCGAGCAGCTTTTCTGCGTCCAGATACATTGCGATGCCCGCGAAATAGAGGTTGGAGGACCGCTTGACCGCCTCGCAAAGGCCGGCACGTTTTGCAGCCGTGGTGCCGCAACCGCTTTCGATGCCGGTTTCGTGGATATGGGAAATGCCGCTGCGCGCGCCCGAGGATGAAGACGAATTGCCCATGCAGAACACGACGCCACCGCGGGCACCGGGTATCGGAAGCGCATTCATTTTCTTCGGATCGCGGATGTCGTAGTTGGGCTTGCAACGGCCGTTGAAGGATGGTCGCGTGGCGGCGATCCCGAAGAGATCCGCCATTTCGAGCGGGCTCGCCTTGCCGAGAAGTACGTCTTCAAGGGTCTTGTCGCCGCTGTCGAGAACATACTGGCTCGCGGCCAGCGCCGTCACCAGCTTGAACGCGGACCCGGGCGTGCCGCGGAGGTCATAGTTGCGCCAGCCGTAGGCTGCCAATGGGCTCTTGGCCGATGCCGTCAGTTCAAGGGTTTCGATATCCCAGGCCGACATTCCGGTGCGCGGCTGCGGCAGGCTTGCCAGCGCCAGCACGTTGCCGGCATTGTCGCCTTCGGCATCCATGATGATGAGGTCGGCACGGCGGCTGCAGCGCTCCTCGCCCTTCGGGCAGGTGAAATTCCTGACCAGAGCATCGAGCGCCTTTTCCTGGTATTCGGGAACGATGGTAAGCTCCGGATCGTCGCCGTCCTCGGTCTTGCTCAAGGCTGCGGCCACCGAGCCTGAATCACCGGTCCCCAGCCCCAGAAGGCCACCAAGTCCCAATTCGAAAGCCTTCTGCGTAAGCGCACCCTGTGCATCGAGAACCGGAAGGCCTCTGATCTCGAGGCCTTCGAGCGGCTCTGATTGCCGTTCGACAGTCTGGTTCCCGGGTACGTGCCAGCCCAGCCCGCAACCTGTTTCATCAAGACCCCTGCCGGATTCCCTCGTGACAAAACCGGCCAGATCGCAGGTCACACGAATGCGTCCGAAACCGAGCGTGACCTTCTTGCCGTCCTCCGGGATCTTTTCCTTGTCTGTCTGGCTGAGATAGCGCCGCAAGGTCCGGTCGATCCGGATCGACGGCTCGATCAGCAATTCCACCGAAACGGTTTCGCCGCGCTTGCCGGTCACCGTGAGCAGCGACCCGGTGGGCCTGCCCCGCGGACTTTCGCCCTCGCAACGCTGGCGACGGCCGATGCCGCGGGTGTCGTCGGCGCAGAAGATCTGCAACGATACGAACCTTCGACGACCAGCGGCATCGGATGCATCGGAGGGTTTGGCTTCGGTCTGCGGCTTGACTTTCGTTCCGTTGACCAGGATCGCGCGCACCGCGCCGATGGTCCGGATCTTGATCGGCAGTTCGCCGAAGGTCATCGAGGTCTGGAACCGGTAGTTTCCGGTCTGGCCGGTCTGGGTGTCGATCACCGGCGCTATGACCTTCCAGTCTCCATAGTAGCTGTCGGTTTCGCTGGCCAAAAAGGCATAGTCGAATTTGGAAATCGTGGCGGTGGAGATCGACTGAACCGCCCGGCCATCGGCGGCAACCGAGGCCTCCCAGGTGTTGGGAAGGCAACGGGCGGGAACGAACAGGCGCGCATGGCTGACGCCATCGGCGCAGGCAACCCCATCTGCCGATCTCGAGGCCGCATCAGCTCTGCGGTTGTCGGAGATTGCGACGATCCGGTAGCTTTGGTTGAAGGTGGCAACCTGTTCGCGAATGCGTTCCCCCTGTGCGGATTCACAGAGTTCGCGGACATATTTGCGGCCGGCTTCACCGGCCACACCCCCGGCAAGGCTGACTGTTTCCGGCGAGCGCAGCGCAAGCGTATTGCACGGAGCATGTCCGAGAGCCACGGACACACCGTCCCTGATCGGCCAGATCGCGCCACCTTCGACCAGGAAGTCGAAAGTGCTTGCATCGAACGCCAGTGCGCTGGGGATCTGGACCCTCTGCATCCACACGCGGTTGACCTTCACCGTCTGGGCGAAATAGAGGGCGCCCACATAGAGAAGCCCCGCGAGTGCCGCCAGCACCGCGATCCGTCCGGGAAGAGTGGCCGCCCACCGCGATCTCATTGGCTCTGCCCCCGCTCGAAAGGCATCAGGACCAGCGGGCCTATCACCTTTCGCTTCTCGCCCGGGCTGAAGGCCGACACGGGCATACCGGAGCATTTCTCGGCATAGGCCTCGCCGAGCGAAACCACGCTGTCGCCAAAGGAGATACGGCCGCACTGGTCGAGCCAGTCGAGGTGATACCCGCCGAATGACTGGAAAGCGTCCGAAAAGATTGCCTTTTCCGGCTCATCCGGCAGGTCCAGATATCCGAACGGCTGCCCGTCGGCACGACCGAATTCGACGATGTTCTTGTCGATCTTCCGGCACTTCAGACCCACGCTTCCCGGGCTCTTGAACGGCTTGCCCGTCTGACCCCATTCGTAGACATACTGCTCGCCCGTGGTGCAGTCCCAGACCAGTGACACGCGCGGCACCTGCAAACCGTAGGCGGTGAGGATGTTGTCCCGGTCCAGGTCGATCCAGAGCCTGTCGACGTCATGATGGCGGAAATCATTGAGGTCGAACAGCAGCGAGGTGATGGCGGCATTGCATCCGTTTCTCGGTGCCCAGTGCAATCTCGATCTGCGCGCGTCGACCGACAGTTCCAGACGGCCCGGGACCTGTGCGGTGGCGACAAAATCGATTTTCCAGGCGATATCGCAGTGGCTGTCCCGGCTTACGACCCGGCTCGGCACGGGTTCATTGCCGTGACTGCTGGCAAACGAAAGCCTCGCATCGACACCGGTGCAGAAAGGCGCTCCGCCGTTCATCGCCGGCATCGCGTCGCGATTGATGAACAGGAACGAGGACTGCACGTCGTCCCCGAGATCGATTTCGGCGTGCAGCAGGCCTTCGCCGGTTCCGAACACCAGGCCGCCCTGCCCCTTGTAAACACCCGCCGGGCGGCCATCGAGCAGCCGCGGCTCGAAGTAGACATCGCGGTTGGCAGGATCGGGATAGTAGCGGATCCATCCGATCGGCCGCTCGCCGCGCCGTGGCACGAAAATGCCCTCTCCGAGGTACATATTGACCTGATTTGGGGGCAAGGCCGGATTGACCATGCAATCAACACGAACGCCGACGGTCGGATCGAAGTAGCCCTTGAGTGTCGAGCCCAGGCTTTCGGATATGCGCTGCTCGAGCCCGGTTTCAGACGCAGTGTCACACACGCCGCCAGGCCCCGAAACAAAGGCGAGATGCTGATAGGCAACCTCGACGATCTCGCTACCGTTTCCGGTCCCGATAACCAGCTTGTCGGTGATGTTGTACAAAACCTCGTCAACAGACCCGCGCGAAACCCCGAACAATCCGGACCTGGCGCCCGGGGTCGGCTTCCCGCCGACGATCCACGGAAAGTCTTCATCCTTTGTGCCGCGACTGCCGCCTATCCAGGCAAGCAGGCCGGTCTTGGGCATGGCAAACACCTTGCGGCGCCAGAATGCCTGGCTGTCGCGCAAGTCGACACGCGCCGGTATCATCATCACCGGACGATCAGATTCGTCGCTAAACCGGACAGGGTTGCCTAATGTCATTACCAGTTCCGTGCCTCACCAGGACCGATCGAGGATCAGTATCCGTGCATTCTTATGACCGTTCGGGCCGCTCCATCCCGGACGCTCGCAATCGATCACGAGCTCCTCGCCGCGCTGCGGGGCGCTGAACCGCGTGTTGACCGCAAAGGCCGCGGTGCGAATGCGCGGAATGTCGCGCAGCCGTTCGCTGTCTTCCGTCGTGAAAACGCAGTTTTTTGCGCTCTCGACCGAAAGCGGCCGGGGTGCGAACACATTCACCTGGTTTCGCCGGAGCAAATCCATGACAGCGTGTCCCGCCACACCGTAAGCGTCGGCTTCCGGATGGTCCGGGAAATAGGTTTCAAGCCGGCGCCAGAGGCAAAAAAGCTTGTCGAGATCGCCATTCGCCAGCGCCGGAAGCGGATCAAGCCGCCCGCTCGCGAGCCCTTCCACCAGGCCGATGATCCGGGTGTGGGCGCGGCCAACTTCATCTTTCCCTTCGCTTGAGGCGAAGTGCGGCACCTCGCAGGCCAAAAGCGCCTGATGGGCAGCAGCCAGCAGCGGTTCACGCGGCGCATCAGGTCCAGCATTGTCAGGCAGACCGTCGGCGCCAGCCGTCTCGTTGCGGAGTTTTTCCTGCCAGTTGTCCGGGAGCCTGCCATTGGCGGTCCAGCCGGTAATGTTGGCGACCTCGTTTCTCAGCTTGCCGTTTTCCTGACGCACGGTGGACAGCAGCTTGTTGTTTCGGCGCAGCCGGACGGCAAGACCGATCACCGCCCCCGAGATCAGGATAAGCAGAAGGATATACAGGACTTGTGCTAAACCGGATGTGAACTCAATACCAAACACAACCATCCCCGTCCTCTAGGTGCCCGCCAGGCGACTTCGCGGTTGCCGGACGATGATGTCGCCGACGGTGAATTCCACTTCCGCATTCCTGCGTTTCCAGGAAATCTCCACATTTTGGTCTTGGCCGCCGGCAAGGCCGCCCGGTTTGACCTGCGACTGGTCGACAACCACCTTCTGTCCGAAAATCCCGAACAGCCGGACGATCTCGTCGCGGGTGATGTCGTTGTTCGACCCGACGTCGTCGAGGCCCGGCAGAACGCGGCTCAGCCAACGGTTGGGGAGGAAACGCACGATCTTGTTGCCCTCCGAGCGCGACCTCGTATCGAGATACTCGATCTCCGAAACAACACCGCGACCGTCGTCGTGCAGAACGAGAGCATAGGAGTGATCCGCTCCGTCGGTGATTTCCAGCCCGGATGTGGCAAGCCTTGCGGCGCCATAGACGGTTGCGTTCTTCATGTCGTCCGCGCTGAAAGGACGCTGCGGCACGACGTCGATCGGCTGGCCGAGCAATTGTGCGGTGCGACCGATACCAGTGAAGATCGAGGGCCACAGGCTCGCTCTTCCCGTGACGACCCACTGCGGATCATCGAGCCCGAGACGGCGAGCCTCCCTGATGAGCATGGCCGGGACCGCATAACCGAGCGTCCGCGCCACGGTCTTCGGATTCTTGCGCGACGGGTTGTCCACGGGCTCGTCAGCGTCCAGCAGTTCCGGAGAGATCTCGATCCAGACCGATTGCCCCCCGCTCGGCATGGTCCTTACGCACAGGTGCACGAGTTCGTCCGATCCGGGAATTGCCGTGCGGCGCTCGCTCAGGGGCTGGCCCGGCGAGGCGCTCCGCAGAACCTCATTGAGTTCGACCGCCAGGGCGCTGCCCTCGCCTTCACGGGCCCAGCGGAATTCGCCTTTCGACCCCGCACGATCCATGAGCGTGTCCGACAGCACGCGCTTGGCCTGCTGGATGCGCGGCAGCAACACGGTCTTGAGCGCCTCGTCGCGAAGGAACCGGTGATCAAGTTCGAGATCCTCGAAAACCGGGTCCGCGGCGGAAAACAATTCGCGCAGATGGTGTGTGAGGGTCGCAAGCAGCGCCTCGTCGAGATTCGCTCCACCGATGGTGGCTCCGAAATGCGCATAGACCTTCCAGCTTTCGATGCTGTCGTGGCGCATCTTGACCTCGATCAGGCTTGCGTCGACCGTGCTTGCACCGACATCGATGCAGGCAAACATCCGGGTTCCCTCGTACCGCTGTTCCGAGCGGGAGATTCCGAAATAGGCCGCCGAAAGCGCCTCCGGAATGAGCTTGGGTTCGCGTGCCGAGCGGAAGTCGGGGGCGCCGGTCAGGCCGGTCGCGAAGGCTCGCGCGGCGTTCTTGTAAAGCTGGCGCTTGTGGTGAGCGATACCGCTGGGATGCGTGACGACGATCTGCACATCGCTGTCGGCGCTCTCGAGCCATTGATCGAACCGCTCATCGCCCATCTCGGTGGTCACCGGACCGTCAATCTGGTCGTGGGCATGAAACAGCGAATTCGGGATGATGTAGGAGCCAAGTTCGTTGAAGGCATCGGCCGTGAGCGCCGACAGGTTGATCTCACGCGTGGCCTGCAGACCGTTGGCAGTGCGTTCGATGACCGGCTGCTTGATCCGGTACTTGAACTCGGGATCCGCATTCATCAGCATCCGCTTGAGATCGGGGATCACGATGGTCTGGAGGTGAAGGTAGCTCGACGCCTCATCGTCGGAAATGAAGTTGCGGTCCACCGGGATCGAGACGTCATAGGTCCGGTTGAACATGCTCATGCGTTTTTCGGCTGCCTGGAGCCTGGTGCCGACGCAGGACAGATTGCCGTAGGACAGCGGTGCCTTTCGCGAGCGCAGGTGGCGCGCCGGATTAAGGCCGATGGTCGAGGGGATAAGGGCGTTCTGCCAACGCTTCTTGTTTGGGTCGTATTCCGAGTGCGCCCCGGCGAGACTGTAGGCATAGGAGCCCAGGGGGATCAGCTCCCGGGCGAGATTGCGCTCCACGCGCCCGAACCAGGCGGCAATGGCGGACGCGCCGTAATCAAGGCAGATCAGGTATTTCGGGTCACGCTGACGCAGCACGATATCGACACTGATCATGCCGTATTTGTGCTCGAAAAGATCGTCCTCGGCGACGAGCGAGACCCCGGCCCTGACCTTCAGCCGGCGCGCCTCGAAGCGAACAAACAGCTGGTACCGATCAATGTCGCCGGTTTCGTCCAGCGTCGTGTTGTGGAACGGGATCCGGATCTTGCCCCCGGTCTCGGGATCGACCTCGATATCCTGAACCAGCTTGAAATCGTCTCGGCTCGTCAGATTCGCCTTTTCGCCTTCAGGCGAAATGTGCGCATGAGCCACCACATCCCAGCTGTCGTCGAGAAAGGCGACGTCAAACTCGATGGTGTCGCCCAGTTCGAACTGGACACCGCCGCCGGAAATGGGAACCGAGAACTCGAGCGGAAACCGCTCTGCAAACGGCGTGAGGCTGCGCACCATGTTCGGCACCGCAGAAGCATCACGATACTTGAGCGACAGGATTTCGCCCTGCCTGAGCTGCAGATCGAAATGATAGACCCCCGAAAGCGGCGCCTGATCCTCCTCGCCGAAGACACATGTCCAGTCGAACTGCATGCGCAGCACGTCTGCACCCTCGGCAACATCGAAAACGTCCTTGATCGATACGATGCAGGCTATCGACGCCTCGTCGCCGGAACGGAGTTCGCACGCCACCCCGGCCGTCGAGCGGGTCTTGACCTGTCCAAGACTGAGGTCGGCTGCGACTTCACGAACTTCATCATCGATCAGACAACTCAAACGGCCCGAAATCAGCGCCCCGGTGGGCGGCCCTCCGAACTCAAGCCGTGCAAATGGCTGATTGACATACAACGAGAACAGATCGACCTCGTCATGGTCCTGTTTCTCGACCCGGCTGAGTTCCGGAATCGCGACCTGCCGCGCCTGCACGACCGGCGGCACCCATTTCAGGGTCTGAATCTTCGGCCGGAGAATTTCGACCTTGAGGTTCTGCGATTTGCCATCCGCGCTTTTGGCCTGAAGCGTCAGCGAAAGCATGAATGAATCGCGGGAAGCGTGAAGGATTTCGTCTTCGGTGGGTTCACGCGAACACTCAAGTACCAGTTCGGCACAGGTGTCGGAATCCAGGTCACACTGAAGCTGCGTCTCACCTCCGCCCTGGGGTCGCAGGGCGGCGTTCAGCCATGGGGCCTCCTCGATGTAACCCGCAACGGAGACCCTGAGCTTTTCGCCGGGCTGGAGTTTGGAATGGCAAAGCGTCGCAACAGCCGAAAACCTCCCCAGATCGCCGATCACGGAACTGTCTTCGACACGAAGTTGTGTCTTTTTCGGGTTACTTAGATCCCAACTCAACATGAAAGACCCAACGCCAAAACTCACCCCTCACTTTCTCTGGAGGATATAGTTTATAGGTCGCTAAGGCAACAACGCGAAGACACGAAGACATGGTAAGGTGAATCGTTAAAATGCAATCTAATTGTCTGAATTTGCTACGATTGCCACTTCAACGGAATCGGCTCGCTGCCGATCCTGCGGGCCAGGCTGTCATGCAGGCTGGAGCGTGGCCGAATTTCGCTTTCGGCCGGGGCCAAATCCGGTTTTCCGCTCGAAATCGCGTCCCTGAGCGCGCGTAAATCGGGCGCCTCAATCGCGCTGCCGACATGCCCGGGGAAATAGCTGACTGCTCCGGGTGTCAGCGCCGGATCAAGGCCGATATTGAGAATGAACTGATCATTGCCGCCATTCCTCAGCGGGAATTTGCGCGGCAACGATGCGATCACATCCAGATCGGCAGCAATCAGAGCCGAAGGCGGCTGGCGCTCTTCCTGTGCGACCGCCCGGGATACGGTCCAGCCGACCCTCTTGGTGATTGCCTGGTAAGTCGATCCGAGCTGGATCTGGCGCGGGCGGCTCAACTGATCGAACCAATCGACGTCACGCGGCTGAAATGGAGGGAGTTTTGCAGTTTGCGGCGAAGGCGGCTGGGTTTGCTCGAACACAAAGGGTTGAACCGTGAGTTCCCGTTCGGCCCAAGCAAACAACCCTTGCGGAATTTGATCCCATGTTTCCACCCCGAGAAGCACGATGGTTCTGGAAAGAAGAAACTGCCGGCCGCTTTCGCCCTCGCCCGCCTCCGGGCGGTAACGCATCCGCATGATCGCAAGCCCTTCGGCAACCGCCTTTACGATCAGCGCGCCGCGCTGGGTAAATGCCGGATCGATCATGCCTGAATTCAGGCTTGCGCTGCCGAGAAAATGCGCGGGGACGAAATGCAGCGGGTTTTCTATGCCGAGCGTGACAAGATTGACGCCGTAGACGGCGCTCTCGCGCAACGGCCCGTCAGATGACTGCACAGGCTTGCCGTAGCAGACTTCTTCAAAGAAAAGAGTATCGGCCTGTCCCGGGTCGGTCGTCACGAGTTGTCCCCCACCACAGATCTTGTGCACCAGCAACCCGGTTGCTGCCGGCCTTGTCAATCCTGTCCGACAAGTGATGCCGCCCTGTCCGGGAAGCCGCGACTTGATCGTGCGGTCAATTATGACGCAAGTCTTTCCCGTTGCAAGCCAAACAACGCGGCGGTTCCTTGCGGGCCAGGGGGAGACGTCTCAGCGGTTTCTGCAAGCAGCCTGCCGGTAGCGGGGCCTGTATCCGCAACGGCCCGCAGCGCGTGGTGGCGCGGAGACCCAATCCAAACGTCAGGGGAAAATGGTGCGGTCGAGAAGACTCGAACTTCCACGGGTTGCCCCACAGCGACCTCAACGCTGCGCGTCTACCAATTCCGCCACGACCGCACGTGGTAGAGCCGAAACCTGTCCGGCGCGCTGCATGTAGCAAATGGACCTGCGCTGCACAAGCGGATTTATGACAAATTGCACAACCCCGCTCGACAGCGCTCACGAAGCGGATTTTTCAGGCCTTTTCAAAGGCTTTGCTCCCATTGCGAGGCCGTATGGGACCGAAGCGGAACGGTATTGTTGATAAAAGAATTTCGATTCTGCCGGGAATGGTTTAGATCGGGGCGGAAACACAGACACTGCCCCCGGGCCGCCAACAACGGACACCCCCGCCGGATGAGCCAGCGCGACGCATTGGAAACCCGCTTATTTGCCGGTGAGGCCGACCCGCCGATCCGCTGGCTCATATCCGAAGGGCTGACACCCTACCCCGAAGCGGTCGAATTCATGGAACGCGAGGTTGAGCGCATTGCCGCCGGCGATGCCGACGAACTCGTTTGGCTGGTCGAGCATGCCCCGCTCTATACCGCCGGAACCAGCGCCCGGCCCGAGGATCTGGTGGCGCCGGAACGTTTCGAGGTTTTCTCCACCGGCCGCGGCGGCGAGTATACCTATCACGGCCCCGGACAGCGCGTGGTCTACGTGATGCTCAACCTAAAGCGTCGCAGACCCGATGTCCGCGCATTTGTTTCAGCGCTCGAGGCAGTGATCATATCCACGCTTGAAAGCATGAACATAAAGGGCGAACGCCGAGAGGACCGTGTCGGCGTGTGGGTACAGCGAAAGGACAAGCCGCGGCTCGCCAATGGCGAGCTGGCCGAGGACAAAATTGCGGCAATCGGTATCCGGCTGCGCAAATGGGTCAGCTTTCACGGCCTGTCGCTCAATGTCGATCCTGATCTCGAACACTTCTCGGGCATCGTTCCCTGCGGTGTGCGAACCCACGGGGTGACGAGCCTCGTCGACCTCGGGCTTCCGATTCCGATGCATGAGGCGGACATTCGGCTGCGCGAGTCATTCGAATCCGTGTTCGGCCCGACGCGGGACGCATCGGAAGCCAGCCACACCGCTGACTCGATACCAAGCGCTGCGGCCCGGTGAAGCTTTCTCCACCGGCACCCAACAAGCCGGCGGCATATCGCCCTTCTGCTGTTCTAACGCTTCGCCTGCCCGCAACCGCTCAAGATTGATTTGCCGGCTCGACTGCAATTATATACCAGTGATTTTCGGGATTCGCCTCAAGCGAACGGTGGAGAGCGCGTGCAGATTGCAATTGTCGACGATCACCCATTGTTTCTTGACGGCCTGACAGCCCTGCTGACCCGAATCGACCAGTCTTTCGAAATCACGGCATTTGCTTGCGGGGCGGACCTGCTTGCGTCGATCGATACGGCCGATCCCGCGCCTGCGCTTGTGATTTCAGATCTGAGCATGAAGCCCATCAATGGACTTGCGCTTCTGTCGGCGCTGAGAGCCAAGGGATTCGAGCAGCCGTTCATTCTGGTATCCGGGGTCGACGAGACACTCAGCGAAGCCGAGTTGCAAGCTTCGGGCGCGTTTGCCTTCGTTCCGAAATCCGCGGACCTGCCCACACTCCGCGAGGTGATCTTTGCCGCGTTGGATACAGGCTCGACATCCGGTTCCGGCGGAAAAACCTTCAAGTCGGGCGGAGGCCGAAACGGATCATCGGATTACCAGGTCACGACGCTCACACCGCGACAGCTCGAAATCATGCGGATCATCGTTGACGGCGGCACCAATCGTGACATTGCCGGACAGCTCAAGATCAGTGAAAACACGGTCAAAACCCACCTTCGCCAGATCTTTCAGGTGCTTGGTGTGAACAAGCGGACCTCCTGCATCAGCAAGGCGCGGAGTCTCGGGCTCATCTGAACTACCGGCAGTGCTGCAGCGGCCGGGTCTTCAACTCGGAATACTCAGAGAAGGCTGGCCAAGGCCTTGCGCAGGTCACTGGCGTGCAGAGGTCCCGACAAGACGAGCACGTTCCCGACAGAATGCCATTCAGCACCAGGGTCGGACCTCCTGCCCTCCACGACGATCACCGGGAGTGACCGCCCGATCTTTTCCCGGATCCGGGTGACAGCGGCCAAACGGTCGGCATCGCCAGCCTGCGCAAGGTCAAGAACCAGAACATCCGGCGACAGCTTTGAGGTATCTAGGATATCAAAAGCCTCCTCAACACTGCCCGCACACAGTCCGGCCATTCTCCACCCGGTCAGAAGGTTGGCCCAGCCGCCAAAGGAATGGTCGTCATCGTCGCTTAGAACCAGCAGGCACTGAGCGGTTCTGTCAGTCCTCACCTGCCCCTGGTGTGACGCGCTTTCCCGGGGGGCATCCTGCAGGACAATACGGAAGGTGCATCCTTTCTCCGGCTCCGATTCGAGGCTCAACCGGGCACCCAGCAATCCGGCCAAGGTGCGTGCGGTCGCCAGCCCCAGGCCAAGACCTTCCGTTTCGGCCCCGGAACCCACGCGAACATAGGGTTCGAAGACCCTGTCCTGGTCCGAACCGGCAATGCCGGGCCCGTCGTCCCGAACGGTTATCGTCACCCTGTCGCGATCCCGTTCGAGGCCGATCATGATCGAGCCGCCCGGCGGAGTGAACTTGATCGCATTGGAAATCAGGTTGCGGACTATCCGCTTGACCAGTTCGATATCGGTTGTGACCGAGGCAGGCGGCAAATCGGATTTCAGCGTGAGCGACCGCAGTTGCGCCGGACCCGTTGCTTCTTCAACAAGTTCCCGCATGGCGGATTGTAGATCGTGGTTCGCGAAAACGGGCTCGATGGCGGCGTTTGCTGCGCGCTGGTAGTCCATCAGGTTGCGGATCATGGCTTCCTGGCTGCTCTGCGTCGCCTCCAGCTTCCCTATCAGCGCTTCCTGATCATCTGTCAGTCCGGATTCCCTGAGGCGGTCGAGATGGTGGCGCTGAGCCAGAACCGGTTGCGCCATGTCATGCCCGATCGAGGCCATCTGGTAGGCGCGATCCGCATAGTAGAGTTTCTCGGCTTCGGCTTCTGCGGCAAGTCTTGCATGCTTCTCCTCGCCCAGCCGGCCCACGATCGCACTGCGGGTCTGCGCGTCCACTGCCCGACTGGCCAGCCAGCAGAAACCATAGAAGACGTAAAATCCGATCGCCAGGTATCTTACCGGCGCATCCGCCATCGCAAGCACGTAGGTCGCGAAGGGCAAAAGCGCGCATGTGGCCATGACCAGATAGTCGCCGCGATGCGGCGAGCCCGGGAGCAGGCCGCCCAGCGAGATCGAGACAAGAAAAATGCTGGCGATAAGGATCGAGAAATCGGATTGAAGGTCGATCGTTGCCATGGCGAAACCGCTCCAGACCAGGCCGGTCATGGCGGTGATGAGCATGTGACCGTGGATGTAGCGACTGGCATTTGAACTCGTGATGCGGCCAGAAAAGCGGTACTTCGCATAGAGTTTGGTGATCGCGATCATTGTGCACGTGATCAACACCCAGAAAATCGCCGTCCGCCCTTGGCCGGAGATCACCATCAGCAAAGCGGCATTCATGATGATTGCGAGCACCATGAAGGCGGACGAACCGGCCTTGGCCTGCATCAGCTTCGCCCGCTCGGTCAGGATCGTTGCTTCGGAAGGCGCAGGCCCCGTTGTCACCATCTCTCAATCAGGCTCTGAGTTTTTCGGTGTGCAACGGGGCACGGGCGATCACGACGAGGCTCAGGAGCCGCAACAGGATGGGCAAGACGGCAAAGAAGCCGGTCAGCGCTACGAGTTGCATCCCCGTATTCCCGCCTGTTTCGGCAAAGCCTGCCAGATCGAGCAGCGGAAACGCGACGCCCATCGGGATGATGAAGGTAAGCTTCGACAGGGCGTTCTTGATGGCGAGACATGTTCCGGCCAGACGGTTTGTTCCCGCGGTCTCGCCCGCATCGACGATGTCGGCGAGCATTGACGTCGGCATGATGGCATCGGCTCCGAAACTGGCGCCGACCAGCACGCAGACCAACGCAACCGGGACCACATCCCCCTCGCCCAGAAACGTCGCGCCGGCCAGCGCGATGCTGCATGTTGCGATCGCCGTCATCCAGGATCGTTTCTTGGAGTGTTTCTTTGAAAGGAAGACCCAGAGCGGCAGGAAAACCGCCGTTGAAAGAAACAACAGGCCGATCAGAGGCCCGGTCAGTTCCGGCGCCCTGATAACGTGCGTGATGTAGAGCACAGTAAGGCCCGCGGTCAGGGCGTTGGCGGACTGCACGATAAAAAAGCACCCGACCAGATAGCGGAACTGGGTTTGGGAAAACGCGAGCCGGGCTGCGGCAACCAAGCCGAGGCGCGGTGCTGTTACAGGACGGTTCTTTGACGGCACGAACGCGAGGAATGCCGCGAGGCCGAGCAACGACAGACCCACGATCCATTCAGAGGTCAACGTCAGGGCGGCAGGAACCTGGAGCGCGAAGATCGCCGGTATCGACGCCGCAAAGATCGCTCCGGCAACCTGAAACGCCGCCTTGGATCCGGCCAGATAGGATCGCTCGTGAACATCGGGCGACACTTCCAACCCCACCGAAGAGTAGGGAACGTCGACCACCGTGTAGAACAGAAAGAATGCGGCGCTGACCGCAGCCAGGTAAACGAGCCCGGCTCCCTCGGGCGGGGAAAGCAACATCCAGACTGCGAGACAATAGAGCGGCACGCCGATCACCATCCATGGCCTGCGCGGCCCCCAGCGTGACCGGGTCTCGTCGCTCAGGTTACCGATCAAGGGGTCGGTGACAACGTCAAATATCCGCCCGAATGCGAAGATGGCGCCGACCGCGCCCAGTCCAAGCCCCATCTCGACCGCATAGAATGTCGGCAGAAACATCACCAGGACCAATCCGCTCATGGCAAGCGGAGTTGTCAGAATTCCGAAGGAAATCAATTGCCAATATGAAAACGTTGAAGTGCGTTGGGCGGGTATCGCAGTCATGCATGCTCCTCATGATGCCTTTCCACCCAAACTGAGTCATGGAAACGCTCTAAGCCCTTGGTTTTGATGAAATACAGCTTCAAAGCCTCTTGCTCTTCCCACCGCAACGCGGTGTCGGCCATTTTCTGTTCGCTACCGGCGGCGCCCTCACCTCATCCATGGTTACCGAAATCTAAATCCCATTAACCAATTTGGCACAACCACCCTTTCGGGTGATACCAGCCCTCATATCGGACTGCTAGAAATGACTTGTCAATAATTGGGTTTCCACGAACCAACACGGGGAAGCTGCACTTGCTCGAGCCCGGCTCAAACCTGCTCGGTCTTTCGGAGCTTGTTGTGATTAATGGTGTGGGGCATTGCATTGTTTAAACAGATTTTCACGACGATATCCCTCTTCATTTTTACCGGTTTTTTGACCTGTGTGTCGCCCTCGATACCCGGAATGGGCGGCGTTGCAATTGCAGGGCAGCCAAGCGTCGTGTCAATCACCCGCTTATCATCCAGCAGCACCCTAGGTTTGAATGACGGATCAGCGGAGTTTCTGGTGACGTTCAGCGAGAACGTTTACGGTGTAAGAACAAGCAGTTTTCAATTCACCGGCGCAAGCGGGATGATTATTTCGAGCGCAAGCCAGTGGTTTGGCGGAAGCGACACCAGTGTTTGGAGGGTTTCCGTATCCCCGATTTCCACAACATACTCCGGTCCTCTCGGACTTGAACTGAAGGCAGTTGCAACCTCACAAATCAAATCATCATCCACCCAAACTCCGCTTGCTTCGATTACACCGACAGGCAACGTCGAGACCTATACGGTCGATTATATCGTTCCGACATACGAATATGTAAAAAGGCATCAGCCGCTTGAACAGGACACTGATGCAAGCACAGTGGTCTTCGCGGTCAAATTTACCGAACCGATGTCGGTGGTGCCGGCATCGGCTTTTGGTTATCGCGACAATACTCCGACAGGACCGAACCTTTCCAAAACCATAGCCAAGAGTCCGGATGATGATTCCCTGTATTTTGTGACCGTATCCGGGATCGAGGGTTTCACGGGTGAATTCGGCCTGGAGACTCAAGGCATCAATCTGGTGAAGGATCTCGCCGGAAACAATCTGGATCCCGGGCCCTTCACCGCCGTCGAGAGCATTGGCGGCAATCATCCCGAACAGCAGACCTACAAGATCACCTATCTCCAGCCGATTTTAGCGGGAATAAAGTCCCATGATCTCTACCGGAACAATCTCGATCCATTTCCGATCAGAGTAGAATTCAACAAGCCTGTACCGGATTTCCAAATCAGCGACATGAAGCCGACCAACGGTGCAATCGCAACCGCTATCCTCAAAAACACCGACGATACACGCTATGAGGTGGAGATTACCCCCGTCGCCGACGGAGAGATTTATTACGACGTAGAGAAAAGCCGGCTGGGGCTGGGGCCTGCTGCCGAGGTTGCACTTGTCCAGAAAACAATCGTTGACACGGTTGCACCTACGATCACGATCTCGGGAGTACCGTCCACGACCGACGGAAACACCCCTTTCACGGTAACATTTGCTGTATCAGAGCCTATCTTCGGGTTTGATGCGGACTATCTCGAGCTCAACGAGATCTCGGTCACAAATGGGACCGCCTCAAATCTGCAGGTTACGGGACTGGGGAGCCAATCGTCGCCGGTCTACACTGCCCTTGTAACCCCGGACGGAAACGGCGATGTATCGGTTTCGGTCCCGGCAAACGTGATCAACGACACCGCAGCGAACCGCAATGACGCCACCTCGGCTGCAACCGCTTTACTGGATACCACTGCGCCGGTCGTTTCGATTTCGGGCGTTCCATCAGCTGTCGGGCCTCAACCATTCACTGCAACATTCACCGTTTCCGAAGATACCACAGGCTTTACGCTGGACGATCTGGTTGTCGGCAATGGCTCGGCTTCGACCTTCGATGCCAGCAATGCACCAGTCTTTACCGCACTCATTACGCCCGATGGCAATGGAGATGTCTCGGTTTCGGTCGCAGCAGCCGCCGCGCAAGATGCGGCAGGCAACTTGAGTGTAGCATCTGCGATATCGACGGCTGCCTTTGACGTTACCGCCCCAACGGTATCCTTCAACGGGTTTCCTGCAAGTATCGGCCCGGAGGGCTTCGTCGCCAGTATCGTTGTTTCCGAAGCCACCACCGGCTTCGATATCTCGGATCTGGTTCTCGTCAACGCAACCGCATCTTTGTTCAACGCGACGAATGCCCCGGTCTTTACCGTGCAAATCACCCCGGATGGAAACGGTGACATATCACTTTCCGTGCCGGCGGATGCGATGGTCGACACTGCCGGGATCGGCAATGCGGCCTCCGGAACCGTGATCGCGACGCTCGACACGGCTCCGCCGGCGGTTTCGTCGATCATGGCCCAGGACAGCGATCCGGCGAATGGGCAGCTTTCCTGGACGGTGACATTCTCGGAAGCCGTGCAAGGTGTGGGCCCGCAAAACTTCACTGTCGACGGCGTAACAGGCGCAAACATGACCGTCACGCCGCTTAACCAGAGACAAGGTTCGCTCGGCCCTATGACCCCGGCAGGCTTTCTACGCGAACTGCTCGGGGTCAGGTCGGCCCATGCCGCGCCGCTCCCGTCGGCAACGCAATACCTGGTGACGGTCACCGGCGGGAATGTTGCGTCTTTGACGGGAAGCGCCGTGCTGGTGTTCGGATCTCCGGCCGGGATTACGGACATGTCCGGCCAGACGCTGGTTTCCGTGACCCCGACCGGGGTCAACCAGAGCACGATCAATCCGGATACCGACGCTCCATCGGTGGCCCAGATCGTGGCCCCGGCACAGGTGGAAGGCGCATTCGACGCGAATGTCATTTTCAGCGAAGCTGTCACCGGGTTCGATGCAACAGACCTGACCGTCAGCAACGCGACGGTCAACTTGGTAACACCGCAGGCACCTGTCGGCGGCTTTGCGACGATCTTCACCGTCCGGCTGACGCCGATCACCCACGGCGCGGTGACAATTGCAGTCGTCGCCGGTGCGGCTGCCGATGCCGCAGGCAATCAGAGCACGGCATCAGGCACCCTGACGGTCAGCTATCTGGACGCAAGCTTCGTTCAGACGCGCACCGGTGCGGTCATTCACAATTTCCTGTCGAAGAGAGCCGACAACATTCTCTCGAACCAGCCCGATCTCAGCGGCCGTCTCCTGGAACAGGGCGGGCTCGGTGCGACCGAAAAGTTCGCAGTTTCCACCAATTACGAGTCCGGATCCCTGCAGGTGAATTTCGCCGGCAGCCTGACACGGTTGATGTCGGGCGAGTCAATCGCGGACATGGCCGAGGACAAGACCTATGGCTACGGGGGGCCGGCAACAGGAAACGAGACCACGGAGCGCCGCACCACCCGGTTCAACCTCTGGGTCAAGGGCAACCTTTCGAAGTCCAAGGTCGATGGAAATGAACAGGGGTTCGGGGCCTTCCACGTCGGTGCGGATTACCGCGTTACCCCTGATCTCATGATCGGCACGCTCATGCAGTTCGACTGGGCGGACGAAAGCAATGCGACCGCCGCGACATCCGCATCCGGAACGGGATGGCTTGCAGGCCCTTATGCAGTCTACAGGCTGCACCAGAACGTGATCCTCGACGCCTTCCTCGCCTATGGCCAATCGGACAACAAGGTCAGCCCGTTCGGGACCTACATCGACAGCTTCGACACCGAGCGCTTTCTTGCACGAGGCCAGATCACGGGTGACTTCGAACATGCCGGATGGACGGTCGCCCCGCAGCTGGCGGCAAGCTATCTCGTGGAAACCCAGAGGGCCTATGTCGACAGCAACGGCATTTCCATTCCCGAACGGGATATCGAAGTGGGCCAGTTATCGTTCGGCCCGAGCTTCCGCAGAAGCCACGTTTTCGACAACGACGTCGTGGTCACGCCGAGCCTCGCCATCAAGGGGATCTGGAATTTCAAGAAGGCCGGCACGGCAAGCATCACGTCCGGCGCAATCACCGGGTCAGCCCGAGACAAGTTGCGCGCACGGCTCGAACTCGGGATGGGGGCGAAATTCAGCGACAAGTTCGCCCTGAGCAGTTCGGGATATGTCGACGGAATCGGCCAGAACGGATACAGCGGCTATGGCGGGACGCTGGGGCTCAATCTCCGGTTCTGATGCCCGAAAGGCTGAGGCTTGAATGGTACAAGCGTTCGCTTCAGTGGCAATGCGGGCGCACCCTCTGGCTCTGCGCGCCCCTGTCGCGACCAGAGAGCCCCGGGGACGAACACGACGCCCCTTGGGACTTCGGTGACCCGCCGCGTTGCCATTGCACCTGAAGAATAGACATTTTTCGCATCCGCATCGCCGGAATCGGGTCCTGAAGCGCACATTTTGGTGTTTTTGACCGGAAATTATGCGTCCTGCACACTGGACGGGCGCTGGACAATCGCCGATACTGTGCCAGCCGGATCCTTTTGATCCTCCCCGAACCTTCGATCCGGCATTCACTGCCATTTTGTATCAGTGAGACACTCCAAGGGGCGCCGCCGGCAATCCGGTGCGCAATGTGGATCATCCTGCCCGGCATGCCAGTGCATGCCGCACCGTGTGGGGTCACAAGGACGACACGAGTGAGGATTAGGCAATTGCATTGGCGATGCTCTCCCGGACCGGAATTCTGGCTGAGCCGCCGCGAAAATCTGAGTATCGAAGGGATACATCCATGAATGACATGACGCCGGAAACCTATGACGACGGTGACACTTTGGGCGGACGCATCACGCATGCGCGGGACCTCGCCGGCCTTGAAGTGGAAGAAGCCGCCTCGCGTATCGGTGTGACAACCGAGACCCTGTCTGAATGGGAAACCGACCGTTCCGAACCGCGTGCCAACAAGATCATGACCTTGGCGGGCGTTCTGGGTGTCTCGCCGGCCTGGCTCATCAGCGGGGCCGGAGAAGCACCGCAATCGCAGGGCATGTCTGTGGCCATCGATGAAATGAAGGGCGAAATCAATCGTCTGCGGGAACTGGCGCAGCAGGTGACCACTACGGTCGAGTCGCTGGAAAGCCGGCTTTCGACATTGACACGCGCAACCCGGGACTGAGCCCTTGCCCGCGATCCCGACCCGGGTTCCACAGGCCCCGGTCAGCCGAATGTCGCAGATGGCATGGCAATTCGCGCTCAAGCGCAGTTTATTCGCCGGCAGAAAGCGTGTTAGCTAGCCTCTGTTGACTCGGGGAAGAAGCAGATCAGGAGGCAGGAATGCGCACAAGGGCAGCAGTGGCACTGGAAGCCGGAAAGCCGCTGGAAATCATGGATGTCGATCTCGACGGTCCCCGCGCGGGCGAGGTGCTTGTCGAAATCAAGGCGACCGGGGTGTGTCACACCGATGAATTCACGCTCTCGGGTGCAGATCCGGAAGGGATCTTCCCCGCCATTCTCGGCCACGAAGGCGCTGGCGTCGTCGTTGACGTCGGGCCCGGCGTGACGTCGCTCAAAAAGGGCGACCATGTCATTCCGCTTTACACGCCGGAATGCCGGGAGTGCGAATACTGCCTCAATCCCAAGACCAACCTGTGCCAGTCGATCCGCTCGACCCAGGGTCAGGGGCTGATGCCGGACGGAACGTCCCGTTTCTCGGTCGATGGCAAGCCGATCTTTCACTACATGGGCACCTCGACTTTCGCGAACTTCACGGTTCTGCCAGAGATCGCGCTGGCCAAGATCCATCCTGACGCGTCATTCGACAAGGTCTGCTACATCGGCTGTGGCGTGACCACCGGTATCGGGGCGGTGATCAACACCGCCAAGGTCGAAATCGGTTCCAAGGCCATCGTCTTCGGCCTCGGCGGCATCGGACTCAATGTGATCCAGGGCCTGCGGCTTGCGGGCGCCGACATGATTGTCGGTGTGGACCTCAACCCCGCCAAGGCCGAGATGGCAACGCGTTTCGGCATGACCCATTTCGTTAATCCATCCGAAGTCGAGGGCGAGATCGTTCCCTATCTTGTCGACCTGACCAAAGGCGGCGCCGACTACACGTTCGACGCCACCGGCAATGTCGGCGTCATGCGCACTGCGCTTGAATGCGCCCACAAGGGTTGGGGCGAGAGCATCATCATCGGCGTTGCGCCGGCGGGCGCGGAGATCTCGACCCGCCCGTTCCAGCTTGTCACCGGCCGGTCCTGGCGCGGGACAGCTTTCGGCGGCGCGCGCGGACGCACCGACGTTCCCAAGATTGTCGAGTGGTACATGGAAGGGAAGATCGAGATCGATCCGATGATCACCCACACCATGGGCCTTGAAGGGATCAACGAAGCCTTTGACCTCATGCACCGCGGCGAAAGCATCCGCAGCGTCGTCGTCTACTAGCGACCATGACGGCCGGGTCCCGCCAGCCAACTCCTGTCACCATTGAGGTGCCGGGTCCCGGCGGAGCCCGCCAATCGATTTCACCCACAAGGCGGAGGCCGGCCAGGAGCCGGACTTCGCGCGATCACCGAAAACCAGATCGGACACGCCCATGAAAATCGTCTCCGAAGCCAAGGCCCATGGCGGACGCCAGGGTGTCTACACCATCGAATCCGAGGCCTGCGGTTGCGACATGACCTTCGCGGTCTTCACCCCGCCCCAGGCCAAGGAGCAGCTTTGCCCGGTGGTGTGGTACCTGTCGGGACTGACCTGCACCCATGCCAACGTCATGGACAAGGGTGAATACCGTAGGATGGCCGCGGAACTTGGTCTGATCGTGGTCTGCCCTGATGTCAGCCCCCGTGGCGATCACGTGCCCGACGAGCCCGACAATTGGCAGTTCGGCAAGGGAGCGGGTTTCTACCTCGATGCCACCGAGGCACCTTGGGCCCAGCACTACCGCATGGAAACCCACATCCTCAGCGAGATCCCTGCCCTGATTGCCAATCACTTCGCAGCCGATATGGGCCGCCAAGGGATTACGGGGCATTCGATGGGCGGTCACGGCGCGCTGACCCTTGCCCTCAAGAATGCCGACCGGTTCAAGAGCTGTTCCGCCTTTGCGCCGATCGTCCAGCCGTCAAGCGCCGACTGGTCCCGTCCGGCACTGGAAAAATATCTCGGGTCAGACCCGGAAAAATGGCGGCGCCACGACGCCACGATGCTGATCGAGGATGGGGCCCGGTTTCCGGAGTTCCTGATCGACCAGGGCATGGCGGATGGTTTTCTGGAAGACGGCCTGAGACCCTGGCTTCTTGCCGAGGCCTGCGAAAAGGCAGGAATTCCGCTCACGCTGCGGATGCAGGAGGGCTATGACCACTCCTATTATTTCATTTCCACTTTCATGGACGACCACCTGACCTGGCACGCCGAACGGTTGCGCCAGAAATAGGCCGGAAGCGGCCAATACGGTCGCTGGTCGTAGAATTTTCCTACGCGCGACCGGCCCCTTGTTCAGCTTTACAATCGGGGACCGGCTTCAACGGCTGTCCGGATCGCTGCAGTCATTGTCGACGGTAATGATGCAAGGTTCATCGTCGAGGAATTCCCCGGACGTTTCCGCCTCGTCAACAGCAGACGCCATGCTGGCAGATCCGGGCACTGCCGGCGCCGCTGTCTCCGCGGTTGCGCCGCCAGCCGGCTCGGATGCCAAAAGCGGCTTCGAAATGTTGATTTTCGGCTTTGCGCGATCCTCCGGATCGAGATCGGCAGTTGTTGGCGTTACGGAACCGTTGAGCAACGGGTCGGACCGCAGTTCCAGTTCGGAGAAACGCCCGTCACCGGATACGTCGCGAGTGGCAGGACGAACAACATCCCGCTTGGTACCGGCCACCGGGTAAGGCGGGTAGCCCGAAAGCCCCAGGAGGCTGCGGATATCCGCCGTCAGACGTGAAATCAGGAACAGGTCCGCACCCTCGCCCTCCCTGCTCGCGATGGAAGACCGGATAATGCGGCTCCGGATGTCCTGGCCGCTTGCTTCGTCATTGAGAACCAGTTCGACCTCCGCCTCCTGGCGGGTATCGTCGAAGAAGGGAATCGCTCCCGAAGTTCTGGAGCGATCACGGACGATCACACGCAACGACGCGTCACGGCCGATGTCGCGGGTTCCTCGTCCAAGGGTGTTCTCAAGTCGCTCCTGCAATTGCAGCGCAAACCCGGCATCGGTGCTTGATTCAGCGGTCACCCGCACCGCACTCACATTGACGGGATAGGAGGGCTCAAGCGGTTTCGGGCGCCCCGCACAGGCCTGAAGCACGAAAACCAGCGCAATCATTGCAATCATGTGCAACGGACGCAGACGATGAAATGTCTTGATGGACATGCGATAGCTCCGGGCCTGTCAGTGACGGTCCCGGTAAAAATCGCAGTTTATGGTTAGCGAGCCGTTAAGCTACGACCGAATGGCGAAACTCGCCGCGACCTGAAGAGAGCCGCCGCTTCATGCGCGATGAGCGTCGACGATCTTCACCGCAGCCTCAAACTCAAGCAGGCGTTTTGCGCGCCGCTCCGCAGCCTCGTGATCCTCACCCCACTGTGAGATGTTGAAATCCTCATCCACATGCGCCGCCGCCCATGCCTCTTCGGAAGAAGTCTCGCCTTCCGCCAGTGCCAGCGCAAGCACCAGCGAGCCTGTCAATGTGGTGATCGTGTGAAGTGCCGTGAGTTGCAGATCCGATCCGTTCCGGCGAAGCAGCGTTGCCAGCGCACGAATGGCCTCCGGCGGCTGTTCGACATGCATCACGCCTTCGGCAAGGGTCAGCCGCGCGCCCTGGGCTGCTGCCCAGTCGAGATAGGGATCCCAGAGCTCGGATTCGCGCTGGACCAGGCTTTCCGGCGAGTCGGCGCGATAACAGATCAGATCCGTTCCGCCAAACCGCAGAACCTCCTCGAAGACCGCCTCGCGTGCCGTCGAAACGCCGTCTATGGCCGTATTGACCATGCGCGTAAGCGGCATCAGCGCCGGATCGATAAACTCCTGCTGCGCGCCCCATTCGGCGGCAACAGCTTCGGCCAGGTCCAGCTGCGGCACTGCAAGCTCCTGGCGTGACGGTGTGCGAACGGGCTTGCCATCCAGCGCGACGACAAATCCGGTGCCCGATGCAGGCACCGCCGATGCCGTGGTGTAGAAGCGCTTCGGCAACGGTTTCTTGAGGCCGTTCTGGGCCTGGTGAACGGGGTCGGACATCTTGTCATCGCCCAGATCGAGATCGCCGAGAATGTCACGCATGATCGCGTCTCCTTGGTACGGTCGGGTTTGAAACGGCATACCGCCGCCCCGCTTGTCTCAGATTATGCCGGCAATCTCGTCAGCGCTGTGAGCGATCCGGTCCGCGCCGGCTGCCAGAAGGGCTTCGACCGGAGCATAGCCCCAGGACACCCCGATGCCGCGGGCGCCGGCGCTTACCGCCATTTGCATATCATAGATCGCATCGCCAATTACAATGGTGGCCTCCGGGCCTATGCCCGCCTCGGCGCAACATTCCAGAACCATTGCCGGATGAGGTTTGGACGGGCAATCGTCGGCGGTGCGAGTGATAAAAAACGACTTCGTCATCCCGTGGTGTTCCAGAATGGCGCTCAGGCCGCGCCGGGATTTTCCTGTAACCACGCCCAACACGACGTCATCGCGCTCTGCAAGTCCCGCAATAAGGGGTCCAATGCCGTCATAGGTGTTCTCCAGTGCGCCGCCATTTTGACGGTGGAGCATGAAGTGTTCCTTGTAACGCGCTGTCATGGCCGCAATTTCTTCATCCACGTTCCGTTCAAGCATCCGGGCGATGGCGATGTCCAGCGTAAGTCCTATGATCGATTTCGTGTGCGCCAGCGCCGGCCGCGGCAGCCCGAAATCGTCAAAAGTCCGCTCCATGCAGGTATGAATGACGTTGACGCTGTCCACCAGCGTTCCGTCGCAGTCGAAGAGAACGAGCTTCATTCGCCGGCCTCCCCGCCCATGCTTTCATCAAAACCAAGCAGGTTCCACGATTGCACCATGTGCGGAGGCAGCGGCGCCGTAACCGAAAGCCGCCCGCCATCGGGATGCGGAACCGAAATGTGGCGTGCGAGCAGATGCAGGCGCTTTTGCATTCCGCCCGGAAACTCCCAGTTCTGATCGGCCTCGAAGTATTTCGGATCTCCGAGAATGGGATGTCCGAGATGAAGGCAGTGAATGCGCAACTGGTGTGTGCGTCCGGTGTAGGGCTCGAGTTCCAGCCAAGCCAGGTTCTGCGCAGCCTTCTCGATGATCCGGTAATAGGAAACGGCATGATCGGCGCCGGGCTCTCCGTGCTTGGCGACACGCATCCGGTCTCCGTCCTCGGTCGGTTCCTTGACGAGCCATGTGGAGATCTTGCCCTCGCGGTTGCGCGGCACACCTCTGACCAGCGCCCAGTATGTCTTCTTGGTCGTGCGCTCGCGGAACGCAGCAGTCAGCGACTGGGCTGCGCCGCGCGTCCGCGCAACCACGAGCACGCCCGCTGTGTCACGATCAAGCCGATGCACCAGGCGCGGCTTTTCGCCCTTCTTGTTGCGCCATGCCTCGAGCATGTCATCAACATTGCGCGTCACACCGGACCCGCCCTGGACGGCAAGGCCGGCAGGCTTGTTGAAGACCAGGACCTTCGGGTCCTCGTGAATGAGCATCTGCCCCAGAACGTCCCCGTCGTCGCGGTTGCGTATGGTCCTTGCGGTCAGCGGAGCCGAGCCCTTCTCGTCGACACCGAGCGGCGGCACCCGTACCGTCTGTCCGGGTTGAACCCTCGCATCGGACTTTACCCGGCCACCATCGAGGCGGATCTGTCCCGAACGCAGAAGTTTCTGCAATTGACCGAAGCCGAGGCCCGGGTAATGTACCTTGAACCAGCGATCAAGCCGCATGCCGGCTTCGTCGGGATCAATCGTCTTGAGCTGAACGCCCGCCATATCGATGGCCTCTTGGTCTTGAGCTGACTTTTGCCCGGGGAGGAAAGCCCGTGACAAAGGTCCGGAATGCCGTGGTTCACGCCGATGGCGGGCAACCATCTGTTGGAAGTGCCGCCCTCAATGCCGTCTCACAGCTGGCGCATGAGCCAAAGGCCGGAAAACAGTGCGAAGACAGACACAGCAACGCTGGCAATCACATACGCCGCGGCTGCCGTCAACGCGCCGCGCTCGTAAAGCGTGACCGCATCCAGCGAAAAAGCGGAAAACGTGGTAAAACCGCCCAGAAAGCCGGTCGCAAGCAGCAACCTCAAATGCGTGTCTCCGCCGGATCGCCGCGCGAGCCAGGCGATCAGGAGCCCCATCGCGAAGGAACCCAGGATGTTGACCGCCAGGGTCCCATAGGGAAATGCAAACCCTGCAAGCCGCGTTGCGGCAACGCCGACTGCATGCCGGCAAACCGCACCAAGGCCGCCTCCGAGAAAAATGAGCAAATACGCATTCATGCAAGCTGCTTAGACGAAATCCGCGCTGCGATAAAGCAGCGCGGTTGCGTAGCGCTCACATGGCCAGGTGCTTGCCGCCCTGCCCTGACGCCACGAGATCCGAGAATTCGCTGACGAAGGCGTCGAGTGCGTCCCAGTCCGTGAGAATATGGTCGCGGCCTGTGTCGACCGGACCGCCTTCCTTGGCCGCAATGCGGCGCATCATCATGCGCTTGAAGAAATCATACTCAATGTATTTGAGCGCTCCGGCGGCATGATGGACCAGTTTCGGACGATAGCCGGCCTTTTCCAGGAGCGCCGGATAGGTGCGCGCCTCCGCCCGCTCTTCCTCGCTGTCGCTCGCAATTGCCAGTGACACGGAGACAAACGCATTCGGGACATCGTCCAGCGCATCCTTCCAGTCGGCGACGAAGCGAAAAAGAGGATCGGGATAACGGCCGATATGGATCGGCGCACACAGCAAAATACCGTCGAAGCGGCCGGGCACGGCAAACCCCGGCTCCCGCATGTCGCCGATTACCACTGAGTGTCCACGTGATTCCAACAGGCCCGCGGCATGTTCGGCGATTGTGCGGCTGTGACCTTCCACCGTGGCATAGAGGATGAGAATGGCCATTTTCGTGCTGCTCCATGATTGGTTGCAGACCGATGATGACACCTTGCGCGCCCCCGGCATTGATGCCGATCAAGCCGTTGCTTCAAAGCGGCTCCGGTGAGGCTTCGACAAACGCCGTCTAACGCCAAGGCGACGAAGCAGCCTTATTTTGTCGCCTGGTATGCGAGCGCGCGCATCTCCTTCCCCGAAAGCTGCGGCGACTGCCCTTCAGCAAAGGCAAGGTCGACCTGTTCACAGATCATGCGGTTGACCGGTGCGCGCATGCCATGCTCCTCGGCGAGACGGCAGACCGCGCCATTCAGAAACGCGGTTTCGGGCTGTCTGCCTGCGACGAGATCATCCCAGGACGACGACCGCGCGCTTTCGTCCATCCTGAGTTGCTGCCGGGCAACGATACGGAAGAGCCATGTCGGAAGACGGAGGATCTTCGGTATCAGGCTCGGGCTCGTTCGGGTGGCTCCGGCCGGTTGAATGCCTGCCGCCTCAAGGACGGCCAGCAACTCCTCCATCGCAAGTGCAAGAACTTCCCGGTAGGCGGGGTCTTCGAACTGGCGACGCAAAGGCACGCCGCTGAGAACATTCAGCCCGTTGTTGAGATTGAGAAGAAGCTTGCCCCAGAGTACCGCATCAATGTCCTCGCGGATCCCAACCGCCAATGGCGAGCTGGAAGCAGCGGCGACGAGATGCTGCGATCCCTTCCCCGGACCGACGAGCACCGTGCCCTCCATCGCGCAATGCACCGCGTTTGGCGACATCCGCACCACGTTGAATGGAACGGTTCCGGCTACCACGCTGCAACCGGGCAGACATTTTTCGAGGATTTCGACGTTGCCGATACCGTTTTGCAGGCTGATGATTGTCGTTCCCGGATCGACCACCCGCGAAAGTCCTGTAGCCGCGGTACCGGTATCGCCGGATTTGGTACAGAAAAGGACGATGTCGCATCCTGCCAGCGTCCCGATATCCCCTGCCCGGTACTGATGCGGTTTGAGTTCGATCTTGAAGCCTCCGAGCCGGGTGATTGCGAGACCGCGGGACAGTGCTTCAAGGGTGCGTCCCCGTGCGGCGAAGGCGACCGGCGCCCCGTGCCCGGCCAGCATCCCGCCCACGTAAAGACCGATCGCGCCTGCACCCATGATGCCGATCCGGGGCTGGTGGCGTTGGCCGCTGCCGGAGGTCATGCGCACATTACCCGCACGGTCAGGCTTTACCGGCACGCTCCCGGCGAAGCCGGGACCAGAATTCAAGCCGCTTTCTCAGGTCGCGCTCAAAGCCGCGCTCCGGCGGATCGTAGAACGTCCTCCGGCCCATGGCCTCCGGAAAATAGTCCTGTCCGGAAAAGGCGTCGGGCTGATCGTGATCGTAGAGGTAGCCTTCGCTGTACCCTTCAGACTTCATCAGTTTGGTGGGCGCATTGAGAATGTGCTTGGGCGGCAAAAGCGAACCATGTTCCTTGGCGGCGCGCATGGCGGACTTGTAGGCGGTGTAGACTGCATTCGACTTCGGGGCGGTCGCGAGATAAACGCATGCCTGGGCCAGCGCCAGTTCGCCCTCGGGCGAGCCCAGAAAGTCATAGGCGTCCTTGGCGGCGTTGGCGATGACTAGGGCTTGCGGATCGGCGAGACCGATGTCTTCGGACGCCATCCGCACCAGCCTGCGCCCGAGAAACAGCGGATCCTCTCCGGCATCGAACATGCGAGCGAGATAGTAAAGCGCCGCATCCGGGTCCGAGCCACGCACCGCCTTGTGCAAGGCCGAAATCAGGTTGTAATGCCCGTCCTGCCCCTTGTCGTAGACCGGAGCGCGGCGCTGAACCACTTCAATCAAGGCCTCGGTATCAAAACGCTCGCCATCGCGTGCGGCGCGCCAGACTTCCTCCGCAAGGGTCAGCACGGCCCTGCCGTCGCCATCCGCCATCCGCAGCAGACTGTTGCGCGCATCGCTGTCCACGGGCAGCGCCCGGCCGGTTTCCTCCTCCGCCCGCACCAGCAGGTTTTCGAGGCTGGTTTCGTCATGGGCCTTGAAGGTAAGTACACGGGCCCGCGAAAGCAGCGCCGCGTTCAGTTCGAAAGACGGGTTTTCGGTGGTGGCCCCCACAAGCACGATGGTGCCGTCCTCCATCACCGGAAGAAAGCTGTCCTGCTGGGCACGGTTGAAGCGATGAATCTCGTCTACGAACAGAAGCGTTTGCCGACCGCCCAAGCGCCGGGCCCGCGCCGCTTCGAACACTTTCTTGAGATCTGAAACGCCCGAGAAGATTGCCGATATCTGTTCGAATGCGAGGTCCGTCTCGCCCGCAAGCAGGCGTGCGACGGTCGTCTTTCCGGTTCCCGGCGGCCCCCAGAAGATCATTGAACCGAGACTTCCCGAAGCGATCATTCGCGTGATCACGCCGTCCGGCCCGGTCAGGTGCGTTTGCCCCGTAACCTCGGAGATCGTCGCCGGACGCAGCCGGTCGGCAAGAGGCCGGTTGGTTTGAGCCTCGGGAGAACCGGCGAACAGATCGGTTTCAGCCATCAACGGATGACCTGACGGATACGCCGGCCATTGCGAATGATCTCAAGCCGCCAGAAGCGCGCCCCCTCGTCAAGCACGGCCGAAAGCACGTCCACATCAGCGATCTCGACGTCATTGATAACCGAAATCAGGTCTCCCGGCTGAAAGCCGTAGCGCGCCGCAAACGAATTCCGCGGGACATCGGTCACGATGACCCCGCGCAACGAAGACGGCAACCGCAACCGGTTGGCGATGCGAGGCGTGATATTCGAGACTTCAGCGCCCGAGAAAGGATTGCGGCCCTCAAGGACAAGGCGGTCGCGGGGATCGTCCTGCGGCGGCGCTTCGAGCCAAACGGTCGCGCGTTTCCGCCCGTTGCGGCTGATCACTTCGAGCGTGGCGCGCCCGCCCACTCCGGCAGTGGCAAGCCGGTAGCCCAGCGCGTCGGGGTGTTCTACTGGTTGGTTGTTGAAGCCCACGACAATGTCGCCTGCCCGCAGTCCGGCCCGGTCGGCGGGGCCATCCTCGACCACATCGGTGATCAACGCTCCGGTCGCCCGCTCAAGCCCCAGCGCTTCGGCAATGTCCGGTGTCACGCTTTCAAACGAAGCGCCCATGTAGGGGCGCTCGAACACCTCGCCACCGGATTCCGCTGTCGCCGCGACGGCCCGCACCAGGTTGGCCGGAATTGCAAAGCCGATGCCGTTCGAGCCACCGGAGCGGGTGAAAATGGCGGTATTGATGCCGATCAGCCGGCCGTTCATGTCGATAAGCGCGCCGCCGGAATTGCCGGGATTGATGGCGGCATCGGTCTGGATGAAGAACCCGAAATCCGAAACCCCGACGCGATTGCGCGCGACTGCCGATACAATGCCGCTCGTCACGGTCTGGCCGACGCCGAAAGGATTGCCGATGGCCAGAACGATATCGCCGACCTCGATCATGTCCGTGTCGCCGAACTCGATCGCCGGGAACGGGCCGTCACCCTCGACGGCAAGGATTGCGAGATCGAAGCGTTCGTCCTTGAGCAGGATCCGGCTTTCGAACTCGCGCCCGTCGGCGAGCGCGATGCGGATGTCGTCGGCCCCTTCAACGACGTGGTTGTTGGTTACAACGATGCCCCGGCTCTCGATGATGACGCCGGAACCGAGAGAGGACTGACGCTCGGTGCGGTTGGGCATTCGCTGGCCAAAGAACTGCTCGAAGAACGGATCCCCGGCGAAGGGCGAGGAACGCCGCTGAACCAGCCGGTCGGCATAGACATTCACCACCGCCGGAGCGGTCGCCTTCACCAGAGGCGAAAACGACATCATCATCTCATCCCGCGTACGGGGCGCTGCGCGTCGCGCCTGCACATCGGTCGCGTCTGCACTGTTGCCGGCATTGTTGCCACCGGATCGCCGGTCAAGGTCGGCAGGGCCGCGCAGCACATCCCGAAAAATCTGTCCAAGCGCGTCGCCCAGGCCGTCTTCCAGCTTATCCTGGGCGAAAACCGCGGCAGGGCCTGCCGAACCGATCATCAATGAAGCAAGCAGCAAAACTGTAGCGAAACGGCGTGACACGCGGTTGGGAAGCATGGGGGAATTCCTTGAGTCTTTTGAGCAAGTATGGCCCGAGAGGAGCTTCAAAGTCACCATCAGTTTGACAGCTTGATGGCAGAGCGCGGAATTGAGCCGGTTGGCGGCAGGTGTTCACGAACCGAACACGATAAGTTGGCCGGGTCAGACCTTTTCACGAGGTGTTGCCCATGGTCTTCTCGGACATGCGCCATATGTCAGCGCCCTAGGACCACCTGATACGGAGCCAAACGTCATGCGCCGTTACACCCCGCCGCCCGTTCCCGGATCTGAAATCACTCCCGAAAGCGCCTATCTGCGCAGACGCGACCTGATGCGATTGGCGGCAGCCGGCGGACTGGCGATGGCAGCACCGGGAGCCTTTGCCGCCACGACGGAACTCGCAACGCTCGAGGCCGCCCCCGGAGGCTACGATCCCGGCGAGGAACTGACGCCCGAGGAAGCCGTCACCAGTTACAACAATTTCTACGAATTCGGCACCGGAAAGGGCGACCCGGCGGCGCGATCGGGTGACTTCAACCCGCGGCCATGGAGCATCATGGTCGACGGGCTCGTCAACAAGCCCGGAGAGATCGGTCTCGAGGAAATGCTGGCCTTTGATCTGGAGGAACGGATCTACCGGATGCGCTGTGTCGAGGCCTGGTCGATGGTGATCCCCTGGATCGGATTTCCGCTTTCGACCCTCCTCGCCAAGGTGGAACCGCTTGGCAGCGCCAGGTACGTGGCCTTCGAAACCGTGGTACGCGCACAGGAAATGCCCGGGCAGCGTGGCGCCTTTCAACCCCTGCCCTGGCCATATGTCGAGGGACTGCGGCTCGACGAGGCGATGCACCCTCTCACTATTCTATCCGTCGGGCTCTACGGAAAGGTGCTCCCCAATCAGAATGGCGCGCCGGTCAGGCTCGTCGTTCCCTGGAAATACGGGTTCAAGGGCATCAAATCGATCGTCAAGATCACGCTCACCGAGGAAGAGCCCCCGACGACCTGGAACCTGCTCGCACCGAACGAGTACGGTTTTTATGCCAACGTCAATCCCGAGGTTGATCACCCGCGCTGGAGTCAGGCCCAGGAAAACCGCATAGGCGGCGGCGGTTTCTTCGGCTCGAACGAGCGGCCGACGCTTATGTTCAACGGTTATGGCGACGAGGTTGCCTCTCTGTACGAAGGCATGGACCTGAGGGCGAATTTCTGAAGATGAGTCTGCCTGCCCTGCCGCGCCGGTATCATTCGGCGTCAATCTGGTTGCTCTACGCATGCGGACTGGCACCCGCCATCTGGGGCTTTTATCTCGGCGCAACGGGACAGCTGGTCGGAAACCCGGTCAAGATTTTCGAGCACCTGCTTGGGGAATGGGCCCTTCGATTCCTGATCCTGACGCTGGCGATCTCGCCGCTTCGGGATCTATTCGCGATAAACTGGATTCGCTACCGGCGCGCGCTGGGACTTCTGGCTTTCTGGTATGTGCTCATGCACTTTCTGGCCTACATGGTTCTCGACAAGCGTCTCGCCATGGATGTCATTGTCGAAGATATCTTCAAGCGCTGGTTCATCACCATCGGCATGGCGGGCTTCGTGGCACTCATTCCACTGGCTCTGACCTCCAACGGATGGTCGATCCGCAAGCTCGGACCGGCATGGACCAAACTGCATCGCCTCATATATCCCATCGCCGCTGCAGGCGCATTGCATTACTGCCTGTCCGTCAAGGTTATCGGACCAGAGCAGATGGTCTATGCCGCGCTGGTGGTGATCCTGATCGGCTGGAGGTTTGTCCGGCGTCCGTTTCTCGAATGGAAACGCGGGAACCGCGCTACCGCCCGCTAGGCTTTAAGCTGCGGGCCTTTCTTGACAAGCCGCCACTCAATGAGCGCAGCCAACCCGATCCCGGCCAGATAGGCGACGATGTTGAGCCAGGAGAAGATCCGGCCCAGCAAGAGTGCACCAACAAGCTGAAGGCGGAATTCATCAAGCCAAGGCGTGTGATAGAGGCGGCTGAATTCGGTCAGGAGAGCGATAATACCGGCGATCAGCGCGATCCGGATGACCGACAGGCCGGGGAACAATATACCCGCCACCCAGAACACCATCATGCCCCAAAGAAGCGAACCTCCATACTTGACCAGCCCATAGGGCAAGCCGATGTCGTAGCCTGTAAGGCGCAACGTCAGGCCGCCGGCAATCACGGCCAGCGCGGTCAGCATCCGCCTGATGAGCAAATTCCGGTGCGCCTTGATTTTGTCCATGATGTCTCTGTAGTTGGACGCTTGGAAAACGCAAGCGGGCGGAATCAAACATGAGCACGGCGACGATGCGAAACCCCGGCCTGCTTCAGCGCCTTGACGCCATTCTGATGGACCGGGGCCCCGCACCGCAATTGACCGGGTACAAGCGCTTTTGTGTGGAGTTCCTGCTTTTCGGCATCAAGGAAGCCCGCGCCTGTCTGTTTGCAGGTTTGTTCTTCGTCTCGATCTTCATCACGCCGCGCGAAGGCCTTTTCGGAATTCCGCGCTATGACCTGCTGCTCTTGATTGCGGTCACCATTCAGGTCTGGATGCTCTGGACCAGGCTCGAAACGCTTGATGAATTCAAGGCAATCTGCCTTTTCCACGTGGTCGGATTTGCCCTTGAAGTTTTCAAGACGTCCGGCGCCATCCAATCCTGGTCGTATCCCGACTTTGCCTATACCAAGCTGCTGGGCGTGCCGTTGTTCTCCGGCTTCATGTATGCCGCAGTCGGAAGCTACATCATTCAAGCCTGGCGCATCCTCGACGTCAGGATCGAGCACCACCCACCTTACTGGATGGCGGCGCTGGTCGCGCTGGCGATATACGGAAACTTCTTCACCCACCATTTTATCGGAGACTACCGGTGGTACATCGCGGCCCTGGCGATCGGCCTGTATGCGCGCGCCACGGTGGTTTACCGTCCCTATGACCGCGACCGCAGAATGCCGATGATTTTTGCATTCATTCTCATCGGCTTTTTCATCTGGCTTGCAGAGAACATCTCCACGTTCTTTGCGATCTGGCATTATCCAAACCAGATCGGGGCGTGGTCCACGGTTCATCTGGGCAAATGGAGTTCCTGGACCCTGCTGGTCATCATGACCTTCACAATCGTCGCCTCGCTCAAGCACATCCGCGACACGATCCACATCCCGAAGTAGCACCAGACAATTTCATTGCGATAATGAACGCAAAAAGGCCGGGCGCAGCAAGCACCCGGCCTTCTGGTCTTCCCTGTCTTGCCGAAAGGAGCGCTTACGCGGCTTCTTCCTCGGCAGCGGCTTCAGCAGCCACGCGTGCGCGATCCTTGGCGCCCTTTGCGTCGACATCGCGATCAACGAATTCGACAACGGCCATCGGGGCATTGTCGCCGGTCCGGAAACCTGCCTTCATGATGCGAAGGTAGCCGCCGTTGCGGGTGGCGTAACGCGTTGCGATCGTGTCGAACAGCTTGCGAACGGCTTCGTTGTCGCGGATCTGCGAGATCGCCTGACGGCGGGCATGCAGATCGCCGCGCTTGCCGAGCGTGACGAGCTTTTCAACGATCGGGCGGATTTCCTTGGCCTTGGGCAAGGTGGTCACGATCTGCTCATGTTCGATGAGCGAAGCCGCCATGTTGGCGAACATCGCCTTGCGGTGGCTCGAGGTACGGTTCAGCTTGCGACCGGAATTGGCGTGGCGCATCGCTTGTCTCCTTCACATGCAGGCACATGCCTGCCGTTTGAACAGTTTAGTCTTCTGAAGCAATTCCGGACGGAAAACCGGCAATTGCGAGTTAATACTGGTCTTCGTAACGCTTGGCCAGATCTTCGATGTTTTCCGGCGGCCAGGACGCGACCTCCATACCCAGATGCAGACCCATGGAAGCGAGCACTTCCTTGATCTCGTTGAGCGACTTGCGTCCAAAGTTCGGTGTCCGAAGCATTTCGGCTTCGGTCTTTTGAATAAGGTCACCGATATAGACGATGTTGTCGTTCTTGAGGCAGTTGGCCGAGCGAACCGAAAGCTCCAGTTCGTCGACCTTCTTGAGAAGCGACGGATTGAAGGCCAATTCGGCGACGGTTTCCTCGTGAACTTCCTTCTGCGGCTCGTCGAAGTTGACGAACACGCCGAGCTGGTCCTGAAGAATGCGTGCGGCATAGGCAACCGCATCCTCGCCGCTGACCGAACCATCGGTCTCGATCGTCAGCGTCAGCTTGTCGTAATCGAGAACCTGTCCCTCACGGGTGTTTTCCACCTTGTAGGAACACTTCTTGACCGGCGAATACAGGCTGTCGACGGGAATAAGCCCGATCGGCGCGTCTTCGGCGCGGTTGCGGTCGGCGGCAACGTAGCCCTTGCCGTTGTTGACGGTGAATTCCATGCGGATTTCAGCACCGTCATCGAGCGTGCACAAGACGTGGTCGGGATTGAGGATCTCGATGTCGCCGACAGTCTGGATGTCGCCGGCAGTGACAACACCCGGACCCTGCTTGCGCACGACCATGCGCTTGGCTTCGTCACCTTCCATGCGGATGGCGATTTCCTTGATGTTGAGAATGATGTCGGTCACATCTTCACGCACACCCGGGATCGAAGAGAACTCGTGCAGAACGCCATCGATCTGAACCGCCGTGACGGCAGCGCCGCGCAGCGAGGAAAGCAGAACCCGGCGCAGCGCGTTGCCGAGCGTGAGGCCGAAGCCACGCTCGAGCGGCTCGGCGACGACCGAAGCCTTGGTGCGGCTCTGGGTCGAAAACTCGACCTTGCTGGGCTTGATCAGTTCCTGCCAGTTTTTTTGAATCATGTCTGTTGCCTTCCTGTTGCCGCACAATCCATTCGTTACGGCGAAGTGAGAAGAGGATCGAACGGGCCTGAACAAAAGCTCCGGCCCGTTGCAATAATCGGCGCTGACTTAGACGCGACGCTTCTTGCGCGGACGGCAGCCATTGTGCGGGATCGGTGTCACATCGCGAATCGAGGTGATGGTGAAACCGGCAGCCTGCAGTGCGCGCAGCGCCGACTCACGACCCGAACCCGGACCGCAGACTTCGACTTCCAGCGACTTCATGCCGTGATCCTGCGCCTTCTTGGCGGCATCTTCGGCAGCCATCTGGGCCGCAAACGGGGTCGACTTGCGCGAGCCCTTGAAGCCCTTCGAACCGGCCGACGACCACGAGATGGCATTGCCCTGCGCATCGGTAATGGTGATCATCGTGTTGTTGAAGGTCGAGTTGACGTGGGCAACGCCCGACGAAATATTCTTGCGTTCACGCCGTTTGACGCGTGCGGCTTCCTTGGCCATGTTTTTTCCTTTCGAGATATCAGCACCGCCGTAACACCAGCGGCTCCACCGGGAACCACCCTTCCGGCCGCTGCCCTTCGTGAAGCAAACCTCCGTTCGCTCCACGCAGCGCGGCGCCGTTCAGGCGAAACCCAAATTACTTCTTCTTGCCGGCGATCGCCTTGGCCGGACCCTTGCGGGTGCGGGCGTTGGTGTGCGTGCGCTGGCCGCGAACCGGGAGACCGCGACGGTGGCGCAGGCCACGGTAGCAGCCAAGGTCCATGAGACGCTTGACGTTCATGGAGTTCTCGCGGCGCAGGTCGCCTTCGACCTGGTAATCGCGGTCGATGGTTTCGCGGATCTGCAGCACTTCCGCATCGGAAAGCTGGTTGACGCGACGGTCATGCGGAATACCGACCTTGTCGACGATATCGGCGGCAAACTTGTTGCCGATTCCGTGGATGTAGGTCAGCGCAATGATTACGCGCTTGTTTGTCGGAATGTTAACGCCTGCTATGCGGGCCATGTGCATCTCCATGTGGGCCGGGACAGACCAGATCTGGCCGGCGAGTTATTGTTGACCCGCGTCCGGTGGAGGCCGGCCCTTGCGGGGTATTCGTCAGATCGGCGGATCGGCCAGTGGCTGAAACACCGCATTCTCATGCTTGGTCCCGGCACGCTTAAGGCGACCAGAGCCGGATCCCGGCATTTCCCGGGAAACCGCACCGATCGCCTGCATGTCGCGAATTGCGCGGGTCTTAGCGGAAGCGCAAGGGTTTCGTCAACCTCTGCACTCCCGATATTTCAAACTAAAGACGATGAACGTCCGGTCATTGATCACACCGGGGCAATCCAGACCGCTCACGGCGTTCAAAGAGAATCGAGAACCTGCTCGATTTCCTCCGTGACGGCATCGATGGAATTCATTCCGTCGACCGTCCGCAAGGCGCCCTTGGCGTAGTAGTAACCGGTCAACGGCGCTGTCTTCTTGTAATACTCACGAAGCCGTTCGTCGAAGACTTCGGCATTGTCATCCTTGCGAACCGGCTGGCCGGCCGCTGCAGCTTCCTCGGCGCGCTTGATGATGCGGCCGACAAGCGCCTTGTCATCAACAACGAGCTCGATCACGCAATCGAGCTTCATGTCCTTGCCGGCAAGCATTGCCTCGACCGCATCCGCCTGGACAAGGGTCCGCGGATAGCCATCGAGGATGAAACCGCGGGCGCAATCGGGCTGATCGATGCGCTCGGACACTATAGCGTTGACGATGTCATCCGACACGAGTTCGCCCGCATCCATGACAGCCTTTGCGCGCTTGCCAACCTCGGTGCCGGCCGCAACCGCCAAGCGGAGCATGTCACCGGTTGAAAGCTGCGGCACCCCGTGCTTTTCGACAAGCCGCTGGGCCTGCGTCCCCTTACCCGCACCCGGCGGTCCCAAAAGAATAAGCTTCATCGTCCCCTCTTCCCTCCCCGAAGTTTGGACTTCTTGATCAGCCCCTCATACTGCTGGGCAATCAGGTGTCCCTGGACCTGCGCAACCGTGTCGAGCGTCACGGAGACGACGATCAGAAGCGAAGTTCCACCCAGATAGAACGGAACGCCGGTCTGCGCGATTAGAAATTCGGGTAATAGACAGACGAACACGAGATACATTGCGCCGATGACGGTGATGCGGGTCAGCACGAAATCGATGTACTCGGCAGTGCGTTCGCCCGGACGAATTCCCGGAATGAACCCGCCATGCTTCTTGAGGTTGTCCGCGGTGTCCTTCGGATTGAACACGATCGCGGTGTAGAAGAAGGCGAAGAACGCAATCATAGCGGCATAGAGCGCCATGTACGCCGGCTGTCCGTGTCCGAGTGAGGCAAGCAGCGTCGTTGCCCAGCCCGGCAGATCTCCGGTGTTCGCAAAACCGGCAACCGTAGCCGGAAGCAGGAGCAGCGACGAGGCGAAGATCGGCGGGATCACGCCAGCAGTGTTGAGCTTGAGCGGCAGGTGCGAGGTGTCGCCCTGGAACATCCGCGACCCGACCTGCCGCTTCGGATACTGGATCAGAAGCTGCCGCTGGGCGCGCTCGATGAAGACGATAAATGCGATCACGGCGATGGCGACAACGATCACGGCGATGATCAGGCCGGTCGAGAGAGCACCGGTACGGCCCAGTTCGAGCGTTCCGGCGATTGCGCCAGGAAGTGCCGCCACGATACCTGCGAAAATGATGAGCGAAATGCCGTTGCCGATGCCGCGGGCGGTGATCTGCTCACCAAGCCACATCAGGAACATTGTGCCGCCGACGAGCGTGATGACGGTCGCGATGCGGAAGAACCAGCCCGGATCGGTGACGATCCCGTTGCCCGATTCGAGACCGACGGCGATACCGTAGGCCTGGACGGTTCCGAGAAGCACGGTGCCGTAACGGGTGTACTGGTTGATGATCTTGCGCCCCTGCTCGCCCTCTTTCTTGAGTTGCTCGAGTGTCGGAACAACGGAAGTCATCAACTGGATGATGATCGATGCGGAGATGTAGGGCATGATGCCGAGCGCGAAGATCGCCATGCGCTCCACGGCACCGCCGGCAAACATGTTGAAGAGGCCGAGAATACCGCCTGCCTGGCCCTGGAAGGCCTGCGCAAAGGCATCCGGATTGATGCCCGGCAGCGGAATGTAGGTTCCCAGGCGATACACAAGGAGCGCGCCAAGAGTAAACCAGATCCGCTTTTTGAGGTCTTCCGCCTTGGCGAAAGCCGAAAAATTAAGATTGGAAGCGAGTTGTTCGGCTGCAGATGCCATTGCGTTCTCCGCGTGGCCCATCCGGCGCCTGATGAACCCGATCATCTCCGGAGGGCCTGAGTTGGTTTCACCGGACGATGCGGCCCGACTGTTGGCACAGTCTTCGGCACTTGCCCCGGCCGCCGCGGCCTAGCGCGCCGTCCGATCCCATATGGGATGAAAACCGCCCGATGTGAAGCACCGGGCGGTCACTAATTTGTCAGTCCTGGGACGCGGCAGGCGCTGCCTCGAGCACCTTGACCGAACCGCCGGCCTTTTCCACCTTCTCGATGGCTGCGCGGGATCCGCCCGCAACCTCAAGCGCGAGCTTGGCCTTGACGTCTCCGTCTGCAAGAACGCGAACGCCATCCTTGATGCGGCGGATCACACCGGCTGCCTTCAGGGCTGCGGCATCGATGGGCGACTTCGCGTCAAGCTTGCCCGCATCGACAGCGGCCTGGATCCGGCCGACCGACACGACGTTGAAGTCGGTCGAAAAGATGTTCGTAAAGCCGCGCTTCGGAAGACGCCGGTAGATCGGCATCTGACCGCCTTCGAAGCCGTTGATCGCAACGCCCGAACGGGACTTCTGACCCTTGACGCCGCGGCCGCCGGTCTTGCCGGAACCCGAGCCGATACCACGGCCCACGCGCTTGCGGTTCTTGACGGCGCCTTCGTTGTCGGCGATTTCATTGAGTTTCATGATCAATCACTCCCACTCACTGCTCGTCGACGACGCGAACGAGGTGGCTGACCGAACGGATCATGCCACGAACGGACGGTGTGTCCTCGAGGGTCCGCCGGCGGTGCATCTTGTTGAGGCCCAGGCCGATCAGCGTCTGACGCTGAACGTTGGGGCGGCGAATCGGGCTGCCGATCTGTTCGACGGTGATCGTCTTGCCCTTCTTGGTGTCAGCCATCTTCTTGGCTCCCTAGTTCAAATAAGGCAAAGGCCCGATTACTCTTCGCCGGCTGCGGCAAGACCGCGGCGAGCCTGGAGCGTGGAATACTTGATGCTGCGCTGAGCCGCGATGTCCTTGGGGTGCATCTGGTTCTTGAGCGCATCGAAGGTCGCACGGATCATGTTGTAGGGGTTCGACGTACCGGTCGACTTCGCCACAACATCCTGCATGCCCAGAGTTTCGAACACGGCGCGCATCGGACCGCCGGCGATGATCCCGGTACCGGGCTTGGCAGCACGCAGAAGCACCTTGCCAGCGCCGTGACGGCCGTGAACATCATGATGAAGGGTCCGGCCCGAACGCAGCGGAACGAAGATCAGATCGCGCTTGGCGGATTCAGTCGCCTTGCGGATTGCCTCAGGCACTTCGCGCGCCTTGCCGTGACCGAAGCCAACGCGCCCCTTCTGGTCTCCAACAACCACCAGGGCTGCGAAACCGAAGCGACGGCCGCCCTTGACGACCTTGGCTACGCGGTTGATGTGAACGAGCTTGTCGACGAATTCGCTGTCGCGCTCGTCTTCCTTACCGCGGTTGTCGCGGCGACCTTCCTTGGCCATTGTCCTTGTCCTTGTTCTTTTCCGGAATCAATCGGCAATTGTTGACTTAGAAGCTCAGACCGCCTTCACGGGCTGCTTCGGCGAGGGCCTTGATACGGCCGTGATAGATGAAGGCGCCGCGGTCGAAGACCACTTCCTTGACGCCTGCTTCCGATGCGCGCTCGGCAATCAGCTTGCCGACTGCGGCCGCCGCGGAGACATCCGCACCGGTCTTGAGTTCACCGCGAAGACCGGTGTCCAGCGTCGATGCAGCGGCAAGCGTACGGCCTGCAGCGTCATCGATGATCTGGGCGTAGATGTTCTTCGACGAGCGATGAACCGACAGGCGCGGACGGCCATTGGCCACCGCCTTGACTTGGCGGCGAACACGGTCGGCCCGACGCGTAAGGGATTGTTTCCTGCTAGCCATTTCGCGTCTTCCTTACTTCTTCTTGCCTTCTTTGCGGACAATCCGCTCTTCAGCATATTTGACGCCCTTGCCCTTGTAGGGCTCGGGGCCGCGATATCCGCGGATCTCGGAAGCCACCTGACCAAGCACCTGCTTGTCGATGCCGCTGATGACGACTTCAGTCGGCTTCGGGCACGCGATGGTGACGCCTTCCGGCGGCTGATAAACGACATCATGGCTGAAGCCAAGAGCCAGCTGGAGGTTCTGCCCCTGCATGGCGGCACGATAACCAACGCCGTTGATTTCGAGCTTCCGCTCGTAACCATCCTTCACACCGGTGAAGATGTTGGAGATCATTGTCCGCGACATGCCCCACTTGGAGCGAGCGTCCTTGGAATTGTCCACGGGCGAGACGACGACCGCATTGTCCTCGAGCTTGAGAGAGACTTCATCGTTTGCAACGAAGCTCAGCTCACCCTTGGGACCCTTGGCGACCACTTTCTGGCCATCAATCGTCGCGGTGACACCGGCAGGAACCGGAACGGGCTTTTTACCGATACGAGACATTGTTCAACCTGTCTGTTCGAGTTGGAGGTTCTGCACGATCAGAAGATCGAGCAGAGAACCTCGCCACCAACATTCTGCTCGCGCGCGGAGTGATCGGCCAAAACGCCCTTCGGAGTCGAAAGGATCGTGATGCCGAGACCGTTGGCGACCTGCGGAATGGACTTAACGGAAACGTAAACACGCCGGCCTGGCTTGGAGACGCGAGCGATTTCACGGATCACGGGTGCACCCTCGTGATACTTGAGCTCGATGCTCAGCTCGGACTTGCCGTTGTCGAAGGACACCTCGGTGTAACCGCGAATGTAGCCTTCGGACTGCAGGACGTCGAGAACGCGTGCGCGCAGCTTCGAAGCCGGTGTGGACACCGACGACTTGCGGCGAGCGACACCGTTGCGAATACGGGTGAGCATATCACCCAATGGATCGGTCATTGCCATCTTGCGCGCTCCTTACCAGCTCGACTTAACCAGGCCCGGCACCTTTGCCAGCGAGCCGAGCTCGCGCAAGGCGATACGCGACATGCCCAGCTTGCGGTAGTAGGCGCGAGGACGGCCGGTGACTTCGCAACGGTTGCGAATGCGAACCTTGGCGCCGTTGCGCGGCATTTCGGCCAGCTTGAGCGTTGCACGGAAGCGTTCCTCGATCGGAAGCTCCTGGTTCTTAACAATCGCCTTGAGAGCGGCGCGCTTGGAAGCGTCGCGGGCAACCAGCTTGCGGCGGCGCTTGTTCTTTTCGATTGCGCTGACTTTCGCCATGATCAGTTATCCTTTTCCACGAATGCCGTTACGATTACTGACGGAAGGGGAAGTTGAACTCTTTGAGAAGAGCCCGTGCTTCGTCGTCCGTCGGTGCCGTCGTACAAACGATGATGTCCATGCCCCAGATCTGGTCAACCTTGTCGTAGTTGATCTCCGGAAACACGATGTGTTCCTTGATGCCCATGGCGAAGTTGCCACGGCCGTCAAAGCTCTTGGGGTTCAGGCCGCGAAAGTCACGAACGCGCGGCAGCGCGATGGTGATGAGACGATCCATGAACTCATACATGCGGGCGCCGCGAAGGGTCACCTTGGCGCCGATCGGCATCTGCTCGCGCAGCTTGAAGCCGGCGATCGAATTCCGTGCCCGGGTGATGACCGGCTTCTGACCGGCAATTGCCGCCAGATCCTCGGCCGCCGTGGCGGGCTTCTTGGAATCGGCCGTGGCTTCGCCAACGCCCATGTTGATTACGATCTTGTCGACGCGCGGGATCTGCATTTCGTTCGCATAGGCGAACTTGTCCTGCATAGCCTTGCGAATGCGCCCGACGTATTCTGTCTTGAGCCGCGGCTCGTACTTCGCATCAGCCATCGATCACTTCTCCAGAACGCTTTGCCACGCGCACCTTCTTGTCACCATCGATGCGGAAGCCGACGCGGGTCGGCTTGCCGTCCTTGGGATCGGCAACCGCGAGGTTGGAGAGGTGAAGCGGGGCTTCCTTGTTGATGATGCCGGCTTCCTGGGTCTGGGTCTGGCGCTGGTGGCGCTTGACCATGTTGAGACCCCGGACCACGGCCCGGTCTTCCTTCGGCATCACGGCCAGAACTTCGCCGGTACGGCCCTTGTCCTTGCCGGCCAGAACGACGACCTTGTCGCCTTTGCGGATCTTTTGCATCGGTTCGTTCCTTACAGCACTTCTGGAGCCAGCGAGATGATCTTCATGTGGCTCTTGCCGCGAAGTTCACGCGGAACCGGTCCGAAAATACGGGTGCCGATCGGCTCTTTGTTGTTGTTGATCAGAACGGCGGCATTCCGGTCGAACCGGATTACGCTGCCATCGGGACGACGGATGTCCTTGGCAGTGCGGACGACAACCGCCTTCATCACATCACCCTTCTTGACGCGGCCGCGCGGAATGGCTTCCTTGATCGAAACGACAATCACGTCGCCGATCGAAGCGTATTTCCGCTTGGAACCGCCCAGAACCTTGATGCACATGACACGACGGGCGCCGGAATTGTCGGCAACGTCGAGGTTTGTTTGCATCTGAATCATATCAGGCCGCCTTCTTGTTGTTACCGGCACGGTTGGACGCGAAGGCCCCTATGCCAGCTTATGAGTCAATTCTTGTCTTGCGCGGGAAGGATGTTGCCAAGGTGGTTTCCCAAATAAGGGACCTTCCATGCGCTGAAAGCAGAAGAACGCCCGTTTGTGGGGCGTTCTGCGCCAATGGCCTGCTTCATACAGGATTCTCGGCAAGGTGCAATAGGCCCTCGCCTCAAACTCTGTCAATTAAGCCTGGGCAGTCGAAACGACGGTCCAGCGCTTGTCCTTGGAAATGGGCGCGCACTCCTGAATGGAGACTTCGTCGCCCACCTTGTAGGTGTTGTTCTCGTCGTGCGCCTTGTAGTTCTTGGTGCGGCGAACGATCTTGCGCATCACCGGGTGTGCGAAACGACGTTCCACGCGGACAACCACGGTCTTTTCGTTCTTGTCACTCACTACAGTGCCCTGCAGAATGCGTTTTGGCATTGTTCTTCGGTCCTTAGGCCTTGGCTTCTGCCGCCTTCTGGCGGGCAATTGTCTTGATGCGGGCAACATCGCGGCGGATTTCCCGAACGCGCGAGGTCTTTTCAAGCTGGCCGGTAGCACCCTGGAAGCGCAGGTTAAACTGCTCTTTCTTCAGCTTGGCGAGCTCGTCATTGAGTTGATCAACGCTCATGGCGCGAACATCTGCGGCTTTCATGATCGCTCTCCTTAGTCTGCGATGCGCTGGACGAAGCGGGTCTTGACCGAAAGCTTGGCTGCGCCGAGACGCAGGGCTTCGCGGGCGAGCTCTTCGCTGACGCCGTCGATTTCGAACATGATCCGACCGGGCTTGACCTTTGCAGCCCAGTAATCGACCGAACCCTTGCCCTTACCCATGCGGACTTCCGTCGGCTTCGAGGTCACCGGCACATCCGGGAAGATGCGGATCCACACGCGGCCCGCACGCTTCATGTGACGGGTGATGGCACGACGGGCGGCCTCGATCTGGCGTGCGTTGACGCGATCGGGCTCCTGCGCCTTCAAACCGTAGGAACCGAAATTCAAGTCCGAACCACCCTTGGCGGCGCCCTTGATGCGGCCCTTGAACTGCTTGCGGTACTTTGTACGCTTTGGCTGCAACATTTTCTAATTCTCCGAATTCTCTGCCTGGCGCGTTATCAGGCGTTTTCGCGCCGGCGATTGCCGCCAGATGCGTCGCCCTCAGTGGCCCGGCGCTCCGATGCCATTGGGTCGTGCTCAAGGATTTCGCCCTTGAAGATCCAAACCTTGACGCCGCAGATACCGTAAGCCGTATGGGCTTCAGCGGTGCCGTAGTCAATGTCGGCACGCAGGGTGTGAAGCGGAACCCGGCCTTCGCGGTACCATTCGGTACGTGCGATTTCCGCACCGCCGAGACGGCCGCCGCAGGTGATCTTGATGCCTTCGGCGCCAAGACGCATGGCCGACTGGACCGAACGCTTCATGGCGCGACGGAACGCGATACGGCGCTCGAGCTGCTGGGCGATCGACTGGGCAACCAGGGTTGCGTCGACTTCCGGCTTGCGCACTTCAACGATATTGAGGTGCGTTTCCGACTGCGTCATTTCCGAAAGCTTGCGGCGAAGCTTCTCGATGTCCGCACCCTTCTTGCCGATGATCAGGCCAGGCCGGGCGGCATGGATGGTCACGCGGCACTTCTTGTGCGGACGCTCGATAACGATCTTGGAAACGCCGGCCTGCTTGAGTTCGCTCTGCAGGTACTTGCGGATCTTCAGATCCTCGTGAAGCAGCTTGCCGTATTCGGCATCGTCGGCGAACCAGCGGCTGTCCCAGGTACGGTTGATGCCGAGGCGGAAACCGATTGGATTGATTTTCTGACCCATTATGCGGCCTCCTCTTGGGCTTCCACTTCGCGCACGACAATGGTGAGATGCGCAAAAGGCTTCTCGATGCGCGAGGCGCGGCCGCGGCCGCGGGCGTGGAAGCGCTTCATGACAATGGACTTGCCGACATAGGCCTCGGCGACCACCAGCGAGTCGACGTCCAGATCGTGGTTGTTTTCAGCGTTCGCAATCGCCGACTCAAGCGTCTTCTTGACGGTCGAGGCAATGCGCTTGCGGGAAAACTCAAGTTCTGCCAGCGCGCGGTCAACCTTCTTGCCACGGATCAATGCGGCAACCAGGTTGAGCTTCTGCGGGCTGATGCGAAGGGTGCGAGCGACTGCCTGCGCCTCGTTGCCCTTGAGCCGGCGTTCGGTTTTTGCCTTGCCCATAGTTACTTCCTCTTCGCTTTCTTGTCGGCGCCGTGGCCATAATACGTCCGCGTCGGGGAGTATTCGCCAAACTTCTGGCCGACCATCTCTTCCGAGACGCTGACCGGAATGTGCTTGCTTCCGTTGTAGACGCCGAATGTCAGGCCGACGAATTGCGGCATGATGGTGGAGCGGCGGCTCCAGATCTTGATCACTTCATTGCGGCCGCCTTCGCGCACCTTCTCAGCCTTCTTGAGAAGATAGCCGTCAACAAACGGACCTTTCCAAACTGAACGAGCCATTGGAGACTTCCTCTCTTACTTCTTGCGCTGATGGCGCGAACGCATGATGAACTTGTCGGTCGACTTGTTCGAACGCGTGCGCTTGCCCTTGGTCGGCTTGCCCCAGGGGCTGACCGGATGGCGGCCACCGGAGGTGCGGCCTTCACCGCCGCCGTGCGGGTGGTCGACCGGGTTCATGGCGACACCGCGCACATGGGGACGCTTGCCCTTCCAGCGCGACCGGCCTGCCTTGCCGTCGTTGATGTTAAGGTGATCGGGGTTCGACACCGCGCCGACCGTGGCGAGGCAGGAGCCCTGAACGAGACGCTGTTCACCCGAGTTGAGACGCAGGATGGCCAGGCCCTGGTCGCGACCGACCAGCTGAGCATATCCGCCGGCCGAGCGGGCCATCTGGCCACCCTTCGCAGGCTTCATCTCGATGTTGTGCACGATCGTGCCAACCGGCATGAACTGAAGCGGCATGCAATTGCCCGGCTTCACGTCCACTGCCTTGTCCGACGAGATGACCTTGTCGCCCGCAGCAAGACGCTGCGGAGCGAGGATGTAGGACTTTTCGCCGTCGGCATAGGTGATAAGTGCAATGAACGCGGTCCGGTTCGGATCATATTCCATGCGCTCAACGGTGGCTTCCACGTCGAACTTGCGACGCTTGAAGTCGACCATCCGGTAGGTGCGCTTGTGACCGCCGCCAATCGACTGGGCGGTAACGCGGCCGGCGTTGTTGCGGCCACCCTTGCCGGTCAGTCCCTCGGTCAGCGACTTGACCGGCTTGCCGCGATGAAGACCCGAACGATCAACGATTACCAGCTGACGCTGGCTCGGGGTCGTCGGATTGTAACTTTTCAGTGCCATTTTCCTGTTCCCTTTTGAGGGCTTGTTCCCGCGCGGCCCTTACAGACCGGTTGAGACGTCGATCGACTGGCCTTCGGCAAGCGTCACATACGCCTTCTTGACATCAGACTGACGGCCGGAGATCCCGCGGAAACGCTTGGTCTTGCCCTTGCGCAGCAGCGTGTTGACGGCCGTAACCTTGACACCGAACAGCGCTTCGACCGCAGCCTTGATTTCCGGCTTGGTGGCGCGCCGCGCGACGTTGAAGACAACCTGGTTCTGATCGGAGACCAGCGTCGACTTTTCGGTGATCGCCGGCGAGACGATCACATCATAGTGGCGAAGATCCGTCATTTGAAGCGCTCCTCCAGAGCAGCGACAGCGTCCTTCGACAAGACGAGCTTGCCGCGGCGCAGGATGTCGTAAACGTTGATGCCCTGCACCGGCAGCACATCCACATTCGGAATGTTCTTGGCGGCGAGGCGGAAGTTCTGATCCAGCTCGGCGCCACCGATAAACAGCGCGTTGGTCAGACCAAGCTTGCCCAGCGAACCGGTCAGCGCCTTGGTCTTGGCTTCACCCGCGGTCAGGCTGTCGACGATGATGATGTCAGATGCCTTGGCCTTTGCGGACAGCGCGTGACGCAGAGCCAGTGCACGAACCTTCTTCGGCAGTTCATGCGAATGGCTGCGGACGTTCGGACCGTGAGCCTGGCCACCGCCACGGAACTGCGGCGCACGCGCCGAGTGGTGACGGGCGCGACCGGTGCCCTTCTGCTTGTACATCTTCGCACCGGTGCGCGAGATTTCCGAGCGGCCGAGCGCCTTGTGGGTGCCCTGCTGCTTGCGTGCAAGCTGCCAGCGCACGATGCGCTGGATCAGGTCCTGGCGCGGGTCGAGACCAAAGATCGCATCGGAAAGAGAGATCTTTCCGGCTTCCTTGCCCTCGAGAGTGGTGACGGTGAGATCCATTATTCGGCTCCCTCATTCGATACGGTGGCTGCCTCGCGAAGCGCTGCAGGAAGAGGCGCATCAGCCGGGATGCCGGACTTGACGGCGTCGCGAACGACAATCCAGGACCCCTTGGAGCCCGGAACCGCACCCTTGATCAGGATCAGGCCGCGGTCGGCGTCGGTCGAAACAATCTCGAGATTCTGCGTGGTCACGCGGGTCTGGCCCATATGACCGGCCATCTTCTTGCCCTTCCAGACCTTGCCCGGATCCTGATTGGAGCCGGTCGAGCCGTGCGAACGGTGCGAAACCGAAACGCCGTGGGTGGCACGAAGACCGCCGAAACCGTGGCGCTTCATGGCGCCCGCAAAACCCTTACCCTGGGTGATGCCGGAGACATCCACGAGCTGGCCGGCAACAAAATGGCTTGCCGCAATCTCGGCGCCGACATCGATGAGATTGTCGGAGCTGACGCGGAACTCGACCAGCTTGGCCTTGGGTTCGACATTGGCGATGGCGAAGTTGCCGCGCATTGCCTTTGACGTGTTCTTGACCTTGGCGACGCCGGCGCCGAGCTGGACGGCGGTGTAGCCGTTCTTCTCTTCCGTACGCTGGGCCACCACCTGGCAGTTCTCCAACCGCAGGACGGTCACGGGGACATGTTCTCCGGCGTCGTTGTAGACCCGGGTCATTCCCACTTTTTGTGCAATCACACCTGAACGCATCGGTTCATTCCTCTTGAGATGAGCCTGTCGGGGCCCTGCCCCTTCATGCCTCGTTCCCTTTGCCTAAGACGGCTCGGCGCCTTAAAGCTTGATTTCCACATCAACGCCCGCGGCGAGATCGAGCTTCATAAGCGCATCTACCGTCTGCGGGGTCGGATCAACGATGTCGAGAAGGCGCTTGTGGGTGCGCATCTCGAACTGCTCGCGGCTCTTCTTGTCGATGTGCGGCGACCGGTTGACCGTGAATTTCTCGATCCGGGTCGGCAGCGGGACCGGGCCGCGGACGCTGGCGCCGGTCCGTTTTGCCGTCGACACGATTTCGCGTGTGGAGGCATCAAGGATCCGGTGATCAAACGCCTTGAGGCGGATGCGGATGTTCTGGCCGTTCATTCGACTTGTCCTTGCTAGTGTGAGGACCGCGCGACCCCGTCAAACGGGACCGCGCGACCTGCCCCCGTTTGTTACTCGATGATCTGTGCGACGATACCGGCGCCGACGGTGCGGCCGCCTTCACGGATGGCGAAGCGCAGCTTCTCTTCCATCGCGATCGGAACGATCAGCGTCACGTCCGCCGAGATGTTGTCGCCCGGCATCACCATTTCAGTGCCTTCCGGCAGCGTCACAACACCCGTCACGTCGGTCGTGCGGAAGTAGAACTGCGGACGGTAGTTGGTGAAGAACGGAGTGTGGCGACCGCCCTCTTCCTTCGTCAGGATGTAGGCTTCGGCCTTGAACTTCGTGTGCGGCTTCACCGAACCCGGCTTGCAGAGGATCTGGCCACGCTCGACGCCGTCACGGTCGATGCCGCGAAGCAGTGCGCCGATGTTGTCGCCGGCCTGGCCCTGGTCGAGCAGCTTGCGGAACATCTCGACGCCGGTGCAGACCGTCTTCTTGGTGTCGCGGATACCGACGATCTCGATTTCCTCGCCAACCTTGACAACCCCACGCTCGACACGGCCGGTCACAACAGTACCGCGACCCGAGATCGAGAACACGTCCTCGATCGGCATCAGGAACGGCTGGTCGATCGGACGCTCCGGCGTCGGGATGTAGTCGTCGACCGCTGCCATCAGCTCGCGGATCGCGTCTTCGCCCTGGGCCTTGTCGCCGTCGTTGAGCGCGACAAGCGCCGAACCCTTGATGATCGGAATGTCGTCGCCCGGGAAGTCGTAGGACGAAAGAAGCTCACGGACTTCCATCTCGACGAGCTCGAGGAGCTCCTCGTCGTCGACCTGGTCGACCTTGTTCAAAAACACCACCAGCGAAGGAACGCCGACCTGACGGGCAAGCAGGATGTGCTCGCGGGTCTGCGGCATCGGGCCGTCAGCGGCCGAAACAACCAGGATCGCGCCGTCCATCTGCGCAGCACCCGTGATCATGTTCTTCACGTAGTCGGCGTGGCCCGGGCAGTCGACGTGGGCGTAGTGGCGCTTGTCGGTCTCGTACTCAACGTGTGCCGTCGAGATCGTGATGCCGCGTGCCTTCTCTTCCGGCGCAGCGTCAATCTGGTCATAGGCCTTGAAATCACCGAAGAACTTGGTGATCGCCGCCGTCAGCGACGTCTTGCCGTGGTCAACGTGACCAACCGTGCCGATGTTTACGTGCGGCTTTGTGCGCTCGAACTTACCCTTTGCCATCTTCGGCTCTCCATTCTCATTCCGCCCTTGCGGGCAAATTACAGTTTCGGTCTCCGGTCCGGGCCGGCGTCTTCAACGCGGGCCCGGCTTCCGGCCAATTAAGCGTACTTCGCCTGAATCTCCTGGGAGACATTCGAAGGAACCGCTGCATAATGATCAAAGACCATCGAGTACTGTGCGCGACCCTGGGACATCGAACGCAGCGTATCGACATACTTGAACATGTTGGCGAGCGGCACGTGCGCGTCAATCACCACGGCGATGCCCCGCATCTCCTGGCCCTGGATCTGGCCACGGCGGGAGTTGAGATCGCCGATCACGTCGCCGACGTAATCCTCAGGCGTCACAACCTCGACCTTCATGATCGGCTCGAGAAGTTGCGGACCCATGAACTTCGAATTTTCACGGAAGCAGGCGCGACCGGCGATTTCAAACGCCAGAACGCTCGAGTCCACATCGTGGTAGGCACCATCAACGAGGGTTGCCTTGATGCCCAGCATCGGGAAGCCGGCAAGCGGACCGGAACTCATCACGCTGTCGATACCCTTCTGGACACCGGGGATGTATTCCTTCGGAACCGCACCACCGACGATCTTGCTCTCGAAGATAAACTCTTCGCTCTCGTCGTTGGGCTCGAACCGGATCTTGACGCGGGCGAACTGACCCGAACCACCCGACTGCTTCTTGTGGGTGTAATCAGCTTCGTAGGCCTTGGTGATCGATTCCCGGTAGGCAACCTGCGGGGCGCCGACATTGGCCTCGACCTTGAATTCGCGCTTCATGCGGTCGACCAGAATGTCGAGGTGCAGTTCGCCCATACCGGCGATGATGGTCTGACCCGATTCCTCGTCGGTCTTCACGCGGAAGGACGGATCCTCGGCGGCAAGACGGTTGAGCGCGAGGCCCATCTTTTCCTGGTCGCCCTTGGTCTTCGGCTCGATGGCGATCTGGATCACCGGATCGGGGAATTCCATGCGCTCCAGGATCACCGGCTTGAGCGGATCGCAAAGCGTGTCGCCCGTGGTGGTTTCCTTGAGGCCTGCGAGAGCAACGATGTCGCCTGCATAAGCTTCCTCGATATCCTCACGGGAGTTCGAGTGCATCTGCAGCATGCGGCCAACGCGCTCGCGCTTTTCCTTGACGGTATTCATGACCGACGAGCCCTTTTCGAGCTTGCCGGAATAGATGCGCGCAAAGGTCAGCGAACCGACAAACGGGTCGTTCATCACCTTGAAGGCCAGCATTGCGAGCGGCGCACTGTCGTCTGCCGGACGCGTGGTTTCTTCTTCGGTCTTGACGTCGATGCCTTCGATCGGCGGAACTTCGGACGGGCTCGGCAGATACTCGACAACCGCGTCGAGAAGCGGCTGGACACCCTTGTTCTTGAAGGCGGAGCCGCAGAACATCGGGAAGAATTGAACGCTGATGGTCCCCTTGCGGATCAGGGCGCGAAGCTCGTCGTTGCCGGGCATTTCACCTTCGAGGTAGCGCTCCATGGCGCCCTCGTCGACTTCAACCACGGTCTCGATGAGAAGCTCGCGATACTCCTCGGCCTTCTCCTTGAGGTCGGCCGGGATTTCGACGATGTCCCACTGGGCGCCGAGCGATTCATCGCGCCAGACGAGTGCGTTCATCTCGATGAGATCTACAACACCCTTGAAGTCGCTTTCCGCGCCGATCGGCAGCTGCATGACCACGGGAGTGGCACCCAGGCGGGACTTGACCATCGACACCGAGCGATAGAAATCGGCGCCGGTCTTGTCCATCTTGTTGCAGAAGATCATCCGCGGAACGTTGTACTTGTCAGCCTGACGCCAGACAGTCTCGGTCTGCGGCTCAACACCGGCATTGGCGTCGAGAAGCGCGATGGCGCCGTCGAGCACGCGCAGCGAACGCTCGACTTCAATGGTGAAGTCAACGTGGCCGGGAGTGTCGATGATGTTGAACCGGCACATCTTGCCGTTGCGGCCCTTCCAGAACGTGGTGGTCGCAGCGGAGGTGATGGTGATGCCACGCTCCTGCTCCTGCTCCATCCAGTCCATGGTGGCGGCGCCGTCATGCACTTCGCCGATCTTGTGCGACTTGCCGGTGTAGAACAGAACACGCTCGGTGGTCGTGGTCTTGCCGGCGTCGATGTGCGCCATGATGCCGAAATTGCGGTAGTCTTCGATTGAGTATTCGCGGGCCATGTTCAGTGCCTTTCGGAAAACAGGTCTTGATTACCAGCGGTAATGCGAGAATGCGCGGTTGGCATCGGCCATCTTGTGCGTGTCTTCCCGCTTCTTCACGGCGCTGCCACGGTTGTTGGCCGCATCCATGAGTTCGCCTGAAAGGCGCTCGATCATGGTGGTCTCGTTGCGCTTGCGTGCGGCGGCGATCAGCCAGCGAATGGCAAGAGCCTGACGGCGCTCGGGGCGCACATCGACCGGGACCTGGTAGGTGGCGCCGCCGACACGGCGGGAGCGGACTTCCACATGCGGTGCGACGTTGTCGAGCGCCTGGTGGAACATCGGGACCGGCTCCTGCTTGGCGCGCTGCTCGACCTGGTCGAGCGCACCATAGACGATCTGTTCGGCAACGGACTTCTTGCCGTGCATCATGATTGCATTCATGAACTTGGTGATCACCAGATCGCCGAACTTCGGGTCCGGGTTGATTTCACGCTTTTCTGCACTGTGACGTCGTGACATGCTTTTCGTCTTTCAACTGATGGGTCGAAACAACAAGCCGCATCTCGTGATGCGGCCCGCCGATACAATTACTTGGGACGCTTGGCGCCGTATTTCGAACGGCGCTGCTTGCGGTTCTTGACACCCTGCGTATCGAGAACGCCGCGGATGATGTGGTAACGCACACCCGGAAGGTCCTTCACGCGGCCGCCGCGGATCATCACCACGGAGTGCTCCTGCAGATTATGGCCCTCGCCCGGAATGTAGCCGATGACTTCATACCCGTTGGTCAGGCGAATCTTGGCAACCTTACGAAGCGCCGAGTTCGGCTTTTTCGGGGTCGTGGTGTACACACGGGTGCAAACGCCGCGCTTCTGCGGATTCTGCTCCAGCGCGGGAACCTTGTTGCGCTTCACCGGCGCCTGGCGCGGCTTACGGATCAGCTGGTTTACAGTTGGCATGTAACCATCCCTTTAAAATTCATGTTTCGCCTTTTCAGGCCACCAGGCACGTTAACTGAATGCGCAAAACAAGGGCCGGATCCGGTTTTGCCGGAGGGCCCAGTAAAGCAGAGGACGCAAAGTTCCGCGTCGTGCGTGCAGCATTGTCAGTTCACAGTGCAGTCAGAAACCTTGTTTGAGGCAACTTTCAGAACGCGTCGTTCCGAAGAAAAGCGCCTCACATCGGTTTCGGTGGCCGGTTCCTACTGATTTCCCCTCACCCCGTCAAGGCCGCAGACGAAATAATCGTTCTCCAAACGTGCCCTGAGGCCGCCCGGACCGGCTCGCGACATTTAATTGCGCGATTTCACGATACCAAGGCATTTCCTTACCACGACTGAACACCACCCCGAGTTCCGGATGCATTGCGGCGCCAGGCGCTGATTCCAAAATGCCCTTGTCTCAATCGGTCAAAGGATACGCAGCGACTCAGGCCCTCCGGACCAGCCTGATCAGAAACAGCAGAATCACCGCGCCGATTGTTGCGTGGATGATCGATCCCAGAATCCCGCCGCCGATGGCGATGCCGACCATTGGCAGTACCAAACCGGCGATGAACGCACCGACAATTCCCACCACGATGTTTCCAAGAAGGCCGAAACCGTTGCCTTTCATGATCACGCCCGCGAGCCATCCCGCAACGGCACCGACAAACAGAAATATCAATAATGACTGAATACCCATGGAAACCCCCTTTTGAACCCGAACCGCCATTCAGACAGCCGTCTGCCCGCAATCAATGAAAATGCCAAGCCTCTTTCGTTCCGCGAGAATGACTGAACCATGTCCGGACCGGCAGGACAAGAAGCGCCGTTCTGAGCAGATGCTGGTCCCACACTTCGGGACCCAGCCGTTGCGTTTCTACGTTTGGCATGGGAGGAGAACACTCACACTCGGAAGGCGAAAAGGATGGAAGATGAATTCGGACAGCGACAACGGCAATCTGCCGGACGGCGAGGCCGGCGAAACACCTTCGATCTTCATCATTATTGGCCAGACCAGTCGCCGCAAGGGTGGCGAGATGAAACCGGTTCACGTGCTGATTGCCGCACCCGATGACGATACCGCGGTCCGCCTATGTCTCGATGCGCTGTCGGCGAAGGGCTTTGCCGAGGCGGATCTCGACCAGATCGGTCTGCTCGAAAGCATGCCCGATGAGGAACCACACGCCTCGGCCTACCAGGGCGCGCTGGAGGGTGAAGTCGCGGTCATCGCCTTCGACTAGAGGTCGGAGATGGGAGAGGCAACCGAAATACGCACCGCAAGGCTGCGCTTGAGGACATGGGATGACCGACACCGCGATGCCTTCGCGGCAATGCACATGGATCCCGAAGTCATGGCTGATCTCGGCGGTCCGATCAGCCGGGAGCAAAGCGATGCGAAACTGGATCGCTATATCGAGACCTACCGGAAACATGGAACGTCACGATGGGCGGTTGAAGACTTCGACGGGAGGTTCCTCGGCTATGCCGGAGTCATGGCTCGGCCGGACGCCGGACATCCTTTCGGTTTCCACCACGAAATCGGCTGGCGTTTCAACCGGTCCGCCTGGAGGCATGGCTATGCGACCGAAAGTGCGTCGGCAGCACTTGAACACGCCGTCCGGGTGAGCGGGCTGGATACCATCTATGCCTATGCCATTGCGGCCAACACCCGATCCCATGCGGTGATGAACCGCCTCGGCCTCATCAGGCGCGACGATCTCGACTTTTCCTTGCCCGACAGCAATGGGAGGATTTCCCCCGCAATGGTCTGGCTGGTCGACAACACAAGATATCACTGAAGTTCCTTCTGCGACCGGCTACCGGCAGGCGCACCTCACGCCAAATGCCTGAACGTAAAAGGCCGCCCCGAAGGGCGGCCTTTTGATCTTCTGCTGTGCAACGAGCCCAGCTTACTCTGCCGGTGACGGCTCCTCGCTGGCCATGTCGGTCAGCATCGGGGCTGCCGACTCGGCGCCGGAGGTCTTGCGGCGCTCGTCGAGGATCAGATCGTCGCGCGAGGTTGCGATGCGACGGATCTGGGTCATGGTCCCGCCGGTACCGGCCGGTACCAGACGTCCGACGATGACGTTCTCCTTGAGGCCCTGCAGCGTATCCACCTTTCCGGCAACCGAGGCTTCCGTGAGCACCTTGGTGGTCTCCTGGAACGAAGCCGCCGAGATGAAGGACGGAGTCTGCAGCGAGGCCTTGGTGATGCCGAGCAGAACCGGAGTTCCGACGGCCGGCTTGCGGCCCTCCTCGATCAGGCGCTCGTTGACGTTCTCAAGTTCGATCTGGTCGACATTGTCGCCAACGATGTAGACCGAATCCCCTGCATCGGTGATTTCCACCTTCTGCAGCATCTGACGGACGATCACCTCGATGTGCTTGTCGTTGATAAGCACGCCCTGCAGTCGGTAGACCTCCTGGATCTCGTTGACGAGATACGAGGCCAAGGCCTCCACGCCCTTGATCGCAAGGATGTCGTGCGGCGCCGGATTGCCATCGAGAATGTAGTCACCCTTCTCGATGTAATCGCCATCCTGCAGGTGGAACGGCTTGCCCTTCGGGATCAGATACTCGACAGGCTCGACACCGTCCTCGGCCGGCTCGATGAGGATGCGGCGCTTGTTCTTGTAGTCACGACCGAAGCGGATCGTGCCATCGACTTCCGCGATGATGGCGTGATCCTTCGGACGCCGTGCCTCGAACAGTTCCGCCACCCGCGGCAGACCGCCGGTGATGTCCTTCGTCTTGGCGCTTTCAAGCGGCACACGGGCAAGCACGTCACCCTCGCTGACCTTCGCTCCCGGCTCGACCGAGAGAATGGCGTCGACGGAGAGCTGGAAGCGGGCTTCGCCGCCGCGGCCAAGCTTGGCAACCTCGCCGTTCTTGTCCTTGATGACGATCGCCGGCTTGAGGTCGGACCCACGCGGGGTCGACCGCCAGTCGATGACCTGACGCTTGGTGATACCGGTTGCATCGTCGGTGGCTTCGGAGACCGATATGCCGTCGACAACATCCTCGAACTCCACGGTTCCCTCGACTTCCGTCAGCATGGGACGGGTATACGGGTCCCACTCTGCGAGGCGCTGGCCGCGTTTGACCTTGTCGCCATCGTCGACAAAGAGCTTGGAGCCGTAGGCAACACGCTGAGACGAGCGCTCCGCACCGTTTTCATCAAGGATCTGAACAGCCATCGAACGGCCCATGGCAATGAGATTGCCATCGGAGTTGCGCAGCATGTTGCGGTTCTTGATCCTGACGGTGCCTTCATAGGAGGCTTCGAGGAACGACTGGTCCACCACGGTGGCGGTGCCGCCGAGGTGGAACGTGCGCATGGTCAGCTGGGTACCCGGCTCACCGATCGACTGCGCGGCGATAACGCCGACAGCTTCACCGATGTTGACGGGCGTACCGCGTGCAAGGTCACGGCCGTAGCAGGCAGCACAGATACCGGTCTGGATCTCACAGGTGAGCGGCGAACGGATGCGCACCGACTGGATACCTGCGGCCTCGATCTCGAGAACCTGGGCTTCATCGACCATGGTTCCGGCCTTGACGATGTTGTCGCCCGAAACCGGATGGTTGATGTCATCAAGCGCCGTACGTCCGAGGATCCGCTGGCCGATGGAGGCCACGACCTGACCGGCATCGACGATGGCCGTCATGGTCAGACCTTCGTCGGTACCGCAATCTGTCTGAGTAACGATGCAGTCCTGTGCAACGTCGACCAGACGACGGGTCAAGTAACCCGAGTTGGCGGTCTTGAGCGCGGTGTCTGCGAGGCCCTTACGGGCGCCGTGGGTCGAGTTGAAGTACTCGTTCACGGTCAGACCTTCCTTGAAGTTCGAGATGATCGGCGTCTCGATGATCTCGCCCGAAGGCTTGGCCATCAGGCCGCGCATCCCGCCAAGCTGACGCATCTGGCTCGGCGAACCACGAGCACCGGAGTGGCTCATCATGTAGATGGAGTTCATCTGCTTCTGACGGCCATTCTCATGGAACTCGACCGACTTGATGCGTGCCATCATTTCGTCGGCGACCTTCTCGGTGGCCTTGCCCCAGGCATCGACAACCTTGTTGTACTTTTCGCCCTGAGTGATCAGGCCGTCATTGTACTGCTGCTCGTATTCCTTGACCATGGTGTCGGTCTCGCCGACGATCCGGGCCTTGGAATCCGGGATGACCATGTCGTCCTTGCCAAACGAGATGCCCGCGCGGCAGGCATGACCGAAGCCGAGCTGCATGATGCGGTCGCAGAAAATGACCGTGTCCTTCTGGCCGCAGTGGCGGTAGACGGTGTCGATCATCCGGGAAATGTTCTTCTTGGTCATTTCCTGATTGCAGACCTCGAACGGGACGTTGGCGCTGCGCGGCAGCAATTCGCCCATGATCATGCGTCCGGGGGTGGTGTCGTAGATCTTGGAAACCGGGTTGCCCTCGGCGTCCACGGTCTTGAACCGGCCCTTGATCTTGGTGTGCAGAGTGACGACCTTGCTTTCGAGCGCATGGTGGAGTTCGCCCATGTCGGAGAACACCATGCCCTGCCCCGGCTCGTTCTCGGCCTGGATCGAAAGATAGTAGAGACCAAGCACCATGTCCTGCGACGGCACGATGATCGGTGCGCCGTTCGCCGGATGCAGGATGTTGTTGGTCGACATCATCAGAACGCGGGCTTCAAGCTGAGCCTCGAGCGACAGCGGCACGTGAACGGCCATCTGGTCGCCGTCGAAGTCGGCGTTGAAGGCAGTGCAGACGAGCGGATGAAGCTGAATGGCCTTGCCTTCGACAAGGATCGGCTCGAACGCCTGAATGCCGAGGCGGTGAAGCGTCGGAGCGCGGTTCAGCAGAACCGGGTGCTCGCGGATGACCTCGTCGAGGATGTCCCAGACTTCCGGCTTTTCCTTCTCCACCAGCTTCTTGGCCTGCTTGACGGTGGACGAATACCCCTTGGCGTCAAGGCGCGCGTAAATGAACGGCTTGAACAGTTCGAGCGCCATCTTCTTGGGCAGACCGCACTGGTGCAGCTTGAGTTCCGGGCCGGTCACGATGACCGAGCGGCCCGAATAGTCCACGCGCTTGCCGAGCAGGTTCTGACGGAACCGGCCCTGCTTGCCCTTGAGCATGTCGCTGAGCGACTTCAGCGGGCGCTTGTTGGCGCCGGTGATGGTCCGGCCGCGGCGGCCGTTGTCGAACAGCGCGTCGACGGCCTCCTGCAGCATCCGCTTCTCGTTGCGGATGATGATGCCCGGCGCACGCAGCTCGATCAGCCGCTTCAGGCGGTTGTTACGGTTGATCACGCGACGATAAAGATCGTTGAGGTCGGAGGTCGCGAAACGGCCGCCGTCAAGCGGCACAAGCGGACGCAGATCCGGCGGGATCACCGGAACGACCTTCATGATCATCCATTCCGGACGGTTGCCGGATTCGATGAAGCTCTCGACGATCTTGAGCCGCTTCATGAACTTCTTCTGCTTCAGGTCGGAGGTGGTCGCGGCCAGCTCCGTGCGCAGTTCACCGGCGATCTTCTCCAGATCCATCGCGGCGAGCAGTTCGAAAATCGCCTCGGCGCCGATCATGGCGGTGAAGGAATCCTCACCATACTCGTCGACGGCGAGCATGTACTCTTCTTCCGACAGAAGCGAGTTTTCCTTGAGCGCGGTCAGGCCCGGCTCGGTGACGATGTAGTTTTCGAAATACAGGACGCGCTCGATATCCTTGAGCGTCATGTCGAGCAGCGTGCCGATGCGCGAAGGCAGCGACTTGAGGAACCAGATGTGGGCGACCGGAGCGGCGAGCTCGATGTGGCCCATGCGCTCGCGGCGGACGCGCGACAGGGTGACTTCAACGCCGCACTTTTCGCAGATGACGCCCTTGTACTTCATGCGCTTGTACTTGCCGCAGAGGCACTCGTAGTCCTTGATCGGACCGAAGATACGGGCGCAGAACAGACCGTCGCGCTCCGGCTTGAAGGTCCTGTAGTTGATCGTCTCCGGCTTTTTGATTTCGCCGAAGGACCAGGAAAGAATCTTCTCGGGGCTGGCGATCGAGATCCGGATGGAGTCGAACGTCTGCGCCGGAACATTGTTGTTAAAAAGATTCATGACCTCATGGTTCATGCCTGTCTCCTTTTAGGGCTCTTCGCCCCTGGCTTGCGACGGCGCCGGCAGACCCCCGGCAACAGGCCATCGCCTGAAATTCTTGTTGCCCGCCTGTAACGGGCATCGATTCCGGGCCGCGAATTCTCCGCGTCTCGGATGACGACGCGGGAAACCCCTTCCGGGTTCCCCGCGCCTTCCAGGCCTTATTCAGCCGCGTCAGGCAGTTCGTCCGGATCGGCAATGCCGTCGATCTTAGCCGATTCCAGCTCGACATTGAGACCAAGCGACCGCATTTCCTTGACGAGCACGTTGAAGCTTTCGGGAATGCCGGCTTCGAATGTGTCGTCACCGCGGACAATGGCCTCGTAGACCTTGGTCCGGCCGGCCACGTCGTCCGACTTCACCGTCAGCATTTCCTGCAGCGTGTAGGCGGCACCGTAGGCTTCGAGCGCCCAGACCTCCATCTCGCCGAAACGCTGTCCGCCGAACTGCGCCTTGCCGCCCAGCGGCTGCTGGGTGACGAGCGAGTACGGTCCGATCGAACGGGCGTGGATCTTGTCGTCGACCAGGTGGTTGAGCTTGAGCATGTAGATGTAGCCCACGGTCACCGGACGGTCGAAGGTCTCGCCGGTACGTCCGTCAAACAGTGTTGACTGACCCGAGACGTTCAGGCCCGCCTGCTCCAGCATGACGTTGATGTCCGCCTCGACGGCTCCGTCAAAGACCGGCGTGGCGATAGACACGCCGCGGCGGGTCTGCTCGGCCAAACGGACAATCGACGGATCGTCGTACTGCTGGGTCGGCTCGCCCTTCGGACCGGTGCCGATCACGCTGTCGATCGTGTCGCGCAGCGGCTGGATGTCGCCGCCCGTCTTGTAGGCGTCGAGCATCTCGCCGATCTGGCGGCCCATTCCGGCACAAGCCCAGCCGAGATGGGTCTCAAGGATCTGTCCGACGTTCATGCGCGAAGGCACGCCGAGCGGGTTGAGCACGATGTCGACATGGGTTCCGTCTTCCAGGAAGGGCATGTCCTCGCACGGCAGGATGCGGGAGACCACACCCTTGTTGCCGTGACGGCCGGCCATCTTGTCGCCCGGCTGGATCTTGCGCTTCACGGCGACGAAGACCTTGACCATCTTCATCACGCCCGGCGGCAGTTCGTCACCGCGCTGGACCTTCTCGACCTTGTCCATGAAGCGGCTTTCGAGCAGCTTCTTGGAATCGTCGTACTGGGCTCTCAGGGCTTCGATTTCACCCTGAAGCTTTTCGTCTTCAACGGCAAACATCCACCACTGGGAACGCGGATACTCCGCGATTGCCTCGTCGGTGACTTCCGAGCCCTTCTTGAAGCCCTTCGGTCCCGCGATTGCCGACTTGCCCTTGAGCATGTCTGCGAGGCGGCCGTAGACGTTACGGTCAAGGATCGCCTGCTCGTCGTCACGGTCCTTGGCGAGGCGTTCGATTTCCTCGCGCTCGATGGCCATCGCACGCTCGTCCTTCTCGACGCCGTGGCGATTAAACACGCGAACCTCGACAACGGTGCCGTAGGTTCCCGGCGGCATCCGCATGGATGTATCGCGCACATCCGAAGCCTTCTCGCCGAAGATCGCGCGCAGAAGCTTTTCTTCCGGCGTCATCGGGCTTTCGCCCTTCGGCGTGATCTTGCCGACAAGGATGTCGCCTGGCTGAACTTCGGCGCCGATATAGACGATGCCGGCTTCGTCGAGGTTGCGGAGCGCTTCTTCCGAGACGTTCGGAATGTCGCGGGTGATCTCTTCCGGTCCGAGCTTGGTGTCGCGCGCCATCACCTCGAACTCGTCGATGTGGATGGAGGTGAACACGTCGTCGGAGACGATACGCTCGGAAAGAAGGATCGAGTCCTCGTAGTTGTAACCGTTCCAGGGCATGAACGCGACGAGCACGTTGCGGCCCAGCGCCAGATCGCCAAGGTCGGTCGAAGGACCGTCGGCGATGATGTCGCCCTTGTTGATCACGTCACCGACGGTGACCAGCGGACGCTGGTTGATGCAGGTGTTCTGGTTCGAACGCTGGAACTTCTGCAGCCGGTAGATGTCAACGCCTGAGCGCGAAGCCTCGAGCTCCTCGGTGGCGCGGATCACGATACGTGTCGCGTCCACCTGGTCGACGATCCCGCCACGGCGCGCCGCGATGGCAGCACCCGAATCGCGGGCCACGACCGGCTCCATGCCGGTACCGACAAACGGGGCCTCGGCGCGAACGAGCGGCACCGCCTGGCGCTGCATGTTCGAGCCCATGAGGGCGCGGTTGGCGTCGTCGTTTTCCAGGAACGGGATCAGCGCGGCTGCAACCGAAACCAGCTGGCGCGGCGACACGTCCATAAGGTCGATGTTTTCGCGCGGGGTGATCATCACGTCACCGGCATGGCGGCAGACGACGAATTCGCTGACCAGCGAGCCGTCTTCGCCAAGCTCGGCATTGGCCTGGGCGACATGATACTTCGCCTCTTCCATCGCCGAGAGATAGATCACCTCGCGGGTGACCTTACCGTCCTTGATCCTGCGGTACGGGCTTTCGATAAAGCCATACTTGTTGACCCGGGCGAAAGTGGCGAGCGAGTTGATCAGGCCGATGTTCGGACCTTCCGGCGTCTCGATCGGACAGATGCGGCCGTAATGGGTCGGGTGCACGTCGCGGACTTCGAAGCCCGCGCGCTCACGGGTCAGACCGCCCGGTCCAAGTGCCGAAAGACGGCGCTTGTGGGTGATTTCCGAGAGCGGATTGACCTGGTCCATGAACTGCGACAGCTGCGACGAGCCGAAGAATTCACGCACGGCGGCGGCAGCCGGCTTGGCGTTGATCAGGTCCTGCGGCATCACGGTGTCGATTTCGATCGACGACATGCGCTCCTTGATGGCGCGCTCCATGCGCAGCAGACCCAGACGATACTGGTTCTCCATCAACTCGCCGACCGAGCGAACACGGCGGTTGCCGAGATTGTCGATGTCGTCGATTTCGCCCTTGCCGTCACGCAGCGAAACAAGCGTCTTCACCACGGCAAGGATATCCTCCTTGCGCAGTACCCGAACGGTGTCTTCCGCATCGAGATCGAGGCGCATGTTCATCTTCACACGGCCAACAGCCGAAAGATCGTAACGCTCCGAGTCAAAGAACAGCGACTGGAACATGGCTTCCGCCGATTCCATGGTGGGCGGCTCGCCCGGACGCATCACACGGTAGATGTCGAACAGCGCGTCCTGACGGCCTTCGTTCTTGTCCGCGGCGAGCGTGTTCCGGATGTAGGCGCCGACATTGATATGGTCGATGTCGAGAATCGGGATCTCGTCGAGACCGGCTTCAGCCAGGACCGGCAGGGACTTTTCGTCGATTTCGTCACCGGCCTCGAGGAAAACCTCACCGGTTTCGGGGTTGACGATATCCTCGGCGAGGTAAGCACCGTAAAGGTCCTCGTCGGTGGCCTTGATGGCCTTGAGACCCTTCTCGGTCAGCTGGCGCAGAAGGCGCGGGGTCAGCTTCTTGCCGGCTTCGACGACGACTTCACCCGAATCCGCGTCGATCATGTCGACGATCGCCTTAGAACCCTTCAGCGTGTCCGGCTGGAACGGAATCCGCCAGCCCTCGCCGTCGCGGCTGTAGACAGAGTGCGTGTAGAAGGTGGACAGGATCTCTTCCGCGTCCATGCCGAGCGCCATGAGCAGCGACGACACCGGGATTTTGCGGCGGCGGTCGATACGGGCATGCACGATATCCTTGGCATCGAACTCGATATCGAGCCAGGAACCGCGATAGGGGATCACGCGAGCTGCAAACAACAGCTTGCCGGAAGAATGGCTCTTGCCCTTGTCGTGGTCGAAGAACACGCCGGGAGACCGGTGCATCTGCGAAACGATGACGCGCTCGGTTCCGTTGACGATGAAGGTGCCGTTGTCGGTCATGAGCGGCATGTCGCCCATGTAGACGTTCTGCTCCTTGATGTCCTTGATCGACTTGGCGCCGGTGTCCTCATCGACATCGAACACGATAAGGCGCAGTGTCACCTTCAGCGGCGCAGCGTAGGTCAGATCGCGCTGCCGGCATTCCTCAACGTCGAACTTGGGAGGTTCGAATTCGTAGGACACGAATTCCAGCATCGCACTGCCGGAAAAGTCGGAAATCGGAAACACCGATTTGAAAACTGCCTGCAATCCTTCGTCGGGGCGGCCGCCCTGCGGCTCCTCCACCATAAGGAACTGGTCATAGGATGCCTTCTGAACCTCGATGAGGTTCGGCATATCCGCCACTTCCGGGATTTTTCCGAAGATCTTGCGTACGCGCCTGCGACCATTGAAGGAAAGGGTCTGAGCCATCGTCGCTCCTTGTCAATATGCATCCGGGCCTGCAACAGACGATCGCCGCTGGCCAAGCGACTCCGTCATATAAATGGGTTTGTTCAATCTCGTTTCGGAAACAGTACGGCGCGGCCGGAGTGCCTTGCGGTCTGCCTCGAAACCATCCTCTTGAAGAACCCATTACCCAAAGGCCGTTTTCAGGCCTTTGGGTAATCCGTTCATAACGTCAGAACGTCCGGGGGCAGGACATCCCGCCCCCGGACACAAGCGTCTTACTTGACTTCGACCTTGGCGCCGGCGTCTTCAAGCTTCTTCTTGATGTCGTCAGCTTCGCCCTTCGAAACGGCTTCCTTGATTGCCTTCGGAGCAGCTTCGACGAGATCCTTGGCTTCCTTGAGGCCGAGGCCGGTGATGCCGCGGACTTCCTTGATGACGTTGATCTTGTTGGCGCCGACATCGGCCAGGACAACGTCAAATTCAGTCTTCTCTTCGGCAGCTTCAGCCGGAGCAGCAGCGCCGCCAGCAGCAGCAACAGCCACGGGAGCGGCGGCGGAAACGCCCCACTTCTCTTCGAGCATCTTGGACAGCTCGGCGGCTTCCAGGACGGTCAGGTTGGAAAGGTCTTCCACGATTTTGGCGAGATCAGCCATTTTTCACTTCCTTGTATTCGGTTCGAACCGGTTTTGGTTTGTTCACAGCGAAGTTCCGCCTTATGCGGCTTCGTCCTTCCGGGCATGCGCGCCGATGACGCGCGCCACCGCACCCGCGGGTGCGTTGACGATCTGGGCAATGCGGGTTGCCGGGGTCTGAACCATACCGACAATCTTCGCACGCAACTCGTCCAGCGACGGCATCGTGGCAAGAGCCTTGACACCTTCCGCGTCGAGAGTTGTCGCCCCCATCGCGCCACCAAGGATGACCAGCTTGTCACTGACCTTGGTAAACTCGACGGCGATCTTCGGAGCGGTCACCGGATCATCGCAGTAAGCGATGAGCGTCTGACCCGTGAAGAGATCAGAGACCCCTTCCGACTCCGTACCCTGAAGAGCGATCTTGGCAAGGCGGTTCTTCGCGACCTTGACGGTGCCTCCGGCTGTGCGCATGCGCGACCGAAGGTCGTTCATCTGCGCAACCGTAAGACCGGCGTAGTGGGCCACGACAACCGAACCGGCGTTGGTGAAAACACCGTTCAGTTCCGCGACGAATTCGCGTTTTTCCGCTCTATCCACTGCGTTTCTCCAGTTGGCAGGCGATGCAAGCACCACCCGCCGGGTTTGCCTTTGCCGCAAGGGATTCCAGAAGAACCCGCAAGCGACGCTTGAGGATCCTGTCCCCTTACGCCGGCACCGATTGACGGCAGCGGCACAAGGCAAGCGAGGTTCGAACCGTTGGAGCTTTCACTCCGGAAACCGGATCGTACCCGTCTCATGCAGGCTTTTCGTATTAAGGCGGGCCGCAAGACCAGCCACCTGCAATCTCGGACAGGGAATCCGGGACTTGTCCCGGACCTTTTCGGCCCGAAGGCCGAAAACTAACGAGAACCGGAGACTTGCTCCGGTTCTCTAAACCTTTGGATCAGGCGACGCTGAGCGTCGACGGATCGATCTTGACGCCAGGTCCCATGGTCGAGGACACGGCAACGCGCTTGACGTAGTTGCCCTTGGCGCCGGTCGGCTTCGCCTTGACGACAGCATCGGCAAAAGCCCGGATGTTTTCCTCGATCTGCTCGGGACCGAAAGACGCCTTGCCGACGCCCGCATGCACGATGCCGGCCTTTTCAACGCGGAACTCGACCGCGCCGCCCTTCGAAGCCTTCACGGCGCCAGCAACGTCTGCGGTCACCGTGCCGACCTTCGGGTTCGGCATCATGCCGCGCGGGCCGAGGACCTTACCCAGACGGCCGACCAGCGGCATCATGTCCGGCGTTGCGATGCAACGGTCGAAATCGATGTTGCCGGCCTGAACGGCCTCGACGAGATCCTCTGCGCCGACGACATCGGCGCCTGCAGCCTTGGCTTCATCGGCCTTGTCGCCACGGGCGAAAACGCCGACACGAACGTCGCGACCGGTGCCGTTGGGCAGGTTGACAACGCCGCGAACCATCTGGTCGGCGTGACGCGGATCGACACCCAGGTTCATCGAGACCTCAATGGTTTCGTCGAACTTGGCGATCGCGCGATCCTTGAGCAGGGACACGGCTTCGCCGAGCGGGTAGAGCTTGTTGCGGTCAATGCCTTCATTGACCTTTTGCATGCGCTTTGCAGTCTTGGCCATGGTCTTATCCCGTCACTTCCAGGCCCATGGAGCGGGCGGAGCCCTCGACCATGGCCATCGCGCCTTCGATGTCGGCGGCGTTGAGGTCCTTCATCTTGGTTTCGGCGATCGTGCGAACCTGATCGCGGGTGATCGAGCCAGCCGTCTCCTTGCCCGGAGTCTTCGAACCGGACTTCAGTTTGGCTTCCTTCTTGAGCAGGAAGCTGACCGGAGGCTGCTTCATTGCGAAGGTGAAGGACTTGTCCTGATAATAAGTGATGGTGACCGGGATCGGCATCCCTTTCTCCATCTCCTGCGTGGCGGCATTGAACGCCTTGCAGAATTCCATGATGTTGATGCCGCGCTGACCAAGCGCCGGGCCAATCGGGGGCGACGGAGTCGCCGATCCGGCCGGAACCTGCAGCTTGAGCTGGCCTGCAACTTTCTTAGCCATTTTCTCTCTGCCTCTCTTTGCAACGACGCTTCGACGTCGCCATCGTGCCGGACATGCCGGCGGCTGCGGTTGCGTGGTACGGGCCACCGGACCGGCAAAAGCCCGATCCCTCCCACGCGGATTGCAGACCCCGAAACCCGGGCGCTGCAAAACCCAGCCGCGCAATCAGCGAAGATTGCGCGCGCCGGGCAGTTTCTATGTCAGACCTTCTCGACCTGACCGTATTCAAGCTCGACGGGCGTCGCCCTGCCGAAGATCGAAACCTCGACCTTGAGGCGCGACCGCTCCTCGTCGACTTCCTGGACCGTGCCGTTGAACGATGCAAACGGACCGTCGGAAACCCGGACCTGTTCGCCAATCTCGAAAGCGATCGACGGCTTGGGTCGCTCTACGCCCTCCTGAACCTGGGTCAGGATGCGCTCAGCCTCGGAGTCCGGAATCGGCACCGGCTTGGAATCGCTGCCGAGGAACCCGGTCACCTTCGGAGTATTCTTGATCAGGTGAAACGCCTCATCAGTGAGATCGGCACGCACCAGAACATAACCCGGAAAGAACTTCCGCTCCGCGTCGACCTTGCGGCCGCGGCGAACCTCGACCACCTTTTCGGTCGGGACGAGGATCTTTTCAAACAGATGGCTCAAGCCCTTCTGGCGCGCCTTCTCCTCGATGGATTCGGCGACCTTCTTCTCGAAATTCGAATAGGCGTGAACGATATACCAGCGTGCAGTCATCTTGGTCCCCGCCTCAAGCGCCAATGTTCAGGATGAGCGAAATAACCCAACCCAAAGCCTGGTCAGCGGCAAAAAAGAACACCGAAGCAAGTAGAACCATCACGAGAACCATGATCGTCGAGATCGAGGTTTCGCGGCGCGACGGCCACTTGACTTTCGCAGTTTCCGATCGAACCTGCTGGATAAATGTAAATGGATTTGTCTTGGATGCCATTTTCTGTCCACGCTTATACGGCGCGTAAAGCCGGTCTCCCAGCTCCACGCACCGCGTGTCTGTTAGGGTCTACATAAAGCCCGATTCCCGAATTCACAAGAGGGCAACAGGGCTTTTTTGCAACAATGCGCCGAACTGGCCCGAAGCTTGCCCGCGCCGTCCAACGCATCTCTCCGTCCGTTTCGACCCGGCGCATTCAACCCCATGAGAAAGGACTTCGTCTTACAAAGCCCGGTCTCCGGGTAAGTCTGGTTGCCGACTGGTCCAGTCAGAACAAGGGGCCGGACTGGCAGGGGCAGCAGGACTCGAACCTGCGACCTGCGGTTTTGGAGACCGCCGCTCTACCAACTGAGCTATACCCCTAGGTCGATGGCGGACCTGATAACGCCAAAAGCGTAGCCAATGCAAGGAAGAAGTGATCATCTTCACCGCTGTTTTGTCGTTTTGTCTGCGCGGCGCCGATTCGCAGTCGGGAACAGCCGATTGGGGACATCACTTGAGCTCGTCGGTGCTATTTGCAAACGCCGGGAACACCCCTCCTTGAAGACAGGAATCGACCGATGCTGCAGCGGCAGTCAGACAGCAGTTTCCAGGGCCTCAATGTCTGCCCCAGTGATTGCTCCGACATTGCGTTCGATCTTGTCGAGTTCCCAGTCCCACCATCTTATCCTTGCAAGCCGCTCGCGCACACTCTCGGGAAACCGGTCACGAACGAGACGCGCAGGATTGCCACCGACAACGGAATAGTTCGGAACATCGCCGGTCACCACGGCGCGCGCCGCCACTATCACGCCGTCACCGATGGTCACGCCCGGCATGATGACGGCCTCGAAGCCGAGCCAGACATCATTGCCGATCCTCGTATCGCGCCGGTTGCCGATTTCAGCGGCATAAGCACCGATGCTCTCGGGATTGAAGACCGCGAAGGGATAGGTGGAAAAGCCCGTCATGGCATGATTTGCGGAACTGGTAATGAAGCGGACGCCATGGGCGATCTGGCAAAATCTGCCAATCGTCAGACGCTCGGGCGCCCCGGGATAGAGATATGGCGCCAGTTGCGCGGCATAATCTTGAGGAGCATCGAAACTTGAATAATAGCTGTAGTCGCCGACGGAGATATTGGGATGGTCTATCACCTGGCTGAGATGGACCGTTCCGGCATGCGCCGTACCGTCGGGAAGCGTGATGGGATGACGCAAATTCGCGTCAAGAAAGCGAGGAGACATGGTTCTGCTCTTTCGATCTGAAGTTGGACGTTTCGGATTTTCAGAACAGAATCTTGTTCACTTTCGCCTCCACCAGTTTGCCGGATGCCGCTGCATGAGCTTCGGCTTGACCGCACTATAGCCTCAGGCGCGGGTTTTCAATCCCGCCCGCCCGCCGCTTGCCCCAGCGCGCATTCCCGGTTCAGACCCGTACCGGGCGCATTCTCAAAGGTGCATCTGAGCGTCGGCGGATCACCACACTGGCTTTTGAGTGCCTTGAAGCCCGCACACTTGCCCGTCGCATCAACACGGTAGCCGGGCCCGCCCTTGCAGCCGCAGCCCTTGCAGGGCGGACGTTCGGGACAACGGGCATCGGCAGGCTGCCCGGCTATCAGAAGACCAGCCAAGGCAAAAGCGACAGGTCTCGCCCTTCGCCACCACCCCATGTCGCTCGCTCCTTCAACGCGGCACTCAACCTCTGCAGGAGTATTGCGCAAATGCACGCCGGCGCAAAGCCGCCACCGCCAAAACAAAACGCGCCATAAAGGCGCGTTTTGCAGTGGTCAGAAAATCCGTCGGCAAGCTTTCGCCATCGCCGCTGCGATCATCGATTACTCGATGATCTGTGCGACGATACCGGCGCCGCCAAAACAAAACGCGCCATATAGGCGCGTTTTGCAGTGTTCAAGAAATCCGTCGGCAAGCTTTCGCTATCGCCGCTGAGATCACCGATTACTCGATGATCTGTGCGACGATACCGGCGCCGCCAAAACAAAACGCGCCATATAGGCGCGTTTTGCAGTGTTCAAGAAATCCGTCGGCAAGCTTTCGCTATCGCCGCTGAGATCACCGATTACTCGATGATCTGTGCGACGATACCGGCGCCGACGGTGCGGCCGCCTTCACGGATGGCGAAGCGCAGCTTCTCTTCCATCGCGATCGGAACGATCAGCGTCACGTCCGCCGAGATGTTGTCGCCCGGCATCACCATTTCAGTGCCTTCCGGCAGCGTCACAACACCCGTCACGTCGGTCGTGCGGAAGTAGAACTGCGGACGGTAGTTGGTGAAGAACGGAGTGTGGCGACCGCCCTCTTCCTTCGTCAGGATGTAGGCTTCGGCCTTGAACTTCGTGTGCGGCTTCACCGAACCCGGCTTGCAGAGGATCTGGCCACGCTCGACACCGTCACGGTCGATGCCGCGAAGCAGTGCGCCGATGTTGTCGCCGGCCTGGCCCTGGTCGAGCAGCTTGCGGAACATCTCGACGCCGGTGCAGACCGTCTTCTTGGTGTCGCGGATACCGACGATTTCGATTTCCTCGCCAACCTTGACAACGCCACGCTCGACACGGCCGGTCACAACAGTACCGCGACCCGAGATCGAGAACACGTCCTCGATCGGCATCAGGAACGGCTGGTCGATCGGACGCTCCGGCGTCGGGATGTAGTCGTCGACCGCTGCCATCAGCTCGCGGATCGCGTCTTCGCCCTGGGCCTTGTCGCCGTCGTTGAGCGCGACAAGCGCCGAACCCTTGATGATCGGAATGTCGTCGCCCGGGAAGTCGTAGGACGAAAGAAGCTCACGGACTTCCATCTCGACGAGCTCGAGGAGCTCCTCGTCGTCGACCTGGTCGACCTTGTTCAAAAACACAACCAGCGAAGGAACGCCGACCTGACGGGCAAGCAGGATGTGCTCGCGGGTCTGCGGCATCGGGCCGTCAGCAGCCGAAACAACCAGGATCGCGCCGTCCATCTGCGCAGCACCCGTGATCATGTTCTTCACGTAGTCGGCGTGGCCGGGGCAGTCGACGTGGGCGTAGTGGCGCTTGTCGGTCTCGTACTCAACGTGTGCCGTCGAGATCGTGATGCCGCGTGCCTTCTCTTCCGGCGCAGCGTCAATCTGGTCATAGGCCTTGAAATCACCGAAGAACTTGGTGATCGCCGCCGTCAGCGACGTCTTGCCGTGGTCAACGTGACCAACCGTGCCGATGTTTACGTGCGGCTTTGTGCGCTCGAACTTACCCTTTGCCATCGTCCTGTATCCTGTAATTCAATTGGCAGACAGTGGAACCGGAGGCGATTGGTCCGTGTCCCGTGAGAAGTCAACGCGACATAAGGCTTTCGCCCGGCTTTCGCAAGCAAAAAACTCCCGAGCCAAATGCGCCGAAAGCAAGCCGGTCAAGCGAAATCCGGCGCTGCGGGGCCCTGTTGCATTCCGTTGCGATCCGCGCACCTGCGCTTGCCACGCCGGCCGCGGACGTCGTTCCGAGCCTGGCGGCTCGTCCCGCCCGCATCCACCGGTGCTTCGAGCGCTAAAGCGCTGCGACGCAGATGATCTCGACCTTGTAGTCCGGCGTCGCCAGCTTCGATTCGCCTGCAGCCCGGGCGGGCGTATGCCCCGGCGCCACCCATGCATCCCAGACCGCATTCATCTCTGCAAAATCATCCATGGATGCGAGCCAGATGGTCGCCTGCAGGATCCTGGTCTTGTCGGTGCCGGCTTCCGCGAGAAGCCTGTCAATGCCAGCCAGGATGGCCCTGGTCTGTTCGGCAACGCTGGCGCCCGGGGCCCCGACCTGACCGGCAAGATAAACAGTACCGTTGTGGATGACGGCCTGGCTCATGCGCGGGCCGGTTTCGATGCGTTTGATGTCGCTCATGTTGCTTGTCCCTGTCCTTTATTCAGTTTTGCCCGCCTCGGGCTCAATGCGTCAATCACTGTTTGCGGCAGCGCCGATTGCCTCGCCAAACACAAATCTGCCGCCAGTTGCGACAGTGCCGGGGCAGTCTGCATGCCGTACCCGCCCTGCCCCGCGAGCCAAAAGAAACCCTCGATATCGGGGGCAAAGCCGACCACGGGTGTCCGGTCGGGTGCAAAGGTTCGCATGCCGGCCCATGTGTGTTCGATACGTGTGACCGGAACCGTCACCGCCTGCTCGTAGCGATGAAGCCCCTCGGCAATCACCATGTCATCGGCCCAGACATCATGCGGCTCGACCGGATCCTCGTCCGCGGGCGAGATCATCAGCTTGCCTGCCTCCGGCTTGGCATACCATTGGTCGCCGGCATTGGCGAAAAGCGGCCAGCGCGAAATATCATGCCCTTCAGGAGCAGGAAGCAGCACGGCGGAGCGGCGAAGCGGCATCAGCCCGAGCGGCGTGATGCCGACCATCGCAGCGATCCTGTCAGCCCAGCCGCCCGCGGCATTAATGAGCAGCGGGGCGGAATGCCTGCCTGCAGGTGTGGTCACTGTCCAGACGCCCTCCCCGCGGGAAATCGACTGTGCCGGCGCACCGGTAACGATGGTGCCGCCAAGCGCGCGCAACCTGCGGGCAAAGCCTTGCAGCATGCGGTCGACATCGATGTCCTGGGCATCCCACTCGATGGCGGCAGCCGCGATTGCCTCCTCTTTCAAAATGGGGACGAGGTCCCGTGCCTGTCGCGGCGACAGGCGCTCAAGTCCCTCGCTGCCTTCGAGGTAGGCGTCGAGGCTGGCCAGGTCGGCCTCGGTTGCGACCAGCATCTCGCCACGCGGCGACAACAGGCTTGTCTCCGATACGCCTTCCGGCTCGGCGAGAAACGGCGCCGACGCCGCATTGAGCGCCCGCAAGGTGGCGTTGCCGTAATTGCGGATGAAGATCGCCGCCGAGCGCCCGGAGGAATGGTGTCCGATCATCGGTTCGGCTTCGAGTACGGTCACGCGCGCATCCGGCGCCAGCCGCGCCGCAGCGCTGACACCGGCAATGCCGCCGCCGATGACCAGGATGTCAGACGAGGAATTCATGCGTTCTGGTACCCGTCGAGGAAACTGGTGAGGTTGTCGCCCAGATCCGACGACAGGTAGCCGCCTTCCTGAACGATGACTGCGGGCAGATTCATTTTCGCGATCCTGGCCGCGATCTGCGCGAAACCCTGCGTGCTGACCTTGAAGCCGTGAAAGGGGTCATTCTCGTGCGCGTCGAGCCCCAGCGCAACGACCACCACATCCGCTCCGAACGCCGCAATCCTGGCGAGGGCCAGATCCAGCGCATCGAGATAATCGCGGTCACCGGTTCCTCGTGGCAGCGGCAGGTTGAAATTGTAGCCCATTCCCTCGCCTTCGCCGCGCTCGCCCGCATGCCCCCAGAAGAACGGGTAGAAGCGGGCGGGATCGGCATGGATCGAAACCGTCAGGACATCGCGGCGCGCATAGAATATCCCTTGCGTCCCGTTGCCGTGGTGAACGTCGACATCAAGAATTGCCGGGCGGCGTCCGGAACGCAGCAGCGCCTGCGCGGCGATTGCGGAGTTGTTGAGAAAGCAGAAACCTCCGGCGAGATCGCCGAAGGCATGGTGACCGGGCGGCCTGCACAGGGCATAGGCGACGGGCTCGCCGCCAAGCACGAGGTCGGTCGCGCTCAGCGCCGTCTGCGCGGACCAGTAGGCGGACTGCCATGTTCCCGCGGTAATGGGACAGGACGTGTCAGCCTGATGGAAACCGGACTGGCCGGTAGCGGATTTCGGATAGCTGACCGTGCGGCGGTCGGGATGGATATTGGGGATCACTTCGTCGGAGGCCCCTTCCGTCCGGATCCAGCGCGCGTGAATGGTTTCGAGGAAGGTCAGGTACTCGGGGGAGTGAATCTCCGCGATCGGTCCCGCTCCATGATCGACCGGGGCGATGATTTCGCACCCAGCCGCGCTGGCGCCGCGGCTCAGTTCTTCAATGCGCTGCGGCTGCTCGGGATTGGGTGAAAGCCTGCCGTTGGCCATGAAATGCTTCGGGTCGTGAGCGCGCTGGCGCTCGTCAAATACCGCCTTCATGGCGTGTCTCCCAGGGTTTCGAAGGGCTTGCCTGAAAGCGTCAGGAATTGGGTCTCGGGATCGTGGACAAACCCGATGCGCTCGTAGAAGGCCATAGCCGAAGGATTGTCATGGTAGACGCCGAGCCGCAGGAACCGCGCGTCCCATTTTTCGGTGCCGGTTGCCCGGACTGCCGCCAGCAGACGTCGCCCGAGCTGCTTGCCGCGGGTTTCCGCATCCACCCAAAGGTCGGATACATAGATTCCGACGGCACCGTAGACGGTAGAAAAGAATGGCGAATAGGCAGCCACGCCGAGAATTGCCCTGGCCGAATCTTCCGCCAGCAGGGCCTGGAAAACGGGCGCCGGGCCGAAGCAGAAACGGGCAATATCCGCGTCGGCCGCGCGATGTTCGTCACCCATGTGGGCAGACAGCTGCCGCAGCGCCCGGTTCAGGCCCTGCGCGTCGTCTGGAACCGCCTGCCTGATCGAGATCTCAAGCATGATCAGAATCCCACATTGGACTTGCCCTTGAGGTCCAGCATGGCGCGCGCCTCATCAGGCGTCGCCACCTCGCGGCCATCCGCTTCGACGATCTCCCGAACCTTTTTCACCTGTTCGGCGTTGGATTTCGCCAATTCACCCCGGGCGATGTAAAGATTGTCTTCCAGACCTACCCGGACGTGGCCGCCCATCGCTGCGCCGAGCCTGGCCATGTCCATCTGCCCACGGCCGGCGGCAAGAACGGAAAACATGTAGTCGTCGCCAAACAGCCTGTCGGCGGTCTGCTTGAGATAGGCAAGATGCTCCGGCTCGGCTGCGATGCCGCCGAGCACGCCCATGACGAACTGGATGAAGAACGGGCGGCGGATCAAGCCGCGATCAAGGAAATGATCCAGCATGTGGAGGTGACTGAGGTCGTAGCATTCGAACTCGAACCGCGCGCCGCGTTCTTCACCCATCTGCCTGAGCACTGTCTCGATGTCGCGCGGAGTGTTCTTGAACACCAGATCATCCGAATTGCGAAGAAACGGTTCTTCCCACGCATGCTTCCATTCGGTGCGCCTGCCAAGCATCGGGTAAAGCGCAAAATTCATCGTGCCCATGTTGAGCGAGCACATCTCGGGTCTGGCGGCCATCGGTCCCGCCAGACGTTCGTCGAGCCCCATCACCGCGCTGCCGCCGGTCGTCAGATTGATCACTGCATCCGTCCCGGCCTTGATGACGGGCAGAAACGCCATGAAATGCTCGGGCGATGCCGATGGCCTGCCGTCCGACGGATCGCGCGCATGCAGGTGCAGGATCGCCGCGCCGGCTTCCGCTGCCGCTATCGCCTGTTGGGCGATCTCTTCGGCAGTAACCGGCAGATAGGGCGACATTGACGGCGTGTGTATCGAACCGGTAACGGCGCATGAAATGATAATCTTCGACATGCCGGTTCCCGTCAGTTCGCTGCCACGGACAGCCCGGCCTTTGCGGCGAACCGCTCCAGCGCCGTACTCAGCATCTCGATGATCTCGTCGACCTGCTCCTCGTTCACGATCATCGGCGGACAAACGAGAAAATGATCGCCCTCGATACCGCCGCGGGTCCTGCGCGAATAGATGATGAGGCCTTGTTCATAGGCCAGATCGACAAGCTCCGAATGCGCGTTGAGCGCCTTGGGCAACGGCTCCATTGTGTGCCGGTCGGAAACCAGTTCAAAGGCCAGCAGGAGGCCCTCGCCGCGTACATCTCCAATGAAAGAAAACCGCTGCATGAGATTTTCGAGCCGCGCCTTGAGCATTCCGCCGATCCGGGCAGCATTGCCCATAAGACCTTCCGTCTCGATCTCCTCGATCACGGCAAGTCCTGCCGCGCAGGCCAGAGGATTTCCGGCATAGGTGTGGCCGTGCAGAAAACCGCCCGCGTCAAGGACCGGATCGATCAGGCGGTCCTGGGCAATCATCGCGCCCAGCGGCGCGTACCCTGCGCCAAAGCCCTTCGAGATTGCAATAATGTCGGGATCGACGCCGAAATGTTCGGCGCCCATGAACCTGCCGGTACGTCCGCCCCCGGACATCACCTCGTCATGGATAAGCAACACACCGTAGCGATCGCAGATATCGCGCACCGCCTGCATGTACCCCGCAGGCGGCATCAACGCTCCCGTGGAAGCGCCGCCGATGGGTTCCTGAATGAACGCCAGGACGGTCTCCGGACCCTCTTCCAGGATCTTCGCTTCCAGCATTGCCGCGTAGTGGGCACCGGTCGACGGATCATCCATCGGCAGACCATCGAGATAGGCCCGCGGCGCAGGTATTTTCGGCATTGCCTGCATCATCGGCATGAACGGATCGGAGAGCGGCGCATAGCCGGTCAGGGCCAGCGCGCCGAAGGTCGAACCGTGATAGCTCGGATCGCGCGAAATCACCTTCCAGCGAGAGCCCTGCCCCACGGTCACCGCATACTGCCGCGCCAGTTTGATCGCGCTCTCGACTGCCTCCGAGCCACCCGAGACGAAGAACACCTTCTCCATCCCCGCAGGCGAGAGCGAAGCGACCTTGGCGGCAAGCCGCTCACTCGGTTCGGTCTCGAAATGCAGCCTGTATCCGAAGGTCGACTTCTCCATCTGCCGCCGCATCGCCTCCAGCACCCTAGGGTTGGAATGGCCGATGTTTGAGACCATCGCACCGGAGGAACCGTCAAGATAGCGTTTGCCGTCGACGTCCCACATGTAGACGCCACGCGCCTGGGAGAGAACCGGGCGGCGGGCCCGGGTCTGATAAAACAGATGGCTATCGGATTTCACGAATGGCTCTCCACCGGCAAGGCTGCGCAGTCCTTGGCGCGGAACTGCAGGACAGCCCGTGATCCGGCTGCAAAAGGGTGATCCTCGATCATGTTGATGGCCTGCATCTGGTGGTCTCCGACACGGACGAAATAACGCGCCGACTGGCCCTGATAATCCACATTTTCGACAAGCGCATCCACGGCAAGATAACCGTCCGCAGGGGTTCCCTGCGGCTTAAGATGCAGCTTCTCGGCCCGAACGACCAGCTGGGCCGGACCGGTCCCGGAAATCTTGGGGGCGCGGTCAGGCGGAATTGAAATGTCGGGAAATCCGGGGAGTTCCAGTGCGACGCCGCTGCCGGAAACGTCCTTGCAATGGGCCGGAAGCAGGTTGGATGCGCCGAGGAACTTCGCAACGAACTCGGTGGCCGGCGTGTTGTAGACCTCTTCGGGCGCACCGGCCTGCTCGACACGTCCGTTGGACATGACGATAATCCGGTCGGACATCGCCAGCGCCTCGGTCTGGTCATGGGTGACGAACACCGTCGTCACGCCAATGCTCTGCTGGATGCGCTTGAGTTCGACGCGCATGTCTTCACGGAGGTTGGCATCAAGCGCGGAAAGCGGCTCGTCAAGCAAGAGCACATCGGGCTCGATCACGATGGCGCGCGCCAGCGCAATCCGCTGTTGCTGACCGCCCGAAAGCTCCTTCGGATAACGGTTGCCAAGGTGCGGCAGCTGGACCAGTTCCAGCGCTTCGGCCACCTTTCGCTTTACGTCCTCCTTGCCGACATTGCGGTAATTGAGCCCGAACGCGACGTTCTCCGCGACCGTTTTATGCGGAAACAGCGCATAATTCTGAAACACGAGCCCAAGATTGCGCTTGTGAATCGGGACGTCGTTCATCCGGCGGCCCTTGATGGAAATCTCCCCCTCGGTGGGATCGAGCAATCCGGCGATCATCCGCAAGGTGGTGGTCTTGCCGCAGCCGGAGGGACCGAGCAGCGTGACAAAGCTGCCTTCGGGAATTTCCAGCGACATCTCGTGCACTGCGGTGAAATTGCCAAAGCGCTTGACGATATTGTTCAGGGAAACCGCACTCACGGGCTCATGCCTCCGGTTGAAGAATGGGGCCGGCCCCGCCGCAACAGGCGGGACCGGTTATCGGCTCAGTAGCCGCGCTGAACGCGACCGAACTCCTTGGACCAATCCGCCTCATTGCCGTTCCAGTAGGTCGGATTGGCAAAGGTCAAGCCGGACAGGGTCCCGGTCGGATCGAAGGCCGGAAGCTTCGGAATCTTTTCGCCCAGATCCACCTTGGTGGGATCGAGTGCGGGCGGATAGCTCTGGCCTTCGGCGACAGCGATCGATGTCTCCTTGTCGAGCATGAAGTTGACCAGTTCCTCACAGGCCGACATCGGGCTGCCCTTGATGACGAACAGGCATTCCTGCCAGCCAAATCCGTTCGGCGGATCGTAGTAACCGATGTCGTGACCCTGTTCCTGAAGCGCATAGATGCGGCCCGACCAGCCCTCGGTGACGTGAATTTCCTCTTCCGCCAGCAGGCTCATCAGTTCGGCGCCTGACGCCCAGTACTTGAGCGCCAGATCGCGGTGGGTGCGTACCGCATCCCATGCGGCCTCGGTGTCCTCGATGTTGTTGGGGTCCTGCCCGGTCTGCAGCGCCGCATACCACATCCTGGTCCGCCAGTCGCTCCAGCCGCCGATCTTGCCTTTGTGCTTTTCGTCGATGAGGATCTTGGCGCCCTTTTCCCGGATTTCCTCGTCCGAGATGAACTTGCGGTTATAGGCGATGCCGGTGGTGCCATAGTCGTATGGGGCGGCGCTGAGGCTGTCCGGCGTGATCGACTTGAACGCGTCCATCAGCGCGGGCATCACATTGGCCATGTTCGGAATGTTGGCGAGATTGAGCTCGCTGTTCAGATCGAAGCTGTGGTAGCGGGCATAGTCGAACACGCCCGAAAGATGGGCGATGTTGTATTCGCCCGGCTGGCTGGCGCGCACCAGCGCGAGGTACTCGTCACCACCGGGGAATGTCCCGTCGACCACCTCGATGCCGGTCTTTTGGGTGTAGGGATCGAAGGCGTGCTTGCGGAACGCTTCCGAGACGACGCCGCCCCAGCCGTCAAAGCGGACCTGGCTGACATCGCTCTGGGCAAATGCCCTGCGGGCAAAGGGCATCTGCAGCCCGTAGGCTGCACCTGCTGCACCTAGCAGGCCGAAAAAGCTGCGGCGGCTGATGTCGCCGTTCTGCAACCGCTCACGAAGCCGTTCATAGCGTTTGGTATCGTCCATTCTTGTTCTCCATCTCTGGTTCAGGTTCGGGTGGGCGGTTTATCCGCCGCTTCTTGTTGCGAGTTTTCGGGCGATTGCTGCGCCAACGAGCGGCAATCCGACCGTCAGCACGATCATCACCGTGCCAAGGGCGTTGATCTCCGGAGAGATCGAGTTTCGAAGCATCGAGAAGATCTGGGTCGGCACCGTTTCCACGCCGCCAGGCTTCCAGAACAGAGTCCCGGTGATGTCATCGAAGCTGATGGTGAAGGCAAACAGCCCGCCCGCGGCCACCGCCGGCATCAGAAGCGGGAGCGTGATCGACAGGAAGGTTTGCCGCGGCGAGGCGCCGAGGCTTAGGGCCGCCTCCTCCACGTCCCGCTTGATGCTGACAAGACGGGCCTGCACGACGAGAATAACAAAGGGCAGCGTGAAAATGACGTGCCCGAGAAGCAAGAGCGTGAAGCTCTTGCCGATATCGAGGAAGTTCAGGAACAGCAGCAGCGCCACCGCAAGAACCACTTCCGGCACCAGGATCGGTGCAATCAGCAAGGTCGTGATCATGTTGCGGCCCGGAATCCGGTACCGGACCAGCGCAAGGCTCGCGAGTACACCAAGGACCGTCGAAATCACGGCGGTCATCAAGCCGAGCACGATCGAGGTCCGGAAGGCCCGCATGATCGCGTCGTTGTTCCAGAGAGCCTCGAACCAGCGGGTCGACAGGCCGGTCATCGGAAAACTGCCGAACTGGTTGGCGTTGAACGACAACAGCACCACCACGGCAATCGGCAGGAACATGAAAAGGTACACCAGGATGGTGTAGATCCGGATAAGCCGCCAACCCATCAGCCCAACCCCTTCGCCAGTTGCGCCATGCCGAGGTAGCGATTGTAGATGGCCACCAGCAGACCCAGGACCAGAAGCAACAGCAGCGACAGGGCTGATCCGAGCGGCCAGTTGAGCTGACGGATGATGGCCTCGTAGACCAGATTGGCGAACATCGCATCGCGCGGTCCGCCCAGCACCACAGGCGTGATATAGGTACCTGCAGCAAGGACGAAGCACAGAAGCCCGCCCGCCGCGAGACCCGGCATCGAAAGCGGCAACGTGACCTGGAAAAACCCTTGCAGCCGGGTTGCGCCAAGCGAGGACGCGGCATCTTCGAGGTTCCGGTCGATACCGTCGAGGCTCACGAAAATATTGAGCACCATGAAAGGCAGCAGGAAATGAACCAGTCCGATGATGACCGTGGTTTCATTGTAGAGCATCTGGATCGGCTCATCGATGAGCCCTATTGAAAGCAGCACCGAGTTGAGCGCACCGGAGACGCCGAGAATGTTGATCCAGCTCATCGTCCGAATGATGTAGCTGATCCAGAACGGCAGCATCAGAAGAACGAGCAGGATGAGCTTGTTGCCCTTTGACCGCGCGATGAAATACGCGGCCGGATATCCAAGCACCGCACAAGCAAGCGTGGTGATGGCGGCGATCTTGAGGGTGTTGAGAAGGATATCCCGGTAGAACGGGTCGGTGAGCGCTTCCTGCCAGTTGTCGAGATAGAAGCCGGGCGTGTCGGCCCCGACCGCGCTCTTGAGCCAGAACGAGTAGACAACGATGAACATCAGCGGGACGATCAGCAACAGGAAGATCGCCGTCAGTGCCGGCGTCAACAGGATCCAAGGCTGCCGCGCCTCCCTCTTTTCAATGCTCATGTTCCCAACGCTCCCCGGCGTTTTTGTTCGGACCATGATGTTGCCAAGACCCGCATTGATCAAATAGATAATCAGCATCCTATCCATTGTTGAGATCTATAACCCATGATCAGCCTGACCCCGCCGGAACGCCTTGCCCGCGACCTTGACTGGAATCTGCTGCGAACCTTTCTTGTCCTTGCGGATTCAGCATCGGTTACCGAGGCCGCGGAAAGGCTCAGCCTCAAGCAGCCAACGGTTTCCAGCGCGCTCAAGCGGCTCGAGGACCGGCTCGGCAAGCGGTTGATCAACCGGAGGCCCGGCCGCTTCGAACTGACTGCGGCCGGCCGTTTGCTTTACGAGGAAGCCGTCGACATCCACGGCGCGATTCTCAGACTCGGAACGGTTATCCGCGATGTCGAGGACGAGGTGAGCGGCCATGTCCGGATTGTCATGGCGAGCCATGTCGTCAGCCCGCTGTTCAACGAAGCCCTGACGCGTTTTCATACCGATCACCCGCGCGCCACGCTTTCGATCGAGGCCATGGCGAGCCGCAGCGCGCTAAGTGCGGTCGCCGCACGCCGGGCTTCGGTTGCGATCTGCCTGGTGATGGATCGCAGTCCGCAGCTTGAATACCGGCGTCTGTTCCGGGAATTTTTCGGATTCTTCTGCGGCCCGACGCATCCCTTGTTCGGACGCGAGGGCGTTACGATAGCGGACTTGGCCGGTCACTCCTCCGTCAGCTTCGTCACCGACCAGATGGATGACGCGCTGCGCCCGGTGGCGCAGATGCGGGCCGAGGCCCAACTCGATGCCCGTATCGTCGGCACCTCGCCAAACCTCGAGGAAGTTCGCCGCATGATCATTGCCGGCCTGGGGATCGGCCCGCTTCCGCTGCATGTGGTGCGCGAGGATGTCGAGCGCGGGCGATTGTGGCGGCTTCCGCCCTACGAGGCTGCTCCGGCCATCGACGTGCACGTGGTCTGGAACCCGCATGCCAAGCCCAATCGCGCGGAAGCGGCCTTGCTGAAGGGTCTGCTCGACCGGATCGCGAGCACCCCGATGGAACATCGCGTCTACAGCTGAAACGGATATCCCCTGCCCGGCCCCGCCGCCGCAGGGACCGGCACTGGTGCTTCTTGCGGGCGCGCGGCGCTCAGTCCGTACGGCGAATTGGCCGGATATCGTGGTGTCTGAAGCCGATTTTCCCGCCACGGACGTCAGAGGCTGTGACCGTGAGTTCCAGCGCATCTTCAAGCCAGTCGAGCTGAATGTGATCCTGCTGGGTCCCTTCAATCACGGAAGGAGAGAACACGTATTTCCCAACGGGCAGGTAGGGCAATTGAAAGCGAAAACTGGCAGTGGCGGTTTCGCCGGGCATCAACCGCACGGGATCGGTCATGTAGGTCTGGAACGTATTGTCGCCGAACAGGTTCTGCCCGCTTTCATTGCGGAATATGAAGCCAAAGATCGGCTGCGCAACTTCGCGCTCGGCCAGTGCCTCGATGTGCAGGGTGACGTGCTGTCCGCCGCGCAGTTGCGTCGCCGGCGATAGTCCGTCCGCCGAGAAGTAGCATGACGTGATCAGGCATCCGCCGTGACCGTGCCGCAGCGCCTCCGGATCGAACTTGCCGACCTCAATGCGGTTGCCCTGCCCCCAGAACGGGTCGAACCCGGGCCGGGGCTCTGTGCCGGCCTGAGCAACACCGGAAACCTGAGCCTGGTCATGCACCGCCCTTCCCCGCCTTGCCTTTGAAGACCGCGTGTACTGGTCAAGCACCTCGTCAACCGGGCCGTCGGCGGTCTTGCGGCCCTGTTCCAGCAGCACCGCGCGAGTGCAGAGCGCGCGGACAACTCCGGCGTCATGCGAAACCAGCAGAACCGTTCCCTGCCTCAGAAAGTCCCGGATGAACCTGCGGCACTTGCTCTGGAACAAGGCATCTCCGACGCTCAGAACTTCGTCCACGACCAGAATGTCGGCATCGACATTGGCACAGACGGCGAAGGCCAGCCGGACATACATGCCACTTGAATATTCCCTCACCGGTCGCTCGAAATAGTCTCCGATGTCCGCAAAGGCCTGGATTTTCGTCATTCGCGCCTCGATGAGCGAGGCTTCCAGCCCATAGGCAATGCCGCTCAACAGAGCGTTTTCCCGCCCGGTGAAATCCGGATTGAAACCGGCCCCGAGTTCCAGCATGGCGACAATCCTGCCATTGACAGAAACCGAGCCGGCGGACGGAAGGACAGTGCCGCAAACCAATTGCAGAAGCGTGGATTTTCCCGATCCGTTGAGGCCGACCACGCCGACAGCCTCACCTTTGGCGACCGAAAGATCGCAGTCCCGCAAAGCCCACAGACCGCCGGTACCCTGATCATTTCCAAGAGTTCCGATCATGCGCCGCAACGGACCCGAGCTGATGTCGAAAGCCTTGCCGAGCCCGCGTGTCTGGACAACCGTCTCAGGAACCATTCACGGCTCCACTGTCGTTGTTATGACCACCTCGTCCATGGCGACATTGGCAAGTCCATCAGAAATGTGCCGCGAGACAATCGCGAGATCTGCCGCAGCTTCAAGATAGTCGAGCCATTCGCCCGGGAGGTCCTTGCGCCCGATGGCAACGTCAAAACCGTAATCGCCGCTCGGCAGATAGGGCAGCGGAAACTCGAACTCGGCACCGAATACCTGCTCGCCTCTGCCTGATGCCGGATCATCCCCGAGCTCCAGGGTATCCCGCGCGCAGATGATCTGACCAAAACCGTCGCGCAACAAGATGGCAACGAAGACGTCCGACAAATCGATCGCGTCGGTGTGAACGGTCAAAACGAGAAGTTCGCCCCCCTCATAAACCCTTTCAGGCGGACCGTCCGCGGCTCCAAGCTCCACCCGGTCTATCAATCCCGCCGAAGCGGCCGGGTCAGGCCGAGCACGCTTGTAGAAATCAACGCCGGAAGGAAGCGGTGCTGCCGGCGGATCCCGATCCGCCGGTTGGTTTTCTGGCGCCGGCGCAATTTGGTCGGTTGCACTCCCGCTTTCCCGGAACATGCCTGTCTCACCGCCGAGTCTCGACATCGTGCGCTGATAAGCGCGGAAGACCGGCTTGGTCGCCCCGTCACCAAGCTTCTTGCCTCCCTCGATGAAGATGGCACGATTGCAAAGCGACAGTACGGTTGTTTCGCTGTGCGACACGAAGAAGACAATGCCCCGTTCCGAAAACTGCCTGAGACGCTCGGTCGCGCGCTGCCGGAAGCGGTAGTCGCCGACCCCGAAAAGCTCGTCCACGATCACGATATCGGCGTCGACATGCAGGCAGACCGAGAACGCCAATTTGGCGCGCATACCGCTCGAGTACTGGCGGGTGGGTCTGTCCATGTAGCTGCCAAGGCCCGCGAAATCGCTGATTGCGGCTCGGCGGCCTTCGATCTGCCGGGAACTCAAGCCGTAAAGCGCCGCACTGAGTTCGACATTCTCCCAGCCGGTGAAATCCGGGCTGAACCCGGTTTCAAGCTCCAGGAGTGCCGCGACACGGCCGTTGACGGTCAACTCGCCTGAGTCGGGAGGCATGATCCCCGCAATGATTTGCAGCAGCGTCGATTTCCCCGCTCCGTTGCGGCCGACGATACCGATGAAATCGCCCGCCCTTGCGTCGAGATCGAAGTCACGGATCGCCCAGTGATGCCGGCTTGCCACACGCCCGGTCATCAGCCCTACGAGCGCGCCGAAACCGTTGTCGTGCAATTCGTACTTCTTCTGAAGCCCCCTGGCCCAAAGCGAGACCTCACAAGACATCGGCAAACCCGCGCCGCGCCCTCGTGAAGAACCAGTTTCCGGCGAAGAACATGGCCATTGCCGCGCACCAGTAACCGCCATAGTCCATCAGCGAGATCCCTTGATCGAAAAACAGGATTCCCCGGGTTGTTTCGGTAACAAAGGTCAGCGGATTGAAACTGTAGATCCAGCGTACGCTCTCGGGCACCTGTTCCGCCGAGTAGAAGATCGGGCTCATGAACATGAGTGCAGGCGTGAAGGCAATCATGGCGTGCCCGGCATCGCGGACATAGGTACCGAGAGCGGAAAGAAACCAGGCCAGGCCGGTCGCAAGAAAGACGAACGGGACCACGATGAAGGGCAGCAACAGCGCCGCCGGCGGAACCGTGCCTGTCACCAGAACCAGAAAGACGATGATCACGACGAAACTGATCAGCAGCTTGGCCGCGGCGGAACCGACCAGAACCCAATCGAGAAGTTCGACGGGGAATACGATCTTCGTGACATATGTCTTATTCAGCCGAATGTAATCGGGCGCACGCAGCATAACTTCCATGAAGAAACCGAAAATCACCAGACCGGTGAGATAGATCAGCGGAACCTCAAGCGGCTCCGGATCGCCAACGGTCCAGACTGAATCGAGAATGGCGCCGAACACGAATGTGTAGATCGCAACCATCGCCAAAGGGCTGATGACAATCCACGCGAGCCCCAAAACGCTGCCGCGAACGGTCGCCTGAAGATCGCGGACGAGAAGCCGAACGAAAAGCTCCCGGTTTGAAATCAGGGTCTCAAACGGGCGCCCCATTCTGCTTAGCAATGAGCGATATCTGTCATCCTGCACGGCGTTCAAGTTGGACATTCCTCCGGCTGAGTCCTCGGCCACGATGCAACGCCAAATCCGGCAAATCCGCAACTGCCTTCAAGTTATCGCTCTTCCGTTTCCATCTACAGCAATCCGAGTTCGTCCAGCCGTGCCCGGTAGCGGGCGCCGGCGGCGCTGGCGCTGTGATAAGTCTGGATCCGGTCGCGGGCGGCCAGCCCCAACCTGTTTGCGAGCTCCCGGTCGTTCACCAGTTTTTGCATGTATTCGGCCGCGTGGTCCACGTAAGGATCGGCCCACTGCTGCCCCTCGCTGAAGTGATACTGGTGCGGTTCGACGTCAATCAGCTTGTAATCGACCAGGCAGGAATTGTCCGGCTTGGTGAAATCCATGTTCCCGGAAAAACCGGTCACGATCGTCGGCTTTCCGAGAAGCATCGCCTCGGCGGGCCCTCTACCAAAGCCTTCGCCACGATGGAGGGAAACGAAACAATCACAACTGGCCACAAGGCCGAGAATCCGGGGCCGTGACAGCATGCCGGTAATGAAATGGATTCGCTTGTCGCCATCCGCCAGCTTCATGAGCTTGTGCCAGTTGGGCACCAGCGGATCGAGGTTCATGACCTTCACCACGAGACCTGCCGGTTCGTCGCCCCTGGGAAATGCACGCCTGAAGGCCTTGACCGTTGCGAAGGGGTTCTTGCGATCGACCGAGGATGTCACGTCGAACGAGAAAAAGAACAGGAAAGCGTCCTCGGGCAGGCCGAACTCGGACCTTCTGACCGTTTCGACCTCGTCGACTGTCACGGCCAACGGCATGAGTTGGACCGGCTTGTCGGTGTAAGGACGCAGCGCATTGTAGGTGAAGGTCGTCGAAACCCAGAATTCGTCGAGCAATTCGAGATAGGGCAACCACGCCTTCGGCCACTTTGGCAACTCCCAGGGCGCATAACCGATATTGTAGCGCCGGTTGTAGTTCGAAATGCCGATATCGAGGATCGCGTTGTGCATCTCGTTTACGGCCATCGGAAAGAGATTTGTCCGGTATTCGCACCGCCGGCTGATCCAGCGTTCGGCGGACCGGTCCTGCTGCCGGGTGAACAATCCCCTGTTGAAGTTCACCACACCTACCGGGATTTCGTGCATCGCCAATGCGCGAGCAGCCGTGCGTGTGTCCTCTCCCAGGCCGAGTTCGCCAAAGGCATAGCCGATGATGTTGACCCCCTTGGGCGGCAGGCGGGGATCCGTTGGCTGAAGTGTTCCGAGTTCCAGGCCTTCCGAGGCCGACAGCTTGAGCAGCGGGTGGATCCAACCGGGGCCTGCGGCAGGTGTCGGGATCAGCTCTTCGGTATGAAGCCAGCGGGACAGGTCGGGAAGGCGCTTGGTCAGCGAGACCACGAAGTTCCGCGAATATAGACCGATCGTCAGGCCGATTTTCTCTGCGTGTCGAACAATGGCACTGTCCCATCTCCACAGCAGCCCAATAAGAGCGAAAATCAGCCATGGCTTGAAGCAGGTGACCAGATTTCTTGCGATTTCACCGTAGCTCTTCGGGTGCTCCTTCGGAGCCGAGGGACAATCGGCCAGCCAGTGAACGAGATCCAGCTCGATGGCTCCGTAGGTCATGTACCAGACGCGGAAGCGTTTGCGTCCCCTTGCAGACCCCAGATCGTATCTCTTTCTCAGTTCCGGACGCTGTACCCAGATGAGGTACATCATCTCGGTGATGGGCGGCTCTCCCGGTTCCAGCGCGATCCCGGGATGGGGATTGTGGAGTGAACAATGGTCGCGGATTTGCGCACCGGTCAATTTTACTTCCGCATCCATTTCAAATGTATCCGAATGGTTCGCAATGGCGGTTGGATGTCGTCAACCGGAACATCTCACTCTCCTACACCCAAGCCGGCAGACGTCGCCTTGCGATCGATCAAAGCAGGCCCTCATTCGCAGGTCACACCCGACCGCGACAAAGGCGCATAAATGAGAGAAGCACGATTTCGGCCCCACCGCAGTTCGCGCGGTATGGTCGAGAAAGTCTACGGAAATGCGCCCCTCATTATTTACAGGGAAAGCGCATACAACACGTCACCCACCCCCTTCAACCTTTATCCGAAAACCGCAGCCCCCCTTTGGTAACTCCCAAATATCAGGCGCGATGATTACCAGACCCGCCAGAAGTGACGCACGACGACATTGTTGTTGTGATCACTCTGGTTGACCCCGCTGCTGAGATTGTCGGTCCGGGGATCGAGCTTGATGAAGTTCCTGAGATACTCGGCAATGAAAAGTCCGAACTTCATGCTGTTCTCCAGGGTGAAGGTACGCCAGACACCGCTCACGAGCCGCGGGATCCCCCGCTCGGCAAGGCGAGCGGAGATCACCATGTCGTCGACGAAAAAGGCCTCCGGCGGAAGACCGCTGTAATCCACCAGGGTAGCGACATCAAAGAACCGCGGGCGGATACCGTAGCCCTGGTAGCCGGTGATGACGTCGACCGCCTGCACATCCTCAGGCCTGCGGATGCGCTGTTTATGCTGGCTCACCCAGCGCAGGACGATTCTGTCGCCCGTGACGAAATTGGTGAGAGAAAACCTGACCTTGGGCGACCCTTTGGCTTTCAGGACCATTCCGTGACCGCAAACAGCGCTGTCGGGATGCGCATCCATGGCGGCATTGGCCGCACCGACCAGTCCGACCGGCATAATCAAGTCGTCATCGATCACCAGGATCTTCTGATCCCTGTTCGTCACATCGTAGCGTTGCAGAGTGCTTGCGTATTTTGTCGCAGGGCCCAGATCCTCGCAGCGGTGAATCTCCACCGGACTGTCGATGAGCCATTGCGGGATCTCATAGTCCTGGCCGAGACGTTTCATCCTGTAGGGAATGTTGATCTCGATCGCTTGTGGCCGGGGGTTTTGCGCCATGACCGATGCAAGCACGTTTCCAAGCGTTTCACCCTGAAGCCGCTTGGGCGTGGTGGTCAGTGACACGACAACAGGCACGCGGGGGCTATCGGAGAAGCTCGAGACCGCGACCTCCCAGGGCACAACCGGATTGCGGCTGAGAGACCGGACCACCGCCGCGAAATAGCCAAGCAAAGCAAGCGCTGCGATCGTGACAATTGAAATCGCAATCGCCATGTCAAGAAATCCCCGGCCCGAGTGAGAGTGTCATTTTTTCCGGTGCTACCCCGCCGCCGCGCCGATTTCCAGTCTCTTGAGCAGGGACAGACGTTTACTGCGCGCCATGCCTGGCCCGGCCAGGGCGTGATGAACTTGATCGGATGCGCAATACTGGTATCTAGGAATGGTCGGAACCCGTGTTCCGACGCGGGGCAAAAGGGGAAGCGTTGTGGCGCTCGACTTCGTTTACGACGACGAATACCACGTACATATTGCACGGGCGCGGGAAATCCGGGCAAGCCACCCCGAGGTGCGCGCCCTGATGGGGACAAATCCGGCAACGGCACTCTGGACCATCGCCCTGGTCCTCGTGCAGTGGGGTGTTGCTATAGGCCTGACCCAGGTCTCCTGGATATGGGTGTTCGTGGCGGCCTACCTGTTCGGCGCCTTTGCCAATCACGCTCTTTATGCGCTTATGCACGAATGTGCCCACAACCTCGTTTTCCGGAACCCGGCATACAACAAGCTTCTGGGCATCTTTGGCGATTTGGCGCTGTTTGTTCCCGGAGCGATCGCGTTCCGCAAATACCATCTGATGCACCACCAGTACCTGGGCCTCTATGACAAGGATGCGGATATCGTCAGCCGCACCGAAGGCCGATTGATCGGCAATTCCACCCTGCGCAAGACCCTTTGGGTGTTTCTGCTGGGCCTGTCGCAGGCGCTGCGGCCACTGAGGATCAAGGGAGTGGACTTTGTCGACCGCTGGTTCCTCGCAAACGTCGTGGCGGTGTTGGCCGTCGATGCACTTCTGCTTGTTTTCCTCGGTCCGAAAGCTCTTGCCTATATCGGCCTGTCTACCCTATTCGCACTTGGCCTGCACCCCGTCGGGGGACGCTGGATTCAGGAGCACTACACGGACGGAGACGGACAGGAAACGCACTCCTATTACGGGCCGCTGAACAGGCTGAGCTTCAACATCGGCTATCACACGGAGCACCATGATTTCGCGAGCATTCCCTGGAACAACCTGCCCAAGCTCAAGGGGCTTGCACCGGAGCATTACGAGAACCTGAAATCCTACCGATCATGGACTTCCGTTCTCATGCGCTTCATTTCGGACAGGTCCATGTCCACGTTCAACCGGATCGTTCACGAGCCCCGCACCCGAAGCGCCGATGCCACGTCAGCGAAATCCTCGCCGGAGCAATAGGTTTGGCCGCAGTGCCGGAGTTTGCGGAGGATCGTCAATGCTCGTATCGTTGCGAGGCCGGGCATTTAAGACCCGTTGACCGATCCAGGGTAAGACCACTGTCTTGAGCGACATTTCCAAAGAGTTTCTGCGGCACGATTTCGGCAGTCGGCAAACACCCGGGGGCCTGATCAAATCGATCACCCGTGCGTTCCTGCGCCTTGAAACCCGTCTGGTGACTATCCTCTATCTCCAGCGCGTAACGATACTGGCGCTCGTGACAGTCTCGATTATCGTTGCGCTGGATGTGTCCGCGAACGTCGATGGACTCTTATCGTCAACCGAGCAGGCTGAAGCCTCCCAGGATCTAGGCCGCATCGTCTACTACGCGCTTCTCAGAGTGAGCTTCGTCACGCCCTCCGTTTTGCTCTTTGCCGGGGTTTGGGGCGTCGTCTGGGCCGAATATACACTTGCGACCTCGAACGAGCGGTTCATGTTGTTCAATTGCGGCCGGTCATACATCCCTTCGCTGGTGCCGGCCCTTGTTGTCGGCATTCTCGTCGGGCTCCTGCATTTTGCGGTTTCCGGTTATCTGAAACCCTGGACGGTCGAGCTGGAGGCCACGACCACGCACCGGTCCTACGGCCTGAAATTCGAACGCCCGGTCCAAAGCGGCGAACGATGGTTTGCCGGTACGGATTTCATCGCCAGGGCGCGCGTCGAAATCGGGGATGAGATCAGGCTGCACGATGTCTATGTGTTCGACTATGGCGAAAACCGTGACCTCCAATTCATCATCAGGGCGGCGAGTGCCGAGCCGGCCCGGGATCCCGGGCGCTGGACATTCCGATCGGGCACGGTCTCCTATTTCTCGACGCTATCCGGGACTGCGGACAACAATCGCCCAGCGCTTGAGCAAAACCGCTTCGACGCTCTCGAGACCGATCTCGCGCTCAGTCCGCTTTGGGTCGAGAATATCGGGATATTGCCGATATTGCTGCCGCAGCCGTTGCTGGCCGAACTCCTGGAACAGGGTGAGCTGGTTCCCAATCTCTACAAGTACGAGATGACCGTATATGAGCGATATGCCAGCATTCTCTACTGCCTGGTAACGGTGCTGCTGACAGCCCATCTCTCCATGACCCGGTTCAGCTCCGACAGGATGCCGTACCGGGCCTTGTCGGTGGCTCTTGTGGGTTTCGGAGCCTACTTCTTTTTCAGCGTGACCCTGATGCTGGGACACCACGGCTACAGTCCAACCCTGTTTGCGGCATGGGCCATCCCTCTGGCCGCGGTGGCGGTCCTTTCTGCCACCATTTACTCATATGTTGCGGGGACATCCGGAAAACCATCGGGTTGATTGTCCAAACGAAAGGCCCGCGTGGACGGAAATCGTCAAAGGGTCTCATCCCGATTGGGCATTTGCCTGGGACAGATCGTCCGGGGGTCAAGGCGCACAATTGTTATGGCGAATGGTCTGCAGTAGGGTTCGAGAGAGACAAAGGCATGGTTCGGCGAACGGGGATCGCCCCGACGCCCGTCAGCAGGAACGTACGGAATGTTGGGTGACAGGGCTTGGTCCGCGAAGTACCGCGATCGTCAATTGGAGACGGCCGGTGAGTTGATCCGGGCCTGCTTCGATCATTATGCACTCAAGATGTATCTGGTCATCAGCGTGACCGGTCTGATCGCACTTGTGGCGAGCGGCGGATCCGTCTTCGCATTGCTACTGGCAACGGCACTTACCGTCGGGTTCTACCCGCTGGTGGAGTATGTCCTTCACCGTTTCGTCCTGCACTCACACCTGCTCTACAGGAGCCCGATTACAGCCCCCTTGTGGCGGCGTCTTCATTACGACCACCACATGAAGCCATCCAATCTCACCGTCCTTTTTGCCGCTCCGGTCACTTCGGTGCCCCTGCTTATCGTTCTGGCCCTGATACCGGGCGCAGTGATCGATGTGACGGGACTGTTTCCGGCGATGATCACGACCAATTTTCTGATGTTCACCTATTATGAGTTCATGCACGCCAGCGCGCATCTGAAACTCGGGTTCCACAGCAACTGGATCGCCAGACACCGGCAAAGCCACCTGCGTCACCACTTTATCAGCGAAACACAGAACTATGGCATCGGAACACAGTTGATGGACAGGATCGCCGGGACGGACAATCCGAAGCCCAGGCAGTCTCCAACAGTACGAAACCTGGGTTACGACGACAACGCTGCGGCGGCCTTTCCCTGGGTTCGCGAGAGTTATGAACGCGACGAGAACAAGGCGTAGCCGCCAAACCTCTCCGGTCGGTTTTTGAGCGCCCCAAAACCACCGGACCGGCGTCGGACGAGACGCTTTTCCTTTCCCTGCCCTGCCCTCTCATTCTGCCTGTCAGGCGTCATCACAAACGGCATGCCGGTTCGGGATGCTGCAAAGCTATCTGCTTTGAGAGAGGCCCATATCCTGACCTATCCTCAAGATCCGATCTGAAACACCAGCAGGCAGAAGGTTCTGAACGCCGATCAGAAATCTTAGCTGCCACGGGAAAACCGAGTGCGCAGCCCGCCGCTCGACATCGCGGGCAATGCGCCTGGCAGCCCTTTCCGCCGGCCAGCACCAAGGCCTCGCCATGTCGAGCGAGCGGCTCATAGGCGTATCGATAAAACCCGGGAGGACGCTGGTCACGGACACACCGTGCGGCTTCAGCAGGCGGCGTATCGCATCGGCATAGACGCTCAGCGCCGCCTTCGAGGCACAGTAAACGGGAGACTGGGGCAATCCTATCCTTCCCGAGATGGACCCCAGAATGACGATGTGCCCGGAGCCACGCTCCGTCATGTGCGGGATCAAACCTGCGACGGAACTGATTGTGGCTCTGGTATTGACCTCAAGGATCTTGCGGGCCAACTCGGAACTCTCCGCCTGATCGGAGACCAGCACTTCCGACCCCCCCATTCCTGCGTTCGCCACAAAAAGATCGATCGGCCTTTTGGCATATGCTTGACCGAGCCAGGCATCCATTGCCTCGAAATCGGTCGTGTCCACCGCTTGAGTTTCGACGTCAGCTCCGAGAGCCCGGCAGAGTTCCGAGATCTCAAGAAGCCGTTGCTCATTCCGACCCGCAAGCACAAGCGAACACCCCCTCGCCGCGTAGAGCCTGGACAATTCCCAGCCGAGCCCGCTCGTCGCACCCGTGATCGCAACATGCATCTGGCATTCCCCTTTCCCATCCGTCGTCGGGCGCCGATCTCCCGCCAAACCGGCAAGGACATACAGTCGCTGCGCCCGCCGTACCGCGGCCACCCCACCTTCGTGAAAAGCTGTCCTGCACGTTAAACGGTTGTACGAGGCCCAGGCACGAACAAAATTCGACTTGGCGGTTTTTCAATCCAGATCAGACTTGGTACTGCACCGCTGACAGGCCATAATCGGAGAGCGGGGCGTCTTCCATTTTTGATATTTGTGATTCGTTCTTTCAGTTCCCAATCCTTTTGCGTCACCAGGTCTGAAGATCAATGGTCATTGAAATTTCCAAGGTCAGTTCGAAACAGGATCTGCGGACGTTCATGGCACTGCCGACCAAGCTTTACCGCGACTTCGAAAACTATGTCCCTCCGCTGGCGCTGGAGACCAAGAAGCTGCTCGACCCGGACGTGGCGCCCTTCTTCAAGCACGGGGAAGCACAGTTCTGGCTGGCGCGAAAGAATGGCAGGGTGGTCGGTCGCATATCCGCGCAGATCGATTTCACCCAGCCCGCCAATGCCTTTGGCGATGCCGGACTGTTTGGCTGTCTTGACGTTGTGGATGACATGGACGTCACCCGAAAGCTGGTCGAGACCGCCGAGGAATGGCTCCGGAACAAGGGTGTTGAAAGGGCTGTAGGCCCCCTCACCCTGAGCATGAACGAACTCGGGGGCCTTCTTGTCGGCGGACACGATCTCGAACCCATGATCATGGTCCCCTGGCACCCTCCCTACCTTCAGGCCCATTTCAACCAACTGCCCTACGCGCAATGCCGGGACCTTCATTACTGGCGGCTGGAATGGTCATCGACGATGAGTTCGCAATACGCGGATCGCAAGAAGCTTTCCCGTCTGCCCAAGGGCTACAGTCTGAGAAACCTGGATTTCCGGAACTTCGACCGGGACCTCGAGATCGTACGCGGCCTCTACAATTCCGCGTGGGAGAAGAACTGGGGGTTCGTACCCTTGCAGCCCGAAGATCTGGAAGGCCTCGGCACGGACCTGAAGCCGTTCCTGAAAAAGGAAATGGGGATCATCGTGGAAAGGGACGGAAAGCCGGAGGCGATGGCCGTGATGATCCCGAACCTTTCAGAGATCACTGCCGATGTCGGACCGAATCCATCGCTTCTCGGATGGGCCAAACTGGCCTACAGGCAGTTCTTCCATGAGTTCCAGTCAGGCAGAATCATCCTGTTCGGGATCAGCCCCGACATACGGCATTCCGTCGGGGGCGCCGTGATCGCGATCTCGATCATCGAACACCTGGTGGCCTGGCTTCTGGATCTCAGGCGCAAAAGCGGTGTGATTGAAGCCGGTTGGGTGCTCGATAACAACGAGCCGCTGCGCAACATCCTTGTCCAACAGGGTTTTCAAATAAGCCGAACGCTGCGATTATATGACCGGCTGTTGAGCAGCCGGATTGATCAGTGAGCTGGGACATCTCCACAATGAGTAATGCGAGCGAGAAACCCGCGTCAGCACAGTGGCCGGAATTGGAAGACCCGGAACAGCTCGAACGCATTATCGACATCATCGCCGAAGACGGAGCCATTGATCGGGAGCTGATCACTCCGGAGGCGACACTGGAGACGCTGGGACTGGAATCCATGGATGTCGTGATGATCCTCATGGGGGCCGAGGAGAAACTGAACATCTATCTCCCGATGGATAACGACCTCTCTTCAGCCAGAAACATGGCGGAGTTTGTCGCGGCAATCGACCGGGCCCTGAAAGCCGGCAAACCTGCCGAAGCGGGCTGAATGCAGACACGGGTCGCAATTACAGGTTTCGGCGCCGTCAGCGCGGCCGGCCTCGGCGTGGACAACCTCTGGCAGGCTGCGAAGTCCGGAACCTCACATGTCGGGGCTCTCGATGTCCCGAGGGTCGAACGACTGCGTGTCAGGATCGCCGCTTCGGTCAGGGATTTCCGGGCGTCGGATCATCTTTCGAAAGATGAACTCCAACGAACCGAACGGTTCTCCCACTTCGCCCATGTCGCCGCCGTTGAAGCCATAAAACAGGCAGGCATTCTTCCCGAGCAACTTGCGGGCGACCGGTCTGCGGTTATCGTCGGCACCGGGATCGGTGGCATCACGACCATGGACGAATCCTATGCCCAGTTTTTTGGCGGCGAACGCCGCCTCGATCCATTTACGATTCCGAAGGTCATGCCAAGCGCGGCCGCGTCCCATCTGAGTATTGCTCACCGGATCACCGGACCCAGTTTCGCTGTGTCCAGCGCCTGCTCCTCCGGAACCCAGGCGATAGGGCTCGGCATTCAGATGGTTCGTCACGGACTTGTCGACCGGGCGCTGGTCGGGGGCAGCGAAGCATCACTTACTTCAGCCGTGATGAAATCGTGGGAACTCATGCGGGTTCTCAGCCCTGACACATGCCGTCCGTTTTCCAAGGATCGCAACGGTCTGGTTCTTGGCGAGGGAGCCGGAATCTTCGTGATCGAGTCGGAGGCTTGCGCCCAAGCCCGGAACGCCAAACCGCTTGCATGGATTTCGGGATACGGCACCAGCAGCGATGCAAAGGACATTATTCAGCCCGATGAGCACGGGGCCGCACGAGCCATGCAACTGGCCCTTGAAGATGCGGGACTGGCGCCGGGCGACATCGGCTATGTCAACGCGCACGGAACAGGAACCATCCTGAACGACATCAATGAAACAGCCGCCATAAAGCGGGTTTTCGGCGACGAAACAGCGAATGTTCCGGTATCGTCTGTCAAACAGCTGATCGGGCACACACTCGGAGCATCCGGCGCGCTCGAATTCGCTGTGACGGTGCGGTCGCTGATTGAGCGTGCGTGTCCGCCCCATACCAACCTGTCCGAAGCAGACCCCAGATGCGATCTGTATCTGCCCCCGGAGAGCGTCGAACTGGCACCGTCAAAAGCTGTCTTGTGCAATTCATTCGCATTCGGCGGCGTCAATGCTTCCCTGATCGCAACGCGTGTTGCCGACTGAGTTTTTCTTTCAGACAACGATTTTGGGGACATGGAAAAAGAAACGCACCGGTTCCAGGTCCAGATCCGACAGCAGGATGTCGACAGGTTCACTCGGGTGATCCGCAGAAGTGACGATCCGGACCCGGCCCCGTCGTCCTCGGTTCCCCTAACCTTTCCTGCAGTGTGGTACGGCCTGCCGGAGGTGCAATCGCTCATCAGCGAGACAATCGGTGTCCCGGATGGCGACGGACAGTTTGCGATACTCCACCTTGAGCAGTCTGTGGAGATGCATGCGCCATTGCAGATCGGTGCGACATACGAACTCCGGGTTCAGTTTGGAGATCTCGACGCCAACGGCAAGGTAAGAGTTTCAGCACAGGTTCGGGACTTGAACGACGGTCACGTGGCATCCATGACCAGCCTGTTTGCGAAAGCAAAGATCGAGCAGGTGCTGTCGTGAGTGCCGGGACTGTCGAAGTGGGAAGCATGCTGCCCGAAACAGTCATTGCCGGCATATCGCGCGGCGAAATCGGATGCTATGCCGAGGTTTCCGGCGACGACAACCCGGTGCACAGCGATGACGAGCTGGCCGCAAAACTTGGGTTGGAGGGCGTTCCCGTACAGGGCATGTTCGTGATGGCGCTCGTCAGCAACTACCTGGAACAATGGGAGCACCATAATTCGGTGCGCAAACTCCATATCCGCTTTGTTTCGCCGGCCTTTGCGGAAACCGACTTCACGATCAATGCCAGGGTGATGGCGGTCCGAGCGGCAGAAGATACAGCTGTCCTTAGGATTTTCCTGAAGCAGCGTGACGCGCTTGTGGCCATGGGCGAGGCTCACATTGCCGTTGGCGTCGAACCGTAGAGACACTTTCCAAACTGTATCCCCTGCCGGTTGAGCTTCGGTGAAACGCCTTTGGTCCGCTGCCCAATACTCATACGACGACACCGATCTGGCGGATAAGCCGGCCGCTCATCTGCCGAACGGCAAGCACGCAAACGGTGGCAACTGCGATTGCCGCGCCAAGCAATATCGCCGTGGTGAGCAACAAGCCGCTGCCGCTTACGGCTCCAACAGCGCTGGCGGCGAAAAAGCTCAGCATCAAAACAATTGCAGAGGCCACAGGAAGGCACAAAAGCAGGGTCTTCTTGGACGTAAGCGCTACGGCAACCAACGCCATGAGCGGCGTTACCAGGCACAACGCTGCGCGAAACAAACGTTCCCCAAACTCCTGTATGTGGACCAGATCCCATTCCGCAGCGGAAAAAAGCTGCAAGAGGCTCGCCTCGTCAGGGTTTCTCCAGTCCCTGATCGAAGGAAGGTCCACTTCAGGAAGCTCCATATAGAACCTGTCGAAATACATGTGGGTCAGGGGCTGGAAGTACTCGCTCGCTTCACACTCCGGGCAGGCATCAGCCGGCAGGCCTTGTCTTTGGTCGACCTCCGAGCCCGCGCTGTCGGCAAATTCGTAGATGTTTACGTTGTTGAACAACGCGCCGGTTTGCGCCTGCTCATAGGACTGAGGATTGAGCAACTGACTGGCGACAATAACGCGACCAGTCTTGTCGGAAGGCCTTTGATACAAAAACACGCCATTCGCCCCCTGGTTCATCCGCCCGGAGGTCGCGTAAAACGTCATGTTGCCGACCTCGTAAAACCGGCCTGAAGCCAGTTCACCATCCCGGATGGCCTTATGCGTGATCTGCTCTAGGGTGGAAGCCAGCAAAAACCTTGCCGGGGGCTCGAGAAAACCTGAAAGGAGAAGCGATACGCCTGCCCCGAGCAGGCCGATCAAAAGTGCGCCTGCCGTCAAAATCCGATGGCTGTATCCGAAACCGGCGAAGACGCCGAATTCGTTCTTCTCCCGCCGGCGCAGGACAGTAATGTAAACGCCGATCAGAAGCGCTGTCGGGAGTGCGATGAACAAGCCGTTGGGAATGGAATAGGCAACCACAAGCGCTATCGTCGGGATGCTTGCGCCCAAAGCCATCAGTTCAGGCATGAACCGGCTCACGATCACGTCGCAGAGGAACACGGCTTCGATCGTTCCCAGCACGATCAAGACCGCCTTGCCGATCTCCATCGCCATATCAGAAAGGTAATGAGCCGAGACGGGCCGGTTCGTTCCAAGACGCATCGAATTCATGCCCGCTTACCGGATCGGCACGCCGAGATCATATCCGTCGGCCCCAAAGACCGTAGCCCCGCGGCGACGAGGGACAGTGTTTAATCTCGCAAGCCGGGAGGCTGGTGCGCGCACGACCTCTCATTTGCCCGCGAGTCCTTCCGATGTGATCTCCACAGCTCTCGCGATATCCTGCTCGGTGTGGCCGGAGCTTATGAAAAACCGTATCCGCGCCTTGGTTTTGGAAACGGCCGGATACCCGATCGGCAGCGCGAGAACCCCGTTTTCCATCAGCCGGCGAGACAGCGCAATCGTGACATCCGAACGACCGGCAATGACCGGGATGACGGCGGACGCCACATTGGCATCGCCAATGTTCAGTCCTGCCTTTCGGGCGAGTTCATGGAACAGCGAGACACGGGACCGCAACCGAGCAACCCGTTGCGGCTGCTCCCTGACAAGCTGCACCGCCTTCAACGCAGCAGCGGCCATGGGTGGCGGCAGCCCCACGCTGTAGACAAATCCGGGCGCGGTATAGCGAAGATACTCGATCAATTCGCTGTTGCCTGCGATGTACCCGCCGCAGCTTGCGAAGGATTTGCTCAGTGTCCCCATCCAGATATCAACATCGCCGGGATCAATCCCGAAATGCTCGGACACCCCTCGCCCTGTCCGCCCGAGAATCCCGATGGAGTGCGCTTCATCAACCATCAACAGGGTTTGAAAACGCTGCTTGAGTTCGACCAGCTTCGGCAACTCGGGAATGTCGCCATCCATGCTGTAAACGCCTTCGACGACGATCAGGGCATTCCTGGCCTTGTCGCGGTTCGCCTGAAGCAGTTTCTCCAGGGCATCGAGATCGTTGTGCGGGAAGGCGTAGGTCTTCGCCCCCGACATGGATGCACCCAGCTGGGCGCTTTTGTGGATGTACTCGTCGAGGAATATCGCATCCCCCTCACCCATGAGGTGGGCAATCGTGTCTTCATTGGTGGAGAAGCCCCCAACGAAGACAACGGAATCCTCGGTGCCGACGAACGAGGCGATTGCCCCTTCCAGTTCACGGTGAATGGGCCGTTCACCGCTCACGATCCGCGACGCGGAAACCGACGTGCCGTACTCCCGGATGGCGGCCTGCGCAGCTTCTTCCACTTCCGGGTCGCCGCAAAGATCGAGATAGTTGTAACTGCAGAAATTGATGTATTCGCGCCCGCCACTGGTGGCAATTCTGTTGTTCAGGCCTTCAAACACCTTGTAGAACAGATCTCCGGCACCGACGGCACCGGACCCACCGATATTATGCCTCAATTTCTTGTAGTAGAGCGGTACGCGGTAACCGGGGCCGTTGATCGTGCGGTCGAGCTTCTCCGGCGGATTTTCATCACGCAGAGACCCCATATCCGAATCCGGCAGCGTCGAACCCGACGCTTTTTCAAACATGCTGGACACGTATCAGCACCCCATCCGACGTGTCATGCAGACCAAAACCTATTCCGCACGGCACCGCCACCCCCTGTCGTCTCATCAAATGGTCCCTCGCCGACATAATTAGCACAGGCAACGGGTCCGACAAAGTCCTGCGACGCCTCCAACCCTGTCAGTGCAACGGCTTGCGACATTCCACCCGACGGCTTGCCTCGAACAGCTGTAAAAGTCTGTGTCCCGCGCAGCACTCTTCCCTCACGGTCCTGCCTCCAATCAGTGTTCGGTTCGGCTCCTGCACCTCCCGGCTAACGCCGGACCAAGGGATGCCAGGAGTGTTCCCGGCGCTTCTTGTCCAGCCTGCATGGTCAGATCATCTTCTGCCTGATAAACCCGGTTCGATACGGCTCCCCTGGGGTGGCAACGTGGTTCTCCCCTCAAGCAAAGAGGCTCGAGCTTTTTTGACAAGGTCTTCAGATCAAAAGGCCAGGTGTCTGGCAGCCAAAAGGCTCAAGAAGTCTTTCGGGAGCACCAATGTCGTTGACGATATCAGCATTCAGGTCCGGCGTGGAGAAACAGTTGCCATTCTTGGCCCGAACGGCGCCGGCAAGACGACTCTGATGAGCATCGTCGCCGGCACGATCCAGCCGGATTCCGGCGAGATCAGCATTGACGGAACGGAGGCGACACGTCTGCCGGTGTTTGCACGTGCCAGGCTGGGACTGAGCTATCTTCCCCAGGAGTCCTCCGTGTTCCGCGGACTTTCCGTTGAGAACAACATCATGGTGGCTCTGGAAAGCTGCTACCCGGACAAGACGACCAGGCTGCGGCTTCTTGAACGCATTCTTGACGAGTTCGGGTTGACGTCGGTTCGCACCCGAAATGCGGCCAAGCTTTCGGGCGGTATGCGCCGCCGGTGTGAAGTGGCGCGTGCGCTGGCGTCCAGACCGAGCTATCTGATGCTCGACGAGCCCTTTGCCGGGGTCGATCCCCTGGCGGTCTCGGACCTGCAGGGCCTGATAAGCCGCATCCGGGATTCGGGATTGGGTATCCTGATCAGTGATCACAATGTGCGCGAAACCCTCTCCATTGTAGACCACGCGTATATCATCGTGGCCGGGAAGGTTCTCGCTTACGGAACCCCATCAGAAATTGCCGCGAACGAGCAGGTTCGTCAGTTCTATCTTGGAAACAGTCTTGACCAGACCGCCGGTTTTGCTTCCCAATACAGCCAAAACCGATAAAGGCGCGCGCACATGAGGAGTGGCGCGAAACCTGTGGGGCGGAGAAATTGGGGGAACCGACCGAACGCATGGCGCACTCTGCCGTTTGCGCCTTAACACCGCGGCCATCCGTTCGCGGGCTCCCGTACCGGCCGATTGTGCGCGAGACGGGTCCGCATTGATGGCAGGGCCTGGCTGATGCTCTCAACCATTCAGTCCGTCGGTTCCTTCGCCGCACTCTTTGCCGCTTTCTGGATATTCCGGCGCAAGCAAAACCCTCTGTGGCTCAGAGTTCTTTTCATGGCCATTCTGGTTCCCGGCGTGGTGGCCCTGGCAGCCCTTGAGATTGCGGATTCCTTCACGGGCCGCGGCATCGATGAATCGGTCGTCTATCATCTCTGGGCTGGCACGAAGGGCGCCGGATACTCCGAATACACCGCCCAGTTCAATGTGGCGTTGAGCGCGCTAGTTTTATGCATTCTGGTGGTGGTTTCGCTCTGGCGCAAACCATTGGCGCAAGGGCGATTTCACTCAGTCCCCTCCTCCCTCCTTGTCGGCGCACTACTGCTTATCAGCGTTGTCACCAATCCGGGCCTCGAAAATATCCTCAATCTTTTGCGGCAAGAAACGGTGAAGGCGGCCAGAAGCTCGGACAGCACTTCGCATGGGGCAATCTCCGAATATGTCATTCCGGAGCTCGCGGATCCGCCAAGGCGCAACATTGTGTGGCTCTATGTCGAAAGCCTTGAGCGCACCTACATGGATGAGCAACTGTTTCCGGGCCTGATGCCCAATTTGCGGCGTCTACGTGGTATCGCGACGGATTTCACCGACATCAGACAGGTCTACGGGACCGGATGGACCATCGGAGGACTGGTCGGTAGTCTGTGCGGGATACCGCTGACAACTCCCAAGGGTTTTGGAAATTCGCTCAGTGGCCTTGACGGATTTCTTCCCGGTGCCGTCTGCCTGGGAGACGTGCTGAACCAGGCCGGGTACCAACTGGGCTACATGCAGGGTGCGGATATCCGGTTTGCCGGACACCACGCATTCGCCAGCCAGCACGGTTTTCAACATGTGCACGGGCTGTTCGAGCTTGAGGAACTAAGCCGGGGAGAGAGCTACCGTTCGCCCTGGGGGCTTTATGACGACGAGTTCCTCGACCTCGTCGCAGGCAAGATCGCAGAGCGAGCCGGGAACCCGCAAGGAATGCCATATGCGCAGCTTGCGTTGACCCTCGATACGCATCATCCGGACGGGCACGTCTCGGAACCGTGCGAGGGGGTGACCTATCGCGACGGCAGGAACCCGATCCTGAACGCAGTTCATTGTACCGACCGCATCATCAGCAACTTCGTCGACCGGGTGCTTCAGGACCGTCGGGCCGGGAATCCGCTGATCGTGATCCAATCAGACCACCTTGCCATGAAGAATTCAGCAACCGGCCTGCTGGATCAAAGCGGCGCACGGCGCAACCTGCTGATGATCATCGATCCACTTGACCCGGTTTCGAAGACCGTTGGGAAAAGCGGCTCGCTGCTTGATGTCGGGGCAACCGTGCTTTCGATGCTGGCGCCCGGGTCCAAAGCCATCGGTTTCGGTCGTTCTCTTCTGACGCCGGAGCCAACTGTTGTTGAGAGGCAAGGCGATTACGACAGCTACCTCAGCAAAACAGCCAAACAGATGCAGGCGGACATTTGGGAATTCCCGGACCTGTCTGGCGGCATGAGCATCGATATTGCTTCCGGCGTGGCGAGACTGGGCATTCGCATTGTTCAGCTTCCCGCACTGATGACGCTCAAAAGCTCGATGGAGCTCGATGAAATCTATCTGAAGGCCGACACCGGGATCGACATCTCCGACGTGATCATAGGATTTGATTACGAAACCCGTTTCATCTGGATCGACCATTGCCGGGACGTCAACCTGATCACCGCAGAGCCAAGCAAACCTGATGATCGGACCCGGTCCCGATACTGTGTCGGGGTCTCGCGCGGCAAGGGGCGCCCAACGGAAGTGAACCCGCTTCCTGAGACCGTCTATCTGCCGCCGAACCATTTTTCCGCCATCCTGCTGAATTCGTCCGACAAGGACCTTTCAGAAACAGACATGCGTTCGAACGCCGAAGCGGTAAACCGGAGGCTTCGGATTGGCGACGCCGGGGACGGGTTTGTATCGCTCGGCCCCGGGCCAGACACCAGACAGCTTCTTGTAAGGTCCGGCGGCTGGGCAAGTTCTCGCAAAAGCGCAGTGTTTTCAGGCCCCGATCTCGAAGAAAAGTCCGTGGATTTCGGCAGAGACCTCACCCTTTTCGGGGTAAGCACCAGTCGCGAGACGCTGGTTCCGCTCCAAAACGTGGATACCTGCAATCCTGCCCCGCAATCAGGTTCCGGCTCAAGCGCGCCGGCGCCCTTATGGCAACGCCTGGAACTTCGAAACCGGTACCCGCAGCATGACGTGTTCGTCCTCATGGCGAACGACAGTGCTTTTTGCGGAGAGCGGGAACTGCTGGGTCAGATCGAGCGGTTTTACGGGTTGCGGAAACTGGAAAACATCGGTTTCAGGACTCCCTATCTCGCCGTCATGAGCCGTGACAAGATCCTGTTCGAAGCCGCGGGAGAAACCAACGACTACCTTCTCGTGGAGTTTGGAAGCGAATAGCCGACCGGTCGCCTTGAACGGCAAAAAATGGAAACGCCGTCAACCGCCTGGATTGGAGCGGGTAGCGGGAATCGAACCCGCGTATTCAGCCTGGAAGGCAGACGAATTATTCAATGATTTCAATGCCCGGTTCCACACGGATTTAAGCGCACTGGCCAGCAAGCCGCCTTTGGCCACGCTGGTTCCACAAAGCCGAAGGGGGCCATATTGACCTTCAGATCGTATTCCGTTTGTCCGTGCCAGTGCCCTTGCAGTCTTGAGCGCCATGGCGCGTGATGCTTCCGGACTGATCCCGATTCTTTCTTTTTTGCCAATCTTATCGGGGTCCGGCTGATCACCCTATCGTCGTACCGGGACGGCCAGCGCGACTGACTTCGGTGACCACCGAAGTGACCGGATCCGAAACGCTCACCCACCTTGGTCCAGGAAAAGCAATGTCGGAGCCACATCCGCAATAGGAATACCGGCAAAACCTGTTCAGGCGGCGGTGAAACCACCGTCAACCGGCAACAAGGCGCCGGTGATATAACTTGCATCATCACTCGCCAGAAAAAGTATCGCGTTTGCCACCTCATCAGGTTCACCAACCCTGCCCATCGGTGTGAAAGCCAGCGTCGCCTCACGCATCTTCTTGGGCTGATCCTTTACCATCTCGGTCTCGATCAATCCGGGAAGAACACCGTTTACCCGTATTCCCCGCTTCGCATAAGTGACTGCAGCATTCTTGGTCATCACCGTCACGGCGCCCTTGCTCGCGTGATAGGCGAGCTGCCCCGAGCCGGCGACAAGCCCCCATATGGAAGATATGTTGACGATCGACAACGGCGCCCTGTCCACCATCGCCGCAGAAACCTCCCGCATCCCGAGCATGGTGCCCGTCTGGTTCACCGCAATCACTTGGTTCCATTCAGCAAGATCGGTGACATGCGGTTCGCTAAGTTGTTGTGTGACGCCTGCGGCGTTGACCAGTATGTCGATGCGTTCATGGGTTTCGATTATTCCGGCAACCTGCATTTTCCAATCGTCCGCCGAAGAAACATCGAGAACCTCATAGCTTATTCCCGATACAGAGTATTGCGGCGCGTCGGGAAAAATATCCGACGCTATCACCGTTGCGCCCTGCCGGGCGAAAAGCTCTGCCGTGGCTCTCCCCATCCCCCGATAGCCACCGGTCACGAGTGCGATTTTTCCTTTCAATTTCATCTCAAATCCCCGAATTGTGTGTCTTTCCGGACCTTTCCGGAAAATTTGCCCTCAGCACTTGCGTTTATAAATATTCTGTATTTTTATGCAATACACAGTATGTCGAGAGGTCAAGTTGGAAAACGAACGTTCGCCACTTTTCATTCAATCCGTCGAGAAATCGATGGCAGTGCTGGAGGCCTTTAGCCAAGCAGAGCAATATCTTGGGCTCTCGGAAATCGTCGCCATTACCGGCCTCGACAAGCCCGCTGCGCAACGATACGTCCACACGCTTTCCAAGATCGGTTATCTGGAAAAGAGTTCGAAATCCGGGCGGTTTCGCCTCGGCACCAAGTGCCTTGATCTCAGCTTCCACTTTCTGCGAAGCCACCCTCTCGTGACCACTGCGACACCTATCCTGATGCAATTGCGCCGGGACTGCGGGGAGCGAACCAACCTCAGCCTCTTCGACGGGACAACGCTGATCTACGCAATCCGTATGCACGGGAAGGAAGAATACCCGCAACATTCGACACTCGTCGGGCGGCGCATGCCATCCTTCTGCGCGGCAGGCGGAAGGGCCATGCTTTCCCGGCTCCCTGATGATCAGGTCGACCGCATCTTGGCGCAGTCCGACATTCGTCCGCTCACGCCTGCCACCATCATTGACCTTGACACCATACGTGATCGGATCGCGCGCGCACGGCGGGATGGTTACAGTTTCGTGAACGGGGAGAGCGCCATCGGTGAGCTCGTAGTGGCCTCGGCAATAACGGATATCGGTGGTGCCCCCATCGGCGCTGTTCACATATCGGGCAATCGAAGCAAGTGGCAGCCGGAAGAATTCCGCGAGCAGTTTTCGCAGCATGTGATGGAAGCCGCCAGTTACCTGAGCCCCCAGGCCAGTTCATTGCCGCCCGTTGCGCTCAACAGCCACGAGCCCGACGATGCTTGAAAACCTGAAAAGACATCCGGAACTGCACCCCTCGGTCGAGTGGCTTGGAGACCAGGGCGACGAAATGGAACGCATGCTTGCCGAACTTGTAAATATCGACAGCGGATCGGGGGATGTCGAGGGCATCGGGCGGGTGGCGTCCGCAATTGAGGCTTTCCTTTCTGCATTCGGCATCCCGACAGAACACGTCCAGACCTCAAATGGCGCAATCCTTCGGGCGTCCATTGGAAACCATGGTGCCGACCGGCCGAGATGGCTCCTGCTGGGACACATGGATACCGTCTTCACAAACGGTACAGCGGCCGATCGGCCATTCCGCTCGGAGAGCGGCCGCGCTTATGGCCCAGGGGTGGCCGACATGAAGGCCGGACTTGTCATGAACTGCTTCGTGATCGCGGGCTTGGCCCGCGCCGGCCTGCAAGTTCCGGTCACCGCGCTCTTTTCATGTGACGAAGAGGTCGCATCTCCCGTGTCCCGCCGGTTCATCGAAGAGGAAGCGCGGAAAGCCGACTTCATTTTGAACTCCGAGCCAGGACGCGCCAATGGCAACATTGTCGTCCAGCGCAAGGGTGGGCTCTTCCTTACTCTGACAACGTCGGGCCGCGCTGCCCATGCGGGAGTGGATTTCGAGGATGGTGCCAGCGCCATTGAGGCTCTCGCCGCGAAAATCGTTGCGATGCGCGAACTGACCAATCGCGATGATGGTACCACCCTGAATGTGGGCCTGATCGAGGGCGGAACCACAGTCAACACAGTGGCTTCGTCGGCCCTGGCGCGCATCGATCTGCGCTATTCAGCGCTGGACAAACGAAAGCAGCTTCTCGAAGCCCTTCAGGCGATCACCGAGGACTGTTCGATCCCGGGGACGGCCGCCACTCTTCAAATTGACGGCGAGTTCCTACCGATGACGCCTGCCAGCGCATCGCTCGGGCTTCTCGGAAGCTACAAACGGTCAGCTGCGGCGCTCGGATTTGAAACGGAAGGCGTCGCGACCGGCGGCTGTTCGGATGCCGGTTTCGCCTCGGCGCTGGGCGTCCCAACGCTTTGCGGGGTTGGACCAGTCGGCGGTCATGCCCACACCGAAAACGAATATTGCGACCTGTCGACGCTAGCGCCAAGGGCGCAGGCGATGGCGCTAACAATCCTGGGTCACCCGGAGCACTTAAGAGACCCCTCGACGCCCACTAGGGCGCAGGACAGCGCACCGAATTCAGCAACTCCGCATTCGAATTAATGGTGGTTCGAAGCAAAACAGGGAGAACAGAAATGACTCGTCTGAATACCCCCCTCACAACTCTCGTAAAGAGACGTTCGTCGCGACCGGCAAGCGCTGTCCTGACGGCGGCTCTTATAGCATCAACATCCGCCATCGCAAGCGCCGATACGGCACCGGCACCGACTGTCGAAAGCCTCACAACATGTGAGGCAACCAACACCGAGACCATCAAAATCGGCATCATGGCTCCGATGACAGGTCCAACCGCAGCAGATGCGGCGGACTATTCACGTGCAGCTCAGATTGCTGTCGATGAACTCAACAATGCGGGCGGCGTTTGCAGTGGCGACACGCGCTACATGCTTGAGATCGAAACCGCGGACGCCACTGAAATGCGCAACGACGCGGTCGTGACCGCGTTTCGGCGTCTCAATTCGACCGATGACTTGAACATCATCCTCTCACCTTATGCCAGCACGTCGAATTTCGAAGTCGATCTGATGGCCCAGACCAACATGCCTTACATCTTGTCCGGAGGCGCTGAGTCCACCAAGACTATCATCGGTGCAAATCCTGACAAGTATCCAACGGTGTGGTCGCGCGTCCCCGACTACGGCGGGTATCAAACCGATCTTCCTCCCCTTCTGAACAGGTTCATCGAGGAAGGGAAGCTCAAGGTCTCCGAGCAGACCGTCTACATCATCGGCTCGGACGACCCTTATGGCACAGCGATCGCCGATGGCCTGGCGGCAGCATTCGAAGGCGAAGGCTGGGAAGTGGTCGGTCGTGACACCGTTCCCTTCCAGTCGGTCAGCGACTGGCGCACCCAACTCGCCAAAATCAGGGAAATCAACCCCGGCGCAATCGTCAACACCGAATGGTCGGCATCAGGTGCCGCAACGTTCTTCAATCAGTTTAACGAACAGCCGACCAACTCGGTCCTGTTCCTGCAGTATGCACCTTCGATCCCCGAGTTTCAGAACCTCACACGCGGCCAGGCGAGCGGCGTCATCTTCAACATGCTCGGCGGTGCAATCGACAGCCGTGACGACACAAAAGCAATCGCAGAGAAATTCGCGGATGCACACGGTGCCGGGGGGTACTTCTCGGTCGTCGGCTATAATGCTGTTCACCTCTATTCGTACTGCCTCAACCAGGGCATTGATCCCGAAGACAGAATGGCAATCGGAGAGTGCATCGGAAATCTGGACATAGACACTCCCTCGGGCCGACTGGCCTTCGATCCGGAAACCCACCTGGCAAAGCAGGGCGATGAGTACATGCCAACGGTTTTCTATCAGCTCCAGGGCGATGCTGTGTCGAAGATCATTGCGCCCGATCAGTACTCGGAGTCAGAGTTCCAGCAGCCATCCTGGATGACCGTTGAATAACTGCCATTCACCAGGTGCCGCATCAGCGGCACCTGGAACACCCACTGGAGACGATGGTGACTGACGATTCCAGACCGCTTCTCAAAATCGAGAACCTCAGCAAATCCTTCGGATCGCTCGCCGCCGTAAGCGAGGTTTCCGTTTCGGTAAATCCCGGCGAAATCATTGGGATCGCGGGCCCCAATGGCGCAGGCAAGACCACACTGTTCAACCTCGTCTCTCGTATTCCGTTCGGAGCGGACAGCGGAACTGTCATGTTTGACGGACAACGAATTGACGATCTGCCGCCCCACGAGATTTTTCGTGCCGGACTGGCGCGGACATTCCAGAAAGAGACGTCTTTCGGAAAGCTAACAGTTGAACAAAACATTCGTCTTGGTGCCGTCTTCGGAGGCCGTGTTTCGAAAAGCGAAATCTCGCATGCAGTGGACCGGGCGCTTGACGTTCTGGATCTGGCGCAGCTTCGTAAGGAAAAAGCGGACAATCTTCCAGTCTATGAGACCAAGCGTCTGATGATTGCATCCGCGATCGTCAACAAACCCAAGCTGCTCATGCTCGATGAGCCTGCTTCGGGCCTTAATTCAGTGGAACTTGCCGATCTCAAGAAGGAAATATTGCGCCTCAAGGAGCTCGGCCTGGCGATCCTGCTGATCGAACATATCTTGCCGCTCCTCTTCGGTGTGTCCGAGCGGGTTATGGTCATGGACTTCGGCAAAAAACTCACGGAAGGCCCCCCTGAGCTGATCGCGAAAAACCCGAAAGTCATCGAAGCCTATCTGGGCGGACAGGGACAGGAGGCGGCCAATGCACTTGTCGGTTAAAAATGTATCCAGCGGATATGGGCGGTTACGTGTCCTTCATGAAGTCTCGATTGAGGTGGAGAACGGCGGCTCCGTGGGCCTGTTCGGACCGAACGGACACGGCAAGACAACCCTCCTCCGCACGATCTCAGGATTGCTTTCTGTCGAACACGGCGAAATCGAGTTCAATGGCAAAAAGATCGGCAATGCTGCGGCGCACCAGGTCGTCGAGGCCGGCCTGATCCACGTCCCCCAAGGCAGCACCATTCTTCCCCGAATGACGGTCCTGGAGGCTCTGACGCTGGGTGCGTTTCCGAAACACGCCTGGGCTCAGCGCAAGCTGAAACTTGAGGAAGTCTTCTCCATCTTCCCTCGGCTTGCCGAGCGGCGGCAACAAAACTGCAACACGCTGAGCGGAGGGGAAAGGCAGATGGCGGCAATCGGCGTGGGTCTCATGTCCTGTCCCAAGCTGCTGATGCTCGATGAACCTACCCTTGGTCTTGCACCGAGAATCCGCGAGGAACTCGGCGAGCAGATCGCCAAGGTGGCGGAGAGCGGAGTGACCTTGATTGTCGTCGATCAGGATGTGGATCTTTTGCTGAAGCTGTGTCCGCGCCTCTACCTGATCGAGCAGGGGAAGGTCGCCCTTGAGATCAAAGACCGGAGCGAAATCACGCATCAAGACGTTATCAATCGCTATTTCGGGAGTGCGGCATAATGGGCGCCATAATCGTTGCCGGGCTTGTTTCCGGTTCAATCTACGCTCTGATCGCCAGCGGCCTTTCCCTCGTATGGGGTGCGCTCGGAGTCTTCAATTTTGCTCACGGCGTCCTATTGATGGCGGGTGCGTTTGTAGCCTGGTGGGTGTCTGATCCCGCGGGTCTTGGCCTGGGGTTGCTCACGGGCGTGATGGCCTCGATCCTCTTCATGATCTTCGCAGGCGCACTGGTCTACCGCGTGCTCGTCAGACCTTGGCTTGGAACGCCCAATGCCGAACTGACGGTAATCATGACGACCATAGCCGGGGCGATGTTCGCCGAGAACCTCGCACTGTATCTGTTTGGCGGGCGGCTCAAGGCTCTAGATCAAGCAATATCGGGAACAGTGCAGCTTTTCGGAACGACCATCCAGGCGCAAAACCTTCTGGTCATCATACTATCACCGCTCCTGCTGGTCTCGCTTGCCGTTTTCCTGAAGCGGAGCAAGTACGGCCTCGCCATCCGTGCAATCGCTGAAAATCGCGAGAGTGCGCGGCTGATGGGCATCCGTACCGAGGCGATGTACGTGACGACGTTTGCTGTGAGCGCTGTCCTCGCAGGAATCGCCGGCGTCATGTTTGCAGGACTGTTCAGCCTCGGCCCATCGATGGGCACGGATCCGTTGTTGCGCGCGTTTTTGGTGGTCGTTCTTGGCGGGCTTGGCAGCCTTCCCGGCACAATTCTCGCGGCATACCTCATCGGATTGATCGAGGCACTCAGCTCCTATTACATCGGCATCTACTGGACTCCGGTAGCGCTGTTCTCCGTTCTGATCGTTATCCTGCTCATTCGTCCAACCGGTCTGATGGGGCGCGCGACATGAAAAATTTCGCAATCAAATTCGGGCTGCCTCTGACGATCGTGATCGTGGCAGTCGCCGCCCCGCTGATATTCAATGGCGGCGTGACGCAGAACCTCGCCATCCTTGCTTTGCTGTTTGCGGTCGTCGCGTCGAACTGGGACCTAACCCTCGGGTATACGGGCATCTTCAATTTTGCACATGTCGCATTTTTCGGCATAGCGGCCTATGTAAGCGCGATCGTTACGATCCATCTCGGCGTACCGGTCTGGATCGACATGGTTCTGGCAGTCATTGTCGTTGCAATCCTTAGCGCGATTACCGCTTTCCTCGCCCTGAGGCTGCGCGGAATCTATGTTGCGCTCGTCACGTTTGCGTTCGTGCAATTGTGCGTGGCGCTGATCATCAGCCAGAAATCAATCACTGGCGGGGCTGTCGGGCTCGTCGGCGTACCGGATTTGCAGATTCTCGGATACACTTTCGGGGCCGACTACAAATCCTACTTCTATCTTGCGGAAATCCTGCTTATCGCGTCGACCATCTTCTTGCGTTGGTTGGTCAATTCCGATTTCGGGCTCAGTCTGATCGCCCTTCGCGACAACGAGAACTACGCCCGAAGCCGTGGCATACCGTCAACGAAACAGCGTGTTTTGGCGATGGTGCTCAGCAGCATCTTCCCCGCGTTGGCAGGCTGTGTTTACGCGCATTACCTGATCGTCGCGTCCCCGGACATCTTTTCGTTCTCCCTGACGACACTGATCCTCAGCATGACCCTCCTGGGAGGGACGGCGACCATCTACGGCCCAATTATCGGAGCCATTTTCCTAACAGTCATGACCGAGGCCCTGGCCGGTCTTGGCGTTGTGCGCTTCATGATTGTCGCCGCGTTGATCATCCTCACCTTGCGGTTCCTGCCCGGCGGTATCTGGTCTCTTGGAGAAACCACGCGGGAATTCCTTTCAAGACGCAGAAAAGCCGGTGGAACGCACACAAAATCAAACGAACTGGAGGCGACACAGTGAAACCGTTCATATGGCCGCAAGGATACAAGTCAGCAGCGAGCCTGACCTTCGACTTTGACGCTGAGACGGTCTGGGTGGGGTTTGACGCGGAAAACGCAAAACGCCCCGGAGTGCTCTCCATCGGGCATTACGGCGCCCGGGTCGGCGCACCGCTGATACTCGACGCGCTGAAGCGGCAGGATATCAATGCTACATTCTTCGTGGTCGGTCAGAACGCCGAGCGCTACCCGCATCTTGTCGAGCGCATGATTGCAGAAGGTCACGAGGTGGCGGTACATGGATACACGCACACTCCGCCTCAGCAACTGTCGCGCCAGCAGGAAGATGACGAACTCGGCAAGACAATCGAACTGCTTCAAGGTCTGGGGGCGAAGGTCTCGGGCTACCGGAGTCCCTCCTGGGACGTCAGCCCACACACCCTGGAACTTCTGCGCAATCACGGGATCAAATACTCCAGTCAGATGATGGCCGATATCCGACCTTATCGCCACCCGAATGCCGATCTCGTCGAACTTCCGATCCAGTGGCTCCTCGATGACTGGCCGTTTTTCGCCTTCGGCTTCGGACAGATGGACAAGCCCATTCGCGGAACCGCTGACGTGCTTGCGGTCTGGCATGAAGAGCTTGAAGCGATTCAGGCGCTTGGAGGGCACTTCATCCTGACGATGCACCCGCAAGTCATGGGCCGTCCCTCTCGCGTAAGAGCGCTTGAGAGCCTCGCCAAGCATCTCAGGTCGCAGTCCGATGTATGGATAGCAAGGTGTGACGAGGTTGCAGCCTACGCTACCGAGACACTCGACAAGGACGATGTCGTCGAACTCCGGGGAGCAATGATATGAGCGGCTTTAGCGGTCGGAGAGCCATCGTAACCGGAGCAGCCGGCGGAATCGGTTCCGCTGTCATCGCTGCGCTGACTAATGCGGGTGTTACCGTAGCGGGACTTGACCTGGATACGCCAGCACTCTCTGAGACGGAAAGATCACTCGGCATCAAAATGCACAAGATCACGGTCGATCTGAGTTCAGTTGATGACACCCGCAGGGCTGTTGGAGCGGCCTGTGAAAGCCTTGGCGGCAGCGCGGATGTTATCGTCAATGCAGCAGGCGTTTACGAATTGGCGCCTGCTTTGAAAGTCGAACAATCGGATTGGGACCTCAATCAGAACATCAACCTCCGCTCATCCTTCTTCGTCGCCCAGACAGCAATCGCCTGCCGCAGCGATGACAGTGTGCCGATGTCGATCGTCAATGTTTCCTCCACGGGGGCGCTTCGCTCTGGTACAGGCGATGCAGCCCTCTCCTACGGCGCATCGAAAGCCGGACTTCTCGGTCTCACCATCTCAATGGCAACTGAGTGGGCCGATCGCAATGTGCGCGCCAATTGCGTTATCCCCGGCGTCATCGATACCAGCATGGTTCGGATCATGGATGACCCCGCCGCCGGGCAAGCTTGGCTTGACCAACGTGTTCCCATGAAACGGCTTGGACGGCCTGAAGAGGTTGCCAAGGTCGTTTGTTTTCTCGCGTCCGACGATGCCTCCTACGTCACCGGGGCCAGCCTAGTTGTTGATGGAGGTTATCTCTGTGCCTGAGCACCATACATGGCTTTCGCTGCTTGAAAGGCGATTGGCAACACTTGCCAAGACCACCCGCGCCGAATGGGGCATTTACGTTCGTTTTCTAGCTAACGGCGAGGAAATCGCAATCGGTGCCGAAAGGCCGCACGACACCATGAGCACGATAAAAATCCCGATCCTGGTGGCGCTAATGAGGGCGGTCGAGGCCGGAAAAGCCGACCTATCGGAGCGCGTGACGCTGACCCAGGACGACAAACGCCTGGGTACCGGCGTGCTGTTGCTGTTTGATGAAGGCGCGACGTTTACGGTCAGAGATGCCGCGTGGTTGATGACCGTCATCAGCGACAACACAGCCACCGACATATGTCTTCGCGCTGCGGGCGGGATCGAAGCCGTCAACGAAACCATGAAGTCGCTAGGGCTAGACGACATCAGAATGACCGGCGACGCGCTTTCATGGTTTCAGGCGTTGGCCGGCAGCATGGATCCGGATGCGAGCGACATTGCCCCGGGAGACCTTGTCAGAAACGGCTACCGATACAAGGAACCCGGGGCGTTCGCAGATGCACGTCGGAAGTTCCATTTCGAGATCGACAACCCATTCAGCCTGGCCACCCCACGTGCCATGGGTGAATTGATGGCTCAGATCAACGACGGGAGATGCGCATCGGCCGAGACCTGCAGTCAAATTATGGAGTTTTTGCGCGGTCAGCAATTGCGCGAGAGAGTACCCAAATACAGCTGGGGGACCAAGGGAGCGCATAAGACGGGCAGTTATATGCCATTCATCGCCAACGATATCGGCCTATTTACGCCAGCGGCTGGAACACCAGTAATTATCTCAATCATGGCGCAAAAACACGATGGTGATCCCGCCATGATCGACGATTGTATTGCTCGGATGGGTGAAGCAATCCTGCACGCAGCTGAAGCAAGATGACGTTTGTCAAACGTCTAAAGTCCGCCGACCCAACGTTCGGTCATAGTGCCTGAATCAAAATGACCGCCATGTTTCTAGGCCCTCGCGAGCCTTCGGGTCGCCGTGCTACGGCAGCGAGTTCGTCAGTCGGGACATGGATTTGTGGACTTACACCAATGACGTAATCCTGGACTTCTCGCGTCGGGGCAAGCCGACGGACAATGCCTAGATCGAGTCCTTCAACGGGAAGTTCCGGGCCGAATGTCTGAACCAGCATTGGCTCCTAACGCTTGACGGCGCCCGCAAGAAGATGGAGGAATGGCGTAGAAACTACAACGAGCTTCGCCCTCACAGTGCCATCGGCAACAAGCAGCCGATATCGCTCATGAATACCTCCGGCGCATCCGGTCCGCCGTGAGTATCACCGCCGGGAAATTCCCCAGCCGGGTGGTCCAAAATCAGGTCTCACGTCAAGGAAACCCAAGACTCTCCCGAAAACTAGAAGGAACTCGCGTCTCAGGTCAGTCTGAAAATCGGGAAGCACGTCACAATGCGTGTGAACCGCGCCGGGTTTGGCGGAGGCTCCAACTCCTGAGTAGGATGGAGCATCATGAGCAAGACAACGAACAAATATTCCCCCGAAGTGCGCGAACGCGCCGTTCGCATGGTTTTGGACAATACCGGGCAGCATGAGAGCCGCTGGGCAGCAATCGTGTCGGTCTCCGAGAAGATCGGCTGTGCGGCACAGACGCTGAACGAATGGGTCAAGAAGGCCGAGGTCGATAGTGGCAAGCGGGCCGGTGTCACGACTGAGATGTCCGAGCGAATGAAAGCCCTGGAGCGGGAGAACCGGGAACTTCGACAGGCCAATGAGATCCTTCGCAAGGCATCCGCTTATTTCGCACAGGCGGAGCTCGACCGCCGACCGAAGTCATGATCGCATTTATCGATAAGCACCGCGGAGAGTATGGGGTCGAGCCGATCTGCAAGGTTCTGCCGATCGCCCCGTCCACCTATTAGGATCATCTGGCCAAGCGGGCCGATCCCACTCTCCGCTCGGATAGAGCCAAGCGGGATGCTGAACTTTGTCCCGCGATCGAGCGCGTATTCATTGCCAACTTCAAGGTCTACGGCGTCCGCAAGGTCTGGCGACAGATGCGACGGGAAGGGTTTGATGTAGCCCGATGCACGGTAGCTAGGCTCCCTCTCGTGCCATTGCTCCGCAATGCACTGCCGGACAACGGATGAAGGAGATGGGGCTGGAAGGCGTCATTCGCGACAAGAAGACCAGAACGACGATACCGGACAAGGCGCAGCCATGCCCACTGGACAAGGTCAATCGCCACTTCCGTGTGCCCGCACCACACATGCTGTGGGTTTCGGATTTCACCTATGTCGCCACCTGGCAGGGCTTCGTCTATGTCGCTTTCGTTATCGATGCTTTCGCTCGCCGGATCGTGGGATGGCGGGTCAGCCGCACACCACATGCAGGCTTTGTGCTCGACGCTCTGGAACAGGCAGTTCATCAACGGCAGCCGGGATCAGGCCTGGTGCATCACTCGGACCGTGGATCCCAGTATTTATCGATCAAGTACACCGAGCGCCTGGCCGAAGCAGGCATCGAACCATCCGTCGGTAGTGTTGGCGACTCATATGACAATGCGCTCGCCGAAACGATCAATGGTCTCTTCAAGGCTGAGGTCATTCATCGCCGTGGCCCATGGCGAAGCTTCGACGCCGTGGAATATGCCACACTTGAATGGGTGGACTGGTTCAACAATCGCCGCCTGCTGGAACCCATCGGAAGCATTCCCCCTGCAGAGGCCGAAGCGAACTACTACGCAACTCTGGAAACTGAAGCCATGGCCGCGTAACTTAAACCAACCAGCCTCCGGTAGACCTGGGGCGGTTCACGGAGAGCTTGGACGCGGCGTGCAGAGGGTCTTTCGTATGAGCCCCGCCCTGAGCGATTGGCGCAAGCTTGCCGATCGTTGAGCGGACAGTCGCAGGGCTATCTTGCTTCGGGGCGACGATCTCGATGGGGCCGAGGCGGGAGGCCAGCAGCACCATGCGCCGTCGGTTTTGCGGCAGCCCGTATAGCGAGCAATCAACCACCTCCTGGTGTATGAAGTACCCCAACTTCTGCAGGGTCTCGACGAAGTCACCGAACACCGCGTGCTTGGCAACCGACGGAACATTCTCCATCGTGACAAGGTCAGGGCGCGTCGATTTTACCAGTCGGCCGAACTGGTAGAGGAGGCCCCAGCGGGGACTTCCGACGACATCGTACCGTTGGGCATAAGTCGAAAACGGTTGGCAGGGGGCGCAACCTGCGAGCACTTTGACTTGCGCACCACCGAACAAGCCGTCGAGGCGCTTCGGATCTAGCTGCCCTACGTCTTCGTTGATGAAGCGCGCTGCGTTGTTTGCTTCGAAGGGGTGACGGCATGCTTCATCGACGTCTATGCCAGCGACGACCTTGGTGCCCTCCGAAATCAGGCCATGAGTCAGGCCTCCGGCCTCGCAGAACAGGTCGACGCATGCGACATCAGCCATCCGTTTTTTCTCCCCCCCGCACGCTTCCTTTTTTGTGAAACGGGCTCAGCCGCTTCGTTTTCCTCATGATCGTCAGACGCGTTTCCGCACCTTACCCACTCATCGACCTCGTCAGTTTTGAACTTCCAAAGCCTCCCGACCTTGTGTGCCGGCATTTCCTTCTTCGCGATCCACCCATAGACCGTGTTTTTGCTGACACCGAGATATTCAGCGATCTCCTCCACAGAGACCCAGCGATCGGACATGGTGCGGCCTTTCAACAGCCAGCTCGACTTCTGAGCGAGCATCTCACCAGATCGGTTGGGAGTAAACTGGAAGAGGTCTGATTTGTCTTAGTTTCTTTCATATTTGGTACGATTTCCTGGTGAACCGAACTACCCTGTTCACGATCGAGCGAATGAGGCCTCCATAAAATACGGTGCGCTTCAACCTGCTAGCCGCTACACCTAGATCCAAGACCTACATCTAGATCTAGAGCTCTGTACGTTGCCCCAACCAACAGGGCGCATCGCGATCCGCCACACTCGAGAGAGCTTCGCCCTGAATCTCTCAACTCGACGCAAAGTGGTTTATATGATGGTTCATTATGATGGTTTCATAAGGGGGTCGCACCGGTGCGACCCTCCCCGGTCGCACCGGTGCGACCCTCCCCCCCGCACTGGTGCGACCCTCCTTCCAATTTCATAAATGGTAATATGTTGGCTATTCACAGGATGGATTTCGGACTTGCTAGGGGCATCAAATTGACACCCTCACCACAACATCTTGTGCCGTGACCGATTAAGGTTGGCCTTTCTTTGATTGCTTTGAACAAAGGCGCTCGGGCCCACAATTAGCAGAAAACACTCTGATGGATTGTCAGCAAAACGTCATTTTTTCGGCCACTAGACGCCAGTACTGGACCGAAATGTACGCGTGATGTGCAAGTGTGAAGTCTGTGCTTTTTTTGACATGCGTGCGGGGCTGAACAATCCTTCCATGGTCGGCAAAGCCGCCGATGGTAAGGAGAACTTCACATGAAAATCGTAAAATCAGATCGACCTGGCTATAAGGCCAAGGTCGGCGCGGAAGGAACAGAACTTCGCTACTGGATACCGGCACGGGCGATCAAGGCCGCGCCGATCGACCTTTCAGACATGGGATCAAGGGTTATCCCCTCTGATGTTCCGATCGAAACCGTGAACGCCCTATGCAAGGCATGGACGCAGGAGTTGTTCGACGAACTGCTGACCATACCTGTGAGCAGCGAGTTTGATCCCCGAATCGAGTTTGACGACACCATCGCCTCGTTGGTTAGCTGCTACCGGCGTGATCCTTCATCGCCCTACCAAGGGCTCAAGCACACCACCCGCCAGCGTGACTATGAACCATCGTTGCGGATGATAGAGGCCCATGTCGGCGAGCGAGCCGTTGGGGCGCTGCGCGGCAGCGACTTCAAGCGCTGGTACGAAAACTGGCTCAAGCGGGGCCAGCGGACGGCACACGGCGCGATCAGAAAGGTTCGGGCCATCCTGAGTTACGGCGTGGCCGAGAAGCTACCGGGCTGCCAGGAAGCGCGGGAAATCCTCGCTGTGATGAAATTCGCGGCTCCGAAGCCCCGCAAGGTCGCGCTCACCTACGAACAAGCGCTGGCGATCGTCAACGAGGCGATGAAGCGTGGCGCCTATTCGCTGGCGCTCACCCAAGCCCTTCAATGGGACAGCGGCCTGCGCCGGATCCACATCATCGGGGAATGGCAGCCGGGCGCGGATGGCAGCGGCGGGGTGATCCGTGGCGGCAGCCGGTGGGTCGGGCCGACCGTGGCCGACATCGACCAGGATGGGGTTTTCCGGCCCAGCAACATTTCCGGCAACAAGACTGCCCCGGCACATGACCTGACCGGTTATCCGCTGGTGCAGGACGTGCTTGCAAAAATGCAGCTGCCGAAATTCGGTCCGCTGATCCTCAATGAAAACACCGGCCTTCCCTATTGGAACCGGGAATACACCAAGCTGTGGAGAACCATCGCGCGGTCGGTCGGTGTCCCCGATGAAGTTTGGTCGATGGACACGCGCGCAGGTGCGGTGACCGAAGTTGAGGAAGCGCTGGGGATTTCGATCGCCGGCAAGTTTGCGGGGCATTCGAACCCGCGAACGACGCTCGGGTATGTTCGTGATGATGGCGTGAAGGTGTCGCGCCTGGTCGCAGATGCCCGGCGCAAAATGCGCGAATAGCAAATCGCGTGGAACCGTGTGGAACCGTGGAACTGGCTAAATTGTTGAGCAGCAGAAAAGATGAATACAAACAACCGCTTGGATTGGAGCGGGTAGCGGGAATCGAACCCGCGTATTCAGCTTGGAAGGCTGCTGCTCTACCATTGAGCTATACCCGCATTCACGACCCGCCGACGGTGGTGGAGGGAGTTGGATTTGAACCAACGTAGGCGAAGCCAACGGATTTACAGTCCGTCCCCTTTAACCACTCGGGCATCCCTCCGTTCCATCCGCAAGGGTCATGCATCCAAGTTGGATTGCCCGGTCTGGCCGGGCGGCGCGGGCTGAACAACGCTCTTCGTCGCCTCATCCGCGGTCGGGGTTATGACCGTGCAGGCAACGACTGTCAACATGGCTGAGAACAAAATCGAGTCGTTTCAGCAAGGTTCGTGTCTGCCTTCGAATTCACCGATGCCGCCAACGGTGCAAAATATGCAAACGACCGGTCTCCGATGCTGGTCTCCCCGCCGCGTCTGCGATGATTGCACCGGCGCAATATTGGCGTATAAGCCCCACATGAGCAAGGATGACGACACCGGCGCGGCCGGTTCAAACCGCGATACCCACTACGCAAAGCTGCGCCGCGCGCACCGCGACGCAAAGCGCGAGCGTCAAGGCCTTCCGCCCGCCCAGCCGAAGTCGAAACGGGACCTGCCGCCGCGAAAAGGCTCGCTTTACGCCACACGCGGCCCGGCTGAAATTGTCTATCTCTATGGCCTGCACACGGTCCGTGCCGCACTCGACAACCCGGCACGCGTGATCCGTTCGCTGAAGGCCACCCGCAACGCGATGATGCGGCTTGAAATCGCCGAGGACGCACAATTGCCATTTGCGCTGGAAGTGGTCTCTCCGCAGGAAATCGACAGGATGCTTGGTGACGATGCGGTGCATCAAGGCGTGCTCCTCGAGGCGCAACCGCTGGTACCGCGTCCTCTTTCCGGCCTCGGCGGCACCGAACTTGTCGTGGTTCTCGATCAGGTCACCGATCCGCACAATGCAGGCGCGATCATGCGTTCGGCGGTGGCATTCGGCGCCGGTGCGCTGGTGACGACACAGCGCCACAGCCCGCAGGAGTCCGGCGTTCTCGCAAAATCTGCCTCGGGCGCGCTGGAAATGATCGATCACATCGAGGTGCGCAATCTCGCCAGTGCCATCGAGGATATCAAGGCGCAGGGGTTCTTTTCCGTCGGGCTCGATTCCGAAGGCCCCGCCGAACTCGAGAAAGGGTTCTCCGGCGGTCGCATCGCTATCGTTCTGGGGGCTGAGGGCAAGGGTTTACGCCAGAAGACCCGCGAGACGGTCGACATGCTGGCCCGGCTCGACATGCCCGGCGCCATCAAGTCGCTCAATGTTTCAAACGCTGCGGCGATCGCCCTCTACGCAGCACGCCGGCATCTTCACGGCCTTAACAACGGCTGATCGGAGACTGACCTTTCGCGTTGAGTTGCCGGGAACTGCCAAGGTCGGGAGCCCCCTCGCCTCACGCCACACAACCGTCGAGGCGAAACCCATGCACCGGTTCGCCCAGCCCTTACTTGCGGATTTCACTTTACAGAAACGTTTAATGTGGTATCCGCATCCCGCTGCCCTTGTAGCTCAGTTGGTAGAGCACCTGATTTGTAATCAGGGGGTCGCGGGTTCGAATCCTGCCGGGGGCACCATTTTTTCAATATCTCAGCACAAATATGCGTGTTCGATCAGCCGGACAGCAAGCACATAGTTAGCAGTCTTGGCTTTCGTGCGTGGTGACATAACTGCTTGAGCAACACTCTGGTGATTCGAATGGAAGCGTGACCGGATTTTTCATTTTGAGCCAGAGGCTTAAACCCGCATATCGAGAGCTTGGTAGGATCGCCGCCTTCCGGAGACAGAGGCCAGAGGTTCGAATCCGCTCAGACGCGCCATATTTTTCAGATAGTTAGAAGATTTTGTAGCTTGACAATTTTGGGAAAGTAACCACATAGTAACCACCAATTGAGTGTGATATACCCGCCCCCTCCTCGTTCATTGCGTCATCATTACCCCATTCTAAATCAACATTATTGAGCGCCAACGGCGACAGCCTAAATCGCATGGCCAAGTGCACATCGCGCTTCACATATCCCCGTGGTCTCCCCATCAGGTGGTCCGGCTTGATTGTTAGTGCATCATAGGCCTGAGCCTGCCCCGAATGCTGGACCTGGGAAATTCCTGGCGTTCAATGTCAGCGAGTCCGCCGACAAGAAAGTGGTCAGTCTCAACGCCCGCCATTCGGAAAAGCTGCCAACAGCTTATTCAGCCAATGGCTCTCTTGTGGCGTATAAAACCGAGTGTGATGACCGCTTTGCGCCCCCGTCTCGGGCGTTAGGTGGCTGCCAGTCTTATCTGGAAAGCTGCCAATCCTCGCATGACGGGCGAAGGTCTAGAGAGGGCGCAAGATGCACGTTGGCCGCGATTGTCATGCATTATCGCAGTGCGCTGGAAACTGCCATTTGGATAATAGTCATCAGTCGCGCGTGGGCTGCGTTTGAGCAGCTTAGCTTGTCCACCTCCTGCGTTGGGGTAGTGCAGCTAGGTTTTTCCCTCATTCTATGATTTCTGCATCATCTCCAGCGCCCTTCGCGGATCGTTTAGCTTTCGCTTTCGCGCCAGACTTTGGCTTCTCGATCCAAGCGAAAGCCCACTTGTAGCCGAGAGCATGCAATTCGCGCGCAGCCTGACGGAACGACACCAAGCTGAAGAATGGGAGTTTCGGCTTATCAGATGCAACAATAACGCTGTAGACGACGGTGAAATCACCACGGTTGAAATCATTCCCGGAATTCGGGATGATGCCCTCGTAGCCGGTCTGTCCGGTTTCAGCCTGGACCGCGATCACTTCGTTCCGAACGCTGTCGCGCGACGGCGGGTCGGTCGCGAGGACACGTGCGGAGACGGTCCCCTGGCTGAAAAGGTGACTGAGTCGAGACGAGGACGTCTTGTCCTTAACGTGGATCAGTTGACGCTCACGGCCGAGAAAGTCACAGGCCTCGATTTTGCTCGCAGCACCGGTCGGCTTGATGAGCCGACGGTCTAAGCAGATCATGTCCGCATCCAGACCGGCGACGCGCTTATTGTAGTTCTCTTCTGTCTCGTCAGCCTCAGCGGCTGGCATGTCGACCCTGCTTGTCGCGTCGAAAAATTCCTGTACCTCTTTAGCGAGGTTCTGGTCGATCTGGTACCAGCGACCTCCAGAGAAGACGTAAGTCGAGCCATCGAGTTCTGTCTCGAACACGATGCATTCCCGCAACTTCCATTTCCCACCACAGTCGTGGCCATCATCATCGACTTCGTGGACGGTGTGATTGCGGAGGTCCTCGTCCGAGTAGCCGGCTTTCTCGCGCTCCTTCAAGGCGTCGAGGTAACCGGGCAAGTCGAGGTCGGCATAAAGTTGCCAGCTGCGAAAGCCCTTGTAGCGGACGAGGCTTGATTTTTCAGGATCATAGATAACCGGAAAGGCGAGGTGAATACCGTCGGTCTCGCCTTCGTCGACCGCCTTCGCCAAAGCTTCGACCAGCTTGGCGTCCAATTTGTCGATCAATTCTTGCTTACGGATGTGGCGAATCTGGTCGATCCAACCGAAGTCGGTCTTGTAGTCGTTTTTCTGGTAGATTGCATACGCATCCGCGCAAGCCTGGGCGAGCTCCGCGATCTCAAGCTTTCGGTTGAGCGTCAGGCCGTCGGTACCCGCCACATAGGAGCCGAAGCCCGCATCTTTGGGCGTCCCCGCCAGACCACGGACAAGGTCACGCTCGATGTCGATGGCGAAGGCAGTCTGATCGGAGCCCCGGCTGGTCTGCGTACGGCGGGACAGGGTATTCTCATCCGGTGTCCGAACGTCTGCGCTTTTTAACTGCTTCGGATCAACGGCGTTTAGGACGACCCGCAGCCCAAAATCCTGCTCGAACGCTGTAGGATCAAGCTTGACATGACCCATGCCAAAAGACACCGCGAACCAGCGCTCGGACGCCTGGACGAACACGAGCCCGAAAGCATTGTGGTTGAAGACCTTCTTCTTCTCGTCTTCTGACAGTTCGAGAAAGCCCGCCCATTTCGGCGCGCCGCCGCCGAGCGTTGCCAATGAAATGAGTGCGCCTTCCAGCTTGTCCCATGGTGTTAGGTCTACACCGTCGCGCACTGCGTCAGCTGGGGCGAGGCCATCTCGCAAGAGGCGCATGGAAAGCTTCTGGGTATTGCTCATTCAACGGCCTCCATTTCGGACGCATGAGTAAGCGGAGTGTGCTTGATGGCGATCGTTACGGTCTTCCCGTTTTCCAGCACCTGCCGGACAATCTCGCTAAGTACAGCGGATTGCTCTATCGACGTGCCTACCCACGATCCGGCCACCAGCCCGACAAACTCCGAATTATTGATTCGACGACCGACGTTCTTGAAGGTCAAAACCTTGCCGCCGCGCGGCCCCGCGAATAAACCAGCGGCATCCGCCCGCTTCCATAAATCGAGGGGCAGATAGATGCCCTTGAAGAGCCCTTTGTCGTCGGGGTTGAAGACAACGCGCGGACAGAACTTCAGGAAAAACGGGTTGTCCGAGAAACGGAACCCGTCAGGGTGCTCGCCGCTTGGGAGCTTCCTGAGCTCCTGCAGCAGGGTCTCCATCCGCTCAATCTCGTCGCAGAACTGATCCTTCGCCTGCCAACGAAACTTCACCTCGTCTTCGCGTTTCTCCATTGCCTTGTATTGGACCATCACGAAGCTGCGGTAAGCTTCGTTGAAGTAGATAAGGTCGGCGCCGGTCTGTTGTTCGAGGGGCAGACGGTTGGCCATGATCACCGTTAATCGTTTCGACGAATCCTCTTCGCTCGCGAAAACCTTCGAGCCGTAGTGGGTGGTTTCGCCCACAGCTTCAAAGCCCGGCACGGTCGAGAAGTCCGACAAAAGCATAGCGTCTTCCCGAACCTGTGCACCCGGCAGTCCTTCGAGGAACGACTGCTGGGAAGCGTCCGTCGGGGTCCACGCCAATAGGTCCTCCCGCGAGATGCCGGCGATCTCGAGCGCGAGGCCAAGCGTCTCCTTCTGATAGGCCAGGTTTTCCCGGGCACGCGGCTGGAGCCGCCGCAGCGCCTCGGCACGACGCTCGGAATAGCGTGCAAGACGTGGGCCGACGGTCTCGTCGAGTTCTGCGATGCGATCAACAAAGGCTCCGAGCGACTTCGGCGGGAGCAAGCCGCCTGTTTCCAAGCGCTGCTTGACGTGTCGGACAACGCGTATGTCGATACCAGCAAGGATCTCATCGAAGCTCACGGGTCGCTTCAATGGTTGGAGTTCTTCGAGGTTCAACCGGACGAGGCCTGTGCCCGCTGACTGTCCTTTTCGTCCGCCCGCGATGTGGGTGATGAAGCCATCCTCGAAGGACGCGAAGACGGCAAGCGGCGCGCGACGGCTGTGGTCGAAGCTCGGAACAGGTTCGGAGACAAAGGGTTTCCGCGAATAGAACGAACCGCCGTGTTCAGCTTCGTCGAGAAGCAATTCTCTCCTTTGCTTGGGTACCCGCAAAATGTAGCCACCAGCCGCCACCATTGTGACACGTCCCTCTTCATGGAAGGTGTTTCAGAGCAATAAATCCAAATAATCCGTGCGTACGTATACTCTAAAAATCAGCATAATAGTTACTATGTGAGTTTGACCTCTAAATTCTCGCAAGAAATTCATTCGAATCGTTGTCTCTCATAAACATAACTTGGAGGCATCTAATACTATCCGGAGAATTCAATCGGAGAGTGTTTCCCACCTTGCTTCATTATCATAAGGTGTTGGGAATATCTATTCAATCTCGTTCCCAGTTGGCGCGGTGTCGTCGCGAGTGCCTTGGACGGAGGCTAATTGCATCACGCCCTGCTTCGGCACCTCCTTAGCTGCAGCACCAGCCGAACGTCGGCTTCTGGGGATGCGGCTACTCGGCATTGATCGAGGCCGCCTGACCGCTTTGGGCCGAAAGTGACGCTGCATCTGTTGACGCGGAACGTCTGCTTTAGCGAACGCTTTCTAACAACCTGCCGATCGGCTCCCGGCCCCATTTCAGACCTCCAAAACCATCGGCGGAACCTTGGTCGGCGATCGCATAAAGAGAGCTACGGAGCCCAAAGAGCGTCCTCTCGCCTCAAAATTAATTTAGAAAACGTCTGTAAATCGAGGACCATTCACCGTTCGCACTGTCCTGAAATGGTCGAAGCATTTCTTCCGGGTGGAGAATAAATTGAGCGGTCTTTGAAAGACGCAATCCGGTCAGGCGTCGCGGTTGAGGAAAGTCTCAATTGCGGCCAGTTCCGGTTGACGAACCTCGTGACCACCATCGTGCAACTGCAGATCGATCTGTGTTCCCTGTTCCTCGAGATAGTGGATCAATGCCTCAGTCAGCGGCAGCGGGCAGATGGGGTCGCGCCGGCCGGCGGTGACCAGCACGTGAAGAGATCCGAGCGACGGGTTCGGCTCAGGCGTCCACGGAATCAGCGGATGCATCAGCACCACCCGATCGAACAGATTCGGGGACTCAAAGATCACGGAGGCGAGGATGTTCGCGCCATTGGAATAGCCGAGCCCGTAGACGGGGGCGCCGGGGTTCGCTTCGCGGTGCGCACGGATGAAACCGGTCATTTTAGCGGTTCGGACGGCCAGATCGTCCATGTCATAGACGCCCTCGCCGGTGCGGCGAAAGAAGCGGTTCGCACCGTGCTCGGAGACGTCGCCGCGCGGCGAGACAATGCCTGCCTGCGGCAGGATCTGCTCGACGAGGCTGGTGAACTGCTGCTCGTCGCCGCCCGTGCCGTGGAAGGTGAAGACCAGCGGGGCGCCTGCCGCGGGAGCCTTGGCGATGTGATGATAGGTATCGAGGGACATATCGTGCTCTCCTTGGAAAGAGCGCCGGGCGGAGCCGGCGCACCGGTGCGAAATCAGTCGGCGATGGGAACGAGCAACTGCTCGATCCGGCCTCGGAGGTGGGCGTGTTGCTCGGGGATCTTCAGTGTCTCGCCGAGATGCGCGATATCCTCGTCCCGATCGAAACCCGGCTCGTTCGTGGCGATCTCGAAAAGAATGCCGCCGGGCGTACGGAAGTAGATCGCCCAGAAGTAGTCGCGGTCGATGACCGGCGTGACTTGAACCCCGGCGTCGGTCAATGCCTTGCGTACCTCAAGCTGGGCCGCGCGGTCATCGACGGCGAAGGCGACGTGGTGAACGGAGCCGGCACCCTGCCGCGCCGGGCCGACGTCGGGCAGCACCTCGAGGTCGACAGTGTCGGCCCCGTTGCCGTTCCTGATCGAGAAGCGGGTGAGCGCACCCTCGCCGGCCACCTTTTCATAGCCCATGAACTCCAGGAGTTCCGCCGTGGCAGCGCCGTCGCGAAGGCGCATGGTCACGCCCCGGAAGCCGTGGATTCCTTTGTCAGCCGGAACCGGCCCGCCGCTGAAAGGAGCCCTTGTGTCTCCCCGCACCTCGACCAGCGCAAACCCGTCCCCATCGGGGCCCAAAAAGCGGAGACGCTTTTCGCCGAACTGCTCGACATCCGTGAGCCCCTCGACGCCTGCGGCCGCCAGGCGTTCGCGCCAGTATTCGAGCGAGCCCTCAGGTACGGCGAACGCGGTCTCCGAAACCTCGCCGGTTCCACGGTGGCCCTTCACGATGTGGGGAAATGGGAAGTAGGTCATCACCGAGCCTGGGGTTCCGACCTCGTCGCCGTAGTAGAGGTGATATACGTCAGGAGCGTCGAAGTTGACGGTCTTCTTGACGCGGCGGAGGCCGAGGAGCTTGGTGAAGAAATTGTTGTTCTCCTGGGCGTCGGCAGCCATTGACGTGGTGTGGTGCAGGCCCTTGATCTGTGTGAGCATGGCAGGATCCTTGATGTGAGTGATGTTGCTTGATCCGGAACATAAGGGCGCACGCCCTTTGCGAAAATAGCAATAATCTTGCATTCACTGTTGCACTTGGCGTAATGACCTCTCATGGGCGAACTGGAATCAATCCGCGTCTTCCTCGCCGTCGCTGAACAGCAGAGCTTCGCTGGCGCTGCCCGGCAGCTTGGGCTGAGCCCGGCCTCGGTCACACGCACGGTCGCCGCGCTCGAGGACCGCCTGGGCGTGCAGCTTCTGGTGCGCACGACGCGTCAGGTCTCGCTGACATCGGCGGGGACTGTCTATTTGGAGCGTGTAACGCCGCTCGCGCGCGGCCTCGCGGAGGCGACGGAGGAGACCCGCGAGGCGCAAGGCGTCACCTCGGGCCTGATCCGAATCAGCGCGCCGATGTCGCTGGGCCTGAAGGTGCTGCCAGCGGTCTTGTCACAGTTCGCCACGCTGCATTCGCAAACCCATGTTGCGCTCAGTCTCTCCGACAGCTTCGTCGACATCCTTGAGGAGGATTATGACCTCGCCATCCGCATTTCTGGCCCGCCCGCCGACAAGTCGACGATCTGGCGGAAGATCTGCAAGGTGTCGCGCGTCCTCGTCGCAGCCCCCGACTATCTGACGGCCAAGGGCGAGCCGCGGTCACCGGATGACCTCAAGGACCTGGCCTGCCTCAGCTACCGGGCCGACGCGCGCGAAGAAATATGGGAACTTTCAAGCGGAACGAACTGCCGCAGCCATCGGGCGGAAAGCCCCTTCAGCGCCAACAACGGTGACCTTTTGGCGCGGTTGGTGCTGAATGGCGAGGGGATCACGCTCCTGCCGCGCTTCATTGTCGAGGACGACCTGGCGGCCGGGCGCCTGGTTGAGATTATGCCCGAATGGTCGGCGCCGGATCTTTGGCTGACGCTCTATTATCCACCCTATGATCAGCTTCCCCTGCGGGTAGCAACCTTCTCCGACTTCTTCGAGACGTATGTGAAAGAAACACAGCCGCTCTAAGGGCAGACGTACTGGAGTTGTCAGCTGGAAGTTATCCACCAACTGGGATAGATTGACCGGGCGCACGTCATAAATGTGATCCCAAACTGGATACACTGGGTAGCACCCCAAGGGGAGCAGGTCACCCCGAACGAAATTCTGGCGACTTTGGATCCCTGGGCTGCACGGAAACTGTATGTTCCCGCGGAATGCCCGCTGATCAGCTTTTGCCGCAGATTAAATCACGGACTCTTTCCGCAACCATTACCGTCGGGGCATTTGTGTTGGATCCGATCAAGCTCGGAATGACGCTGCTGTCGCAGATTCGCAAGCCCTCAAACCCGTGCACTTTCCATTCCGTGTCCACAACACTGCCATCGTCCGAACCCATCCGGCAGGTTCCGACCGGGTGATAGGATGTCCGGCAATGGTTTCTCACGAATTTCTTGAGCTCAGCATCCGTCGTCAGCGTGTCATCGGGAAGCACTAGCCGGTGCCGGCCTGGCGAGCACCGTTGAAATCATGATTGTAGGGAATGCCATATTGCTGGCAGGCCATCACAGAAGCGCGCGTCATAGGTTGCGGATTGGCATTGTTAGAGACGCCGAGAGGCCCATCTGTCCCGTGCCAGGCATCTGAAAGGGCCGTGTTGCCTCCAGATCGCAGGAAGTAGAGCTTTAGGCCCTCAAACGCCCAGCCCGGGCACCCTTCCTCGTTGGTCCAGCGGTCATAATCAGAGGGGACGCCTCGGCTGAAAACTTCAGCGTTAATGGAACTGCCGCTGCCCGGAACGCGAGCCTGTGCATAAGGGATGCGGCGGTTTCCGGCGTACCGTTGTGGTTCGGTCTTGTAGCCCCAGGTCATGCCGCTGCCGGTCATCTTGGCAAAACCGAACGGCATGTGGACGTAGGGATGCCAGTCGCGTCCGCCAGCCTCAAGCAGCAGCACATTGTTTGCAGTTGCCTCGCTGACCGAGCTGCCAGCACTCCCCGGCCCTGATGTTGCCGCATCAAAAGTTTGCGTGACATCCCGTCGGAGCCGCCTCCGTGTGTCGGCGCGCCGCCCCGGCCATCCTCGCGTTTTCCAAATTTTTTACAGGCCTGCCATTCGCGAAATGCGATCAGGACTTGACGCGACTCCAATTGTGTTTCACTCTGCATGCAGTTGTTTCACTGATTGAAACAACATCAGGGAGGAAAGAATGAATAGGTTATCTGTTTTTGCAGGCATCGCCCTCCTGGCGCTGCCTTCCATGGCCAGCGCTCAGGAAGTCACGCTGAAGATGGGCCACGCGGCTGCGTCGACCCATGTCTTCCATACGGGCCTCGAAATTTTCGCGGACAAGGTCGCGGAGAAGACCGACGGAAACGTCAAGATCGAAGTCTATGGCGATCGCCAGCTCGGCGATGACAAGCAATTGCTGGAAGGCATCCAGATCGGCCTGATCGACGGTGCGCTCGTTTCGTCGGCAACCCTGCCGCTGGTTCTCGGAGCGGCACCCTTTGACGCGCTGCAGCAGCCTTTTACCGTTTCAAGCTATGAGCAGCTGTCCGAGGTCCTCACATCCGATCTGGGCGACGAACTCCTCGGCACGCTCGACGAGAAGAACATCAAGGGCCTCGGCTTCGTCGAAGCCGGTCTTCGGCACTTTCTTGCCAAGGACAAGCAGGTGACCAGCCTGGCCGATTTCGAGGGACTGAAGACGCGCATCGTGCCGATCCCGCTGCACAAGGCAATCTGGGAAAGCATCGGCGTCAACCCGATCGGGATGGCCTATGGCGAAGTCTATTCGGCGCTTGAAACAGGCACCATCGACGCCGTCGAGATCAATGTCTCCTCCATCCAGTCGGAAAGCCTCTACAATGCCGCCAAGCAGGTAACGCTCACCGGCCACTATTTCTGGCCCGGCGTGATCATGATGTCCGGGGCGCAGTGGGACAAGCTGAGCGACGAAGACAAGGCAGCGGTCGAAGCGGCCGGCAAGGAAGCCACCACCGAGGCCTATGCGCTGGCAGCATCTCAGGAAGCAGACACGATCGCCTTCCTTGAAGAGAACGGCGTGACCGTCAATACACTTGCCGATCTGGAGGATCTCAAGGCCCTGACTGCTCCCGTGGTGAGCACCTGGAAGGAAAAGGACCCGATGATCGCCAAGTTCGACGAAGCTTTCGCACAAGGCCAGTGACCGCCATGGCGTCAACCAAGGTCTACGGCTGGGACAGGCTTCCCCGGGAAAAGGTTCGCGAAGGCGTTTCGCGAACCGCCTTCCGCGGCGACAACGCCCTGATGGTGATGAACTGGCTGGAGCCGGGAATGGAGAAGAAACCCCATTCGCATCCCTTCGAGCAGCTCGCCTACGTAGTATCCGGACGCATCCGGTTCGAGATCGGCGATGATGTGGTCGAGGTCGGCGCGGGCGAGGTTGTCCGCATTCCCCCCGATGTCGTCCATTGCGGCGAAGCCATAGGCGACGAGGTTGCTCTCAATCTCGATGTGTTCGCTCCGGTGCGTGAGGATTATCGGCACCTGACCGAATACCAGGAAGCAGACTTCGACTGATCAATTGAACAAACGTCCTGTCCCAAGCAGGAACGGTCCGGCGCCCCAGGCGCCGGGCCACCGGGAAACGCGCGCTAAAATGCGCCTCACGTAGCCAGCAAACCGGAGTTGATGTGGTGACACGAACAGCATTTCATCATGGCTTTCGCACCGGCCTGAAGGCGCTTCTGGTGGCGTTGATGGCCTTGCTGCTGACGGTGATGGTGGCGCAGGTGATCATGCGTTACGGACTGAACTCCTCTCTGTTGTGGTCGGAGGAACTGTGCCGCTACCTGCTGATCTGGACATCGTTTCTCGCGATTATCTTTGCCTATGAGCGCGGCGAGATCGCGGCACTCTCGATGCTTGCCAATGCGCTGCCGCGGGTACCGGCCCTGATGCTGGCCATTGTCGGCTGCCTCCTCTCGGCGGCGCTGTGCGTCACCCTTGCATGGTACGGCTACATCTACGCCGACCTGGCCGGGTCCCAGCCGATCCCGGCAATCAGCTTTATTCTCGAAGACATTTTCGGAGCCAATGCGCCGCAAGCGCCCCGGGTTTTCTGGGTCTACTTCGCCTTGCCGCTGGGCATGTCGATGCTGGCGCTGCGCATCGTGGCAGACATCGTGCTTTACGCGCGTGCCTGGAAGCACGGGCATTCCCTGCATGATCCCGCCGGTGAACTCGGAGGCCCGACCTCATGACCCTCTACCTTCTGTCCTTCCTGGGCTTCATGGTCATCGGCATCCCCGTGGCCTTCAGCCTCGGGCTTTCCTCGCTCACGTACCTGATCGTCAACGACCAGCTGCATCTGCTGATCGGCTTTCCGCAGAAAATGATCGCAGGTATCGACAACTTCGTTCTGCTGACGATCCCGTTTTTCATCCTTGCGGGAAATCTGATGAACTCGGCGGACCTGACGCGCCAGATCGTTCGCTTCGCGCAGATGCTTGTCGGCCGCGTGCGCGGCGGACTGGCTGCAGTCAATGTGCTCGCCAGCATGATGTTCTCCGGTGTCAGCGGGGCCGCCACGGCCGAAGCCTCGGCAATCGGCAGCGTGATGATCCCTGCCATGCAGCGCGACGGTTACAAACCTGAATATGCCGCGGCGCTGACGGCAGCCGGATCGATTCTCGGCCCGCTGGTTCCGCCCTCGCTGGCACTGATACTCTATGGTGTCCTGACAGGCACCTCGATTGCCGACCTGTTTCTTGCCGGCATCGTTCCCGCCTTTGCGCTGTGTGTCGCTCTTTTGATCTATGTCCTTGTTAAGGCCAGGCGCGAGAACCACCCATTGCCGGCCTCGGTTGCCAAAGAGGAACGACTGCCGCTGGCCGCCAAGGCCCTTCCGGCCCTGCTGCTGCCCGTCATCATCGTCGGCGGCATCCGCAGCGGCGTCTTTACACCGACGGAAGCCGCGGCCATTGCGGTGGTCTATGCGCTGGCGGTCGGCCTGCTGCTTTACCGCACCCTCAACGCCTCGAAGATTGTCACCTCGTTCTACGAGGCTGCCACCATGACCGCAGGCGTGATGCTGATCGTCGCCATGGCCAGCATGACATCGTTCATTCTCGGCATCGAGAACATCCCGCGCGAAATCGCCCAGCAGATGCTTGGCATCAGCTCCGAGCCCTGGGTGCTCATTCTGCTGCTCAACGTGGTGTTGTTGATCCTCGGATTGTTCCTGGAGCCGCTGGCTGCCCTCGTCCTGGTGATGCCGATCCTCAACGAAATATTCCCGCTGCTTGGCATCGACCGGGTTCAGTTCGGCGTCATGGTGGTGCTCAACCTGATGATCGGCATGATCACCCCGCCGGTGGGCCTGTGCCTGTTCATCGTCTCGGCGATCGGCAAGACACCGCTTGAAAGGGTTGCCGTGGCCATTCTGCCGATGATCGGGATCTCGCTGATCGTCCTCGCCCTTGTCGCCTTCGTGCCGTCTCTGACGCTGACACTGCCAAGCCTGTTTCCAGGACAATGACATGAAAGACACGAGCAAGATCAACAACCACTCGGCCATCGCCGCCTTCCAGATCATCGAGGAAATGGCACCGATGACAGAGGACGTGCGCGTCACCGACCTGGCCCGGCGCCTCGGCATGCCGCGGGCCAAGGTCTACCGGTACCTGCAGACCCTGTGCAACATCGGCTACGTCCGGCAGGATCCCGTTTCCGAACGCTACCGGCTTACGCTCAAGCTGTTTCACGTCGGCCAGGCCATTGCCGACGGCACCCAGCTTACAAGCACTGCACGTCCGGTCATGGTGCAACTGCGCGACAAGGCCGGCTTGACCTGCACACTGTCGATCCCCGAGCAGAACGGTATGCGTGTGGTCGACATCGTACGCGTGGATTCACCGGTGCAGATCGTCACCAAGCCGGGAGCGCTGTTGTCGTTTTACGCGTCGGCGCAGGGCAAGGTCGCCCTGGCTTTCGGAGATCCGGATCTACTGCCCGGCCAGCTTGCTGCAAACCATCCGGCGCTGGCCAATGGCAAGCCCTTCGATCCGGCCCGTTTGGAAGCCGAAGTCAAGCGCGCGGCCCGGACCGGCTGGGCTGTCGCGCCGGAGGAGACGCTGAACGGCCTCAACGCGCTTTCAGCGCCGATTTTCGATCTTGAGAACAGGTTTATCGGAACCATCACCATTGCCGGCTCGGTTCAGGACATTCCCGCTGAACCGCCTGCCGAATTTTGCGCCGCCGTTACACAGGCAGCGCGCGCCATATCCATTGACTTGGGATGCACGGAGTACCCGACATGACACGCTATTCGCTCGCCATCGACATCGGCGGAACCTTCACTGACGCCGTGCTTCTCGCCTCAGACGGCAAGAGCTATGTGGACAAGACCCTGACCACCCACAACAACCTGCTCGAGGGCTTCTTCAGGGGCGTGGATCTGGTGCTGGGAAAGGCAGGCATCGCGCCGGGCGATGTCGATGATGTCGTTGTCCATGCGACAACCGTGGTCACAAACGCACTGATCGAACGAAAGGGGCCGCCGGTCGCCCTGCTGCTGACCGAAGGATTCCGCGATGTGCTCTATATTCGCGAGGAGCATCGCTATGACATGTACGACCCGCAGATCGAATTCCCGGAACCGCTGATCCCCCGGGAACGGACCTTCACGGTGCGCGAACGCACCTTCGCCGATGCAAGCGTGGGGACAAAGGTCGATCGCACCGAGATCCTCGATATCATAGCCAAGTGCCGTGAAGTCGGCATCGTCTCCGTGGCGGTCTGCTTTCTCAACTCCTATCGCAACGGCAGCAACGAGGAAGAGGTCCGGCGTATATTCGCCGAGGAGGCGCCCGACATCTATGTCTCGCTTTCAAGCGTGATCGCGCCGCAGATGCGCGAATACCTGCGGGCCTCGACGGTGGCGATCAACGCCTACACCGTTCCGATCACCCGGCCCTACCTCACGGCGCTTATCTCCGAACTCAAGACCCGGGGCTTCTCGCAGCAGCCTTTGATCATGCTGTCCAATGGCGGCGTGATCGGCGCCGAGAGGGCGAGCACGATTCCGGTTCGCATGATTGAATCGGGTCCTGCAGCGGGCGCGCTGGTCGCCTGCTATTTCTCGAGGATCTTCGGCATTCCGGATCTGATCTCCTTCGACATGGGCGGCACCACCGCCAAGGCCTGCATGGTTCAGGACCACGAACCGCTGGTGACCGGTACGTTCGAGGTCGACCGCCGCTACCGCTTCAAGCCCGGCAGCGGCATGCCGATCACCGTGCCGTCGATCGACATGATCGAAATCGGCGCCGGCGGAGGCTCGATTGCCTCCGTCGACGACCTCGGCCTTCTCAAGATCGGCCCGGAAAGCGCCGGATCCATGCCCGGGCCTGCCTGCTACGGCCGCGGCGGCGCCGATCCTTGCGTAACGGACGCCGATGTCGTTCTGGGTATCCTCGATCCGAAGCGGTTCCTCGGCGGCGACATGCAGCTGGACACCGCTGCAGCGGAGAAGGCGCTCGACGGTCTCGGTGACAGCCTCAACCTTCCCCGCTCCCAGGCGGCATGGGGCGTGTTCGAAGTCGTCTGCGAGCAAATGGCGGCGGCGACCCGCACCCACGCCACCGAGCGCGGCATCGATTACCGCGGATTACCGCTCCTGGCCTTCGGCGGCGCCGGCCCGGTTCATGCGTGCATGGTCGCCGAACTCACCGAAAGCACCAAGGTGATCTATCCGCCGCTTGCCAGCGTTCTGTCGGCGTTCGGAACGCTGGTGACCCCGGCGCAGATCGATCTGGTCCGCAGCCTGGTTTCACCGCTTTCCGATCTCGACTGGGACGCAGTCGACGCGGTGCTGGCCAGCATGACCGAGGAAGGCGGCGAAGCGCTTCGCGAGGCGGGCATCCCCGACGGCGAGGCTCGGTTCGCCCATGCCGTGGAAATGCGCTATTCCGGACAGCAATCCGAGGTCCGGATCAATGTGCCCGCCGAGGTCATTGCCGCGCGCGACACCAGGCGCATCGAGGAACTCTTCGAGACCGAATACCATCATCAGTACGGGCTCAAGCTCTCCGGCATGGGCATCGAGATCGTCAACTGGCTGGTGACCGCCAGCGGCTCGACAGCCGATCGCCCGGCAGCGCGGCAGGAGAACCCGGGAAGCGAGCGCAAGGCGGAAAGCCGCACTGTCTTCATTGGCGGCGATCCGAAAGAGGTCCAGGTTCACCAGCGCTCCATGATCGCCGCGGACGATGTCATTGTCGGTCCGGCGATCATCGAAGAACGCGAAACAACAATTTTCATTCTCGAAGACTGGGTTGCGACCCTGCATGAGAGCGGCAGCATCGTTGCCGAAAAGACAAAGGGAGCCTCATGATGGACGGCGTCGAACTTCAGATCCTGTGGAGCAATCTTATCGGTATCGTCAGCGAGCAGGCGAGAGCGCTGCAGCGAATTGCCTTCAGTCCGATCGTGCGCGAAGCGGGCGATCTTGCAAACGGTCTCTTCGACGAGAACGCACGGATGGTGGCCCAGGCGGTCACCGGCACGCCCGGGCACATCAACTCACTCGCTGCGGCTGCCCGCAATCTGCTTGAACACACGGATACGGATCAGCTCAAGCCCGGCGATGTGCTCATCACCAACGATCCCTGGATGTCCGCCGGCCATTTCTTTGACATCACGATCATCTCGCCGATCTTCCGCGACGGCAGGATCATCGCCTATGCCGGCTCGACCATTCACCATTCCGACATCGGCGGCTACGGCATCGGCTCGGGAGCCCGCGACATCCACGAGGAAGGTCTCTGGATCCCGGTGATGAAGCTCTACGAGGAAGGCCGGCCCAACGAGACACTGTTCTCGATCATCAAGCGCAATGTGCGTACGCCCGACGCGCTGATGGGCGACCTCGGCGCCCAGGTCTCAAGCGGCATGATCGCCGCCGAGCGCCTGAATGCGCTCTGCGACCGCTACGGGCTCGATGATATCTCCACGCTTTCGGAGGAGATCATCAAACGCTCGGAGAAGGCCACGCGCGACGCGATTTCGAAACTGCCGGCAGGCACCTGGCACGGCGCCTCGACCTTCGATGTGCCGGGCGGCGAGGTGATCGAACTGAAGACAGCTGTCACCGTCGACCCGGAAGCCGGTGAAATCACCATCGACTTCGAAGGTTCGTCCGGTCCGAGCGCCATGGGCATCAACGTGGTTCCGGCCTACACCCACGCCTACGCCACCTTCGCCATCCGGTCGACGCTCAACCCGGACCTGCCGAACAATGCTGGCTCGCTTGCGCCCATCAAGCTGAAGCTGCCGGATGAATGCGTGGTCAACGCGCGCTACCCCTCGCCCGTCAATGCACGGCATGTGGTGGGCATGTACGTGCCCTTCCCCATCCTGAAGGCGCTGGCCCAGATCCTCCCGGACGACGTTGTCGCCGAAGGCTCGGGCGCGGTCTGGACCATCCAGATCCAGGGCAAGGACGCACAGGGCAAGCCGTTCACCAGCTCCATGTTCAACTATTCGGGCGGAATGGGCGCACGCGCCCACAAGCCAGGGCTCTCGGCCATTTGTTATCCGACCGGCGTATCGGCGGTTCCGGTAGAGGTGCTGGAGGCCTCCTACCCGATTGCGTTCACCTGCAAGGAGCTCGAACGCGGGACAGGCGGAACCGGGCGGCAGCCTGGCGGCGATGGCCAGCGCATCGGCTACAGGATGCGCACCAATTCGCGCTGGCTGCTCAACACCATTCCGAGCCGTCTTTCGCATGGTCCGGAAGGCGTTTTCGGTGGCGGCGACGGTGCCAAAGGCACGTTCCAGATCAACGGCGAGGACGTTCCCGACACCCGGAAGCGCGAGATGAACCCGGACGACGAGGTGTTCATGATCACGCCGGGCGGCGGCGGATACGGCAAGGCCTGACCCATGAACGTGCGCCAGGCTTTTGCACAAATGCTCCGCAGCCGCACGCCGATGGTCGGGACCTTTGTCAAACTTCGGGATCCCGCTGTCATCGAGATACTCGGCGGCCTGGGGTTCGACTTCGTCATCCTAGATGCCGAGCATGCGCCCTTCGACCGCGAGAGCATTGCCTGCGCAACCCTGGCTGCGCGGGCAGCCGATCTGGCGGTTCTCGTCCGGGTCCCCGACAGTGAAGGACACTGGATATCGACCGCGCTCGACTGCGGCGCCGCCGGCATCGTGGTTCCGCAGGTCAGAAGTGCCGCCATGGCGGCTCGGCTGGTCCAGAAATTCAGCTATCGGGATGGCACCAGAGGGTTTTCCCCATCCACAGCGGCCGCCGGTTACGGCGCACGAGGGATCGCCGGGCACCTTGAAGCCCAACCCGGGGAGACGGTTTTGATCTGCCAGATCGAAGACCGATCGGCAGTTGCCGAAGCCGTAGAGATCGCCGCAACCGACGGGGTGGACGGGCTTCTGATCGGCCCGGTGGATCTGGCCGTATCGGAGGGTCTGACCGACCCCGGCGCACCTGAGATCATCGCGATGAGCGAGACGGTCCTGAACGCTGCCCGAGAAACCGGTGGGGCGGGTGGCATGTTTGTTGGCGACCCGTCCGCAATTTCCAGATGGAACGACCGCGGCGCGACCCTATTCGTGCTTGGCACGGATCAATCATTCCTGCAGCAATCGGCGCGGACCTCGCTTAATATCGCGCGTCAGGACCTGTCCTGAAACGCTCTTCGAGCATCGACGCATGACCGGATCGGGAGACACTGAATGAACTTGTCGGAATGGCTCGTGCGCACAGCCAGGCGGGTGCCCGCTGCCCCGGCGCTCTTGTTCGGAGAAAAGGTGGTGGCAACCTATTGCGAGTTTGCGGCCAATGCGGCTCGCATCGGCGGGTACTTGCGGACAAGGCACAAGATCGAGCCCGGCGACCGCGTCGCGATCTTCATGAAGAACAGCACCACCTATCTTGAACTGCTCTATGGCATCTGGTTCGCCGGCGGCGTGGCCGTTCCCATCAATGCCAAGCTGCACCCGCGTGAAGCCGCGTTCATTGTCGAGGATTCGGGCAGCAAGGTGGTTTTTGTCGCGGGCGCAGATACGTTCAATTCGCTGGTGTCTCCCGGTTGCGCCATTCACGACCTGGAAACGGAGCCCGCCTTTGACGCTGAGGTCGAGGCAATCGCGGAGCCCGAGCCGCGGGCCGCCCACGATCTGGCCTGGCTGTTCTACACATCGGGTACCACTGGGAAGCCCAAGGGCGTGATGCTGACGAATGCCAACCTGCACGCCATGACCTATGCGTATTTCGTCGATGTCGACGAAGTGCTTTCCGAGGATGCCGCGGTCTACGCCGCGCCGCTTTCGCACGGGGCGGGCCTTTACAACTTCATGCATGTTCTCCGGGGCAGCCGTCATGTCGTGCCGCTCTCCGGAGGTTTCGATGCAGCAGAGCTTTGTGAGCTTGCGCCACGGCTCGGCAATGTCACCATGTTCGCTGCCCCGACGATGATCAGCCGCTGGCTCGCCACTGCACGGCAGACAGGTTACTCCGGCGAAGGGCTGCGCACCATCGTGTATGGCGGCGGTCCGATGTACCTTGCCGACATCGAAGCAGCGGTTGCGCATTTCGGGCCGTGTTTCGTGCAGATCTACGGACAGGGCGAGTGCCCGATGACGATCACATCGCTTTCCCGCGTAAATATTCTGGACCGTGCGCATCCGCGCTGGCGCGAGCGGCTCGCGTCGGTGGGTCCGGCGCAGTCCTGCGTATCGGTGCGGGTTGTTGCCTCCGACGGGGCGGATCAACCGCCCGGCGAGATCGGCGAGATCGTCGTTTCCGGCGCGCCGGTCATGAAGGGCTACTGGAACAATCCCGACGCCACGGCGCAAAGCATCAGGGATGGCTGGCTGTGGACCGGCGACATGGGCACGCTCGACGAGGACGGTTTCCTGACGCTGCGCGACCGTTCCAAGGACGTCATCATTTCGGGCGGGACCAACATTTATCCCCGGGAAGTCGAGGAAGCGCTTCTGACGCACCCGAGTGTATCGGAGGTTTCCGTCATTGGCAGGCCAAGCGCCGAATGGGGCGAGGAAGTGGTCGCATTCATCGTCGCTTCCAGCGGAGAGGCCCCATCCTCCGAGGACCTCGATGCCCATTGCCGTTCACTGATCGCTGGCTTCAAGCGTCCCAAGGCGTATGTCTTCGAAACCGCCTTGCCAAAGAACAATTACGGCAAGGTGCTGAAGACGGAACTGCGGAAGCGGATATCAGGAGAGTAGGTGCCCGGTTCACAACATGTCCGGCGGCGACTTTCCGGCAAAAAAGGCATCGAGATTGTCGAGCGCCTTGAAACCCATGGCATCACGCGTGCGCACGGTCGCGCTGCCGACGTGCGGCATCATCACGATATTCTCATGCGCTGCGAAAACGGGATTGCCGCCGGGTTCGTCGCGGAAACAATCAAGCCCCGCCGCAGCCAGATGGCCGGACTGAATTGCATCGGCCAATGCGGCTTCATCGACGAGTGATCCGCGGGCCGCATTGATCAGGACGCTGCCCTTCGGCATTTGCGCCAGCCGCTCGGCATTCATCATCCCTTCGGTCTCGGGTGTCGAGGGGCAGTTGAGCGACAGGAAATCCGACACGGCCAGCAGGCTTTCGAGCGTATCGTGGTAGATTGCGCCCGCCTCCTGCTCCGTTTCCAGCCGACGCCGGTTGTGGTAGTGGATTTCCATGTCGAATCCGCGCGCCTTGCGTGCCAGCGACCTGCCCACACCCCCCATGCCGACGATCCCGAGCCGGGCGCCGGTCAACTGTTTGCCGACCAGAAACGCGGGGGACCAGAAATCCCAGTTGCCCGAACGCACGATGCGGTCACCGGTTACCCCGTGACGGGCAGCGCTGAGCATCAGCATGAAGGCCAGTTCGGCGGTCGCATCAGCAAGAACGCCCGGCGTGTTGGTGACGGCAATCCCGCGCGATTTCAACGCCGCCAGATCACAATGATCCGTGCCAACCGAGTGGTTTGCGACGATCTTGAGACGCGGGTCCAGTTTGGCGACCACATCGGCCGAGAAATGCTCCGAATGGCACGGGATCATGCCATCCGCCGTGGCGCTCATGGCGATAATCTCATCGGCGGTGCCGGGCGTGTCATCCTCCTTGACGATGACGTCGTAATCGCGTCTGGCGCGCTCAAGCGTTGCGTCCGACAAGCGCCGCGGTATCCAGATGACGGGCTTGGAGGCTTCAGTCATTGGGCTTGTTCTTGCTGGACGTGACAAAATCATAGGCCACCAGCGCCACGGTGAAGAGGATCACCGCCACAAGATCGGGGCTTGGCACCTCGAATGCCAGAATGGCGACAAAGCCGCAGAACGTTATAAAGGCCATAAGGGCAAGAACTCGGTTCATGTTGCACCTTTCATCGTGAATGTCATTGATCTGCCCACTCGTACAGCCAGCGGGCCGTGCGCAGCAGGCGGCCGTCATTGCCATGCGGTCCCACCAGTTGCACGCCCATCGGAAGCCCGTTCGAACTCGACAGAAGCGGAACGGTAACCGCTGGCGTCCCGCAGAAGGTCCAGAGCCCATTGAATACCGGATCCCCGGTTGAGCCCAGCCCGCGAGGGGCAGGCCCCGGCGCGGCCGGACAGATGATCGCGTCACAGCGCTCGAAGATCTCCTCAAGCCCGGCATTCAAAACCGTCTTCAGATCGCGTGCGGAGAGATAGTCGCGCGCCAAAACGCCGTTTCCCTCTTCAAGTGCGGCACGGACCTCGGCACTGAGATGATCCTTCGCATCGCGCCAGTAATGGTGATAGCAGCGTGCCATTTCCGCAAAATGAATGCGTTGTCTGGCCGCCAGTCCGTCATGGAAAAGCGAGGGCAGCTCGATTTGGAACGCCCCCTCGCCCAGCGCGTCCGCCAATTCGGCGAATGCATCCCTGGTGTCCTGATCAGCCTGCTCCCACCCGGGTACTTGCGCGATGGCGAAGACCGGCTTGAGCGGAGGCTTGGAACCGGCAATCTCAAAGAGCTTCGGATGCGGTGCGAGCGCCGTGTCGGCATCGTCAGCGTCGTGACCGTAGAGCACTTCGGCGAGGATGGCCGCTCCGGTCGGATCTGCCGCAAAAACGCCAAGCGTATCGAGACTGGGCGCCTGGGGAAGAACTCCCCGGCGCGGGATGGCGCCGAATGTGGGCTTGAAACCGGTCACGCCGCAAAACGATGCGGGCCGGATCAGCGAGCCGCCCGTCTGGGTCCCGATGGCGAGCGGCACCATGCCATCTGCGATCGCGGCGGCCGAACCGGACGAAGAACCACCCGGCGTATGCTCCGGGTTGTGCGGATTTCGGGTCCTTGAGGGATGCATGAAAGCCAGTTCGGTGGTGACCGTCTTGCCAATGATGATGGCGCCGGCGGCTTTCAGCCGTTCGGCAACAAAAGAGTCGCGTCCGGGCTTTCTGCCGCTGTCAGGCTCGAAACCGTTGCCGGTCGGCATGCCCTTGACGTCAATGATGTCCTTGACCCCGACCGGCAACCCGTGAAGCGGCCCGACCGGACGTCCGGAAATGCGGTAGGCATCCATTGCCTTCGCCTGCTGGCGCACATAATCGGCGTCGAACCAGGCCCAGGCCTGCACCTCCTGCTCCCTCGCCTCGATCCGGGAAATACAATCCTCGGCCAGATCAACCGCGCTCAACGCGCCTGAAGCCAGGCGGCTGCGCAGTTCGGCAACCGGCAGGGTGCGGACACCCACAGCGGCTGTTCGTTTCGGTCTAGCTGCCATAGAACAGGTTCGGCAGGTAGAAGACGATATCCGGGAAGATGTACATCAGCGCCATGGATACGATGACGCAGAACAGGAACGGCATTACACCGACAAATATCTGCGTCAATCGGACCTCGGGTGGAGCAATCCCCTTGAGATAGTAGGCCGACATCGCCATTGGCGGAGTCAGGAAGCTGGTTTGCAGGTTGAGCGCAACCAGGATGCCGAAGAACAGCGGATCGATGTCGAAGATCGCCAGAAGCGGCAGGAAGATCGGCACGAAGATGATGATGATCTCCGACCATTCCAGCGGCCAGCCCAGCAGGAAGATGATCAACTGCGCCAAGATCAGGAATTGCAGCGGCGTCAGATCCATCCCCTGGACGAATTCCGAGATGACGTGCTCGCCGCCGAGATAGGAAAACACGGCGGAGAATGTGTAGGAGCCGACGAAGAGCCAGCACACCATGGCCGTGGTACGCACGGTCAGGTAGACGCTTTCGCGCATCCGCTGCCAGGTCATGGCACGGTAGATGAAGGCCAGAGCGATGCCGCCCAACGCGCCGATCGAAGCGGCCTCGGTCGGGGTCGCGAGACCAAACAGGATTGAGCCGAGGACGGCCAGAATAAGAAATGCCAGCGGCACAAAAGAGGTCGCAATCATCAGGATCAGACGGCCCATCGGGACGTCAGGCACCTCGTCATCCGTCGGCCTTGGGGCCGAAGACGGCTGAAGAATGGACCTGCTGATGATGTAGACCAGATAAAGCCCGACGAGTGTGAGGCCCGGGAGCAAGGCCCCGGCGTAGAGCCTGACGATCGAGACATTGGTGGCCGCCGCATACACGATCAGCATGATCGAGGGCGGGATCAGGATGCCCAGCGTACCGCCGGCGCATATGATGCCGCTGGCAAAGGAGGGATTGTAGCGGGCCTTGAGCATCGCAGGCAGCGCCAAAAGCCCCATCAGCGTGACCACGGCGCCGACAATGCCGGTGGCCGTGGCAAACAGCGCGCAGGTGATGAGAGCCGCGACGCCCATGGAGCCGGGAATGTTCTTCGAGGCGATGTTCAGCGTCGTAAACAGCCGGTCGACAATGTTCGACCGTTCGACAATATAGCCCATGAACAGGAACAGAGGCACCGCGGTCAGCACCTCGTTGGACATCACCGTGAAGGTCTGGTTGATGAACAGATCGAAGATGCGATTGTTGTAGAAACCCTCCAGCCAGAGCGACCAGGATTCCCACGTCGTCGCGGTCTCGTCGAGCCGGTTGAAACCGCGCCACATGCGGCCCGCGTCGAAATAAGCGTAGTAGCCAAAACCGATGCCCATCGCCATCAGGGTGAATGCGATCGGAAAGCCCAGAAACACGAAGACGATGAACAGGCCCAGCATCACCAGGGCAACTTGTGGATCGGTCATGGGTTGTGCCCTTTTTCTGCCTGATTGACGGCCCGCATCATCAGGTCTTCCGTTTCAAAGACATCTTCTTCCGCCTCGATCCAGCGGTTTGTGCGCATGGCGATGATGCAACGGCAAAGCTGCGCAAGTCCTTGGATGAAAAGCAGAATGCCTGCCGCGACAATGACCGTCTTGAACTGGTAGATCGGCACGCCGGCCGGACTGTTCACAGACACCTCGCCATAGCCCCATGAGCGAGAGGCGTATTTCCAGCCCGACAGGATCAATGCGGTCACGCCAGGGAAGAAAAAGAGAATGTAGAGGGTGAAGTCGATCTTCGCCTGGTTCTTGGGCTGCCAGAGACGGTAGAGAAAATCCCCGCGCACATGGCCGCCGCGTGAAAGCGTGTAGGCGCCGCCCATCATGAACAGCGTGCCGTACATGATGAAAGACACGTCGAGGGCCCATGCTGTCGGATTGTTCAAGACGTACCGGACGAAAACTTCATACCCCGTACCCGTCGCCATGAGGACGATCAGCCAGGCGAATGCCTTGCCGAACCAGGCTGACAGGTTGTCGGCGAAACGGATAAATCCGATCATCGTAACCCCACCATCATTTCAGAGGGCCCCGGCGCAGAGCGCCGGAAGCCAATGCAGGAGAAAACCCCGGTAAGGGATTACAGGGCGAGCTTGCCCGGGAAGTAATGCTCGTAGGCAAGAGCATAGTCCGGCGAGTTCATCAGCTCATAGTAGGAGACGCGCTCGACCCATTCACGCTGGCTGTCGAGTGTCTTCTTCATGAACGGATCGGCCTCAAGCTCGGGGATCAGTTCGTCCCAAGCCTTGAGCTGTGCATCGAGGATTTCCGTCGAAGTCCGGTGCACGGTCACGCCATCCTCGTTGGCCAGCCTTTGGAGGTCGGCAGAGTAGCGGTCCATCGCCTTCGCGGTGTTGGCCGTGGATACGGCTTCGACCGCATATTTCAGGATCGCCTGCAGATCCGGATCCAGGTCCTCCATGAAGGATTTGGAGAACAGGAACTCGAAGCTCTCCGAAGCCTGGTGATAGGACGACAGGTAGTAGTTCTTGGCCACATCCTGCGCACCGAAATCGCGGTCGGACGACGGGTTGTTGAACTCGAACGCATCGATCACCCCGCGCTCCATCGCGGGAACGATCTCACCGCCGGGGAGCTGGGCCACAGACATGCCGAGTTTCGCCATCAGGTCTGCGGCAAGGCCAACCGTGCGGTACTTGAAGCCGTCGAGATCGCCGACCGTGTTCACCTCGCCCTTGAACCAGCCGAACGGCTGGGCGAACATCGGGAAGCCGAGATATCCCTGAATGTCGAGGCCCATGATGTCCTGCGTCAGTTCGTCGTAGAGTTCCTGGCCGCCACCGGCATAGAACCAGGACAGCATTGTCGTTGCGGAACCGCCGAAGACGGGACCCGTGCCGAACAGGGACGCGGCCTTGTTCTTGCCGTACCAGTAGACCGGCACGGAGTGGGCAGCATCGAGGACGCCATCATTGACGGCGTCGAGCACCTGGAAAGCCGCGACGACGGCGCCAGCGGGCAGAACGTCGACCTTCAGGCGACCGCCGGACATCTCGTCAACGCGGGTCGCATAGTCCTTGGCGAATTCGTCCCAGATATTGGCTGCACCCCAAGAGGTCTGCATCTTGATGACGATGGGCGCCTGCGCAAGCACTGCGGGGGCGGCAAGCGCGCTGCCGGCCACTGCGCCACCGGCAACGGCGGTTTTTGTCAGAAACGAACGACGGTTGATCTTGGATTCATTGGTCAATTGTATTCCTCCCTTTGCACGTCCTCACATGCTTTAAAACGCTCGGGTTTCGTAAGAAATGACGAACGTTTGCCCTGTCCGCACACAGAAACTGCGCGACGGCCCCTTAGTCCTAGCAACCTTTGACTGATTTCGGCAATAGCGATTGTAGGCAAAGCTCTTTTAACGCTGCGGAAGCATCATGTTGAAATGGCCCGGCAATCGGCAGCTATCCGCCCGAAGCTTAAGGCAAGGGAGAAGATCCTCAGCCATTCTTGTTTCGGCGAAAGCACCAGCCGCCGGCGCGGAAAATGGCCGCTGTCTCTCCGGGTGTGGAAAGACGGGAACACGCCAGCTGTTCGCAACCCGCCTGGCTGACCGTGTCATCGGGCGGCAGGGGCAACGCGGCCCTTGCAACGCTCCGCCGCAGTCGCCATTGTCTGTTGACGAGCGGGAGCAGGTCCAGTCCATGACACGAAAATACAGTTTCATCGCCTCGGGCGCGCCAGACGCGCAGTCGGCGGCTCAGCATCTTGCCGCGCTTTACGGCAATTCCCGCCAGGAGGACGCCGACGTGATCGTCGCGCTCGGCGGTGACGGCTTCATGCTGCAGACATTGCATGCGCAGATGAACACCGGACGCATGGTCTATGGCATGAACCGAGGGTCGGTCGGCTTTCTCATGAACGACTATTCCGACACCGGCCTGTCCGAAAGGATTGACGCGGCCGTTGAAAACATCATCCGCCCGTTGGAAATGGCCGCGACCGATGCCGACGGAAAAACGCACAACGCACTGGCCATCAACGAGGTTTCGCTTCTCCGGCAGAGTTACCAGGCGGCGAAGCTTAAGCTGTCTGTCGACGGGCAGGTGCGGATGGAGGAATTGATCTGCGACGGCATCATGGTGGCGACGCCGGCCGGCTCGACCGCCTACAATCTATCCGCCCACGGCCCGATCCTGCCACTCGACGCGCAATTGCTGGCGCTGACGCCCGTCAGCCCGTTCCGTCCGCGGCGCTGGCGCGGCGCGCTTCTGCCCAACAAGGTGACGGTATCGATGGACATTCTCGAACCCGGGAAAAGGCCGGTCAATGCGGTCGCGGATCATACCGAGGTCAAATCGGTCGTACGTGTCGAAGTGGCAGAATCCAAGGATCTGACCGCTCGGATCCTTACCGATTCAAGCCACTCGTGGAACGACCGCATTCTCGCCGAACAGTTTCAGTACTGATCTGTCGGATACCGGATAGTTATCCCCCTATTTCCTGCGAGGTCCCGCCAATGTCCCTGCCCTCTGCCAAGTCCCTTTTCGTACTGGCCAGTCTGTTTGTCAGCGTACCGGCGGTCGCACTGGCGCAGGACGTCGAAGAGATTGCCGGAGCCCTGCCGGAACGTGTCCTGTTCGTCACCAGCGGCGGCTTTTGGCAGGATGCAGGCGACGACACGGCCAGCCGGGACGCGTCTGCCGAGGACGAGACGGACACGACCGTTGCGGAAGAATCGGGCGCGGCCGAGATGCCGCGCGGCTACTACAGGCTGGTTGTCGTGCGCGGCGAGGACAATCGGTCTCTCGCCGAACTGCAGCGGATCGAGCTTGCCGCCGATGGTCCGGTTCTCGTTCAATCGGTAAGCCTTGAGGAAATCGAGGAAATCGGCGCTTATGTCACCGATGTACGGCCGGAAAGTTCGACAGGCACATCAGGCCAGCCGGGTTTCTCAGCCTATATCTATCTCAAGACCGATCCAACGGTGAGCGAGCCGGACACATGGTCGGTGTTTGTTGACGAGTTCGGTGATATCGTCGTGGAACAGTCGAGCAACTGATTTTCCACGACTGCCACCGCGGCTTTCGCAGCGCATGCTCGGGGTGGAACAAACGCGGGAGTGAACATGGGCGCCATGGAAAGCCTTCTGGCGATAGCCGCAGCCTTCTTCATCGTGGCGGTTTCCCCCGGACCCGCCAACATCGCGGTGGCCACCGTGGCGATGCATTCGGGCCGGCGGCCGGGTTTGCTTTTCGGGCTCGGGCTATCGGTGGGATTGGCTTTCTGGGGCGTGGTGGCGGCAACAGGTCTGGGCGTCGTGCTGCAGAACACCACGACCTTCCTCACAGTTCTCAAGCTCCTCGGCGGGGCATATCTGATCTGGCTCGCCATTCAATCCGGCCGCTCGGCTGCCCGCAAGAGTGGCGCGGCGGAAGAGAACCAGACCCGGCAAGGCCGCTGGTTCCTGCGCGGCCTGCTGCTCAATCTCTCAAACCCAAAGGCCGTGGTCGCGTGGATGGCGGCCCTTTCGATGGGGCTCGGGCAGGAAACGGATGCAGGTGCCGTGGCCACAGCCACGGTGATCTGCATGGGTCTCGGCTTTGCCAATTACGCGGGCTACGCGCTCACATTCTCACTTCCCGGATTCATGGGCGGCTACCGCCGCCTGCGCCGCTGGATCGATGGCGTCGTCGCCGGACTTTTCGCGCTGGCCGGTTTTGGCCTCATTCGCTCGGCCCTGACACGCTAGCCGGACCTGCATGCGATCCTGCTTGGTGCGCGCCCGTGAGACTTTTGGATGTCAGGCTGTGGATGCGAGAATGCAAGCGCAAGGTTGCGCCTGCAATATCCTTCAGTCGATGTCCTCGACTTCCTCGCCGCCGCCGTAAACCCGTTGGGCGAGTGCTGCTTCCATGAAGGGGTCAAGCTTGCCGTCGAGTACTTCCTGCGGATTGGTGCTTTCCGTGCCGGTGCGCAAGTCCTTGACCAGCTGGTAGGGCTGCAGCACGTAGGACCGGATCTGGTGCCCCCAGCCGATCTCCGTCTTTGACGCGGCCTCCTCGTTGGCGGCCTCCTCGCGCTTCTTCAACTCCGCTTCGTAGAGCCGCGCGCGCAACATGTCCCAGGCCTTCGCCCGGTTCTTGTGCTGGGAGCGTTCCTGCTGGCACTGCACTACGATGCCGGTGGGGACATGGGTGATGCGCACAGCGGAATCCGTGGTGTTGACGTGCTGACCGCCGGCGCCGGACGCCCGGTATGTGTCAATGCGGCAGTCGCTTTCGTTGACCTCGACCTCGATCGAATCGTCAATCACCGGATAGGTCCAGATGCTCGAGAACGAGGTATGGCGGCGCGCCTGGCTGTCATAGGGCGAGATCCGCACCAGCCGATGAACCCCGGATTCGGTCTTGAGCCAGCCATAGGCGTTGTTGCCCTTGACCAGCAGGGTCGCGGACTTGATGCCGGCTTCCTCGCCGTCGTGGATCTCGAGCAGTTCCACCTTCATGCCGCGCCGTTCGGCCCAGCGGGTGTACATGCGCAAGAGCATGTTGGCCCAGTCCTGGCTTTCTGTACCGCCGGCGCCGGAGTGCACTTCGAGATAGGTGTCGTTGCCGTCGGCCTCGCCGGAGAGCAGCGATTCGATCTGCTGCTTGGTCACTTCCGTGCGCAATTCCTTCAGCGCCGCTTCCGCATCGCGCACGATATCGGCGTCACCTTCTTCCTCACCCATCTCGATAAGTTCGAGATTGTCGGAAAGCTGGCTTTCTATGCGCTTGAGACCATTGATGGAATCGTCAAGATACTGACGCTCGCGCATCATTTTCTGCGCTTCCTGCGCATCGTCCCAGATCGAGGGGTCTTCGGCCTTGGCGTTCAGCCAATCAAGGCGTTTTAGAGCTGGTTCCCAGTCAAAGATGCCTCCTCAGCAGGCTTACGGCCTGCTTGATTTCGTCGACAACAACTTGGGTTTCTGCACGCATTTTATGATTTCCGTCTGATTGAACGCGAGGCCGGCCGGCCCGAAGCGGGCGGACCATACGAGCGGGGCCGAGGGTTGTAAACCCGTCAGCCTGCTGCTGGCCAGCCGGAGCCCGTGGGACTTAGTACAACCCGCCCGAACCGTTGACCACTGCCTGGTTGGCTTGCGGAGAAATGTTGGTGATGGCATCACCGGTGGCATAATCCTCAAGCCCGATGACCGAGTAGACATCGGAAGGTCCGGTGCCCGGCTTGAATGCCTCCATTATCGTGCCTTCCTCGCCGGGGAACGCCTGCATCCCGGTCTGGCGATTGATCGCGATCAGCTTCATGCCGTCGGGCACCCGGAAATCGGCCGGGCGCGTGCCCTCGAGCGCGGCCTGCATGAACTCGTTGAAGACCGGTGCAGCCAGGGCGCCGCCGGTCGAGCCGCGGCCCATGGGGGTCGGATTGTCGAAGCCGATGAAGACGCCCGCTACCAGATCGGCGGTGTAGCCCACAAACCAGGCGTCCTTTTCCTCGTTGGTGGTGCCGGTCTTTCCGGCTGTCGGACGGTCGAGATTGACCTTGCTTGCAGCGGTTCCGCGCGTGACGACGCCCTCCATCATCGACGTGATCTGGTAGGAAGTCATCGGGTCGAGAACCTGCTCGCGGTTGTCGACGACCTCGGGTTCGGCCTGATCGAGCCAGGCGGAAGCCACACAGGCATCGCATGTGCGCTCCTCGTGCTTGAAAATGGTCTTGCCGTAACGATCCTGAATTCGGTCGATCAGCGAGGGCTTGATCTGCTTGCCGCCATTGGCGAGCACCGAATAGGCCGACACCATGCGCATCACCGTGGTTTCGCCCGACCCCAGCGACATGGCAAGAACCGGCAGCATGTCGTCATAGATGCCGAACTGCTCGGCGTATTCCGCCACCAGGTTCATGCCCATGTCCTTGGCAAGCCGGACCGTCATCAGGTTTCGCGAACGCTCGATGCCGAGCCTGAGCGTCGAAGGTCCCGCGGAGCCGCCGCCGTAGTTCTTCGGCCGCCAGATTTCCCCGCCGGACACGATTTCGACAGGGGCGTCGAGCACCACCGATGCCGGCGTGTACCCGTTGTCCAGCGCGGCAGCATAGACGAAGGGTTTGAAGGCCGATCCCGGCTGGCGCTTTGCCTGGGTGGCGCGGTTGAACTCGGACTGGGCGAAGGAGAAGCCGCCAACCAGCGCGAGCACGCGGCCCGTGTGCGGGTCCATGGCGACGAGTGCGCCCTGGATCTTCGGCGGCTGACGCAGGCGGAGCCGCTGCGCGCCCTCTTCCTCGAAGGGCTCGACATAGACCACGTCGCCGGGATTGAGCACCTCGGCTGCGGATTTGACATTCCGGCGGTCATCGTCAGGAAGGTTGAGCCGGAACGCCCATTTCATGTCCTCTGCACGAATTGTACCGGTGGAACGTTCTTCAGCGACCGCCCCGGACGCCTCGCGGCCGGGACGCAGGCCGACTTCGACGGCCTCGTCCGACGCCGAAAGCACCACCGCGAGCGTCCATTCCGGCACGTCACGCAACGGATCGATCTCTGCAAGCTGCTCACCCCAATCGCCGTTCACGTCGATCCGCTTGACCGGACCGCGGAATCCGCGGCGCTCGTCGTAGTTGATCAACCCCTTCTGCAGCGCCTTGCGCGCAAGCGCCTGGAGTTTCGGATCGAGCGTGGTGCGGACCGACAGCCCGCCCTCGTAAAGCGCATCGTCGCCATAGCGATCAATCATTTCACGACGCACTTCCTCGGCAAAATACTCCGAGGCGAAGAGATAGGAGCCGCCGCGGCGGGGAACCACGTTCAATGGCTGCTGCTTCGCCTCCGCGCCATCCTCGACGCTCACGTAGCCGTTCTCCACCATCCGGTCGATCACCCAGTTGCGGCGTTCGAGCGCGCGCTCGGTGTGCCGGAAAGGGTGATAATTGTTCGGAGCCTTCGGCAATGCCGCCAGATAAGCGGTTTCGGCGATCGTCAGTTCGTTGACCGACTTGTTGAAGTATGTCAGCGCCGCGCCGGCAATGCCGTAGGAATTGAGGCCGAAGAAAATCTCGTTGAGGTAAAGTTCGAGAATGCGGTCCTTGGAATAGGCCTGCTCGATGCGGAAGGAGAGAATCGCCTCCTTGATCTTGCGCTCATAGGTCTGGTCCGAGGACAGCAGGAAGTTCTTGGCGACCTGCTGGGTGATCGTCGATGCGCCCTGACGCCCCCCGGTCCGGATGTTGTTGACGACGGCACGCGCCAGACCAACCGGATCCACGCCGGGATGGTGGTAGAAATTCTTGTCTTCGGCAGACAGGAAGGCAGCCTTGACGCGATCCGGGATCGCCTGGATCGGCAGGAACAGGCGGCGCTCGCGGGCATATTCCGCCATGAGTTCGCCCGAGGCAGCGTGGACGCGGGTTGTCACCGGCGGCTCGTAGCTGTTGAGGACCTCATAGTCGGGAAGGTCCTGCGAGACGTCGCCGATGTACCATGCGATCCCGGCCGCCACGACCAGGAACATCACGGTCCCGATGCCAAAGAAGTATCCAATCAGTCGTATCATCAGTCAGCTGCCGTTTGCGTTGCTCGGTCCCGTCGGGCGGGACCTGTGTATCGACCCCGCGCCAGCGCGTTGGCCGCAGGAATGCTTTGGATGACCGGTTAGCCCGGACATTGTGCGTAAAATAGGGCCTCGGCCAGGTTTCCTTGCCGCCGTTCCGCTTGGCGGGTCGAACGTTGCCAAACTATCACACCCCGTGAGGAGCGCCAAAGCCATGTTTGACCGGGTTCGCATCATTTTCGGCCCGCCAGTATGGACTGTCTGTATTTGAGGACGGACTGTACGAGAAGCTCTGCCGTTTTCTCCTGCCAGGCTTCGTCGGTAAGCATTTTCTCGTCCTCCCGGTTGGAGAGATATCCAAGTTCGATAAGCACCGATGGCACGTCCGGTGCCCGAAGCACCTGGAAACCCGCATGTCTGAGCGGATTGTTGATCAACCGGACCTGCCCCTCGAACGATTCGATGACCTGCCGGGCAAGACCGTTCGAAAACACCCGTGTTTCGTTTCGCGCAAGATCGACCAGTATCGAGGCGATATCTTCAGGCGCCTTGTCTAGCTTGACGCCGACAATATCCTCGGCTGCATTCTCCTTTTCAGCGAGAGCCTGTGCGATGGCGTCGGACGCCCGGTCGGAAAGGGTGTAAACCGTGGCGCCGCGCAGGGACTTGATTCGAATCGAATCGGCATGCAGCGACACCAGAAGATCGGCATCTTCCTCCCTCGCCTTTCTCACCCGCGCCGACAGCGACAGGAACTTGTCATCGGTCCGGGTCATGCTGACCGATACGTTGTCCTGCGCGGCAAGCGCTTTCCGGAAGGCTTCCGCAAACTCGAGGGTGACAGTCTTCTCGAGCGTCCCCGCCGGACCTTCGGCGCCGCCATCGATGCCGCCGTGCCCCGGATCAATCATGATGTTGAGCGTTTCCGAACCTGCGGCTGAACCGGAGGCTTTACCGTCCTCGCCGCCCAGCGGCGTCCAGACCGTTTCGTCAACCTGGGCGGCAAAATCATCGGCATTGATCGAAACGGCATCGAAGACCAGCCGGTGCAGCGGGCCCGATGCCTCCCCGCCCCCGTCAAAAGGTTCGAGACGTGCGGGCGTGGCAAGTTCGAGCACGATGCGCGACCGGTTTTTGCCGGCGCTTCCGTAGCGGACCGAAGACACGAGACCGCGGCTGCTCAAGGAGGACTCGTCAAAAGCGAAAACGGTTTGCGGCAGATCGATGACCGCGCGGTAGGGAGCCGCAAGATAGCGCACAGCGAAATCGGGATCCTGCTGGAATTCCAGAACGATACGGACCCGATTGTCATCCCCGGCCATGCGCGCACCGACAGCGACCAAACCTTGTTCGCCGGCTTCACGGGCCTGGCCGCCGGACTGCGCGGATGCAGAGATGCCCCCGGCCGTCCAAGCGCCAAGGCACAGCGCAAGCAATGCGAAGACCCGCAAACCGCGGAAGCCGCGTCCAACCGAGGCGATCAAGCCGCCTTCGGCCATGACCGGGGGCTGACGCCGTACTGATTCTCCATCTCTAGGCACTGCCCTGCCTCTTTGCTGCGCAAAAACCGTCAGACCCGAAACCCTGCTCTCCGCACCCATCTGCTCGCGGGAGCTGCCGCTCGGGAAGGATGTCAATCAAATCGATTCGCGGCTTCGGTGCCCGTATATCCTGATACAATCTGGTTAACCACGCGTTTACCATAGCAACCGGCGTCCGGTTAGTTGCCACCTTCCCCAGCGGCACCCGGAGATGACTTGGCGTACCGGGGACATCCGAAAGAAATGTTTTGAGCTTGCCAGACAGGTCCGCACCTCATAAAAGCGTTGGATGGGGTAGTATTTTGACGGGATAGTTCTGTCACCCTACGGCCGCCGCCCTCACATCGGGTCCACGGCGCCAGGAACTCGGGACATCCGTCGTCCTCAGAAATCCTTCCCCGGAGCAGCCAGCCCGGAGTTTCCATGCCGGAAACACCCAAGGCCTGCTCATCAAAGGCAATATGGCCGAAATTGCGGCAGAGCGCTCCAAGCTTTCCGCAGTCCGGTCTAGAGACTTATCAAACCCGGCGGGAACATGGTTGCCGCCACAACCTTCGCGGCAGATTGGCCGCATGTCCCCAAGGGGGCTTCCATCGGTCCGAAAGGACTACACGCAAATTGAATTTCCGGCCGGCTCTTATGGTGCAAAAGCGGACATCCCAAAGTGTGAACAGGCCCCGGGCATTTGTTGCCCCGGCTTCAGCCCCTTCACCCGCCGCCACAGCCCACGCTCCGGAATCACATTCATCCGGCACATACTTCGACCACCCCGCCCCGAACAGATTTCCGGGACGGGCCGACAGGTCGATCGGCATGCGCCGAGGAGCTTATACTCAATGGCAGAAAAAATGCTTATCGACGCCTCCCATCCCGAGGAGACCCGCGTCGTTGTCGTTCGTGGAAACCGCATAGAGGAATTCGACTTCGAATCGCAGCACAAGAAGCAGCTGCGAGGCAACATATACCTGGCCAAGGTCACCCGCGTGGAGCCGTCACTGCAGGCCGCGTTCGTCGACTATGGCGGAAACCGCCACGGCTTCCTGGCCTTCTCCGAAATCCACCCCGACTACTACCAGATTCCGCTGGCCGACCGTCAGGCGCTGCTTCAGGAGGAAGCCGAGGACGCAGCCAACGATCCGGATTTCGACAGCGCCGACGAACCCGAGAATACCAAGCCGAAAGGCAGGAGCCGCTCGAAGGCCAAATCACAGGACAAGCAGGAGGGCTCCGAAGAGGCCGACGACGAGGCAAAGGCTTCGAAGTCACGGCCCAGGCGCTCGCGCCGCGGCAAGAAGGCGGACGACAACCAGGCTGAGGCCGAGACGTCCGCTGCAAGCGCCGATGAGGCCACTGCCGATGCCGTGAGCGAAACAGCCGCCGTCGACGCTGCGACCGACACGAACACCGGCGCCACCAATGAAGACACGGTGCAGGATTCAGAGGCAAGTGACGGTTCGGACAAGGACGATGGCGACGACAAGCCCACGGAGATGGCCGCTGACGTAGAGGCGGACGAGATTTCCGAACCGGTCTCGCGGCGCCGCCGCGGCCGGAACGACCGGGACGATGGCAACGGCTCTGACGACAATGGCGGATCGGATGACGATGACGTCGAGTCGGTCGGTTCGGAGGATGCTCTCGAGGAAGTGCCAAGCCGCGCCCCGCGCAAGCCGCGCAAACAGTATCGCATCCAGGAAGTCATCAAGCGCCGCCAGATTCTGCTGGTGCAGGTTGTCAAGGAAGAACGCGGCAACAAGGGCGCGGCGCTGACCACCTATCTTTCGCTGGCCGGCCGGTACTCGGTGCTGATGCCGAACACCGCCCGAGGTGGCGGCATATCGCGCAAGATCACCAATCTTCCGGACCGCAAGCGGCTCAAGGAAATTGCCCGGGAGCTCGAGGTTCCGAAGGGCATGGGCGTCATTCTGCGCACCGCCGGCGCCAACCGCACAAAGGTAGAGGTCAAACGCGACTTCGAATATCTCATGCGTCTTTGGGAGAACGTGCGCAACCTCACACTCAAATCCACTGCTCCAAGCCTCGTTTACGAGGAAGGCAGCCTGATCAAGCGGTCGATCCGCGACCTGTACAACAAGGACATCTCGGAGGTCATCGTCTCGGGGGAAGAGGGCTACCGGGAAGCCAAGGACTTCATGAAGATGCTGATGCCGAGCCACGCCAAGGTGGTTCAGCCCTACCGGGATCTGCATCCGATCTTTGCGCGTTCGGGCATCGAGGCCCAGCTCGACCGGATGCTGCAGCCGCAGGTTACGCTCAAATCGGGCGGCTACATCATTATCAACCAGACCGAGGCGCTGGTCGCCATCGATGTCAACTCGGGCCGCTCGACCCGCGAGCACTCCATCGAGGATACGGCGCTCCAGACCAATCTCGAGGCCGCAGATGAGGTCGCGCGCCAGCTCCGGCTTCGCGACCTTGCCGGACTGATCGTCATCGACTTCATCGACATGGAAGAAAACCGCAACAACCGGGCGGTTGAAAAGCGGATGAAGGAATGCCTCAAGAACGACAGGGCCCGCATCCAGGTCGGACGCATCTCGCATTTCGGGCTTCTGGAGATGTCCCGGCAGCGCATTCGCGCGTCGGTGCTCGAAAGCACCATGCAGGTGTGCCCCACCTGCGGCGGGGCGGGTCACATCCGGTCGCAGTCGTCGGTGGCGCTCCACGTGCTGCGTGGCGTCGAGGAATATCTGCTCAAGAACACCACACACGACATCACGGTTCGGGCCACGGCGGACACCACGCTCTACATGCTCAATCACAAGCGCGACACCATCGTCGACCTGGAAAACCGCTTTGGCGTCTCGATCAGCTTCGCCACCGATGAAGACATCGGCGCGCAGCATTTCGCCATCGACCGGGGTGCTGCAGTGGAAACACCGGTCAATGTGGACCACATTACCGTCAACACTCCCGCCTACCCCGAAGATGACGACGATGCGGACATTCCCGCCGACGATACGGACGAAACCGGAGACAACGGTGACGCCGATTCCGGCCCGGATGCGCGCGGAGATGACCGCAACGAGGACGGCTCCGGCCGCAAGCGGCGCCGCCGCCGCAGGCGCGGTGGACGCAAGCAGGACGGCGACAATGGCCATCAGGACAACGGCCAGTCAGATGAGAGGTCCGCGTCCGGGGACGACGATGCGTCGGGTGACAATGACGACGGCGACAGCCAGTCGTCGGCGTCCGGGTCTGACAGCGATGGCGAGCGCCGCGGCAAGCGCCGCCGCCGGGGCAAACGTGGCGGGCGCCGGAACCGCGAGGACGACAACAACCAGCCGTCCGGCGAAAACGCGTCCGACGGCAATGACGAGGCGAATGCGGACAGCGTGCAAGCCAGCGATGCGGAACCCGTAACCCAGGAAGCACAGGCTTCGGGCGAAGAGACGGCAGCTTCCGAAGAGACCGCTTCCCAGACTCAACCGGAGGCGAGCGGGGAACCAGAGAAAAAGCCTGCGCGCAAACGCCGCCGCACCAAGGCCCAGATCGCTGCCGATGAGGCAGCCAAGGCTGCGGAAGAGGCCGGAACGCAAGAACCCGCGGAAGCGGCTGCATCGGCTGCCAACGAACAGGGCTCGAGCGAGCCTGCCAGCCAGCCCGATGCCGACGCGGAAGCCGCGGCTGCCTCGGAGGCAACCGCCGACGAGGGCAACGCCGCCGAGTCGGACAGCACCAGCAGCGACGAGACGCCGGAAGACAAGACTTCCAAGGGCCGCAGCGGCGGCACCGAGGCCGTAGCGACTGCACCGGTTGTCACGTCCTCATCCGAAGAGGGTGACAAGAAGGACAAGCCGAAGAAAGCCGGATGGTGGCAGAGACGCGGTTTCTTCTGAACCGGGCGACGATAGCGACCTGAAACGAAGCGGCTGCCGAAAGGCGGCCGTTTTCGATTTCAGAACCGAATTTAATCTCGTGCGGAAATAACCCATTGGCTCGGGCCGTCATTCAGCAAGCTTTTGCCGCTCCATGATCAGAACCGGGCTGCTATCGCTTCCCATCCGGCCATATCCGCGCTCGGCAAAACCGTTCTTCCGGCCAACACGGATGGAGGCGAGGTGATCGGGAGCGATGATGCACACGGTCCGCTCCGCCTTCAGCCAACGGTCGCTCCAGTCGAGCGCCGCGGCGACAGTCTCGGTGGCAAGTCCCCGCCCCTGTGCGTGTGTGGCAATCACCCATCCGATCTCGGGCCATGGATCAAGGGACGGCGTGATGTCCCGCTTGTAGTCGGCCAGCCCGACTTCGCCGAGAAACCGGCCCGTGACGCGATCCTCGACCACCCAGTAGCCAAAGGACAGCGCTTCCCAGTGGCCAATGTATCGCAGCAGACGTGACCATGTTTCAGAGCGGGTCGACGGTTTTCCGGAGATATGCCGGACGATATCGGGATCGCCCCAAAGCGCTGCAGACTCATCGAAATCGGCAATCGTATGCCGCCGCATCCGGGTGCGCGCGGTCAGGATGTCCGCTCGCGCGGCATCCCCCCCGGCCCCGGTCCGCTTGTTCTTCCCGGCGCCGTTCATCGTCGCCCAAGCCAGGGCTCGATCCGGTCGAGCGCGCGCTCCATATCATCATGGCTTCCGGCATAGGAGAAGCGCATGAAGCGCGCGCCGTCGATCGGGTCGAAATCGCGGCCCGGGGTCGCAGCGACATGGATTTCCGAGAGCATCTGGCGGGCGAAGGCCATTGAATCGTTGGTATGGGTCGAAACATCCACCCAGGCGTAAAAGGCGCCATCCATGGGAGCCGCAAACGGCAACCCCATCTGCGGCAGTCGTTCTGCCAGCAGGGCGCGGTTGCGCCTGTAGCCCTCGCAGACCTGATCCATTTCGCCGGTCGCAGACAGCGCGGCCTCCGCGGCGATCTGCGAAAGCTCGGGTGCGCTGATGTAGAGGCTCTGGGCAAGACATTCGATCGGACGAACCAGATCCCGAGGCAGGACCATCCAGCCGATGCGCCAGCCGGTCATGCAGAAGTACTTCGAGAATGAATTTATGATCACGGCGTTGTCGGAGATCGACAAGGCGGTGGCTTCGTCTCCGCTCCAGGTCAGCCCGTGATAGATCTCATCGGATATGAAGGCCGCGCCATGCTCGGTGCACCAGGCATCGAGCGATGCGATCGCCTGCCTGTCGTGAACCGCTCCGGTGGGATTGGCGGGGCTTGCAATAAGAACCCCTGCAATCCGTGCCCCGGCTTCGGCCTCCGCGCGCTCGAGGGCAGCGGGCGTCAGTGCATGGCCGGTTTCCGGTCCGACAGGAACTTCAAGCACCCTCAGTCCCAGCGCAGCGAGAATGTTCCTGTAGGCCGGATAGCCGGGACGCGTAATGACGACCAGATCGCCGGGGTTGAACAATTGCAGGAATGCCAGATTGAAGCCTGCCGAGGAACCGGTGGTTACGGCGATCCTTTCGGGGTCGACATCAACCCCGTGGCGCGTCCGGTAATATCGTGCGATGGCCCTTCGCAGACTGCCTATGCCGAGCGCATCCGTATACCCCAGGCGTCCGTGGTCAAGAGCGCGGGCCGCCGCCTCCCGGGCCGCACGCGGCGCCGGATGGGCGGGCTGACCCACGGCCATCGAAATCACGTCCTTGCCCTCATCCCTGAGCCGCGTGGCTTGCGCCAGGACATCCATGGCGTGGAAAGGTTCGACCGATGGTTTGCGCGTCAGGGTCAAGGGGCAGCTCCGTAGCTCGTTCAGGCGGACTTGCGTATGGCCGCACAAATGCCCGAATGTCGTGCCCATCACAAGTGCGCGAGCGAAGCCTCTGATGCGGTTTCGACAATTGCAATTCCGGCCCATGCCATTACCCTGCCGCCACCAAGGAGATGTGTGCCACAATGCCCGCAAGACTGAATGAGCAGCACCCCATCCAAACCCGACCGGCGCCGCTCGGGACAAGCAGGCTCCGGCGCGCGATGACCGGATTGTTCGCGGTGCTGCTTGCGGTTTCCGTTTCAGCGCCGGCGCATTCGCAAGGCCGTGTCGCCGTGGTCCGGGACGCCGAAATCGAAACCTTGCTCAAGGATTACGCGAAACCCGTGCTGCAGGCCGCCGGCCTCAAGGCCAGTCGGGTCGAGATCGTGCTCGTCAACGACCGCAGCTTCAATGCTTTCGTGGACGGCCAGCGGATCTTCATGAACACCGGGGCTCTGGTGGCGGCGGAAGTCCCCAACGAGATTATCGGTGTGCTGGCCCACGAGGCCGGTCACCTCGCCGGCGGACATCAGCAAAGGCTGCGTGAACAGATCGCGGCTGCGCGCACCATGACCATCGTGGGCGGCCTGCTCGGTGCAGGCGCCATCGCAGCCGGCAGCATTTCCGGCAATTCGGGCGGCTCGAGGGCCGGCGGTGCACTGATAACCGCGGCGCCGGGACTGGCTCAGCGAAGCCTGCTGAGCTACCGCCGCTCCGAGGAAATGAACGCAGACCAGGCGGCCGCGCGCTACCTTGACGCCACGGGCCAGTCGATTCAGGGAATGCTGACCACCTTTGACCGGTTCTCCAGAACCCTGTCCCTTTCGGGCGTTCAGGTCGACCAGTACCAGATCAGCCATCCCTTGCCGCGCGAACGCATCGCCCTCCTGGAGGAACTGGCGCGCAAGAGCCGGCACTTCGATGCGCGGGATCCCGCGCGCCTGGTCCAGCGCCACAATCTCGCACGCGCCAAGATTGCGGCCTATACCGGCGGCGCACAGGCCGTCGCCCGGCTGTTTGCCAATGATCGCGGATCGCTTGCGGCCCGCTACGGCGACGCGATCGCCACGGACCTGTCCGGCAATTCCGCCGCTTCCCTGAACAAGCTCGACGCACTCGTGCGCGAACAACCGAAGAACCCCTACTTCCACGAGTTCCGCGGCGAGGTCCTGCTGAAGCTGCGGCGCAACGACGAAGCGGTGAAGGCATTCCGCAACGCGGTGAGCCTCGATCCCGCCAAGTCTCCGCTGATCCGGGCGCGCCTCGGCTTTGCGCTCGTGGCCAGCGGAAATCCCGGCAACATGGGCCGCGCAATCGACGAGCTGCGCGCCGCTGTTCAAGCCGATCCGGACAACTTCAACGCCTACAGGCACCTTTCCCAGGCCTATGGGCTTTCCGGGGACATCGCCAATGCCGAACTTGTCATGGCAGAAGGCAATTTCCGCGCTGGCAATACCCGCGAGGCAAAGGTGTTTGCCGCGCGGGCGCTCCAGAAACTGCCAAAGGGTTCCCCCGGTGCAGTTCGCGCCAATGACATCTTAACCATCGGCAACTAACACGCAGGGACCCGGACCCGCCCGGCACGAAAGCAACCCGAGAGGATCAATTCTGATGGATTACAGCACCCGCAAGGGCTTCTTTTCACTTCTTCTCGTGGGTATCGCGGCCGGCGTCGCAGGCGGTTTCGTCTACGGCATGATGGCTGCTCCTCCGGCGACTGAACCTGCCGTGGAACGGGCAGAAGAACCTGCCGCGCCGGGCGATGAACGCATCGGCGAGTTGGTCCGAGACTATATTCTGTCCAACCCGGAGGTCCTGGAGGAAGCCCAGCAGGTTCTTCAGGCAAGACGTGAAGAGGAAAGCCGGCAGCTGGCGATGGCCTCCATCGAAAACAATCGCGATGCGATCTTCAATGCGCCGGAGGACATGGTCATAGGCAACCCGGAAGGCGACATTACCCTTGTCGAGTTCTTCGATTACAATTGCGGCTACTGCAAGCGTGCGATGGACGACGTCGTTGAGATCATCGAGACCGATCCGAACGTGAAGGTTGTCCTGAAAGAGTTTCCCATCCTCGGACCCGACTCCGTGGCCGCCCATCAGGTCAGCATGGCGTTCCGGAAACTCGCACCCGAGCAGTATGGCGACTATCACATGGCACTTCTCGGCGCTGACGTTCGCGCAAGCGAAGCGGTTGCCATCGAACTGGCGAAGGAATACGGCGTCGAAGAGGAAGCGCTCCGCGAGGCCATGAACGATCCTGCCATCGAGGAGTCCATTCGCCTGTCCTACCAATTGGCAGATACGCTCGGCATTTCCGGCACCCCCTCCTTCGTTCTCGGTGACGAGACGGTTTTTGGTGCGGTCGGCTCCGAAGCGCTCTTGGCGAAGATCGCAAATGTCCGCCAGTGCGAAAGCACAGTCTGCTGAAAGTTCGAATGCCGGATTTACAGCCGGGCAAACGCGCAACGGCTTGTGGACAAGCTGTCGCTGTCTGCAATGGTCTTTCCTTGGCATCGGGTGCCGGTGTATGACTGCCGTGCGCACATAAAAGCACTCATCAGGGGCGTTTTGGCGGCAAATATAGCTTCCATTCTCCACGGCGGCTTGTCACCGGGCCACAGGGGACTGTAAAGGGACCGTCAAACAGCGACACGGCGTCTTGCCGTTTCCCGTCAACAAAAAGCAGAGGCAAAAGTCCGATGGCAAACCGCAAAGCGTCGATCGACCAGGATCTGATCCGGGATCTGGCCAATATTCTCAACGACACCGATCTGACCGAGATCGAGATCGAGCAGGACGATTTGCGGGTTCGTGTCAGCCGGGCCGGAACGCCCCAGACCGTTCACGCCCCGGTCACCCACGCTCCGGCTCCGTCCGCGGAAGCTGCGGCAGCCCCCTCGCCTACGCCCGCACCCTCATCCGCCGCTGCGGCAACGCCGGCTTCGCCTTCCGCCAACGCCGTGACGGCGCCGATGGTCGGAACTGTCTATCTCGCTCCCGCGCCCGATGCGAAGCCGTTCGTAGAAATCGGACAGACCGTGAAGGAAGGTCAGACCATCCTGATCATCGAGGCGATGAAGACCATGAACCAGATTCCGGCGCCGCGCAGCGGCAAGGTGGTCGACGTGCTGGTTGCCGATGGCCATCCGGTGGAATTCGCAGAACCCATGATCGTGATCGAATAGGTGAGCGGGCCCATGTTCACCAAGGTTCTGATCGCAAACCGGGGCGAGATCGCGCTGCGCGTTCTGCGTGCCTGCAAGGAACTCGGCATCCAGACTGTCGCGGTGCACTCGACCGCCGACCAGGACGCCATGCATGTGCGTCTGGCCGACGAGAGCGTTTGTATCGGCCCGCCGCCTTCGCGCGACAGCTATCTCAACATCCACCAGATCGTCGCCGCGTGCGAGATCACCGGGGCCGACGCGGTTCATCCGGGATACGGCTTCCTGTCGGAGAACGCCAAGTTCGCCGATATCCTGGACGCGCACGGCATCACCTTCATCGGCCCCACCGCAGATCATATCCGAATCATGGGTGACAAGATTACCGCCAAGAAAACAGCCGAGGAACTGGGCATTCCGGTTGTTCCGGGTTCTGACGGCGAAGTCAGCACGGATGAGGAGGCGGTACGGATCGCCAGGGACATCGGCTTCCCGGTCATCATCAAGGCCACCGCCGGCGGCGGCGGGCGCGGCATGAAAGTCGCCAACAACGAGGAAGAGCTTTCGTTGGCGCTGTCGACGGCGCGTTCTGAAGCTGGCGCGGCGTTCGGCAATACCGCAGTCTATATCGAAAAGTATCTGGGCCGTCCGCGCCACATCGAAATCCAGGTTCTGGGCGATGGCGAGGGCAATGCGGTGCACTTGGGCGAACGCGACTGTTCCCTCCAGCGCAGGCACCAGAAGGTGTGGGAAGAGGCCAATTCACCCTCGCTGAACGAAGACCAGCGCACGGAAATCGGCGAGATTTGCGCCAATGCGATGCGCAAGCTGAAATACCGCGGCGCAGGCACCATCGAGTTTCTTTACGAGGACGGAAACTTCTATTTCATCGAGATGAACACCCGGCTCCAGGTCGAGCACCCGGTGACGGAAGCCATCACCGGCATCGATCTTGTCAACGAGCAGATCCGCGTTGCGTCCGGTGCAGGCATGTCTGTCACCCAGGACGACATCCGTTTCCACGGTCATGCGATCGAATGCAGGATCAATGCAGAGGATCCAAATACCTTCGTCCCCTCGCCCGGCACGATCACCCATTATCACACACCAGGCGGACTTGGCGTGCGCGTCGATTCCGGTGTCTATCAAGGCTACAAGATCCCGCCCTACTACGACAGCCTGATCGGCAAGCTGATCGTTCATGGCCGGACCCGGGTCGAATGCATGATGCGTCTGAGGCGCGCGCTGGACGAGTTCGTCGTCGACGGCATCAACACGACCATCCCGCTGTTCCGCGAGTTGCTCGCCAACCCTGATATTGCCAATGGCGACTATGACATCCACTGGCTGGAGAAATTTCTTGCCGCCAAGGCCGGAAGGTAATCGCAGCGAATTGAACACCGGCCGGGACGGCTGATTCATGGCTCGCGGCTCGCAGTACCAGATTACCCCCGACCTTCTCCTGCGCGCCTATGCGTCGGGGCTGTTTCCAATGGCTGATTCTGCGGACGATCCGGAACTGTTCTGGGTCGAACCGGAGATCCGGGGGATTCTTCCCCTGGATGGATTTCACGTGCCCAGGCGGCTGGCCCGCACGATCCGGCAAAAGCCTTTCGAGATCAGGATCAACACCGCGTTTGAGGAAGTGCTCGCGGGCTGCGCCGAAAGCGTGGAGAACCGGCCATCGACCTGGATCAATTCCACCATCGCCGAACTCTACGGCAGCCTTCACCGGCTGGGCCATGCGCACTCCGTGGAGGCGTGGCGCGACGGAGATCTTGTCGGCGGACTGTACGGGGTCTCGCTCAGGCGTGCATTCTTCGGCGAAAGCATGTTCAGCCGCGCCACCGATGCCTCGAAGGTCTGCCTGGTTCATCTGGTTGAACGGCTGCGCGCGCGCGGTTTCGTTCTGCTGGACACACAGTTCTCCACCGAGCATCTGAAGCGCTTCGGCGTCATAGACGTTCCCCGAGAAGACTACACCGTCATGCTTGCCCGGGCGCTTGAAGGCGACGACATTCCGTTTGCCGACGAAGCCTGACAGCGGTTCCCAAGCAGTTAAGGGGAAAGGGTCTTCCCTGTGTATACACGGCCCGGGGATGCCCTCTCCCTTCCATCGCTTGTACCCAAGTACGAGCCAGGGGAACCTCGTCACCGCCGCGGCGTTGTTGTCGTGACCTTAACGGCTCACAGACAGGAGATGCCCGTGACATCGACACGTATTTTGCTCGCCTCCACCGCCATTATCGGCCTGACGGGACTTGGCGGGGCCCATGCAGCAGCGATTCCAGCATCTTCTGGCAAGCAAGCTGCAACTGCCCTTGCTGAAACCGCGCCGAACTGGGCGATCCTTCAGGTGCAGAGCCTGCTCCCGGAAGACGAAGAGACACCGCTTTCTGCAGTGGAGGAACTGCCCATCGAAGATCCCGCAGCGGCGGCTGCCGATCCCGCTCCGGAGGTTCCCGAAGCTGAAAGCGATCCCCTGCCAGCGCCGGACGTGATCCCCGATCCGGTCGAGGAGCCGGTTCCGGTCCCCGAAAACCCCGAACCGGCCCCGGGCTCTGCCAATGATGTGCCCGAGGCTGCTCCGGTAGAGCCGGAAGTGCAAACCGCTCCCGAAGAGCCTGCCAGCGAGCCAGTAAATCCCCCAGCGGAACCCGAGACCGCACCGGCCGAGCCCGAGGGCGGATCCCAATCGGAAGCCGCTCCGGAGGCCCCCGAAGCCGCTGACAGCGTCCCTGATCAAGCCGCACCGGTTGATCCGGAGGTCGAAGTGCCGGCCGAAGCCGAAGATGCCTTGCAGGATGCCGCCCCGGAAGCCCCGCAGATCGAGGCGCCGGAAGCCGCAGAAGAGGCGGTGGAGCAGCTTGAGGAGACCTTGCCTGCCACAGAACCGGCAGCAACTTCCCCGCAACAGCCTGCGGACGAGGAAGGCAACGAACCCGCAACCTCTGAACCTGAAGCTGCACCGACGGCCGAACCTTCCGAGCCAGCCGCCGAACCCGCGGCCAACGAAGACACAGGCGAAACCCAAAGCGCGCCCGAAGGTTCGGACACGGACCAGCCTGCCACCGGCAGCGAACAGAAGTCCGGGACCCAAGACCCGAACGCGGAGCAGGAAGCTCCGATTACACTGCCCGTCGAGAACGGCGCGCCGGTTCTCGACAGCCAGAAGGCCGCTTCGGAGCCAGCCGAAGCGGACGCGGAACAACAGCAGGATGCGGCGCCGGAGCCTGCGGAAGATCCCGGCCCCCCGCCCTCCTCGGACGCCGAAGCCCAAGGCCAAAACACTGGCCCCGCACCTGAACAGGCGCTTTCGGAACCAGGCGAAAGGATCGATGCGCTGCCGGCCAGCGAAGAGCCGACGAATGTCACGATCATCAATCGCACGGAAAACCGGACCGTCATTGAAGTCGACAACCGCACGATAGTACGCGGCGACGACCGCGGGCGCCTGCGCGCCGGAGCCGACGAGGTCTACTACGAGCGGCTCAGAGGCGGTCGTATCCGCGAAGTGGTGGTGCGCCCCAACGGCGTGCAGCTTGTCACGATCACCAATCGCTGGGGCGACGTGATCCAGCGCAGCAGAATCATGCCGGACGGACGGGAATATGTCCTCTTCTACGACCGCGCGAACAGCGATGGCTCCCGTCAGCCCTTCAGGGACCCGGGTCGCCAGCTGCCACCGCTGCGCCTAAACATCCCGATCGAGGACTACATTCTCGACGCAACGGATGCGAACCAGTCGGCCTTTATCGATTTCCTGCTGGAGCCGCCTGTGGAACGGGTGGAACGGCTCTACTCCGTCGACGAGGTACGCAGTTCGGCACGTCTGCGCGACAAGGTCAGGCGTGTGGATCTTGATTCGCTGACTTTCGACACCGGCGAGGCAACCATCTCACCTGACCAGATCGACCGGTTGTCCAGGGTCGCAATGGCCATCGAGGAGATCCTCGAGCGCAATCCGGCAGAGACCTTCCTGATTGAAGGCCATACCGACGCAATCGGAAGTGACCAGAGCAATCTCGTCCTGTCCGACCGGCGGGCCGATACAATCGCGGTGGCGCTGACCAATGTCTTCGGGATCCCGCCCGAGAATCTTGTCACGCAGGGTTATGGCGAACGGTATCTGAAGATCGACACGCAGGAGGCGGAACGGCTCAACCGCCGGGTCACGATACGCCGCATTACGCCACTCGTGTCCCCCGTGGCTTCGCGCTGACACAGCCCTGAAGTCCCGTTGACGAAAAAAGCGCCGCGCATCCCTTCCGATGCGCGGCGCAATTCTTTTCTTTCTATGCCGTGATACTTCCGGAGCCGCAGCTCCTCTTTGGGCTGCTGACGCGAGGCCTGTCCCGAAGACCTCAGTTGACCGCCGGCTCTTCCGTCGGAGCGGGCACGTCCGACTGCTGTTTGCATTCCTTGAGCCAGACGTCGTAGACGGCATGATCGACCGCATGCAGGCCCGGAGAATCGGCAAACATCCAGCCGGTAAAAAGACGCCTGATTTTGCGATCAAGGGTAATCTCGTCGACCTCAACGAAAGTGGTCGTCTTTGGCGCTTCGGTCTCGTCCCGGCTGTAGCAGACGCGGGGGGTCACCTGGAGCGCACCGAACTGGACGGTCTCGCCGACATAGACGTCAAAGGTGGTGATTCGTCCGGTGATCTTGTCGATGCCCGAAAAGACTGCGACCGGGTTCTCGATACGCGCGGCGTTGGCAGGCGACAGCGCGACAATGGCCGCCGCGCCTCCGATTGCGACCTTGAGGGCGGCCCTGACGAAAATCTTCGCGTTCACTGTCATCTGCTTCACTCACCAAGTCGTCCGCAGCGGAAGAGGCGCGGAGCGTTGTCAGCAACGAGACCGGATCATCGCCGCCGGTTGAGCGTAAACCATGCAATTGTGGCACGGCTGCGCCAAATCACCAGCGATTGTCAGGATTTCGGCGTCCAGGCGTCGTAATCGCCGGTCACCGTCGGGCGAGCGCCCTGATTGAGGATCGACCCCTTCGGACGGTAGGCGCGCGCCGTACCTGTCAGGTTTTCCTGGTGCGGCTTTTCCCACGGCTTTGCGACATAGGTCTCTGAGGACGGCGCGATCTCGGTGCGGTGATGCATCCATCCGTGCCAACCGGCCGGAATTGCCGACGGCTCGGAAGCACCATTGTAAATCACCCAGCGCCGGGTGCGCCCCTCGGAGTCCTTGCCGCCCTGGTAGTAGACGTTGCCGTTCTCGTCTTCGCCGACACGCTCGCCATGGCGCCAGGTGTGAAAACGGACCCCGATTGTCTGACCGCTCCACCAGGTGAAAATCTGAAGCAACAACTTCTTCATGAAAGCCTCTTGTGTCGGGACCTGCCGACAGCCGATTGTGCCGGTCCTTGCTTCGCCTTATGGCGCGCCACGGCGATGATGTCCAGAGTTCGCGCCGCTCTGCCTACGGCATTTTCATCTTGAAACCGTAATGACTGCGGCTGAACCCAAGGCCTTCGTAAAACCGGTGCGCATCTTGCCGGGCGGCATTGGACATCAGCTGCACGAGGCGCACGCCGTTGGCCCTGCCCATTTCGATGGCATGACGCACCATCACAGCACCGATTCCCTCGCCTCGCCGGTCATGGCGGGTGTGCACGGCCTCAAGGGTAAGGCTGGTCGCACCCCTTCCCGTAAGTGAGGTGATTAGCGTGGTCTGGAAGGTCCCCACCACCTCATTGTCGATCAGGGCCACAAACAGCCTGTCGTTGGGGCTCACGGCAATTCGGTCGAAGGCCGCGAGGTAAAGGTAGAGATCCGCGGGGTCCGCACTGTCACCATGGCCGCCCAAGGTATCCTGCGCGAACATCGCCGCTATTGCCGCGACATCGTCCCGGCGAGCTTCGCGGATGTGGATTTGAGAGGTCATGACTAGGCTCCGTCGGGATCGACCGCCTGCCGAAAGGCGGAAGGCACGCTGCGATAGCACAGGCCTTCGATTGCTTCATCTCAAAACAACCCGGGAAGAACTGCCCTGCCTGCAAAAACCGCTTAAGCAGAAAACCCTGGCCAAACGCCAGATACTTGCCATGATGGCGCGTCTCGCATGAAGCAAGGGGGAACCAAAAATGTCGCATAAACTCGTTAATCTGGCAGGATCTGTCTGCTTTCTTGTCGCCTCTGCCATCGCACCTGTTCAGGCCCAGGACGGCCCGATCGGAATTGCCTTCGCCGAAGCGCCGGAACAGTCCTCGGGCGTCTGCACCGGCCAAAGCACGGACAAGACACTTGCCTGCGCCCGCGAGAAATGTGCCGAAGGCGGCGCGATGGCGCAAGACTGTCTCAGGGTGAAATGGTGCTATCCGGCAGGCTGGTCGGCGGACCTGTTCGTCCAGCACAAGGAAGGCGTCCACTGGCACGAATATCTGTGCGGCTGGGATTCCCGGGAGGCGCTGATGGCCGCCGTTGAAGTCGCCTGCGATCTGACCCGCAGGGATTTCATCCGGGAGTGCTCCGCTGTGCGGTTCTGGGATGACAACGGCCAGGAGATGGAGGCCAACTGATCCGGCCGGAAATCTAGCCGGCAAGCGGCTTGGTCATGATCAGTGCCGGAATTCCCGACTGATCCTTACCGCAATTCTCGGTGCGCCCGGTCTGTTTCATTCCGTGCGCCTCGTAAAAGGCAATGGCGGGCTCATTGCCGGGATCGACCTCCAGCGTCAGACTCCGCGCACCGGGAAAGCAGGTTTCGATTTCGGCAAAAAGATCGCGCCCGATCCCGAGACCCTGGCATTCGGGCAGGACATAGAGCTGGTGCAGCGAGACCTGACGGTTGTCGGAGGCGTGAGTTGCAAAGGCAACCCCGCCAATCCGCCTGCCGTCGTCAGCAACCAGAAATTCCCCCTCGGGGCGGTCAAGGGAGGCCTTGATCGCGGCCTCGGAGTGCCAGTCGGCGATGATTTCCTCGACCTTCGCCGCGCCGTAGAAAGGGGCATAGGTCGCCCGCCAGGTTTCCGCCAGCACTTCCCGGATTGCCGGGATGTCACGACTTGAGGCGGAGCGGACGAAGAACATCCGTGCCTATTCCTCGATGCCGAGCTTGGCCTTGACCAGTTCCTGAACAGCCTTCGGGTTGGCCTTGCCGCCGGTTGCCTTCATCACCTGGCCAACGAACCAGCCGGCGAGTGCCGGCTTGGCCTGCGCCTTGGCGACCTGCTCGGGATTGGCGGCAATCACCTCGTCGACGGCCTTTTCGATGGCGCCGGTGTCGGTCACCTGTTTCATGCCCCGCTTTTCGACCACGTCTGCGGGGTCGCCGCCTTCTTCCCAGATGATTTCAAACAGGTCCTTGGCGATCTTGCCGGAGATGGTGCCGTCCTTGATCAGATCGATAATGCCGCCGAGCTGGGAGGGCGAAACCGGAGTCTCTTCAATGCCTTTGCCGGATTTGTTCAGGGCGCCAAGAAGGTCGTTGATGACCCAGTTTGCGGCCATCTTGCCGTCGCGCCCGGCGGCCACTTCCTCGAAATAGTCGGCGATGGCCTTTTCGGACACGAGGATCGAGGCATCGTAGACGCTCAGCCCCATATCGGCGACAAAACGGGCCTTCTTGTCGTCCGGCAACTCCGGAAGATCGGCCTTGAGCGCTTCCACGAAGGCATCATCGAATTCGAGCGGCAGCAGGTCGGGATCCGGGAAATAGCGGTAGTCATGCGCATCTTCCTTGGAACGCATGGACCGGGTCTCTCCCTTTTGCGGATCGAACAACCGGGTTTCCTGGTCGATTTCGCCGCCATCCTCGATGATGGCGATCTGGCGACGGGCTTCGGATTCGATGGCCTGGCCGACAAAGCGGATGGAGTTGACGTTCTTGATCTCGCAGCGCGTGCCGAATTCGCCGCCGGGCTTGCGCACGGAGACGTTGACGTCGGCGCGCATGGAGCCCTCGTCCATGTTGCCGTCGCAGGTGCCGAGATAGCGCAGGATCGAGCGCAACTTGGTCACATAGGCCTTGGCCTCGTCCGCCGAGCGCATGTCCGGCTTGGAGACGATTTCCATCAGCGCCACGCCCGAGCGGTTCAAATCGACATAGGACATGGACGGATGCTGGTCGTGCATGGATTTGCCGGCATCCTGCTCGAGATGCAGGCGCTCGATGCCGATCTCGATGTCCTCGAACTGGCCCTGACGGTCCGGTCCAACGGAGATAATGATCTTCCCCTCCCCGACGATAGGGTCCTTGTACTGGGAAATCTGGTAGCCCTGCGGCAGATCCGGGTAGAAGTAGTTCTTGCGGTCGAACACCGAGCGCTTGTTGATCTGGGCCTTGAGGCCGAGGCCGGTACGCACGGCCTGGGCCACGCATTCCTCGTTGATCACCGGCAGCATGCCCGGCATTGCCGCATCGACAAGGCTCACGTTTGAATTGGCGGCATTCCCGAAATCGGTCGAAGCGCCCGAAAACAGTTTCGAATTGCTCGTCACCTGGGCGTGAACCTCAAGCCCGATGATGATTTCCCAGTCGCCGGTGGCGCCGGATATCAGCCGTTTGGGATCTGGGGTGCGGGTATCGACGAGGCTCATGGACTGCCCTTTGTCTTGTCATTGTCACGGGAATAACGCTGACCTGTCCGGTAGAACAAAGCCGGCCCGACTGCAAGGCTTTGGAGCGTGCTCAGGCCTTCGATGCGCCAAAAGCCGGCTTGACCGAGATCAAAGCGGCCCGTCTCCATCCATGAGACTCTGGCTTTACGATCAAAACGGGAGTGGACCATGAGCGTTCTGGATATCTTCAGCCGTCTGACCAAGCGGGCCGACCTGATGGACGAGATGATGGACAAGCTTGGTGTGAGCGACGAAATGGAGCACATGCCCGACCATGCCGGCGTGCTGCGCCGCGCGGCCAATCGCTGCCTGACCTGCGAAAAGCCCGATGCCTGCCAGCAGTGGCTCAAGACCGAGAGCCATCCCGATGAAGCGCCCTATTTCTGCAAGAACCACGATCTTTTCGAGCGGGTGCTCGACAAGATGGATACGGAACCTGCCGCTTCCTGAGTTTTGTTGCTCCCTCTAGGCAGAGTGATCTTTGCCCGACTCCTGAACCCGGACACGGCCCGACCGTCTCCGGGTCTTTTTTGTTTGCAACTCTGCTGTCAGAGTCCGTAGGTCCCGTCCTCTTCCGGATCTTCGGTCCCCGCATCTGCATCAGGCTCGAATTCGCGGATCATTTCGACCGTGTCGATATCCTCGTCCAGCGCCTCCGAATAGGTGACGAAGTAGGATTTCACGCGATAGCCCAACCGCTTGAACAACCTGATTGCCCCTGCATTGCGGGCGTGGGTGTCCAATCGTGCCGACGGGTAACCGCGTTCCCTGATTCCGCGCTCGATCTTCAAAAGCAGCGCAGTTCCGATGCCCCGGCCCTGGTACTCGGGCAGAACCCAGAGATCGGTGATGAAGTCGTCGGCCTTTTCACACGCGCCCCAGCCGGCGAGTTCGCCGTCCCATTCGGCGACAAGGATATCGGGCCAGGATCGGGTGCAAAAGGCGTGGTAGGCCTGCCGCGCATTGTCACGCAACCGGTCCGCGTCCTCGCCCCAGACGCGGATGGCCTTCTCCCAGGAGGCAAGCCCGAGCTTCGCCAGTTCCTGGGCTTCTGCGGAACTTGCTGGCCGGATCGAGAGCATGCGCAAGGCTCCGTTCGACCGGCCCAACAAACGGGCCGGAATACCCGAATGTCGCCGTTCTTGGCTCAGCTATCAAGCCCCGCGCTCCCGGGTGCACCAAGTGTTGTGCGTCTCCGGACCCCGCATCATGAGACAAAGATGCAACAGAGCCGGGTGTGCGCCTGTCTTCGGGTAGCGGATCGGTGTTGACCCTGGCGCGCCTCCGGCCTATCCCGAACAGGTCCGATATTGGAGTTTTCATGTCCACTTCGTCAGAGGCCCGTTAAGGGGCCACGCCTTATCAGCGCCGCCGGCGCAAGGCCTGGCCCGACAAAAACATTCGAACGCCGTCTCCCCCGAGCCGGCAGATGTTTTTGTGCGCTCGCACGAGCGCCCGATCCGGACACCAAGACAATGGACATTTCACGCGCCGAACAGCGCATCCTCCACCTGCTCGCCCAGGGCGGCAGAATAGAACTCATCCGCAACGACGAGCGGAAGATCGCCGACATCAAGCTCATCACCCGCGAGGGCTGGCTGTTTTCCGATCTCGATCTGGAAACGTTCCGCAAGCTCAAGCGCAAACGCGCGATCCGCTCTCGCCAGGGTCAGCCCTACATGGTGACGCGGCGCGGGTTGGAGCTGGTGCGCGCGCAACTCAACAACCGCTAGGAATGAAAGTGGCGCCCTCGGGCGCCGCTTACTTTCCAGCCCTGTTTAGGACTACCACCACTTCTTCGGTTCGAAGCGGCCGGCGGCCTTCTCGATCACATGGGCGGTTTTGAACAGGGTTTCCTCGTCAAAGGGCCGGCCGATCAGTTGCAGTCCGAGCGGCAGCCCCTTGTGGTCGAGACCCGCTGGCACCGAAATCCCCGGAAGACCGGCCATGTTGACCGTAACCGTGAAGATGTCCTGCATGTACATCTTGACCGGATCGGACGCCATTTCCACGTCGCCAATGGCAAAGGCCGAGGACGGCGTCGCAGGCGTGAGGATGGCGTCGACGCCGGCCTCGAAGGCGAGTTCGAAATCGCGCTTGATCAGCGTACGGACCTTCTGCGCGCGCAGATAATAGGCGTCATAATAGCCGGCCGACAGCACATAGGTGCCGATCATGATGCGGCGCTTGACCTCCTGGCCAAAGCCCTCGGCCCGGGTCTTTTCATACATGTCGGCAATGTCCTTGCCGGGCACGCGCAGACCGTAGCGCACCCCATCATATCGCGCGAGGTTCGAAGAGGCCTCGGCCGGCGCAACGATATAGTAGGCGGGCAACGCGTATTTCGTATGCGGCAGGTCGATGTCGACGATTTCGGCCCCGGCGTCACGCAGCCAATCGATGCCCTTTGACCAGACCTTGTCGATTTCTTCGGCCATGCCCTCGACCCGGTACTCTTTCGGGATGCCGATCTTCAGTCCTTTCACCGAGCCGCCGAGCGCCGCCTCGTAGTCGGGAACCGGCACGTCCACGGAGGTGGTGTCCTTTTCGTCGACCGAAGCCATCGACTTGAGCAGGATCGCCGCGTCGCGGACATCACGTGCGATCGGTCCGGCCTGGTCGAGCGAGGATGCGAATGCAACCACGCCCCAGCGGGAGCAGCGGCCATAGGTCGGCTTGATGCCGACGGTGCCCGTCAAACCGGCAGGCTGGCGGATCGAGCCGCCGGTGTCGGTGGCAGTGGCGCCGGCGCACAGCATCGCGGCCACTGCGGCCGCCGAACCGCCCGAGGAGCCACCCGGAACGAGGTCGGCGTTCGAGCCCTCGGCGCGCCACGGGTTGATCACGGGACCGTAATAGGACGTCTCGTTGGAGGACCCCATGGCGAATTCGTCCATGTTGAGCTTGCCGAGCATCACGGCGCCATCGGCCCAAAGGTTCGCGGTCACTGTCGATTCGTAACGCGGCTGGAAACCGTCGAGCACATGCGAACAGGCCTGGGTGTGCACGCCCTCGGTGCCGAACAGGTCCTTGATGCCGAGGGGAATGCCCTCAAGCGCGCCGACCTCGCCGGCAGCGCGGCGGGCATCGGAAGCTTTCGCCATGTCACGGGCCTTGTCGCCGGTCACGGTCACGTAGGCATTGAGACTGGGATTGGCGGCCTCGATCGCTCCAAGGTAGGCGTCGGTGAGGTCCACGCTGGTCAGCGCGCCCTTTTTCATCTCGTCACGCGCTTCGGCGATGGTCAGGCGGATCAGGTCACTCATGCGGACAACTTCTTTTCAAAGAACCGGGAATATTCGGATTCGGGATAGTCAAGCACAGCGCCACACTCGGTGAAGCCGTGTTTCTCATAAAGACGAACGGCGGCTGCAAGCCCCTCGCCCACACCGGTTTCGAGCACGAGGCGCTCGATTCCGAGCCGCTTTGCTTCGGCTTCAATTTCGTCGAGCAAGGCCGAGCCGACCCGTTGGCCACGCACGGCCGGATCGGTGTACATGCGCTTTATCTCGCCCAGGCGAAGTCCCTGATAGACGCCGATCTGCTTGAGCGCGCCAATCCCGACAGCAGTACCATCCGCATTGCGCGCCACGAAGACCAGGGTGTCTGCGCCTGCCATTTCCTCGATATCGAGACCGAAATTGAATTCGGCCGGCGCGAGCGGCGCCAAATGGGCGTCCAGCGCCTCCACCAGCGACCGGACATCATCCTGTCGTGAGCTCTCGATCGCGATAGAAATGGCGGGACGAAAGACCGCCGAAGAGGAGCCGGATTCGGGCGTAACGGGCATGATCCTACTCGACCACCTTCGGCACCATGAAGAAATTGTCGGTGGATTCGGGCGCGTTGGCGACGATGTCTTCGGCCTTGGAGCCGTCGGTGACGACATCCTCGCGCTTTTTCATCGCCATCGGCATGACCGAAGTCATCGGCTCGACGCCGTCGACATCCACCTCCGACAACTGCTCGACGAAACCGAGAATGGCGTTGAGTTCGCCTTCCATGCGGTTCGCCTCCTCTTCGGTTACCGCAATGCGGGCGAGATGCGCAACGCGTTTGACGGTGGCAAGATCTACGGACATCAGGTCCTCATCGGATGGTGTGAACGATTGGCCCCGCTATAGCGGCGAGCAGCATGACGCGCAACTGTGCGGCAATGTTTTGTGCCCGTCGCGGCCGTTCAGGCTTCAACAGTTTCCCCGGATTTCGGAACCACGACGCCTTGAGCGTCCTCCTCCATGGCCTCAAGGAAGGTGTCTGCCGTCCGGTCGATGATCGGGAAAGACCCGTAGTGGCACGGGATCACCTTGCCGAAGGAGAAAAACCGGCGACAGGCAAGGGCTGCCACCGCGCCGCCCATGGTGAAACGGTCACCGATCGGCACAAATCCGATCTCGGGCCGGTGCAGTTCGTTGATCAGCGCCATGTCCGAGAAAATATCGGTGTCGCCCATGTGCAGAACGGAGGGTTCATCCTCGAAATGCAGCATCAGGCCGTTTGCATTGCCGAGCGAGTGCGAAACGCCGTCACTGGTGATCTGTGCGGACGAGTGCAACGCATTGGTGAAGGTTGCGGAAAAGCCGTCGAGCGCAATCGTGCCGCCCGTATTGCCCGGCTCGAGCTTGTCGAGACCGTGATGATGGCCAAGCCATGCCGCCAGATCCGCGTTGGCAAGAACCACCGCACCCGTTTCCTTTGCGATCTCCGCCGTATCGCCGACATGGTCGCCATGGCCGTGGGTGAGCAGGATATGCGTGACATCCTTGACCGCATCCTTGCGATCATTGCCTTCGAAGCCGGGATTGCCGGTAAAGAAGGGGTCCATAAGGATGGTCGCCTTTGCGGTTTCCAGCCGGAACGCCGCATGCCCGAGCCAAGTGATCTTCATTGCACGTACTCCCTCGCATTTTTGGGGTTTGTTCGCTAAACCCGCGTTGCGCCGAACCTAACCCGGCTTGCCGGATGGCGCAAAGGCGGAGTGTACGCAATGGCGGTGATCGAAATTGAGGAATTGCAGGGCCGGCTTTCGAAGGGCCAGACCATAGCCGGGCTGGACCTCGGGACCAAGACCATCGGATTGGCGGTTTCGGACCTCTCCCTGTCGCTGGCTTCGCCGCGCCCCCTGATCAAACGCCGCAAGTTTACCCTTGATGCGATCGATCTTCTCGCCGCACTCGAACGTGACCGTGCCGGTGCAGCCGTTATCGGGCTTCCCGTCAACATGGATGGCAGCGAGGGACCGCGGGCACAGGCAACGCGCGCTTTCGTGCGCAACATGGCCGAAAAAACAGATCTGCCATTCGTTTTCTGGGACGAACGGCTTTCCACCGTAGCAGCGGAACGGGCCCTGATCTCGATGGACGTGTCCCGCAAGAAGCGCTCGGAGAGGATCGATTCGGCTGCGGCAAGCTTCATTCTTCAGGGTGCGCTGGACCGGCTAAAGGGCCTGCGCATGCAGAACGGACAAGGCTCATAAAGCCCGGGAGTACTCCGCGACCTCTGGAGATTCGGTCGAATCCGTACTCTGCCCGACGTCCTCTTTACGCCCTGCCCAGCGTTTTACAGCCGCCCAGATCTGCTTGCGGCGACGCTTGAGGATGATCAGTCCAATCACCAGCAACGTATCGAGAATGATCGCCTTGAGAACCAGCGGCGGGATCGATTCGGGTTTCATGCCGAGAAGATCGCCATAGATCAGGAAAACCAGATCATGCAGGTCGCGACTGAGAATCCGCCAGCCGAAATTCATGTCGTAGTAGGACAGCCCGTACCAACTGCCCAACAGCGCTATCGGTGTCACCCAGAGGATTAGAAATGCCCTCATGGCTGAAACTCCCGGCGGCTCAGATTGGCAAGCCGGGCGCTGAATGCCGCGTTGGCCGCAGCATGATCGGCAATCACGTCGTCCAGGTCCCTGGCCGCATCCGGCTGCCCCTCCGTTTCAGAGCTTTTCGCCCGGGTGACGAACAATGCAGTCAGCACCACGCCGGCAATTGCCAGCAGCTGAAGGAACAGGAGCCCCCCTGCCTGCCCACCTGCCAGTCCGATGACAATCGTGACGGCGCCGGCAAGGACCGTACATCCCGCCGCCCCGTCACTGAGCGGTCCCGCATCGCGCTGCTCGTCCTCTTCACCGAAGACGAAGAACAGCATGGCAAACAGCAACAGGCCGGCAGCACCAAAATGCAGCCCGCCCAAGAGCCCGAACACAACGCTTCTAACAGTATCGGACAGACCGATCGCGGCCATCGCCGTCATATGACTGTCGACAAGCGCCGAGTGCGCGAAAACATTCAGACCCAGCACGCTTACACCGCCCTGCGGCGCATAGGTGAAGACCATCGCCAGCATCACCAGAAGGACCATCCAAAACGTCATCATCACGGCATATAAATGTCGGCTCGGGTTCATCGGTCGTCCGTCTGAGGTCAAAGTTGGCGGTTTGCTCCTCCCCGGACCATGAAGGCCATGGATCAAGGCCGCAACGTAAACCAATGATTAAGGTTAACGCCGACGCAAAAGACCCGAAGCGGCGAATGTCATCCGGGCATTGCCCTTGGCCTTGCACCCGCCTATGAGGAACCGCAATTCTCATCCGGCATTTCCCATGTTACCCATTTTCGAGAGCATTCTGCCCATCTTTCTGATCGTGCTTTTCGGTGCGCTTCTCAAACGGGCCCGGTTTATAGACCAGAGCGTATGGCCCGGTCTTGAAACCGTCGGATACTACGTCCTGTTTCCCTCGTTGTTGTTCATGACGCTGGCGCGCGCGGACTTCTCGGGTCTGGAACTCGGAACCGTGGCCATCGTGACGCTTGCATCGGTGGCCGTGATGACCTTGCTGCTTCTCGTGCTTTACCCGTTTACGCGGCTGCGCGGCTTCAGCGATGCGAGCTACACATCCGTTTTTCAGACATCCTCACGCTGGAACGCCTTCATTGCACTGGCGGTGGCCGAAAAGATATCAGGCACGGAAGGCCTCGCGCTCGTCGCCCTCGTGATGGCGCTGATCGTGGTGCCTCTCAACCTGATCAACGTGGCGGTACTCGTCTGGTTCAGCCCCGGAACACGCAGCCTCACCCTGCTCGCCAAAAGGATCGCGGGCAACCCGCTGATCTTGGGCTGCATCGCGGGGATCGCAGTCAATGCGGCCCCCTTCGACCTCTATGCGCCGCTGGCGCAATCGATCGACCTTATCGCTCGCTCGGCGCTCGGCCTGGGCCTTCTGATGGTGGGCGCGGGACTGAAGGTCGCAGACGCGTTGAGGCCCGGGGCGGCGGCACTGCTGCCGACAGTGCTCAAGCTTGTGGTGTCCCCGGTCATCATGGTCGGCCTGGCGCTGGGCGCCGGGCTTTCGGGTGAATCCGTCATCATCCTTGCGCTTTGCGCTGCGGTCCCGACAGCGATGAACGGCTATCTGCTTGCGCGTCAGATGGGCGGTGACGCTCCGCTCTACGCCGCAGTCGCTACCTTGCAGACGGCGGTTTCGTTTCTCACGCTCCCGGCCGCGCTATGGGCAGCCGCTCAACTCGCCGGCGGGTAGAGCAAATCGACGATCTGGCGCGCGTTGAAACGGGAATCGAGCATACCGTAGGTCGCCCGCCAGGCGCCGCCCAGACGGGTTTCGACAAAGGCTTCCGCCACGTGACCAGCGCCAAGCCGCGTCAGTTCCGCGGCGGCGGCGGCCAACGCCAGCTGTTCGGTCAGCAGCCGCCCTGCCCCCTCGTCGCTTTCGGCGACCGCCATGCAGGCGCGAAGCACGTCGAGCGTCTTCGGTCCGGCGGCTCCGAGGTCCTTCTGGATGCTCTGGAGCGCAACCTCACAGAGCTCCTTGCCGCGCGTGAGAACGCGCAACACGTCGAGCGCCATGACATTGCCGGAGCCTTCCCAAATCGCGTTCACCGGCGCTTCGCGGTAGTGCCTGGCCAGAGCGCGATCCTCGACATAGCCGTTGCCGCCCATGCACTCCATCACCTCGTAGATGACGGACGGCGCGATCTTGCACACCCAGTACTTGACCACCGGTGTCATCAAGCGCGCAATGGCCGCCTCGGCGGGGTCATCCCGGGCCTTGTCAAACGCCCGTGCAAGGCGAAGCGACAACGCGGTGGCGGCCGCGACGTCGAGGGCGAGGTCCGCCAGCACGCGGCTCATCAGCGACTGATCGATCAGCAACTCTCCGAAAACGCGGCGATGACGGCAGTGGTGCACCGCCTCGGCGAGGCTCGCGCGCATCATGCCCGCCGAGGCCAGCGCGCAATCGAGCCGGGTGAGCGTAACCATGTCGAGGATCGTGCGAATGCCGTCACCCTCGCCGCCGAGAAGGAAGCCATAGGTATCGGAAAACTCGACCTCTGAGGAAGCATTTGACCGGTTTCCGAGCTTGTCCTTCAACCGTTGCAGCCGCAGTCCGTTGAGCGTCCCGTCCTCCAGGATCCGGGGAACCAGGAAACAGCTCAAAGCCTCGCCCTCGCCGCCGCGACCCGTCTTGGCGAGCATGACAAAGGCGTCCGACATCGGGGCCGACAGGAACCACTTGTGCCCCTCGAGCCGGTAAACCCCCTCGCCTGCGCGCACAGCCCGGCTCTCGTTGGCGCGGACATCGGTGCCGCCCTGCTTTTCGGTCATGCCCATGCCAATGGTCACACCGGTTTTCTGCATGGCCGGCCGGTGGCTCGAATCATAGCGCCGGGAAACGACCTGCGGCGCCCAGCTCTTTTCGATCCGGGGAGCCGCCATGATCGCCGCGATCGAGGCGTTGGTCATCGTCAGCGGACACAGATGGCCGCATTCAAGCCCGGCGGTGAGATAAAACCGGATGCCGCGGGCCTGGTGGGCGAAGCCCTTTTCCTCGCGACGACCTTCCCACACCGACCCCTGCAGGCCGATGGACACCGAGCGGCGCATGAGCGCATGCCAGCTCGGATGAAAGTCCACCTGGTCGATCCGGTTGCCGGAGCCGTCATGGGTTCTGAGCTCCGGAACCGAGCGATTGGCGATCCGCGCAAGATCCTGTGCCTCGATCGAACTGACAAACTTGCCCACGGTCTCGAAATCGGCGCGCAAGCCCCGCGGCATGTCGGCTGCAATGTCCTTGAGCAACGGATCCGAACGGAACGCGTTATGCCCGGAAAAGGGCGGGCTCTGGTTTTCCGCCCTGTGGGCTGAGGATTGTATCGGACTCATTGCACCTCGCTTGCGTGACGCTCGAACACAGGATTCGTACCTTATTGCATGGTGAACCGGCGATTGCATGGGGACATCGCGAAATTCGCCAACGCTTTGCCTGCCCGCACGCTTGCCCCTGCGCGATAACCTTTCTATGAACGCCGGAGATCTTAAATCACAGGATGTCCGATGTCATTTCCGCACCGCCATCTGCTCGGTATCAAGGGCCTTACGGAAGCCGACATCCACTACCTGCTGGACAAGTCGGACGAGGCGGTCAAGATCTCACGGCAGCGCGAGAAGAAGACCACGACCCTGCGCGGGCTTACCCAGATCAACCTGTTTTTCGAGAACTCGACCCGAACCCAGGCATCCTTCGAGCTTGCAGGCAAGCGCCTGGGCGCGGACGTGATGAACATGTCGGTCGCCAATTCGAGCGTCAAGAAGGGCGAGACGCTGGTCGACACGGCGATGACGCTGAACGCCATGCGGCCCGACGTCCTGGTCGTGCGGCATTCCTCTGCCGGTGCGGTGGCGCTTTTGTCGCAGAAGGTCGGCTGCCCGGTGATCAACGCCGGCGACGGAGCGCACGAGCATCCCACACAGGCGCTGCTCGACGCGCTGACCATCCGCCGCGCAAAGGGCAAGGTCGGCCGGCTGATCGTCGCCATCTGCGGCGATGTGCTGCATTCGCGAGTCGCGCGCTCCAATATCCTGCTTCTCAATGCGCTGGGCGCTCGCGTTCGGGTCGTCGCGCCATCGACGCTGCTGCCGTCAGGTATCGAGCAGATGGGCGTCGAGGTTTTCCAGCGCATGTCCGAAGGGCTCAAGGATGCCGACGTCGTCATGATGCTCAGGCTGCAGCGCGAACGCATGGAAGGTTCCTTCGTGCCCTCGGTGCGCGAGTATTTCCGGTATTACGGGCTCGATGCGGAGAAGCTCGCCGTCGCCAGGGACGATGCGCTGGTGATGCATCCCGGCCCGATGAACCGGGGCGTCGAGATTGCCTCCGACATCGCCGACGGGCCGCAAAGCGTGATCGAAGAGCAGGTCGAAATGGGAGTGGCCGTTCGCATGGCGGTGATGGAAACGCTGATGCTCGAGGGGGAACTGGCCCGATGACCGCCCGCCTGCTCACGAATGTCCGCATCGTCGATCCCTCGCAAGGCATGGACGAAACCGGTTCGATCCTTATCGTCGACGGGAAGATCGCCCGGGCCGGTGCATCGGTCTCTACATCCGACCTGCCTGAGGGGTGTGAAGTCGAAGACTGCGGCGGCCTGCTGGCGGTTCCCGGGCTCGTGGACGCCTGCGTGCATGTCGGAGAACCGGGGGCCGAGCACCGCGAAACCATCGCATCAGCCAGCCGCGCCGCAGCCCGAGGCGGTGTGACCTCGATCGTGATGATGCCCGACACCAACCCGGTGATCGACGATGTCGCGCTGGTCGACTTCGTCCAGCGGCTGGCGCGCGACGAGGCCGTCGTCCATGTCCATCCTGCGGCGGCGCTGACAAAGGGCCTCGAAGGCAAGGAGATGACCGAGTTCGGGCTCTTGCTCGAGGCGGGTGCGGTGTGGCTGAGCAACGGCCGCCACACGGTGGGCAATCCGGCGGTGATGCGGCGCGCGATGACCTATGCGCGGGATTTTGACGCGGTTGTCGCCGTCGCCACGCAGGACCGCCACCTCAGCGCGACCGGTGTGATGAACGAAGGCCTTTTCGCAAGCTGGCTCGGGTTGCCCGGCGTCCCGCGCGAAGCGGAGATCATCCCGCTCGAACGCGATCTCCGGCTCGCGGCGCTGACACGGTCGCGCTATCACGCGATGAGCATATCCGTGCCGGAATCCGCCGACATCATCCGGGCCGCCAAAGCCAGGGGGACCGCCGTGACGGCGGGGATTTCGATCAACCATTTGACCCTGAACGAAACCGATATCGGCGAGTACCGGACCTTCTTCCGGCTTTCACCGCCGCTCAGGACCGAAGACGATCGCCGGGCCATGGTTTCGGCCCTTTCCGATGGCGCGATCGACATCATCGTCTCAGCCCACGACCCCCAGGATGTGGACACCAAGCGCCTGCCCTTCGCCGACGCGGAAAACGGAGCGATCGGGCTCGAGACGCTGCTGGCGGCGGCATTGCGGCTCTATCATTCGGGAGACGTTCCCCTGATGCGCCTGATCGAAGCCCTGAGCACCCGTCCGGCGCAGATCCTCGGACTTGAAGCTGGCTCGCTTCGGGCCGGCGCCCGGGCAGACATCGCTCTGATCGATCCGGAATACCCTTGGGTGCTGAGCAAGGACGACATCGTTTCGAAGTCAAAGAACAGCGCTTTCGAGGATGCACGGTTTACGGGCAAAGTGTTGCAAACAGTGGTTGCGGGTGCCACAGTTCACCGAGCCTGAAACCGTTTTTTCCGATCCCGCATTTCGCGTTTCAATCAAGGAAATCCGTGTCGTGCCTGAACTGATGAGCTGGACCCTTCCGCCGATGACGATGGCAGCAGTACTGTTGTTCGGTTATCTGTGCGGCTCGATCCCCTTCGGATTGCTTCTCACCCGGATGGCCGGGCTCGGCGATGTGCGCAAGATCGGATCGGGCAATATCGGCGCAACCAACGTGCTTCGTACCGGCAACAAGAAACTGGCCGCGGCTACGATGCTGGGGGATGCGTTCAAGGGCACCGTCGCGGTGCTCGTCGCCGGCTGGTTTGCCGGTCTTGAAGCGTCCCTGATCGCCGGACTGGGCGCGTTTCTGGGACACCTCTATCCGGTCTGGCTGAAGTTCAAGGGCGGCAAGGGCGTCGCCACATATCTTGGTGTTCTTCTGGGCCTTGCGCCCCTGATTGTCCTCGTTTTCGCAGTGGTGTGGCTCGGCATGGCAAAGCTGTTCCGCTACTCGTCGCTTGCGGCGCTGGCGGCTGCGATTGCTGTTCCGGTCGCCCTCTACCTTTACGGACGCCCGGAAATCGGATCCCTGTTTGTGGTGATGTCGCTGATCACCTTCCTCAAGCACCATGAGAACATTCGCCGGCTGATCGCAGGCACTGAAAGCCGCATCGGGGACAAGGGCTGATGGCGCCCGGCGGCGAGGGACGGCGCGGCGTCGTCCTCTCCGACCGCCAACGGCTTGACTGGCTGCGGCTTATCCGGTCGGACAATGTCGGTCCTGCCACGTTCCGCGATCTCATCAATCATTTCGGTTCAGCGGCAGCTGCGATCGAGCGGCTGCCCGAATTGTCCCGGCGCGGCGGTTCGTCCCGGCCGATCCGGATCGCGAGCCTGGATGATGCCGAACGCGAACTCGAGGCCGCGCGGCGTTTCGGAGCGGTCTTTGTCGGCATCGGAGAGCCGGACTACCCGCCGGCGCTCAGGCGGATCGACGGCGCCCCGCCGCTGCTGGCCGCCATCGGCGACCTGGCGCTGGCTACACGGGTGACCGTGGGGATCGTCGGTTCGCGAAACGCTTCCGTGTCGGGAGCCAAGATGGCCGCCCGTATGGCACGCGAGCTGGGCTCGGCGGGATATGCGATCATCTCCGGCTTGGCGCGAGGGATCGACGCTGCCGCTCACCGGGCGAGCCTCGACGCCGGAACGATCGCGGCCATGGCAGGTGGACTGGATCAGCCTTATCCGCCAGAGAACCATGACCTCTACCAGGAAATCCGTTCCGGCAAGGGACTTGCCATCAGCGAAATGCCTATGGGTTGGGAACCGCGGGCAAGGGATTTCCCGCGCCGCAACCGTTTGATCGCGGGCGTCGGGCTCGGACTGGTCGTCGTGGAGGCGGCACAGCGCTCGGGATCGCTGATCACCGCGCGCCGGGCTGCCGATTTCGGCCGGCTGGTGTTTGCCGTTCCGGGTTCACCGCTCGACCCGCGTGCTGCGGGAGCCAACGGACTTTTGAAGGACGGCGCCATCGTCACCACCTCAAGCCAGGACGTCATCGATGCCCTGGCCCCCTCGTCGCGGATCCTGCATGACGAGGATCCCGCGCTGGAGGAACCCGGGGGAGATGATGCGGCTCCATTCGCAGAACCGGCGGAGGAAGACCGCGGCAGCGTGATTGAAGCGCTCGGCCCCTCGCCTGCCGATATCGACGACATCATTCGACATACCGGCGTTCCCGCCCAGACAGTCTATCTCGTGCTTATCGAACTGGATCTTGCAGGTCGCCTGCACCGCCATCCCGGCGGCATGGTCTCACTGGCCTTTGACGACCTTTAGCGGACGCTGCCCTGCCAGAACGTCGCCGGCCTCAAGATAGGCCATCTCGATCAGGTAACACAGCATGTCCGCTTTTTCCGACTCCGCGACCTCGCGCAACTCGGACAGCACCTGGCGAATATAGGTGATGTTGTGCACTGTCCGGGCGCTCTTGAGCGAGTCTGCTGTGGGGCCATTTGCCATTCAGGATCCCTTGGCTCAATACATGACTTTCTCGCCTGACGGGCGGCGATTTCCGACCTTGGGACAGGATAGGATATTTATTTATAATTGCAATACAGTTGTAATCGCGTATTGGTTGCAAACTGGTGTGAAATGGCTGCTTTTGCCAAGATGGGCTTGACCGAACCGGATTCCCTGTACATTTCGTGAGCCAAATCGGCGCGTCGCGAATTGGTGCGGACTGCGCAAAACCCGGCCGAATGTGAGCAAAACATGAATGTAGTGGTAGTGGAATCGCCTGCGAAGGCGAAAACGATCAACAAATATCTCGGCTCAGGGTACAAGGTACTTGCTTCATTCGGTCACGTCCGGGACCTGCCCGCCAAGGATGGCTCGGTGTTGCCGGACGATGATTTCGCCATGTCGTGGGAAGTCGACACGGCCTCGAACAAGCGGCTCAAGGATATTTCCGAGGCGCTGAAGAATGCGGACTCGCTGATCCTTGCAACCGACCCCGACCGCGAGGGAGAGGCAATCTCCTGGCATGTGCTGGAAGTGCTGACCAAAAAGAAGGCGCTCAGGGACAAGTCCGTCAAGCGGGTGGTTTTCAACGCCATCACGAAGAAATCGGTGCTCGATGCGATGGACAATCCGCGCGAGATCGACACACCCCTCGTCGACGCCTACCTGGCGCGGCGCGCGCTCGACTATCTGGTCGGCTTCAATCTGTCTCCGGTCTTGTGGCGCAAGCTGCCCGGCGCGCGATCGGCGGGCCGGGTGCAGTCCGTGGCACTTCGGCTCGTTTGCGACCGCGAAAGCGAGATCGAGCGCTTTGTTTCGGAGGAATACTGGCAGATCTCGGCCGATCTGAAGACCCCGCGCGGCGACGGTTTCACCGCGCGCGTGATTGCCAACGACGGCGAAAAGCTCACCAAGATGTCGGTGACCAACGGTGATGCCGCAAACTCGATCCGCACCATGCTGGAGAGCGCATCGTTCAAGGTCGACAGCGTCGAAGCAAAACCGACTCGGCGCAACCCTTCGCCGCCGTTCACGACCTCGACCCTGCAGCAGGCGGCGTCATCGAAGCTCGGGTTCAATGCCTCGCGCACCATGCAGGTGGCCCAAAAGCTCTATGAGGGCATCGATATCGGCGGCGAAACGGTCGGCCTGATCACCTACATGCGAACCGACGGCGTTCAGATGGCGCCGGAGGCGATCAATGATGCGCGCGACGCGATTTCGGACCGGTTCGGCGCACGGTACCTGCCTGAGAAACCGAGGATCTACTCGACCAAGGCGAAAAACGCGCAGGAGGCCCACGAGGCGATCCGGCCGACCGGCTTCGAGCGGACGCCGGAAGACGTCAAGCGCTACCTCGATGCAGACCAGCTCAAGCTCTACGATCTGATCTGGAAGCGCGCCACGGCCAGCCAGATGGCCTCGGCGGAAATCGAACGCACCAGCGTGGAGATCACCGCATCCAACGGCGGCAAGACCGCCGGGCTGAGGGCGACCGGATCGGTGATCCGGTTCGATGGCTTCATCGCCGCCTACACCGATGCCAAGGAGGATGGCGAGCAAAGCGACGGCGATGACGACGACAGCGCACGACTGCCGGAAATCAATGAAAGCGAAGCGCTTGCCAGGGAAAAGATCAACGCGACGCAGCATTTCACAGAACCGCCGCCGCGGTATTCGGAGGCCTCACTGATCCGAAAGATGGAAGAGCTCGGCATCGGAAGGCCGTCCACTTACGCCTCGACCCTCGCAACGCTCAGGGACCGTGACTACGTGGCGATTGACAAGCGGCGGCTGATCCCCGAGCCCAAGGGCCGGCTGGTCACGGCGTTTCTCGAAAATTTCTTCGAGCGCTATGTCGAGTTCGGGTTCACCGCCAGCCTGGAAGAAAAACTCGACCGCATTTCCGCCGGGGAACTGGCCTGGAAGGACGTTCTTCGCGAATTCTGGGTGGAATTTCATGCCCATATCGACGAGACCAAGGATCTGCGTGTTTCACACGTGCTCGATGCGCTGAACGAAGAGCTCGCTCCGCTGGTTTTTCCGGCCCGGGAGGATGGCTCCAATCCGCGTATCTGTCCGACCTGCGGAACCGGAAACCTGTCGCTGAAACTCGGTAAGTACGGAGCGTTCGTGGGATGCTCCAACTATCCGGACTGCAATTTCACCCGCCAGCTTTCCGCCGACCAGGATGCCAGCGCCGATGCAGCACTTGCCAACGAACCCAAGGACCTTGGCAAGGATCCGCATACGGAGGAGCAGATTACCCTTCGCACAGGACGTTTCGGACCCTATGTCCAGCGCGGCGAAGGCAAGGAGGCAAAGCGGGCGAGCCTGCCCAAGGGCTGGACGCCCGACAGCATCGATCACGAGAAGGCTCTGGCGCTGCTCAGCCTTCCGCGCGACATCGGAAAGCACCCCGAAAGCGGCAAGATGATATCGGCAGGCATCGGCAGATATGGTCCTTTCGTTCTTCACGACGGCACTTACGCCAATCTCGAGAGCGTCGAGGACGTCTTCTCGATAGGCCTCAACCGGGCTGTCACCGTGCTTGCCGAAAAGCAGGCCAAGGGTCCCGGACGCGGCCGCGGGACCCCTGCGGCACTCAAGACGCTCGGCGATCATCCGGATGGCGGTCCTGTTACCGTCCGCGACGGCAAGTACGGACCCTATGTGAATTGGGCCAAGGTCAACGCCACCCTGCCCAAGGACAAGGACCCCATGTCCGTGACCATGGAAGAAGCGCTTGAACTGATCACGGCCAAGGCAGGCGCAGCAGGCAAGAAGACCAAGAAGCCGGCAGCAAAGAAATCCGCTGCAAAGAAGACGGCCGGCGCGAAAACGAAGAAGGCCGCTACGGCCAAATCCAAGAAGGAATGAGCTTGGGCTCCCCTCCCCGCAAGACCAGATCAGCCAAGCCCCGATCTCCGGACAAAGGCTCCGCAGCGGACAAGACCAGCCAGGGTGTGCCCGCGTTCCGGCGCGGTGACATGCCTGACCGGCAAACCCTGCTCCGGTTCCTAAGCGAGAATCCGGACCGGGCCACCAAGCGGGACATTGCCAAGGCCTTCGGGCTGAAGGGCGACACGCGCGCCGAACTCAAGGCGGTGCTGCGCGATCTCGAAGACGAGGGCCTGATCGAACGCGACCGCAAGACATTGCGGCGGCCGGGCACGCTGCCCGCCGTCACCGTGCTCGAGATTACCATGCGCGGCGCCGATGGCGATCTTATCGCCCGTCCCGCCGAATGGCTCGAAGAGCAAGGGCCGGCGCCGGTCGTGAGCGTCCGCCAGTCCAATGCCGGCCGCAACAAATCGCGCGGCCCCTCGACCGCTGCGGGGATCGGGGACCGGGTACTGGCGCGGATTTTCGCGACGACGCGGGGCGACGCCACGACCTACTCGGCGAAGGTGATGAAAGTTCTCGATCGCCGCGGCGGTGCGATTCTCGGCGTTTTCAAGAATGCCCCCGGCGGTGGCGGTCGGCTGCTGCCGATCGACCGGCGGGGCGAGGAATACCTGATCGACGCCGATTTTACCGGCGACGCCAAGGACGGGGATCTGGTGGAGGTCGAAACCGCGAAGCTCGGACGCATGGGACTCCCGCGCGCCAAGGTGATGAGCGTGCTCGGCTCGGTGGAGGGAGAAAAGGCGATCTCGATGATCGCCATCCATGCGCATGGCATCCCGCACGTATTTCCCGCCGAGGTTCTCAAGGCGGCCGATGACGCCAGGCCTGCTCCCCTGTCAGACCGCGAGGACTGGCGCGACATTCCGCTGATCACCATCGATCCGGCCGACGCCAAGGATCACGACGACGCGGTCTTCGCAGAAGAGGACACGGCCCCAGAAAACCCCGGCGGCGTTATCGTCACCGTGGCGATCGCCGACGTCTCCTTCTATGTCCGGCCCGGCTCGGCGCTGGATCGCGAAGCGCTCAAGCGCGGCAACTCGGCTTATTTTCCGGACCGGGTCGTGCCCATGCTGCCCGAACGGATCTCCAACGATCTGTGCTCGCTGCGCGAGGGCGAGGACCGCCCCGCACTTGCGGTGCGGATGACCTTCTCAAGCGAAGGCAAGAAGGTCGCCCACCGGTTCCACCGGGTCATGATCAAGAGTGCGGCCAAACTTTCCTATCAGCAGGCGCAGGCTGCCATCGATGGCAAGCCCGATGAGGCGACGGGGCCATTGCTGGAACCGGTGCTCAAGCCGCTGTGGCACGCCTATTCGGTGCTCAAGCGCGGACGCGACAAGCGCCAGCCTCTGGATCTCGACATGCCCGAGCGCAAGATCCTGCTGACGCCCGAGGGCAAGGTCGACAAGGTTGTCGTGCCCGAACGGCTGGATGCGCACAAGCTTATCGAAGAATGCATGATCCAGGCGAATGTGGCGGCTGCGGAGACCCTCGAGAAGCGTCGTCAGCCCCTGATCTACCGCGTGCACGACCAGCCCTCGCTGGCCAAGCAGGAAGTCCTGCGGGAATTCCTGGCGACACTCGGCCTGTCGCTGGCGCGCGGCGCAGCGGTGCGGGCAAGCGCGTTCAACAGCATATTGGCGCGGGCATCGGGCGAGCCGCACCAGATCATGGTCAACGAGATGGTGCTCAGAAGCCAGAGCCAGGCAATCTATTCGCCGGAGAACATCGGTCATTTCGGCCTCAATCTGATGAAGTATGCGCACTTCACGTCGCCGATCCGGCGATACGCCGACCTTGTGGTGCATCGCGCGCTGGTGGGTTCGCTCGGACTTGGCGAGGGAGCGATTACGCCTGAGCAGGAGGCTGCGCTCGAATCGATAGCGGCGGAGATTTCTACCACGGAGCGCCGGGCGATGGCCGCGGAGCGCGAGACGGTCGACCGGCTGGTCGCGCATCACCTCGCCGGACGTGTGGGTGAGGCCTTTGACGGCCGGGTTTCAGGCGTGACCAAGGCCGGGCTCTTCATCAGCCTGCCGCAATTTGGCGCAGACGGTTTTATTCCTGTATCAACCCTCGGATTGGACTATTATCACTACGACGAGGCGCATATGGCGCTGACCGGGGAAAAGACAGGCCTTGGTTACCGTCTTGGCGACAGTGTGGAGGTCAAGGTGGCCGAGGTCATCCCGCTGGCCGGCTCCATGCGGTTCGAGATGTTGAGCGAAGGTCGCAAGATGCCCGCCGGCACGCGCTCCTTTCACAAGTCCGGAAGAGCCCGCCGCGGCGGCGGGAAAAAGCCGGGGACCCGCCCGCCACGCGGCGGCCGCCGGTAAACCGGCCCAACGGTTGAAATTGAACGTGATGCGGCTCATTTGAGCGTCTGCACGAACGCAGGAGAAGAAGATGCTCGAATATGGCGGCAAGGCGGACAGGTCCGACAACAGCACGACCACCCGCAACACCGGAGAGGCAATCAAGCGCGGACTGTTGAGCCGCTGCCCCAATTGCGGTGACGGCAAGCTGTTCCGCGCATACCTCAAGTCGGTCGACGCCTGCGCGGTCTGCGGGGAGGAAATGGCCCATCATCGCGCCGACGATCTTCCTGCCTACCTTACGATCTTTATCGTCGGCCATATCGTCGTGGCAGGCTTCATGGCGACCGACACATGGCTTGTTCTTGAGAGCTGGCAGCATCTGATGATCTGGATCCCGGTGACGATCCTCTTCACGCTGGCGCTGCTGCAGCCAATCAAGGGAGCCGTCATAGGTCTTCAATGGGCGCTGCGGATGCACGGTTTCAGCGGTTCGGAGGAAGAACCGATGCTGGAGCCCGTCCCCGAGGATGGGCGATGAACGCTGGCGGTTCGGCCAAAGCCGCGCTCCTGACCGAAGATCTAAAGCACCGAAATGAAACCAGGCACGCGCCGCGGCGTCCGCGGGATGCCGCATCGCTGATACTGGTCGATCGCAGCCACGACAGTCCCAGGGTTCTGGTCGGCCGGCGCGGCAAGGCGCACACGTTCATGCCGGAAATGTATGTGTTTCCCGGCGGACGGCGCGATCCGGAAGACAACAGGGTAAGGCTTGCACGCCCGCTGAACGAGGCCGTGACGGAGCAACTGCTTCGACGTACGCAGGCCCGCTTCGGGGAAAACGCTGCACGCGGTCTCGCCGTCGCCGCCGCGCGCGAGATGATGGAAGAAGCGCATCTGTCGCTCACCCCCGATGGCGAACCGGAGCCGTTGCGCCCGGATGTTTCCCATTTCCGGTTGCTCGCCCGCGCCATCACGCCGCCGGGAATGCCGCGCCGTTTCGACACGCGCTTCTTTGTCTGTTTCACGGACGAGATTGAAGCAGACACGGAAAAAGTGCGCGAAAGCGACGAGTTGCAGGACCTGACCTGGATCCCGATCGACAGTCACGATTCGGTGGCTCTTCCGAGAATTACAAAGGTCGTCCTGACCGATTTGAAAGAGGCACTCGACGCGGACCGGACTTTACCTTTTCAAAGGCAGATTCCGTTCTATTATTTCCGGAATGGGCGATTCGTTCGTGAATTGATTTAGGCTCTTTACATGGATCATTCATCACCGGATCTGCCCCCTCCCGATCTTCACGCAATTCGCGAAGCGATTCATTGGCCGGCCCTCATTGCGGCGGTCGTCTCCATCACCGCGGTCGGCATCGCCATCGGCCTCGGACTGCCATTGCTCTCCGTGATCCTTGAAAAGCGCGGCGTCTCCTCGAGCATGATCGGACTGAACTCGGCCATGGCAGGCGTGGCGGCCATGGCGGCCGCCCCCCTGACGACATGGGTGGCGAGGCGGCTCGGTGTAGCCAACACCATGATCCTGGCCATCGTCTTCGCTGCTGCAAGCGCGCTGGGGTTCTTCTACGCGGAAGCGCTTTGGATGTGGTTTCCGCTGCGCATCGTCTTCCACGGCGCGATCACCGTCCTTTTCGTGCTCTCGGAGTTCTGGATCAACACTGCGGCGCCCCCTTCCCGGCGCGGACTGGTGCTTGGAATTTACGCGACCGTTCTCTCGCTCGGCTTCGCCGCAGGCCCGCTGATCTTCTCGATTCTGGGATCGGAGGGCATTCTGCCCTTTGCCGTCGGGGCGGCCATCATCCTGTCGGCGGCTATCCCCGTCATCCTCGCGCGGGGCGAAGATCCGGTCATCGGGGTTTCGACCAACGTGCCGTTCATGCGCTACGTTATTCTGGTACCGACGGCGACTGCGGCCGTCTTCATTTTTGGCGCGGTCGAATCGGGCGGGCTTTCGCTGTTTCCCATCTATGCCAACCGCACCGGGTTCACCGAGGCGCAGGGAGCACTTCTTCTGACCATGATCGGTCTGGGAAACGTGCTGTTCCAGATCCCCATCGGCCTGGTGGCGGACCGGATCGATGACCGGAGGAGACTCCTGTCCGTCTTTGCAGTGATCGGTCTTGTCGGGTCCCTCGCCTTGCCCCTCCTGATCCACAACTGGCTCCTGACGGCAATCATCCTGCTGTTCTGGGGTGGCTGTGTCGCCGGCCTCTACACTGTCGGTCTCGCCCACCTCGGCGACAAGCTGCATGGCTCCGATCTCGCATCCGCCAATGCGGCCTTCGTGTTCTGTTACGCGCTTGGCATGCTTGTGGGGCCGCAGACGATCGGGGTCTCGATGGATCTGAGCGGACATCACGGTTTTGCTTGGGCGCTAGCGTTCTTTTTCGCGCTGTATGTCGCGCTGACGGTGTTTCGGCTGGTGGTGAAGCCGAAACCCACTTGACATTCAGCCCGGCTTTTGTAGTTTCCGCGCAAGTTTCGCCGTGGAGCCAGTTGCGCTGTCCGCGGCTTCATTTTTGAAGAAGGCAAGACACCATGGCCAAGGCGACCACAATCAAGATCAAGCTTCTGTCGACCGCAGACACCGGCTTTTTCTACGTTACCAAGAAAAACAGCCGTACCTTCACCGAGAAGATGGTGAAGACCAAGTACGACCCGATTGCCAAGAAGCACGTCGAGTTCAAGGAAGCCAAGATCAAGTAATCGGCTTCCAGCCCTTCAGACGGGCTGACTTGAAGACAACAAAAAAACCCGCTTCCTCACGGAAGCGGGTTTTTTCTATCGAGGGCCGATCAAAACTAATGCGTGGAACGAGGATGCCACTATGCACTTTGTCTTGATCGGCCACCCCACGACCCAGGAGATGCGGCGGACCTGAACATCATGGGGTTTTCGTATTCTGTGTGCCAAAGGGTGGTACAGTTGTCAGCCCACCTAGGCTTTCTTCTCCACAAACATTTGTACCAATTGACCAGAAAATCAACAGTTTCTTAATGTTTGAGGTTGCCGGTCGGCGAATGTGGTTAATTTCGAACCACAATTGAAGCAACTTTGGGCTGAATTAGCAAATGGTTAACCATAGACGGGCGCTTTTGCGACTCAGGCCGCTTCTCCGACCACCCGGTTCCGTCCATCCGTCTTGGCCTGATAGAGAGCCTGATCCGCACGCCGAAGCAGCGATGCACCGTCCTGACCGGCCTCCAGCATGGCGACGCCAACGGAGGTGGTGACCTGTGCACGGGCTCCCGTGGCGGAGATCGTGAAGGGTGACGCAGCCACGGCGTCGCGCAGCCTTTCAGCGACCTGGGACGCAATCTCCAGCGTGGTATCGGGCATGACCACCACGAACTCCTCACCGCCGTAGCGGCAGGCGAGATCCGCGCCTCGCACCGCGCCACGCACCCGCCGGGCAAATTCACGCAGGATGTCGTCGCCACCCTCGTGGCCATGAACGTCGTTGATCGACTTGAAGTGATCGATGTCGGTAATCAGCACCGACAGCGGACGATCCCGCCTGCCCGACCTCTCGACAAGCGTGTTGAGATGGGTGTCGAGATAGCGGCGATTGTTCAGGCCGGTGAGCGCATCGGTTACCGCGAATTCGACCGACCGTGAGAGGCTTGCGCGCAGGCAATCGGCATAACGTTTGCGGCGAATCTGGGTGATGCTCCGGGCGACCAGTTCGTTCGGATCAAGTGGACGGACAAGGTAATCGTTCACGCCGAGTTCGAGCGCCCGGATCACCAGATCCTCTTCTCCCTGCTCAGCCACCATCAGCACGGGGATGAAACGCGTGCGTTCAAGCGAGCGCAGCTGCGAGCAAAGCCTCAACGGATCGTAATCCTCCAGCGCCGAGGAGACGATGATCAGCTCATACGGCTTCTCCGCCGCCTCGAAGAGTGCAGCCTGAGGGTCGCCGATGACTGTCGTCACCGCGACATCCTTCAGCGCCCGGTTCATGCGTTCCTGCGCGTTTGCGCGCCCTTCAACCAAGAGAACCAGGCCGGGCTCGTCCAGCGTGCCTTCATGCGGGGCCAGCAAGGCTGTCGTATCGAGATCACGGGCCGAGTCGGCACGAAGCCGCAGCTCATCGCTCAAGGCCTTGAACCGGATCAGGCTTTTCACGCGCGTCATCAACTGGAGGTCATTGACCGGCTTGGTCAGGAAATCGTCGGCGCCCGCCTTCAGGCCCCTCACCCGGTCGGTGGGCTGATCGAGCGCGGTGACCATGACCACCGGAATGTGCGCTGTCTTCGGGTTTTTCTTGAGCCGTTCACAGACCTCGAAACCGTCGATGCCGGGCATCATGATGTCGAGCAGGATCAGGTCGACATGGGTCTGGTCGCAAATCGACAGCGCCGTCATGCCGTCGGCCGCGGTGAGAACATCGAAATACTCCGCCAGCAGGCGGGCTTCGAGCAGCTTCACATTGGCCGGGATGTCGTCCACCACCAGGATGCGCGCAGTCATGATCAGCCTCCCGGACTACGCATCACCAAGATAGGTCTTGATGGTTTCAATGAACTTAGGAACCGAGATCGGCTTAGAAATATAGGCTTCGCAGCCACCCTGGCGGATGCGTTCCTCATCTCCCTTCATCGCGAATGCGGTGACGGCAATGACGGGAATCACATGCAGGTCATCATCCTGCTTGAGCCACTTGGTGACTTCGAGGCCTGACACCTCCGGAAGCTGAATGTCCATCAGGATGAGATCAGGACGGTGCTTTCTGGCAAGATCCATGGCTTCCATCCCGTTGCGGGTCTGGACAGTCCTGTAACCCGAGGCTTCGATCAGGTCCCGGAAGAGCTTCATGTTGAGTTCGTTGTCCTCAACAATCATCACCTGTTTCGTCATGTCCGTTCCCACCCCCGAATCCGGGCGGCCTGTTGCCGGCCGGATTCTGCTGATATTGCTGCGCGCCGAAGGGCATAATCTTCGCCACGGCCGCGACCCCAAACCCAGACAATCGACTGCCTGATGGTAATCCTTACCGGCACCTTAGTTTCATTAGGTTGAAAAAGTGGTAATCGGACCATTGCAATCCGGCAGATGAACGCAAACGGAGTCGGCAGGACCATGGCAGACGCGGAAGACACGGCAATCTCGGTTCTCGCCTGGCTCGCAAGCGAGCCGGAACTGATGGGCCGGTTTCTGGCCCTGACGGGGCTTGAGGCGGCAAACCTGCGCGAAGCGGCCCGCGAACCGGGCTTCCTGGCCGGAGTTCTCGCCTTTCTGATGAACCACGAGCCGACGCTGATGGATTTCTGCGCGGCCAGCGGCACAAGTCCCGAGACTGTGCGAAGGGCATACCACGAGCTTGTCGGTCCGGATGGTGCACAATGATCCGGATCCCGGACGCTGAACACGACACCCTGCAGCTTGGCGAACGGCCGCTGGTCGTTTGCGACATTGACGAGGTGGTCCTCGAATTCGTCGCCCCGTTTCAGGAATTCTTGAAGGCGAACGGGCACGAATTGCGGCCCCGATCCTTCCGGCTTACCGGCAACATCATCAACCTCGAGGACGGAAGCGAGACCGAAGCGGGGGACGTGGGGCGCCTGATCGAGGCGTTTTTCGGCGAACAGGCGGATTGGCAGACGCCGGTGCAGGCTGCGGCCGAAAGCCTCGCAAACCTCTCCACCCACGCCGACATCATCTTCCTGACGGCCATGCCGCCCCGGCACCGCAGCATGCGGCGCGAACTGCTGAGCCGCCATGGCTTCGATTACCCGATGATAGCCACCGAGGCGCCGAAAGGGCCGGCGGTCCGTGCGCTTCACGGCGAACGCCCGCATCCCGTGGCCTTTATCGACGATATTTTTGTCAATCTGCATTCGGTCAGGGAGCACATGCCGCAGACCCTGCTGATCAACCTGATGGCCAATCCAACCTTTCGCGCGCTGGCGCCTCACCCCGGCGACGGCGTCAGCATTGCAAACGACTGGCCGCATGCCGAAACTTTGATCCGCGAACATCTTGAACTGTAAACCGGCGCACTGCTCAATCCCTTTGAAACAGCTGTTGGGATTGCTCATGCAGCCGTCCCCAGCACCTTGCGCATCAGCGGTCGGCCGGGCTTGCGTTCGGCCACTACGGAAAACCCCGCCTTTTCGAATACGCTCGCCGGGCCTGTGAACAACCCCGGGGATCGCGGGTGCTTCGCGTGAGCGATCGGACAAGCTTCGACAATCCGCGCCCCGCATGCCGCAGCATGGGCAACAGCCGCTTCGACAAGCGCATGGCTTAGCCCCTGCCCGCGCCTGCGCGAAATGACAAAGAAACATGATATCGCCCAGATACCGGGATCATCCGGATCATCGGTATCCAGCGGTCTCGAAACGGTACGGTTCGTGTTCCACCGCGGCACATGGGACCGCGGTGTCACCTGAACCCACCCCACCGGTTGGCCGTCTTCAAAAGCGATCAGTCCCGGCGGTAGCGGCTCCCCGGTTGCTGCCCTAAGCAGCTCCTTGCGTTCGTCACGATCCATCGCCTGACGCTCTTTGGGCGCGACCCTGAAGTGACTGCACCAGCAGCCGTAGCACGCGCCCTGGGGACCGAACAGCGCTTCCAGTTCTGGCCAGATGCCGGCGGTGGCCGGACGAACTTCGAGGGTCAAGATCAACACTCTCCGGAACAGAAGGACGGACTTGTGAGTCGAAAGGATATTGCGTAATCTGCAAATGTTCAATCTTTGTTCCCTTTCACGCCGGAGACAATGGCCCAGTCACCCGAGCAATCCGACCAGGCCGGCTTTTGCCGCGACTGCCTTGCACCGGCACGGCCGGGCGGCCGGCGGTGCCACGCATGCGGCAGCCCGCGCGTCGTTCGGCATGGCGAGCTCGACACGCTGACGCTTGCCCATGTGGATTGCGACGCCTTTTACGCTGCGGTGGAAAAACGGGACAATCCAGAGCTTGCCGACAAGCCGGTGATCATCGGCGGCGGAAAGCGCGGCGTGGTTTCGACCTGCTGCTACATCGCACGCATCCACGGGGTCCGATCCGCAATGCCGATGTTCAAGGCCCTCGATGCCTGTCCGGATGCCATTGTGATCTCTCCCGACATGGAGAAATACGCCCGCGTGGGCCGGCAGGTGCGCCAGATGATGGAAGAGCTGACACCGCTGGTGCAGCCGATCTCCATAGACGAGGCCTTTCTGGACCTCTCAGGCACCGAACGCCTGCACAAGGACACCGCCGCACGCACACTTGCGCGTTTCGCTTCCCGCGTTGAAACGGAAATCGGCATCACGGTTTCGGTCGGCCTCTCCTACTGCAAGTTTCTCGCCAAGGTCGCCTCTGATCTCGACAAGCCCCGAGGCTTTTCCGTTATCGGCAAGGCCGAGGCCCTCGACTTTCTCGAGCCCCGGCCGGTGACGCTGATCTGGGGGGTTGGCAAGGCCTTCGCCGCAACGCTCGAGCGCGACGGCATCCGCACCATCGGTCAATTGCAGAAGATGGAGCAGGAAGCCCTGATGCGGCGATACGGGGTGATGGGAAAGCGGCTTTACCACCTGGCGCGCGGCGAGGACGACCGGACAGTCCATCCCAATGAGGGGGCGAAAAGCGTTTCGGCGGAAACCACCTTCAACGAAGATCTGTCACGTGCCGAGGACCTCGTGCCGGTCCTCAGACGCCTGTCCGAAAAGGTTTCGGCGAGGTTGAAGGCCTCGGACGTTGCCGGTCATACCGTCGTATTGAAGCTCAAGACCGCGGACTTCAAAAGCCGGACCCGGAACTTCAAGCTCGAGGACCCGACGGTGCTCGCCGACCGGATCTTCAGAACCGGGATGCATCTTCTGGATAAGGAACTCGGCACAGACCGCTTCAGGCTGCTGGGCATCGGCGTCAGTGAACTCACCGACGCCGCCCGCGCGGATCCGCCGGACCTCGTTGATCCGGCTGCCGCGCGGCGTGCAGTCGCCGAAAGCGCGATCGACAAGGTCCGCCAGAAATTCGGCAAGGACATCGTAGAAACCGGCTACACGTTCAAGACCTCCCGCAAGATCCGGCAGTCTGACGAACACTGAGAAGGAACGGTGAAACCGGTCTGCACAAGGAACAACAGCCGGGCGACTTTGTTGCGTCACCGATTCCTCCAGGGAATTCATGATTCTTATCAGTGGTTTATAAGAATTTTCTAAAGTTTTATCAGAGCGTGTTAAAGTGGCGTATTAACACTCCGCCAATTCCGGCTCCCGGTCAAACCAGTTCGACATCGAGAACACCGGGCGCAGCCTTCAGTGCGGAGGCGATCTGCGGTGAGATCTTGTAGCGGTCGGCGAGCGTGACTTCAATTTCGCGGCGCCCCTCATCCTTGATCATGATGAAGGAAACCTGACCTTCTCCGCGCGATTTGAGATGCGTGGTCAGCGAATTGAGTGGCTTCGCATCCCGCAGATAGACCCTGAGGGCCGACTGGCCCCGGGCGGCGCGGTCCTCGAGCGATTCCGCGGTCTGGATCCGGAGCCCGATGCCCTCCGGCCTCTCTTCGGCATTGACCGTGATCACGATCGACTTGCCGGGTTCGAGCAGTTCGCGATGGAGTGCGAGCCCCTCCGAGAACAGGACCGCCTCGTATTGTCCCGAACTGTCGGAGAATGCCACGATACCCATCTTGTTGCCGGTACGCGTCTTCCGCTCCTGCTTGCTGGTCACGGTGCCGGCCAGTCGGCCGGCGGTGGCGCCGTTCTTCACGGCGACCGAAAAATCCGCCCAGGTTTGCACGCGCATCTTGGCAAGCAGGTCGGCATAGGAATCGAGCGGATGGGCCGAAAGGTAGAAGCCCAGCGCCTGATATTCGCGATGCAGCTTTTCAGCCGGTAGCCACGGCGTGGCGGCAGGCAGGTGAATCGTTTCCACGCTTTCGGTCGCACCAGCCCCGAACATATCGCTTTGACCGCTGATGCGGTTTTCCTGGGCGCGCTGGGCAAAACCGAGAATGCGATCGAGACCGGCCACGAGCGCCGCCCGGTCATGGCCGAAACAGTCGAGCGCACCGGCGGTGATCAGGCTTTCGAGAACCCGCCGGTTGACCTGACGCGGATCGATGCGCAGACAGAAATCTTCGAGCGAAGCGAACTCCTTGTCGCCGCGCACCTCGACAATGTGTTCGACAGCCGCATCCCCCACCCCCTTGATGGCGGCGAGCGCGTAGTAGATCCTGTTCTCGCCGGTCTCGAAATGGCGAAAACTTGTCTGAACCGACGGCGGCGCGACCTCGATGCCGAGCCGTTTGGCGTCCTGGCGGAAATCATTGAGCTTGTCGGTGTTGGACATGTCGAGTGTCATCGACGCAGCCAGAAACTCGACAGGATAATGCGCCTTGAGATAGGCGGTCTGGTAGGAGACGATGCCGTAGGCCGCCGCGTGTGACTTGTTGAAGCCGTAGTTGGCGAATTTGGCCAACAGGTCGAAGATCATGTCGGCCTGCGGCTTGGAGACATCGCGCTCGATCGCGCCCTCGACAAACCGCACGCGCTGCTTGTCCATTTCCTCCTTGATCTTCTTGCCCATGGCCCGGCGCAGCAGGTCGGCCTCGCCGAGCGAATAGCCGGCCAGAACCTGGGCGATCTGCATCACCTGCTCCTGGTAGACGATCACGCCTTGCGTCTCGGCCAGCAGGTCATCGATCTTGGGATGGATCGAGGCAATTTCCTCCTCGCCGTGCTTGCGGGCATTGTAGACCGGGATGTTTTCCATAGGGCCGGGACGATAGAGCGCCACGAGCGCGATAATGTCCTCGATCCGGTCCGGCCGCATGCCGATCAGCGCCTTGCGCATGCCCGCAGATTCCACCTGGAACACGCCGACCGTCTCACCGCGCGACAGCATCTCGTAGGTCGGCCTGTCGTCGAGCGGCAGGGCTTCGAGGTCGATTTCTATGCCGCGCTTAGCGACAAAGTCGACAGCCGTCTTCAGCACCGTGAGGGTCTTGAGGCCGAGAAAGTCGAACTTGACCAGGCCTGCCTGCTCGACCCATTTCATGTTGAACTGGGTCACCGGCATGTCGGAACGCGGATCGCGGTACATCGGCACCAGCTGGGACAGCGGCCGGTCGCCGATGACGATGCCTGCGGCGTGGGTTGAGGCGTGTCGGTAGAGCCCCTCGAGCTTCTGGGCTATGTCGAGCAGGCGCTCGACCGCGGGTTCCTTCTCGATTTCCTCGGCGAAACGGGGCTCTTCCTCGATTGCCTTGTTGAGCGGTGTGGGGTTGGCGGGATTGTTGGGCACCAGCTTGCAGACGCGGTCGACGAGGCCGTAGGGCATCTCCAGCACCCGCCCCACATCGCGCAGCGCCGCGCGCGCCTGAAGGCTTCCGAAGGTGATGATCTGGGCAACCTGGTCGCGGCCATATTTGCCGACGACGTAGCGGATCACCTCCTCGCGCCGGTCCTGGCAAAAATCGATGTCGAAGTCTGGCATGGAAACACGCGCGGGATTGAGGAAGCGCTCGAACAGCAGCGAAAAGCGCAACGGGTCGACATCGGTGATCGTGAGCGCATAAGCGACGAGCGAACCCGCGCCCGAGCCACGGCCAGGGCCTACCGGGATCCCGTGATCCTTCGCCCACTTGATGAAGTCGGCCACGATGAGAAAGTAGCCGGGGAACTTCATGTTCTCGATGATGTCGAGCTCGGTTTTCAGCCGCTCCGCATAGTCATCACGGCTGTATCCCTCCGCAAGGCCGATCCGTTCCAGCCGAGCCTCCAGGCCTTCGATCGACTGGCGGCGCAGTTCCGCGGCTTCCGCAGCCAGGGCCGCTTCGGCATCAGCCTCTCCGCCGCCGGTAAAGCGCGGCAGGATCGGCGCGCGCTTCTCCACGATGGCCGAGCAGCGCTGCGCAATCTCAATGGTGTTGCGCAGTGCCTCTGGAAGATCGGCGAAAAGAGCCGCCATCTCCGCACGGGACTTGAGACAATGGTCGACACTCAGGCGCGGCCTGCGATCATCTGACATGACTGCATTGTTCGCCACCGCCATCAGCGCATCATGCGCCTCGAAATCATCCGGTGTCGGAAAGAACGCCTCGTTGGTGGCAACGAGGGGCACGCCGGCCTCGTAGGCCAGCGCGATCATCCGGCTTTCGTGCGCCCGGTCGTAGCCATCCTGACGCTGAAGTTCGAGGTAGAGCCGGTCGCCGAAGGCAGCATGCAGGCGTTCAAGCCTGGCGCTTGCGCGATCGGGATGCCCTTCGCGCATGCATTGGTCCACGGGCCCGCCCCCGGCGCCGGTCAGCAGGATCAACCCTTCCGCCGCCTCTTCGAGCCATGACATCAGGAGATGCGGGCGCTCGCCGCCATCCCCCTCGAGATAGGCGCGGCTGACCAGCGCCGTGAGGTTCTCGTAGCCCTTTGGCGTTGCAGCATAGAGGACAATTGATGGCAATCTGCTCATCTGTTCGCGGTGCGAGCCCCTGCGCTCACCGCCCTGCCCGTCCTGCATATCGATATCCAGCTGACAGCCGATCAGAGGCTGAATTCCCGCCTCCATCGCCTTGGCCGAAAACTCAAGCGCTCCGAACAGGTTGTTGGTGTCGGTAATGGCTAGCGCAGGCTGTTCATCGGCAACGGCACGCTTGATCAGTGTCTTGATCGGTAGCGCGCCTTCGAGCAGCGAGTAGGAGGAATGCACCCGCAAATGGACAAAGCCCGGCCAGTCCGGACCATCGGCAGGCGTCCGAGGCTCATCAATTACCGCGCCGGAAGACGTTGCTCCCGAAGCCAGATCGGCCAGCAACCTTGCTGACTTGCTTTCCCGCGCCATGATGTCTCCTGCCAATCAGTCGGGGTCGCCAAGCCGCAACGACGGCTCGGAGACTCACAGTCCGATTGTGAAGACACAGCCCCGAAAGTCCAGAGGCTGCGAGCCCGGTTCCGTCCTTACCCCCAAGCATGGCGCAGGGTGAACGAAGGATCTCAATCTTTCAGGCAGCAGAGCGGGAAAGCGCGAGCCTCCCCGGTGTCACATCGCCATGGCGATGACGGCGAAGCTTGCGACGAACAGGGACATGGAAACGAATGCGGCGAGATCACGGGCGAATGCGGTCATGGTCAACTCCTGCAAAATCTGTTTATGTACTATTTATGTTCCATTTTTGTTCAGGCGTCAAGCCGTTCTTTCATCGCCAGGGAAATACGTGACCAGCCATCCCATCGCAGACCCGGTTCAGGCAAACGACAGAAGCATGGCCTTATCGCGCCCATGGGCCGGACGCAGAAAACCCGGAGGACGGCGTCCTCCGGGTTTTTTATGAATTGATCCGGCACCTTGTCTTTCCCGATCCGTGCACGCCCGTAATTCGGCGCGCATGATCCCAAGATACCTTCGCAACATGCCTTCGGTTCTGTCGACGTTCAAATGAACGCGCGCAGCAGAACGGCAAGACAGACTTAGTTGCAGGCGTCCTTGAGGCCCTTGCCGGCCGAGAACTTCGGCACGTTGCGGGCAGGAATGTCGACTTCCTTGCCGGTCTGCGGGTTGCGACCCTTGGAAGCTTCGCGGCGCGATACGGTGAAATTTCCGAAACCGATCAGACGGACGTCGCCGCCCTTCTTCAGTTCGCCGGTGATCGTATCGAAAACCGCCTCGACGGCTGACGTTGCGTCGCCCTTGCTGATACCCGACTTTTCGGCAACTGCGGCCACGAGTTCGTTCTTGTTCATTTCCTTCCCTTCCCGGCGTTAAGCCGACTCAGTTTGTTCGATGCGGTGATCCTACGCATCTTGGGGTACCGCGCAACCAAACGCGGTGCAAAACCAAGGGTTTTGGGCTGTTTACACAGGTCAAAACAACGAAACGGGCGGGAAAAACTCCCGCCCGCTGAAAAGTTCGGGTCTGCGTAAGCAAGCCCTAATGTGCGATGGTGGCTCCGCCTTCCTCACCGGCGGTTGTCGTCATCGGCGTTTCCGATTGCGCATCCGGATCCCAGGTGATGGCTTCAGGCATCCGAACCAGCGCATGCTTGAGTACATCCCCGATCCTGGAAACCGGGATGATCTCGAGACCGTTTTTGACGTTGTCCGGAATCTCGGGGAGATCCTTGGCATTGTCCTCGGGGATCATCACGGTCTTGATGCCGCCGCGAAGCGCGGCAAGCAGCTTTTCCTTCAATCCGCCGATGGGCAACACCCTGCCGCGCAGGGTGATCTCGCCGGTCATGGCGACGTCCCGGCGTACCGGAATGCCCGTCATGATCGACACGATCGAGGTTGCCATTGCGACACCCGCAGACGGTCCATCCTTCGGCGTTGCCCCTTCGGGCACGTGCACGTGGATGTCGCGCTTGTCGAACATCGGCGGCTCGATGCCGAAATCGACTGCCCGCGAGCGGACGTAGGATGCCGCCGCCGAGATCGATTCCTTCATGACGTCGCGGAGATTGCCGGTCACGGTCATCTTGCCCTTGCCGGGCATCATCACGCCTTCGATCGTAAGCAGTTCGCCGCCCACCTCTGTCCAGGCAAGACCCGTTACCACACCAATCTGGTCATCCTTCTCGGCCTCGCCATAGCGGAAGCGGGCAACGCCGAGATAGTCTGCGAGATTGTCTTCGGTAACGCTGACGCTCTTGGAACCGGTCTTGAGGATTTCGGTGACCGCCTTGCGCGCGAGCTTCATCAATTCGCGCTCGAAGTTTCGCACACCGGCTTCCCGCGTGTAGGTGCGCACGACCTGAAGAAGCGCCTCATCGGTGATGGCGAATTCCTCTTCCTTGAGCGCATGGTCCTTGACAGCCTTTGGCAGCAGGTGCCGCCGGGCAATCTCGAGCTTTTCATCTTCGGTGTAGCCAGCGATGCGGATGATCTCCATCCGGTCCATCAACGGCGCAGGAATGTTGAGCGTGTTGGCCGTGGTGATGAACATCACGTTGGACAGGTCGTACTCAACCTCGAGATAGTGGTCCATGAAGGTCGAGTTCTGTTCCGGATCGAGCACCTCCAGCAGTGCCGACGAAGGATCGCCGCGGAAATCCTGGCCCATCTTGTCGATCTCGTCGAGCAGGAAGAGCGGGTTGGACTTCTTGGCCTTTTTCATCGACTGCACGACCTTGCCCGGCATGGAGCCGATATAGGTCCGACGGTGACCACGGATCTCGGCCTCGTCGCGCACGCCGCCAAGTGCCATGCGCACATATTCGCGGCCGGTCGCCTTGGCGATCGATTTGGCGAGCGAGGTCTTGCCGACGCCGGGAGGTCCCACGAGGCAGAGAATCGGACCCTTGATCTTCGATGACCGCGCCTGCACGGCCAGATATTCGATGATCCGCTCCTTGACCTTCTCGAGGCCGTAGTGATCGATTTCGAGAACCTTCTCGGCAGCATTCAGGTCGATCTTGACGCGGGACTTCTTGCCCCAGGGCAGACCGAGCAACCAGTCGAGATAATTGCGCACTACAGTGGCTTCTGCCGACATCGGGCTCATCTGCTTGAGCTTCTTGAACTCGGCCTCGGCCTTCTCGCGCGCTTCCTTCGACAGCTTGGTCTTGGAAATGCGCTCTTCGATCTCGCTCATCTCGTCGCGGCCTTCGTCGCCGTCGCCGAGCTCCTTCTGGATCGCCTTCATCTGCTCGTTGAGATAGTACTCACGCTGCGTCTTCTCCATCTGCCGCTTCACGCGGCTGCGGATGCGCTTTTCCACCTGCAGGACGGAAATCTCGCCCTCCATGAAGCCCAGCGCCTTTTCGAGGCGGGCCTTCACGGAAACGGTTGAAAGCATGTCCTGCTTTTCGGGGATCTTGATGGAAAGATGCGAGGCAACAGTATCAGCGAGCTTCGAATAGTCGTCGATCTGGCTCGCGGCACCGACCACTTCGGGCGAAATCTTCTTGTTGAGCTTGACGTAGTTCTCGAATTCCGAGACCACCGAACGCGATAGCGCCTCGATTTCAACCGCATCCTCTTCGGGTTCGGCAAGTTCCACGGCGTGGGCTTCGTAAAACTCCTCGCGATCCGTGTAGCGTGTCACTTCCGCGCGTGTACGCCCCTCGACGAGCACCTTCACGGTCCCGTCGGGCAGCTTGAGAAGCTGAAGCACGTTTGCAATGGCGCCAATCTGATAAATGCCGGACGGGTCCGGATCATCGTCGCCGGCGTTGATTTGGGTTGCCAGCATGATCTGCTTGTCCGAGCCCATCACCTCTTCGAGAGCGCGGATCGATTTCTCGCGGCCGACGAACAGCGGCACGATCATGTGCGGGAACACAACAATATCGCGCAATGGAAGAACTGGGTAGATACCTGCCTCTTCGGGCGTCTGTGATGAACTCACGTTTTTGTCCGGCATGTCATTTCCTTTCCTGGCCCTGCTGGCCCGGCCGTTGAGGCCTGTTGGCAACGCACGCGGCAGCCCCGGTATCCCAGCAGCCAGCCATGGCGTCCTTTCGAAGGTTCTCCCTTCCTCGTCAGTAGGTGGAGAACCAGCGAGCTGTTTTCAAGTCGGCGCTGTTTCCAGCGCGCCTTGTCTTGCAACAGCCCTATCACCGATTCGAACAGTATTAGAGAACGAAAGTGGCGGGAAGCTGGAGACGCGTGAAAACGCACTGTTCAACACCTGTGTAAGAGCGTTGCAGACGAAAACTGGCTTCCCGCACCGGCGCCGCGAAAAACGCCTGCGGTTCAACGTCACTGTCCCGGTCGCGCAGCACAATCGCCAAGGGGCATTTCAAGTGTCCAGTCCCCGTATCGCATCATGAAAAATGTGCGGCCACCTGCCTGCGATGCGGGTGCGCCCGGTGCTCATAAAGATAGATCCCCTGCCAGGTGCCGAGCATCATCTCTCCTCCGACCACCGGGATCGATAGCGACACCGGCAACAGCGCGGCCTTGATATGCGCAGGCATGTCATCCGGCCCTTCGAGCGTGTGGCGCAGATACGACATCGACGGATCATCCGCCGGCGGCACCAGACGGGACAGATAGGCGTTCAGATCGAGCCGGACGTCAGGGTCTGCATTTTCCTGCACGAGAAGCGAACAGGACGTATGGCGCACAAACAGCGTCAGAAGACCGTCGCCTGCCCCCTCCTCCGAAAGCCAACGAGCCACATCGGGCGTGAACTCGGTCAGGCCCGAACCGTTGGTCGATATCGTGAAAATGGTCTGCATGTATCAATCCATCCGGAAGAGATGCCTTGCCGTCCCTGTCGCGCCAAAATTGCCGCTGGGCCTTCGGCGGATAAACTAGAGTGGGCGATGTCGGGGCACAATGCGACGGAGCCTTTTTGGTTTTGGGCACGGATCCTCATTCCGGAATGGCTGCCTCCCTATGGAGACGCTTTCAACTGCGAACCCGGACCGGTCGATCCGGCCGACGCTATCCGATAATCTGGTCACGGTGGCGGATTGCGAGTTCCAGCAACTTATTCGGCCCCTTAGCGCCGAGCTTGGCCGCGAGACTGACCCGATGCGCCTGAACCGTGCGCACGCTGATGAAGAGCTTCTCCGCGATCTCCCGGCTGGTCATGGACTGGGTCAGGAGAACCAGAACGCGCCGCTCTGCATCGGAAACCTTGCGCAGTTTCTCCGCCAGCGCATAGGCCGAAAGGTCGCTCATCACGTCGCGGTTTTTCCGGCCGATCGATTCACTGGTGTAGAACGGCTTGGTGCCGTTTATCGCAGCGGCAAGTTCGGATTCCGCATCCTCCTTGGCCATGAAACCCGCAGCCCCGAGTTCGCGTGCCCTTTGCACGAACGAGATATCCGTATGCATGGACAGGATAAACGCCCTGATGCCGGGCTGGTTTTGCCCGATCCATTCGAGCACGCCGAAGCCGTCGATCAGGGGCATGGACAGATCGGCAACCAGGATCCGGGGTTCGTAAAGCTTGAGTTTGGCAATACAGCTTTCGCCGTCCGCCGCTTCGGCAACCACTGCAATCCCGAGGCCGTTGGTCAGGCAGGAGACGACCCCGCCCCGGAATATGGGGTGATCATCGCACACGATGGCGGTCTGCTCCGTGCTCACGAACCGACCTCCCCACCTGATCCCCCCAGTGGAATGGACGCCGTCACTCTCATCCCGCCGAGTTCGCTTGGACCGACGCGCCAGTGACCGCCCAGCGAGCGGATACGCTCGTCTATCGAGGTGAAACCAAGCCCGAATGCAGGTGGTGACGAGCTTTCCTCGGGCGCTAGCCCCGTACCATCATCCTCGATATCCAGATGCAGCCGGTCCCCGGCCTGGCGGATTGAAGCCCGGCATGCGGAAGCGCCGGAATGGCGGCTGATGTTTGCGAGACACTCCTGGACAATCCGGTAGACATGCAGTTTGCCGGTCGAACTCAACCGGGCATCGTCGAACTCCAGAAGGATGCTGGTTTCAATCTGATCGGAGGTTTCGAGATGCTCGAACAACATTTCCAGGGCATTCCTGAGGCCGAGATGACTGATCGAGGCGGGGTGCATTTCCTTCGATATTCTTCTCAGTTCATCGAGAGCGGCCGTGGTTGTCGAGATCAGGGAGGGAAGCGAAGCGGTCCAATCCGCGGTGTTTTTCTCGCGTTCCAGCTTTTTCAGGCTTCCCAGCACGACGAGAAAGTCCTGGCCGACGCCATCATGCCTTTCCTTGGCTATGCGCTGCCGCTCGGAATCCTGTGCTGCAATCGCCTTGGCAGCCCCTTCCGCCCGTAAGCCCATCAGCTTCAGGCTCATTTCGCGGTTCGCCACCTCTCCCATCCGGAACCGTGAGGCGATGGCGAGCGAAAACAGCACCGCTTCCAGGCACAGCGTGACCTCGAGGAGATTGTTCTCGACCAAACCCATCCGCAGGCCGAAAAGTTTCTCCAGAACAACGAATGCCGTTCCGGGAATCATGGCAAAGCCGAGCGGGAACAGAAGTATCCGCGCCTGCCTGCTGCCGTTCCAGGCACGAATGCAGACCATGGGAAAGGCAATGAGGAACAGGGCCGCCGCGCAGAGCAGCAGCACCGGCTGGACATACCAGTACGGGAGAGTGAACAGGCACAGCATCGCCACCGATGCGACCATTGCCGGCACCATCAAAGGCAGCCCCTTGGTTCTGCTCTCGCCTTCCTTTCGCAGGAACTCAGAAATAAAGGCCCCGCCAAACAGGATGCCGCAATAGACAGCGGCGAGCAGCATGAGATTGCTCATCTGCGGTGCCCGGTTCCACACATAAACCGCCCCATAGCCTGACAGGTAAAGGGCAAGCAGCAAAAGCGCACCGATGGTCGCAGCATTGAGCAGGAAAGCGGGAGAGCGCACCAGGCCGCCCACAAAGCCGTTGTAAACAATGGTTGCAAGAATGATCCCGGTCAGAAACGTCTTGAACAGGTGGTCGGCACGGTCCATCGCCTGAAACTCGGGCCAGTCCGCAGCCGCCAATCGCAAGGTCGTCATGACCGGTTGCTCGACGCGGACGTAGATTGCCGTGCCTGGCACCCTTTCGGTCATCGGCAGGACCATATGGGGATTTTCCACACGCCGGTCGTCAAGCGCCACAAGATCGCCGGTTTGTGTTTGCGACCAGCGGAGACTTGGCTCGTCGTCGGCTCCGTTCCGGGTTTCCACCCTGAAAAACGCAACGGCGCGGTCGACGATCAGACTGATCATCAGAAGATCAAATTCGCCGGGTGCGTCCAGGCGCAGCCATACAGGTCTGTCGCCATAGTTCATGCGAAAGGAAGTGGTTGGCGCGCCAAAACCTGCCGAACCGCAGCAAACATCCTGAATTCCGGCCGACTTCGGCAGGCCCGGAAGGACCGAGAACGCCATCTGGCGCCCGAACCGTTCAGCTTCATTTTCCGCCTGCGCAAACGCCTCGCTGGTCAACCCCAGCACCAATGCCAGCAAAAGCCACCTGAGTTTCAAGGACATCGGCTGACCTTTCAGCGATTCCCATTCGGTTGGCGGAGCCCGCAAAGCCAAGGGCACGCCGCCGCTGCAGTAAGGCTCGGCTCGGTTCATAGCCAGACTATAAGGCCGGAAGCCAAGCCGAAAGGGAATAGGTACATCTACCTAACATTTAGGCAGTTCTGACAATAGGCCGCAATTCCGGCTTGTGAGACCGTTCCCTCACAACGTCAGCTTGGATCGCTCTTATCGCCCCGTCTGGCAGCAGAGGGCCGGCAAAAAGCGACTGCTGGTTACCATCTGATCAGGAGAGAGACATGAAACGCAAGAGTTTCAGACAGCGCAGTGTCATCGTTTCGCTTTTCATCGCGGGCAGTCTGGTTTCCGGTTGCGGCGTTGTGCCTGACAGCGGGCAGCAATTGGCGGCGGGCATCAATGCCGGCATCGATGCAACACCTACCAATGCGGAACGCGCAGAGCGTCGGGCCAAAGCCGAACGTGAGCGCCAAAGGAGAGCTGAAGAGAGAAAGCGGCAGGTAACGTTGCGCGAAGCCCGGCGCCGGCAGACCGAAGCCGCCGCAAAGTTCCAACGCGAAGGCAGCGGTGGCGAAGGCGGCGGCGACGCGCATTGAGAGGGCGAGATGACGACGAAACTGAACCGACGCTCCCTACTCACCGGCAGTGTAGCTCTTGCGGCAAGCGGAGCGAGCGTCTCGTCCGCCGCGGTACAATCGGGGTCCTCTGCCGGACCGGCCCATTGCCCCGGAGCGACGAATTCCAAGGAATTGAAGGCAACAGCCGTCTTTGTACCCGGGTATTTTCCCAGCAGCGCCTATGTGGCAGGCCACAAAACAGTCGACCATCCCGAGATGACCACCGCGATGAAGGCGTCCGACAAGAACCGGTGCCTACTGTCGCGCATCGGCATGGACGGTTCGGTGCGCCAGGCTGTTTTGCCGGTCGCCGCTCATGATGTTGAAATTGCTCCGGACGGGTCAATCGGCCTGCTTTGCGGCTTCGTCCGTAGCAGCCATATCGCATTCGATCCAGAGACGCTCGAGGTCGTCGAACGCGGACGATCTGTCAAGAAAGGGTGGAACGGTGGCGGACACGCCGCCTTTTTTGCCGACAGCAAGACAGTACTCATTTCGGAGCGCGCACCACGACAATCGCTGCGCTACAATGTTCAAAGCCACTACGGACGCGTCAGCATTCGCGAACCGAAAAGCATGAAGATCCTGGAAAGCTATTCCACTCACGGGATCGACCCGCACGACATTCGCCTTGTGGATGATGACCGTTATCTGATCATCGCCAATTACGGGTCAGTGATCGACAAGGCCACCGGTGGTTTCACCGCGCCGCGCCGGGTGATTGAGGCAAGTATCACCGTGATTGAAACAGCGTCGGGCAAACTTGTCGACAAACAGGTAACAAATTCCAAGGACACTGAATTGCGGCATCTCGCAGCGGCGCGCCGTGACGCCGTCTTTGCAATACAGGCGCGGCAGGGGGACAGCAAAGCCGATGCTCGGCAGAACGCCGACCGCGAAGTGGCCTACGAGGCGGATATCACCGCCTCCAAAGACGCGGCCTACCTCAGCGCGGCGACACTGACCTGGTCCGGCAGCCATCAGTCCCTGCGTCCAATGGGCGATGAACAAGCCGGCGCACTGATGCGCCATGGGCTGTCAATCCATTACGACGGACTGCACGATCAGGTTATTGCCTCCTACCCCTCCACCCATCGGGTAATGGTGTTTGACCCGGTCAGCAACGAGCTTCTGGAGATCATAGACACGTCGACGATGGGCTTGCGCTATCCCTGCGGCGTCACGTTTCTACCGGACGGCAAGCATTACGCGGTGACCGGATACTGGGAGAACCTGTTCGTCTTCGAGCGAGGGACACATCGCCTGGTGCGGGACCTGTGCCTCTATCCCCTCTTCTTCGGGCACAGCCACATCACGGCTGCCTGAAACAGTTCCGCAGTTTCCAATGACCACACATGGAGCGTGAGAATGACCTTTCACCCGAACCGAGACCAAACCTCAAATCGTTTGCCCGCGAGGACAAAAGTGCTTGGATTATGTACCCTTGCATTTGCAGTCTCCGTCGGGCTTTCCGGATGCCTAGCGCCAGCCGATCCAAAGAAACAATCCATCGAAGAGAAAAAGGCCACGAGAGCCGGTCAGAAGCTTTTGGGCACTTGGGCGAACGGCCCCAATGAACGCCGGCTGGGAGGCGAAGGTGGGGAAGGCGGCGGCGACGCACATTAGGAAATCCGCTTCGCCCAGTCCGGGCATTATCGGACGGCTCATCCGGCAAGCCGGTTCATGCACGCCTTGTAGCGGCCGTCGACACGCCTGGCGAACCAGGCTGTCGTCAGCTGGCGGTCGATCTTGACACTTTCCAGCTTGATTTCCGGCAGGCGCGCGAAGGGTGCCGGCCGGCCGAAAAGAGACCTGTAAAGAGCACTAACCGCCTTGAACGTGGCGGTGTCCGTGAACCCGAATTCCTTCTCCCGAAGCAAGTCCCGACGAATGTCATGCGAAATCAGGCGGAGATCGTGAGCTTGCGCGATCTTCAGAAGAGCACGTTCCGTGGCGCTTCTGGTCGAAGACGGCTTCCGATCGCGATAGATCAGCAGATCGCCGTCGAGAGACAGCTCCTTGCCGCCGATGCGCGACAGAGCCCATTGAAAGGCCGCATTTCGGCTTGCGTAGCGACCGGCATTGTAATCAGCGAAGCGATGGACCTTGCGTGTATACCCGCTGCGATATCCCAGCAGCAGCCGCGTACCATTGAGAAGACCGCCGCGGCGCGTGTAGAGATCGTCCCGGACGCGGTAGATATCTTCGAAATAGAGGGCGCGCCCCAAAAAGCGGCGCTCAAAATCAAGCGCGGCGGCCACTGACACCTGCATCGACCCGATGGTTTTCACCTCGTTCTGGGCTTCGAGAAATTCGGCAGCGCCAAGGCCGTACTCACTGTCGAGCCGGATGATGGTTTCGATCTGAAGGATATCCTCAACCAGCCGCCGATAGGCCAGATCGAGATCCCGCTCGGTCGTGGCCGTCCTGAGGCGCTCCGTAAGCCGGACGCGTATTGAGGGATCAAGCGCAAGGATCCCGCGCAGCGCCAAAGACTTGATATCACTGGCCGCAAGCCTGTCTTCCAGTGCAGACAGAGCGCGCCGGGACATCCCCTGAACATGCGGATTGATCTTGAAGTTGGTTTCCTGATCAACAACCGCAATCACGGCGCACACATTCTCGGCATTCACCGGCTGGCCTGAAAACCGGATCGCCCACAGAATATCCGCTGCCCAACCGCTGGCATCCCTGAGCCGGGGTTGAGCCAGCGCAATGAGGCGCGTGGCTTGTTCAACGCCGATGCCACCCTGCGCCGCCTGGGCCCGGATGCCGGTCCCGGGCCAAACGAATTGCCCAGCAATAAGAGTTACAACGAACCTGAGGGTCCATAGACCCGTCCGCCCGGCCCTGGTCACCTGCAGTGGTTTCACATCGCACGCCCTCCCCTGACAAACCCCGGGCAACGCTCTTTATGGGCAGTCTACGGCTGGAGTGCAGAGGGCACAACACGAAGGTTCGTTACCGCGGAAAGCCGGCACGAAGGGAGAACGAAAACGGGCCCCGAAGGGCCCGCTGGATCAGATTGCCGTGGCTAACGCGGTCGGTCAGGCCGAGGCGGAACCCTTGTTCTCATCGTCGCGCTCGGCATAGATGTAGAGCGGACGGGCATTGCCGTTGACCACCTCGTCGGAGATGACCACCTCGCGCACGCCTTCGAGCGCCGGCAGTTCGAACATGGTGTCGAGCAGGATCTTCTCCATGATCGAGCGCAGTCCGCGGGCACCGGTCTTGCGGACGATGCCGCGTTTCGCGATTTCCGAAAGCGCGCTCTCGTGGAAGGTCAGTTCGACATCCTCCATCTCGAACAGGCGCTGGTACTGCTTGACGAGCGCATTCTTCGGCTCTGTCAGGATCTGGATCAGCGCTGCCTCATCGAGGTCCTCGAGCGTCGCGAGAACCGGCAGTCGGCCGATAAACTCGGGAATGAGTCCGAACTTCACCAGATCTTCCGGCTCGAGATCGCGCAGGACTTCGCCGACGCGGCGCTCGTCCTGGGCGCGAACCGTGGCCGAGAAGCCGATCGAGGTCCTCTCGCCGCGTGCGGAGATGATCTTGTCGAGACCGGCAAAGGCGCCACCGCACACGAACAGGATGTTGGTGGTGTCGACCTGCAGGAATTCCTGCTGCGGATGCTTGCGACCACCCTGCGGAGGAACGGAGGCAACGGTGCCTTCCATGATCTTGAGAAGCGCCTGCTGCACGCCCTCGCCCGACACGTCGCGCGTGATCGACGGGTTGTCGGACTTGCGGCTGACCTTGTCGACCTCGTCGATATAGACGATGCCGCGCTGGGCACGCTCGACATTGTAGTCGGCCGACTGGAGCAGCTTGAGAATGATGTTCTCGACATCTTCACCGACATAGCCGGCTTCCGTCAGCGTTGTGGCATCGGCCATCGTGAAGGGAACATCGATGATGCGGGCGAGCGTCTGCGCAAGGTAGGTCTTGCCGCAGCCGGTCGGACCGACCAGCAGGATGTTCGACTTTGCAAGCTCCACCTCACCCGACTTGGATGCGTGGTTGAGCCGCTTGTAGTGGTTGTGAACCGCAACGGAGAGGATCTTCTTGGCCTGATGCTGGCCGATAACGTACTCGTCCAGCGTTTCGATGATCTCCTGCGGCGTGGGAACGCCGTCGCGCGACTTCACCATGGAGGATTTGTTTTCCTCCCGGATGATATCCATGCACAGTTCAACGCATTCATCACAGATGAACACGGTCGGACCGGCAATGAGTTTGCGCACTTCATGCTGGCTCTTGCCGCAGAAAGAGCAATAAAGGGTGTTTTTGGAATCGCCGCCGTTGCTGCCGCTGACCTTGCTCATTTCACTTTCCTTCCCGCGATCCAGGCGACCGGCCCGGATGTTTGGCGCCTGACCGGTCATGACACGTACAGGTCACACCGGGTTGGCAATTTCGGGGTACAAATCCGGCGTTCAGATAATCCTGCTCTGAAGCCCTTGGCAACGAATCCCCGTACATTCTGGCGATGCTACGCCCGAGAATTTGAATATAGACTTAACGCGCAATACTAGCGCGGTCCAGCCGACAGCAAACCCCGCACCCACGAAATCGTGTTGCATGGATGACGCAATGACGGGAAATTTATGCCTCATTCGGCCCCAATCAGGTTTCCGCAGGCGCTTCGATGTTCTCGCGCTTGTCGAAGACGCGGTCGATGATACCGAATTCATTCGCCTCTTCGGCAGTCATGAAGTGGTCGCGATCAAGCGTCTTTTCGACCGTGTCGTAGTCCTGGCCGGTGTGCTTGACATAGACGTCGTTGAGCCGCCGCTTCATCTTGATGATGTCCTGGGCGTGACGTTCGATATCGGAAGCCTGCCCCTGGAAACCGCCGGAGGGCTGGTGAACCATGATGCGCGCGTTCGGGGTTGCAAAGCGCATGTCCTTCTCGCCTGCACACAGGAGCAGCGAACCCATCGAGGCCGCCTGACCGACGCACAGTGTGGAAATTGCCGGCCTGATGAACTGCATGGTGTCATAAATCGCCATGCCCGCGGTGACGACGCCACCGGGCGAATTGATGTAAAGCGCGATCTCTTTCTTCGGGTTCTCTGCTTCAAGGAACAGAAGCTGGGCGCAAACCAGCGTAGCCATCTGGTCCTCCACCGGGCCGGTGATGAAGATGATGCGTTCCTTCAGCAGACGCGAGAAGATGTCGTAGGACCGCTCACCGCGGTTGGTCTGCTCGACGACCATCGGCACCAGTGCCATGGCGGTATCGACTGGATTTTTCATGAAGCTTCCCTTGTCACAGGCCCGGCAGGCCCATCGGCAGCCGGGAATCAGTCATATTGAACTCACTACATAGAGTGTGCCCCCCCGGCCCTTCAAGACGCAAGACCGCGAAAGACCTGCCCACCCTTGTTCACCGGCAGCGTTACCGAAAGGTTAACGTTTTACTTTGCAATCGACCTATTGTGGGACAAAGTGTTTTCAGACGCGGCTGAGACAATGGCGCAAACCCTGCGCCGCATTGCTCCGGGAGGCAAGTGTATGCGTAAAATCAAGACCTTGTGCAAAGGCATTGCTGTCATACTGGTGGCGGGCGCCATGGCGTCGCCGGCTTTTGCGGGCGGCAAGTCGCTGGCCTGCTATGAGCAACGCCATCAGCCTGCAGTCTACAAGACCGTGCATGAAAACGTGGTCGTGCGTCCTGCACGCGTCGTCCACCAGACAATTCCGGCCCGTTACGGGCACGTGACCGAGAAGGTGCTGGTCGAACCCGGGCGGGTCGTCGCCAGACATGTTCCCGCCGTCACCAGAACGATACACGAGAAGGTTCAGGTCAGGCCAAAATCGGTTGGCTGGGAGTGGCGCCATGTGAAGGGCGTGAAGACTCTGTGCAAAGTGGTTCACCCGGCGCAATACGCGGTCCAGGCCCGGACCGTTGTCGTTCGTCCCGCCGGAACCGTGCATGAACGGATACCGGCACGCTACGCACACCGGACCCGCAAGGTTGTCATCGAGCCAGAGCGCACGATCGCCCGGCACGTACCGGCCGTGGTCAAGACCGTGGCGCGCCAGGTCGAGGTCCGTCCCGCCTCCTCGGGCTGGGTGAAGGTATCGGGCCAAAAACGCTGCCATTGAACGACCGGCGCGAGGCGGTTCTACAACGGGCGGGGCCCTAAGGGCCGAGCGGTTTTTCGGCTTCACTCCGGATTACATGAATTCGTGAAAACGGATTTCGCTTCGTGTTGATCCGCGCTAAACCGCTGCCATGAACAGACAGACGCTCTCCGTTTCCCAATCGCCTCGCGATCCGGCATTCGTGCAGGATCCCTATGCCTTCTATGCCGAGATGCACCGCGCCTCGCCGGTCTTTTTCTGGGAAGATTACGGCATGTGGTGCGTGGCAGGCTACGACCAGGTCAACGGGCTTCTGAGAGACCGCAAACTCGGCCGCGAGAACCGATGGGGCGCGCCGCTCAATCCTGTCGAGGGTCGTGGACACCTCGCCGATTTCGACAGGATCGAGAGCGGTTCGCTGCTTGAGCGGGAACCACCGGCGCACACGCGCTTGAGGACCCTGGTGAACCGGGCCTTCGTTTCGCGTTCGGTCGAAAGGCTCAGGCCGCGCATCCGAAAACTGGCGGGTGAGCTGGTCGACGCCCTGCCCGCGCACCGGTCTTGCGATCTGCTGCCGGCCTTCGCAACGCCAATCCCATTGACGGTGATTTGCGAGTTGCTGGGGGTGCCGGTTGAGCGCGGCAGTGATCTTCTGAACTGGTCGCACGCCATGTGCGAGATGTATGTGCCGCATCGCGGGCTTGAAACCGAGCAGCGAGCCAACCGCGCCTCCGCCGAATTCGCGGCGTTTCTGACCGGCCATATCGAGGCGCATCGTCACAATGGAGCCAATGATCTGCTCTCGGCCCTGATCGCGGTTCGCGACATCGGTGAGAAGCTTTCGGATGACGAACTGATTTCGACCTGTGTCCTGCTGCTCAATGCAGGCCATGAGGCAACCGTTCATCAGACGGGCAACGCGGTAAACACGATCCTTGAACAGGGCGGCGATCCGCGCCGGTTCTTTGCGACGCCCGAACTGGCCGCAGCCACAATCGAGGAGGCGTTGCGCTATGACGCGCCGCTGCACATGTTCACCCGCTACGCCTACGAACCGGTCGACCTGGGACCGGTGACGCTGAAGCCGGGCGAACAGGTTGCACTCTTGCTGGGTGCAGCAAACCGCGATCCCTCAGCCTTTGATGCGCCGCATGAATTCCGCCCCGGACGCACAGACCAGAAAAACGTGAGCTTCGGTGCGGGGCTGCATTTTTGCATTGGTGCGCCGCTTGCCCGGCTCGAACTTCAGGAATCGCTGGCCGTGCTGTTCGAGCGCCTGCCCGCTCTGAGGCTCGATCGGCCCGCCCGCTACCGCGACAGTTATCATTTCCATGGGCTCGAAAGCCTGATGGCAAGCCCCGGCACCAGTGTTCAGAACACGGCGTGATCGCCGCGCTGGACTTGGACGCCATGCCGGATCGCTAGCTCGTAGAAGTCGAACAAGGTGTCAGAGCCGAAGGACGGCGTGGCTTCCTCGTCGTAGCGGCCCGAGGCGGGATTGAGCACCAACATGGATTCCGTTGCGTAGTAGCGGCCGATGCGGGCAAGTTCCGCCTTGGCCTTCAAGCCCGGCGCGACGCGCCCGGCCAGATCCAGGCCGTAGATGATTGCGTCCATCAGCGCCACCGGAACGCGCTTGAAGGCCGGCTTGCGCTCCAAAAGCCGGAACAGTTCCTCACCCTGCTGCCGCGGTGTGATCGCAGGGCCCGGCCCGCCGACCGGCAGGATGCGGTTCCAGCGGCTTAGATCGTCAAGGCACCCCGCGATGAATTCGGCAAGATCCCGGTCACTGATCGGCTTGCAGGCGGTCAGCTCCCCGTTACCGAACAGGAGAAAGGGCTTTCCGTTGCGCAACCGATCGATCTGGCCGGAAAGCGACTTGAAGAACGCTGTCGGACGGACAATCGAATAGGTCATGCCGGAGGCGATCAATTCGCCCTCGAATGCGAGTTTGGCCTTCTGGAACTCGAGCAATGGCTTCTGCACACAGATCGCCGAAAGCAGAACCATCTGCGCGATGCCCGCCTCCCGGACAGTTTTGAGAGCATCCGAATGGGCTTGGTAATCGATCGCCCAGGCATCCTCGGGCGCGCCAGTCCGCGAGGCAAGGCAGGAGACCAGCACGTCGAAGCGTTCGCCACGGATCCCTTGACGTGCCAGGCCTTGGGGGTCGGTCACATCCCCTTCCCGCACGGTGACGCCGCAAGGCGTTTCCCGGGAGAACGTTTCCCCCCGCCCCGGCCTGACCAGACACACGACGTCATGACCATGCGCAGCCAACGCTGACACGGTGGCGCGGCCAATGGTTCCGGTCGCCCCCAGGAGCAGAACCCGTTTGCCTCGCGGCGCAGTTCCGGCGCCAGCAATTCCGCTCATGTCCTACAACCGGATGACATAGTCTTTGCGAGTCGTCTCAATGACTTCCCAGGTTCCCTTGAAGCCGGGCCTGAGCACGAAACTGTCGCCGGCGCGAACCGTCACAGCCTCGCCATCCTCCTGGGAAATCACCGACACTCCTTCGAGGATCCGGCAATACTCCCACTCATCATAGGATATCTGCCAGCTTCCCGGGGTCGATTCCCAGATGCCGCAGTAGAGACCGTCCCGCTCTTCCAGGTTCCAGGTACGGTGAACGGGATCACCCGACACCACCTTGGCGGCATCGGGCCTGGTGATTTCCGGCTCGCCATCGGGTGTGACGAAAAACAACGTCGTGTCGGTCATGAAACCTCGCGCACATGGAACGGTGTGCCTATATTGAACGCATGAGGATCGACAAGGCAATTGAAAGCTCGATGGCGATGAGCGAGGCGACATGGGCGCGCCACGCCAATCCCTTCAGTTTCTGGACCCGGGTCCCGCTCCTGATGGCGCTGACGCTCGCCATCTGGTCCCGCGTCTGGATCGGGTGGTGGTGCCTGCTTCCGATCGCGGCGCTCATCATATGGACCTTCGTGAACCCGCGCGCCTTCGCCCCGCCTTCCCATCTCGACGATTGGGCCTCAAGGGCGGTTCTCGGCGAGCGCTACTGGCTCGCGCGCAAGGACCGTCCCATTCCGGCTCATCACGCCCGCGCCGCGCTTATCCTCTCCGCGCTTTCGGCCCTATCACTCATCCCCGCGGTGTACGGCCTATGGGCGCTCAACCCCTGGGCCGCCTTTCTCGGCGCGGCGCTGGCATCTGTTTTCAAGCTTTGGTTCTGTGACCGGATGGCGTGGCTCACATCGGACATGCAAGCCATTGCCCCGAGCGGCTCGGGTCAGCACACCTGAACGCCGCATTCGCTGATCGTGAATTCCGAGGCGGGTTCGGTCCGCGAGGCATCGAACTGCCGACCGTCAGCGCACTGGGCGCGCGCCTCAAATGTCAGCCTCCCCGCCAGTTCGCCTTCCCTCGTATTGAGGTAGTACTCCACCGCGCATTGCTTCTCGGCGGCCAGCTGCGCCGACAATTCATCGAGCCAGGCCGGATCGGCCGACTGCGCCGTGACCTGGGAAGCGAGGGCCAGGAGGCATGCCGTTGCAAGGCCAGTATGCGAAAGTGCTTGTCGGATCATGAGGACCTCCTTTGGTTGCCTGAAGGTCCAGCATAGACGATTGCCATTCGGGACTGATTGCGTCAGATCAAGCAGGATGCCAAATGAGCTTTCCGAGAACCTGGCGCTCGCTAACCGTCGAACACTGCTTCGAGGTCGGCGGGATCATATTTCATCGTATCCTTCGAAAACGGAATCGAGACAACGTCGGGCGCGTCAAGCGTTCTGCTTTCGACTTTGCGCGCCAGCAAAGGGGCAAAGCCTCCGTTTGCCTCGTCGGGGAAGGTATCGACCTCATAGTTATAGCTGTAGCAGACGCCATCTTGAAGTCCATCGCAACTGCCGGCCATCCCTATCGCGGTCGGGACATATCCAAGATCCATGATCTTGCCCTCCAATACGCCATAGACAATCACGCCCTCCATCACATGGCCTTGCGCCATATAATTTGTGTGCATTAACCAGCCGAATTTATCATCGCCGAAATGAACCTGCCGGAACGCTTCCTCCGACGGCACTCTCCCCCAGGACCCGGCCTCCGCCGCTAGACTGTTGGTGGCAATTAGCGCGATCCGGTCGCCCACCGGTTTGAGCATTACAAGGCCAAGCTTGCCACCGCATGCATGGCAATCGGCTCGCCCACCATTGGATTCCACGGCATAACCGGCCATTGCAACGAGGATGATACGGCGCTCCCCCTCGCCCGCTTCCGCGAGATGATGTGGCCGCATGCACAGGGCTTGACCGTCCCGTGTGCCCATCCAGCATTTACGGCTGTTGTCGTAAGGTCCGTAGAATTCCTTCATCGTGGCACGCCAGAAGGCTTTCGGGTCATCGACAGCAGATGCCGGAATCGCGGTCAGCACCTCGGCACGCGCCGGTGTCAAAGCAATCAATGCCGCGCCCAGACAAAGGCCCAGCCAGAGAAATGTTGCGCGGAACATGGATCTCCCCCTCAGATTGTACCGGTCGGATCAAACCAGTCCCTTTGCTGGTGGGCAAGACCATCATTGCGATTTCCGGAACAACGCCCTGATCATGCATACTGTGCCGCCAGTCCGTGAGGGAAGCGCGCGCCCTCCCCCGAAACAAGAAACGGCCCGATGGCGGGAACCATCGGACCGTTACATTTTCAACCCTGAACCAGGCTTCAGGCCTTGGCGAGGGCCTGTTCCAGGTCGGCGATGATGTCCTTGACATCCTCGATGCCGACCGAGAGGCGAACCACGTCGGGACCGGCGCCAGCAGCAACCTGCTGCTCTGGCGAGAGCTGGGCATGGGTAGTGGAGGCCGGGTGGATGACCAGCGAGCGGGTGTCGCCGATATTGGCCAGGTGCGAGAACATCTCCAGCCCCTCGACCAGCTTGACGCCGGACTCGTAACCGCCCTTGAGGCCGAAGGTGAAGACCGCGCCGCCGCCCTTGGGCGAGTAGCGCTGCTGCAGCGCATGGTTCTCGTGATCCGGCAGGCCGGCATAGGACACCCAGGCGACCTTGTCATGCTTGGCGAGCCAGCTTGCGACTTCCAGCGCATTGTCGGAGTGACGCTGCATGCGAAGCGCCAGCGTTTCGATGCCGGTCAGGATCATGAAGGCATTGAACGGCGAGATTGCCGGGCCGAAATCGCGCAGGCCGAGAACGCGGCAGGCGATGGCAAAGGCGAAATTGCCGAACGTTTCATGCAGAACCATGCCGCCATATTCAGACCGCGGCTCGGAGAGCATCGGGTATTTGCCGGATTTCGACCAGTCGAACGAACCGCCGTCGACGATCACGCCGCCCATGGAGTTGCCATGACCGCCGATGAACTTGGTCAGCGAATGCACGACGATGTCGGCACCGTGTTCGATCGGCTGGATCAGGTAAGGCGAGGCCATGGTGTTGTCGACGATGAGCGGCAGCCCATGCTTGTGGGCGAGCTCGGCAATGGCGTTGATGTCGACGAAGGTTCCGCCCGGATTGGCTAGGCTTTCGATGAAGATCGCCTTGGTGCGGTCGTCGATCTGGCTTTCGATGTTGGACAGATCGGCCGGATCGGCCCAGCGCACCTGCCAGTCGAAGGACTTGAAGGACTGGCCGAACTGGTTGATCGAGCCGCCGTAAAGCCGGTTGGCGGCGATGAAATTGTCGCCGGGGCTCATGATGGTGTGGAACACCAGAAGCTGTGCTGCGTGCCCCGAGGCAACGGCAAGCGCCGCGGTTCCGCCTTCAAGCGCTGCCAGGCGCTCTTCGAGAACCGCCTGGGTGGGGTTCATGATGCGGGTATAGATGTTGCCGAAAGCCTTGAGCCCGAAGAGCGAAGCCGCGTGATCGGCATCGTCGAAGACGAAGCTGGTGGTCTGATAGATCGGCGTGGCGCGCGCGCCGGTGGCCGGATCCGGCTGAGCGCCAGCGTGAATTGCAAGCGTGTTGAAACCTGGTTGATTGTTCGACATGGACCTCTCCCCTTGTGCCCGACATGAATGGTGGAGGGGTTATCCCGCATGTCCGCGTGATGGTCAAAGAAGATTTTTGCGCGAAGATGGCACCCCAGCTGCCCGAACGTGCTCAACGGAGCGATCGCGGGGAACAAACGTCCAATTTCAGGCCCGAAGCCGGGCGCTGGGATTACTGGGCGACGATTTTCCAATACTGCCCCGAAAAATCCCCGCTGGGCGCAAGCCTGAGCCTGTTGTTCGTTCCGTCGTTGACGACGTCGAGAGACTTGCTCGTTCCCTGCCACTGCGTCGTCAAACGGTAATACCCGTTGGACTGACGTTCCACACGCCAATGCTGCCCAGAATAGTTGCCGGTTTCAGCGAGGACAAGCTTGTCGTTCACACCGTCGTTGACCACGTCGAGAGACCTGCCCATGCCCTGCCATTGGGTGGTCAACCGATAGTAGCCGCCGCCCAATTTCGTGAACTTCCAGTACTGGCCGGAGTAGTTTCCCGTATCGGCAAGGATAAGCTGGTTGTTGACCCCGTCATTGACGACATCAAGGGACTTTCCGTCACCCTGCCACATGGTCGTCAGCCGGTAGTACCGGCCATTGTCGAAATCCTGAGCCTGAACAGACAGGGGGACAGGGACCATAAGCGACGTCATCAGGCCCAGAACGATCCGCCGGCGGCTTGTCCGCCTTTTCGAAGCGCCGGTGACAGTGTCGGTATGCAATCCGCTTTTCATCACGCGCGCCTCGTCTGCTTGAACTGGTCAAAAGAGACTAGTCACGATTGCCCTGCGCGGTCAAACCGGTTCTCGTTGTCTTCTCCCTGGGGCCCGGGGCGTCGGCATCACTAGCTGGCCTTCGCAAACCTTCGGCTTCGACAAAAATGCCGGTCAGGGGGCACGTCGGCCATCGGTCGAACCGAAAGCGGTTTCGGCCATCGGAACCGGCTCATCGCAATCGGGCACCCGCGATAAAAGCCAGTCCCGCGACGGCCGGACCTTTTCGGGCAGGTCCTGAAGCACATCGTCAACAACTTCAGCCGAAACCGCGCTGACCTCGCAGCCATAGGTCTCGAGATCGCCGTCAGGATTGTCTTCCTTCCATTCCAGGTAATCCTCGCGCTCAAAGACGACGGCCGCGGCGATGCCGGCGACCGGAACCACCACCAGAGCCCGCCGTAACCGGGCCTTGGCCTTGGTGCGCAACACCGCTGCCGCGATGGCCTTGCGGTTGGCAATGGCGGCGGCAGCGGCACTCGCCGTCATGGTGGTCACCTGCGCGGTCAGCGAAACCGCCCATATCCCCATGCTGACGGCCGTCGTCGCCAGCGAAACGCAGAGCACGGCGAGAAAGGCAGTGGTACGGAAGAGTTTCAGGATCCGGATCATGTTCTGCGTCCAACCAGTTCTGCCGCGGCAATCCGCGGCTCACGCCCGTTCGGGCTGCCAAACGGGGGAACGACATGCACCGGAACTGTGGCCTGAAGTCGGCAGGCGCCAGAAAGTGCGGGTTTCGAAGCGGTATGGGGATCACAGGATCTTTCGGCTCGAAAGGACCGCGCGCGTGGCGCGACAAGCCGATCAAATGGCTTGTCAGGCATGATCTTTCGACGGCTTCGTGCGCAATCCGTAGCTCTGGTAACCGCTCCGCATCACCGGCTTGCGCGACGACAGGACGCCCGAATTGACGCCGTTCCAGCCGATCTCGCCGGAAAGGCGGGCGTATTCGATTTTCGGACACCGGTTCATGACCACCTTTATTCCCGCCGCTTCAGCGCGCGCAGCGGCTTCGTCGTGACGGACGGTCAGTTGCATCCAGATGACCTTCGGCAAGGGCTTGAGGGCCAAAACCTCGTCGACGATGCCGGGCACAGCGTCGGAGGCGCGGAACACATCCACCATGTCCACCGGCTCGGGAATATCGGACAGCCGTGCATAGGTCATCTGGCCCAAAATGAGGTTTCCGGCCTGACCGGGATTGACGGGGATAACGCGGTAACCCTTGTCGAGCATGTACTTCATGACGAAAAAACTTGGGCGCACCTCGTTCGCAGACGCGCCCACAACCGCGACAGTCTTCACGGAGTGCAGCAGATCGGCGATATACCCGTTTTCGTACTTGTCGTGATCCATACCGAACCTTCCGGGATTGCAGGCCGCACGTTGTTGGCAACGAAGCGCATGCCATACTTCACAGCAGACTGCCGCTTCTGATCGCTTTTGTTGCAACGGCGGGTCTCGGCGTCAAGCAACCCTTGCCAATCGCACGGCCGTTGCCACATGGTTCGGTCTGGGGCGCTGTTGGACAACGAGAGACATCGCGAGGACCCGAAATTGAAAACGCGACAATCACCCCCCTTCCCTTGCACCATCGCGGTGGCCGCATTGCTTGCCGGCGGCATCATCACCGCTGCGGCTCCCGCATCGGCGATCAGCCGCATCGAAACCACCCGGACTGACTGCTCGGCAATCCGTGCAACACTGGTGCGCGAGGGAGCCGCGATCCTGCGGCATACCTCGAAAAAGGGTTTGCCGATCTACGACCGCTACGTCTCGTCATCGTTGCAGTGCCCCGGAAACTCGGTCGGGGTCTGGGCGAGCGTACCCGCCCGCGATACCAGATCCTGCAGGATCATCGCCTGCGATGCGAACAGGAGCTTCGACGACGACCTGATCCGTTCGCGACCGATCCTGCGGATCACCGAATAGCCTGGGCGAGGACGGTTGCTGGCACTTGCATCGCTTTGGCGGACGTCAAGCACCTTTCGGTCTCAGTCCGGCAATTCCATGTGACCGTTTTCATCGAGCGGCGCAAAGGGATTGTGTGCAAGCTCCCAGAGGTGGCCGTCCGGGTCGGCGAAGTACCCGGAATATCCACCCCAGAACACCTCTTCCGGCGTCTTGACGGGTTCGGCCCCACATTCAACCGCAAAGGCCCAGGCGACATCGACCTCTTCGCGTGATGATAGGTTGTGGGCGAGCGAAACGCCGCGAAACGACGGCGCCGGACCAGCGTCAAGGCCGGCGTCTGCCGCCAGAGCCTCATGACCGAACAGGCCGAGCACAGTGCCGTTCATGTGGAAAAAGGTGACACTGTCATTGGAGGCGGATGAGCGCCTGAAACCAAGCTTCTGATAGAACTCCGTGGAAGCAGCGACATCGGCAACGCCGAGCGTGACAAGGGTGATGCGAGGTGCGAGCGTCATGTAAAAATCCCCAAGGACCGCTCCACCGAAGGCTGTCGGGCGCGGATCGCCATGCTAGAACATAAAGTGAACATATGATATGAACGCCAGCCCGTCAATCGTTCATCCGGGCCACACAACGAACTTCGGCAGCGCGGATTACTCCCCGGTCCATTCCGGCTTGCGCTTGCCGATGAAGGCGTTGATGCCTTCCTCCGCGTCGCGGGCCAGCATGTTCTCAACCATCACCTGGGCGGTGTATTCGTAAGCCTCTTCCAACGGCATCTCGGCTTGGCGGTAAAACGCCTCCTTGCCGATCTTCACGGTCAAAGGTGATTTGGAAGCAATGACTTCGGCATATTTCATGACAACCTGATTCAGGTACTCGCGCGGCACAATCCGGTTGACGAGACCGAATTCGCGCGCCGTCGAGGCGTCGATTGTCTCTCCGGTCAGCAGCATCTCCATGGCTTGCTTGCGGTGCACATTTCGCGACAGCGCCACCATCGGCGTCGAGCAGAAAAGGCCGATATTGACGCCCGGCGTGCAGAAGGCCGACGTGTCGGTGCAGATCGCGAGGTCGCAGGACGCGACGAGCTGACACCCGGCCGCGGTGGCAAGCCCATCGACCTCTGCAACAACCGGCTTGGGCAGATGCACGATGGTCTGCATCAGCTCGGCGCACAGCTTCATGGTCTCGGAAAAGAACGCGCGGCCCCGATCCTCGTCGGCGCGATGCACGGTGAGTTCCTTGAGGTCGTGACCGGCGGAAAACAACTTGCCCGGTGTCGCCGATGCAAGAACGACGACATGAACGGATTTGTCGGCGGCGGCGGCATCCAGCTCCGCCTTGAGCGCCTGCATCATGGCGATCGAAAGGGCATTTGCCGGCGGGTTGTTCATCTCGAGGCGCAGCACCCTGCCCTCCCTGACGACCTTGACCGGACCTGCCGGCGCTTGCTGTTTCAATTCAACGACGTTCATGGATTTGGCCTTTCGTTTCCCACATCGATCCTAGCGCGGCTGCAACGCTGCGTGAAGCCCGGCCGCGCCGTTGACCGGACGGCCAAGTTCCGCAACGTATGTGGAAAACGAATCCGGTGCAGCCAGCCACGAACCGGCAAGCATCGTCTCCTTGGTGCATCCCGCCGCCGTAAACAGAAAGGAAGCCCACCGATGCCCGCAACGGCCAATCCCGTCATGTCCGCACCGGAGGTTTCAGTTTACCTCGACGAGGTATTCCCGCAGATCAAGGCCAATGGCGACGACATAGCGGTGCTGGACGTCTCCTCCGGCTCGGCGCTCGTCAGGCTGAATGCGGATACGAAACATCTCAGACCGGGCGGCACGGTCAGCGGACCGACGATGTTCATGCTGGCTGATCTCGCCGCCTATGCCGTGATCCTGGCGCATATCGGACGGGTGGCACTGGCGGTGACGACCAACCTGAACATCAATTTCCTGATGAAGCCGCAACCCGGTCCGCTCGATGCCACTGCCGTGATCCTGAAACTGGGGAAAAGGCTGGTTGTCACAGACATCTCCATCCGGGATTCCGGTGGAGACCTGGTGGCGCACGCCACGGCGACATACTCCATTCCGCCGCAAAACTGAGCCAACGGACGCCAGGCGTATACGGTATCTAAATACCGCATACATAAGTCACTGTTTTTGCTGAGTATTTTTTGATCATCTCGAAAAGCCTCGGCTTGACGCTGATTTGCCGCTCGCCTATAAGCACGCAGCGTCGGCACCTCAGCGAGGGACCGGTGCAATCGTTGGTGCGAAAGGGCGCAAACAGACGCCATAGCGGCAACACAAGCAACAAGAAACGTCCGCGCCGGCATGACCGGCTCCGGATCCCGAATTGAAGAGAGAACCTCAATGAAAACCTTCTCGCAGAAGCCTGCCGAGGTGGAAAAGAAGTGGGTCATCATCGACGCGACAAATCTCGTCGTCGGCCGCCTCGCCACCGTCGTCGCAAACCGCCTGCGCGGCAAGCACAAGGCCACCTACACCCCGCATGTTGACGATGGCGACAATGTCGTGGTCATCAATGCCGAAAAGGCCGTACTGACCGGCAAGAAGTACACCGACAAGAAGTACTACTGGCACACCGGCTACCCGGGCGGCATCAAGGAGCGCACCGCGCGCCAGATCTTCGAAGGCCGCTTTCCCGAGCGCGTGATTGAAAAGGCCGTCGAGCGCATGGTTCCGCGCGGTCCCCTCGGCCGTCGCCAGATGAAGAACCTGCGCGTCTATGCCGGTTCCGAGCATCCGCATGAAGCCCAGCAGCCGACCGTCCTCGACGTCGCATCGCTGAACACCAAGAACAAAAGGAGCGCCTGATCATGGCTGAACTCAATTCGCTTGAGGAGCTTGGCGCATCGGTCAACGCTGCCGAAGCTGCACCGGAAGCTCCGGTCCACGTGCGCAAGGTCGATGACCTTGGCCGTTCCTACGCCACCGGCAAGCGCAAGAACGCGATCGCCCGCGTCTGGGTCAAGCCCGGCTCCGGCAAGATCACCGTCAATGGCCGCGACTTCGTCAAGTATTTCGCACGCCCCGTGCTGCAGATGGTTGTCCAGCAGCCGGTCGTCGCCGCTGCTCGTCAGGGCCAGTTCGACGTCGTCTGCACCGTCACCGGCGGCGGCCTCTCCGGCCAGGCCGGTGCCGTTCGCCACGGCATTTCCAAGGCGCTGACCTACTATGAACCCGGCCTGCGCGGCGTTCTAAAGAAGGGCGGCTTCCTGACCCGCGACAGCCGCGTGGTCGAGCGCAAGAAGTACGGCAAGGCCAAGGCCCGCCGCTCGTTCCAGTTCTCCAAGCGCTGATCCGCTTTTCGGAACTGCAACAAATTGGACGGGGCTTCGGCCCCGTTTTTTGTTGTCTTGACCCCTTTGTTGCCTCGCCTATTTCCCATTTCGGTATCAGTCCCAACCGGTGGAGGTGAGAATGCCATTCGACCAGACACGCCGCAGCTTTATTGGCGCAGCCACACTTGCGCTCCTGCTCCACCCGCTTCCGGCCTCGGCCGCAAACCTGCGCGATGTCACGCCGGAGGCAGCGTACGAAGCGCTTGAGGCGGACCCTTCAATCGTCGTGCTCGATATCCGCACCCCCGGCGAGTTTTCCCGTGGCCATGTCAAGGGCGCGGTCAACATCGATTATTATGCCGACGATTTCGCCGACCGCATCGCCGAACTCGATCCGCAGAAGACCTATGTGATGTATTGCCAGGCCGGCGGGCGCAGCCATGCGCTGATGCGCGCCTTCTCGCAGACGGAATTCTCGGATGTAATGCACATTCCCGCCGGCTTCTCGGGCTGGCGCCGCGAAGGCCTTCCTTTCGTCGAGTGACGCGAGGCCGTCACCATCAGGATGACAGGAGCATCAGCCTTCCCCGGAACCGCTTCGAATAATCAGGTCGCGCGCCGGCGCTCAATCCGGGGATGAGATCGCTCGGGGATGCCTGCCTGACCTTTCAAGCGCCGCAAAACCCAGCCCGAAAGCGGCCTTTCGACAACGGTATAGAACACTGCCGAGACGAGCGTGCAGATGGCAATCAGCGCCAGGTAATGCACCGGCCATGGCACATCGTAGCCGTACACCGCCGAAATCGCGAACTTGATGTAGAACGTAATGACGAACACATGGGTGAGGTAAAGCGCGTAGGACCAGTCCCCCAGCCGCGCCAGCACGGGGCTTGAAAAGCGCAGAACACCCAGACCGCCATAGAGCACGGCCATGGCCGGAATGCCCCAGAAGAACATACGCCAGTCCGTCAGCGGCCGTTCCCATTGCACCGCCAGCAGCGCCATGCCGAGCACGAAGGCGAACCACGACAACACGCCGAACGCGGCACCATCGCTTTTGCGCCATGCCCTGAAGACCATGATCCCGAAAACGAACTCGAGAAGGATTGGATCGCTGTAGAACATCAGTGTCTGATGCGCCGGCTGAAACACCAGGCCGAACGCCACCAGTCCGCACAAAACGGCCGAGGTCTTGGACAGGCTCTCATCGCCGAGGAGACCTGCGGTCAGGGCCACGACAAGGTAGAAGAACATCTCGTAATTCAGCGTCCATCCGACCACCAGCAGCGGACCGGTGTGACCCGAACCGCTGTCGACGGCAAGAAAGGACAAGGATGCGAGAAGATGCGGAACGCTGGCCGTGGTGGAGTTGAACAGGCTCGGCAGCACCAGCGCCAGCATGAACACGAAGAGCGTGATCACCCAGTAGGCCGGAACAACGCGGGCAATCCGCCGCAGCCAGAAGTCCCGGGCACTGAAACGGTCGCCGGAACGGGCGACGATCATCGCCATGATGAAGCCCGAGATGACGAAGAACAGATCCACACCCGCAGCCCCGACATAATCGACCTGCGCGGGATCCAGTTCCCAGGTTTCCTGCGAAAGCACGGATATATGAAACAGCATGACCACGAGTGCGGCGGCCACGCGCAGATACTGCACCGGGTAGACAGTTCCCGTCAGCTGTTTCGAAGCACCGGCAGAACTCATCAGTAGATCCGTTGTCTCGTGCCAAACCGGCACAGTTTCAGTGCAGAGACTACAGACAAGAGTTTTCAAAACCCCTAACCCGGCGGCCAGTATACCTTCCGCGACCGGCCTTGCCCTTTGGCGCAGCGGTTCCGGTTTCGGACGTTCGGCGCTTTATCGAACACCGGGATTGGGCTAGACAGGCGCTGACACATCCACCCGTCCGGGAGCCCATTCATGGCCAGCAAGTCCATCGATCATGCCTTTACCGCCCGCAATCTGACGTCGGCGGCAACGGATCCGACCTATGCCGGAGCCCTGTCGTTCATGCGCCGCAAATACACCAAAAGCCTCAAGGGGGCGGAAGCGGTGGTCTGGGGCATCCCTTTTGACGCGGCGGTTTCCAACCGTCCCGGAGCGCGCTTCGGTCCGCAGGCGATCAGGCGAGCCTCTGCGATCTTCGACAATGATCCGCAATACCCGTTTTCGCGAGACCTGTTCGAAGCCATGCCGGTGATCGATTACGGAGACTGCCTGCTCGACTACGGCAATCACCAGAAAACTCCGGCGACGATCGAACGCGAGGCTGCCAAGATCCTGAAATCGGGCGCCTTCCTGCTCAGCCTCGGCGGCGACCACTTTGTCACCTGGCCATTGCTCAAGGCGCATGCGGCCATCCACGGCCCCCTGGCGCTGGTTCAGTTCGATGCCCACCAGGACACATGGGACGATGACGGCAAGCGTATCGATCACGGCTCTTTCGTGGGTCGGGCAGTGCGCGACGGCGTGATCGATCCGAGCTGCTCGATACAGGTCGGGATCCGAACCCATGCTCCGGAGGATTGCGGCATCCGGATCCTCTATGGCCATGAAATCGAGGACATGCGCGCAAGCGAGATCGCATCGACTATTCTGGATCATGTCGGTGACAGGGCGTGTTATCTCACTTTCGATATCGACTGCCTCGATCCGGCTTTTGCACCGGGCACGGGCACACCCGTCGCGGGCGGACCTTCGAGCGCACGCATGCTGTCGGTGCTCCAGAAGCTGGGACAGCTTGATATCAAGGGCGCAGATGTAGTAGAAGTAGCGCCAGCATATGATCACGCGGACATTACCGCGATAGCCGGAGCTTCCGTCGCCATGCATTACCTGGGACTGCTTGCAGAACGCCGCGCCCGACGATAGGGCTCGCATCCTGATTCAACGGCCTCGGACATTGAGTCCGCCGGGCCGAACAAGTCCCTGATTTCTATGCATGAACGGAGAAGCCCGATGGCTCCCAAGATTTTCATTGACGGCGAACATGGCACGACGGGCCTGCAGATCGTAACGCGGCTTTCCGGACGGACGGACATCGACCTGATGTCGATGCCTGCCGAACAGCGGCGCGATCCGGAAGTGCGGAAGACGTTTTTGCGCGACGCCGACATTGCCATCCTCTGTCTGCCCGACGACGCGGCGCGGGAAGCCGTGGCGCTCGCAGCCGATGCCGGAACCCGTTTCATCGACGCCTCGACGGCGCACCGGACCGCGCCCGACTGGATGTTCGGCTTTGCAGAACTGGACGCGGGTCAGGCCGACCGGATTGCCAAGGCGCAATTCGTTTCCAACCCCGGCTGCTATTCCACCGGTGCGATCGCCGTGCTGGCGCCGCTCGTTTCGCGGGGAATCCTTCCCGCCGACTATCCGGTGACCATCAACGCAGTATCCGGCTATACCGGGGGCGGCAAGCAGTTGATCGCCCAGATGGAAGATGCAACCCGCGATGACGCAATCACCGCCTCCCATTTCGCCTACGCACTTACACTGGCACACAAGCACGTGCCGGAAATCGTGGTGCGCGGCGGACTTTCCCGCAAGCCGATCTTTACACCGGCGGTCGGGCGCTTTCCGCAGGGCATGCTCGTCAACGTGCCGCTGCATCTGGATCTCTTGAATGGCGGCGCTTCGGTCGAGACGGTTTTCCAGGCGCTCTCCGAGCACTACGCCGCGAGCGAGATCGTGGAAGTTGCCGGACCTGCAGAGGCGGCTGCCGCGGTTCGCCTCGATCCGGAGGAGCTCAAGGGCAGCGACCGGCTGAAGATCTATGTCTGCGCCAATGAGGACGCGGGCCAGGTCAATCTCGTGGCTTCTCTCGACAATCTCGGCAAGGGCGCATCGGGCGCTGCGGTCCAGAACCTCGGCCTCATGATCAAAGGCTGACGCGGTTGGCAAACGGCATCGCGAACGGCTTCAGGAGCCGTTCTCGAACCGCTTGGCGAGGTCGTCTAGATCGTTTTCCTTGAAGTAACGCATCTCGCGAAAGATGCGCATCGTCGGCTTGAGCGCAAACAGGAAAGAGCCGAACAGGAAGCACCAGGTTCCGGCTGTCTTCCATTCTTCGGAAAAGAACATCACCGAGCCAATGACGAACAGCAGGGCTGCTGAGACGTCAACGAAGGTGTAGATCAGCTCGAACCAGGCATAGAACACCTTGTCCGAAACGTACTGGCGACGATGGGACGGCTTGAAAAACGGCATGGCTGTCCATCCATTCTGCTATGGGTTTGACACTTCAATGGGTATCAACTCCGCAGACGGATTTCGGTTTCCAACGGATACGCACCGAAAAAGCCGCGCCAGTGGGCGACCGCGAAACCAAGCACGAGCACAGCCCAGCCCTGGTGTGCAAGTGCCCAGCCAAGCGGCACCTGGGTCAGGATCGTGATGATGCCGATAAGCGCCTGCACGGTGACAAGCGCAAAAAGCACGACCGCGCGGCGGCAATGGGTGGTCCCGGGCGCGGCGCGAAGCGCCGCAACCATATGCCATAGCGCGGCGGCGAAAACCGCATAACCGCCGAACCGGTGGACGAACTGGACGGTGAGCGGGTTCTCGAACAGGTTCAGCCAGGCCGGTGCAAGCTCCCACAGCCCGACCGGAACGATTGCGCCATTCATCAGCGGCCATGTCGACGAGGCAAGACCTGCATCGAGACCGGCGACAAGCCCGCCGAGGTAGATCTGGACAAGCACAAGCAGGGCAAGAGCCCCTGCTCCGCGCTTGAGACCCGGGCCGGGAACGGGGTCGGAGGAATGCGGTGCAAGCCCGCCCATCACCCACACGATCGCAGCGAAGATCAGGCAGGCCAGCGTGAGATGAGTGGCGAGCCGGTACTGGCTGACATCCACCCGGTCGACGAGGCCGGAAGCGACCATCCACCAGCCCACCGCGCCCTGGAGCCCGCCCAGCACGAAAAGCCCGAAGAGCGGCCAGCGCAGGCGCTTTTCTATGCGTCCGGTCACAACGAAGAATGCAAGCGGAACCGCAAACAGGATGCCCACACCGCGCGCCAGAAGCCGATGCGCCCATTCCCACCAGTAGATCACCTTGAACTCGTCAAGGCTCATGCCCTTGTTGATTAGCTGGTATTCGGGAATCTGGCGATAGAGCTCCAATTCCTCCTGCCATTCGGCCTCACTGAGCGGCGGAATCACGCCGTGAATCGGCTTCCATTCCGTGATCGAGAGCCCTGAATCGGTGAGCCGGGTTGCGCCGCCGACCAGGACGAGCGCGAAGATGGCGACGAGCACGACGCCGAGCCAGATCCGCTGAAGCGCGCGATTGCGGTGTATCCTTGCCTGCTGGTCCAAGACTGATTTGGCATCTGGGAACGGCGCATCCGGCTGTCCCGGCTGCATGGAAACGGTGCTGGCACTCATGGGCGATAACTTTCAATGGATGATGCCGGACATTTGCCCCACCGGGCTCTCCAAGGCAAGACCGGAGACTTTGCGGCATCACGTCGCGGCGAAGGATGCCGGGATCCCTCCCCCGGCCCGGATCAGGCCTTGCGTTGGCGGACAAACCCGCTATGTCGGGCGTTACGGTGCGGTGCGGTGCGTGACACCTCCCGCGCACACAGCCAGGAAGATCTTCCAAGGACCACAGATCATGCCCGTTCGCCTGAAGAAACTCATCGGTACCGTGATCATCGTGGCACTGGTTGTCATTTACGCGCTCGTGGCGACGACCGTTGCCACGTACCGGCTCGCGGAATCGGCCTGGTATGTGCATCTTCTGTATTTCCTGTTCACCGGTGTCTTGTGGGTCGTGCCGGCCATGTTCGTGATCCGCTGGATGGAACGGCCGCCGAAGAGCCGCCAACCCTGACACGGTTTCGAGCGGGAAGCCTGCCGTCTCATCAGGCGCATTAACCTCCTGTTTGCCTTGTGCCCCGCTTTTTGGCCCTCTTGGCGCTTCATTTACGGAATTCTTGAAGCCGCAATGGGAAGCTGGCTCGCGAAACCACGAACCAGGCGAGCATTGCGATCATGGTCAACGTCCACGACATCCAGGCAAATCCGCTGTTCGGCGCTGCCGTTGCACCCCGACGTCCTCGTGTGACAGCCTATCTGAGCACGGATCTCGCTGCGTCGGGCCGCAACTGGGCGCAACTGGAGCAGAACCCGGATGTAAGCTTTCATCAGAGCCACGCCTGGGTCAGCGCCTGGGCAGGCGGTACCGGCCAGCCGATATCCGTCATTACGCTTGACCGGGACGGGCAGACACTTGCCGTTCTGCCGCTGGAGATCAGGAAACTCGGCGGGCTTCGCATAGCCCGGTTTGCGGGCACCGCATTCTCGAACGCCAATACGGGCCTCGTCCCCGAGTCCTGCCTGACAGGCGACGCTCCCACTCCGTCGGAACTTGCCGAAGCCGTTGCGCGCGCAGGTCTGAATGCGGACATGCTGCTTTTCGACAAGATGCCGCCGGAGGCTGCCGGCAAGCCGCCGTTCGCCGGTCTTGCAAGGGTCCAGCATCAAAATCCGAGCTTTCAATTGCCGCTGTTTGAAAACTTTCAGGACGTCTTGGCCCAGATCAATGGCAAGCGGCGGCGGAAGAAGTTCCGGCTATCGGAGCGCCGCCTCGAAGCAATCGGCGGATACCGGCATATCACCGGAGATGACGACGAACAGGCAATGCGGCTTCTGGAAACCTTTCTGAAGCAAAAACCGACGCGGCTCGCGGCGCAGGGACTGCCCAATGTCTTCGCCGATCCTGGCGTGCGGTCATTCCTGGCGCGACTGGCCATGTCTCGCAACGCCACCGGCGAAGCCGCACTGGAACTTCACGGAATTGAGCTTGCCGGCGGCGAACACGAGGGCACAATCATCGCTGTAGCCGGTCTGACCCGGAAACATGGCCACGTAACCTGCCAGTTCGGCTCCATCGACGAGAACATCGCTGCCGATGCAAGCGCGGGCGAACTTTTGTTCTATCGCATGATCGAGCGTTCAGCGGCAGCCGGAGAGCAGGTCTTCGATTTCGGAGTCGGCGATCAGCTCTACAAGCGGTCCTGGTGCCCGGTACGCACCGATCTGGTCGACTGCTATCTCCCGCTGACGCTCAGGGGACGACTGGCGGCGCCATTGATCGCCGCCTCCATTTCGGCCAAGCGGGTGATCAAGGCCTCGCCCACACTCAAACGGGCGGCGGCTTTCGTGCGCGGCTTGTCAGTGCGCGAAAGCGGATCCGCCAGCCAGCCTTCAGACTGAAGGCCACCCCGCCTCCGTTCGAGCGGTTGGGTTTCAGGCAGCCGAATTGCGGCTTCCGAGCGGACTCAACGGCTTGCCTGGCGTCATAAGCAGAACGTTTTCGAAGCCGTGCTCATGGAAGTCGGCAAGGAATTCAGACACCATGTCCTCGTCCGCGCGCAGGATGGACAGCACGATCTCGCTTTCCTCGGATCGCGCAATCCGCGCCACGGCCCCTGCATCCGCCGCGCCGCACTCGACGATAACGAGGTCATACGCCTCGACCAGCGCATCGATGATCATGGGCAGCCGGTCGATGGCCCGCATGGCCCGGCGCGCGTTGGCATTTCCGCGCGGGATGATGTGGGCCGGGGACAGGCGGTCCGGATGGATTGAATCCGCGATCGCGATTTCACCGCACATCAGGTCGGTCAGGCCGGGAAGCCGCATGGATTCCGCCATCAGCTCCGTCGGGCAGGCCGACCCGGTCAGGTCGATAATCAGCGCCTGCCTGCCATCGCTGGCGACCGTGCGTGCGAGCATCACCGAAGACGCCGATCCCTCATCGCCCTCGGGCGACACGCAGATGGCCACCGGAACCCGCTCCCCGATCAGCTGATCGGCGACCGCCTCGACGGTGAAGTCTTCAGCGTCATTGGCTATGAACGGAAGAACCACCGCACCGCTTTCAGGTGTCGAGGCGTTCGGCGCCTGGCCGAGGTCCGAGGTCGAATGGTCCGGATAACGCGAAGCAGCCCCCGCCGATGGACGAAGCGCCCTGCCGGAAAGCAGTTCGGCCAACATGATGCCGATGGCCGACAGCAGGAAAGTCGCCAGCGCCGAAACGATGATGATCGCTCCCGTCTTCGGGAAATAGGATTCGGAGGCGGGAACCGCGCGCGAAATGACCCGCGCGTCAGCCGGCAGCGCCTTGGGTTCCGACCGCGAGGCTGCCTCGCGGTAGCGGCTCAGATAGGTTTCGAGAAGATCACGCTGCGCTGCGGCTTCGCGTTCGAGGGAACGCAATTCCACCGTTTCCTCGCCTTCGCGTGCTGACCCGGCCTTGAGCGCATTGAGCTGCGCAACCAGTTCCGCCTCCCGGATCTTGCCGATCCGCGCATTGCTTTCCAGGCTCGAGAGAACCTTGCGGGTTTCGGAGACGATCTGGGCTTCGATGTCCTGCAACTGGGCGCGCAGCCCCTTCATGCGCGGATGGTTCTCAAGCAGCGTGGTCGACAGGTCGGCGATCTGGGCCCGGACAGCTCCCTCGCTTTCGCGCAGGCGCTGAATGACCGGGGAATCGAGAACATCGGAGATGGCATCGACGGATTGGCCGCTTTCGAGCGCGTTGCGGACCGATTGCGCGCGCGCCTCCGAATCCGCGCGCTCCGCCCTCACCCGGCTCAGTTCGGTGGAAATGTCTGAAAGCTGCTTGGCAGCGATCGTATCCTGCTGGTTGACCAGCAGAAGTCCCTTTTCGGCCCGGTACTTCGCGACCTTTTCCTCGGACTCGCGCACCTTTTCGCGCAGCCGGGCGATTTCAGGTTCAAGCCAAGCGCTCGCATCGGTGTTGTTCTCGAGCTTTGCACCTGACTGAAACGCCAGATATGCATCCACCAGCGCGTTTGCGACGCTCGCCGAAAGCGCAGGATCCTGCGAGGAGAACTCGACACCGATTACGCGGGATCCGGACACCGCGTAGACGTCCAGCTTGTCGTAAAACTCCTTCAGGATGCGCTCATCGGCAGGAACCAGCAGCGGGTCCTTCTTGAGGCCCAGCGTAATCAGGATATTGCCGAGCGCGGAAACGTCCGCGGCCGGGTCGAACTCGCTGTGCGAGGACAGGTCGAGCTCCCTGGCAACCTGCCTGACCAGATCGGTTGACCGGAGGATTTCCACCTGGCTGGTGACCGCGCGCTCATCGAGCAAAGCCGCGTCGGATGTCGGCTGCGCCTGTTCGGAAGAATATACCGGCTCGCGGGTTTCGATCAGAACCCGGGTCTCCGACTTGTAGAGAGGGTCGATCAATCCGGTCACGACAAAGGCGAGCACGGCCGCGCCGGCCGTCAGCCCGGCGACAAGCGCCTTTTTGTCCCACACCGCCTTAACAAGACGGCCGAGATCGATATCCGCGTCGGGTTGTGTTGATGGTCCGCCAGACATGATCCGCATACTCCGTACTTACACAGAGCCGGAAGGGTAAAGGAACATGGTAACGCAACGGTTAAGGCGCCGGTCAGAGTTCGTTTACCACTCGCCCCCGGCGCAGCACGGAAATACACGCCCCCAACCTTAAAGAGCGGCTTTCGACGAAGCGGGCGCGAAATATTCCGGCGGGTTTTACCGCCCGTTAACCCTAATGGATCGATAACGGGGTTCGAAATGCACACGTTTCGCGTGGAGACGACATCAGCATGAAACCGGTCCAGCCCCCTGCCCAGCCTCGTGGCGAGTTCCGTGGCAAGCCACAGAGCGCTGCAAGCGGCAAGTCTTCCGGCGCCTCGAAGGCCGCCGTGGTCCTTGCCGCCGCCATGACATCGCTGGCGCTTGCCGGATGTTCAGGCTACCACCCCGCTCCCAAAGCCTTCCATGAAGCCGTCATCCAGCCCTACCGCCTCGATTCGGGCGATCGGCTGCGGATCACGGTCTTCGAACAGCCCGGGCTGACCGGAACCTTTGCCATCGACCAGTCAGGCTATATTGCCTACCCCCTCATTGGCGCTGTCGCTGCACGCGGCAGGACCTTGCAGGAACTTGAGGGTTCGATTGCCGCCAGCCTGCGCCAGGGTTATCTGCGCGACCCCGATGTAACCATCGAAATAGACCGCTACCGTTCATTCTTCATCATGGGTGAAGTGGGCCAGGCCGGACAGTACTCCTACGTCGCCGGCATGACCGTGCAGAACGCCATCGCCATTGCAGGCGGATTTTCTCCGCGCGCCAATCAGCGTAGCGTCGACATCACCCGCAAGATCAACGGGGAAATCATGACCGGCCGGGTCTCCATCTCGGACCCGATCCTTGCCGGTGACACCATCTACGTGCGCGAACGGTTGTTCTGATCTGATGACGCCTGCACCCCCCTTGCGGATCCTGCATTGTTTCCGGTCGCCCGTCGGCGGGATATTCCGGCATGTCCGCGACCTCGCTGAGCAGCACGCCAAGGCCGGCCATGAAGTCGGCATCCTGTGCGACTCCTCGACCGGCGGCGCCTATGAGGATCAGCTTTTCGAAACGATCATGCCGTATCTCAGCCTCGGTCTGACGCGCATGCCGATCAGACGGTCGCTGGGGCCGTCGGACATCTGCGCCACGCTGCGGTCATACAACGAAATCAAGCAATTGCAGCCGGACATTCTGCACGGGCACGGCGCCAAGGGTGGCGCCTTCGTGCGGTTGGTCGGCTCACGTCTACGGGTATCAAGGTCTCGCGTTGCCCGTTTGTATTCGCCCCATGGCGGCAGTCTGCACTACGACAGGAACACACTGCGTGGCCGGACCTATTTCACGATCGAACGGACGCTGGAGCGCTGGACCGACAGTCTGGTCTTCGTTTCGGACTATGAGCGTCGCACCTACTGCGAAAAAATCGGTGTCCCGAAAGCGCCGTGGCAACTGATCCACAACGGCTTGCGCGAAGCGGAGTTCGAACCGGTCGAAAACGCGGTCAACTCGGTCGACTTCCTCTACATTGGCATGATGCGCGATCTCAAGGGGCCGGATGTGTTCATCGAGGCGCTGCGCCGTGCAGAACAGTTGGTGGGCAGACCGCTGCGCGGTGTGATGGTGGGCGACGGCGACGACCAACCGCGATACCAGGCCCGTATCGACATGATGGGGATGGGTGCGCGGCTCACCATGCGGCCCGCCATGCCGGCCCGCGAGGCCTTCGCACTGGCGCGCACCGTGGTCATTCCCTCACGGGCGGAATCGATGCCCTATATCGTGCTCGAAGCCGTGGCTGCAGACAAACCGGTGATCTCGACGAAGGTCGGCGGCATTCCGGAGATCCTCGGTGAGAACTTTGAAGGATTCGTTGCACCGGGCGATGTCGAAGAGATGGCCACTGCAATGGCGCGAACGATCTCGGAACCGGGCTGGCTGGCCGGCGCGATGCCCGATCCGGTCGCTTTCCGGACCAGGTTCTCGGCGACCAACATGGCCGACCGAATGATGAGCTTGTACCGGAACTGCATTTCCACCGCCGCCAAGCAGGCGCAGCCGCGGATCGCGTCAAGCCTTTCTTAGGGCGCCGCGTGGTATCCGGGAGGAGAATGTTTCCCGGGAGAGTTCCGCCGTGAACAAGATTGAACGCAGCAGCGCATTCGATTCGAAGTCCGTCCGCAAGGCGATGGAGGAAATCGAACTCAAGCCTGAGGCCGAAAAGGACGCAAACCAGTCCATGAGCCGCCTGGCGCAGCAGACCGCCAACCGGCTGTCGCAGGAAAACTACTCTCCGACCATGATCATCGGCATGCTGCGCCTGGCCGAGTTTCTGCTGCTCCTCGCCACCGGTTTTGGCGTTTACGCCTTTTATGTCGGTTTCAGCGACGAGACACAGCTTTACTACGGCCCCGCCGTGCTTGCCGGTTCGGCGCTTGCGGTGCTTCTGATCCAGATCGCCGACGGCTACCAGGTTCCGGCGCTCAGAAGCGCGCTGAGAACTCTGCCGAAGGTGCTGACGGCATGGGCTTCGGCCTTCGCGGCAATCGCACTCGGCACGTTTTTGCTGAAATCGGGCCTGATCTTTTCACGCTTCTGGTTCCTCGCCTGGTTTGCCACCGGCGCGGCTGCGCTGGTCGTCAGCCGCAACGTGGTTGCCTACGGGATCGGCCGCTGGGCCCGTAACGGCGTGATGGAGCGCCGCGCGGTGATCGTTGGCGGCGGCAAGCTCGCCAAGGACCTTATCCGGGCCATCGAGATGGATCCCGAAAACGATATCCGGATCTGCGGCATATTCGACGATCGCGACGAGCGCCGCTCGCCGCCCGTGGTCGCCGGCTATCCGAAGCTCGGCAATGTCAACACGCTTGTCGATTTCGCACGCCTCGCCCGGATCGACATGCTTATCATCGCATTGCCGCTCAATGCGGAATCACGGGTGCTGGAACTGCTCAAGAAACTCTGGGTCCTGCCGCTCGACATCCGTCTCGCCGCCCACGCCAACAAGCTGCGCTTCCGGCCGCGTTCCTATTCCTATGTCGGCGCAGTGCCGATGCTCGACATTTTCGACCGGCCGATCACCGATTGGGACTCGGTTGCCAAGCGCGCTTTCGACATCTTTTTCTCGCTTGTCGCGATTGCCCTGCTCTGGCCGGTGATGATTGCCACCGCGATCGCCATCAAGCTCGATTCCAAGGGGCCGGTTCTGTTCAAGCAGAAGCGCCACGGCTTCAACAATGAAGTGATCGACGTCTTCAAGTTCCGTTCGATGTACACGGATCAGTGCGACCCAAGCGCCCGCGCCGCGGTCAGCAAGGGCGATCCGCGCGTGACCAAGGTCGGCCGGTTCATCCGCAAGACCTCCATCGACGAACTCCCGCAGTTCTTCAATGTCCTGCGCGGGGATCTTTCGCTCGTCGGGCCGCGGCCGCATGCGGTGGTGGCTGCCGCGCATGACCGGCTGTTTGCCGAGGTGGTCGACGGATATTTCGCGCGCCACCGGGTCAAGCCCGGAGTGACCGGCTGGGCCCAGATCAACGGCTGGCGCGGCGAGATCGACAATGACGAAAAAATCAAGCAGCGCACGGCCTGCGACCTCTACTACATCGAGAACTGGTCGCTGCTTTTCGACCTGAAGATCCTGTTCCTGACACCGATCAAACTGTTCGATACGGAAAACGCCTATTGACCGGCGCCGCCCTGCCCGCTCCGGCCAGCTTTCATCCGCAACGCGCGGCGTTGTCGATACTGGCCTCGTCGTGCGTGGCGTTCGGGGTCTTTCTTTCGGGGTTCGTTATCAACGAACCCGCGCCCTACGAGTTGTTTCTGGTCGTTCTGATCGGCATCTGGGCGCTTTTCGGCCTCAGGCTGTCGCGGCACATCGCGCCGCTGATCGTGCTCTATGTCGTGTTCAACATCGGCGGCATGTTCTCGATCCTGACAATGGACGAGGTCAAGCAGACACCGATGTACATCGCGGTGTCGCTGTTTCTGGCTTTCACAGCGATGTTTTTCGCAGCGATCATCGAGGCTGACCAGCGCCGCCTGCTGCTCATCTTCCGCGCCTACCTGGCCGGCGCGATCATTACCGCGCTGCTGGGCATTCTGGGCTACTTCGGCGCGATCCCCGGCGGTGAGGTGTTCACGCGGTACGGGCGCGCCATGGGCGCGTTTCAGGATCCGAACGTGTTCGGCCCGTTCCTGGTGCTGCCGACGCTGTACCTCCTGCACGGTCTGCTGACAGGCACGCTGAAAACCGCGCCGATCAGGGTTTTGGGCCTGATGATCCTGGTCCTTGGCGTGTTCCTTTCATTCTCGCGTGCCGCCTGGGGTCTGCTTGCCATTACCATGGCAATGCTCGTGCTGGTCATGTTGATCAAGGAACGCACCGGTGCCTTTCGGCTGAAGATCCTGGTCATGTCCATGGTCGGCTTCGTCCTGCTGGTCGCGGCCATTATCATCGCCCTTCAGTTCGACCAGGTTTCGGAACTGTTTTCGGACCGGGCCAAGCTCGTTCAGGAATATGACGGTGCGCGCTACGGCCGGTTTGCCCGCCATGCGATCGGCTTCCTGATGGCGATGGAACATCCGCTGGGCATCGGCCCCCTGGAGTTCGGCCTGATGTGGGGAGAGGACACCCACAACATCTGGCTCAAGGCATTGATGGATTATGGCTGGCTGGGCTTTGTCAGCTACGTGACGCTGATGGTCTGGACGTTCACGCTCGGTTTCAAGTACCTGCTTCGCGAGCGGCCCTGGCAGCCCTACCTGATGCTGGCGTTGATTGTGTTGTTCGGCCACACCATCATCGGGATGGTGATCGACACCGATCACTGGCGGCACTTCTATCTGCTCATGGGCGTGGTTTGGGGCTGCTTCGCCCTGGAAGCGCGCTGGCAGGCCAATCCGAACCGCCAATTCGAGACCCCCGGCGCGGCGCCGAAGGCGTACCGCAGGCCGGGCTCGGCCAGAGTGCCCACAAGACTGCCCGCAAACTGATCGGTACCGAAGAGCAAACGCGGTAATGGGGAGGCCGATAGGGAGGGCGGCAACGTGAGCCCGAACGGCCCTGCCGGATTGCGCCGACACGGTGCCGATGCATCATGATTTCAATTTTGAGAAATGGTCGGAGCGGCGGGATTCGAACCCACGACCCCTTGTCCCCCAGACAAGTGCGCTACCGGGCTGCGCTACGCTCCGACTGGAAAGAGGCCTTAGATCATCAGGGTTTTGCGGGCAAGGGCAAAAAGGCGCGAAGGGTGAAAAACCGGACATCCGCCCGGTGCAAGTCAATCAAATGACCACTTCGGATGCTAGATCCGCCCGGTATCAACCGACTTTTCTCTGAAAAAGCCGGCCCGGCAGAATTGATCGCATCTCAAATTGCCAGGGCCATGTCCTTGAACGGAACGACATCGAAATAGGCTTCAAGGATGATCGCGCCGAGGATCGTCCGATAGGCATACCACCACTCGTGGTCCGTCACTTCCTCGGAGTCTTTGCAACTCCGTCCAACGCTCTCATCGGTCTTCCTGACCACATAGTCCGCGGTTGCGTGATCATCGATCATCATTTCAACGACCCTGAGGGCCGGAGCCTGATGTGAGTTTGACCGCATCATAATCGCACCTGTTTCAGCAATGACGTGTCGCTATGTAAGCGTTTTCAAGTTCAACGTATATTGCTGAATTTCGATGTAAATTGCTAATAATTTCCTAATTGAGACGACGATCCCTTCATTCACGCATTTCTGCGCAAAGCCCTTCTTCGTTGCCGGGATGGCCAGGCACATTTGAAAACACCCACTGCTGGAGACGGTATAATCCGGTTTCATTGACTGGCGACATACCGATCGCCTACTCCCGGCATGGCGGGCGAGAGGATTCGACAGATCCCGTTCGGGCTTCTGCTATACATTTCATTTTAGTAATATATTTACCGCAATCCCTAACCCGATATTCAAAGTCTCTAATTAATCTGGCTCCTCAACGTATTTCCTGCGCGGTGAGAGAAAAACGGAGCCGACCCCCTTTTTTTTCCGGCGCCTCGCGAGCACGACAGGAGCCTCCGGGTGCACAAGTCAAAAAGAATACTCAAGGACAAATCCGGCAATTTCGCACTGACATTCGGCGTCCTCGCCGTACCCGTGATGGTCGCCGGTGGTCTGGCAGTCGATTACATCGGCATGAGTGTCGAAAAAAGCAAGCTCCAGAACGCGGTGGATTCCGCCGCCCTCATGGTCGCCCGGGAAGGCACCATCACCAAGGAACAGGCCCTCCAGATCGCGCAGCACACGATCAGCGCGAACTACGGAATCAACGCAGCACAGGTCTCCGTGTCGCTCGATACCGACGAGGCCACCGTTCATGCGTCCATGGCTCAGCCACTGGTTTTCGGCAGCTTCATGGGCAAGAAGAAAGCCGACGTGACCGCCGAGGCCACGGCCAGCTATGCCTACACCAAGTACGAGATCGCGCTGGTGCTCGACACCACGGGCTCCATGGCAGGCGGAAAACTTGTCTCGCTTCAGAACGCGGTTATCGGGCTGGTTGACGGGATGGCCGCACTGGGTCTCAACCAGGACCAGATCAAGTTCTCGCTTGTTCCCTATGCGGGCTTCGTGAATGTAGGCCCGCAATACGGCCCGAAGATCAATGGTGCTGGCATGATCACGGCTCCGGCTGCCGATTGGATCGACCAGGATGCGAAAGCGCCGGTCCCGCAGTCGGACCTGCCTTCCGAATTCAGCCGCTTCGCCATGTTCCGCCACCTCAAGGTGGACTGGCCGGGCTGCGTGGAAACACGTATTCCGGTAGGCAATGCCAAGCATGACGTTGATGACACCGTTCCGGACATCACGGATCCCAATTCGCTGTTCACGCCGTTCTTCGCTATCGACGAGCCCGACAACAAATGGGGGTATCCCAACTCCTACCTGCCTGACGGCGGCAAACCGGTGAAGGGCAAGGGCAACAACACCAGCGACGCGGAGAAGGTTGATCAGTTGGCCCGGTACGGCCGGACGGGCAAGTACAACAAGCCCAATAACGCTGTCGAGGCATTGCTCGAAACGTTGAAGTGGAAGAACGTCAAGATCGACGACTCACCGTCAAAGTTCTATTCGAACAAGAACGATCCGAAGGGCCCGGGCTTCGGCTGCGAGGTCGAGCCCCTGGTTCCGCTGACCACGGACTTCAAACTGATCACCGACACGGTCAAGAAGCTCAAGGCGAATGGGTCCACCAACATGCTCGAGGGCGTGATGTGGGGCTGGCGAACACTTTCAAGCCGCAAGCCGTTTTCTGGCGGTGCACCTGAAAGCGACAGTTCGGTCGAGAAGATCATGATCTTCCTGACCGATGGCCAGAACTCCTTCGGCAACCTCAACAATGACCTGGGCTCCGCCTACACGAGCATGGGGTATCTGGTGGACGGCCGGCTCGACGGGATGACAGCAGGCAACATCGGCCAGACCAACGATGCACTCGACAAGAAGACGCTTTCCGCCTGTACCAACGCCAAAAAGGACGGGATAGAGCTCTACACAATCCGGCTCGAGGAGCCCGATGCCGCCACGGGAACGATGCTCCAGCAATGTGCTTCAAGCCCGTCGCATTTCTTCGATGCACCATCTCGCCAGCAGCTGGCGCCCATTTTCGACGCCATCAAGAAGGGTGTGGTGAAGCTCAGGCTCACGTCCTGATCCCGAAACACCGGTCAGCCAGACACGAAACCGCCCGGAGACGCAAAAGCTTTCCGGGCGGTTTCGTTTTTGACCGAGCCACTTCGGGTGGGCCGCGCCAAAATGAGCCCCTTGCAGGAGCAGATCAAAAAAACCGGGCGGGCGCGCCGCGAACGGTGGCGTCAACCCTTGCGCCCACCCGGCAAACCGCAGGTCGTTAGGCTTCCCCGGCGGTTTTTGAGTTCAGAAGGACGACATTGTCGCTCCGTTCTGAGAATGCGAGTTTCATCTTCAATCGAAGCAGGGCCTCGAGATTGGTCTCATCGCCCCGTGAGGGCTCCTCCCCCTCCCAGTCGAGAGCGGTCTGAAGAACGGCCATGTTGATAAGGTTGCTCAAGCTCTCGAGTTTAAGCCGGTCGGCTTCCTCCCTGCAGGTTACAAGAGTCCGTATTATCCACGCGTATGAGCCAGTTTCGGCGGCATCCATGATCGGCTTCCTTCTACGCGTGCGCCGCTGGATGGCCGTGCTGCCGCGCAGCCGATTGCTCCAGAGGCCCGGGCTTGTGCCAGTTGCCCTCGGGACGGATCAGGCGATAGGGATCGTCCCTGAGCGACAGCGCGGTGGGTGACGGCTCGATTTCCTCAAGCATTTCCACGAAGACGTGGTCCGAGAACGAGAACGGCGCGCCGTTCTCCTTGAGCTTGAAGCCGAAGCTCTGCCAGAAGGGCAGATAGTCCTCGCGGGCGTGCCCGTAGATGCGCCGGTAGCCCTTCTCCTTGCACAGGGCCACGCTGGCGCGGACAAGATCGAAGGCGGTGCGCGAACGCCGGAATTCCTTGCGCACGGCAAGCCGCTCCATCTTGGCGAAATCGGCAAAGAACCTGATCCGCATGCAACCGACCGGCTCATTGTCGATGAAGGCAAGTAGATGGGTCGCAGCGAGATCGTTGCCGTCGAACTCCTCGTCGAATGGACAGAACTGCTCGCCTACGTAGACCGCGGACCGGATCGCGGCGACGCGCATCATGTCGTCGAAACCGTTGACCACCCGTATGCCGGTGGGCCGAAGAGCGGGATCATAGGTGGCATAACGCGGCAGCCGTTCGGAGAGTGTGCGGCGCCTGCGCGGGATCATGTAAAACCCGTCCAAGAAACGCCCCTCGTGCCAGACCCCATGTTCGAACCCCCGGCGCACCATCGCCCGGTGACCGCGAACGGTGAACGAGGTCGAGATCACGTCGGCTTCCGCATAGTGGGGAGAATCGAAACGATCCATCACCCGGTTTATGCCTGCCGCAAGCACGCCCGGCGTAAAACTGGCCCAGACATAGATTGCAGCGGGACGCTCGTGCTGGCTGACCAGATACTCGTCCTGAGGATCGAGAAGATTGAGCTCGCCGTCAAACAGCGCGAACCGCCCCGCCTCGTTGAGAAGGAGCGCGGACATGAAACCTTCCGGACGCGAGCGCCCGCGGCGGGAGAAAAGCCATATCGCGTCCGGGTTTTTCTCACTGATGCGGATTACGGTTTCCGGCTTCGCAAGCTGCCCGATCGCCTTGCCGGCCGCCTCAAGAAGCCGGGGCACATCTGCGGGTTCCAGGTGATTGGTGACCGTGACGAGAGCCGAGGCCCTGCGCATGCGCTCGGCCTCCTGAGCCGCTTCCGCGGCAAGCGCACTTGCATTTGGCTGGGAAAAACTATTTTGTGGTGTAGTCGGCATAGGTTTTGATCCCTCTGAATTAGGGGTAACCTAATCGCTGGCCGACCGTTTGACTTTGGCAAAAACGAGCACAGAGAGTTCCACCCATGGAACACCAATGGCGTAACGCCGACTGGAACAGCATTCGGGTTTTTCTCGCAGTGGCGCGGTTATCGAGCTTCCGCAAGGCCGCCGAGGAACTTGCAATGTCCGTCAACACAGTACGCCGAACCATCTCCACAGTACGCCGAACCATCTCCCGGCTGGAAGACCAGCTGGCCTACCCGCTGCTTTACCGGGAATCCGAAGGCGTGAGACTGACCGATGAGGGCCGCCGCGTGGTGCTTGCCGCGCGCGAGGTGGAGAGTTCGGTTTCGGACATGTGGCGTGTTGCGGCGATGGCCGAGCGGGAAGCGAGCGGCCCGATCCGGCTCGCCATCACCGAGGGGTTGGGCAGTTTCTGGCTCACGCCCAGAATCGTCGAACACATGAATGCGACCGGCGCCCTGAACCGCATCGAACTCCAATGCGCCATGCGATCGGTGGATGTGCTGCGCATGGAGGCGGACATCTCGGTTCAGCTCGAGCGGCCCAACCGCCCCGAACTCAAGACCAAGCGGCTGGGCTATCTTCATCTCAAGCCGTTCGCCAGCCGCTCCTACCTCGAAAAATTCGGGCATCCGAAGAATGTGGCCGACATGGTCAATCACCGGGTCGTCGAACAGCAGACCGACCAGTTGCGCGGATACGAACTCGACAAGATCTTCGGTCCGAAGATTGCCGACCGAATGGTGCGCATGAAAACCAACTTCTCCTCTGCGCACTACTGGGCGGTGGCAAAGGGGGCAGGCATCGGGCTCATGCCCAATTACGCGCGCGCGATCGGCGGCGATGTGGAGCACATCGACCTCGGCTTCGATTTCCGCGTCGAGATCTGGCTGGCAACCCATCCCGAGGTTGCCAAGAGTGCGAGGCACCGCAGCTTCATCGACTTCCTCAGCGACAGTTTCGATGACCGAAAGTACCCATGGTTCGGCGCGGAATCGATGACACCGGAAGAGATCGATGAGAAGTTTAGCCGGGAGGACCTGCGCTCCTATTTCGAGGGCTTTACCGCAAGTTCCTGAGACGCCGGGGCGAACAGGGCCCACGAAACCAGATCCGTTCGGGAACGGTGCGCTTCGGCCACGCGTGTCCGGGACATATCACCTGACCTGGTCGAGCAGCCTCTTGCATTCCAGCAGGTCGTAAAGCGCTTCCTGCAACAAGGAGCGGTCATCGCGCGACAGCCCCGCACTGCCGTCCTGGTCCGGAGCCGGTTCGTCACCGTTCTTTGCGGATTCGCCGCCAAGCCCGAAAAACCGCCGGGTGGACGGCACCCGCGCCTTGCCGACAAGCTGATCCTCCTCGGCCGGCGCCGCCGGCTTCTCCTCGACCATGCTGGCCGAAAGAGCCTCAACGGCGGCCATGTCGCCGGATCCGATGGCGATGACGAACTTGTTGCCGTTTTGCTTGAGGAGTTTCTGCACGCCCTTGATGGTGTAGCCCTGATCGTAAAGAAGCGTCCGTATCCCCTTGAGCAACTCGATGTCGTCCGGCCGGTAGTAGCGTCGCCCGCCTCCCCGCTTCATCGGCTTGATCTGTGTGAACCGTGTTTCCCAGAACCTCAGCACATGCTGCGGCAGATCGAGATCCTCGGCAACCTCGGATATCGTCCGGAACGCGTCTGGGCTCTTGTCCATGGGACCACTCCGCTTTTTCGTTTCCACCATCGGCACGTCAATACGGAACCACGCCCTGATGCGGAATGGCTCCCGCCAGCTCTCGGCCGGCGCAAGGCTTTCAGTCCCGGGGAGCAGCGAATCGCGCTGACGGTCCGGGAACCGTTTGCACTTCAACGGTTTGAGGGTGACTTATCAAGTGCCGAGCGAATGCCCGGTGGCCTAAGAGTCCCGTTTTCCCCGGGCGCGTGGCTTGGCCAATCCGGCCCGGCACACGATGACGCCAAGGGCCACAATCTCGCTGTTGTCGCTAATGAGGTGGTCGGCGCAGGCCTACTTCGCCTTGGCCTTGCGTGCCGCGTGCCCCTTGAGCACACGGTTCTTGAGCACGTTGGATGCCTTGAAGGTCATGACCCGGCGCGGACTGATTGGGACTTCCTCACCAGTCTTCGGGTTCCGGCCTATTCTTTCCTTCTTCTCCCGGACCTGAAAGGTCGCGAAGGAGGAAAGCTTCACGCTGTCGCCCCGGACGATGGCATTGCAGACCTCGTCGAGCACCATCTCGACGAGTTCAGCGGATTCGGTTCTCGAAAGGCCGACCTTCCGGAAAACCGCTTCGGCAAGATCCGCCCGTGTGACCGTTTTTCCACTCATGATATCCAACCAAACTGGTCAGCTTCCCCGCCGCCCTTAGCTCATTAAGGATAACATTATGGATCATCCCGTGCGAGGTCAAGCAACTGTCAAAACTGCCGGGGTCTTACATACACTGCATTTCGTGTTCAATTGCATTCCGCTGGGGATAGTGTAATTCCATCCAGTTCAAGCGTAGCAGTATCACTAGCGGACCAGACCAGCCTGGCAGCGATGCAGTGACAAGAATTTCCGGCGCCCGGACCGATGGAAATACTTTCATCTGCCGTGTTCTACCACCGCAAAAGCACCGAACCCCACGTGAAGCCGCCGCCCATGGCTTCGAGCAAAACCAGGTCACCCTGCTTTATTCGCCCATCGGACGCCGCCTCGTTGAGCGCAAGCGGGATCGAGGCCGCAGAGGTGTTGCCGTGCTTGTCGACAGTGATCACGACTTTTTTATCGGCAATGCCGAGCTTTTTCGCCGACGCGTCGATGATCCGGCGGTTGGCCTGGTGCGGGACGAACCAGTCGATGTCCTCAGACGTCAACCCGGTCGCCTCGTAGGCGGCTTCGATCACGTCGGTAATCATGCCGACCGCATGCTTGAAGACCTCCCGCCCTTCCATCCTGAGATGTCCGACGGTTCCGGTTGTCGAGGGTCCGCCGTCAACATAGAGCTTTTCCCGATGGGAGCCGTCAGAGCGCAAGTGTGCGGTCAACACACCCCGGTCTGCGATGGTTCCTGCTCCCTCTTCCGCCTCGAGCACGATCGCCCCGGCGCCGTCGCCGAAGAGCACGCAGGTGGTCCGGTCGGTCCAGTCGAGAATGCGGGAGAAGGTCTCAGCGCCGATCACCAGCACCCGGCGCGCAAGACCGGACTTGATGTAGCTGTCGGCGGTGGTGACTGCGAACACAAAACCCGAGCACACAGCCTGCAGGTCGAATGCCGCCCCGTGACGCATGCCCAGCCGGTTCTGGATGTTGACCGCCGTGGCGGGAAAGGTGTTGTCGGGTGTCGAGGTCGCGCAGATGATCAGATCTATGTCTGCGGGAACCATTCCGGCGCGGTCAAGCGCGGCGCGCGCAGCCATCTCACCGAGAGATGCCGTGGTTTCGTTTTCCGAGGCAACGTGGCGCTGGCGGATGCCGGTACGCTGGACAATCCACTCGTCACTGGTTTCGACAATGCCTTCCATATCGCGGTTTTTCATTATCCGCTCGGGCAACTGCGCCCCGAAACCACGTACTACTGAACGGATCATGCTTGCTTCCTAGCTCGAAGAAACGTCGTCGGACGACAGGGCCAGTGCCGACCGGCGCTTGTGATAAAGATTGAGATCGTGCTCGATCTTGGCCTTGAGGCCGTTGCGGGCCATGTCGTAGCCGACATCGACCGCCGCAGCGAATCCCTCGCTGTCCGCACCGCCATGGCTCTTGATGACAACTCCGTTGAGGCCAAGGAACACGCCGCCATTGACCTTGCCCGGATCCATCTTTTCGCGCAGCCGGTCAAAAGCGCCTTTCGCGAAGATATATCCGATCCGCGCCATGAGCGTGCGTGACATTGCGGCGCGCAGATACTGGCCGATCTGACGAGCCGTACCCTCGGCGGTCTTGAGCGCGATGTTTCCGGCGAATCCCTCGGTCACAACGACATCGACAGTGCCCTTGCCGAGATCGTCGCCTTCAACGAAGCCGTAATATTCGAGGCTCGGCATCGCGGCTTCGCGAATCAGGCGGCCGGCCTCCTTGACCTCTTCCTGCCCCTTGATCTCCTCGACACCGATGTTGAGCAGACCAACCGTGGGCCGTTCCACTTCAAACAGTGCGCGCGCCATGGCCGCGCCCATCATGGTGAAGTCGATGAGCAACTGCGCATCTGCGCCAACGGTGGCGCCCACGTCCAGAACGATGCTCTCTCCGCGAAGGGTCGGCCAGATTGCCGCGATCGCGGGCCTTTCGATGTTGGCCATGGTCCGCAGGCAGAACTTGGACATCGCCATCAGGGCGCCGGTGTTGCCGGCCGAAACGCACACGTCCGCATCGCCGGTCTTCACAGCATCGATCGCGCGCCACATCGACGATTTGTAGCGGCCCTGCCGAAGTGCCTGGCTCGGCTTGTCGTCCATTCGCACCGCAACTTCGCACGGCACGAAAGTGGAAGCCTCGCGCAATGCCGGGAACTTCGCCAGCACCGGCGCGCAGGACTTCTCGATACCGAACAGAAGGAACCTGATCTCGGGGTGTCTCTCAAGCGCCTTGGCGACGCCCGGGATGACCACTTCGGGGCCATGGTCCCCGCCCATCAAGTCGACCGAAATTCTGATCACGCCCCGTCCTTTTTCTCCGGCGCTTCCGGCCGGATTGGTGGGCCGAAAATACTGGTTTTCGCATCGCGTACAACAGCTTTGTCACGGTTCCGGACCGCGTCGACGCTCTCAATCACGCTTCAGCCCCTGCAAAACAGCAAAGGGTGACGGTTTTTTGTCCGTTGTTTCGTCACTTTCAATGCGATCCGCATAGTCGAGGTCCGGCTTGCGCGGATAAGGATCGATCGCAAGCGCGGCGAATTCGGCGGCAACCGCGCCGACATCGATGGTGTCGCCTGAAAACGTATCCGGAAGATCCGGGCCTTCGGGATCGAGAAACATCTCGCCGTTCCCGTCCGTCATGCGTTTTGCAAGCCGGGAATTCTCGGGAAGGAAAACCGCTTCCACTTCCTCGTCGATTTGCTGCTCGACCGGGTCAAGCGTGACGACGCAGGCCTGCTCGATGGTGGCGCGCACCCGGCCCTTGAGCCGCACACCGTCGCGTTTCCAGCGTCCGATCGCGATCTCGGCCTCGAAGGCGGAAACCGCAAGCACGTCCCATTGGGCTTTCAGTTTCTCTAGCTCCGCCTCGTCGGCGGAAATGGTCACGGTCACCGGATTGGCCGAGACATGGCCGACCTTCACCGGAAACGAAAAAGCTGAGCTGTCATGACTTGTCATCCAAGCGATCCTATTCACCGGCCTTCGGGAAGGCCATCCGGCCCTGGGCGAGCGTGTCATCGCCAACCCTGGCAAGTTCGTCGGCCGCCATAATCATCCAGTCGGCCAGCGCGTCCGTTGATGGAGCGTCTCCATCGGCTTCGGGATGGATGTTCCGGCTGAGTGCTGCAGCCAGCGCCTCCCGGTCCCGCGCCTCCAGAGCTTCGCCGTAGGAGTTGGCCCTGCCGTAGAACATGCGGGCAAATTTCTTCATGCGCTTGGGAACACCCATATCGCCGATTCCAAGTTCGCGGATCGAATGATCGACATCCTCGAAAAACGCTTCGAGCACCTCCTGGGCCAGCCCCTGCACCGCCTCGCCGGCCGAGGCCGTACGGCGCAGGTACAAAACGAGGTGGATTGCGATCATCTCGAAGCGCCCCAAGACGGTGTCCGGCACGCCCATGCGGTCGTAAAACACGGGAGAACGCGCCGCTCCGGTGATCGTCTCGTACTGACGCACCACCAGCGCCTGGTTCGATTTTTTTCGTTTCAGCAGAGACCAAATCATCAAAATGCCTTTAATGGCGGTTGGATATCATCGAAATGATGGAAGGCTGGCGTGTTGCATCCGTGCGGAAGCTGGTTTACCGAATGAAACGCAAAACGCAATGGCTGCGGTCCACAGGCACGCCAAGGGGAGATGTCGTTCAAGATGAGAGTTTTCAAGGCAACCGGACGGAATTTGCGTCTCGGAGCCGCAGTTGCGGTCATCTCCACAATCGGACTTGCAGGCTGCACCACGAGTGAAGTTCTCAATCAGGGCTACGTGGTCGATCAGACCGCTCTCGACCTAACCCCTGTCGGTTCAAGCCGCGAGCAGGTGCTGTTGTCCCTGGGCACCCCGTCCACGACCGCCACGTTCGACAACGAGGTGTTTTACTACATTTCCCAGCGGCGTGTGCGCGGGGCAATGTTCATGAAGCCCAAACTCGTCGAGCAGTCGGTCCTTGCGGTCTATTTCGACGAAGAAGGCACTGTCAGGCAGATTGCCAACTACACGCTGCAGGACGGCAAGGTCTTCGACATGATCACCCGCACCACCCCGACCGGCGGCCTCGACAAATCGTTCCTCGCCCAGATCCTGTCCGGCGCAAGCGGGCCGGAGGCGGGCAATTCGCTCGCACGATCGATCATCAGCGGCGGCCAGTAACACCGGAGTTGTTACCGGGCTCACCGCCCCTCGCCGAAGGACAGTTTGATCAATCAAAAACCCCGCGGAGATCGCTCTCCGCGGGGTTCTTCGTTTTACCGTGACCCGGTAGCCCCTGAAGGCTCCCGTCCGACGCATCTCGTATCAGTGCGCAAGCACTGCAAGCAGCAAAAGTGCCACGATATTGGTGATCTTGATCGCCGGGTTGACGGCAGGGCCGGCGGTGTCCTTGTACGGATCGCCAACCGTGTCGCCGGTCACCGAAGCCTTGTGCGCATCGGATCCCTTCTCATGCTTGACACCCTCCTTGTCGACGAAGCCGTCTTCGAAGGATTTCTTGGCATTGTCCCATGCGCCGCCGCCCGATGTCATCGAGATGGCGACGAACAGGCCGTTTACGATCACGCCAAGCAGCGAGGCCCCCAGAGCCGCGAAGGCGGACGCCTTGGAGCCCGAGATCAACAGGACGCCGAAATAGACGACCAGCGGAGCCAGCACCGGCAACAGCGACGGGATGATCATTTCTTTGATCGCAGAGCGGGTCAGCATGTCGACCGCGCGGCCATAGTCCGGCTTCTCGGTCCCTGCCATGATGCCCGGCTTCTCGCGGAACTGCTTGCGCACTTCCTCGACAACCGCACCGCCGGCACGGCCAACCGAAGTCATGGCGATACCGCCGAAGAGGTAGGGAATCAGGCCGCCGAAGATCAGGCCTGCAACCACATAGGGGTTGGACAGGTCGAACGAGATCTCACCCATGTCCTTGAAGTAGGGATAGAGCGTCGAGCCCTCCGCATTCGCCTGGCGGGCGAAGAACTGGAGGTCGTTCGAGTAGGCCGCGAACAGCACCAGGGCACCGAGGCCCGCAGAACCGATGGCATAGCCCTTGGTCACGGCCTTGGTGGTGTTTCCGACCGCGTCGAGCGCATCGGTTGCCTGACGGACTTCAGGTGGCAGTCCCGACATTTCGGCAATGCCGCCGGCGTTGTCGGTGACCGGACCGAAGGCGTCGAGCGCAACGATCATGCCGGCAATGCCGAGCATTGCGGTGACCGCGATACCGGTGCCGAACAGCCCGCCGAGCTGATAGGTCGAGATGATGCCGCCAACGATGACGATGGCCGGCAGCGCCGTCGATTCCAGCGAGATCGCAAGTCCCTGGATCACGTTGGTGCCGTGACCGGTGACCGAGGCCTGGCTGATCGAGTTGACCGGCCGCTTGTTGGTGCCCGTGTAGTACTCGGTGATCACGACGATCAGCGCGGTCACGACAAGGCCGATGATCCCGCAGATGAACAGGTCTGTGCCGGTAATCGACTTGCCGTCGATGACCGCCATCTCACCCCAGCCGATGGTCAGCGAGGTGGCGCCGCCCAGACCGATGATCGACAAGAGGCCGGTCACGATCAGGCCCTTGTAGAGCGCGCCCATGATCGAGCCGTTGGTGCCGAGCTTGACGAAAAACGTGCCTACGATCGAGGTAATGATCGACGCGCCGCAAATGGCCAGCGGATAGAGCATGGCCGAGCCGAGCACATCCATGCCGCCGAAGAAGATGGCCGCAAGAACCATGGTGGCGACCACGGTCACCGCATAGGTTTCGAACAGGTCGGCGGCCATGCCGGCGCAGTCACCGACATTGTCGCCCACATTGTCGGCGATGGTCGCAGGGTTGCGCGGATCGTCTTCCGGGATGCCGGCCTCGACCTTGCCCACGAGGTCGCCGCCCACGTCGGCGCCCTTGGTGAAGATGCCGCCGCCCAGACGGGCGAAGATGGAAATCAGCGAGGCGCCGAAGCCGAGCGCTACGAGCGCATCAATCACCTGACGGCTGTCGGTGGCAAGCGCCATCGGACCGGTCAGAATCCAGTAGTAAACCGCAACGCCCAGAAGCGCGAGACCGGCCACCAGCATGCCGGTGATCGCGCCCGCCTTGAAGGCGACGTCCAGACCGCCGGCGAGATTGACCGCCGATGCCTGAGCCGTGCGAACATTGGCGCGCACCGAAACGTGCATGCCGATATAGCCGGCTGCGCCTGAAAGAATGGCGCCGATCAGAAACCCGATGGCCGCGGTCGCACCGAGAAGAATCCAGGTGACCACAAAGACGACCGCGCCGACAATGGCAATGGTGGTGTACTGGCGGTTCAGGTAGGCCTGAGCGCCTTCACGGATGTAACCTGCAATCTCCTGCATGCGTGCGTTGCCCTGGTCGGCGGCCATCACCGACCTGGTCGCCCAGATGGCGTAAACAACGGAAAGCAATCCACAGGCGATTACAGCAAAAAGAACTGACATGCTGATATCCCTCCAAAATAGCCGGAGCCAATTGAACTCCCCCCGGCCAGCATCTCATGCGGCTAAAGGAACACAGACCTCACGCCCGGATTCCCTGCTGCATCGCGGCGGATGATTGCGGCACGGGACGGACAACGTCAAGGGCACAGATGGTCTTATAGGCCGGACAGCAAAATTAGGCTTGGGAAACCCTCATCGGGCAGCCAGTTCACGCCGAAGCCGCACTCCGGCAGCGGCTTCCGGAAGCCGGGTCAGACAGTGACGCGGCGGCGCTCCCACAAGTTCTGCGCAGCAAGAACGAGCAGGCAAAAGGCCGCAACAGGCCAGAACAGTGCATTGAGCGCATCCCAGCCCCAGGCGTTGAGCACTTGGCCGGACATCAAGGACGAGAAGGCTACGATGCCGAACAGGGTCACGTCATGGAAGCCCTGAACCTTGTTCTTCTCGGACTGGCGATAGGTCATCGTGACCATGGTCGTCGCTCCGATGAAGCCGAAGTTCCAGCCGATCCCGAGGAGCACCAGCGCCAGCCAGAAGTTCCACAATTCGATACCCATATGGGCGACGATCGCGCAGCCCAGAAGGATTACAAGGCCCGTTGCGGTGATGGTGTCGCGGCCGAAGCGGGCAATCAGCTTGCCGGTGAAGAAACTCGGCGCGAACATCGCCATGACGTGCCACTGAATGCCAAGCGTTGCGAGCTCGGGCGAGAACCCGCAGCCGACCATGGCCAGCGGAGCTCCGGTCATCATGAACGTCATGAGCGCATAGGAGCCAACGCCGCAAATCATCGCAGTGACAAAGCGGGACTGCGTGATGATCTCGCCAAGCGGGCGGGCCGGCGTTTCATCATGTCCCGCATCTCCGGGACGCGTGTCGTTCGGAATGCGCAGGAACCACAGGATCGACATGGTGATCAGCGCCAACGGCAGAAGCGCCACGAATGATCCCGCAAACATCACCGGCGCGAAGAGTTCACGGGTGAAGATCACGGTCTGTGGACCGATGATCGCCGCGAAAACGCCTCCGGCCAGAACCCAGGAAATGGCCTGCGCCTTGAAATTGGTCGGTGAACCGTCGGCGGCTGCGAAGCGGTATTGCTGCACGAAGGCGCCGCCCAGCCCGATAAACGCCATGCCGAAGGCAAACAGCCAGAATTCATGGCGGAACAGCGCGATGGCGGAGATGATGCCGCCCAGTGCCGTCATCATCATGCCTGACAGAAAACCGTATCTGCGGCCGACCAGGCGCATCAGCCAGGCGGCGGGAAGCGCGCCCACGGCTACGCCGATGTTGAAACCGGTCACCGGTGCGGTCGCGAGCGACTTGTCGGCGCCGAGCAGGTAGAAACCGGCAAGACCGCCCATCGAGATCGCGATCGGGGCGGCAGCGCCGCCGAAGGCCTGGGAAGCAGACAGCAACAAGGCGTTTCGGCGCGCGAGGTTTTCGGCCTCGTTGGCACCGGCCAGGCCGATCCGGTCAAGAAACGCCATGTGTGTCAGTCCTGTTTCGCAGACGGTTCCGAGCGGTATTTGCGTGCAAGCCGATCGAGAACCGCGTTGACGATCTTCGGCTCGTCTTCCTCGAAGAATGCGCGTGCAATATCGACATACTCAGTAACGATCACCGCGACAGGAACATCCTTCTTGAAGGACAGCTCCCACGCACCGGCACGCAAAATGGCGCGCAACGTCGCGTCCAGACGCGAAAGCGGCCAGTCTTCCGTCAGGCTTGCGCGGATGACCGGGTCGAGTGCGCGCTGCTTCTCGACGACGCCGGAAACGACGGCCCGGAACCAGGCCGGGTCAGCCGGGCGATACTGCTCGCCGTCAATCTCGTTTCCGAGCCGGTGGGATTCGTATTCGGCCACAACCTCCAGAACGCCGGTGCCACCGATGTCCATCTGGTAGAGCGCCTGAACGGCGGCCAGCCTCGCCGCGCCGCGCTGGTTGGCCGTCTTGATTTCGCCGCCCGGGTTTTTCTCTGTCGTCACGATCAGCCCGCCAGCCTGTCTTTCAACGCAATCATGCTCAACGCCGCACGGGCCGCAAAGCCGCCCTTGTCGAGTTCGTCCTTTTTCACCCGCTCCCAGGCCTGCTCGGCATTCTCGGTGGTCATGATGCCGTTTCCGATTGCGAGGGATTCCGAGACCGAAAGAGTCATCAGCCCGCGTGCGGATTCATTGCAGACGATGTCGAAATGGTAGGTTTCACCGCGGATGACAACGCCCAGCGCGACAAAGCCGTCATACTCGGTACCGCCTTCGTCCATCGCGTCGAGCGCCATGGCAATGGCGGGAGGGATTTCCAGCGCACCGGGGACGGTGACGACATCGAAGCTTGCGTCTGCCGCTTCAAGCGCCGACTTCGCGCCGTCCAGCAGCGCATCGGACATATCGTCGTAAAAACGCGCCTCCACGATCAGCAGGTGCGGTGATTTCGGGTTCGCCATTTCGGCATTCCTTCTGGTTGGCCATCCGGGTGACCGTGTTGCGGGTCATCGCGATCCTGATGCGCCCGGACCGGTCGCTCAGAACAACCTTTTTCGGGGCTTACGCACCCCGGCAAGGGGATGCGAGGCAGATGTCCGAGTGAGTGCCGGGTCAGAGCGGCGGTCAAACCACTTTGTTTGCCGCTTGGCAAGGAAAAACCGCGGTCACAATGCCACGCCTTCGGCACAGCCTTAACCCGCCGATCTTTTCGCGTGGCGACGACTCCGCTAGACACATCCCAAAGAGAGCGAAGATGAGCACAGCCAGACCCCGCGAAACCGATCTTTATCAGCCGGTCAAGACACTGCTTGAAGGCCAGGGCTACGAGGTCAAGGGGGAAATCGGCGCAGCCGATGTTGTCGGCGTGCGAGGAGACGAGGCACCGGTCGTTGTGGAACTCAAAACCGGGTTTTCACTGTCCCTGTTTCACCAGGCGATCGAAAGGCAGGCGATCACCGACGCGGTCTATGTTGCGGTTCCGCGCGGTTCGGGGCGGGTATTCCAGAAAGCGATTTCAGCCAACACGTCGCTCTGCCGCAGGCTCGGGCTGGGCCTGATCACGGTGCGCCTCAGGGACGGATTTGTGGAGATCCACGCTGATCCCGCTCCCTACAAACCGCGCAAATCCAATATCAAGAAGGCCCGGATGCTCAAGGAATTCGCCAAGCGCACCGGCGATCCGAACGCCGGAGGCGCGACGAGACAGGGCCTGATGACCGCCTACCGACAGGATGCGCTGCGCTGCGCCAGGGTGCTTTCCGAGCTTGGTCCGACCAAGGCGGCCCTGGTCGCCCGGGCTTCGGGTGTCGAAAAGGCGCGGGTGCTGATGTCGGACAATCACTATGGCTGGTTCGAACGGGTGGCTACCGGCATCTACGCCCTCTTGCCGAAAGGTGCGGAGGCCCTGGCAATGCTTGGCGATCCGGACAGCAAGAACACCTGAACCTGCTTCGGCAGAGCCGGCAAAGCTCACGGCGGCGGGTCTACGCCAGACCTCCAAGGACTGTCGCCTTTACCGTTGATTAACCATAAACGCCGATGCTCGGAGCCTCAGACCTCTCGTCCGGGCAATCCTATGCGCCTTGTGTCTTTTTCCTCTTCCCGATCCCTTGGCCTGGCGGGCGGACCCCTTCCCTCACAGGCCGAGCCGCGCCCTTTCGCGGCGCAGATATCCCTGGCGCGGCCCGCTTTCCTGAGCGCGGCGGTGATAAGGGCCATCGCCGTCCTGGTTTCGGGGCTGGGGCTTGCGCTGATGCTGATTTCGCTGCGCCCGTTCGCGGCACGCCTGACCTACAGTTCGGGCGGAGAAAACACCGGAGACGCCCTCAACCAGTACGGTTTTCTGGCCGCCGGCGGCATCTGTTTCCTGGCACTTTTGTGCCTTGCCAACAGGCGTGTTCTTGCAAGCCTGTTTTCACCCGGCTTTCTGCTTCTGGGTCTGGTGCTCGCCTTCAACCTGATGCGTTCGCCCTATCCGGACCTGATGATGCGCGCGCTTCTGTTTACGCTGATCGGAATGCTGATCGCCTTCACCGTGGTTGCCTTGCCGCGCAACCAGGCGGACTTCCGGCTCGCGCTCGGGCTTGGCGCCGGGGCGGCGCTGGCGTTGTCCTACATCGGCCTGGTGGCCTTTCCGGACCTCGCCAAGCACGGTTTCGATGTCTACGAACCACAGCACAGCGGGCTCTGGCGCGGTCATTTCAGCCACAAGAACATCGCCGGGCCGGTGATGAGCGTAATTGCGATCTTCGGACTTTACCTGATGCGCTCGGGCCAGCGTGCATTCGGTTTCGTCATGTTCGCCGCCGCAGCCCTATTCGTCGCCAACACGGGATCGAAAACAACCGCAGGCCTGTTTCCGGTTTCGATCATGATCGTGATGATGGCGCCGGTCTTCGCAAGCGCCGGCGTGGCTATCCTGACAAGCATAGCCGCCATCGCGAGTGTCGGGATTTTTACCCTCGGCGTGCTCTACCGCCCAGACATTTCGCTTCTCGTCAGCAAGCTGACAGGCGACGAGACCTACACCGGGCGCACCACACTGTGGGAATTCAGCCTGTCGATGATCCCCAACAAGCCCTGGCTCGGTTACGGTCTCTACAATTTCTGGCAGACCGAGAACGTGCTCGGCCTTGACGCTCCCTTTGAGGCGGCATGGGACTACCGCTACATCGTCCACGGCCACAACAACTATCTCGACATCCTGCTGAATCTCGGGATCATCGGCGGAGCGGTGTTGTGCTGGGTGCTTTTCGTCGCCCCGATGATCAACTACGCCAAGGCTCGGCGAAGGCCCGCCAAGCGGGCAATGGCCGACATGTTTTTCATGATCATCGTGTTCGCGAGCCTGCTGTCTTTCATCGAGACATTTTTCCTGGCTCGGAACGACGCGATATGGCTCATGCACATCATGGCCGTCTTCGGGCTGCACCTTCTCGCACGCTTTGAAATCGATCCGGGACCTTCAACCAGAACAAGGCGGCGTGCTCTCGGGCACACTTCGTTTCAGCGGGACGGGGCCATCTCCGCCAGCCGCGCTGCGTAGCGCGCCATCTGATCGACTTCCAGGTTGATCGCGTCCCCTGCCCGGCGTTCGGCCCAGGTTGTCACCTCCAGGGAATGCCGGATCAAAAGGACATCGAATTCGCTGCCATTGACGCCGTTGACCGTCAGCGAGGTTCCGTCCAGCGCCACCGATCCCTTTGGGGCGATGAACCGGGCCAGTTCATCCGGCGCACGCAGCGTGAAGCGCCGGGCTTCGCCCTCATCGGTAACCGCAACGAGTTCGGCCAGCCCGTCGACATGGCCGCTGACCATGTGACCGCCGAGTTCGTCGCCCATCTTCAGCGAACGCTCGAGGTTGATGCGCGTGCCCTCTCCCCACTGCCCGATTGTGGTCAGCCGGAGGGCCTCTTCCCAGGCTTCCACTTCGAACCAGCGGGCATTGTCTCCCGGCTCCGGCAATTTCGTGACCGTCAGACATGTGCCGGAACAGGCGATCGATGCGCCGATGTCGATGGTCGCGGGGTCCCAGGATGTTTCGATGCGAAGCCGCAGCCCCTGATCACGCGGAGTGATCGCTGCAACGCGGCCGATATCGGTGATGATGCCGGTAAACATGGCTCTAGACCCTTTCGTACTCATGCATGGTGTCGACGCCAAAGCTCATGGAGCCAGTCAGGCCGAAACCATCGGGAACGGTATCCGGCGTAACCGGCGCATCCACGCCATCGTCGGGAATGACGGTTTGGGCGGTGAACAGGATGATGCGATCGACCAGCCCTTCGGCGAGAAAGGCACGCGCCACCTGCTCGCCACCTTCGACGAAAACACTCGACAGCCCCCTGGCGGCAAGATCCTCAAGCAGTTCCGGAAGCGCAACACGGCCGTCGTGGTTCTCGGATGCGACGAACTCGACACCTGCCTGAGTGAGGGGCGCGCGGGCCTCGTGATCCTGGCCCGCAGCTGTGGCGACCCACAGGGGCGTCGCACGCGCGGAGCGAACCAGCGCCGAGTTGGGCGGCAGCCTGAGATCGGTGTCGAGCACCAGCCGGATGGGCGCCCTGTCCTCCAGACCGGGAAGCCGGCAGGTCAGCACGGGATCGTCGTTAATCGCCGTGCCGACGCCGATCAGGATCACATCGGACAGCGCCCGCAAGCCATGAACCTGTCTGCGCGTGACTTCGCCGGTGATCTGCACCTGGCCATTGTCGCGGCGCCCGATCTTGCCGTTGCTCGAAATCGCAAGCTTCAGAGTGACGTGGGGACGGTTCCGGGTCCGCCGGGCAAGGTAGCCAGCCAGATCCCGCGCCGCCTCCCCGGCGAGCACACCCTCGACCACCTCGATCCCGGTAGCACGCAGGATCTCGTATCCCCTGCCCGACACCCTTTCGTCAGGGTCCGTGGCGGCTGCAACAACGCGCCTGATCCCCGCATTGACCAGCGCTTCGGCGCAAGGCGGGGTACGGCCATGATGGGCACAGGGTTCAAGCGTGACATAGGCGGTGGCGCCTTCGGCCAGGTCGCCGGCCTCCTCGAGCGCCTGCGGCTCGGCATGGGGGCGTCCGCCAATTGCCGTCACGCCGCGCCCGACGATCACCGGATCGCCATCGATCTCGCGCACGATCAGGGTTCCGACTGACGGGTTGGAGCCGGTCAGCCCCTCATGCCAGCGGGCCAGACGAATCGCAGCCGCCATGAACCGCCGGTCAAGCGCAGTCGCGGGCATTCGTTCAATCGTCCCTGGCGGTGCTGTCGCTTGCAATGCGGGCCGTCAGTTCCGCAATCGTGCGTTCGAAATCCTGCGGCCCGGCAAAATCGCGGTAAACCGAGGCATAGCGGACAAAGCCAACATCATCGAGCGCCTTGAGCGCTTCGAGCACCAGAAGCCCGATTTCGTCGGTGGCGATCTCCGGTTCACCCGAGCTTTCCAGCCGCCGGACAATCCCGGAAACGGCCCTGTCGATCCGTTCCGGGTCGACCGGTCGCTTGCGCAGCGCGATTTGGAAGGACTTCGCCAGCTTGTCGCGGTCGAACGGCACCCGGCGTCCGGTCTTCTTGAGCACCTGCAGATCGCGCAACTGCACCCGCTCGAAGGTCGTAAACCGCCCTCCGCAATCAGGGCATACGCGCCGGCGACGAATCGCAGCCCCGTCTTCGGCGGGCCGCGAATCCTTCACCTGGCTGTCTTCGGAGCTGCAATAGGGACACCGCATGAACGATCACCCGAGATGCGGATAGATGGGGAACCGGTCGGTCAGCGCAATCACCTTGGCCTTGACCGCGGCCTCGACCTCGGCATTGCCTTCTTCCGAATTGGCCTTCTTGAGACCGTCGAGCACCTCCAGGATGAGCGCTCCGATCTCGCGGAACTCGGCCTCGCCGAAACCGCGGGTCGTCCCTGCGGGTGTTCCCAGACGCACGCCCGAAGTGATCGTAGGCTTTTCGGGGTCGTTGGGAACGCCATTCTTGTTGCAGGTGATGAAGGCGCGACCGAGCGCGGATTCGGATGCCTTGCCGGTCAGGCTCTTCGGCCTGAGATCGACGAGCATCAGATGCGTGTCGGTGCCGCCCGAGACGATCTTGAGACCGCCGGCAACGAGGGTTTCTGCAAGCACTTCGGCGTTGCGCACCACATTGGCGATGTAGGACTTGAACTCGGGCGTGAGCGCCTCGCCAAAGGCGACGGCCTTGGCTGCAATCACGTGCATCAGCGGGCCGCCCTGCAGACCGGGGAAGACAGCCGAATTGATTTTCTTGGCGATGTCTTCGTCATTGGTCAGCACGATGCCGCCGCGGGGGCCACGCAGCGTCTTGTGCGTGGTCGAGGTGGCGACATGGGCGTGCGGGAACGGGCTGGGATGGGAACCACCCGCCACGAGGCCTGCGAAGTGCGCCATGTCGACCCAGAGAATGGCGTCCACGGCATCGGCGATCTTCCGGAACCGGGCAAAGTCGATGTGGCGTGAGTACGCCGAACCACCCGCGATGATGATGCGCGGCTTGTGCTCGAGCGCCAGCGCCTCGACCTGATCGTAGTCGATCATGCCGGTTTCGAGATCGAGACCATACTGAACGGCGTTGAACCACTTGCCCGACAGGTTGGGTTTTGCGCCATGGGTCAGGTGACCGCCTGCATCGAGGCTCATGCCCAAAAGGGTGTCGCCCGGTTTCGCCAGCGCAAGAAGCACCGCCTGGTTGGCCTGCGATCCGGAGTTCGGCTGCACATTGGCAAAGCCGCAGTCAAACAGCTGCTTGATCCGCTCGATGGCGAGTTCTTCGGCCACGTCGACAAAATGGCAACCGCCGTAATAGCGCCGGCCCGGATAGCCCTCGGCATATTTGTTGGTCATGACAGAGCCCTGGGCTTCCAGGACTGCACGCGAAACGATGTTCTCGGACGCAATGAGCTCAATCTCATGACGCTGCCGGCCCAGCTCATCCTTGATCGAGCCAAACAGCGCGGGGTCAGAATCGGCGAGAGAGCGATTGAAGAAAGCGTCGGAAAAGCGGGCTGCGGGGGTCGCGTTCGACATGGGGCCGGGTTCCTTGTTGGCTCGGGTCTTGGGCACGGTTCGTCACAGCGGCAGACGGGAATGCGGGTTATGGCGCTGCGACAGGCGGTGCGAATCCGGCGTGGGCCAATGCCTGTCCGGATGCGGCTGTTTAACGCTCTCGCATGGTCAGGGCAATATCCGCCGTCCTGATTGCGTCACCGCACCGCGGCAAAAAGCAAAAGCCGCCCCAGCGGACGGCTTTTGAACTCCCGGCAGCGATGAGAGCTGCTAGGGCCCGATCAGCGAAGCGCCAACTCGTCCACGCCGTCGCGCTGGTAAACGTCGTCGCGGAACTGTACGACCCCGTCTTCCGACGCCCACGCCGTGAAATACGTGAAATAGACCGGTACCGGCTCGGACAGAGGAATCTCCGTGTTCTGGCCCGAGGCGATGGTCGCCTCGATTGCCTGCCGGCTCCAACCGGGCGTATCCCGCAGGAGCCAGGTGTTGAGATCGCGAACATTCTGCACACGGACGCAGCCGGAGCTCTCAAACCGCATAAGCTGGTTGAACACGCCCTGCTGCGGGGTGTCGTGCATGTAGACAGCATGCGGATTGTGGAAATTGATCTTGGTCGACGCCATGGCGTTGCCCTTGCCCGGATCCTGCCGGAACATCAGGTTCGGCGCCTCTTCGGCGTTCCAGTCGACGAACTCGGGGGGGACTTCGTTGCCCTGATTGTCGAACAGCCTGATGTTGTTGCGCGTCAGGTAGGTCGGGTCCTCGCGCATCAACGGCATGATGTCCTTCTCAATGATCGAGCGCGGCGAGGTCCAGTAGGGATTGAGAATGATCTCGTGGATCTTCGAATTGAGGATCGGCGTCTGGCGGTCGATCTTGCCGACGATCGCGGTGTGCCGCAACACCACCTTCCCGTTCTCGACAGCCTCGATCTGGGCGGCGGGAATGTTGACCATCACATAGCGCTCGCCGAGGAAACCTGACATCGACCGGAGGCGCACCAGGTTGGTCTCAAGCTGACCAAGGCGAACCTGGGCCGACACGTTGAGCGCCTGATAGGTGTAGTTGCCGAGAACACCGTCCGGCGGCAAGCCATGGCGCGCCTGGAACTTCTTGACTGCGCCATCGACGTAGGAATCGAAAGCGTTGGACAGTCCGGTATTGGCGGAGAGATCTCCCGAAGCGATCAGTCGCTGCCGCAGCACCCGCACCTCGGGCTCGGAAACGCCCATGCGCAGCTTCTTGACCGGCGGAACGTAGGGCCAGCCGCCGCGGGCCACGATGTCCTGGTAGTCAAAGATCGCGCGTTCGACAAACGCAATGGTGTCTGCGCTGGAAATCGGATGGCGCGTCGCGGTCTTGGCAACGGATCGCGAACTCTTGGCGTCGAACTGGTCATCCCACGATCCGCGCTGCGGGGCATTGATGATTGCTTCGATGGCTGACTGTGCCATGGCCGGACCGGCCGCGGAAGCCATTGCGGCGGCGCTGGCGGCGCGCGCCAGAAACCTGCGGCGGTTGAGTTTGTCTAATCCGGTCGGGGTTTTCATGCGTAATCCACCATGCAGTCGAATTCAACGTGTGCGCAGGACACCTTCGTATCCTTAGTAACGTTAAAATTTGGGGACCAAAACCTCCCCTTCAAGCGAAACAGCACACTTTTGTGTGACGGAGCAACCAAAGAGAGAGACCATGGACCCGTTCCTCGTCACGAGCCTCGTCGTTACCCTAATGGCTTTCACGGCAATATGGCTAATTCATGTTCCACTCGAGGATGCGGGGATCATCGACTACTACTGGGGTCCGGGTTTTGCCGTCATCGGATGGTCGGGCCTTGCCTTCGGAGCGCAATCCTCCGCGATCAAGATCGCGCTGCTGGCCGCGATCTCGCTTTGGGCGGCACGGCTGGCCGGACAATTGATCCTGCGCCACAGGCTCATGGACGGTGAGGATCCGCGCTACCTCAAGATGCGCCGGGCCGGCGGCCCGCAGTGGTGGTGGCGCAGCCTTTACAAGGTTTTTCTTTTGCAGGCGGTGATTCTCTGGCTTGTCGCAAGTCCGGTCCATGCCATCGTGATGGCACCCTCCACCGCTGCCTTGTCCTTTGTCGGCGTAGCGGGAATAGCACTCTTCCTCGCCGGACTTGCGATCGAAACCATCGCCGACTGGCAGCTTTACCGTCACCGGTTGAGCGGGCGTGCCGCCGGCCAGACGCTGACCAGCGGTCTGTGGGCTTGCAGCCGGCATCCCAACTATCTGGGAGAAATCACCCTTTGGTTCGGGCTCGGTCTCGCGGCCCTTGATCTTTCGGGTGCATGGTGGGCGCTCGCCGGCCCCGTCGCATTGGCTGCCGTGATCCGTTTCGTATCGCTTCCGCTCACCGAACAGCACCTTATGGAGTGGCGCGCCGACTATGCTGCATATGCGGATCGCACGCCGATCCTGCTTCCCCTGCCGCGCCCTCACAGGCTGACAACCGACCCGGCTGAATGACGCGCGCCCCCACGCATCGGAGAGGATGCGCGGGGGGTGTGCGGTATGGTTCAATAGAGCCCGGTAGAACGTGGGATACGTTACAGGCGATAGAGGATCTGGTCGTTCCAGAATCGGTCCAGACGCTGCATCAGCTTGTTGAGTTCCTCGAACTCGCTGGCCCCGATGCCACCGACCTTGGCGATGGAATTGATGTGGCGGTCATACAGACCGGCGATGATCTCGGCGACTTCAATGCCGTGTTCGGTCAGGCTGATGCGGACCGCGCGACGGTCGACCCGCGAGCGCTGGTGGTTGATGTAGCCCAGATCGACCAGTTTTTTCAGATTGTAGGACACGTTCGAACCGAGATAGTAGCCGCGGCTGCGCAATTCGCCGGCGGTCAGCTCGGAATTGCCGATGTTGAAAAGCAGCAGCGCCTGCACTGCATTGATGTCGGTGCGGTTGTTGCGGTCGAACTCGTCCTTGATCACGTCAAGCAGACGACGGTGCAGCCGCTCGACCAGTTGCAACGATTCCAGGTAGAGGTCCTTGAGGACCGCGGAATCATCATTGGAGAATTCTGTCTTCGGGTCTGCGGCAAGCGCGGAATTGGTAAATGACATAATGACTGCCTCACTGTTGTTGTGGCGGCTTTTGTTCCCGCCTTGAGACAGACCCTAGCGAATACGCATAAAATTCTACTTAAAGTGCAGGCTTAACAGGCGGTTACCGCATCCGCAGTCGCAATTACAGTGAATCGCTTCTTACCTGCTTGAGGCTTTCCTGACGCCATTTGACGAACATCATGATGCGAAATCCCAGATAGACGGCAAACACCACCACATGGGCAATGACCAGAAGCGGGCGCTCTCCGAAGAATTGCGAAAGCCCCGCATGCATGGCGATTTCCGCGCCGGCGGAGACAGCCCAGATCACCGGTCCCCAGGACACCTGCATCCAGAGACCGACGGCTGCGACCGGCAAAAGCACCGCAAGAGAGGCCGAGGCGAACTGCCAGTAGGAGGGCACGAGATCGAACCGCGACATTCCGCCATCGCTGAAGCCGATCAAACGGGCCCAGTACTGAAGTCCCGCGACGAGGCAGGAAAGCGCCACCAGCCGGACAAAGAACCGGAAGGCCGTCTCCAGACTGCCTTCTCCCGGATCCGGCGCCGTGCCGAGTTCCAACATCGCCATGAGACTGCCCTTTCCCCGCCCCGATGGCCGCTGGGCCGCTCGGGATTCGCCAAACTCCATACCAAGCCAAGGACACGAGCAAAAGCCCCGGGATCCGCGTTGTTGCCGCATCGGACCCGGTACGCGCATTTGTGTGTAGTAGGTGCGTAGCCCCTGACCGCTTGACCGGTGCGCCCCGGGTGCGGTCTAAAGCGCTGACAAACGCGCGCTTCGACGTGCGCCGCCGCCAATCTGCTGCCAATCTGCTGGAGGACCCGAAAACATGACATCACTGGGAAAGAACACGGCAGCGGGGCTCAGAACGGCTGCATCAAGCGATGTGGACGAAATCACCGGCCATCGCAGAATGCGGCGCAACCGCATCGCCGACTGGTCCCGCCGGCTGACGCGCGAAACGGTTTTGAGCGTCAACGACCTGATATGGCCGATTTTCATTGTCCCGGGCACGAATATCGTCGAGCCCATCGAGGCGATGCCGGGCGTAAGCCGCCTGTCAGTCGACAAGGCGGCAGAGGCTGCAAGAATGGCGGCAGATCTCGGCATACCGGCGCTGGCGACTTTTCCCAACGTGGAAATGGAACACCGCAACCAGACCGGCTCATACGCTCTTGAACCCGACAACCTGATCAACGAGGCCACCCGCGCGATCAAGGCGGCGGTGCCCGAAATCGGCATCATCACCGATGTCGCGCTCGATCCGTTTACAGACCATGGCCATGACGGGGTCTTGCGTGACGGTGAAATCGTCAACGACGAGACGGTGCGCACGATCGCTGCGGCAGCGGTGCACCAGGCCGATGCGGGCGCAGACATCATCGCACCGTCGGACATGATGGATGGACGCATCGGCGCCATTCGCCGGGCGCTCGATGCAAGCGGCCATCAGTCCGTGGGCATCATGTCCTACGCCACCAAGTTCGCGTCAGCCCTGTACGGGCCTTATCGCGAGGCCATCGGCACCTCGGGACTTCTGAAGGGCGACAAGCGCACCTATTATCTCGATCCGTCCAACGCCACCGAGGCAGTGCGCGACGCCGGCCTTGATGTCGAGGAAGGCGCCGACATGCTGATGGTCAAGCCGGGACTTTGCTATCTCGACATCTGCCAGGCGCTCAAGGACGCCTACGGCCTGCCCACCTTCGCCTACCAGGTGTCGGGCGAATACTCGATGATCAAGGCCGGCGCCGCGGCGGGCTATGTGGACGGCGAACGCGTGATGATGGAGAAGCTGCTGGCCTTCAAGCGCGTCGGCTGCGACGGGGTGCTGACCTATTTCGCGCCGGAAGCGGCAAGGCTGATCGCGAAGGGATACAGCGTCTGACGCAAACCGGCGCAGCCCCGCCATCTCCTCGACACTCTTTAATCGGGGTCCGTTCGTTCCTACATCATGGGGGCCGGAGAGGTCCGGCCGACCGACGACAGGAGATGACCGTGAGCCATCCATATACCCCCGAGGCCGAAAGCCGCACCGTCGAGGCACTTGACGACATCGCGCTTTACGACGGCGTTCGCACGCGGCGCGTGCTGGCGTTTTTCATCGACTACGCGATCGTCCTTGCGCTGTGCGTGCCGGTGGCCGTACTGATCTTCTTCATCGGCATCTTCACCCTGGGGCTTGGGTTCTTCCTGTACCCGATCCTGTTCCTGCTCGTGGCCATTCCCTATATAGGCCTGTCACTCGGCGGACAAAACCAGGCAACCCCCGGCATGCGAATGATGGGCGTGCGCCTTGCCCGTCTTGACGGCCGTCCGGTCGATTTCATGCTTGCTGTTGTTCACGGCGTTCTGTTCTGGGCACTCAACGCCGTTCTGACGCCGTTCATCCTGCTTGCCACACTGGTCCTGGACCGCAAGCAGACCGTGCATGACTGGCTGCTTGGCACCGTGGTGGTGCGCAGCTAACGCAGGACCCCGCGCTTTAAGGCTTGAAGGAGCCGCACGGGGCGCTGTGTTCGTGCTGCTGGTCCGGCAAGCATCCGGGTTGCACGATTGTGAAGGCTTTTGCCGCCGGCGTTGCGCGATGCGGTTGTACCCGGGAATAATCGTTCTATGCGCAACCGCCGATGACGCGGTAAGCTGAAGGTTCGTTCGCGCTCAAGGAACAGCTTTCCAGCCCATGCCCGACCTCCACCTCATCGCAACCTTTGTCATCATCGCGGCGACCATCGTCGCCTACGCGTCCGAACGCTGGTCGATGGAAGCGGTATCGCTGGTCTCGCTGGCGGCGATCCTGCTGCTGTTCGGCGCCTTTCCCTATACCGGGCCCTATGGTGGGCCTGCTGCGACCGGCAGTGAGGGCGACGTGCTCGGCGCTGAGCAATTGCTGGCAGGATTTTCAAACCCCGCGCTTGCCACCGTGATAGCCCTGCTGATCGTCGGCCAGGGCCTGTTCGCCACCGATGCGATGGAGGCCCCGGCCCGATACCTCGGGCGGCTTGGCGGAGCCAGCAGCTACCGGCCGATCCTGTACATACTGATCGGCGCAGGCCTGATCTCGGCCTTCCTCAACAACACCCCTGTGGTGGTAATTTTCATTCCGGTTCTTGTCGTCATCGCTGCGAAACGTTCGATTCCGGCCAGCCGGGTGTTCATTCCGCTGTCCTTCATCTCGATCCTCGGCGGCATGACGACGCTAATCGGCTCTTCGACCAACCTTCTTGTGGCTGGCGTGGCGCGCGACTACGGCATTGAGATCGGCTTTTTCGACATAACCGGCATGGGAGTCGTGCTGGCGCTGGCCGGCAGCCTTTACGTTCTGTTCGTGTTGCCGCGTTTCATGCCCGAACGCCGGGCCGAACTTGCCGCGGGCGCGAAATCCGGCGCGCAGTTCATCGGCGAGATCACGCTGACGCGCGACCATCCGCTGGTCGGAACCTCGGCACGGGCGGGAATGTTTCCCGGACTTGGCGACCTGACGCTGAGAATGCTGCAGCGCCACGACGTGCCTCACCTGCCGCCCTTCGAGGATGTGGTCCTCCAGGCCGGAGACACCCTGGTGGTTTCGGGCACGCGCCGAGCCTTCTCCAAGGCGCTGTCACAAGGAAGGGCAAGCGTCGAAAAAGAGGAAAGCGATCGTGAAGAGACCGGTCACGAGGCCCCGCCTGGTCCGGACTATCATCTTGCCGAAGCCGTGATCTCGCCGGGCTCGCGCTATGCGGGACGGACCATTCAGCTTTCGGGTTTGAGGCCGCGATTTGGAATCTCCGTGCTCGGCGTGCAACGCAAGAGCCGAATGGCGCGCTCGGGCCTGTCGGACATCCGTCTGGAACCCGGTGACACGCTGCTGATCGGCGGTCCGATGCAGGCGATCACGCAGTTGCGCGGCAACCACGATCTGCTCATGCTCGAACATTCGGCGGAAGCGGTGCCGCAGTCACGAAAGGCCCGAACCGCGGTGGCGATCTTTGCAGCCATCGTACTCGCCTCGGCCTTCTCGGTGGTACCGATCGTGGTGGCCGCGATTTGCGGAGCGGTGATGATGATGCTGACCGGCTGCCTGTCACTGCTGCAGGCGGCGCGCGCCTTCGACCGGCAGATCTTTCTGCTGGTCGGCGCATCCGTGGCGCTGGCGACGGCGCTGGAAGCGACGGGCGGCGCGCGGCTGATCGCTGATTCGGCGCTCGGCCTGATGGCAGGCGCCGGTCCCGCGGTGATCTTGTCGGGCCTGTTCCTGGTCATGGCCGTCCTGACCAATATCCTTTCCAACAACGCCACGGCCGTGCTGTTCACTCCCATCGCGCTGGGGATGGCCAACGGGCTCGGTCTTTCGCCGGAACCGTTTATTGCGGCAGTGATTTTCGCGGCCAACTCGTCCTTTGCCACACCCATCGGCTACCAGACCAATCTCCTGGTGATGGGACCGGGACATTACAGGTTCAGCGACTTTGTTCGCGCGGGAAGCCCTCTTGTGATTATCATCTGGTTGACCTTTTCGCTTCTTGCGCCATGGTACTACGGTCTCTGATCCGTATTCGAACGCAAAGCATGACAAACCACCCGGTCAATTCGCCCCAGTTCTTTCTCACAGCCCCCTCGCCCTGCCCCTATCTCGAGGGTGAAAGCGAGCGGAAGGTTTTCACGCACCTGGTCGGCGACAAGGCTCCGGAGCTCAATGACCTTTTGACCCAGGGCGGCTTCCGGCGGTCGCAGAACATTGCCTACCGGCCGGCCTGCGAATCCTGCCGGGCATGCGTATCGGTGAGAATCCTCGCGGAAGAGTTCAAGCCGACCCGGTCGATGCGCCGGATCATGGCCACAAACCGCGATCTGGTTGCCACCGAATACCATGCCGAACCCTCCAGCGAGCAGTTCCGGCTGTTCCGGACCTATCTCGACAGCCGGCATCGGCGCGGGGGAATGGCGGACATGAGCATCGGCGACTACGCTATGATGGTCGAAGACACCCATGTCGACACCCGCATCATTGAATACCGCGCAAAGATGGAGGGAGACGGCTTGCAGGAACAGCCGTCGGGACCGCTTATCGGCGTGGCCCTGACCGACCGGATGGGCGATGGCCTTTCGATGGTCTATTCCTTCTACGATCCCGAGGAGACCGCCCGGTCGCTCGGCACCTACATGATCCTCGACCACATCGAGCGCGCGAAGGCGCTCGGCCTGCCCCATGTCTACCTCGGCTACTGGGTCGAGGGATCGCGCAAGATGGAATACAAGATCCGCTTCCAGCCGCAGGAGCATCTGATGGCCCAGGGTTGGCAGCGCTACACAGGCTGATCCAGGCGCGGTGAAGCAAGACCCGGTTCCGGACCCCAAATACCCCGCACACCACAAAAAACGACAGGTTGCACGGCGTTTGCCGAAAGCCTATGGCTTCGTGCATTCAGCCCGGTCCGCAAGACCGTTACCTGTCCTTCCGGCTCAAGGCTGCCCCGACCCATGTTTCGGGACCGCCCTGGCCGCAATTCGCCGGCACCCCGGCACTATGTCATCCGTTCAAAGGCGTACTTCATGCAAGACCATGTTCAGCAGGCTGCCGATCACCGCAAGGGGCTGCTGATTACCGCTTTCGGCGGGATGATGCTGACGGTCGACATTCCCCTGATCAAGCTGTCAGGCGGGGAAGCCTGGTCGGTGGTCGCCACGCGCGGCGGGATGACCTTCTTCGCCGCGCTTGTGATGTGGGCAGGTCTCAGACTTTTCACCGCAAACCGCGAACCGGTGATCCCGGGCCGCACGGGTTTGCTCGTCACCGGCCTCTACGGCATTGCCGCAATCAGCTTCATGATGGCGGTGTTTCACACCACGACCGCCAACCTGGTCTTCATTCTGGCCTTCAATCCGATGTTCGCGGCACTGATGGGTTGGCTGTTGATCGGGGAACGCCCCAAGCCGCAAACCTTCGTGGCGATGATTGCAATGGTCTTCGGGGTTGCCCTGATCGTCTCAGACGGTTTGCAGGCGGGAAACATGCTGGGCAACGGACTGGCCCTTTTTACCTCGCTGGTCCTGTCGCTGATTATCACCATCAGTCGCAAGGCGCGAACCGGCATGGGCTTCGCCCCGCTGTTCGCAGCGATCGTGCCGTGCATTGTCGGACTGTTGATCATCGGCGGGCCGTCACAAATCGTGCTGCCGCAGCCGGGCTGGCTGATGCTCAACGGCCTGATCGTGATTCCGGTGGCCTTCTGGTGCCTGGCCACGGGGCCGAGATATCTCTCGGGGCCCGAGGTGGCGATGTTCTATCTGCTGGAAACCATTCTGGCCCCGGTCTGGATGTGGCTGATCTTTTCCGAAGCGCCCACGCGGCTTGGCCTGATCGGCGGCGCGATCATCATTACCGCCCTGGTCGCGCACTCGCTCTGGCAATTGTCGGCGCACAGGCGCGCCACACGCAGCCTGGCACCGCGTCATCCGGTCTGAGCCCTTCGCCGTATTGTTGACGCAGACCGGTGATTGGCTTTGCCGGACTGAAATCCAACGTGTCAGGCCTCATGAAGAAACTTCTGCTTGCTTTGTTCCTGTGTTTCATCTCGCCGGCGCTTGCGTCGGTGGGTGTCATGGCCGCAGGCTCGTATCCCAATTCGTGGCGGAGCGCGGACTGGTCCTCGACCGGCCAGTTTCCCGAGGCCCGGGACGACAGGCAGGCGGCAATCTATGTGATGGCCGCAAGGACGGGCGGCCTCAAGGGCGCCCTTGCCTCCCACAGCTGGATCGTGACCAAACCCGAAAGCGGGAGCTACACCCGATACGACAAGGTGGGATGGGGCAGCCCGATCCGGGTCAACGGCTATCCGCCGGACGGACGCTGGTATTCCAACGAACCCGAGGCGCTGCTGATTGTGCGGGGTGAGAAAGCCGAACGCCTGATTCCCAAGATCGAGGCAGCGGTTGAGACCTACCCGTATTCGGCACGCGGCGATTACGTGATCTGGCCGGGACCGAACTCCAACTCCTTCGTCGCGCATGTGCTGCGGGCTGTTCCCGAACTCGGCATCGCGCTTCCGCCGGAGGCGGTCGGCCGCGATTACCGGTCCTTCGGGGAATTCGTCACCCTGTCGGACGATTGGCGCAACCTCGAACTGTCGCTGGGCGGGTATGCGGGCATTGCGGTCGGACAGATACACGGCTTCGAGATCAGGCTTGCCGGCCTGGTTTTCGGCATCGACGTGCTGCGTCCGGCGCTCAAGCTGCCGGGCTTCGGACGGATCGGCATGCCGGCATGGTCCGGAGAAAGCGAAGAGCGCCAGCCTGGCGAACACCGCCCTGCCCCCGAAACGGCGCAGTCCGGCGATTGGGCAATCCAAGCCGTTGGGGGTTGAGAAGAGCCCGATCCGAACTCATCCGATCAGCTGAACTTGCCCGACCTCGGGAAGCCCTTGGGCACCAGACGCCCGACCTGGGCGCGGTCTGCAATCCATTCGGTGAGTTCGGCCTGCGTCCGGTTGTGGGTCCGACCGGCACTGTCTTCCCATGTCAGTCCCTGCTCCATGGCAAAACAGCGGATATCCGATATGCCGCCATCCTTGTAGCGCTGCAGACGCACGCCCTTGCCGCGGCTCATTTCGGGCAATTGCGAGATCGGGAAGATCAGCATCTTGCGGTTCTCGCCGATGACCGCGACGTGATCGCCCTTGACCGGAACGCACAGCCTCGCCTCGTCGGGCAGGCTGACATTCATGATCTGCTTGCCCTTGCGCGTGTTGGCCACCATGTCGCTTTCGGCCACGATGAAACCGTTGCCTGCGGTGGAGGCCATCAGCAGCTTTCGTGCCGGATCATGAACAAAGGCGGTCAGAACCGCCTGGTCATTGTCCATGTCGACCATGATCCGGAGCGGCTCGCCATGGCCGCGCCCGCCCGGCAACTTGTCGGCGCCCAGCGTGTAGGCCTTGCCGCCGGTGGTAACGATAACCAGCTTGTCGGTGGTGTTGGCGTGGAAGGCGGTCTTCAGCGCGTCGCCATCCTTGAACTGCAACCCGGCAAAATCGGCGAGATGGCCCTTCATGCCGCGGATCCATCCCTTTTCGGAAATGACCACGGTGATCGGCTCTTTCTCGATCATTGCCTGTTCGATGGCGGCAAGATCGGCAACCGGCGCTTCGGCAAACTTCGTGCGCCGCGCGCCAAGTTCGGTCTCCTTGGAGAAGGTCTTTCTCACATTGCCGATTTCCCAGGCCACCGTCTGCCATTGCTTGGCCTCGGAGGCGAGCAGGCTTTCGATCTCGGCCTTCTCATTGGTCAGGTTGTCGAACTCCTTGCGGATTTCGAGTTCCTCGAGCTTGCGCAGCGAACGCAGCCGCATGTTGAGGATTGCTTCGGCCTGAACGTCGGAAAGCTCGAAGGCCTTCATCAGTTCGAGCTTGGGTTCATCCTCCTCGCGGATGATGCGGATCACCTCGTCGAGATTGAGATAGGCGATCAGGAAACCAGACAGCAGTTCCAACCGCCGCTCGATGGCCGCGAGCCGGTGACGCGAGCGACGCTGCAGCACCTCGCGGCGGTGCGCCAGCCATTCGGAAAGCACCTCGCCCAGGCCCATGACCTTGGGGACACGGCCCATCGAGAGCACGTTGAGATTGAGCGGGATGCGGTTTTCAAGCTCGGTCAGGCGGAACAGCGATTCCATCAGCAGGTTCGGATCGACGCTGCGGCTCTTGGGAACCAGCACGAGCCGCACATCCTCGGCCGATTCGTCGCGAACATCGTCAAGCAGCGGCAGGCGGCGTGCGATCAGCAGTTCGGCGATCTTCTCGATCAGCCGCGACTTCTGCACCTGGTAGGGCATCTCGGTGACGACGATCTGGTAGCCGCCCCGCCCGGTCTCCTCGACCTCCCACTTGGCGCGCACGCGAAAACCGCCGCGGCCGGTCTTGTAGGCCTCGAGCATGGCTTCGCGGCTGTCGATGACGATGCCGCCAGTGGGGAAATCCGGTCCCTCGACATGGGCGAGCAGATCCTCGACCGTCGCATCCGGCTTGCGGATCAGAAGCAGTGCCGCATCGCAAAGCTCGGCGGCATTGTGCGGCGGGATCGAGGTCGCCATTCCCACCGCAATGCCTGTGGCCCCGTTGGCGAGCAGATTGGGAAACGCGCCCGGCAGAACCGAAGGCTCGCTGTTTTCCTCGTCATAGGTGGTGCGGAAATCGACGGCGTCCTCGCCGATCCCTTCTAGCAGCAGTTCCGCGACCGCCGTCATCTTGGATTCGGTGTAGCGCATCGCAGCCGCGCTATCACCGTCGATGTTGCCGAAATTGCCCTGGCCGTTGACCAGCGGGTAGCGCACCGCGAATTCCTGCGCGAGCCGCACGAGCGCGTCGTAAATGGCCTGGTCGCCATGGGGGTGGAAGTTACCCATGACCTCGCCGACCACCTTGGCCGACTTCTTGAACGACCCGGCCGAGCGCAGGCCCATCTCGCTCATCGCGTAGACGATGCGGCGGTGAACGGGCTTCATGCCGTCGCGCACATCGGGCAAGGCCCGGTGCATGATCGTCGACAGCGCATAGGCGAGATAACGCTCCTCGAGCGCCTTCTTCAGATCGATGCCCTGAATATCATCGCCGCCGCCGGGCGGTACCAAGCTTTTTCCCATGCCGATGGATTAGAGGATGGGGTGATTCGGGGCAAGGCACGGTATGACCTCGTCCAAAGGCAAGATTTTTTCGCACCCCATGTCGAAAGCGTCTCCGCCAGTTCGTCCTGATGACGTAAGCTCAGGCCATGGCGGACAGCGCACTGGCCTCAACCATCGAGGAAAGGGAAGAAACCGATGAAGTATCTTGCACTGATCTATGCGGCGCCGGGCGCCGGACCGGACTACGGCACACCTGAATTCGGGCCTTACATGGAGGGTTACCGAACGGCCACCGAAACCTACCAGAAGAACGGGGTGATGCTGGCGGGCGAAGCCCTTCAGGATTCATCGACGGCGACGACCGTCCGCGTGCGCAACGGCAAGACGGAAACCATGGACGGGCCGTTTGCCGAAACAAAGGAACAACTTGGCGGCTTCTACATGCTCGATTGCGCCAATCTCGACGAGGCGATCAAGTATGCCGCCATGATTCCGACCGCCGAGCACGGGTCGATCGAGGTGCGTCCGATCATGGAAATCGACTGGGATCAATGAATGGCGGCTCGTCCATGACGGAAGACGGTGCGCGCAAGGCAATTGAAGACCTTGCGCGCGCCGAAACCGCACGCCTGCTCGGCGCGCTGTTGCGCGATACCCGGGATTTCCAGATGGCCGAAGACTGTCTCCAGGAGGCCATGGCATCCGCACTTGAGCACTGGAGCCGCAACGGCCTGCCTGCCGCACCCGCGGGCTGGGTGCTCCAGACAGCGCGGCGAAAGGCGATCGACAGAATCCGCCGCGACCGCAATTTCGACCGGAAGGCGCAGGAGTACGGAGTGCTCCTCGATCTCGATCAGCAGGCCGCCGTCGGCGACGCCCCGCCAGCGATCCCCGATGAGCGGCTCAGGCTGATCTTTACCTGCTGCCACCCGGCACTGGAAAACAAGACACGCGTGGCGCTGACGCTGAGAACGCTCTGCGGGCTGACGACGCGGGAGATCGCGCGTGCCTTTGTCGATACGACAGAGGCCATGGCGCAGCGGCTGGTCCGGGCGCGCCACAAGATCACCAAGGCCGGTATTCCCTTTGAATTTCCCGAGCCTGAATACTGGGCCGAGCGGCTGGATTCGGTGCTCTCGGTGATTTACCTGATCTTCAACGAGGGCTACTCCGCCACTGAGGGGGCCGCGCCACTGCGCCCTGACCTGTGCATGGAAGCCATCCGGCTGGGAAGACTGATGCTGGAACTGGCGCCTGCCAATCCTGAAAGCGAGGGACTGCTTGCCCTCATGCTGATCAATCACTCACGCGCTGCTGCCCGGATGGACAATGAGGGACAGATCATCCCGCTCGACCGACAGGACCGAAGCCTGTGGAACAGGGTGGAGATCGCCGAAGGTCAGCAAATGCTCGACCTGGCTCTCGCCCGCAGGCAAACCGGTCCATTTCAGCTCCAGGCAGCAATCAGCGCGCTCCATGCGGATGCGCCGGATCACCAATCCACGGACTGGCGGCAGATCGTTCTGCTTTACGATGCGCTTTACAACCTCATGCGAAACCCGGTCTTCCTGCTCAACCGCGCTGTTGCCCTCTCTTTTGCCGAGGGGCCGGTAACCGCTCTTGAGGCGCTGTGTCCCATTGAGACGGAACTCGATGCCTATCAGCCCTTTCACGCCGCACGCGCCGACTTTCTGCGCCGGGCCTGCCGGCATGATGAGGCCAGACTGAGCTATCTCCGCGCCATCGAGTTGAGCGCCAACGAGAGTGACAGGCGGTTTCTTTCCGGACGCATGCAAGCGATAGGCTGACGAACGAGCGGTCGATTTCGGCAGGCGGGATCCGCGTTCGCCGGCGGACGCCCCACACCGAGCCCCCGGCGTTGGTTCCGCAGCATCCTCGGCACTTTTCGCGGGAGAATGGATGTCCCGCAATGACGCCATTCACGCCGGTCTGCCTTGTTTGTTGCCGCCGGTCAGCGCACTGTGCCCCGACCGAACCAAATCAGCCGGATCGCACGAAACGCCGGCGGTTCCCCTCTCACCCAACAGGACCCATACCATGATCCGTTTCAAGCCGAAGGCTGACGATGGCCCGAGCCCGGCAGCAAAAAAGCCGCCTGAAGTCCCAGCACCAATCGAAAAGCCTGCAGCAAGGAAAACGCTGCGAAATCCGCATCGCGAAGCAAGGCCGGCACTGCGAAGGATGCCGATCTCCTCGACCGCGCGGACGATCAGGATCAGGCGGCGGAAGACGTGTCACCAAAACCCTGAGAAACAGAAAATCTCGGGAAGCCAATGGCTTGCCCGGGACTTTGCAGAACATGATTCCATAAGTTGAGAAATTGAATCAGATCAATCGGCCTTCGGCGGAATGGCGCGAAGCGAAAGCTCCCGCATCTGCGCCGGCGAGGCCGGGCTCGGAGCACCCATCAGCAGGTCCTGGGCCTGCTGGTTCATCGGGAACAGAGCGACTTCACGCAGGTTCCTGGCGCCGACGATCAACATGATCACCCGGTCCACACCGGCGGCCATGCCGCCATGCGGCGGCGCGCCGTACTGGAATGCACGGTAGAGCCCGCCAAAGCGTTCCTCGACATCGGCCTGGCTGAGCCCCACCTTCTCGAAGGCCTTGACCATCAGATCGGGCGACTGGTTCCGGATCGAGCCGGACGCAATCTCGAAACCGTTGCAAACAAGGTCGTACTGGTAGGCCTTGATGGTCAGCGGATCCTGGTTCTCGAGCGCCTCCATGCCGCCCTGCGGCATCGAGAAGGGATTATGGGCAAACTCGACCTTTTTGGTGTCCTCGTCCCATTCGTAGAACGGGAAGTCGACGATCCAGCACAGTTCAAAGCGGTTCTCATCGACGAGACCGAGTTCCTCGCCGGCACGGGTGCGGGCGTCGCCTGCAAAGCGGGCGAACTTGGCGGGATCACCGGCTGCAAAGAAACACGCGTCTCCATCCTCAAGACCCATCTGAACGCGGATTGCCTCGGTGCGCTCGGGCCCGATGTTCTTGGCAATCGGTCCTGCGCCTTCAAGCGTGTCGCCTTCCTTGCGCCAGAAGATGTAACCCAGCCCCGGCTGGCCCTGCCCCTGCGCCCAGGAGTTCATCCGGTCGCAGAAGGCGCGGGAACCGCCGGTCTTGGCCGGAATTGCCCAGACCTCGACCTTCGGGTCATTCGCGATCATGCCGGCGAAGACCTTGAAGCCGGAACCGGCGAAATGCTCGGTGACGGCCTGCATCTCGATCGGGTTTCTTAGGTCTGGCTTGTCGGTGCCGTATTTGCGGACCGCCTCGTCATAGGGAATGCGGCGGAATTCCTGCGTCACCGGCTTACCGTCGGCGAATTTCTCGAACACGCCGCGCATGACCGGTTCCATCGTGTCCCAGACGTCTTCCTGGGTAACGAAGCTCATTTCGAGGTCGAGCTGGTAGAATTCGCCCGGCAGACGGTCGGCACGCGGGTCTTCGTCGCGGAAGCAGGGCGCGATCTGGAAATAGCGGTCGAAGCCCGCCACCATCAGGAGCTGCTTGTACTGCTGCGGCGCCTGCGGCAGCGCGTAGAACTGGCCCGGATGAATGCGGCTCGGCACCAGGAAGTCGCGGGCGCCCTCGGGCGAGGACGCTGTCAGGATCGGCGTCGCGTATTCTGCAAAGCCGATCTCGGTCATGCGGTTGCGCATGTCGGCGATCACCTTGGTGCGGGTGACGATGTTCCTGTGCAGCGTCTCGCGGCGCAGATCGAGGAAGCGGTACTTGAGCCGGACATCTTCCGGATAGTCCGGCTCGCCGAACACCGGCAACGGCAGTTCCTTTGCCGAAGACAGAACCTCGATCTCCTGGGCAAAGACCTCGATCTCGCCGGTGCCGAGATTGGGGTTGATGGTCTCGGCCATGCGCTCCTTGACCACGCCGTCGATACGGATCACCCACTCGCCGCGCACGGTTTCGGCAACCTTGAAAGCCGGCGAGTCGGGATCGGCCACGACCTGCGTCAGCCCGTAATGGTCGCGCAGGTCGATGAACAGCACGCCGCCGTGGTCGCGCACACGATGCACCCAGCCCGAAAGCCGGACATTGGCGCCGGTGTCGCTCTTGCGAAGCGCGGCGCAGGTGTGGGAACGGTAGCGATGCATGGCATATCCTCGATGGCTGGGGCATGGCACTGAAACCGGCGGATCGGCGGAGAATGGGACGCGATCCGTCAGCCGGGTCGGCGCACGGTCAAAATCGCGCGGAAAAGCGCATGACGCACCCGGTTTGTCAAGGTAGAAAGGGCGCATTCGGAAGCGCTGATGGCGGCTTTTCAGGGCAGCCCGTCCCGGTTTTCACTGCAAGGGATTGCTTTGGCAAATCCGGCACGCAAACCATCGCGCATCCACCGCGTCCGCTATTAGCGCTTTTGATCGCCGTGACCGTTCTGCCGGCAAACACGAGACTGCGGGGCAGCCTTGTCGCGTTGCGACGCCGTTCCGGACCTGCAATCGAACGTTGACAGGGGCGAACAGGCACGAGACAAACCGAAAAATTCCGGCTAAAGGCCTGATATGGACATGATTACCACGACCGAGGCGCTTGCCGCCTTTTGCGCCCGGCTTGCAGCCCACGACTTCGTCACCGTCGACACAGAGTTCCTGCGCGAGACGACCTATTGGCCGGAGCTTTGCCTGATCCAGATGGCCGGCCCCGAAGACGAGGGTATAATCGACCCCCTCGCCAAAGGCATTGATCTCAAACCGTTTTTTGACCTGATGGGCAACCCTGAGGTGGTCAAGGTGTTTCATGCCGCGCGTCAGGACATCGAGATCGTGGTCAATCGCGGCGATCTGGTTCCGCACCCCATCTTCGACACGCAGGTGGCGGCCATGGTGTGCGGCTTCGGCGAATCGATATCCTATGACCAGTTGGTGTCGCGGATCACCGGCGCACATATCGACAAGTCCTCGCGCTTTACTGACTGGAGCCGCCGCCCGCTGACAGACAAGCAGCTCGATTATGCGCTTGCCGATGTAACGCACCTGCGTGAAGTCTATCTGGAACTGCTCTCGCGCCTGAAGGCTGAAGGCCGCAGCCACTGGGTCGCAGACGAGATGGCAGTTCTGGAATCCCGCGTGACCTACGAAATGGACCCGTCGGACGCATGGCGGCGCCTGAAAATGCGCGTGCGCAAGCCCGTTGAACTTTGCGTGCTTCAACATGTCGCCGCCTGGCGCGAACGCGAGGCGCGCGCGCGTAACGTGCCGCGCGGACGCATTCTCAAGGATGACGCTGTCTACGAAGTGGCGCAGCAGCAACCGTCGGACGCCGAGGCACTGTCACGGCTCAGGACCATTCCGCGCGGCTGGGAGCGCTCTGCACAAGGCGCGGCACTGGTCGAAATCGTGCGCGAGGCGCTCACGACGCCGAAAGCGGACATGCCGCGTCTTCCGAAGCCGAAGCAGGCGCCCGAAGGCGCGCAAGCTGCCATCGAGCTGCTGCGTGTTCTGCTCAAGCTGACCGTCGAAAAGGAAAATGTCGCCGCCAAGATCATCGCCACGACCGATGATCTCGAGGCCATTGCCACAGAGGGAGAGACTGCCGACGTTGCAGCGCTGAAGGGCTGGCGGCGCGAGCTGTTCGGCGAGCGGGCGCTGAAGCTGATCCGCGGTGACCTGGCGCTCAAGTTCTCCGGCAAAAAAGTGGATGCGGTGGAACTCTAAGCAAAGTTGAAATATCCGGCCCGTACCGCGCCGCCTCGGATCATCGTATTCGGACTTGGAATTCCAGGGCGCCTTGTCTTCCGGGATCGCAAAACGCCGCAAACTTGTCGGGCATCCTGACTTGCTGTTTAATGCTTGCGCATGGGGATGGGTGACAAGCGGACATTTCAGTCAACGCACAAATGGTCCGCAGCTTTGCTGTTGCTGATTGCAGCACACGGCTCTGTCATTGAGGCACACGCGCAGGAATTCACCAATCAGTACGGACTTGGAAACATTGGCGCGGGCACAGCCTTTGCCAATGGCTTTTTCGGTGACGGCAGCAGGATAGCCGTATTCGATACAGCGATGGACATCGCCCATCCGGAGTTCCTGGGCCGTATAGGTCCATCGTTCGATATCTACACCGGACTGGCCAATGGCGGATTTGACCTTGACCACGGCACCCATGTCGCCGGAATAGCCGCTGCCGCGTTCGACGGCGTCGGCATGATGGGGGTAGCGCCTTCGGCGACCTTGATCCCGGTCACGGTGCTGCGGACCGCGCCCGGACAGCCGGCAGGAACCATTTCCTTCCCCCAGTTGAACACGCTTATGCCGAGCGGCTTTGATTTCGCGATCGCGCAATCCGTCGATGTGATCAACAATTCCTGGGGCGTTTCGATCCCGGTCACGGCTCCCGGACTGAAGCCGGCTCTGGAGACCAATTTCCCCGACCTGCTCGGCGCATTTGGCCGAACCGTGAACGCGAACATTGTCACCGCGTGGGCGACCGGGAACGATGGTGCTGACGAAGCCCACTTGTTTGCCACCCTGCCCTATCTTTTTCCGGAGCTGCAGCCGACCTGGCTCGCAGTAACGGCGCTCAACAGCGACGGGACGCTGGCGTCCTATGCCAACCACTGCGGATCCGCCGCGCAATGGTGCGTGGCGGCGCCGGGAACGGGCATAGCATCCACGGTGCCGGTTCCCCGCGGCAGCTACAACAGGTTCGACGGAACCTCCATGGCGACCCCTCATGTATCCGGCGCCGTGGCAATCGCGCGTAATGTGTTTCCGGGGGCCACGGGAGCCGAACTCACAAGACTGGTGCTCGAAACCGCGACGGATCTCGGCGCACCGGGAATTGACCCCCTGTTCGGCTGGGGAGCTCTGAGCGTCCACAATATCGTGAACGCCGCAAACCCGGCGACAGCGGGTTTGTATGCGGATGCCTCGTGGGCCCGGTTTTCGGCGCTGAATGGTGTTTATGCGTCAATACCCGGCCGTCGTCACAACCAGTTCGGCCAGCTCAGCGCTTCGGCTTCGAGTGCTCTCGCCTATGGACAAGTCACGAACGGGCATTCCGGCGCGCCCTACGAGGCCTTGATGCGCCAAAGCCAATCGAGGTTTTGGATCAACGGCGTTCAGGGCTATTCCAGGATCGATCCGGGCGGCATGTCGGGCGGCGCGTCTGCGCGCTTTTCAGGCCTGATCGCCGGCGTCGACCTCGTCAGGACGGACAATCTGATTGTTGGCTTTGGCGGTGGTTTCAGCACTGGAAAATCGCGCGGGCGCACGCGCGGCGATGTGATGCAGTCAACCGCAATCCACGCCCTGGCCTACGCCGACTGGCGCAGCAGCAACTGGTTTGTGGAGGGAACCGGGCAGTTGGCCGTGTTTGACGACGTGTTTGTTCGCTCCGCAATCGCCGGGGCGGGCACCGCGGTTACGCCACAAGGGCACGCCTCCGGTTCCACGACGGCCGGCGCGCTTCATCTCAGGGCCGGCCGGAAGTTCGAGCTCGGCGGACGGGAAGTCGAGCCCTATGTTTCCGGATCGGCGCGGTGGCAACATGCGCGCGGCTTCGCTGAAAGCGGGGCCGGCATCTTTTCGCTCACCGTTCTGCCGGTATCCAGCGATCAGTATGAGGCCGGGCTGGGCTTGAGGTCGCAGTCGCCGATGTTCGATCTTGCGGGGAACCATCGTGCCCGGATCGACTTCGATGTCTCCTATGCGCATCTGATGGGCGATCGCAGCCTGGGCGCGTCGGCGAACCTGATCGGCAATACGTTGCATGCGACCACCGCGGAACTTAGCGCCCATATCTTTCGGTTTGGCGCCGATCTTGCCATCGAGTTCGGCTCCGGCCGGGCCACCGCGGTCTTGTCCTATGGCGGGCAGATCCAAAAAAACGCTGTCTCCCACACTCTTTCGGCTGCAGCCAGGATCCGGCTATAAAGTCTAGCCAAAGCCTTTCGGAAAATCTGCCGTTGCGCCACCCACGGGCGCCCGGAGGCGCTCAAGGCACACGATCCGGCGCTCAACCTCGCCGACTGTAAGGTTGCGACGCCGAATTTGCGCGACCGCCAAGCTCGCGCCGCAGGTCAGCTGTAGAGATCGGCTCGGGTTGGCGGCAGACCGGAAGGGCCCCGGCGGGTTTTGGAAACCACGGACTGATAAATTCGGGCGCTGTTGCGCTCGAAAACGACCGAACAGCCGCCGAGATAAACCAGCCAGAGCCGCGTCTTGACCTCTCCGACCTCTGCGACCGCCGCGTCGTAATTGGCGAGCAACCGGTCATGCCAGAGGCGGCAGGTCCGCTGATAATGCTCCCGCCAGTCCTCGACATCATGGACCTCGAAACCGTACTGCTCAAGCATCATCAGCGTGTTTCCGATGTGGTCGAGCTCCCCACCGGGGAAGATGTACTTGGTCAGAAGCGCGAAGTCCCTGTTCTTGCGGCGGAAGGCCTGGGGGTCCATTTTCGCCGGTCGCGTGATGGCATGATGCAGATAGAGCCCCTCCGGTTTGAGCAGGCGCGCAATCGTGGAGTAATAGGTCGGATAATTGTCGATGCCGATGTGCTCTTGCATACCGATCGAGCTGATCTTGTCGAACTGGCCGTCCACCCTGGCGTAATCGACAAGCTCGAACCGTACCCGCTCCGACAGGCCCAGCGCCTCCGCCTTGCCGCGGGCATAGCGAACCTGCTCCTCCGAAAGCGACACACCGGTGGCCTCAACGCCGTAGTTCGCTGCAGCGTGGAGAACCAGCGCACCCCAACCGGATCCAATGTCCAGCATGGTCTCGCCCGGTCTCAGCCGAAGCTTGCGGCAGATCATCTCCAGCTTGTCGCGCTGCAGCTGATCGATATCGTTGTTCCAATCGGTGCAATAACCGCAAGTGTAGACCATCTCCTTGTCGAGGAAGAGCGCGTAGGCAGCGTTGGAGACATCGTAGTGATACTGAATGTTCTTGCGGTTCTCGTCGGCGCTGCCGTCGGACGGTTTTTCCGAAGGCTGCGCCTCCAATGGCCACGGCCCGCCACGGTCAAGGAAGACGAACTTGCGAAGGCTGTTGAAAACAAGAAATTTGCTCAGTTTCCTGCGGATCTCGCGGGTGCGCATCTTGGGCCGCCGCGCCAGCAGATCGAACATGTCGCCATTGACGAAATCGATGCGTTTGGAAACCCAGAGATTCAAAAGGGTTTCCGGATTGGGGGACCTCAGCAAGGCCGCCACGAGATTTTCGTCCGCGAGAGAAATCGCAAAACCGTCCGCGGGAAGGTCTTCAGGCACGGTGGAGCCATCCCAGAGCCTGAACCCGAACTGCAGTTCCAAAAGTTCATGAGCGTGAAGAATGAGCTTGCGAAAGCTTTTCAACCGGCTGGCCGCACTCATGCCATTCTACCCCGCAGGTTCGACCGCTGATCCACGACGTATGTCCACGCTCTCTTGCCCTGGGCCCAGGCGTTCTGCCCGCGGCGTTATGCAACTCCAAGATTACACTATCATGGCCCCGAGAAACGATCCAACCAAGCGGGGCGCGGCAATGATGCCTCCGGGTATTCCGAGGTCACCCGGTCGCAAATGTGAGAACCATCACCGTTCCGCGAGCATCTCCTGAAAGGCCAATTGGTCTACCGGCATCAAGGCCATCAGTGCGGAGACGGCAGCGCGTCTCTTGAAAATGCGATGCAAGACCCCATATCATGATCAACACGGAATTTGTCTCCACCCTGACCACGGATGTACTGGCAGGTGTGTTGAGGCAATAGGAAGGTCGGTGCGAATTTCGCCCGGCCTTTTTCCTTTTCTGCCCCCTGAAATCCAGTCACCGCGTACCGGAAGCGCCCTCGCCTCCGGCTCCAAACAAATCTCACTTGCCCACATACCAACCGGTTGGTATATAGGCATCAAAGGATGAAACATGGCACCACGCAACCTCAATGCCCGAAGCCGGCTGCTGGAATCCGCGCGCGACGTCATACGTGCGCAGGGTTTTGCCGCGACTTCGGTAGACGAGCTCTGCAAGGCGGCGGGCGTGACCAAGGGCGCGTTCTTCCACCACTTCAAAAGCAAGGAAGAGCTTGGCGTGGCAGCAGCCGATTTCTGGGCCGAGACCACGTCCGAGTTGTTCGCGGCAGCGCCCTATCACCAGCCCAAGAATCCGCTCGACCGGCTGATTGCCTATCTCGAATTCCGAAAGGAGCTTCTGGCAGGCGACCTTCCCCACATCACCTGCCTCGTCGGAACGATGACCCAGGAGACCTACGAAAGCGCTCCGGCTATTCGCGATGCCTGCAACGCCTCGATTACCGGTCATGCGATGACACTTGTCGACGACATCCGGGAGGCCATGCAGATGCACGGCGTGACCGGAGTTGCGCCGGAAAGCCTGGCGCTGCACACGCAGGCCGTCATCCAGGGTGGATTTATTCTCGCCAAGGCCCAGAACTCGGCAGACATTGCCGCAGATACCATCGATCACCTGATCCGCTATATCCGCCTGCTGTTCAACGAACCCGCCCCGGAGGAAGCGCGCGGATAGAGACTTGATATTTCACCGCCATAACGGCGGGAAACCAAGGGAGAGTGACATGACCTACGTACAAGGATTTCTGGTGCCCGTGCGCAACGACAACAAGGCGAAATATACCGAAATGGCGAAGATGGGTTCGCGCATATTCAAAAAGAACGGCGCGACCAGCGTAGTCGAATGCTGGGGCGTCGACGTGCCTGACGGCAAGGTCACGTCGTTCCCGATGGCGGTAAAACTCGAGGAAGGTGAGACCGTCGTTTTCTCATGGATCGTCTGGCCGGATGCGGAGACGGCCAAAACGGGCATGGACGCAGCGATGAAGGACTTCGAGACGGAACTCGGACCCCAGATGGCCGACATGCCTTTTGACGGCATGCGCATGATGTGGGGCGGTTTCGAGACAATCGTCGAGGACTGATGCCATCCGGTCGAGGCGGCCGGGAATAGCTTGTCTTTCAGCCCAGCCGAAAGCCGAGTTTCTTGCCGGTAAGCTTGGCCAGTTGCTGAAGTCGCCCATTGAGCCGCTCGCCGATGAAGCCTTCGCAATCCCTCGGCGCGACCAACACTATGTCGACATCGCCGTCCTCCGGCCCCGCCTTCTCGAAGGCGAGGCGCGGCACGATGCCAGGCATCGAGGCCGAAAACAGGTAGACCACGCGCAACATGCCGCCCAGGAGCTTCGCGTATTCGAGGTATTTCGACCCGGCGATCGCCGACAGACGGGACGACACCCCGTCGTCGCTGAGCCCCTCGAACCGGAAATAGTTGGTCAGCGCGATATAGGCTCGGCCGCCATGGCTGATGCCGGTAAAGGTGCTGTGCGCGATGATGTTGAGCGCCTGGAGCCCGCGGTAATCCGGATGCGCGCGCCAGGAGATATCCGCCAGAAGGCACGCAGCCTGCCGGTAGCGCGAGTCCTCGAGAGTTTCGGTAACGCCGAACACCGGGAACATCCGCCCGGTCCACGCCGCGAGCTCGCGGGCGTGTTCGGGCGAGCGGGCGCGCAGAACCGAAAGCTCCCCGGCGGCGGTCAGGAGCGGGTCACGCCCGGCTTCTGCCTGGCCGAGCAGCGAGTAGAGAAATCCTTCACGCACGCCAAGCGCCGAAAAGCTCACCCGCGCCGCTCCCGTGGACTTCATCACTTCCTGAAGCGCCACGGCGCCGAAGGGCAGAAGCGCCCGGCGATTGCGCGATATGGACTTCGCCCCCTCGATCTTGGAGGGTTTCATCGATACCACGTTGCCCAGAAACTCGATCGCTTCCTCGGCCTCGATCCGGTAGTCGTGCATCATGTGCAACGGATAGTCGCGCAACTCCATGTGAAGCTTGGCGATATTGCGCCAGGTTCCGCCCACGGCGTAGAAGGTGCGCCCTTCGCCGTTCTTGAGGATCGCAGCCTTCTTGAGATGCTGGCGGGCAATGGTGCGGGCCTTGGAGACCGAGTTGCCGGACAACTCCGCAAGCCTCAGCCCGCCGAGCGGCAGGGTCAGTTCGCCCGAGTAGGACCCGCCCTTCACATCGACGAGTTCGAGCGAACCACCACCCAGGTCACCGGCAATTCCGTCAGGGTCGAAATATCCGGCGATGATGCCGAATGCAGAGAAGCGCGCCTCCTGCTCTCCGGTCAGCACGTGGATTTCACGGCCCAGGATGGCTTCTGCGTCGGCGATGAACTTGTCGCCGTTCTCGGCCTCGCGAGCCGCCGCCGTGGCCATCACGTGCATTTCGAAGGCGCGCGCCTGGTCCGACAGGGCCCGAAATCGCGTGAGCGCCTTGAGGGCGCGTTCGATCGCCGCATCGTCCATTCGACCGGTCGCGGCCAGCCCCTTGCCGAGCCCGCACAGCACCTTTTCGTTGAACAGCACGCTCGGCGCGCGGCTCAACCCCTCATAGATGACGAGACGAACGGAATTGGAGCCGATATCGACCACTGAAATCGGATTGATGCCGGGCAACCGCCCCTGAGCTTCAGATTCCACCATGGTCAGGGCATATCACTGTTGGCCGTTTGGTTCATGCGGATTGAGCTTTGACCCAAACCGAAGGGGTTTGGCAAGCGCGCAGTGACGCCTTGAGCCAAATTGCCTTTGGATAAAGAGACTGAAATGCGGCTGCGGAGGCGGTCGCTTCGGGGATCAGCGGCTCGCCTGGGTCGATTGCGCAACACGGTGCGCAATCAGTTTCGGCGCATTGGATTTGAGAGCCTCCCCCCGCCCCGACAGGCTTGGATTGGTCATGAAATAATGCTGCGCGTTGAACGGTTCCTCATCCGCACCCGGCTGGATGCGCCGCGAGGTTCCGTCGGCCAGAATTTCATAGCTCTGCTGGTTGTCGATCATGTTGCCGAGCATGATTTGCGAGAGAACCTGCTCGTGCACGGTCTTGTTGGTGACCGGCACCAGCGTTTCGACGCGGCGGTCGAGGTTTCGCGGCATCAGATCGGCGGAGCCGATATAGACCAGCGCATTGGGCGTTGGAAGGCCCGCACCGTTGCCGAAGCAATAGATGCGGCTGTGCTCGAGAAACCGACCGACGATCGACTTGACCCGGATGCGCTCCGACAGTCCCGCCACCTGCGGCCTGAGGCAGCAGATGCCGCGCACCACGAGGTCGATTTCCACCCCGGCCCCGCTGGCGCGGTACAGCGCATCGATGATCTCCGGGTCGACCAGGGAATTCATCTTCATCCAGACCGCGGCCGGTCGCCCCGCTTCGGCATGGGCGATCTCCGCCTCGATGTGCTCGATGATGCGCGCGCGCAGGTTCAGCGGCGATATGGCAAGACGGGTAAGGCTTTCGGGCTCGCCGTAGCCGGTGATGAAATTGAACACATGCGCGACGTCGCGCGCGACCACCGGGTCACAGGTGAAATAGGACAGGTCGGTGTAAATCTTGGCCGTCACGGGATGGTAGTTGCCGGTTCCCAGGTGACAATAGGAGACCAGACGGCCTTCCTCGCGGCGTACGATCAGCGACATCTTGGCGTGGGTCTTGAGCTCGATGAAGCCGAAGACCACCTGAACGCCGGCCCGTTCGAGGTCCCGGGCCCAGCGGATGTTTGCCTCCTCGTCAAACCGGGCCTTGAGTTCGACGAGCGCGGTGACGGACTTGCCGGCATCGGCCGCATCGATCAACGCGCGCACGATGGGGCTGTCATTGGAGGTCCGGTAGAGCGTCTGCTTGATCGCCAGCACATCAGGGTCGCGGGCAGCCTGGAAGAGGAACTGCACCACCGCATCGAAACTCTCATAGGGGTGATGAATCACCAGATCCTTTTCCCGGATCGCGGCCAGTGTATCGCCCGCATGTTCACGGATGCGCTCGGGGAAGCGGGCATTGTAGGGTTCGAACTTGAGGTCGTCGCGCGGCGCCTTGGTGATTTCCGACAGGGTGTTGAGCGCCAGCAGTCCCGGCAGCACGGCGACCCGGTTGTCGGGGACGTTGGTTTCGTGGACCACGAACTCGCGCAAGCTCTGGGGCAGTTCGGAATCGAATTCGATGCGGATCACCGAACCGCGGCGACGCCGCTTGAGCGCGCTTTCGAACAGACGCACCAGGTCTTCTGCCTCTTCCTCGACCTCGATATCGGAGTCTCGGATGATCCGGAACGTCCCCGAGCCGCGGACCTCGTAGCCGGGGTAGAGCGAGGAAATGAACAGGCTGACCACATCCTCGAGCGTGATGAAACGGATCCCTCCATCACGATCGGGCAGGCGCATGAACCGGTCGAGTGCGACCGGCAGACGAATGAGCGCTGTCATCGGCTCGTTGGCCGTTTTCGAGGCCAGCTGGAGGCAGATCGAGAAGCCGAGGTTCGGGATGAACGGGAACGGATGGGCCGGATCGATCGACAGCGGCGTCAGTACGGGAAAGATCGACTGGAGGAATTCGTCCTCAAGCCAGGCCATGTCGTCCTCGTTGAGCCCCGAGGGGCGGACGATGTGGATGTTCTCGCTGGCCAGATGCTGCTGCAGGATCGCAAGCGAGGCCTGCTGTTCGAGCTGCAGACCGTCGATCTCCTCGAGAATCTGATCGAGCTGTTCGGCCGGAGACAGTCCGTCGGGCGAGCGGTTGGTGATGCCCTCGCGCACCTGCCCCTCAAGACCCGCGACGCGCACCATGAAAAACTCGTCGAGGTTGGCAGCCGATATCGACAGGAAGCGGACACGTTCGAGCAGCGGATGGCTCGCATTCAGCGTTTCCTCGAGAACGCGCCGGTTGAACTGAAGCCAGGAAAACTCCCGATTGACGAAGCGCTCCGGGCTGCTGGAGAGATCGGTCCCCGGCGCCATGTCCGTTTCCGGATTGACCCTGAGCTCGCCAACCGCACCTGCTTCAACCGTGTCCATGTCCCGCTCCACTCCAACTGCTCTCTCCGCCCATCTATAGCACAAGAACGAAGGAACTATGACGGTTCGATGTCGGAAATGCCGTTGTCCATTCGCGCCAGTGCCTCGGCGGCAAGCGACCGGTTTATCTTGGTTCCGCGAGCCAGGGCAAGCTTGTCGAGCTGGTCGACGATCAGGCGTGCGGCGGCCAGCGAGCGCTCCATGCGTGCGACAAGCCAGTGGATGATGCGATCGTCCACGCTGATCTGCCGGTCAGCGAACAGTTTGACCATGACCTGTGCCAAAAGCTCTTCGTCCGGCTCGCCGATTTCAACCACCGTCGCCGCCTTCAGCCTTGAGGCCAGATCAGGAAGCGCGATTTTCCAACCGGCAGGAAACTGGCGTGCGGTCATGAGCATGGAGGAGCCGTGTTCGCGCACCGAGTTGATCAGATGAAACAGGGCGTTTTCGTCGTATGCGGACCGGTCCACGTCCTCTAGCAGAACAGGTCCGCTTGCCGCTGCCTCGACGGCGTCATCCGCCGCAGCGGTCAGATCCACGCGCCAGGCGCCGGTCCGGGCCGCCCAGATCGAAGCAAGATGGGACTTTCCCGATCCCGTCGGCCCGGCGAGAATGACGACTGCCGAGGGCCAATCGGGCCAGGTATCGATCATGGTGACGGCGGCATGGACACTCGGCGAGACGATCAGGTCGTCTCGGGTCGTGGCCGGTTCATGGTCGAAGACAAGCGGCAACTGCCGAACTGGTGGCGGCTTGACCATCGTCAGGGCTGCAGCTCATCGGCCTTCGGGCTGCGGTTTTCATCTTCAGGATGAGACGCCGCGGGCCGGTGCCGCCCGTGATAGAGATCGCTGTCGAGGTAGCGCGACAGAGCGAACCGGACCAGCACGCCCACGGAGGCTGCGGCGGGCACGGCGATCAGCATGCCGACAAAACCGAAAAGGGCGCCGAAAGCAAAAAGCGCGAACATCAGCCAGACCGGATGCAGCCCCACCGAGGAACCGACAAGGCGCGGCTGCAGAATGTTACCCTCGAAGAACTGGCCGAGAAAGAACACGCCTGCGACCACGCCGATCATGACGAAATCGGGCCAGAACTGGACGACCGCCACCACCAGCGCCAGCACCAGTCCGACCGTCGAGCCCACATAGGGAATGAAACTGATGAGGCCGGCAAACAGTCCGATCAGCAGCCCGAAATTGAGCCCGACCACCGACAGGCCCACCGCGTAGAAGAGGCCGAGAATGAGACAGACACTGCCCTGACCGCGAACGAATCCGGCAATCGCGCCGTCTATCTGCCGCGCGAGATCGCGGATGGTTTCGACATTGTCACGCGGGATCCAGCTGTCGACCTTTTCGACCATGCGATCCCAGTCGAGAAGCAGGTAAAAGGCCACCACGGGCGTGACCACGAACAGTGCCGCGATGTCGAGAAGCGCCATTCCCGAATTCCAGATCTGCTGGAAGATCGTGCCGACGAAGCCGGCGCCCTCTTTCAGCAGCGCCGAAAAACTGTCCTTCACCTGGGCGAGCTGATCGCTGATCCATGTCGGAAGGATCGTGGTGTCGGAACTCAGCAACGCCTGCAACTGACTGATGTAACCCGGTATTCTACCACCGAGATCGGTCGCCTGGGTGACGAGCACCGGAATGATTCCGATCAGCGCGATGGCAAACAGGGTCAAAAAGATGATCAGGATGAGAACCGTCGCCATCAACCGCGACAAGCCGCGCCGCTCGAACCAATCGGCGACGGGGTCGAGGAAGTAGGCAAGCGCCATGCCTGCAATGAACGGCAGCAGGATGGACCTGAACACCATAAGAAACGCGATGAACAGGGCCGCGGCGAGTAGCCAGAAGAAGATTTGCGTGCGAAGCGCGCGCCTGTCGATCCGGGTTGTCATTCTTACCTCGCTTGGCCGCCCTCGAGCCGTCCTGGAGTCCAGTCTAACCGGCCTGACCCGTGCTTGCCATATGCCGGAGCCAGCTGACGAGATAGGCGCTCGCCGAAGCAACGGTCAAGCCCGCGACCACATAGATTGTCCAGTCGACAAGAACCGCAAATTCCGCGAGCCCGGCCAGTTCGGCCATGACGAGCATGAGCAGAACGATCTGCATCAGGGTGTTGGCCTTCGAAATCAGAAGCGGCTGCATCTTTACAGGATTGTTCATCAGGCCGGAGAGCATCACGGCGGCAACGATCAGCCCGTCGCGCGTCACGGCAAGCAGCACCAGCCAGTTCGGCAGCGCCTCGAGCCAGCCAAGCATCAGAAAGACTGCCACGAGCAGGAACTTGTCGGCAATTGGATCAAGCCAGGTCCCGAGCTCGGACCTCTGATTGAACTGCCGGGCTATCAGACCGTCGACGCCATCCGACAGTCCGGCAAGAACGAACAGGACGAATGCCGTGAGCATGTATCCGTTGATCATGGCCAGGATGATTGCCGGCACCATGATGAAGCGGGCCACGGTGATGTAATTGGGCAGCGTCATTTTGCAGATTTACTCCCGACCTGAGCGGATATGGCGATCACCACGCGCCATTCCAAGTCCCCGCGCCACCGGTGCGAGAACCGGGTACACCACTTGTCCCCCGGATTTACATCTTTTGTGCGGGAACGGACGCGCGTCCGGCTTGCAGAGATCGCTGCAACATGCGATCCCCCAAGCCCATGTCCCGAACCAATGAAGCTGAGGCGATGGCGCGATGGCGGATCTGAAGAATGGTCTCACCTATGCCGACGCCGGTGTCGATATCGACGCCGGCAACGAGATGGTCAACCGCATCAAGCCGCTGGTGCGCGCGACCCGCAGGCCCGGCGCGGATGGCGAGATCGGCGGGTTCGGCGGCCTGTTCGACCTCAAGGCCGCCGGCTTCACCGATCCGGTCCTGGTTGCGGCCAATGACGGCGTCGGAACAAAGTTGAAGGTGGCAATCGAGTCCGGCCTGCATGACACTGTCGGCATCGACCTGGTGGCCATGTGCGTCAATGATCTCGTCGTCCAGGGCGCAGAGCCACTGTTCTTTCTCGACTACTTCGCCACCGGCAAGCTCGACCCCGACCAGGGGGCTGCCATTGTCGGCGGGATCGCCCGGGGCTGCTCGGAAGCGGGCTGCGCGCTGATCGGCGGGGAAACCGCGGAGATGCCGGGGATGTACCGCGACGGTGACTATGATCTTGCAGGCTTTGCTGTCGGTGCAGCCGAGCGCGGGCACTTGCTGCCTTCAGGCAGCCTCGGAGAAGGCGACGTCGTTTTGGGACTTGCGTCCTCGGGCGTGCACTCCAACGGCTACTCGCTGGTCCGGCGGATCGTGGAGATGAGCGGGACCGGTTACGACGCCCCTGCCCCGTTCGACGAGACCCAAAGCCTTGGCGCGGCGCTTATGAAACCGACGCGCATCTATGTGAAGTCGCTTCTGGCCGCGATCCGCGCCAGTGGCGCGATCAAGGCGCTCGCGCACATTACCGGCGGTGGCTTTCCGGAAAACCTGCCGCGTGTGCTGCCGGACGGGCTTGCCGCAGAGATCGACCTGGACGCGATGTCGCCCCCGCCGGAGTTCTCCTGGCTTGCGAAAACCGGCGGCGTGGCCACCGAAGAGATGCTCAGAACCTTCAATTGCGGCATCGGAATGATCGTCATCGCCAAGGCCGAAGAGGCGGACGCGCTCATCGAAACGCTGGGCCGGGAGGGGGAAACGGTGACGCGGCTCGGCCGCCTGATCGCCCGCGGTGAAGGCATGCCCGGAGTTGCCTATCAGGGCGCCCTCAAGCTGTGAGCGCTGTTCAGAAAGCCCCAGTGGCGATCCTGATCTCCGGGCGCGGCTCCAACATGGGCGCGCTGATCGCAGCCTCGCTCGACGACAGCTATCCCGCCCGCATCGTCAGCGTGATCTCGGACAAGGCGGATGCGGCCGGCCTCGAGCATGCGCGCAGGTTCGGGATTGCCGCCAAGGCGATTGCACGGGCAGATTTCGACAGCAAGGAAGCCCACGAACTGGTGGTCCGCGAGGAGATCAAGGCATCCGGCGCACAGTTTGTCGCGCTCGCGGGTTACATGCGGCTTCTCTCGGCAGAGTTCGTTCGCGCCTTTGAAGGGCGCATGATCAATATTCACCCCTCGCTGCTGCCGGCATTCCCGGGACTTGCGACCCACGAGCGCGCACTCGCAGCAGGATGCCGCGTGCACGGTTGCAGTGTGCACTTTGTCACCGAAGGGATGGACGAAGGCCCGATCATAGAGCAGGAAGCCGTTCGCGTTGCGCTCGACGACACGGCGGAGACCCTGGCGGCCCGCGTTCTGGAAGCCGAACACCGGATCTATCCGAAGGCGCTTGCCATGCTCGTGCGTGGAGAGGTCCGCATGACCGGCGATGGCCGAAGCCAGTTCAAGTCCTGAAGCCGGCCGCGGCCACCTGAACGACATTTGCTTTTCGAAACAAAGACTTTGACAACCGCAACACGGTTCGTATCCTGACAGGGACGGGATAAAGAACATATGTGCGCGCCAGAACTCCTGGCCTTGAGGCGGGTGCTGCGCGTGCGCGGGGCCAATGCACGCCATTTCATTCACGAAGAGGAATTTTATCGGAGCCGGAAATGTTTTCGCTTAACGGACTGCTTGAGAAAGTCATCAAGAAAGGCCGCCTGACTGTCGTCGACGCCAAAGGCCAAACCCATCATTTCGGCGGTGCCGAACCCGGGCCTGAATTGGCCATCCGCTTTACCGACCCCTCCGTTCCCCGGCGAATTCTGCTCAATCCCGAACTCAACGCCGCAGAAGCCTACATGGATGGCGGTCTGGTCGTTGACGAAGGCTCGATCCACGACCTGATGCGGTTGTTCTTCGCCAACAGGCGGCATTTCGACCTTTCGCCCAACCAGATCTTCTGGCGCGGAGTCGCACGGAGCCTCCGCCGGTTCCAGCAGAACAACGTCATCACCCGTGCACGCGCCAACGCAAAGGCGCACTACGATATCGGCGAGGAGATCTACCGGCTGTTCCTCGACGACGACATGCAGTATTCCTGCGCCTACTTCCCGACCGGCGAGGAGACCCTCGAGGAAGCCCAGACCCAGAAAAAGCGTCACATCGCTGCCAAGCTTTGCCTGAAGGACGGCCAGCGCCTGCTCGACATCGGCTGCGGATGGGGCGGCCTCGGACTCTACCTCGCCCATGTTGCAGATATCGAGGTGTTGGGCGTCACCCTTTCCGAACGGCAGCTGGCAGTGGCCCGGCGACGAGCGGAAATTCTCGGGGTGAGCGACCGTGTAAGGTTCGAATTGATCGACTATCGGGAAGTGCGGGAGAAGTTCCACCGCGTCGTCTCTGTCGGCATGCTCGAACATGTCGGCGCGCCGCATCTGGGATCCTACTTCCTCAATGTCCGCGACCGGCTGGAACCGGCCGGGGTCGCCCTGATCCACTCGATCTCGAGCATGGCGCCGCCCGGCGTAACCGGCCCGTTTCTGCGCAAGCACATCTTTCCCGGCGGCTATGCGCCGTCACTTTCGGAAATCGTCACCGCAGTCGAACGCTCAGGTCTCTGGAGCCTCGATTGCGAGATCTGGCGCTGTCACTACGGCTATACGCTCAGGCACTGGCGCGACCGCTTTGCCGCTCACTGGGAACGCGCCGCCGAGGTTATGGACGAGCGGTTCTGCCGGATGTGGGAGCTGTATCTGTCGATGTGCGAATGCGTTTTCCTGCAGGGCGCCAGCAACGTGGTGCAGGTACAACTGGGACGCGAGCGCGATGCGGTGCCGCTGACACGCGACTATATCGCGCCCGAGAAGGAGAGGATCGCGGCTCGGGAAGCCGAGTTCCTCGAGCGCGTGGTCGCCAGTGCAAAGCAGGCACTCGAAGAGTAGGAAACCTGCGGCAAGACACAAAGAGCCCGATCCGCCGGGGACCGGGCTCTTTTCATTGATTTGATGATATTGCCTGAAGCGTTCAGGCGAGTTCGGGCGTGATGCTCAGCGTGCCGGAAGTGGCGTGCGAATAAGGGCAGACCTTGTGCCCGCCGGCCACCAGATCCTCGGCGACGTCCTTTTCGATGCCCGGCAGCTCGACCTTGATCTTCACATCAAGCCCGAAACCCGGGTCCTCGCGCGGACCGATGCCGACGGTCACGGTGACCTTGGCATCATCCGGCACCTTCACCTTCTTCTGGCCGGCGTAGAATTTCAGCGCGCCGAGAAAGCAGGCTGCGTAGCCGGTCGCGAAAAGCTGTTCCGGATTCACTCCGCCTCCGGGACCACCCATCTCTGTGGGAACGGCGAGGTTCACCTCGAGCGCGCCATCATGGGTTTTGGAATGGCCGTCGCGGCCACCGGTGGCCGTAGCGGAAGTGCTGTAAACAACTTTGGTCGGCATGATAATTTCCTTTTGCACGATTTAATCGTGCTCGATATATATGACTGAAATGGAGATCTTGCAAGGGGGCTCCCCGGCACGTTAATGCCCGGAAGACCCGGAAACAGACATGAAACGAGGAGCAGGCACGGATGGCGGACGCAAAATTGCCAGACGGTTTCGAGCTGAGACCGGAGTCGATGCTTTGCTTCGATCTATATGCCACCCACCATGCAGTCGGACAGGTCTACCAGCCCCTGCTTGCCGAATTCGGACTGACCTATCCCCAGTATCTGGTGATGATCGTGCTGTGGGAACGCGACGGCAGTACCGTGAACGAGCTGGGAGCGCGCCTCGACCTCGCCTCCTCCACCTTGACGCCACTCATCAAGCGGCTGGAGGCGCAGGGCCTTGTTGTTCGCAACCGCGACACCGAGGACGAACGCAAGGTCCGCGTCCGCCTGACCGCTGCAGGCCGTAAACTGGAACAAGACACGAGCCACATCCCGTCCTGTGTCGCAAAAGCGTTTGGCCTGAACATCGAAGAATTCGTGCAGTTGCACGAGATGCTGGGAAGGCTGCGCGGTGCGATCAAGACCCGCCTGCGGACACCGGCGGGAGAGGCGGGCTAGAGCTCGCCGCCGAAGCAGATCCAATCCCTCAGGAGTGTCTTGCCCGGCGGGACGGTGTCAGGGCTCAGCCCTTTTTCACCCACACTTTCGTATCGTGGAAGGCCGCACCGCCATAAGGGGCGCAGGCATCGGCGCCGGTCAGCACGTTGATCCCCTCCCCGCCCTCGAACGCCGAATTCGGCCAGAGCCCTTCATGGATCACCACACCTGATCGCTGTCCCGAATCGAGCCGCACCGGCACGGTGACTTCGCCGCGTGAATTGCCAACCGCAACCCTGTCACCATCGGCGATGCCAAGTCGGGCTGCATCATCGGGGTGCATCAGCAGTTCAGGGCGTTTTTCCCTTGCTTTCGACGACGGCGTCTCGGCAAAGCTCGAATTCAGGAAGGAACGCGATGGCGACGTCGCAAGCCGGAAAGGATGCTCCGGGTCGGCACTTTCGATCAGGTCGACATGATCGGGAAAGACCGGAAGCCTGTCATGCGGACCCTGCGGCCCCATTCTCTTGGGCGGCTTGTTGGCAGCGGGCGTTCCGGTCCAGTCGGGGCGGAAACGGAATTTTCCGTCCCGGTGGCCGAAACCGCCGAGAAAATGCGAGGTTTCGAAATCCGCCTGCACATCGACCCACTTGTCGGCCCGAAAGCTTTCGAAATCGCCGAGCCCGCGCTTGCCCAGCATGTAATCGATATGTTCACGCGGGGTCATTCCGAAGCCCTCGCGGTCGCTCACACCGAGCCGTTCGCCGAGCGCCTCGATCACCTCGTGGTTCTGACGCGGCCCCTCCGGCGGATCGACAAGCTTCGGCCCCAGGATGATGTGCTGGTGGCCGCCGCCCCGGTAGATGTCGTCATGCTCGAGAAACATCGTTGCCGGCAACACCACGTCGGCAAGTTTCGCGGTGTCTGTCATGAACTGCTCGTGGACCGCCACAAACAGGTCCTCACGCCTCAGCCCCTCGATCACCTTGCGCTGTTCGGGGGCAACATTGGCCGGATTGGTGTTCTGGATCAGCATGGCCGTAACCGGCGGGCCGCCAGCCAGCGCATCATTGTCGCCGGTGAGCACACGGCCGATCTTCGACTGGTCGAGCCACCTGACGCCGGGATCGAAATAGCGGGTGCCCTCGATCAGCGACTTGTCGAGCCGGAAGATATCGGAATTGGAGTGGAAGGCGCCGCCGCCCTCATGCTGGAAACTGCCCGTCACCACCGCGAGCGAAAGTGCGGCGTGCATGTTGACCGCACCGTTGCGCTGGCGCGTGAAACCGTAGCCGAGCCGGAAATAGGTTCGCCGGATCGTTCCGACCAGCCGGGCGAACTCCTCGATCTCGGCGGCCGGAACACCGCAAATGGCCTCAGCCCACTCGGGCGTGCGCAGCCGCAAATGTGCTTCGAGACCGGCCGGATCGTCGCTGAATTTCTCGAGATAGTCCCGGTCGGCAAGGTTCTCCCGAAAAATCACATGCATGACCGCACACGCAAAGGCGCCGTCGGTTCCCGGCTTGAGAACGATCTTCAGATCGGCCTGTTTCATGGTCGGATTGTCGTAGATGTCTACGACAACGATCTTCGCGCCACGCTCGCGGCGGGCGCGTGTCGCGTGGGTCATGACGTTGACCTGGGTCGAGACCGCGTTGGTGCCCCAGATCACCACGCAGTCGGACTTTGCCATCTCGCGCGGGTCGGGTCCGCGCAATGCCCCCGCCCCCATGGCAAACCCGGTCCAGGCGAGGTTGGTGCAGAAACTGCCGAAATGGTTGGAGTAGCGCTTGGCGTGGCGCAGGCGGTTGATGCCGTCGCGCTGCACCAGCCCCATGGTCCCGGCATAGAAATTCGGCCACACGGTTTCAGAACCGAATTCGGCCTCCGCCTTGAGGAACTTCTCCGCGATCAGATCGAGGGCGGCATCGAAGCTCGCTTCCTTCCATTTGCCTTCCCCCTTGCCTCCGGCCCGGATAAGCGGCTTGAGCAGGCGGTCGGGATGATGGATGCGCTCGGCATAGCGGGCGACCTTGGCGCAGATCACGCCTGCGGTGTAGCTGTTGCCTGCGTCGCCGCGCACCCGGCCGATGCGGTTCCCCGACAGCAGTTCGATGTCGAGGGCGCAGGTCGAGGGGCAATCGTGCGGACAGGCCGAATGGCCGATGGCGACCGAAGTTTTCGGTGCGGCGGAAGCGGAATCAATGGGGGTCGCGTCGTTCATGCTTTCCCTATATTGGAAAGCCGGGCGCGACGCCACGCCGTCAGCGGCAAAGCGGATCAATTCAGGTTACACCGGGCAGGCAGATGAATTATCGTCACAGCTATCATGCGGGCAATTTTGCCGATGTGCTCAAGCATGCGGTGCTGGCGCAGATCATTACCTATCTCAAGCGCAAGGACGGCGCTTTCCGGGTGATCGACACCCATGCGGGTATCGGTCTGTATGATTTATCTTCGGGTGAAGCCCAAAAGACGGGCGAATGGCGCGGCGGCATCGGCCGCATCGCCGATACAAACCTGTCGGACACGCTCACGCAGTTCCTTGGCCCCTGGCTCGAAGCGGTTCGTAGCCTGAATGCCGAAGCAGGTGCTGCGAACGCTGTTCACCTCTATCCCGGATCGCCAAAGCTCGCACGCATGCTCATGCGCAAGCAGGACCGGCTCTCCGCACTCGAACTGCATCCCGAGGATGCAGAAACGCTCAGATCGGTCTTCGAGGGCGACTTCCAGGTTCGCGTCACCGAACTCGATGGCTGGCTGGCGCTTGGGGCCCATCTTCCGCCCAAGGAAAAACGCGGCCTTGTGCTCATCGATCCGCCCTTTGAACAGGACGGAGAGTTCGACAGGATGGTGGACGGGCTCGCGCGGGCCACGCGCCGCTTTGCCGGCGGAACCTATATGCTCTGGCACCCGATCAAGGCCGACAGTCCCCTCGCCGCCTTCGACAAGAAGCTGGTCGAACTGGGACGGCCCAGAACGCTAACCGTCCGGTTTCTCGTGCGCGACAACAAGACCGCCCCCGGCCTCAACGGATCAGGGCTGGTGATCGTCAATCCGCCTTTCACCCTTGAGCCCGACCTGAAGGCCGTTCTGCCCGAACTTACCGCACTGCTGGCGACCGGACCCGGCTCAGGTTTCGAGGTCAGAATGCTTGTCGGGGAAAGCTGACAGGAGAAGGCCGGCTTCCTGAGCGGCTGAGACCTGTCCTAGATCTGGTGATCCGGAAGCCTGTACCGACCGCGACCGGTCTTGATCAGCCTGCCGGATCCGGCGAGCGAGGACAGAGCGCGGTAGGTTGCCTCGTGCGACAGCCCTAAAAAGGACGCCAGGCTCTTGATATCCGGGCCCAGCAGGCCGTCTGCCACGGCAGCAAACACGCGGGATCGAGCATCGCGGATGGCCAGGATTTCGAGCCTTCTGCGATTGTCCTGAATCTGTCCGGCAAATCGTGCGGAGACCGCGAGCGCGAAATCCGGGTCATTGCGGATCTGGTCGAGAACCGCGCCCTTGTCGATTGCGGTAACATTCGACTGCTCCGTGGCGATAACGTCGCAATGGTAGCAAGGCGAGAACAACGCGGCTTCGCAAAGCGTTTCGCCCGAACGCGCACGATGGATCACGATTTCATCGCCATGCTCGGTGTATCTGACGAGGTTCAGGCTTCCGCTTTCGAGATAGAACATGGCGGTGGCCCGGTCGTCGCGCCTGGCAACCACCATGCCTCGGTCAACCATTCTTCCGGAAAGCGCGGACGGCGCCAGGAGATGAAAGGGGCTCGGCAACATCCAGAGAGAATATGATTGAAATCATATTCCGACAACGGTTTGGCATCTAGTATCGAGCTTCCCAGGAGAGATCGATCATGAACACCGAAAATCCCCGTCCCCGGAACCATCTGAAGCTCATTCTTGGCGCCTTGCTGGTGGCCGTTCTCGCGATCGGCTACTTTGTGCTTGCCGGCCCCCATGCTTCGGACGTTTCGCCGAACGCCCACACGGCACATTCCGAGGGGGCCACACCCCGTGAACCCGGCCAGTCAGCCTTTGCGGCAATAGCGGAGATTGTGGCGATGCTGGATGCGGACCCTGACACCGACTGGTCGAAGGTCGACATCGGGGCACTTCGCGCTCATCTGGTCGACATGGACCGCCTGACCCTCGGGGCAAGCGCCCGGGAGGTGACCGCAGGCAATACGGTTACCTTCCGGATTTCAGGGACCGGCGGGGTGTTGCGCGCAATTCACGCAATGGTTCCGGCCCACGGGCTGGAACTGGATCGGCTGGAGGACTGGCAGGTCAGCACCGAAACCACGGATGACGGCGCCATTCTGGCAATCACCGCAGACGACCCTTCCGAAATCGAACGCATCCGGGCACTCGGCTTCTTTGGACTGATGGCACTCGGATCGCACCATCAGCCCCACCATTTGGCCATGGCCAGGGGCACGATGGAGGGACATTGACGCACGTCTCCGAAACGCCGTGGCGACCGGATGCGCGCATCATTCGCGGCGGTCCAAGACCATTCGGCCTTGCCGAAACACCGTCTCAGGTCCTATACCGTGACTCATTCTGGATGGAGAGCCGGTCATGACCATCAAAAGCCTGTATGTTGCCCTTGGCCTTCTGCTCGCCGGATTTGCGACGCCCGCGTCGGCATTCAGCGGCGGTAGCTTTCCGTCATGCGATGAGCCGCAGGTGCTCAATTACATTCAAAAGCGCTTTCAATGGACCGACCGTGTGCTTCTGCATCGCGGCCTGGCAATCGAGCACATCGAACGCCCGCATCTCAACCGAAGCACCTATGGCAACGAGTACTGGTCGATCCCGCGGCTCTACTGTCACGGCACCGCACACATGAATGACGGGCACAAGCGCAAGATCTGGTGGCTGATTGAAGGCGGCCAGGGCTTTGCCGGGTTTCGCGACAATCTCGAGTTCTGCATCTCCGGCCTCGATCCGCTCAAGGTCCATGGTGCCTGGTGCCGGTCGGTGCGCTGAGACACATCATGACGAAAACCGGCGGCATGGCGACCTTGGCGGCGGCGTCCGTTCTGATGCTTGTCTCCGCCTGCTCCGAAGCCCCCGGGCCGGTCGCCGATACGGATGCCGGAGCGATTTCCGTTCCGCAAGCCGCGGCGGCGGAGCTTCCCGCCGGGTCAGGTTTCGATTTCTACGTGCTGGCGCTGTCCTGGTCCCCGGCCTACTGCATTGCAGAAGGCGACCGGGCGAACCGGCAGCAATGCGCCCCCGACCGCGATCTTGCCTTCGTGGTGCACGGACTGTGGCCGCAGTTTGAAACCGGCTACCCGGAATACTGCCCTTCGCGCCAGCCGGAACGCGTTCCCGCGCAGCTTGGAAACAATTATTTCGACATCCTGCCAAGCATGGGATTGATCGGCCACCAGTGGCGCAAGCACGGGTCCTGTTCCGGCCTGAACCAGAAGGATTATCTCGATCTCACGCGCGCGGCGCGCGAACGTATCGTCGTACCGGACGATTTCGCGCTGGCGAACCTGCCGGGCGAAATCGGCGCGGAAGAAGCGGAAGACGCGTTTGTGGCCGTCAATCCCGGCCTGAGCCGCGAGGGAATCGCCGTCAAATGCGAACGCGGGATGCTGCGCGAAATCCGCATCTGCCTTTCGACCGATCTTGGCTTCCGCGATTGCCCGGAGGTCGACCGGAAGGGCTGTACCCGGAACGGTCTCGACGTGCCCGAACCGGGCTGAGACCAAAGCGCGGGAATTTCCTTTTTTCAAACCCACGAGAGACATCTGCCATGAAGATCCTCTATTCGCCTGCCTCCCCCTATTCCGCCAAGGTGCGCATGGGCGCACATCTTGCCGGAATGGATGCCGAGGCCGTTCTGACGGACACCAATGCCGCGCCTGCGGAACTGGTCGACAACAACCCGCTCGGCAAAATCCCGACACTGGTCACGGACCAGGGACAGGCGATCTTCGACAGCCGGGCCATCATGCAGTTTCTCGACCGCTCCGGCTCGAAACGGCTTTATCCCCGCAACGCGGCCAAGCGAACGGAGACCGAGGTTCTCGAGGCGCTGTGCGACGGTATCTGCGACTGCCTGCTGGCGATCATGTACGAGCGCCGGTTCCGGCCAGAGGAAATCGTGCACCAGGAGTGGATCGACAAACAGTGGACCAAGGCAACCCGCGGGCTCGATCATCTCGAAGCGAACCTGCCGCGGCTGCCGAAAACGCCCAATGGCGGTCACCTGGCGCTCGCCGCGCTGACCGGTTATCTGGCGCTTCGGTTTGCAGGCAAATGGGAACGCGGCCGCCCGAAGCTCAAGCGCTGGAGCGCCAAGTTCGGCGCCAACTTCCCCGACCTCGACGCGATGCGGCCCAAGGCGTGACCCTTCGGCCCGACAAACAGACCGGGCTCCACCATGTGTTCGCCGCGACCCGGTATTCGCTGGGCGGAGTGCGCAGGCTCTGGCTGGAGACAGCCTTCCGGCATGAAACCACGGCCTTTGTCGGGCTCATCGCGGTGTTCGCGATGGCCGAAGCGCCGCTTTGGGGTTATGTCGGCGCCCTCCTTCTCTATCTGGTTACCATTTCCATCGAGGCGCTGAACACGGCGATCGAGGAGATGACCGATCACGCCTCGCCCGAGTATTCCAAGATGGCCGAGCACGCCAAGGATCTCGGATCGTTTGCGGTGTTCTGCCTGCTTACGTCAAACGGGATCTGGGCCGCCTACGTGCTGTCGACCGCACTGGGCTGGGTATAGAGACTTTGCGGATTTGAGAATGCCAAAAGGCCCGGACGGTTTCCCGTCCGGGCCTTTCGCGTGTTCCGATCCGGATGGGTGGATCAGAATTTCATGCCGATACCCAGGCGCACCGAATGGTCGTCGAAGCCGGACGAGACATTGGCAGCACCGAGATTGTAGTTCTGCGACTCGTAGTCCGAGTAGCGATACTCAAGCCGGGTGGTGATGGTATCGGTCACGAAGGCTTCCGCGCCGGCGCCTGCCGTCCAGCCGAAGTGGGTGTTGCTGTCGGAACCCGCGGCATTGCTGACTTCCGCATTGGTGGCGGCGAGACCGCCCGTCGCGTAGATCATGAACGGGTTGATGTCGTAGCCGAGCCGGGCGCGCAGCGAGCCGTTGACGCCCTGTTCTGCAGTGGTGCCGCCCAGGCTCGCATCGGCGCCGGAATAGCCGATATCGGCTTCAAGACCATAGACGATCTGGTCGGTCTGCCAGTTGTAACCGCCATAGATACCGCCACCGAAGGCATCGGCATTCTGGCTCGGGAGCGCGCTGAACTCGCCCCACTGATACTCGGCATAACCACCGACATAGCCACCGGTCCAGACATAGGTCTGGGGCGCCATTTCAGCGACCGGAGGCTCCGGCGGCTGTTCGAGGATAGCGTCCGCGGCCAGCACGGGGGTGGCAAGCGGCACGGAGAGAGCTGCGGCCAGCAATGCCAGTTTACGAATACGCATGTGTTACTCCTTGGTTTGGATCTTGTCCTGCATGTGGGCCGATGACCGGTGGTTACCGGCTGAATGCGGGAAAGCTGATTTCGTTCCCCCAACGGATGCAAAGATGGCGATCGAATGCGGCGGCGCTGCAGCGGGATTGTGAAAACACAGCGGCGGAAACGTGGCGACGGAAGCTGTTGCTTTAAGGTCACATTTTTCGCACGGGCCTGCACATGTTCCATTGCGCAAGTCCCGTTCCGACCTATATGAAACCGGGAATCCACCCATCCAAAGAGCGTTGTTCCCCGGCATGTTGAGCATACTGACCCTGATAGCGGGCCTCGTCGTCCTTGTGCTTGCGGGCGACTACCTGGTCAGGGGCGCAGTGGCTCTTGCGGAGAAACTCTCGATCGATCCGTTGATCATCGGCTTAACGATTGTGGCATTCGGAACCTCCGCGCCCGAATTGTTCGTCTCGCTTCAGGCCGCCTATGACGGCGTGTCGGGAATCGCGATCGGCAACGTGGTCGGCTCCAACATCGCCAATGTGCTCCTGGTCCTCGGCGCTCCGGCCCTGCTGATGGCCATTCATTGCCGGGAGGACGGCATCGGAATCTCGCTTGCGGTCATGATTGTAATGACGCTGGTGCTGATGGCGATGATGTCGGCAGGCAACGGCCTGAGCCGGCTCGACGGGCTGGCGCTCCTGGCAATCATCGCGCTTTATCTCGGCTGGCAGATCAATGCCGCCCGCGCTTGCGGACCCGTCGACATACATGACTACCATGACGACGTCGCAAACCTTCCGCAGGAAAACTGGAAAACCTGGACGTTCCTGATCGGCGGCATGATCGGCCTTCCCGCGGGTGCATGGCTTACTGTGGACGGCGCCTCCCAGATCGCCAGGATGCTCGGAGCGAGCGAAACCGCCATCGGCCTGACCATCGTGGCGATCGGAACATCCCTGCCCGAGCTGGTCACCTCGGTGATGGCGGCGTGGCGGAGATCCGCAGCGGTGGCGATCGGAAACGTGGTGGGATCCAACATCTTCAACATGGGGCTCATTCTCGGCGGGACCGCCGTCATCCTGCCGCTCGATGTCGACGATCGCATCATCAATATCGACATGTGGGTGATGCTTGCCGTCAGCCTGCTGGTCGTGGCTCTCGCCCACTGGAACATTCCGGTCAAAAAGCTTGGCGGTGCGGCTATGCTTGCCGCGTTTGCCGCCTATATCCTGTCTGTATTCTGATCTGCCGCATGTTTCCCGCGCCGACCGCGGGCGCAGGCGCGGCTCCTTCCAGACACCGGGATATCGATGAGCGACAACAGCAAAATCGCACTTGTTACAGGCTCCGCACGCCGTATCGGCAAGGCCATGGCCTCGGATCTCGCGGCCCACGGCTTCAAGGTCGCCATTCACGCCAGCAGTTCGGTCAGGGAGGCGAATGAGCTTGCCGATACCATCCGAAAGGAAGGCGGCACCGCGTCAGTCTTCGTCGCCGACCTTACAGATATCGATCAGATCCGCCGACTCCATGCCGAGGTGACCGACGAACTCGGCTCACCCGACCTGATCGTCAACAATGCGTCTGTGTTCAAAAGCGACAGTGCCCGCGAATTCGACCCGGACCTGTTCGATCTCCATTTCGCACTCCACGTGAAGGCACCGTCAGTGCTCGCCGAAGCGATGGCGGAAGGCCTTCCCGAAGACCGCTCAGGCCTCATCGTCAACATGATCGATCAGCGGGTGTGGAAACTCACACCGCGCTTCTATTCCTATACCCTGTCGAAGTCGGCACTGTGGACTGCAACCCAGACGCTGGCCCAGGCATTGGCGCCGCGGATCCGGGTCAACGCCATCGGCCCGGGACCGACACTCGCCAACGAACGGCAAAAATCGAATGATTTCGACCGGCAGGCGGCCGCGGTGCTGCTCAAGCGAGGGCCGAACCTGTCTGAATTCGGTGCGACCCTGCGTTATCTTTACGAAAACCGGTCGATCACGGGACAGATGATTGCTCTTGACGGTGGCCAGCATCTCGCCTGGGAAACACCGGATGTGAAAGGCGTGAGCGAATGACGGTACGCTGGCCACACACACCAGCAGCGGCATTGAGCCCAGTGGATTTCTGTACTTTCCCGTAAGCTAATATTTCAATTGGATTTTTTTGAATCGGTTAAGCACCGGTTTACCAATATTTTTCTAGTTTGAGGCGATAAGACTGCACCATTTCGAGGCGACCGCTGGCTGGTCGTCTTACCACGAGTACAGAGTACCAATGACGAGTATCGCGACAAATATCGCTGCCATGTCAGCGCTCAAGACACTTCGCTCCATCAATTCACAAATGGAAACCGCGCAATCCAACATTTCGACCGGGTACCGGGTCAACAACGCGGCGGACAATTCGGCCTACTGGTCCATAGCGACGACGATGCGTTCTGACGACAAGGCCCTGTCGGCGGTCGAGGACGCCATGGCGCTGGCGGCGGCCAAGCTCGATACCGCATACACCGGAATGGACGCAGCCATCGAGGTTATGGACGAGGTCAAGGCGAAGCTGTTGGTTGCGCGTGAACCCGGAATCGACAAGACGAAGGTCAACAAGGAGCTCAACGAGCTGAAGAGCCAATTGCGTTCCATTGTCGATTCCTCAACCTTCAACGGCGAGAACTGGCTGGAGTGGAACACCGGCGCGGATTCTGCCGATAAACAGATGGTGGGCTCTTTCACAAGAGACGCGAGTGGCCTGATCTCGGTGGGTACGATCACCTACGACATAACCACCGGCGCTGGCATCACGGGCATCAACTATCTCGTCGACAATGGCGGAGTGGGAGAGTACGGGGTTCTGACCAGTGATGCGTTTGCCACATCCGTTGGGGCCGGCGCAGCCTATGTCCTGTTCAAGGGCGCAACGAACCCGGGCTCTACCGTGGAGATGGTGCTGAACAACTCGACCACATCGGCTGCGGTCGAGGACATGGTCAAGACGGTGGATGCAATGATCCAGCGGATGACGGACGTTGCTTCGAACATGGGCGCACTCAAGTCTCGCGTAGATATGCAAAGCGATTTTGTCGGCAGGCTGAGGGATTCGATCGAGTCGGGCGTCGGCCGCCTTGTTGACGCAGACATGAACGAGGCTTCCACACGGATGAAGGCGCTGCAGACACAGCAGCAACTCGGCATTCAGGCGCTCTCGATTGCGAACAACAACTCGCAGAGCATCTTGCAGCTGTTCAACTGATAGCCGTAGCGACCGTTTGAAAACGGCTCCAGCTCCCGCATTTGCATGTTGGCGCCCTCCTTCTTGATAAGTCTAGTCATTGACGCCAAATGATGTCAGCCCGCCTCTGCGCTTGCGCCCGGGGGCACTCAAGCTGATAAGATCACGCAATGACTCGCACGCCCGCCCCTTCGCCTGAATCTCCCAAAAAACCATCCAAGGCCGAAACCGCTGCGGATGGCGGCGTGATCTATGACGAAACCGATTCCGATGAAGAGGAAGACGCGGCCGACGAAGTGCCCCCCTCGCCCGTCGCGATCGCCGACGTTGCCGGGATCGAATGGAACGAAAGTCCGGTTGCCACCCCCGGCCTCAAGGGCGCGGAGGTCATCCAGGCCTTCGTCAAGCACCTTCCCAACCAGCCCGGTGTCTACCGGATGATGAACGAGACCGGCGACGTTCTCTATGTAGGCAAGGCGCGCAGCCTCAAGAAGCGGGTGACGAACTACGCCCAGGGCCGTGGTCATTCCAACCGCATCACGCGGATGATCACGCAAACCGCCAACATGGAATTCGTCACCACCCGCACCGAAACAGAGGCGCTGCTGCTCGAGGCCAATCTCATCAAGCGCCTCAAGCCGCGTTTCAACGTGCTGATGCGCGACGACAAGTCGTTTCCCTATATCCTCGTGACCGGCGACCACGAGGCGCCCGCGATCTTCAAGCACCGCGGCGCGCGTTCGCGCAAGGGCGACTATTTCGGCCCCTTTGCCTCTGCCGGCGCCGTGGGCCGGACGATCAACGCCCTGCAGCGCGCCTTCCTGCTCAGGACATGCACAGACAGCGTCTATGACAGCCGTACGCGACCATGCCTGCTCTACCAGATCAAGCGCTGCTCGGGCCCCTGCACCGGGGAAATCGATGCGGAGGGGTACCAGGGCCTCGTGAAGGAGGCCAAGGCCTTCCTTTCGGGCAAGAGCCAGACGGTGAAGGCGCAACTGTCGCGGGCCATGCAGGACGCCTCCGCGGATCTCGATTTCGAGCGTGCGGCCGTCTACCGGGACCGGCTTTCCGCACTCAGCCACGTGCAGAGCCATCAGGGCATCAATCCGCAGACGGTGGAGGAGGCCGATGTCTTCGCCATCCATCATGACGCGGGCATGGCCTGCATCCAGGTGTTTTTCTTCCGCACCGGCCAGAACTGGGGCAACCGGGCCTACTTCCCGAAGGCCGACCCGGCCCTGTCATCCGGTGAGATCCTCGGCGCTTTCATCGGCCAGTTTTACGACGACAAACCGGCGCCGCGCATGATCCTGGTCTCGGACGATTTTGCCGACCGGCCGCTGCTCGCCGAGGCGCTTTCGGTCCGCAGCGAGCGCAAGGTGACGATCAGCGAGCCGCAGCGCGGTGAAAAGCGCGAACTGGTCGAGCATGTTCTGTCCAATGCCCGCGAAGCCCACGGTCGTCACCTGGCCGAAACGGCAAGCCAGGCGCGGCTGCTCGAGGGTGTCGCCGAAACCTTCGGCCTCTCCCGTCCGCCCCGGCGGATCGAGGTCTACGACAACTCCCACATCATGGGCACCAATGCGGTGGGCGGCATGATCGTCGCCGGTCCGGAAGGCTTCGCCAAGAACCAGTACCGGAAGTTCAACATCAAATCGACGGACATCACCCCGGGCGACGATTTCGGCATGATGCGCGAGGTCATGCAGCGGCGGTTCTCGCGACTGATCAAGGATCATGGCAGCGAAGGCCCGGATGCCGGACCGGACGACGTTGATGGCGGCCCCGCATCCGGAATGCCGGCCTGGCCGGATCTCGTGCTGATCGACGGGGGCAAGGGCCAGATGAGCGCCGTGCGGGGCATTCTCGAGGAACTCGGCATTGCCGGAAAGGTGACTGCTATCGGTGTCGCCAAGGGGATGGACCGCGAAGCCGGGCGCGAGCGCTTCTTCATGGAAGGCAAACCCGATTTCACCCTGCCGCCGCGCGATCCGGTGCTCTATTTCGTGCAGCGCCTGCGCGACGAAGCGCACCGTTTCGCCATCGGCTCACACCGGGCGCGGCGCAAGAAGGAGATGGTCAAGAACCCGCTCGACGAAATCGGCGGCATCGGCCCGGCGCGCAAGCGCGCGCTGCTGCATCACTTCGGCACCGCCAAGGCGGTCTCGCGGGCCGGCGTCGAGGATCTGGTCGCCGTCGAGGGCATCTCGCGGGCCGTCGCCGAGCTTGTCTACAACCATTTTCACGAGGATCGGCGGTAGTCCGTGCCGGATCGGAACAGTTTGCGGGGCAAAGCGCCGCGACTGCGTTCAGAAAGGTTGACCTGAGAGGCTGCTCCCGCGCATCTTGCGGCAAATCATTCGACAGGGTTTTTCATGGCGTCGTCGGCACTCAATATTCCCAACCTGCTCACCTACGGACGCATACTCGCTGTCCCGCTCATCGTGCTGTGCTTTTTCATCGAGGGCCGTCTGCACGGATCGGATTTTGCGCGCTGGTCGGCGCTGGCGATCTTCCTGCTCGCCTCGGTTACCGATTTTCTTGATGGCTATCTGGCCCGTGCCTGGGACCAGACCTCCAACATCGGCCGCATGCTCGATCCGATCGCCGACAAGTTGCTGGTTGCCTCGATCCTGCTGCTGATCGCGGCCGACGGTACCATTGCCGGCTGGTCGATCTGGGCGGCGATCATCATCCTCTGCCGGGAGATCCTGGTATCGGGGCTTCGCGAGTATCTCGCGGCGCTGAAGGTGTCGGTGCCGGTGACATGGATCGCCAAGTGGAAAACCACGCTGCAGATGATCGCGCTCGGATTTCTGCTTGCCGGCCCTGCCGGTGACAAGGTTTTGCCCTACACCACCGAAATCGGCATCGCCCTGCTCTGGGCTGCCGCCGTGATTACGATTTACACCGGCTACGACTATTTCCGTGCCGGATTGCGCCATGTGGTGGATGAATGAAAACACGCATCGTCTATTTCGCCTGGGTGCGCGAACGCCTCGGCAAGGGATCGGAAGAGATCGAACTGCCCGACAGCGTCAGAACGGTCGGTGACTTGATCGCACATCTCGCCACGCTCGGCGAGGAGTACGAAGCGGTGTTCTCCGTCCCCGGCGTCATCCGTGCGGCAATCGACGAGGAGCATGCCGAACACGGTGAGGCGATCGGCTCACCCCGGGAAATCGCCCTCTTCCCGCCGATGACAGGCGGCTGAGATGGGTGCGCGCGGCTCTGCGGAAACCGGGACCGGCGCAACGATCGCCGTGCGCATTCAGGCCGATAATTTCGACGTTGCTGCGGAAACTGCTGCGCTGACCGAAGGCCGCGCGGACATCGGCGCGGTCGTGACCTTCACCGGCCTGTGCCGTGACGAAGGCGGCAGGCTCTCGAGCCTCGAACTCGAACACTATCCCGGCATGGCGGAACGGGCCATCCGCACCATCGCCGAGGAGGCCGCGGAACGGTTCTCGCTGCTTGGCATCACCGCCATCCATCGTTTCGGCAAGATTGCACCCGGCGGCAACATCGTGCTGGTGATTGCCGCCGCGCCGCACCGCCAGGCAGCCTTCGACGGCGCTTCGTTTCTCATGGATTATCTCAAGACAGATGCGCCGTTCTGGAAAAAGGAGCACCTGGCCGACGGCAGTACGGGCGAATGGGTTTCCGCCCGGGATGCCGACGACCGGGCAAAGGACCGGTGGAGGAGCCCGGAATGAGTGAGATCCAGTTGGAGGAAAGCTGGAAGGCCGCGCTCATGGGGGAGTTCGAAAGTTCCTACATGGCCAACCTGAAAGCCTTTCTCAAAGAGCAGTATGCAGCCGGAAAGGCTATCTTTCCGAAAGGCTCGGAGTATTTCCGCGCGCTGGATCTCACACCGCTCGATCACGTCAAGGTCGTCATTCTCGGACAGGATCCCTACCACGGCGACGGACAGGCGCACGGCTTGTGTTTTTCGGTCAGGCCCGGCGTGCGCGTGCCGCCATCGCTTGTCAACATCTACAAGGAGATCGAGGACGACCTTGGCATAAAGCCGCCACGGCACGGCTTTCTCGAACCCTGGGCAGAACAGGGCGTCCTGCTCCTCAACAGCGTGCTTACCGTCGAGCGCGGCCTTGCCGCATCGCACCAGGGACGCGGCTGGGAACGGTTTACCGACCAGGTGATCGGCAAGGTCAACGCGCTCGACCATCCGGTCGTCTTCATGCTCTGGGGCTCCTACGCGCAGAAGAAGGCATCCTTCGTCGATCGTGAACGGCATCTGGTGCTGACCGCACCGCACCCCTCACCGCTTTCGGCGCATCGCGGCTTCCTCGGGTGCCGGCATTTCTCCAAGGCCAATGCGTTCCTGGAAAAGAACGGGCTCGCCCCAGTCGACTGGCGGCTGCCGGAGAGGGTCTGATTGTCTGCCACCAAGAACCCGCGACAAGCAGATCCGGCACACCGGATTGCAGACCTTCTTTCACGCGGTCCATTTGAGAGTGAGAACATGACAGGCAAACCATCGAAGCTTCCGATGTCGGGCCATTGCCGGTGCGGACAGCTCAGGTTCGAGATCACGACGCCGCCCTTGATGACCGCAGCCTGTCATTGCACCGGCTGCCAGCGCATGAGCAGCAGCGCATTCTCGCTCACGGCGATGATGCCGGCGGATGGCTTCGCCGTCACGGACGGAGAAACTGTGATCGGCGGTCTCAAAGGCCCGCAGCTGCAGCATCATTTTTGTCCGGACTGCATGAGCTGGGTTTTCACCCGCATCGAAGGCATAGACGACTTCGTCAATGTCCGACCGACGCTGCTCTCGGATCCGTCGTGGTTCACACCGTTCATGGAAACCATGACCGCCGAGAAACTGCCCTGGGCGTCAACTCCGGCAAAGCACAGCTTCGAAGGCTTTCCCTCGATGGAGGATTTGCCCCGTCTCATGGCCGCATATGCGGCTGAAGGCTGAGACAGCCAAGAAAAAGGCGGCCCTGGGCCGCCTTTCTGATCTGTATGCGCAACCGGGCTGCCGGCCGCGAATTCAATCGGCCTCAGCCGACGATTTCAGTGCCGGCGAACCAGTAGGCGATTTCCTCGGCGGCGGTTTCCGGGGCGTCCGAACCGTGCACGGAGTTCTCGCCGATCGAAAGCGCGAAAGCCTTGCGGATAGTGCCGTCGGCAGCGTCGGCCGGGTTCGTCGCGCCCATCACTTCGCGGTTCTTGGCGATTGCGTTTTCGCCTTCGAGAACCTGGACGATGGTCGGGCCGGAGGACATGAACTCGGTCAGTTCGCCGAAGAAGGGACGATCCTTGTGCACGGCGTAGAAGCCTTCGGCTTCGCGCAGGCTCATCCAAACGCGCTTGGATGCGACAACGCGGAGGCCCGCGTCTTCGAGCATCTTGGTGATGGCGCCGGTCAGGTTGCGCTTGGTGGCGTCGGGCTTGATCATCGAAAATGTGCGTTCAATCGCCATGGGTCTCTTTCCTTGAGCGGTAGCCCGCGAAATGCGGGAAAATCGGGTGCAAAAATCCGGGCCGGATGGGTTCCGGTCCCGGGTTGCGGCCTAAATAGCCGCATGCCCTGTCATCCGCAAGGGGCGTTTGCGAGACGGTGGCAAACCACACGCCCGAGACTACGGATACAGCCGGGCAGCGGCCGGTATTATGGCAGGCACGAAACTGTGCTACTCTTTTGAGATGACCAATCTGACGATTGCTTCGGGCTTGCTGGCGGCCGCGTGGTTCGGTTTTGGGCCGCAGAACCGTGTCATGTTGACAGTAGGCGCGAAACGCTCCTTCGGGCCGATCCTCGATGCAATGATCGTCGGCATACTCCAGGCCCTTTTCCAGGTCGGCCTCGTCTTGGCGATCCTGCATATTCTACCGGCATGGGCGGGCACGGCTGCGATGATCGCCGCCGCCCTGTTTCTGGCGGTTGCCGGGTTGAGCCGTTACTTCGCCGATCCGAAACCGGGCTCGGACAAGCCGGACGCCGGGCTGCCGTCTCCGCTGGCCGGTCCGGAAAACTGGGGCGCTGCCGTCTTTCTTGCGGGCGCCGCGTCAAGCGGAGCGCTCACACTTGCCGCGGCGTTCGCGGGCCTGACGCTCTTGAGCGCATTCGCCATGGCGGTTTGGGCGGTCGCGGGATGGTCAGGATGCGCCGATCTGGAGTCGGGCTGGCATCGGCGCCATCTCGACTGGGGGTTCGGCCTGCTGATGTTTATTGCCGCGACAACCGCCGTTCTGGCCGGAGGCTGATCCCGGATCAAGCGGCCGCCGGCACCGAACGGCCCAATCCGCCATGCAGTTCCAGACAGCGTTCGAACCAGTCATGCACCGGATCGCCAGTCTCGATCAACGGGGCCCTGGAGACCACCCTCACCCATTGCAACGCTCCAAAGACGATGTAATCGGCAAACAATGGTGACGATCCGCCGATCCAGGGCTGTGATTTGAGCATCACGCGTAACGGTGTCAGTTTGGCCGAGAAGCCTTCGATCTGCGCGTCGCGGCGCTCGGCAACCTCTTCAAAGGTCATGCCGAGCCTGCTTTCCCGGCTTGGCTTGAAATAGGCCTGGTCGTCGGGCGCCAGAAGGTCATTGATCTCTGCAAGCGCGATCACGTTGAGAGCCGGATGCAGGGTCGATTGTGTCCATGACTCGACAAACCGCGCCATGGCCAGCCCGCCTTCCCCGCCGAACAGGGAGGGACGGTCGGGGTAGGTCTCTTCAAGGTAGTCCGCGATGAGGAAACTGTCGGCGATGACCTTCGATCCGTCGCGGATCACCGGCAAGGTTTTGGAAGCACCGCCTTCCACTTTCGGAACTTCGGTGAAACAGACGGGGTTGCGTTCGAAATCCAGGCCCTTGTGAGCGAGCGCCATTACCGCTTTCCAGCAGTGCGGGCTGAAGGGGCGCGTCGCGTCAGCGCCGACCAGTTCGTGCAGGACAATGCTCATGACAACTCCATTTCTCTGAAAGCCGTGCGGTCATGGCGGATATATGCCCTCTTGTCACCTCCCGGCGCTTCAAATTCGCGTCATTGGACGGAGATCGCTGTTTTTTACCGCAGGGCTTGCCGGAGGCGGGATGTTTGATCAAAGTCGCCGCTCGCACCGACCATCCCAGACTGCGGAGCCAGCATCCCATGCCCCTCATGAAAAGCGTTGCATGCACGAACCCCGGAGACCTCGAGATCCGCGAGATCGAACGGCCCTCAAGGGCGGACGGAGAGGTCCGCGTGAGAATCAGGCGGGTGGGAATCTGCGGCACGGATTTCCACATCTTCGAGGGCAAGCATCCGTTCCTGGCCTACCCGCGGATCATGGGGCATGAACTGGCGGCAGAGGTGCTTGAGACCGGACCGGACAGCGCCTTTTCCGCCGGGGACCATGTGATCATCAATCCATATCTTTCATGCGGAAGCTGCCGGGCCTGCCGCAACGGAAAATCCAACTGCTGCACGGCGATCGCAGTCCTGGGCGTGCATCGCGACGGCGGCATGTGTGAGGAAATCTGTTTGCCCGAACGCAATCTGGTGACCTCCGAGGGACTATCGCTCGATGCCTGCGCGACTGTCGAATTCCTCGCCATCGGCGCTCATGCGGTCAGGCGCGGCGGCGTTGCCAGGGGCGAAAAGTTTCTCGTCGCCGGCGCGGGCCCCATCGGTCTCGGCGTGGCGATCTTCGCCCGGCTGGCGGGCGCCGAGGTCTCGATCCTCGACCTCGACCCGGCAAGGCTTGAAGAGGCCTGCGCCATTGCCGGCGGATGCCAGCCGATCCGCGCCGGCGCCGACGCGGAGGCCGAGGTCAACCGGATCTCGGAAGGCGAAGGCTTCGACGCCGTTTTCGACGCCACCGGCAACCTCGCCTCTATCCAGTCGGGCTTTTCCCGCGTCGCCCATGGCGGCCGCTACGTCCTTGTCAGCGTGGTTACGGAAACGGTGTCCTTCTCCGACCCCGAGTTTCACAAGCGCGAAATGAGCCTGATCGGCAGCCGCAACGCCACGTCCGAGGATTTTCGCACGGTCATCTCGGCGCTGAAATCGGGCGAGGTTCCGCTTGACCGGATCATCACGCACCGCACCGATTTCAACAGCGTCACTTCCGACATGCCGCGCTGGACCCACGACAAGACCGGGCTCATCAAGGCGATGATCACACTCGACTAGAAGCGCTGCCAGACCGGAGCCTTTACGCCCTTCCAACGGGTTCCGTTGCCCGCTCACCACACAGAAGCATTCGCGTGGCGGGTTTTGTCGGCGACTTCGCCCTCTTGCTCCATCTGCGCTTGCAAATCGGCACGGTTACGGCCAAGACACCGCCATGCTTACGATCACAGACCTTTCCGCACGCATCGCCGGGCGCCTTCTGATCGACAACGCCTCGCTGGCGCTTCCGGCGGGTGTGAAGGCCGGGCTTGTCGGCCCCAACGGCGCGGGCAAGTCCACCCTGTTTCGCATCATCACCGGCGAGATGGCGAGCGAGACCGGCCATGTCTCGATCCCGAAGAACACCCGGATGGGCCAGGTGGCGCAGGAAGCCCCTTCCGAGGAAACCGCGCTGATCGAGATCGTTCTGCGTGCCGATGCGGAACGGAGCAAGCTTCTCAAGGAGGCCGAGACCGCCAAGGATCCCGACCGTATCGCCGAAATCCAGACACGGCTCGTCGACATCGATGCCCATTCGGCAGAAGCGCGGGCGGCCTCGATCCTGGCCGGCCTCGGTTTTGACCAGGCGGCGCAGCAGCGCCCAGCCTCGAGCTTTTCAGGCGGCTGGCGCATGCGCGTGGCTCTCGCCTCGGTGCTGTTTGCCGAACCGGATCTGCTGCTGCTTGACGAGCCGACCAACTATCTCGACCTCGAAGGCACGCTGTGGCTGGAGGACTACATCCGCCGCTACCCGCATACGGTGATCATCATCAGCCATGACCGCGACCTGCTCAACACCGCCGCCAATGCGATCGTGCATCTCGATCAAAAGAAGCTGACCTTCTATCGCGGCGGCTTCGACCAGTTCGAACGCCAGAAGGCCGAGCGTGACGAGCACCAGATGAAGGCGCGCGAAAAGAACCTTGCAGCGCGCAAGCACATGGAGGCCTTTGTCGAGCGTTTCCGCGCCAAGGCCTCGAAGGCGCGGCAGGCCCAGTCGCGGCTCAAGGCGCTTGAGAAGATGGGCACGGTGGATGCGGTCATCGAATCGAGCGTGCGCGGCTTCTCGTTTCCGAAACCGGAGCGCACCGTGGCCTCCCCGATCATCGCAATCGACGGCGGCGCGGTGGGCTACACGCCGGGTTCGCCGGTACTCAAGGGCCTCGACCTGAGGATCGACGCCGACGACCGCATCGCGCTTCTGGGATCCAACGGCAACGGCAAGTCGACCTTCGCAAAATTCATTGCAGGCCGGCTCGAGGCCGAGGCGGGACGCCTGCAGCTTGCGCCGCAGCTCAAGGCCGGTTTCTTCGCCCAGCACCAGCTCGACGATCTCAGGCCGAACGAATCCGCCGTGGCGCATGTGCGTGCGCTGATGCCGGATGCAGCGGAGGCAAAGGTGCGCGCCCGCGTCGCCCAGATGGGGCTGGGTTCGGAGAAGATGAACACGGCGGCCAAGGATCTCTCGGGCGGCGAAAAGGCCCGGCTGCTCATGGGGCTGGCCACGTTCGATGCCCCCAACCTGATCATCCTCGACGAGCCGACCAACCATCTGGACATCGACAGCCGGGCAGCACTGATCCGGGCGCTCAACGACTTTCCCGGCGCCGTGATCCTGATCAGCCACGACCGGCACCTGATCGAAGCCACGGTCGATCGCCTCTGGATCGTGCGGGACGGCACGGTTACCGCCTTTGACGGCGATCTGGAGGATTACCGCAACGAGGTGGTCGGAACCTCGGGCCGCGCCAGGAAAGTTGCCGACGGCGACACCGGTTCGAAGGCCGAAAAGCGCCGGCAGGCCGCCGAGCAGCGCGCAAGCCTGGCGCCCATCAAGAAACAGATACGGGATCTGGAAGCCCAGGTGGAACGCCTGACCAGGCAGGTCCAGTCGCTCGATGCGGAGCTTTCGGATCCGGCGCAGTTCGCCGATGCACCCTACAAGATCGCACCCTACAAGATCGCCCAGAAATCCAAGCAGCGCGCCGAACGTGCGGCTGAACTGGAACGGGCGGAACAGCAATGGCTTGAATTGACCGGCAAGGTCGAGGAAGCCGAAGCGGCGGAATAGGACCGGGCTGCAAGTTTCCTGTTTGCCCGGGCAAGCCGGAACGGAACGGCCAGAACGGTGCGTCAGGCCGTCTTGCGGAAAGCCAGCGGCGTTTGGCCGACGATACTGCGGAACGCGCGGCCGAACTGGCTCGCTCCATTGAACCCGCAGGCATCGGCGATGTCACCTACCGCAATGCCGGTCGTTGCCAGCATCTGCTTGGCCTTTTCAATGCGCCTCTGATTGACATACTGGTAGGGCGGAGCCCCGAAGGTCGCCTTGAAGGCCCGGGAGAAATGAAACCGCGTCAGGCCGCAAACACCGGCGAGTTCATCCAGTCCGAGGTCTTTTGCAAGATTATCCTCGATGTAACTCTGGACCAGTCTGGATTGCGCATTGCTGAGCTTGCCGGCCCCATTGTCCGAAACCGGACCGCTCATGTTCGCGGAAAGCCGATACATCTCGAGCGCGGCGGAAAGCCCGAGGGTTTCGGCATAGATTTTCGACACCGGCGCAGTTTGGTCGGCCATCAGGCGTCCAAGCTTGCGCATCGTCGCCCCCAAATCCTCTTCCTTGAAGTAGATCTGGGGCCGCGCCTCGAAGCCGTTGAACTCGCGCTGCAGCTCCTCTTCCATCGCGTCCGGATCGAAACAGACCACGGTAAAGGCGTTCAGACGGTTCGCGGGCTTGGCCCATCCCTCGAGGGCCTGCCCGGCGGGTACGAAGGTCATCAGATCACGGATATCGCCGCCCGGGACCGTCTTTTCCCCGACAACCTCCATTTCGCCATCCAGGAGAACGAGATCATGGTGCGCAAGGTAATGGGTATCGCCGTCCCACCTGAACTCGTACTCGGCCGGGAGCATCAGCCGCGAATACTGCACGCTCAGTCCGTCGCTTTCGAATCCGGTGTGGACCTCTGCCGCTTTGGCCTGTCCGCGGAATTCGAGCTGCAATTCAGTCGTTTTTGTCATTTTTTGCCGACAAGAATCAGTGATTAAGTGAGTTCTAAATTACCACGCGGCTGTCACCACCTGCAAACGGAAACGGCAAAATCCGTACAAAATGCGCAAGAGCTGAGCATTTCTCTGAGAATATTTACCGCCCGTAAACATTCGGCTCCTTAGAATCAACTATCGAAAATGACCATTGCGCGAAGCTTGCCGCAAACCATACCGCTTCTTCGCCCTTAGCCAAAAGGTAAGCTCATGTTGGGATTGGGAAACACTGACGCGAAGGCGGTGCTGGAGGCCCTGAACAAGTCTCAGGCTGTCATCGAATTCAAACTGGACGGCACGATTGTCACCGCGAACGAAAACTTCTGCCAGGCGGTGGGCTACGAGCTTTCGGAGATCAAGGGCCAGCATCACCGGATGTTTGTGGATCCCGCCGAGGCCAGCTCAGAAGATTACAAGGCGTTCTGGAAGAACCTCGGCGAGGGCAGGTTTGCAACTGCGCAGTACAAGCGCATCGGCAAGGGCGGCAAGGAAATCTGGATCGAAGCCAGCTACAATCCGGTCTTCCGAAACGGCAAGCCCTACAAGGTGGTCAAGTTCGCGACCGATATCACAGCCCAGAAAATGAAATCCGCTGAAGATGCCGGCAAGATCAATGCGATCTCTCGGGCGCAGGCCATGATCGAATTCGAAGTCGATGGAACCATCATCACCGCGAACGAGAATTTTCTGAAGACCCTCGGCTACACCCTGTCCGAAATCCAGGGCAAGCACCACCGGATGTTCTGCGATCCGGGCTACACGGAGAGTGCGGAATATGCCGAGTTCTGGCGCACCCTTGCCAGCGGGCAATTCATCGCCAAGGAATTCCAGCGTTTCGGCAAGGGCGGGAAACACGTTCACATTCAAGCCTCGTACAACCCGATCTTCGATGCAGACGGAAAGGTCTTCAAAGTCGTCAAGTTTGCCAACGATGTGAGCCAGCGCGTGAACAACGTGAACTCGCTTTCCGATGGGCTCGAGCGCATGGCCGAGGGAGATTTGAACCAGCAGATCGAGGTGCCATTCCGCGAAGACCTCGACCCGTTGCGCGTCAACTTCAACAGCGCCATCGCCCGCCTTCGCGAGACCATGCTTGCGGTCTCCAACAACGCCAGTGCGATCGCGTCGGGGTCCGAGCAGATCCGCGCCGCGGCAACCGATTTGAGCAAGCGGACCGAAAGCCAGGCCGCATCGGTCGAGGAGACCGCCGCTGCGCTTGAGGAGGTCACCAAGACGGTTTCGGAATCCAGCCATCGCGCCGAAGAGGCGGGCAGCCTTGTCCACAAGACGAAGACCGACGCGGAAAACTCCGGCGCCGTCGTTTCAAAGGCCGTCTCGGCAATGGCCGAAATCGAGAAGTCCTCGCACGCCATTACCAACATCATCAATGTGATCGATGACATCGCTTTCCAGACCAACCTGCTGGCGCTCAATGCAGGTGTGGAAGCAGCACGTGCCGGCGAAGCCGGTCGCGGATTTGCGGTCGTGGCCCAGGAAGTCCGCGAACTGGCCCAGCGCACCGCCACTGCCGCCAAGGAAATCAAGGAACTGATCACGGCATCCGGCGATCAGGTCAAATCCGGTGTGACACTCGTCGACCAGACAGGAGAGGCCCTGTCGGCGATCGTCGAGCAGGTCAAGCAGATCAACGCCAATGTCGAGGCCATCGTTCTCGGAGCGCGTGAACAGGCTACCGGCCTTGCCGAGATCAACACCGCCGTCAACACGATCGACCAAGGCACCCAGCAGAACGCCGCGATGGTGGAGGAATCCACCGCCGCAAGCCACAGCATGGCCCAGGAGGCTGCCGCCCTCTTCCAGCTGATCGCCCAGTTCAAGACGGGACAACAACAGCCCGGCTCCGCACGGCCGGCACAGGCTGCTCCTGCCATGCGCGCGGCAAACACCGCCCGCCCCGCGCCTGTACGATCCGCACCTGCCCGCATGCCGCAAACGCACGGCAACGCAGCCGTGGCCATGGACGACTGGGAAGAGTTCTGAGGCAGCCGACCTCACAACCCAACACTGATGAAGCCCCCGGGATCCGTCCCAGGGGCTTTTCATTTGGCCGGGTGATCCGACAGGGGAATGGGGCTGGAACCTCTCAATCAGGCCTTCTTCTGCCAGCGCCGGTCCTCGGTCTGCTGCCAGTAGGTCAACTGGTGTCCCTGGGACTTTAGTGCCTTCCAGTGCCCCCTCGCCGCCTCCAGTTGCTGCTGATCGTGCCCGTCGAACATCATCACAAGCCGCTCAACGCCTACAAGCGCCGGCATTCCCGCACCATCTGCTGCAAATCGCACGGACGCGCCGTTTGCTGGCTCCTGCGCCAAGGTCAAAAGTACCGGCTGCCGGTCGGCCCCTTCGCCGTCATCGGTGCCGTGGGGCAGGAAGCTCTCCTCACGGTAGGTCCACAAATGCGCATCAAGCGCATCGCGCCGCTCCTGGCTGCCAAGGTGCACCGAAACCCGCCAGCCGCGTTCCAGGCTTTTTTCCAGAAGCGGCGGCAACGCGTCCTCGAGCCGGGATTCGGTCAGATGATACAACAGAACCTCGGTCATCTGCCCTGCCCCCGTCCCGTTTGCCGGCTCATGCCGGACCGGAGTCGCCTGCCATCATGCACATCAGGCCTCGTAGTTGGAGCGAACCAGCTCATCAAGCAGCCGCACGCCGAAACCCGATGCCCAGGACTGGTTGATGTCCGTCGAGGGCGAGCCCATGGCGGTGCCGGCAATATCGAGATGCGCCCAGGGCGTATCAACCACAAAGCGCTTGAGAAACTGTGCAGCGGTGATCGATCCGGCATAGCGCCCGCCGGTGTTCTTCATGTCGGCGAACTTGGAATCGATCATCTTGTCATAGTCCGGGCCGAGCGGAAGCCGCCAGACACGCTCCTGCGTGGTTTCACCGGCCTTGCTAAGCGCGGCGGACAGGTCGTCATCGTTGGAAAACAGACCGGCATGGTGCTGGCCAAGCGCCACCATCACGGCACCGGTCAGCGTCGCAAGATTGATCATCACCGCCGGCTTGAATTTCTCCTGGCAGTAGGTCAGCGCGTCGCACAGCACGAGCCGACCTTCCGCATCGGTGTTGATGATCTCGATGGTCTGGCCCGACATCGAGCGAACGATATCCCCGGGCCGTTGCGCCGCGCCGTCCGGCATGTTCTCGACCAGACCGATAATCCCTACCGCATTGACCTTGGCCTTGCGGGCGGCAAGCGTGTGCATGAGGCCGGTAACGGCAGCCGCGCCGCCCATATCCCCCTTCATGTCCTCCATGCCGCCGGCCGGCTTGATCGAAATGCCGCCGGTGTCGAACACCACGCCCTTGCCGACGAACGCGACGGGCTTGTCTTTCGGCTTGCCGCCCTGCCAGCGCATGATCGCGAGCCGGGGCGGACGGACAGAGCCGAGCGACACGCCGAGAAGCGCCTCCATCTTGAGCTTCTTCATTTCTTTTTCAGTGAGCACCTCGACTTCCATGCCGAGTTCTTCGAGCGCCTTGGCACGCTCGGCGAATTCGACCGGTCCGAGCACGTTGGCGGGCTCGTTGACCAGATTGCGCGCCAGCGCCACGCCATCCGCCACGGCCTGACGGCTGGCAAACGCCTTCTTGCAGGCACTTGCATCCTCGTGCTGGATCACAAGCTTGACCTTGCGCGAGGTCTTGTCGTCGTCGTCGCCCTTCTTCGTCTTGTAAAGGTCGAAGCTGTAGGCGCGCATCAACACCCCGAGAGCCAGGTCTGCGGCAGCCTCGGGAGAGACCTGCCCGCCGGCGGCAGGCAGCACCGTGACCTTTTCCGACTTGCCCACCAGCGTGACGAGCTTGCCGCCCGCGCGCAGCCAGTCGTGTGCGCTCATCTTGTCCGGATCACCGAGCCCCAGAAGCGCGATACGGTCCACCGCCGCCTCCGATGGCGCCAGAAGATCCATCGTCGACTGAGCTTTGCCCTTGAAGCCGGCGATCTTGACCGCCTTGTCGAGCTGGCCCGAGACGTCGACCGACCGCGCAGCTTCGGAAACCGGCTCCGAAACCGTCGCGGTGGCAACGGCCAGGCCTCCGGACACCTTGGCTGGTTTTGCGAAACTGACTTCAATGCTCATCGACATGACGGCTCCATTGGATATGCAACTGATTTGGTTTGGTGGGGATCTTGGCCTTTTCGCCCCAGAAGGCAAGGGCCAGCGCCGCGCCTGCGCGCCTATTAGCGTGATTGCATTTGCGACACACCGTGTGCAAGAAACGGTTAACCGTGTTCCTTTGCCGCAGATTATCCATTTTGCGATTGAATGGGACTGGTGCAAAGCTCGCGGCTGGCCCAAAACGGCACACCTCCACGGCGCGGACCTTTCCGCCCTGCAAAGGCGACATGAAGCAGATCGAACGCTACATATTTTGGCGCATGGCGTCTCTGACCTTCTGGTCGCTGACGGCGGCGACACTGCTTGTGATGACGACGCAGGTGCTGATCCGAATCGATGTGCTGACCACCACGGGCCAGGCTTTCGGTGCCTTCATGATGCTGGCTGCAACCATCATCCCCTCGATGGTGTCGATCGTGGCGCCGTTCGCCCTGCTGATCGGCGTGAGCCAGGTGCTGGCCGGGATGAATGCGGACAGCGAACTCGTGGTCGTGGAAGCGGCCGGCGCGAAGCCCGTCACCGTGCTCAAGCCGATACTGACGCTGTCTGTACTGCTCTCGGTGCTGGTGCTTCTGATCTCGAATTTCGTCGAACCGTGGTCCAACCGCAAGCTCTATGATGTGCTGGCGCAGGCGCAATCCGACCTGTTTTCGGTGGCCGTGCGGTCGGGCACCTTCATGAGGCTGGAAGAAGGGCTTTACGTACAGGTCAACGAAAAACTGCCGGGCGGCGCTTTGAGCGGCATTTTCCTCTCCGATACAAGGACCGAGGGCACGGAAGCGATCTATTACGCCAAGAGCGGCATCATTCGGCCGTCCGGGGAGACCGACATGCTGCTGCTTCTCGACGGGGAACTGCAGCAGCGCGACCTGTCGAACGACCAGATCTCGATCGTGACATTCTCGTCCTATGCGCTCGACATGGCGGCCTTTGTGCCCGCCGGGCAAACCGCCGCACGCCGGCCGAAGGAACAGTCGACCGCCTATCTTCTCAATCCCTCACCGGACGACTTCTATTTCCAGAAGGCGAATTTCGTCATCAAGGAGGAACTGGTCCAGAGGTTTTCGACCTGGATGTATCCGCTTGCGTTCGGCCTCATCGCGTTCACGTTTCTCGGCAAGGCGCGGTCCAACCGCCATGAGCAATTCCAGAACGGAGCGGCTCTGGCAGGCATCGCGCTCGGCGCCCGCGGCTTCGGGTTTTACAGTGTCGAGAAAGCAGGCCTCGTTCCAGTCATGGAGGTCCTGAGTTACCTGGTTCCGGCCCTGCTGATTGTCGTCTTCGGCGCCCTCGCGATAACCGGCAGGACGCTGAGCGTTCCCAAAGCCTGGGTGCGCTTTAACGACCGGCTGTTCGATGCCGTGAGCGACAGGCTGGCGCGGCTGAACGGCGCGCGCAAAGGCGGACAGTCGGCATGACTATGTTTCCGCAAACCATCTCGCTGTATTTCTTCCGCCGGTACGTGTCGACCTTCCTGACCTATTGCCTTGCAATCCTGATGATCATCCTGCTGGTTGACTTCAATGAATCCGGGCGCAGGCTTTCGGGGGCCGCGGAATACACGATTGCGACGGGTGTGCTGATTTCCGCACTTCGTGTGCCCACCATTCTTCAGGCGGCAATTCCGTTCATCGTGCTGATCGCCTCGATCGCCACCCTCCTGCAGCTCAACCGCAAGTACGAGCTCGTCGTCACGCGGGCTGCCGGGATTTCGGCATGGCAGTTCCTTGCGCCCCTTATTGCCGCGAACCTGCTGATTGGAATGATCGCCGTCGCCGGGCTCAACACCTTCGCGGCGACCGCAATGCAATGGGCGGAAACCATTATCGTGGAACGGAACCTTGGCAGCCGGCAGACCTCGGACTCTGCGCCCTGGCTGCGGCAGCGTACCGAGCAGGGTGACACGGTGGTGGGCGCACGCGCCAGCGCCGACGGCGGTACGCGGCTTTCGGACGCCACCTTCTTTCTGTTCGATCAGGACCAGTCCATCCGGGAGCGGCTGGAGGCAAAGGAAGCCCGGCTCGGCGACGGCGAATGGATTTTGACTGACGTTCGCCGCATCCGCGGTTCGCAACCGGTCGAAACTCTCGACACGGTTTCGGTCCCCACCACGCTGAAGGCCGAATTCGTAGGCGAATCACTGACTTCCCCGGAGACGGTGCCGTTCTTCCAGCTCCGCGAGAAAATCGCCGTCGCCAAATCCTTCGGCCTTCCGGCGACCACTTACGAGATGCAATTTCACCGGCTGGTGGCCCAACCCGCGCTTTTGGCGGCCATGACGCTTATTGCCGGCGTCGTGTCTTTGAAATTTGTACGCTTCGGTCAGTCTTTAACCGTCATTCTGGGTGGAATCCTTGCCGGCTTCGTGCTTTATGTCGTTTCCGAGTTGATCCAGGCATTTGCCAATGCCGGGACCATCCCTCCCCTCGTGGCGGCATGGCTTCCGGTTCTGGTGGCCTCGGCATTGGGGACAACAGTGCTTCTCCACAAGGAGGACGGATAGTGGCGGGTGTGGGCCGGTCAAAAGTTCAAGCGTTCGCCAGCGCCCTGTGCGTTGGTGCGGCCTTTTGCGCCCTGTTTGCAGCCGTTGCACCCGAGGCGACCGCGCAAACCGCGACGCCCGGCGATTTTTCGGTTCCCGAAGGACAGAAGCTGCTGCTGGCAGCCGATGAGCTGATCTACAACAACGACACCGGAGTGGTGATCGCCACCGGCGGCGTCCAGATCGACTACGGCAGCTACAATCTGGTTGCCGATCGCGTTGAATATGATCAGAACACCGGCCGCATGCGGGCGATAGGTTCGGTGGAAATGATCGAACCCAACGGCAACCGGATCTACGCCGACGATCTCGATGTCACCGACGACTTTGCCGACGGTTTTGTCAATGCCTTGAGGATCGAGACCCCGGACAACACCCGCATCGCGGCCGAGAGCGCGGAACGCAGCGGCGGTGTTGAAACGACGTTCAACAACGGTGTCTATACTGCCTGCGAGCCGTGCCGGGAGAACCCCGAGCGCGCGCCGCTCTGGCAGGTCAAGGCCGAACGGGTGATCCAGAACGGCGAGACCAAGACGATCAGGCTCGAACGTGCACGGTTCGAGCTCTTCGGCCTGCCGATCGCCTACCTGCCCTATCTTGAAGTTCCCGATCATACCCAGAAGCGCAAGACCGGCTTTCTGACACCGTCAATCCGGACCAGCGACAATCTCGGCTACGGTGTCTCGGTTCCGTTCTACGTGGCGATTTCGCCGCATATGGACGCGACCTTCACTGGCTCGGGCTACACCAAGCAGGGTTTTCTGGCGGAGGCCGAGTTCAGGCAGAAGTTCGCAAACGGCGAACACACGCTGCGCATGGCCGGGATCTCGCAGATGAAGCCGGGCGAGTTTGCCGCCGGCACATCGGATGCAGTCGAGGACGAACGCGGCATGATCGCGTCCAGGGGCCAGTTCCGGATCAACCCGCGCTGGACCTTCGGCTGGGACGTCATGGTCCAGTCCGACAACAATTTCTCGCGCACTTACGGTATCGAGGGCTATGCGGCGAGCACCCAGAAGTCCGAGGTTTACCTGACCGGCATTTCGAACCGCAGCTTCTTCGATCTCAGGGCCTACCGGTTCGACATTCAGGATGCGACGCTGACAGACGCCGCGGAACGCCAGCAGGCCTTCGTGCACCCCTCGCTCGACTACCAGCGCACTTTCTCCGAGCCGGTAGCAGGCGGCGAGCTTGCGCTCAACGTCAACGGATATTCGCTCTCCCGCCAGGCCAACGACATCACCGTGAGGCCCGGCGCGGCTGTAGTGAACCCGCTGAACGCCGACCGCTACAAAGGCTTTGCCGGAGACAATGCCCGGCTGAGCGCCGAACTTGAGTGGCGGCGGACCCTGACCACCATGAACGGCCTCAGGTTGACCCCGATCCTGGCCGCGCGCGGCGACATCAACTCGGTCAACATCAACACGGCGCCAACCGACTACAACGGCACATTCGCGGGCAACGGATCGCACACCCGCGGAATGGTCACCGCGGGCCTCGAAGCCAGCTACCCGGTGCTGATGATAACCGCGAACTCCAGCCACGTGATCGAGCCGATCGCGCAGGTCTTCGTCCGCCCCGATGAAAGACTCGCCGGAGGCATCCCGAACGAGGATGCACAGAGTTTCGTCTTTGACGCGACATCGCTGTTCGAACGCGACAAGTTTGCAGGCTTCGACCGCACCGAGGGTGGCAGCCGCGCCAATGTCGGCATCCGGTACACCGGAACCTACGACAATGGCATGACCACCTACGCCACGTTCGGCCAATCCTATCATCTGGCAGGTCTGAACTCCTTCGCCGCCCCCGATCTTGCCCAGGCCACCCGCAATTCCGGGCTTGAAGAAGACGTTTCTGATTTTGTCGGCGCGGTAGGACTTGCAACCAGGAACGGGCTGTCGTTCGCCGCATCCGCTCGCTTCGACAAGGATGATTTCCGGGCAGAACGCACCGATGTACGGGCCGGCTACGCAAACAGCTATCTGAGCCTCGCTGCAACCTACAGCGAAATCAAGGCCCCTCGCCCGTTCACGCCCCCGGACGAAGACCGGCGCGAGGTCACCGGTTTTGCTTCTCTCAAGCTGCATGAGTTCTGGAAGGTTGCCGGCTCCGCCAGCTACGACCTGGTGGACAAGAAGTTCAACCGGCATACCTTCGGCGTTCTTTACGAAGACGAGTGCTTCGCCTTTTCGATCGCCTACGAGGAAATCCGTGACGACAACAACACGGAAGGCCGGGACTGGAAGGTCGGCGCGCGGTTGAGCTTCCGCACACTCGGCGATTTCAATGCAGGCGGAAACGTCAGCCCCCTGCTCAATCCGAGCTTCTGATGCGCCGGATGCCGGTTTCCGCGTGATGACACCTCGCCCGGGCAACACAAAGACAGCGCGGGGACGCCGCCGCGCCTCGTTTTCGCCGCATCGAAGAGGCATTTACGCACAGGCTCGGATTTGCGAAACTGCCGCACGCCCATTCGGCGCGAGCGCCCGCGCCTGATGCAAGTTTCCATTCGCCATTCTTCGTCCGCAACAAGGGACCATCAGCAATGAGAATTTCCGCGATACTCCGCCTTTCCGGCATGCTGGTCGCAACCGCCATGGTTTTCTCCGGCGCCCCCGGCCTCGTGCCCGAGGCCAATGCTGCGAGCGAGATCAAGATCATCGTCAACAGGCAGGGAATCACCAGCGTCGACATCAACAGGCGGAAGGCGTTCCTGCGACTGCAGCGCACCGGCGGGAACCTTACCGAAAAGGCACGCGAGCAGCTGATCGAGGAATCGCTGAAATACCAGGAAGCCCTGCGCATCGGCGCCGTGGTTTCCAAGGCTGAGATCGAAGCTGCCTATAACCGGTTCGCCTCATCGAACAACATGTCGGCGCAGCAGCTCAACGGCGTTCTCAATCAGGCAGGCGTGACACCAAAGCACTTCAAGGACTTCATCCGGGTCCAGATGAGCTGGCCGCGCGTCGTCCAGGCGCTCAATGCGGGCAGCGGCACCATGTCGACCCAGGAACTGGTGTCGAAGATGCTCGAGCGCGGCAACGACAAGCCATCGACGACGGAATATATCCTGCAGCAGGTGATCTTCGTGGTTCCCTCCAACAAGCGCTCGAATTCCACGCTTGCCGCACGCAAGCGCGAAGCCGACCAGTTGCGCGGCCGTTATCCGGGCTGTGACAACGCGGCCTCGGCGGTCACCGGCCTGCGCGACGTTACGCTGCGCAACCTCGGCCGTATCATGCAGCCCCAGTTGCCGCCGGACTGGAAGCCGCTCATCGAGAAAACGGATGAAGGCGGGACAACCTCGACGCGGATCACCGATCGCGGCGTGGAATTCATCGTGATCTGCTCGGCCAAGACCGTAAGCGACGACATGGCTGCGGAACTGGTTTTCCGGGCCGAAAACAGCGATGAAGGCGAGAGTGAAGCTGCCAAGAAACACCTGGCGGAGTTGCGGGAACGCGCCGTCATCACCAACCGCTAGGACCGGCTTCGGATGCAGGGTGAGACGGCGGCGCTCGCGGTTTCGATGGGCGATCCGGCCGGGGTCGGCCTCGACCTGACGCTATCGGCCTGGCGCGATCGGGATCGGCTGGGCCTGCCCCCCTTCTTTCTCGTGGGCGACCCTGATGCGCTCGAAAGCCGTTCCCGCACGCTTGGCCTTCGCGTGCCGCTCGCCGAAGCCACTCCGGAAAGCGCCGCATCGGAGTTCCCGCGCGCCCTGCCCGTTCTCCCGGTCCGGCTTCCGGCGCCGGTTAAATGCGGAACTCCGGATCCCGCCAATGCCAAGGCCGTCGTGGAAGCCATCCGGCTTTCGGTCGAGTTGACCATGACCGGGCGAGCCCGGGCGGTCGTGACCAATCCGATCGCAAAATCCGTGCTCTATTCCGCCGGGTTCGAGTTTCCCGGCCACACCGAGTATCTTGCACATCTGGCGGCCGAAGCGCTCGGCAGGCCGGTCACGCCGGTGATGCTGCTCGCCGGCCCGGAGCTTCGTGTTGCGCCCGTCACCATCCATATTCCGCTCAGCGAAGTTCCGGCAGCCCTGACCACCGAGGCAATCGTCGAGACAGCTCAAATCATGGCGAGCGACCTCAAACAGAGGTTCGGGCTGAGCGCGCCGCGCATCGCCGTTTCGGGTCTCAATCCGCACGCCGGGGAAGACGGCGCCCTGGGCGCGGAGGATGGCGAGATCATCGTGCCGGCCATTGCGCAGCTCAAAGCGCGCGGCATAGATGTGAGCGGCCCGCTGCCGGCGGACACCATGTTTCATGCGGAGGCGCGCGCCACCTATGATGCGGCGCTGTGCATGTATCACGACCAGGCACTGATCCCTGCCAAGACACTGGGCTTCCACGATTCGGTCAACGCGACGCTCGGCCTGCCGTTTGTACGTACCTCTCCCGACCATGGAACCGCGTTTTCGCTGGCGGGCGCCGGCACCGCACGGCCCGACAGCCTGATTGCCGCGATCCGTCTTGCCGGCACAATGGCCAGCGCCGAGGCTCACCGCAAGTCGAGCGCTGCCTGATGGCTCAAGCCCATGACGGCCTTCCTCCGCTGCGCGAGATTGTCGCCATGCATGAGCTGGCGCCGAAAAAGGCGCTGGGTCAGAACTTCCTCTTCGACCTCAACCTGACGGCAAAGATTGCGCGCGCGGCGCAGCCGTTCGAGGGATTCACGGTGGTCGAGATCGGCCCGGGACCGGGCGGTCTGACCCGGGCGCTGCTCGAGCAGGGCGCGGACCGGGTGGTCGCGGTTGAACGCGATCCCCGATGCCTGCCTGTTCTCGAACAGATTTCGGAGCACTATCCTGGCCGCCTTAAAGTGATCGAGGGGGATGCACTGAAGGTGGATCCGGCAGCCATATCAGGGGGCAATCCGGTCAAGGTCGTGGCCAACCTGCCATACAATGTCGGCACGCAATTGCTGATCAACTGGCTCACGGCCAATGTGGACGCTCCGTTCTGGAGTTCGATGACGCTGATGTTCCAGAAGGAGGTGGGGCTAAGGATCGTTGCTGAACCAGGCTCCAACCACTACGGCCGGCTCGGAGTGCTTGCAGGATGGCTGACCCATGCGGAGATCCTTTTCGACGTGCCGCCACAGGCTTTCACGCCGCCGCCCAAGGTTACGTCGAGCGTTGTCCAACTGGTGCCCCGCGCCAATCCCCTCCCCTGTGATCTGGACAAGCTCGAGCGCGTCACCCAGGCGGCTTTCGGCCAGCGGCGAAAGATGCTCCGGCAGAGCCTCAAGCCGCTGGGTGGCGAAGCGCTGCTGGAAAGCATCGGCATCGATCCGGCGCGGCGGGCCGAAACACTGAGTGTCGAGGAATTCTGCGCACTGGCGCGGGCGCTCTGATCCGCATGTGCTTCCGGTAAACTGCGGCTCGGACCATCGGAGCGATCATGGGACAAGCGGGAGAAACCAAATGAAGGCCATCGGGCTGCTGGGCGGCATGAGCTGGGAAAGTACCGCCATCTATTATCGCTTGCTCAACGAGATGGCGCGCGAGCGGATGGGCGGGCTGCATTCAGCCGAAATCCTGATGCGTTCCTTCGATTTCGCACCGATCGCGGAACTGCAGGCGAAGGCCGACTGGGAAGCAGCATCGCATCTGCTGGTCGAGGCGGCACGGGGACTGGGGGCTGCTGGCGCGCAGTGTCTGCTGATCGGCACCAACACGATGCATATCTGCGCCGCGGAGGTGGAAGCGGCGATTTCAATCCCGTTGCTCCACATTGCCGATGCCACCGCCAGCGCAATCCGGCAGGCCCGTTGCAGTTCGCCGTTGCTGCTGGCGACGCGTTTCACGATGGAGCAGGATTTCTATACCGGCCGGCTTCGCAAAGAACACGGCATCGATGTGCAACTGCCGGAGAAGGATGAACGCGAGGATGTTCACCGGATCATCTATGTGGAGCTGTGCCGGGGCGTCATCGACCCGCGTTCAAAGCAACGCTATCTCGAAATCATACGAAACGCCGAACAGCGCGGTGCAGACGGTGTGATACTTGGATGTACGGAAATCGGGCTTCTGATATCGCAGCAGGACACCAGCCTGCCGGTCTTTGACACCACCGGTCTGCACGCCCGCGCGGCCATTGATTTCGCACTCGAAAATGACGGCTGAGAAGCCCCCCAAGTCGCTTCCAGACGCCCGTGCCCGCGATTTCGACCGGGCAGGATAAACTTTCCGGCAGAACCTGGCCTTTTGCCGTAGAGGATAGGATGGGCCGCCCGTCAGCCCTCAAGCAGATCCTGAATGAAATCGAACAGTCCCGGCCGGCGGTCGCGGCGCAGGCGCTCGGCCTGGACGATCGAGCGAACCGCCGAATAGGCCCGGTCGAGGTCGTCGTTGACCACGACGTAATCATATTCGCGCCAATGCTCGATCTCCGCGCGCGCATTGGCAAGACGCCGTTCGATCACCTCTTCTGTGTCCTCGGCGCGGCGCTGCAGACGGGCCCTGAGTTCATCCATCGACGGCGGCAGAATGAAGATCGAGACCACATCGGCGCTCATCTTTTCCTGCAATTGCTGCGCACCCTGCCAGTCGATGTCGAAAAGCATGTCGCGCCCCTCGGCCATCGCCACTTCGGCCGCTTCCCGGGGAGTGCCGTAAAAATTGCCGTGCACCTCGGCCCATTCGAGCAGCGCCTCGGACGCGCGCATGCGCTCGAACTCGCGCTGGGACTTGAAGTGATAGTGGACACCCTCGATTTCGCTCGCCCGGCGCGACCGGGTGGTGACGCTGACCGACATGCTCAGCCCTGGATCGTGCTCGAGCACGTTGCGGGCAATGGTCGACTTTCCCGCACCTGAAGGGGAAGAGATGACAAGCATGAGCCCCCTCCGCTTGATACGGGCCGAAGGAAGGTGGGGGGGAGGCAAAGGCATCGCTACTCCAGATTCTGAACCTGTTCACGGAACTGGTCGATAAGCACTTTCAAGTCAAGCCCGATCGCGGTCACCGAAGCGGCGTTGGACTTCGAACAGATGGTGTTCGTTTCACGATTGAATTCCTGGGCGATGAAATCGAGCCGGCGCCCGGTGCCTGAGTCTCCGGAAAGCAGTTCCCGGGCTGCCTCGACATGCGCCTTGAGCCTGTCTATCTCCTCGCGCAGATCCGCCTTGGTGGCGATCAACGCCGCCTCCATGTGGAGCCGGTCGCGATCAACCGGCGCACCGGTGTCCAGGAGCGCTTTCACCTGCTCGGCAAGCCGCGCCCGGATGGCATCGGTGGTCCGCGAAGGATCGGCCTCCACCGCGAGTGTGAGCGCCTCGATCCTGTCGATCTGCTTTCCGAGCACACGGGTCAGCGCCCCACCTTCGGAAATCCGCATGGACTGGAGCTTGGCAAGAGCGGTCGCAAAACCGTCAAGGACCGCTCCGTCACGTTCCGCACGATCGGCATCCGAAAGCTCCGGGTCGCGAAACTCGAGCACTCCGCGAATGTTGAGGATTCCGTCCAGTGTCGGCTTTCGCGCGTCGATCCGCTTGCCGAGGCGGCTGACAAGTCCGATGACCGCCTCAAGGGCGGCTTCGTTGATCACGGCCTCCACCGCGGCGCCGGTGGCGTTCACCGAGAGCGCGACCTGGACGTTTCCGCGAGTGAGAACGCCTGCGACAGCCTTGCGGACGGGCTGTTCCAGCGCCTCGAAGCCCGCCGGCAGCCGGAGCCTGACATCAAGGCCCTTGCCGTTGACCGAGCGCAATTCCCAGACATATCGGCACCCGGGGGCGTCCCCCTCATGGCGCGCGAACCCCGTCATGGACTGGATCGCCATGGAATGCCCCTTTTCGATTCCCCACCGGACAAGCATAGCCGCCCGGGGCGGGAGATCAATTGCCTCCGGACGCTTCTTCCGCGGCCTGTTCAGCCGCCTCTTCCGCCGCGGATTGCCGGCGCTCGGCCTCGATGCGGCGCCAGCGCGCCACATTGGAATTGTGCTCGTCGAGCGTTTCCGCAAAGGCATGACCACCGGTGCCATCGGCAACGAAGTAAAGATCGTTGGTCCGCGACGGATTCGCCACGGCCTCCATCGCCTCGCGCCCGGGATTTGCGATCGGGGTCGGGGGAAGCCCATCGATGACATAGGTGTTGTAGGGCGTCGGCTTGTCGATGTCGGAGCGGTAGATCGGCCGATCGGACGGTTTGCCCTCGCCGCCGAACAGGCCGTAGATGATCGTCGGATCGGACTGCAGCCGCATGCCGCGATTGAGCCGGTTGATGAACACCCCGGCAACGCGCGGGCGCTCGTCGGCGCGGGCTGTTTCCTTTTCGACGATGGATGCGAGGATGACCAGTTCCTCCGGCGTTTCAATCGGCAGGTCGGAGGCGCGGCGCGCCCAGATCTGCTCGAGCGCCCGCGTCTGGGCGCGCTCCATCTGCTCAAGGATCTCGATCCGGCTCGTGCCGCGCGAGAACTTGTAGGTTTCGGGCAGCAATGCGCCTTCGGCGGGCATTTCTTCAGGAAGATCGCCGACCAGCACCGGCTCTTCGCGCAGCCGCTGGAACACCTGCGCCACGGTCTGCCCTTCGGGAACCGTGAAAGCGTGGAGGATCGATTTGCCCGACTGCATCAGGTCGACGATCTCGCGCATCGATGAACCGGCCTTGATTTCGTATTCACCGGCCTTGAGCGTATCGTCGCCCAGCACGCTCTTGGCGCCGAGCGAAAAAATCCGCTGGTTGGTGATGATTCCCTGGCGTTCGAGCCCGGCGGCAATCTGGTTGAGCCCGGCACCCTCGCGCACCATGTAGTTGGTCGTCCGGTCCAGCGGACCTTCACCCTCGAACTCGGTCTTGCCGTACCAGAACACGCCGACCCCGAGAACCAGGACGAGCATCACCAGCGACAGCACGAAATTGAGGAACACGACAACCTGGTTGCGGGCGCGGCGCGAGCGCTTGGGCGGCTGCGGCGCTTTTTCGGGCTTCAAGGCCTGGGACGGCGAGACCGGAACGATGGGCCCGGACTCCTTGCCTGACTTGTCGCCCGCGCGGCCGAAAATGCCGCCTTTCTGGCTGTTGCGTTCGTTCACGTTTTCAACCTCCAGAGGAGTTGGCGGGAGCAGCTGCCCGCGAAGACTTTACGTAGTGCAATCGGGTTCTGACCGGGCAATGTGGCGAAATGCCGGTAACCCCATGCATCAAGGAAACGCCCGTTGCCGCATCAGCCCTGGTAGCGCCGGAGCACGAGCGAAGCGTTGGTGCCGCCAAATCCGAAGGAGTTTGACAGCGCAACGTCGATCTTGCGCTTGCGCGCCACTTTCGGGACGAGATCGATCTTGGTCTCGACCTCGGGATTGTCGAGATTGAGCGTGGGAGGCGCGATGCTGTCGCGGATGGCGAGCGCGGAAAAGACCGCCTCCATGGCGCCGGCCGCACCCAGAAGGTGCCCGATGGCGGATTTGGTCGACGACATCGACACATTCTCGGCAGCATCACCGAGCAAACGCTCGACCGCCCCGAGTTCGATGGTGTCGGCCATGGTCGATGTGCCGTGGGCATTGATGTAATCGATGTCCGAAGGCTCGAGTCCGGCGCGCTTGAGCGCCATCTTCATGCAGCGGTAGGCGCCGTCTCCGTCCTCGGCAGGAGCCGTGATGTGATAGGCATCGCCCGACAGGCCGTAGCCAACCACTTCGGCCACGATATTGGCGCCGCGCGCCAGTGCGTGGTCCAGTTCTTCGAGCACCATGATTGCAGCCCCCTCGCCCATGACGAAACCGTCACGGTCCCGGTCATAGGGCCGCGAGGCCTTCTCGGGGGTGTCGTTGAAAGAGGTCGACAACGCCTTGCAGGCAGCAAATCCGGCGAGGCCGATGCGGCTGATGGCGGCTTCCGCGCCGCCGGCAACCATGACATCCGCATCGCCCAGCGCGATCAGGCGGGCAGCGTCGCCGATGGCGTGCGCACCGGTCGAGCAGGCGGTAACCACCGAATGGTTCGGACCGCGCAGCTTGTGACGGATCGAGACCTGGCCCGAGACGAGATTGATGAGCCGTCCGGGAATGAAGAATGGCGAAATGCGGCGCGGGCCCTTGTCCTGCAGGGTGTAGCCGGCTTCGACGATGCCCTGGAGGCCGCCGATCCCCGAACCGATCATCACGCCGGTTGCAATCTGGTCGTCATCGCTTTCAGGGTGCCAGCCGGCATCCTTGAGCGCCATGTCGGCGGCGGCCACGCCGAGCAGGATGAAGGGATCGACCTTGCGCTGTTCCTTGGGCTCCATCCAGTCATCCGCGATGAACGCGCCTTCGACCGATGGATCGGTTGGAACCGAGCAGGCAATCTGTGCCGCGATGTCGCTGACATCGAAGGCGGTGACGCGCGAAGCGCCATTCTCGCTGTTGATCAGGCGGGACCAGGTGATTTCGGTACCGCTACCCAGCGGGGACACGGCCCCCATACCGGTGATAACGACTCGGCGCATCGCCTTAACTCTCCGTCATGTCACAAAAACAACAAACCGGCGCAACCTGTTGCGCCGGCCTCTTGAACGGGCCGTTCGAGGTCCGAAAGCTCGCTGAAATCAGGACTGGGCCTTGGAGATGAACTTGATGGCATCGCCAACAGTCAGAATGGTGTCAGCCGCGTCATCCGGAATTTCGACGCCGAACTCTTCCTCGAACGCCATCACCAGCTCGACCGTGTCGAGCGAATCCGCGCCGAGATCGTCGATAAAGCTTGCGCTTTCGGTCACCTTCTCTGCGTCAACGCCCAGATGTTCGATGACAATTTTCTTTACGCGGTCTGCGATGTCGCTCATGTCGGTTTCCTCGACCTGTTTTACGTTTAACTTGCGCCTCGTTACCTGCGCAAGCATGGCTAATCAAGCGTGTGGCGCGTTTTTATGCGCTTGGCCCGCTTCCGTCAAAGCCCAAAATTGTGGATTTTGACATTTTGTCAGTCCGGCTGGAGCCCCCGCCGCATCCGGGCGTGGCGACCTAGCATGCTTTTGATAACCGGCAAAGCCGGAAAATCGGTGTGCTCGGCTGTTTCGTGCCCATCTGCGTCGTGTGCCCGGGACCAATGACGGCGGGGCATATGCCCTCAGACCATCAGCATGCCGCCATTGATGTGGATGGTCTGCCCGGTCACATAGGATGCCTCGTTCGAGGCCAGCCATGTGACGGCTGATGCGATTTCATCGCCGGTTCCCATCCGGCGCATGGGAATGGCGCCCATGATCGCTTCTTTCTGCTTGTCGTTGAGCTTTTCGGTCATCGCGCTTTCGATGAAGCCGGGCGCCACGCAATTGACGGTGACGTTTCGCGGCGCGATTTCCTGCGCAACGCTCTTGGTGAAACCGATCATGCCCGCCTTCGAGGCACAGTAGTTGGCCTGGCCCGGATTGCCGGCCACACCGACGACCGAGGTGATGTTGATGATGCGGCCCGAGCGGCGCTTCATCATCGGGTGCGCCAGTTCGCGCGTCAGGCGGAAAACCGAGGTGAGATTGACCTCCATCACCGAATCCCAGGCCTCATCGCTCATGCGGACAAACAGCCCGTCCTTGGTGATGCCCGCGTTGTTGACGAGGATGTCGACGCCCTCAAGCTCCTGCTCGGCCTTCTTGCCGAGTTCGGAAACCGCATCGCGATCCGAAAGGTTGGCGGGGAACATCATCACCCGTTCGCCAAGATCCTGCGCCAGCGCCTCCAGGCGCTCCACGCGGGTTCCGTGCAGGCCGACGGTCGCGCCGCGGCTGTGAAGCTGCCGGGCGATGGATTCGCCAATACCACCGGAAGCGCCGGTTACCAGGGCCTTGCGGCCGGTCAGATCGAACATGGATGATCCTTTCGGAGTGTGTGTCGTGTCAGGCGTTCTGTTCCGCAATTGCGGCCAGAAACGGATCGATGTCGGCAGCACCGGACACATTGATCCCGGTCACCGACCGGTCAATGCGGCGGGCAAGTCCGGTAAGAACCTTGCCCGCGCCGATTTCCGCAAGCGTGGTGACGCCGTTTGCCGCAAACCAGGCAACGGTTTCGCGCCAGCGAACCTGACCGGTCACCTGTTCGACCAGGAGCGCTGCAATTTCATCGGGATCGGAAACCGGTGCGGCACGCACATTGGCGACCACGGGCACCACGGGCGCCTTCTTCTCGACCCCGGCGAGCGCCTCGCGCATTGCGTCGGCAGCGGGCTGCATCAGGCTCGAATGGAACGGCGCGGAAACCGGCAGCATCGGGGCACGCTTTGCGCCTTTGGCGGTCGCCGCCGCGGCTGCAGCTTCGACCGCCGGCTTGAGGCCGGAAATGACAAGCTGGCCGCCGCCGTTGTCGTTGGCGATCTGCACCGGACCTTGGGCCGCGCCCTCGACACAGGCAGCCTCCACATCCCCGTGCTCGAGGCCGATGATGGCGGCCATCGCCCCTTCGCCTGCCGGGACGGCCGCCTGCATGGCGTTGCCGCGGATTCGCAACAGCCGCGCCGTGTCGGCAATCGAGAACATGCCCGCCGCACAGAGCGCCGAATACTCGCCAAGCGAATGTCCGGCGACATGGCTTGCTGCCTGTTCGATCCTGAGGCCGCGCGCCTCAAGCACCCGGATCAGCGCCATGGAGACTGCCATGAGCGCAGGCTGCGCGTTTGCCGTTAGGGTGAGGGTCTCCTCGGGACCGTCGAAGATCACCGCGGACAGCTTCTCGCCGAGCGCTTCGTCCACCTCTTCGAACACTGCCCGCGCCTCGGGAAATGCCTCGGCAAGATCCCTGCCCATACCGACCGACTGGCTGCCCTGCCCCGGAAATGTAAATGCGGTTGCCATGGTGCCGTCCCGTTTCCTGTCTCGCGTTGCATGCGCTCCCGGCCGAATGGCCAGGCGCGCGGTTGCCGTTTCAATTCACATTCCGTCCCCCGGAGTCAAGCGCGCGGGGTGTTCCCGTCCTGTTGCAGGACCGCCCACGGCATGCGGGAACGGATCGGCAAGCCGTCGCCCGAAAACCTGTTCCGGCCGGGAACCAAAGCCGCTATACTGGGCGCAACGGGAGGATGACCGATGGCCGAATTGACCGGAATTGCTGGCTGGCTCGCGGTGATTGCCGGCGCAATCGTCTCTTTTCTAGCCGGGTGGCTTTGGTATTCACCGCTCCTGTTCGGACCGAAATGGGCTGAAGGATCGGGCGTGGAAATGGGCACCGCCAGCGACATGCCGTTCGGAGCCATGGTTGCACAGTTTCTCGGCCTGTTGCTGATGAGCTGGTTCGTCGGCGCCGGTCTGGCGGCGGCCATGCTGCCGCTCGTCGTGCTCGGCACGCTGGCATTTGCGGTGCTTGCCTATTCGGGCGGGCTGTTTACGAAAAGGTCGCCCTATGCCCGCAATGTCGATGCCGGATACTGGATCGTCGCCCTCATCCTCATGATCGGCGTGCATTCCGTGCTTTAAGGGCGGCGGCGAAGCTGACCGCCAGTCTCGAAGGCGATCGCACCATGCCGAAACCGGACCGGCGGGTCCGTTGAAAAATAGTCTCGGTGGCGGCGGATGACATCTTGTATTTGCCGCGAACACAGCTCATTTATTCGTCGTCGCGCTCAACCCCGCAGCGCCTTTGAAAGCCAGGACGATGTCGCAACCCGCGTCAAACCCATCCTCCGGACAGCCGGCCACCAGCCGGGTATCCGCAAAACGCCTGACAATTGCCGCCTTCTTCACCGCCATCGGCGCGATCGTCCTGATCGCTTCGGAGATCTGGCTGGCTGCGCTTGCCACGATCTGGGCCGCCGATGGTGTGCTCGGCCTGTCGATGACCGGCGACGTGATCCTCGCCGCGATCATTCTGCCTCTGGCACTTTGGGCCACGTGGATGACGGTGAAACTGGCCGTCAGCGCCGAAATGGACCCTGACAACGCGGCCTGAGCGCGACGGATACCGTCTCCCGCAAAGACCAGAAAGCCCTTGCGACAGGGCTGACCATCAATCGTTTTCACGGTTGACGGAAGCGGAACCGTGACGTGAATTCCTGCGTTGACATGAAAAGGTGTCAGGCCCGCGAAGCGGTGCCTGCGGCTGATACTGCCGCTTGGCCCTTGGCTTGAAGCCGCCTGACAAACCCAAGCACTACATCACATAGCGGCACCTTACACAGGGTGCACTAGGACGGATCCATGCTCATTGACCTCATCCTACTCGCCAGCGGGCTTGCGCTTTTGACAGGCGGAGCCGAATTTCTCGTGCGCGGCGCGATCTCGCTTGCCAACCGTCTCGGCATGCCGCCGCTGGTGATCGGCCTCACCGTCGTCGGCTTCGGCACCTCGATGCCGGAGCTGCTGGTTTCGCTGCAGGCCGCGCTGAACGGCTCACCGGCCATCGCCGTCGGCAATGTCGTGGGATCGAACATTGCCAACATCCTCCTGATCGTCGGACTTTCGGCAATGATCTCGCCGATCGCGGCACGAATCCCCAATCTCGGACGGGACCTCGCAATGATGCTTGCCGCATCCGCGGTGATGCTGGCGCTGGGTTTCGCGGGGATCGTGAACTTCTGGGCCGGCATCTTGATGGTCGCGGCCCTTGCCGGCTATCTCGGTTGGGTCACCTACACCGACCGCAACCGTGCAGACATTGCCGATGGCGAGGTCACTTTGCGGCTTTCAGGCTGGAAGGAGGCACTTTTCATCGTCGGTGGCCTTGCCGGCCTGTTCATCGGCGCCGATCTGCTGGTCACGGCTGCAACGTCGATTGCGCGCATTTTCGGAATCTCCGAGGCCGTCATCGGCCTGACCGTGGTTGCCGTGGGAACCAGCCTGCCGGAACTCGCCACGTCGGTCGTCGCCGCCTTCCGTCGCCAGGCGGAGATGGCGCTGGGGAACGTCGTCGGGTCCAACATCTTCAACATCCTTGGTATTCTCGGCATCACCGCCATCATCGTTCCGGTACCCGTCGCTCCGGCCATGGCGCGTTTCGACATCCCCGTAATGGCCGCCATTTCGCTTGCATTCGCGGCTCTGGTTGTCCTGACGGGGCGGACAGGCCGGATAGCCGGAGGAACAATGCTGGTAGCCTATGCGGGATATGTCACATGGCTGTTCTGACCTGACCGTAACCACGGGAACCCAAAAGTCAGAACAGGCCGACTTCCGCTTGATCGGCTTGCGCGATGGTCCTCCGGCGCTATTGTGCCGTTGATTCAACGAAGGAAGCCCCAGCATGAAAATGAACCCGCTCGGACGCACCGGAATGATGGTGAGTGAAATCTGCCTTGGAACCATGACCTGGGGCGAACAAAACACCGAGGCCGAGGGCCATGAACAGATGGATTACGCGCTCGATCAGGGTGTGAATTTCGTCGACACGGCCGAGATGTATTCGACCGTGCCGGTGCGGGCCGAAACGCAGGGCCGCACCGAGGAAATCATCGGCAGCTGGTTTGCGGCATCCGGCCGGCGCAAGGATGTCATCCTCGCCTCGAAGATGACAGGCAACGGCATCTCTTGGGTGCGCGACGGCCAAGGATACACGCGCGCCTCGGTCATGGAGGCGGTAGATGGCAGCCTCAAGCGGCTGCAGACCGACTACATCGACCTTTACCAACTGCACTGGCCGAACCGGGGCTCGTATCATTTCCGCAAGCACTGGGCTTTCGATGCCAGTCAGCAGGACAAGAGCAAGGCCAAGGACGACATCCACGAAACGCTTCTGGGGCTCGACGATGCGGTCAAGGCCGGAAAGATCCGCACGATCGGGCTTTCAAACGAAAGCGCATGGGGAACGATGCAGTTCGTCCGGCTGGCCGAGCAGCACAATTTGCCCCGGGTCGCCTCCATACAGAACGAATACAGCCTGATCTGCCGGATGTTCGACACCGATCTCGCCGAAGTGGCGCATCACGAGGATGTCGGACTGCTGGCGTTCTCTCCTCTGGCCACCGGGATCCTGACCGGCAAGTACCAGGGCGGCGCAACCCCGGACGGCTCCCGCCGGACCGTTCAGGCCGACCTCAACGGCCGCTGGGGGCCCGCGACCGAAGCGACGACAGCGGCCTATCTCGACGTCGCGTCGAAACACGGTCTGGACCCGTCGCAAATGGCGATCGCCTTCTGCCTGTCACGGCCGTTCATGACCTCGGCCATTATCGGCGCAACGAAGATGGACCAGCTCAAGACCTGCATAGGCGCCAAGGATGTGACCATGTCCGAGGCCGTGCTCGAGGATATCGCGAAGGTTCGCCGCGCCCACCCCATGCCGATCTGAGCCGCAACGAAGGCGGACAAATCGGGATTGCCCTTGGCCCCGCCAGAGGAAACACAAAAGCTTCCCAGGCAAAGCCCATGGCCAAGGCAAGAGTGGCGGCTGTGGAAGGATTCCGTGTCGTCTGGTTTTCCCTTCTTATTGTTGAGGGTACCTGATCTGCAAAGCGGCAGCGCACGTGATCATCCGGCATGGCGGTTACGATAAGATTCAGCGAGGGATCTCAAGACCGTCTCAAGAACCGCATGGGGCCCGATCAACGGAGCGTTAGCGGCAAAGGATCGTAATCGGCACTGACGGCATCAAGAAGCTTCTTATAGGACTCTAACGCACTGGCCTGATCATGTAGGCGATATAACGCCTGCACTTCCGGATCGCTGCTTTTCTGTCCGAAAACCCTGTGCATCCGATAGTTGACCAGATACCCCTCGGACCTCAGATTGTCGCCTTTGTCGATGATCTGACGATAGAGTCTGGTCAGTTTGCGATTGTTCAATTCGAGCGTCCGGAGAACGAACAGCTTCCTGGACCTTGGGGATTTTGTGCGTTCGAGCCGTTGGAGAAACCGCCGGCTCTGGTCCGGTGCGTCAGCAAGCGCCCGGAGCACGGCCGCCGTGTGGTGACTGCCCACCGGCCCGCGAAATTGATTGCGGTGGGAATCGCGCGAAATACTGCGAATCCCCGCGCTGCTCATCCGCAGAAGAGTGTCCATGGTCAGGATGCGCTTTTCAGGGCGTTCTCCCCTGCTGCCACCGCCTTGACTGCCGCCCCGATCGTCATTCCGGTCGGGGGTTGGGTTGGCAACAGCCGGCAGCGGCGCCAGTGCGGTCGCACCAATTGCGACTGTGACCGGCAGGGCAAGGACCAACTTTCTCACTGTACGGACAAACGGGGGCATCTCGGTGCTCCTGGCTATTCTTGGGATAGCCGGGAGTCTGGCGCAGCCGGTCGAACCGGTAATCATCAGATGTGATGAGCGAAGAGGCGTCGATCCAGGGCGGACACAGCGCCCTCTGGCTGAAGCCGGACACTCAGGACTGGCCGTGGGCCTTGCGGATCAGGTCGAGTTGGCCAGCGCTTCCGGTTTTCTCCAGCAACCGGCGCATATGGGTGCGCGCCGTATTGACGGAAATACCGGCCTTTTCGGCATGTGCGACGACCGTGAGCCCCTCGACCAGGCTTTCAAGCAGCTTGCGCTCGGCAGGCGAAATGCCGAACCGCTCCGAAAAGGCAGCAAAATCCGGCGCACCCTCTGCGATCAGACGCTCCAGCCGTTTTGACAGATCGAGCACGGTCTGATCAGGCAAAAGCTCGAAGATGCGGTGCATGCGCGCCAATTCTTCCGGATCGTAGTCGAGATCGAACAGGCCGCTCCGGCGGATTTGTTCTGGTAACTCGGCGCGTGTTTCGAACAATTGATCGGGGTCGCCTGATCGCGATGGTTTTGCCGCCTTGTCCTTGTCAGGCATTGGCTTTTCCATGAGTGTTTCGTGGCTCGTCCGCACGACTGATTGCCGGCATGGCGGCGTTTAACAAATCGAACCGCGCGGTCTATACTTCGCACATTCAACGAAACTGGTGCGGACGACAGCATGCCACAGTCAGCAGCCACTGCAAACGTCGATATTCTGAGCCAGCTCACAGGGCAACGTCTCGCCGTGCTCGAAGCGATGGATCTGGCGCGCCGGTACAGGGTCGATGCGGGTCGGCTCTCGCGCAGTGTCGAACGTGTGATGGCCCGGGTTGAAAACCGGATCATCGAGCGCATTTTGATCTCCCGCCTCAAACGTGCGTTGCGGCGGGCGGGCAGCCTGGAGGCGGCGCAACTGCACATTGCCGAAATGCGTGGCGGATATGAAAGCGGGGTGCTTGAAACCCTGCCGAGCTTCCTGCCACGCGGCCCGTCCGGGCGAGGTCGAACTCCGCCGACGCAGCCGCTGCGGAGCCTTGATCGACCCCGGCCGTCGACCGCCAACCGGCCGCTTGTGCTTTATGTCGCCGGCGGCGGATTCATCATGCCGCCCTCGCGAAAGCAGAAAAACATGGTGCAGCGGCTGGCCGAAGCGATCGATTGCGAAGTCATGCTGGTGCCGCACCGGCTGGCGCCGGAACATCCTTTTCCCGCGGCGCCGATCGATTTCATGGCCCATTATCTCCATCTTGTCGATCAGGGGCATGCACCCGGCGATATCTTTCTTTCCGCCGACACCGCCGGCGCCTCGATCGTGCTCGGCGCGCTTCAGATGCTGCAGCAGGACGGCGCCGATCTGCCGGCTGGCGTCGTGCTGTTTTCGCCCTGGTGCGATCTGAGCCTGAGCGGCTGGTCCTACATCACCCGCTCGATGTCCACGCAAAGCCCGTTCCGAATGGAAACCGCGGCCTTCTGCGCGCGGCTTTATCTCAGGGACGAACCGGCGACATTGCCGCTTGCCTCGCCGGTTTTCGCCGACCAGAAAGGCTGGCCGCCTATCCTGATCCACACCAGCGAACTCGACATTCATTTCGACGACGCGATCCGCATGGCCGAAAACGGGCGCAAGCACGGCTGCGAGGTGCGAATCAACTACTGGGATTCGCCGCGCCATCACCTCGAACGGCTGTCGACGGAAACCGCCGCGCAGTCGTTCCGCGAGGTCAACGCCTTCATCAATCGCCACTGGCCGGGCCACGCTTGAGAGACCGGGCCGGATGCTTGCGGTTCAGACCGACGGTCCTGTGATCGGTCCCTTGAGATCGCCGGTTTTGAGATAGACGGCAGCCTCAGGGGCCGCGGCGAAACCGGCAGCCGGTCGCGCCTATCGGCAAGGCGGCAAGGGGTCCATCAATGGAGACTTGCGACCTTCGCGTCGAAATTCGCAACCTGTCGCAGCGCGCGCTGGCGTTCCAGCCTCGCCGCAGCGGCGACGGCCTGGAGAATGGCTGCAGGGAAATCGCAAAAGGGAACCGGACGGCCGAAGTGATAGCCCTGGATCGTGTCCGAGCCGGCATCGCGGAGGATTTCAATCTGGCGCGGCGTCTCGGCCCCTTCTGCGGTCACCTTGATTCCCAGCTGGTGGGCCATGGAGACGATCGAACCGACAATCGAACCCGCACGTTCGTCGGTTTCCAGTTCCTTGACGAAGGAGCGGTCGATCTTCAACTCGTCCCAATCGAAGGTCCTGAGATAGCTCAGGGCCGAATAGCCCGTCCCGAAGTCGTCGAGTGCAACGGAAACTCCCATCTCGCGGAACCGGGAGAGGATTTCGGCGGCGCGGTCCGCCTCGGAAATCATCAGTGACTCGGTCACTTCAAGCGTCAGGCGGCTGGCCGGGAAGCCGGTTTCCTCGAGCACGTCCGATACGGTTTGCACCAGATCGTCGCGCACGAACTGCAATACGGAGAGATTGACGGCAATCCCCATATCAGGCGGAAAATTGAGCGCGTCGCGGCAGGCTCTTTCCAGAATTTTCCGGCCCAGCGGTACGATCTGGCCGGACCGCTCGGCAATCTTCGTGAACTCGGCAGGAGAGATCGGCCCCAGACTCGGGTGGGTCCAGCGGGCGAGAACCTCGGCGCCGACAACGCGTCCGGTCCCGACGTCGACCTTGATCTGATAGTGCGGCGTGATCTCGTCGTTTTCTATGGCGCCTGTCAGTTCCGACTGGATGAACGTTTCGCGGATGAAGGCGTCGTGCATCGAGGGATCGAACAACAGCACGCGATCCTTGCCCGCCGCCTTGGCCTGGGACAGCGCAATGTCAGCACCGATCAGAAGCTGGCTCGCATCGCGCTCCGGAGAACTCACCTTGATCCCGATGGATGCGCTTACGACCAGCGTTGTGCCGTCGATATCATACGGGTTCGAGAGTGCCTCGCGAAGCAACTCGGCCTGCGCCACGATGCTGTTGACATCGTCATCCACATTCATCATCACCACGAATTCGTCGCCACCCAGACGCGCGGTCATGATGCAGTTCTCGAAACCGTCGCAGGTTCGGGACATGCGTGCGGTGGCCTGTTTGAGGAGCGTATCGCCGGTGGCATGCCCGTAGCGGTCGTTAACCACCTTGAAGCCATCCAGATCGATAGCAAAAACCGCAACTCTTCTTTCACTTTCTCCGCGCAAGCGCTCGACAACATTGTCAAACTCGGCATTGAAGGCCATCCGGTTGGGCAGTCCGGTGAGATTGTCATGGTGAGCGAGGTAGGAAAAATCCCGGGCAGCACGCATGGCCTTCTTCCCGGCCCTGCCGAGGAAGTGGTTCTGGATTGCCGCCAGGCCCAGAAGAAGCGCAATCAGGACAAACAGGGTGGTGGCGAGCCATTTCTGCAGGCTCTGCTTTTCGTGGAGTTCCCGGCGGATGGCGTCAGCGTGGTTGACCGATTCCGAATGTGCTTCCGCACCCACCCGGTCAATCGCCCGCAACACGGTCTCGAATTCCGAAATCAGCACGGACATTCGGTCATCGGAGACAGTCTCTATGGATTTGAACTCCGGAACGAGGCGGTCAAAACGGGCAGCGGCCTCGGTAAGCCGTTCCCTGCGGGTGGCCTTCGAATCGAGAAACTCCTCGAATGTCGGAGAGGCGAAAATACCGAAGCGTCCAGTCACGATATCGGTGAAAAGGCGGACCTGCCGGGCATCGCCCGGTGCCCTGGTAAAGGCGTAGCGGGCAAGAGACTTCTGCAGCGCATAGGCTTCAAGCCTCCCCCCTGCCCCGACCCAGGCCACATCGAAGCGGGAAGAGCGCTCCATGGCGTTTTCGGTCGATTCAACAAGGTTCGAGTGCACCAGAACGATTGCCAGGAAGGCCGCAACCACCCCGACACCGAACAGGTTGAATATGTTGAAACGCAAACGCATGACGCTCTCCCGCTAACCGACGCGTTACTCGACGGTGATAGACCGGACCTGCCAGGCAGAACGGGAGTAGTAGACCTCGTTCTTGAGCTCCGGATTCTCATCGAACGGATAGACGACGAACAGCGGCCCCTTGTCGCTGACCGGCATGTACTCGCCATCCTGCTTGTAGGCCAAGATGACACCGAACCTGCGCAGGTCCTCGACGGGAATTTCCGAATAGTAGTTGTTGAGTGCTGCGACCGACAGGGTTTCCCCCGAGGCGCCAAGGTGATCGATGAGGTCGGCAAACAGCACACCTTCAAAGGTGGTGTCACCCTCGTGCCACGGCGTCTTGGTGACAACGGTTCTTGGCGCGAGCGCTTCGAGATCGGCAATCGACATGTCGACCGGCGCGGCGCTGGCGATCTTTCCGTCCACGGTGAGAATGACTTCGGACGCTGAAACAGGCGCCGACATGAAGACCAGACCGGCCGCAACTGCGGCCAGCACCATACGAACTGACTTGAACATGCTGGATATCCTTGGGGTTCCGGCATTCACACCGGGACGTTCTGGCCTTTCATGGCCGTCTTCTGCTGGTGATATATACCGGCGCCGGTTGAACTCCCCTGAAACAAATCGTTAAAACCATACCTATCGCTAATATTCTGACACATCGGGAGGCCCCGAGGCCGAAAAGCCCGTGCCTGTCGGCTCTTTTGGTCACAATCCGGCGCACATGCGCTTGCAAAGCGGCAAAAACCGTGTAGAAGCAGCCCTGTTCGAACACCCGGTCATCTGGCTGGTGGCTGAACGGAGGGTGCGATCCCCCTGAGAAGGGATCCTAGGAGCAAGAGAGCTCCGGCCTCCCGTGTCTCCGCTCACGACCGTCTCGATACCACGTCTTTCTTGCACGGCCCTAAGGCCGACAGGACAAGTCGCTGGGGCTCAGCGCCGGATCCGGGTGATGTTAACGCAAGAAAGGCAAGTCAATCATGGCTCTTTATGAACATGTATTCCTTGCCCGGCAGGATGTCTCCAGCCAGCAGGTCGAAGCCCTCGTTGATCAGTACAAGGGCGTGATCGAAGCTAATGGCGGCAAAGTCGGGCGCATTGAACACTGGGGTCTCAAGTCCCTCACCTACCGCATCAACAAGAACCGCAAGGCGCATTACGCGCTGATGGACATTGATGCGTCGTCGGATGCCGTAAAGGAAATGGAGCGCCAGATGCGCTTCAACGAAGACATCCTGCGCTTCATGACCGTGTCCGTCGAAGCCCATGAAGAAGGCCCTTCGGCCATGCTTCAGAAGCGCGAGCGCGATGACCGCCCGCGTGGCGGCGACCGTGACCGCGGCGACCGTGGTCCGCGCCGTCCGCGCGAAGACCGCGACTAAGGAGAAACACAGATGGTTGATATCAATCAGATCCCGACGCGCCGTCCGTTTCATCGCCGCCGCAAGACCTGCCCGTTCTCGGGCGCCAATGCGCCGAAGATCGACTACAAGGACGTGCGTTTGCTGCAGCGCTACATTTCCGAGCGCGGCAAGATCGTTCCCTCCCGCATCACGGCCGTGAGCCAGAAGAAGCAGCGCGAACTCGCAAAGGCGATCAAGCGCGCGCGTTTTCTCGGCCTTCTGCCCTACGTGCTGAAGTAGGAAATTTCGGACCCGGCGTTTGCGCCGGGTCCGTTTGCCATCCCGCGACGGGCGCGGGGTCTGGCTGAAAAAATCCCGGGTTGGGGCAAGGTGCCCCTAACTGCTTGAAGCAGGACAGCGAAGCCAATGACGCAGCAATCGACATCGCTCCTCGTGGGCCTTCTCGCCGGCATTGCAGCCGCGCTTCTGCTCGTCAGTGCAGGCTCTCCGTCCGGCATGTCGTTCTTCCTGTTCGCCACCGCCGCCATTCCCGTTCTGATTGCCGGGCTTGGCTGGTCCAATCTCGCTTCGGGGGTTGCGGTTCTTTCCGCAATGGCCGTGCTGGGTCTGACAATCTCCCCGCAATCGGCCCTGGTGTCAGCGATCACCACGCTCGCGCCCGCCGCCTGGATTGCGCATCTTTCCAACCTGGCGCGGCCTGCGGAAGAAGTTGGCGGACCGGAAGGTGCACTCGCCTGGTATCCGCTTTCCGATATCGTGCTGAGCATCTGCGGCGTTGTCTGCGTCGGGCTTTTTGCCGTCGGTCTTGCCATGGGTTACGGACCGGGCTTCGTCAGCGATCTGGTCGACCTGTTCGTCACGGTGCTTCAGGACGGAAATCCCGACTATCAGCCGACGCCCGAAGGCATTGCCGAGATGAAGAACTTCTTTCTCTTTGCGCTTCCCGCCATTCAGGCCGCGATGTGGGTGCTCATCCTGTTCGCCGGCTGGTACATTGCCTCGGCGATCGTGCGTGCATCGGGCCGGGCGAAACGGCCGAAAGACGATGTTCCGGCCACCCTGAGAATACCCCGCGTGGGCGGCCTGGCGCTTGCGGCGGGCGTCATCGCGAGCTTCGCACCCGGCGGTGTCGGCCTGATCGGCTGGACGCTCATCGGCGCTTTCGGCATCGGCTTCGTAGCAACGGGATTTGCCATCGTTCACGAGCGGACCCGCGGCAAGCCTGCGCGCGGCCTGATCCTGTTCGCTGCCTATGCGATGACGATCCTGTTCACGCTTCCGCTCGGGTTCTTCTTCTTCATGGGGCTGTTCGAAACAGCTCGCTCCAATTCCGGCAGCGGCCCCTTGTCAGGTTCCGGGCCCGGACAAAACTCCAACACCTGAATTCAGATCCACTCTCGAAAGGACAACACAATGGACGTCATTCTTCTCGAACGCATCGCCAAGCTTGGCCAGATGGGCGACACCGTAAAGGTTCGCGACGGCTTCGCCCGCAATTTTCTGCTGCCGCAGGGCAAGGCGCTGCGCGCCAACTCCGCCAACCGCGCCCGTTTCGAAGCAGAGCGCGCCGTGCTTGAAGCACGCAACAACGAACGCAAGAGCGAAGCCGAGCAGCTCGGCGACAAGATCGGCGGCAAGACCTTTGTCGTGGTCCGTTCGGCCGGCGAAACCGGTCAGCTTTACGGCTCGGTGGCCGCACGCGACGTGATCACCGTGCTGGCCGATAACGGCTACACCGTCTCGCGCGCCCAGGTCGATCTCAACAACCCGATCAAGACCATCGGCCTGCACACCGTGCCGCTGGCGCTGCACCCGGACGTCAATGTCGAGGTGACCTTCAACGTTGCCCGTTCGGCAGACGAAGCCGAACGCCAGGAAAAGGGCGAGGACCTGTCTTCGGCTGACGCGATCTACGGCGTCGACGAAGAGGAAGCTGCAGCCGCAGCGGAAGCAGCGGCAAACGACCCGGACTTCCTCGATGACGAGGAAGCCGCGGAAGCCCGCGCTGTCGCCGGCGACGACGAGAACGCCTGATTTTGCGCTGCCCGGTCCCGCACCGGGATGACGCAGTTAAGGACGCCCGGGATGCAACATCATCCCGGGCGTTGTCTTTTCAAACGCCCGATGCGGCGGCATGCACACCCCATATCCGCAGAATGCTTTTCAGCGGCTTCGCTTTGGGCTAGGGCTAGGCAATGGACTCTTCAGCTTCCGACCTGTCGCCGCATGCGCTTCATGCGCTGATCGGATTTTACGCCGAAAGCGGCGTGGAGGACCTGTGCGAGGACGCTGCGGTCGACCGGTTCGCACAGACCGCGGAGGCCCAGCGGTCGCGCAAGCAGACCAACGAAAATACGGCTCATCAAGGCTCCACTCCTCAAGGCAGGGACATCCAGCGCGAGGGTGCCCCTTCCTCTGCGCCAGACAGGGCAACCGCCGCTCCGAACGCTGTTTCGGGCGCAAGCAGACCTGCTGCCGCGCCTGGCGGGCCGATTCCGCAAGCCTCTCAGCTCACCATTCCCGACGAGGCCGCATTCAACGACGCAAGATCGCTTTCCGGGAGCGCCAACACCATCGAGGAATTGCGTGCAGCCCTTCAGGGGTTTTCCGGCTGCAATCTTCGTCACAGCGCAAAATCGCTTGTGTTCGCGGATGGCAATCCTGATGCGGATGTCATGTTTATCGGCGAGTCGCCCGGCCGTGATGAGGATTTGCAGGGACTGCCCTTCGCAGGGAGAGCGGGGCAACTGCTCGACCGGATGCTGGCTGCCATCGGCATGGACCGCACGACGAGCTACATCACGACCATGATTCCGTGGCGTCCGCCGGGCAACCGGCCGCCCGCGCCGCACGAGATCGAGCTTTGCCGGCCGTTCGTCGAACGCCACATCGCCCTCGCCCAGCCGAAAATCCTGGTCATGCTCGGCAATATCTCTACCAGATCCCTTCTTGGGCTGGACAAGAACATTCTCGCGGTTCGCGGTACCTGGAGCACATACACGTCACAAGGCAGGGTCATTCCCGCAATGCCGACACTTAACCCGAATTACCTGCTCAGAAACCCGTCGCAGAAAAAGCTGGCCTGGGCGGATCTGCTGTCGCTGCAGGAACAGGTCCGGGATCTCAATACCGGCTAACGGGGCCAAAACCCCGCTCAATCCCTGACACGATCGCCACGCGCCGTCCCGAGTGGAAAAAAGCAAGCGGAAAGTCGCAATCGGGCCTTTTTCTGTCACGCGACGATGGCATTCTGCGGCACAGAATCACGATGCAATCAGGTCTGCATAAGCCGGTACATCCGGACATTGGGCAGGCCGCGCTCCAGTTTCAGGGAGAGCCGCCATGTTCCAGTCCGTCCGATCCGTGGCGTCGCTGCTGCTTTCAACATTTTTCCTGCTCACCGCAATGGGGCTTGCGGGTTACCTGATCCCTGTGCGGGCGGTGGCCGAAGGCTGGTCGACGTTTTCCATTTCACTGATTGCCACCGGCTACGCAATCGCGTTCACGGCGAGTTGCATCATCACTCCGAGACTGGTGCTCAGGGTCGGTCATGTGCGCGTCTTCGGCGCCCTGACCACGATCATGGCGATGTCGTATCTCCTGCATTCGCTGATCGTGCATCCGGCGGCCTGGGTTCTCACCCGCGCAATGGCGGGTTTCTCGATTGCGGGCGCCTACATGATCATCGAAAGCTGGCTCAACGAAAGGGTCAGCAACGAGAACCGCGGCGCACTGTTCTCGGTCTACATGATGGTCAGCATGTCGGCGGTGATGATCGGCCAGTACATCGTTCCGTTCGGCGATCCGCTGAGCGCCAGCCTGTTCATGATCTGCACGCTGATCTGCTCGATGGCAGTCATGCCGACCGCGCTTTCGAGCGCGCAGTCTCCGCAGCCTCTCACCCAGGTAAAGTTCGATGTCCCCGCACTCTACCGGCGCTCGCCCGCGGCCGTCATCGGCACGCTGCTGGCGGGTCTCATCGCCAGCGCCTGGGGCGGTCTCGGCCCGGTCTATGCCACGCAGCTGGGACTTTCGACCACGGAAGGCGCCACCATGCTGGCGATCGCCATGGTGGGCGGCGCGATTTTTCAGTACCCGCTGGGACGCGCATCGGACCGGATGGACCGGCGCCGGGTGATGATTTTCGCCGGGATTATCGGCATGCTCGCCTGTGCGATCACGCTGGCATTCGGCGTGGAAAACAGGATCATCTTCTTCGCGGGAATGATGTTCCTGGGCACCGTCCTGTTTCCGATCTACTCGCTCAACGTTGCGCATGCCAACGACCACGCGCAGCCCGACGAGTTCGTCGAAGTCTCGAGCGGCCTGATGATCACCTATGGCGTCGCGACCATGATCGGACCGATTGTGACCGGTGTCACGATGGACTGGTTCGGGCCGCATGCGCTGTTTGCCGTTATTGCCATCAGTTTCGCGGCCTATTCCGGCCATGCCGCATGGCGCATCAGCCGGCGTGAGCAGCCATCGGAGGAAATGCGTTCGGACTTCCTGGCGATGGCCGCAATGCCGGATCTCACCCCGCAGTCCGCGGAACTCGATCCGCGCTCCGACCCGAGCTACTACGAAGAGGAAAGCGAGGAGGAAACAGCCGATACGACGCACGGCTGAATCCGTGGCAGACGTCGCCGCTTCGCGACGTTACCTGACGATGAAGACAGAGATGCCCACATGCGAGGCGAGATAGCCCGCGCGTGATGAAAAGAAATGATCCATAAAGCCGGGCACATGGGACGCCATCACGACAAGATCCGCACCGATTTCCTCGGCGGCCTGCTTGAGCCGGTCGTCGAGATCCACGCCGGGATCATGTGAGGTCAGCGGCACCGATTCGAACGGTGTGCCGTGCTTGCTCGATTGCTCTGCGGCGTACGCATTGAGCTTGCTCGCGTATTCCTCGGGATTGTGCCCGGACGCACCGGGTGCGGAACTGGTCACGCCGACGATCGACATCCTGGATCCGTAAAGACGGCCCAGCGTTGCCGCCGTTGCAATCGCCTTTTCGAGCTGGTCGGCATGGCTGAGATCCACCGGGACCATGATGTTCTTGTACATAATTCACTCCTTCCGCATTGAACGGCCTCGTTACTCCGCCTAGTCCGGGCCGGGCCGCTTTCGCCCGCGCACTAGACCAGTCTGCCGGAAGGGTCGCATTGACGAGGGTCAAATCGTCATCTTTGCATGGAAATTGTCAAATCCGGCGCTATTTGTGCCACAAAGGGTGAAGGCAATCGGGGAATTGATGCGCGCCCTGCCCGACCGGCGCACATTTGCAATTCAGGCCCATCAGGGCAAGTCCGGGCCGGTCACGCAGCCGCCGCCGCTGCATGAAAGCCGGCTCAGCCCTGCGGGGTCACGAGCTTGCGCTGCGCCTTGCGCTCCAGGCCGAGGCGATGCTCGCGAAGGATCACGAAAAGCCCCGCACCGACCACAATCGCGGTTCCGCTCAGCATGGTCCAAGTCGGCACGTCGCCGAAAACGAAGTACCCGATCAGGATGCCGAGCACGATCGAGGTGTATTCGAACGGCGCGATGGTCGAGACCTCCGCATGGCGGTAACTCTGGGTCAGCAGGATCTGCCCCAGACCACCGCAAAAACCGGCCAGCGCCATCATCAGCAAGGTCTGCCAATCCGGCATGATCCAGCCGAACGGCAGCGAAACCAGAGACAGCACCGTGGCGGTCAGCGAAAAATAGAGGACAATTGTCGGGGTCTTCTCGGTCAAGACAAGCTTGCGCACCAGGATCATTGCCGTGGCGCCGAGTGCTGCGGATGTGAGCACCGCGATGGCGCCAAGCGCCTCGCCGGAACCGAATCCCTCGCTGAACAGGCTCAGCCGTGGCCAGGTGATGATCAGGACGCCGCCTAGCCCGACGGCCACCGCCGACCAGCGGAAGATCCGCACTGTCTCGCCCAGAAAGAGCGCGGCAAAGACCACCGTCAACAGCGGCATGGCATAGCCGATGGCAATCGCGTCGGGCAGCGGCAGGTGCAGGATCCCGTAAAAGCCGCATCCCATCGCCAGCACCCCGACAAGACCGCGGCGCACATGCGAGAGCGGACTGGCCGTTCGCCATGCGCCTTCAAGCTGGCCGCGTACCGCGAGAAACATGAGGATCGGCACCATCGCAAAGGCCGAGCGGAAAAACACGATCTGCCCGGCGGGCATGGCATCCGCGCCGGCTTTTATAAGGGTCGACATGGTGACGAAGACCGAAACCGAGGCGACCTTGAGCAGAATGCCGGTCAGGGGCGACCCCGAAGCCGGTGAAGTTCCCTTGGCGTCCTGGGGGGCGGTCCGGCTCTCGCCTGCGCGCGGCTGAATGGGGGTGCTCACTTGGTTTCCCTGACGACCTGATGGTGTGAAAGGACCGGCGCCGGGCACAGGCCCGGTATCCGATCCAACCGTCGAACTGGTGGCAGCATAACGATCACAGTCCGTCGCGTCCGATCAATATCGCTGATGGAACGACTGTTTCGACGTGATGCCCCAGCCCCGCAGCCTCAGCCGGGGCTAGGAAAGATGACGCTCAGCCGTTGAGCGTTTCCCAGACCCGTTGCGGCGTCGCCGGCATTTCGATGTGCCGAATGCCCCGGGCCCGGTCAAGCGCGTCGATGACGGCGTTGGCCACGGCGGGACAGGCGCCGATCGTGCCTGCCTCGCCTGCGCCCTTGATGCCGAGCGCATTGGTGGTCGAAGGGACGTTGCGGGTCTCGAAATCGAAGAACGGCATGTCACCAGCGCGCGGCATGGTGTAATCCATGAAACTCGCCGTCAGCAATTGCCCGTCCTCGGAGTAGACCACTCCCTCCTGCAGGCACTGTCCGATGCCCTGCACGACGCCGCCATGCACCTGGCCCAGCAACAGAACAGGGTTCACCGTCACGCCGAAATCGTCAACGATGGTGTATCTGGCAATCTCGACCGTTCCCGTATCGGGATCGATCTCGACCTCACAGACATGGGTGCCGTTGGGATAGGTTGCCTCGTCCTGAACCACATCCGCATCCGCGGTCCGGTCGTCGTCGCTCCTGGCAGCCCGGGCAAGATCGGCATAGTCGATCACACGGTCGGTGCCGACGATGCGGGCTGCGCCATCCACGAGTTCGATGTCGTCGGGCGCCGCCTCGAGTTCATCGGCGGCGAGTTTCTTCATCTTCTCGGCGAGCACCTCGGACGCGCGGGCCACCGAAACGCCGCCAAGCGGGATCGAGCGGGAGCCGCCGGTTCCGCCGCCATCGGCGAGTTCGTCGGTATCGCCCTGCCGCACGGTGATCCTGTCGAAATCGATGCCGATCTTGTCCGCAACGAACTGGCTGTAGGCCGTGGCGTGCCCCTGCCCGTTAGTCTGGGTTCCGATGTAAAGGGTCACCCCGCCATCGGGATCGAGGGTCATCTTCGCGGGCTCCGAACCGGCAAAGGCGCAGGCCTCCACATAGACAGCCGTGCCGAAACCGCGCAGCTTGCCGCGGGCTTCGGCCTCCCTCGCCCGGTCTTCGAAACCGGCGGAATCCGCCTTCTCCAGCGCGCGGGTCATGTGTCCATCGAACTCGCCCACATCGTAGGTGCGCCCGCCCGGAGTCTTGTAGGGCATCTGCTCGGGCTTGATGAAATTCCTGCGGCGAAGCTCTTCAACCGGCATCCCGATCTCGCGCGCCGCAGCGTCGATCAGCCGTTCGATCAGGAAGGCGGCTTCCGGGCGGCCGGCGCCGCGATAGGCGTCAACCGGGGTCGTGTGGGTGTAGACGCCGCGCAGCTCGAAATCGAGATTCTGGATGTCGTAAACACCTGTCGACATCGTCGCGCCCAGCGTCGGAATGAACGGGCCGAACTGATGCAGGTAACCGCCCATATTGGCGAGCAGATCGATCTTTAACCCGAGGATCCGGCCGTCCTTGTCCATCGCCAACGAGGCCGAGACGTCATTGTCACGCCCGTGCGCATCGGCGAGAAAATGCTCGGTCCGGTCGCAGACCCATTTGACCGGTCGTCCGAGTTGGCGGGCACTTTCAAGCGCGAGCGGATATTCACGGTAGTTGAACACCTTGGTGCCGAACCCGCCGCCGACATCGCGGGTGATCAGACGGAAGTCTTCGACGGGCATCTTGAAGACGTCCTTGGCGAGTGTCGTGCGGATATTGTGCACTCCCTGGGAGCCAAGGGTCAGCGTGAACTTTTCGGCCTCGCCATCCCATTCGGCGAGGCAGGCCCGTGTCTCCATGTAGTTGCAGACAAGGCGATTGTTGATGAACTTGATGGAGGCGACATGATCGGCCCGGTCAAAGGCTGCCGCCGTGGCGGAGCGGTCGCCCATCCTGTACAAAAAGGCCTGATTGGTGCCGAGATCGGGCCAGACAAGCGGGCTTTCCGGATCGAGCGCGGCCGCGAGGTCGATCTGTGCGTCGCCGAAATCCCAATCGATGCCGATCAGTTCGGCAGCGTCCTGTGCCTGGATCAGCGTGTCTGCGACGATGAAGGCCACGGCGTCACCCACATAGCGAACCTCGCCGTCGCACAATAGCGGGATATGCTTGAGCGCATGCTTGGTCCCGTCCGGTTGCTTGAGCGGCGTCTGGCAAACCACCGGGCCGAGATGGGCTAGCTCGGCGGCCGTCAAGACGAGATGAACGCCATCAGCCGACCGCGCCGAATCGAGATCGGTGAAGGTGAAGCGCGCGGAGGCATGGGGCGAGCGCAGCACATAGCCGCGCAACTCACCTTCTGCCTTGACGTTGTCCGTGAAGGCGCCCTCGCCCCTCAGCAGCCTGCCGTCTTCCTTGCGCAACGCGGATGCGCCGACGCCGAACTTGGGTGTCGCGATGTTCATGGCCTGTCCCGGGTGGTGGTTTGAATGCTGGTCCTGGAGTGAATCCCCTGGATCAAACTTAGCCACCGGCGCAGAAAAGTCGAGGGCCGAGGTGCTTGGTCTGGTTTCGCCAGCCGGTCTTGGCGACACTGAACATCTCTCAGAACCCTTGCGGGCCAAGGCTCAGCCTGAAAGCAGCTCAGAAAATCGGCCAGCCCAGGGCCCAGCCCCACATCAACAGTCCCTCCATGGGCAGGATGAGCACCAGCACAAGGTAGGAACGCTTGGGTCGCGCGGCCATCAGACTTCCTGCCACCATCGCCAAAGGGGCCAGCGGAAGAACCAGGCGGAAGACCGACAGAATTCCCGCGCTCAGCAGAAGCAACATGCCCAAAATGCAGAAGCTCGCATGGGCCCATTGCCGTTTGAACAGCAGCGCAATGCTCAATGCGAGAGCGACCCAGGCGGCAATGACGTTCGGCCAGAGGTAGATCGTAAAACCGCCAATACCGACCAAAGGGCCGAGCGGTGACAACAACGCCACGATCGGCAGCAACATGCTGCGGCCCCATGCAGACTGAATCGTCGCAAAAGCCAGGAAATCGCCTGCCCGGAAATAAAGGAAAAGCATGAAGCCGCCGAGCGCGAGGCAGGGCAATGACATTGAAACCGCAAAGCGTGCCAGTCCACGATATCCGCCGCGCCCCGGAAACGCCGAAATCAAGCTCCGTGCCGACAGCGGGTCGGTGAAATTGCGCTGGAGGTAGTAGATCGCGATTGGCGCAAGCAGCAGCACGCCGAAATTCTTGGTCAGCACCGCGGCCGCCGCCATGCATCCGGCCGTCAGCCAATGCCCCTGCCGCGCCATCGCCAGCGTTCCGACAACAAAGAGCAGGAAGGTCGCTTCCGAATAGGCCGAAGAGTAAACATGGCTTCCCGGAATGACGCACAGAAACACGACAGCCCAGTTGGCCGCAGCGGTGCCGTAAAGCGCTTGCGTTTCGGCCCGGATCCAGATGAGCGCCGCCAGAAAGCACAGGTTGGGCACGACAAGCAGGGCTACATAGCCTGACACTCCTGTCAGTTCGGCAACTGCGTAGGCCATCATCGGGTAGAGGGGGAAGAAAGCCCAATTGGCCTGAGACAGCGTGTCGGGATCCGTCGAAACCGCGGACATGTAGCCGCTGTTCATCACGCTGATGAACCATCCTGTATCCCAGACACCCCAGATGTCGAGCCAGGCCCTGCTGTCGTAGACCCAGACATACTCTTCCGGCACGAAAGCGATATCGCGGGCAAGGAGCCCGATGGCCAGCAACGCCAGCCGGCTCAATACAAACGCGAGCACCGGGATGCCGATACCGGCGCACACCCCGCCCGTCGAACGCAACGGTTTCGGTTCGGAAATCATTGTCAAAATCTGCCCGCCAGCCCTCTTCCCGCCTTTCCGGTGCCATGGCAGCGGAAACATCGTCTGCCTAGTTGCCGGAAGCGATTGCGCAATGCAAGTTGAACCCGAACCATCAAGGGACTATGACACTGTCGGTCCCAGAGCACGCGGCGTTCAGCATGAGTACGGAAAACCCATCCGATTGGCGTTATCGAAAGACGCTGAGCGTCGTTCTCCCCACCTACAACGAAATCAAGAACATTCCTCACGTTGTCGGCGACATCGCAGCGCAGGATGTCGACGGGCGCGTCAAGCGCGTGATCTTCGTCGACGACAACAGTTCCGACGGAACTGCGGATTTCGTGAAATCCATGCAGGACCAGGCTCCCTTCGACATCGTCTGCATCGAACGCATCGGACGGGTCGGGCTGAGTTCAGCCATCACCGAAGGGATAATGGCCGCAGACACCGAGCTTGTCGCGGTCATGGACTGCGATGGGCAGCACAAGGCGCGCGATCTCTTCACGATGCTCGATACCGCGCTGAACACGGATGCGGACATCGTCCTCGGTTCCCGCTTCAAGACCGTGCGCTCGCAGGAAAGCCACCAGGGCCTGCGGCAGTGGCTGAGCCAGACCGGCATCTGGCTGGCAAACAAGGTCATAGGGCAAGAACTTTCGGATCCCCTGACCGGTTTCTTTCTGGTCAAGCGCTCCGGCTTCCGCGAGGTTGCAAGGCTTACCAGCAATTCCGGTTTCAAGATCGTTCTCGATTACCTGTTCCACCATCGCCGCGAAAAGATCCGGGTGGAGGAAGTGCAGATCAGTTTCGAGGCCAGGCATGACGGGGAATCGAAGCTCGACTCGCGCATCCTGCTCGAATTCGCCGATCAGATTGTCAGCCGGCTGAGCCATGGTTTGATCCCGGAGCGTTTCGTCCTGTTTTCCCTGACCGGAACACTGGGGATCGCCGTTCACATGCTCGCAGTCTACCTTCTCTACGATCTGGCCGGCGTGCCTTTTCGACCGGCGATCCTGGGCGCGACGCTGGCGGCCATGGTGTTCAATTTCTCGCTCAACAACCTGATCACATTCCGGCGCTTTCGTCTCAAGGGGCGGAAATGGTTTCGGGGTCTGGTTATCTTCGTGCTCGTCTGCAGCATTGGTGCCGCTGCCAATGTCGGTGTAGCGGGTTATCTCAACGACCATGACAGTTCATGGCAGATATCCGCACTTGCCGGTGTGTTTGTCGGCACCGTGTTCAATTTTGGACTTGCAAGGCGATTTGTTTGGAAAAACTGATCTGCACAATGTTAACGATATCTCGACACTGCCAGTGATAGCCTCCCGGACACTATTGCAAACTGCGGGACACAGACCTTATGCGGACTGACACGGGACAAGTATTCAAGCTGACAGACTACAAGCCGACCGATTTCGTGGTCGAACGGATCGACCTCACCTTCGAGTTGGATCCGAATGCCACAACGGTCGTTTCCCGGGTCATTCTGCACCGCCGGGAAGGCGTGGCAGCGGATGTCCCGCTTGTACTTGACGGCGATGAACTTTCCCTCGACGGCCTTCTTCTCGACGGCGTAGAGATGGACGCGGCGCTCTATGAGGCAACCCCGGACAGCCTCACCATCAACGGCCTTCCCGAAAGCGCGCCTTTCGAAATCACCGTCACCACGACGCTTTCACCGGAAACCAACACCAAGCTGATGGGGCTCTATCGCACCAACGGGGTCTACTGCACCCAGTGCGAGGCGGAAGGGTTCCGCCGCATTACCTACTTCTACGACCGCCCGGATGTCCTGACGGTCTACACCGTCACCATCATCGCGGACAAGGAAGACGCCAAACTGCTTCTGTCGAACGGCAACTTCCTCGGCGGCGGCAATTATGACGAAAACCGGCATTTCGCGGCCTGGTTCGATCCCCACCCCAAGCCCTCCTACCTGTTTGCGCTGGTCGGCGGCGATCTCGGCGTGGTGGAGGATACCTTCACGACGATGAGCGGCCGGGAGGTTGCGCTCAAGATCTATGTCGAACACGGCAAGGAACCGCGCGCGGCCTATGCCATGGACGCGCTCAAGCGCTCCATGAAATGGGACGAAGAGGTCTATGGCCGGGAATACGACCTCGACATCTTCCAGATCGTCGCGGTGTCCGATTTCAACATGGGCGCGATGGAGAACAAGGGCCTCAACGTCTTCAACGACAAATACGTCCTTGCCGATCCGGAAACGGCGACCGATGCCGATTACGCCAATATCGAGGCGATCATCGCGCATGAGTATTTCCACAACTGGACCGGCAACCGCATCACCTGCCGGGACTGGTTCCAGCTTTGCTTGAAGGAAGGCCTCACGGTCTACCGCGATCACGCCTTTTCCGCCGACCAGCGGTCCGCCCCGGTCAAGCGCATTGCCGAAATCAGGCTTTTGAAAGCGCATCAGTTCCCGGAGGACGCGGGCCCTCTCGCGCATCCGGTCCGGCCCGAGACCTATCGCGAAATCAACAACTTCTATACAGCCACCGTCTACGAAAAAGGCTCTGAGCTGGTCCGGATGATCCACACGATCCTGGGCCCGGATGATTTCCGCAAGGGCATGGATCTCTATTTCGAACGGCACGATGGCGAAGCGGCAACGATCGAGGAATTCCTGGCATGTTTTGCCGAAGCCACCGGCCGTGATCTCAAGCAGTTTGCGTTGTGGTACAGTCAGGCGGGAACCCCGTCAGTTTCGGTGTCGACGGAGTGGAATGAAGCCAAGAGCAGCTTTGAGGTCACGCTCGAGCAGTCCCTTGCGCCAACGCCCGGACAGTCGCGCAAGGCAGTGATGCACATTCCGCTGGCCTTCGGATTGATCCTGCCCGATGGCAGCGAGTTCGACGGCGAACCGTCCGGCGGCGAAGCGTCGGGCGGGGTGTTCCACCTGACCAAGCGCAAGCAGACCTACCGCTTCTCCGATGTCCCCGGACGTCCCGTGCTGTCGATCAACCGCGGCTTCTCCGCCCCGGTCAATATCGCCATGGAGCAAAGCCCGGAAGACCTGGCGCACATCGCGCGGCATGACGCGGATGGCGTGGCGCGCTGGCAGGCGCTCAACGACTTCGCCACCCGTCATCTGGTGAGCGCGTCACGATTGACCCGTGATGGCCGCAAGACACCGGATGCGAAGCGTCTGTGCGACGTCCTGATTGCGATTGCCGGCGACGACAGCCTGGAGCCCGCTTTCCGCGCCCAGGCGCTGACGCTTCCGGCCGAAAGCGACATTGCACGCGAGATCGGCACCAATATCGACCCCGATGCCATCCATGCCGCACGCGAAGCGGTGCTTGCCGACGTCGGACGTGCGGGACGTGACGTGTTCGCAGCCCTGGCCGCCAGCGCTCCCAAGGGCCCCTACAGCGCCGATGCCGCATCGGCGGGTCAGCGTTCCCTTGCTGCCGTCGGGCTGTCCTACCTCGCCATCGCCGAGGGGTCGCCCGAGCGTCCGAAAGCCGCTTTCGATGCGGCCGACAACATGACGGTTCAATCCCAAACCTTGCAGATCCTCGCGCACCAGTTTCCAGATGCGGACGAAACCGCAGCCGCGCTCGAAAGCTTCAAGTCGCGCTACGAAACCAATCCGCTGGTGCTCGACAAGTGGTATGCGGTGCAGGCCATGGTGCCTAATGCCAAGACCTGCGACCGGATCGAGGAACTGCTCGCAAGTCCCGGCTTCGACCGCAACAACCCCAACCGGATGCGCGCACTGGTCGGTGCGTTCTCGGCCGGCAATCCGACAGGTTTCAATCGGGCTGACGGCGCAGGCTACCGGTTGCTCGCGCGTGAAGTCATCGAGATCGACAAGCGCAATCCGCAACTGGCGGCCCGGTTGCTGACCGCGATGCGGTCATGGCGGTCGCTGGAGCCCGTCCGGCAGGACCAGGCCCGCCTGGCACTCGTGTCCATTCGCGATGCGGGCAAGCTGTCCGCCGATGTCAGCGACATCGTCGACCGGATGCTCGCAGGCTGAAACCAGGGCCCAAGTTCCGCCCGTCCCGCTTCCACCAGATGCAAGGATCACCCCCGGTTGCAGCCGCAATCGGGGGTGATTTGCGCTGATTTGCGCAGCGGGGACTTGTTCGCGTGCGAAAGTCGCGACTCGAATCCGCTAAAAACGCATCGAAATCAATTCCTTAACAAATGCTTTCTTTTGGGACTGGACAAGGCGAATCACCTTTGATTCATTAGGTTAGATTCGGAGATGCGGTTGTCCGGATCCCAACGGGGAAATACAGAAAATATGGCGGATGCGCAGTTCGTACCTGCGGCCGAACGGTCGCTTCATGCTCAGAATCCGGACCTGAAACGGTCGCGCGACAATGGCTTGTCCGGTCATGCCAAGCTGTTTGCACAACCCGCCTACGGTCAACTGGTCGGGGCAGAGCCGTTTCTGAAGCGGCTCATTCCGGTGCTCATCGTCGCCTTCCTGATCGTTGTGGCGACCGCACGCTATCTCAACATAAACGAAAACAGGGACCGGCTGCTGCTCGCTGCGGAGCAGCTGACCGCACTGTCGCTCGCGGCCGCATCCGCCGCGCTGTCCACCGACATCGGGCCGGTTACCCGGCAGCAGCGCTGGGAGACCGAAGCCCGGATCAACCGCGCGCTGGGCACCATACCCAAGAACCAGGGCCGTTATCTCCTGGTGATCGGATCCGACCAGCGTGTTTTCGCTGCGACCGCAGGCGGTCATCATCTCGTCGGCAAACCGCTTTCCAGTCTGATGTCCGAGGCCTCCCCGCTCTGGCTGTTTGCCGAACGCGCCGGGGTCCAGTCGATCGAGTTCGACGGCGAGGAAAGCATGGCAGCGCTGGCCCGCCTGCCCGAAGGCGCCGGTTCGCTGCTGGCGCTTACGCCCGTCTCGGGCCCGAACGAGGCATGGCGGCAGTCTGTGTCCGTGAATGTGACACTGTTCATCGCCACCTCCTCGATCCTGCTGGTCATTCTCTACGCCTATTTCAGCCAGGCCGGGCGCGCCCAGGAGGCCGACGGCATCTACAACGAGAGCCAGCGCCGCGTGGACATGGCACTCTCACGCGGACGCTGCGGCCTGTGGGACTGGGACATGGCGCGCGGACGGCTGTACTGGTCGCGCTCGATGTACGAGATCCTGGGCCTCAAGCCGCGCGACAGCGTCATCTCCTTCGGAGAGGCGTCCCGCCTCGTCCATCCCGACGACAGCGACCTTTATGAAATCGCGCGCCAGGTTGCTTCCGGCGATCTCAAGCAGGTCGACCATCTGTTTCGGATGCGCCATGCGGACGGTCACTATCTGTGGATGCGGGCGCGCGCCCAGGTCGTCGATCCGACATCGGCGGAAACGCACCTGATCGGCATCGCGATGGACGTGACCGAACAGCACCGGCTGCAGCAGCGCACCGCAGAAGCCGACCAGCGGCTGTTCGATGCCATCGAAAGCACCTCCGAAGCCTTCGTTCTCTGGGACAAGGACGACGCACTGGTGTTGTGGAACAAGCACTACCAGGAGATCCACGGGCTGCCCGCGGACATTCTGGCGCCGGGCACGCCACGCGAGGTGGTCGAGAATGCGGCAACCCGGCCGGTGGTCGAGCGCAGGTTGGCTGCACCCTGCGAATCCGGTTCTGCGCAAACCTACGAGGTCCAACTCGGCGACGGACGCTGGCTGCAGATCAATGAACGCCAGACCAGGGATGGCGGACACGTGTCCGTCGGCACCGACATTACCCAGCTCAAGCGCAATCAGGACCGGTTGCGCGAAAGCGAAAAGCGGCTGATGGCAACCATCGGCGATCTGACCTCGTCGCAGAACGAGCTCAAGCGCAAGGCCGCGGAGTTGTCCGAACTCAACCGCGACTACCAGATAGAGACCAAGCGTGCGGAAGCGGCGAGCCGCGCCAAGTCCGAATTCCTGGCCAATATGAGCCACGAACTCAGAACCCCGCTGAACGCCATTATCGGGTTTTCGGAAGTCCTGCAGGCACGGATGTTCGGCCCGCTCGGTTCCGACAAATACGGTGAGTATGCCGACGACATACACAATTCCGGCATTCACCTGCTCACAGTCATCAACGACATTCTCGACATGGCCAAGATCGAAGCCGGCCAGATGCAGATCGACTGCGAGGAGATCGATCTTGCTCCCCTGCTGGAAGAGACGATGCGGCTGGTTGCGATCCAAGCCAAGCAGAAGGATATCGAGGTTCAGCAGCGGATCTCGTCGAGCCTTTCACTGCATGCCGACCGCCGGGCGATGAAGCAGATCCTGCTCAATCTGCTGTCGAATGCAGTGAAATTCACCGAGCCCGGAGGACATATCCTGGTCCGGGCACGGCAGACATCCACGGCCGCAACGCTGACGATCCGCGACACCGGGATCGGTATTCCCAGGGCGCTTCTATCGCGCATTGGTCAGCCTTTCGAACAGGTTCAGAACCAGTTCTCGAAATCGACCGGTGGTTCCGGACTTGGGCTGGCGATTTCACGCAGCCTGGCCGAGTTGCACGGCGGCTGGATGAGAGTGCATTCGGTTGAAGGCGAAGGAACCATCGTCAGCATCCGGTTGCCGCTCGACTGCCCGGAAGACGACAGGCTGGCGGCGGCCTAGTACCCCTCACCCGCAAATTGCCGCCGACGGGTTCAGTTTCCTTTGCCAACCGAACCAATTGAGAGCCACTCGCGCTCAGCGATCCCCGTGAATGAGCCGATGGATGAATTCAAGCTTTGCCGAAATCGTGTCTGAAAGCACGAAAGGATAGAAGTCCCCCAGGCCGATCGACCGGTTCATGGCGTTCATCGCCACCGTCAGGGGCACCCAGGCCTGCATCAGGGGCTCGAACTCTTCCGCTCCGTATGGTCCGGCATCGGACCATCCGCCCGGTGTCCGATTGAGACCGGTGTCAAGCGTATGCCCGTCCAGCCCATACCATCCCGCGGTTTCCAGCCCGTCGACGATATGAAAGTAATGCGCCCAGGTCTCGGCGAAATCCTCCCATGCATGGGCGCAAGCGTAGGAACTCACATGGGTAGTCTCCCATCCGTGAGGCGCGCCCATGTTGTAATGCCGCTCCAGGGCGTCGCCGTAATCCTCCCGTTCATCGCCGAAGACCTTGCGGAAAGCTTCGAGCCTGGGGGTGTTGAATACCAGGTGATCCCAGTAATAGTGGCCGACCTCGTGACGGAAGTGCCCGATCAGGGTGCGATAGGGTTCGCCCATGGCCTTCCGGTATTTCTCACGGGTGGGATCGTCGGCCTCCGCCACATTGATGGTCACAAGACCATCGGCGTGCCCGGTCAGCACGCGCTTGGTCCCGCCATCGGGATGCAACTCGTCCGCCTTGAACTGGAAACGCAGGGCAGCGGCAGGGTCTGCAGCAAGATCGCCAACACCGAGCCGGAACTTCTCCAAGGAGTAAAACAACCTGCGCTTGGCTTCCTCGAGTGACGACCAATGGCCCAGATTCTCGGGCGCCGACAGGTCGGGTATGACCAGCGTATGCCGGCAGCTGCGGCAATAGTCCTGAGGCTCCTCGTCTTCGACCAGCCAGTTGCACTGGATCAATTCGCGGTTGGCGCAAGCCTTGTAGGCGGTCGCGCCGTCATGCCACTTGAGATCGTCCTGAGCGGCAAAGAACATCTGGTCCCATGCGGGCACATATCCCAAACGTGAGTAACAATTGACGCACTCCGTGTTGCGAAAATGCACTTCATTGGAGCAGTTCGGGCAAGCGTAGCGGCGCATGGCTGGAATCCATCTGTTGAAGGGTGTTCCGGGGCGGTAGCCTTGTTCGCAGCCCCGATTGCCGGTCGCGCCCAAGCTGACTGCGCTCGAACTCGAAAATAGCCTACCGGAACTTGCGGAAGCGTGAAATGTTCCCGGTCGACCGGAGCACAGCCCCGGTTGTCAATCAGTCCGGCCCGCGTGCCCGTGCGTTGGCATCGACCCTGGCAAGCAGTTCGAACAACCGGTCGGCCTCTTCTTCGCTCAGGCCCTTGAGCAGTCTCCTGTTCACCTGCTCATGGAAATCGCTCAGATACTCATAGCTGCGGCCGTGGTCTGTCAGACAGACCAGCACCACGCGCTTGTCGTTCTCGGAAGGAACGCGCTGGACCAGTCCCGCCTCTTCCATCCGGTCGACAATCCGTGACGCGGCCGGCGCGTTGTTGCCGGAGTAATCCGCGATCTCGCTGATGAGCATTCCGTCCTGCCGCCAGAGCGCCGACAAGATCACCCATTGGGCCAGCGTAAGTCCGTGGTCAGCCAACATGTCCTGACACATCGCCGTTGATGCACCGGCCGCGAAATTGAGCACGCGCCCAAGCGCCTTTGGCCGGGCTAGCGGTTTTTTAGTTGCCATGTAAATATTTCCATGTAATGCTTATTGCGCACTGATTGTTCCGGATCCCGGACAGTTTGCCGAAATCCTTCAGCCGAAGCTGATGCGTGAGCAAGAGGTACCCCATGAGACGATCCTTCGCATTAACATCGGCTATGTTCGGCCCTGAGAATCCCCGCCCCGCCGAAACGCAGTCGCCCGGCTTACCCGAAGGGTCCAGTGGCGCCAGAGCGCTTATCCAGAACCTCGCTACAATCGCCAAAGGCTACATGGACAGGCGGGAAGTTGGAAGAACGCGCCGCGACGTTTTCCGTTCCCCGATGCGCCTCCCAGGCAATGTTTCGATGGTTCGACGCATGCGCCTGGGCCTGAGCAAATGCCAAACCTCAATCCCAACAGCTGGAGACAGACAATGACGCATGGAACCAGTTCTGACGCCTATGGCCGTGTGGCAATCGGCATCCACTGGCTGACCGCAGTGCTGATTATCGGCCTGATGGCCTCGGGTATCCTTGCGGAAAACAGCACTGATGAAACCTTGAAGGCCGCAGTGCTTCGGCTGCATGCGCCGATGGGGATCGCCATCCTCCTTCTCACCCTGCTGCGGATTGCCTGGTGGTGGCGTTTCGACACCCGGCCCGGCCCACTTGGCACAAACCCCGCATGGCAGGAGTTCCTCGCCAAAGCTGTGCATCTGCTGCTTTATGTCGTGATGATCGGAATGGCCGCGAGCGGTATCGGCATGTTCGTCTTGTCCGGTGCCGGAGACATCCTGTTTGCCGGAGCGCCCGGACCGCTGCCGGACTTCGCCACCTTCGCACCGCGCACACCGCACGGGATCGGCGCCAAACTCATGATCGCCCTGCTCGCCATCCATGCCGGGGCCGCGCTCTATCACCACTTCATCCGGCGCGATGCGACACTGAAGAGAATGTGGTTTGCCGCCTCGAAATGAAAATCCTGCGCCCGCCGGATGGGCGGCGCAGGATCATGGCATGGCTTTCGGCGGGTCAGGCCGCGCGGGCGTCCGACTGTGATTGCGGCTGGGACGAGCGGAGGCGGAACTTGCGCAGCATGCCGCTGAGCTGGTTGCTCTCCTGGTTCAGCGTGACACTTGCCGCACTGGTTTCCTCGACCATTGCCGCATTCTGCTGGGTCATCTGATCCATCTGGTTGATCGCCGTGTTGACCTCGGCCAGCGCATTGGCCTGCTCGCGCGCGGCGGTTGCGATGGAATCGACCTGTTCATTGACCTTGCCGACCAGCGCCTCGATTTCCGCCAGAGCATCACCGGTGGACTTGACCAGCGAGACACCGGATTCGACCTCGGTGGCCGAGCTGCTGATCAGTTCCTTGATTTCCTGCGCTGCCGTGGCGGAGCGCTGGGCCAGTTCACGGACTTCCTGGGCGACGACGGCAAAGCCGCGGCCGGCCTCGCCGGCACGGGCGGCCTCGACGCCGGCATTGAGCGCCAGCAGATTGGTCTGGAACGCAATCTCGTCGATCACGACGATGATCTTGCTGATCCGGTCGGACTCTTCCTTGATCCGGTTCATCGCAGTGATCGCACTGCTGACAATCTTTCCGGACCGGTCGGTGCTGTCGCGCGTCTCACCGACCATCCGGTTGGCTTCATTGGCCCGCTCGGAAGAGGAGCGCACGGTCGAAGTAATTTCGTCGAGCGCTGCAGCGGTCTCCTCAAGCGAGGCCGCCTGTTGCTCGGTGCGGTGAGACAGATTGCTGGCAGCTTCCGAAATCCCGTCGGCACTGGCGCTGACGACGTCGGTGGACTGCGAGATCGAAGCGATCACATCAGCCAGCGCCTCGACGGCTGAGTTGAAGTCATCGCGCAGCTTGGCATACTCGGTTGGAATTTCGGAAATCTGGACAGTGAGGTCACCGCTGGCCAGCCGTTCCAGAGCAGAGCCAAGCGTATGCATGACATCGGCCTGGCTCTCATTGATCCGGCGCTGGCGGCGTTCACCTTCGCCGCGTTCCGCATCGATGCGCTCCTGCTGCTCGGCTTCCCGGACACGCAACGCAGCCCGCTCACGCACCGAGTCGCGCAGCACCAGAACCGATGCGGCCATTTCGCCGATCTCGTCCTTGCGCTCTGCCTCGGGCACCTCGCTGTCGACTTCCTCGCGGGCAATGGCCTGCATGGTGGAATTGAGACTGCGGATTGGAGTGACCACGCTGCGGACGGTGGCATAGGCGAACAGAAGAATAGCCAAAGCACCGAGACCGAGCATGACGCCCGTGGTGGTGGCATTCCTTACGAAGAGAGCCGAGAGGTCGTCGGCATACACACCGGTGGCGACAACCCAGCCCCAGGGCTTGAACCCGGCCACATGGGTGTATTTCAGGATGGGCTCTTCGGTACCGGGCTTGTGGTAATAGTATTCGACAAAGCCCTGCCCTTCGTTGTTCACCACGCGGAGGAAGTCGTGAAAAAACTTCTTGCCGTTGGCGTCTTCGAAGTCCGACATGTCATCGCCCTCAACATCCGTGCTGAACGGATGCATGACCATGATGTTGGACATGTCGCTGATCGAGAAATACCCGGTGCCCTCATAGCGCATGGGACGAACGGCTGCCTTCGCGCGGTTCTGGGCTTCTTCGCGTGTCAGTTCACCGGATACCTCCATGTCTTGAAAATGCTGGAGCATCGTCACGACGGTCTCGTTCATCGCCTTGAGCTTGGCCTTGCGCTCGGCAACCATTGCATCATGGGATTCGTAGAGTTTGTAGACCGCAGCAGCGGTGAACACCGCAAGGGCAATTCCGACGAGAAAGAACAGTTTCGCCGAGATTTTAAAATTCTTCATCATTTCCAGGACCCGACCTCAGGAGTGAACACTTCGAATGTGCTCATCTGCTCCTCAGGTTGTTAACATTGGCTGAAAGCGGGATTCCCAAAAGTCTTCGACAAGCGTCATGAAGCATTTCCGGCTTTTCGGCAGATCCGGTCTTTCGGCAGATCCGGGCGGAAGGGTCATCACGGAGCCTTGCCCGGAGCCAAGCCGGTGGCCTTCTTGAACAGCGCGCGGACACGCTTCGAAGTTGCCCTGAAATCCGCCTCAAGGCTCTTGAGATCTGGGGCCTCGCCGGCTCGGAGCACAAGTTCGACCAACCCGGCGGGCGCCTCGCGCGGTGCGAAATCACCCTCCGCGCAAAGCCGGACGATCTGGGAATGCCCGCTCCACAGCGCCAATGCCCGGCGCAGGGTTTCGGTCTCCTCGATGCCCAGCATTTCAGGACCCAGCCTCGCCAGCGTCGCGTCGGTGCCGGTGCATTCATTGTACTCCGGCTCCATGGCCGACGAGGCCGGGCTGATCATCGTCGCTTCGTCTTCCGCGGACTCGCCGTCATCATCCGGGCCGGGGAGCCATCCATTTGCACGCGCCTCCAGCGAAAGCATCTGGGCGATGAATTCAATATCGATCAGGCCACCCGGGATGAGCTTGACATCATAGATGTCGCGTGGCGGCTTTTCCTGTTCGATGAGTTCACGCATCTCTACGAGATCTGCGCGCAGTTTCGCGCCATCGCGCGGACGTGCAAGCACCTCGTCGATCAGGCTGCGGGCATCGGCGCAAAGGCTTTCGTCCCCTGCAACGGGCCGTGCGCGCGTCAGCGCCATATGCTCCCATGTCCAGGCGTCCACCGACTGGTATTTCCTGAAAGCGCGCACGGAAGTAGCGACAGGGCCCTTGTTGCCCGACGGCCGCAGGCGCAGATCGACCTCGTAGAGAATGCCTTCTGCGGTCGGGGCGGAAAGAGCGGAAATAAGGCGCTGTGTCATGCGCGCATAGTAGCGCGCCGGATCGAGCGGCTTGGCGCCATCGGATTCGTCGGCGCCCTCGCCGTGGTCGTAAAGAAGGATGATATCCACATCCGAACCGGCTGTCAGTTCACGACTTCCCAGCTTGCCCATGCCGACAACGGCCACGCGGCCGCCCGGCAACCGGCCATGGGCTTCCTCCATGCCCTCCACGACGGCGCCGAGCGCCGCACCGATGATCAGGTCCGCAAGGTGGGAAAACGCCCTTGCAGCACGCTCCGGGGCGATGGCGCCGGTCAGCAGCCGTACACCGATCAGGAATTTCTGCTCAAGCGCCACAATCCTGAGCCGGTCCAGAACCTCCTCGTAATCATTCGCCCCGTCGAGGAAGCTGGTCAGCCGCTCGGCAAGGTAGATGCGGGTGGGGAGTTCGGCCATCAGCCCCGGATCGAGCATGCCGTCGAACACGTGCGGCTTGCGCGCGATTACGTCTGCGAGTTTCGGCGCGGCTGCCATGATGGTGACCATGAGCGACATCAGGCCGCGATTGTTGCCGATGAGCGAAAACAGCTGGATGCCTGCGGGCAGTCCGGAAATGAACGTGTCGAAACGGATCAGGGCCTCATCGGCCCGCCTTGTCGCGCCAAACACCCGCAGCAGCTCAGGCGTGAGCTCGGTGAGACGTTCGCGTGCTTCCACCGACTGGGTCGCGCGGTAGCGACCGTAATGCCAGGTCCGGATGATCCGCGCGATGTCGGAGGGGCGCTCGAAGCCGAATTCCGACAGGGTCTTGAGTGTCTCGGGATCCTCGTCCTCCCCGGTAAAGACCAGGTTGCCTTCACCGCCGGAAAGCCCGCTCTCGTTTTCGAACAGGGCTGCGTAACACTCCTCGACGCGAGCGAGCTCGGCAGTATAGGTCTTGCTGAAACTCTTCGTGTCCCGCTCTCCCATCATCAGCGCGATGCGGGCGAGCTCGGCTTCGGTTTCCGGCAGCGTGTGGCTCTGCTCGTCTCGAACCATCTGGATCCGGTGTTCGACATCACGCAGGTACCAGTAGCTTTCTGCCATGGTCCTGGCCGTCGCCGGGTCGATCCAGCGCGCGCGGGCCAGCGCCACCAGCATCTCGTCCGTGCGGCGCAGCCGGAGCTTGGGCATGCGCCCGCCCGCGATCAGTTGCTGGGTCTGGACGAAGAATTCGATCTCGCGGATGCCGCCGCGGCCAAGCTTCACATTGTGTCCCTTGACCGAAATGTCGCCGAAACCGCGATGCGCATGGATCTGGCGCTTGATCGAGTGGATATCGGAAATGGCGGCGAAATCGAGATACTTGCGGAAGACGAAAGGCACCAGATCCCTGATGAACCGCTCCCCGGCGGCAAGATCGCCGGCAACCGGACGCGCCTTGATGAAAGCTGCGCGCTCCCAGTTCTGGCCGCGGCTCTCATAGTAGTTCAAGGCCGCCTCCACCGGGAACGCCAGCGGAGTGGAGCCTGGATCGGGCCTGAGCCTGAGATCCGTGCGGAAAACATACCCCTCGCCGGTGCGCTCCTGCATGATCCTGACGAGCCGGCGCACAAGCCGGGCAAAGATATCGGTCGCCTCCTGCGGGTCGGGGACAATTCCGGCCTCGGCTTCAAAAAACACGACTATATCGATGTCGGAGGAATAGTTGAGCTCGCCCGCACCGTGCTTGCCCATTGCCAGGACAACGAGACCGGAGCCTGCCCCCGGATTGTCGGCATCATGCAGGATGAACTTGCCCGCCGCGTGATCGGTCGACAGCAGATGGTCGAAGGCAGCGCCAAGACAGCCGTCCGCGAGATCACTGAGATAGCCTGTGGTCTCATAACAGGAGATGACCCGGGCAAGGTCGGCCAGGGCCACGGCCATCGACACCTGGCGCTTGGCGCGCCGAAGGCCGCTCATCACCTCGGATTCGCTGGCAAGCGCTCCGTCGGCCCGTCGCCAGCAGGCCCTCGCCTTCGCGATCTCCGCGGTCACCAGTTCCCCGACCGGGCTCGTCAGGCTGCGGCCGAGCGCTTCGGGGTCGCTGAGCGCAAGGTCGCGAAGATAGGGCGAAAGCGCCAGCGCCGCAGTCAGGAACTTGCGCGCCGGGGTGTCTTGCGCGATGCACTCGGCAATTTCCGGACTGTCTTTCGCAAGGTCTTTCAGATCGGCCAGTACGGATTTGGCGGCAGCCGCGGAAGGTGGAGCGATCGGGTTCCCGGTAAGGTCGATCAGCCTTGGATGCGTTGTCTTTGCGGTCATTTTCCCTTTGGCAGGATCATCGACGCCGCAAGGCCCGGACCGGAACCGGCGTCTGTCGAGCCATCCTCGAGTTCAAGACGCCCACCATGCAGCGCCGCCACCGCCTGAACAAGGCTCAATCCAAGTCCGGTTCCGGGTTTTGAACGGCTTTCGTCGAGCCGGACAAAGCGTTTGACCACATCTTCGCGGCGATCGGCGGGAACGCCGGGTCCATTGTCCGTCACCGAAAGCCTGAGCACGTCGCCCGACGAAACGAGCGAGACCCTGATTGCAGGCTCGGGAACATCGCCGACATATTTCACCGCGTTGTCGATGAGATTGGAAAGCGATTGCGCCAGCAATTCCCGGTTGCCGGTGATGGTCACATCGGGCGCGATGTCGGCGGTCAGGGCAACTCCGGCATCCTCGGCAACCGGCTCGTAGAGTTCCGCCGCATCCCGGGCCAAACCGGACAGGTCGACCTTGCTCATCTGTGCCGTCGAGGATCCGGCTTCCACCCGGCTGATCATGAGAAGTGCATTGAACGTCCGGATCAACTGGTCGCTGTCGGCGATCATCTGTTCGAGCGCCTGCTTGTGGCTTTCCGCATCGCCACCGCCCGCGAGTGCCGCTTCGGCGCGGTTCCTGAGCCGGGTGAGCGGCGTCTTGAGATCGTGGGCGATATTGTCGGAGACTTGCCTCAAACCCTCGTTCAATCGCTCTATGCGGCCAAGCATGGCGTTGAGCGACAGGCTCAGGCGGTCGAACTCGTCGCCCGATCCGTTGACCGGCAACCGCTGGGCCAGATCGCCCGCCATGATCTTCTTGCTTGCCTCGGACATGTGGTCGATGCGTTTGAGCGCGCGGCGGCCGACAAAGAACCAGATGGCCAGCGCACCGGCGAACATGATCGCCAGCGCGGTCACCAGGGCCTGACGCACCAGTCCGCGCACCTGTTCGCGCTCGCCGATATCGCGGCCGACCATGAGCCGCATGCCGTTGGGAAGGAACACGATCTGCGCCAGCGCCCGGTGATCCTGGCCGGAACTGTCGCCCAGGCGCTCATAGCGAAACGGAACGGTCGTCCATCCCTCGTTGTCGAGCACACCGGGTGCGATCGCGTCGATATTGCCGGCAATCAGTTCCCCGGTCGGCGCGGCGATCGCATAGAGATTGGCGCCAGGCTGGCGGGCGCGGCGTTCGATCACCCGGACGAGCCCCGTGATGCCATTGTTGCGATAGGCGCCCGCCACCAGGCGCAATTCGCTGCCGATCACCCTCTGGATCCGGTCATGCTGCATGCCCACAGAGATCGAGGTGACGTAAAACACCAGAGCAACTGCGCATAATGCGAAGAGACCGAGATAGAGGGCCGACAGCCGCACGGCGGTTGTCGACAGCATGGCACGCAAACGGTTCATGGCGCGCTCATCCGCCCGCCTTCATCATGTAGCCCGCACCGCGCACCGTCCGGAGCAGCGGTTCGCCGAAATCCTTCTCGATCTTGGACCTGAGCCGGGAGATATGGACGTCGATCACATTGGTCTGCGGGTCGAAATGATAATCCCAGACATGCTCGAGAAGCATTGTCCGGGTAACCACCTGCCCGGCATTCTTCATGAGATACTCCAGCAACCGGTATTCGCGCGGCTGCAGTGGGATCGGCTGCCCGGCCCGGCGCACTTCATGGCTCAGGCGGTCGAGTTCGAGATCTCCGACGCGGTAGGTGGTTTCCTGATCGCGCGCGCCCTTGCGGCGGCCGAGGATCTCGACACGGGCGAGCAGTTCGGAAAAAGCATAGGGTTTCGTCAGGTAGTCGTCGCCGCCCGCGCGCAGGCCTGTGACCCGGTCGTCGACCTGGCCGAGGGCGGAAAGGATGAGGGCCGGAGTATCGTCGCCGTTGCGGCGCAGTTCACTGATGATCGAAAGACCGTCCCGCTTGGGCAGCATGCGGTCGACCACCAGGGCATCATAGCTGTTTTCGGAAGCCAGAAAGAACCCGGAATCGCCATCGCTGGCATGATCCACCGTGATCCCCGCCTCCCGGAAGGCTCGGGAGAGGTAGGCTGCGGTTTCAAGATCGTCTTCGATGATGAGTATCTTCATGAGGATGGCCCTGAACGCTATGATCTTTCGGGCATGCCCGGCGGATCAGGTCAAGTCAAGCTTGCCGGCCGGGATCAAGAGCGAGGCGGCAGGCCTGCCGCACGGCAAGCCTGCCAACCTTGCGTCTGCGTCCGGTCACCGGGGGACGGCGGAAGGCCGGAGCGCATGAGCTATGTTCCGGGCGCGCCCGATTGGGGGATACCGGCATTGCGCCCGGAACATCCGGCGCGGATCATGTCCGCACCGGATTTCGTCACAGGGGATCAGCCCTGATCGATCGGCAGAGCGACGAAGCGCGAGCGGTTCTCGTTCTCCACCTGGAACAACGCCGCCTTGCGGCCATCGCTGGCTGCGCTGTCGATGATGCCGACCACGTCGGCGGCGTCGGCGACATCCTGGTTGTTGACCGCGACAATCACGTCGCCGGCGCGCAGACCACGCTCTTCAGCGGCGCTGTCAGCCGCAACCGAGGTGATCAGAAGGCCGTTGCCGTCTTCAGCGGGAACGACAGTCAGGCCGAAGTCGTCCAGCGTGGCTTCCGCCTGCGGAGCGGTGGGCTCGTCCTCTTCACCGGTGCTCAGGGCCGCGGTTTCGGTCGGCAGGGTGCCGAGCTCAACCTCAACGGTCTGGCTTTCGCCATTGCGCCACACGGTGATTTCGGTGGTCTTGCCCGGCTCGATTCCTGCGATCATCCTTGCCAGCTCGCGCGGCCCTTCAACGGCTTCGCCGTCGACTGCGGTGACCACGTCTCCGGCTTCGATGCCGGCTTTCGCTGCCGGTGCATCATTTTGCGGCTCGGTAACCAGCGCGCCCTGTGCTTCGGCGAGGCCGAGAGATTCAGCAATGTCGGCGGTTACCGGCTGGATCTGAACACCGAGCCAGCCACGCTCGACAGTTCCGTCGTCGATCAGGTCGCGGATCACGGCGCGGGCCGTGGAGGCAGGAATGGCGAACGCGATACCGACATTGCCGCCCGACGGCGAGAAGATCGCGGTGTTGATGCCGATGACTTCACCGTTGAGGTTGAAGGTCGGGCCACCCGAGTTACCGCGGTTGACCGCTGCGTCGACCTGGATGAAGTCGTCATAGGGGCCTGCACCGATGTCACGGCCACGGGCCGAAACGATACCGGCGGTCACACTGCCACCGAGACCGAAGGGGTTCCCAACGGCCACGACCCAGTCACCCACGCGCACCTTGCTGTCGTCGGCAAAGTCGACATAGGTGAATTCGCGGGCTTCCTCGACCTTGAGAACGGCCAGATCGGTACGGCTGTCGCGGCCGACCAGCTTGGCGTCGAGTTCGGTACCGTCATCCATGATCACGGTGAAAGCAGAACCATTCTCTACAACGTGGTTGTTGGTCACGAGCATGCCGTCTTCGGAGATGAAGAAGCCGGAGCCCTGGCTGACCGGGCGAACCCGCCCGGGACGACGCTCGCCGTCGGGGCCGCGGCGGTTGCGTTCCGAGCGGCGCTCGTCGCGGTCGGGCTGACCGCCGAAGCCGCGGCTGAACTCGTCGAAGAAGCGCTTCATCGGGTGGTCGTCGGGAAGATCCTCGAAACCACGGCCGTTGAAGTTGAAATTGAAGGGGCCGTCATTGGAGACCGGCTTGACTTCCGCCTGCACGCGAACGGAAACGACGGCCGGGGAAACGGCCTGAACAACATCCGCAAAACTCGGTGCCTGCGGCGCCTCGACGCGAACGGGATCTGCAAATGCGCCGGTCACCGGTGCCGGAAGGCCGGTCGCCAGCATCGCTGCGGCAACGCCGGCGATTGCGGTGGTGCCCAGGAAGCCCTTGATCATTACGCCACGAGTCTTGGTCTTGGGGGAAGTGTTCGTCTGATGGGATTGCGACATGTCTCATCCTCTTGTGTTTTTGTCTCAAGGCCGGGTGCCCGGCTCTTGGCAATGACACATAGGGTGTGTTCGCTTACGACAAGCTTTCCGGATCATTAAACCTTTGTAATGTTGTCCGCCCTGTTGCCGCCACAATGCCCATGCCGGCGCTTGGGCGAGCACCGTCACACGCACAAAACCATAGTCGAACCTGACGTTGCAGCTGCGGCGGGGCCGCCGCAGCATGAACGGCCTAGCCGTTTTTTTCGAGCCGGGTTGCGATCTTGGAGTCGTGCTCGAGTGTCCGGTGCACCGGGCACTTGTCGGCAATCTCGAGGATCTTGTCTGCCAGTTCGCCAGGCACTCCGCCATCGACCGAAATCACCCGCTCGAAGCGGTCGATTCGCCCCTTGCCCGAGCGCTGCTCGTCGGTGCAATCAAGGCAGTCCTTCATGTGGATCTTGCTGTGATTGACGGCGACGCTGACAAGGCCGAGGTCAATGTTCTTGTGACGGGCATACATTCTCAATGTCATCGCGGTACAGGCGCCGAGGGCCGCGGAAACAAGATCGTAGGGTGTCGGGCCGGTATCGGAGCCACCGACGCTCGCCGGCTCGTCGGCAAGAAACCTGTGCGGCCCCGCCTGCACGGACACCTGAAACCGGCCCTGGCCGGTCTCGCCCACCAGAACATGCTCGACGGCTTCGTGTTCATCGCGGGGCGCCTCGTCGGCAAGGTAGCGCGCCGCCCAGGATGCGATGATGCTGGCGGCATAGTTGGCATCGGCCGAATTGGTGAGAAGATGGTCGGCGCCATCGAGCGAGACGAAGCTCTTGGGATGCCTGGCAGCGGTGAAGATCGCGCTGGCGTTGTCAATGCCAACCACCTCGTCGCGCGGACCGTGCAGCACCAGGAGCGCCTTCCTCATGTTGCCGATCCGGTCGGTCAGCATGGTGGTGTTGAGATCCTCGACGAATTGCTGCTGGATCCTGAATGTCCGCCCGCCGAGATTGACCTCCGCCTCGCCTTTCTCGGCGATTTCTTCGACATGCTGGCCGAAATTGTGAATCACGTGACTTGCCTCGGAGGGCGCGCCGATGGTCGCCACAGCCTTGACCGAAGCCAGATTTCCGGCGACGGCCAGCACGGCCGCTCCGCCGAGAGAATGGCCGACCAGAATCTCCGGAGCCGAGTAGTGCTTCGTCAGCCATTCGGCAGCAGCTTCGAGATCCGCGACGTTGGACGAAAAGTTGGTCGAGGCGAACTCGCCGTCACTGGACCCCAGCCCAGTGAAATCGAACCGCATCACTGCAATACCCGCCTTGGCCAGCTCGCCTGAGATGCGACGGGCGGCAAGCGTGTCCTTGGAACAGGTGAAGCAATGGGCAAACAGGGCCCAGGCGCGTATGACGCCTGCCGGAAGATCGAGTCTCGCGGAAAGGGTTGCGCCGGAATGACCTTCGAATTCGGCCCGAATGGTGTGTGCTGTCATGAGGCGCTCCTTGCCACGAAATGAGGCGCCTGCATATCAGGTCAGGCGATCACGGTCTTCCAACACTTTTGCGAGTTCGGCTTGTTCCGCCTCGCTCAGGCCGGTCGCCCCGGGAGAGACCGTCGCCTTGCCGCGGCCACGCGCATTGGCGATCATGACGCCCGCGCCGACCAGCAGGATCAACACGGGCGCGCCCCACAACAAAACCGTCTGAACCGAGAGACGAGGCGTCAGCAGAACGAATTCGCCGTAGCGAGAGACGATGTAGTCGATCACCTCTTCATCGCTGTCACCGGCCTCAAGGCGCTCGCGCACCAGAAGACGCAGGTCGCGCGCCAGTTCGGCGTTGGAATCGTCAATCGACTGGTTCTGGCAGACCAGGCATCTCAGATTGAGCGACAGGTCACGCGCACGCTGCTCAAGCCGGGGATCGTCCAGCACCTCGTCCGGATTCACCGCTGCCGCCGGCGATGCCAACGCCAGAGCAACCAGCATCATGGTCGCCAACCTTATCGTGAAGACGCTGACAGCCCCCTTCACGGCCCGAACTCCTGCGACAAGGCTCATGCCGCGGCCTCGGCTGCAGTCTTGGTGCCGGAGCGTGCCTTTGCTCTGTTGGGCGCGCCGATGCGCAGCCGCCGGTCAAGCAGCGAGAGCACGCCGCCGATCACCATCAGGACCGTCCCGTACCATATGAAGGTCACCCAGGACTTCCACCAGATCCGGACAACCAGACCGCCGTTGGCTTCCGCGTCGCCGAGAGCGATGTAGAGCTGGCTGGCGCCAAATGTCAGGATGCCCGCTTCCGTTGTCGGCATGCCGCGCGCGGCATAGAAACGCTTGGCCGATGCGGTCTCATCCACCTTGACACCACCGCTCAGGACGGTGAACTCGCCGGACTGGGACGTGTAGTTCGGCCCCGCATAGTCGCGGATGCCCTCGAACCGGACCTGGTAGCCACCGGCCTCGACCGTGTCTCCGGGTTTCATCGCAACCACCGTCTCGGTCGAAAAGACGCTGACCGCCACCACGCCGATGACCGTGATCCCGAGCCCCATATGGGCAAAGGCGGTTCCGAAAGCCGAACGCGGCAGTCCCGCAAGCCGGGCGAACGCCACGCCGGCGCCAACCCTGCCGATGCCCGAGCGCAGCGCGATATCAGTCAGAGAACCAAGGATCAGATAGACGCCGAGCCCGATGCCCAGGCCTGCGAGAACCGGCGCGCCTGTACGCATGAACACCACGGCCAGGGCCACCAGCAGCGACGCTCCCACGGCGAAGTAAAGCCGTTGCGCGGCACCTGCCAGATCGCCCCGTTTCCAAGCGAGCAGCGGGCCGAAGGGAACTGCCAGCAGCAAAGGGATCATCAGGGGCCCGAAGGTCATGTTGAAAAAGGGCGGTCCGACGGAAATCTTGGTTCCGGTGATCGATTCAAGCAGCAGCGGGTAAAGCGTGCCGATCAGGACGGTCGCGGCTGCGGTCGTCAGAAACAGGTTGTTGAGCACAAGCGCGCCTTCGCGCGATATCGGTGCGAACATTCCGCCGGCCTTGAGCGATGCCGCGCGCAAACCGAAGAGCGCCAGCGCCCCGCCAATGAACACGACCAGAATTCCGAGGATGAACACGCCTCGCGTGGGGTCTGTGGCAAAGGCGTGCACGGAGGTAAGAACGCCCGACCGGACCAGGAAGGTGCCGAGCAGCGAGAACGAGAAGGTCAGGATCGCCAGAAGAACCGTCCAGATCTTCAGGGCCTCACGCTTTTCCATCACCAGAGCGGAATGCAGCAGCGCCGTTCCCACAAGCCAGGGCATGAACGATGCATTTTCGACCGGGTCCCAGAACCACCAGCCGCCCCAGCCGAGTTCGTAATAGGCCCAGTAACTGCCCATCGAAATCCCCGCGGTGAGGAACACCCATGCGGCAAGCGTCCAGGGACGGACCCAGCGCGCCCATGCCGCATCAATGCGGCCCTCGATCAGCGCGGCAATGGCGAAGGCAAACGAAATCGAGAACCCGACATAACCGAGGTAAAGCAGCGGCGGATGGATCGCGAGCCCGATGTCCTGAAGGATCGGGTTGAGATCGTTGCCCTCGGCCGGCGCCGGGTCCAGCCTCATGAACGGATTGGAGGTCAGGAGCACGAACAGCAGGAACGCGACCGTGATCCAGCCCTGAACCGCCAGAACATTGGCTTTGAGCGTGTCGGGCAGGTTGCGCCCGAACAGGGCCACCAGGCCCGAAAACAGCACGAGGATGAGGATCCAGAGGAGCATCGATCCCTCGTGGTTTCCCCAGACGCCTGTGATCTTGTAGAGCATCGGTTTCAGGGAATGGGAATTCTCGACCACGTTCTGCACGGAAAAATCCGAGACGACATAGGCATGGGTCAGAGCGAAGAACGAAATCGCCACCAGCGCCAGCGAACTCATCGCCGCCATCGGCCCGATCGCCATCAATCCGGCATCGCGGAGGCGGGCGCCGACCAGCGGCGCCACCGACTGAACCAGCGCGGTCGCCAATGCCAGAACCAGCGCAAAATGCCCGATTTCAGTAATCATGACGTTCTATCTCCTGCACTGCGGGGACCGTAGCGGGTCAACTGCCGGGCGAACCGTCTGCGGCCCCGTCCTGCCCCACACCCGGCACCGGGTCGCCCTCCTGCCACACGCCTTGCGCCTTGAGCGCATCGGCGACTTCCTTGGGCATGTAGTTCTCATCATGCTTCGCGAGCACGGTATCTGCCATGAACGTGCCTTCCTCGGGCGAGAAAACGCCCTCCGTCACAACGCCCTGCCCTTCACGGAACAGGTCCGGCAATATTCCCACATAGCGCACTTTCACCGAAGCGCTGGTGTCTGTCACGGCAAAAGTCACGGCGGAGTTTTCCCCGCGCTCGACCGAACCTTCCTCAACCAGCCCGCCAAGCCGCACACGGGTGCCCGGCGCCAATGGTTGCGCCAGCACATCCGACGGGGAGTTGAAAAAAACGATCTGCTCACGCAGGGCCGAGGTCACAAGTGCTGCGGCTCCGGCCAGAAAAACAGCCCCTGCAGCGATGATCGAAAGTCGCTTCTGCTTCCGGTTCATTGGTTCTCCACCTTTGCCGCGATTCCAAGACTGCCCGCGAGTTCGGCCAGCGCCTGAGCGCCACGGGATCCGTCGGGGAAAGCCACCTGCGCCCTTTGCAGCGCAGATGCCGCGGCGGAGGCATCCCCGAGCACCGCGTAGGAGCGCACCAGCCTCAGCCAGCCCTCGAGATTGTCCGGGTTTTCCGTGAGCTTGGCGTCGAGAGAGGCAACCATCCCGCGGATCATGTCTCCGCGTTCCTCGTTCGACAGTGCGGCGGCAGCTTCTATGTCGCCCTGCGTCGGACCGGAGGGCTCCGCGGCGGAACCGGAATCGACCTCCGGTTCCGACGTCGGATTGGTCGCTGCGCCATCAAGAATGAAAGGCGTGGCAGGCTTGGTGTCCGGAGCCACCAGCGCAGTCTGGCCGCCGGGATCGGCCGGCGCGACGGGCACCCCGCCCAGGGTCGAAGTCGCAACAAGTCCGAACTCACGCGCGATCGCGTTAAGCGCCTGTTTTTCTGCGTTGTCGTTGGCGAAGACGGCAAATGCCCGGTCCAGCGCAGTTTGCGCCTTCTCGCGATTCCCGGTCACGACATGTGAGCGGACCAGGCGAAGCCAGCCCTCGATGTTGTCCGGATCGCTGGCAAGCCGTGTTTCGAGGCTCTCGATCATGGAAGCGATCATCGACTGACGCTCCTCCGGACTCATCTCGCTGGCGGCTGCGATATCGGCAGCGGTCGGATTTCCCGGAGCCGACGCGCCTGCCACCTGACCACCGGATGCGGGTCCCGAGACAGGACCGGAGATCGGTCCCGCCGAGCTGTCGAGAGCCGCAATCTGGGCCTCCACCGCGGCGACCCAAGGAGCACCTTCCGGCGCCGTTGCAATCATCGCATCGAACGCCGCGCGTGCTTCTGCTTCCTTGCCGGCCTGTGCCAGACCTATAGCCAGGAAGAATTGCGGGCGCGGGTCGTTCGGGTCTAGTTCTCGTGCGGTTTGAAACGCCAGTTTGGCTTCCTCGGTCACGCGACCACCGTCGGCTGAAACAAGGGCTTCACCGAGATTGGCCAGCCGGTCGGGCGTAGGCCCAAGCAGTGCAATGGTCTTGCGGAACGCTTCAGCCGCGTCGGCAAAGCGTCCGGTACGCAGATAAATCGGCCCGAGCACTGACCAGCCGCGCCCGTCATTCGGGTTCTCGGCCAGATGCTGCTCGGCCCTGGCCACCAGCATGGCGATGTCGGTGTTCTCCGGATCAGCCTGCAGCCGCGCCGACAATGGCAATTGCGGCAGGTCGGGCCGGCCCAGTTCGAGATAGGCTGTCACGGCCACGAGAGGCATGAAAACCGCAACCGCAATGACCGCGGCACGGCGAAAGCCTGCATTCTTTGATTCGGAGGGATCGGCAGCCTTGCTCTTGCGAGAAGCCGCGAGCAGCCGCCGCGAAATCTCGGTCCGCGCCACCTCGGCCTGGGCGTCATCGATAAGTCCGTCGGAAAGATCGCGGTCAACCTCCGCAAGCTGGTCGCGATAGACCTCCATGTCGTGGAGTTCGGGAGCATCTGAAGTGGAATTACGGCTGCGCATCACCGGCCCGATCAGGGCAAGGGTGACGAGAGCGGTCATGACGGCTGCGATTACCCAAAATAACATGGAGCTTCAATATCCGAGCATTGCACGTTTTCCAACTGCAATCGGTCCTTGCCGCAGCAATGGGGCGTTTGGTCGCGTCATTTCTGGCAAAACCGCCCGGGAACAGCACTGTTCAGAGCTTTCGCCTCGGGTTCAGGCTCTGCCTGGTTGGCGTCAGCTCAGCGGCGTCCAGCTGCCATCGGGGTTTCGGCAGGCCGCGCCCCGTCCCGTGACGGGCATCCCGTTGATTTGAGCCGTGTGGGTGTACTGTCGGCAATTCTGCTGCCCCACCTGATAGGGCGTGCCGGCGGTCACTTCGCCTGAAGTCCGCCCTACCGGCGCCTTCCATGCAACGGTCTGGCCGCCGGGGGTTTTCTCAAGCGCCTGGTATTCGGCTTCCAGCGACCGGAGGCGATCTGCGCGCGAAAGCGATGACGCCGCCTGCGCAGGCAGGATTCCGCCGTTGAGAGCGCCGAGAATGGCATCTGCGCCGGCGGGCTCCGGAGTTGTCGACACTGGAGCGGAAACCGGGCCGAAAGACAGCGGCTTGACGCCACCCGAGCCGGTACAGCCCGCAAGCAGCACCGCCAGCACCAAAGCACCCGTCCGTCTCGAATTGGTTCTCACCAGATTGGCCATCGCCGTGTTCCTTCTGGTTTGCGCGCCCTCGTCAACTCACCAAACCGGTCAGCAGATACACTATTGCCGCGCAGCTGTGGCCGCAATGTGGCCATTGGCGGATGCAATGAACAGCCTGCATCACTGGTTCCGAAACGTCTCAAGATAATGGTCATGGCTCGGCGCTCAGGCCAGGAAGGGTCAGGCGCGCCGACAAACCGCCTGTATCAGCCCGCGCCAGCGCGAAATCGCCTTGATACTCTCCGGCGATTTCGCTGACGATCGACAACCCCAGACCGGTCCCGGGCTTTGTCTCGTCGAGACGGCGTCCGCGCTTGACCGCCTCGGCCATTTCGGCTTCGTCAAGTCCAGGCCCGTCGTCCTCAATATCAATACGGAAGAATCTGCGTCCGCCGCCCTCCTGATCCCGCGTCGGGCGAAGCCCCACAACGATGCGGCTTCTCGCAAATTTGGCCGCATTCTCGATCAGGTTGCCCAGAGCTTCTTCGAGGTCCTGGCTTTCCACTGCAAGCAGCGCAGAACGCGGCTCGACATCGGCGGAGATTTCGAGGTTCGGGTTGAGTTTCGCCATGACCCGCACCAGCCTGTCGATCACCGGGGCTGCCTCCGTGCGCGCGAGGACGCTGCCGCGCTGGGCTGCAATGCGTGCACGGTCGAGATAGGTCTGGACCTGGGCCTGCATGGTGTCGGTCTGCGCCCGCACGAGCGCCGCATGCGCCGGGGTCATGTCCCGTGTCTCGTTGATCAGCACGGCAATAGGTGTCTTGAGCGAATGGGCCAGGTTGCCCACCTGCATCCGCGCCCGTTCGACCACGCGGCGGTTGGTGTCGATCAAGGCGTTGATTTCACCGGCCAAAGGCGCAATCTCGCGCGGAAACGCCCCGTCGAGCCGGTCCGCTTCCCCCGCGCGGATGCGCCCCAGCGCGCCGCGCGCATGATCGAGCGGCCTGAGCCCGATCAGGATCGCCACGGCATTGACCAGCAAACTGCCGATCCCGAACAGCGCCAGGGCAAGGTAGAGATTTCGCGAGAACGCGTCGATTTCCGCATTGAGCACTTCGCGGTTGCCGGCAACCCGGAAGCGCGCCGCGCGACCGTCGCTATCGAGTTCGACTTCTGTTTCGGCAACCGTCAAGGCGTTGCCGAAGCTGTCGCGGGCCGGGTAGAACCGCAGGTAACGGTCGTCGAAGGGAATATCGGCAATTGGCGGCACCTCCAGCGTGCCATCACCAATCGAGACGGAAGCGAGCCTCGGGCCTCTCGCGTCCGCAAGCGGCTCAACCAGCCAGATCCAGCCGCTGCCCGGCTGTTCGAACACCAGATCACCCAATTGCGGGCGCCCCTCAAGCCGGCCTTCGGCATCAACCGAAACCGCATTGATGACACTGTTGAGCTGCGCGCGCAGCAGCTCCGCAAAGGCGCGTTCCGAGCCACTGCGATAGAGTTGTGAAATGACGACCGCAATGGCCACAAGCGCAATCACCGCCCAAACGGTGGCCAGCAACAAGACCCGGGCGGTAAGCGAGCCGCGTGTCATCCCGTCGCGTTGCCTGCGCCGTCGCCCTCCGGCCGTGTCATCCGGTAGCCGAGGCCCCGAACGGTTTCGATCAGCTCAACCCCGATCTTCTTTCGCAGACGCCCGACGAAAACCTCGATCGTGTTGGAATCCCGATCGAAATCCTGATCGTACATATGCTCGACGAGTTCCGTGCGCGACACCACCTGGTCCATGTGGTGCATCAGATAGGACAGAAGCCGGAACTCGTGGCTGGTCAGCTTGAGCGTCACACCGTCGACACTGGCCTTGGACGCCTTGGTGTCGAGCCGCACCGGGCCGCAGGTGATCTCGGAAGAGGCATGGCCGGAGGCGCGCCGGATCAGGGCGCGGATACGCGCCAGCACTTCCTCGACGTGAAAAGGCTTGGTGACATAATCATCGGCGCCGGCGTCGATTCCGGCCACCTTGTCGCTCCAGCGGTCGCGGGCGGTCAGGATCAGCACCGGCATAACGCGATCCGCCGCGCGCCATTTCTCAAGCACGGTGACGCCGTCCATTTCCGGCAGGCCTATGTCGAGAATCACGGCGTCGTAGGGTTCGGTTTCTCCGAGAAAATGGCCTTCTTCGCCGTCATAGGCGCGGTCGACGACATAGGACTGCTCCTCGAGCGCCTCGGCAAGCTGCCGGTTCAGGTCCTTGTCATCCTCGACGATCAGAATTCGCATCGCGTCCGCTCCCCTCACTACGGCGACCTACGTCCTTGCATCAGCCGGAGCATCCCGGCCCGTTCCTCATTCCATCGCATCCTGCGGCCCGGATTGTAAGCCCCGGACACCGGCGCATCTATCCCGTTGGCATCATTGCGGGACGGAGACGGTGACTTTTTTCGGTCGCTCGGACCCGTTGCCGGGAACCAGCACGGTGATGACACAGACGGTCTGGCCGCCCTGGTTTTGTGATGCGGCGGAAAGCAACTGGCCGCCGGTCTGGCTTACAACCCGGGCTGCGGCGCCAGAACAATCGGCCGCCGCTGTCGTAACGGCGGTACCGTCCGGCGCGCGCATTTCGGCGGCGGGCAACGGAGCCGCAACCGTCTGCACGGCTATCAAAGCAACACTGAGTAAATTCGCTGTCATGGTCAGCCTAGAAGGGTTCGTATTTCATCTTGGCCGAATTGATACAGGATCCTGCCTGAACAGCAAATGAATGGAAACACGCCACACCGCGCTAGCGAGCATCATCACCCGATACGCGATCTGGCCGAAATCCTGCCGATTAGGGCGATCAGTCCTCCGACGGCAGCGCCGAGCGAGGTCAGCATTTCGGTGAGCGTTTCCCGCTCGGTATCGGCGAGATCGATCCCGGCGAAACCGAGTGCTGCCGCAACGATCGTCACGAGCGCGCCCCAAAGCGTCTTGGATTGCCACCAGGGTTTTGTGGTGTCCATGGTCGTCGTCCTTTCAAGGTTTGGTTATGGGACCGGTTGGAGGTCAGACGGGCAAAGTCGCGATGCGCGGGGTGCCCCAGGCTATGCGCTTGCCCGCTTGCGTCACGCGCAGGGTCAGTTCGCTCTGCAGGCTTCCGAAATCGGCCGTTTCCTCGGTCGCAGAATAGAGCCAACGGGGTGCATCGAGCTCGATGGTTCGCACGATCCCGGCGCCCGCGACGATTTCGGCGCGGTAGCGCTCGAACCCCTCGTCATCGGCGATTTCGGCGGGTGCCCAGCTGTCGGCCTGGAGCCGGCCCCGCCGAACCCATTCGAACATCACTCCGGCAGCTTCTCGCCTTGCGCGCAGGTGCACCGGCGATAGCGGCATCAGCGCGCGCTCGCCGCCTGCGAAACTTTTCGGGGCGGCGCCATCGGCTGTTCCGCCGGCAGGTTCGGCAAGCCAGTTGAGGGCGCGGCCTGCCTCTTCGAGTGATAACCCCAGCGGCAGCACGGCACTGTCAAGAAGCACAAACCGCGCTCCGGGGCTTGCGCCGGTCCGCATGGCGTCGTCGGTTCCGCCCTGACCGCGCAACAGATTCGAAAGCTGCCAGCGTCCCGCGGCCAGTTCCTCGGCCCGCTCGAACTGCACCACTTCCCAGGAACCGGCATCGGACCGGATTGCAGCCGCATTGGCGCCATTGAGCAGTGCCAGCCGGCTTATGGAAGAAAGACCGCCAAAGGCAAGGTCGAGATCGATGGAATGGCGCCGGTCGATGCGTCCCTCGGACCCACCTGGCGGCAGGGCCGCGTTCAGTGTTCCCAGTCTCGATGGCGCATCAAGCACAATGCGGGAAACGTAGCCCTCCTCTTCCGGCGAGCTTGACAGGGCAATCCGCCGCCAGGGGATAACCAGCCCCGCTGCCCGCCCCCAGCCTGTTTCATCATTGCCCGAAAGGATCGGCAGATCCATGAACGCGATCTCGGGCGCGAAGTGGGCATTGATGTCGCCGGGTCCGTCAGCAGGAAGCGTCCCGCTTGCGGCGATTGCCATTCCTCCCGCCTGGGCGACAGCCTGGACGCGGCGATGTTCGCCATCCTCGATCCGGAGCACGCGAAAGCGTCCCCCGGGCGCGTCTTCGTGATCGAGGCGCACGATGTCGCCCGGCTGCAGCGCCGCCTCCTGTGGTGGCATGGCGAAGCTCAACCGCAACCTTTGGAGCCGGTGATCCTGGAGCCACCTGTCTGCCGCTGCCCGCGCCAACCCGGGTTCGACGGCAACGCTCAGCGGCATGTCGCGCTGACGCAACGTCTCGCCTTCGAGCCGCCGCGAGCGAGCCGACGCTGCGGAATGGTCGGACAGGGGATCGGCGAACAGGATCACCGCCTCGTTGGCAAACTCCGAGATTTCGCCGCGCGTTTCCTCGAAAAGCGCACCCTCGTCAGGCTCGGCCACCACAGAAATTCCGGCAGGTGCGGACGCAGCACTCAGCCGCGAGGCAAAGACAAGCCCGCGCGGGCCCTCGCGTACATCGATGCAAAAGGCCTCAAGAACGGGTTCAAGCACCGAACGCGGAGACACCGGGCTGGAAATCACATGGCCCGTCAGCACGCCGTCGACGCCCTCGACATCGAACTCGGTGAACCCGGCTTCCTCAAGCACGGCAGAAATGAGATCGCGCAACGGCAACGTTCCGAGCCGGCCGTTGAGCCAGTGACCGGTGCGCCAGTTTTCCCCGTCCGACCAGACCGTGCCCGCCAGAGGAAATGCCGGAAACGGCCGCGCATCCCAACTCCAAAGATAGACGTGGTCGCGGCGGACCATGACATCCGCGTTGCGCGGACCCGACCAGTGTTCAAGATGCGCATCGATGAATGCCCGTTGCGCCAGATCGTCCCTGCCGCCGTTCGAGTACCAGGGAAGAGCGCTTTCGGATGATTTCGGATCGGGAAACACATTCGGCTGGTTTGCTCCCTTGTCCACCGCGGGACAGCCGAGTTCGGTCAACCAGAACGGCTTGGAGCCCGGAACCCAGGGACCGGGCGTTGCGATTTCGACTCCGCCGATACGGTCGTAATGCTGGTTTTCCCACCAGCTGCGCAAATCCTTGGTCCGGTAGACCCAGTGCTTTCCGGCAAGACCGTCGGAAATCGGCACCCGCTCGCGCGCATCCCGGCCCGCCTTGTCGGCATAGTACCAGTCGTAGCCCTCCCCGCCCTCGATGGCGTTACCAAGGGCGCGAGCATCATTGGCAAAGCGGGCGCCGTCCGGATTGCCCGAGATCATGTCCGCGTCGCGCCAGTCGGACAGCGGCATGTAGTTGTCGATGCCGACCGCCCCTATTTCCGGGTGCGCCCAGAGCGGATCGAGGTTGAAATAGACATCGCCCGAGCCGTCATCGGGGCGAAATCCTGCATACTCGGTCCAATCCGCAGCGTAGGTTAGCGTTGTCCCCGGTCCAAGGATCGAACGGACGTCCTCCGTAAGGGCGATCAGTTGATCGACAAAGGGAAACCCGCGGTCGCCGTCGCGCAACCGGGTCAGTCCCTTCATTTCGGAGCCGATGACAAAGCCGTCGACCCCTCCCGCCGCTTTGGCCAATGCTGCGTGATGCAGCACGAAGCGCCGGTATCCGGCATCGCCGCCCGTCCAGATCACCGTTCCGCCCGCTATAGCCAGATCGGAAACCGCAGTCGTCCCGCACATGGCATCGATCTCGTCGCGCATGGACGGTGTGCCATCCGGACTGCCCGGCAGTCCCGGCATCGGACTGGCCGTGATCCTTCCCCGCCACGGATAGGGCGGCTGGGCCGGCGCGCCATCGGGCGCGGGAAGAAGATTGCCGTCAGGGATGTCCATCAGCACAAAGGGATAGAGCGTGACCTTCAGCCCGCGCGCCTTGAGATCGGTGATCGCCTCGATCACGGAGCTGTCGTCCGGTGTGCCGCCATAGGCGGGGCCGCCATCCTTCGTGCTTATGAGGTGAGCGCTGACGCGGGTCTCCCCGCCAACCTTCCACGGTCTTGTCTCGCCCGCGCGTTGTCGGACCTCGACGCCAGGACGAAACCGGCAGTGGTCGGCCCGGAGGTCGTCTGCAAACCAGGCCGAGACCAGCGCCACCGATTTGAGGTTCGGGCACAGCGCCTGCAGTTCATCGATCGACTGGCTCCAGTCGGTGGCTGCTTGGCGCATGTTGCGGTTGATCAGGCGTTGCGCGCCCACACCTGTCGTTTCGCGCACCGGCGTGGTCGCATAGCCGTGCTCGGTCGAGCCCGGGATCAGGGCCACCGCCTCGATTTTAGTTTCGAGCGTGCCAACCGGGCGGACGACCTCGAACTGAAACGCCGGAATCCGGTTGCCGAAACCATCGAGCGGCAGACGCTCGAACACCACATAGGCCAACCCGCGCCAGCCCGGAACACGCCCGGTCCCCTGCTTGGCCTCGATAAGGGGATCGGGCAGTTGCGTGGCGGTTCCGCGATAGATCCGCATGTCGATGGTCTCGAGATCCAGCTCGCGCCCGTCCGCCCAGACCCGGCGGATCGCGGCAATCGGCCCCTCGCAAATCCCGAGCGCGAAATTGGCGTGATAGCTGTAGCTTTCGGTGACGGGTCCGCGGCCCTTGCCGCCCTGACGCTGCCGCGTGACTGTTTCCTCGAAGCGGGTCGCCCAGATCAGCGTTCCCGCAACCCGCATGGTTCCATGGACCTTGAGTATCGGCGCTCCCTCGTCGGCGGAGGGAATGCGCGCGCCGCTCAGCCCGCGTCCGCGTATGGTGCGGCCGGAACCCAGCAGGCTCGAATCGAGCATGCCGCCAACACTTGCGCCGATTGCCGAGCCGAGGGCCGTGCCAACCGGCCCGAAAATGCCGCCGAGTGCCGCGCCCGCCACCTGAAGCAGGATTGTTGCCATGTCGATGTCTCGCTTTCAGAACGGGAGAGGTCGTGGAATCCGGTGGATTGCGGCTATGCGCCGCCGCCACGAAAAAAACAGCGCGCTTTCGATCACCCCTGCCGCCTCATAGGCATGAATAAAGTGGTCGGGTCCGGTGAGGATGCCGGCATGTTTTGCCGCCGCGCCCGCACGCCACCGGAACAGCACGATGTCGCCGGCGCCCATCTGCGCCAAGGGCACCGGATCGCCGCAATGGCGCCGGGCGGCCTCGATCAGGCGGTCTGCGCCGGTTCGCTCCGCCCAGTCGGGCTGATACGGCGCGGGCTCTTCGGCCGTCCGGCCCGCGACCTCCTCGTAAATGGCGCGAACCAGTCCGAGACAATCGCATCCGACGCCCTTGCGGGAAGCCTGGTGTCTGTAGGGTGTACCGATCCAGCTCCGCGCCGCATCCACGATCCGCGCGCGGTGGCTTTCACTTGCGTCGACAGCGTTCATGGCACGATCGGCCTGCCGTCATGTACCGTATCGGAATCTGCGTAGCCATACGCGAAGTCGCTTCCCGGCAGGTGGGGAAACCCTTGAAAATTGAGCGTGTTGGCGAATTTTCCGGAACAGGTTTCAAACGCCTTGTCGCATCCGGCCGTCGCCTCCAGCGCATCGCCGGGCTGGGGTTTGCGGGCAAGCGGTGCCCAGAGCAAAATCCGCGTTCCGGCCGGATCGGGATCTTGGCCGGCGATATCGGCGGCAACGCCGTTCAGCAGACCCGAATGGAAATGCAACCGCCCTCCGGAAAACCAGCCAGGCGGCCGGTCGCCGAGACCGCTGACGATCAGCGTTACCTCGTCGACAACCTCCACGACCAGGCCTGATAGCCGGTACGGCGCCGCGGCAAGGTCCACGCCGCAGCGCCCGTCACCCAGATCCGCATCGCAGCGCCTTCCGTAAAGCCGCCCTGCCGGCTGATCGAGCCGGGCCGCGAGGCTGCGCATTTCGACCCGGAACGCCGGGCCTGCGCTTGTCACCTCGCCGAGTTCGCGGGTCGAAAGCAGAACATGCTGGGAGGGCGACTGCCAATTGACCAGAAACGTCTCCACCCGCGCCCCGTCATAGCGGCCGAGGGCGAGGTCATCGGCGTTGATTGCAGTATCCGAGAACGCCCCTGCGACATCGGCAGCGTCAGCTTCGAGTCCGAGCCCGCTCTCGACCTCCGATCCCCTGAGCCCGGTCGCGGCCGCGAATACCGTCCAGTCGAACTCAAGATCATGGTCGTGCTCGGTAAATCCCATTACCATGCCATCAGTGCGGGTAAGCCTCCACGCGTGGCAAAGCGTGGTCGCGGTGCGTGCGAGATGCGCACTGAGATCTTCAGGAATATCTCTCATGGCCGGATCTCCACCAGCGGCACGACCGGAACGGAGCCGGCCCGGAAGGCCGCGAGCGAGATTTCGATCCGGTCTGTGTCGAAACGCACCGGGATGTCGAATTCGTAACCGGCGGTCACCGGGACACCGGGCGGTGGCGTCAGGGCAGGAGCGATCGTCACCAGCCCGGCTTGCGTGTCGACGGAGAAATCCTCCGGATCGAGGCCCACACCGTCGATCGCAACCTGAACGCTGCCTTCGACCGGTTTTTCGATCCGCCGGGGCGTCGCACCACCGGAATCTGCGTAGGTCTTGGTCAGTTCGAATAGCGTGCGTACGCCATCCCCCTCACCGATCACCTGATCGATTGCGTTCACCGTCTCGCCATGCGCACCGGAACGATGATCGACAGGGTCCCGGAACCGGAAGCCGTAAAGTTGCCCGCGCCGGGCCTCGAAAAATGCGATCAACTGGTAGAGGTCCTCCAGGCTGCGAAGTCCGGTGCCGACGTCGTAGCGGCGCCGGGAATCAGCCCACCGGGCATTGCGGGTTTCGCCGCCATTCGACAGCGCCACGATGTCCGTGCGCCGTCCAGGTCCACCGCTCGCCCCCAGCGACAATCGCAGCGGCAGCCTGATCTCGTGAAAGCCGTCACTCATCGTCGTTCTCCATCTTCATCGGCCATACACTTCTCAAAGCCCGCGGCGGCCGCGGCTGACCGCGCGGGCCAGCATGGCGGTCACTTGGGTTTCGGATTTCGCGAAACTGGCCGCGTCCTGTGCGGTCACGTTGAACGTCACCTGCACCGGTGGCGCTGAGCGGCCCGAGGCGACGCCCAGCCGTCCGTCCGGGCCGCGCTCGAGCGGCAGGATCGCCTCCGCTCCTGCTTCGCCCATCAGCCCCACGCCATTATCGGGCATCGGGAAAAAGGTGGGCCCGCCCACCACCCCGCCATCGGCAAAGGCATCAATCCTGCCCGGCACTCCACCCCTGGCGAAGGGCATGATCTTCGAAAGGTTGCCGGTCAGCCCCGCAATCGACTGGCTGATCAGCCCTTCGAGCGGCCGAACACCTGCATCGAGAGCGAGGCCGATCATGCGGTTGCCGAGCCCGCGCAGGACATCGTCAAGACTTCGTCCGTCCACCGTTGCCTGTTTCAGCGCTGTCGACAGCGCCCCGCCGAAGGCGTTGGCCTTGCGGGTGAGTTCGTCGAGGGCGCGATCGGCCCCTTCGAGATCGAAATCCCTGCCCGGGCCGAAATCGGGTTCGTCAGTCATTGCCTGTACTCCTTGGCCTTGGGTGCGCACGGGTGGCATCGGAAGCGCGATGGCTCTGCCCCTCCTCCCCGGGGGCGCTGTCTTGCGCGGCCGGACCCGACCGGTCAGGGAACCGCGCCATCAGCTGTTGAAGGTCGCTGCGTGTGGCATGGCCGGAATTGCTCCCCCCGCCGGTCAAGGCGACGAGCTCCGGCAGACTGAGCGCCCAGAAGGTTTCAGGCGGAAGCCGCAGGCGGCCGAGGCCGAAGCGGATCACGGACGCCCAGGGAAACGGCGCCTGCTCCTGCCTCGTCACCGCGATGCCGCCTGCGGTCCGTCAGCGGGAAAACCTTCCCGCCGGTCTGCATTCGTAGCCGTTTGTGTGGCTTTGTCCGTTTGCGCCGGGCCGGAGTCTCCGAAAGTGGCCCACAGCAGTTCAGCGGCGATCGCCGCGAAGCCGGCGACACCGCCTTCAGCACACATTTCGGCCACGTCTTCGTCGCTCGCGATGTTGCCTGCGCCGCGCAGTCCGGCACCGACAATCCGGATGATGTCGCCGGCCGAAAGACGCCCGTTCTCGAAGCGCTCTGCAAGTCCCGCGAGATCGTCCACTCCGAAGGCGGTTTCCAGTTCCGCCAGTGCGCCCAGCGTCAGGCACAGAATGCGGGTTTCGCCGTCAAGCCTGGCGGCGATTTCTCCGCGATGCCGGTTGGGATGAACGCGCATGGCTCAGACTGCCGCAAACTGAAGCTGGCCGGCCGATTCCAGGGCGATCTCGAAGGTCATTTCGCCGTCATGGCGACCGGCATATTCGAGCGCTACAATCTGGAACGGCCCGGTGACGGTTCCAAAGTCCGGAATCACGACCTGCCAGTCGCGGATTTCCGAGGCGAAAAAGACGCTTCGCGCCAAGGCATCGCTGGCCTGGTCCTTGAACAGGCCGCCACCTGAAAGCGCCGCGCGTTGCACGCCCGCCCCTCCGAGCAGTTCGCGCCAGCGGCCCGAGGATTCCGCATCGGTGATGTCGACGCTTTCGGCGTTGAAGGCAAGCCGGCGGGCGCGCAGCCCGGCGATGGTGACGAAGCTTCCGCCGTCGTCGATCTTGATGAGCAGGTCCTTACCCTTGCGAGCGGTCATTAGAATTTCCTTTCCTGTGCAGGGAGCGGCATCGGGGTTTAAGGCTCGGTCACCGCGCGAAACCTCAACCGCGCCACATGCAGCGCGGTTTTCGGGGCTCGGCGGCTCACCGTCCGTTCGTGGCGGAGATTGATCAGCGTCGCGCCGTCGAGCGCGAGATCGGCCTCGTGAAGGGCGGAGCGGACAGCGTCGGCCAGCTCGACGGCCTCCCGGCGACCGTTCTGGCGGGTCCATGCCTCGATTTCGAAACGGTGCTCTGTGCCGGGCGCGTCGCCAGTCGAATAGTCGGTCGAAACCGTTTCACCGAGCACCAGGTAGGGCGGCTCGGCACGGGTGATGCGGCGATCGAAGACCCCGCCCGGTCCGGTGACGGCACTGATCGCGCCATCTGCGGACAACCGTTCAAAAACCGCTTCCTGCAATGCATTGGCGCTCATGGCCGGGTCTCCTCGCAATCGCAGATCAGGTAGCGGCGGGTTTCGTCGGGATCGCGCACTGTGCGCACCAGGAGCAACCGGCCGCGGAAGACGAAGCGCATATCGTGGCGCACACCCTGCCGGTGCCGGATCGTGACCCGGTGGCTGACCGGCGCAATCAACGCGCCCGCATCTTCGCGGTGCGTGGCGCCAAGCGGTTCGACCCGGCCCCAGATCTCGGCGACTGCGGTCCATTCATCCGTCAATCCTCCCTGGCCGTCACCCTCGTACGCCGGTGTCTCAAGCCGCAGCCGCGCGCTCAGCCGGCCCGGGTCGAGCCGCATCTCGCCCATCACAGGCCCCTCCTCGTCCAGGGGGCGATCAGGCGCTCATACCCGGCCGGAATCGCGGCCGGCTGCATGTCCGCCGACACCGCACCGCGGAACTCGTACAGATGCGCGGCATGCAGCAGGATTGCCCGGACCAGTTCGGGCGGGATCTCGTTCGCGGTCGCAAAGCCCGCTGTGAATTCGATTTCGATGCCGTTGATCGGCTGCCCGGGACGCAGCTTGTCGCCGACCGCAAGCCGTGCGGGACGGGCCGTGCCGTCAAGCACCGCGCCGGTTGTGGAAAGCTCCTGCGGGGCGCCATCGATGTCGTAAACATGAATCGCATCAATGGATTGCACCGGCGTTCTCAGAAGGTCGATCACCGGCCCTTCAGGCCAGTCGTCGAGAACCAGTCTGAGACCGCGTGGCATCAGGGCGGTTCCGGTCACGGCCTCGAGATGCGCGCGGGCAACGCGGATAAGGCTTTGCAGAAGCGCATCCTCGTCATTGGCGTCGATGCGCATATGCGCCTTCAACTCGGCAAGCGTCACCGGTTCCGCCAAGGGCGGATCGGTCTCAATCAGGGTCATGGCAGTCTCCGGATGGGGGAATTTGGAACCTGCGGTCCCGCCACCGGGGAGGCAGCGGGGCGGGACCGCTCTTGATGAAATTCGCTGGTGGAACGAACCTGACGGGTGGATCCCACCCGTCTCGATCAACCCCTAGGCCGCGAACTTCATCAGCTTGATGGCCTCGAAGTTCTGCACCCCGCCGCCGACGCGCTTGGTGGTGTAGAACAGCACATAAGGCTTGGCCGAATAGGGATCGCGCAGGATGCGCACCCCGGTCCTGTCGACCACCAGGTAGCCCCGACGGAAGTCGCCAAACGCGATCGAGGCGGATCCGTCGTCGATATCGGGCATGTCCTCGGCCTCGACCACGGGGAATCCCATCAGCGAAGCCTGCTGACCGGCGCCTGCGGGCGGCATCCAGAGATAGTTGCCGTCGGCATCCTTGAACTTGCGGATCTGGCTCTGCGTCTTGCGGTTCATCACGAACCGTCCGTTCTGCCGGTGTCCGGCCTTGAGCGCGTAGATCAGCTCGATCAGCCGGTCGGACGGCTCCGCGCCGAAGCCGCCCGCCGCCCCGGTGGCGATGTGGCCGAGATTGCCCCAGTTCCACGTCGCATCGTCGACGCTGGGATAATCGAGGAAGCCGCGCGGCTTGTTGACGCCGTCGCCCGAGACGAACGCGGCACCCTCCTGCTCGGCGAAGGCCGCCTCCACTTCGGCCGCAATCCAGCTTTCGATGTCGAGCGCCGAGTCCTCGATCAGCGACGCGGTGGCAGCCGGCATGGCGTAAAGCTCCATCGTCGGGAACTGCAGCTCCGCCAGTTGCGGCGTCGAGGTCTGTGGCCGGGCATCGGTCTCGCCGACCCAACCGGTCGCCATGCCATCGAGCGCAAACGGCTTTTTCAATACCGCGCCGGAGACCTGCCGCACCGTTGCGATCGAGCGTATGGGCGAGAGTTCCGAGAGCCTACGGCCGATCTCGGTATCGAGTTCATCGGGCACCAGGTAACCGCCGTCGGGATCGCTCCCCGCCGACATCGCCTTCAGTTCCCCCTGGCGCAGCGCCGCCTCGTCGCCGCGACGGACATAGGCGTCGAAGGCCTGGCGGACGGCCGAGGTCTCGCGGGTCCGGGCGCCGCCGAGGCTTGGCCGCGCCTGCTTGACCATTAGCCTGTCGAGCGCCTGTTTCTGCTCGTCGAGCGAACGGTCGATGCGGGCCATCTTTTCCTCGGTCAGGACATCGGCGCTGCCCCGGCGTTCGATGTCGGCGATACGCTGGTCGTTGTGGCGCTTGTAGTCCTCGAACGCCGTCATGAAGCTTTCGAAGGCTTCGGCCACGTCGGCGTCGACCGATTTGCGCTCGGGCGCATGCGGCAGTCTGTCATGGATGGTCATTGGCTATTCCTTTCAGGGACAATGGGTCAGGGGTCTTGGACCGGAATCGGACAGGCCTTCGTTTCAGCCGGTCAGGGGTCGTTCGGCGGCATGAGCGTCCGGGTCAGTTCGCGCAGCCGCGTCTCCAGCCGTTTGAGGTCTTCGGGTCCGGCATCCCGCCGTTCCGAAAGGGCTGCGTGCCCGCGAGCGATCAGCCCGCGGGCCTGGCGCCGTGTCAGCCCCGCATCCCGCGTGAGCCGGCGTTCGAGTTCTCTTTTGGTCGGTGCGACCGCGCCCGGGGCGGCCTTTACCGCCGTCACCCGCGCCCCGGGCTGCATCGGGAAGGTCACCACCGATATCTCCCAGAGATCGGCGCTCATGATGCGGCGCACGCCGCCCTTCGCCTCGTTGCGCGAGCGCAGGGTCTGAAACCCGATCGACAGTCCATCGAGCGCACCGGATTTCATCAGCTCATGCACCTCCCGGGCGCGCGCCACACCGAGCGAAAGCTTGCCTTCCACATGCAGGCCGCGGTCATCCTCGCGGATCGACAACCAGCGCCCGATCGGCTGGTCCGGATCGTGCTGGTAGAGCATGCGCACATCGCCCGGTCCGCGCTGCCTCAGGGACGCTTTGAAGGCGCCGGGTTCGATGACGTCGCGGCCGAGATCGATGGCGCCGAACAGGCTCGCATATCCCGAGAAGCTGCCGTCGCCGCTTACGTCTTCCAGTGCCAGGTCGACGCGCTTGCGCTGCCGTCCGGAGTTGCTCCAGTCCGTTGTCATGGTGTTGTCCTTGTTGATGTCGAAGTGTCTTCGGCGAGAGCGGGAACGCCGCCAGCGCTGCTCAGGAACCGGGTCCGCGCCCTGCCCGGTCCGCGATCCGGGTGAGCACGCCCAGCACCCACCAGGCCGCAAGGCTGACTGCGGCCGAGCCCATCAGCACGGTTTCGTCCGGGGTCAGCAGTTCGGTCACCCCCATGCGCTGGCTCAACGCCGCGCCCGCCGGGCCGCCAAAGACCAGGCCTGAGGCGACCCCGACCACGGCCCGGGCGGCTGCCTCGCGCGCTCCGCGGGGCATCATGTAGGCGAGCGAGACGAGCGCACCGCAGACGGCACCGGCGACGCGGGCGGCAAACAGCGATGGGTCGGGACCCGGGATCTGCATCGGTTTTCCTCCGGAATTCTGCGAGCCTGCACGCTCAGAAAGTGATTCAACCTGCTGCCGGCTTGAATCCGGTTCACCCTGCAACACGTTGATATCCAACAGCTTCCCGCTTTTCCTCATCGGTCAGGAAATCGGCGTCGCCAAGCCGCGCCCACAGCGCGTCGCGCTCGGCCGAAAGCCCCGGCAGCCGGTCCGCGTCATGGTCGATCCTGAGGCCGGCGCCGTAGACAGGCTGCAGCCAGGCGGTCAGCGCGTGCGCCGTGCGCGCCACCAGCGGCAGCACGGTCAGGCGGCAGAAGGCGCGGTTGGCCTCCTGGTAATTGGCATAGGTCAGGTCGCCGGGGATGCCCAACAGCATCGGCGGCACGCCGAGCGCCAGCGCGATGTCGCGGGCAGCGCCATTCTTCGCCTCGACAAAATCCATGTCGCGCGGCGTCAGCCCCATCGCCTTCCAGTCCAGTCCGCCCTCGAGCAGCAACGGGCGGCCGGCGCGGCGCGCGCCCTGGTAGCCGTCCTCAAGCTCGGCCTTGAGACGCTGGTATTGCTCGGGCGTCAGGTTGCCGCCCTCCTTCGGCTGGTAGACCAGCGCTCCCGATGGCCGGGCGGAATTGTCGAGCAGCGCCTTGTTCCAGCTCATTGCCGCATTGTGCAGGTCGAGCGCCATCAGCGCTGCCTCCAGCGGGGCGAAACCGAGATGATCGTCGAGCGGGTGAAACAGCTTCAGGTGCAACAGCCCCGGCCCCTCTCCGGGCTGGGCCGGAAACCTCTGGCGCCGTCCGCCGGACTGATGCTCATAGGCCACCGGCCAGCCGTCTGCCCCCTCGATGACCCGCATCCGGTCGGGCCTCAGGAGTTGCATCCCCGCAAGCCGGTTTCCGGTCCCGACCGGGTTGATCCAGGCATTGCCCGAAAGCGTCAGATGGCCGTAGAGGGTTTCGAAGAACACGGTGCCCGCACCCGCGGGGTCGGGGCGGTTCAGAAGGTCCAGCACCGGGTGCCGCTCCTGCTCCCGCGCCCCGTCGAACACCACCCATGGCACCGAGGCCGCGGCCTCGGCGATCATGCGGATGGCGCGGTGGGCCACCGGGTTCTTCATGAAGCCCTCCCGCGCCATCGCGGCATAGGACCGCCCGCTCCACTGCGCACCCTCCCCGCCTGAAAGCGCCGCAAGCGCGCCGGGCAGCCAGCCTTTGGTTGCCGGCGGGCCCGAGGCTGACGCGCGGCTCCGATCGGCACCATGCCAGGGAAGCTTCAATCCGAATGCCATGTTTCACATCCCTTCAAAGGTCCGGAATCGAAAACCCCGCCGAGACGATCCGGCGGGGCGTGAATATCCTGTCGTCGTCACGAATGCCGGGCCAGGGTCCGGCAAAACGGAATTCCTGGGTGACGCCGCTTACAAGTGCCTGACCTGCGGCTCGCTCCGGCGGCCCAGAACAAGCTCCGTCAGCGCCCAGACCAGCGCATCGAGCCGGTCCGGGGATCGACCGGAACTCAAGCCATCCGGTCCGAAATCACACATCTGGTCCTCCAGCGCCGCAAAATGCCCGGCATGAACCACCCGGCCCTGCTCGTAGAGCGCTGCCACCGGCTCGGCGCGCAGCCACTTGCCGCGCATCGCCCGCACCTGCCGCACCGGCAGGGTCGGCTCGACCGTCCTGAGAACACTCGTCACCATGTCGCCGCCCTGGTTGATCTCGGCCACCACGCAATCGGCGTCGAAGCGCCGGTAGAACCGTGCCGTGGCTTCGGCCCAGCCGGAAGGGCTCGCGCCCTCCACCGAGCCGTCCGCCAGCACCACGGCGCGGCCGTCACCATCAAGCCCGACTGCCACGATGCCGCAGCAGGAGTGTTTCGCCTCCCCCGAGGCGGGCGGGTCAACCGCCACCACGATGCGCGACATCGGTCCGTGAACCCGCACCGTAAGCGCCTCGATCTGCTCGCGCCGCCACAGCCCGTCCTCGCGGTCGGCGATCAGTTCGCCGTCGAGTTCCTGCCGGCCCAGCCGGGTGCCGCCGTAGCGGGCGCGAACGGTCTCGATGAAACCGCTCGCAAGGTTTTCCGCATTGTCCGCCGTCCTGATCCGCGTCATCCGCGTGGCGGCGTCTTTCACCAGCGACAGCATCAGCGGTGTTGCCCGGGGCGTCGTCGTCACCATCTGGCGCGGCGATGCGCCCAGCCTCAGGCCGAATTGCAGCATGTCCCAGGTCTCGCGGGCATGGCGCCACTTGCCCAGTTCGTCGCACCAGGCGAGCGAAAATTGCGGTCCCCGCAGGCTCTCGGGATCTTCCGACGAGAACATCTGCGCCACCGCGCCCGATGGCCAGACCAGCCTGCGCCGCGTTGCCTCGAAGGCGGGCCGCGCATTTCGCGCAACGCCCAGGATCCCGGAAACATTGTCGATCATCACCTCGCGCGCATCGCCGAAGGTTTCGGCCACCAGCGCGATGCGCCCGTCCGGCCCGAGCCCCGGCAGATCGCCGCAAGCCAGCGCATGCACCCATTCGGCCCCGGCCCGGGTCTTGCCCGACCCGCGCCCACCCATCAGAAGCCAGGTGCGCCAGTCGCCTCCCGGCGGCAATTGTTCGGGCCTGGCTGCGAGCTGCCAGTCATAGGCATTTTCGACAAGTGCCCGGTCGTCCAGCCGACCGACATAGTCGTGGAGCAGGTCCCGCACGCTTGCCGTTTCCGCCTGTGCACCTGGCTCGGAAATTGAATCATGACACTCGCCCAACCCCCTGTTTATCCTTACATTCTGAAAGGACGTCGATGACGTGTCCCGGTAGTCTTGAACTGTGGCCTCACCCACCGAATCCTCCGCCCTTTCAGGCGCAATCGCGTCCGCGCCAACCAGCAGATTGCGGAGCGGAACCCGGGAGCCAGGCACCGGGTCCGACCAGACACTGCACGTGAGCGTCCCCGTCATCGACCGCAGACTCATGCCGTACCCTTCCGATACCCGTTCAAGAAACCCAGCCGTTCCAAAGGCACGTGCCCCGCTCCACCGCCGCAAATTTCAGCGCCAAATCGCGGGTCATCCCGCCTCCGTCATCCCGGACCAGATCCGGGATCCAGCGACCCGGCGTCTGCCGGGTCAGAAGACTCGCTCACCTCACAAGCCGCCGGCGCATCGCCATCACCACCCATCGCGCCAGAGACCGTACTCTCGGCCACCCGCTCCGCCACCATCCGTTCAGCGGCGGACAGGATGAGTTGCCGCACCGTCCGGCGCATCTGTTCGCGCTCCTCGCCGCTCAGCCGCTCGCCGGAAGCCCGGTTCGCGTCCTCGGCAATCAGCCGTTCCATCTGGTCGATCTTTTCGAGCGTGCGAGCGATCAGCGCCACCTGGTCGACCGCCGCCTTGCCCTCCAGCCCGTCCTCGCCGAGCCGCGCCGCCTCTCGGTCGAGCACGGCGCGCATCCGCCCCAACATCGCCCGTGTGCTTTCAGCCGAAGGCTTGGTGACGATATCGGCAGTTGCGGTCTGGCCCGCTCTGCCAGCCGGATGCATTCGCCCGTCCATCTCCGGGTGGGCCGTGTCCGCAGCGCATCCGGACGGCTCATTCCCGCCGCCCTTCCCCTCGGCAACCGGCCCGGTGTCGCCCTGCTTCACCTCGAAGGGTTCGACTGCCAGCAGCAGATCGATCAGCCGGTCGACGAGCACCGCCTCGTGCACCGTAGCCGTCCCGCCTTCGGGCGCCGGCATCGCATTGTCCGCGCGCACGCTGTCGGGCGCCGTCGCGTTGAGGCCTTCGGTCATCGGTCAATCCTCGTTTCAATTGGTTCGGCCATTCGTTCCCGGTCACACTCCGAAGCTCGCCGGCATCGTGATCCCGGCATCAGGAATCCGTCCAACCCGGGCCGTGTTCCGGCCGGTCCTCCCTCCCGACCGGCCAGGCTTTCACGAGTGCCCGGAAGATTCCGGCCAACAAAAAAGCGCCCCGGACGAACCAGAGGCGCTTGGCGCTTTTCCATCATGGTCTTCATCTCTTGCGGAGCCCGCCAGGCATCAGCCCGAAAACGATCACTCCAAATCGATGCTGCCGTTCCTGCCGTTTCGAACCACCTGCCGGAAACCGGGAAACGAGCGGCTGAACCGCCCGCCCCATCGGCGCAACTCTGTGACGATGACATAACCCTACCAAAGGACCGTCACGGCGTCAAGGATAATTTTCCTATATGTGCGTTTTTGGAAATTCGATGAGTGACATCATATCCGGAACAAAAGGTCGGCAACGTGAATGGGTAACAGCAAACATCAGAGTAAGTCCGTAGGATCATCGCTTGTTAAGCGAGCTCAGCTTTCGCCAGCGAGTTTCCTAAAGAACTCATTGATTTCTTTAGCCGTTATCAGGCCAAAGGCGTGTTGTGCGAAAAAAGAAAGGCTGACGGTCAAACTACCACAATCTTTCGCAGCTTTGAATATCTCATCGATTGAGAATTCTCGGCCTTCTAAGCGCATGGGTTCTGATCGGCTGAATCGCTTCAACATTGCCGAGTTGGCGTCGGACGCCACCCATCCTCCATGTAACGTCCAATGGCGGACCGCAGCCAAGCGGGTCGTCAATTCGAGAAGTGAGTTTATTCCAGAGGAGTGCGGTTGCAGTTTCGGGTGGGCAGCGAAAACCTTTCGAACGTATTTTGTTTTGCGGTTAAGCGCATGCGGAGGAGAGGGTTCGACTAAGTGCCCGTCGTACTTCATGTGTAATTCGCGAATTATGCCATCTAGTGTTGTTTCAACAGCGGCCCAATTTTGAGCGAGGTAACCCACATGCATATACCAGCGTTTTTCGTCTTCAGGAAATTTATCCATGTCTGACATTGATAAGACTTCCTATAAAGAAAAATGCAGCGACACGTTCCCGCAGATGTTTAGGACACCTCTGAAGACTCAAGGCTACGACAGACATAGTAAAATCCAATTCGAGAGAAATGTACCGACTGCCTGACAAGTTACCTTTTGAAGGCAAGACAATCAATAATTTGAGATGATACAGTATGGCAAAAACAGATATACTGAATGGCCTTTTATATCGGGACGAACATCTCCGAAGATACCACAGCCCGTGTTCCTTGAACATTCTAACCGCAATTTGGGAATTCCCCTCCCCCCGTCAGCACAAAAAAAAGCCGCCGAAGAGAAAATCTTCGGCGGCAGATCACGCGCTGGGGGACGCGCGGGGGGGGATGGTGGAGGTCTGAAAAGTCGTTGTATCGCTAGGCGATGGCCACGATGCCGAGCACGGCAAGCAGGAAGATGATCAGCACGATGGCGATCAGCAGCTTCGCGCCCGTGAGCGCCAGACCGGAGAGCTTGCCGAAGCCCAGGAGGCCGGCAACCGCCGCGACGATAAGCAATATCAAAATCCATTGAAGCATGGGGCAGTCCTCTGTTTTGCAATACGCCCCATTAACCTTTGGGAAAGGAATCGGTTCCCGGCCGCCTCAAAAAAATCTTCGCACGGAAATGCTGCACTGAGCCGGAGCGCATTCCGGCCCTTTCACGAGGCCCGCTAGGTCCGTCACGGGCCCGGTGTCACCGTCGCCCCTGCCCCCGGCGGCCCATCAGACCTCCTCGCCCGGCCAGTCGACCAGGTAGTCCTCGAAATCCTCCACATCGATGCCTTCCTCGCTCCGCGTCCGGCCGCGCACCGAAACGCCGGCCTGGTGCACCGTCTCGGGATCGCCGGAGACCAGGTGGTGCCACCAGTAGAGGTCGCGCCCCTCGCGCACCAGCCGGTAGCCGCAGGTGGGCGGCAGCCACGTGATCGTGTCGACTTGCGCGGGCGTCAGGCCGATGCAGTCGGGCACCGTCGCCTGGCGGTTGTCATAGTCCCTGCAGCGGCAGCTGTGGCCGTCGAGCAGGCGGCAGGCGATGCTGGTCCAGGCAATTTCGCCGGTGTCCCAGTCCTCGAGCTTGTTGAGACAGCAGCGGCCGCAGCCGTCGCAGAGGCTCTCCCACTCCGCGGACGTCATCTCGTCCAGTCTCTTGGTTTGCCAGAACGGCTTTGCGGCCATGGTCTGATGTTCCTTTCGGGTCCGCGCCGGTTCGGGGCGCCGAGCCACCCTATATATGCAGACGGACACTCATTTCATGCCCCCGGAGACATATCCGGGCCGGCTCATGTCTTGTCCTTTGACTGAAAATCGGCCAAAAGCATAGCTCAGGGGGTAAATTCTGCAGCAGCCAACGGCTTCGCCCGGGCGCTGACAGGCCACCCAACCGCGGCGCCGGGCGCCGCACGCAATGGATCGAGACCCGTGCAAGACCCGTTCAATCAGGAAAACCGGCCGCGCAAGCGCTCAAACATCCTGCTCCGCATCGATTCATGGATCGATTCGTCGATGTGGAACGCGGGCTTTCGCGTGGGCGAGATCTGGGAGGAAATCACGATCTTCTTCCGGCGCTTCCGCACGCGGGGCGTCTGGAAGGCCGTTTTCGAGATCGCCGGCGAAGGCATGAACGCCGGCACCGCCGGTCTTGTGCTGCTCCTGGCGCTCGCCCTCCCCGCCTTCGAGGAAACATCGGGAAACTGGCGCACGCGCGACGATTTCGCCGTCACCTTTCTTGACCGCTACGGCAATGAGATCGGCCGCCGCGGGGTCATCCACGAGGATTCGGTCCCCGTCGACCAGTTGCCGGATCATTTCATCAAGGCGGTGCTTGCCACCGAGGACCGGCGGTTCTTCGAGCATTTCGGCATCGACCTGCTCGGCCTCGCCCGCGCCATGACCGAAAACGTCAAGGCCAATTCCGTGGTCCAGGGCGGCTCAACCATCACCCAGCAGCTTGCCAAGAACCTGTTTCTGACCAACGAGCGCACCATCGAGCGCAAGGTCAAGGAGGCGTTCCTGGCCTTCTGGCTCGAGGCCAACCTGCCCAAGACCGAGATCCTGAGGCTTTACCTGGACCGTGCCTATATGGGCGGCGGAACCTTCGGGGCAGCGGCTGCCGCGCAATTCTATTTCGGCAAGAACATCACCGAGGTCTCGATTGCCGAGGCGGCCATGCTCGCAGGCCTGTTCAAGGCCCCTGCCCGCTACGCGCCCCACATCAACCTGCCGGCCGCACGGGCGCGCGCCAACGAGGTTCTGTCCAATCTCGTCCAGGGCGACATGATGACCGAGGGCCAGGTGATCGGCGCGCGGCGCAATCCGGCCAGCGTGATCGACCGGGGCACGGCCGATGCGCCGGACTATTTCCTTGATTGGGCCTTCGAGGAAGTGCAGCGGATCGCAGCCGGTTTCGAGGATCACTCGCTGATCGTGCGCACCACCATCGACATCGGCCTTCAGGAAGCCGCGGAAGCGGCGGTGGAAACCACGCTCAGGCAATATGGCGAGCGCTACCGCGCGTCCCAGGCCGCCCTGGTGCTCATCGAGCATGGCGGCGGAGTGCGCGCGATGGTCGGCGGCCGCGATTACGGCGACAGCCAGTTCAACCGCGCCTCGCGAGCGCTGCGCCAGCCGGGCTCCTCGTTCAAGATCTACACCTACTCGCTGGCGATGGAAAAGGGCATGACGCCCGAGACCACCATCGTCGATGCGCCGATTGCCTGGGGCAACTGGCGGCCGGGGAACTATTCCGGCGGCTATTCCGGCCGGGTCTTGATGAAGAACGCGCTTTCGCGATCGATCAACACCATTCCGGTGCGGCTCGCCCGGGACCGGCTGGGCGAGGACGCGATCGGCCAGATCATGGAGATGGCGAAGAAATTCGGCGTCAAGACACCGATCCGACGCGATGTCACCATCCCCATCGGCACGTCCGAAGTCACCGTGCTCGACCAGGCCACGGCCTACGCCGTGTTCACCGCGGGCGGGCTCGAATCGCGCAGTCACGGGGTTGCGCAGATCCTCTCCTACGATGGCGAGGTGCTTTACGATTTCCAGCGTGACGAACCGGCGCCCAAGCGGGTGCTGTCGGAGCAGGCGGCAGCCTACATGAACCAGATGCTGACCCGCGTTCCCTATGTCGGCACCGCCCGGCGCGCGGCTGTCGACGGGGTTCTCACGGGCGGCAAGACCGGCACCACCCAGGCCTATCGCGATGCCTGGTTTTGCGGCTTCACCGGCAATTTCGCGGCGGCTGTCTGGTACGGCAATGACGACTACACCTCGTCCAACAGGATGACGGGCGGCTCGCTGCCGGCCATGACCTTCAAGCGGCTGATGGACTATGCCCACCGGGACATCGAACTTCGCGCCCTGCCCGGCGTCGAGGATCCCTTCCCGCAGTCGCTCAGCGCCGCGCGGGTGGCTTCTGCCCGGACCGACGCCAACGGCAACGCGCTGCCGTCGCTGCAGCGCTCGCGCACGCTCAGCCGCGAATCCACCCGCATCCTGCGCGACCTGGTGGACGCGTTCGAGACCGCCGAACCGCTCCGCGAACCCGAGCGCCTGGCCGCAGCAAGCACGAGTGTGGAACAGGTTCCCAACTGATCGGAACAGTGATAAGTCATGTCGCACTTTGGCGGGATTACTGGGGTGCTCGGCGAAATGCATGATTTCAAGCACTTGAAGGGCGCTGTGCCGGAAACGGCGGCGACCGCCGAATGGCTGTGCGACCGGGTAGCAGGCGACGCGGCGCGGACCAGCCTGATCGCCATGCCGCTCAGTTGAGCAAGGACTTCCGCGCCCGTGTTTCGTCTTCCGCTCCTGGTTCTCGTCTCCCTTGTCATCGCCTTCGGCGGCGGTGTCTGGTCGGCGTCGGTCACGCTCAAGGCGACTTCGGGTTTCGGCGCGATCAGCCTCGGTCCCTGGGTCGCCTATCCTGAACTCCAGACGGAAAAGGCCGATCCCTTCGCGCGCGCACACCGGGCCGGCGACGGAAAGATCCTGCTCGGGCGGGCCGAGGGCCTGGTGTTCAGCGCGCGCACCGATCAGGACGGAGCCGCGCTGTCGGGCCGGTGCAGCTACGAGATATCCGGAATAACGCCGCCGGCGCGCTTCTGGACGCTTCGGGTCAGCGACGCCGAGGGCGTCCCGCTGTCCCCGCCCGAGCACTTTCCCGCAAGCCTGACATCGTGGAACACCCTGCGCGACGCGGACGGAACCTTCCGGATCTCGCTTTCGGCCGATGCGAAGTCCGGCAACTGGATCCGGCTCGACACCGAAGAAGACGTCACCTTCGTCCTCACGCTCATCGACACGCCGACTGCGGGCAGCGCCGGGCTCGTCGAGCTCGACATGCCGGACATTCAGCAAACCGGATGCCGCGATGCGTAGTCTGCTCCTGGCAATTCTGATCGGGCTCGTCGGTGCTGCGCTGATCCACATCATCGCGATTCTCGAGATGCCGCGCCGCACCGGAACGGATGCCTGGAGCCGGGTCCAGGCGCTCGGCGCGCAGAACCGGTTCTTCCCCCTGGCCAATGTGCCCAACGCCACCGGCCTCTACAACGAGGACCCGCACATCCGCACCGCGGTCTGCCGGTTCGACATCAGCGAGCGTCCGGTGCGCATCCTGACCTCGGGCGATGTCCCCTTGTGGACAGTCGTTGCCTATGACACGGCGTCCAACGAGACCTATTCGATGAATGACCGCTCCTCGATCGGGGTCAATGTCGACGTCGTCTTCGTCAGCCCGGCGCAGATGCTCAGGTTGCGCCGCTTCATGCCCGAAACGCTGGAACGGGCGGTGCTCGTGCAACTCGACGATCCGGAGGGTTTCGTGGCGCTGCGCGCAATTGCGCCCACACCAAGCCAGGAACCCGCGGCACGGGCCTTTGTCGCAGGCGCTTCCTGCGCGCCGCTCAGCATCGATCCGGCCTGACCGTCGTTCGACGTAATTTCGTTCAGGCCGGCCGCGTCAGAAGAAGGAACCGGTCGAGCGCCCGGCGCGCCCGGGCTGAAATCGCCGCCTCGTCAGGCGCCGGAGCGCGACCGATCACCCGGCGGATCTGCAGGTCGCCAACCAACAGGTCGAGATAGAGACCGACCGCCTCCCCGGTGCTCTCATACGCAACGAGCCCGCCGGCACGCGCCCGCTCCAGCACGGCGCCGATCAGGGGCGCCACGGTTTCACGGCCCTGCTCCGCGATCAGAGCGCCCAACTCCCCGGTCGGGTCGGCGGCCGCAGCCCGGTTGAGCTGAACCGCTCGCGAACCGGTCAGCAGCGTCAGAAGGCCGGGTCCCAGCGCCTCGAGCGTTGCAAGGGGTGGCGCATCGTCCGCAATCGCTGCCTCCAGCATTTCCCGGACCGCGCCCGCGTTCCGGATCACCAGGGCTCGGAAAAGGCCGGTCTTGTCCCCGTACCAGTTGTAGAGGGTTTCGTTGGAGGCGCGTGCGCGTCTGGCGATGGCAAGCATCGAGGTGGCGGCGTAGCCCTTCTCTTCCAGAACCTGATAGGCGGCCTGCTCGATCTGTGCCTGCCGGGCCGCACGCGTTTCCTCGCGCATCTTCGCATTCTCCGTTCATCGAAATTCACCGGTTGACCAAATCCGTAAACTCAATTACGGATTTGGTCAACCGTACACACAAATACGCTTTTGGAGAGCATCATGCACACCGTCGACCGGATCCCCTCTGCCGCCCTCGCAAGCCTGATCATTCTGCAATCGGTCATGCTTTCAGCACTCTATGCCGGCGTGCCGCCGCATCCACCCGAGGCGATACCGCTGTTCGGCATAGCCCCGTTCCTTGGCGTGGCGCTATCGGTCGCGACGGCTGCCCTGATCATCGGACCCGGCGCGAGCCGGACGGGGCGCTGGCTTGGATGCCTTGCCGCGTTGATGGCGCTTCTGTCCTTCGGGCCGCAGAAATACCTCGACCCCCAGTTCGCCCTGATCTGGCCGGCGGTTCTCGGCGGCCAGATCGCATCCCTGATCCTGATCGCCAATCTGGTCGTTCCGGGCCGTTTACGCCTTGCGGCCGCAGATAAAGGAGCCGGATCGTGACACTCGCGCGCAGCCTTGCACTCACCGCCCTTTTGCTGACGGCGGCGATCTTCGGCTTTTTCTATGCCTGGATCTGCTCCACCATGTGGGGCCTGGACACGCTCCGGCCAAGCCAGGCCATCGAGGCGATGCAGGCCATGAACGATTCGGTCCGGAACCCGGTCTTTTTCCCGGCCTTTTTCCTGACCCCGGTGGCGCTCGTCGCGGCCTCGATCGCCGCCTGGCTCGATGCCCAAACCGGACCGGCCCGACTTTTTGCCATCGCCGCCGCCATCTATCTGACAGGTGGCATTGGTGTGACTGCGACGTTCAATGTCCCGATGAACCAGGCTCTCGCCGCCATCGATGCGTCCGCGGCGGCCGTGAACGGCGCCGACATCTGGCAGTCCTATTCAGACCGTTGGCAGTTCTGGAATATAGTCCGGACTCTCGCGAGCGGGCTGTCGGTGCTGGCAACAGGGATCGGACTGCTCGGTTTCCGTCCTGCTCCGGCCGTGGCGGCAGCGCATGAAAAAATGTCTTGAGCGCTTAGATTTCAGGGCCATACTCAGCCGGGTCACGGAGAAGGGAAAATGGAAATCGGAGCCTTGCTGGTGTTCGCCGGCGCACTGATCGTCGCGGCAGGATCGCCCGGCCCCAGCATTGCAGCGCTTGTGGCGCGGGTGATGGCCCGCGGACCCGCAGATGTGCTCCCCTTCCTGGCCGCCATGTGGATCGGAGAGGCCATCTGGCTCACCCTGGCGGTCTACGGTCTTGCCGCTTTGGCGCAAAGCTTTCATCTCGTTTTTCTGGCGTTGAAATGGGCCGGTGTTGTCTATCTGTTGTATCTGGCCTGGAAGATGTGGCGCGCTCCGGTGCATATTTCGGAAGGCGCCCTGCCGGACCGCGGTTCCGCCCTGCGCCTTTTCGCGGCGGGGTTCGCCGTCACACTGGGCAATCCCAAGATCATGGTCTTCTACATGGCGCTGCTGCCGACGATCGTTGATCTGGGCGATCTTTCGCTGACCGGATGGTTCGAACTGACGGCAACCATGCTCGCCGTCTTGATCATGATCGATCTTTTTTGGGTGCTGCTTGCGGCAAGGGCGCGGAAGCTGCTTGCAAGCCCGCGTGCGCTTCGGGCCGTCAACCGCTGCTCTTCCGGACTTCTGGCCGGGGCAGCCGCAGGCATTGCCGTCCGTTGACGTCTTTGACCTGCGGTTCAGGCGTTCTTGCTGCGGCGCTTGCGGCGCGCCGGCTTGCCGGGCAGTGGATCGTCGAACATCGGCTCGTGGCGGCGCGCTTGCGGAATTTCGGTCCCCGCCTTGAGCGGTTCGCGGCGGACACCGGTAAACATCAGGATCGTGGCAGGGCCCGCCGATCTTTCCGAAGATCTTTTCGCACCGTTTGCTGACTTCGGTCTTGCCTCATCAAAGGCCAATATTGTCGCCATTTCATCTCTCCAACATCGTGGAACAGGAAATACGCTCGACACTCTTCTCCTTGCTTACCCGCCATCAAGCCCAACTTTGGTTAACAGCTTGCTAACGGTTTGGCGATAAGTTGAGCAAAGTTTCTGTAGCGTACCAGTCAGGTGTTTCCGTGTCCGACAGTTTCCGTGATCTCGAACGGCCCGAATCGGCCCATCGCAAGGATGCCGTCTTGATGGCCGCAATCAGCGGCCTTGAGTATCTCGACCGCCCCAGCCGCCAGGATCTGGCGCGTTTTTCAAAACTGTTTCTGCCGATGTTCGAGGCCGCCTCGCCGCAAACCCGCCGGACGGCGGCCGCGGCCCTGTCACGGTTGCCGCGTGTGCCCGACGATGTCGCGGAAATCCTCATCAACCAGCCGATCGATGTCGCAGCCCCTTTCATCGCCCATTATCCGGGGCTGAAAGAGGCAGCGCTGACCAGAGCGGTCAGCCGCAATGGTGCACCGCATGCGCGCGCCGCAGCACGGCGATCCGATTTGTCGCCGCAGGCAATTTCCGCGCTTCGTGCGCTGGACGATCCGTCCGTTGAGGGGCTGCTGGTGCTTCGCGGCCTGATCCCCGATCCGGCCAAGCAGACCTCGCGCAAGTATGAAAGCCGGATCGAGCGCGTCACCAACGCAGAGCGCCGAACCGTCGAGACACCGCCGCTCGACCCGAGCGAGCAATTGCGCGAGCAGTTGCGCGCTCTGGCGCTGCGGGCCCCGACCCCGGCACCGGCCGCTCCGCTCAATCGGCCCGTGAGCGCGGCGCGCAACAAGCTCGAAAGCCTCGCCGATCAGATCAAGGAAGCAGGCAGGGCGGCGATCCTGTCTTCGCAGAAGACCCGCCCTGCGGCATCCGCCGCCACCACCAGGCGGCTTGCCGAAGCGCGCCTCAACCAGCTCGCCCGTTATGCGAAACCCAACCAGGAAAGCTGGTTTGCCACCGCGCTGGCGGATGCGATGGACACGAGCTACGCACTTGCCGAGCGCATCATGATGGATCTGTCAGGACGCCAGCTCGCGACGGCGATGATCGCACTCGGCGCACCGGAAACAACGACCCGGGCAGCACTCGAAAGCTTTTTCCCGCATCTGTCCGCGCCGTCCAGGCGCCATACCCAGGCCAGCGACCTGATCAGCGATCTCGATCCGAACACCTGTACCGAGCGTCTTGCCGCATGGCGGCGCGCGGACCGCTACACCTCGGGTGAAGCGGTGCATGTGCCTGCGCTCGCCGATGGCAAGCCCGTCCGGCGCGCTCCGTCGGAGCGCAGGGCGACCCGCGACGCCATTCGTACAAGCATGAGCCGCAAGACCGGCTGAAGGAACGGGATTGTTCCGGAGGCGAAAACGTGCGCGGACTTGTCTGCCTGCGGCGGGATTTGAGCGACTGTGACTGTTCACCGTGTGGGAGCCTTGCCCCTTCGGCTCAGGATGCGGCGATGTCGAGATAGGCTTCGGGGCTGTCGGTTTCGAGTTCGACCACCCAGATGTCCGGATCGAAGCGCGCCTCGCTCAAAATCGCCTCGTCGATCAGGCGCGCGTCTTCGCGGACCCTGCGCCATTCGAAAAGCCGGCTTTCGGGCTTGGCCGTATCGAACGCGGTCTGCGGCGCGGGCGCCGCAAGACTTTCCAGACCATCGCGATGGCGGATGCGGATGAGGATTGCACCGGCCTCCTCGGCGCCCCGACGCTCGATCGCCGCCATGCCGCCGTCGGAGAAGACGCGGCGAACCAGAGCGGCAACGAACACTCCGGCCTTGAGCCTCATGCGGTTCTCCTCACGGGAAAGGCCCGTAAGCCGATGTCATTGGCTGCAAGCGCCAGGCCGGACTGAGAGGCTCGGAGCTTCAAAGCGCGCCGATTTCCAGTAGCTTATCGAGAACCGCCTGATTGGGTTCACCCGTTACGCGAAGCCTGTAGTGCTTTTCGAAGGCCCTGATCGCGGACTTGGTCTCGCCACCGGCCACCCCGTCGACGGCAATATCGGCATAGGCGATGTTGGACAGGCCCGACTGGATCTTGCGGACAAGTTCGCTGACTTCGGGGACAGCGATGGCTGATCCCGACCCGTCGGCGGGTTGCACACCCGTTGCACGGACCGTCACCGGTTCCGGCCGGGGTTTCGGGGCCGGAACGGCATCCATGGCTGCGGTTTCGACGGGCGGTGCTGGTACGGCGGCCGGAGGCGTCTGAGGTTCAACGGCCGCACGCTCGGGAACCTGGACCGGCGTCTGCATCACTGCGAGCAAGCCGGGGCTTGCCTCGCCGGTCTGGACATAGCCGTTGGCCTTCTCCCAGGCGCGGATCGCGGCTGCGGATTTCGGCCCCATGAGGCCGTCGATTTCGCCGGAATAAAGCCCCTTTCGGGCCAGGAGTTCCTGCATCCGCACAAGAACGGGATCGGCGCGTGGGACAGGCTGCGGTTCAACCGCGGCCACCGGAGCCGGCGCCGGCGCTGAAGTGCGGGCATCGGGCCGCGCAACAGGCGAAGAGAGTGTAACAGGTGTCGGGTTCGGAACCGGGATCGAAGCCGTCGGGAGCTCGTCGCTGCGCTCGATCCGGAATGTCCTGACGGTGCGTGCCGGGACGTCTCCGAACATCGGCGCGGCGGGTTCCAGCGCTGGCGCTACAGGTGCTTCGGTGAGCGCGCGCGCGGCCGGCCCGGCCACATCGCGTGTCTTGAGAATGGGTGCGGGATGGCGTCCCGGCTGGCTCCAGAGCGCGTTAGAGGCGATAAAGCCGAAGATCACCGTGAAGGCGACCGTGCCGCCGGCGAGCGAAGGATGGGCGGACACCAATCTGCCGAGGGCGCCGAGCACGCCTCTGCCCTCAAACTGGGCCTCGAACTGGTCCACATCATACAAATCAGGCGCTGAGCGCTGTCTTGGCATGGGTCTCTTTCCTGCTTTGGTCCTGCGACCGGTCCGCCCTTGGCAGGACCGGGGGGAACGCCACCGGAGCGCCGGTATCGGCGTCGTTAGCGGAGACGTGTGAATTGGCGCGCGAGCCATCGACCGGGATCGTGATCGTGACGACAGTGCCGTCGCCTTCATTGCTTTCGATGGAGAAGACGCCGCCATGGAGGTCGACCAGGCCCTTCACCAGCGAAAGGCCGAGCCCGGTGCCTTCATAGTGCCGGGAAAGCCCGCTCTGGGCCTGCACGAAGGGCTGGCCTATATCAGCCAGCTTTTCGGCGGGAATTCCAACCCCGGTGTCGCTGACGCTCAGCACCAGGTCGCCCTGACGGATTTCCGCGTCGACATTGATCACGCCGCCCGCGTCGGTGAACTTGATCGCGTTGCCGACGAGGTTGATCAGGATCTGCTGGATTGCGCGGCGGTCCGCGACCACCTCGCCCACACCGGGTGCAAGCCTGCGGGTCAGCGCGACACCGCGCTTGGAAGCCTGCAGCTTGAGCATCGCATCGCAGCCATCGACAACTTCATCGAGCGCGAATGGCTCGACAAAGACCTCGTAGCGGCCCGATTCGATCTTCGACATGTCCAGCATCGCGTTGACCACGGCGAGAAGATGTTCGCCGGACTGGTGGATCAGGTCGACATACTCGCGCTGGCGATCGTTGCTGAAAGCGCCGAAGTACTCGCGCGCGAGGATATCCGAAAAGCCGATGATGGCGTTGAGCGGGGTGCGCAGCTCATGGCTGACCGCGGCAAGGAAGCGGTTCTTGGCGGCGTTGGCTGTCTCGGCCTCTTCGGCGACAGCCGCCGCCTGCATCCGGCGGGCAACCAGGTCCGAGATGTCCCTGCTCTGCACCAGTGCGCCTGCGAAAGTTCCATCCGGGCCGCGCTCGACCGAAAGAGAAACGGCGGCATGGACGAACACGCCGGCCACGTCGCTGCATTCAAACCGGATCTCGACTTCGCGGCGGCTTGTTTCGCCGCGACGCAGCGCGTCGAAGGCATCCAGAAATGCGATCCGGTCGGCCACATGGATGCGGCTGACGAAGCCCTTGCCCTCGATCTCGCCGATACGTGACACCATGTCGGCGCTCTCGGAGCCCCAGATATTGACGACATCGCCCTGTGCGTTGTGGCGGGTGATGAGGCCCGGCATCCGGCTCAGGACGGCGCTGCTGTCACTTGCTGCCGTCACTGCCCGGGTCTGATTAGTCTCGCCCGGCCATGCGGCGTCCGGCGCGTCCGTGCCGGATGCTTCGCTTCCGGCGGCAGGTCCCGGGGATGCGGTTCCGAAGGCCTGAAAGCTGCCGCGCACCAGTCCATAAAGCATAAGCGAAGCAAGCGCCGCGAGCCCGCCGCTTCCGGACAGGACAGGACCGGCGGTAAGACCGCCAGTTGCTGCAACCGCGACCAGGACGCCAAGGGCGCAGGCCAGTCCTGCGGCAAAGCCTGCGCGTGACCTGGAAAGTGCCGCCGCCTCAAGCGGTATGAGGGCAATCAGCGGCAGCAGCGGCGACGAGAGCCCGCCACTCATGGCCGGCAAGGCAAAGAGGGCCACGGAGGCACCGCCAAGCGCCAGCGCACCCGAAAGACGCAAGGATCCGGCTCCGGCGAGACTGCTGGCGACGGCCACCGGCAGCGCAGCAATGCAAAACGCGATGGCCAGCGCGAGGGACCATTCGAAGCTTGCGACGAGGGCAGGCAGCAGGATCAGCGGCGCCAGGATCGCGCCAGACAGGCAAGACGCCATGAAGGCGACGCGGCGCTGACGGCCGGCATCGACCGTATCCGAGGAGTCAAGCCAGGAACCGGCAATCTGCCGGCCTGCTTCAACCACCCTGTCAAAGAGATTTTCCATTGTTTTCACTGCCGAATCCGTACGCGCCGCAGTTGTTTCTTGTTTGAGCAATTCTGTCAGTGGCGGCTTAAGGAAAGAATAAAGAGCCGCTTCGCATGGCGTTGCGAGGGCCGAAATCGCACTCGCAAACAGCAATTTCACCGGGCTTTGACGATCATGGTTAAGGAACGGTTGGCGCATCGTTCACAGACTTCGCGGGGTCCGGCGGCGCGAGCGCCAAAGGTTTCATCCCCAACACGCCGCAAAAGCGGGATCATTAAAATTTTCGACAAATTTGCTTCAAAAGCGCGCACACGTCTCAAGCCGGTTTTGAAACATTTCCGGCAGTGTGCTGTTCAAGTTCGGGACAAACCGGACACGCCGCCCCCGATGGCGGGAAACAGGAAGGGCTCAACAATGTGGTTTCTGATCAAGGGAAGTTTCTGGTTTTCACTGGTGCTGATCGCCTTGCCGCTGTTCAACAGCGGATCCCGCGATGCACTCGAGCAGGCGCCGCCCCTGGAAGTGGGCGAGAGCATGGCCGCCGCCATGGAAGCGTTTGACGACATTCGGCAGATCTGCGTGCGAAAGCCCGAGGTTTGCGAAACCGGCGGCGAGACCTTTGCCGCACTCGGCATCCGCGCCAGGGAAGGCGCACGTATCGCCTACGAGTTCCTCGATTCGAAGTTTGCCGGTGCCGAGGAGGGCATTGTCACGGGTTCGCTACCCGAGGACAGCGGCCAGACCGCCACCAACTAGACCAATACCCTGCCCTCGCCCCGGGCGACGAGGACTTGAACGCACGCCCGAAGACGCATGATGCTTACAACTGCCAACTCCAGTCGCGTCTGACGCGCCGCCGCCGGGAAACGCCCTTCCTCCCGGCGGCGTTTTTTCTGTCTGGCCCTGAAGGCCGGGCTGCCGGGAAACGCCCTTCCTCCCGACGGCGTTTTTTCTGTCTGGCCCTGAAGGCCGGGCTGCCGGGAAACGCCCTTCCTCCCGGCGGCGTTTTTCTGTCTGGCCCTGAAGGCCGGGCTGCCGGGAAACGCCCTTCCTCCCGGCGGCGTTTTTCTGTCTGGCCCTGAAGGCCGGGCTGCCGGGAAACGCCCTTCCTCCCGGCGGCGTTTTTTCTGTCTGGCCCTGAAGGCCGGGCTGCCGGGAAACGCCCTTCCTCCCGGCGGCGTTTTTCTGTCTGGCCCTGAAGGCCGGGCTGCCGGGAAACGCCCTTCCTCCCGGCGGCGTTTTTCTGTCTGGCCCTGAAGGCCGGGCTGCCGGGAAACGCCCCCCGCCTGAAGCGGCTGTGGCGATCAGACTTCGATGAAGCCGCTGAGAACCGGTACACAGGTCCCGCCGATCCGCACAAGCCCATCCGGCTCGCCCGTGCGAATGTCGAGACGACTTGGGCGCTTCATGTCGACGCCCTGGGCAACACGGAACCGCCGGGGCGCATGCGGCGGCGCAAGGCTTGCGATCAGGGAACAGGCGGCTCCGGTTGCGCTGCCGGTGGCGGGATCCTCGGCAACGCCGTCCCACGGGGCGAACATCCGCGCGGTGAAATCGACCTCTCCGTCATCTGCCCGGAGTTCGCGGCAATAAGGATAGATGGCGTCGGCGCCCTCGGTCGGCAGCAGTTTCGAGATCGCACCGAAGTCGATCTTCGCTGCTGCAAGCGCGCTCCGGCTCGTGATTTCGACCACGAGGAAAGGCAGCCCGACAGACGCGATCAGGGGCGGATGCCGGTCCGTGCGGATTGCGCCGGCATCCAGCGAAAGGCTGGCGGCGACCGCTCCGGCGTCAAAGCGCGAGCCGGTTGATAGCGAAACCGGCGCCGTCAGTTCGACGGTGCCCACCGTATCGCCTTGCCAGCCTATCGAAACGGGCACAAGTCCGGCCTTCTCCTCGAAGACAAAGCGTTCGGGCCTGGCGTCTAAACCGGCGCGGGCTGCAAGCACGTGAGCCGTACCGACATTGGGATGGCCGGCAAACGGGACCTCGCAGGCAGGCGTGAATATGCGGACCCTTGCGGTGTGGCGCTCGTCGGCGGGCCGCAACACGAAAGTGGTTTCGGAGTAGTTGAACTCGCGCGCAATCGCCTGCATCTGTGTTTCGTCGAGCGTATCGGCGTCCAGAACGACAGCAAGCGGGTTGCCGCCGAACCGGTGCCGGGTAAACACGTCGACTGTTGTGAACGGATATCGCAATTTGATCCTCTCCCCGAAATCTGCAGCTGCGCGCTGAGTGTATGCGATGAACGGTCCCCAAACCGCACGCAGATGCAAGAGGTTCGGGCGAAACGGGCGTGTTGCCGGGTGTTTTTTCCCACCGATTCCACCTATATACAGCGGCAGTTACGGGACACTGACATGGCATCGCTTCAAAGCATCATTGACGACTTCGAATATCTGGACGACTGGGAAGACCGCTACCGCTATCTCATCGAGATCGGCAAGGCCCTTCCGGACCTGCCTGAAGAGGACCGCACCGAGGACAACAAGGTCAAGGGGTGCGCAAGCCAGGTCTGGCTGGTGGCCTCGACCGAGCCGGACGAGAGTGGTGATCCGGTGATGATTTTCCGTGGCGATTCCGATGCGCATATCGTACGCGGGCTCGTCGGCGTCGTGCTTGCCGCCACGTCCGGTCACAAGGCCTCCGAGGTGGAGAGCTTCGACGAGGGTGCGCTCCTGTCCCAACTCGGTCTTGGCGAGCACCTCTCGCCGCAACGGGCCAACGGCCTGCGTTCCATGGTGATGCGGATCAAGGCGCATGCGGCGGCGGCGCGCGCCGCGTGACAGGTTTCCGGCGCGGCGCAGCGTAGTGCCTCGCCAGCGCAGCAAGCGCGGTTCGCAGCATCAGCTTGGCCGAGCGCGCCGGCCATTGCCGTTCCCGTTCGATCAGCGACAGCCCTTTCAGGAAGCAGCAGGCATCGAGCGCCACGCCGGAGAGGTCCGGGCCGAGCGCCGCAATGGCGTCCTCCACCCGGCAGCGGGCGGATAAGGCCGCGTCTGAAAGTTCGTTCGCCCCGGGACTGTGGCGACCCGACCGGTCGGCGCGCACCGGCTCCCAGCTTTGCCCGATCGAAGGCATCATATTCCCGCGGGTGAAATCCGCACGCAGCCGTTCGCCCGCCTCTACCAGATCGGGCGCAAGGAATGCGTTGCCGTCCCTGCCCCTGAGCCTGGCCAGCGCTGCAAGCGGCGATTCCAGATCATTGACGGTGAGCGAGCCGTGGTCCGCATCGTGCCGGTCCGCGAGCAGGCGGTGCTGGCTCTGAAATGCACCGTCGGGCTCGGCGAGCATCCGCTTGAGAGCCGACCGGCCTTCGCTCGTGAGCTCATAACTCCGAACCGAAGCTTCGCGACCTGGGCAAGACCCGGAATCGGCTTGCGGCGCAGTCTTGAGGGAGACAAGGCCCCGCGCAAGTGCAGCCCTGAGGATGGCCGGGGACACCTTCCGTCGCGCGCCGTCGCTGCGCACGAGTTCAACCATGGCCTGCGCTCGGCTGTGCGAGGATGACTTTGCCGCTTCGGCACTTTGCCCGGCAGCCTCGGCGGCGCCGCGGGCAAGAAAACCGATCATGCCGGACAACGCCTTGCGAAGGGCGCGCATCTCAGCGGTCTTCATGGGAGACTCCGATGGGCGCAAAGACCGCGTTGACACAGCGCTCGCAGCGCTCGACAAACAGATCGTAACCGGGATCGTCACGACGGTCCTCGACCACGGCGCAAGCGTGCACAACGGTGCTGCGGTCGCGGCCGAAACTCCGGCCGATGGTCTGGTAGGGGACCGACAGGACCACGTGACTGAGATACATGGCAATCTGGCGCATGTGACAGAGCGGCCGGCGGCGCGCCACCCCCTCGGGAAGCCCGGCGTCCGTGGCCACGTCGAACAGTTCGCCCACCAGCCTGAGAACCACCGTGCAGCGCATGATATCGATGGCCTGCCCCAATCCGGGCAAAGCACCCGCTGGCAAGGCGCCAGATCCCGCCTGCCGCCCCGCCGTACCCTGCCGGGCGATCAGGTTTGCAGCCGTCATCCGGTGCGGACCCGCGAGAATGGCCAGCGCAAGATCCTGAACACCCGCGATGTCTTCCGCTCCGCCGGAAGGCTGCGACGATGCGCCGGGACCTGTTTCATCACCCTGCCCGGTCGCCGATTTTGTGGCGGAACTCGCGGCGCTGGTCGGAGCCCGGTGCGGGCCATCGTTCTTGGCGGTGGTGCTGGTCATGCGAAAATCTCCTTTTATAGGAATATTTTCTTACATGATATGCAGATGATGCGGACGTGCAGCCACCCACCGACCACACCCCAGCGTTGTTTTCACGTTGTTTTTTGGACTTCAGGGCCGAATTTGAAGGATTTTTTTCCTCACACTTCGTCCATGCTGTCGCCTTGAATAGGATCTCGAACCCCACACGGGCCGCAGACAGCCAATATGCGGCAGGGCGGCGAAGAAAAAAAACCGTGGCCTGTTGAAGGCCACGGTTTTGAAGCAGTGTCAGTGCCTGGCGTCGATCGCCCAAGAGGCTTTCCGGTGGGCCATCGCGGTTCGGGGTTGACGAAAGAACCGCATGGTCTCATCGGAGAGCCCGTTGCCGGGCAGCCGATCCGCGGACTACTTGCCGCGCTTGCGCTTCTGGCCGAGACCCATTTCCTTGGCGAGCCGCGAGCGCGCTTCGGCATAGGACGGGGCAACCATCGGGTAGTCAGCGGGCAGATCCCACTTTTCCCGGTACTGCTCGGGCGTCAGACCGTAGTGGGTCATCAGGTGACGCTTGAGCGACTTGAACTTCTGACCGTCTTCGAGGCAGATGAGATAGTCGTTCTGGATCGACCGGCGAACAGGGACGGCCGGCTTCGGCTTCTCGACAGCTTCCTCGACCGGTGCGGTGGCGCCACCAAGCGCGGCATGCACCTGCGAGATCACATTGGGAAGATCGTTTGCCGCAACCGAATTGTTGCTCACATAGGCAGCGACAATCTCCGCCGTCAGTTCGATGAGCACATCCGATCCGGTGTCTTTGTTTGCTTCTGTCATAGTCTGGTCCTAACTGTTGTAATCAAGCCAACCGCTGCATTCGGCATATTGTTACTGTTCTTGCGAACGCCCAATCCAGACGGCTTGCTTGGCGAAGGTGCTGACATGGAATTCAATGGCTGGCAAGTACTACATTTAGCATTGAACGTTCACTTCTTGAAAATTTAATCAAATATAACGGGTATTCATCTGTTTATTGTTACGGGAAGTTTAAAAGCATGAATGCTCAGGTTGCATTAAGAATTTTTGGCAACGCTAATATTTTACTTTTATTCTTTGGGCGCCATTTCGTCGCGCACGGACGATGAATGCAGCCGGTAGCCGACCGCATAGGCAGCTTTTGCAAGAAGGTGGGAGGAAACCGGGGCCGTCAACAGGAAGAAGACCACGCCCGCAAGCGCGCGCGACACGGTGCCCACATCGGCCGCATGGACGGCGAGCGCGATCAGCATCAGGCACGATCCCATGGTGCCCGCCTTCGAGGCCGCGTGCATGCGCGTATAGAGATCGGGAAGCCTGAGAAGGCCGATCGCAGCCACCAGGGCGAACAGCGAGCCGATCAGCAGGAAGACGGCCGATATCAGTGTTGCAATGTCATCCATCATTGCTTCCTTCCTTCCGGACCAAGGCTTGATGCGTCACCCGCCTCAGGATTTTTGGCGGAGCCTCCCTCATTGGCTTTCCGCGCTGCCTTGGCCTTCTGGCGGGCCTGGCTGGCGGCCATGCGGGCCTCGGTGAGAATGTCGTCTTCGGTCTTGCCGCGCGAAAGCACGAAACGGGCGAAGGCCACTGTGGCCAGGAATCCGACCAGGCCGAGCGCGATGGCGACATCGACATAAAGGGTGTAGCCGGTCTTGATACCGACGACCGCAATGAAGCCGATGGCAATTGCGACCAGCATATCGAGACCCAGGATCCTGTCGGGCAGCGTCGGCCCGCGAACGATGCGATAAATGGTGACGAAGAACGCCAGGCAGAGGATCGCCAGCGTGAGCGAAACGGAATGGTTGAAAATGTCCTGAACCGTCATCAGCGGAACGCCTCCATGATCTTGCGCTCGAACCCTTCGGCAATGTCGCGACGGGTTGCGTCGGGGTCGGATGCATCGATGGCGTGGACGTAGAGAATGCGCCGGTCATCTGACACGTCAACCGAGAGCGTGCCGGGTGTAAGGGTGATCAGATTGGCAAGCATGGTGATCTCGAAATCACGATCAAGCTTGAGCGGATAGGCAATGATGCCGGGCTTGATCTCCATCCGGGGCGACAGCACGAGCGTTGCCACACGCCAGGCCGACAGGATCAATTCATAGACAAACAGCAAAAAGAGCGAGACAACCCTGCGCGCACGGGAGAAATAGCCGACGGAGCCGACCTGTTCGCGGATCAGCGACAACGCCACGATGGCCAGAATGAAGCCGAAGGCAAAATTCAAAAAGCTGAAGGACCCGGTGACGGCCGTCCACACCAGCGCCAGAAGCACATTGACCAGAAACAGGCTCATTGCGCCACCTCCGCGGGAAACACCGACAGCACATAGGCCGAGGGATCAAGAAGGCCGCGGGCCGCATCCTGGGAAATCCCCAGCACCGGTTCGGGCCAGATCCCGGCAGCCACCGTCAGGATCACCAGGCCGGCGAGCGCTACAATCGTGCCGCGCGGCAGCGAATCGGGAACATTGATTTCAGCATTGGCAATCTCCTGGGTTGCCTCAAGCGGCCCCTCCTCCGGCGACGGCCGCCAGTAGGCCAGCGCCCAGATCCGGCCGACCGCAATCGTGGTCAGGAGACCGGTCACCAGTATCGCGCCGGCAAGCCACCAGGCGCCGACATCGAGCGAGGCCTTGACCAGCACGACCTTGGGCCAGAAGCCCGAAAACGGCGGCAGCCCCGAGACCGACAGGAAAAGCATCAGCGTGAGCATGGCCAGCATTGCATTTCGGGCATAAAGGCCGCCGGCCGAAGTGAGTTCGAAACTGCCCCCAAGGCGGGCACCGATGCCCACGGCAAAGTAGAGCGCGGTCATGACGACCATCGAATGGGCCGCGTAGAAGATCGCACCGGAAAACCCTGCGGGGCTGCCAAGGGCAAGACCCGCCATCATCACGCCAATTCCGGAAATGACGAGAAAGCCCAGCGCACGGCGGATGTCGTTCTGGGCCAGCGCGCCCATAACGCCGAGCACCATCGTCAATGCGGCGGCAATGGCGATGATCAGCGCCAGTTCCTCGCGCTGCAGCGGAAACAGCATGCCGAGAATTCTGAGCAGCGCATAGATCCCGACCTTGGTCAGCAGGCCGGCAAAGAGCGCCGAGACCACCATGCGGGGCGTGTGATAGGACGCGGGCAGCCAGAAATTCACCGGGAAGGCGGCAGCCTTCATGGCAAAGGCCAGCAGGAAAAGCGCGACCAGCGTCATCAGCGGGGCCGTCCCGCGAAGTTCCGAAGCCTTGATGGCGATGTCGGCCATGTTGAGCGTGCCGAACAGGCCGTAGAGATAACCGGTTGCAACCAGGAACAGGGTGGTGGCGATCAGGTTCAGGAAGGCATATTTGACGCCGCCGTCGAGCTGCGCGCGCTCCGAGCCGAGGACGAGCAGGCCGAAGGAGGAAATCAGCAGCACCTCGAACCAGACGTAGAGATTGAAGATGTCGCCGGTCAGGAATGCACCGAGCACGCCGGCCATGATCAGGAGCAGGAACGGGTAGAAGCCGTAGCGGCGGCCCGAATGATCGACATCGCTGCGCCCGTAAATGCCGGCGGCGAGCGCCACAAGCGCCGAGGTCGCGGCGAAGAAGCCGCTGAGCGGATCGACGGTGAAGGAAATGCCGAAAGGCGGCAGCCAGCGTCCCATGGTCATGGTCACGGTGCCGTTTATCAACACATGGGCGAGCAATCCCAGCGTCAGCCCGTTCAGCACAACAAGTGCCGGGATTGCGATCAACGGCTGCAGGTCGGTGCGCTTGCGCAGCATCAGAAGCACCGCTCCGGCCATCAGACAGAAGACCACCGGCGCGGCGATCAGCCAGTCGGCGGCAGCCACCGGCTCCGTCACGAAGGCGACCGAAAGGTCTTCAAGTCCTGCAGTTTTTCCCGCCATTCAGCTGCCTCCTCAATAGCCCAAAGGCGGGGCTGGTTCGTTGACGGGTTCGGCGACCCGCATCTCGTCGCTGTCGTCGGTGCCAAGCTTCTGGAAAGCGCGGTATCCGAGCACCAGGAGGAACGCGAAAAAGGAAAACGCGATCACGATGGCGGTCAGCACCAGCGCCTGCGGAAGCGGATTGGCGGCAGCCTCGGGGAGCACGTCGGTTCCCGAACCGATGATCGGCGGCACCTCGCGGGTGACCCGACCGGCAGTGAAAATGAGCAGATTGACGGCGTTGCTCAGGATCGCGGCTCCCATCAGCACCCGGATGATGTGCTTGGACAGGAACAGGTAGATCGACACCGTGAACAGGGCCCCGACAAGAAGCGCAAAGAGAGGTTCCATCAGTCGCGGTCCCTTTCCTCAAGCGCAAGCGCAATCGACGAGATCGCGCCGACGACCACCAGATAGACGCCGATGTCGAACAGAAGCACGCTCGACAGCGCCAGCTCGACGCCGAACAGTTCCGGATAGACCCACAGACCGGTCATGAACGGAACGCCGGAAAACACCGAAAGCACACCGGCAAGCGCACCGATGAACAGGCCGAAGGCGGAGATCGCCATCGGGTGGTAATGGATCGCCCGCCGGACCGGCGCCACACCGCAGGCGATGCCGTAGATCGCCAGTGCCGAGGCCGCGATCAGTCCGCCGATGAAACCGCCGCCGGGCTCGTTGTGGCCGCGCAGCAGCACGAAGATCGAGAACAACAGCATCAGGCTTGTGAGATAGGGCGCGATGGAGCGGAAAATTACCGTACGCATGGTTATCGGGCCTCCTCGCGCTGCTCGGGATCGTTGTCGGCCACCGTTCGCCCGTCAAAGCCGGTGCGGATCCGGATCAGCGACAGCACGGCCAGACCGGTGACCATCACCACGGCGATCTCGCCGAGCGTATCCGTTCCGCGGAAGTCGACGAGGATCACGTTGACCACATTGGTGCCGTGGGCGACGATCTTGGAATACTGGGCGAAGAACTCGCTGATGAACGGATCGAACGGCTGCTGGGTGACAGCAAGCAGGTACAGGCCGAAACCGGTGCCGCAAGCCAGCGACAGGCTCCCGTCGACCACCTTGTCACGGGTCGAACGATGATCGGAGGCGGTGAGCTTGAGCCGCGTCATCACCAGGGCGAGGATCACCACGGCGAGCGTTTCGACCATGAACTGGGTGAAGGAAAGATCGGGCGCGCCAAACAGCATGAACAACAGCGCGACCGCAAAGCCCTGGACCCCAAGTGAGACGATCGCGGTCAGCCGGTCGCGGGCGTTGATCACCGCGGCCAGACCGACAAGCGCGATGACGAAAACCGCGATTTCGTGGAACTGCGCGTCGGCCGGCCATTCCGGCATCGCAGGCCATTCGCCGTACCACGCCATCGGGCCGAACAGCGCCAGCGCAATCATCAGGAAGGTCGCCGTCATGTAGACATCGAGCCGTCCGGGCTGGATCGCCCTTGTAACGCCTACCGACAGGCGCACGATCCCCGAGATGAACTGATCGAAGCCCCGGTCGGGCCCCCAGCCGATGGCCGCAAGCGTCCTCGCCATTCCGGCCCGCGCGCTGTCGAGATAGCGGTAGACGATCACGCCGAAAACCACCGTGACCAGTGACAGTGCCAGGGCCGCGCCCAGATGCGGGATCAGCGAGATGGTGACGGTTTCGGGTTCGCCCGCCACCGCGCTCGCCATGGGCGATGAGATGAAGCGGTGGGTGAACGGCGAGACGATTGCTGCGACCAGCGCCACGATGGAGAGCGTCAACGGTCCGAGCCAGAGCAGCACGGGGCCCTCATGGGCGGGCTTCGGGGTTTTCACCTTCGGGCCGAGGAAAGGCTTGATCGCAACCGCGAAGCCGATGACGAACATCAGCCCGTTGCCGATGACGGCGACAAGCGTAAAGACAAGCGACCACGGGTCGGTGGCCCAGAGCGCGTAATAGATTTCCTCCTTGGCGAGGAAACCGAAGAAGGGCGGCAGCCCGCCCATGGAGATGGCGGCGGCCATGGCGGCGGCAAAGGTGATCGGCATTGCGCTGCGCAGTCCGCCGAGCTTTGTGACGTCACGGGTGCCGGCCTCGTGGTCGATCAGGCCCGCGACCATGAACAGCGCGCCCTTGAACAGCGAATGCGCCACCAGGTAGAGCACGGCTGCGGCGATGGCGTGCTCAGAGCCGAAACCGGTCAGCATCACCAGAAGCCCCAGCGACGAGACGGTCGTGTAGGCCAGCATCAGCTTCAAATCGGTCTGACGGATGGCGAGCAGCGTGCCGACGATCAGGGTCGCGCCGCCGAACACCGGCAGGATCGTTTCCCACCAGACCGTATCGCCGAGCACCGGATTGAGGCGCATGAGCAGGTAGACGCCCGCTTTCACCATGGTTGCCGAATGCAGGTAGGCAGACACCGGCGTCGGCGCCTCCATGGCGTTCGGCAACCAGAAATGCAGCGGGAACTGCGCCGATTTCGAGAACGCCCCGCCGAGCACCAGAATGAGCGCCAGCAGATAGAACGGGCTCGCCCTGAGTTCATCGCCGAAGCTCAGGAGCAGCGAGAGCTGGGTGATGCCGGTGATGTTCCAGATCACCAGCAGGCCCGCGAGAAGCGCAAGCCCCCCGGCGCCGGTGACCACCAGCGCCTGGATGGCGGCGCGGCGCGAGGCTTCGCGCGTGTGATCGAAACCGATGAGCAGGAACGAGGTGATCGAGGTCAGTTCCCAGTAGATGAACAGCATCAGGAAGCTGTCGGAAATGACGACGCCCAGCATCGCGCCCATGAACAGCAGGATGAACGAGAAGAACCGTCCGAGGTTGGCGTGACCTTTGAGATATCCACCCGAATAGAGCACGATCAGTGCCCCGATGCCGGAAATCAGAAGCACGAAGGTGAGGGACAGACCGTCGATCAGCCAGGAAAAGCTGACATTGTAGGAGGGCACCCAGGCGAACCCGCCGGTGACGATGCCGCCATCGGCGACCCTCGGCGAAAACCCCAGGAAATGAACGAAGATCGCAACCGGCGCCAGCGCCAGTATCCAGGCCGCATTGTGGCCGAGACGGCGAGTGAGCCAGGGCGCAGCAAGAGCCGCCAGAAACGGCAGCATGAGAATGATGAAAGTCGTTCCTGGCGCGGCAGCGCTCATTGATGTTCCCCGGGACGGCTTAGATTATGCCAGATGCGTCTTTTGCAGGTTCACTTAGTCATGCCTGAAAGCAAGGACAAGTCGACAGACGCTGAAATCCTCCCGAAAAGCTCATGTTTCCACCGGGATGACAGGAAAGAGCGAAAAAACTGCGCTGTTTTGGCGCGGACAACGCGGAGTATTGCCTCGGCTTACAATGACATGCGTTTTCCCGGGGACATGCGTTTTCCCGGGGACATGCGCCTTCCCGGGGCGGAAGCTGCCGTGAGCGCACCCGCACCGGAGACCTCGCATTCACCCTGCCCGAAAATAGGTCAGCATTATTGACTTAATTTCGGATTCATGCTCAATCTTGCGCAGAACCAGACCGGCACGCATTTGTGTTGCGCGAAATGGGCGTGCCCTGAGCGAAACAGAACGTCAGTCCGGACGAGACCACAGGCGTTCCGCGCTTCAGGAGACAGACATGCCGGACCAGATGCAGCAGGAAATGTCGCCATGCCTCTCTGGGTCGCCTTCCCTCTCAGGGTCGCATGGCCACGGGCTCGACTGGCCGGCGCTGTTCGCGACCCGCGCGGAGCGGATGAAGGCGTCCGAGATCCGCGAGTTGCTCAAGCTTCTCGACCAGCCCGACGTGATCTCGTTCGCGGGCGGCATCCCCGACCCGGCGCTGTTTCCGGCGGACGCGTTCAGTGCGGCGCTCACCTCGGCACTGACCGGTGACAGCAAGGGCGCCGCGCTGCAATACTCGGTCAGCGAAGGCTACCGCCCGCTGCGCGACTGGCTGGTGAAACGGATGGCCTCGCTCGGCGTCGACTGCACCGCCGACAACATCATGATCACTTCGGGCTCGCAGCAGGCGCTCGATTATCTCGGCAAGCTGTTCCTGTCGCCCGGCGACACGGCGCTCGTCGGCTGGCCGACCTATCTGGGCGCATTGCAGGCCTTCAACGCCTATGAGCCCGGCTACGACCGCCTCACCCCGCTCGGCAACCGCGCGGCCGACGACTACCGCGAAACCGCCCAGGCCAACGGCGGGCAGGTGAAGTTCGCCTATGCCTCGGCCGATTTCGCCAATCCCACCGGCGAGACGCTGGCCGAAAGCGCGCGGGAGCGCATTCTCGATCTCGCCGCCGAACTCGACATCGCCGTCATCGAGGACGCGGCCTACCAGTCGCTGCGCTATGACGGCGAGGAGATCCCTCCCCTGCTCGCGCTCGACATTGCGCGCAACGGCGGAATCGAAAACACCCGAACGATCTATTGCGGCTCGTTCTCCAAGACGCTGGCGCCGGGCCTGCGCGTCGGCTGGGTCTGCGCGGCCAAGCCGGTGATCTCGAAGCTGGTCCTGATGAAACAGGCGGCCGACCTGCATTCGGCCACGCTCAACCAGATGGCAATCCACACGGTGGCCTCGAACGGATTCGACGCTCAGGTCAAAAAGATCAAGGCCACGTACATGGCCCGGCGCGACGCGATGCTCGCGGCGCTCGCCCGCCACATGCCCGAAGGCGTGACCTGGACCAGGCCCGATGGCGGCATGTTTGTGTGGGTCACCCTGCCCGAAGGTTTCGACGGTGCGGCGCTGCTCGCCGAAAGCCTGAAAACCGAGCGCGTGGCCTTCGTCCCCGGCAAGGCCTTCTTCGCCGACGGCTCCGGCGCGAACACGATCCGGCTGTCCTTTTCCTGCGCGAGCGAAGCAATGATCGATGAGGGGATCACACGGCTGGGCCGGGTGGTGCGGGGACGCTGATGCGGCCGGTCACCTTACATCTGGTCGAAAACAAACATTGCAATGGCATTGGGATGCAAACTGAACGGAGAAGTCCGCGTCAGTGATTTGCCATTCCTGCGTAACAAACTTTCATTCGACATGTTGGCTACTTGTTCCCAACGCAATTTTTCGCGAATCTACCAATTTGACTAACACAGTTCCGTACGAGGTAAAATTTTACTAGTATGCATTAACTCAAAGGAGGGCCGTTAATGCAATTTGCAAGACTTGGAATTTCGACTTATCTTTTATTCGCGTCCGTATTGATCTTCGCCTCCCCATCTTTGGCCGATGCTATTGGCCCTTTCATTGGTCATTGGGAGGACAGTGAATACAACTGCACATTAGCTTCCAATGAACGAAGGACCGGTTCCTATTTAGTCGTCTTCCCTGCTGATGGCTCTGAAGATATTGCGACCCTGTCCCATGGAGACTATGAAGCGGAAGGTGGTGGATGTGATCTGCGTAACCCGGTCAAATCCGGGCCTAAGGTGGAATTGGATGCAATGTGCCGCTTCGAAGAGTTTGAATCATCTCCGACCAAATTGGAATTCAGCCTCGTTTATGACGACGAACATTTAGCGGTTCTCGATAAACGATATTCGGCTCTACGATTCTACACACTCTGCAACAGAGACCCAGATTCATGGCGATCGGATCCCGAACCGGGGCCTGAGACTCACACAACCGGGACTCTAAACCCACCAGACGTTTTTTGGTGGTTAGCCGAAGCCTATTGTGAACAGGAATACAACGCGGACTCTCAATATGTGCGTTCGGGTGAGTGTGAGAGAAAAATCGAGGATTGTAAGCTAGATCCGAAAGGATCTGACTGTCCAAGTTTCCAAAAATGCGAGTATTGGCGCAAAGGTGAGCTTGTAAGTGAGGCAGCATGTGGACTGACAACGCGCGTCAGCGTTATAGGCAACCGTAGCAATTGGATTTGGCAAAATGGAAACCGGGTGACAATCAACTTCAACGCTAAAACCAACGAACCAAGGTGGGGCGGCAAGGAAGTGGTCGTTTCAAACGTTTCCGGCGACGAAACCTGCTATGAGATAACAGCAAGCTCTGAAAGATTTTGCGCTATGCCGCACCTTTGGTTTTTTGAATGGTGAACGAGCAACCGAGAAATCTCATGCAGCATTTTGCGTAAGGTTATCCCCTACCCCCATTTCAGCCCAAACTGCCCGCACAGCCATTTTGCCAGCAGGTCGCGGTCCCGCGTATTGCGTCCGGGGTTGGCCAGCCCGACAGCATAAAACGCGATCTCGGTTTCGGCTTCGTCGCGCCAGACCACCACAAGCTCCCCAGCTTCAATGTCCGGTTCGATCAGCGCCTCGGGCGCGATGGCGACGCCGCGGCCTGAGCGGGCGGCGGCGATTGCAAGGGCCGTCTGGTTGAAGCGGGAGATGCGCGCGGGTTTGCCGGCGTCTTCGTCGCTGCCGAGCCATTGAAGCCAGTTCTGGTGGCTGCTTTCGAGCAGGCGGTGGGCGCGGAAATCTTCGAGGCTTTCCGTCGGCGGCGCGGTTTCGAGATAGGCGGGGCTGGCGACGGCGACGAGGTTGAGAGGCGCGAGCAGAACCGATCTGAGGTCTGGCGCGAAAGGCGGGGCCGCCTGGCGGACCACCAGATCGACGCCATCGGCTTCGAAGTCCGACAAGGCTTCAGACGCGATCACCTGCAATTCGATATCGGGATGAAGCGACTCGAATTCGGCGAGCCGCGGCATCAGCCACATCGAGGCGAAGGACGGCGGAACGGAGAGCACAACGCTGCGGCTTTGCGGCGACAGTTGCGCACTGGCCTGTGCAACGCGGCTGAGCGCGGCATGGATCTCGGTGAAATAGGCGGCGCCTTTCCCGGTCAATTCCAGCCCGCGGGGTTTGCGGACAAACAGCTTTTGGCCCAGCGAGGCTTCGAGATTGCGGACCTGCTGGGCCACCGCGCCCTGCGTCAGGTTCAGCTCTTCGGAGGCGAGGCGGAAATTGAGATGGCGGGCTGCGCATTCGAAGGCGCGCACGCCATTGAGATTGGGCAGACGCATATCGCACTCCGAATGACAGTAGATTTTCTACAGTCTGGGCGAGAAAACATGATTGGTCAACGCCCCTGCCCGCGGCTAGTTTTGGACCAACATGAAGGAGAGAGATGATGAGCAAACACAAGGTTGCCCTAATCACCGCAGGCGGCAGCGGCATGGGCGCGGATGCGGCCCGCAGGCTTGCGGCTGACGGCTTCAAGGTCGGCATCCTGTCTTCATCAGGCAAGGGCGAGGCGCTGGCCGAGGAACTCGGCGGCGTCGGCCACACCGGCTCCAACCTCGATCCGGACGCGTTGGCCGCCTTTGTCGACAAGGCTGTTGCGGCCTGGGGCCGTGTGGATGTGCTGGTCAATTCCGCCGGCCACGGGCCGAAGGGCGATATCCTGTCGATCAGCGATGACGACTGGCACAAGGGCATGGAAGTCTACCTGATGAACATCATCCGTCCTGTCCGGCTGGTGACTCCGCACATGGAAAACCAGGGCGGCGGCACGATCATCAACATCTCGACTTTCGCCGCCTTCGAGCCGGATCCGCTGTTTCCAACCTCCGGCGTGTTCCGGGCGGGACTGGCGAGCTTCACCAAGCTCTACACCGACAAATATGCAGCGAAAAACATCCGCATGAACAATGTGCTGCCGGGCTTCATCGATTCACTGCCGGAAACGGCGGACCGCAAGGCGCGGATCCCGATGGGCCGCTATGGCCATGCGCGCGAGGTCTCGTCGCTGGTCTCCTACCTGGCCTCCGAAGATGCCGCCTACATCACCGGTCAGAATCTGCGCATAGACGGCGGCCTGACCCGCTCAGTCTGAGAAAGAAAAAGACATGACGACTGCAGTTGTTTCCAAACCTTCAAGCGACCGGATCGCCTTCATCATCAAATGGGTGGCTTCGGCCGTGCAGATCCTCGGCTACACGGCAACCGGCTTCGGCTTCACGCCCTGGAACCTATATCTGTTCGTGATCGGCGTGTTCGGCTGGTTCGCCGTCGGCGTCTTGTGGAACGACAGGGCGATCATGCTGATCCACATTGTGGCACTGGCGGCGATGTTGGCCGGGATGAGTGCTGGATGATGGTAAACGTCCCTACCCTCGGACCTGAGACTGGACCGCTGCGGTCGCAGCAGGTCGAAGTTGGGGCTTTTGCGCCGCCTTGGGATCCACCCCGTTGAACATCAGCGTCAGCACCGCGCTGTGGCTTACCGCGAGGTGGATCGCATAGGAGATCATGCCGGCGGAGGTGGCGATGATCAGAAATTCGAGCACGGGCGGCAGGTCGATGAACAGAAACAGTGCCGCCAGCCCCATGATCACCGGGTGGTGGAACAGGTAGACGGTGAAGGAGGCATCGACCAGCTTCCTGACCCGCGCATCGGGGCGGTTACAGTACCGGTGCGCCAGGTTGGAAATGAACCCGACGATCATGAGAGCGCCCGCGATCCCGGCCATCACCTTCAGGGTATGGACGAAGAGGTTCGGCGAAACGCCTTGCGAAAAGATCACCAGCGCAGCACCGGCAAGCGCCAGGATCGGTCCCGGCCGGAGCATCAGCGCATTCAGCCTGCTGCTTGAGTGAAGCACCGCGCCGAAGGCGAAGTAGACGACGTAGAGATTGTAGTTGATGACGGCGTTGCCGTAATAGGGGCTGGCCGCGGCCACGATTTCCTGCGCGCGGGCGGCGAGTTCGCAGAGGGCTGCAAAAGCCGCGAGCGAGAGAATGCGGTTTTCGGCGATCCATTCGACAAGGCTTTCGAGCCTGCGTCCGAGCGTTCCGCGGCTCAACCACTGCAAGGCGGCAAGGCCGATGCAATAGGCGATCAGTACCCAGAGGAACCAGAGATGGGAGATCCACGGCTCGCCGAAACGGGTGAGCTCGTCCGCCAGATGCGGACCCAGGCTTGCCAACGGCATCGCGCCGTTTGCCACATCGGCTGCTCCTGAAATCACGATCTGGAGCGGCAGGAGCAGCAGTGTGGCCGAAAGGAGCGGCAGGCCGAGGCGAAAGAGCCGCGATCCGAGCCAGGGCCAAACGCCCTTGCGCTCGACAAGCATCATCGCGAACAGCCCGGCCAGCAGGAAAAACCCGGGCATGCGGAAGGTGTGAATGAAATCGGCAAGCCATGTCAGCGCCCGGCTTTTTTCGGGTGAGCTTACAGCCCATTCATGGCTCAGCGAATAGATCACGGCAGAATGAAACGGAATGCCGAGCGCGAGGTAGAGGGCGCGCGCAAAATCCCAGTGGTGCAATCTTGGGGGGGCAAGTGGCGGGCCGCCCGCATCAGCACCTTCCGGTCTGCCTGTGCCTGGTTCGATTGTCCCGTGCATGATCATGTCCATTCCCGGCGGCTTGCCACCGTCCCAAGCGACATCATGCGGCCACAGGATGAAGATCCGGTTTAAGCGATTGATATCATTTGATGCAATTCCGGCCTTCGGGACACCGAACGCGTCCCGGCAAGGCCATTCCCCTCATCGGCCGTCGGCGTCCGCGGCAGTCACATCCGCAAGTGACTTCAAACTGTCTTCAATCCGCGATAGTATTCGGGCCTCGTTTCGCGTCACGCTTCAGTTGTTTCCGTCCTACTCAAAGGGGAAATGTGATGCCGGATTATTTCGTTGCTTTCTGGAACCTGGAAAACCTGTTCGCCCCCGAGGGGTTCCCGGCGCGCGAGCCGTGGATCGCGAAAAAGAACGCCGGTGATCTGAGGGGCTGGACGCAGGAACTGTTCAACCGCAAGATCGAGCAACTGGCCTCCATCATCGTGCAGATGAACAACGGCGCGGGACCGGATCTCCTGGGGGTCTGCGAGGTTGAAAACCGCTATGCGCTGGAGGCGCTCAGCGACCGGCTGGACGGGCTGCTGCCGGGCCGCAACTATTCCATCGTGCATGCGGATTCGACCAAGGACAAGCGCGGCATCGACACCGCCTTCGTTTTCGACAAGAACCGGCTGGTGATCATCGAGACCGAAATCTTCAGCCATTTCGTCATGCGCCGCACCGGCACCCGCGACATCACCCAGTGCACCTTCGTGACCAATTCCGGCAATCACCTCGTGGCGCTGTCCAATCACTGGCCTTCACGTTCCGGCGGCGCGGTGGAAAGCGCGGGCTACCGCATGACGGCAGGCGAGACGCTCGGCTACTGGCACGAGCGCATCCGCGAGGAACGCGACGAGAATGTTGCGGTCCTCGCCATGGGAGACATGAATGACGACCCGTCGGACGCTTCGGTCATGGTCCACGCCAACGGCCGGCGCGAGCGCGACGACGTGGAGGGGTCGAGATCGGCGATGTTCTACAATCTGTCCTGGAACCTGCTGCGCCAGACCGTGACCACCGAAAGCGGCCGGGAGCGCACGCTTTACGGGACGTACTATTATGGCGGCGACGCCAACCTGTTCGATCAGATCCTGGTATCGCGCGCCCTGCTCAACGGGTCCGCTCCGTTCAAGGTGCTTGAGGACACGGTTCGCATCGAGGCCTATCCGGAGATGACGTCGAACAGCAAGAACCGGGGGGCGATCCGCTTCGGCCTGTCCAAGGGCAACGCCGCCGAGAACGTCAACACCGACGGGTATTCGGACCATTTTCCAATTTCGGTGGTGATCCGGGAAACCGTCGGGGCATAGGCAAGTCGTATCCGGACAGCAGAAAGCCGGCAGGCCTTTCGGCCAACCGGCTTTTGCGACGAAATCTTCCGTCACGGTTTCCCGCTGCGCGCGGCCCTCAGGGAGGGCTCGCGCTGTCAGCGAGGGTCACGCATTAGTTGCCAGCGGCAACCTTGCAACGCGACTTGACCGTGTCGGTGAATTCCAGCTCTTCTTCCTGGCCGCGGTCACAGGCTTCGACCAGTGCGGCCTGCTGTTCCGGCGTGGCGGCGTCCCAGCGTGCCATGAAGTCTTCATCGGTGCGATCGTTGCCTTCCGAGTCCATCAGGATGTCGGCAACGGAAGTGTCGCCATCATTGTAGGCGTCGAGCGCGGTCCGGGTGTTGGCGGCGTTGGTGTCAGCGAAGGCCGAACCGGCAAAGAGCATGGTCATAGCAGTAGCAGCGATAAGCTTTTTCATAGTAATCTCCTGTACTTAGGCCCGGTGGACCCGTTTCTGAATGGTACGCCCCGTCAATGATCTCGCGGATATTCGGTTCCAAATTTTTTTTGGCTTTTTTCATCTTTCGCCGGATCCCCCGGACGGATGCGGCTGATCGGGCGACGTTGAAACCGCACAGAACCGGGCACGGCGCCAACATTGCATCCGACGAAGCGCGCCGCTTTCCGGGTTCAAAAAATCCACTTCCGGAGACATTTAGGCACCGCCCGCGACGCCGCAGGCGCGCACACGAAAAGGGCCGTGGATCGCTCCACGGCCCCTCTGCGATCTCAAACGGATCGGACAGATCAGTTCTTCGACTTGTCGACCAGAGCGTTCCACTTGATCCGCCCGCGACGCCGCAGGCGCGCACACGAAAAGGGCCGTGGATCGCCCCACGGCCCCTCTGCGATCTCAAACGGATCGGACAGATCAGTTCTTCGACTTGTCGACCAGAGCGTTCGACTTGATCCACGGCATCATGCCGCGCAGCTTCTCGCCGACTTCCTCGATCTGGTGGCTGTCGTTCATGCGGCGGATGCCCTTGAAGCGGGCCGCACCCGAATGCCACTCCTGCATCCATTCGGAGGTGAACTTGCCGCTCTGGATGTCGTGCAGCACGCGCTTCATCTCAGCCTTGGTGTCGGCGGTGATGATGCGCGGACCCGAGACGTATTCGCCCCACTCGGCGGTGTTGGAGATCGAGTAGTTCATGTTGGCGATACCGCCTTCATAGATCAGGTCGACGATCAGCTTGACCTCGTGCAGGCACTCGAAATAGGCCATCTCCGGCGCGTAACCGGCCTCGACCAGGGTTTCGAAACCGGCGCGGATCAGTTCGACCAGACCGCCGCAGAGAACGACCTGCTCACCGAACAGGTCGGTTTCACATTCCTCGCGGAAGTTGGTCTCGATGATGCCCGACCGGCCGCCGCCGACGCCGCAGGCATAGGACAGCGCCATGTCGTGGGCATTGCCCGACGCGTCGTGATGAATGGCGATCAGGCAGGGAACGCCGCCGCCCTTGACGTATTCGCCGCGCACGGTGTGGCCGGGGCCCTTAGGTGCGATCATGACGACGTCGACAGTGTCCTTGGGCTCGATGAGGCCGAAATGGACGTTGAGGCCGTGGGCAAAGGCGATGGCCGCGCCGTCGCGGATGTTCGGCGCGATTTCGCTCTTGTAGATCCCGGCCTGGAGTTCATCGGGCGTCGCCATCATCATCAGGTCGGCCCAGCCTGCCGCTTCGGCCACGCTCATCACCTTGAAGCCGTCGGCTTCGGCCTTCTTGGCGGTTGCCGAACCGGCGCGCAGCGCAACGGCAACGTTGGTGGCGCCGGAATCCTTGAGGTTGAGCGCATGCGCCCGTCCCTGCGAACCGTAGCCGATGATGGCCACCTTCTTCGACTTGATCAGATTGAGATCGGCATCGGCATCATAATAAACGCGCATGTAAGTCTCCCTTTTCGCGTGTTCGTTCTGTGTTTCCTGCCGCCTCCGGAACCTCACGGCACCGGCGGCGGCGAATTCGAAATCTCATCCCCGTCCGTAAAGGGTGAGGAACTGCTTGGCTGCGTGCGCGGACATGGCCTCGATCTTGGCCGCATCCGGGCGGTGATCCTCGCCCAGGAGCACCCGGATCTGGGTGTCGGCGACGACGAGGCCGAAGAAGCTGCGGAAGGCGGAACCAGCATCGTCGAACGCGAGCAGCCCCGCGGCCCTCCCCGCCTCGAACAGCGGCTCGAGCCGGCGTTGCATGGCAAACGGCCCGTTGGTGAGCACGATTGCGCCGAGGCGGCTTTCGGCCGACCCGGCGTGGCTCACGGCAGCCCGGTTCAGCGCGATCGACAGATCCCCGGTGATCACCGACAGCCAACTCACGGCAAATCCCCGAAGCGCCTTCTCGAGCCCGCTCCTGTCCAGCCCGCCGCTCGGCAGTTTCGGCATCCGCACCTTGGATGCCTGCCAGCGCACGGTGGCGGTGAGAAGACCGTCGCGGTCGCCGAACCACTTGTAGAGCGTCTCCTTGGAGCAGCGTGCAGCGCGCGCCACCGCCGCGACCGAAAAGCCGTCACCGCGGGCAACCATCAGCTTGAGCACCGCATCGAGCACTTCGCGCTGACGCTCGGTGAACTCGGCGCCAGGGGAAGCCTGTACTGCATCGCCCTCGCCGGCGCCGGCGGCGTCCTGCAGGGTCAGGTTGAGGACGCTCGTTTCCGGCGCCATTGCATGGGCTGAAGCTGACATGGCGGCACCTGTACCGTACGGTACGGTTCGGCGTCAAGACGGATTTTATAGGCAAGCATCCAGGGCGAACGCCCGGTTTATCGCCGCCAGCATTTCAGCATTGAGAACTGCTCGAGACGCTCGCGGGCGCAGCAGTCAGGAGAGGCTGAAAATATCGCCGATGTTGTCGATGATTGCGATCATCAATGCCACGCCGGCGAAGAGCAGCGCGAGCCACCAGAAAAAATGGAACAGGACCGCTGTGGAGCCCAGGCCGAAGCCATAGGCTGCATATCTGCGGTTTTCCTGAGCGATCCCGGAAATCATGGACAGGACGATGGCCGCTATACCGAGAGCAGGCGCTGCAAACGCCGCGTAGCTCCACAAGGAGGTCGTGACTTCCGGATCGACCGTTTCTTTCGGGAAGCCCAAGAATGTGCGCCAAGCGGATCGCTTGATTTCACCCGCGATCTCGCCGACCTGTGTTGCCAGAGACGGCTTGACCTCGAAAGTAGGCCCCGCAATCTGTGCAAACACCAGCATGAGCGCGGCAGCTCCGGCGATGACAGCCCAAAAGCCCCATTTGCGCAGGACATTCGGCGCATGATGATGAAGCTGTTGAGCAGGTTTTTCCATGATGGGAAAACTAGAGGGCGGCCTTTAAGAAAAGCCGAACAATAAGCTTCCAATTTGATCTGGCCTCAGCACACCGCAAATTCCGGAGCGAAGGACTGTCGGTGGCTTGTCCCTACTCCGGCAGGTGGCAGCGGGTCAGGGACCGGGTCGTGCCGTCGATGCCGAGCTGCATCTTTTCGGCGTCCTGCATGAAGACGGTTAGCTGGCGGGGCCGGGTCTTGCGCCCGGCCTTGCAACTGGCTTCGAACTGCAGGTAGCCCTGCTCCGGTTCGCCCTGGTCGAAAGTGCAGGTCTCGCCGGACCGGCGGAGCGAACCCGGCGTGATGACCGCGAACCCCTCGAAGGCGGTCTGGTCCATCATCGCGCAGGCTTCGCCCGATTTCGCCCATACGCCGACATAGGCAAGACGGCTTGTGGCGCGGTCATGACTTGCAGCCTCGATCGTGTCATCGCGCAGCAGGCTTTGCGGCGGCATCAGCGAGTGAAAGTTCTTAGGCGTTCTGGGGCCCGCGGGCTTCGGCTTGGTCTGGCCCACGCAGCCGGCCAGAAGCAGGCTCAAAACAGCTGCTGCCGCGATAAAGTGGATGCCTTGCCGACTCATTTCGCCCCCGTCACATGTCCGTCATCTTCTGGCCGACGCCAGCCGCAATTTCAAGCGTGATCGTCACAAGGAAAAAACGAGCTGACAAAGCGCCCGGTCTAAGGTTTGGCGACGGCGTCATAGCGCTTGCGCGCAGCATCCACGGCCGCGAAGTTGTCGCTTGACCAGACAACCAGATCGTTGAGCGGGCCGAGCATGGAAAGGCCGAGCTCGGTCAGTCCGTATTCGACGCTCGGCGGCTTGGTGGGATGAACCGTGCGGTAGACATAGCCGTCACGTTCGAGATCGCGCAGCGTCTGGGTCAGCATGCGCTGCGAGATGTCGGGTACCAGGCGCCTGAGTTCGCCAAAACGATAGGACCGTTCAGCCAGCGCCAGCACGAGAAGCGTGCTCCACTTGCCAAAAATGCCTTGCATGACCTGCCGCACCGGACAGTTTTCGAGTTGCCCGTCGCCCTGCATCATCCGGATCCGGTCCGAAAACGGGATATGTGCATCCATGGTGGTTCCTTTCAGGTGCCTATCGGCGGCGAAACTGCCTTCTTTTCATGGCAGCCGTCTTACCATACCTCCTGTTGCTCTCAAATTGAGAGCAACCACCGTTTCTATACCATCGGTTTTTAAAAGGGAAAGGGCAGATCATGGCAGGCAGAATTCTCATCACCGGCGCTTCGGGCCAATTGGGCTCGCGCGTAATAGACCATCTTCTCTCGAGCTTGAACGTGCCGGCATCGAGTGTCGTCGCGGGATCGCGCGATCCCGGCAAACTCGGCGACATCGAAGCGAGGGGCGTGGAGACGCGGCGGGTCGATTTCGACGATGAAGGCGGACTTGCTGCTGCCTTCGACGGCATCGAACGTCTGCTGATCGTCTCCACCGATGCGCTTGACGGCGCGGGCACGCGGCTTCGCCAGCACAAGGCGGCCGTATCGGCGGCAAAAGCCGCAGGCGTCGGCCGCATCTTCTACACTTCGATGCCGAACCCGGAGGACGCGCTGATCACCTTTGCGCCCGACCATCTCGGAACCGAGGAAGCGATCAAGGCCAGCGGCATCGCCTACACGATCTTCCGCAACGGCTGGTACATGGAGAACCTGTTCATGTCGCTGCCGCAGGCACTTGCCTCGGGCCAGTGGTACAGTTCGGCAGGCACCGGCAAGATCGCCCACATTGCCCGCGACGACATCGCCCGCGCCATTGCGGCAGGGATCGCCGGCCCGGCAAACGGCAATGTCACATATACCCTGACCGGGCCCGAAGCCCACACGACCGACGAGATTGCCGAGCTGGTGACCGCGGCAACCGGAAAGCCGCTCAGCGTGGTTCATGTGAGCGACGAGGCGCTGGCCGAAGGGATGGCCCAGGCGGGCGTTCCGGCCCCGTTCATCCCCACCTTCGTTTCCTTCGACGCCAATACGCGCGAGGGAAAGATCTCGATGGTCACCGGGGATGTCAAAGACCTTTCCGGCCAGGCGCCGAGATCGCTCAGGACATTTCTGGAAGCAAACAAGGCGGCACTTCACGCCTGACCACCAAAGCCCGGCGACAGTGAGCCGAGCCCGGAAAGCACCCTACCCGCAGGCGCGGATGAAGCGGCGGACGGTTTCGGCCATGCCGTATTCCAGCGCGTCTGCGGTCAGCCCGTGCCCGATCGAGACCTCCAGCAGCTGCGGCAGGGCGCGGGCCAGACCGGGAAGATTGTCGACCGTCAGATCATGGCCGGCATTGATGCCCAGGCCGAGTTCGTCAGCGATCTTTCCGGCGGTCTCGAGCTTTGCGAGTTCCTCGGCGGCGCGTGCCGGATCGTCATGGGTTCCGCCATAGGGACCGGTGTAGAACTCCACCCGGTCCGCCCCCGTCGCCTTCGCCGCTTCCAGGCTGGCGCGGCTGGCGTCAGGATCGCAGAACAGGGAGACACGGGCGCCGTCCTTCTTCAGCCGCTGGACGACCGATCGAAGCTCGTTTCCCTTGCCTTCGAAATCCCAGCCGTGATCCGATGTCGCCTGTGCCGGATCGTCGGGCACGAGCGTGACCTGCTCGGGCTGATTGGCGCGGACCAGTTCCAGAAAGTCCTCTGTCGGATATCCCTCGATGTTGAACTCGGCACCGGGAAACTCGTCGTCGATCAGCGCGCGCAGCTCCGGCAGGTCCGAAAACCTGATGTGGCGCTGGTCGGGGCGCGGATGCACCGTCAGGCCATGGGCGCCGTTTTCAAGCGCTATGCGGCCCAGCGCAGTCACGCTCGGCCAGGGGAGATCCCGGCGGTTTCTCAGCATGGCGGCGGCGTTGAGGTTGACGGAAAGCTTGGCAGGCATCGCGGTCTCGTTATTGGAAGTTCGACGGTGCAACGGCACGGTTCACCCTGATCAGGGCGCTTGCGATCATAGGCCTGTGGGAGATGATGTGAAATGAATTTCGCAGAACCTGCCATTCCGGCCCTGAATGAGTCCGGACAAGCGGGCGCTTCATACGGCACGGCGCTGCAATGTGCCGATCGGGGCCTCAGAGCTTTCCGCGGCGCAGCCGGCTTGCGTAATCCTGAAGCTGATCGTCGTAGGTTTCGATCATCCGGCGCTGCCGCCGTCTTCCGATCTTCAGCGCGCCCCAGAAGAACACGAACGCGGCAACTGCGATCAGCGCAAAGATCGGCCCGCCGAGTTCGGCCGGGTCGGAGGTTCCGAAAACCTGCTTGAGGAGGCGGTCAACCTCGAGCGCATGGGCCGGCCCGGCAGTCACTGCCGAGGCAAGAAGGGTGATCGTAAGGGTCGCGACTGCTGATACTTGGCGCATTGAGATATTTCCCGGATTCCGCGTGACTGGATCCAACCTACAGCGACGGAGTTAAAAAACACTGCTCATCGCTGTTCCGGTGCACCCGCGGCAATTCTCCTGCTTTAGCGCTTATTTAAAGCTTACCGTTCAATATTCAGTGACGCCGTTGTTTAGCCGAGTCAAAGCGGACAGGACTGCAGATGCCGATATACCCCTTGCCAAACCAAGAGCATGAGCGTCTGGAGAAGCTGCGGAGCTATCACGTCCTCGACAGCCTTCCGGAGGAATCCTACGACCGCGTGGTCCGGCTCGCGGGAAATCTGTTCGACGTTCCGTTCGCCAGCGTCGCCCTGGTCGAGGGAGACCGGCTCTGGTTCAAGTCGCATATCGGTTTTCCCGATTCGGAAATGAACCGGGAATTTGCTTTCTGCAATCACACGATTTGCGGCGAAGAGGTGTTCGTCATCGAAGACGCCAGCAGGGACCCGGACTTTTGCAACAACCCCTATGTCGCCGGAGCGCCGCATCTGCGGTTTTACGCCGGCGCTCCGCTGCGCACCGCCGAGGGGCTCAATCTCGGTACACTGGCCGTGATCGACACCCGGCCGCGCACTGTGACCGACGCAGAGAAGAAGCTGCTCGAGGATCTCGCGTCCATGGTCATGGATGCGCTCGACATGCGCCTGCTGATCGAGCGAGCGGATGCCGCCGAAAGCCGGTTCGCCGACGCCATCGAAAGCCTTCCCAACGGATTTGCCCTTTATGACAAGCAAGACCGTCTGGTGCATTGCAACGAGCGCTACCGGCAGGTCTATTCGCACAGTGCGAGGTTCATCGTTCCGGGGGCGACCTTCGAGGAGATCCTGCGCTACGCCGTTTCCAAGGGGCAGTTCCCCGAGGCCGCGGGCAAGGAGGAGGCCTGGATTGCCAAACGCCTCGAACAGCACCGCAATCCGGGCGAGCCGATCGAGCAGAGGCTGCCGGGAGACCAGTGGCTGCGTGTTCAGGAACGGCGCACCAGCGAAGGCGGCATCGTCGGCTTCCGTTTCGACATCACCAAGCTCAAACACCAGGAACGCGAACTCGCACGTCTGGCCTGGACCGACAGCCTGACCGGCGCGCTCAACCGGCACCGCTTCCTTGAGCTTGCCGAAAAAGAAATCGACCGGACCGCCCGGCACCACAAGCCGGCATCTCTGCTGGTCCTGGATGCGGATCATTTCAAGCAGATCAATGACCGCGACGGCCACGCCGCCGGCGACGAAGTCCTCAAGGGCATTGTCGAGCGGTTCAAGCGCACCCTGCGCTCGCACGACATTATCGGGCGGATCGGCGGCGAGGAATTCGGGATCTTGCTTCCGGAAATCGGCGCGGACGACGCCGTCAAGGTTGCTGCCAAGCTTTGCAACGCGATTTCCGAGCTTCCCTTTGCCTTCGAGGGGCAACTGCTTCGGGCCACGATCAGCATCGGCGTTGCCACCCATACCCCGGGCGATCACCTGCACGAGGTCATGCGGCGGGCCGACATGGCGCTTTACGAAGCAAAGGCTGCGGGCCGCAACTGCCTGGTCCTGAAGGCCGCCTGATCCCTCACTTTACCCGATTGTCGCGGCTTGCCCCGGCCGAAAGAGCCTGTCGCAAACAGCGGCAGCGCCGCTTCCTGCATTTGTCTTGCGCATCGGTGGATGCAATTTTACCATCGGCCGGACTGGGAGGCTGGACGAATGGTTTTCATTGCCGCGCCAAAGAACGGGGAACGGGCCGCCTTTCGCGACCCAAAGCGAAAACTGTGGCTGCTTTCGGTGCTGGCGCCCTCGCTTCCGGGACTTGCCGCCCTCGCCTATCTTGCCGGCGGCAATGCCTGGTGGATCGCCGCTCCTGCGGTTTTCTATTACGGGATCCTGGTGCTTGCCGACCACCTTATCGGTGTGGATCCGAACAATCCGCCCGAGTCTGCGGTCGACGAGATCGCTTCGGACCCCTATTACCGCGTGCTGCTGTTCACGTCGCTTCCGATGTTCTGGTTTTCCTTCATTGCCTGCGCGGTCGCGGCAGCGCAGCCGCAAACGCCCCTGGCAGCCTATGTCGGTCTGGCGCTCACCGCCGGCATCAGTTCAGGCACCGCGATCACCGTCGGCCACGAGTTCGGCCACAAGCCAAACCGGCTCGACCAGTGGGGCGCGAAACTCGCAAATGCCGTTTCCGGATACGGTCATTTCTGCATCGAGCACAATCGCGGACACCACGTCCATGTCGCCACGCCTGAAGACCCGGCATCGGCACGGCTGGGAGAAAGCCTGTGGCGCTTCGCCCTGCGGGAGATCCCCTCGACCCTGGTTCGCGGCTGGGCAATGGAGCGCGAGCGGCTTGCGCGCAAGGGGTTCGGTTTCTGGCACTGGCGCAACGACATTCTGCAGGGGTATGCGATCACGCTGAGCGTCGCCGGTGCGCTGATCTTCGCGTTCGGACCGGTGCTGATCCCGTTTCTTCTGATCAATTCGATGGTCGGCTGGCTGCACCTGACTTTCGCCAACTACGTCGAGCATTACGGCCTAAAGCGGCAAAGGCGGCCGGACGGGCGTTACGAACCGTGCGAACCGCACCACTCCTGGAACACCAATCATATCGTCACCAACCTGATGCTGTTTCACCTGCAACGGCATTCCGATCACCACGCAAACCCGCTCAGGCCCTACCAGGCGCTGCGCTCATTTGACGACCTGCCAACCCTCCCCTCGGGTTATCCGGGCTGTTTTCTGCTGGCGGCCATCCCGCCACTGTGGTTCAGGGTGATGGATCCGAAGGTGATGGCCTGGGCAAGGGGGGACCTTTCGAGAACAAACCTCGACCCGACGCGCAAGGAAGCCTATGCGGCGACGTGGAAGGCTGCGGCGTGACCGCGGAGCAGTCGCTGCCATCGCCGGAGCGGATCGCGGCGATCCTGACATTCCTAGACGAGACCAACCGTCTCAAGGACACCTTGCGCAGCGGTCACACACCGCAGGGCCGGCGTGAAAGCACGGCCGAACATACCTGGCGGCTTTGCCTGCTCGCGGTGCTTCTGGGCAACGAGTTCGAGAGGATAGACCTGCTCCGGCTGGTCAAGATCTGCATCGTGCACGACTTGGGCGAGGCAATCTCCGGCGATGTGCCGGCAACCGAGCAGCGCACCGGAGATGACCGCGCGGCCCGGGAACGCGCCGATCTCATCACGCTCTGCACGCACCTGCCCCAAGACCTGAAGGCGGAAGTGATCGGGCTCTGGGACGAGTATGCCGAGGCAAAGACACCGGAAGCCGTCATCGCCAAGGGGCTCGACAAGATCGAGACCATGCTGACGCACACGACCGGAGACAATCCGCCCGATTTCGACTACCGTTTCAATCTCACCTATGGCGTTGAAGCGACGAGCCGGCATCCCCTGCTCGAAACCGTCAGGGCACATGTCGACGCCCGAACCATCAGCCTCGCCTCGAAAGCGGACTGATGGTGACGGGTGAGTTACGCGAACGGCGCAGAGCCGACTAGGCGGCCTTGCCGTAGGCCGGCGATGACGGCGCGGCGTGGGCCTTGCCGGATATCTTGAAGCGCGATGCCAGCTCCGCCAGATTCTCGTTGATCCCGAGCAGGTTCTGGGTGGCGGCATTGGTCTCCTCGACCATCGCCGCATTCTGCTGGGTGATCAGATCCATGGAGCCGACAGAGGTGTTGATCTCGGCGATACCAGAAGACTGCTCCTGGGCCGACCGCGAAATCTGGGCGAAGTGATCGCTGATGACACGCACCTGGTCGCCAATGCTGCTCAAGGCTTCACCGGTCTTGTTGACCAGTGCGACGCCGTTGAGCACATCGCTGAAGGAGGCTTCGATCAGTTCCTTGATCTCCTTGGCGGCAGAGGCGGACCGCTGGGCCAGCTCCCGGACTTCCTGCGCGACGACCGCGAAGCCGCGGCCCGCTTCACCGGCCCGGGCTGCCTCCACCCCCGCATTGAGGGCGAGCAGGTTCGTCTGGAACGATATCTCGTCGATCACGGTGATGATCTGCGTGATCTTCTTCGACGAATCCTCGATCTTGCCCATGGCCGCGATCGCATCGGATACGGTCCTTCCGGACTGCGCGGCATGTTCCGAGGTTTGCTCGACGACCGTCCGCGCTTCGCTGGTTCGCTCCGCCGACTGCTTGGCGATGGTGGAAATCTGCTCGATCGCGGCGGCCGTTTCCTCAAGCGCTGCAGCCTGCTGCTCGGTGCGCTTGGCCATGTCGTCGGCGGCGCCGGAAAGCTCGCGGGTTTCACTGTTCGACTGGTTGATGGATCCGACGATTTCGACGAAGGCCTCGTTGAGCTTGGCAACCGAGGAATTGTACTTCGCTTTGATGCCATCGAACTCGGCGGCAAGCGGTTCGTCCATGGTGTAATTCAGGTCGCCTTCGGAAAGCTTGGTCAGGGCGCGGTCGAGAGCGGCAAGTGCCTTGTCCTGCTCGGCCTTCAGACGCGCCTGCTCGGCCTGTGCCGCAGCACGCTCCTTGGCAAGTTCATCCAGATAGACCGAGATCGAATAGTCCATGTCGAGCATGGCGGCCTTGATCACCGCCGCGATGCCGGCAGCCGTCTTGGCCGCCTTCTTGCCCATCCCGAAGCCACCGAGCTCCGTCTGGATGGCCGACTTGGTGATGTCCTCGAGAATGAGAGAATAGGCGCCGATATACCATTCGGGGCAAAGGCCGAGCTTGGCGTGCACCTTGCCGATCCTGGTTACGGCATCGATGTACTGCTGATCGAAATTGCCGGTGGTGATCACCTTCCAGTGATTGATCTGCTTTTCCTTCGCATGCTCCATGTGGCGGGCATCGCGGAAATGCTTGGCGGTTTCGGGTTGCTGGGCTGCCTGCTTGTAAAAGCGGTCAAGTGCCGGACCGAGAGAGCGCTCGATCTGACGTTTGAAAGAAACCAGCTCTTCGCGCTGGGTTTCATCGATGCAAAGAAATTTCAGCTTCTCCGAGATCTTCTTGTTGTCACTTGCCCCGTCTTGCATGACTTACTTCCAGTCTACAAATGGCCAAGGTCCGTTTCATACAAACCGCCAATTATCCCGATGCAGCTTTCATGGCTCCGACGTTAAAATTGATCCGACTTAACTAATTTAGCGTTAATTAAACAATACGACTCCTCGCAGGTTCGTTTTGGTTTATCTATGGTTGAGTTGTTTCCGAATGATTTCGAAAAACCTGCGAAATCTGCGTAGATTTGAGAACGTGCCTATGGCTTTTGTGCGACCCAGATCATGTGTCGGGCACCGCGTTTGCGCGTGCTGGCGCGCGTTGGTCGCTCCTCGACCTTGAAGCCCGCCTGTTTCAGCCGGCGGGTAAACGCGGGATCGGGCGCGGACGACCAGACCGAATAGACGCCGCCCTTGACGAGCGCCCTGCAGGCGGTGGCGAGCCCTTGCGCGGAGTAGAGCGCGTCGTTGCCCTGACGGGTGAGCCCCTCAGGCCCATTGTCAACATCGAGCAGAATCGCCTCCCAGTTTTCATGCCCGGAACGGACCAACCGGCCGACATCGCCCTGATGAAGCATGACGCGCGGATCTTCGAGGCAACCTTCGAAGACCGGGGCCATCGGCCCCTTGGCCCATTCAATCACTTCGGGCACGAGTTCACAGACGGTCACTTGCGCGTCCGGGGGCAGCAGCCTCAGCGCTGCACGCAACGTGAAGCCCATGCCGAGTCCGCCGATCATGATGCGTGGCGCCGGCCTGTCCCCGAGCCGGTCGACCGCGTAGGTTGCGAGTGCCTCCTCGGAGCCGCTCAAACGGCTGTTCATCAACTCGTTGGTACCGAGCATGATGGAATACTCGGTGCCGCGGCGCATCAGCTTGAGGTCGATACCGTCTTCGAGTGTGACGGCATCGAGCCGTTCCCAGGGGATCATGGCGTCCTTTCGGCGGCGCTTTGCATTTCAATCCGAGGATCGGTGATGGCCGGGAATTGCGGCGCTGACAAGAGCCCGCGCGCAGCGCAATCAAGAAACGCCAGCCTGAAAACCGCAGGAGCTCAATCCCCGACGCCAGTATAGCCTGAGCGGATTGACGGGGCTGCGCATGTGCATCACATCAAGACGTTGCCGCGATAATTCCTGCTCCCGGCTTGATGCGCGCCGCTGCGGAAGTTGCCGGCAGATTAACACAAACACACAAATTGCGGGCGAAAACACAAAAAACACATGGGCAACTTCTTGGGCCGCAACGTCGCGATCTCTTAAAGTTCATGGTGATAGAGGTATAGGGGTCCGGTGATTAGCCAGTAATATTCGGGCCAAATGAAGAGATGACAGTGGCAGAAAAAGCACCACCTCCTGCACATTATCTGCAGAGCAATAAACAATCCGGGAGAGTGATTGTTGCCTACAAGAGCGCCACACTGCTGATCATGGCGGTGGGGCTTCTATGGGCGCCGATCGTGGCCTGGTGGGGACAGTGGGTCATCGCAACAGCCAACCTGGTGCTGGCTGCGCTGGCGGCCGTGAGCTGGCTGCTGATCCGTGCCGGGCGTCTGAACTCAGCCATGATTTTTTGTGAATTCTCATTGCTGGTTTTCGCCGTCTTCTACTGCCTGATGTTTGACGGACCGTCAGCAGAGGTTCCGCGGGTCACGCATCTCTATCTGCTGCCGCTCGCCATGCTCGGCTATTTCAACTACCTTCGGCGCAAGTCGTTTCTCCAGTTGACCGTTACCGCAGCATCCGTCTGCGCATTCGTAGTCTTGTCGAGCACCCATTATGTGTTCCCGTTTGCACAGCCTATAGCAGACGAGATCCGCTCAGCTGGCATCTGGTTCAACAGCTTTCTGGCCACGGCCATGATGTGGGGATGCATGGTGGTCATTCAGAGGGAGTTCACCCGGCCCGGCGCCCTTATGATCGAGTTGCGCAAAGCGGTCCGCAACGGTGAACTGAAACTGCATTTCCAACCGCAAGTCTCCGGGAACGGCACCCTGACCGGAGCGGAGGCACTTTTGCGTTGGGAACATCCGCAACGCGGCCTGGTTCCGCCGAACGACTTCATTCCCGCAGCAGAGGAAGCCGGCCTGATGCCGGTTCTCGGCGGCTGGGTTCTCCAGGAGGCGTGCCGGACGCTGGCGCGGTGGAGCGATGATCCCGACATGCGCGGGCTCACGCTTGCGGTGAATGTCAGCCCCAGCCAGTTTCAGGTCGAGGGCTTCGACCGCTTCGTCATGGAAACCGTGCGTTTCCATCAAGTCGACCCCACACGGCTCAAGCTTGAACTGACCGAAAGCGTGCTGGTTCAGGGGCTCGCGCCAACGGTCGAAAAGTTCGAAACCCTCCGCGCCTTTGGCATCGGCTTTTCACTCGATGATTTCGGCACCGGCTACTCGTCGCTGAGCTATCTCCGGCAACTTCCGATCGACCAGATCAAGGTGGACCGCAGCTTCGTGAAGGACTCGCTGGAAAGCGAACGCGGGGCCGCGCTGGTGAAAAGCATCGTCCAGATGGGTCTCGATCTCGATTTTGTCGTTCTTGCGGAGGGGATCGAGACCCCGGCACAGCATGCCTTTCTGCAGGAATGCGGCTGCCGGGAATTCCAGGGCTACCTGTTCGGGCGACCGATGCCCGCCGAAGACTTCGAAGAGCATGTCCGGAATACCGCGGTCACCACCGCCGATGCGTCATCTGATGTGTTGCGCATTGTGCCTTCCGGAGACCGGCCGGAGCCCAGGCGGGCGGCAGGCTAGGACCCAACGCCGATCTTTCAGGACAGACTTCAGCGGACACGAATTCGACAGGTCAAGGGACAACGTCAAGGCTCCGTCGCCCGACGCCGGGCAGACTGCGCGGGTTCCACCGGGGTCGGCAGCCGGACTACCGGACGATCACCAGTCTCTCCGCCGCGCGGGTGATTGCGGTATAGAGCCAGCGTTCGCGGGTGTCGCGGAAGGCGAAACTCTCGTCAAACAACACCACCGAGTTCCATTGCGAACCCTGCGCCTTGTGCACCGTGAGGGCGTAGCCGTAGTCGAAGTCGTCGTAGCGCTTCTTGGTCGACCAGGGGACCTCGGCATCAGGGTCCTCGAAGATGCTCTTGAGCAGCTTGATCTTCGCGGCACCCCGATCCATGTCGTCATCCTCGGGCCTGACCATCAGGTTGATGCCGGGTTTGACGGTTTCCCGCGACGAGGTCATCACCTGCCAGAGCGAGCCGTTGAGCAGCCCCTTGGAGGGATCGTTCCTCAGGCAGACGAGCTTGTCGCCTGCCTGAGGGAAGGCCTGGGTGAAGCCCTTGAGCTCGCGCAGGCGCATGTTGTAGCGCCGCCGGGTGCGGTTGGTGCCGACGAGCACCTGGTCGGCCTCGAGTACCATGTCGCGCTCGACATCCGACTTTCCGATCACCTGTGCCGTGCCATAGTCGCCGTGCATGATCTCGCGGCCTTCGCGCACCTGCATCGCCAGATCGATGATCGGGTTGTCGCGGGCCTGGCGATGGATCTCCGTGAGCAGGATGTCGGGCTCGTGTTCGGTAAAGAACCCGCCGCCGGAAATGGGCGGAAGCTGACCGGGATCACCCAGAACCAGGATCGGCGTCCCGAAACTCATCAGGTCGCGGCCGAGCGCCTCGTCAACCATGGAGCACTCGTCGATGACGATCAGCTTGGCCTGGGCGAGCGGGCTCTGCCGGTTGATCGAGAACAGCGGCGAGACCGTGGTCTTGCCTGTCTCCTCGTCGGAAACCTCTTCCTCACCCTTGGGCCGGTAAATCAGCGAGTGAATGGTTCGCGCATTCTTGGCGCCGCGGGCGCGCAGCACCTGCGCGGCCTTGCCGGTGAAGGCTGCAAACAGCACTTCGCCGTCCACATTCTCTGCAAAATAGCGGGCGAGCGTGGTCTTGCCCGTGCCTGCGTAGCCGAACAGACGGAAGACTTGCGAACGCCCTTCCCTGAGCCATTTCGAGACGGCCTTGAGCGCCTCATCCTGTTGCGGTGAAAACTGCATACTGTCTCTTGGCAGATTCGGCCGGGCCTGTCCCACTCAAGTGAAATCAATTCGCGTCTCGACAGGTGGTATGCGAGCATGCTGCGGACTATCGCAAAGAAGAGGCGTTCGACGGTTGAGGTTCAGACCCGCTCCGGGTCGTTTTCGAGCCGGATCGGCCGACCGTGCGGGGTTGCACGGGCGGCGCGCTGCCATGAGCCGGTCAGGGCGCTGACCAGGTCCGGAGCCGCCACACCCTTTTCGGCAAGAAGAGTTTCGAGCGCCGCCAGCCAGTGCTCGTAATAACCGCGGGCATCCTGCGCAGCGCCGGGTTTGTGAAGCTCCCGCGACAGCGCTGCCGCCCACTCGCTCCAGGTGAACAGGCCGCGCTCGTTCAACGCAACGGCAAGCGCGAAGGCCTGTGCCTGCCAGGGTTCGGCGAAGGCGGGCGCATCCCGGCCATCCTCCACCGGCAGCCGCAACGGCATTTCATGGCCTGCCTCAGACCCGCTCAAGATAGCTCTCCCAGGCATCGATCGAAACCGTAAGCAACGGATCGGCGCCCTGCCCCCAGATTTCCCGTCCGTCGAAAACCACCGTGTAGACGTGCTGCGGATTTTCGCCCTTGCCGTGGGCGTTGGTGTCGGGAAAGACGAAGCCCTCCCGCACCGCTTCAACAGTCCCGGTCCTGCCGCGCGCATAACGCGGCAACCGCGTGTGGCCGGCGGGGTGTTCGTTGATGGTGCGCACCCGGTCGCCCGCCCGGAATTTCGGAGCCGCTTCGACACGCCGATCACATGGGCCGCCGCGCGCCAGCACACCCGGCACGTCGGCGGCGTTGAGAACACGCTTCGGCTTGACGCCCGGCCAGATCGCGCGACCTGCGGCGCGTTCGTCTGTAGAGACGAAACCATGGCGTTCGAGCAGGACCTCGAGGGCGCGAATCCAGATCTCATAGTAGCTGGCCGAATAATAGGTCGCCGGATGCAGGCTTTCGCGCGCGTGGCGGCTTTCATCGATGGTCCAGGCACCGAAGGCGCCGGTGGCGAGCGTCACGCCGAGCGCCCGGCGCTCCCAATCGGCATGAAACACCGGTTCGGCTGTCTCCGGCGCGACAGGCCCGAAGCCCATCTGGCCGCCAAGGTCGTGCGGGCCGTTCACGGCTGTGCTCCATCGGGGAAAACCGGAGGCCACAGCGCATCGGGGGAAAGCGAGCCCGGCCTGAGCGGCAGGCCGGTGCCGATCATCGAATCCCGGGTTACCAGCCGCGCCAGTTCCTCCTCGTTCAGGTGATCGGTCTCCGGCGGACGCATTGGCACGACGAGATAACGAAGTTCAGCCGTTGAATCCCAGACCCGGATCGCCGTCTCTTCCGGAAGGGCCAGCCCGAATTCGGCCAGAACGCCGCGCGGGTCGATCACAGCCCGGCTGCGATAGGCCGGGGCCTTGTACCAGACAGGCGGCACGCCGAACACGGTCCACGGATAGCAGGAACACAGCGTGCAGACGACGAGATTGTGCCTGGCGGGAGTGTTGAACACCGCCTGCATGTGCTCGCCCTGCCGGCCGGTGTAGCCGAGCGAGGCGATGGCTGAAGTGGCGTCCTCAGCGAGCCATTTCGCAAATCCGGGATCGGACCAGGCCCTGGCAACCACCCGGGCGCCGTTGCGCGGGCCGACCTTGTGCTCGTAGGTCTCGACGATCGCATCCACCGCAGCCGGATCGATCAGGCCCTTTTCGGTGAGTATGGTCTCGAGAGCCTTCACCCGGGCTGCGAACGGATCGAGCTCGTTGTCGTGGTGATGGTCATGATCGCCGGGGTGTGCGTGCGAGTGGCCTCCGCTCCCGTTTTCACTTTTGTTGCTCATGGGACGAAACTATCCTGCGCCGGGGCGACCGGCAACAGCGATCGGGCCCGATCGCAACGCGGCTGTTTGCCGATCAAGGCATTGGATACTCTCTGGCATGGACATTCTGATTCTCGGCGGCAACGGCTTCATCGGATCGGCGGTCGTGCGCAAGCTCACCGCCGAGGGCCACCGGGTCACCGGACTTGGCCGCAACACCAGCGCTGCGGCACGGCGTTTCCCGGATGCCCGGTTCGTTCGTGCCGATCTTGCCGCCATGACCCGCCCTTCGGACTGGGAAACCCTTGTTGGCGTTGATGTCGGGACACTTTTCTTGCCGTTATCGCACCATCGGCCACAGGCTTGCGACCAGCAGCACGGCCATGGTGATGTTGAACCATTTCAGCCGCACCGGATCGGACAGCCAGGTCCTGAGCGCCGAACCGAAACCGGCCCAGGCGGAAACGCAAGGCGCGGTGGCAATGGCGAAGGCAAGGCAGATCAGGAGCACGGTGAAGGCATACCGGTCCGGATCGGTGTAGATGCCCATTGCGGTCACCAGCATCACCCAGGCTTTCGGATTGACCCACTGAAAGGCGGCAGCCTCGATGAATGTCATCGGCCGCGCGCCGGCCTTGGCTTCCGGCAGGGTTCCCGAGGTGGCGATGCGCCAGGCGATGTAGACCAGATAGGCGCCGCCCAGGATCTTGAGCACCAGATAGAGCGAGGGAAACCGCGTCAGCAGCGCGCCGAGGCCAAAGCCCACGGCCAGCAGCAGCGCGAGGAAACCGACCGCGATGCCGAACATGTGCGGCAGGGTCCGCCGGAAGCCGAAATTCACGCCCGAGGCAAACAGCATCATCGTGTTCGGGCCCGGCGTGCCCGCGGCAACAAAGGCGAAGGCTGTCAGGGTCAGGAAGGTTTCTATCGGCATCGGCAGTCTCCGCCGGACGTCATGCCGGTTTCCCGTTCATTACCGCGCCTGCCCGGCGGGAAAAACAAATTGTCGTCATACGTGCATTCGAAGTTATGATGGATAGCAACGAAAAGGAATGCAGATGACCGGATCAATTCAACAGATTGGCTTTGCAGATGGCGCCAATGTCCCGGCCCTTGGCCTGGGAACCTGGCACATGGGCGAGGACAGCGCCCGTGCACGTGACGAGATCGCCGCGCTCAGGACCGGCATCGATCTCGGAATGACGCTGATCGACACGGCCGAAATGTATGCTTCGGGCGGGGCCGAGGACATTACCGGTGCTGCGATCGAGGGCAGGCGCGACGAGGTGTTCCTGGTCTCCAAGGTGCTGCCCTACAACGCCAGCCGCGAGGGCACCGTTGCCGCCTGCGAGGCAAGCCTGAAACGGCTCGGCACGGACCGGATCGATCTCTACCTGCTGCACTGGCCGGGCCGGCACGCGCTGGAGGAGACCATCGCGGGCTTCGAGGACCTGCTGGCGGCAGGCAAGATCCTGCGCTGGGGCGTGTCGAATTTCGACACCGATCTGATGGATAGCCTGACGGGACTTCCCGGCGGCGAGAACTGCGCAGCGAACCAGGTGCTCTACAATCTTGGCACGCGCGGTATCGAATACGACCTGAAGCCGTGGATGGACGCCCGGTCGATGCCGGTGATGGCCTATTGCCCGCTCGACGAAGGCCGGTTGCTGAAAAACCCGGATCTTGCCGGGATGGCCGGCAGGCTCGGCGTCACACCGGCCCAGCTGGCAATCGCTTTCCTGCTCTCGCGCGAAGGCGTGATCCCGATACCGAAATCATCCAACCCGGAGCGAGTGCGGGAGAACAGGGCCGCTGCGGATATCAAACTGACGGGCGCACAACTCGCGGAACTCGACCGGATGTTCCCCCCGCCACGCTCGGCGCAACCGCTTCAGATGGTATGAAATCACATCCCCTGGGCACCGCGGTTCATGGCCGCGATGCCGGTGCGGCAGATTTCGACCAGACCGAGCGGCCGCATGATGGCGATGAACTGCTCGATCTTTGAGACACGCCCGGTGATCTCGAAGATGAAATGCTCGGTGTTGGCGTCGATCACCTGGGCGCGGAACGCGTCGGCGAGCCTGAGCGCCTCGACGCGGTTGTCGCCGCTGCCCGATACCTTGATCAGCGCCAGTTCACGCTCGAGCGGCTTGTCATGGCCGAGTTCGGCGGAGCGCACGGTCAGATCCACCACCCGGTGCACAGGAACGATGCGCTCGAGTTGGGACTTGATCTGCTCGAGCACGTTGGGCGTTGCCGAAGTTACGATGGTGATGCGCGAAAGATGCGCCTCATGCTCGGTTTCCGACACCGTCAGGCTCTCGATGTTGTAGCCGCGGCCGGAAAACAGGCCGATGACGCGGGCGAGAACGCCCGGTTCGTTGTCGACCAGAACCGAAAGCGTGTGACTTTCGGCAGGAGCGGTCTCGGCAGCGATGAAATAGGCCGATCCGGTGGGCTGGTGCTGAGCGTTCATGTGTTTCGATCCTGTTCTTGTGGTGCGACCCTGACAGCTTCCAACAACCTGTCAGGACCAATCGCCCCACCAAATCAATCACTCTTGGGCTGACTTATCCAAACAGATGGAAACCATCCGTTCCGGTCAGACCAACAGGCGCTCATACGAGCGAGCGGCCTTTTGCATCAATTGCGGTGGCGACGGCTTCGTCCGAAGCTTCGTCGGGGAGCAGCATCTCGTTGTGTGCCTTGCCCGACGGGATCATCGGGAAGCAGTTGGCGAGCGCGGCCACCCGGCAATCGAAGATCACCGGCCGCGGGGTTTCGATCATCTCCGTTATCGCCGCATCCAGATCCCCGGGCTTGTCGCAGCTCAGGCCGACACCGCCATAGGCTTCGGCCAGCTTGACGAAGTCCGGCATGGATTCGGTGTAGGAGTGTGACAGCCGGTTGCCGTGCAACAATTGCTGCCACTGCCGGACCATGCCCATGTACTGGTTGTTGAGAATGAAGATCTTGACCGGCAGCTCGTACTGCACGGCGCAGGACATTTCCTGGATGCACATCTGGATCGAGGCATCGCCGGCAATGTCGATGACAAGGCTGTCGCGATGGGCGACCTGAACGCCGATGGCTGCCGGGAAGCCGTAGCCCATGGTGCCGAGCCCGCCCGACGTCATCCAGCGGTTGGGTTCCTCGAAACCGTAAAACTGCGCCGCCCACATCTGGTGCTGGCCGACTTCAGTTGTGATGTAGGTGTCGCGGTCCTTGGTCATCTCATAGAGCCGCTGGATCGCGTATTGCGGCATGATCACGTCCTTGTTGGACGCATAGGCGAGCGAATTGCGCCCCTTCCACTTGGCGATCTCGGTCCACCATCCGGCCAGCTGGCTCCGGTCGGTCTTCTTCGAAGCCCGCCATAGCCTGACCATGTCTTCCAGGACATGGCCGATGTCGCCGAGAATGCCGATGTCGGTATAGACGTTCTTGTTGATCGACGAGGGATCGATGTCGATATGGATCTTCTTCGAGTTCGGCGAAAACGCATCGAGACGACCGGTGATGCGGTCATCGAAGCGGGCGCCGATGCAGATCATGACGTCGCAATCATGCATCGCCATGTTGGCCTCGTAGGTGCCGTGCATGCCCAGCATGCCCATCCAGTTCTTGCCGGATGCCGGATAGGCACCGAGCCCCATCAGGGTGGAAGTGATCGGGAAGTCGGTGAGCTCGACCAGTTCCCGCAGGAGCTGGCTGGCCTCACGGCCGGAATTGATCACGCCGCCGCCCGAATAGATTATCGGCCGCTTGGCCGTCGCCATCAGGTCGATGGCCGCGCGGATCTTTTCGAGATCGCCAGAAACCTTGGGTTGATAGCTCTTCTGCTCGATCACCGGCGACGGCGGGGTGTACATGCCGGTGGCGAACTGGACGTCCTTCGGGATGTCGACGACGACCGGTCCCGGGCGTCCGGTGGTGGCGATGCGGAAGGCCTCGTGGATCACGCGCGAGAGCTGGTTGACGTCCTTGACGAGCCAGTTGTGCTTGGTGCACGGGCGGGTGATGCCGACAGTGTCGCACTCCTGGAAGGCATCGGAGCCGATGAGCGAGGTGGGGACCTGTCCGGTGATGCAGACGAGCGGGATCGAATCCATCAGGGCATCCTGCAGGGCTGTCACGGCATTGGTCGCGCCCGGACCGGAAGTGACCAGCAGGACACCCGGCTTGCCGGTGGAACGGGCATAGCCTTCGGCCATGTGGCCCGCGCCCTGCTCGTGACGCACCAGAATGTGTTCGATCGTATCCTGCTGGTGCAACTCGTCATAGATCGGGAGCACCGCGCCGCCCGGATAGCCGAAGATGTGTTCGACGCCGTTGTCCTTCAGCGCCTGCAGGACCATTTCCGCGCCTGTCATTTCAGTTTGCTTGCCGGCCATTTGCCTGACCCCTTATCCCGTCTGTTTTCAGGCTTCCTTAGCCCGGTTCATGCCATAAAAAAAGGCTCCGTTGGGAGCCTTGTGTCGCGCATGGGTGCTTTCGCCGGATGGTTACACCACCCTGCCCATGCGCCTTCCTACTACGAGAATTTCCGCGATTTTCTTCATGGAAGCTTTCGTACCGCCCCGTACCGTTCGCGTCAACGGCTTTCTTGACCCGCAATTCTTCCGACTGGTCGAATTTCGCAAGTCACGCAACCCGACGTTAACCTCACACTGGCATCCTGAGGTGAACATTACGGAGCCCGAAATTGGACGGCGAGATCACTCCCCCTTCCCACGACGCCGAAAACGGCCGCGACCGCCGCAACGCGATGGCGCCGGGAAACCGTCTTCTCGGACGGGTTGTCGGCTGCTCCGGCTCAAAGGCAACCGTGAGCGCCTATGCCCAGAAGGACGGCAACGGGCTTGCCGAACTCTGGTCGGTCGGCCGGCTGATCTCGATCACCGTCGGCGAGAACCGGGTGGTCGCCCTGGTCTGCTCGATGCAGACCGACAATGCGGTGTGGGCCGAATCCGGCGAAAACATCATGAATATCGAGGTCGAGCTCGTCGGCGAGATCCACACCGGCATCTCGGGCAAGCCCGAATTCTCCGCGGGCATCACGCAATACCCCTATCTTGGCGCCATCGTGCACCGTATGCGCTCATCCGATCTTGCCGTCATCTACGATCCGGGTGTGAGCGAGACCGCCGTCATCGGGCAGCTGACGCAGGACACCTCGTTGGGTGCCCTTATTCATGTGCCGTCCCTGCTGTCGCGCCATTTTGCCGTTGTCGGGACGACCGGCGTGGGCAAGACAACCGCGGTGACCCTTCTTCTTCACAAGGCGCTCAAGGCCGATCCCTCGCTGCGCGTTCTCATTCTCGATCCGCACAACGAGTTCGCCGCAGCCTTTCCGAGCGAATCCGTCGTCATCGACACCGACACGCTCGACCTGCCGTTCTGGCTGTTCCGGCTCGAGGAGTTCAGCGAAGTCCTGTTCAGGGGGCGGCCCGCGATCCCGGAAGAGATCGACGTGCTGCGCGATCTCATCCCCGAAGCCAAGAAGATGTTCAAGGGTGGCACCGACACGACGCTGATCCGCCGCGGTCCGGAGAAATCGTCGCTCACCGCGGACACTCCGGTGCCCTACCGCATTGCCGACCTCATGGCGCTAATCGACGAGCGCATCGGCAAGCTCGAAGGCCGAAGCGAGAAGCCGCATCTGCGCTCGCTCAAGGTCCGGCTGCAGGCCGCGATCAACGACCCGCGCTACGAGTTCATGTTCTCGTCGAACACGATCCACGACACGATCCTGACCACGATCAGCCACATCTTCCGCATCCCGGGCGACGGCAAGCCGGTGACAACGTTCCAGCTTGCGGGCATTCCCTCGGAGGTGGTCAATTCGGTCGCCTCGATCCTGTGCCGCATGGCTTTCGAGATCGCGCTGTGGAGCGCGGGCGGCGTTCGCATTCTTGTCGTTTGCGAAGAGGCCCACCGATATGTCCCGGCGGATCCGAAACTCGGCTTCTTCCCGACCCGCCAGGCCATCTCGCGGATTGCCAAGGAAGGCCGGAAATACGGTGTCAGCCTGGGCGTGATCACCCAGCGGCCGGGCGAACTCGATCCGACCATCCTGTCGCAGTGCTCGACCGTTTTCGCCATGCGGCTTTCCAACGACCGCGACCAGGACATCATCCGTTCGGCGATCCCGGACTCCTCGGCTTCCACCATGAGTTTCCTGTCCTCGATCGGAAACGGCGAGGCAATCGCCTTCGGTGAAGCCGTGGCGGTTCCGATGCGCATGGTTTTCGAGCGGGTGCCGGAATCCATTCTGCCGCGCGCCAATTCCGGTCTGCAGCCGGTCCACAAGGGCAACGCCAACGGCGTCGATCTGCGAAAGATCGTCATGCGGATGCGCCATATCGACGAAAACCTCGGGGCTTCCCCTGCTGCAGCTCCCGCCGAACGCTTCGTGCAGGCGCCGCCGCTGGCCCAGGCCGGCGATCCGCCGGAAGGTCTGCCGCAGCGACGCGCCGAGGATCGCTCACCAAGGCCGACGTATCCCAGTCCCGCAGGCCCTACCCCGGCTCCGCGCTATCCAACCCCTTCGGCCCCGACGCCTGCAGGCCCGGGCGCGACCCGGCCTGGAGCGCATGCTGCGCCAGCGACCGACGAGGCTCCGGCGACAGCGGAATCACGCGATCCGGCCTATCGGGATGCTTTCAGCGATCCTGCCACTCGCGAAACTGCACAGCGCAATGAGTTGAGTTCGATCCGCTCGTCGCTGCTGAAGAAACCGCTCTCCTCGCTGATCAAGCCCTGACGCAGTTCGTGCTCAACCGGATTGGGCGATAGCCATACCTGCATCCATTTTTGCCGTTGATGCGTCCCGTGCACACCCGTTTCGGCGCGATGTGCAATGCGTTCAGCTTTCTCCACGCCCCGCCCAATCCACAGCGGTATCCAAATCCTCTGCCACAGAGGGATGCGTATGGCTTTGACGGGATTGCTCGCAGATGGATGGCTATGTCCCGACTTGCGCCCTTTCCAGGCAGCGTGAGCCGCCGGGCTTTGTCAGGCGGCGCAGACCCGGTTGCGGCCTTGGCGCTTGGCTTCGTAAAGCTGCTTGTCGGCGCGCCGATAGAGCTCTTCGCCGCTTTCCTTGCCGTCCCAGATCGCGATCCCGGCGCTGATCGTCACCCTGAGCGTGACATTTCCGCTGGTTACCGTGAGTTGGGAAACGGCCTCGCGAATCCGGTTGGCGAGATTGTGCAATTGCCGTTCGGTGATGTTCGGCGACAGGATTGCGAATTCCTCGCCGCCAAGCCGCGCAAGCACATCATGGTAGCGCGTGAAGACATGGAGGCATTCGGCAACCTGGCGCAGCACCTCGTCCCCTACATCGTGGCCGTGGGTATCGTTGACCGCCTTGAAATGATCGAGATCCAGGATGACCATGCCGATGGGCTTGCCGATCGGCCGGAAGGCGGCGAGGTACTCGCTCAAGGCCTCGTCGAAATAACGCCGGTTGTACATGCTGGTCAGAGAATCCGTGATCGCGGCATGTTCGAGGCTTTGCGACCGCACGGAGAGCGACTCGGTCATCCGCTTGAGCTGGCCGCGCTCCCTCAGGCCCGACGACATGATCGGCAGCACCAGCGTGAGCGCGCAGATGACGGCCAATGCGGCCAGAACGGCGCTCATGAAGGCAAACTCCGCCGCCGCTTCCGGCCCCCCGACAATGATCCCGCCGGAGATCGCGGAAAAAGCAGCCCAGGCGAACGCTCCGCCCACCCCGACCAGTCCGATCAGGAGGACGAAAAACAGCTCTGCCTTGTGAAAGCGCATGCTCGCGGTACCGGTTCCAGAATTCCTTCCGGAGATGCTATGCCCAACCCGTTATTTTAGGTTTAACACCGCATCATATATATAAGAGGTTGAATTCATCTTCTCTATTCAGGATTGCAATCTCTGCCATTCTGCACCCAATTGGTTCCGGAACCACGTCAATTGGCGCTTGGCATATTGCCGTGTGGCGGCCCGGGAGCGTTCAATTGCCTCGTCGAGGATCAAGTCTCCCCTGATATACTCCGAAATGGGCCCCACGCCGATGGCCTTCATCGCGGGGTGCTGCGCGGGAACGCCGAGCGCCATGAGGTTTTCGACTTCCTTGACGGCGCCTTCAGCCACCATCCTTGCAAAGCGCGCGTTTATCCGGGCATGCAGAACGGCGCGATCAGGGTCGAGAACGAGGCAACGTGCCTTTGATGGATCAATGATCTGCGGACCGGGACGCCCCTGAAACCGGGCAATCGATTGTCCGGTCGCCATCACCACTTCCAATGCCCGGACAATGCGTTGACGGTCGGCGGGACGCAGCCGCCCGGCCATTTCCGGATCGAGCCGGGAGAGTTCCTCGTGCAGGGGCTCAATGCCTTCCTGCTCCAGACGGGCGCGCAACGACTCGCGGATATCGGCAGGAATGGCTGGCATGTCGGAGAGGCCGCCGGTGAGCGCACGAAAGTAAAGTCCGGTTCCGCCAACCACGACCGGGACTGCGCCGCGACCCCGGATGCCGGCAATGGCGCGGGCGGCTTCTTCGACCCAAAGTCCCGTCGAATAGGCCGTCCGGGGCGATACGTGACCATAAAGATGATGCGGAACCCTCGCCATCTCCTTCTGTGAGGGACGCGCGGTCAGGCGGTCGAGCACGCCATAGACCTGCATGGAATCGGCATTGACGATTTCGCCTCCCAACTCGCCGGCGATCTCCAAAGCCAGCGCGGACTTGCCGCTGGCCGTCGGCCCGGCTATCAGGACCGCGGACACATCCTGTCCCGATGCGTCCGGTTCCGCCCTGCCCTGTCTTTGGAGTGTATGGTCCATGGCTCTCGTTGCCACGCTTATCGCCAATCCGTCAAATCCCGTGCTGACACCGGTTCTCGGTGAAGCGGCCTGCTCCGCGGTCGGTGGTTCCGGACTTTACTGGCTTGCAGACGGCATCGCCTGCGACATCGCGCTTACGGACGGGACGGACCCGGACGAGGCGCTCGGAAAGATCAGGGACCTGCTTGGCGAGGCGAAGGTGGATGCCGCGGTTCAGACCGCCGAAACACGTCGTAAGAAGATCCTGATCGCCGACATGGATTCGACCATGATCGGACAGGAATGCATCGACGAACTGGCAGCCGAGGTCGGCCTCAAGGACAAGGTGTCGGCCATCACCGCGCGGGCGATGAACGGCGAGATCGATTTCGAACCCGCCCTTCGCGAGCGGGTGGGTCTTCTTGCCGGACTGCCCGAAAGCGTGATCGGCGATGTGATCGCAAGCCGGATCACACTCACACCGGGTGGACGCGAACTGGTGGCGACCATGCGCGCCAAGGGAGCCTACACCGCATTGGTTTCGGGCGGATTTACAGCCTTCACGTCGGTCATCGCGAAAAAGATCGGGTTCGACGAGAACCGGGCCAATATTCTCGAAAGCGACGACGGGAAGCTGACCGGGAAGGTCCGCGAACCCATTCTCGGCAGGCAGGCAAAGGTGGATGCGCTCCAGGAAATCTCGGACCGTCTCGATCTCACCCCTCAGGACGCGATTGCGGTGGGAGACGGCGCCAACGACCTCGGCATGCTTGGTCTCGCGGGTTCGGGCGTGGCCCTGCATGCCAAGCCGTCGGTTGCCGCACAGGCCGATATCCGCATCGATCACGGCGACCTGACGGCCCTGCTATACCTGCAGGGCTATCGCAAAAGCGATTTCGTTCAGCCATGAAACCGCTCCGGACGGAGCGGTTGATCCTGCGGAACTGGGAAGAGCGCGACCGCACCCTGTTTCACCTGATCAACTCCGACGAGCAGGTCATGGAGTTTTTTCCCATGCGCCGCGATCGCGCGCAGTCCGATGAGATGATGGACCGGCTTGCGAGCCAGATCGAAAGCCGCGGGTTCGGCCTCGCGGCCGTCGAGATCGCCGAAACCGGGGAGGTTGCCGGGTTCACCGGGTTGAACCCCACTGCCGGGATTCCGGTCTTCAAGGACGGAACCGTTGAAATCGGCTGGCGCATTGCCCCGCGGTTCTGGGGCAAGGGCATTGCCGGCGAAGCAGCAAGGGCCTGGCGCGACCATGGTTTCGACGCCCTGGGACTGGACCGGATTGTCAGTTTCGCTGTGGCAGACAATCGCCGCTCCATCGCGGTGATGCAGCGCATCGGCATGACCGCCCGACCCGATCTCGACTTCGACCACCCGGCGGTTCCCGACACCCACCCGCAGCTCAAGCGTCACGTGCTTTACGAGATGTTTGCCGGAGATGCACGGCCCTGAGCAATCTCTGACCGAGACGGCATGAAAAAGGCGGCCCGAAAGCCGCCCGTTCCTGGTTTCTGGAACTGCTCGGGGTCAGTCCATGCGAACCGTGACAAAGCGAAGTTCACCGGTTCGATTGGCGAGCATCAGCAGCGCGTTCCGGCGCCCGTCTTCCCTGAGTGCCGCTATGCGTTCGCGTACATCCTCCGGCGTGGAGACAACCTCCTGGGCGATTTCGACAATCACGTCGCCGGCTTCGATGCGCTTCTCCGCCGCGGCGGAATCCGGATCGACATCGGTGATGATGACGCCCTCGACAGTATCCGCGATCGCGAACTCCTGCCGGCCCTCGTCGTCAAGTTCAGCGAGGCTCATTCCGAGAATTTCCGTGGATGCCGGGACATCGGACCCCTCACCGTCCTCACCTGTTTCAGCGCTGGCCAGTTGCTCGCTGTCCTCGAGCCGGCCCAGGGTCACTTCGACGGTGACGCGTTCCTGATCGCGGATCACGACCACGTCCACCGCCTTGCCCACCGGGCTTTCAGCAACCACGCGGGGCAGATCACGCATGGTCTCGATCTCCTTGCCGTCGAAGCTGACGATCACATCGCCAACCTCTATCGAGCCGTCATCCACCGGGCCACCACGAATGATGCCGGCAACCAGCGCACCCATGGCTTCGTCCATGCCGAGGCTCTCGCCGATTTCCTCGGTCACCGGCTGAATGCGCACGCCGAGCCAGCCACGGCGCGTCTCGCCGAATTCGCGCAGCTGGTCGATGACATTGACCGCAAGTTCCGTCGGCACGGCGAAGCCGATGCCGATCGAGCCGCCCGAAGGCGAGATGATGGCGGTGTTGATGCCGATGACCTCGCCATTCATGTTGAACAGCGGACCGCCTGAATTGCCGCGGTTGATCGCCGCGTCAGTCTGGATGAAATTGTCGTAGGGCCCGGCATTGATGTCGCGTCCGCGGGCGGAAATGATGCCCACGGTCACGGTGCCGCCGAGGCCGAACGGGTTACCGATCGCCATCACCCAGTCGCCGATCCGCATGTCGTTGGAATCGCCAAAGGGCACTTCGGTCAAGGGCTTGACCGGCTCGACCTTCAGGACCGCAAGGTCGGTCTTCGGATCCGCCCCGATCAGTTCCGCATCCAGCGTCGAGCCATCGGCGAAATTGACCTCGATTTCATCGGCGCCCTCGATGACGTGGTTGTTGGTGACGATGATGCCTTCGTCCGCATTGATCACGAAGCCGGATCCGAGCGAGGAGACCCTGCGGTTGCGCGGGGTCCGGTTCTCGCGGTCATTGAAGAATTCGTCGAAGAAATCCTGAAACGGTGAGCCGTCGGGCGCACGCATGCGGGGTCGCGACGAACCGCTGCCGACACTCTGCGAGGTGGAGATATTGACCACGGCGTCAAGCAGGCCCTCGGCCAGATCCGCCACGGATGCCGGTCCCGGGTTATCCTGCGCCTGCGCAGGCATCATGGCGGGCGACGCGAGCATGATGGCCGCGGCAAATGCCATCCTTACCGGGCGGAAGCGGAATTTCCTCATCAGGGCAATCTCCTTGCTCAATGGTTCGTTTACATGTGATCCGTGACCGGCTGCTTCGGCAACAGACCTGGGCGGCCCGCGGCCTGGCCCTGACGCGGGGCTAGGCTTGAAGCCGCAGCACGCCCGCAAACCTCGTTCCAAACTAAGGCGCTATTCCGGCAGGTCCAGCGTCACGGTCAGGCAATCTGCGCACATTCCCGTGAAAGTCGGGAAAGCCTGGCCCGTGAAACTCAGAACAGCCTGGTGAGATAGACCAGTCCGACACCGATCGCGAGCGCAGCAACACCGAACACCCGCAATTGCTCGTCACCGAGCTTCGGCAGTTCCTCCGCCATCCTTCGAATGAACGAAGGGGCCAGCGCATAGGCCAGCCCCTCCACGACAAGTACCAGACCGATTGCCAGGAAAAGGGTGCTCACGATGCACCTATCGTCCTGCTGTGCAATCTGCTGTCACAGGCATCTGCACGTGCCCGCGTCCTCAGTTTCCGGAGTCCGACGGTGCGGCATCCGGGCTTGAGGTTGCGGAATCGGACGCTGCCGATCCGGCATCTGAGCTTGCGGACACCGGTTCGGCCGAAGCCGCAGTAGCCGGGGCCGCTGCCGCACCATTGCTGCCGCCGGCGCTGCCGAAGAACTTGAAGAACTCGGAACTCGGCGAGAGCACCATGGTCGTACCGCTGTCCGAAAGCGCCTGGCTGTAGGCGTTCATCGAGCGATAGAACTCGAAGAACTCCGCGTCGCGCGAGAAGGCCTCGGCAAAGATGCGGTTGCGTTCTGCATCGCCCTCGCCTCGGATGATCTCCGCGTCACGTGTTGCCTCGGAAACGATCTCCACGACCTGACGGTCAGCGATGGCGCGAATGCGCTGTGCCGCCTCGTTACCGCGGGCGCGGATCAGTTCGGCCTCGGCCAGACGTTCGGCCTTCATGCGTTCGAAGGTCTGCTGCGAGACTTCCTGGGTCAGGTCGGTCCGGCGGATACGCACGTCATCGATGCGCAGCCCGAGCGATTCGGCTTCCGGACGAAGCTGATCACGCACTTCGCGCATCATCGATGTCCGTTCTTCCGACAGCGCCGATTCAAAGCCGCGCAGACCGTAAACGGTACGCAGGGCCGAGTTCAGACGGGTGCGAAGACGGGATTCAGCGGCCATCTGATCGCCGGAGACCGTCTGACGGAAGCGTCTTGCATCGGCGATCTTGTAGAGCACGAAGGCGTCGACTTCGTAGAACTTGCCGCCCGAGACCTGGACACGGATGTCATCGAGATCGAAGCGGAGCACCCGGTCCTCGACGTACTGAACGGAGTCAGCGTCGATGAAGCCGAATGGCAGCTTGAAGTAGAGACCCGGTTCGGTTTTCACGTCCTGGATCTCACCGAAGCGGACAACGATCGCCTGTTCGCGTTCGTTGACGACGAACACCGATGACCAGATGAGCAGAATGACGACGGCCGCAAGGCCGAGGATGATAGGAAGACGATTGGCCATTAGTTGTTGCCTCCTGCATTCTTGCGGACTTCAGGCAGTGGCAGATATGGCACGACGCCCGAGCCGCCGTCCTGCTCGATGATCACCTTCTCGGAGCCGCCGAGAACTCTCTCGAGCGTTTCGAGATAGAGGCGTGAGCGGGTGACTTCCGGAGCCCTCGCATATTCCTCGTAGACCGAGATGAAGCGGCTTGCCTCACCGGTCGCCTCGTTGACGACGCGGTCCTTGTACGCGGAAGCCTCTTCCCTGAGCTGCGCGGCTTCACCGCGCGCCTGACCCAGTCTCTGGTTGGCGTACTGGTTGGATTCCTCGACGAACCTGTCCTCGTCCTGCTCGGCGCGCTGGACCTCGTCAAAGGCATCGGCGACTTCACGCGGGGGCGCAGCATCCTCGATGGCGACCTGGTTGATCGCGATACCCGCAGGAAACGCGTCCATGCCGGTCTGGATAATGTTCTGCACCTCGGCAGCGATGGCTTCACGATTGTCGCGGAAAATGTCCTGTGCCGGCCTGCGGCCGACCACTTCGCGCATGGCGCTTTCGGCGACCTGGCGCAGAGTGTCTTCCGGACGGGCGAGATTGAAAAGGAACGCCGCCGGGTCCTGGACCGAGTAGAGCAGCTTGAACTCGACATCGACGATGTTCTGGTCACCCGACAGCATCAGGCCGTCGATCGATCCGGTCCGCGAGGACCCGCCGGTGCTCATCTCGCGCTCGACTATGGAGGCGAACTCGACCGTTTCAAACGGCCAGAAAATCATGTGAAGGCCGGGCTGTGAAATCTCGTCCTTGGGCTTGCCGAAGCGCAACTCGACGCCGCGCTGGTCCGGCTGCACGGTGTAGATCGACTGGGTGAGCCAGAGGCCGACAAGGCCGAGAACCACCAGGCCTGCGATCAGCTTGCTGCTGCCGCCGCCGGAGCCGCCACCGCCGCCGGGCAAAACCTGCCTGAGCCGATCCTGGCCGCGCCGGATAAGTTCTTCGAGATCCGGCGGATTTCCACCGCCGCGCGGTGGCTGCGGGCCATTGCCCCAGGGGCCCTGATTGTTGCCGCCCCCGTTGTTGCCGCCGCCCCAAGGGCCGCCGCCTCCTCCATTTTGATTGCTCCAGGGCATTAAGACCTCTTTCCCTATTGTGTTAAGGTATCGGCGGTGTCTTGCCCGGCGATACGCATTGACCTCGTTATAGGTATGGTGCGGACCGCTTTCAACGCGGCAATCCGTCTTGCGGAGCCGATTAGGGCCTAATCCGGACGATTTATCGGTCGCGGCGACGCCAAACGGTGAAACATAGGGAATGGCTGTCATTTTCGCCCCTGACGGGCGAAGACCGTGACGTTCTCTCCCAAGTGTCCGAATCAACGGCCGGAAACACCGTGTCCCCTTCGATTTCGGCCGCAACTTCGGTGATATGCAGTTCATCGGCGATTGTCATCGCCTGGCGGTAGATCTCGCCGCCGCCGATCACGGAAACCTTCCCGGCGCCCGTGTCTGCGGCCAGAGCCCGGGCGCGTTCAATGGCCTCTTCGAGCGTCGCCGCAACTTCGACGCCATTCGCTTCAAACCCGCTGCGCGAGACAACGATGTTGGCACGACCCGGAAGAGGCCTGCCGATCGACTGATAGGTCTTGCGCCCCATGATCACGGGAGCGCCCAGTGTCGTGGCCTTGAAGTGCTTCAGGTCCGAAGGCAACCGCCAAGGCATGTCACCCTCGCGACCGATCACGCCGTTGCGGGACCGGGCAACGACGATCTGGATTTTCACATGGGCCGTCTTGTCCTGATCCCCCACGGTCACACCGCGATGGGGGCGGAAATCGCCGGATGCGGATCGTAGCCCTCGAGTTTGAAATCCTCGTAGGTGAAGGCGAAGAGGTCGGTCACATCGGGATTGACGCGCATCACCGGAAGCGCGCGCGGCTCTCTCGAGAGCTGCAGATGCGCCTGATCGAAATGGTTCTTGTAAAGATGCGCATCACCGAGAGTGTGAACGAAATCGCCCGGCTTGAGGCCGGTCACCTGCGCCACCATCATGGTCAGCAGCGCATAGGAGGCGATATTGAAGGGCACGCCCAGGAAGATATCGGCGGAGCGCTGATAGAGCTGGCAGGAGAGCCGGCCATCGGCGACGTAGAACTGGAACAGGCAATGGCACGGCGGCAGCGCCATGTTGTCGACTTCCGCAGGGTTCCAGGCCGAGACAATGTGGCGACGCGAGGACGGGTTGGTTTCGATCTGCCGGACGACGCCCGCGATCTGGTCGATGGTGGTTCCGTCCGGCGCGGGCCAGGAGCGCCATTGTGCCCCGTAGACCGGCCCGAGATCGCCGTTCTCGTCGGCCCATTCGTCCCAGATCGAAACGCCGTTGGCCTTGAGATAGGCGATGTTGGTTTCGCCTTTGAGGAACCACAAGAGTTCGTGAATGATCGATCTGAGATGCAGCTTCTTGGTGGTCAGCGCCGGGAAGCCAGCCGAAAGATCAAACCGCATCTGGTGACCGAAGACCGACCGGGTGCCGGTGCCGGTGCGGTCGTCGCGATCGGAGCCCTGGTCGAGGACCAGACGAAGAAGGTCGTGATATTGCTGCATGGCCGCCATCGGATGATTCGGGGAGATATCATCCTAGCCGGTTTGACCTGCCCTCGAAACGGAAGACGGGATTGTCCCCATGCAGCGGATTGACGAACCGGAGCGCTCGGCAGCAACCCGGGTGAGCGTCAAAAGTGCTCAGGGCAGGTAGGTCAATTCCTGCAGCACCGGCGTACCGTCCCAGAACTGAAACCTGGCAACCACGCTCTTTTCGTAGAATTCCTCGTCATCCATGTCCTGATACTGGCAGGCGACCATGACCGCGTCGGGGTCGGGTTCGCCGTTGGAGGGGTCGAAGCCCGGGCTCCAGCTCAGCGGCGTGTCGCACCGGCCGAGGCCGGCGACAGCCGCGGCAATGCCTGCCGCCCCCGCCGGGCTTGCCAGAAAACGGGCAAAGTCGATTGTTTCCGCGCGCGCGGTCGAGGTCGAAGCCGCGGCCGCAAGGCCAAGTGCAAGATATCCGGCGGCAATTTTCATGAGATTGCATTTCATCGGGTGGCTGTCCGGCGGGCGGGGCAGCTTTCACATCACATAGAAGAGCCGCCACCAGAGGGTGACGGCCAATGCCGGAGCGTTCCGGCCGCGGATGGCTGGACCGGCAGCCTAGAGTTCGCCGAGCTTGCCCAGTTCCTTGGCAACCAGGTAGTAGAACGTCACGCGCGCCTTCGAGCGGTCATCCTTCATCATCTCGCAAACCCTGGCGACTGCGTCGTCTGCGGCCGGGCCGGTCACGCCGAGCTTCTTTCCGCACCATTTTTCCGAGACGCGCGCGAGCTCGGAGGAATCCGAACAAGCAACCATCGAGGAATCGCGGCTTCTGAGCGCAATGCCGAGATGTTTGACAATCTTGCCGATGGTTTCGTCTGATGCGCCGGCATCGTATTTCTTTACATCGGCCGCGTAATCCGTCATGTCTCATCCCCTTTGTTGACCATTCGCCCTTCCGGCAGCATTGGACTGTCGAAATGCAATAGGCGCATGTTTCGCAATCGCGCCGTCACTGTCAATAGCGTGGCCGGGCGGCGGGCCTTTTCAAAGCACCTGCGGATCCCTATATAGAATGTGCTGCTTACGCAGCTATGACAATAAACGAGCGATGCAATAAACCATTCGGACCCGGGGGCGGTACCCGGCGCCTCCACCATGATCCGGTCTTTACGACCCGGCGACAACGCCAAGCGACCGGATGATGATGGGGGCGAAACAGGATCGACGAGGGTGTAAAGATCGACTTTTTGTTCGGCATTGTACCACCGTTATCGGGCTAAACTTGTAGTTGCAAACGACAACTATGCGGAAGCTCGTCTCGCTGCCTAATGGCGGTGTGACACTTCAAATTAAGTCCTAGGGGGTCGCACTCCTAGGCGGGGTTCGGAGGTACCTGGCAACAGAAACCTCCACTTTCCGTCCCGCACTTTCCAGCCAAAAGCCAGCGTCTCCGGCCTTCCGGAAACTCGGGTTTGGGCTTATAGAGAGTAGGCGTACGAAGCCGACTCGACGCCGGGAAGATGCCGGCGGGCATACAGTCGCCGACGATGCGGTGTTGACGCTCCGGAACAAAGAGTGCCAGACACAAGGTCCGCGTTGCGGAACACGGCGCGAGGCGGACCGGACACACTGAAACCCTTCGGGGCCATATTTGACAGGAAAGAACGCGCTGATGCCGCAAGACCATATCCGATACGACATTCTTGCCCAGGACGCGCTGCGCGGCGTCATCCGCAAGGTCCTGTCCGAGGTCGCGGCGACCGGCTACCTGCCCGGCGACCACCATTTTTTCATCACCTTCCTGACCGAAGCTCCAGGCGTGCGCATTTCGACACACCTCAAGGAGCGCTATCCCGAACAGATGACCATCGTGGTTCAGCACCAGTTCTGGGATCTCAAGGTGACCGAATCGCTGTTCGAGATCGGACTGTCGTTCTCGGACAAGCCCGAGAAGCTGGTGGTACCCTTTTCAGCAATCCGCGGCTTTTACGATCCGTCGGTCAATTTCGAACTGGAATTTGACACTGTTCTCGAGGATGCGGCCAATGACGGCAGCGACCAGGACGATGACGAACGCGGCGAACTGGCAAGCACCATCGAACGCATGGTCGATCCCGACGCAAGTGAAGCAAGCGGCGACAAGCCGGAAACCGGCGAAGATGAGGATGGCGAGAAGAAGTCCGGCGCGGATGTCGTCTCGCTTGATTCCTTCCGCAAGAAGAACTGAGGGGCGGTTGGCGTGAGCGGCGACGTGGTCAATCTTCGCATGGCCCGCAAACGCCGGGACCGCGCCGAAAAGGAGGCCACGGCCGAACGCAACCGCTTCGAACACGGCCGCAGCAAGGCCGAGCGCGAACTGGCCCGGGCCAGGAACGAGAAGGGCACCCGCGATCATGACGCGTCCAGGCGCGAGCCGGATGGCAACGGCCGGAAATAGGGCGTGAGCGCTTCGCCGCGACCCGAGACGATGCGCAAGCATTCGGTCAGCATTCGCGGACACCGCACCAGCATCACACTTGAAAACGCCTTCATGGATGCGCTCAGGCACATGGCCCGAGAGCGAGAGACGTCCGTGGCCGCGCTCATTGCCGAAATCGACGGTGCCCAGGCGACACCGGGCAACCTCTCCTCTGCCATTCGCGTGGCGGTGCTGGAGTGGGCATTGAACGGTAGTGGTAAAATTTCCGTCGGCCGCCATGATACGGAAAACTCCGGGCACGCCTGACAGGCCTGTTTTGGCAGTTTCAGGGAAGCCTGCTCATTGCAGGTTCGCCTACCCTTCCGGTGCGATCAGGCTTCGGATCGGATCGTTGACGCCGGGCAGATCATCGAAGCGCAGGCGCGGCAACCCGCCGGTTGACGGCTCGTCGGCGAGGGCGGAGGGCGGATCGGCAGGTGCAGCAAGCGGCCGCCGCTCGATTGCGCCGGAGTCGTTGACCGCCGAGTTGTCGTTCTGCTGCTGGCGGGCTCGTTCGCGTGCCGCCTCTTCTTCCGCGCGTCGCGCTGCTTGTGCCGCGGCTTCCGCCTCGCGGGCCCGGCGTGCTTCGGCGGCCTGCCTTTCGGCTTCCAGCGCAGCCTGCCGGGCTGCTTCTTCCGCCGCCTGACGTTCTGCTTCTTCCCGAGCCTGCCGCGCGGCCTCTTCTTCTGCCTGTCTGCGAGCTTCGCGCTCCGCCTCACGGGCTGCCTCCTCCGCCGCCCGTCGTTCGGCTTCCTCGGCGGCGCGGCGCGCCTCTTCCTCCGCCGCGATCCTGGCTGCTTCCCGTTCGGCCTGGCGCTGGCGCAACAGCGCAATTTCACGACGCAACCGCTGCTTCTCGACAACGCCCGCCTGAAGCAGTTCGACCTTTCGCCGCTCGCGTTCGAAGGCGCGCATCGAAAGGTAATTGCTCATCTGGACCGCATTGATCGAAAAGTCGGGATCGACCAGAAGCCCGTTGATGCCGAGCAGCACGGAAGGGTCGCCGCCTGCGACCGCTTCCACGCCCGGTTCGAAGCCCAAACGCCAGTCCGACTCTATCGTCAGGCCGACAAGGTCGACGCGTGCGTCGCCCGAGAGCGTGGCGTCGCCATCGGTGAACTCGGCGCTGGAAAAGCGCATGACGCCGCCGGTCAGGGTGAAGGGCATCGCAAGCCTCGCGGTCCCGATTTCCCCGCCGGTCATGAAATTGGCCACCATTGCGCTGACCGTTCCCGCCTCGATCTCAAAATCCTCGCGGTCGGCTGCGCCGAGAATGCGCGGAAAGGCCCCGGCATCGATCCCGCGAACCACAAGGTCCCGCGCCACAAATTCCCCGCCACCGGCGAGCGAGCCGACAAGATCGCGCATCGAGGTTCCGGTGCCTTCGAGATTGACTGTCGCGTCGAGCCTGCCAGACAGCGCCCGGGTTCCCCGTACTGCCCGGTCGAGACGGGCGAGATCGGCATCCGTCACCGAAATGCCGCCGAGAAGGAATACCGATCCTGCCGAGTTGGTCAGCGTCATGTCACCGCCGATGCGGCCGCCGAACCATGCTCCATCCATGTCCGACAGGGCCAGAGCCCCGTCACCGGTGGTCAGTTCGCCGCTGAAATCCTCCGCAATGCCGCCGCGCCCGAGGTCGATGCGTGCGGCCTCGAAACGGACCTGCATCTCCGGAACGGCCGTTTGAAGCGGCAGGAACGGCGTCGAGCTCCAGGTTCCGCCGTCGGTACCGGCGAGACCCGCGTCGAGAGACGGGCCGAGGACAAGCTCTGAAAGCCAGGCGATATCGGCACTGTCCACCCGCAGGTTACCCTCGCCGGAAATCGGTTCTGCGTCACGCTCGAAGCTCAACCGGCCGGAAAAACCGTTCCCGGCAGCCTGCCCGTCGATATCCGAAAGCATGGCGGTCGTCTCGTTGAGCGCCAGCGTCGCCGTCATGGAAAGATCGGATCCGATGCCGCTTCCCGGAAGCGGCAAACCGTGGAATATGGCAAAAGGCTCGACTTCGGCGGTCTCGACCGACAGGTCGAAGAGGCCGATCACCGGCGCATCCGCAAGGAGCGATCCGGCACCGTTGATGGTCACAGCGGTTCCAGGCGCAGTCAGCTTCGCGTCGATCTCCAGATCGTCCTCGCCTGAACCGGCGCCGGCCTTTATCGTAAGGGTTGCCGGTCCCTCGCCTTCCAGAGGCACCACCGCAAAGCCTGTCTGCTCAAGCAGACGGTAGAGTTCGGGGTTGCGAAGCTCTACCGCGATGTCTCGCCCGCCGCTTCCGCCGGGCATCCATCCAGGACCCCTTGCGGTGAGAACCAGATCTCCGCCACCGGCGCTGCCATCGACGCTCAGCACGGGCCCCGTATCGGGATCCAGTTCAAGGCTGATTTCCGCCTCGAACGCATCGAAGGCATAGGCGTTGGCTGCGAGCCGGCGCACCATCGCGTGACCATCGCTGAGCCGGTCGGCGAGCCGGAACAGCCCATCGGCGCTCCCGGTCTCGATACGGCCCCTGATGCTGCCCGCCGGGGCCTGGTCGAATTGTGTGAGCGTGGCTGAAAACGTTCCGGAAGCCCCGGCAAGATCATCAAAGGACAACCGTTCGAGGGTGAGCGCGTCGTTGCGCCAGATCAGTGACGTCTCGACCCCGCCGGCACTGTATTCGCCCATGCGCAGCGTTTCGGCTTCGATTCTTGCAGCAACATCGTAAGCGCCCAGAAGCCCCTCTTCCCGCTGGCCCGCGCCCGCCAGCAGTGCCAGCGCGCGGACAGCATCGACATCGAAACTGTCACCGGCGAGTTCCACCGACAGCGACGGCCGGCCTTCGGGCGGCAATTGCTGCTCGACCCGGCCCGTGAGCCTGGCCGGGCCCACCACGACCTCCAGCGCCTCGAAGCGCTGCAGGTCCGACGACAGGCTGACATTGGCCGAAAAGCCAGCGGCCGCCATGCGCCGGATGACCGGATCGACCTCGCCGGAGAGCCAGTTGGCGAGCCCGGACGGCTGGTTGGAAGCCACGGTGAGTTCGCCGTCGAAACTCGCCCTGGCGCCGGTGACCAGGCGTCCCCTGGCCTCGACCACCGTCCGGCCCGGCAGGTTGGAGGAAAAACTGTCGATCTGCCACGCATCGCCGTCGGGCCGGGCGCGAAGCGCAATTTCCCGCAATGTGGTGTCCCCCGCGACAATCGCGGGCAGGTTGAGTTCCACCCGTCCCGGCAGCGGAGGCGGTGGAAGACGGTCAATCAGGGAATTGAAAACGGCGAGCCGGTCCTTCAGCGGAACCGGCGCGACATCCGTTGCCGCCGGCCCGTTCCCCTCTCCGGCCGTCTCCGCTCCGCCATCGATGCGGTCCATGTTGATCTGCTGTCCATTGGCGACCAGCAGGAATTCCGGATCGGGACCGGTGTCTATGGTGGCCTGCCCGGTGACGATGTAGGGGTCGTCCGTCAAACCGATTTCCGCCCGCCACTCCTCGATTTCAAGGCTCTCATTGGTGGCGGCGAAATCCCCCTTGGCAACGATGACGGGACGCTCGGGCCTTGTGCTGCCGCCATTGCCCGTCGACAGCGCGGTAAAGGTGAACTGCCCGTCGTAGATCGGCTTGCTGTCTGTCACGCGGGCTTCGCCCTCGGTTTCGAGCAGCACCGGATATCCGTCCGGCGCGACACGCAAACGCATCCGGATCGATCCGTCGTCCCGGGCGACACCTGTGGTGATCGAGACGCCGCCGCGCTGTCCCGCCACGGCGCCGTCGGCTTCGATCACCCACGGCCCCGAAAGCGAGCCGGCCGAAACCGTCGCGTCGATATCGCGAATGCGGTTGGTGCGCCCGTTCTGCTCGTCGATGATGGTGATGCTGGCATCGGTGATCGTGACGTTTTCAAGCACCACGGTCTCGCCGGGCGTGGTCGGATTGCGGTTGAGCGCCCAGTCCAGGCTTCCGTCTTCCAGTATCCGGACCACCGCATCGGGCTCTTCCACCCGCATGTCGAAGATCAGCACCTCTCCGCGCAGGAAGGGTGCAAGTTCGGCATCCATGGAAAACCGGCTCACGGTCATTGCCGGCTCACCGGCATCGCCGACCGTCACGTCTGAAAAGGTGACGGAGGGAAATGGCAGGAGCCGCGCATCGGCCTCGCCCCGCACTCTCACCCGCTGGCCGACGATGCGGCTGGCTTCGGCCTCGAACGCCGTCCTGTAGCTCGACCAGTCGATGAAATAGGGCGCGATTAGTGCCGAAAACAGCACCAGCACCAGAAGGCTGCCGAAGATGACGAATACGCGGAGCAGTTCTATCCCTCCTTTGACGGGGCACCCTGCGAGGCTGCCCGTGACAGGCCGTGTTCACATTCGCCGATTCCGCTTTGGCGAAGCTTGCGCATGCCGGGGCCGGACCGGCCACGGCGCCCGACCTGTAGCCGATGGGCGGCTACGGGTCGAATGAAAACACCTTGCCCGGGTTCATGATGTTGTCGGGATCGAGCGCACGCTTGATCTGGCGCATCATGCTGACGCCCTCTCCCATTTCCAGCGAAAGATAGGGCCTCTTGCCCTGACCGATCCCGTGTTCGCCGGTGCAGGTGCCGTCCATCGCGAGCGCCCGTGCATTGAGACGTTCGACAAAGGCTTCTGCCGCGTCGATCTCTGCACGGTTGTCGGTATCCATAAGCACCAGCACGTGAAAATTGCCGTCTCCGGCATGCCCGACGATCGGGGCGATGAGGCCACTGGCGGCGATATCCGCCTGGGTTTCGGCAACGCAGTCGGCAAGCCTTGAAATCGGCACGCAGACATCGGTGGAGACGCCTTTGGCCCCGGGACGCAGATTGAGCGCGGCCCAGTAGGCGTTGTGACGGGCCTTCCACAATTCGGTGCGCCGTTCCGCATCCTTGGTCCACTGAAACTCGCCGCCGCCGCATTCGGATGCGATTTCGGCGAAGATGTCGGCCTGTTCGGCGACACCGGCATCGGTTCCGTGAAACTCGAGAAACAGCGCCGGACTTTCGGGATAGGAGAGTTTCGAATAGGCGTTGCAGGCCTTCATCTGCAGTGCGTCCAGCAGTTCGATCCGGGCCACGGGAATTCCCATCTGGATCGTCATGATCACCGCATTGCAGGCAGCCTCCACGGTCGGGAACGGACAAACGCCGCCCGAAATGGCCTGCGGGATGCCCTGAAGCCTGAGCGTGACCGAGGTCAGTACTCCGAGCGTGCCCTCGGACCCCACGAAAAGGCGGGTCAGGTCATAGCCCGCCGACGATTTGCGGGCGCGCCGCGCGGTACGGATTTCCTCTCCGGAAGGGGTGACCGCGGTCACGGCGATGACGTTGTCGCGCATGGTGCCGTAGCGCACCGCATTGGTGCCCGAAGCCCGGGTCGCGGTCATGCCGCCTATCGAGGCATTGGCGCCGGGATCGATCGGGAAGAACAGCCCGGTGTCGCGCAGGTCGGAATTGAGCTGCTCACGGGTCACGCCCGGCTCCACCGTGCAGTCGAGATCCTCGGCATTGACCTCAAGCACGCGGTTCATGCGCGCCATGTCGATGGAAATACCGCCGTGCGGCGCATTGACCTGGCCTTCGAGCGAAGTGCCGGTGCCAAACGGGATTACCGGCACCTTGTGATCGGCGCAGGCGCGCACGATGGTCCTGATTTCCTCGGCCGATTCGGGAAAGACCACCGCGTCCGGCAATTGCGCGGGGATATAGGTCGTGGTGTGGGCATGCTGGCCGCGCAGCGCTTCGCCGGTTTGCACCCGGTCGCCGAAGCGCTGCTGCAAAACCCCGACAACGGTCGCGATCCCGGCCTCGTTGCGAAAGCCCGCCACCACATTGCTCAATGCCATAAAATCCGCTCCCGTCGCGCGTCTGCCGCGTTTACCGCGTTCGCAGCCAAGTGGTTGCCGCCGCAGTGTGATCAGGTAATGTGCAAACTGCAGCGCACTTGTCCAGTGCAAGCTGCGCCGCGCGCCTGCTGGCGCCGGCAATGCCGAGGGAGGAACCATGTCGTTTGACGCTCCGGTGATGGCGCCAGCGCGCTTGCTGGACCCAGCCTGGCTCGATTACAACGGCCACCTCAACATGGCCTACTACAATGTTCTCTTCGACAATGCCGTCGACCACGCCTTCGCGCTGATCGGCTGCGGTCCGGACTACCGCGCCAAACGCAACATGAGCTTTTTCACCGCCGAGACGCATGTGTGCTACGTGCGCGAATTGAGGCCGGATGCCGAAGTGCGCGCCAGCGTGCAAGTCATCGATCACGACCCGAAGCGGATGCATCTTTATCAGGAAATCCGCCATGCCGAAGGCTGGCTTTCCGCAACGTCGGAGACCCTGCTTCTGCATGTCGACATGAGCGGTCCGCGTGTGGCGCCGATGCCTGAAGACATCCTCGAGAAGGTCGGTGAAATGGCACAGGCACATTCCGCCCTTCCCCGGCCGGAGCGGGCTGGGCGTTCGATCGGGATTTCCCGCAAGCCAAAAGGCGGGACCGGCTGAGCCATGATCGAGATCCTTCTCGCCACGCCGGCCCGCATCCGGCAGTGGATGACCCCCAACATCAGAGCCTATCTCGAAGGCCGCCAGCCGATGATCTGGCTGATGTCGCTGGTCATCGGGTTGTCGGTGGCGCTGGCGGCAATCGCCTTCCGAATGCTGATCGGCGCGGTGCAGCTCTACTGGCTCGGCGACACCACGGAACAGGTGCTGACACTGGCCCGCAGCACGCCCTGGTACATGATCCTCGCCGGGCCGATTGTCGGCGGCGTGGTGGTGGGCATCATCATCAGCCGCTTCCTGCCGTCGCGGCGCACCGGCGGCGTGGCCGACGTGATCGAAGCGCGGGCGCTTGCCGGACGGCGGCTTTCCCTGCGCGAAGGCATCATCAGCGCCATCGCCACCGTGTTCTCGCTGGGGTCAGGCGCGAGCGCCGGGCGCGAGGGGCCGGTCATCCATCTCGGTGCGACGCTTGCAAGCGCTGTCGGCGAGCGGATGTCGCTGCCCGACTGGTCGCGCCGAACGCTGCTTGCCGCCGGTGTCGCATCGGCAATTTCCGCCAGCTTCAACGCGCCCATCGCGGGCGTGCTGTTTGCGCACGAGGTGATCCTGGGCCACTACGCCATGCGGGCCTTCGTGCCGATCGTGATTTCCTCGGCAGCGGGCGCGATCCTGTCGCGGGCCTGGTTCGGCGATGCGGCGGCCTTCATCGTGCCGGAATACCAGATCACCTCCTATTTCGAGTTTCCCGCATTCGCGCTTCTGGGCGTTGTCTGCGCCGTGGTCGCCGTCGCCTTCCAGTTCGCACTGTTTGCGGCGGACTACGTGGCCCGCCGAGCCCCGCTGCCGGTTTGGGCGCTGCCGGTCACAGGAGGGCTCATGGTCGGGCTGCTCGGCATCGCGTTCCCGCATGTTCTGGGCGTCGGTTACGAGACCACCGATCTTGCATTGTGGGGACAATTGCCGCTTCTGCTGATGCTGACCCTGATCGTGGTGAAGACGCTGGCGACCGCAATCACGCTGGCGGCGCGCTTCGGAGGCGGAATCTTTTCGCCCGCGCTCTATCTCGGCGCGATGACCGGCGGCGCGTTCGGCATCATCGCCGCAACCGCCTTTCCCGAACTCGCGTCGAGCCAGGCGCTTTATTCGATCCTCGGCATGGGCGCGGTGGCGGGTGCGGTTCTCGGTGCGCCGATCTCGACCACGGTGATCGTGTTCGAACTCACCGGCGGCTACGCGCTGTCGATTGCGCTGCTTCTGACGGTCGCAATCGCCCACGGCATCACCCAGGCGCTGCACGGCCATTCCTACTTCCAGTGGCAACTCGAAATGCGCGGACTTTTCGTCCAGGACGGACCGCACCGGGCTGTGCTCCGCAACGTGCGCGTGATGGACTTCATGACCCTTTATGAAGACGACGCGGAGCCCGAATACTACGACCCTGACAGCGGCACGCCGACGCTGAAGCTGACCGACACGCTGGAAGTCGCACTCAGAACCTTCGACGCGGGCGGGCATACAAGGCTGCCCGTCGTATCGGAGGGAGAGAACGAGGGCCTGATCATGGGCTGGGCGGAACAGGCCAAGGCGGTGACCCATTTCAACCGGCGCCTGATTGCGGCCAGCGAGGAAGAACACCGCTGAAACGGTTCGGGTCCGCGCCCGGGTCTGTACGCAGCACGGGAATCGATACACAAACACGGTGTTGGCCCGGCGCACGGCAGATGGTGCCGCGGACCGGCCTTCCGTTCATGGTGAAAGCGGACAGTCGACCGCTTTGCGGCCCCAGAGGAGACATCAAATGCAGGCAATGGCACCGGCGCTGGCGACAGTGGGAATGTATGTGGCGCTCAACATCCTGATCCTGATCTGGATCTCTTTCGAGACCGGCCGGCTCCGCGGCAAGTACAAGGTCTCGATCGGCGACGGCGGCGTGAAGCATCTCGCCCGCATCATGCGCGGCCATGCCAACGCGGTCGAGAACATGCCGATGTTCTTCATCCTGCTTGCGATCTCGGCCATGCTCGGCATGCCGGTTGTCGCAGCGCACCTGTTCGGCGCCGCTTTCACCGTCGGCCGGGCGCTGCACGCGTGGCATTTCATTCAGGAGGATGCGCCGGGATGGCAGCGGGCCGGCGGGTTCGGGCTGTCGTTCCTCGCCCAGCTCGTTCTGGTGATCGCCGCCCTTGCCCACAGCTTCTGGATGCTCGTGACCTGAACGGGGCACCGCCGGCCCAAGCCGGCTGCGCGCGATCACCCCGCCATGCGATCTTTCAGGATGAGGGCGGGCATGGTGTCGGTGGCCTCGGCGAGGAAATAGCGGTCCCGGCCGCTGTGCTTGGCGTGGTAGAGCGCGGAATCGGCCAGCTTGATGGTCTTTTCGAGCGTGTTTTCATCGCGATGCAGCGCGCAGCCGATGCTGACGGTCAGACCAAGTTCCTTGCCCGCGATCACCCTGCCCTCCTGCCGCATTAGCGCGCAGAGGTTTTCGGCTGCCGCCACCGCCTCGGTGTCGCTGGCGCCGGGCAGGAAGACGCCGAACTCCTCGCCCCCCAGCCTGCCGATCAGCGCGTCGGTGGTCAGCGCCTTGCGCAGCACTTCGGCGATCCGCTTGAGCGCTTCGTCGCCGATGTCATGGCCATGGGTGTCGTTGATCGCCTTGAAGTGGTCCGCATCGATCATCAGAAAGGCGCCGCCGTCCGACAGCGCATCCCGGGTCTTGCCGAGCAGGTAGGCACGCGTGAGCACACCGGTCAGCGTGTCAAAGCGAACGTAGTGATCGACCTTGTCGATGGTCAGCGTCTGAATGCGAAACAGGTTGAGCACGATGAACGCAATCGGCGGCGTGATCAGCAGCGGGATCAGCGCTGCCGGAAAGATCGCGATCATGAAGATGCCGAGGTAGCGCTGCCCGTAATGCAGGAAGGGCAGCGTAAACGTGAGGACCGGGATCAGCACCGCGAAGACCGTAACAATAGCCATCAGTTTGTAGACCTGGCGCATGGTGCGGATTTCAAAGATCTTCTCGATACGCATGGCGGGTTCCGGCGCGCTTTGGGGTCATTGCAGGTTTCATGAAACCTAAAGGCCAAACCCTAAATTTTTACTGAAACCGCTTTCCCGGGAAACCATCCGGCCAGCCGGACAGGAAGAAAAACCGCCGGCAGTTTCCTGCCGGCGGTTTTCAAGGTGGATTTTTAATAGTGTGGGGCGGTTCAGCCGCGCAGCCGCATCAGCTCCGCGCCGTTGGCCGCCTTGAAGATCAGCGTGCGTCCGTCGCGAACCACCGAACGGCTTTCGGTGAGAGCCCGGCTGACACCGCGTTCGGCTGCCATCACGCCCTGTCCGTTGCAGAACATCTTGGTTCCGATCACGCCGCCATCTGCGCGGATCCGGCCGTTGCGAACCCGGACCTTGACCGACATGCCGTTGCAGCCGACGGTTGCCTGCACGTCGCCGCCGCGGCTGAGCGACAGCGAGGACTGGCGCGCCAGATCACGGCCGAGGCGCACGAGGAAGCCGTTGGCGACGGCAACATGGGTGATCCGGTAATTGCCGGCGATGTCGCCGAGACCGAGGCCGCCGTTGCCTGCATTGGCGTTGCCGCCGTTGATCAGGTCCTGAATGCTGACCATGCGGAAGGTTTCCCAGCCCCGTGCATGGGGGGAAACGGCTGCCAGACGAGACCCCGAACCGACGCCGGCACGAACATATTTGCCGTTCTGGGCCGAACGCAGTGCCACCGCGCCGCCGCGCAGCCGCTGAACCTGGAAAGTCTCCCAGCCGCGGATGTGCGGGCTGCCGGGGGCAAGAAACGCGCCCTTGCCGACACCGGCGCGAAGATAGGTCCCGGTCCTCAGATCGCGGAAGGCCATGCGGTTGCCTTCAAGCCGCACCGTGTCGAAGCGGCTGGCCCGGCGCGCATTCGGCGCGGTGGCGGCAAGCCTGCCGCCCACCACGGTCACGTACTTGCCGGAATGCGCGGACTGGAGAACTATTTCCTCGGCCTTGGTAACGGCCTGGGAAGCGAAAAGAATGCCAAAGGCAACGAGGCTGCGGACTAGTGTTTTCATCGGTTGATCCCCTGATTGGTTGTTGAACAATAACACTCATTTGCCTGAAGCCAATTGAACGGACCTTGAAGGGGACATTCAGGAAGCGTTCATGTCGGGGGGATTGATCGACCGGATTCCGGTTTCGTTACTGGCCCGCACCGATGCGGCGCGCCCTTTCCGCAAGGATCAGTTACAGGCATCACGCAGGGCATCGAGAGCGGCGGACGAGCCCTTCAACGTAAAACCAAGCTCATGTTCCAAAGAACCGCCATGTGCCAGTGTGACATTGCGCCCCCGCACCAAAGCTCCGATCAGGGGAGAGTTGAGTGGCAGCATATCTTCCGCCACAAGCATCCGCTCCTCCTCGCTGATGCCAACTGGGATGTTGATCTCGTAGGCACCTACAATGAAGGTAGGAACTATGCCGTAGTCGCTCTGGTCCCATTCGCGTGTCGAGGGGTGAATTGCGTCACCGTCAAAGAGCCACCAGGCGGAGTACCGCATGCGCAAGGTGCCTGCTTCGCAGGTAAAGGAGAGCATGCTGTCGTCCCATCCCCCCACAGCCGCGACAGGCACAGGGGCCGCATGGAAGGACCAGCGCCGATCCGAAACAGGGATTGCCGCCGCGCTGCCATCAACCGAGGTTTCTGCCTGACCTGCCAGACGGGCGCGTGTCGCGCCATTGCGTGTTGCGACCTTGTAGGAAGTATCGCCCGGCCGATCGAACGTGATCTCGTAGGCGTAGGTTTCGAGAGCCTTCTCGAATTTTCCTCCCGGCCTTTGAACCCATATCCGGTGCACGCAACCCGCCGTGCCACACCACATCATCTGGCTGCCATCGCACATCAGGCGCTGGGTATTGACCAAGTAGTCGGGAAGTTCATCACCATTTGCATCGACTTCCGAAAGATACCCATCAAGAAATTCGATGTCGGTACAATCAGGGGACAATTCGGCGCGTTCAAGCGCCACAACCTGATCGGAGGCAAACACTGCGGGTGAGCCAAGCAGACTGAACCCGGTAAGCGCTGCAATCAGAGTTTTCCAAGACGCACGATGCATGACGGCTCCAGCTTCAATCCATGGTGGCAGCAAGATTGCGACAACAAGGCAAATGGTTCAAGAGGGCGTTGCGGGCGGACACTTCCCAGCCTGCATCCGCCGTCTACCTCACCCTACCCGCTCAACAAACCCGTCGAGCACCCGCTTCTGGCCGGCCTTGTCGAAATCGATCGTCAGCTTGTTCCCGTCGATCCCGGCAATATTGCCGTTGCCGAATTTCAGGTGGAAGACGCGGTCGCCGATGTCGAAGGCCGAGGTCGTGCCGGTGGACTTGGCGACGAGTTCGCCCTCGATGGTCGCGCCGCGCGGGCCGGATTCCCCATAGGCAATGCGTTCGACGGCGTGGCCGGAGCGCGTGCCCCAGTTGTCGCGTGCGGCGTCGGTCTTGTTGGCCTGGGCGCGGCGCCAGCCCGGCGTGTTGTAATTGCCCGAAAACGGCTCGGCCCTGTCGAACCGCGAGGCGCCGTAAGGGCCGCCCGAGTGACCTGACGCGCCAAAGCGTCCGCCCCTTCCATAGCCGCCGTAGCCCGTGTCCATTTCGGCCACCTCGACATGGGCCTCCGGCAGTTCATCCAAAAAGCGTGACGGCAGCGTCGATTGCCACAACCCGTGGATGCGGCGGTTGGAGACGAACCAGATGTGGCAATGGCGCTTGGCGCGGGTCAGGCCGACATAGGCAAGCCGGCGCTCTTCCTCGAGCCCGGACCGGCCGCCCTCGTCGAGCGCGCGCTGGTGCGGAAACAGCCCCTCCTCCCAGCCGGGCAGGAACACGGTCTCGAATTCCAGCCCCTTGGCCGAGTGCAGCGTCATGATCGACACGGCGTCGAGATCGGGGTTGTTGTCCGAATCCATCACCAGCGCAACGTGCTCGAGGAACGCGCGCAGGGATTCGAAGGTGGAGATGGTCTCGACCAGCTCTTTCAGGTTTTCGAGCCGGGTCGGCGCATCCGCCGAGCGGTCGTTCTGCCACATCTCGGTGTAGCCGGATTCCTCGAGAATGGTTTCGGCCAGTTCATGCCCGGGCGTGGTTTCGAGCATCCCCTGCCAGCGGGTGAACATCTCGACCACGTCGGTCAGCGACTTGCGCGGCCGCGCCTTCAGCTCGTCGGTCAGCACCAGTTCGCGCGCCGCGGCCAGCATGGGGATGTTGCGGCCGCGGGCGACATCGTGAACCTGGCGCACCGCAGCCTCACCCAGGCCCCGCTTCGGGACATTGACGATGCGCTCGAAGGCCAAGTCGTCGGCGGGCTGGCAGACCACGCGGAAAAAGGCCATGGCGTCGCGGATTTCCTGCCGTTCGTAAAAGCGCGGGCCGCCGATGACGCGATAATTCAGCCCCAGCGTGACGAAGCGTTCCTCGAATTCGCGCATCTGGAACGAGGCACGCACCAGGATCGCCATGTCATTCAAGGCCCGGCCTTTGATCTGCGCCTGCTCGATTTCCTCGCCGATGGCGCGGGCTTCCTCTTCCGAGTCCCAGGCGGCATGCACCTGCACCCGCTCGTGCTCGGGGTCGGACTGCTCGGTGAACAGCGTCTTGCCGAGCCGGCCCTCATTGTGGGAAATCAGGTGGCCGGCAGCGCCCAGTATGTGCTCAGTCGAGCGGTAGTTGCGCTCGAGCCGGATCACCTTGGCGCCCGGGAAATCCTTCTCGAAGCGCAGGATGTTTTCCACTTCCGCGCCGCGCCAGCCGTAGATCGACTGGTCGTCATCGCCGACGCAGCAGATGTTGGGCCGCTCGGGCGCAGGCCGCTGGGCCAGAAGCCTGAGCCACATGTACTGCGCGGTGTTGGTGTCCTGGTACTCGTCGACCAGGATGAAGCGAAATTTCTGCTGGTATTCCTTCAGCACATCCGGATTGGCGCGGAACATGCGGATCGGCAGGCACAGCAGATCGCCGAAATCGACCGCGTTCAACGTCTGAAGCCGCTCCTGGTAGGCGGTGTAGAGCGCCCTGCCCTTGCCGTTGGCGAAGGCGCGGCTGTCGCCCTCGGGGATTTCGGAGGGGCCGAGACCCTTGTTCTTCCAGCCGTCGATCATCTGCGCGAACTGGCGCGCAGGCCAGCGCTTGTCGTCGATGCCTTCGGCCTGGATCAGTTGCTTGACGAGGCGGATCACGTCGTCGGTGTCGAGAATGGTGAAGTCCGAGCGCAGGCCCGCGAGTTCGGCATGGCGGCGCAGGAGCTTGACGCCGATCGAGTGGAAGGTGCCGAGCCAGGGCATGCCCTCGACCGCGCCGCCGACCAGCACGCCGATGCGCTCCTTCATCTCGCGCGCGGCCTTGTTGGTAAACGTCACCGACAGGATTTGCGAGGGAAAGGCGAGCCCCAGATTGAGGATATGGGCGATGCGGGTGGTGAGCACGCGGGTCTTGCCGGTGCCGGCGCCGGCGAGCACCAGAACCGGGCCCTCGAGGCTTTCCACCGCATCGGCCTGTTCGGGGTTCAGACCGGAAAGATAGGGCGTGGGCTGGCGCTGCGCGCCGCGTGCGGCCTGATTTGCCGCAAGGGCGCGCGCGGCAATGCCGCCACCCGAGGCACCTTGTGAAGCCGGGCGCGGTGCGGGTTCATCGTCGCCGAAAAACGGAATGTCGTCATCAGGGTTCGTCATACCCGTGAATGTAGTGATTCGGGGCCGAAAGGCCAGCAACCGACGCAATTTCGGCGGGATTGGACGCCGAGCGGGCTGCCGGACGAAACCGCAGCCCGATTGCCGGGCCGCGCGCCTCGCCGCATGTCCTGCAATGATGCGGCCACAGAGGTTATCGGCGTCACCCGGCCCGGCCGCAGCAGGCCTTGTACTTCCTGCCCGAGCCGCAGGGACAGGGATCGTTCCGGCCGGGCTTTTTACCCATGCCCGCGCGGGGTGCGCGCGCCTCCACACGGTCCCAGTAGAGCCAGCGGCCCGCCACCTTGCGGAATTCCGACGTCTCCTCGAGCGCGCCGGGCGCACCCTGGCTGACATACCGCGCGGTGAAGCGCACCGTGCCGCGTTCATCCGTTTTCCCGCCGTCGCGCACGTCATGGATTGTAAGACCGGTCCAGCGCATCCCGAGCCGCGCCATCTCCGCCTCCGTCCGGTCGAAGGCGAGCGCTGCCGGACCGCCGCATGTGCCCTCGATGTAATCGAGCCGCCCCAGCGCATAGGCCGCATAGCGCGAGCGCATCAGCGTCTCCGCAGTGGGTGCAGGCTCGCCCGCATGGTACCGGCCGCAACAGGCGGCAAGGCCGAGCCCGGAGCCGCAGGGGCATGGGGCGTCATGCGCTTTTTCGGGATCGGGATTAAGTGCGGTCACGTTGCTGATGGTCTTTGCGTGGAACCGAAAAGGCAAGGGGCGCAAAGCAAAGCCAGGAATTTCAGTCTTACCACCTCAAATCGCACTCGTCGCAGGCTTCGCGGTCTTTGCGGAGACCATGGCGTCGGGCAGCGGGGAGCCGCGGTATCTCAGTGTCACCACCTTGTAGCCTTCGGCTTTGAGCTGTGACAGCAGCATCGGCAGCATCGCCGCCGTGCGGTTGTGGATGTCGTGCATCAGGATGATGCCCTTGCGGCGCTTGCGCACCCTGGCCATCGTGCGCTCGGCGAGCGTAGCCGGACTCAAGGTGAAATAGTCCTTGGAATCGATGTCGGCATCGAGGATGACGAGGCCGCGATTGGCGACCTCGCGGCGGAGTGCTGCGGTATCGGCCAGATAGGGGAAGCGGAAGAAGCCGACCGTGGTTCCCGTCGCCCGGCGCACGGCCGAATTGCCGCTGGCGATCTCCGCCAGCGCCCGCTCGCGGCCGAGCCCGGCAAGGTTGGCATGGCCGTGGGTGTGGCCGCCGATGGAATGGCCCTCGCGCACCACCCGTTTCGCCGTGCCGGGGTAGCTGTCGGCCATCTGGCCCACCATCAGGAAGGTGGCCTTGACGCCGTGGCTCTGCAGGATGTCGAGGATCTCGTTGGTGCGCGCGGGGATCGGGCCGTCATCGAAGGTGAGGATCACCTCCTTGTCGCGCAGGGCAATGTCGGAAATCGAGGCAACGCTCAGCGTGCGTCCGGCCAGCGGGCCGAAACTCTTGCCGCCCTTCGGCTTGCCGAACTTGTCAAACAGCGCGCCGCTTGCCGCGTCCTCGCCTTGGGCGACGGGCGCATAGGCGGTTTTCGGATCGCTCAACTGCGAGGGAGGCTTGGAGGCACATCCGGCCATGGCCAGACAGGACAACAAAGACGCAACAACAAGACGCGAAACCATGGCAACTCAAATCCAACAACACCGTTGCCGAACTTTCGCCGATTATGGTTAACCGAGCGTTGACGGGGTTTTTCCTGCACGTTTCGATTGAGACGGCTCAGGATTTCCGTTGCCACGGCGCGGGCCCCTCGCCCGTCCGGCAGGGGAACTGTGGCGATGGATGGCTGCTCCCCGGCCCGTTCGGTCAGGCCTGCCGGTTGTGTCCCGATCGCGGTCAGCCGGATTTCGACAGGTCGAAGGCGTCGTCGACCGGCACCTGCAGCGCGGTGGCCAGCTGGTTGGTCTTGCCGGCCAAGCCGATGATGGCGAGCAGTTCGCCATACTGTTCCTCGGTCATGCCCCTGGCCCGCGCTGCCGCCGTGTGGGAATGGATGCAATAGGCGCAGTTGTTGGCAACCGAGACGGCGATGTAGATCATTTCCTTGGTGAGCGGATCGATCGAGGACGGCTTGCCGACCACGTCGCGGACTTCGGCCCAGGTGCGCTCGAGCAGCGCCGGATCGACGGCAAGCCAGCGCCACATGTTGTTGATGAAATCGGTGCCGCGGGTTGCGCGGATGTCGTCGAAGACGGCCTTGACGCGCTGATCGGCTTCGGGGTCATCGGCGGGTCTGTAGGTTGTCACGGCGGTGCGGTCTCCCTTGGCTGTTCCTGGTTCCGGTTCATCCCGTAAGGTCCGGGTGCAGGGGGCGGCTCAGAGCTTGAACCGGCGTTCCCATAGCATCCTTTCGGTGCCCTGATCGTCTTCATCATACATGCCGGTCCGGGCTTCGCGCCGGATCACGTTGACGGCTGCCTGCACAAACTCGAACGCCAGCTGGTTGAGCCGCGCGGACTGGCCGTAGGGCGGCGCCTTCGGCCCGCCGCCGGCAATGGTGATGGCCCCGTCATCGGTGCGCGTGATCGGTCCTGCCATCGCCACGGGGATGCCGGTTTCGACGTCGTAGACAACGATGCTCGCGCTGAATTGCGCGTTGTCGGGTCGTCGCTGGCCATTGACGGTCACGCGGGCGCCGGTGAGCTGCTGCAGACCCACGCGGCTGCGGATGAAGACCGAATGGATGGTGACGACGGCGCGCGCCGTGCGGCTTCCGCGCATCATCGGGTTGAAGGCATCGCGCACATGCGGTTCGACATTGGCGCGGATCGCCTGTTCAAGGGCTGCCTGGCGTCCATCCTGGTTGACCACGCCGAAACGCGTGCCGACCGCACCGACCGTGCTACCCGAGACCTGCCGGCTGATCTCACCGTCGAGATCGGACACCAGCAGGGGCCTGTCGGCGCGGGAGAAGTCGACCGTGACCTGAGTGAGCGTGAATTGGCCGAGCGGATTGGGCTGCTCCGGCACCGGCACGCTCTCGCAGCCCGAAAGCGCGACCGCAAACAGTGCGAACAGACATGCAGCCAGCAGTCTGGTCGAAGCCGAGAAAGCGGCCAAGCGCATGGTAGCGCCTTTTTTCATTGTCATCGTACTTCATCCCCCAAGCGGCAAAACCCCGCAATTTGCCATATCGGAATTCCACGCGCGAACAAAGCATTGATGACACGGGACCGAATCCGGGCCTTCCGATCGCGGACGCTTCGGGTGGGACACGTCTTATCTGCCGGCTGCTGCAAGGTGCCGGTTGTGTCCTGGAATGCCACTATTTGGCCGTCATGCGCTTGCAATGCGGCAGCGCCAGCATTAGGCCTACGCTTACGTTAACGTCAGAACCGGAGGACTTCTCATGGACGAACTCATCAACCGTATCACCGCAAGCGTCGGCATCGACGCGGAGACCGCGCAGAAGGCTGTGGGCGCAATCCTGGCCTTCCTCGCCAAGGAAGGCCCGGCCGACAAGGTCAAGGAAATGCTCGCCGCCGTTCCGGATTCCGATGCGCTGCTGGCCCAGGCGCCGGCCGACGGCATGCTGTCGATGGGCGGCGTGATGGGTCTCGGCCAGAAGCTGATGGGCATGGGCCTCGGCATGGGCGAGATTTCGGGTGTCGCCAAGGAAACCGTGGGCTACGCCCGCGAAAACGGCGGCGGCGATGCCGTCGACGAGATCGTCGCCTCGATCCCCGGACTGTCTCAGTTCGTGTAAGCATCTCGGGCCGTTCCCGGTCCGAGCCATCCTGTTTTCATGCCCGGCAGCGCTGTTGCCGGGCATTTTGTTCTGTGAACTCAATCCGGAACGGCATCCGGCCGGAACGGTATGCGCCGTCCGCCATCGGACAAAAAGCAGCGGGGTGCGACCCGCCCCCAGGTCAAGCACCCCGCGCTCCTCCCATCCCGCCTGAAACCATCACGGGCTCGTGGCCCGGGATCCCCTCAAGCCGGGCGGATGGTCTTGTTCAACTTGCCCGCGACAAACCAGGAAACCGGCAGTGCGACAAGGGCACCGGCGAGCGCCGCGCCGGAAATTGACAGCGCATCCATGCGACCGACGGTCAGTGCGGCAACCACGAAGCTGCCAGCCAGAACGCTGGCGACAAGAATATAAACGATTGCAGCGAGCTTGAGCATATGCGCCTCCTAGAACTTTCGAACCCTCCGCCAGGCCCCGCTGGCCGGTTCGATGTGCACACTAGACCTGGTGCGATCACGGGTTTTTGATCTGGCTCAATAAATTGAGAGTTTTCGGGAATTGTGAAATTTTGGAACAGCCTCTCCGAAGGAGAAGCGCGGGAGTTCTACCGTGGGAGACCAGTCCTCATGAGGCTTGACCACCCGGCGCTTCCCCGCTTCAAGTAGTTTCATTCAGATGCTGAATGCGGGACTTGCAGACCCGTCGAGTTTTTCTTGAAGCTGTTTGAAAAGGTGAAGCGCAGATGACGTCCAGAATTTCCACCCCAGTCCTTGGAGCGCTTGCCTGCGCCATCGCATTCGGTCTTGCCGGCCCGGCCGAAGCCTCGGAAAACCGCAACTACACCTGCGGGTCCAACGGCATTTCGATCTCGATCGAGACCGAACCGGAAACAGGAACAGCGCGGATTGAAAGCCCGCGGGGTATCGAACGGTTGCGGGCCGAAAGCGACGGCGTGTGGCGCGACGCAAGCCAGGTGCTGCAGTTCATGGACGATCGCGAACCGCCGATGCTCTATATGGGGTCGGAGCAGTTCGATTGCCGTCCTGCCTTCGCCGGCAGCGGGCAGACCCATGACTCGGGCGCTGCAGGAGGCAATGAGCGGCCGGTCAACATGGCCGGGCGTTCGCTCGGCGGCCGCCTGCGCAACGGGCCGGGTACCAATTTCTCGCCCGCCGGCAGCCTCGCCGAGGGCGATCCGGTCACAATCGTGACCAACACAGGCGTGCGATTTGACGGCTATGACTGGTTCGAAGTGCGGACGCCGGGGGGCGGCAGTGCCTATCAGTGGGGCGGCATCATGTGCTCGGAAGGGCAGATGATCGAAGGGATTTTTGAACAATGCCGCGGAGCCGCGCGGAACGCCAGTGCGGGCGGCAGCGGCTTCATGGCCTTCGCGGTCGCCCTGGACGGGCGCTTCGGCCACGGCAAGGCGGCAACCCGGCGCGACGCCGAGGCCTTTGCGCTCCAGTATTGCGGGACCGATTGCCGGATCCAGGATGTGACCACCGCGCAATGCCACGCGCTGGCCACGGTGCCGGGCGCCTTCTGGTTCGGCGCTGCGTCCACACCGGCGCAGGCGCAGGACTATGCCTTGGGCTTCTGCCGCAATGCCGGTGCGCAGGGCTGCCGGATCGACTACAGCATCTGCCAGTAACAGACGCGAAGCGGCGCTGTGCCATTGTGGCACGGCGCGAACTGGCACGGTTCCTGCAGCATGATCGGCATGAGCAAGAACCGTCTCAATACTGGAAATCCCCACGTCAGGCGCCGCGCGCTGCTGACCGGTCTTTCGGCCACGCTGGCCGCAGCCATGCTGCCTGCAACGCAAAAGCCGGCCGGGGCCACCGAGCTTTCCTTCTCGCGGGTCGATCTTCGCGGCGGCCACGACGCCGATCTCGCAGGGCTCTTGCCCGATGCGGCCGACGACCAGAGCCGCCGCTTCCAGGCGGCGATCAACGAGGCGGCCGCGGCAGGCCGGATCCTGAGGCTGCCGCCCGGCAGTTTCGTGATTTCCAACATCGACCTGCCGGACGGCGCTCGTATCATCGGCGTGCCCGGTGCGACCCGGCTGATCTATGGCGGGCGCGGTCACGGCATGCTGGCGGAGGGCGCGCGACGGATCGAGCTTTCGGGATTCACCTTCGACGGTGCCAACCAGCGGCTCGGAGGCCATGTGACCGGTCTCGTTCATCTGCGCGGGGTCGCGGACGCGGTGATCGAGGACATGGAGATCGCGGGCTCTTCCGGCTACGGATTGACGCTCGAAGCCTCGGGCGGCCGGGTGAGCCGTTCGGAGATCTCCGGTGCGGGCCTTGCCGGGCTCTATGCGGTTGAAAGCCGCAATCTCGCTATCACCGACAACCACGTGCGCGACTGTGCGAATGGCGGAATTCTGGTGCACCGCTGGTCGACGGGCGAAGACGGCACGATCGTCGCGCGCAACCGGGTGTCGCGCATTTCCTCGCGTGCCGGCGGCACCGGGCAGAACGGCAACGGCATCAACATCTTTCGCGCGAACAACGTGATGGTAACAGGCAACCACGTTTCCGATTGCGCGTTCTCCGCGATCCGCGCCAACCAGGCAAGCAACATCCAGATCACTTCGAACCAGGCCATTCGCTCGGGCGAAACGGCAGTCTATGCCGAATTCTCATTCGAGGGCGCGGTGATCGCCTCGAACCTGATCGATGGCGGCGCGGTGGGAATCTCGGTCGCCAATTTCAACGAGGGCGGCAGGCTCGCCGCGGTGCAGGGCAACATCATCCGAAATCTCTCGGACCGCGGCCCCTACCCGGCAGAACACGCAGGATTTGGCATCGGCATCGCCATCGAGGCAGATGCTGCGGTGAGCGGAAACGTTATCGAGGGCGCTCCGAAATGGGGCGTCCTGATGGGATGGGGTCCCTTCCTGAGAGCGGTCAATTTCACCGGCAACACGATCCGTGCGAGCGGTGCGGGCGTGGCGGTTTCGGTGGTCGAAGGCGCCGGCGCGGCGCTGATCTCCGACAACATGTTCGATCAGGTGCCGGATGGTGCGATCGTCGGCTGCCGCTGGAAAGATGTTGTGACGGGCGACCTCGCCAAGACAGGCGCGGGGCGGTTCTCCCACCTGACGATCGAGCGCAACAGGGTGGCGTGACCGCCCTACCCTGCAACGCGCTCATCGCGGCTGACAGACCCTCAGAGCGACGGCTTGTCGATGTAGAGCGTCACTCCGCCTGTCTCGGATCGTGTGGCCGCGACGAGGTCGGAAATCATCACGTCCGTGCCGTCGAGCGCGATTTCGAGCGTCTGGTTGCGTGTAACGGCGGTCTGGACCTCGGCCATGCCGTCCTCGGTCGAACCGAGCGTTTCCTCAAGCCTTTGCAGGTCTTCGCCAGAAAAGCTCTCCAGCGAGACGATGTCGATCTCATCAACCGTATCGACACCGAGGATTTCCTCGGCGCTCATGCTGTTGGCCCTGAGATCTGCCAGGATGTCTTGCGTGTCTGTAGCGACGGGCCGGGTCATTGAGTCCGCCCCTGATTGCTCAACGGATGAGGCCGTGGTTTCGGCTTCGGCGGTGCCGCTGGCGGCGGCAACCGCAAAAGTGGCGGGCGCGAGGCCCAAGGAAATGACTCCGGCTGCGATAATGGTCGCTGTCTTCATGATCGGTTCCTTTCGTGCTCTCCGTTCGGGGGCGCGCCATCCCGTGGGTGACGGCTGTACCCCGCCAACGCGGCAGCCGGGGATTTGTTCATGGTGCCCGTATGAGTGCCGAGGCGAAATCTGACGCGAACGTGCCCGCTGCCTGCAGCAGAACAGCACCGGCAGATAGGCCGGAATTGCCCGTCGCAGTCGCGTCGCGAGTCCTTTCGATCGCGCCGATGGCTCAGAGAAAAGGCTTGCCGGCGAAAAGCTTCAGGACGGCGTCTTGCGCGTGTAAAGCAACGCCATGCTGTCATGCAGCGAGATCGGGCCGCCTTCGTAGTCCGGGCCGATAGTCGGCGAGCGCAGCGCCACCTTCCAGCCGCCGCCCTCAAGTCCCGGGATGGGCAGCGATGTCGGATCGATGTCCACGAGCGGCTTTCCTTCAAGGTGGGCGATCGAGAAGACCTGCTCCCCGTCCTGCCCGTGCCGGAGCGAGCGAAAGACGACCGTGCCATTGGTCGGGGTCTCGTAGTCGAACACATCGCCGGGGCCATAATTGTTCCGCAGCCACGGGCGCGCTGCCCTGAATTCGCGCAATTTGAGCATGTAGTCGGTATGCGCTTCGCCGAGGACATCGAGATAGTTGGTGACGTTGCAATAGTCGTGCATGTCATCCATCCAGGCCCGCGCGACGCGCTTGAGCGCGTCGGCATCGTAGGGCGTAGGGCCCTGAAGCGGGGGGTCGACCTCGTTCAACAGCTTCGACATGACGACAAGGTCATAATCGGTCGCCTCCACGAGAGCCGGCAGGATGACGAAGAACCTTCCCAGACTGTCGCGGTCTTCAAATCCGAGTTCCTTGAGACGCCGGAAATTCCCCGGGACGGAGTAGGTGTAAGCGTCGACCTGCCAGTTCAGCGAGATCGCCTCCTCGGCAACAACCTTGACCCCGTACTTGTCGTCCTGATTCCGGATAAAGCCCCAGGACCCCCGCGCCATGGCGTTGAGGAAGTCCATGGGAACGCCCGGGAAGGCAGCATAGGTCAGCATCTGTGCTGCGGGGTGGTCATAGGCCTTGTCGAGGATTTCCATCCGCGTATCGCCAAGCCTGGTGTTGATGTTGAGCTTGGGATTGATCTGGGTGCCGCGGCGCAGCGTGTCGTGGTTGGCACACCCCGAAATCCAGTTCGAACCGCAGCGCAGGATCTCCTGAATGCGCCAGAACTTGCTGAGCCAGAACGTGTAGAGAAACGGCGTGTTGTGCGCGAATGTCAGCGGTCCCCATTGGAACACGTCATCGTCACGCTGCTTTTCGATCACCGCGCGATAGTCCGAACTCAACTCCCAGTCCGCTTCCGGCCACGGGCGGCCATCCTCGAAGATGAACCACGGCCGGTACTTGCGCCCGGACACCTCCTGGACGACATCCGCCATCTCCTGAAGATAATCGTCGTCGTGACGCATCGTTTCGGTATCGGCGTCCCACCACTTGAAGTCCTGGGCTCCATCGACGCGGACACCGTCCGCGCCGAAATTCACCTTGCGGCGCTGCATCTCCAGCAAGATGGCCCGCACCACCGGGTTCCGGTAGTTCAGGTTCTGCCCGTACATGTTGGGCCCGGCAAAGAAGTGATGGTTCAGCCCCCTGAGCCCCTGATTGTCGCTGTGGCCGAAGACCACATCGAGGATCAGTTTCTTGGGTTTGCCGGGAAAGTTGTGCAATGCCGCGGCCAGATCGACCAGTTCGTCGGGACGATCAGTCTCGAGCAACGAGGGGTTGATTGCAGCCATGCCTCCGATGACGACATCATAACCCCAGTTGGTGGTGTCGGGGCGCCTGATATCGACCGTGAGCCGGTCGTCCTCATCCTCGATTTCGGTCCAGAAGTCCGGGCCGGCTTCGTAGACGGTCGTGGGCTCGACCGGAAGCAATTGCACGGCGTCATATCCCAGGAAGATCCGGTCCGCCGGACGCAGTTCAGCCCCCTGGCGCACGCGCTCGGCCAATGCATTGAAGTGCCGCGTCAGGCCCGCAAGGCTCATGCTTGCTGTGGCCGTGGGCACGTGAATCTGCTGGATATTGCCCACCGGGCCGAACTTGTGAACCTCATCCTGCGGCAGTGCGGCGTAATAATCCTTGTCGGCGCGCGCCGCCTGCATGGCCTCGATGTCGTAGTATTCCGCCGGCGCGAACGGACCGAAGGGCAGCGAAGCCGAGAGAGGATCGAAGATGCGGGTCCACTTGTTGTCGCCGTCGCGCCAGACCAGTGAATAGAAACTGCCAACATTTTCCCGCGTGCCCGCGCGCATGCCGTCAATCGCCGCCATGCACCATGCATCTATCCGACCGATGGGGACGCGGGTGCGGCGAAAACTCACTTCCTGCCGCGAGCGGACCAGGTTGGCTTCGCCCTCAATGTCGAGAACCTCGATGAAGATATCACCTTCGGATACCCTGCTTTCCTGCAGTTCGGGGACCCAGAACATGACTTCGCAGACATCCCCGCGCCGCTGGGCGCCCAGCCGCTCGGCAATCATGCGAGCTGTCTCGAAGGCAGGATAACCGGCCTGCAAGGTTTCCTGCGTCCATTTCATCATGGCCTCGGTGGCCGCAACATTCTGCGCAACCGGGGCAGTGGTGCTCACCGAACCCTCCATCATGAACTCTCCAATGTCAGATAGAGGCCGCTCAACGGCGGCAATGTGAGGGTGACGGAGTGCGGATGGCCATGACTGGGCTCGGGTTTGGAGCCCACGCCTCCCATGTTGCCGCGGCCCTGCCCGCCATAGACCTCGGCGTCGGAATTCAGGATTTCGCGCCAAAAGCCGGGTTCAGGCACCCCCAGCCGCCAGTCGGAGTGCTGAACGCCCGAGAAGTTGAACACGGCCAGCACCGGCGCGGTCCCGTCCCTGCCCTTCCGAAGCCAGGCATAGACATTCGCAGCCTCCGCCGAGCCGTCGATCCATTCGAAACCGTCTTCGGTGCAATCTCGCTCGTGCAGGGCCGGTATGTCGCGATAGGTCGCGTTGAGGTCGTGCACCAGACGGCTGAGCCCGGCGTGACCGGGGTTCTTTTGCGCGCCCCAATCCAGCTCCGACTCGGCGTTCCACTCGTTCGGATCACCGAATTCCTGACCCATGAACAATAGCTTCTTGCCGGGATGCGCCCACATGAACGCATAGTAGGCACGCAGATTTGCCAGCTTCGATGTCGCATCGCCCGGCATCTTGCTGAACAGGGAGCCCTTGCCATGCACCACTTCGTCATGACTCAGCGACAGGACGAAATTTTCGCTGAAGGCGTAATTCAGCCCGAAGCTCATCTTCGAGTGATGGTGTTCGCGGTTCATCGGATCCTGCGCCATGTACTCGAGCGTATCGTGCATCCAGCCCATGTTCCACTTGAACCCGAAGCCGAGGCCTCCGTCGTTCACCGGTCTCGACACGCCCGGCCACGCAGTTGATTCCTCCGCAATCATCATCGCGTCCGGGACATTCCCGTTCATCGTTGAATTCAAGTTGCGCAGGAAGTCGACGCTCTCCAGATTCTCGCGCCCGCCGTCACGGTTGGGGATCCATTCGCCATCCTTGCGGCTGTAGTCGCGGTAAAGCATCGAGGCGACAGCATCGACGCGGAGCGCATCGATGTGATGCTCCTTGGTCCAGTAGAGCGCGTTGGCGATCAGGAAGTTGCTGACCTCCTTGCGGCCCAGATTGTAGATGAGCGTGTTCCAGTCAGGATGAAAGCCTTCGCGGGGATCGGCGTGCTCGTAAAGTGCGGTTCCATCGAACTTGCTCAGGCCGTGATCATCGATAGGGAAATGCGCAGGCACCCAGTCGATGATCAATCCAAGATCTGCTGCGTGGCACGCATCCACGAAAGCCCGAAAATCGTCAAGCTGCCCGAACCGGCTCGTCGGCGCGTAAAGCCCGACGGGTTGATATCCCCATGAGCCGTCAAAGGGGTGCTCGGAAACCGGCAGGCATTCGATATGGGTGAACCCCAACTCCTTGACGTAGGGTATCAGGGTTTCGGCCAGTTCGGCATAGCTCAGCCACGTGCCGTCGGGCCGCTTGCGCCAGCTGCCCAGATGGACCTCGTAGATCGAGATCGGCGCATCAGTCGCCTGACGGGACTCGCGCTTGCTCATCCATTCCGTGTCACTCCACGAATAGTCATCGAGCGAGCGGACGATGGAAGAGTTGTCGGGACGCAGGTCGCTTTGGAAGCCCACGGGATCGCTCTTGGGGTGCGGCATCTCCCCGTTGGGTCCTGCGATCTCGTATTTGTAACGGGTCCCGGGGCCAAGTTCGGGTATGAACAGCTCCCAGACACCGGTAACCCCGCGGCGGCGCATCGGGTGTTTCCGCCCGTCCCATCCGTTGAAGTCGCCAATGACCGAGACCCGCCTGGCGTTGGGCGCCCATACCGCGAAGGTCACACCATCAACACCCTCGTGCGCCATTGTCCGTGCGCCCAGTATCCGCCACAGGCGCATGTGCGCGCCCTCGGAGATAAGATACTCGTCCATTTCGCCCAGGACCGGGCCGAACTGGTAGGGGTCGACAAAGCGCCACTCCGCCGCCTCGTTGCGGGCGATCACGCTGTAACGTCCGGGCCGCTGGTCGAGCACTGCACCGAAGATTCCGGCATCGCTCAGCTTTGCCATGGGGTGACGCGTCCCGGCCTCATATTCGAGCTCGGCGGTCTCGGCACCTGGTGCGAAAATCCGCACCCCCCACTGGTCCTCCACGGGATGCGTGCCCAAAACCGAGAACGGGTCGCCGTGTTCTCCTGTCGCGATGGCTTGAAGAGCGGCGGGATCGGTTGGCGGTGCATATGGCGTATCCGATGCCGCGGCACGGAGTGCTTGGGCGCGTGTCATGACGTCTCCGATGATGTTTTCTGGCTCAGGGCAACAGCCCTCCGGGCGAGGGCCATGCAGGAAGAGTCGGTGATTTGGTGACTCTCGCAGCCGATTTTCCGGGCGGATTGGCGTCGCCCGGTTTCGATAGTCAAAACTATAGAGGCCAATTGCTTAGTGTCAAATTCGACCAATTCACCGCGCTCGATGTGCACGAATTATGGCTCCCGCACGCTTCTGACGGATATGGTTTGCATTCAGCAAGAGTTGGATGGATTTTGCAGTTGTTGCCGGAGCGCATTGCCGTCCTTTGCCGTTGGCTGTAACGGCCTTTTGCAGGCCTCACCCTGTCGCATTCTTAACAGTTTCTCAGGAAAGCATTGCTAGGTCTCGCAACGAGGAGGCCGGCGCGAGCGCAAGGGGTTAGGCAGCATGTCTTCTGACACGGATCACATCGAGGAAAATTCCGAGACGGGCGAAGGCCTGGCACGGGCGCCGCGCGTTCGCGTACTCAAGGGCGCGCATGCAGCCTTCAACAAGGAATTCAGCGCCATTCCCTGCAAGCTGCGAGACCTCAGCGAGACCGGAGCGAAGCTTGAGTTCGAAGGCGGGTGGTTCGTTCCCGAAGAGTTCACGCTGCATGTGGACATCGACGGCTACAAGGTGGAATGCCGCAGGCTGTGGCACAAGGGCCGGTTCTGCGGGGTGGAGTTCATCGGCGAAAAGATCCGCACCGGCAAGGCACGCCAGCAGGTGATCGCCCCTGATACCGAATTCGACAAGGCCATCGGAAAAGCAGCCGAGGAACTCAGGCAGATGGGGATACGGATGGGCACATTCTCAGAGGAGTCCCAGCCTGCACGCCGGAAGGTGAACCGCGCACCGGGATTCGGTCGCCGAACGCGGTAGGCCATTCCATCAAAACCTGCACGGATTTCGACTTTGCTGGGGCAAAGGTCGGGTTTCAGGTTGCGCGCGGCGCGGCCCCGCTCCAGTGTGCAGTGGTCGCTGCACGCGGCGAGAGATGTGCCCTGAAACGGGCTGACGGGAGATGCCATGTCGATCGAATTTCTGGTGACCACGCTGATCGTGGTGGCTTTGCCGGGCACCGGTGTGATCTACACGCTTGCGGCAGGGCTCACGCGCGGAGGCCGAGCCGCGGCGCTGGCGGCCTTTGGCTGCACGCTGGGCATCGTACCGCATGTCGCAGCCTCGGTTGCGGGGCTGGCGGCACTGATGCACACCAGCGCGCTGGCTTTCCAGCTGCTCAAGTATCTCGGCGTGGTCTACCTGTTCTACATGGCATGGCAGATGTGGCGTGACACCGGCGCGCTGTCGGTTGAGACGGCGGACAGCGCGGCCGGAGCGGAGCCCACGCGAAACCCGCTGCGGATCATCCTTGCCGGCATTCTCATCAACCTGCTCAATCCGAAGCTGACGCTGTTTTTCTTCGCTTTCATGCCGCAATTCGTAGAGCCCGGCGCTGCCGGCGCCACCGCCTCGATGCTTGCGCTTGCAGGCGTGTTCATGGCACTCACTTTCGCGGTATTCCTGATCTACGGCCTGCTCGCGGCCCAGGCCCGCGACCGGATGCTGTCACGCCCGCAGGTGCTGCGCTGGGCCAAGCGCGGCTTTGCCTCGGCGTTTTGCGCAATAAGGCTCAAGCTGGCACTCGCCGAGCGCTGAACGCCCGCTGAGGTCACTCCAGGCAGCGGCTCACACCATTGCGACGGCGCCCTTGGGCACCGCCGCATTTTGCAGGGTCACGACCACTCCAGGTGGTCTTGCCTGGCTCGGACTTAGCCAGCCGGCTCGGTCTCGATGGTCGGAACGGTTACCGTTTCCTCTTCCATCTCGACCTTGGGGACCATGACTTCCTCTTCTGTGGTTCCGACGTCAACCGAGCCGGTCTCGACGTCAAACTCAGGTGCCTGGCCGCCCTCGACGCTGACATCAACGTCCGGCAGGCGTGTTTCCCTGGTCTGATCGACTTCAACGAAGTAGAAAGCGCCGGCGACGATGACGACTGCTGCGACCGAAAGTGCGACGATGGAGCTGGTTTTCATTGTTCTGTCCCTGGTATGTATCTGTTTAATCGGAGTTTTAGAATTCCCGACATCGGGCGAGTTCCCTGGCGTCGGCGTCACATAGGAAACAATTCAGCGCCGGTTTGGTTCCAATCCCGGTGATCATTGCTGCAATTGGGTTAAGCCGGGAGGCCGCAGAGGGGCGGGTCGCCCGGTCAAACCGGAAGGGTGGGCGAAGGCCGTTACCGGCGATGCCCGGATCGAGATCCGGGCGGAACCTTTTTCGGTGACGCCCGTTGCTAGGAGGTGACCGCGCGCCTATGTTCTTTGGACGCCTTGTTATGGTGACACACGCGGGAAACGTCCCGCTGACAAATTCATTTTTATACAGGAGAGACCCCATGGCTCTTGAGCTTCCGGCCCTGCCCTACGACTACGACGCCCTCGCCCCATACATGTCACGCGAAACCCTCGAGTTTCACCACGACAAGCACCACCAGGCCTACGTGACCAAGGGCAACGAACTGCTCGAGGGCAGCGCGCATGCCGGCAAGTCCATCGAAGAGATCTGCAAGGCTGCTTACGGCGAAGGCAATGCCGGGCTGATCAACAATGTCGGCCAGCATTACAACCACATGCATTTCTGGAACTGGATGAAAAAGGGCGGCGGCGGCTCGAAGATGCCCGGCGCGCTCGAAAAGGCCGTCAATTCCGATCTCGGCGGCTTCGACAAGTTCAAGTCCGATTTCGTTGCCGCCGGCGTCGGCCAGTTCGGCTCGGGCTGGGCATGGCTTGCAGTCAAAAACGGCAAGCTCGAAGTGATGAAGACACCGAACGGCGAGAACCCGCTCATGCACGGCGCGACGCCGATCCTGGGCTGCGACGTGTGGGAGCACAGCTACTACATCGACTACCGCAACGCCCGGCCGAAGTACCTCGAGGCGTTCGTCGACAACCTGATCAACTGGGATTATGTCGCCGAACTCTACGAGAAGGCATCGTAAGCGGCGCGTCCGCTCAAGGTTGGAACAGACAAGGCCCGGCGATTCATTTCGCCTGGCCTTTTTTGTTGCGCAGTTCGCGAATCCTGCGCCGATCACGCTTAGTTGATCAGCACATTCGAAAACACAGTGTTCACACGCTTTTGACTTCCCTGACACACATGCCATGTAATCATGGGGTCGGTGCCCTTATACCGGGGCGACCATGCGCCAGGGCAGCAACGGATGTTTGCCCCAACGATATGAGGAGAACCCACATGAGACTTCGCATCCTGTTTGCCGCAGCCCTGATCGGCGCTGCGGGTGTTGCCCCCGCCATCGCCGCCGACGAACCGCAGGTGGTTCGCCAGGAAATGATGAAGAAGGTGGGTGGCGCGACCGGCGCCATGGCCAAGATGGTCAAGGGTGAAGCCGAATTCGACGCCGACGCGGTGATGGCCGCGCTAACGTCGATGAACGAGGCTGCAGACGGGTTCGGAGAACTGTTTCCGGAAGGTTCGGAAACCGGAGCCAAGACCGAGGCTGCACCCGCGATCTGGTCCGACCGCGAAGGATTTGATGCCGCGATCATGCAGTTCAAGACCGACGTGGAAGCCGGCATTGCCGCTGCACCCTCCGATCTCGACGGTCTGAAGGCGGTCTTCGGCCCCATCACCAAGAATTGCGGCGCCTGCCACGAAGACTATCGCCAGAAAAACAGCTGATGCGATCTGGTGCTCATGACATGATTTCCGGACGTCGCCCGTGAAACGGGCGGCGATCGGGCTTGGCGTGATCGTGCTTGCGGGCGCGGGCGCAGCCTATGCGCTGACCGCGCCCCAACCCGCCGACGCCGAACGCCTCTCCGCAATCGCGGCGCTGGAAGGTGACGCGGCGGCTGGCGAAACCCTGTTCTGGGCAGGCGGCTGCGCGTCCTGCCACGCAAGCCCAGGGTCGGAAGGCGAGGCACGGCTCACGCTTTCGGGCGGGGTGCGGCTCGAAAGCGATTTCGGCACCTTCATAGGTCCAAACATCTCTCCGCATCCGGAAGCCGGGATCGGCAACTGGGACCTGAACGACTTCGCCAATGCGATGCTCGCCGGCGTTTCGCCCGGCGGAAGCCATTACTATCCCGCCTTTCCCTACGGCTCCTACACCCGGATGAGCGATCAGGATGTTGCAGACCTGTTTGTGTTCCTCAAGACGCTTCCAGAAAGCGATGTGGCATCCCGGCCGCACGAGATCGGTTTTCCGTTCAACATCCGCCGCTCACTCGGCGGCTGGAAACTGCTGTTCTTCACCGATGAGCTACGGGTGGACCTTGCTGATGCCGATGAACAGCTGAAGCGCGGACAGTATCTGGTGGAAGGGCCCGGCCACTGCGGCGAATGCCACACACCGCGCAATGCGATCGGCGGGTTTGTCAGCGGCCAATGGCTCGCCGGCGCGCAGAACCCCGATGGCGAGGGCGTCATTCCGAACATTACGCCCGACAGCCCCTCAATCGGCGACTGGAGCGCGTCCGACATCGCCTATTACCTCGAAAGCGGCTTCACGCCGGACTTCGACAGCGTCGGCGGCTCGATGGTCGATGTTCAGAAGAACATGGCCGAGCTGACGTCCGACGACCGGGAGGCGATTGCTGCCTATCTCAAGGCTGTGCCGGGCCGGCCGAACGGCTGGGAATAACCGGAAACACATGAAAACCGGGGAACGCGGTATCCCGCATCCCCCGGTTTCTTCGTTTGATTGCCGCTAAGAGCTTCAGTGCGTCAGTCGGGTGACCAGCTTGACGGCTTCCTCTCCGATTGCCTCGAAAGCCTTGGTCAGTTCGTCGGCGCTTTCGGCGTCATAGTAGAACTTGCTGCCTGAAGCGCAGTCCTGAAGGAGCGACTTGCCTTCCGGCGGAGCCTGGAAGGCCACCGCGAAGATCGTGGTTCCGGCGTCCTTGGCCGACTGGCAGTGTTCCTTCGTCATCCGGTCGGCATAGGCATCGCCCGAGCTCGAACCGGTGTCGTTCTTGCCGTCAGTCATGAAGACGATGAACTTGGAAGGATCCTTGGACCCGTTCTTCGAGAAATGCGCGTTGACTTCGCCTACACCGGTGACCTGTTCATGGGCCCACTTCATCGCGTCGACCGAATAGGTTCCGCCATTGGCGTTGAGGTCGTTGGCAAAATCGGTGACCTTCGGCTTGTCCCAGGTGATGCTGAACTTGTCATCGTAGTTGGTGCTGCTGTTGTAGGCGACCGCGCCGATGCGGGCATATTCGTCGTCCGGATCGGCTTCGACAATGTGGTTGACCAGCTTGCCCACGGCTTCCTTGAGGACCGTGATCTTGGGCACGTCGACTGTGACGGTCTCGGTGCCGCACTGGTAGCGATACCAGCCCCAGCCGCAATAACGCGGCCTTGTTTCCTGCGTGGTGCGGCCGGAGGCCCAGCCCATGGAGCCTGAGCGGTCGAGAACCAGCATCATCGATATCGGATTGGAAGCATCGCGTGCCGACTGCGAGGTTGCGCTGACGGTGACGTCAAGGGATGTCTTGCCTGCGAGCTTGGCCAATGCCGAGGATTTCTGGGAGCCGACGGCTGCGACTTCGACGTTCCAGACGGTTTTCTTGCCGCTTCCCGTATGGGTTACGTCAACGCTCGGGACAACGGTGAACCCTTCGAAATCCTCGGTTGCGCCTGCCACCTGGCCATTGAAAAAATCAATGGCATAGGCTTTCGCCTGACCTTCTACGATCGTTCCTTCCGCCAGCTGGGTAGTGGTTGCAAGTGCCGCGCTGTCCGCCGCGTTCTGCAGATGAGTTTTCATCGACAGGGCGTTGGTCGTGTCGACAGCCAGACTTCCGGCAACGAACACGACAGGCACAAGAATACCCGCCATCATGGCGAAATTTCCGCCCTCGTGATTGAGAGCTTGGCGGAACTTAAACTTAAGCTTTGAAATGCCCATCATGGACTCCGCTTGGTTCTATTTTCCATCGTTAGAAAATAAGCGAGCCCCGTGAGGATTCATTTAAGCCGAATGGTAAAAATTTAGCTAAAATTCAAACGATCCCGGAACGGGACAAGACTGCCTCTTTTCGGCAATTCGCCCCGTTCCGGCACATCTGCTGCGCTCATGCCTTACCGACCACTTTCAGGGCAAAGGCGTATTCGAATGCGATCTCCTCCAGGCGCTGAAACCGGCCCGAGGCACCGGCATGCCCGGCGGCCATGTTGACCTTGAACAGGACCGGCGCATCGCTGGTGGACATCGCCCTGAGGCGGGCCACCCACTTGGCCGGCTCCCAGTAGGTGACGCGCGGGTCGGTGAGACCCGCCACCGCGAGAATCGGCGGATAGGCCTGCGCCGTGACGTTGTCATAGGGCGAATAGGCCGCAATGGTCCGGTAGTCCTCGACAGACGCGATCGGGTTGCCCCACTCCGGCCATTCGGGCGGGGTGAGCGGGAGAGTGTCGTCGAGCATGGTGTTGAGGACGTCGACGAAGGGCACGGCCGCGATGATCGCGCCGAACGCCTCCGGCGCCATGTTGGCGACCGCCCCCATGAGCATACCCCCGGCGGAGCCACCCTGGGCAACGATCCTGTCGTGCGCGGTGAAGCCTTCCTTGTCGAGATAGCGCGCCGCGGAAATGAAATCATGGAAGGTGTTGGCCTTGCGTTCACGCTTGCCGGCCTCGTACCAGCCGAAGCCTTTCTCCTTGCCGCCACGGATATGGGCGATGGCATAGACAAACCCCCGATCGACAAGCGAGAGGCAATTGGTGTTGAAGCCGGCCGGGATCGAGATGCCATAGGAGCCGTAGCCGTAGAGCAGACACGGCGCGGTGCCATCGAGCGGGGTGTCACGGCGGTAAAGAAGCGTGACGGGAACCTGCTCGCCGTCATGCGCGGGCGCCATGACCCTGCGGGTGACGTAGTCAGAAGGGGTGTGGCCGGAAGGAACCTCGTCACGCTTGAGAAGCGTGCGCTCGCGCGTGCGCATGTTGTAGTCGTAAAGCTCGGAGGGAGTGGTCATCGAGGAATAGCTGAAGCGCACCACTTCGGTGTCGTATTCCATCGAGCCCTGGAAGCCGAGCGCATAGGCTTCCTCATCGAAGGCAATGGCGTGCTCATCGCCGGTCGCACGGTCGCGGATGACGATGCGCGGCAGGCCGTTTTCCCGTTCCATCCAGACCAGGTGGTTGCGATAGGCGCTCACCGACAGGATCAGCCGCCCGGGCTTGTGAGCCACGACCTCGCGCCAGTTTTCCTTCTCAGGAGCATCCACCGGCGCCTGCATGATCTTGAAGTCCTTGGCGCCATCGGCATTGGTGAGGATGAAGAAAACGTCCCCGCCTTCGCAGAGCGAGTATTCGACCCCGGTCTCGCGCGCCGCAACCAGCCTGGGCCTGGCCGCCGGATCGTTGGCCGGCATGACCCAGCACTCGGACGTTTCGTGATCGTTGACGGTGATGAAGATGTAATCGTCGAGGCTCGAGCCGGACACGCTCATGAAAAAGCCCGAGTCCGTTTCCTCGCGGATCAGGGTATCCTCTTTCTGGGTGGTTCCCATCCGGTGATGGAAGATGCGGTTGGGGCGATGGTTGTCGTCGACGGCGGTATAGAAGAAGCCGTCGGATCCCGCCGTCCAGGCCACACCGCCACCTGTATTCTCGATCAGATCCGTCAGGTCTTCCGAGGTTTCGAGATCCCGGACCTTCAATGTGAAGTATTCCGACCCCTTGTCGTCATAGCCCCAGATCATGAGGCGATGATTAGGTGAATGACCGGTACCGGCAAGCCGGAAATAGGCCTTGCCTTCGGCCTCCTTGTCGCCATCGAGCGTGATCTGTTCGGAAGCGGCCTCCCCTGCCCCGGCATCGCGCGGGATCCGGAAGTGCTTCGGCTGCTCGCCGCCGGTGACGAACCGCACACCATAGAGCCAGGGACCATCGGGCGCAGGAACCGAACTGTCGTCTTCCTTGATGCGGCCGCGCATCTCGGAAAACAGATTCTTCTGCAACTCCACGGTGTCGGCCATGGCGACGCCCTGATAGGCGTTTTCGGCTTCCAGGTGGGCACGGATTGCAGGATCGAGGATCGAGGGATCCTTGAACATTGCCTGCCAGTTGGCGTCACGCATCCATGCGTAATCGTCACTCCGGGATATACCGTGCCTTGTATCGGTAAGCGGGCGTTTTTCGGCAACGGGTGCAACCGGCAGGTTCCTGAAAGCTGACAAGACGAACTCCATGATCAAAACAGCGCCCTGCAAGGCAATGCCTGCAGGGCGGGCTGACAATATTCAAGATCCGAGCGGACCCCCGCGAGACATAGAGGGCACAAGCTTGCCGATCAAGGCATCCGGGCATTCGGACCCCGTCCGCCTCCCTCAGCGGATGACCAGCGCTGCAAGCGCAAGGCCTGAAGCGAGGAAACAGGCGAGCGTGCGGGCAGTGTTCAGGCTGACCCACCGGGTCATGTAGCTTTCCTTCCAGAAAGACAGCGCTGCGCCCGTCTGCGGTTCGAGACCGGCAAGCGCATTGTTGAGCGGCACGTTGCCGAAGGCGGTCAGCGCGAAGACGCCAAGAAGATAAAGGGCTCCCGAGATCATCAGCAGCCGGCCGGGTGTGTCGTCGACATTGAGCCACGCGTAAACGAACAGAAAGACGGAGACTACGGCAAGTCCAAAGAACAGAACCATGAAGACCGAACGCATGATCTCGACATTGATGACCTGCATGGCTTCGATGCCGGACTGGCTTTTAACGAGATCGAGAGAGCGCATGATGAAATCGGAGAAGGCAAGGAAGACACCGCCGAGCGCAGCATAGGCGATCAAAACGACCGCACACAGAAGGATGAACCAGAGTGACATTGGGATGGCTTTCAATTTTCGGGGTGAAGACCCCGCCGGGTTGATAGGAGCCCGGCCGGTCGAAAGAGCCGGCCGGGCGGGGGATGTCAGGCCGACTTGCGTGCTGCAATCAGGGCGAACAGGCTCGCCGCCCCGATGAACAATTCAGCGGCCATGGCGGTCACCATGCCTGTCGATGGCTGACCATCGATACCGATGCTGGTCAGCCGGGCGGCGCCGTAGGCGAGGAACATGGCCGCTGCCAGCAAGGTGGAGGCCGTTGCGAAGCGCGGCAGCGCCAGGCCGCCCAGGATCAGCAGACCGAGCATGACGATGCTTCCGCCGGAAGCGCGAAGCTCGTTCGTCAGGCTGATATCGGATGGAAGAGCGATGCCGTAGCCGCTGTAAAAAGCCATCGGCGAGGCGAGCAGCGAGCCGCCGATGACGAGCGCGGTCAAACCCGCGATCCCGAGAACGGCCTTGTGAAAGATGGAGACATGCATGGGAAGTTCCTTTGGTTCATGGCGCCCTGTCGAGCGCGTTTTCGGGTTCAGGCGGCCTGCTTCCAGGCTCCGCTGGCGGCAGCACGGCGGCAGAATTCTGAGAAATCGGTCGGTTCGCGGCCAAGGGCGCGCTGAACGCCGTCGGTGAGATAGGCATTGTGACCGTCGAGCGTTTCGCGGCAGATCTCCGTGAAGACATCGGCGACAAGCGGGCCTGCGATTTCGGCCATGCCGTCATGGAACTGTTCGAGCGTGATCGGCTGGTAGCGGACGGGAATGCCGGCATGCCTGGAAATTTCGGCGGCGGCCTCTTCAAAGCTCAGGAGGCGCGGACCGGTGATTTCGTAAAGCTCGCCATCGTGGCGGGCGTCGGTCAGTGCCGCGACGGCCACTTCGGCGATATCGTCGACATCGGCGATCGGCTCCCGGATGTCGCCGGCAGGCAGCGCAACCACGCCATCGAGCACGGGGCCCTGCAGGTAGCCTTCCGAAAAGTTCTGCGCAAACCAGGCGGCGCGAACCAGGGTGAAGGCCAGCCCGGAATGGCGGACGATCTCCTCACAGGCCTCGGCATGGGCTTCACCGCGACCGGACAGCAGAACGAGCTTGCGCACGCCGCTTGCCTTCGCAACCCGGATCAGCGCCTCGATCTTCTCAGCTGCCCCCGGGAAGGCAAGGTCGGGGAAGTAGGAAACATAGGCGGACGAAACGCCATCGAGCGCGGGACCCCAGGTGTCGGGCTGTTCCCAGTCGAAGGGGATGGCGGCACTGCGCGAGCCTTCGCGGACGGCAAAGCCCTTGAGTTTCAGGGATGCGGCGATACGGCTTCCGGTCTTTCCGGTGGATCCGATGACGAGGATGGGCTGGTCTTTCATTGTCTTGCTCCGTGGCTTGATTGACGATGACCGACAGATAGACGCCCGCTTCTGGATGAACAATGATCGCAACACCGCATTGATTTGCAGATCGTCCAATGTTCTGGACAGTACGCAAATCAGAAGCTATTTTCTTTGCATGTCCACACCTGATCCCAATATCCCCGAGACCTCCGACCCGCTTGGCGAAACGCTGCATATGCTGCGATTGACCGGCACGCTTTATTGCCGCGGCGAGATGACTGCGCCCTGGGCGATCGCCATTCCCCGCATCGAGGGCGTGATGATATTCGTCACAGTCACGTCCGGGGCCGGCTGGCTGACGCTTGAGGGCCATCCGCCGCGGCTGCTGCAGCCGGGCAGCCTGGCATTGATCCCGCACAGCACGCCGCACGTGATTTCCAGCGCCGAGGGAATGGAGGGCGCCCCGCTGTTCGAGCAGCCGGTGGAAAAGGTCAGCGAGCGCTACGAAATCATGCGCTATGGCGGCGGCGGAGCACTGACGCGCACAATGTATGGAGTCGTCCGCTTCGATGACGTCGCCGCCGAGCATCTTCTCAAGCTGTTGCCCGAGATCATCATGATCGATGCATGGGGCGATGAGGCGGGTGGCTGGCTGCAGAGCACGCTGCGCTTCATCGCCAACGAGGCGGCCTCACTCAAACCCGGCGGCGAAACCGTGATCACGCGGCTTTCGGACGTTGTGGTGATCCAGGCGATCCGCACCTGGCTCGAAAGCGGTTCGGTGTCCGAAACGGGATGGATCGCGGCCCTGCGCGATCCGCAGATCGGACGGTCGCTGGCGCTGATGCACCGCAATCCGGGCATCGACTGGAGCGTCGAGCAACTCGCACTGCGCGCGGGTATGTCGCGCTCGGCCTTCGCGGCGCGGTTTTCGGAGCTGGTGGGGCAAACGCCGCTGAAATATCTGACCGAATGGCGGATGCGGATCGCGCGCGGCAAACTCATCGACACAACGCAGGGACTGGCGGCGATCTCCCAGGATCTCGGCTACCAGTCCGAGGCTGCATTCTGCCGCGCGTTCAAGCGTGTGTTCGGTCATTCCCCGGGGGCGGTTCGGCGCGGCGGCGCGCCGCATGGCGCGATGGGTGTCGGCAGCAGCGACGCAAGCGCAGCCTGAACCCGGCAGCCACTCCGGAGCCAGCAATTGTCCGGTGCCGGTTTATGCCAGCGCGGCCGCCGGGCGGATACGCCCCACCGCGATGCCATTCCAGTTCTTGAGCCGCTTTTCGGCCCAACCGGACAGTTTCGCAGCGAGATCGTGATCGTCCTCAAACAACTTTGCGAGCACCGCGCCGATCATCGCCTCCGCGCCGCGTGTGGCGCCGTCTTCGCACTTGAGCGCAATGCCATAGCCCTTTTCCGGAATCGCGGCACAATACACGCCTTCCGCGCCGGTCTTGGCGAAGATACGGCCCGGGGCGAGCCGCATGAGCTCGGTGCAGGCACGGCCGGTACCGGCAACATAGAAAGGTTCGGCCATGCAGGCCTCGATCAGCCTGCGGGAAGCCTTTGCGCGCTCGGGTCCGATGTGAACTCCGGCTGCCATGCGGGCAAAGCCGCGGGCGACTCGGTCAAGCGGCGCGGCATAAGTCGGGATCGAGCAGCCGTCGGTTCCGCAATTGTCATGGCCGAGGCTCGCGCCCGTGAGATCTTCCATCACATCGCGGATGGTCGACTGCACAAAATGGTCGTAGCCAACATAGCCATGGTGATCGACGCCCGCATGACAGGCAAGGCACAGGAAACCCGCGTGCTTGCCGGAACAATTGTTGCCGAGCTGGTTGGGCATGGGGCCTGAACGGACCTGCTCGAGCAACACCTTGAACTCCGAACTCCAGTGCGAGCCGCATTCGAAATCGGCTTCGGAGAGACCGGCGCGGGCGGCCATGTCTCCGGCAAGCTGAATGTGTTCGGGTTCGCCCGAATGGGAGGCGCAGGCGAGCGCCAGTTCACGTGCTCCCAGGCCGTAGGTGTCCGCTGCCCCCGATTCAACGAGCGGCAGCGCCTGCATGGCCTTGACCGCCGAACGCGGGAAAACCGGCGTTGAGACCTCGCCGAGCGCCATTACCGGCTTGCCGTCGGCATCGACCACCGAAACCATTCCGCGATGCCGGCTTTCGACGATATCGCCACGGGTGACTTCAACAAGAACGGGATTTTCCATCGGGTGTGCTTCCTGGAATTGGCTTTGAGCCCACGCCGGCTCCGGCGCGAACTGAAGGGCTGACTGATCGCAGACACGCGCCTTTTGAGCAAGTGGCGGGGAAAAAATCTATACCGCGGGCATAGTCGGTTTATTCGAGAACGAATTTCGCAAGGGTTTGCAGCAAACAAGGCAATGAGAATGGCGGATCGGCAGAGCGCTGAAATCATTGCCTTTCGAGAGGCGAGACCATGGCGCCAGGCTCGTTCGCGCCGGAAGATCAGCATCGGAGCAGAGACGCCCTACCGAACCATCGGCTACGCGGAACGTCCACACCCTGTTGGGCCCAACTATTCTGTTTTGCGGCACCAGACCCGGTGCGTCAGCACAGCGGAGACATTCATGGCCCGGCTTTCCCTTTTCACTTCCCTGTTTTCATCGCTTCTGTCGTGGCTGCCCGGCAAGACAACCGCCGCGCCCGGCAGGTCCTTTCCGGCCCGCGTTCCAGAGCCGCTGGCGCCGGAGATCTTGCGGAGCGCGAGCAGAGCCGGTCCCGAGATCGCCTGGGGCGCCAAAGTGACCGATGGATTCAAGTGGAAGGCAATCGAAATCGCCAAGAGGCTTCGGATGGAACCCGATCATCTGATGGCGATCATGGCATTCGAGACCGGCAGGACGTTCGATCCGGCGACCGTAAATCGCGCCGGTTCCGGTGCAACTGGACTGATCCAGTTCATGCCGGCGACCGCGAGGGGGCTCGCAACGACGACCGCCGCACTGGAGGCAATGAGCGCCATCGACCAGCTCGATTACGTGGAGAAATACCTGGAACCCTACCGGGGCCGGATCGGCGACATTCAGAATGCCTACATGGCAGTGCTTTATCCGCGCGCCATAGGCAAGCCGTCCGGCCACGTGCTGTTTCGCAAGGGATCGCGCGCCTACAAGCTCAATCGCGGCCTTGATCGCAATGGCGACGGCCGGATCACGAAGCAGGAGGCCGCAGCCCGTGTGACGGCGCTGCTGGAGGAAGGCATGCGGCCGGGCAATATCGGCTAGGGCATTGCCCTCGCACTCGCAGTCCTCAAGCGGAAGCCGCAAAAGAACGGCGGGAGATTGCATGCCGGACCGAGACCTGTATGTTCGCCTGACCACCACCTGAAGGCCCTTCCCCCCACATGCTGCGTACCATCCTGATCACCGTCCTCGGCCCGATGCTGTGGGGAACATCCTATGTGAACTTCACCGAATTCCTGCCGACGGATCATCCGTTTTTCGTGGGCGCCATACGGGCGCTTGCGGGAGGACTGCTGCTGCTTGCGATCAATCCGCGCATCCCGGCGCCGCAGGTCATGGCGCGGTACGCGGTGCTCGGCACGCTCAACATGGCGCTCTTCTTCGCGCTGCTGTTCGTTGCCGCCGGGCGGATGCCGGGCGGGCTCGCCGCGACGCTCGGGGCGGTGCAGCCGCTGATCGTCATTGCACTGTCCTCGATCCTGATCCGGCGCCTGCCGCATCCTCTCCAGGTCGTGGCGGGAATTGCCGGCGTGGTCGGCGTGGGCCTGCTGGTTCTGTCGCCGTCAGACCACAGGCCGGATCTTGTCGGTGTTCTCGCAGCGATCGGCGGCACCTGTTCCATGGCGGTCGGGACCGTGCTGATCGACCGTTGGGGCCGCGACGGCAAGCCGCTCGAGATGGCGACATGGCAACTGGTCCTCGGCGGCCTCATTCTTCTGCCGGTTGCGTGGATCAAGGAGGGATTGCCGCCGGTTCCCGACGGGCCGGCGATCGGGGGCTATCTCTGGCTGATCCTGCTCGGCACCGCGTTTTCCTACTATGTCTGGAACCGCGGCATCACCCGGCTGGGGCCGAGCGGCGCCTATCTGGCACTCGCAAGCCCTGTGGTCGCGACCCTGATCGGCACGATCTTGATGAGCGAGATCTTCAGCATCTGGCAATGGGCCGGAATCGTTCTGGTGCTTGGCGCGATTGCGCTCGGCGTGTCGGTCAGACGCCGCGACGGCGTCAACGCCGTCGCCCCTCCCCTGACAATTCCCAGGAGATAGGCCTTTGCCTGTGCCCGCAGATCAGGCGGCAGCCTGCTCGCTGGCAATGTCCATGATCGCCGCGAAAGTATCGATCTCGTCGACTTCGAAATCCGGGTCGCTCAAATCGATGCCGAGTTCGCCTTCGAGGATGGTCAGAAGCTTCACGGCTGCAAGCGAGTCGAGCTTGCCGCTGTCGAAAAGCGACTCGTTTTCATCGAAGTCGGGGCTCTGGCCTGCTTCGACCAGAAGCTCGGATATCGCTGTCCGGATGAGCTGCGCGGGATTTCTTGACATTATGCCACTCCAAATAGGCTGAGGAAGAAGACGAGCCGGTCTTCGAACGGGACGATCCCGGAGGAATCGTCGAAGACCTGAAGCAGGGCGAAAAAGCCGATGACGATCACCCGCGGCCAGACCTGATAGCGGAAAAACCCGTCTTCGGCGCGCGGCTTGGACTGCCAGATCTGCGACCAGATGATGCCGACCGTCAGCAGACCGGCATAAAGCGTGTAGGAATAATACTTCTCGATCGTGTCGCCGAAACCCTCGAGGCCGAAGGTGCCGGCGTCGCTGATCATGTCGAAAAGGACATTGCCGACGAATGCCGCCATGAAAGTCGCGAAGGCGATCCGGAGGCGCGGATAGCTCTTGAAGAAGCGCTGGAAGGTCGGGAAGAAGAAGAAATCCGACAGGAGTTCCTTGAAGTAGAACAGGTACCGGCCCCAGTACTCCGAGATCGTCCGGGAGGCGAGCGGGCTGACCATGCCGCGCGGGATGCCGAACCCGATGACACGGATCAGGGCAACCAGCGCGTGGATCGATGCGCCGACCAGAAAGACCTTCTCCACGAAGTGGACAAACAGCGCGGCCCAGTTGAATGCGGCCGAGCCGCCCTCGCCGGCTGCCGTGGCAAGGATCACGGCATCGAAACCGGGAAGCCCCAACTGTCCGCGCAGGCCGTGGGCAAAGATCAGTTCCGCACTCCAGAAGAGAATGGCTGCCCAGACGGCAAGCTTGATCCCCTTAAGCCGGGTCACGGCGAGTTCCTCGGAGTTGCGGGCCTCGAACTTGGCGAAATAGCCCGGCCCCTTGATCGGCACCACGCTGTTGGCCCAGACCGGCCGGACAAATCCGAGCAGCGTCGTGTTTGAGGGCGCCTTTTTCTGCCGTGCAGCCATCAGGATGTAGCCGATGAAGAAGAAGGTCGAGGCAAGATAGGCGACGATCACCCAGGCGGATTTGAAGACAATGCTGTCCTGCGGGGCGACAAGGGTGATCCCGGTCAGCGCCACCAACACGGTGAAGAGAGACAGAACCGGGCGGTCGGCGACAAGCGGAACGACCTTCCGGCGCTGGTTTTCAATCAAGAGCAGCAGAATTGCAACGAAAGCGACACCGAACACGGCCGTGCCCGCAAAGACATTGGTGGTGACGAAGCCGATGTCGGACCAGATCCCGAAGAAATGGTCGTCATTCGCGGAATTCCTGAAGGGACGCAGCAGAAAATAGGCACCGCCCATCACCGCGAGCACGATGCCGCGCCTGCCGGGCAGAACAGCCGTCATGGCGAGGGTGATGGCAATCAGCCCGAGGTGCTTGTTGCTGATATAGGGGATTGCCGCCAGGCAAAGGACAAGGGCGGCGTGAAGAACAAAGATGCCGAGCCAGGATTGCGCCCATGCAACCGCACGGTCGTTCCTGTCGATGCCAAGCCAAAGCCTGCGCAGAGCAAGCGGATTGTAGAGACGTGTCGAGGGGCGTGGCGGCAAGCCTGCATCGATTGCGGTCATGATGCGATGTCCGTGTTGGCGTTTTCTTCTTCGAGGAGAGCAAACAGCGCCTTGCGGTCAACCTTGCCGTTGCCGTTGAGCGGCAGCGTTTCCATGACGCGAACCTCGGACGGAACCATGTGCGGCGGCAGCCGATCACGCAGCCTGTTGCGGATGTCCGTGCCATCCATGGCGGTTCCGGCGCAGAAGCCGACGACGCCCATGGCGCTGCCGTGGGCAAGCGGCCACGCCACGGCACAGGCCATGCCGGCATTGGCGGCGAAGCGCATTCCGGTGTCGATCTCCTCAAGCTCGACCCGATGGCCGTTGATCTTGACCTGGTTGTCCAGGCGACCGAGGTGATGGAAAACGCCGTCCTCGTCGCGATAGCCGCGGTCGCCGGTCAAATACCAGCGTTCGCCATCGATCATCGGGAAGCGCTCTGCGGTCAGTTCCTCCTGGCCGAAATAGCCCTCCGCAAGCTGCGCGCCGCCGAGCGCGACTTCACCGGGAACGCCATCGGGCAGCGGATTGTTTTCGGCATCGACAATCATGGTCTTCATGCCGGGATAGGGTTCGCCGATGGCAACCACGTCCCGCGACCGGGTGACCACACCGCCCCCGGTCCACGGCTGGCGCAGACAGGCGATGGTGGCTTCGGTCGGACCGTAGATGTTGTCAACAATGCTGTTCGGAGCCGCTGCACTCCATTCGCGCGCCACCTCGACAGGCAGTGCCTCGCCGCAAAACAGCGATATCCGAAGCGAAGGCAGTGATCCCGGGGCCAGTTCCGCGGTCTGCTTGGAAAGTGCGACCAGCGAGGGCACCGAAAGCCAGGTGGTGATGCGGTGCTTGTTGATGAAACGCGCCGGAGCGACCAGATCCAGCGGCCGCATGATGTGAAGGCACGCACCCGCCTGCCAGGTCATCAGCATGTTGTGAACGGAGAGGTCGAAGGTGATGTCACAGGTTTCGGCGGCGCGATCCTCGGGACCGAAATCGTACCAGCCGCGCATTGCCTCGATGTAGCTGGCAACTGCGCCGCTCGAGACCATCACCCCCTTCGGCTTGCCGGTGGTGCCGGAGGTAAACTCGATATAGGCGAGATGATCGCCGTCCTGCATCACCGGCGTTTCAGGACCTTCCGGCATGTCGACGGTGCTCTCCGCGCCATGCATGACGAATTGACCGGCTTCTTCGCCCGGAACCAGCACGAGTTGGGGACAATGGGCGCGAACCGTCTCGCTCAAAAGCTTGGCGCCCGCGCGATCGACGATGAGGACGTCAAGATCGAGCATGCCGAGCAGTTCGATGATCCGCTGCTCGGGATATTTCAGGCTGATGGGAACATATGTGCCGCCGGCCCAGGCGGTACCGATGATCGCTACGCAGGCCTCTATCGAACGCGAACCCAGAATGCCGCATCGACCGTGGCTCAATCCAGAGGCGAGTTGGCCCGCCAGGCGCCTGGCGGCGCTTGCGAAGCCGGCATAGGTCAAAGAGGCGTTTCCGCATGAGACAGCCAGACTGTCCGGAAACGACACGGCTGATTTTTCGACCAGTGCAGCGATATTGAAATTGTCTCGCATTGCGCCCCCCGATAGTTCGACCAATGCGTATTTTTCTACTATTTCTTGTATATACGATCAATTCGGATCAATAAAATCTCCCCCTAAACCATTCGTTAATATTAATTCTTTCAATTTTATTAAAATTTTATCAGATCCATGTTTTAGAAGATCTACATCTTTCGAAGTAATTCCTCAGCGACATCAGAAGCGGATTTAACCTCCTGATGCGCAAACAGAACAGGCTAAGGTTGCAACGCCGAGAAGGCCCTCTCCACCGGGCGTCGCTGCAGACAAAGGACTGGCAATTCGATGCCGGTTCAGCGTCCGGCGAGAATTCCCGAGCTTGAAAAGCCGCCATCAACGTTGAGGACATGGCCGTTGATATATCCCGCCTTCGGTGAAAGCAGGTAGAGGATAGCGTCGGCCACCTCGCCCGGGCGTCCGTAGCGGCCGAGCGGAATCTGCGCATTCCAGCGCCGGCGATCGTCGGCGGTGTGAAGCCTGGAAATCAAGGGTGTGTCGACCGGCGCGGGGGCGACCACATTGACGCGAACGCCCGATGCGCCCCACTCATTGGCAAGAACCTGGCTCATCAGGATGACCCCGGCCTTGGAAGCACCGTAGGCGACGCGTCCGGCATTGGCCCGCTGGCCGGAAACCGAGGACAGGTTGACGATCGCGAGCGTGTCGCCCATCTGGTCGAGGGCCGCGCGGCAGGTGATGAAGCTGCCGGCAAGATTGACGTCGAGGATCTGCCTGAATACCTCGGCGCTGGTCTTCTCCGCCGGCAGATCGCGGGCGATGCCGGCGCAGTTGACCAGGCCGGTAACCGGGCCAAAGACGGCCACGGCCTGCGAGAGGCAGTCTGCTACCTCGTCCTCGTCGGTGACGTCGCAGACATGGACGGTAACGTCCTCCCCCTCGTATCGCTGCTCGGTCCGGGTGCAGGCGCCCGCATCGGCATCGAGGATGGTGACGGCAACCCCCTCGTCAACAAGCGCCAGAACCGTTGCCTCGCCGATCCCCGACGCACCGCCGGTGACCACGACATGGCCGTCGATGCCATGGGCAGCGAGGCCCTGGCTCACCGGATGCGCTCGAGGATCGAGACGTAGTTGGCGACCGCGGCGCCACCCATGTTGAAGATGCCGCCGAGCGTGGCGCCGGGAACCTGGATGCCGCCGGCCTCACCGGCGAGTTGCATGGCGGTGAGCGCATGCATGGAGACGCCCGTCGCGCCGATCGGATGCCCCTTGGCCTTGAGGCCGCCGGAGGGATTGACCGGCAGGCGACCGTCCTTTTGGGTTTCGCCGCTCATCGCCACGTCTGCACCCTGCCCGGGCTTTGCCAGTCCCATCGCCTCGTATTCGATCAGTTCGGCGATGGTGAAACAATCATGCGTCTCTACGAAGGAGAGATCATCAAGCGATGTTTTCGAATTGGCGAACGCACGTTTCCACCCTTCCGCGCAGCCCTCGAAGGCGAGGATGTCGCGCTTCGACATGGGCAGGAAATCCTGCACGTGCTCGGCGGCCCGGAACATGATCGCGCGCGGCGCCTGCATCGCGGTCGTGACGTCGGCCAGAACGATGGCCGCCGCACCATCGGAGACTAGCGAGCAATCGGTGCGCTTAAGCGGGCCTGCGACGAAGGGATTCTTTTCGCTTTCGGTGCGGCAGAACTCGAAGCCCAGATCCTTGCGCATCTGCGCGTAAGGGTTTTCGACGCCGTTCTTGTGGTTCTTGGCGGCGATTGCCGCGAGACCATCGGACTTGTCGCCGTATCTCTGGAAATAGCCGTCGGCGATCTTGCCGAAGACGCCGGCAAACCCTGCGGGGGTGTCGCCATCCTCGGGCAGGTAGGAAGCCTTCAGCAGGTTGGCGCCGATCTCGGGCCCGGGCGTCGTGGTCATCTGCTCGACACCGACGATCAGCACGCGCCGCGCCGCGCCCGCGCGGATGGCCTTGATGCCCTGATGCACGGCGGCGGAACCGGTGGCGCAGGCGTTCTCCACCCGGGTGGCGGGCTTGAAGCGGAAGTCATCATCCGCCTGCAGCACCAGGCTTGCGGTAAAATCCTGCGCGGAGAACCCGGCATTGAAATGCCCAAGATAGATCTCGTCGATCTCCGAGGCCTCGAGACCGGCGTGCGAGATGGCCTCGCGGGCGACCCGGGTCACCAGGCTTTCGACGGTCTCGTCGCTGTGTTTGCCGAAGGGCGTGTGCGCCCATCCGATGATGCAGGCTGTCATGATTCTTCTTTCTCCCGGGATCCGTAGAAGGTTGGCGCGCAGTTTTGGTCGGGCGGCACGCTTTGTAAAGGGGTCACGCGGGACAGCCTCCGGATACCAACGGAAGAATGGCTGTTTGACCGGTGCGAACCTGTCCGCACCAGCCCTGTCAGTTCACGAAGCCGTCCAGTCCGAAGAGTGCCGGCCGGATCTCCTTGAGCAAGGCAAAGGGGTCCTCAAGCGAGGCGACTTCGCGGACGAAGGCGGTCGGAAGTTCGTTGAGAAAGCGGATCTCGAGCATCCCTCGCTTCCGGCTCACGATAGCGCAGCCTATATGGATCTGCCGGTCGCCGATGCACAAATATAAATGATCGGGAATGTCGTTGCGATGCGATGTGGCGCGCATGCCTTTTTCGGAAATCTGCAGCACGCGCAACTGGCCCGAGGCGACCTCGCGCATGCCCTTGAGCGTGAATAGAACGGAGAAAAGGGCGTTGCACTTGCGGAACGCATGTTCCCGGCCGCCAGACCCCCGACCGGCGCGTGTCAGGTAATTGGACGAGGAACCGGTGGCGGATCGTCTCAGCGTCATCGTGCTACTCCCTCAAGCAGTTAATCTGAATTCCAGGCCACTCCGAAACCCATGCCTGATCGGCTGAAGTCCCGGTGAAAGAGGGAATGTGAGCAGCCGGAAATGGTTTCACGACGATGCGGTCACGCGCTGATGAAAGCCAGAAAATCCGCAGAGTCGGCGCCTACTCTAAAGCTCATCGCATTGATTTTTATGACTTATTGTCAGAAAAGCTTTGATTAACCACACGCGAAACAACCAATTTTCGCAACCTTTAATATATGTGATCGACATGGGATTGGAGGGATCCTTCGCATTTTCGATTTATTGTTGATTGGCCAGTCAATCAAAATTAATCTGCGTCGAGCGAGAGACACGGCTTATCGTTCTCAGGAGACCAGGACATGCCCAAGACCGGGATGGAACCCATTCGCCGCAAGGCGCTGACAGATGCTGCGATAGAAGCCATTGGCGCCCATGGCTCCATGGCCGTGACGATGTCCGATATCGCCGGGCGTGCGGGTGTATCTCCGGCACTGGCGCACCACTACTTCGGCTCGAAGGACCGGCTGATCACCGAATCGATCCGGGCGCTTCTGCGCGACCTGAAGACCGATGCTGTTGCCGCACTGGCCACAGCCCGCAGCCCGCGGGCGCGACTGTCGGCGATCGTGGCCGCAAGCTTTTCGCAAAAGCAGTTCTCGGACGAGGTGGTTGCGGCCTGGCTCGCCTTCTACGTCGATGCCCAGCGGATGCCGGAAACAAGGCGGCTGCTGACCGTTTATGCACGGCGGCTCCACTCCAACCTGATGAGCGGCCTGAGACCGCTTGCGGGAGAGCGCGATGGACAGCGCATCGCCGAGGGCGCCGCAGCCATGATCGACGGACTTTACATCCGCAAGGCGCTCAACGCCGATCCGGCCCGCCACGACGCGGCGGCGCTGGTGGAAGATCACATCGAAACGCAGTTGCTTGAAATACGGGGGAGAACACTGTGAAAACCGCAAAGACGGGGACGAAATGGCCCAACATCCTGATCCTGATGGTGGACCAGCTCAACGGAACGCTGTTTCCCGACGGGCCGGCGGAGTTTCTGCACGCCCCGAACCTGAAGAAGCTTGCCCAGCGCTCGACGCGGTTTTCCAACAACTACACCGGCTCGCCGCTCTGCGCGCCGGGCCGCGCCTCGTTCATGTCGGGCCAACTGCCCCGCCGCACCCGGGTTTATGACAATGCCGCCGAGTTCGCCTCCGACATCCCCACCTATGCCCATCATCTCCGGCGCGCGGGTTATTACACCTGCCTGTCGGGCAAGATGCACTTTGTCGGCCCCGACCAGATGCATGGCTTCGAGGAGCGGCTGACCACGGACATCTATCCGGCCGATTTCGGCTGGACCCCGGACTACCGCAAGCCCGGTGAGCGGATTGACTGGTGGTATCACAATCTCGGTTCGGTCACCGGTGCGGGTGTCGCCGAAACCTCGAACCAGATGGAGTATGACGACGAGGTCGCCTTCTTCGCCACGCAGAAGCTGCACCAGCTGGCGCGCACCAGCGACGATCCGGATGCGCGTCCCTGGGCGCTGACCGTGTCGTTCACCCATCCGCATGACCCTTATGTGGCGCGCAAGCAGTATTGGGACCTGTACGAGGATTGCGCGCATCTCGAACCGCGCATCAAGCCGATCCCCTATGACCAGATGGACCAGCACTCGCAGCGGCTCTACAACGCCAATGACAGCAAGCGCTTCGACATCACCGACGAGAACGTGCGCCGTTCACGCCGTGCCTATTTTGCCAATATCTCCTACCTTGACGACAAGATCGGCGGCATTCTCGCCACGCTCGAGGCCACGCGCATGGCCGACGACACGGTCGTCGTCTTCTGCTCCGATCACGGCGACATGCTGGGCGAACGGGGCATGTGGTTCAAGATGAGCTTCTTCGAGGGCTCGGCGCGGGTGCCGCTGATGATCGCGGTACCCGGGAAGGAAGGGCGCACCGTCTCGGACGCCACTTCCAATCTCGACATCACACCGACCGTAGCCGACCTCGCCGGCGTCTCTCTCGAGGAAGTCGCCCCCTGGACCGACGGCGAAAGCCTGGCGCCGGTGATCGATGGCGCAGCCCGCACCAGCCCGGTGCTGATGGAATATGCCGCCGAGGGCTCCGAAGCGCCGCTGGTGGCGATCCGCGACGGCAAGTACAAGTTCATCCATTGCGAACTCGATGCCCCGCAACTGTTCGATCTGGACGCGGATCCCGAGGAACTGACCAACCTTGCTGATGAGCCGGCGCATGCCGGCCGGGTGGCCGACTACATGGCCCAGGTCCGGACGCGTTGGGACATGGCAGCCTACGACGCCGAGGTCCGGCAAAGCCAGGCGCGGCGCTGGGTCGTCTACGAAGCGCTGAGGAACGGCAACTACTATCCGTGGGATTTCCAGCCGCTGCAGAAGGCGTCCGAGCGCTACATGCGCAACCACATGGATCTCAACATCCTCGAAGAACAGCAGAGGTTTCCGCGCGGCGAATGATGATCAGGCAGGAACTCGAACGGGCCCAGAGCCACTCCGTGAACAATCGCGCGGAACTCGAAAGGAGCCGGCGCTGCGGCTGCTTCCACTGCGAGAGCGTGTTCACGGCGAGTGCCGTGCTGCACTGGACGGACAAAAGCCGCTCGCAAGGCGAATGGACGGCCCTGTGCCCGAGCTGCGGCATCGACGCAGTGATCGGGGACGCGGCCGGGTTCGGTATGAGTCCCGTCTTCCTGCGCGAGATGAAGGACAGGTGGTTCGGCTCCGGCCGGGCCTGAAGGCGGGAACCGCCGAGACATGAACACGAAAGAGCGAGAGGCCGGACAATGACCGCCGCACAGCCGAAAGCATCCCACCACATCAACGGACAGTACCGCGAGGACACCTCCGGCCCGTCCCTTGAAAGCATCTATCCGGCCACCGGCGAGGTGATCGCGCGGCTGCATTCGGCCACGCCCGAGGTGATCGAAGAGGCAGTGTCTGCCGCGCAAGCCGCGCAACCGGCCTGGGCGCGCAGGCCCGGCGTGGAGCGCGGCCGCATCCTCTTGCGCACGGCGCAAATCCTTCGGGAGCGCAACGCGGAACTCAGCCGCATCGAGACGCTCGACACCGGCAAGGCGATCCAGGAAACGCTCGTGGCAGACGCCGCCTCGGCTGCCGATGCGCTTGAGTATTTCGGCGGTCTGGCAGGTGCTGTCACCGGCGAACACGTCGATCTTGGTGGCGATTTCGTTTACACGCGCCGCGAGCCGCTCGGGGTTTGCGCAGGCATCGGCGCCTGGAACTACCCGATCCAGATCGCGGCCTGGAAATCGGCTCCCGCCCTTGCCTGCGGCAACGCCTTCATCTTCAAGCCATCGGAAATGACCCCGCTGACGGCGCTGCTGCTCGCCGAAGCCTTCAGGGATGCGGGCCTTCCTGACGGGCTTTTCAACGTGGTTCAGGGCTACGGCGATGTGGGCGCGGCCCTCGCCTCGCACCCGGGCATCGCCAAGGTGTCGCTCACGGGCTCAGTGCCGACCGGCTCCAAGGTGCTGGCAGCCGCTGCGCCCACCATCAAGGCGGTCACGATGGAACTCGGCGGCAAGTCGCCGATCCTGGTGTTCGACGACGCCGACATCGAAAGCGCCATCGGCGGCGCGATGCTGGGGAACTTCTATTCGACAGGACAGATCTGCTCGAACGGCACGCGCGTCTTCGTCCAGCGTGGCGTTCATGACCGGTTTGTCGAGCGGCTCAAGGCACGGACCGAGGCGATCCGGCTCGGAGATCCGCTGGACCCGGATACGCATCTCGGCCCGATGGTGTCGACCGCGCAGCGCGACAAGGTGCTGGGCTACATCGAAAGCGGCCGGCGCGAGGGCGCCCGCCTGGTCACCGGCGGCGGCGTGCCGGAAATGCAGGGCTTCGAGAACGGGGCATGGATCCAGCCCACCGTGTTTACCGATGTCACCGACGAGATGACGATTGCCCGGGAGGAGATCTTCGGCCCGGTGATGAGCGTGCTCAGCTTCGATGACGAGGACGAGGCAGTCGCGCGAGCGAATGCCACCGATTTCGGTCTCGCGGCGGGTGTCTTCACCTCCGACCTGACCCGCGCCCACCGGGTGGTCTCGAACCTCGATGCGGGCACCACATGGATCAACACCTACAACCTCACACCGGTGGAAGCGCCCTTCGGCGGCGTCAAGCAATCGGGTATCGGCCGCGAGAATTCGCGCGCGGCCATCGAACACTACACGCGGCTCAAAAGCGTCTACGTGGCCACCGGCCCGGTCGACAGCCCCTATTGAGGATGATCCGGGATGAGTGAGATGCAAGCAGATTTCGTTATCATCGGCGCCGGCTCGGCCGGCTCTGCCATGGCCGCGCGGCTGAGCGAAGACGGCAGACATTCCGTCATCGTCATCGAGCACGGCGGGTCCGATTTCGGTCCATTCATCCAGATGCCGGCGGCGCTTTCCTACCCGATGAACATGGGGATCTACGACTGGGGCTACTCGACCGAACCGGAACCGAACCTCAACAACCGGCGGCTTGCAGCACCTCGCGGCAAGGTGATCGGCGGCTCTTCCTCGATCAACGGAATGGTGTTCGTGCGCGGCCATGCGGGCGACTTCGACCACTGGGCCGAACAGGGCGCGAGCGGCTGGTCCTTCGCCGACGTGCTTCCCTATTTCAAGCGCATGGAGACGTCGCACCAGGAAGGCGGCATCGGCGGCGAGGAAGGCTGGCGGGGCACCGACGGCCCGCTCCATGTCCAGCGCGGTCCGGCAACCAACCCCTTGTTCAAGGCATTCATCGAAGCCGGAAGACAGGCCGGATACGGGGTGACGAAAGACTACAACGGATCCCGCCAGGAAGGCTTCGGCCTGATGGAGCAGACCATCCACAAGGGCCAGCGCTGGTCGGCGGCAGAAGCCTACCTGAAGCCTGCGCTGAAACGCAAGAATGTTCGCCTTGTCAAAGGCTTGGCCCGGCGTGTGGTGATCGAGAATCAACGTGCGACGGGCGTCGAACTGGAAGCTCACGGATCGATTCAGGTTGTTAAGGCAAATCGTGAAGTGATTGTCGCCGCTTCGGCCTTCAACTCCCCCAAGCTGCTGATGCTCTCGGGCATCGGCCCGGCCGCGCATCTTGCGCAGCACGGCATCGACGTCGTAGCGGACCGTCCCGGCGTCGGCGCCAACCTGCAGGATCACCTCGAACTCTATATCCAGCAGGAATGCATCCAGCCGATCACGCTCTACTCCAAGCTCAACCTGTTTTCCAAGGCTCTGATCGGAGCGCAGTGGCTGTTCTTCCGGCGAGGTCTCGGGGCTTCCAACCAGTTCGAGGCCTGCGGCTTCATCCGCTCGGCGCCGGGCGTGGCCTATCCCGACATCCAGTTCCACTTCCTTCCCGGCGCGATCCGTTACGACGGCAAGGCGGCGGCCGAGATGCACGGGTTCCAGGCCCATGTCGGTCCGATGCGATCACCATCGCGCGGGGCGGTGACACTCAGATCGGGTGAGGCCAAGGACGCGCCGGTGATCCGCTTCAACTACATGAGCCATCCGGAAGACTGGCGCGATTTCCGCCGGGCAATCCGGATCACCCGCGAGGTGTTCGCGCAACCGGCCTTCGACCCGTTCCGGGGCAAGGAGATCCAGCCGGGGGCCGGATGCCAGAGCGACGACGAACTGGACGCCTTCATTCGGGAGCATGCCGAGAGCGCCTATCACCCCTGCGGCACGTGCCGGATGGGCCGCGCAGACGATCCAACGGCCGTGGTCGACCCGGAGACCCGGGTGATCGGCGTCGACGGACTTCGCGTGGCCGATTCCTCGATCTTCCCCCGAGTGACGAACGGCAACCTGAACGGCCCGTCGATCATGACCGGAGAGAAAGCCGCCGATCACATTCTCGGCCGCCAACCGCTTGCGCCAAGCAATCTCGAGCCCTGGTTTGCCCCGGACTGGGAAAACACCGATCGGGTGGCCTGATCCGGCTCTCCGGTTTCGGCGATCTGGCGAAGTGGAAGCCGGTGCGGGTGGCTCTCATTCTCCGCCTATGACACAACCTATACTTGCCGAATCGCTCGGATTGATCGCGATGAATACGCTGAGCGATCAGGATATCGTCTCTGCGAGGCCTGATTTTGCAAATTAAACCAGACTGATAACCCGGCAGAGCAACCGTGGCCGAGTTCACATACGGGCAAAAAACACTTTTATGGTGTATTTTTAGTTTGACTAAATTATAAAGTGTGCGCACACTCGATCTGTCAAAAGCAGAAATGACCGGCCCGGATCGGGTCACGCAGTTACGGTTTTGGCTCCTTGCTTGTCCAAGGTGCTGAACCCGAATGGAAGCTGCTGACCCGGTCATGGCAATCAAGTGCCGAATGCTCTCATTCGGCAAACGGGAACGTGTGCCTTGAATACGGGTCTGGCCTGAACCGGCCGCCCGGACTGGATGATGCGCTCCTGCCTGGCAGCTTCTGCTTGGGACGCGGATGTACAACACAACGCGTGAGGAGACGTTATGCGCAAGGTACTGACCCAGACAGACGACAAGTTCAAAGGCTTTGAAGCCCAGAATCCCCTGGCCCTGTCGAGCGAACACCCGCTTGTGCTGCCCGAGGGTATCAATGCCAACGACAAGGCCTGGAACCTGCTTTACGGTGCGATGGTCAACGGCCTGAACATCTCGCCCAACAACTTCCAGCTGATCTATCCCTTTACAACCTGGGACTGGCCGATCGTGCCGACCGGCTACACCAGCGCTGCGCAGTGGGATTTCTGCTCTTCCGTTCCGCAGTACAGCGCAACCGGAGAGTACACTTCTGCCGGCACCGCGTTCAGCGACAGTTACGGCACGATGCTCAACGTGGTGAGCGCGGCAACATCCGATCCGAAGCTCAAGGCCGATATCGAGCAGGCCCGCAACATGCTGCAGCTCGCGGCCAACAATTACGACACGATCTACAAGCAATCGGTCGATGCCTACCAGACCGAAACCGGAGGCACCAACACGCCGCCCTACACAGAGTGGCTCGGGACGATGGGCGGCCGGACCTGGCAAGTCCAGCTCGATTCCGCCTTCAAGAATGTCCAGGCCCAGCAGGACGTCTATAACCAGTTGCTCTCGGAAACCACGACCCCGGGTCTCAAGGACGCTCAGGACCGGCTGAAGAACGAGGATTACTATACCAAACTGCAGGACCCCTCGCTCGCAGCCTTTCCCGCGGTGCCGGGCTATTCCATTTCCATGGATTCGACCACTTGGCTGAACAAGGTGCAAGCCGGCACCGGCGGATCGAGCGGCAGGATCGGCTTCGACAATTCGCAATCGGAATACGACTACAAGAAGACATGGGCGGGCGGCAGCGCCTCCATCAGGAAGGTGTTCTGGAGCGTCAATGTGGGCGGTTCGTGGGAACGCATCGACGAATTCGCTTCCGACGATTCCCTCAAGGTCGACATCACCTTCAAGGCGTGGGACCAGATCTCCATCCAGGCGGGGCGCTGGTACAACGGCGCCTTCGTTACCGCCATTCAGGACGGTCCCTTCATCAGGGGCTATCAGCCCTATGGCGGTGGCAGCGACAAGGCGGTGTGGGGCCCCGACGGCATCATGTCGGTTCAGAAGGTCGGCATGCTCGTCTGCTACAAACCGTCCTTCACGATTACCGTGAGCAATTCCACCTTCAAGTCGTTTTCGGAAAAATGGGATGTTTCGGCGGGCCTGCGCATCGGGCCGTTCAACTTTTCCGGCGGCGGCGGATCGTCCTCATCGGGCTGGAAGGCGGATTCGGCCACCAACACCTTCACCGGAGAGTCAACGGCAGAGACCGCACTGATCATGGGCGTCAACGTCAACCTGATCAATCCGCAGTAGCCACGGGACCGCCCGGCGCTCCCTCCCCCGGAAAAGGCAAGCAGGTCCGCAGCTTGCCTTTGGGGGCGCCGGGTGCGCCGCAGGTCAATGGCCGAAAGGCACTCGAAGCCAAGAAAGACGAGGAAACGTCATGCCACGCATTCGCTGGAAAGCAACATTGGGCGCATCGGATCTCGCGCCGCTGGTCGCCATTGCCGAAGCCTCGATCGCCGCCATTCAGGCAGCCATCGCGCAACACCAGGCGTTTGTGCCCTACCACGCAGGCGGAGCCCAAAAGGCAGTCACCACGGTCACCTGGCCTCCGGCCGGTCCGCAGGACTACGAAACCCACATGCAGGAGCATTCCGAGATGGTGGCCGTGGCCGCAAGCACGGGCGGGTTTGCGCCGATCTGGCAGGTGGACGCAGCGGGGCACGTCGTCGCCAACAACGGCGCGACGATCCAGCACGCGAACTACTTCACCGACCTGCCGCATTGCGGCTATTGCTCGGTGATGCTGTGGGTGCTCGAACTGCCGCTCGGCGCACCGACAAAGGGCCGCTACAACCTGGCGGTCAATCTCGAATACGCGATTCCGGCCAATGTGCTCAACAATGTCGATCTGCTTTCACGACTGCTCAACAGCAATGCGGGCGGTGACGACGCCCTGATCGTGCTCAAGAAGATGGTCAATGTGTTCCTGCAGAACGACCCGGGCGAATGGGTGCTGCAGATCGGGCCGGGCATCTTCGTCAGCGACACCGAGGTGACCGCCGCAGCACCCGCCGGCAAGCTGGTGCTGGACTGGGCCACGGAAGCTGCGCCGCATCGCGTCGACGTCAACGTCAACTATTTCGGCAAGAACACGCTGCTGGTAACCCTGTGGAAGATCGTCTGGAAGGGCATCTACAACAATGTCGGTTGAGGCCGGAGCGCGGGGTATTCGCAGACGAAACGGTCCGGCGACCCCGCCCCCCGCAGTCTCAGCCGGCAGTCTCAGCCGAGAGGCGCCGCCTATGCGACAGGCTCGGGCAACTCGCCCCAGCTGATGAACCGGCCGCAGCCGAAATCGGCGTTGTCGACGCCATAACGCAATGGCTCGCCGTCAAGCCCGAGTGTCATTCCTCCGGCTGCGCGCAACACCGCGTCACCGGCGGCGATGTCCCACTGCTTGAGGCAGATCAGACGCGGATAGACATCGGCCTTGCCTTCGGCGACAAGGCAGAACTTCAGCGACGACCCGATATGCTCGATCTCGTGGGAGGGCAGCTTCTCGATCCAAGCCCGGGTTTCGGGCTCGCGATGGCTGACGCTGATGAGCGCAACGGGTGTCTTCGGACGCTTGCGCGTGCGGATGGCCCGGCTGCCGACAATCTCGCCCTCGGCACTCACTTCGGCCGTGCGCGCCTGCGGACCGGCGCCGGTCCAGATCCGGCCAAGTGCGGGAGCGTAGACCACACCCGCAACCGGCCTGAAATCCCGTATCAGCGCAATGTTGACGGTAAACTCGTCGCGCCCGGCGATGAAATCACCCGTGCCATCGAGCGCATCGACGAGGAAATAGGATTCCTGCGCACAGGACGGACAGCGCCCATCCTCAGCCATTTCCTCGGCCACCACCGGCACGCCCGGAAACTGTTCGTTCAGCCGCGACAGGATCAGCGCCTCGGCGGCCCTGTCGGCCTGGGTCACCGGCGTATTGTCCGACTTTACCGAGACCCTTGCGCCAGCGGCCCGCGCAGCGAGGATCTCCCTGCCGGCGGCAATGGCCGCACGTTCGAGCGTTTCGGTAAGATCGGACAATGGCTGCGGGGCTGAATTGGTGGTGTCAGGCGCGCCCATGGGCGGCTCCGCTACAGGTGTTTTCGTTGACCTTGGCGTTGCATGTTTAGCCGCCGTGGTCAATGCGAAGATGACACCTGCATGACATATGCGGCGATCCGTCGGCAAAACGGCGCCTTCGGGGCCCGGGGCAGATTTTGCCGATGGAAGCGCTTTCATCGAAACGGCTGACCTTCCGGCTTTGGCGCAAAAAGACTGTCATGCCTCGTTTGAACGCTTGCCGGCAGCGATGATGAAAGCATCAAACGGAGCTTTCGCCATGACCGCATCCCAGATTGCAACAGCCGAAACGACAGCCGCTGCCCGGGGCCTGTCCGGACCCTACGGCCCGGATTTTGCCGCAGCGCTTGCGACCGAACTCGAGGGCCTGCCGCTCGAAGGCCGCATCACGCGCATTGCCGAACTGGGCAACGCGGTGTTCACCACCTCGCTTGGGCTTGAGGACCAGGTGCTGACCTCGCTGATCGCGGCCACCGGGGCAGGCTTGCGCGTGGTCACGCTCGACACCGGGCGGCTTTTTGCCGAGACGCACGAACTGATCGGCCGGACAGAAAGCCGGTACGGGCTGGAGATCGAGATCTTCAAGCCCTGGAAGGAAGAGGTCGACGGGTTCGTGGCGCTTTACGGCATGAACGGGTTTTACGACAGCGTCGAGGCGCGGCATGCCTGCTGCCACGCGCGCAAGCTGCAGCCGCTCGGCCGCGCGCTGGCCGATGCCGAGATCTGGGTCACCGGGCTGAGGCGCGGCCAGTCGGGCAACCGCTCCAATTCGCCGCTTGCGGAATGGGATGCAGACCGCAGCCTTCTCAAGATCAATCCGCTGGCGGACCAGACGCTCGACGCCCTCAAGACGCGGGCTGTGGTGGACGATGTTCCGCTCAATCCGCTGCATGCGAAGGGCTATCCGTCGATCGGCTGCGAACCCTGCACCCGCGCGATCAAGCCCGGCGAACCCGAGCGTGCCGGGCGCTGGTGGTGGGAGCAGGACGAGCGGCGCGAATGCGGGCTTCATCTCTCCGCGTCGGTGTCGGGCTCGCGTGCGCCGAAACGACAGGCCAAATCCGGCCAGCCCCGGGTGACCGCCCGCGCTTCCTGACCATTTCAAGGACCAGCAACATGAACGTGACTGAACACGGCCGCGGCAAGCCGCCGCTCGACCCGCACCTGAAGGCGCTCGAGAACGAGGCGATCCACATCTTCCGGGAAGTGGCGGCCGAATTCGAGCGTCCGGTGATGCTTTACTCGATCGGCAAGGATTCGTCGGTGCTGCTGCATCTGGCGCTGAAGGCGTTTCACCCGGGCAAGCTCCCCTTCCCGCTCCTGCACATCGACACCGGCTGGAAATTTCCCGAGATGATCGAATTCCGCGACCGGGTGGCCGAGAAGCACGGGCTCGACCTGATCACCCACACCAATCCGGACGGATTGCGCGACAACGTCACCCCGTTCACGCACGGCTCGGCGCGCTACACCGACATCATGAAGACCCAGGCGCTCAAGCAGGCGCTCGACATGGGCCGCTACGATGCGGCCTTCGGCGGCGCGCGGCGCGACGAGGAAGCCAGCCGCGCCAAGGAGCGGATCTACTCTTTCCGCACGCCCGACCATGCCTGGGACCCGCGCAACCAGCGCCCCGAACTCTGGTCGATCTACAACGGCATGATCCGGCCCGGCGAAAGCGTGCGCGCCTTCCCGCTGTCGAACTGGACCGAGGTCGACATCTGGCGCTACATTCAGGCCGAGAACATCGACCTGGTGCCGCTCTATTTCGCCAAGCGGCGGAAAATCGTCGAGCGCGACGGCATGCTGATTGCCGCCGACGACCAGCGGCTGGAACTCCTGCCCGGCGAAATGCCGCGCGAAGAGATGGTGCGCTTCCGCACGCTCGGCTGCTTCCCGCTGACGGGCGGCGTCCGCTCCGACGCCACGACGCTCGACGAGGTGATCGCCGAGCTTGAAATCGCAACCGTCTCCGAACGCCAGGGCCGCGCGATCGACCGCGACCAGTCCGGCTCGATGGAAAAGAAAAAACGCGAAGGGTACTTCTGATGGCCTCTCAAACTGTTTCACAGGCGCTTGAGACGCCACGGACGACCCCTGAGACCGAAGCGCAGGCCGCCGGACGGCAGGCGCGCCCCTTGCGCTTCATCACCTGCGGGTCAGTGGATGACGGCAAGTCGACGCTGATCGGCCGGCTGCTGTGGGACACCAAGGCGGTGAAGGAAGACCAGGCGGCAACGCTTGCGCGTGACTCCACCGGCAAGCAGAACGAGCTCGGCCTGCCCGATTTCGCGCTGCTGCTCGACGGGCTGCAGGCCGAGCGCGAACAGGGCATCACCATCGATGTGGCCTACCGCTATTTTGCCACCGACCGCCGCTCCTTCATCGTCGCCGACACGCCGGGCCACGTGCAGTACACCCGCAACATGGCGACCGGCGCCTCGACCGCCGATCTTGCGGTGCTGCTGGTCGATGCCCGCGCGGGCATTCTCGAACAGACACGGCGGCACGCAACAATCGCCGCGCTGATGGGCATCCGGCAGTTCATCCTGGCGGTCAACAAGATCGACCTTGCGGGCTACGACGAGGCGGGTTTCCAGGCCATCGCGCGGGAATTCCGCGAGATCGCGCTGTCGCTCGGCGTGCGGCAGGTGACGGCCATTCCAGTGTCGGCGCTCAAGGGCGAGAACATCGTCTATCGCGGCGAGGCCTCAATGCCGTGGTATGAGGGCCCGACGCTGGTGGAGGTTCTGGAAAAGGCCACCCAGCGCACCGGCCAGACCACCGGGTTCCGGCTTCCGGTGCAGCGCGTCTCGCGCCCGGGCGAAGGCTTTCGCGGCTACCAGGGCACGGTGGCGGGCGGCTCGATCAAGCCCGGCGACAGCGTCGTGGTGCTGCCCTCGGGCGTGGAAGCCAACGTCAAGGCCATCGTCACCTACGATCTGGTGCGCAACGCTGCCGTCTCCGGCGACGCCATCACGCTGGTGCTCGACCGGCCGGTGGACGTCTCGCGAGGCGACATGATCTCGGCCATCGACCAGCGCCCGCAGGTGGGGCAGGCCTTCTCGGCCCGGCTGGTGGCGCTCTCGCCGGACGGCATCGTGCCGGGCAAGCGCTACTGGCTGAAGGCGGGCTCGCGCCGCCAGCGTGTCTCGGTGCGCCCGACCGCGGCGCTCGATCTGCAGACCGGCAAATGGGAAGACGCGCTGACGCTGCCGGTCAACGGCATCGGCCAGGCGGAGCTCGACTTCGACGAGGCGGCGATCTTCGACACCTACGAGACCAACCGCGAAACCGGCGCGTTCATCCTGATCGACCCCGAGACGCTGAACACGGTGGCCGGCGGCATGATCGACAAGAAGCGCTCGCCGGGCGAACGGCTGGGCACCCTCCCCGGCGCCGATCACGCAACCATCACGCTGCCCGCCCGGCTGATCGAACAGTTCCTGAAAACCGACTTTGCCCGCGCGCATGCGGGGGAGATAAGGGTGAGCGGGCCTGAGGAGGATGGGGGGTAGTTGGGGAACAGCTAATCCTGGGTAAGCGGCGGTAAAGAGCGCATAGCGACAATACATTTCCCAAGTGTGTGGCTGAACTATTTTTCCTTGTCCAACCGTTATTCGCTATCACAGCATTCGAACGCGCAATTTAAACGCGTGCGCACTTCCTCAATGATAATAGCAGGCGTACCAAAATAAGGTTTCGAACTTTTGCTTCAATTTTCCGATGATTAAGCATAGATGACGCGAAGACGCGGACGGGCTGCTTTAAAAGCCCATTTGAGCGTAGTATGGGTCGCGTCTCAGTGCAGGATGATCCAAATATAGATTAGGAGCTAGCGACCCGCAGCTACTGTTCTTCGCGACCGCAAGTAGGATCAAAATCTTTGGGAAAAACAGTGCTTGAGGAAAGGTGTGATTAGGCGTCTTGATGTAGGCCTTCAACGATTGATTGAAACTTGTAGATTTATTCACAGACAGAAGATAATCCAAGACATCATCAGCATCTTGCGACTTCAAACTGCGAAGGAACGCATGATACTTTCCCCATTCGGCTTGACCAATGAACAGAGAAGCCAGACCGGCAGCTGCTCTGCAAAGCCAGAAGTCATCTGAAATTCGATCAGAGTTTACGTCGAGAAGTTTTTGTATCCACGGGCGCTCAAGAAAACGCGCTGAAACCAATATTGCACTATGTAGACCAATATCGCTCTTCGAAGCAGCGAGCTTGCAAAACTCTTCCGCTCTTAACCTGCATGCGCTTGTCTTTCGAAATTTAGTGTGAAGAAGGAAGCCTGCAACATCCACATACGCAGCATCGTCAACGAACGCGCCACTTCTTATCATCTCAATTAACTTCTTAAGTACGGTATTCCCTCTACGGGTTCTCGTCAGATATCGAAGTGCCGTTGGCCGCATTGCGGGATTATGTTCGACCTGCCAAAGTAAGTCCTCATCACTTACTGTGGCACCAACATCATAGATCAAGCTCAGTACACGCTTTTGGATTTTTGGCCCATTCCCTACGATGAACCGCGACTTCTCACCGGGACCACCAGCAGTAGACCTATCAAGCCAAGTCTCATAGTTCGAGATCAGTAGCGCCTCAGCAAGCTTTAAGAACCGACCTTTCTCAACAAGTCTTTCTATCCGAGAGAGCGTTTGGTTTTCAGAAATACAGAAGTGGGTAAACGCCTCTTTCTGAGATAGTATCTGGGTTTTGGATGAGTTGAGCCTAAGTTGGCGAGCTTGCAAGGTCAGGTCTATATCTCGAACTATAACTTTTGCTTTCTCAACAGAATCCACACCCACATCCATGTCGTCCATGAACCTAGCATAATTGGATACTGCCGCGTGCTCGCAAAGCCCATCAACCTCGTATAGCATAGCGTTCGCAAGAACGCGTGTTGCTGACGTCTCAATTTGAGGCATTCCTACTTGTGTTAAAGGCATGAAGTCTGGAGTCCATGTCAATCGGTTCAAAACATGTATCAACAAATCAAGAATAGATTCGCGAATATCCGCTAGAGACGATACAATGTTCCTCAAATGTTGAAAATTTATAAAATCATAAAAATTTGCCACATCAGTTACCACAATATATTTATTTTCTCTAGCGAATCCTAAAATTACCTTTTGAAATTTTTTCCAGCTTGCAAAAGACCCATATTCAAAGTCGCTTTGCTTGAATCCTTTCGCAAAATTTCCGTCATCAGGCTCAAAGAAGGCTGATTTGCTTGGAGCCTTTTGCCTTAACTCAAAATAAATAGTTCTTGAAAGCCTTTCCAAAACGAGAAGATCTCTTGGGTGTATTAAGGTCATTTGACGGCAAAGCCCGCGAGATTTCTCTGAGAGGTATCTCTTTGGCATTTGAACGACATATTTTCCTTCAACTACCTCGCGGCGCACGCGCTGAAGAAAACTGGCTAGATTTCGATCAAGGTCTCTATATTCGATCGGATCAAATACAAGCTGCTTACGAATTTGCGGCTTTGTTCGTTTCTTCCATTCCTCTTTAAGGAGGCTGATATCGAAGACGTCTTTGATATCACTTTGTAGAAATTGAAACTTCGGAGTTTGCAAAACTGGCCTCGTGCATTGTTCGCTTAGTTATCGGTGCGAGAGAACTCCCTTGCAAGAGGCCAGCGCGCCAAAGTTGCAACTGTGAGGATGGCTTTAGCTCATATTCGCTTACTAACAGAAAGGCTGCTTGAGCTCGAAACAATTGCTTCTAGGTTTAAACACCTAGCGCATACTCCCTGCCCAGGTCGTCTGCTCACGGCACCGCAGCCTCACACAACCAACTACGGCCTGCACACCTCCCTCACCTTTCCCGCAGCGCAGCAACGATTCCTTAGTCGCTTCGTGGTCTGATTGATTAAAGGTTTAATCAACTCCGGATCCGGGCGGCTCTTCCCATGGAACATTACGACTTCATCGTTATCGGCAGCGGGCCGGCTGGCCGGCGTGCGGCCATCCAGGCGGCGAAATTCGGCAGGAAGGTGCTGGTGGTCGAGCGCGGCCACCGGGTCGGCGGGGTGTCGGTCCACACCGGCACCATTCCCTCCAAGACGCTGCGCGAGACCGCGCTCAACCTTTCGGGCTGGCGCGAGCGCGGCTTTTACGGCCGTTCCTACCGGGTGAAGCAGGACCTGACGGCGGGGGATCTCAGGGCGCGGCTCGACATCACGCTCAACCACGAGATCGAGGTTCTGGAACACCAGTTTGCGCGCAACCAGGTGACGACGCTCAGGGGCGACGCGCGGTTCAAGGATGCCAAAACCATCGAGGTTGCGGGCGAGCAGGGCGAGACCTTCGAGTTCACCGGCGGCGCGATCATGCTCGCCGTCGGCACCGTGCCGTTCAGGCCGGACTACGTGCCGTTCGACGACAGGCAGGTCTTCGACAGCGACGGGATCCTGTCGCTCGACCACCTGCCCCGGTCGATCGCGGTGATCGGCGCGGGCGTCATCGGCATCGAGTATGCGACGATCTTCAGCTCGCTCGATGTGCATGTGACCTTGATCGAGCCGCGCGACAGCATGCTCGATTTCATCGACCGGGAACTGATCGACGATTTCACCCACCAGCTCAAGGACCGCGGCATGGTGCTGCGCTTCGGCCGCAAGGCGGAGAAGATCCTGCGCGCCGATGACGGCATGTGCGAGATCCACCTGGAGGGCGGGCGGATGGTGCGCAGCGAGATGGTGCTGTTCGCCGCGGGCCGGATGGGCGCGACCGCGAGCCTCAATCTCGACGCCTGCGGACTGGAAAGCGACAGCCGCGGCCGCATCAAGGTCGACCCGGTGACGTTTGCCACCGATGTCGAGGGGATCTATGCCGCGGGCGACGTGATCGGCTTTCCGAGCCTCGCCTCGACCTCGATGGAACAGGGCCGGATCGCGGCCTGCCACGCGCTCGGCCATCCCGCGCACGAGCCGCCCAAATTCTTTCCCTACGGCATCTATTCCGTGCCGGAGATTTCCACCGTCGGCATGACCGAGGAAGAGGTGATCGAGCGCGGCATCTCCTACGAGTGCGGCGTGGCGCGGTTCCGTGAGACCTCGCGCGGGCACATCATGGGGCTCGGCACCGGCATGCTGAAGATGATCTTCTCGCTCAAGACCCGGCGGCTGCTCGGCTGCCATATCGTGGGCGAGGGCGCGACCGAGCTGATTCACATCGGCCAGGCGGTGCTGAACCTGAAAGGCACGCTCGACTATTTCGTCGAGAACACCTTCAACTATCCCACGCTCGCCGAGGCCTACAAGATCGCCGCACTCGACGCCTGGAACCGCATGCCGAAGTCGTAAGGCGCACGCGGATTTTGCGCCAGCCGGCATTTCATCGCCGCATCTGCGCGATTGCGCTTGAGGAACCAATTCGAATTCCGCAAGTTGCTTACCTGTTGCCGAATCGGGGTTTCAGCGGACGGACCTGCCGGCTGTTCCGCGCCGCTCACCGGGCGAACGATGACGGGCACTGGAGCGGACATGGACAGGACATTGAAAGCATGAGCGGATTGCTGGCCCTACTCGACGACGTCGCGGCGCTGACCAAGCTGGCGGCCGCGCAACTCGATGACATTTCCGCCCAGGCCGCGAAGGTCGGCACCAAGACCGCCGGCATCCTGATCGACGACACCGCCGTCACGCCGAAATACGTCCACGGGCTGCCGGCTGCGCGCGAACTGCCGATCGTGTGGAAGATTGCCCGCGGATCGCTGTTCAACAAGCTCGTCATCCTGCTGCCGATTGCAATGCTGCTCAACGTCTTCGCGCCGTGGCTGCTGTCACCGCTCTTGATGATCGGCGGCGGCTACCTGTGTTACGAGGGCGCAGAGAAGATCTGGCACCTGTTTCATCCAACGCCGATCCCCGTCGATGCGGAAAACCCGGTCGATCACGCTCATCTCGAAGAAAAGCGCGTGGCCGGCGCCATCAAGACCGATTTCATCCTGTCGGCCGAGATCATGACGATCGCGCTTACCTCGATCGAGGCAAGCACCCTCTGGATGGAAGGCGCCGTTCTGGCGGTTGTCGCCATCGGCATCACGGTTCTTGTCTATGGCAGCGTCGCGCTCCTGGTGAAGGCCGACGATATCGGCTTGAGGATGGCGCAGGACGGCTATTTCGCGGCGACCCGCTATCTTGGGCAAGGCATCGTGCGCGGCATGCCCGCCTTCATGGAAACCGTTGCCGGCATCGGCACGGTCGCGATGCTCTGGGTGGGCGGCTCGATCATCGTCCACGGTCTCGAGAGTTTCGATTACGCGGCCATCGGCCACTTCGTTCATGACATGTCGGCCATGGTCCGCGATGCCGTCACCGTCGCACCCGGGTTCCTGGGCTGGGCGACCGAAGCCCTGCTCTACGGCATCTTCGGACTTGCGGTCGGGCTGGTGCTGCTTTTGGTGATCAGCATGGGCAGCCGGGTGTTCAAGCGCGGCTGAAACCGGCGCTCCCAGCTTCGATCAATGACCCGGCGCGCATGGTGTTGCCGGCACCGGCTTTTTGCTTCCTTTACTCGCCGGGCTCCATTTGCGGCCTTGCTCCTGATGAAGCTGCGCCGTTCGATGCATCGCGCAGTTCGGCCTCAAGCCGCCGCTCCTCCTGGGCCGACGGCGTGGCGAAACGGGCAAGGAGCAGGTAGGCGACGGGGGTGAGCATCAGGGTCGCAATCATTGCCAGCCCGAGACCGCCGACGATCACCCAGCCCAACGCAATGCGCGCCTCGGCGCCCGCGCCGAAGGCCAGCAAGAGCGGCACCGACCCCAGCACGGTGGAAATCATCGTCATCATCACCGGTCTCAGACGGATGTTCGAGGCTTCCTCGATAGCCTCGCGAACATCCATTCCGCGGTTGCGCAGCTGGTTGGCGAACTCGACGATCAGAATGCCGTTCTTGGCCATCACACCCACGAGCAGCACCAGTCCGATCTGGCTGTAGACATTGAGCGAGCCGCCGGTCATGGCGATGGCAAAGATCGCGCAGGCAAGCCCGAGCGGCACGGTCGAGATGATGATGAGGGCGCTGACAAAGCTCTCGAACTGGGCCGCGAGCACGAGAAGCACGACGATGATGGCGATGCCGAAGGTGATCAGCATGTCGCGCGAGGATTCATCGAGTGTTGCGGCCTCCGCCAGCGGGATAATGCGCACGCTCTCGCTCATCAGCGGCTCTGCCATGTCCACCGCTTCCGCCCAGGCGTCGCCGAGAGCAAAGCCCGGAGTCAGGCCCGCGGTAATCGACACCGAACGCATCTGGCTTTCCCGCCTCAGGTCCGGCGCAACGGCCTTTTCGGTGAGTGAGGCGATTGTCGACATTGGTACGATGCGTCCGTCGCCAGCCTTCAGATAGATCGATTCCAGATCCGTCGGATCGTTGATCGGGTTGGTGGTCGACATCAGCTTGACCGGGTAGGAGCGGTCCTCGATGAAGACTTCAGCGACCTCCCGGCCATCGAGCAGCGCCTGCAGCGCCTCTGCCAGACCGTCGATGTTGACGCCGAGGTCGGAAGCGCGCTCGCGGTCGATGCGAACGGATATCTGCGGCTGGGTGGTCTCGTAGGACAACCGGATCTGGCGGAACCGCTGATCCTGCTCGAGTTTGGAAACCATCTCCTGCGCGACGCCGGCAAGCTCGTCATAGCTGTTGCCGACAAAGGCAAATTGCAGGCCGTTGCCCGCACCGCGGATGCCCAGGCTGTTGGGCTGGATCGCAAAGGCCCGCAGGCCGGGAACGGTCTGCAGCATGCCGTTGACCTGTCCGACGATCTCGCCCTGCGACCGGACCCGCTCTCCCCAGGGTGCAAGGGTGAGCACCATGAAGCCGTTGTTGGCGGAGCCGCCGGTCCCGGCGATGCTGAACACGTTGGTGACCTCGCCGCTTTCCTGCAACGGTGCCACCAGGCGCTCGATTTCGCCCATCCTGGCGCGTGTGTAGTCGAGGCTTACGCCCTGAGGCGCCGAGATCCGCATCAGCGCGACGGCCCGGTCCTCGGGCGGAGTGAGCTCCTGCGGAATGGAACTGGCGGTGAAAAGCGCCGCGCCGGCAACAAGGAGCGCGATGACGATGACCACCAGGGGCGCATCGAGCGCTCGGCGAAGGACTGCGCGATAAAGGCTCGAGAAATAACCGCCCCATCTTTCGAAAACGCCCGGTCGTCCGCCGGAAGCCGGCGCATCCTTGCGCTTGATCAGGCGCGAGGCCAGCATCGGACACAGGGTAAGTGCAACCACGCTCGAGATCAGCACCGTGAAGGCGAGCACGAAGCCGAATTCGGTGAAGAGCCCGCCTGCCTGCCCGGGCAGGAAGGAGATCGGAATGAAAACCGCGGCCAGCGTTGCCGTGGTGGTGATGACGGCGAAGAAGACTTCACGCGTGCCGATGACGGCCGCGGCGCGCACGCCCATTCCCTCGTTGCGCTTGCGCACGATGTTTTCGAGCACGACGATGGCATCGTCAACGACCATGCCGGTGGCAAGCACCAGCGCCAGAAGCGTGAGAATGTTGACCGAAAAGCCAGCAAGCCAGATGGCCGCAAAAGCGCCGATCAGCGCCACCGGCAGGGTGACCGCCGGTATGATGGTGGCCCTCCAGTCGCGCAGGAACAGAAAGATGATGGCAATGACGATCGCCACCGCGAGCAGCAGCGTCGAACGCACTTCGTCGATCGCGCCGCTGATGAAGCGTGCGTCGTCACTGGTGACACGGATGTCGACGCCTTCGGGCAGGATCTCCCTGATCGATTCTGTTGCCGCTTTCACACCTTGCGAGATTTCCAGCGTGTTGGACGCCGATTGCCGGATGATGCCCATGCCGATGCCGGTCCGGTTGTTGGCCCTGAGCACCGTCTGCCCCGGATCGGCTCCCAGCGTGACGCTGGCGACATCGCGGAACTGGACGCGGTCGTTGATGTAAAGCTGCTCGAAGCCCTCGGCCGTGGTGATGTCGGCCGTGGCACGCACCACGATGTCCGACGACCGCGCCGTGAGCGAGCCGGCCGGCACGTCGAGCGCGGCATTGCGCAGCGCGTTGCGCAGATCCGCGAGCGTCAAGCCGAAGGCCGCAAGCCGCGACTGATCGACATCGACGCGGAAGATTTTCTCCCGGTCGCCATAGACATTGACGTCGGCAACGCCGGGAACAGCCGCCAGCCGGTCAACCACCATGTCCTCAACCAGGACCGTCATGTCCTGGACGTTGAGCCGGTCGGAAGTGACGGCAAGCCGCATGACCGGATCGGAATTGGCATCGGCCTTGACGATGCGGGGCTCATCGGCGCCATCGGGCATGTTGTTGGTCACCCTGCCAAGCGAGTCCCGCACATCGGATGCCGCGACATTGAGGTCGGAACTGTCGTTGAACTCAATGGTGACGCGGCTGCGGCCGAGGGTAGAGGTCGAGGAAATCGAGGCGACCCCGGACACCCGCGCCACCGCACCTTCGATGATGGCGGTGAGCTCGCGGTCGACGGTTTCGGGAGCCGCGCCGGAGAACTGGGTGGTGACGGTGATCACCGGCCGGTCGACATCGGGAAGTTCACGGATTTCGGCACCGTAGAGGCCGGCCAGCCCGGCAACCACGATCAGAAGACTGATCACCATGGCCAGAACCGGCCGCCGGACCATGAGCGCCGCGGGGCCTCCGGTATGATGCTGGTCATCATCGTAAGGCGCCGATGGGTCGGTCTGAGCCCCGGGCATCGGATTGCCGGCTTCCGCCGTAGCGCCAACTGCCTGCCTGGTACCGGCGGCGGTCTCGGTGCCGCCACCTTCATTCATCGCATCGCCGGAAGCCGCCAACTCTGCGGCGGCATCGGCGTCGGGATCCTTGTCCGGCCCGCTCATGCGCCGCTCCCGGTGCCCGCAGGCCTCTCGTTGCTCACAACGGGCTCTCCGCCTTCACGCGCCTGTTCGTCCTCGCCCTGGATCCGTACCGAACCACCGGGTCGCACACTCTGAACGCCCTCTATGACAACCGCGTCGCCCGGCTGGAGGCCCGCCTTGACCAGAACGCTGTCGGCGTTGCGCTGGATGATCGCCACATCAACGCGCTCGGCTGCGCCATCGCGGATGCGCCAGACATAGGACCCGGCCGAGTCCCACTGTATCGCCAGCGGATCGACCGAGGGCCAGCGCTCGCCTTCGAAGGCGACGCGCACCTCGAACGACATGCCCGCGCGCAAGCTGTCGTCGGTGTTGGGGATCAGCGCGCGGACCCTCAGCGTGCGGCTGGTTTCGTCCACGCGATTGTCGACCGCGGAAATCTCACCCTCGAACACCTCGCCCGGCTGGGAAATGGCGGACGCCATGACCTCCTTGCCGACCGTCATTCCCGAGGCAAACCGCTCCGGCACAAAGAATTCGACCAGGATTTCGCTGCGGTCATCAATCGTGGTGATCTCGGTGTTGCTGGTCACGTAGTCGCCGGCATTGACCGCCAGAATGCCGAGCGACCCGCCGATCGGGGCGGTCACCGTGCGGCGCGAAAGCTCCAGTTCGGCCTGGCGCAGGGCCACGCGGGCCGTATCAAGCGTATTGCGGGCCTGTTCGGCCTCGACGCTGGACGCGGCGCTGCTGGCCACGAGACTTTCTAGCCGCGTTACCCGCGCCTGGGCATCCTCCACCGCGAGCCGCGCCCGCTCGACGGCCAGTTCTTCCTCGGCTGCATCGAGCCTGAGGATAACGTCGTCGCGCTCCACCCGCCCGCCGGGCCGGACCGGGATCTCGTCGATCTGGCCAGAAACAAGCGTCCGCACCGAGACCGAACGCACCGCCTGGCCGCTGCCGATCGCGGTAAGCCTGTCATTGACGATGCCCTCACCGGCTTCGGCGACCACAACGAGCGCATCACGCGATCCACGCCGGCCACCCGCGAACCCGGACGGTGCGCCGCCCCCTGTAGCCGCGGGATCGGGAGGGAAAAGCGAGATACGTTCAAGCCCGTTGTTGACGAGGATCGTGTGGGCGCCCGGGTAAAGCCATGACCAGCCGACAAACGCCGCGCCGAGGACGAAAAGGCACAGAACGAGTTGTTTCCAGAGCTTCAAGACCGTGACTTCCCATCATGGCGGCGATGCGTTCGAGCCCGCGGGAACCGCCGGTCAAGGCCGCGTGACGGACCGGGGCAAGTCTTTAAGATGCGGGCATGCTTCATGCGCAACATAGCGCGCCTGAGCAATTCGACATCTCTTATTTTTGCATAAAGTTTGTCAGGGAAAGAATTTTTTGCACATTGCAACCGTGCCGCCGTACCGACACGGTTTCAGTAGTTCCAGCGAAGGCTAAAGATGTCGTGACGGGTGTCGGGTCCTGTATCGCAGTGCTCCGCCCGCACCGCTTTGCCCAGGAGCGTCGAGAACAGGGTCTCGAAAACCGCCCGGTGCCAGGCGCACCCCGGCATGGGCAAGGGATTGCCGGAAATTTCGACAGTTGCCGGACTCCCGCCCCTCGCGCAAACTGTCGCATTTCCGGCGAAGGTCCAGGAGTTTGCAACGATTGCGCGGAGGAGTATGCGGGAGGCAAGCCGGGCGGGAAGCCACGGCAGAACGATCCGGGCCGCCCGCGGAATGCGGTTTTCAAGAATGTAGTGTCCGGTTCGCCTGCCGGCGTCGGTCATGACGATATCGAAAGCCTCGCCGCCAAGCCCCGCAAGGAGCGCCATGTTGAGGCGATGAACCATTTCCGCTTCAACCATCCGGTCGGGAGGACGGTCGAACCAGCTTTCGAGCTCCGCATAGCCGAACAGCCGCCGGGCGTCATGATCGCCACAGGCATCGGCCAGCGCCAACCGGGTCTGGATAACGGCGTTGGGGCCAACCGTGTTCGGGGCCAGGCCGCGACCGGGGTCAGCTGGAATTGCCACATGATTTGTGGACGAAACGAGGCTTATCCCGTCGACCGCGACAGCGCTTCCGCTCATTCCGCCGGCTCCCGGCTCTCCTCCATCTGTGCGGTGCCGCCGCCGCAGGCCATCACCGTCCCGGTGTCGTCATCCTTGAGCCTGGCTCTTGCCTTTTCAAGCGCCACCTTGCGGTCGTGAATTGCGGCCCAGTCCTCCATCTGCGCCGGAGCGATCTTGCGGGTGCGGTCAAAATTGAAATTGACCCCCTTCTTCGACTGCGGACCCCAGTAATTGGCCTTGCCAAGATCATAGAACTTGCGCTCGAAACCGGCCTTGAGGAAGGCCTTGAGACACCCGAGAAGATATCTTCGTCGGAAGCCTGTTCCGCGCCATGGATAGTGAAACAGCGCCTTTTGCATGTAGAAACGCCGGTAATTGTTCATCACCCGGTCGAGAAGTTCGGCCCGGTCCATCGCTTCGGGCTTCATGATGGGGGTGACGAAATTGTACTTCTCAAAATCAAAGATCTCGACCTTGTCGCCAAGCTCCTGAAACAACGGGGTGAAGGGCCAAGGGGTGTACATCGCCCAGTTGGCGAGATCCGGCTGCCAGTCCCAGGCCATGCGGTAGGTTTCCTCGAGCGTCTCGGCGGTTTCGTTCTCGAGCCCCACGATGAACTGGGCCTCGACGAAAATGTCGGCCTCGCGCAGGAGCCGGATGGCCTCCTTGTTCTCCGAGACCTTGGTTTCCTTGTTGAAACGGTCGAGCTTGAGCTGTGCCGCCGCTTCGGTTCCCAGTGAAATGTGCACCAGGCCCGCCTTGCGGTAGAACTTCAGGAGTTCCTTGTCGCGCATGATGTCGGTGACGCGGGTGTTGATCCCCCACTTGACCTTGTCGGGCAGGCCGCGGGCGATCAGTTCCTCGCAGAACTGGATAAACTTCTTGCGGTTGATGGTGGGCTCTTCGTCGGCAAGAATGAAGAAGCCGACCTGGTGGTTTTCGACGAGGTTTTCGATCTCGTCGACCACTTTCTTGGGATCACGCACCCGGTAATCGCGCCAGAACTTCCACTGGCTGCAGAAGGAACAGGTAAACGGACAGCCGCGCGCCATGTTGGGAATGGCAACCCGCACGCCGAGCGGCACATAGATGTACTTGCTCCATTCCAACAACGTCCAGTCGGGGTTGATGGCATCGAGTTGCTTGACGGTCGGTGCCGCCTGGGTGGCAACGATCTTGCCGTCATCGGCGATGTAGGCAAGCCCCTTGATCGACGCACGGTCGTCGGGCCAGCGTCCTTCGGCCACCGTCCGGATCAGATCCCGGAAAATCTCCTCGCCCTCGCCGCGGACAATGACATCGATCCAGGGCGCTTCGGAAAGTACCTGCTTGTACATGAAGGTGGCATGGATGCCGCCAAGCACCCTGAGCGCATCGGGAACGACATCCTTTGCGATCTTGAGCACCTGTTCCGCCTTGTAGATCGAGGGCGTGATCGCGGTGGTGCCGACCACATCGGGTCTGAGGTCGGCAAGCCGGGCCGCAAGATCCTCATCGGAGAGATCGTTGGTCATCGCATCGATAAAGTGGATATCGGTGAAGCCGGCATCCTTGAGATGGCCTGACAGATATGCGACCCAGGCCGGTGGCCAGTTCCCGGCGATCTCGGCGCCGCCCGAGTGGTAATTCGGATGAACGAGTACGATGCGCATGCTGGCCTCCCTGTTTATGTCTAATTAAATTGACAGAAATACCGTCATTCAATTTTGACATAGATCAAAGGAAGGGACATCGAACCGGCGGCTTCGGCCGGATTGCAAGCGTCGCCCACCACGGAAGCGGTTGCCGCGCGGGCGCGATCTCGTCATCGAAAGAGGGTGTCGAGGATTTTCAGGAGCGGCCGAAAAGCCGGTTCGCCATGTCGGCCGCATGGGCGACAAGTGCCGCCACCAGCCAGAGCGCAATCATGCCCGCCGAGGCTCCGGTGAGGGCCGCGTAAAGTGCGCCGAGCAAACCTGCCCCCGACGCCATGGTCAGCACCAGGGAGCCGATGCGGGCGCGGCGGCGAAGGAAAACGGCGATCAGAAGCGCTTCGACACCGATCACCGCGAGTGCCAGAAGGACAATTCTCCCGTCACCGACAAAGGCTATCACCCAATCGGGCCACATCAGTGCGCTGCCGGGCGGAGAAGCTGCCGCATGTCCTTGAAGAACACGCGGACATGAGCGAGCGGGTCGCGGCGAACCAGCTTCTTGTTGAGATAGCTCTCCCAGGTCAGGCGCTGGACATCCTTGTCCTCGCACATCTTGACGAACTTTTCGCGGCGCTTGTCGCTCGAATACCAGAACCACTGCATGAAACCGAGCACAAGGAAGACCCTGCCATGGGCTTTCTGGAAACGTTTCCTCGCGCTGGCGAGATGTCGGGCATCACCGGTCTCCAGCACCTTCATGGCCGCTTCAGCGCCAAGGTCGCCGGTGTGCATGGCATACCAGATCCCCTCGCCGGACGATGGTGCGACAACCCCTGCGGCGTCACCGATCAACAGGACATTGCGGCCGTCGTCCCAGCGCTTCATCGGTTTGAGCGGCAAAGGCGCGCCCTCCTCACGCACGGTTTCGGCCTCGGCGAGGCCGAAGCGTTCACGCAATTCCTTCGTGGCCGCCTTGAGATCGAAGCCCTTGACGGCGGAGCCGCAGCCAACGCTGGTATAGGGTCCGTGCGGGAACACCCAACCGTAAAAGTCCGGAGAGATTTCGCCATCATAGATCACCTCGCATTGGGAGGGATCGAAATCCGCGTTCTCGCCCGGTTCGGGCGAGCGGACGATCTCGTGGTAGGCAAAGACGTAAGGCGGCCGGACCTTGGGGCCGAAGATGGCGCGCCGCACCGCGGAATTGGCGCCGTCGGCACCGATGACCACGCTGGCCGTCACGGTTTCGGCAGCACTCTCGCGACGCTTGGCAAGACTGATCTCGACAAGGCCGCCCGCGCGCTGTTCGAGCCCGGAAAAGCTTGCCGCGCGATAGTCGGCGCCGGCCAGCCGGGCGCGCTCGCGCAGATAGGGATCGAACTGGTCGCGGTCGACCATGCCGACATGTCCGACATCGCCGATTTCCATGCCGACCTGGAGCCCGCTCGGCCCGGTCATCCGCGCCCCGCGAACGCGGGCCTTGATTTGTTCGGGCGCAATTGCGTATTGCGCCATGGCGTTTGACGGAATGGCGCCGCCGCAGGGTTTGGTGCGGCCTTCCTTGTCGACGAGCAAGGTCCTGCGCCCGCTTTTGGCAAGGCGCTCGGCTGCCCGCGCACCGGCAGGCCCGCCGCCGATGACGACGACGTCGTAGTGGGCCGGGGCTTCATGGTCGCGCGGGATATCCTGGCTGTTCGACTGCATGATCTTCACTCCGCTGGAACTGCGTAAGGGGGCGCTGTATCGGCGACATTGCTTCCCGAAAGGGCCGTATCCGCGCCGGGCTCCCGGACAGGCGTCCGGATCAGCAGGGCAATCGCTGCCGCTACGACAAACAGGGCGGCTTCCAGGCCGAACACAACCGTAAAGGAAAGCGGCGTGTCGGCGGTGATCGCCCGCGTCACATCTATGGCAACGGTGCCGAGAAATCCGCCAAGTCCGAAGGAGATGGCCTGCGCTGCGCCCCATACGCCCATGCGTATGCCTTCGGAGGCGCGGTCCCCACCCGAGGCCAGCATCATCATCGCGCCGATTGCCGCCACCGCGAATGCCCCGTTGGCCACACCGAGAACAAAGATGTTGGCCTTGAGCGGCCAGGCGGGTGCGAGCAGCGACGACAGCGACAGGCCGGCAAGCGCCAGAGCCGAAGCAACGCAGCCAAAGAAGATGAAGCCCTTGAGGATCATCGGCTTTCTCCTGGCAAACAGCGACCCGAGGACGCCGACCAGCGCCATGCCGATGAGAATGCCGCCGTGCTGGAGCCCCGAAATCCGCGTGGTCTCGCCCGGCGTGAGCCCGAACATGAGCCCGCCGAACGGCTCGAGAATGAGATCCTGCGTGGCGTAGGCCAGCATGGAGACGAAGACAAATACGGTGAACAGCCGGGCATCGCGGTCGCCCCAGGTGGCGGCAAGGCTTTGACGAAAGCCGAGGCGCTGTGCCTCGGGAGGGCCGTCCACCGGCATGGTGTTTCGTTCCACCCGGAAGATCGCAAGACAGGTCACCGCAAAGGCAATGACACCTGCCACGGCAGTGACCGTGACCAGACGCGCGAAGGAAAACGGATCGAGCCAGGTCCCCGATACGATGGCGGTGACGACGATGCCGGCAATCATCATCATCCAGACGATGGTGGCAGCAGCGGGCTTGCGATGCAGCGCCGTGCGGCTGGCAAGAAGCGCCAGCAGCGAGGTGCCCGCAGCGCCGATACCCAGACCGATGCAGGCGAAGCTTGCAATTGCCAGCGCCATGGCCAGCCAGAAATGCTCGACGAAAAGGAATGTGGTCGCGGAGGCTGCGGTGCCTGACAGCGCCAGCAGCAGAATGCCGCCGACGATCCAGGGCGTTCTCCGACCGCCGCGATCGGAGCCGTGCCCCCATAGCGGCCGCGAGATCTGGACGCCGTAGTGAAGTCCGACCAGCAGGCCGGGAATGACTGCGGCGAGCATGAGTTCGACAACCATGACGCGGTTGAGCACCGAGGTGGTCAGTACGACAATCGATCCCAGCGACGCCTGCACCAGACCGAGCCGCAGGATCGAAAGCCATCCCAACCCGGCCCCGGTACGGTTTTGGGACCCTTGCGCCAGAAATGCCATTGCGTGCCCTCCCCTCGCCTTCGGCCCTAAGGCCGGATCGCGAATGCGGTGATCATCATCCCGGTGACATAGAGCCCGACGCCGAGTGCCGAGTACCAGACCGCCTTGCCTTTCGGATCGGCCACCAGACGCGGCAGGGCCACGGCCTGCGCCAGCGTCAGAACCGCCACGGCACCGGCGGACCAGACATGGCTCCAGCCAGCGAGCAGCGCCACGACGACGGCCTGCGGCGCGATCATGACGAGACCCGCAAAGAGCGCGGCCTTGCGGGCACCCATCTGAACGGGCAGCGAGGCGAGGCCCATTCGGGTATCCCCTTCCATCGATTTGAAATCGTTGAGCGTCATGATCCCGAGCGCGCCCAGGCCATAAAGGATCGCTACGATGAAAATCCCGCTGTCCGGCACCGTTCCGAGCGCCGCTGCGGCGGCGGTGATCCAAGGCAGAGTCTCGTAGGAAAACCCGCAGGCCGAATTGCCCCACCAGCCATTGCGCTTGAGCCGGAAGGGCGGCGCCGAATAGGCCCAGGCCAGCGCCAAACCAATGGCAGCGGCGACGAACACCGTAGTGCCCAGAAAGGCCGCGACGATCATTGAGAGCACGGAACTGACGATTGCGACACCAAGCCCCCAGCGGCCCGGCATCCGCCCCGAAGGGATCACGCGGTCGGGCTCGTTGATCGCATCGACGTGCCGGTCGAACCAGTCATTGACCGCCTGGCTCGCGCCGCACAGAAGCGGCCCCGCCAGCAGCACCCCGAGCGCCACGGCGAACCAGCGATCGGACGTGATCTGTCCGGCTGAGATCGCACCACAGGCATAGGCCCACATCGGCGGAAACCAGGTGACCGGCTTGAGCAGCGCGAGCACCGCGCCCGGAGTGGGCACCCTTGGACGAGCGGGGATGGTTTGGGCCACGGTCATGGCCAAAGTCTATGTCCGCTTCTCCCGACAGTCAATTCTAATTGACACTGTAAAAGAGCATTTACACTGCAGATATGAAAGGGCCGGATCGAAACTTGCTGGAATGATTCCGGTGCAGCCGCGCGATAGTCTGTATCCTGAATGGAAAGTGCCGGACCTGGCAGATCGCGCCAGCGGCTCAGGCGCGGCCGTTGAAGTCCTCAAGGCCGTAGCGCTTGAGCTTTAGATAGAGGCTCTGGCGCGACAGACCCAGAAGATCCGCGGCGGCAGCGCGGTTGTTCTCGGTCTGGGTCAGGGCCGCCTCGATGCACAGCTTTTCGATGACATCAGCCGATTCACGGATCAGTTCCTTGAGCGGCACACGGCCGATCAGCTCGGAAAAGTCAGACGTGGCGCCGTGTATGCCGTTGCCTTGCACGGCGCTTGGCATTTCGCGTGCGCCCTGCTCCGTCACGATCACGGAGTACAGAGCTTCCTCGCCGCCGGTCTCTATCCGCGTTGCCGAGAGGCGCACCGGGCGGCTGGAGCCCATCTCATCGCGCACGACGGTGAGGAACTGGCGCACTTCGCCCTCGTCGCGCAGCCGGTTCGACAGCACCTGCATGTCGACGCTGGATGCACCAAGCCATGTGTTCACATTCCTGCCGACAGCATGATTGCGGCCAAGCACATGAATCATATCGAGAAACCGGCCGTTGACGGAATACACCGCACCCTTTGCGTCAATCACCAGCTGGGCTTCGGGAACCGCTTCGGTCCATCCCCACTTGTCTCCGGACAAGCTGGCAAAGGCAGGATCATTTGACGTGGGACTCGACACCGACACAAGCTGGTTGATCTTGCCGCTTTCACGGTAGGGGCTGATCTGGAGTTCGATCAGTTCACCATTGGCAGCACAGGAAATCGTGACCGAACGGCTCTGGCCGAGGGCGCGCGATTCAGCCAGAGCCTCCGCGAGCCGTTCGCGATGCTCGCGCTCGGCCTGGGAGATCAGGGTGTCACCAACGAGTTTTGAAAGGTTGACGCCCAGCATACGGCCGGCGGCGGCGTTGCCATCGATGATGCGCCGGGTTTCGCCGTCGACGACGAGCAGCGCGCTGTCCATCTTCTGATAGATGACCCGGTAGCGGGCCTCGGAATCGCGAACCCGGCGATATTCCCGCTCAAGTTCGAACTGTGCCTGAATGAGTTGCTGCTGGACCTCGGCAAACTTTCGCAGATCGGTGCCGTAGGCAATCATGTGCGGAAAGCCGTCGACGCGCCTGAGCACATATTCGATCGGCAGATCGGCGCCGCGCGCCGCGGGATGGTTGACCTGGTGCGATCGGCTTGCGCCCATCTTGACGCATTCGTCGATCAGGTTGCGGACCTTGTCGACACTTTCGCGGGTGACCGTATCGGCGAGGCTGCGACCGGGCCAGTCCTCGACCCCGAAGCGCTCGATCGCCTGATCGAAATAGGCCACGTCGATGACGTTTCCGGATGTGTCGATCAAGAGCGTGAGGTCGGCACCCAGCGAGGCAAGCACAAGCGAGACGTCCGGACGCAGGTCCTCGAACGCCGAGAGGGTTTTCTCGAACGTTCGGTATGCGACCCGGGAAGTGTGCTGTTCCATTCTCCGATCAGGCACGTCGCATCGGCTCCAACAGGGAGCCGTTTCTATCAGTCACCTTGTGCGCCGAGTTGCGATTTGCGCCATGCCTTTCTGCCTCTGTTACCGCGATGTGGGCATTGCTGCAAACCTTTTCAACGCCGCGCTCAACCAGCCACTCGGAATGCAATTCCGCAGCCGATCCGCCCGCGATAACGAATGTCTGTTCCCGATCTACAGACGCCCGCACCGTGCGTAGCAGGGTTTCCACCTGATTCTCAAGCTCGCTGTCGAGCCAGGTCAGGCAAACCAGTTCAAAAACGCCCTGCCTCAGCAGGCGCGAGAGCTTCCTTGCATCGCAAGCCGGCACCATCCGGCATTCCCAGCCGTTGAGGCGAAAACGCTCCTCCATCAGACTGACAGCGAAGAGATGGATTTCGCCTTGCGGCACAATGAACAGCGCGGAGCGGTCGCACAGCGCTGAGTCGAAACTGCTGTTTTCCTGGCCGAGCGTGGTCAGGATCCGCTGCAGACGCGACGTCGCCAGCGTAACCTGGACGAAACTGCAGGCATCGCAGCTCCAGTCCTCGCCGAGCCGAACCGCACACGCCTCGAGCAAGTCCAGCATTTCACCGGCATCCAGCCCACGTGCGGCCATGAAACCGATGAAATCGAAATCGCCGTCGTGAAGCACCTTGGCATAGACCTTGTCGGTCACCGCCATGAAACGCTTCATACGGGCCATGGCTGCAGTGCCGCAACTGTCGGATGACCCGTCACGCCTCCTTCGCGAAACGACTCTGCTTCTTCGCGCAGGGCCGTTGGCGGCAGGCTCCAAAAGGCTTTCGCAGGGCCGGCTGACAGTCTCAGCATCCCTGGTTCGAGCCGCGCTCTTGAAACAGGCGCCGACCACAGCGCGCTCAATCACGTTGTGGATATCCCTGCCGTCTTCGTCACCGGAAGGACCGCTGTCCCGAATGATCGAGCCAGCCTCCCTTTCACGCACTTCCGGGTCATTTCGCATGTTCCCGATGCCTTTCTGACCGCTCCGATCTGCGGCTTCCACGCAGGCCAGTCTTCAGGTGTACGCTGCCGAAACTTGAGCTCCCGGGGAACCGTGTCTCGATCATCGGACCACCCACCCCCCTCATGGAGGCTCTCCCATCGTGGCATCTGAGAGAATGATATGAATAAGCCCGTTTGTAAACCAAATTTGACGTCCATTTAAATTGACACTTTCAAAATCTGTGACTAACCTCGTCTCATCAGGGTTTCTTGAGGAGAGGGATGAAGCCGGATGAATGCCCATGTTTCACCAAGCAATGCAGCTGCCGGCCTCTACACAGCCGAAGAGCGCATTCGCCGTGACAACTCGGTCTGGACGCTGGTCCAGGGCATTCTCGCGCCGATCCAGTTCCTGGTCTTTGCAATCTCCGTCGGACTGATCGCGCACTGGTGGCTTACCGGTGAATGGCTGATGGCCGCGCATGTGTCCGTCGTCGTCAAGACACTGACCCTCTACGCCATCATGATCACGGGCTCGATCTGGGAGAAGGAGGTCTTCGGCGCCTATCTCTTCGCCCGGCCATTCTTCTGGGAAGACATGGTGTCGATGCTGGTTCTGGCACTGCACACGGCCTACCTGGCCGCATTGTTCGGCGGACTGCTTCCGGATGGACAGCTGATGGCGCTGGCGGTTGCCGCCTATGTTTCCTACGTCATCAATGCCGGCCAGTTCCTCTACAAGTTCCGGCTCGCCAGGCTCAACGCTTCCCCGAACTCCAGCATCGGGGCCGCAGCATGACCACCGTTTACGACGCGGGCGCCGCCTGCAACGACACAGCCGCCAGGCCCGCCCGCGACGTTCTCAAGCAGCGCGGCCAGCACGAGGTGTTCTGCGGCCTGACGTCGATCATGTGGCTGCACCGCAAGATGCAGGACGCGTTTTTCCTGATTGTCGGATCGCGCACCTGCGCCCATCTGATGCAGTCGGCCGCGGGCGTGATGATCTTCGCCGAGCCGCGATTCGCCACCGCCATCATCGACGAGCGCGACCTTGCCGGCATGGCCGACATGAATGACGAACTCGACAAGGTGGTCGCCCGGCTGCTCGCGCGCCGTCCCGAGATCAAGCTGCTCGTCCTGGTGGGGTCCTGCCCTTCGGAGGTCATCAAGCTCGACCTGCCGCGCGCCGCCAGCCGTCTGAACGGCGAGCATTCGCCCGATTGCCGGGTCATGGCCTATTCGGGTTCGGGCATCGAGACCACATTCACGCAGGGCGAGGACAACTTCCTGGCCGCGCTGGTTCCCGACATGCCTGCCGAAGCCGCGGGCGCACCGGCTTCGCTCGTCGTGGTCGGCGCCCTTGGCGATGTGGTGGAAGACCAGATGATGCGGGTGTTCGACGGGCTCGGCATCGGCCCGGTGCGGTTCCTGCCGTCCCGCTCGTCCACGAGCCTGCCGGCGGTGGGGCCGAATACGCGGTTCATCCTGGCGCAGCCCTGGGTCGGCGCCTGTGCGCAGGCACTCGAACGCCGTGGCGCAAGGCGCATCTCGGCCCCCTTCCCGCTCGGCGAGGAAGGCTCGACCGCCTGGTACCGTGCCATCAGCGAGGCCTTCGGGGTTCCCGAGGCCAAGTTCGAGGCCATCACAGGCCCGGGCCGCGAGCGCGCGCGCCGCGCCGTCAGCCGCTACCGCCCGGTGCTGGAAGACAAGTCGGTCTTCCTTTTCCCCGATTCCCAGCTCGAGCCTTCGCTTGCGCGGTTCCTGTCGCGCGAAATGGGGACATCCATCGTCGAGATCGGCACCCCCTATCTCAACCGCGATGTCGTGGATTCGGAACTTGCGCTGATGCCCGACACGGTTCGTGTCAGCGAGGGACAGGACGTGGAGCGGCAGATCGACCGCGTGCACAGCGACAATCCCGACCTGATCATCTGCGGCATGGGCCTTGGCAATCCGTTCGAGGCCGAGGGCCGCTCGACCAAATGGTCGATCGAGTTCGTGTTCACGCCGCTGCAGGGCTACGAGCAGGCGGGCGACCTCGCCGAGCTGATCGCGCGGCCGCTGATGCGCCGCGAGCTTCTGAAAGTGGGGAGCTGAGCGATGGAACTGACAGTCTGGACCTACGAGGGACCGCCCCATGTCGGCGCGATGCGGATCGCGAACTCGATGCGCGACGTGCATTTCGTCTTGCATGCGCCGCAGGGCGATACCTATGCCGACCTGCTGTTCACCATGATCGAGCGCAACAAGAAACGCCCCCCGGTGACCTACACGACATTCCAGGCGCGTGACCTTTCGGGCGATACGGCAGAGATCTTCAAGACGGCTGCGCGTGATGCCGTCGAGCGGTTCAAGCCCCAGGCTCTGCTGGTCGGCGCTTCCTGCACTGCGGAACTGATCCAGGACGATCCCGGCGGGCTCGCCAAGACACTCGGCCTGAATGTTCCGGTGGTGCCGCTGGAAATGCCGTCCTACCAGAAAAAGGAAAACTGGGGCGCGGCGGAAACATTCTACCGGCTGGTTCGCGCCTGCGCCAGCGGCGCGGGCAAGCCCGAAACCGCACCGGAGCAGGCAAGCTGCAACATCCTCGGGCCGTCCTCGCTGGGCTTCCGCAACCGTGATGACATTGTCGAGGTCGTGCGGCTCGTCGAAGCGCTGGGCGTCCGGATCAACACGATTGCTCCGATGGACGCGACACCTGCCGATCTTGCGCGGATCCCGCAGGCCCATTTCAACATCGTGCTCTATCCGGAAGTGGCCGACACGGCCGCGCGCTGGCTCAAGCGCCAGTTCGGTCAGGAGATGATCGCAATCCCGCCAATCGGCGTTGGCGCCACGCGCGATTTCGTTTCTGCGGTGGCCGGGGCCGCCGGCGTCGATGTCCCCGCCGAGATGTTTGCCACCGGTCAGGAACGGCTGTCCTGGTACTCGGCCTCCATCGATTCGAACTATCTCACCGGCAAGCGGGTGTTCGTGTTCGGCGACGCCACCCACGCGGTTGCGGCAGCCCGGATCGCCTCGGAGGAACTCGGCTTCAAGGTTTGCGGTCTTGGCACCTACAGCCGCGAGTTCGCCCGCGACGTGCGCGAGGCGGCGGCGAAATACGGCGTCGAGCCGCTGATCTCGGACAATCATCTCGACGTCGAGGACGCCATCATCGCAGCCCAGCCGGAACTGGTGCTCGGCACGCAGATGGAGCGCCACGCCGCCAAGCGGCTCAGGCTGCCCTGCGCGGTTATCTCGAGCCCGGTGCATGTTCAGGATTTCCCGGCCCGCTACTCGCCGCAAATGGGGTTTGAAGGCGCGAACGTGATCTTCGACAGCTGGGTGCACCCGCTGATGATGGGCCTCGAAGAGCATCTGCTGCAGATGTTCCGCGGCGATTTCGAATTTCACGACGACGCCGGTTCGTCGCATCTCAGCCATGGCGGCCCGGCCTCCGGTCATAACGCGGCGGGTCGCGGGGAGGCCGTTGCCGACGCTGCAGCGGCGGAAGCCCGTGCCCACGCTCCCGCTGGCGCTCAGGACACCGTGGCCAATGACGACCAGCCAGCCTGGACCTCCGACGCCGAGCGCGAACTGCGCAAGATCCCTTTCTTTGTCCGCGGGAAGGCGCGGCGCAACACCGAGAGCTACGCAGCCCAGAACGGGCTGAACCCGATCACCATCGAGACATTGTACGATGCCAAAGCACACTTCGGGCGTTAACGCCGCGCCCATCAATGTTGTCCTGATCACGCTCGACAATCACATGTCGGCAGCGGTGGATGACGCGCGGCGGATGCTTGCGTCCGAGCTGCCCAATCTCCGTCTCACGGTGCATGCGGCAACCGACTGGAACGACAATCCCGAGAGCCTCGAGGCCTGCCGCAGGGACATTGCCCAGGGCAATATCATCGTCGCCTCGATGCTGTTCATCGAGGAGCACGTCAAGGCGATCGGACCGGATCTGGCCGCCCGCCGTGACCATTGCGACGCCATGATGTGCTGCATGTCGGCCGGCGAGATCATGAAGAACACGTCGATGGGCCGGTTCAAGATGGACGGCGAGCAGAAGGGCCCGCTGGCAATCCTCAAGAAGCTGCGCGGCGAACGCTCGAAAAAGACCCGGGATACCGGACGCAGCGCGGGCGAGCGCCAGCTTGCAATGCTCAGGCGTCTTCCGAAGCTGCTGCGCTTCATCCCCGGCACCGCGCAGGATTTGCGCAACTATTTCCTCGCCATGCAGTACCGCATCGCCGCATCCGACGCCAACATCGCCAATCTGGTCCGGCTGATGGTCGACAAATATGCCGATGGCGAACGCCGCAGCTATCGCGGTGCGGTTACCGCCGAAGCGCCGGTCGAGTATCCCGAACTGGGCGTCTACCATCCCGACATCAAGGGACATGTCAGCGCCGACATCGCGGCATTGCCGATGCGGCGCGACGCCAAGGGCACGGTCGGCCTTCTCCTGCTGCGCTCCTACATCCTTTCGGGCGACACAGGCCACTACAACGGCGTCATCCGGGCGCTTGAGCAGCGCGGTTTCAACGTCGTGCCGGTTTTCTCCTCGGGTCTCGACATGCGCGGTCCGATCGAAGCCTTCCTGTCGGGTGGCAGGACCGGAACCCGGATCGACGCAATGCTGTCGCTCACCGGATTTTCGCTTGTCGGCGGCCCCGCCTACTCCGATGCCGCAGCCGCGGCGGAAACGCTTGCCACGCTCGACGTGCCCTATGTCGCGGCACATGTGACCGAATTCCAGTCGATCGAGCGCTGGGAAGCCTCCGACCGCGGGCTGATGCCGATCGAAACCACAATCATGGTGGCGATCCCGGAACTCGACGGCGCCACCGGAACGATGGTGTTCGGCGGACGCACCGAGAACCCGGAAGGCCGCCAGGCATGCGTCTGTGCCAGGAAACTGGGCACATGCCCGCAGGGCCGCTCCTGCATGAGTGCGCATCCGGAGCGCGTCGAGGTGCTGGCGGGACGGATCGAGAAACTGGTCGCGCTGCGCAAGAGCGAACGCGCCGAGCGCAAGGTGGCGCTGACGATCTTCAATTTCCCGCCGAACGCCGGGAACATGGGCACGGCGGCTTTCCTGTCGGTGTTCGAATCGCTTCATGCCACGATGCTCAGGATGGAGGCCGAGGGCTACTCCGTAGAGGTTCCGGCCACGCCCGAGGATCTCCGCGACATGGTGCTCAACGGGAATGCCGCAAGCCATGGAGCGCTGGCGAACGTGCACACGCTTGTGAGCGCCGACGATCATGTCCGCAACGAAAGGCACCTGGGCGAAATCGAGGCCCAGTGGGGTCCTGCACCGGGCCGTATCTTCACCAACGGTCAGTCCATCTTCGTGCTCGGTCGCCAGTTCGGCAATGTGCTCGTCGCCGTGCAGCCGGGCTTCGGCTATGAGGGCGACCCGATGCGGCTCCTGTTCGAGAAGGGGTTTGCTCCGACGCACGCCTTCGCAGCCTTCTACACCTATCTCAAGAGGACGTTCCGGGCCGATGCAGTCCTGCATTTCGGCACCCATGGCGCGCTCGAATTCATGCCCGGCAAGCAATCGGGCATGTCCTCCAGATGCTGGCCCGACCGGCTGATCGGCGATCTGCCGAACTTCTATCTCTACGCCGCGAACAATCCGTCCGAAGGCACCATCGCCAAGCGGCGTTCGGCGGCAACGCTGGTCTCCTACCTTACGCCGCCGGTGACCAATGCCGGGCTTTACAAGGGATTGAGCGAACTCAAGGCGTCGCTTGACCGGCTGCGCAATCTCGATGCCGGCCAGCGCGAAGAACGCGATGAAGCCTACGAATTGATCCGGGTCCAGGCCGAGCAGCTCGAGCTCAACCGTGACGTTCCTGCCGATGACGCGGATGCTTACGTGGCGCGCCTGACCAAGGCGATGCTGGAACTCGAATACGCGCTGATCCCGCACGGGCTGCATGTGGCGGGCCGGGCGATGAGCATCGACGAGCGGCGCGAGATGCTGACCCAGATCGCCGAGGCCGATGACGCGCCCTCCCCCGCACCGGAGGTCATCGAAGCCATCTTAGGCAGCGACACCGTCGGCGTGGAAGCGGCGAAGACAGGAGAAGAGGCCGGTGACGCGCTGATCGACCGGCTCGTGCGCGCCAATGCCAACCTGGCAGACAACCGCGAACTCGACGGGCTGATGACCGCACTCGACGGCCGCTTCGTGGCTCCGTCGCCGAGCGGCGACCTGCTGAGAACCGCGGACATGCTGCCCACGGGTCGCAACATTCACGGCTTTGATCCGTTCTCGATCCCCAGCGCCTATGCGGTAAAGGACGGTGCGCGGCAGGCGGCCAAGGTGCTCGAACGCTATCTGGAGACCGACGGCGTACTTCCCGAGACCATCGCCATCGTGCTGTGGGGCACCGACAATCTCAAGACCGAAGGCGGGCCGATGTCCCAGGCCATGGCGCTGATGGGCGCGCGGCCCCGGCTCGACGCCTACAACAGGGTCTGCGGCGCAGAACTGATCCCACTTGACGAGCTCAAGCGCCCCCGCATCGACGCCGTCATGACGCTTTCGGGGATTTTCCGCGACCTGCTACCCATGCAGGCGACGATGCTCGCCGAAGCCTCCTATCTGGCCGCGGTTGCCGATGAACCCGAGGAGATGAACTTCATCCGCAAGCACGCGCTCGCCTATGCCGCCGAGCATGGCTGCGATCTCGAACACGCCGCCTACCGGGTGTTTTCCAATGCGGACGGGGCCTACGGCTCCAACGTCAACTTTCTCATCGGCTCCAGCGCCTGGACCGACGACCAGGAAATTGCCGACACCTACACGAGCCGCAAGGGCTTCGCGATCGATCGCAAGGGCAAGTCCTCGGCGCAGATCGAACTTCTCAACGACGTCTTCGCCAAGGTCGACATGGCCTACCAGAACCTCGACTCGGTGGAACTGGGCGTAACCACGATCGATCATTACTTCGACACGCTGGGCGGCATTTCCAAGGCCGTGTCGCTGGCCCAGAACGGCAAGCAGCTGCCGGTTTTCATTTCGGACCAGACCCAGGGCGAAGGCCGGGTCAGGACGCTGGGCGAACAGGTGGCGCTTGAAACGCGCACCCGCTCGCTCAACCCGAAATGGTTCGAGGGCATGCTTGCCCACGGCTATGAAGGGGTGCGCCAGATCGAGGCGCAGATCTCCAACACGGTCGGCTGGTCGGCAACGACCGGTGACGTTCAGCCCTGGGTGTACCAGAAGCTGAGCGAGACATTCATTCTCGATGAAACCATGCGCCGGAGGCTCTCGGAGATGAACCCGGCCGCGTCGCTGCGCATGGTCAACCGCCTCATCGAGGCCAAAGACAGAAATTTTTGGACGCCGGACGACGAGACCTGGGCCGCGCTGTGCGCAGCGGGCGAGGAAATGGAAGATCGTGCCGAAGGCCTGTCCGTGGAGGCTGCAGAATGAACCTTTACACCCATCCCCGCACAATCATGGACGAGGCGCGCACCGCCAAGCTCAAGAAGGCCGCCGGCCTTGACGGCAACGGCGACGGCGATGGCAGCGTCCAGGTGCATCTGGAAACCGAAATGGACGCCGGCAAGGCCAAGGTGTTCGCCATCTACGGCAAGGGCGGGATCGGCAAGTCGACCACCTCCTCCAACCTCTCCGTGGCGTTCTCCAAGCTCGGCAAGCGGGTGCTGCAGATCGGCTGCGACCCGAAGCACGATTCGACCTTCACGCTGACGAAAAGCCTGATCCCGACCGTGATCGACGTGCTGGAAAGCGTGGATTTTCATCCCGAGGAACTCCGGACCGAGGACTTCGTGTTCGAGGGCTACAACGGCGTGCAGTGCGTCGAAGCCGGCGGCCCGCCCGCGGGCACCGGGTGCGGCGGTTACGTGGTGGGCCAGACGGTCAAGCTGCTCAAGGAGCATCACCTGCTCGAAGACACTGACGTTGTGATCTTCGACGTGCTGGGTGACGTCGTGTGCGGCGGCTTCGCCTCTCCGCTCCAGCACGCCGAACGGGCCGTGGTTGTCGCCGCCAACGACTTCGATTCGATCTTCGCGATGAACCGGATCGTCGCCGCCATCAACGCCAAGTCGAAGAACTACGACGTGCGGCTCGGCGGCGTCATTGCCAACCGCTCGCGCAACACCGACCAGATCGACCGCTACAATGAGGCGATCGGGCTGGAACGGCTGGCCCACATCGTCGATTCCGATGCGGTCCGCAGGAGCCGTCTGAAGAAGTGCACCCTGTTCGAAATGGGCGACGATCCGGAAATCCTGCAGATCCAGCAGGAATATCTGAAACTGGCCGAACAGCTCTGGTCAGGCACCCGCGAGCACAGCGCCACGCCGATGAAAGACCGGGAGATCTTCGATTTCCTCGGGTTTGAGTGAGACACACGCCATGCATGATGCCGCCTACATCAAGCGCCGCGACGAGATCCGGACCTATTTCGACCGCACCGCGCTCGAAGCCTGGAAGCGCTTGACGTCGACGGAAAAGGTTTCGGGCGTCCGCGCCACCGTGCGGGCCGGCCGCGAGGCCATGCGGCAGACGATTCTCGACCGGTTTCCCGCCGACCTTACAGGGTGGCGCATTCTCGATGCGGGTTGCGGCGGCGGGGTTCTGGCAATCGAACTGGCCCATCGCGGAGCCGACGTTCTGGGGGTCGACCTGTCACCCCAGATGATCGATCACGCCGTCGAAGGCCTGCCTTCGATCCGCGGCGGCGGGTCGGTGACGCTTCGGGCCGGTGACATGCTGGCGCAGGATCTCGGCGATTTCGACGCCATCGTATCGATGGATGCGCTCATTCACTACGATGCCCGGGCCGCCGAAAGGGCGATTGCCGGACTGGCGCAACGCACACGGCGGAAAATGGTGTTCACACTGGCGCCGCGCACGAAACCCCTGGCCGTGATGCATGTGGCGGGCAAGCTGTTCCCGCGCGGTGATCGCTCGCCGGCCATCCAGCCTGTCGCGATCGAACGGCTGATCACGGCAACCCTGTCCCGTCCAGACATGGCGGACTGGCAGGCCCGTATGCCGCGGAGGATCTCGCGCGGTTTCTACATCTCCGAAGCGCAGGAGCTCGTGCGCTGATGCCCCTCGTCGCCAAGGCAAACCGCAAGATGCTCGAGACCTGGAAATCCCTGGGTCCGCGCTACCTGCCGTTCGCCGACGCGGCGACCGACGACCTTCCCCTGGGCCGGCTGATGCGCCTTTCCATGTTCCAGTGGTCGATCGGCATGGCAGCGGTTCTGCTGACGGGGACGCTCAACCGGGTCATGATCGTCGAGCTCGGCGTCCCGACTTCGCTGGTGGCGCTGATGATCGCCATCCCGGTGCTGGCCGCCCCCTTCCGGGCGCTGATCGGTCACCGTTCGGACACCTACAAGTCCGCTCTCGGCATCCGGCGCGTTCCCTATATCTGGCTCGGCACCATCCTGCAGTTCGGCGGGCTGGCGATCATGCCGTTTGCGCTTTTGTTGCTGCAATCGCAGACCACGGGACCGGAGTGGGCCGGGCCCGCCGGCGCCCTTCTCGCCTTCCTGCTTACCGGCATCGGCATGCACATGGCGCAGACCGCCGGCCTGGCGCTCGCAACCGACCTCTCGGCCGAAGAGACCCGGCCGCGGGTGGTTGCGCTGATGTACGTGATGCTGCTGGTCGGCATGCTCGTCTCCTCGGTGATCTTCGCCATCCTGTTGCGCAACTACTCGCCGCTGATCCTGATCAAGGTCGTGCAGGGAGCGGCGGTGGTGACCGTTGCACTGAACATTGTCTGCCTGTGGAAGCAGGAACCGCGCAATCCCGGCGCAACCCGCCACGACCGCCCGACTCAGCGCTTTTCCGAAGCCTTCGCGCAGTACCGGAAGGAAAAGGGCACGATGCGGCTTCTAGTCGCCGTGGCGCTCGGTTCGGCAGCGTTCTCGATGCAGGACGTGCTGCTGGAACCCTATGGCGGCGAGGTCTTGCGGCTCTCGGTCAGCCAGACCACGCTTCTTACCGCGATCTGGGCCGCGGGCACGCTTCTCGGCTTCGCGCATGCCGGCCGCGCACTGCAAAAGGGCGCAAACATGTACCGGCTGGCCGCGCTCGGCCTTGTCACCGGCATTACCGGCTTTTCGGCCATCATTTTCGCCGACCCGCTGCACTCGGCCAACCTGTTTCGTGCCGGCGCGGGCGTGATCGGCTTCGGCGGCGGACTGTTCGCGGTCTGCACCATGCTCGCAGCGATGGACATCGCGGAAAAATCCGACAACGGCATGGCCATCGGCGCATGGGGCGCGGTGCAGGCGAGCGCCATCGGGCTGGGGCTGGCGGCGGGCGGGCTGATCCGCGACGGCGTCAACACGCTCGTGGCAAATGCCGAGCCGGGTGCCGCGCTGGTCGCACCGGCTGCCGGCTACAGCGTTGTCTATCATATTGAAATCGGGCTGCTTTTTGCGGCGATTGCGGCATTGGGGCCGCTCGCGGCACGGCGCCAGAGCAACCACCAGACCCGGAGCGGCCGCTTCGGGCTGGCAGAAATGCCCGGCTGATCCGCCGCGCGCATAAAGGAGAGACGTCATGGAAACCGGAGCCATCACAAGCTACATCGATGTCGCCCAAGTTACGCTTTACGCGTTCTGGGTGTTCTTCGCGCTTTTGCTTTTCTACCTGCGCCAGGAAGACCGCCGCGAGGGCTACCCGCTCGAAGCCGATCAGTCCGGCGCTTTCAACCGCGACGACTGGCTGTTCCTGCCGCCGGCCAAGACATTCCTGCTGCCGCACGGCCAAGGCGAGTTCTCCGCGCCAAACAGCGCGCGCGACAACGCCGAACGGCCGGTGCCGGGCGAGCGCATCGCCAATTTCTCGGGCGCACCCTACGTGCCGACCGGCGACAACCCGATGCTCGATTCGATCGGTCCGGGCTCTTGGGCGCAGCGCGCCGACAAGCCGGATCTCAGCCACGACGGCAAGCCGAAGATCGTGCCGCTGCGCGTGGCGACCGATTTCGCCGTCGCCGAGGAGGACATCAACCCCGTCGGCACCCGTGTGGTCGGATTTGACTCGGTGGTCGCCGGTACGGTCAGCGACATCTGGGTGGACCGTTCCGAACAGATGCTGCGCTATCTCGAGGTGACCACGGAAGTGGGCGACGCGCCCCGGCAGATCCTGGTGCCGATCAATTTCGGCGTTTTCCGCAACACCCAGCAGCGTGAACGGATCTTCTATGTCCATGCGCTGCGCGGCGAGCAGTTCGCCATGGTGCCGGGCATCAAGGATCCCGACAGCGTGACGTTCCTTGAGGAAGAGAAGGTCACCGCCTATTTCGGATCCGGCCTGCTTTACGCCGCGCCCAACCGGCAGGAGCCGCTGGCATGAGCGAGACAGGCGGCCCCGAACACGACTACGAACCGGTTCCCGGCCTCCCCGGCCGGTTGCCCAAGGGAGAGATCATCCTGTGGCAGGGCGCGCCCGTGTCCTCGCTGGTCTCCCGCCACATCATGAAGACCAGATGGATTGCAGGCTACTTCGCCGTTCTCGTCATTTGGAACATCGCGGCCGGCATCTATGACGGCCGGACGGCGGGAGCGATCCTGTTCTCAACGTCGGCGCTTGCGATCATGTCTGCGCTTGCGATTGCGCTGCTGGAAGCCTTCGCGTGGGGTGTGCAGAAGACGACGATGTACACCATCACCAACAAGCGTGTGGTGATGCGCATCGGCGTGGCGCTCTCGGCCACCTTCAACCTCCCCTTTACCCGGATCGTTTCGGCCGACATGCGGGAAGACAAGAACGGCGCGGGCGACATTGCGCTCACGCTGGCGCCGGGTGACAAGCTGTCATGGCTCGTTTTCTGGCCGCATGTGCGCGGCTTCAGGAAGGGCGCGCTGATGCCGCAGATGATCTGCCTCAAGGATGTGGCGATCGCCGGCAACGTGCTGTCCGCGGCGCTGGCCGGAAGCCGGACCAGCACCGCAGTCGCCATTCGCAGCGAAGCCGCCACGGACAAGGATGCCGTTGCTGCACGGGCAGGCCGGCGCATCATCGAAGCCGCGGAGTAAGACCATGAATGCGCTGAACCCGAATATGCCCCAAAGCCATGGCGAACCCGCCAGGAAGCAGCAGAGCGGACGCCGCTTTCCGCGCCTTCCGCTGGCGCTTGGGCTCGGGCTGCTCGGCTTCAGCGTGGCGGCGATCGCTTTCGGCATGAATACCGGCATCGGCGTGATGCGCGATGTCACCGGGAACCCCGAAGCCATCCGCGACATCACGATTGCAGGCACACACGACACGGAGATCACCATCTCCGACGCGCGCTCCGGCGAAACCATATCGACGCTGTCTCCCGACGAGGGCGGCTTTGTCCGCGGCTCGCTGCGCGGACTGACACGTCTCAGGCAGGTTGCGGGCACACCGCTCGACCAGCCCTACCGCATCATCAAATGGGAGAACGGCACGGTGTCGCTCTCCGATACCGCCACCGGCGAACGGATATATCTGAATGCCTTCGGGCCGGATCATGCCGCCGCCTACGAGCAACTTCTAGCTTCGAGAGGGAATAAGAAGCCATGAGCAAGACACCGCTGATAGGACGGCGCAGGGAGGAGGTCCCCTGCACCATCGAGATCAACAACACCTTCGAGGCGCTCGGCGCCCATGTGAGATTCGACAACGGGGTGGTGGTCCATCCCGGCGACGAGGTGATGGTTCACGGAGCCCCGGTCGAGGTGCCCTACGGCCATTGCGAAACCTTCCGCCGCACGGCAACGATCACCCGCGCCAGCGCGCTCGAGCGCGGCTGGACCCGGGCAACCGGCGATTTCGAATTCATGGAGCTCTGCGAGTTCAGCTTTTCCGAGAGGGCCCAGGCATGAACAAGCACGTCGAAACACCCAATGCCGCCGCCGGTCCGGACGTCAACGACACGACCAAGACCGCGCTTGAATCCACCATGCTCAATCCGCGGTTCTACACCACGGATTTCGACGAAATGGACCGTATCGACGTCTCCGGTGTGCGCGAGGAATGGGATGCGCTGATCGAAGAGTTGCGTTCCGATCCGAACAGGGGCCACTTCAAGCGCAACGCCGACTGGGACCAGATCGACATCGACGGGCTGCCCGAGGATCTCAGGCGCGAGTTCATCGACTTCCTGGTGTCGTCGCTTACCGCCGAGTTCTCCGGCTGCGTGCTCTACAAGGAAATGAAGCGGCGCGGAAAGAACAAGGAGATCTGCGAGCTCTTCGGCTTCATGAGCCGTGACGAAAGCCGCCATGCGGGTTTCATCAATGACGCGCTCAAGGAATTCAACATCGGGGTGAACATGGGTTTCCTCGCCAAGGCGAAGAAATACACCTATTTCCGGCCGAAATTTATCTACTACGCGACCTACCTGTCCGAAAAGATCGGCTACGCCCGGTACATCACCATCTACCGGCATCTGGAGAAGCACCCGGACAAGCGATTCCACCCGATCTTCAAGTGGTTCCAGGAATGGTGCAATGACGAGTTCCGTCACGGCGAGGCGTTCTCGCTGATCATGCGCTCGGACCCGAAGCTGATTTCGGGACGCAACACCTACTGGATCAAGTTCTTTCTGCTTGCGGTGTTTGCGACGATGTACGTTCGCGACCATGCCCGCCCGGCCTTCCACAGGGCGCTGGACATCGACATCGAGGATTACGACATGCGCGTGTTCCGCCTGACCAGCGAGATCACCCGCCAGGTGTTCCCGATCACGCTCGATCTCGACAACCCGGCCTTCCTCAAGAGCCTGCGCAAGCTCAACCGGATCAATGCCGACATCAACGCCGCCGAGACGCGCGGCGGCATCTCCGGCAAGGTGGCCAAGGCCTGGCACATGAGCCGTGCAGGGCTGACGTTTGCCCGGCTCTACATCATGCCGACCAAGTCCAACACGATCCCGGCCACAAGCCGGCTCGAACCGGTCTGGTAGGAGACGCTGATGGCCTTCCTGTCCGCAATTGCCGTCGCAAGCATCGCCTGGTGGATCGCCACCGGGCTGGTGCTGGCGCTGGCGCGGGCGGGGAGCACCCATCTGGGCGCGGTGATGGCGGTCGCCACCGGGGTTGCCCTTGCCGGAATCGCCGGGCTTGTGGCCACGCATGACGCCACCACGGTCGGTTCGGCCTATGTGGCGTTCTTCTCGGCACTGGCCCTGTGGGCCTGGCACGAAACGACCTTTCTCATCGGTCTTCTGACCGGCCCGCGCCGTGTCGGCATGGCGGAAGCGCCGGTCGAACGCTCGCGGTTCCGCGCAGCCTTCCTGACCGTGCGCGACCATGAACTGGCCCTTGCCGCCACCGTGATCGCGCTCGTCTGGCTGATGGCCGGGGCGGACAACACCACCGGGCTTCTGGTTTTCGTGCTGTTGTGGGTGATGCGGATTTCGACCAAACTCAACATCTATCTGGGGGCGCGGCATGCAATCAGCGACATGCTGCCCGACAGGCTGTCCTATCTCAAGAGCTACTTCCGCACCGACCGGACCAGCGGCTGGTTCTACGTTTCGCTTGCCGGCAGCGCCGGCCTTCTGGCCTGGTTGACGGTCATGGCAGCGACTGCGGCCAGTCCGCACGACACGGCCAAATGGACCCTACTGGCCTGCTTCGCGGGTCTCGCTTTGCTGGAGCATCTCTTCCTTATCCTGCCGGTCCGCGATTCCGCGCTTTGGGCGTGGGCGATGGAGCGCAAGCCGAAAACCCAATCACCGCAGACCCGGGATCTTCCGGGCGCAAAAACCTCAACACCGGATTCGAAAGCCCCCCGTGCAACCGCGCGGGCATGACGTCAAGGGGACCCACCAGATGGATTTCAACGCCTACTTCCAGAACGAGCTCGACACCTTGCACAAGGCGGGCAATTACCGGGTTTTTGCCGAACTTGAGCGTCATGCCGGTGGGTTCCCCCGAGCCACGCGTCACCGTGAGGACGGCAGCGTTCATGACGTCACGGTCTGGTGCTCGAACGACTATCTGGGGATGGGGCAGAATCCCAAGGTCATCGAAGCCATGCATCAGGCGATCGACCAGTGCGGCGCTGGCGCCGGTGGCACGCGCAACATTTCCGGCACCAATCATGCCCATGTGCTGCTTGAGCGGGAACTGGCCGACCTGCACGGCAAGGAATCGGCGCTGATCTTCTCGTCGGGCTACGTGTCCAACTGGGCGGCCCTCGGGACCCTTGGTGCCAGGATCCCGGGGCTGATCATCTATTCCGACGCGCTCAACCACGCTTCCATGATCGAGGGCATTCGCCACAGCCGCGCCGAGAAGCGGCTGTTCCGTCACAACGACCCCCAGCATCTTGCCGAACTGATGGCCGCCGACGATCCGGCCGCGCCGAAGCTCGTGGCTTTCGAAAGCGTCTATTCGATGGATGGCGACATGGCGCCGATCGAGGACATCCTCGATGTGGCCGATCGCTTCGGCGCAATGACCTATCTCGACGAGGTTCATGCCGTCGGCATGTACGGTCCGCGCGGCGGCGGTGTCGCCGAACGCGACGGGCTGATGGACCGGATCACGATCATCGAAGGCACGCTGGGCAAGGCATTCGGCGTGATGGGCGGCTACATCACCGGCTCAACCGCCATTTGCGACTTCATCCGCAGCTTTGCTTCCGGCTTCATTTTCACCACGGCAATTCCGCCCGCGCTTGCCAAGGGAGCGACCGCATCGATCCGGCACTTGAAGCAGAGCAAATTCGAGCGCGCCGGCCATCAGGCCAATGTCGCCAAGTTGCGCGCGGCCCTGGATGCCAAGGGCATTCCGCACATGCCCAATCCGAGCCACATCGTTCCGGTGATGGTGGGTGACGCCAAGAAGTGCAAGTGGATCTCGGACATTCTGCTCGACACCTACGGCGTCTACGTTCAGCCGATCAACTACCCCACGGTTCCGGTGGGAACGGAACGGCTGAGATTCACCCCCACGCCAATGCACACCGACGACGACATCCACCATCTGGTCAAGTCGCTGTGCGATCTGTGGTCGCAATGCGCACTGTCCCGGGCCGTGGCCTGAGCCCTTCCGCCGCTATCGTCCCCGGACGGCCCGAGGCAAACGGAACAGGCCCGGACGTGACCCGACAATCGAAGGAGGCCGCCCGTGACGGTGGTGACGTTTTCGCTTTTCGGCTTTTCCACTCCGGGCCGGCGCCTGTGGGCGTTCAGCCAGATGGGCCTTGCCAAGCCATCGCTGCGAAAAACCCGCGACCTTTCCTTCTTCAAGCTGATGGGAACGGGCGCTGGCGCCGGTTTCTCGACCAGGCCCAATTTCGGCGTCTACACGTTGCTGGCCGAATGGCCCTCGCTCGACATTGCCAGGGAACGGATCCGCTCCGCGGCATCGCTCGCCGGCTACCGCCGCACCGCCGACCGCATGGCGACGGTCTATCTCGAACCGGTGTCGACACGCGGCCGGTGGGACGGGCATGAATTCGACATCGCACCGGATGCGCCGGCACAGCGCCTGCCGCTCGTCGCCATGACGCGCGCAACCATTCGACCTTCAAAGCTGGCCCGGTTCTGGCGCCGGGTTCCGGCTATATCGGACGCAGTCGACCGCGAACCGGCGAAGAGCTTCATGATCGGCACCGGCGAAATCCCTTGGCTGCACCAGGTCACATTCTCGCTCTGGCAGTCGGCTGAAGAGATGGAACGGTTCGCCCGCGACAGCGCCACCCATGGAGAGGCCGTGCGGCGCGCCTACCAGGACGACTGGTTCTCCGAGTACTGCTTTACCCGCTTCAACCTCCTGTCCGTCGATGGAGAGTGGGAAGGCTTGACCGAACTTGCACAAAGCGCACATACACCCGCAGCCGCGCAGGCGGAAAACCAACCCCCGGAACCCCGGCCCGAAGCCGCCCGGCTGGCCTCCGCGCACTGAACAGGATATCACCGCCATGAACGCGCATCCGACCATCATTCCAGCCATCGCCGAGGACGGTTCGCTCTACCCGGTGGAGAAGCTGAAAGCCCATGTCGACGGGCTGTTTCACCTGGCCGTCTCGATCTTCGTCTTCGACGGGGATCACCTGCTGATCCAGAAACGCGCATCGTCGAAATATCACTGCGGCGGCCTGTGGGCCAATACCTGCTGCTCGCATCCCTATTGGGACGAGCCCATCGACAGTTGCGCCCGGCGCCGGCTGAACGAGGAGCTGGGGTTCAATGTCCCGCTGTCACGCCGCCGCGTGGTCGAGTACTCCGCAGATGTGGGCGGCGGGCTGCACGAGCACGAGAAGGTGACGATGTATGTCGGCAGCGCCGAAAGAGCGACGCTTGCCATCAAGCCGAACCCGCTCGAGGTCGAGGACACCCGCTGGATAACGCCGGCCGAGCTCTCGGACGAGATTGCAGCCGCTCCCGAGACGTTCACGCCTTGGTTCCGGATCTATGCCGAGCGTTATCCGGACCTCAAGGTCTGAAACGCCCCCGGCTCGGCTGCCCCAATCTTTCATTAGAGCGATATCGCAAGCCCGCCCGCCCGCGAGGTAGCAAGAGCGTGACTCAAGCGCCAGGCGCGCCTGCGGATTGATTGAGGCTGCCGGCCACCGGCACGCGGTGAATAGCCATTTCCCGCGGATCTCGCAGCGCAAAGAAGCCTCACTGTGCTCATGGTGACACCCCGTTTCTTCAAACAGCGAAAGGCCGGAGATCCGTTGGGATCTCCGGCCCTTTTTGCACAAGCCCCGCTGAGGGAAAGCGCGGCTTGCGGCAAGGCTTAGTCGGCGGATGCCAGAGCCGTTGCTTCCGGGCCGGCAGAAGGCGTGAGCGCCGCCGAATCCGGCGATCCCATGACCTGGGTCTCACCCGGCGTGTAGGTCGAGTAATCCGGAACTTCCGTATTGGTCTTGGTGCCCAGTGAGTCGACGAACTCGCGAAGCATCGAGACGCCATAGAGCGGCTTCTGAACCCCGTTGTGGCAGGTGCCGCAGGAGACCTTGAGCACATCGCCCTCGGGCCCCTTGCGGTTGTCCGGGAAGACCGGAGCAAGGCCCTCGATGTAGCTCTGGTTGATGTCCCGCGCCATGCGGATGCCGTGCCAGGCCGTTACGCGCTGCGTCGGGCTCTGGTCCCAGTCGTTGAAGGCACGGCTGTTGTGACAGGTCGTGCAGTTGACGCCGAGGCTTTCGGACATGTGCATCATCAGGCCCCAGGTCTCCTCGGTCTCCTTCGTGGTGGCGGTGTTTTCGCCATTGGGAAGGGCCGCGAGCGAGTGCACCCGGATCGGCTTGTCGCCGAGCAGGTAGCTTTCCAGCGCGTTGGTCGGAAGCGAGGTGTTGCCCACCATCTCGCCGACAACGTTCTGGCCGCCCGACCAGCCAAGGCCGCGATCTTCCTTGCCGGGTCCTGTATTGCTGGACCAGACATTTGCCGGAATCGGCTGGCCGCGGTGACAGGTGTAGCAGGTGGCGCCCACCTGACCCACATGCGCCTCCCAGTCGGTGTTGATCGTCTGGTTCATCTGGATCATGCGCCGGGCGACGACCTTGGTGTAGACCTCGTCGGACGCCAGGTTCTCCTCGTTGTGGCAGTAGGCACAGCCCTGCTCGGGCGACACCCACTCGGTGATCGATGCCATGAAGAGGTTGAACTGGTCCGTGGACAGGTCGCCGAGAACCTGAACGTTCTCGTAGAACTCTCCGGCCCGCTCGCCTTCGGGATCCGCTTCGTAAAGCGGCTCCGGCACGACGTTGGCCTGCTGAAGATCAGCCTGCTTTTCGCGGTCCTTGGTCAGGTACATGCCGGACCCGGCATAGCCCGTCTGCTCGGTGTCGACCGGGGGCAGATCCCAGTCGGCGCCGAAGATGATGGCGGCGCCGACAAACACGCCGGCCGCTGCTGCAAATGGTATCCAGAGTTTCATGATCTTAACCCCCTATGGCCGGATCGACGACTGCAGGCCACAAGTCGGGCACAGGCGCGACAATGCCGTGCTTGATGCCCCACAGGTACCAGTTGTCGACGACGGTGCCGGTCAGCAGGATGCCGATGCCGCCCGTGATCGGTGTGAGAACCGCGAACCACCAGGCCCAGCGGTGGATGGATTCCATCGAGGCGTTGAAGCCCATGGTCCATCTCCAGAACAGCGCCGCACGTTCGGACGCCGTGCCGCGATCGGTAATCTGCTCGAGCTCCCGCTCGCCGCCGTAACGGGTGACGGCGAGAATTGTCGCGCCATGCATGGCGAACAGAAGCACCGAGCCGTAAAGGAAGACGATCGAGAGGCAGTGGAACGGGTTGTAGTAGAGATTGCCGTAGCGGATCGAGAACGCCGCGGTCCAGTCCAGGTGCGGGAAGATACCGTAGGGTACGGCCTCCGCCCATGAGCCCATCAGCAGCGGCCGGAACAGGCCGAGCACGAGAAACAGCCAGATCGCCGCTCCGAAGGCCCAGAACACATGGGTGCCCAGGCCGAGCGCCCTTGCGCGGACATAGATCCGGGCCCACCACAACAGCACCGAAGCCAGCAGGAAGACGCTGGAGATGATGTACCAGCCGCCCTCACTGAGCGGCGGAATGGACAGGCCGTATTCCGCCGGCGGCGGTTCGAGCGCAAGCCAGAACAGCTGCCTGATGAACTGGATCGGATCCCAGCCCACGGAGGCCAGCATGTTGAAGCCGACGATCACGAACCAGATCGTACCGGCGATCAGCGATGCGGTGCCCAGAAAGCCCAGGTAGATCGGCCCGATCTGGGCATTGCCGAACCAGCCGAAAAGCCAGTTGTAGTATGGTTTTCCGACGCGTTCGTCGTCGCCTTTGGGCAGGGGGATACCGGCCTCAACCGGACCCCGGACCTGGACTTGGGTAAAGATGTTTTGATATTCCATGATCAGGTCCCTTTCAGCTCCAGATCGGCAGATCGAGCCACCAATTCCACCATTGCGGCCAGCCCTGGTTCCAAAGCGGGCCACTGATGACGATGCATACCGCGCTCCAGAAGCCGGCGTTCAGCGCCAGCACGAGACCCAGCCTGTGGATGCCGAGGGTGCCGACCGAATAGCCGATGATGTCGCGGAAGAAGGTGTCTTCGTATTCAGGCGTCTTGACTTCCATCCGGTCGTTCTTGAGCGTGCCGTCGCGTCCCGGATTGGCAGCCGAGAGGATCAGGCCGCCATGCAGCGACAGGGCCAGCGTGGTGGTAAAGAACAACGTCACCGCCAGCATGTGGGCCGGATTGTAGTGGAAGTGCAGATACTGGTATCCGACGTTGGACACCCAATCGAGATGGCTGAATATGCCATAGGGGAAACCGTGACCCCAGGCGCCCAGCAGCACGGGACGGATCACGACCAGCGTGACATAGGCGAAGATCGCCACCGAAAATGCGAAAGGCACATGATAGCCGATGCCGAGCTTGCGGCATATTTCGACCTCGCGCAGCGCCCAGGAGCAAAACGCCCCGATGGCGCAGATGGTAATGATCTGCCAAAGCCCGCCTTCGGCCAGCGGCGCGAGCCCCAGACCGTAGCTCAGATCCGGTGGCGCGATCGAAATCCGCCAGATGTTCCAGGTCGGTCCGAGCGCTGCTCCGTAGAGGATAAGCGCGGTGCCGACCACTGTGAAAAAGGCAGTCGTCAGGCCGAAAAACCCCACATAGAACGGTCCGACCCAGAAATCGAACAGGTCACCGCCTATCAGGGTGCCACCGCGAACGCGGTATTTTCTTTCAAAACTCAGCAGCGCCATCGCTCATCTCCCACCCCGCAGACCGTTTGCGGACGTCTCTCAGTCTGATTCCCGGTTTCGACCGCGGGCGGAGGGCCGAAGTCCTTGTCCCGCCCGCAGTCATTGTTGTCAGCGTTCAGCCGATCATCGTGGGCAAGAGGCCCAGGATGCCCGTCGTCGGATCGAGTGCGCCGGTGGTCACCGGTGCGCCCTCGAGCCAGTTGAAGCGGGACGTGCTGAGCAGGACGAGATGAATCATCACAGCCAGCGCGAACAGGAAGACGCCTTGGACGACCAGCGTTTTGCGCGGGTCGAAAATCATCCAGATTCTCCACATTTCGCTTCTCCTTTACGCGAGCATTGGCAGGAGTGAGGTCACGGTCTGGCCGACGCCTTCAAGCGACGCATAGCCTTCCGGACCCGGGATCCACGGACGCCAGAACCACACGAGAAGATGTGCAACCACGGCAATTGCCACGAATGCGATCATCCCCTGGAGGTAGTACGAGTGGAACTCCTGTGCTTCGCCTTCGGTCATTCCCGAAAGCGAAACGGTGTTTGGACTGGACATTGAAGTACCTCCTAGTCACAAGCGCTGCGGTGCCCCGCAGCCGGGTGCCTCGATCCCCCGGAAACCGGCGGCCTTGGCGGTTATTGCCGGGTTTGGACACCGGCAAACGGAACGGCTAGGCGATGAACGCATAGCCGGCGGTTGCGTGCGCAGATGCGCGCGCCTCCGCGAAAACACTCTGGCCGCGGGTGTCGGCCGGGCGGCCCCGGAAGGCGGCGACGGCGCGTGAGGCGGCCACCATCACGAAGCAGATGACGAAAGCGAGCGCGACCAGGAGCCGGTACTCGATACGGTCGGTCCGCGATTGGCCACGCGCCACCTGCCGCTGTCTGTGATGCACTGTCATTGTCATCGCTCTTCTCCCTGCTTGCCGGTGCTGCACCGGCGTTTCATGCGGCCCGCCCGCTCTTGAGCGCGCGCGTTGCCTGATCCACGTCGTCCTGATCCACCTCGGTTGCGCCGCGTGCCCGGGCCTGTGCCTCGGACTGATCGCGAAGCCGCTTGGCGGCCGATATCCTGACCAGCACCGGTTCGAGCCCGATGGCGTGATCGAGTTTGGTCTTGGCTTCCGGTGCCCAGGGAAGCTCGCCGCGTGTCCTGGCGGGCGTGGCCTCGACCTGGTCCATGTCGGTGGCGAGCGGAAGGATCGAAAACAGCGCATCGAAAAGCGCGTTGCAGACTTCCTGGATCAGCCAGGAGGCGCCCGAATAGCCCATCACCGGTGTGCCCGTATGGCGGCGAATGATCGCTCCGGGAAATGACACCGGCACGTAGATCGCGCGGGCGCCGGCCTCTGCGAGATACATGCGTTCATTGTAGGAGCCGAACATCACCAGAGGCGGCTTGTCCTTGATCAGCTGGCGGACCGCCTGATTGTCGGTCTTCTTGCCGGCGACCCGCTGCACCGAGAATGTGCAGGGCATGCCCATTTCCTCCGTCAGGAAATTGCGGATTCCGCGCTCATAGGTTTCGCCGGCGACGATGGCGTAGCTGGCGGTGGCAAAGAAGTCCTGGGTGACGGAGCGCCACAGGTCCCACATCGGCTTGAGCGTCGTGTGCTTCTCGCGCTCGATAAAGGGTTCCGGGTCGAGCCCCAGTGTCTCGCCGAGCGCTCGCAGGAACGCGGTGGTCGAATGAATGCCGATCGGGGCCTGGAAATAGGGACGTTCGAGCGCTTCACACAGCAGTCTGCCGAATTCGCGATGAAGGCAGACATTGGCCTCGGCGTCGGCAAGCTTGCCGACATCGGCCAGGTGGCTTCCGAGCGGGAAGGTCATGTTGACCTCGGCGCCGATGCCTTCGATCAGCCGGCGGATTTCGGCCAGATCGGAGGGCTGGTTGAAGGTGCCGTAGATCGCGCCCACGATGTTGACCTTCGGCTTCTCGCCGTCCTTGCGGGGCTTGGGGTCGCGCACCCTGCCCTTTTTCGGGCCGTATTCGGTCCAAAGCCACTTGAGCGCCCGGTCGGCCGACTGCCATTGGTCCTCGTCGATGGTACGCGGCAGGAACCGCTGGATATTGGTCCCCTCAGGCGTCACGCCGCCGCCGATCATCTCGGCAATCGAGCCGGTGACGACGACCGCAGGCAGGTCCGGATCAAGCACCGCGCGTGCACGCTTCATCGCCTCTTCGGTGCCGTGCTGGCCGAGTTCCTCTTCGCCGAGGCCGGTCACGACGATCGGCAGTTCATGCGGCGGCAGGGCGTCAGTGTAATGCAGTACCGAGGTGACCGGCAGGTTCTCGCATCCCACCGGACCGTCGATGATCACCTGCATGCCCTTGATGGCGGTGAAGACATAGACCGAGCCCCAGTAGCCACCTGCCCTGTCATGGTCGATGATCAGCGTCATGAGCCGACAGCCTCCCCGGAATCGACCGCATTCCTGGATGCGGCAGCCTTGGCGGCGAATTTCTTGCGGAAGGCGGGACGGTCCACCGGGGTGTCTTCCCAGACACCGGCATTGTCTCCCTCGCCGATTCCGTCAAAGAAGGCCTTCATCCGGTCAAAGCGCGGCTTGTTGGCAATTGCCGAATTGACCACATCGGCAAGCGAACCTGCGCCTGCGGGCCCCATCAGCGGACGGGCGGAGATCAGGTTGGTGAAGTAGAGCGCTGGCGTGGCCTGTTCCTTGGCCTTCTGCACCACCGGCGTGGTGCCAATGGCCAGGTCCGGCTTGAACTCGGCCATGGCGGCGAGATCCTGCTCGAGCGAGGCACGGTACTCGACATGCACACCGTGAGCCTCGAGCCAATCGGCATCCAGTTTCGAAAACTCGGTTTTCGGGCAGGCCGTGCCGACATATTTGAGATCCGCACCGCTTTCGACCAGGAGCCGTCCGACGATCAGTTCAGAGCCTTCATAGCCCGAAAGCGTGATGCGGCCGTTGATGCGCCTTTCCGAAAGTGCCGCGCGGATGGCGCCGCCGAAGGCGTTTCGGGCCGCATCGATGCGGACCTGGGGCACGTTGCAGCTTTCCCCGATTGCCTGCAGCCAGGCATCCGTGCCCTCGAAGCCGACGGGCGCGGAGCCGACGACGGTGCGACCGGCATCGCGGAAGGCCCGGACCGAAGCGGTGTAGAAGGGATGGATCGCGGCCACGGCCGCACAATCGAGTGCGGCGTAAAGTTCGCGCCACTCACGCACCGGAACCACCGGTCCCGCGGCCAGTCCCATCGGTTCAAGCATGGCGGCGATCATCATCGGATCGGCAGGAAACATCTCGCCCAGCAGCGAGACGGAGGGTCGTTCCTCGACACCGCCGCGCGGCGCCTGGACCGGGCCGCTGTCGGCTTCGCCATGGGCGTAGGTCAGCATTGCGGAGGAGAGCACATCCTTGGCTTCCGCGTGCGTCGGCACACCGAAACCGGGAACATCGATGCCGACGATGCGCACGCCGTTGATCTGTTTCGGCAGCATCTGCAGCGGCACGCCCGATGCCGTTGGCACGCACAGGCTGGTCACCACGATCGCATCATAGGCATCCGGATCCGCCATCTCGTGGACAGCGTCTCGAATGTCCTCGTACAGCTTGCCGGTTACCAGCGATTCCGAGTTGAACGGCACATAGCCGACCGAGCGCTTGGCGCCGTAAAAATGCGAGGTGAAGGTCAGCCCGTAAACGCAGCAGGCCGAACCCGAAAGGATGGTGCCGACGCGGCGCATGCGAAGACCCACGCGCAGCGAGCCGAAGGCCGGGCACATGGATTGTGGCTGGTCATGCGGTCCCTTGGGGTAATCGGCCTCGAAGCGTTCCATCAACTCGGCCTTGCCCGAGGCCATGGCCTGGGCCTTCATTTTCTCAGCGCCGGAAGCGCACGACACGCCTTCAACCGGCGCATCCTGAGCCGGGACATCCTGGACCGGCGCAGTGCCGGCATCGTCGCGGTTCTGGTAGAAATCATCCATCATCACACCGTGTCGTAAACGACTTCAAGGGAAGGACGGGCGAGCGCGGAAGCGGGGCACATGTCTTCGGGCAACGCGGGCACAAGCTCATAGTCACCGCCGGTATCGGACGAATCGAACAGGCCGATCAGGCCGTCCTGGTCGAGCGGCTCGGGGAGGACCGGCGGAGCGATGCCGAGATTGACGGCGAGCGTCTGGAACAGCGGGCCCCAGCGGTTTTCCGGGTGGCCGATGATCTGGTAGTTGGCGCTCTTCTTGCGGATGTCGTCATCCTGCGGGATCGCGGCCAGCACCGGGATGCCGACGGCTTGTGCGAAGGCCTCGGCCTCGCCGGTGCCGTCATCCTTGTTGATGACCATGCCGGCAACGCCGACATTGCCGCCGAGCTTCCGGAAGTACTGAACCGCGGAACAGACGTTGTTGGCGACGTAGAGCGACTGCAGATCGTTTGAGCCGACAACCACCACCTTCTGGCACATGTCGCGCGCGATCGGCAGGCCGAACCCGCCGCAGACCACGTCGCCCAGAAAGTCGAGCAGGACATAGTCAAAGTCCCAGTCGTGAAAGCCGAGCTTTTCGAGCGTTTCAAAACCATGGATGATGCCGCGACCGCCGCAGCCGCGTCCGACTTCCGGGCCGCCCAGCTCCATGGCAAACACACCGTCACGCTTGAAGCAGACATCCGAAATGGTGACCTCGGCGCCGGCAGCCTTCATCTTGGACGATGTCTCGATGATCGTCGGGCATGCGCGTCCGCCAAACAGCAGCGAAGTGGTATCGCTCTTGGGATCGCAGCCGATCAGCAGCACCTTCTTGCCGAGTTGAGCCAGCATGTAGGAGAGGTTTGCCAGCGTGAAGGACTTTCCGATGCCCCCCTTGCCGTAGATTGCAATGATCTGCGTGTCTTTCTTGACCGGGCCTGTGTGGGGCTGATCGGGCTCGATCGCCGCTTCCTCGCGAAGGAGGTCATGGACCCGGTCCGTGGCGTTTCCGCCGTAGCCTTCAGTCATTGCAGTTCCCTCCAGTCAAGTATCATTTTCAGACAAGCCGGATCGCCAAAGGCGGTCCGGTACGCAGTCTCGGCCTGGGCCGGACTGGCGCTGTGCGTGATCAGGCCATCGAGCGAAAGCCGCCCGTCGGCCAGCAGGGCGAGCACGGCGTGGACATCGTCCGGCCTGAACTCGGCTGCGATGCGGAAGCTGGCCTCGCGCATGAATGCCGGTGTGAAACGAAAGCTCATGGTCTCGCTGTAGAAGCCGGCCAGGGTGACCTCGCCGCCGCGCTCGAGAACGGCGATCGCCTTGTCGAGGATGTCCGGATCGCCGCTGGCGTCGATCACGGAAGAAAAACGCTGGCCCTCGCAGGCCTCGGATGTGGTCACCGTGTAGCCGCGGGCGCCGTCGGTACGGGCCGGATTAATTTCCCAAACCGTGGGTGCGGCGTGGCCCATGGCGATGATAAGCCGCGCGATCAACCGGCCGACGATGCCGTGCCCGACGACAAGATCGGGAACGGTCATGCCCGGAAGCGTGAGAGCGTGGTAGGCGGTTGCGGCAAGCGACAACAGGGTTCCTGTCCGCTCCAGGTCGTCAGCTATCGGGATAACCCGGTCCGCGGCAGCGACCAGTCTTTTCGCTGACGCGCCGAACAGGGCGGCTGCGTCCTGATAGCCACGCGCACCCGGCACGAAAACCAGGCGCCCCTCAAGGCCGGGCGGAACATTCTTGCCCATCGAGACAATCCTGCCGACCGTTTCGTAACCCGGGACGAGCGGATAGCCCATGCCGGGAAACGCCGGCATGCGCCCCTCGAAAAGCAGCTTTTCGGTGCCGGCACTGATGCCGCTCCACTCGGACCGAACGACCACGTCGCCATCGCCGGGGTCGGCAATGGCCAGCGCCTGCAATCCGATGCGCTCTGGTTGTTCGAAAACGACTGCCGTTGTCTGCATGATGTTCGGTCCGGTCCATCAAGGACGAGACTCTGCCTCCTGTGTGTAATATTGTTTTTACGTTTTTATCTGTCAACCTTATTTTACAATTGTGATCTTCACTGTCAGGGAAACGCGACAACGATCGTTGCCATCAGCGGCGAGCGGCAATGGGTGACTTCAAACCGAGCGAAGCCGGCTTGCCTCGCAAGCGCGCCGATCTCCTCGGGTGCGCGGCAGCGTCCCGAGCCCATGGCCAGGACGTAGGTTCCGAAATAGGCGGTGGCGTAGCGCTGTCCGCGGCTCCTGTCGCCGGCCATCGGCTCGGCGATGACCAGCGTCTGGCCGGGCTCCATCGCGCTTCGGACATTGTGCAGAAGACGCAGCACAGCGCTGTCTTCGTGATCGAACAGCACCCGGACGAGGGTGACACAGTCATGTCCGCGCGGGAGCGGATCGTCGAAAAAGCTGCCGGCGTGACAGCGCGGGCAGTCTCCCAGCGCCTGTGTGGAAAACTTCTCGCGGGCGCGTGCGGCGACCGGCGGCAGATCGAAAAGGGAGAGGCGCAATCCGGGAAACCGGGCCGCCACTGCCGACAGGAACGCCCCCTCACCGCCGCCGATGTCAATCAGGCTGTGATGCCGTCCGAAATCGTAGGCATCGAGAATTTCGTCGGACAACATCGACTGGCTTGCCGCCATCAGGGCCGAATAGGCCGCGGCGTCCCCAGGCTGGACGGCCGATTCGCGCCCCGATCCGGCATAGGACCAGAGCCTTCGCATCTCGGTTTCGGACCGTGAGCCGTCGAACAGGGCCAGCGGGTCCGCCAGGTCTCGGTAGAGCAAGGCATGATGGTGGATCATTGCCCGCAGCCCGCCATCGGCCGCAATCACTGAGCCATGGTCATCCAGTGTCACATAGCCGTCCCTGCCCAGCCCGATCAGGCCAATGGACTGCGCCCCCTGCAACAACCGCCGCAGCCGGTCCGGCGGAAGCCCGGTTCTTGCGGAAAGCTCGCTTGTCCCGACCGGCCCCGCCGTCAGTGCATCCAGCAGACCCGATTGAAGGGCCGCGAACAGGATCTGGCTTTGAACGAATCCGGTCACGATGCCGAAAAGCTCGGTCTCCCGCGCCCGCGAATAGGTCTTGGACCCGGGCAGGCGCTGGGCCAGACGGCGAAATCCCGGCCGGGCGACAAGCGCCGCACGCCAGGCCTTCATGCGCGTGCGCCATCCGGGCGGCCGAGCGTCCGCTTCGACAGCCTCCGCCTCGTGGCCGTTCGAACGCGAAGCCGGAAAGCTCGCGGTCATAAGCTACGCGGCCGCAGTGGCGAGGCTCTTGGGCACCAGCCGCTTGGCCTCATCCAGAATGAGTTGCTTCAGCATGCCCGATCCGCGGCAATCGGGAATGGATGCAGCCGCCTGCCCGACGAGATCCTGGAGCCGCTGCACCGCGCCGCCAAGGCCGAGTTCGCGCACGGCATTGGGCCGGTCATGCACGGCATCCTGGCCGCAGGGTTTGCCGATCTCCTCGGCGCTGGCAGCGCAATCGCGAAGATCGTCGGCCACCTGGAAGGCATCCCCAAGGGCTTCGCCAAGACCGTACCAGTTCTGCGGATCGGCGCCCGCGGCAATGGCTCCGGCAGTTGTCGAACCGATGAAAAGGGAGGACGTCTTGGCGCGATGGTAGACCTTGAGATCGATGGTCTTCTCGCTCTCCCAGGCCTGGCCCGCAATGATGCCGTTCGGCATTCCGACAGCACGTCCGATCACGCCGATCAGTGGAGCGATCCGGTCGGGCGTGGCCAGGCATTCGCGTGCAATTGTCTCGAAAGCGAGCACGATCATCGCGTCTCCGGCAAGCACCGCGGTGGCCTCACCGAACGTGGTGTGGACGCTTGGTTTGCCGCGCCGGGTCGCCGCGTCGTCAAAACAGGGCAGATCATCATGGACGAGCGAGGCGCAATGCAGCAATTCGATTGCCGTGGCGGCCGCGTTGGAGGCGCCGGGCGCTTCGTCTCCCGCCGCCAGGGCGACAGCGAGACACAACCGGGGCCGTATGCGCGCGCCGCCCGGAAAAACGGCGTAGCGCATGGCGTCACACAGGATCGACGGGTTGCCGCCGGCGGTGGCGAAGGTGATGGCCTGTTCCAGATTGCGGTCGATGCGTTTTTGCAGATCCATCCGGGCTCTCCCTCAAGCGGCAAGTCAGATCGTCACTTTTATCTGACATTCATATGTGTAAAACTATCCTGACACACCAGATTGGATTGTCAACGCCGTTTGCGGTCCGGAACCATGGAGAACCACACGAGGATGACACGGCGCCAAAAGCTGATCGTCGTGGGCGCCGGCGCCGGAGGACTGTCGGCGGCGATCACCGCAGCCGCTGCCGGTATCGATGTGACCCTCGTCGAGCGTGCGACAACGCCGGGCGGCAAGATGCGAACCGTGTCAGCGGGCGACAGGCCGGTGGATGCCGGGCCAACGGTGCTGACCATGCGCTGGGTATTCGAGCGTCTGTTTGCAACCGCAGGAGCGACGCTCGACAGCCGCATCCGGCTCCGGCGCGCAGGTCTTCTGGCACGGCACGGCTGGAGCGATGGCTCGCGCCTCGACCTGTTTGCCGACATCGAAGAGAGCGCAAGGGCGATTGCGTCCTTTTCAGACCGGGAGAATGCAGAAGGGTACCGCCGGTTCGCGGCGCAAAGTGCGGCGATGTTTGCGACGCTGAAACCAAGCTATATCGACGCCCAAAGACCGGGCCCCCTGTCGCTGATGTCGCGCATCGGGTTCTCCAATCTCGCCGACCAATGGGCGCTCAAACCGTTTTCGACGCTCTGGTCGGCGCTTGGCGATTATTTCACCGATCCGCGACTGCGGCAGCTGTTCGGCCGTTATGCCACCTATTGCGGCTCGTCGCCGTTCCAGGCCCCGGCTACGCTGATGCTCGTCGCCCACGCGGAACAGGACGGGGTGTGGCTGGCCGATGGCGGCATGCATGCGCTTGCTCGATGCATGGAGACACTTGCCGGCGAGTTGGGTGTCACCTTCCGGTATGATGCCGAGGTTACGGCAATCGAAGCCGGCGCTGCGGGTGTCACAGGACTGTGGCTTGGCAGCGGAGAACGGCTCGAGGCCGACCGGATCATCTTCAACGGCGATGTATCGGCGCTCGAGACCCTGGTGGCCGGCGGCGGCACCGGGATCGCTCCAACGCCGCGCGACCATCGCTCCTTCTCGGCGCTGACTTTCGCCATGAGCGCCCGGACATCAGGCTTTCCGCTTGCGCATCATACCGTTTTCTTTTCCGACGACTACCGATCGGAATTCGAAACGCTGACCCGGCGCCGCGCCATGCCCGCAAGCCCGACCACCTATATCTGCGCGCAGGACCGTGACGACACGGGGCGCCTGCCCGATGCGGATGATCGCGAACGGATGCTCTTCATCCTGAACGCCCCTGCTGACGGCGACCGGAAAGAATTCACCGACACGGAGACCGAGACATGCCTCAATCAGGCCATGACCCTGCTTTCGACGGCCGGGCTGGAGATCGACACAAGCACGATGGACTACGTTCCGACGACGCCGACGCGGTTTCACGCGCTGTTTCCGGCGACCGGGGGCGCGTTGTACGGACGGGCGGCACACGGCTGGACCGCGTCGTTCCAGCGGCCGGGGTCGAGAACGAAGATTCCGGGACTGTACCTGGCGGGCGGCAGCGCGCATCCCGGCCCCGGAGTGCCGATGGCGACGCTTTCAGGGATGCTGGCGGCGGAGAGCCTGGCCGAGGACCTCGCTTCGATGCGGTCGTCCCGCCCGGCGGTTATCTCTGGTGGTATGTCGACGGGCTGAGCGACTGCGGCCGCTACGGGTTGTCGGTGATCGCCTTTGTCGGCTCGGTGTTCTCGCCCTACTACCACTGGGCCGGACGCAGGGACCCGGACGACCATGTCTGCATCAACGTGGCGCTCTACAGGCCCGGTGGCAACAGGTGGGCGATGACCGAACGCGGCCGGGACAGGATGCAGCGCAGCGCAACCTCATTCACGGTCGGCCCCAGCAGCATAAGGCGCGAGAACGGCGAGATCGTCATCGACTTCGACGAGGTGTCTGTGCCGCGCCCTCCGGCGCAGATGCTGCCAAGACGGATCAAGGGAAAAATCCGGTTTTCGCCGGATGCAGTCACCTCGCAGGTTTTCGACATCGACGGGCGCGGCCGGCATCGCTGGTGGCCCATCTCGCCCACAGGGCGGATCACGGTCGAGATGAGCCGGGGCGGAGAAGATTGGTCCGGACATGGCTACATGGACAGCAACTGGGGCACGGAACCGCTCGAAAACGGTTTTACGATCTGGGACTGGGCCAGGGGGCTGATGCCGGAGGGCGATGCGGTGATTCTCTACGATGCCGCGCACCGGGGTGGCGGGCATGGCCGGATAGCGTTGCGCATCGCACCGGACGGAACGGTCAAAAAGGTTGCGATGCCGGGCAAGACCGATCTTTCAAAGGGATTCTGGGGCGTGCCGCGCGCTGCCCATCATGATGGCGACGATTACGCGCCAACCCGAACCAAAATCGTTCGAACCCTAGAGGACGGGCCGTTCTACACGCGTTCTGTAATCAGGACCCGGCTTTTCGGCGAGGACATCGACCTCATGCATGAAAGCCTGTCGGGAGACCGGTTCGCCTCGCCGGTTGTCAAGGCGATGCTGCCGTTCCGGATGCCGCGGCGTCGGTAACAGCACGCGCCGGGCGAGCTTACCGGTCTTGCGTCGATTGCTCGTTTTTCGCAGTTTCGGCCGCAGCCTCTTTCGCCTCGCGGTCCTCCCGGGCGCGGATGTCGCGCCTGAGCGAGCGCATCTGCCAGATGATGAAAATGATGAAACCGCCGAAGGTAAGCGCGATCTCGATCAGGCCGGCATATTTCATGGCGATCGCTCCTTCCCGAATCCTGGCTAGACGGCCGTCCGGCGGCGATCCTCGGACAGCGCCATAAGTTCGATCATGCGGCCCGCCTTGGCATCTACTCCGCGAGGCGAATGGATCCGGCCTGCGGCGGCGGCCTCGACCAGAAAGCGCACTTCCGGATGGGCCGGTTCGGTGGAAACCGGCTGGAAGAGGAACGGTGTGGAGGCGGCCTGGGCGATCAGTTCGAGCTTGCGGCGGGTGGTGGTGTGGGCGCGCAACGTGACGCTGTCATGTCCGGATTTCTCGATCTCGCGGCCAATCTCCCGGTAGATCAGGGCGGCGCTGCGGATCGCCATCCGGCAGGTCAACGGCAGCCCTGCGATGCCGGTCATGGCGCGCGCATAAAGGCTCTGGGCGGCATTCAACAGGCGTTCCACCGTCGCTCGCATGGCCGGGGTCGCCTTCGGATCCGCCATGAACGCATCTGCATCGATACCGGCCTCGTCAAGCCAGTGCAGCGGCAGGTAAATTCGCCCGCGGCGCGCGTCCTCGCCCACGTCTCGTGCGATGTTGGTCAGCTGCATGGCAAGCCCGAGGTCGGCTGCGCGGGCCAGAACCGCGCGGTCGCAGACACCCATGATCAGCGTCATCATAACGCCGACGGTCGACGCGACGCGCGCGGAATAGGCGCAGAGTTCATTGCAGTCGCGATAGGTGCGCGCCTGCACGTCCCACTCGAAGCCCTCGAAGAGCGCCTCGGGGAGCGCGCGCGGCAGGGCATAATGCTCGACCACGGCGACAAAGGCGCGGTCGGCGGCATGATCGCGCGGCTGACCGCGATAGATCGCATCGAGACGGGAGCGTATTTCGGCCAACCCCCTGGCGGGATCAGCGCTTTCGTCGACAAGATCGTCGGTGGCACGGCAGAAGGCATAAAGAGCCCTGGCCGCCACACGGGTCGATCCGGGCAGCAGCATAGAGGCGGCAAGGAAGGATTTCGAACCGGCCCGGATCGCCTCTTCGCACTCGCGGCGGAGCCCGGGATCAAGCGCGAAGCTGTCAGTTGACGGTGCTTGCATGGGGAACAACCTTGTCGAGGATCTTGGCGGAGGACACGACACCCGGCAGACCGGCACCGGGGTGGGTTCCGGCGCCGACGAGGAACAGGTTTTCGACTTCCTCGGAAGCATTGTGCGGCCGGAACCAGGCCAGTTGCGTGATCACCGGTTCGATGCCGAAAGCCGCCCCCTTGAGCGAAAGCAGCCGGTCGCGGAAATCGGCGGGCGTCATCACTTTCGAGGTTACGACATGATCCTCGAGGTCCGGGAGAACGGTGGCCGACAGATGCGCCTCGATCCGGCGGCGGTAGGGCTCGGCCATGCGTTCCCAATCGGTTTCGCCGTCCAGGTTGGGCACCGGCGCAAGCACGTAGAAACTGTCGCAGCCATCCGGCGCCATGGAAGCGTCACTGGCCGAGGGCCGATACAGGTAGAGACTGAAATCCTCGGCCAGGTGCTTGGCGTCGAAAATGTCGTGCAGCAGGCCGGCGAAACGCGGCCCCATCATGACCGTATGGTGCGGCACATCCTTGTATTGGCGGTTGGTGCCGAAATACCAGACGAACAGACTCATCGAGTACTTGGCGCGCTCGATCTTCCGGTCAGTCCAGCGCTTGCGCGGATGCCTGGCAAGAAGCTTCGAGTATGTCCACCCGGCATCGGCATTGGAAACCACGACCGAGGCCGGAACGGTTTCGCCGTTTCCGAGCCGCACCCCGGTCGCCCGTCCATTGTCGACCGTGATTTGCTCCACGTCGGCGCCGGTGCGGATAACGCCCCCCTGCCCCGCGATCAGGCGGACGAGCCCCTGGACCAGCGAATGGGTGCCTCCCCTAGCGTAATGCACACCATATTCGCGTTCGAGGTAGGAGATTAGGCTGAGCACGCCGGAAGAGCGCATCGGGTTGCCCCCGATGAAAAGCGGATGGAAGCTGAGCGCCTGGCGCAGCTGATCGTTTTTTATGTACTTCGACACCAGCTTGTAGACGGAACGATCCGCCCGGCGCATGACCAGATCCGGCAGCACCCTGACCATCGATCCGATACTGGCATAGGGCTTGTCGATCATGCCGAGGAAGCCCGCCTTGAAGCAGCGTTCGCTTTCGAGAAGATAGTTGCGGTATCCGGCCACGTCACCGGGCGAAAACTTCGCGATCTCGGCTTCCATCGCCGCGTCGTTGGCGGATGCGCGAAATTCGCGGCCATCGTCGAAACGAACGGTGTAGAAGGGATCCAGCGAAACGAGCGAGACATCGTCGGACAGCTTGCGTCCGCACAACTCCCAGAGTTCCTCAAAGATGAACGGCGCGGTGATAATCGTTGGCCCGGCATCGAAGGTGAACCCGTCCTGCCGGAACTGCGAAGCGCGGCCGCCGGGCTGATCGAGTTTCTCGAGCACCGTCACCCGGTACCCCCTTGCGCCAAGCCGGACGGCCGCGGCAAGCCCGCCGAACCCGGCACCGATCACGATGGCATGGGGCCGCCGATCCTCGGTCTTGCCGCCCGCGAGCAGCGGATCATGTGCTGTCATCATGATCTCGTGTCCTTCCTCGAAGGGTGGCTGAAAGGCCGCGCAATTGTCGCAGATCGGTGAATTGTCCCGGCCATTTCAGGCCACCGATCTGCTGGCAGGCCGAAGCACGGCATCGTCGATCAGCGCCAAAAGCGCCTGCGGAGCGGTCTCGTGGAACAGGTGCCCGCCCGGACCGAAATCCACGAAGCGGCAATCCGGAATGAGCCGTGCGGCATCGCGGGACACCCGCTGGGGCACCATCGGATCGTCCGTGGCGGCAATCAGCGTCACCGGCGAGGCGATGGCACCAAGCCTGCCGATCAGCGGGTCGAGCTTCCAGTTCGCCATCATGCCGAGCGCGCCGCTCACATGCGCAGGCTGACGCAACAGCATGGCGTAGCAATCCCGCCCCTGCGCATCGATGTTCGACCCCGTTGCGCGCAGGAGATGGCCCGCCATGTCGACAATGCGAGCCTGAAACGAGATCATGCGCGAGGTCAGCGGATTGGCAAACAGAAGTTTGGCAAGGGGTGAAAGGAGCGCATTGCCGCGGATCGGTTCCAGCGCGCCGTTCAGCCCGACGATGTGTCCGGGACGGAAGTTTTCGCTCAGCGACATCTGAAGCAGCACCGCGACACCGGCGGAATGACCGACGGCAATGTCCGGTTTAAGTTCGAGCACGCGCAAGAGCCCGGACAGCGCGCGGGCCATTCCGGGCAGCGTCAGATCCGCCGGCCTTGCGCCGCGCGTGAAACCGTGACCCGGCAGGTCGATGGCGACCACCCGGTAGCGCTCGGCCATCAACGGCATGAGGCCACGGAACGAGTGGGTTGCGGCGCCGGCGCCATGGACCAGCAGCGCGACCCGAGCATCGGCTGATCCCAACTCCTGGACATGCCACTCGATCCCGTTGGCGGCCACGAGCCGGCTGTGCTGACGGAACGGCCAGTTGCGGCCCTCGACCTCAAGATCGGGAGGGCGCGCCGAAAGGCTCATGATCTCGCGCCTTTTTGCAGCTCAGCGCTGACAATGGCGTTGACCGCATTGGCGGAGACATTGGGGAGCGGACAATATTGCGCCTGCATCGAACGGGCCAGTTCGCGTGTTGCCTCGCGCGGTCGCCGCGAAATATCAATCAGGATGGACCGGTAGCCGAGTGCGGCCCCCTGCCTTGCGAGCAATCGTGCATCGTCGCGCGCACGGGCTCGGTCCGGTTCGCCATCAAGGGCGATGTTGCCGCTGCCATCGGTGAGATAGACAATCAACGGCGATTGCCCGCGACGCTGAACCATGCCGGCAATTTCCAGCGAACGTCGAATGGCCCCGGCAAGCGGTGTCGGGCCGCCACCGGGAAGTCCGGTGAGCGAACGTTTGGCACGCACGAGCGACCGCGTCGGCTCAAGCAGTGTCTCTGCCGAGCGCCCCCGAAAGGTGATCAGGGCCACATGGTCACGCCGGACGTAGCAGTCACCGAGCAGCAGCTCGATCGCGCCCTTGGCTTCCGCCAGGCGTTCCATCGCCGTCGAGCCCGATGCGTCGACCGCGAAGATCGCGGTGGATTCGGTCCGGTGCCGGAACCGGATATAGCGGAAATCCGACGGCAGGATACGCAACGGTGGCGCCTTGCCGTCAACGGCCAGTGCGAACTCCGGATTGCGCAGCCTTTGCCAAGGGATGGCCGCGCGCAGCGTCGAAACGATGTCGGGCCGGGCTTCCGGATAGGGAGGACGCGAAACGATGCCGGCAGGGCGGCCACGGCGCGAACCGGACTTGAAACCGCCGGACTTGCCGGTCCGTGCCGATTTTTGCGCGGTCGAGCAATCCGGCCGGTCGAGTTCGGCGAGAACCGCGCGGGATGCTGCAGCCACAGCTACCAGCATGTCCTCTTCCGTGGGTTCGGTCTCGGAGCGGTCGGCATCGGCTTCCTCGCTGCCGGACTGGTCTCGCGCCGGCGGTTCGCCCTGAATCTCGTCCCCGGTGTCCGCTTGTCGCTCCGCGTCGTCCGGTTCCGGATCGGCCTCCTCCGCATCGCTTTCCGGCTGTTCAGCGGCGTTCAACGTCAGTCCGAGGCAAAGACGCACGGCGGTGGCGAGGTGGTCGCCGTCGACGGCCGGTTGCCCTTCGAACGCGGCGAGAATGCGCGCCACCCGCAGCAGATCGAGACTGCGGCGCAAGGGGCGGGCGGGAAGCGCGAGCGAAATTGCCGCCGCGGCTTCGCGCAAATCGTCAGCGATCGCGGGCAAGGCGCAGGCTTCGGCGTCGGGCAAGCCTGTTCCCATTTCATGGGCCAGGCTCAAATCCAGCGGAGCATCGTGGATCGACAAACCGTCAAGCCGGACATCGAGTGTCAACCTGTCGGCTAGCGCGGCCGGCACATCCTCGTCGTCTTCAGCAGATTCATCGAGTGCGATCACCGAAAAGCGCGCAGGGTGGTTTCGCCCCGATGCTCCGGAGGTCATGCGGTCATCCATCGTGCGGCCGATGATCGCCGCACTGGCGCCGGCGAGCCTCTCGGCCATGCCCAATACTATGACACCGCCATCGGCACGCGCCAGCAGGCCCTTTTCATGCACGGGGCGTCCGGCGGTCAGCGTCGCGGCAATATCGATGCCGCCGGTCAGACGGCCGGCTGCCGATGAGGCGGGAATGCGAAGCCAGGGTTTTTCGACCTGTTCCGTCTTCAATGCGCCGGCATCGATCATGGCGCGCGCCATCTCAAGCCATCTGTTGCGCACCGGCCCCGCGCCCGCGCGCAGCCGCACACCGCCCAAGGTCCCGGCACCGGCTGCGAGGACGCGGGCCGCAAGAAGCGCATCGCTCCAGCGCGAATCCGTATCTGCGACCGGCATCATGCCCGATACGGCAATTTCGGCATCGCCGGGGGGCGGGAAACGCGACGGGGGCGTCGAACCCGTAATTGTGTCCGGATCAGGCATTTCCGACCGGCTCTCCTGCAAGCTCGCTGATTGCCCGGTCGACACGCACCTTGGAACCGGCCTCATCGAGCGGATCGCGGCGAAGCCGGTGCCGCAACGCCATCGGCGCCACAGCCAGCACATCCTCGACCGTGGCCTGCTTGCGCCTCGACAGGGCGGCCTTGGCGCGGGCGGCCCGCATCAAGGTGAGTTCACCACGCAGGCCATCGACGCCGAGCTGCATGCAAAGATGTGCCATCATGGTCATCAACCGCTCGGAAAGCTCCACCGCGGCAACGGCCTTGCGTCCCGCGGCAATGCGACGGGCAAGCCGCTGCTCTTCCTTTTCCCACAGCGCGTGAAAGGCTTCGGGGTCCTGCTCATAGGCATCGCGGCGCTTGAGCACTTCGATGCGCGAGGCGATGTCGGCGGGCGATGCGACGTCAACCGACAGGCCGAAACGGTCAAGCAGTTGGGGGCGCAACTCGCCCTCTTCCGGATTGCCGCTGCCCACAAGCACAAACCTGGCTGGGTGGCGAACGCTCAACCCTTCGCGCTCGACCACGTTGACGCCGGAAGCGGCAACGTCGAGAAGCAGGTCGACCAGATGGTCTTCCAGCAGGTTGACCTCGTCGACATAGAGAAAGCCGCGATGCGCCTTGGCGAGCAACCCCGGCTCGAAGGCGCGCTCGCCCGAAACCAGCGCCTTCTCGATGTCGAGCGCACCGCAGACGCGGTCTTCGGTCGCCCCGAGCGGCAAATCCACCATCGGCGCGCGACGCCTGATACGCGCCGACTTCGGCGCGGAACCGCAGACCTTGCAGGGTTCGGCGGGGCTGGCGGGATCGCAATTGTAACGGCAGCCTTGGGTCGACACCAGCTCGGGCGTCAATTCCGCCAGTGCCCGCACGGCGGTCGACTTGCCTGTTCCGCGATCGCCGAACACCAGAACGCCGCCAAGCGCGGGCTCGACGGTGGCCATCAGCAGCGCGTCCTTCATCTCGTCCTGGCCGACAATGGCACTGAAGGGATAGGGTCTGGCCATCTCTCGCCACCTTTCATTCCGCTTGCGTTGTCAGCCGATCCGGCCCGAAAGCGTGGGCTGAAAACGCGGGCCACCATCTGCAATCCAAACAGTGTCCATTTGTTTTTACAGTTCAACGTAAATCAGAATATACACTCCTTGCGGTTTTGCAATCGGTCAGTGGATTTCACGACGATGGTTCGGTTTTCAGCAGGTCTGGGGCCAAGGGGCCAAGCGGCCCTGCCGCGGCTCACCGCCTTAGTGTAAATATTATTTTACATATTGATTGTATAACAAGGTTTACATTTACTCTCGAAATGGCAAGTATGCGGCATGGACCGGAGTCACCTTCGTGATCCCGGCCTACCTGGCGACATGCCGGACACGAAGGGAGGCCCGCCTATGGGAATCGTGACCAAACCGGAACACTCAACGCCACTGCTCGACCGGACGCACAGCCCGGAGGCCTTGCGTAAGATGAGCGATTCGGAGCTCGTCGCCCTCGCCGGGGAACTTCGCCGCGACACCATAGCCAAGGTGGCTGCCACAGGGGGGCATCTGGGATCCACTCTCGGCGTCATCGAATTGACGGTTGCACTTCACGCGGTGTTCGACACACCCCGGGACAAGCTGATCTGGGATGTCGGGCACCAGGCCTACGCCCACAAGATCCTGACCGGGCGGCGGGAGGCCATGGCCGGCCTGCGCCAGGATGGTGGCCTTTCTGGTTTCACCAAGCGCACCGAGAGCCCCTACGATCCGTTCGGCGCAGCACATTCCTCGACTTCGATATCCGCCGGGCTAGGCTTTGCCACCGCCCGCACGCTGGGCTTCGGCGAAGGTGATGCCATTGCGGTCATCGGCGACGGCGCCATGTCCGCCGGCATGGCCTATGAGGCGATGAACAATGCAGGCGCGCTCGGAAAGCGGCTGTTCGTCATCCTCAACGACAACGAGATGTCGATCTCGCCCTCGGTCGGCGCCTTTTCCAAACATTTGTCTGCCCTGTGCGCACAAGCCCCGGCCATCAGCATGGATGTGATGATGCGCAAGGCGGCCTCGCTTTTGCCCGAGCCCTTCCGGACCGGCGCCGCGCGCGCCCGCCAGGCCGTCGGCGCGCTTGCCGGAACCTCGAGCCTGTTCGAGCAGATGGGTTTTGCCTATGTCGGGCCGGTCGACGGACACGACCTGCCGCAATTGCTGGCAATCCTGCGCACTGTCCGGAGCGCCGCCGACGGGCCGGTGCTGATCCATGCCATCACGCGCAAGGGCGCCGGATATGCCCCGGCCGAGAACAGCGCGGACAAGTACCACGGCGTCGGCAGTTTCGACGCCGAAACGGGCGCGTTGTCGAAAACGAAGCCAAGCGCGCCGGCCTACACCAAGGTGTTCGCCAAGGCGCTGAGCGACGAGGCCGGTCGCGATCCCGGCGTTGTGGCGATTACCGCCGCAATGGCCTCGGGAACCGGACTGGACGTCTTTGCAAAGACCCATCCGGACCGGATGTTCGACGTCGGTATCGCCGAGCAGCATGCCGTGACCTTTGCGGCAGGCCTGGCGGCGGCAGGTATGAAGCCGTTTTGCGCGATCTATTCGACCTTCCTGCAAAGAGCTTACGACCAGATCGTCCACGATGTGGCAATCCAGGGGCTTCCGGTGCGCTTTGCGATCGACCGCGCCGGCCTTGTGGGCGCAGACGGCCCGACCCATGCCGGCGCGTTCGATATTGCCTATCTGTCCAACCTCCCGGGCTTTACCGTCATGGCCGCCGCTGACGAAGCGGAACTGGTGCACATGGTTGCCACCGCAACGGTGCATGACAGCGGGCCAATCGCGTTCCGCTATCCGCGCGGCGAAGGCACGGGGGTGGCGCTTCCCGAGCGCGGCGTTCCGCTTCCCATCGGCAAGGGACGCATGATCCGGGAAGGCCACGACATCGCATTCCTGTCCTTCGGCGCCCGGCTTGCGGAATGCGAGGCGGCGGCCGATCGTCTCGCCGCGCGCGGCCTTTCGGTGTCGGTTGCCGATGCCCGTTTCGCCAAACCGCTCGACTCCGATCTGATCGAACAGCTGGCCAGCAGCCACGATTCATTGATCACCGTCGAGGAAGGCGCCGGCGGCGGCTTTGGTGCGCGGGTTCTGGAGCATCTGGCGTCCGAGGGTCGGCTCGATGGCTCGTTCGCGATCCGCACCCTGACGCTGCCCGACCGTTTCGAACAGCATGCAAGCCCGAACATGATGTATGAAAGATCCGGATTGAATGCGCCGCAGCTGGCTGATATTGCCATGGCCAGCCTTGTGGACAAACAGGAAAAGGCCGCCGCGCAAAGCGCCAGACTGGTGGCCATAACTTAGGACAAGCCTCGGAAGAACCGCAGATTTGCGGGACTTCTGAAGCAATTCGCAGCTTCTTCTTTTCGTTTTTTGCAAAAACCGCAGTGCAGTATAGCTATTTTTGACCTCGTATGCCTGCGGAATCCATCTTAGTCTTTTCATTGCGTGGTAGGGGCCGCGCGATGGGGAGGATCAATGTCCGGCAACAGCCAAGATGATGGATCCAAACGATCCATCCCGATTGAGGCACACGTTCGGAGCGTACCCGGTGGTCACAAGTCCTTTGAACGCCAAGTGAAGAGAGCCCGCCCGGACTCCCTTGGCAGCTCGGACCGGGGCAAGCTCGAACAGGCGATCCGGCATCATCTGTTTCACCACGAGGACACGCCCGAGCCGTTTCGCGCCGAAGACATGCTCGGCGTTGACGGAACCATCCATTTTCGGCAGTTCCTCAGCGCCCTGATGGAACATGACCCGCGCTACTTCCGCGCCGCCCTCGAGAGGCTGCGCAACGAGCACGTTCCGCTGCTCGTCATCTGCGAAACCCTGATCGTTCCGATCGCCGAAGAACTGGGCCGCATGTGGTGCGAGGACGTTGAAAGCTTCGCATCCATCACGGCTGCCTCCTCGCGCCTGCAGGTGCTACTGAGCAGCCTGTCCGAGGCGGATGGCCCGTCCTTCTACGACGAAGAGCGATCCCGGATCCTGCTGATGCGGATGCCCAGCAACGACCATACGCTGGGATTGAGCGTTATCTCAGCGGTGTTTCAGGACGAGGGCTGGGTCGTCGACGGCGGGCCGAGCCTGCAGACGGGCAAACGCGCCTACGCGATGCTCCGCGACGGCGGCTACCAGCTTGTTGGAGTCTCGGTGGCAGCGGGATCGACCACCGAGGATATTGCAGCTGTCGTGAGGAAACTGCGCAAGGCTTCTGCCGATCAACCGACCCGGATCCTGCTCGGCGGCGCATCCCTTGGCGACCGCCATGCCGAGATCAAGGCCGCCGGAGCCGACATTGTTGCAAGCGACGTGCGGCAGGCGATCCAGATGGCAAATTCGATGAACCTGTCGTCTTCCAACTGAGCCTGCATCGGACTGGTTGGTCGGAGGTGGGCCGGAAACCCGAAATCATCCGGCCGGATCGGTGCCGCGCATTCTCAGCGATATCTGCACCATCCCCAGGGCCAGCACGGACAGCGCAACGCACATCCAGAACGCCTGGACGCCGAACAGTCCGAAGGCCACACCGAAGCCCGCCACGACGATGATCGAGAAACCCTGCATCATGACGCCGAACAGGCTCTGCGCTTCGGCGGAGATGTCCTCATCGGTCCGCTTGTTAATGAAATAGAGACAACCGAGATAGGCAAAGGTGAAGCTCACCGCCTGACCGAGCTGCATGATGGCGAGAACCGCAAGCGGCGGCGAAAAGGTCATGCCTGCCCACCGAAAAATTGCTGCCACAGCTGCGAGCGAGATCAGAACACGGGCCGGAAACCTCGTGTTTATCCGGCTCCACGTGAACATCGTCGCCGCCTCCGCCGCCGCGCCCAGGGCTATCAACGCTCCGATTGCGGGTTCGGAGATGCCCTGCTCCTTCCAGACAAGCGAGGAGAACGCGTTCATCACCATGTGATTGGAAAAGAGAATCGCGCCTGCGATCACAGGTAAAAGAACCCATGGACGGAAAGCTTCCATGACCTCACGTGAGAGGATCCGGCCCCTGGCGACGGTGCGTGGGCCGTCGGGCGCGCGCAGCTTCGGCAGCCCGATGGAGGCGAGAAACCTCAGCGCACAAGTGATCGCGAACAGCAAGACGAAGGCGCCCGCACCAAACCAGACGATCAGGTAACCGGTGACAAAACACATGCACAGGTAGCCCATGGTGCCCCAGGCGCGCGTGGTGCCGAATGAAAAGCCCGCTCTCATCGACAGGCGCAAGGTGCCCGCGTCCGCTACCGGATTGACGAGACCAGCCGGAAGTATGGTCAGCGTCCAGACCACGAGAATGGCCAGGAAGCCTTCCGCAAAGCCGAGAAGCAGCGAAAACAGCGCAGCCGCGCCGGTGCCGATCATGATCGCCTGCTTCCAGTCGGACGCGCGGTCCGCCAGCCGCCCGGCGAGCACGCTGAAAAGCAGAATTCCCAGCATCGGCACGGTGTTGATCAGTCCGATCTGCGCATCCGTGATGCCGCGCTCGTTAAGCCAGATCGGCAGATAGGTGACGGTGACAGCCGTCGAGAGGAAGGCGGTCAAATAGTATCTTGTCGCCGCGAATGCCGGCCTGGTCATGGAAAACCGCCCTTGAAATTACGAACGTTGCGCATCGTTTCGTGCCCGCGGCTTGGACAGCCCTGGCGCCGGCACTACGCTGGTCTCCTTACGGTGCGCTGCACCCGCCGATGCAATGCATGTATGTTATCACCCAAAGAAGAGCTTTATGCATCATTTCATTCTCGCGGCGCTTCCCTGGAAAGCGCGCCCCCTGAATCAAAGGCCCCGGCCGCTGGCAGGCGGCCGGGGCCCGATGCTCCGAGCGTAAATCTCCAAGGCGTTCAGTTCGCTCTCAGGCGGCTCCAGAGTGCCGAAAGGGCGGCATTGATGGCAAGCGTACGCTCGTGCATGGCGCGCTCGCGCAGCTTCAGAAAATCGGGAGTGGCGTCCGGCCAGGCTGCGTGATCGGGTCCGATTGCGCGGTGATTTTTGGTCTGGGGTCTCATGGCTGTCTCCTTGTGGACGGACCGGGATAGGCAATGTCCAGTGTGAGAACAGACATATTTCATTTCTTACGATATATAATTATCTTATATTGACATTCACTCCGGAATTTCAGTCATGAATAGACTCTCAGCATCCGACGAAATCGGCCTGTTCGTGAAGGTTGTGGAACACGGCAGCTTTGCGGGAGCGGCCGAAGAAACCGGGCTCACCCCCTCGGGTGTCTCCAAGGCCGTGACACGGCTCGAAGACCGGCTTGGGGTAAAGCTGTTGCAGCGGACAACCCGGCGCCTGATGATGACGGCCGAGGGCGAACTGCTGCTTGCGCGCGGACGCGAGATCCTGGCGGCGATCGAAGCCACCGAGGCCGAGGTCATGGCAGCGCGCGGAAAGCCGCGGGGAACCATCAAAATCAGTGTCGGGACCGCCTATGCCAAGCACAAGCTGGCCCCGGCAATGCCGGAATTCCGCAAACGCTATCCCGAAATCGATCTTCGGATTTCCGTCGCCGACCGGAGGGTCGACGTCATCGGCGAACAGATCGATGTCGCGATCAGGACCGGACAACTGACCGACTCGACGCTCGTTGCCCGGCGGCTCGACGAGGCAAAGCGGGTGATCGCGGCGAGCCCGGCCTATCTCGCCCGGTTTGGCGAACCGAAACATCCCTCGGAGCTTGCCGACCATGTCTGCCTTGCGATCACGGGCTTCTCACGGCTTTCGGAATGGCCCCTGAAAATCGACGGACGGGTCCGGCCGGTCGCCATCAAGCCCGCGGTGACCTGCGACAATGCGGATATTCTGGCGGAGATGGCGCTGGCAGGAACCGGGATCGTTCGTCTGGGAAGTTTCGTGATTGACGATGCGCTTGCAGACGGAAGGCTCAAGCCGCTCTTGGAGGATTGTCATGTCTCCGAAACCGTGCCGATCACCGCGCTGATGCCGCCGGGACGACAGCATCTTCCCAGGGTGCGGGCCTTCGTGGACTTTCTGGTTGAGAAGGCGGGGAAAACCACGCCGAACAGCGCACCAAACTGAATGTTTCACCAGCAGGCGACATATACGGTTGATTTGGAAGAAGCTCTGGTCGGAGTGGCAGGATTCGAACCTGCGACCCCGTCGTCCCGAACGGGGTAGGCTTCGCAAAAATTCAATGAAATCAGTCGAGCCTGATCGATTTGAGCGCGTTTCGTTCGCGTTTGTTCACGGGAAACGGTTCAATATCGGTTCAGTGAGGTCGGGTTGAGGCACTTAATTGGCCCCGACTAGGTAGCCCGTGTGGCGGTTAAGCCCTGCGCCGAAAAAGGTGGGGTGAGCGAGGACGCTTTCAGTAGGAGTTCCCGAGCGGGTGGAAGGCCTGCATCTCAATCCTCGTAAACGACAGCGAGCCCCTGCTCGAGCATCCAGTCGTTCACCAGATCCTCGCCGTCATAGATCTTCACCAGATACCGGCCGTATTTTCCGACATCCTCATCACCGCGCTTGTTCTTGATCGTGCAGATGATGAGTTCCCTGCCCTCGATCCGCTGCGCCAGGGCGGCCTTTGCCGCCCGCCATCCGTCCATGGTGGCTTTCCGGCGCTCCGGAGTGTCGATGCCATAGAGGCGTAGGTGCTCATCTCGGCGCCATGTGTTGAAGCCCAGGTCTATGTCAGCAACCACGGTGTCACCGTCGATCACCCGGACGATCTCGGCCTTGTACTGATAGAGCCCGCAAGCGGGATCGGACGCAGCCGGCGCACAGAAGGCTGCTAGAGCCGCCACGGCGAGAAGAGATCTGATCATTGCGGCTTTCTCCATTTGTCGAGTGCGGCATGATACGCGCTGTTGTCTCCACTCGTGGCGATTTGGCTCAGGGTGACGCCGACAAGACCGCCGCATGTTTTGCACCTGAAGCGCGCGCTGACATAACCGCGGTCGGCCGGCAGCTTGGTCAGGTCGATGTCCTCATGGCGCCCGCACGGCCGGCACCACCCCGCCAGATTGTAGCCGTAGCGCACCAGGTCACCGAAGGTCTGGAGGTGGATCTCTTCACTCACGCTTGACGGATAGCACCATCCAGAAACGCAAAAAAGCCCCGCAGTCCGAAGACCACGGGGCAGTTTGACCGAGTGGAGAAACCGCTGATCGGCAAATTCGTTTCGATCAGCGGCGGGGCATCCCGCGGGGATGCGGGATCAGATTGGGGCAATGCCCCTATTTCATGCCAGACTTCATGGTCTTGGCGATTTCTTCGAGTGTTTCCTGCATGTCGGATTGTCGCTTGTCGGTCGCCCGCTCTACGGCCTCGGCGATGCGCTCGAGAGCGCGCACTGTGCGCTCGGCGTGATCCTTGTCGACAACCGATACCGGCGCGACATCAGAGGGCGGCGCCGACTTCGTGTTCATGTACTTCAGCCAGGCGGTGAACAGTATTCCAATGCCGGCGACTGCTGCGGTGAGGATTTCAGGTGTCAGTTCCATTGCGCCGCTCCGAGTATTTTTTGTCAACAATGGCAGCGTCAGTTGCAGCACGAAGGAGGTTGTGGATGTCGAGCATCAGGAGCACCGGATAGATCGCCAAGCCGGTCGACCATGTGCCGGAGTATAGGAAACCTGCCGTTATCTGAAACCAGAAGAAGCAAGATACGAAGGCGCCAGCCATTCGGAGGTGCGGGGATCGACGCCAAAGACCATTGATGAACAGGAAGGCGATTCTCATCCCGCCTATCGCCAAGCAAACCAAGCCCCAAACGGTTTCCGACATGATCGAGGCAAACGTGTTGTAGCTCGGACTAATGTCGAACAGGTTTGGGTTGAGGGCCAGGATTATTCCCCAATTGAACAGCATCCACGAGAGAGCCCACTCCGACGCCCGGACCGGGAAGGTCTCCCTTAGGGATTGCGTTGCGTGGTGGAAAATCATTTCGGGGCTCCGTTTCTCGCTATTCAAAAATCAGGGTCTCACCCAGGTAAATCCGGGAGACAGCCTGTGAGCCGACCCTCAGGGAGGCCGCAGAGGCTCCTAACCAGGTCTTCACAGGATCCTCTCCCGCTCCGATGCTCACGACTTCGAAAGTTCCATTCTCTGTGAACGTGTGAATCGTGTGGTCGCCAGCCGTCGTTATCGTGCCGCCTGTCGCCGTGATGGAGTCTGTCGGGTACTTGACGATGACCTCGCCGCGGAAACCTGCGCCGGAAAGCGAGGCGGGAGAGTTTCGCGCCAAGCCGCCGCCGCCTGACCCTGGCGTCGTGCCATCCTTGTTCTCTGTGTCTCCTGAACCGCCGCCGTAGGCGCCACCTTCACCGTCGCCGGCATGTTGTGTTGCGCCGCCGCCGCCAGCCGAAAATCCACGAAGAGTTCCGTCGAAATCTAGCTGGACACCATCACCGCCGGCTCCCGCGTCCGATGATGCAGCCGCCACACCAGGACCGGCCTCGCCGCCACCGCCGCCGCCAGCCCTCGCGCCACCGGAGTAGGCAGCCCAACCGGCGCCACCAGCATTTCCGCCGTCATTGGATGCGCCGGCAGGTGTAGCGCCAATGAAACCTCCGTCTCCACCGCCGCCGCCACCGTGACCGCCATCAATTCCCGAGCCAACACGAGAGCCGCCACCGCCGCCCTTGCAGGTTACTCCGAATGCGGAGCTATCGCCGCCGCTTACACCTTCGGACGCCCCATCTACTCCTGGGCCGCCATCACCAACAACGATTGGATAAGTGCCGACGGGGACGTCCGCTGTGCCAGTCTTGAGGCGCCCGGCACCGCCACCACCGCCGGACCGGTTGCCTCCGTTGCCGCCGCCGGACCCGCCGCCGGCAACAATCAGATAATCGATGTCAGCCACAGCCTAGTCCACGATCACGTAAAGCGTAGTCGCATCGGGTGGTGACAATGCGTCGTATTCGGCCTGGGTGAGCTTCACCACGGCCGTTACACCCGTCCCGGAAACCTTGCCGTTCAAAGCCTCCCGAACGCTATTGAACTCTGTGGCAAGGCGTGAAGCAAAGCTGGACAGCCTGCTTTCGAGCGACATCAGGCAAGAGCCGTCTCGAATGTGCCGACGAGGTCAACTTCCGGGTTGCCTACGCCAATATTCGCACATGCTTGGGCTTGCTGTGGGCCTGAGAGTGTCTGCGCAGCATCGAAACGAATGCGGTTGGCAAGGGCTGTCGTCACGGTTCCAGCAAAATTCGCATCATCGCCGATGGCCGCTGCCAACTCGTTCAGAGTGTCAATAGCGCCCGGGGCCCCATCAATTAGGCCGTTAACCGCCGCCACAATCTCAGCGGCGATTTTGGTCGAAGACCATGTGGTGTCTGTGTCGGTGGCAAGGTCGTCGATGCCTGATGAGGAACTGCTGAGAGAAGCTATCGCCGCATCAAGCTCGTTGATCGCAGCAACCAGACTGGTCTTTGCCGTGGTGTTGAGGCCATTCAGGTTCGCCGCGTTGTTGTTGATCAACGTGCGGAGCGCTTTCGCCTCCTGACCCATGCGGGTGGCAAGGCTCGTCAGTTTCGTTTCAAGGCTCATAGCAGCGCTCCTTCAAAAATAAGTGAGAGATTTGCAGAGATGTCACCCCCTGCCGGGCCTTGCGGCCCCTGCTCAATGATCTCGATAATCGTAGTCGGCGACGGGACTTCGACCTCGATGATGGGCGTTTCCGTTGCGATCTCGATCTCGATCACCGTGATCGGGGACGGCACGATGATCTCAACAATGTCAGTCTGCATTGTTTCCTCCGGCCAGCGAGATCGAGCCGTAGATTATGGTCGTCTGCTTACCATCAATCCGGCGCTCGATCTCATACTGGATGCCAGCGCCCGGGCTCGGCTGGACACTCCGCGATTGCTCCACGCTGATCGGCACCACGAACTCGCCGCTCGTAGGGTCATCAATAGAGATCTCCTCGGCGGCTGAAGAGAGCACAATCTGATCGCCGCCATGAACGATGGTCATCACGATCGTCGAGCCAGTCAGATCCAGCGGCGTTTCGGCGTTTTGTTTCAGCCTGAACCTGAACTCATTGGTGTTCCCAACCCAGATCGTCAGTGCCTTCTTCGCTCGGCTCATTGTGCGATCCCTTTTCTGACGTCGTCATACCATCCGGCGCAGACCCGGATTTGTGAATTTGCCCGCGACAGCGCACGGTCCGTCTTGACGAGAGCGGCGTCGAGCCGGTCGCCCTCGTTGACGCCGGATCGGTAGGTGCGTCGGCAGTCTTCGGGGTACTCCGGGAGTGTGCGGCCGATCCGCTGGGCCTCTTCCGCGACAGATAGCGCGTCTTCAACCTGCTCGGCACTCGCTCGCTCCCGCTCGGCTTCGATGAACCTACCGTCCGCGCAGCCGACCAAGGAGATCGGGATCAACAGCGCAATCACCGGCAACAGGGCGCGAAAGCAGATCTGCCAGGTCGTCATTTAGGATCTCGTTTTCTGTCTGGATGGCCGCAAGGCGGCGTGAAAGGTTCACCCGGGCGTCTATCTCTGCCATCAGGCGCCGGTTGGCTTCAGTGGCCGCTCGGCCGCGGGCTGCTGCAATTTTCTCTTCGGCCTCGAGCTTTGCCTCGAGCGCTGCGATCTTGCCGCCCGCCACCATTTCGGTAACGCGCTCATTGACCGCTTGGCGGATGGACGACTCTTTGTCGAAATGCAGCCATGCGAGTGCGGCAAGGATCACACCCACCGGAAGCGGGATGGTGAGCCCGAGAATCCGCCAGACAACCTTCAAAATCGCTGCTCCCGTCATCGACCTGGCGCCGTCGGCTCGAGATCATCATTGGACCCGGTGGCTGGGTAGGCAGTACCCTGCTCCGGCGGCGCAATGTCTTCTGGCCAACCTGGCGGCACAGCTTCGGCGCGATCGGCCTTCACCTTGTCGAACTCGAGCTTGTAGGCCGCGCCGAGCAAGCCAAGCGCCGTGGGCCAGATGACAACCAGCACTGCTGTCATGGCGCTCACCATTTCGACGCCGATCCACATCGCCGCCAATGTCATCAGCACGGCAGATGCGAAGACCAGCCACGCCGCCTCACGCTTCCCGCTCTTGCCGGGGATGCGAGGCGTAACCCCGAGAAAACGCAGAATGTGGACGAGCATCAGCGCGTCCCCGCAAGACTGCCGCTGTTGCCCTTCTCGTCAAGCGAAGGATAGCCCTTCTTCGGGAATGTCGACGGCCAGCGGAAGGCGATGAATTTGCTCAGCGGGAACCACGACAACGTGATGGCGTCTGACTGGTTGCCTCCCAGCAGGAGGACACGCTGACGTTTTGCGTCATAAGCGGCAACAATGCCGACATGACCTGCCCGGGCAGACCATCTGATCACGCCGATCGCTCCGATGTCGCCGGCATTTGCAGCGACACCAAACTTTGACCATGCCTGAGCCCAGAAAGGATTGTCCGGCACAGGCTCATTGGGGAGTGTCTTCACGATCGCGGTTTCAACAGCGTCACCGCACCAAGGCAGCTTGGCCGGGTTACCGAGATACCTTCCGATCCTGAGCCACTTGGAGAGGGTGGAGTTGTTGCGCCCTTCGTGCAGCCCCTTTCGGCGGTACATCTCGGCCATCCAAGGCGGCATGCGTTCCGCGGGCGCAGTTGGGACAGGGCTTCGCCCCCCCGAAGGCTTGCGCCTGAGTGCCGCGACAGTTTCCTCGTCAGCTACACCAGTGATCTTCAGCCCATTCTGGCGCTGAAAGCTGATGAGGGCGTTTCGGCTTCTCGTGCCGAAAGCGCCGCCGATGGGGCCAACATCATGGCCATACGCAGCCAGCCTGCTCTGAAGCCAGGTTTCGAACGTCATAACGATTTCCTTATGTGAGTGCCGCCCACGGCAAAATCGCCGCTAAGCCGCGGGCGGCGGTATTGCCGGATCACCCCGAACCGGCAATCTGGTTATCGACTGTCGACGCCCGCGCCGCCTTTAGGCTGACGAAGCTCGAGGGTGGTCTCGAAGCCGCCGGATTTGCCGACTTTGTGCGTCACGCTGTGGATGCGGTAGGTGCCGTCGACCCCGGGGCGAAACCCCGATACAGAGCACTCGGCTTCGGGCTCGGCACGTGGGTCGCCAATGATCGTCACACTGCCCTGCCCTTGCTCCCGGTCCGATTCCTTGCCTTTGGCTTCGGCCTTCTGTTTGGCCTGCTCTTCGTCAGCCGCCGTGATGAGTTCACGAAGCGTCACGTCGACGCCCTGAACTCCAGTATCGACGTCGACCTCGACTCTTTCGCCTTTCGCACGGTCGAAATACTCGAGTTTCACGTTCCCGAATTTTGGACGGCTGATGATCGGCGTAATGGTTCCAGACTTGAGGTTGCCCCCGCCGCGAACCGGAATAGGCGTGAGCGGGCGCCCCGATGCCGAAACACCTTCTGAGCGCGCTGCGATGAAAGCCCGGTCTCCGATGATCTTGAAGGTTCCGCCAACTTCCCGGGCCGTCCGCTGCGCCCATGACATGAAGCTCTCGTTCTGCATGATCCAGTAGGGCCGTTGGACGGACGAAACCGACCCTATGACTTGGACATTCAATCCGACCTTACCGCCCCATTCCTTGGCGACGTCGGAAAGCGAAGCGTCGTCTTTTTGGCGAAGCGCAGGCTCTTTGACCTTGCCACCCTGGTCGGCCGACGAAGCCGAGATCGTCATTTGGCGACCGCCGTCCTTGGCGATCTCGCATGACACCTCGGCGACGTACCCGGAGAAGGCCCAGACGCCGTTGAGCGTGATCTCGACGGACGCCCTATCCTGCGGCATGAAAGTCTTGCCGTTTGGGTCAGCGAGCACGAAATTGGCGCTATCGGTCGTCTCTCCGGCGGCTCGAGTGATTGTGAGTGATTTGAGTAGGGGCGCAAATCGGCTGGTGACGTCTTGCCCGGCAATGACGACCTTGTAGACCCCGCGAATTACAGACATCTCAGTCCCAGAGCCTCACGACTTCCGTCTCTGCCGTTTCGGTCGGCAGATCAAGCGGCAGCTTGATAACCGTTCCTACCGAGAGGATGATGCCGGCCGATATGCCCGGGTTTAGCTCGAGCACGCGCTCAATATACCCCAGCGGCTGGCGCCTGAAGCGCTTCCAGATGACCTGGCTAAGCGTCATCCCTTCCATGCCGACCGTCTCAGTGGCCACGGGCACATCCGACATCAGAATAACCTCAAGATTGACGCGGCCATCGAAGGCGCGGGAGAGCCGGTTCGGATCAGCTTGACGGTAAATTCGATCTCCCGACCGATCCCGTAGAAGTTGATGGATTTGGAGGATTCCGAGAACTCTTGGATCCCCACCCACCCAAGCGGGGTGAAGTCACCGCGGATGAAGGGCAGAGGGATCTGCGCAACCCTGGCAGCTTCGATTGCCGATAGCCGTGACAGCCCACCAAAATGCTCCGGATGCACGACACCGCCAATGGTGAAAGACCCCTCGTCTTCCCCCATGGCTTCGTACACCGGAGATCCGTTGACGATGTCGTGTTTGGCGAATGCGGACTTGCCCATCTTCTGGACTTCGTCGAGCCCAACGCGAAGATCAAAGGCCACCGGACCAAGAGTCATCAACATCAGGGCGTAACTCCATAGTCCGACATGCTCCGGCGCATTTCCGCATCAGTCGAAGACGAAACGCCAGAGACCGCCGATCCGGCCTGCTGGAGTACGCTGAGAAGGTCTCGAGCTTTGACGATGGCCGCATCAATGGATCCGGTGTCCACATTGGGCTTCGCATCAACCGACAAGGCTGACTTCATTTCCGCGCCCGCGCGCTCTGCGTCCGAGACCACACCACTGAGATCCGGCTCCGATTTAGCCGCGTTCATCCCCGTGGTGGCGTTCTCGAAAGGGGCAGCCAGCGAATGCGGGGCAGAATTCAGAGAGGGAATGGTGGACCTCAGATCCCGGAGATAGGTTCCGGAGGAAAATTGGTCCTTATTCCATCCCATCGCCTCGGCGCGCACTTGGTCGCTGGTGACCTGGCCGACCCCAAACATGCGCTCCAGCATCTTCCTGTACTTTCGCTGGTTCGCCACCTTGGCTTCCATGGTGTCGCCGGGGGTTCCGCTCAGCGCTTCAACCGTCACGCCGGCCGCGGCACCAATACCAAAGGCCTTGCCCGCAGCAGCCAGCCACCCCAGCCACCCCCCTTTCTTCCCGCCCTTGCCATCTAGGGCGCCACCGCCTTGCGCGATCGCGGCGCGCTCGAGCATCACAGCCGCAGCGTTCAGGTTGGTCCCGGCGGTGATGAGCCCATAAATCGCCTTGGACAGGAAGAACGCAGGAGCCCCGACGCCGACAGCCGCGCCACCCACAACGCCGGCCCGGGCAAGAGGATCACCATCTTCGAATGCCTGAGCGAGACTCTTTACGGCACCAGCGATGCCGTTCAGGCCTTTCGCGATGGTCTCCATCGGAAGGACCGCGGCGGAAAGGTCAGACATGGCGGACTTGAAAGCCTTATAGGCAACGAACGGGTCATTGGTCGACGCAAGGTCTGAAGCTCCAATTCCCATGGCTTGGTCATAGAGCATCTTCAGTCGGTCGATCTGCTCTGCCTGGGTGATGAAGCGGCCAAGCAAACCGGTAGCGTTTGTATTGCCGGAGAGCTTGCCGACCGCCTTTGAGACCGCAGTCTCATTCGACATATCGACCCCGTCCTTCTCCAAGGCCGGGACCAGATACTTGCGCGTCCAGTCGATCGGGTTTCTTCCGAAAAGCTCAGAATCGATAAGACCGTTCTCATCACGAAGGCCGATCCTACTGCGCTCCGCGAGGTACTTCTTGCCGCCCGCAGATCCCACGGCCTCGAGCACGAAAGCCTTGAACGCCATAGCGAGCATGTTGCCGACGGTATCAGACCCGAGATCCTGCATGAGTGCCGGCGTGATGGCCAGAAACTCTTGCTCGAGCGCTGGACCGGCCACTTTCGAGCGCTTGGCGAAGCTCCAGAACGTGCCGGCGTCGAAGTCGGCACCTTCGATCTGCGAGGCCTTGACCATAGCCTCGATCATCTCGTTGACCTGGCGGACGCCTTCGGCGCCATTCTTGTTGACGCCAAGGTTGTCCAAGCCACGAAGGAAGCCGGTGACCTCGCGGATGGCGACCTCGCCACCCTTCGTCGACTGCAACGTCACGAAGGACTGAACCATCCGGTCCAGAACCGCGAGACCGCGTTCCGTGTCGCCCATCATTGAGCGCGAAACTCGGCCCATCTCCATGACATCAGTTTTCGAAATCGACGGATACCGCTGCGAAAGATCGGTCGCGCGCGCGTCAATCTGCGCCTTCTCGGCTTCAGTGAGCGATGCCATGTCCTGACGGAACTGCTCGCGACGCCGCTCGGATCCAGCAGTGAACCCTTCACGGATGCCAACGCCGGCAAGGTAAGCGCCGGTATATCCGCCCATTGCGACGAGTGCCGGCTTGGTGAAAGACTCCTTTACTGCCCGCGCGGTACGACGCGCACTTTGCTCAGTCTCTTTCCACCCGGCGCGCACCTGAGAAAGGTGCGAAAGCGTGGCGATCTTCCACGCTCGAATCTGCGACCCGGCCAGAGCCTTGTTGAGGCCTTGGTTCTTGATGGTGTTCTGAAGCCGGGTCCACGACGTATTGATCTCGTTGAGTTCCCGGCGCGACGCGCCGAGCTTGTTCAACTGCTGCTGAAAGCTCGCACCCCAAGGCGCGTCGCCGAGTGCCTTGGCCGACTTCTCGATGCTGTTGAGCGACCTATTGACTGAGGCGGCCGTGGTCTTTGCCTTCCCGGACATATTGTCCTGGAGGGCAAGAACCAGCCTGCCAAGGAATGTCTGAGCCATGCCGCTTATCCACGCATCTTGCCGCCGGCCAAAGCGACGTCGAGTTCAATCTTGGCTTTCAGGAAGTCGGTGGCAGAGAGCCACCATTCGAATATCTCGAACCAATCCATGTCGAGAACTTGAGGGATAGGTGTGTTGTAGACGTGCGCTACTGTACCGACGCATCCTCGGAGGCTGGCAAAACCGACGGTGCCATATCCCTCAACCTCCGCGGAAAAAAATCGACCATCTCCATTTCGACCTTGTACCGGTCGTCATCGTCCATCGACTCCCACACTTCGAGAGAGCATTGAACCATCGGCGGAACGACGGTCTCCCCGGACGCCGCCGCGACCCGGTCAAGAAATTCGTTGATCTCCTTCCCCGTCGTCCGGCGGATGGTGATGGTTGTGACCTCAACGCCGTCGTATTCGAACGGGTGATCGAGCGTCACGGTCTTCTCCCGCGGCTTGGCCGAGAGAAACTTGGCAGCCGGCTTTTCGGCCGGCTGCACTTCAGTGTTTTCGGTAGTCATCGGGGTTTTTCCTTGTCCGTTGATTTATGCGAGACCGAGGTTCCGGGCGGCGGCCGAGAACACAAGCTGACCCTGGCGCTTCACGCCTGCAGGGCCGAGGAAATAATCGAAGGACAGTTCTTCTTCGCCTTTGACGAAGAGCTTGTACTTCACAATTTCCTTCAACTCGTACTCGCCGGCGATGCCATCCGACTTCTTGAAATCGCCCATGGCTGCCTTGGTCATGCGGCCTTCGAGGACAGCCTTCACCTCGTACTCTTCGTGGGTCTGGATGTCCTGTACGTTGCCGCGGATCGTGTAGAAGATCCGCCGCGGCGTAGCCGGCATGAAGCGCCGCAATGCTGCGGTGCTCACCCCCTCGAGGCCGAATGAAACCATCAAGGGATTGATGACGCCCATGCCGAGATCAATCTCCATCGCGGCGCCGGCCCCTTCATGGGCCTTGGTCTTCTCTTCAAGGTCGGGCAGCTTCACGTTCTTCAGAACGAGAAACTGCGATTCCGTCGGGTCATCATCGCCAATGAAGAGGTTGGCGAAATTCATGTGATGAATTGTGGCGGACATTGCCTGTCTCCTGGGTTAGGTCGTTACGCCGCAGTGCCAAGCTGCAACGAGATGTTCTGGACGAGCGCCGTAAGGGCGGCCGCCTGGCGACGCGAGCGCAGGGTGACCTTGCGCAGGACCGGGGGCTCTTCGGCTTCGAACGTGATGTCGATGTTGCCTTGGCGAAGCTCTGCTTCGGTATTGACGTCCGGGTCGAACTTGACCGCGTAGCCAAGGATGTCACCGTTCGCCTGAAGCTCGGAAAGCTGGACGTCCAGGGTGTTGAAGATCGCCTGGATGGTCTGGCTGGTGAGGTTGAACCTGCCGAGGTACTTCCGGACAGCCTTAACCTGCAGAAGCTCGATGTAATCGCGTCCGCGCGTGACGTTGGAAAACACCCATTCCGAAAGATCGGACAACGTATCGGTTCCCCAGAAGGCGAAGCCGCCATCAGTCAGCGAGCCGTCAACTCCGATGTCGCCACGGAAGACAATACCGGCACTGACAGCCAGATCCTGCTGCCCGACCGAGTTCTCGTCCGTGATGGAGAACGGGATGACCGGCGAAACCCCGACGATGCCGTTGATCGGCTGGTTGGCGATCGAGTGGAACGGTTTCCCGTCGAACTCTGCATCGCGAGCCACGTAGCGGCCGATGATGTACGGCGAAAGCGGCTTGGTGACCGTCTCTCCGGACACAAGAATCTTCGCGTCCTGACGCAGCGGGTGGATGATGCGGCTCGAGCGCGGGACAGTTTCAAGCCAATCCAGGTAGGCCTGCCGGGTGTTTGTCGGCCCTTCAGGCAGGAAGTGCGCCTTTAGCCGCTCGCAAATGGTCGGCATGATCGCGCAGACACCGTTTGCAAGCTGCTCCAGCGCCACCGTGGCCGTCGCGCCTGTCAGGTCAGTGGACGCCGAAAAGTCGAGCGACGGCGCGACCGTATAGACGCCGCGGTTGGTAATCGTGATCGAGGTCAACTCACCGCCGCTCACCGTAAACGTCCCGGCTGCGCCGGATCCCGTGCCACCGGTAAAGGCAAGGGCAAAGGTTCCGTTCTCACCGCCCGATCCGGCGCCCGTAATCTCCGGGTCTGCAATACCGTTCTGGGACTGCGAGGTGAAGCCGGGAACCACCAAGAGGCGCGGCGTGCGGCCAAGATTTTCAGGGGCATCCAGAAGGGCCCAGACGCCAGTACCGTTTGCCTCCACGCCAATGATATTCGAGATGACCTCGAACGGGTCTTCATCGTCAGCGACACGAACGATCACGCACTTGGCGGCACCGATGCCACCGCTAAGCTGCGCCGAGATGCCCGCGAGCGCGTCGACGATCGTCCCGGTCGTGCCGAGAGAAGCGCGAAGCGTCGTGTCGTTCGTGTCGAGAGCAACCGCGGTATTGACCGGGAACTTGGCAGCGTCGGCATTCGGGGCTGTCCCGACGATCCCGACAATGCTCATGTCTGCCGGCAGCACGGACTGCGCTTCGATGCCGTCGCGCAGATGCTTGATACCTGCAATGAGGGTCATAAGTCTACTCCTTCTAAGCGCTCATTGAGATGCGCGATGGCCAGCCCACGACCGGGTTCAGGGCAACAAAAAACCCGCCGAAGCGGGTTTGATCTGGTCTATGTCCGGCGCTTACGGCCAGTGGGTGTCATCGGCGAAGTTGGCCGGGATCGGATCAGAAGCCTGCAGGGCAAACGACGCCGCAAAGATCGGCTGACGGTGGGCGGCTGCGGCGAGCAAGATCGACTGCCATTCGGTTGCGGTAACGATGGCCGGGCCCGTATCTGTCACAATGCTGATATCCGGATCCTGACTGATCGCCAGCGCCGCCTGAGAAAACTTGGTAACCTCATCCCAGCCCGCCAGGTCAGCAGGCGTGGTGCCGATATGGTGGACGCCCCGCGCATCACCAAAGTCGTAGTCGAAACCGAGAGCCAGACGGCGCTGCCGCTCCTGAATAACCATCTGCTCGGTGACCTGGATATCGACCTCTGTGCCGTTCTCGACGCTATGCCGGAACTGAAGCTCAGCATAGTGGCTGCCTTCGGCTCCCTCCAGATGGGGGGCCATAAAGGCTTGAACAGCGGACAGAATGGCCTCGTCGTCGGTTTCGTCAGAAATCTCGCTGTTAGAGATATCAATCTGAAACCCGTGCTCAGTCTCAACGCCCGGGAATGCCTCAGAGGTGAGCACGCACTTCCCTTGCACCAGAGACACATAGCCTCCGGCTTTCCACTTCCTGTCGATCTGCCATGCCTTACTTAGGGTCATGCCACGGCTCCTTGAATTGTACCGTTGTTGTTGACTGTGGCGGCCGCGCTCAAATAGATCGCCCGGCCCGCAGCGCCTCCTGCCGAGCCGGCCGATCCAGCCACACCCGCTGTGTAATTGCCTGTGTTACCTGTCGCGCCTGTCGCGCCCGCTGAACCTGCAACGCCCCAGGTGCCGCCAGCACCCCCGGTTCCGCCCGTGCCGCCTGATCCTGCGTTGGTTCCGCCAGCAGAACCCGCCGCTCCACCCGATCCGGCCGTAGCTACTTGGTTATAACCCTGGCCATAACCACCAGCGCCTCCGGCACCGCCAGCACCACCCGTGCTGTATGCAGTTGTTGGATAGGTTCTATAGATGGCGTAAAGTGCTATTCCGTTACCGCTATAGACAACAGATTGCCTATAGGAGCCTTGATAATACGTATATCCGCCGATGGTGGTGGATGTTCCTGCGGGGTATCCGATAAAGACACCAGCCCATCGGATGTACATGTCCGGGTGGAACGACCATGTGTAGACATAGGACTGGTAATATTCTCCGGATGAAGGTTCTCTTACCGTAGATGAGTAGGAACCCTGACCACCCGTTCCGCCAGCACCACCGGCACCGCCGCCGCCGCCGCCACCACGAATTGCGCCCGTAGCTGCAATGTTAATCGTCACGCCAGCTTGCTCGACCCAAACAGCGTGACCTCCGCTACTACCGGGCGCTCCGTAAGCGCCCTGCACCTCGCCCTCAACATTGAGGGTCAGCATACCTCCACGGCCTGTGCCAGTACGGATAGCGTTATAGAGCGCACCGTTTGTCGATCCAATGACCACGCCGACAGGGATTGTTACGATCTTATCCTTGTCGCTAGCCCAATCTCCGGGATCGAACAAAGTTGACAGGTCGAGGTGCGTGGTTGTCGCGGAAACGATGTACTCGATTGCGGCCTTGAATATCTCCACCCAAGAGCCGTCGATTTTCTGGTGGACACTCTTCGCCGGGAGCCAAGCCCCCTCGCTCTTGACGTGGATCTCCTTTACCTCCTTCCACGCGCCGCCATCCTTTACGTGCGCAGTCATCGCCTACACCACAAACCAGAGGTCACCGTTCGTGCCGCCGCTGGGAGCAGAGGCAGAAACGGTAATGTTGCTCGCTGCAATTGACCCGAGCGATGAAGCATCAGCTTTCGCAGCAAGGGCGGTTGCCATGGTGGTTGCGTCAGCTTTCGAGTTCAGGGCCGTCGTCAGCCCGGTGATCTGGGCAATCGTGTGCCCGTGCTCTCCCATGGCCGCTGCGGGTGATGACGGTATCCAGCCTGCCGGAGACTTGACCAGCACATAACCATTTGCCGCCGCGGCTGCACCGGACACGTCTGTGAGGTTGTCGAGGGCGAAGGTGGCGCTGGCCGGCATCTTGCCTTCAAGGGCGGATGACAAACCGGTCACATCACCGATCGCGTGGGAGTGGGATGAAGAGGCCTTTCCGCTGATCCCGTCCGACAGGTTCTTCAGGATCTGGTCGATGGAGTCCAGCGTTGTCTGAAGCTGGGTGAATTCTTCGTCGACGTCCCGTTCTTCGTCCGGCTTTTCAAGGCTGAAGTGCGTGGTCTGGGCCATCTTCTATCCTCACATGATGCCGGCGCCGAGATCGCCGAGCATGATCCGGGCGGCAGGGCCGCCGGTGCCGGTGATCTTCAGGCGAACGAGGTCGGCCGTCTGGCCTGTCAATTCGTATTTGCGCTCGGTCCATTGCGGGAACGCCAGCGCCTCGGTGCTGTCGAGCGGCATGTTCACCCAAGAGCCCCCGTCCTTGGAGATCTCGACCGTGAGCGACGATCCGCCCGGCAGAAACGCCTTCAGGTAAGTTGCGAGGCGAACGCCGGTGCCAAGCGTGAAGGCTCGCGTCACATAGGTCAGTTCCTCGGCGATCTCGCCGGCAATCAGTTCGACCGGCGCGAACAGGATCGGGCTCAGCTTGTTGGTCCCGCGCAGCACCGCCCGCAATTCGACCGTCTCGGTGATGTACTCGGTCAGTTGGAGCACCTGGAACGGCGCAAGCCGGTAGATCGTACCGTTCGGACGCTCGATTTCGAACTCGACCGAACACGCGGCCGAAGGGATCTCGACGGCGGCGCGCACCTGAAGATCGGAGCAGTCGACCAGATCGAACTCACCCAACTCCACGGTCTTTGTCGTGGTGCCGTAGACGGCCGCCACGGTTCGGAATGCCATCGCCTCGTCCTGGTGCGCGGTCCATGTCCGGGCGTTGACCGACGAGAACCGTGGGCTCACCACATACGGATGGCGGGTGACGTTCTGCTGCTTGTCGGCATCGAAGCCGCCGAGCTTTGCAAACGAGATCGAATGCTCATCGTCATCGGTCTTGACCACATGCGCGTGCATGGTGTCCGGCCGGGTGGTGATCGGTAGGCGGTAGCGCGCCTGTTTCCAGCCGACAGCCGCACCGGTCATCGAGACAAACGCCTCTGCGACATTGTCCGCGGTCGGGTAGCCGTTGTCGGTCGTGACCTGGTTGACCACGATGTGGTTGGTGGTGTCGCCGATCGCGCAAAGATGAAAGTCGATCCCGACAATCTGACGCGGTTCGGTCACCACGAAGCCTTGCGCCTGCGGATCCACACCCCGGCCGCCTTCGAAACCACCACCACCGTTCTGCGTCACCCAGTTGTTGCCACCCCAACCGTTGTTGACGACGGGCGGCAGAACAACCTGCTGCGTCCAGGTGTTGATGGTGGTCACCTGCCGCATGACGTCGATCTCGATCACACCCTGTCCGGCAAAGAGCGCGGTCGCAGAGGTTCCGGCCTCGCTTTCGGCGTAAACGATCTTCACACCGGCGGTCACGTTGGCCGGGATGGTGAAGGTGCCGGTGATCTTGCCGTCGACATCGGCGGTTTGGGTGCCGGCCGGCTTCACGTCGATGCCGTCAAACACCAGCGTCTCGAGGATTTCGCCTTCCGAGAACCCGGCAATCTCGAAATCGACATCGATCTCGCGCAGGAACTCAAGCTGCTGCGACCGGCGATCGACAAGCTGATCCTCGGTCGATGTCGTGCGCAGCGGACCACCATCGGCGCGCGTGCCGCGATTGAACTCCTGCGTGGTGCCGGACGTCCATTCGGTCGCGGTTTCCGTCCAGAAGTCGGCAGCAGGCGACAGCGTGATCTCGCCCGGCAGAACGGTGAAGTTCGCATAGGGATTGATCTTCTCGCAGAAGGTGCGGAAGTCCTGGGTGATGATTACCTCTTCGGTCCAGTCGAGCATGACCGGCGCGTCGAGATCGGCCCGGTAGAAGGTTGGCGTGATCGCGAGCGTGAGCATCCCGCCACCGATGGCGCCGCTCTGGCTTTCGCCGGCATCGCGGTAGGTGTCGTCGACGAACGGATCAACGAATGTGCCGAGCTTCGCCACCGGCTCACGGAAGTCGATCTCGTTGCGCAGGCGGTCAAGCTGAAGCAGCCGGTCCAGATCGATGATCCGGTCAAAGAACCGCTCCATCTCGTCGCGGGTCCGGAACGGCGTGCCGTCATTGACCACAACCGGTGTGCTGATCCAGTCATTCTCGACACGAGCCAGATTGAGCAGGCTCGGCGGTATCGCCGGTGCGCGCGGATTGCGCGCGGCCGAGACGCCTTTGACATAGACCGGCGAGCCATCCTCGGCGAGACAGATGCGGTCGACCCGCGGCAGCTTTCGGGTGTAGGCGAAAATCGCATCGCCACCGGTCGCGCCGCCTGAAACCGTGATCGTGAAGGCGGTCGACGCATCGGCCGTCACGCTGTCGCGGTAGCGATAGGTCACGGTGTAGCTTGAGCCCGCAGCGGGTTCGTCGCCGGCAGGTGCCCAATCGACTGTGTTGTTGACCCGGTTGAAGTCGTCACTCGCCGTGTAGGTAGTTCCGCCTTGGGTGACCGAAACGATCTCGACAACGGATGTGTTGCTCAAGGCATCCGCGCCATTGGCGATCGCGCCGCGCGTCACGCTTTCGGTCACCTCCTTGGTCAACAGGATCGAGTTGATCACACCGATCGGACCTTCAGCCACCGTGAAGGTGTGCGAGGCACCGCCCGGATAGGTCTGGGTTTCGCCGGGAATGGCGAGTTCGTCCCAATCCTCTTCCTCGGCGATCCTGATCGCAGCGAACGAGGTGCGCTTGGCACCGTTGATGTTCGCCTCGCCTTCGGAGATCGTGAACACCTGGAAACCGCTATCGGCGCCCATCGCGGTCACCTTGCGGCCGCGAACGATGTAATTGCCGTTCGGCCGGTCATACTCCTGGATCGCCTGGATGGCGGGTGCCAGCACGTTCGGGCCGACCTGGTCGAGGATCGTGCCGTCCTGCAGCACGTAGACGGCGTAAAAGACCCCGTCGCCTTCGTCGCCGGCCCATGCCCAAGATGCTGTGCCGACTTCACGCGCGGCGCCCTGCTCGCCTTCAGATGGGGCGCCCGGCGCCAGCCCAACGAGTGTTACGTCGTCCTCATGCGTGATGTAATCGGTAACCAGACGGATGCCGACCTCGATGCGACCGGTCATCGGCACGCTTTCGAGCAGTGCGGCGTCAACCTCCCAGACATCGCCAGCGGCATAAACCTTGCCGGCGGTCAGCGTCACTTCCTCGCCGTCGACATCGACGATCGCTTCGCCACCCTCGATCCGCTGCCCGTCGGACACGATCATCCGGCCATGGCGGATGAACCTCTCTCCGATGATGGTCTGGGCCTCGTTGAGTTCGGCACCCTGAATAAAGGGCCGCTCGCCATAGTGGACGACCGACTGCCAGCCTTTCTTGCCGCGTGCGCGGTCGAAGGCATTGGGCAGGCCGGAAGGATGTTCGAATGCCATCAGAACCTCACAAGGAACTTGATCCGGTCACGCACGGTCTTGCGGAGCGGAATTGAAATCTCGGTTTCACCGAACGCGGTTGCGGCGGTCACATCTTCCGGGCGAAGCCATAGACGTCCGACCGGAATGCCGGCAGCGCGGGTCATGCTGGTGACGACCGCGACCTTCTCTGCCTCGACGCCGTCGGCATCTTCGAAGTCGGTCATCGCCTCGATATAGACCGCCGTTCCGTCATCGGATGGTGCGTAGGACTGGCCGTCGAACTGATACTGGCCGCCGAACTCGACCGCGACGGAATGAACCGCCCGGGCCTTTCGGTATCCGATGACAGCGTCATCGCCATCCTTCAACACCAGATAGATCGTGCGCGCTTCGAACCATGCCGCCATTAGTTCGCGGCGCTGGGTTTGCGGGTTGTCGCCCCATGCGAAGGTGGCGGTCACCCATGGATAGGTCATCGAAGCCCACTGGACACCGCCCTCTTCGGGAATCTCGATCCAGTTGCCGATCGCCGTACCTTCGGCTTCGGTCAGGGTGTGCTCGATTTCGGTTGCCCGGCCGAATGACCAGACCGTCCCGCCGTCATAGAGACGAACACCACTCTCGACGTCGAGGTGGGCGCCATCCAGACGGCTGTGATCGGCCTGCAGCGGCTCAATATCGTAGTCAAACACGCCCCGGCGCAGGTCGGACCGGAACGGCAGCGACAGCCGTGTGATCCCCTCGATCCGCTCAAGCAGAGGTGCATCATTCTCAGGCAAGGCGTCCAGCCGCAACTGGTTCGAGTTCCACCAGGCGCGCCCGTGCCATGCGGGCTCGAGCGTGGCGGTGACCCCGACGAAGCCGAGGCCCATCTTCACGCCGCCATAGGTGCCGCGGATCCGGTGCCAGCGGACACCTTCATCGATCACCTCATAGAGGTTGTCGACATAAGGCGTGAGCATGCCAAGGCCGAACTCCCAGACCAGGAACGGCAGGAAGGATGGTGGCGGCGCTTCCTTGGCCGTCGTGATCGCAGGCACGGCGCCGCCAAGGCGGGTCCATCGTTCGGCGTGGGCGGCCTCGACCGCCTTCTCGAAGTGGCCGGCGTTGCTGGGGAGAAGCGTCGTCAAAACGCTCTCCCGCGCAAGTTCGGTGTGATCGAGCCAATCGCGATCGCTTCAGACGGCGGCGCGATGACATCAGCGGCCGGCGCGGTTGCCGTGATCTTGTGAACACCGGAGATCATCAGGCGCGACGTCCACCATTCACGGACCAAGTCCCGGCCGAGCGTCTGCTCGACAGCCCATGCGTCCTGCAGCGCCGTCACCGCTCGAGTCACTGTTCCGTCATCGGCATCGGGCAACAGCCAGATATCGAAGGCCAGGTTGACGACCGTTCGGACAGCGGAGGCAACGACAAACTCGTCATTGGCGAGTTGCACATTCTCGTCGGTCAGGGCGGTTGTCACCACGGAGAGCAGATCCGCGCTCGCCACTCCATTCGGCTCGGTCGAATAGACCGCCACATTGATCAGTGGCGAGCGGCCGACCCGGTAGACCTCCACGCTCTCGACGCGGATATCCGAGTTCATGACCACGCTCTTGTAGCGTTCTTTCGGTCCGCCGGTGGAGCGACCCTGAATTGCCAAGATCACCCGGGTTTTGAGCCGAGCGTCGGTTTCGCCGGGCATCCGTGCCACGTCATAGAAGATCGCAAGCTGATCGAGGTCCGAGCCGAAGGCAAATGCCAGAAGCCGAGCCCTGGCCGCCTCGTTGATCCGGGCCAGAAGCAAAAGCTCCCGGTAGGATTCGGACTGGTTGACGATGACGGCCGGGTCCGTCTCGAGCATCGAAACGTCATAAGCCGGAAGATCCGGATAGGTCTGGCGAAGAGTCTCCCATTCTGACTGGAACGCCGCAAGTTGACGAGCAACGATCGTGTCATAGCTCAACTCGCTGATCACCTGCGGCGTCGGCAGGCTGGTCAGATCAATCGCCGTGCTCATGAAAAAATCCTCTATGCGACGCTCGAAAGAGACACCGCGCCGTCCGTAACAGACACGTAGTATTGGGCTTGAACCCAATCGAGATGGGCGTAGGGACGGTGCTCGCCCTCAATGGTGAAGTCACTGAAGCCGAGGCGGGTTACATCGTTGACGACGAACCGCGATATCCGGAACCGCGGTTCAAAAAGCTCGGTCAGCACCCAAAGGGTCGTGAACCAGAGAAGTATCGTTTGCGGAGTGGCGTTCTCCCCTAGAAGCTTCAGCCCAGGGTTTCCGAACCACTCGCGCATGACTCTTTCGCCCTGTCTGGTGGTGAAAATCACCTCAAGGCTTTGACGCACGTGATCAAACCCATCCAGAGCAGCGCCAGTCTGGTTATCAACCCCGGCCACAGATCACTTCCTTTTTGAAGAACCGCGCCGACCAGATGGCTGGGCAGCCGCAGAGCCCGAAGGCTTTTCGGGCTTGGCGACAATGTGGCCCTGACGTAGCGGTTGCTCGGCCTGCAGGTCAGAAAGACGAATAGCCTCTCCGGCTCCCGGGTTCGGCTTGCCGGCAACTTCCTTGCCAGCGACTTCAGTGACCAGATAATCCTTCATCAGTCTCTCCTTAAATCGGCGGCCCGGGCGGGCCGGATGGCGCGCTTTCGTGCGCATGGTCCTTGCCGACGTTTTTACCGTCGTGTTCCTGAACGCCGCCGGTCTGGACGAACCCACCTCCAGAGAACGAGAAGGTCGTTCCGCCGACAGTCACCACAAGGGCGCCGCTGGCGATCGCCACCGACACTTCACCGAAGGTCATCACATGGCCGTCTGGAGCTTCCGAGTTCGCCGGGTTTTCGTCGGACCAGCGAAAGGGCTCCGCGAGCCCTTGCTCGATGTCTCCTGCCTCCGAGCGGATCGTCATCACCTGCCCCACTGAAGGTGGGTTGTGAAACTTCATGGCTCCGGCGGTTTGCTTGTACGGAACCCATGGCGACTTCACCGTCTCGCCGTCAGGATCCTTCCCGAGCGCAACCCGAACCAATGCCTTTTGCGTATCAACCTCGAGAACCTTGCCGCGCCATTCCGATCCAGCCGCGCGGCGCTCGATCTCTTGAAGTCGGGCGAAGATGGCCCGATTGACGGCTATTTGGCTCATCGCGAATAATCGAAGCCGGACGCCTTCGCTCCCGCGTCTGTCAGATTGTGCTGCATCTGGACCAACTCCAGCGGCTCGAGGTCGGCCGGCGCTTCAATCATGCCCTTCAGCAGGTTGGCGAACTGAAGGTGTTCCGGGTCACCGGTCGCCCGGAGTTTTGTGTCGAGCATCAGCCAGCCGCCATACAACGCCTCGCCGTAGCTCGGCTCGGCCACCGTGCTCAGATCAAGCCGGATCTCCATCACCGGAATATTCGTGCCGTTCTCAATCTCGTGAAGCACGAAAGAACGCTTAATCTTGTCGATCTGGATGATCAGCTTCCGCCAGATCGCAATCCAATCTTCATTCCCGGAATGCAGAGACGCAAAGATCTGGCGGGAGACGACATCGAGGGCGAGCCCTGCCCCGCTGTTGTCGATTTCGATCTCAGTCGCACCTTCGGTCACCGTGACCTTGGGCGGAAGGTAGATGTAAATCATGCAAACCAGCGAATTGACCCCGAATTGTTCGGCTACACCGAACGGTTCATCGTTGCTTGCTTCTTGGGTGTAGACGGCGATTACCGGCGTCTTGCTCTCCATCCCCTCTTTGAGCACATCCATGATTGGATCCAGCGGCTGCTCATAGACTTTGGCTTCGGCCCAAGTCCGGCCCGAGATGATCCGCTTCAGCAGAAAGCGGTTGACCACGCTCATAATGCTCATTCAGGCACACAAATGCAGAGGACGCGGCCAATCCCGTCGTCTTCAGCATCCTTTGTTACTCGATAGGTCGGCGGCCCGGCGCGAACCAGCGCGACGATACGATCATCCTGCTTCGGCCAGGCATCTCGGCTCGCAAAAACCCCATGCTTGTACGAAACGTGGACCTTGTTGGCAGCGAGTGTGGGCTGAAACCCGTCATACTGCCCCTGATCCTGCGCCACGACTGTCAACGGGTTGAGGTCGACGACGCCGACCACATCGACAGTTGCTCGAGCGCCGTCCGCAGTGCCCGCGAAAATCTCACCTCTCTTCTTTCGGATGATGCGCGTCGGCTCAGCCATAAGGCTGTCGACCGCGTCCGAGACGAGAATTTCAAGGTCTGCGAACGGCGTTGTCATTGAGCTACCCTCAGGCCGCCGTTAAGTGCGCTTGGCGCGCAGCAAGACGCGCGGACGGGTGCAGTAATGAAGGGCGTTGGTCTGGTATTCCAGATTGATGCCCTTGTCGTTGTCCATCCGCCACTGCTTGGCATAGAGACGCTGCCCCATGGTGTTGACGGTCTCGATGTAGTCAGCCGGCGCATAGACCGTCTGGAAGAGACCGGGCACACCCAGCGGGTAAAGGTGAGCCTTGTCCTTGTGGACGGCGACCTGGCCATTGAAGTAGCCGCGGTAGTTGACGAAGCGAATGCCACCGAACGAAACTTCCCCGAACGTATCGTTCTGCCCGCTGCCGGACACATAGGCGTCGAGCAACTGGAGAGCGCCGGCATGCCCTTCATAGGCAGCACGCACTTCCTCGTTCCCGACCAAGTCGTCGAAGAAGTCGTCGCCGCAAATGGCTTCTATGCCGCTGAACGGCAGGCCGTCCAGGATCTGGGCCATCTGCCGATGCACCCCGGCACAGAATTTCCGAAGCTTTCCGCCAACATTGGTGTCGAACGAGAAGTCCAGTTCGGCCGGCAGCGACTCCCCAAAGAGTGTCAGGAAGTCGGCCAAAACGGTGGTGCCGTCGGAGTCAAAGAGCTTGCCGGTCGTGAGCACCTTGAGCCGATGAAACTCTTCGGTGAGTGCGAAGAACTGGCTGGCTTCGGCCGCACGATTGGCGATCTTGCTCATGAAGGTTTCGCGCTGCTGCTCCTGGCCAAAGCCACGCACGCTCTGAACTTCATCTGCGTAGATCGCATCGTCGACCTGGAAGTGCGGAACGGTCATGGAAAGCATCGACCGCTTGTTCTTGCCGAAGGTCGAGCCCGGGCCGCCGCGCGGCGAAGACGGAACGATCCTCAGGTTCTGCTGTTTGTCCTTCTCGATCGCAACCGACAGAGTGTCGATCGAACTGACCTGGAAGAGCCGCTTCCGGCTGATATAGCCGGGAACATGCTTGATCTCGCGCATCGCACCGGTCAGGCTAGTGACCGAGAATGCGTCATCTTTGAAGATGTCAAGGATGGACATATTTTTCATTCCCATAAAAAAACCCGGCGCAGAGGCCGGGCTGTTGGACTGGTGCGGCTTGCCGCGTGTGGTCGGGGTTATGCTCGGACGATGATGCCCGAATCGTTGAGGGACTGGATCGCGTCGACCTTTTCGGCCTCTGTGATGTCATCCGGCCACTCGATGCAATGCGCGTTGATCTCGCAATCACGCACAAGGCCAGCGATTTTCACCGTTTCGCTCGCGCCGGTGACTGCGCCATAGATGGCAATGGCGCTCGGAATTTCCGAACCATCCGTGCCGTCCTGATCGTAGGCGACATACTGGAAGTCCGAATCTTCGGTAACCACGGTGATGTTGAAGCTGTCGCCAACAGCGAAGTCAGTGCCACCATCAGCAATAGTGAATTTGACCTCCTTGTTGAAGGCCGTGCCGACTGTCGCAACCCCGACAGGCTTGCCGGCCGGGTCGGAAACCTCGAACGATCCGCCATTGGTCGCGGCGGCCGTGCAGACGACGGTATAGACGCCATCCTTGGCTCTGCCGTTGATGGCTGGATCGGCCAATGTCAGGTCGCCCTTGCCTGTGTGGTCGCCGTCGCCGTCGGCAACTGAGACCGTGGCACCGGCCGCGACCAGCAGCTTCGCCAGCAAGCCGCCCGGCTGGATGGTCTGCGACTCTGCGATGGTCAGCGCCTCACGAGAACGCTGGCCATTCGCCTCCGTCATGATGAATTCGCCGGGATGCCGGCCTTCGGTAAGCATCGTCATTTCATTTTCTCCGATTTGTGGCGCTTGGCTTACTGCTCGAAGCGCTGATTTGCTGCACTGACGGCCAACGACCAGTCGGCCTTTGGCTGGCCACCAACATCATCGGAGACGCCGAGGTCCGAAGCGCCCGTCCTCTCCTTCCGCTGCTGATAGGTCTCCTGCTCCTGCTGACCGCCGGCGGGTGGGGTTGCCGAAGCAGCGGGGTCGTCAGCAATTGCCTTTGCGAGAATCGCTTTGGCGGAAGAGACGTCCATATCGGTCTCATAGGCCAGGTGCTCGGCAAGCTGCGGCTTCTTCTTGCCTTCATCAGAAGCCAGAATACCCTTGATGCGGGCCTGAGTTTCGACGCGGGCGTCGGCTGCGGCCTTGGCTGCAGCTTCGGCGGCAGCATCAGGTGCGGTGGTGTCGGCGTCGCTCGTCGTCGCCGGTCCTTTGTTGGAATTGCTCATGGAAAAACCTCCGTTGGAGCGTGACTTTGAACGACCGGTTTGGCCGCGCTTTGAAAGGGCTCCCAAGGCTTCTTCGAACTGGCCGACAGCGTCAGCCATACCCGCAGAAACCGCGTTCGCCCCGATTTCGACACCGCCGGCGCCGAATTTCTTGACGACGTCGTCGATACTCACGCCACGGTGCTTCGCCACCGCCGACACAAACACCGCCGCCATATCGTCTACCGTCTTCTGGATTTGAGCCTTTCCATCGTCACTCGACGGGTCCGGGCGCTTGCCGGGCGACTGAGAGGATACGAATTCGAACCGCTCAACACCGCGTGCAGCGTCATTCGTCCGCTTTTCCAAGCCCATGACGACGCCGATCGACCCCAGCATAGCAATATCGCTAACAGTCACTTTCGACGCGGCCGACGCAACCCAATATCCTCCGGAGCAGGCCTGGCCGCTGACAAAGGCATGGATCGGCTTCACATTGCGCGCCGCAAAAATGGCTTGTGCGAGCTCGTCGCAACCAAACGCCTCACCGCCAGGAGATGAGACCGAGAGCAAAATTCCCGAAATGGACGGGTCATCAAGAGCAACCTGCAGATCGCGCCGCAGCATCTCATACGAGGTGGCGCCCGACATGGCGGTAAAGAGGTTTGCCTTCTTGAAGAGCGGACCTTCGACATTCAGGATTGCAACATCATCGCGGATTTGAAGGCGCTCACCTTTGTCGGCCTGCTCCGCGCGATATGCGGCCAGAGTCTCTGGCGCAATATCGGTTGTGCGATCGGCAATTTCGATCATTTCTTCCAGCTTGGAAGGCACGATCGCCCACGGGACGGACGCTCCGGCGTCAAGAATTCGCATATTCATGTTCCTTTCACGCCCGTCTGGCGCCTGCGGTGATAGCCCGGCGCGATGATCTCCGGCCTCTTTTGGCGGCGCACTCGGATTCGAGCCTCTGAACCAGGGCTTCAAGCTCCTTGGTGTCCTGCCGGTGGAACTCCACCGTGCGGTCCCGGAATTTGACGGTTGCCACCCTTCCGTCGACCATGATCTTCATCAGCGCGGGGCGCAGGGCGACCAAAGCAGCGCACGGGTCATATTCCTCCGCGCCGAAAAGGGCGGTGTAATCAATCGCCATCGGTCTCTCCCGAAAGTTCAGCCTCGAGTTCGGCAATCATGTCTTCTGTGTTCTTTGGTTCGCTGTCTCCAGGAGTGCGGCCCGCGCCCTTCCGTCGGGGCTTACCCTTCCTGTTCTTTCGATCGTTCGGATCGTCGCTGTCAGGTGGCGCGTTCAACTCCAGATCCTGCCCCTCGCGGGTCTGAAGGATGTCTTTCGGAGCCCACGGGAGCGGCAATCCGTGCTTTTCGGCCAGATCATTCTCTGCCCTCTGGGATGCCATCAGGTCTTCGATGTCCCAACCGTAGTCTTCGGCGATGTTGGACAGCGACGTGGCGCCCATATCCTTCAGGACTTCATGGGCGCGAGCCGCCTTGAACTCGTCGGCTTGCGGACGGGCCGGGCCGGTCCATGTCGTGCGAGCCGCGAATGCCTTCTTCGCAAAATAGGCGTCAAGGCCGCCGGGAAAGTCGATCCGTCCGGTGCCGATCTCTTCCTCGAGCCAAGTTTCGAAGATCGCCTTGCAGAACGGCACTACGATATTGGCGCGGCGGCGCAGTACGATCAGCCACTCGATCGCGCCGGCCATGCGGACCGATGAATAGGTTGCTCCGCGGAAGTCGCCGGTGGCGCCTTCGTAGGTGACGCCGATGCCTGCCGCGATTTCACGAAGCAGCCAGCCCATGAACTGGTCATACTGTTGCCCGGGTTGCTTGGCCTCGACGAAGTTCAGTTCGTCATTCGGAAAAAGCTGTGCAATTCGCCCATGCTGGGTCAGATCGATCTTCGCCCCGTCGTAGAAATCCCCCTTTTCGGAGAGGAAAGCACGGACATCGAGTTCTCCCTTATCCTTGTCGGTCATCAAGCCGTCAAAAACGCCGAGACCTGACACGTTCGACTTGAGTGTTGCTGCGAAAATCGTCTGGATCAGCGCGCTCGTGAGCGTCGCGTCGGCGTATTGGTCAACCTGGCGAACTACCTTCAGGACCGGCGCGAGGGGCGAAATCCCGCGGTTCACTGCGATCGATGGCAGGAAGAAGTGGAGCACATTCGGCCGCCCGTCGGCGTCGAACGCTCGGATAGCCACCTCTTCACTGAGGCCCTTGTCCTTCCGGCGCATGTAGTAGACACGAGGGAACCCCCAGCGATCGGTTTTCACGCCATTCGCTATGTTTTCATGCGTATGGGTCTTGTTGATGAGTCTGCTGGGAGGCAGCAACTTCACCTTGGTCGCCGTCTGGGACTTGAAGCGCTTCACCAGCGGCTGAAGCCCCAAAACTTCGCCATACGCCAGAAAGCACGCAAAAGCTGCCTGCTGCATCTGGTAGAAGGTCATCCTGCCCGCCGCATCGCACTCGACGGGTGTCTCTGCCCACGCGCGAAAACGACTTTCGACGTTGTTCGCCCATTTGGTGGTCGCTTCTTCACTCCAGCCGAGCCCCTTTGCATCGGGGCGAACGGCAATCCGAAGGCCGGAGCCGACAGTGGCCCCTGAGCAGACCTCGACAGCCCTGCTGATGAACCCTGAATTCTGGACGGCCTCGATCGCGCGGGCAGCGGCGACTTCCCAGGACTTGCCGACATCATCCGCCGATTCCCGAAGCCGCGGGTTCCAAGAGACCATCAGCGGGTTGGTCTGGTTCTGGAAATAACCAGCCGAAGGCGAAACCAGGGAGCCCGCTTTGACGCGAACCCGAGGCTTTTTTTGCTCCGTGGTCTCAGACATTGGTCACCCATTCAGGCGTTTCGCAAGATCCCGGAGGCTCGGCCGTTCTGCCGGCTTGCCCTTGAGTTCCGCGTATCGCGTTCCAAAATCGAATTTGCAGAGGTATTTCACCGCCAGCCCGTAGACGACGGTGTCGAGCGCTTCCGCCTTGCGCCCTTTGATCCGTTCAAAAACGACTTCAGGTCGCCCGGCCTTGGCTGAATTGCCCTTCTTGATCTTTACGACGCGACGCTCGGCCGTAAGCTGCCGGAAGAACTCTTCCGACAACGTATTCGAGAACCGGAAGCACTGCGGCTTCCCTCTTTCGAGGGGCAGCGTCACCAGAATATCTGTCTTCACCTGGTCGACGCCGACGATGAAGAGCGGAGCCGTCCGATTTCGGCGCCGGGACTTGCTGACCTCGATCACCTTGATCGGACCTTCGCGCCCCTTGATCGCAACAATCTTCAGACCCTGTGTTCGTTCGCAGTAATCATAGACGTACTGCGTTCGGTTGCCGTCACCGGAGTCCACCGCCGATGCGGAGATGCCGATCTGACCGCCCAGCGGATGCCGCCACGTCGTGGTCAGCACCGCGTGAAGCTCTTCCCACGTGGTGTCGAGGTTCGTGCCGCCCCAGATCACGTGGTGACCAAGGATAAAGCGCTCGGTCGACGAATAGCCGATGAAGGTGACCTCAAGTCGATCGACCTGCACATCAACACCCGCAGTGATGTAAGCCACGTCCTCCGGGATGTCCTCGCGCCAAGCTCCGGCCTCGACGTCCCATTGGATCCCGAAGTCTTCGGCCCGGGCCTTCAACTGATCCTGGCTGACGTAGCTGACCGCGGTCGACCACGCCTTGCCCAGGTTGGTGTTCACGAACACCTGCATCGCCGAAGGGCCGGCCTTTTCCGCCTTCTCCCATTCCTCAACGAGGTTCGCCCAGGAGACGTTCGAAAACTGCGAAATCAGCGCGTTCATCCGGAAGCCGGCGTGACGCTCGACCTCTGGCGCCGTAGCGCGCCATTCGCCCGCCTCGACCATCTCCGGCTTATGCCGCTCTTCAATGGTGCTGCCGCATGACGGACAGACGCAAACCACGGACTTGGGCTTGCCGGCGATCCAGTCCAGGTTCTCCCACAAGAGCTCGAATACATCCCCGCATTCGATGCACGGGATCTCAAAAATCCGCTGATCGGATTCCCCGTACTTCGCGAGAACTATCGATGTCGCCTCGTCGACCGGTGTCGAGCCGATGACGATCTTGCGGTCCGGATAAGAGATCGTCCGCTTTTCAGCGAGCACGATCGGATCGCCTTCCTTGGTGACCTCCATCCCGTCCACTTCGTCGCAGAACAGAAACCGGGTCGTGTGCCGGCGCAGATTGCGCGGGGCTCGAGCCGAAATGATCTTCAGCGTGCCGCCGCCCAGGAGTGCGCGCTGTGTGAGCGTGTTCCTCCCGTCAAACCGGCCGCGTTGCATCAGGCTCCGGAGAGCCGGAGACTCCTGAAACGCCGGATCGATCTCGTCGACCACGATTCCGCGGGCATCGTCGTCCGTCGGCATCAACAAAATGATCGGGCCCGGGTCGTTTGCAGCGACGGCGCCGATCGCAGCAACAAGGCTGACCGTAAACCCGGTCCGGGCAGACTTGATCACCGTCACACGCTCAAGGATTGGATCCCCGATGGCGTCCAGGATGCCCCGCTGGAACTTCCAAGGCCGAAACTTGCCCTTGGCGGCCGTATTGCCGGCCAAACGGAAGTTATCCATGGCCCAATTGCTGTAAGACAGCAGTTCCGGTGGTCGGAGCGCCTTCGAGACGCTGCCGAACAACGTCTCAACGGCCGCGCTTGCCACCAGAAATATCCTTCTTTTCGCCGCCGACGACCGACGCCTCGACCTCATCGGCGAGTTCATCGAGCGTATCGCGGCATATTTTCTTGACTGTTTCGGCGTCATGAGCGGTCAAATGCGGGATCGTCGCCCTCATTTTCCCCGGAATTGCCAAGAACGTCTGCTTGACCCTTCCCGCGAATGACGACCATGCCTCCGAAACTTCCGAGAGAAGCAGAACCTCCCCCTTCAGCTTCGCAAGTTCGATGCTCTTGATCTCCCGGACCAAGGCCTCCGTCTCTGCGCGCTCGTCTTGCAGTGAGCGGCCTGTCGATGTCGCCTTTGCCGCCGCCGCGGCCCTGAGCTTGTCGATCACACCATGGATAGAAGGGAGCGTCAGGTAACGACCGCGTTGCGGGGCCTGCACCAGATACCCTTTCTGGTGATAATCCGAGACCGCACGGGTCGAGACGTTCAGGATCACCGCCAGATCAGCCTTCGAGCACGTCTCCGGCACCCAGGCGCCGCCTCGCGGGCCTGCTTGCTTCCCCATAGATTTCGAAGCCATGAGCTAGCCGCTCACCGCCCGGATGACGTGCCGGATCACACGCTTCTCGAGATCGTATGCCGCAAAGGCCTTTGCTGCCGGCACGTTCGGCCGGGTTGGCTTGGCCAGTTCGTTGGCGAGGACCGCCATCGAAAGGATCTTCAGCGGGTATCGGGCCTTGCTGGTCCTCACCACCACCTGCCCCTTCGCGATGAAGGCGCCCTTGAACTGACGACGCACATTCCAGCCGGTCGCCTCGGCGCCCCGCATCGAGCTTACCGAGCCGCCGCCCCACCCTGGCGACTGATCCCGAACCCAGACCGGGTCGCCATATTCGGCAAGCGGAATGGCAACATCCTGGGTGCGAACCTCGGCTTCCATCGAAGCTGCCGGCGACGCCTTCTTGACCCTTGTTTTCGAGCCTACACGACCCGCCGGTACGCCGGTCGATGAACTGATGCGAACGACCGATTGTCTGCGCTGTTCGACCGCGTGTTCGTTCAATCCGCGCGCGGCTGCAGCGCGCATTTCGGGCGATGCGAGGGAACGCAAAAACCGCCCGAGATCCGAAGATCTCTGGAACTGAGCCGAGACTTTCATAGGATTACCGATGGTTGAAAGGCGCCCTGAAAAGGGCTCTTTCGAGGGGTGACAAAAACCGGGACAAAACCCGGACATTTCCCAGACAGGTCGTTTTCCGGCGCGGCGAAACGCCCAGACACTGTCTTGAGTGTATTAATTCAGGACGCGATGAAGGCCGATTCGATGCCTCGACGCCCGCCGGGTCTGCCTTGTGGCAGCCCCTCGGCTCGATCTTTCTGAATGGCACAATGTAAGGGATCCGCGAGAGAAAACGTGATTTCTCGAGCTTCAGCAAGCCCTCGCAACTTCACGTTTTGTTACGTGACTTGAGCCTTTCCCTCCATGCCGCTGATTTTCTTGCAAATTCCCGAGGGATGAACCGGGTCGATCCAGCCCCTAAATTTGCGTTTTTTCCTTGACAGGATTCGGTCCTATGGGATGAACCCGCCTAGGAGAAATAACTTCGCCGATAAACCGGGGTGCTGCGCCCCGCGTGCCGGCCAGGTCCGGTACGGTCCCTAAAGGCCCGCCGCGCCGCCACAGACAGCCGCACACAGGCGCATTCAAGACACCACGTGGGGTGACGGCCACCACCACGGACACGCACCACAGGCCGGCCACGGCCAGCGCTCGCATGGTGACCTTGCATCATGCCCGGCATGCCATGCCCGGCACGTCACCACGTCCATCACCACGCCACCACGGGCACGGGCAGACGCTGGCACGTGCCAAGCTCGACACCACACCACCACCACACCGAACCGGAAGGCATGGCCGCAAGGCCAGTGCGCACCACGGCCACGGCATGCGGGCCACGGGTGCGGACCTGTCCGAAAGAGAAAACCAAAACCGAAAGAGAGAAGCCGCGACACGCTGGCCGTTGCGTCGGCGCATCATTTGCAGCGTGTCATGTGATGGCGGCTTTATCGCTCGAAAGTGCCAGAGTCGGCAAGTTGCGGCGCGAGTCAGTGAAACAGGGTGCGCGGGAAAGTAAAGCGAACGGCTCGAACGGTTGCGGCAAGTCTTGTGGAGCGTTTCGGCTTTTCCTGGGTTGCTGGTTGCCATGAAAAAAGTCGGAAAAAACGCATTGCGGTTGCGCTTTTGTCTTGCGTTTTTTGCGATCATCGCATATTGTTTGTTCATCGGCGGACGGCAAGAGTGCCAACCAAACAGGAACCGCCGAACATGCCAAGTGTGGCAACCAGTAAGGAAAAAAGATCATGCAACACCTTGCAACAGCCTCTTTCAAAGACACCTATGCGGGCTTCATCCCTGTCAAGCTGGTTCCGTTCCGGACAAAGCGCAAGGGCGTAACCGTCACGCGGTACGCATGGAAGACCATGGAAAACGGCGGGATCGGCATTTGGCGCGATCCGTCTTTTCCGACAGTCGAGCACGCCACGCGCGCCGCTTCCCGCATTCCTCACCTGTTCAAGGACATCACCGCAACCGCCTAACTGGTCAATCGTGACCACCACGAAAGGACAAGACCATGAAAACCATTCTTGCAACCGCATTTCTTGCGATCTCCGCAACTTCCGCCATGGCCGCCGAAGGTGACCGCGCGGCCGAGTTTGACCGGGTTTGCGCTTCCGCGTTCGTCAAGTCGGAAAAGCTCACCAAAGCTTGCCAGTCCGGAGACATGCCGGACGTGCTCAAGGACGGATCGCGCTTTTATGCGCGCGGCATCGGTGCGGAAGTCAACACGCTGGCCGCGAACCTACATTTCCTGTTGCCTGCATGCGAAGCCGAAGATTCGGTTAACTGTCGCTGGGACGCGACCGCGCGCGGCAACGGGAAAGGCCAGTCTTTCGCGAACATCGACGGAAACCGCACTCCGACCAACTGACAACCGCTCTAACCCTGCCAATCGTGGCAACCATCAAGGAACATGAACCATGACTTACGAAACCGTCTGGACGTTCAACACCGCTCGTTTCTCCGTCTCGCTGGAAATCGCTCAAGAGTGCGGCTTTCAGTATGACGGAGACGACGAGACCGGGGAAACGCAAGCCGCGTTGGATAGCGGCGACCTCGTCGCCTTTGACAGCCGCGTTGTAGTACGGCTGGACGGTCGCGAAGTCGCAGCGGATCACTTAGGCGCGTCTGTCTATCGCGCCGACGACGTGGCCGCGTTCTGGACCGCACACCGCGACAAAGACCCGATGAATCGCAACTGCGAAGCGATGCGCGCGGCGCGCGGTCAGAACGTCCTGATTTGCCATTACTTCCCCGACATGGTGCGGATTGCCATTTCCGAAGCCCGGGAAGCTTTGACAAGCCTTCCAGCGCTTCGCGCGGCTTGAGGGCGTGACCATGACCGACCACACCGAAACCATCGCCCGCGCATTCGCCGCGACCTTGCGCGAAGCTGCGCGCGCTCTGGACGTCGATAACGGGGAAACTATCGGCTCGCTTGTCCTTGAAATCAACACCTTGAACGCAAGGCCCGACTATGCCGGAGCATGCGCAACCCATGATTTCTTCGATAGCAACATGGGCATGTATGCGGCCTTTGTGGACACGCTAGGCCGCGAGCCCTTCACCATCACGAAAGGCGCAACCGACGCGCAACGGGAAGCGGATCAAGCCCTATGGGATGCGGCTTGGACCATGGCGCGGCAAGCCGGTTTCTGGCTGGATGAATCCTAGTCCCTGTTTGATAGGCGCCGCGCGCGCCTATCCGATGGCGACTAGCCAACAAAGGTCAATCGTGACCGCCACAAAAGGAAACGTCAAAATGGAAACTTCGAACCCGCTTAAAGTCCTTATCGCTTGCGAGTGCTCCGGCACTGTCCGCGATGCATTCCTAGACCTTGGTCATGATGCGTGGTCCTGCGACATCAAGCCGGATGAACGCGGTTCAAACCGCCATTTGCGCGGCGATGTCCGGGAAATTCTAGATTGGGGTTGGGACTTGCTCATGGTCGCGCACCCGCCTTGCACCCGGCTTTGCAACTCCGGTGTCCGCTGGCTGAAAAGCCCGCCACCTGGCCGGACCCTTGACGAAATGTGGAAAGAGCTTGACGAGGGCGCGGCGCTCTTTTCGGACCTCTGGAACGCGCCGATTGATCGGGTCGCGATTGAGAACCCCGTGATGCATCGCCACGCGAAAGAGCGGATCCGGAATTTTCAGCCTCAAGCGCAATCGGTCCAGCCTTGGCAATTCGCGACCGATCCGGACGGTCCGGACAATGAGAAGAAACGCACCTGTCTTTGGCTTCGTGGCCTTCCGCCACTCGTGCCCACTGGCACGCTGGACGGCTCGACCGCTCGGAATAGCGTTCACTTCGCATCCCCGGGACCGGATCGGGCAACCGAACGCAGCCGCTTTTTTCCCGGTATCGCGCGCGCCATGGCGGAACAATGGGGCGGATATGCTCTTGAAGAAACCCGCGCGGCCTAACCCGAACCCTTGTCAATCGTGACAGCCAACAAAGGAACCCAAACCATGTTCACACATACCGACCGCACCCGCCGCGACACGTTCGCCAATTCCAAGCCCGGCAAGGTCCGCCGCGATGACCGCCGCAAGCGGCTTGCTGAAAAATCGGCGTTCCTACGGGACGGCCTGACAATCCGCGCGGGGGAATGATCATGGAGCCGCTTTTTAATCTCGACAGCCTTTCTCCTATGGCGCGGGGTCGCGTCGGAAAAGCACTCGACAAGCAATTTCGTTTTTCGGATGGCGTGGCCACATTGCGCGCCAAGCTCGAAAAGGAAAATGCCGCCCATGGGCTGACCTTTGAAGAAACGGACGGGATGATTGACTACAACCGCCGGAAATTCAACGGCATGAACAGCCGCGAACAGGCCGCTTATATGGCACGATTGAGGGCTAAGCGGTACTATTGGGCAGTCACTCCAGACGGCGACAGCTATCAGATTCCGAAAGTTGTTTTCGACGTGGTGCAACGTCAACCGGAAGGGGAATGACCATGGAAGCGAAACCAGCAACCACGCGCGCCGAATACGTCGAACGAGGCCGCGCCGACTATGAAGCCGATGTAAAGGCCAGACCGCTTTACCCGGACGGAACCCCGCGCAAGGCTTGGGGCGAGTTGTGCGCAATCGCGCGCTATTCATGGGCAAAGCCGTGCCACCTTGGCGTGACCAGCGACAACCCCGAATTTGACAACTTGCCAGACTGACACCGGCGCGCGGCTTCCGGGCCGCGCTCCTATCATCCCGGCAACGTCACCGCATGGCGGCGTTTCCCGGCTGATAGAGCCGATCAAAGCGCAATTGTGCGCGCCAATGAGGAACCTTAAACGATGGATATTGACAGCAAGAAATGGCGACTTCGGAGCGATGGAGTCGGCGGGATTCAAATCGAATGCAAGGCCGCAATGACGTTGCGGACAGTCCCGGCGGATGATCTGCCAAGCGCCGAAAGTCTAGCGGCGATGCATGAACGCGAATTCAACCGCGTTTGCATGGAAGCTTTCCAGAAAGCTTAAGCAGCACACACCGAAAACAACCCCGCTCAATTGTGAGCGCCAATAAAGGAACCGAAACAATGCAAAACACACTCGACAAGCCCGAAGCCGCAACCGTTGGAACCCCTGTTTACTGGTCACCGCAAGGACAGCGCGGCCATATCGTCAAGCTCGAAGCTCCGAATGTGCCGTCTTACGTGATCGGCGGCGGCGGCATGACTCCGACGCGGTCCAGGATGACAATCGTTTGGGAAGATTTGACCATGACCGAGATCCCGGACGGAATCGCGGAAAGCTGGATTGCGGACGCCGCGCGCTATGGCTTCCCGCCGATCGGCGACAACATGGCCGCGGAATTGCTGGCAAAGGCGACCGCGAAAAGCGAAGCCGATCGCGCCGAAAGGGCGCGCGCTCAAGCGGACCTCAATGCAGCTACAAAGGCTTTCCGCGACGAACACCGCGACAAAATCCCGTCATGGGCCAAGGCCGTCATTGTGGCGGATTTGATCGAGGACAAAAGCGATTATATGAGCGATTACCACGGCTCGACGCGGACCCGGTCAATCATCCTTGCATTCTCCAAGCACACCCGCGACCTGTTCCCGGAAATGCGCAAGGCCGCGCTCAATCATCCGGAAACGGCATTTCTTGCCGACGCGCCGGAGAAGGCCGAACACCGCCAAAAGTATTCGATGGGCGGCGGGTATTTCCTCAAGGATGGCTATCGACATTCCAACGGCTGGAAGATCTCCAAACAGCAGTTTTACAATGCCGATCCGGTCCAGTCCCTGCCGTTCCCGGCTGTCTGGGCAATCCCTGAACCGGAAGCCAAGCCGCAACAACCCGGCATGATCGGGCACAATCGCGGCCCGGCGCTTGAAGGCGTCCGGATCGAGGAACACACGCACACGAAAAAGGGCTTTCAGATGTTCATTTGCATCTTGCCCGACCGTGTCGACCGTGACGAATTCGACCGGCTCCGCGATGCGGCGCGCGATTTGGGCGGCTGGTATTCCCGGCCATGGGGAAAGACGCCGGGCGGGTTTGCCTTCAAGAGCCGCGACAATGCGGAAGCATTCGCGGGCGGAAGCGACAGCCAGGCAGCGCCGGGCAATGCGCCGGCTGCCCCTGCCAAGGCCGCGCCGCCGATTGCTGACAAGCTCCGGGAAATGGCCGCCCGGCTGCAAAAGGATATTGACCACAAATTCGCGGACCGGCGAACCAATACCCCGAAACAGCAGCGGGAAGCCGCAAGCGCTCGCATGGATGGCGTGCACCTTGAACGGGCACAAAAGGCAATGCGGGCGCTCGCAGATCACCACGACGCCGGGACCGTGCCCGAAGCGCTGGCCAATGTCCGGACAAAGGCGGAAATTCTCGAATTGAGCCGGTCCCTGATCAAGCATGAAGGCGGCTATTATGATGCGGGCTTTGACACCGGCAAGCCGCGCCATGACAGCCCGGAAGCGCTCGCAATCTGGGCGCTGATCGGCGGCAATGACCCGGAGCAGGAGAAGGCGGAAGCCTTGCGCCGCAAGATCGACGGTTTGAAGTTTGCCAACATTCCCGGGTATTTCCCGACGCCGCGCGCGGTCATCGACCGAATGATTGACCTTGCCGACATCCCGAGCCATTCGTCTTGCGACGTGCTCGAACCAAGCGCCGGACATGGTGCGATCATTGACGCGCTTTCCGAAGTCCGGCCGATGGCGACCGTTACCGCATGCGAGAAATGGGGAACGCTCCGGGACATTCTCGAAGCCAAGGGCGCGAACCTGGCCGGGTCCGATTTCACCGAATTCGAACCGGGCACCGCGTTTGATTTTGTGATCATGAACCCGCCCTTTGAAAAGGGGCAGGATGCCGAACACGTCCAGCGCGCTTTCGACATGCTCAAGCCGGGCGGGCGGCTGGTTTCCGTCATGTCGCCGGGGCCGTTTTTCCGGTCTGACCGCAAGTCCGAAGCGTTCCGCGACTGGTTTGACGATCACGGCGGCGAAAGGCTCGACCTGCCCGCCGGATCGTTCAAGGAATCCGGCACCGGCACCGCGTCAATTGTTGTCGTCCTCGACAAGATCGGCGGTGACGCATGAACCCGCGCGCCATCCTATCCCGTGACGTGTCCGTGATGTTCAACGGCGGCGGCGACCCCCGCCGCGGGTACGAGGTCAAAGCCAAGGCCGGAACCCGTCTTGAGTTGATCGAGAATGCCAGCGGAACCGAGGGCGATAAATGGGCCATCCCGCCCGCCTCTTGCGATGCTGGCACCGCTGGGAAGGCCGGGACGTGGTCGATATTCGGGCACGATTCAGCGCGCTATTACATTTGGGCTCCGGCTGATGCGGTCGAGGTGGTCGAATGATCCCCCGCATCCTGGCCTTTGTCCAAGACGTCGCCGCCTTTGTCTCAATCTCTCTCTTTGTCGCGGCCTTTGTGCTGGTCGCGGCGGGGATCTCTTAACCGATTTCAGCGGTTACCGGCCTTCGGGCCGGATTCCGGTGCAATCGCGCCGCCGTCAATTGTGACAACCAGAAAAGGAATTGAATTCATGACCATGCAGAACACCGCCGCAATCATCGCCGCGACCGCTCCGAGCGCCATTGCAGAACGTGCCAGCCTTACCCGCGCGCTCGACATCGTGGCCAACGTCATCGAACGCCGGAACACCATTCCCATTCTCTCGAATTGCCGCATCCAGGGCGATGGCCAGACGCTTTTCGTGACCGGGACAGACATTGACATTGAATTGGTTGTGGCGCTTCCCGCCGCCGCGGATTCCCGGCTTGATACCAGCGTCCCGGCCCATGGCTTCCGCGACTTTCTGAAAAAGGCGACCGCAAGCGATTTCGTCGCGATCACGCACGAACACGATGACAGCCGGGACAATGTCAATCTCGATTTCGAGCGGGTGAATTACACGCTGCAAGCGCTGCCCGGGTCGGATTTCCCGACGCTTCGCGGCCCGTCACTTATCGACTTCGGCGGCAAACCCGACTCCGCATATCGCAATTTCAGGATGACCGGCCCGGCGTTCCTGGATGGGATCAATTCGGTCATGGGTGCGATGTCGAGTGAGGAAACGCGCTATTATCTGAATGGCATGTTCTTTCATGAATACCAGAACGAATTCGTGATGGTGGCGACCGATGGGCACCGGCTTTACCGCCGTGTCATGGCCTTGCCGGAAGGTGCGGCGGCAATGCCCGGCGTGATCATCCCGCGCAAGACAATTGCGCTGCTGCACAAGCTCTTGAAGGGCAAGGCGTGCCCGGATCATGTCGACATCGAAGTGACCGAAGCCAATGCGCGCATTACCTGGGGTGATCCTGACTTTCACGTCACCATAACCACGAAGCTGGTTGACGGCACCTTCCCGGATTACAACCGGGTCATTCCGACCGGCAATGACAAGGTCGCGGTGTTCGATGCCGACACGCTGGCCGAAGCCGTCCGGGCCGTGTCTCTGGTTTCGTCGGAGCGTGGCCGCGCGGTCAAATTCCAGATGTCCAAAGACAATGCGGCGTTGACCGTCAACAATCCGGACGCCGGATCGGCCCATGCCGACGTTGCATGCTCCTATGACAGCTATCCGCTCGAAATCGGCTTCAATGCGTCGTACTTCGCGGACATGATCGCGGTCGGTGCTGGCAAGGGCGAACCAATAACGGCGAAATTCAGCGACAGCGGAAGCCCGGCGCTGTTCACCGGCTCGATTGAGGGCTGGACCGGCGTGCTGATGCCGATGCGGGTCTAGGATGACCCGCCGCACCTTCCTGCTGGCCATCGCCGCTTTAACAATTCCAACAGGAATTGAGGACGGAGAAGACGTGCCGCCACCATAGCGCCACCGCACGACCTGGGCGGCAATTGCGCCGCCCGCCCCTCAACTGTGAGAACCGAAAAGGAAACCGAAATGAAAACCTCTATCTGGATCGTAACCACCACCATCCCCGAGCGCGGCGAAGGCCCGTGCATGCCGAGCCCGTTCGGGACGGAAGCCGAAGCCGAAGCTTATGCCGACGAGATGATGCGTGCGGAATGGAAAAGCCACGGCGTCGATGATGATGGCGACCCGGCCGAATACCCCGGCGACTGGCGCGAGGCTCAACGCAGCATCCTGCAAACCTTCAATGATGGATCGTGGGGCGAATGGCAGATCACGAAACACACCATCGAGATACCGGACGCACCGCACCCAGCCGCCGCATTCATTGAGCGCATGGCACAATACACCACGCCGGAGGATGAATTCGCCGACCCGGCCTTAGGTCACGCTGACCGCTACGCCGACGCTGACGAGCTTGTAAGCGACATGGATGATGAGCAGCTTTGCGCCGCGTTCTCGCAGTTCATGGATATGGTGCGGGAAGCCCGGAAGGTTCGGGATGCGATGGCCGCACCGGAGCCCGCCCGCATCGCCATCACAATTCGCGGCGGTGTTGCCGAGGTTGCGGATGCCGAGAACTGGCCGTCTGGCCTTGAGCTTTATCTGGTCGATTACGATCAGGATGACGGCGGGAGCCATCTCGATGGCCCGTGTTCCGTCGCCAAATACTGCGATGATACGCCCGCCGCGGACGGCATGACCGGCCACTTCGCCGCCAAGGTTGCGGAGGCATGGGCCAATGACTGATCACGTCCGCAATTTTCTCGACGCCTCAAACGCGCATCTCTCCCCGGCTGCCAGGCTCTGGCTTTCGGAAAGCGCTACCCTGAACCATGCAGTCAGCTATCACGGATTCGGCAATGGTGCGGCAATAAGCACCTTGGGTGCAACGCTCAATGGCTGGTTCATGCATGCCCCGGAACCCCAGGAAGACGGCGGCATCGACAACGGGATCCCGGAGGATCTGCACCCGGTCATCCGGCACGCTCACGCCCATGACTGTCATTACATCCTGTTCGACAGCGACGGGCCAGAGATCGACGGCTTGCCCGTCTACGAATGGTGAGCGCGATGGAAACCAAAGAAGAAAAGAAGCGGTTCCTTGAATCCTATGGATGGAAGGTCGGGGAGCGCGATCCCCGCCTCAACACAAATTTCCCCGGCGCGTTCATGTGCGTCGAGCCGCACGAGGAAGCCGAATTGCCGACCCGCGACGGCTCGAATGGACCGTGGTGTATCGTCGGCGACGATCTGTCCGCGCTTATCGATGAGGCGCATGAATTCTTGTCTGCGATGATCCGATAACCCGCCAATTGTGGCAACCGAGAAAGGAAAACCAATGACCAAATCGTGTGAGAAATGCCAAGGCAACGGTGAAATTGTTACCGATTGGGAGCGCTACAAGCATCCACACCCTGGTGACGCTGGAGATGAGGCTGTGGCGGACTGCCCGGACTGTGACGGGACGGGAGAGATAACCGAATCCCACGGCGTCGAGGTCTGGATGTGCACCACGATCTATGTGGATGCAGACAGCGAGGAAGCCGCCGAGGCAATTGTTGCCAAACAGGCCGGAACCCGCGACAAGTCCGAAGGCCTTGAACTCGCCGCTCGTGACATCAAGCTCTACGAATTTGCCGATGGCGCGGTCATGTCGCCCCCGGTGTCTCTCTACGGCCTTGCCAGCGAGAGCAAGCTTGTGCCCGAGGCCGACCCGGTGCGCGATGCAGCGCCCGACATGCTCAAGGTGCTAAGGCGCTTCGCGTCGGTGTTCGGCGAGAACCTGGACGATCCCGACGAACCGCTCAATGGCGGCGATGCGGTCGATGAATTGTGCAAGCTGTGGCCGTCGATCAAGGAAGCAATCGCCAAGGCGGAAGGCGGTGCAGCATGAGCACCGAGGCCAAAATCACAATCAACGGAAGATCACTAACCGAAGCGCAGTCTCTGGCTCTGCGCGTGGCTTGTACGTTCTTTCAGGCCGAAATGTCCGAGCCTGGAGCATTAGGCGACGACGATACCGCGAAGCGCATGTCCTGCGCCTACCGAGATCGCATGAGCGAGATCATCAGCCTGATTCTGCAGAAGTCACCCGAATGACTCCCGCCCCTTCCGCCCGCGATCCACCAGGTCGACAGCCGTCACCCGATCAACCAACACAGGAGAACGAAGCCATGAACATGCATATCCAACCGACATCATCGAAGAACCCGCACCCTGTTGACGTCGCCGTAGGCGCCAATGTCCGCCGCCTCCGCACCGCCAAGGGAATGAGCCAGGAGAAGCTTGGCGAAAATCTGGGGATCACCTTTCAGCAGGTCCAGAAGTATGAGAACGGCGTGAACCGGATCAGCGCAAGCAAGCTGGCCATGCTCGCAACTGCCTTTGGCGTGACGTTCAACGACCTGTTCAAAGGCGTCGAACTGAGCGACGGCAAGGTTTCCGCGCCGAAACCGCTCGATCCGCGCGTCCACAAGGCCAGCCTGATCTTCCGCAAAATCGACCCCGACAAAATGGATCACGCGATCCGCGTCCTCAAGACCTTCACCGAGGCCTGAGCGATGCGCCCGAAAGCCAGAGATCCACCAACAAGATTCGACTCCGACGCCCAATTGTGGAAACCAGAAAGGAACGACAATGTTGAATAGACAGGAAGGATCAACCGTGGTCACCCGCTACCGCTATGCGCGCATGACGCCGGAAGACATGAGCGACGACCTCAACACCTTGAAGCTGTCCGCCGGACAGTTCTCCAGGATCTCCGGAGCGCGCCACGAGCGCGTGCAGAAGTGGTTGGATGGCAAAGAAGATATCCCGCCGCACATTCCGGTGCTGTTGGCGCTCATGAAGCTTCCCGGCGGCATGGAGAAGGCTTTGGAGACGGTCGAGTTCTACATCGAGGACGACCAATGACCGCGATCAGCATAGGTGCAACCAAATTCGATGGCCCTGTATCGCTGCCCCTCGCCAAGGCCAATCGTCACGGTCTGGTCACCGGTTCGACCGGCGGCGGCAAGACGGCGACGCTTCAGCGACTGGCCGAAATGTTCTCCAAGAACGGTGTTCCGGTCTTCGCGTCCGACGTGAAGGGCGACCTGTCCGGCATCGCTGCAAAGGCGGATACCCACGGCAAGGCCGCTGAGCGCGCGCAGGCGCTCGGACAGGCTTTCGTGCCCCACGCATGCCCTACGCTATTCTGGGACTTGTTTGGAGCGAATGGTCTACCAATCCACACGTCTGTCCAGTCGATGGGTGCAGAACTGCTTTCCCGCATGCTCCGGCTCAATGAAACGCAATCGGGAGCGATGGCGATCGCCTTTCGCAAGGCCAATGACGACGAGGCGTGGATGCTCACGCTCGACGATCTGCGATGGACCCTCAATGACATGCTTGAAAACCGCGCGGACGTGAGCGCCAAATACGGCAACGTCACCGCGTCTTCGATCTCGGCAATTCAGCGCAATATCTTGGCGCTCGAAGCCCAAGGCGGTGACCGGCTGTTCGGCGAACCGCCGTTCGACGTACTCGACTTCATGCGGACGGACTCCCAGGGCCACGGCATGGTCAACCTGTTGCATGCGGATCAATTGATGGAAGCGCCGAAGCTCTACGCAACCTTCCTGCTTTGGCTGCTCACCGAATTGTTCCGGAAGCTTCCGGAGGTCGGCGACATCGACAAACCGAAATTGGTTTTCTTTTTCGATGAAGCCCACCTCCTGTTCAACGACGCTCCGAAGCCGCTGACCCAGCAGGTTGAACGCCTGGTCCGTCTCGTGCGCTCCAAGGGCGTGGGCGTGTTCTTCGTGACCCAATCGCCCGCCGACGTGCCCGACACCATCCTGGCCCAGCTTGGCAGCCGGATACAGCACGCCCTGCGCGCCTACACCCCGAAGGATCAGCGGCTTGTCCGTGCGTCTGCACAGGCCTTCCGGCCGAACAAGGACATTGACGTCAAGAGCCTGATAACCGAATTGGGTGTCGGCCAGGCTCTCATTTCTGTGCTCGATGACGAGGGCACGCCCTCCCCGGTGCAATTGATAAAGGTCTATTCGCCGCAAGGGCAGATGGGGCCGATCTCGGATCTTGAACGGCAAACCCTACTCGAGTCCTCTGATCTCCGGCAGAAGTACGCCGCCGGCGTCTCGGACCTGATCGCCCTGCATCGCTTCACGCGCCGGCAAAGAATTGCGCGCGGGCTCGATGCTGGTCCCCTGGACCCGCCGCCGCCCGGACCGCCGATCAACATCGACGAATTCATTCCGGACTTCAGCGAGGCAGGGCCGCGGCGCTACCCGTGGATCTTCCGATCGGTCTGGAATTTCTATCTGGTTTTTGTGCCGGTCGTGGCGTTCGTGGCTTATGTGGCAGCTTGAAGTGAAGATCGCAGAATTTCAAGATATGGAATGGGGGCAAGGGAAAAGGCGGACCGCAAACGCGATCCGCCTTCCATTTCTCTCGTCTCAAGGGGGTGTGTGTCGATGCACAGTGACCGTTTCCTCAAGCCCACGCCAAGAAGATAACAAGAAGCCGCATATTTGCAAGCCAGAGCTTAGTACCAGGACTCAATGCCCAGCCGGTTGAGGTGGTGCGCAATCACCTCAGCCCCACGATCCCGGCGTGAGCGGAAAGTCGAATAGGCCCAGCCGCGCTTCCGGCACTCTTTCTTCGAGTTCTTGTTGAAGACTTCCCACGTCGCCCAGGCCACCAGGCAGTTGCGCATTCCATCCTGATCCTTCAGGAACCCCGACAGCCAATTTTCGACGTGCTTGCCTTTGTGGGTATGGCCCAGGAGCACGATTTCCATTCGGGTAACCTCGCGCGCTGTGCGCTGGACCCGGGCGGTCATGCGGCCGACCGAGTTTGTTTCGGCCCTGCGTTGCTCCCAGAGGTCGACAGCATCGACGCGATACTCAGGCATGGCCGAGCCAAAGCTCTTCGGCGCCACGCGCCCAGACGTGGCGTACATGGTCTCCAGAGCATTGATGAGCGCCCGCTTGACGCTGGCGCCATCCCATTCACCGCTCACTTATCAAACCTCCCGTCGGTCACCGCCTCGTACATTCTGTCTTCGATCGCGCAGACCAGAACGCGGCGAGCCCATTCCTCCGGCGGCACGCCAATCTCCTTGGCCTGTGACTCGAGGCGGGATAATTGAACCGGTGTCAGTTCGATGAAGTGGCCGCTCTTGGTCCCAAGCTTCGGCAATTTCCATCGCCGCTGCATGGTTCGGATCGTCTCCGGGCTGGTGCCATCGGACAGGATCCGGGAGATCTCTGTGGTCATTTTTCGCTGACCCAGGAGGAAGCCGACATAGGCGGCCTTGGCGTTCGTCCATCGCTCGATCAGCAGTCCAGAAGCGCGGTAGCGCTCAGTCCAGTGTCGCTTCGATTTGCCCTGATTTTTGCGCCGCGTCATCGCAACCTCACAACCATTCAGCTTCGGCGTAGAGATCAGCTTGCCGGGCTTGCTCGGCAGCGTCCTCTTCGAAAGATGTCTGGGTATTGTCCGGGGTTTGTCCCGCGTTTGTCCCAAATTCCGAGTTTTTCGGGAATGTTCGAGCGAAGCCCCGAATTGGCTTTCCGGTCCACCACATATAAGGCCTTGAGACGTTCAGAACGCCGCCCTTTACAAGCCAGGTCGAATTGCGCGTGAACTCTTTTTTGACCTGGTCGGCCGCCTTCTGCTTGTCCTCGATCTCAACCATCGAATCCACACAAACCCGGCTGTAAAGTTTGTAGTCCACAACGACTTTCCCGATGGCTGCTTCTGGACCGTCCTTTTCTGAAGCAACGAAGACCCCATACTGATCGATGGCCTTAAAGAAATTCATCAGGATCTTGCGTTCAGTCGGTTTCGGCGAGAAGCCCAGCTTCTCCTGCTCGCGCTTCAGCCGCTCCTTCTCCTGGACCGAGAGAACGACGCAGGAGGTCACGTCGCGGGCCGTCTTCTCGTTGTAGCCAACCACCACAGAGGCGAGGCTGAAGTGAACCTTCACCCCGTCCTCATCATCCTTCTGCTTGACCAGGGTGGCCGTCTTGACCTTCGTGTCGGGATCCGAAATGACCTGGATCACCTGATCGACGTTCGCATAGACCGAGGTGTGGCCCCGGAGCTTCTTGCCTTCGGCGTTCATGTGGTGAACCAATTGCACATGAGCGCCGGTCTTCTCGGCGATCTGAGCGATGTTGGCGAGAACAACGCTCATGTCCTTGCCGGAATTCTCGTCGGCGCCGGCCGTGGCCGTTGCTAGTGTGTCGATCACCACGAGACGCAGGGGCTCTGCCATCGTCATCGACCAAGCGTTGATCTCGTCGATCAGCTTCTCAGTGTCGCCCTCCTTTGAAAACAGATCGACTTTGTGGGGGAGAAGGACGAATGGCACATCATCCTCCAAAGACACCCCGAACTGCTTCCGGTAGGCCTTCAGGCGTTTCTTGATCCCGCGGCCGCCCTCTCCCGCCTGATAGATGACACCACCCTTCTTGACCGGGTATTCGAAGAAATCGGCGCCGCGGGCCACGCACATGGCCAAATGGATCGCGAAGAACGACTTGCCCGATCCAGACGGACCTCCCAACACGGAACGGTCGCCCTCTGTAAGCCAGCCATCGACAAGGTACTCTGGGTCTTCCCCCTTCCGATCCAGGTCAGACCATTGGATGGCCGAATAGAGAGACTTCGGCGGCTCAGGCTTCCATATCGGTGCAGCCTTGACGATCTCGGCGAATTTCTCGGCGGTGCCGCCGCCCTTGTCCTTCCAATCCGAGACATCACCCTTTTCGGGGATCTCCGGCCAATGGTCGACCATGTCTATCGCACGAACCGATTTTGCTTTCGATCTCAGACGATGCCCCAGGTTCATCATACGGAGCCTGCCGGCGTCGTCGTTGTCGCCGCACAGGATCACGTGGGCGCCCGCAAGATCGTCGTCGTACCGGTCTTCCCAGAACTTCGCGCCGCCGCAATTCGTGGTGGCCGTGAAGCCCCATGCGCGAAGGTTCTCGACGTCCTTCTCGCCCTCGACCAAGAGAACCGGCTTGCCTTCGGCCTTCGCCTTCAGCACCTCGTCGCGCCGGTAGAGCCAGCGCGTGGCCTTCGGGAATTTCTTTACCTCGGCATACTTCTTGTCGTCCTTGGCCTTGAACCATGCACCGTCGGACGTCTTGCCGTACTCACCCTCATCGAGCGCCCAGATCCATGATCCTCCCGGGCCCGGCCGGCGCTGCATGTAGCGCCGCGCCGCTTCCTTCGGGAACTTCACGACCTGAATTGCGAGATTGCCCTTATCATCGAAATAGTCGAACGCCGCGATCGGCTTCGGATCGAAGAAGTCTGGAATGCCCGGGATGTCCGACGCGGCCCCTCTCGGTTTTCCTTCCGACTTTTCAAGAAAGCCTTGCTCCTGAAGCCATTTGACGGCATCGCCCTGATCGAACCCCTTATAGGCTTTCAGGAGGTCCAGCACGCCGCCGCCGGTTCCATCCTCATGGTCATGGTACACGCCCTTGGTTAGGTCGACCGCGAGCGAACCGTTTGTCCCGTAGCGGATTTCAGTCTTGCTCGAGAGCTTTCGGTTCGGTGGCCCGAGCGATTCCGGAAGAACCCTCTCGGCCACCGGCCCCATCAACTTCCCGAATTTGTCGGTATCGCTCACGCCTTACTCGCCTTCAATCAACTGAATCATTCGTTCCGGCCCGGCGCGAAGAGCGCGCATCACGAGCGCTCGCAGAACCTCTTCCCTGTTCATCCGGAAGTTCTTGCCGACCTGATCGATGTCGAGAACGAAATCGGTGATCGGCACGCTGAGCAGGATGGAAGGGCCGCAGTCGGTCGGTGGCTTTACTCCGGCGAGCACCAAGGCGTTCCGGATAAGCGCGGGAGAGCAGTCCATCTGCTCGGCAATTTCGTGGACGGGGATCTCCCGGCCGGCCATATAGCCAATCCGGATCGGGTTGCGGACAAGGTCGCTCATGCTGCTCGCTCCCCTGTCTCTTGGGATGCAGCCACCTGCTCTCTCTTCATTTTCTGCCAAGCTCGAGCCTTGTTCCGAATGCGGAGCGCCATCCGGGCAACCGGCATATCAGTGATGCCGCAATCCAGAAGGTGGGCGCCAATCGCAAATGCGACAGCCGAGTGTTCTTTGCGACCGAAGATCGCGGCGACCGCATTGAAAGACTTGTTGTACTTGAACCAGACGAACCACATAGCCGCCTTCCGCGCCCGCACAACATCCTTGGTTCTGCACCGCCCCATAAGATCGCGCATAGGTACGCCGTTGAGCCGGGCGATCTCGGCAACCTCGTCAAGAATCTTCTGTCTTGGCGTCTTCACTGACCAGCCCCTCCAACTTGCAAATGATCTGGCGCAGCGCACCCGCTGCCTTCAGTGTTTTGTTGCTAGTCAGGCCGCCGTGACCGCCCCTGCCATCAACGCCATTGACATCAAATTCAACAGCATCGATCAGTTCTTGAATATGCTGGATGAGGCCGCGCGGCGGCCCATCACCGACCGGGACAAGGCCCAACTCAGAGCACAGCATCAGGAATGCCGCTGAGAGTTGCTTCCCGTGGATCTTCTGGATGCCAGGCGCGTTGGAAAAGGAATTCTGGGCCGTGCGGTAAGCGTCAGCGACGTTGAACGTGGACTCCAGATTCACTACAGAGCTCGCTCCAGAACTCAGTAATGCCTCCCGGAAATTGACAATCGCGAACTTTCCAGCGCCTACACGCATCAGGCCTCGGCACGTGCCGGGCTGGTCGGAGATGGCAATCGCGAAGAGGGGTTCGGAAAGGTCGGTCACAGCAGCCACCCCAATTCTGTAGACCCGGACGATGTCGACATATCCCAGACAATCCAGCACCAGTCGGCGGTGCCGCCTGAAGCTTTGCCACCTCGCAAGAGGTATTCACCTGGAGGGCAAGACACTCGCGGGGTGATGATCCAGATCCGGGTTGGCTTGTGCTCCGAGAAGAGACCGTTGGCTCGGCCTGTGCCGGCAAGGAACTTCACGTCAACGAAGGCGCAGACCTTGCCGCGCGTGACCGAAATCGCCTTGCGGATGAAGGCTTCAGCGCCTTTGGCGCGGAAAAATGGCGGATTCATCACGACGTTGGCGAAGGTTGGAACTTCAGACGTCGTCAGAAAATCATACTCGCCAAGGAACCATGGCTCTTCCGGGTCGACCCGCGTGACGATGTCAGAGCCGGAAGCGTCGTATCCAGCCTCAATGCAAGCGCGAACAATATTACCGCCGCCGCAGGATGGGTCATGGATCGGGCCAACGAAACGCTCCTTACTCAAGAGTTTGGCTGTAGCGACCTCTGGCTCAACATACCAATCCAGTCCGTCGCGCTCCCAGAGGTGAGCAGCCTTCTCGGTCTTGCTCATCCTGCCACCCTCGCCCGCCCTTTTGTGAAAGTGGGCTCCACGCCAAGGATGGCGTAGCGGTAACCTCGACCCCACAGGGTTTCGATCACGTCCTTGCCGCCGCATATCGAGAAAAGCTTCTTCCGGAGCTTGCAGATATACACGTCGACGACCTTGAACTCTGGTTCGTCTCTCCCGCCGTAAAGATAGTTCATGACCATCTCTTTGGTCACAATCGAGCCGTTCTTGTGGACCAGAAGCTCAAGGGTTTTTGTCTCACATTCGGTCAGATGCACTGAGCCGTAATCCGAGGTGATCCAGCCCGTGGAGCTATTCAGCATTGCCGGACCGACCGGGAGCATCCACGGCGTTTCTGGCTTCTCCATTCGCCTGATCAGCGCTTCGACCCGAGCCTCCAACTCGGCCGGGTCAATGCTCATTGGCTGAGCGTCGTCCGCTCCAGCGTTCATGAAATCTGAGAAGGACTTGTAGCCAGCAAGTCCATCCTCAATCAGCGCCAGCGCCAGGTTCTCAACCTGCATCTTGCGCATCATCTCAATCATCTCGAGATCCGCGATGTAGCGCGAAACGCAAATGATCCAGAGAGCGGACTCGTCCTCTCTCAGGTGCCGCAAAGCATCGGAAAGCTGCCGGGCTAGAAGAACTTCAGAAAAGCTCGCCTTGAGCGATGGGGCCAGTTGAAGCGCGGCATGGCCCGAAGACGCGCTGATAACGCACCTCACCGGCCATCACCTTGAATGATGAGTATCGAATTACCGTTCGGCACTCTGACTTCCGGCGTCGCCTGGACCAGGACGCCGAAGCCAATAAGAATCGCAACGAGCGACCCGGCGACAAAATGAGCAAACGCATTTCTCATGCCCTTCTCCTGGATTGTGAATGAATGAGAAGATCGTCGACGGGCTGGCAGAGCTTGGGGGCCACGCGCATTTCAGCGTAGGACCAGAGCGCAAGCGCGTCGGCGCGGTCGGTCGAGATGTCCGGATCACTCCAGTCCATCCAGCCGAGCGCCACGCATTTGCGCTGGACGGCGGCCTTTGCCGCCTCGCCTTTGCCGTTTCCCTTGCCGATGAAGTGTGAGCGCACCGAAGACTGGTGAGCGAATTCCCAATGATGGTGACCCAGGGTGTAGAACATGCCCTGCAGCGCGGCCGGCAGGCCGTACAGCACCAGCATCACGGCAGTCGATGTCTGCCCTGACTTCGCGTTCGGCGCGATCGGCGCCTCGCAGTAAATGTGCGTGGGATTGAATTCCTTGGCAGCCTCGGCCGCATAGCGCAGCGCGTTCGAGAACTTGGCGCCGTTGCTGATCGATCCGCCTTTCGGCTTCCCGCCGTCGCGGGTGAAATACTTTGACCCGGAGATCGGCCGGGTGCCGGCCTCGCCGAAGGCCCACCCGAACCGCGTTGCGCAGTCGATGGCGAGGATCCGTGGTGGGCCCTTGATCTCGGTCATCGGTCCCTCACTCGCCTACACGGGCAATGTTGAGTTGGCCGGCCGCCAACTGGCGGGCGTAGCGTGCGCGCTGTCGCGTGCTGGAATGGGGATAGCGGCCCCCTGTCCGGATCCGCTTAGAGGGCTTTCCCCGGGAGCCGCGCATGTCCGGCTCGACCTTGATGGGGTGAAAGGCCGGGGCAGCAACAGCAACGCTACCGAGGATGTGGGCCATCGCGGCACCGAGAAAGGCAGAACTCCGCATCACTCGTCCTCACCGTCAGGAGCAGCCTGATCCCACTCGTCCTGCTCTTCGTCGCTCAAGTCGCCCTTGACCGCGTCGATCACTGAATTGGTGGTTTCATCCCGCTCGACCGCCGCCTGGCCCAATGGGCTGTCGGCGAAGTCGCCGAGCGCTTCACGGATGTCATCGAAGGTCGCCGCATCATCGTCCTCGAGGTCTTCCCGGGCAGCTTCAGCCTTTCGCTCAAGCTCGCGGACTTTGACGACAGCCCGGACCGCTTTCTTCGACAGACCGTCTTCCTTTGCCTCGTCGAGGACGGCCTTCTTGTTCTCCTGGATGCGCCGGGCGCGCTCCATGTAGGCCATCTTCTCGCGAAGCAACTCAGCATCGAGCTCTTCAATCCGGTTGATGTAAGAGGCCATTTCATCGCTGTTGGCACGGTTGCGCCCTTCAAGAATCCGCGCGGTCATCTTGATCTTCCTTCTCAGTTCGGGATTACGGCGCGGCCCGCCGCAGGCTTACTCCGCGGCTTCCAGGAACCCGCTCAACACTTCACTCTGGACAGAATTCAAGGGTGCCCCGCGCACAGCCAATTCCCGCTTGATGCGGTTCGCCGCATGGGCGAACGCAGTGCGGGAGACGCGGCGACGCTCCTGGCGCAGGGCAGCCCACAGGGCGACAGCTTCATGACCCCTCAGGGAAGCCTCTCCGGCGATCATCGAACGCACACGGCGCTCGGTTAGCGGGCGTTCGTCATTCGGGATATGACGCGCAACAGCCCGACGGACCGCAGGGATCACGATCTTTGCCGGCGCATCGCCGCAAAGCAGGTCGCCTAGCTCCCGGGAGGCTTGCTTCGGGCTGGCGACGCAATACTCGACGCCGCCCGAAGCGCCCGTCCTGGGAGGGACTTCGAAATTGGAAAAACTTTCCAGCATTTTGGCATCTCCTTCGTGCAGGGTGTCTTCAGCCAAAGGAGACACACATGACGAAGATCGAAGCCCGGAACATTCGCGCCCCACCAACCGGCTGTGCAGCGGGGCCGGCATCAGGAAGCCGCCTCTTCAGAAGCTTGCGCAGCCAAAACTGCAGCCAAACGATCCCCAGAAAAGAAGTCTTCAGCGCGCAGGTCGATATTGTTCGACGCCGCGTGTTTAAGAAGACCCGGCCATTCAGAAGCCGGGATCGTTCCGCCAGTCCCGCCGTGCGATGCCTTTTCCTTCTTCGGCATCATCCAGCGGTAGACCCTTGTGATGTCGCGGCCAGTGATGGTCGCGACATTTTTTGGGCCGCCCAAAATGGCGACGATTTCTTTCGCGGGTGAGAGGTGATTTTCTTTCATGCCGAGAATAATGCGATGTTCGCAACAATTGTCAAGCGCTCTTTTTGCGATAAGCGCTATATTAAAAATCCGGCCATTTGCGAAAATGGCAAAATGGAAAAGACTCAGGATCATATTAGGAAATGGTTGGCCGATAAGATCGCCTCGAGCCCGCGCGGTACGAGCGGTCGGCTGGCCGACGCGCTCAACCTGCGGCGCGAAACCATTTCCAGGATGATCAACGAGAAGCCCGGCCGAGAGATGCGAGAGATAAAAGCTCGCGAATACGCCGAAATGCTAAGGTTCTTCGGGGAAGATGAAGGGGTTAGGCAAGTCGAAGTGATCGGCCACGTCCAGGCAGGCGAATGGGCTGAAAGCTGGGAGTGGGACGTGGAAGACAGATACCACGTGACGATCCACACCCTGGGAGGACCGTTAAATTTGAAATTACATGCCGCAGAAGTACGTGGCCCTTCGATGAACATGAGGTACAACGAAGGCACGGTTTTGGTATTCGATGATATTCATGAGACCGGCGAAGCCTTTACCGTCGGCAAGAGGTACATCGTAGAAAAAACGTCCGCTGACGGGCTGGTTGAAGCAACCGTCAAGACACTTTGGCAGGATGAAGCGGGTCATTTCTGGCTCAAGCCGGAATCTAACGACCCCAGATTTCAACAGGCTATCCCGCTAGACGGGCATGACGGAGACACGATTCGAATTATCGGTCGTGTGCGTTACGCTGTCGTAGTTGAATGACGAGCACGGCGGCCTCTCGGGGCCGCCGTTTTCCTTACCAGGAGTTCGACACATGCAGAACACCGTCCGCGCAATCACTCTTTTACTCGCTTTGACCGGATCCGCTGCAGCGACCGAGTGGAGCGCCACCACCGTCCGCGGAGAGCCAGGGATCCGCTACGAAGGCACCGGATTCGGTGTGATCATTTCGTGCAACAATTCCGGCAACTTCGACGCGGTACTGATTACCGACAAAGCGAATTTCAGCGACAAGTGGGGCGGAATGCTCCGAACCGGCTCAATGGTCATCATGAGCGATCGGGATCCCACAGTGCGGCGCAACGCATACCGGGAAGATGATACCGGACAATTCGCATCCTTCGCGTCCGTCCTGTTCGCAGAGCACGTGGCTGCGGCGGCCAAAGCCGCCGGCAGTGTGTCGTTCGTGCTGGTGGAAGGTGAAGACGAGGTGTCGTTTGTTGCCGACGCGGAAGCAAGGGGATTCGCAGAAGAATCACGAGATCTGATTAGTTCCTGCAGTTAACCCCCTCCTGACCCTGAGTTTAGACCCGATATCTGGCAAAGACCCCCTACCCCATCAGCCGAAACTGACAGGGAGGGAAGCCTTGCCGCTCTGACCCTTGAGATGAGCCCGATAGAGCCGGCAGGACGCCTCTCGGCAATCCGTCCTCTGTTTCCGGCGGCACCGTAGGATGATCTAACCCCCGCGCCTGACGCTTCACCGGCAAGTGGAATTGCACCACTGTCGCGCCTGAATTTCTGCCCGCCTTAACCCGGCGGGGTTTTTGCGTTTTCACACAGACGAATTTTCATCGCAACAATTATTTTGCGATCTTCGCATTATTTTTGATTGACAGAAATTGCGATGATCGCCATGCTTTCCAAATCGGCGCTCAAATGAGCCTGAGAGGAAGCGATGAAAAACCACCCACCATTTGACCCTGATTTCGATCCGTTTTGCCGAGAGGCCACTGCCGACGTCATTCGCCGCTGGCATGCTGGCAAGCCGCTCGATGAGATCGATCAGGAAGTTCTGAGCAATGCAATGGCGCGCAATGCGCAAGAGCAAGCGGGGCTGCTCCGTTGACGGTCAAGATCATCTACCCCGCCGATCACTCTGCCTGGCTCGCCGCCCGCAACCAAGACATCACGGCCTCGGTCGCAGGAGCGTTGTTTGGCGCTCACCCTTACACCACTGCTTACCGCATATGGGCCGAGAAGACCGGGGCCATTGAACGTGACGAGGCTGAGAACGCGGCCATGCGCCGCGGTCGCTTGCTTGAGCCCGCTGCGGTTCAAATGCTTCGCGAAGAGCGCCCAGAATGGACCGTCGAATACCGGCAGGACAACGCCTACTTCCGCGACCCTGCCTTGCGCATTGGCGCGACGCCCGATGCGTTTGTGCTGCGCCCAGAGACGTTCGGACAGGGCATTTGTCAGTTCAAGACGTCGTCAGAGGAAGCTTTCCGCAAATACTGGATCGACCCTGACACCGGTGACGTCGAGGTTCCGACGTGGATCGCTGTACAGGCGATCGTCGAGGCGAAACTGACCGGCGCAACGTGGGCATGCGTGGCAGTCATGGTCGTCGGCCGCGGGATCGAGATGCACGTTTTCGATGTCCCTCTTCACGACGCTCTCTGGAAGGCACTCATCAATAAGGCTCGGGAGTTCTGGGAACTGACCGATGCCGGCGCCCACCCACCGCTTGAGTGGGATCGGGACGGCTCCACGGTGATCGACGTCTACAGGGCGACCGAGCCGAAGCGCATCGACCTCACAGGCGATCTCGAGACGGACACGGTCGTAGGCCGGTTCGAGGGCGCGCGCGCCGACAGACGCGCAGCGCAGAAGCTCGAGGACGTTCTGCGGGCCCAGGTCATCTACGCACTCGGCAGTGCCGAGCAAGGCGAGACTACCCGTTTCCATATCCGTGCGCCCGAGCGCGTCCGAAAGGACGGGGCGACTTACCGACAAATCAAGATCATCGCGAAGGAAGGATCGTTTGATGCCTACTGAAGACGTGGCCGGTATGGGCCACAACAACCCACCGCTGCCGGAACTCCTGAAGCAGGAATTCATGGCGTTGATGGATGAGGTCGAGTCTCTGGCCGCTGATGCCAACTCGGCAAAACGCATTGCCGACGAGACCGGGTTGAGTACCGACGAAGACGTCTTGCCGCTGATCGAGATCGGAACGACCGCGACCAAATTGGCGCCGAAGATCGACAGGATGCGCTTGGAGCGCACCTTGCCTCTCCGCAACGACGTCGAAACCATCAACGGCTTCTTCAACGTCATGAAGACCCGGGTCGAACGCATCAAGAAAGGCTTCGCAGCCAAGGTCGGTGAGTACGACGCAGCGAAGAGAGCACGCGAGAAGCGCGAAGCGGCAGAGGCGACTCGCCTGGCTCAAGAAGAGGCGCAACGCAAACTCGACGAAGCATCGACTGCTCAGCATTCGGTCATGGGCGACGTCTTGATGAACGAAGCGGCCGAGGCTGAGTATCGTGCCAACCGCGCTGCACTCGAAGCCACAAGGGCTGGGACCGGCCCTACGAAGACGGATGCCGGCACGGTCAGTCAGTCAGCCCCGTGGACCTTCACCGTCGAGAATTGGGACGAGATCGATCTGCGTGAGCTTCGCGACAGCTTCACGGTTGCGGAGATCGAAAAGGCGATCCGTGGCCACGTCCGCAAACACAAGAACACCAAACCGCTGAAGGGCGTCCGCTTCTACCAGGAAGCCAAGACCTCTTTCCGCTGACCAGGAGAAGCGCATGAAAACGAAGACACAGGAACTGGAGATCGTCACGGAAGACGGTGAGGTGGTCGCCGGCCTGCCAGCGGGCTACTCCGGGCAGGAAGGCAGCCTTGCTGTCAGCCTTGCCAGGGCGGAAGTGGATCAGCAGATCGCAACGTCACGAGCGTTGCCGCGCAACATCCGGAAGGCAGTCGATAACATCAAGTCGCTGGCGACGCTCGATGGGAAGAGCGCCGAAGAATGCGTCTACGCACTTCCGCGCGGCGGCAAGCCGATCAAGGGCCCGTCAATCCGACTGGCCGAAATTATCGCGTCTCAATGGGGAAACTGCCGTGTTGGCGCCCGTGTCGTGCACGTTGACCGCCACGAGAAGTGGGTCGAGGCCGAGGGCGTTTTTCACGACCTCGAGTCCAACACGGCCACCACGTCGCGAGTTCGTCGGCGCATCGTTGACAAGCACGGAAACCTCTATTCGGACGACATGATCATTGTCACCGGCAATGCCGCGTGCTCGATCGCCAAGCGAAATGCCATCCTTGGCGCTGTCCCGAAGGCTGTTTGGCGTTCCGCATACGACGCGGTCGAAAGCGTCATCTCTGGAGACGTGAAAACTCTGGTCGAGCGACGCGAGAGGGCGATGAAGGCTTTCGCTACTTTCGGCGTCACGCCGGAGCGCGTGTGCGAAGCTCTTGGCGTTTCCGAGCCTGATGAGATCACCGTCGACCTGATGCCCATTCTTCTCGGTTGCCACTCGGCCCTGAAAAGCGGGGAAGCGACAGTCGAGGAATTGTTCCCGACGAAGGGCGAGAAGCCTCGCGGGCCCAAAGACCTGACATCGCGTCTGGATGCGATCGTCAAGGCCAGCGCCGCTTCTGATGCGAAAGATGGTGACGGAGAAAAAACCGAGGCTTCAGGCGAAGGCGCTGACGAAGATTCCGGCGCAGAGGACGTTTCGCCCACGGAAGCCGCCCACGCTGAGGGTTTTGAGTCCGGCAAGAAAGGAATGACCCGGAAGGCGATGCCGGCAAAATACCGGGGAGATAAGGCTCTCTCGGATGCCTGGCTCTCCGGATTTGAGAAGGGAGCGAAGGCATGACGACAGGTCAGCGTTTCGAGATCAACAATCTTGATGTCACCCATTCCGCTGGAATGACGTTCATCGGCGCCTTGGATGCTCAGATCCAGGAACTCACCGATAATCTGGACAAGCTGAAGCTTTTGCGGGCTGCCACAGCCCGTACCTTCGGCGTCGACCGCCCTGACGGTAGCAGCTACGTCGAGAAGCTGACCGCCGGCGCCAACCGCACTCAGTTTGAGATTGAGAAAAAGGCAGGTGCGGTATGAGCGAGATCCCGATGCTTTCCGTCCTTCGCTTCTGCGACACAGAGACGACTGGATTCCCGCCACACGCCGAAATGGTTGAGATCGGCTGGACCGACCTTCGTCTCTACCCCGAAGGCTGGGTGATCGAGGTCGACAACCAGAGCGCATTCGTCAACCCGGGCCGCCCGATCCCGCCCAAGGCAACGGAGATCCACAAGATCACGGATGCCATGGTCGTTGATGGTATGCACCCGAATGCGGCACGTGCGCTACTGGACAAGGATACCGCCTTCTTGGGAGCGCATAACGTGGCCTTCGACCGGCAATTCGTCCGGTCCGGCAAGCCCTGGGTGTGTACGCTGGAGTGCGCGCGGAAGGTCTGGCCAAGAGCCACCAACCACAAGCTCGAGACCCTGAAACAATATCTCGGGATCGAGCTCGACGGCGATGCTCACCGGGCCGGGTATGACGCTGCCGTGGCTGCACGGGTTTTCTTGGAACTCACGAACCACATGCCGTTCGACGAGATGCTGAATGTGTCGAAGCCCGACCATGTCCCGCGCGTGATGCCATTCGGCAAGCACAAGGGAATTCTCTTCTCCCAGATTGACGAGGGTTACCTCCGCTGGATCCTCAGGAGCGACAGCATGTCGAAGGGGATCAAGACGGCTGCCCGTCTGGCACTGCAGTCGCGAGAACAGGCTCCGGTTGCTCAGTCGACATCGGCCTGGGACCGCTCGTTCTGATGCAGTTCTCGCCACAGCAGAACCAGGCGCTGGACGCCGTCGCGCGATGGAAGAGATCGCTCGACAAGCCATGGTTTTACCTCGCCGGGTATGCCGGCACGGGCAAGACCAGCTTGGCCAAACACTTCGCGGCTGGGGCAAGTCGCGGAGTGCTCTACGGCGCCTTCACCGGCAAGGCGGCGATGGTCATGCGGAAGAACGGATGCTTCGACGCTTCGACCATTCACTCGATGATCTACAGCTTTGATCAGAGCGAGAAGACCGGAGAGATGAAGTTTCGGCGTAAGTCGAAGATGGATTTGAGCGGCAACGAGATCATCATCATCGACGAATGCTCGATGGTCGACAAAGAGCTTGCTGCCGATCTTCTGTCCTTCGACATCCCGATCCTTGTTCTCGGTGATCCTGGCCAGCTTCCGCCGGTCGGCGGGCCCGGTTTTTTCACGAGCAATGAGCCGGACTTCATGTTGACCGAGGTCCATCGACAGGCGGCAGAAAGCCCCATCATCCGCATGGCGACTGATGTCCGCGAAGGACGGAAGCTCGAAATCGGAGCCTACGGGGAGTCCAAGGTTGTCTCCCGTTATGATCTCGAGCAGGCAGACGTGACAGGCGCGGATCAGGTGCTTGTGGGCACGAACAAGACGCGGGCGCTCTACAACCGGCGGCTCCGCGAGATCAAGGGGTTCCAAGGAGAGTTCCCGGTCGCTGGCGATCAGCTTGTGTGCCTGAAGAACGATTCCACCTTGGGGCTCTTTAACGGCTCGCTATGGGAAGTCGTGCGCTTCAAGCGCCGCACTGCCGGCGCACTCAATGACCAGTGCGTCAACTTCGTCGTCAAGTCGACCGACTTCGCGAACGTGAAGCCGGTGGACGTGCGGGTTCGCGAGGAATTCTTCAACGGCGATCCGAAAGAGATCGACTGGCGCGAGCGGCGCGGCACCCAGGAATTCGACTACGGCTACGCGCTCACGGTGCACAAATCGCAGGGCTCGCAGTGGTCGAGCGTCTGCCTATTCGACGAGAGCAAGACCTTCGCGGCCGACCGCGGACGGCACCTTTACACCGGCCTGACCAGAGCGGCCGACAAGATCACGGTGGTCATATGAGCAATGGAAAGATCAACGCGCAGGTGATGGCTCATCTCCTTAGCGCAACGTCTGCAACTTCACGGCTTTCGGCGACAGCCCCGGGGGTGGAGATGGAAGTGTCCGCTCTTCGCGCGCTGTATGTGGCTCACGAGGAAATCGATCCGAACGAGCTTATTGACGACATCCTCGCGGTCGCCGCGCAGACGGTGTCACTGGTCATACGGGCCAGCCATGACGTCGACCTGTGCCGTGGATGCATGGCCAACACGGTCTACGGCTACTCGGTCGAAGTGGCCGCCCAGCTTGCGGCCGATGCGGCTGCACAAGAACCAGACGAACCACCATTCTCAGGGAGTATCAACTGATGGCTGGAAGCTTGAATCGTGCGGAACTGATCGGCCATCTCGGCGCAGATCCCGAAATCCGCAGAACGCAAAGCGGCAACGCAATCGCCAACCTGTCGGTGGCCACGTCGGAAAGCTGGCGCGACAAAAACACGGGCGAGCGCCGCGAGAAGACCGAGTGGCACCGCGTTGTGATCTTCAGCGAGGGTCTTGCCAAGGTCGCCGAGAACTATCTGAAAAAGGGCTCAAAAGTCTTCATCTCCGGGAAGCTTCAGACCCGGAAATGGCAGGACCAAAGCGGTCAGGACAAATACACCACCGAGATCATTCTTCAGGGTTTCGACGCGAAGCTCCAGATGCTGGACAGCAGGCGCGAAGGCGACGGCGGTGGACACGGCGGCGGCTCTTCATCGGGTGGTCGGGGCGGCGGCTTCGGTGGCGGTGGCGGCGGATCGCGCGACTTGGACGACGATATTCCGTTCGCTCCGGAATGGAGGCTGTGATGCAGACCATCATTCGCCACACCTTTACCCCTGAAGAGGTCGCCGCCGCCCTGATCGACAACGTACCGAAAGCACAAGAAATCCAGGTGCGGTTTGCGGACGGCTATGTCGAGATCGACATCGTCGGGCCTATCACAGCAGCGGCCGAGACCGCGAAGGAAGAGCCGCAAGACGAAGTCGCGCAGAGCGATGCGGAAAAGACCGAAAGCGCACCGGAGACCGTCGCAGATCAGAAAAAGAAACCTCTCGGCAAGAACGCGAAGACTGTGCTCGAGCACTGCGCTCTTGGCGGGTTTCAGGTCTACCTCGATGTCGAGGGTGAGGCCGCCGCGCTCGAGCGCGTGCTGTTCACCTGCAACGCCTCCAGCATCGAAAGCTTCGACAACAACAAGACGGCCATGGCCGCCTTCAAGGACATCTGTGCTGAGTTTCAGTTGTGGTGCGGAGGTGCCGATTGATGGTCACGTTCCGCGTCCACTTCGCCGGCGGGACCGCTGACGTCACCGCCAAAACACCGAACGATGCCCGCGATGTTTTTGCCGAGAAGAACCCGGGCGTGATCATCAAGAAAGTGAAGGTGGTGAAATGAGATCCCCTGAAGGCACGACGCCAATGGACATCAACGAGATCGAGAACTGCGCATCGTGCGGCAAGCCCGTCACGTCCAACCTCACCTTCTACGAGGTTGAGATCAGACAGTGCGTGGTCGACGCGCAGAACATCGGCACCATGCGGAGTATGGCAGGTCTCGTCGGTAGCACCGCTATCGGGCTGGCGCTGAGCCCGACGACGACAATTGCCCACCGGGTAGGAGCGAAGACCCGGCGGCTGCTCTGCCAGGATTGCGGCGCCGGGGTCGAGCGTCCGTTGCCGGTGGCTGTGCTGCTGGAAGGCGGTGACGCATGAGCACCGGCGACTACGTCATGAAGATCGACGGAGACGTCCGGTTCCCGGGCCGCGTCGTCTCCGAGTATCGGACCGGGGTCGGTAAGGCTCGCATCGTCGTCGAATTGCTTGTCCCAGGTGCAGAGGGCCTTCAGCACATCTACCGTCCCGACCAGTTCCGGCCGATGACGGACTTCGAGCGCCGCAAGATCGAGTTGATGCACCGGATCTGGAATGCCGAGAAGCCGGAAGACATCGAGCAGATGGGTGATGCGGGGTGGCTGGCGCCATGATCAAGCGTAAGCAGCTATTCCGACACAAGCCCGATGAAGGCGTCTACGGTGATTGCGCCAGAACGGTGATCGCCTGTCTTTTGGACATAGAGCCTGAAGAGGTGCCGCACCACCACCGCCACCTGGCGGACGGCGAGCAACAGAGACTTCACAATGAGTGGTTGGCCCAAAAAGGCTTTGCCCGCGTCACTGTCGCCTATCATTTGGAGCGGCTTGAGGAAGTGCTCGCTGTCGGGAAGCAACTCAGCGGCGACATGCCATACATCCTTGCCGGGACAAGCCGGACCGGCGTGAACCATGTCGTAATTTGCCGACACGACGCCATCGTCTGGGATCCGTCGCGGACCGACGCCGGCATCATTGGCCCATGCGATGACGGCTACTTTTTCATCGAATGGATCTTCCGGCCCATATCCTCAGAGATCGTGGAGGATGCGCCATGATCTGCAGCTTCTGCCACACCGCCACCGTCGAGTGGAAGGGGCCGATGTCTGCCCTCACCCATACCGAGTGCTCGAACTGCGGCAGCACCAACTGCCAGGTTCAGGATCCGACCGAGGACGAGCAGCCCTGTCCGCATTGCGGGACGGCGGTGCGCTGGAAGGAGCCCGAGTGCTGCACCTGCCACATCAACCCACCGTGCTCAGCGTGCGTGAATGCGCCGCTGGAGTGCCCGAACTGCGGAGAGGAATTTCACAATGACTGACCATTTCGGCATCGGCGCTGCCTTGCGCGGTGCAGCGCAAATCTATTTCCAGAGCGCCAGGCGAACCGGACGCACCGTGTCCATGGTCGAGAGCGCCAAGGATGGCGACGTTCTGATCTTCACCAATGTCGACGAGGCGAAGCGCGTTGAACGGCTCTGCAAAGAGCGGGGCATCCAGATCCGCTGGATGGTCGCTGACCCGCATAATCCGCTCAGTATCTTTGACAGACTGAAGGGTCCAGTGGAGGGCCGAGCGATCTTCGACCATTCGTGGGTTGAGCAATTCTACCTCAACGCTCTCGATGCCACCGCGAAGGACATCCAATCACTGCAGAACAACCTATCCGGCGAGGGTGAGCCTCACCGGAAGACGCGGCGCGAGGCCGCAGAAATTCAGAGATGGGAGAAGTTTCAATGACTGAAGTGCAGACACACAAGGATTTCGGCTGGGTGTACCTCGAGCTTATGGGGCACCGGCAGCGCATCGGTAAGGCGCGTGAGGAAGAGGTCGCCGGCGGCGTGATGCTCCGGATCGACATCCCGACGGAAGGCGACGAGTACGTGACCGAATACTACGGCACCGCGTCAATCTACTCACTCAGGCCCATCTCTGAAGATGTGGCGAAGGACCATTACGCTGCACGCGATCCTCGCCCTGCCCGACCGGCAGGCTATCGGCCAGCAACACAGATCGAAGATATGTCGGGCTGCGATGAGGAATACGATGGCTGATCAGCCCATCCTCTTCTCTGGCGCGATGGTACTTGCGCTGCTCGACGGTCGGAAGACGCAAACTCGGCGGGTGATGAACCCGCAGCCCGAGCCCGATTTCATCTTGGCAGAGTTCACGAAGGACGGCTTCACCATGAAGCCGGCGAGCCTGTTCGGCAGCCCTACGCACCGCATGCTGCGGAGGCTGCACAGGCCCGGCGACCGTCTTTGGGTTCGCGAGAACTGGCGCACTCCGGAGAGCCTTGACCATCTCTCCCCATCGGAGATCGCAGATCAATGCAAAGAAGCCGGGTACATCGGCCCTTGGTGCCCGCGCGTCACTGAAGCTGACAACCTCACGCATCAATGGTCAGAAGAAGATGGTTTCTCGGAAAGCCTGCCGGCCGGCCGCCTCCGCGCATCCATGCACATGCCCCGGTGGGCGTCCCGCCTTACGCTCAAGGTGACCGAGGTGCGCGTCCAACGTCTGCAGGACATATCCGAAGATGACGCCGCCGCAGAAGGCTGGCCGGCCCCGGAAGACCGGGCAAAAGAAGGGCTTGCCGAGATCCGAGATGCGTACCCGATCGGCTGGTTCGCTCACCTCTGGGACAGCCTCAACGCCGCCCGCGGCTTCGGCTGGGATGCCAACCCCTGGGTGAGCGCGACATCGTTTGAGGTGATCCGCGGCAACATCGACGAGGTGAAATCATGACCTCAGACGTCGATAAACTCCTGCACAGGATCGCCGTTCTCGAGGAAGCCGTCACGGCCGCCGCAATCACAATGGTCATGGACCTTGGACGCGAGAACGTGGTCACCGCTGATGATCGGTCCGCAGTCCGGCTGCTCTGCGCTGCGATAGGCTGGGATCCGGTGAGGAACCCAGAGAGAGCGGAAAGCTTCGTCGACGCCCTGCGGGCTTCCGGGCCTGTACCAAAGGATCCGGACACGACGGCAGAAACGATGGCGATGAAGATTGCCCGATTGAGCAAGGCCTGTGATGAGGCGTTGGCGGCCTACAACGCCGCAGCGAAGCGAGCCCTGGATGCAGAGGATGCGAAAAAAGCCTTCGGTTTCGTTGCCGAAGAAATGGTTATTGCGGCTGTCATCGAGACGGTCGGGCCGGATCCGGAATTGAAGGAGCTTCGGGGCGAACTTATCGACGCGGTTGCCTTGGCGGTGGAGCGGGCAACCAATCCAAAATCAAGCAATTGAGTGTGTCATGACCAAGCCCGGCCGCATCCCCTGCATCGTCCCAGACTGCCAGCGAACACGCAGGCATGATCCGGATCTTGTCGACGTCGACGGTGTGTCAGTCGACCTCGCATCCGAATGGATCTGCGCCACTCACTGGCGCCGTGTCCCCGAGCCGGCGCGTCGGGTCCACTCACGGGCGAAAAGGCGGTTGCGCAGATTTCCATCGTTCGAGCGCTTCGCTGCGGGGCAAAGAATTTGGCAGCGGGTCAAGAGGCTGGCAGCGCGGCCGGCAGGGATCGAGAACTTCCTGAGCGAGATGGGGATGGAATGACCTCTATATCCGAACAAATAGAGGCCGCAGAGGCCTATCTCGAGCAACTGAAGCGCCGAGCCAAGATGGCGAAGTGCGTTGAGGTGGGAGCACACGATTGGGTCTTCATCGGCGGTCGCAACGCAGGATGTCATCAGGACTGCTCATGCAGCGTTCCTGTCCATCAATGCTCACGTTGCGGCGACTGTGACTACGGGATCAATGAAGAAGCCGCCGATGTCATTCGCTGTTGTGGCGAGTTTGAGACATGACCCGCGATTTCGGTGCACATCTCGGCATAGGCGGCCACCACAGCGCCCGGGCCCGGACTGATGTCTGGCTCACCCCGCCGTCACTGCTCGATTCGCTGGGCGGTGCCCTATCGTTCGATCTCGACCCCTGCGCAGCGCCGGAGCCGCGGCCTTGGCCAACAGCGCGTGAACACTACGCTCTGCCTGAAAACGGACTTGCGCTTCCATGGTTCGGACGGGTGTGGCTCAATCCGCCCTACTCTGCCCACGAGATCGGCCGCTGGCTCGCTCGGATGGCCGGACATGGCAACGGCATCGCCCTGATCTTCGCGCGCACGGAGACGGCCAGTTTCTGCCGCCACGTCTGGGATGCGGCCGACGCGGTGCTCTTCCTGGAGGGGCGCCTGAATTTCCATCTTCCGAACGGACGGCGCGCGGCGAAGAATGCCGGCGCCCCTTCTGTGCTTTGCGCCTATGGCACCGACAACGCCGATTGCCTTGCCGGAAGCGGACTCGAGGGCCAGTTCGTCCCGCTCCGGACCCGCGCCTTTGCCGTCGGCATGATCGAGGATGTCGGCACATGGCGCGACCTGGTCGACAGCGCCATGCGGGCGCTCGGCGGCCGGGCGAAGCTGTCCGACCTTTATCGGGCCCTGGCCGGGACAGCGAAGGCCGCGCGTAACCAGCACTGGCAGGCGAAGATTCGGCAGCAATTGCAACTCGGCGGGTTCGAGCGCATCGAGCCGGGCCTGTGGGCGATGTCTGTGGATAGCGGGGATCTCTAAGCGAAATGGTTGACACCATTCCTGACGATCAACTTCCTATCCGTCTCGACGATGCCTGTGAAAGGTTCTTCGGGGGAAGCCTGACGCCGTCCGGCTTGCGGACCGAGCACAAGAGAGGCAACCTTGAGATCATCCGCATTGCCGGGAAGGACTATGTTACCGAAGCCGGGATCAAGGGGATGATCGAAAAATGCCGCGTCAAAAAAAGCCCGCCCACCTGTGGCTCCGAACCACCAACCGAGTCTGGTACATTAAAGACGGAGCCACCCGTGTCACCACAGGATGCGCTGAACACGATGTTGACGGGGCCCAAGCCGCCCTCAAAGCGTACCTCGCAGCCCAATACCAAGCTCCCGGACAAGGTCGTGCCGATCAGATCACGATCGCAGACACGCTGATCGTCTACCTGCAGGAGCGCGTTGACCGCCTCAAGGTGCAGGACAAGGCCAAAGCCGAGATCGGCCGCCTCAACGCATTCATGGGGCATAGACCAGTTGCAGAGATCCGTGGGCGTCTCTGCCGGGAATATGCCAAGCACCGCGGGACAGACGCCGGCGCCCGCCGGGATCTCGAAACACTTCGCGCAGCCGTCCGCTACTATCACGCCGAATACGGTCTTTCCGTTCTCCCCACCATCACACTGCCCGACAAAAGCTTGCCGCGCGAGCGCTGGCTGACCCGCTCCGAGGTCGCTGCCCTACTGCGCGCCGCCCGGGCGACCGACAAGTGCGACCATCTGGTGCGCCTGATCCTGATCGGCGTCTACACCGGCACCCGCCTTTCAGCGATGCTCAATCTGCAATGGCGCCCTAACACCATGGGCGGATGGATAGACATGGATGCAGGCATCATGCACCGAAAGGCTGCAGGCGAGCGCGTGAGCCACAACAAGCGAAAGACACCTGTCCGGATCCCGAACCGCCTTATGCGGTTCCTGCGGGCATGGAAGAAGGCAGACCAAGGGCTGCCATACGTGGTTCATTTCAGGGGAGAGCCGATCGTAAAGCCCCACAAGGCGTTCCGCACCGTCCGTGCAGCCGCCGGGCTTGGCGAGGACGTGACGCCGCACATACTGCGACACACGAGGGGAACATGGCTGGCTCAAGCCGGTGTTCCGAGCGGCCAGGCGGCCGCATCTCTGGGGATGACAGAAGCCGAATACGAGCGCACCTACCTGCACAATGATCCCTCTTTCCAAGGGGCCGCGGCGGACGCTTATTGACTGTTTCGGTTCAATATCGGTTCAGCAAATTTTCGGGAGATTGCTAAGTTATTGAAATTCTGGTCGGAGTGGCAGGATTCGAACCTGCGACCCCGTCGTCCCGAACGACGTGCGCTACCAGGCTGCGCTACACTCCGTGACCAGCGGGCTGGCTTATAGACCGGCGAATGGCTCGCCACAAGCCCCCCTATTCGCAATTGAAGCGGATCGAAAATGTTTTTCTTCTCTTCGAAGCGCCGCAAACGGGATCGAGCCGCAAAGCGGTCTAGTCCGCGTCTCCGGAGGGCGGTGAATTGTCCTCCTTCGAGGGTGTTTCAGGCTCGTCGGGCTGCCCCGACAGAAAAAAGCCCCATCCGACATAGGCGCCGAGCGCGGCAAAGAAGATGCCCCAGGCGTCAGACCCCGCCAAAAACTCAAACACTGTCCATGCCGCGATCACCCCGAAAACGATGAGGCGGCGGGACATCGGGCGAAAGAACGGATGCCGAAAATCGATGAGAACCATGCGCATGTTTTTTGTTCCTTCGCTTTCAGCCGGATAGCCGTTCAGGACCCGTCGGGGGAGACCAAGGGCAGACAAGGGTTTCAAATGCCTCAACCACCCCAATGGGTCAATCGCATTGAACAGCCCGGCGGTTGCGACAAGAGCCCGTGCCGGAATATGGCCGGTTCTTCCTTGACCGGCATTGCTGTAGGGTCCGGGCAAAGCTGCGAACAAGAGGAACAGGACATGGATATGCAGACCGCCGGGGATCTTTCCGGACTGGAGGTGGGCTATGACGTGCCGGCCCTCCCCGGCATGACGGAGGCGGACATCCAGACGCCCTGCCTGATCGTCGATCTCGACGCGCTCGAACGAAACATCATCAAGATGGGCAGACAGGCCCGTGAAATGGGCGTCAGGCACCGTGTCCACGGAAAGATGCACAAATCGGTCGATATCGCGAAGCTGCAGGCGACCCTTGGCGGAGCTGCGGGCGTGTGCTGCCAGAAGGTCTCCGAGGCAGAGGCATTCGTGCGCGGGGGCATTCAGGACGTGCTGATCACCAATCAGGTGCGCGATCCGCTCAAGATCGACCGGATGGCGCGGATCCCAAGGCTCGGCGCGCGCATCATCTGCTGCGTCGACGACCCGGAGAACATAGAAGATCTGTCTCGCGCAGCCATGCGCCACGGAACCACGATCGAGTGCCTTGTCGAAATCGATTGCGGCGGCGGCAGATGCGGCGTTTCGACCAGTGCTGAAGTGGTGAGGCTGGCCCGGGCCATCGCCGCCGCCCCGGGTCTCCAGTTCACGGGCCTACAGGCCTATCACGGTACGATGCAGCATCTGGTCAGCCATGCGGAGCGCAAGGCGCGCATCGACACTGCCGTCGTCATAGTCAGAGATGCGGTCGACGCCCTCGCCTCAAACCACCTTGCATGCGAGATCGTCGGAGGCGGCGGCACCGGGAGTTACGAGTTCGAGGGCTGCTCGGGCGTCTACAACGAAATCCAATGCGGTTCCTACGCGTTCATGGACGCCGATTACGGACGGATTCTCGATGAGAACGGCAATCGGCTGGACGACGGCGGCTTCGAGAACGCTCTGTTTCTCCTGACTTCGGTGATGAGTCACGTCAAGCCGGGCCGGGCGGTGTGCGATGCAGGGCTCAAGGTTCAATCCGTCGACAGCGGACTGCCGGTGGTCTTCGGGCGCGACAGGCTGGTCTATGACACGTGCTCCGACGAACATGGTGAGATCGACGACCCGGACGGTGTTCTCAAGGTCAACGACAAACTGCGCCTTGTGCCGGGGCACTGCGATCCGACCTGCAACCTGCATGACTGGTATGTGGGTGTGAGGAACGGCAAGGTCGAGTGCATCTGGCCCGTAAGCGCCCGCGGCAAGGCGTTCTGAACCGGGCAAAAACAAAGCGGGCAGTTGCCAAGCATGGCGCAAGCTTGACCTGTCACGGTTTCAGCCATCCCGAGTCCGCCCTGAAAGACACCCATGGTTCACCTGACAATCTGCCTGCCGACGCGCAATCGTCAGGCCTATTGCATCAAGACCATCGCGGCGCTGGCCGAGGCGGAGGGCCAGGATTTCGAAGTCCTCGTCGCAGACAATTCCGACGACCCTGCCCCGCTTGCCGAATACCTCACGAACCAGCTTGACGATCCGAGGTTCCGGCTGCTCGCACCCGAGGCCTCGGTTCTGCCGATGGTGTCGAACTGGGAGCGCGCGCTGGAGCATGCCCGCGGACGCTGGATTGCGGTCATCGGGGACGACGACTACCTGGACCCGCGGCTTGTCGGCATCATACGCCGCTACGAGGTGCTTTACCGCGATGTCGATGCGATCAGCTGGGAATGCATGAGCTACAACTGGCCGGACAACCGGCCCGTTCCGACACTCGCCAGCATTCCGGTCGGCCAAGGCACGGGACCGAACTCCACCGACGCGCTGGCAAACCAGCTGTTTCGCTGGAGCGAGCGAAAGCGGCGGCCGAGCGTCGGGGTCGGCATCTATCACGGCGCGATCAAGCGCTCACTCATGGAGCGGATCAAGGGGGCCTATGGCGGGCGCTATTTCGAGCATCCGAACCCCGATTGGGAAAGCAGTTGCAAGGTGATCATGCAAGCCCGCCTGATCATTCATTCGCAGCGGCCTTTCTCGGTGCTCGGGGCCTGTGCGGCGTCGAACTCCGCGGCCAACCTCTCCACGGCAGTGATGAAACAACGCATCGAGACCTTCGAGGCGGAAACCAAAGGGCCTATCAGCCTGCACCGGCCGGAGTTCCCGTTTTCACTCAGTCACGGCGGGGCCTCGGTCTGCCTGAGCATTGCCATCACGACATCGTGGTTCTGTCAGACCTATGGCGTTAATCTGGACGGGTTCGGCGTCAACTTCGCCCATGCCGCCATGGACGAATGCGCCTTCTCCACAAATCAGGACGAATACGACGCCAAGGTCGCGTGTTTCCGCACCGGCTTCGACCAGTGGGAGAACGGACGATGGGCCGGCCACTTCAAGCCCGCTCCCTTCAAGCCGCCCAGAACCATCAACCAGATCAGCGGGATCGGCGACGACCGGCTTAACGTCCGGGAAGCCGACATTGGCGCATCAACACCCGCGGAGTTCTACCGTTTCGGCGAGCACGCAATCACGCCGATGGACAGCCTGATCGCCGGAACCCAGGTGTTTGCGCTGTGACGCTGCTTTCGATCTGCATTCCATTTGCCCGGCCGCAAAACGGTTCTCTTCCGGCCATCAGCGCGATGCTTCAAAGCGCGCGAACCGACTTCGAGATTGTCATTGCAGAACCGGATAGCGGATCAAACCGGGATATGAAGCCCCTCGTGCGACCGGGCGATGACCCGAGATTGCGCATCGTGGAGCCGTTGGCAGGCTCCACGGACCCGAGCGATCAGTGGAACCACCTTCTCGCCCATAGCCGCGGCAAATGGATCACCGTAATCGGCGGGGACGATTACGCCGATCCCGAGATCTGCGAAGTGCTTGCGGCAACGCTCAAGCGGGTGCCCGATACGGAAGCTCTAAGCTGGGGCCGCGCGGAGTTCGTTCCGCCGCAGGCGCGGACCGGGCGGAGAATTGCCCGGATCCCAACCGGCAGCAAGCTGCTTGTGCCGGAACAGACCGAGATGATGCGGCGGCTGTTTTACTGGGAAGGTGCATCCGACCGGCCGGATTGCCATTTCGGCGCCTGGCATGGCGCGGTACGGCGGGATGTTCTCGATCGGATCGGCGAGGCTTTTTCCGACCGTGTCTTTGAGCAGGCGCAGCCCGGCATCGACAATCTGTGCAAGGTGACGATGCTGGGCAAGCGAATGGTGATGTGGGAACGGCCGCTTTCGGTTCAGTGCACGGGATCGCCGGACGCGAGCACCCCCCCCGCGCCCCGGGCACAGGATGAGGCCGACTGGAAGGCATTTCCCTTCGATCCCGGGACCGGTGTGGCAGCCCTGACAGCTGTCAGCATCGAAGCCTTCAAGCGCCGCTACGGCATAGAACTCGACGGATGGCAGCAAGGCTTCATCGCGGCATGCGCACGCGATTGCGAAACAGCAGAGACCGGCGAAGCATTTCACCTGCGCAAGGCAGCCTATGAACGGGCGATCCTCGAATGGGCGGGGAAACGCGCGCTCAAGAGCTTCAAGCCGGAGTTCAGGCGCAAGCCAAAGGTTCCGCGCTTTCAGGGCGTGAAGGACGGTATGCTCTATTTCGACATGGATATGGACGCTACGCGCGACGCGGCCGGGTTCTACCGGCTGATCAATGCGCTGTCATTCCCGGTTCACCTGCTGGATTACAAGCTCGCCTGATCCAGGAGCGCGGTCTGGCAACGTCGCCCGCCATGCTCGTGCGGAAAACGCCGGGTGTGCGCGGTTACACTGCCCTATTTCGCCGGACGGAATGCCTTGAGAATGTGGTCGTGCGTCTCGATCCGCCCGGCTCCGATCAGATCCAGACAGAACGGTACGGCCGGAAACACGGCGGTCAGGCAGGTGTCGATCGATCCGGGCTTTCCCGGCAGGTTGATGATAAGTGTCCTGCCGCGGGTACCGGCCGTCTGCCGTGACAGGATGGCGGTCGGCACCTGCTCCAGGCTCACCTTGCGCATCAGTTCTCCGAACCCCGGAAGCTCCTTTTCCATCACCGCCTTCATTGCCTCGGGCGTCAGGTCCCGCGAGGACGGACCCGTGCCGCCCGTGGTCAGAACCAGATCCACCTGGTCCACGTCGCAGAGCCGGATCAAGGTGTCGCGCACGCTTTCCAGCCCGTCGGGGATCACGTGTATTTCGATCTCGGCAGGGCTCGACATCACCCGTTCGAGCCAAGCCCTGACCGCGGGACCGCCAAGGTCTTCGTAATCACCACGGCTGGCGCGATCCGATACGGTGAGAACGGCAATCTTTACGGGCATGGTCCCAACTCCGGTGCTAAATCGTGAAAACGCGTTTCCGACATGGCAAGAACCATGAACCGGGCAGCAATTGCAACCGTCTAACGATCCGCCGAGCGGCGGTATTCAGGCATTGCCCCCCCAAAAAGTATCAGCAAGATTTCACCCTGATCCAAACAGAAGTTGAGTATCATTCTTATTTGTTTCTTAAGCGATCCGATTGCAATTTAGCAAAACCATAATCGTCTTTCGGTTGTAACAATAAAGGCAGCATGAGAGCAGGCAAAACGACCAGTTTCGATCAAAAAACTGGCAGTCATCCTCAACCTCCCATGACGTATTGCTCCGCCAGGCCAAGCCCGAGAAGGAATTCATGATGTCCTTGTCCCTCATCAGCATGAGCAGCGATTGCAAAAGCATTATGGAGGCTCTTTCGCGCTCCCAGGCAATCATCCAGTTTGACCTTTCAGGCACCATCCTGACCGCAAACGAGAATTTCTGCGCAGCATTGGGCTACAGTCTCAACGAAATCGTCGGCAAGCACCACAGCATGTTCGTTGACCCCGAGGAGGCGGCAAGCGTCGAATACAAGGAATTCTGGCGCGAACTGGCGGCCGGAAAGTTTGACCGGCGCCAGTACAAGCGCTTCGGCAAGAACGGGCGCGAAATCTGGATCGAAGCGTCCTACAACCCGGTGTTCAAGAACGGCAAGCCGGTAAAGGTCGTCAAGTTCGCCACCGACATTACCGAAAGCAAACACAGGGCGATCGAGGATGCGGCGAAGCTGTCGGCAATATCGCGGTCGCAGGCGGTGATCGAGTTCAAGCCGGATGGCACGATCATCACGGCGAACGAGAATTTCTGCGCAACGCTCGGCTATGACCTGAGCGAAATTGTCGGCAAGCACCACAGAATCTTCTGCGATCCCGCCTACACGGCCAGCGACGAATACAAAGCGTTCTGGCGCGACCTTGCGGCCGGCGGCTTCTCGTCCAACGAGTTCATGCGGCTGAGCAAGACGGGCAAGGAAGTCTGGATCCAGGCGGCCTACAACCCGATCAGGAATGACAGGGGCGAGGTCGTCAAGGTAGTCAAGTTCGCCACCGACGTCACCGCCCGGATGACCGCCATCTCGCATCTCGCCGGGTCGCTCCGGGCGCTTGCCTCCGGGGACCTGACAAGGTCGCTGGACGAGCCCTTCGTCCCGACGATGGAGCGAATTCGCGCCGACTTCAACGAGGTCCTTGAAGAGCTGAAGTCCACCCTGATGACGGTGGAAGCCAACGCGCGCAGCATTTCCTCCGGATCTGCGGAAATCCGTTGCGCGACAGGCGATATGGCACAACGTACCGAGCGACAGGCTGCCTCTGTGGAGGAAACAGCCGCAGCACTTGAGGAAATCACGACCAATGTTGCCGAAGTCACGAAAAACGCTGACGCCTCGGCTACGCTCGTAACCGAGGCGCGCACCGATGTGGAAAATTCGGGGCGCATCGTCACCGAGGCCGTGACCGCAATGAGCGCGATCGAATCCTCCTCGCAGCAGATGTCGAAGATCATCGGCGCCATCGACGAAATCGCATTTCAGACGAACCTCTTGGCGCTGAATGCCGGCATTGAGGCGGCGCGCGCCGGTGAAGCCGGAAAGGGCTTTGCCGTGGTGGCGCAGGAAGTCCGCGAACTGGCACAGCGCTCGGCGAATGCCGCCAAGGACATCAAGGAGCTGATCACGGCTTCCAGCGAACAGGTCAAGTTCGGCGTGTCGCTGGTGGACAAGGCCGGCGGGGCCTTGGGCGACGTCGTCGGAAAAATCCAGAGCATCGACCAGAATATCCGGGCGATCGCCGCAAGCGTCCGGGAACAGTCAGCCGGCCTGAGCGAAATCAATCAATCTGTCACCCTGATAGACCAGGGAACCCAGCAGAACGCAGCAATGGTGGAGCAGACCACGGCTTCCACCCATGGCCTCGCAAAGGAAGCCGAAGGATTGTTCGAGCTTCTGAGCCGCTTCAACCTGGGCGCCAAGGTGGTCCAGTCGGGCCGTCCTGCGAGCATCCGGGCGGCGACTCCCTCCTCCGACAGGCAAAACAGGACGTCGCCGCAACACGAGCTTGCCGAGAAACTGCGTGCGAATTTTCCCGGCGCGGCAACCGCACGGCAGACCGAAAACTGGAGCGAATTTTGATCCGCCATGCCCGCTGATATCCGGAGAGGAGCCTTGCGCTCCGATGCATGACCGGAAACGCCGAAACATTTCAGAATTCCGGTTAGACAGGCCCCTTGTGCGCGCGGTCAGCCCCGGGCGTCGGCGGCAATCATGTCGGCAGCCTTTTCGGCGATCATGATCGTGGGTGCGTTGGTGTTGCCGCCAACCAGGGTTGGCATTACCGACGCATCCACGACCCTCAAGCCCCTCAAGCCATGGACCCTGAGCCGGGGATCGGTGACGGCCATGGGATCGGTTCCCATCCTGCAGGTACCCACCGGGTGGTAGATCGTGTCGGCGCGCGCGCGGATGTGGGCCATCAGCTCGGCGTCATCCATGCCATCGCGTGTGTAGACCTCGCGTAGCCGGTGTTTGCGCATCGAAGGCGCATCCATGATCTCGCGCGTCCTGCGCGCCCCCTTGAGCATGAGTTCTGCGTCCCGCTCGTCGGAAAGATACTTGGGGTCGATCCGCGGCGGCAGCATCGGATCCGGACCATTGAGACCCACTTCGCCGCGCGAATGGGGTCTCAATGCACAGACATGGCAGGAATAGCCGTAACCCCAGTGCAGCTTTCGGGAATGGTCATCCACGAGCGCCGCGACGAAATGAAGTTGCAGGTCGGGCCTCGCCAGGTTCGGCTCGGACTTGAAGAAGGCCCCGGCCTCTGCGCCGGGAGAGGCCACGAGACCCGAGCCGTCGCGGCGCCAGTCGAGAATGTGACGAACAAGCTTGTAGGCGCCGATGGCGCCCAGACCCAGGACATCGGTGTTGCGCGTCTTCGCCGTGTAGATGAAATCGAGATGATCCTGGAGATTGCGGCCGACGCCGGGGAGATTCCTGACCACGTCGATACCGCGTGAGCGCAGATGCTCACCGGGGCCGATACCCGAAAGCATGAGCAGTTGCGGCGAGTTGAAGCTTCCACCGGACAGAATAACTTCACGCCGCGCCATGACCTGGTGGTCGCCACGGCCCTGCCGGTACGCGACACCCCTTGCCCGTGTTCCCTCAAGCAGGATCCGCGTGGCCGTGGCCGAGGTGATCACCTTCAGGTTCGGCCGTTCCATCACCGGGTGCAGGTAGGCCGCGGCCGCGGAACAGCGTTCGCCCTCCCGCCGGTCTTTCCAGAACTGCGTGACCTGAAAAAGCCCTGCGCCTTCCTGTTCGGGGCCGTTGAAATCGGTGTTGTGCCGGATCTGGACCTCTTTCGCAGCCTCGATGAAGTCCAGGCTGATCTGCCGCGGATTGCGCTGTTCCGCCACCTGCAACGGACCCTCGGCTCCATGGAGATCGTCTTCGCCGCGGATATTGGCTTCCGACCGGCGAAACAGCGGCAGGACATCGGACCAGGACCAGCCGTCGCAACCAAGTGCAGCCCAGTCATCATAGTCGGACGGATGACCGCGGACATAGAGCATCGCATTGATGGCGCTGGAGCCTCCCAGTGCGCGTCCGCGTGGCTGGTAGCCGCGCCGCCCTCCAAGGCCCTGTTGCGGAACGGTTTGAAAGGCCCAGTTGTTGATCTTTGGCCGGCCCGGAAGCATGGCGACCATGCCAAGCGGCGCGCGGATCAAGAGGTCCTTTCCCTGTCCCCCGGCATCGAGCAGGCAAACGCTCACCGACGGATCCTCGCTCAGCCGCGCGGCAAGCACGGAACCAGCGGAACCGCCGCCGACAATCACGTAATCGAATTCCATATTCCTCCCCGCGTGATCCCCTCCGATCATCAGGATCGAAACCTAGACCAGCTAGGAGCACTTGGAAACGGTGTTGACGTGATAACTGTCTACGTAAGTAGGGTGACGCGGCCCGGTTCCGCTGTCACGCTTCTTCAGAAGCCGGCACGCTCCGAAAGCCCTGACAGGTCCGGCACGATCACGTGGCGATTGTTGACGATGCGGATGACATCATCCTTGCGCAGCTTGGTGAGTTGGCGGCTTACGGTCTCCATCGTCAGGCCAAGGAAGTCGGCGATATCGACGCGGCTCATCGGAAGGTCGAATTCGATCGAATCCCCTTCATTGTCGGGGAAGGCATGGGTTGCGATCAGCAACAGGAAGCTCGCCACCTTCTCGCCGGCGGTCTTGCGACCGAGGGTCAGCATCCAGTCGCGTGCCTCGTCGAGCTCGTTTAGCGTCTGATCGAGAAGCTTGCGCTCAAGCTCCGGCGTTTCGGAAATCATTCGTTCGATCAGGTTCTTCGAAAACGAACAGACCTGGACCTCCGTGGCCGCTTCCGCACTGACACTGTTCTCGGTCCGGAATGGACGGCCGAGAAAGTCCGGGGCGAATTGCAGGCCGACAATCTGCTGACGTCCGTCGGCCATCATCTTAGAAAGTTTGACGACACCGGAGATGATGTTGGAATAGCTAGTTGTCTTCGTGCTTTCGCCCGACAGTTCCGTTCCCGGCTCGACGGTGCGGCGGGTTGAATGCTTGCTCAACCGCAGGAGCTGTTCGCTGGTGAGCGCGCCGCAAACTCCGCGGTGGCGGCTTTCACAGGCCCTGCACAGGGCCGGTGTGTCCGAATTGTGGACGTCTTTGCGCTGGATATCCATGACACTCCTCAATGAGTCCGAAGTGTAGCTGAGTTGCATGGAAATCCAACCTGCAAGATGTCGCAACACCTTCCCGCAAATTTTGCATGCCATGCTCCGCCTGCGATGCCGCAGGGCGGTTTGACGAGAATCAAGGAACCCAGATCCCATCCGACTATGATCCGGGTATGACGGCTGATCATGATCCCGCCCCTCTTCCGGTTTTTAGCATTTCCGGCATGACCAAGGTCTACCGGACAGGCGAAATCGAGGTTCGCGCGCTCAACGGCGTGGACCTGGAGCTGGAAGCCGGTGAAATGGCCGTGCTGCTGGGGCCCTCGGGCAGCGGCAAATCGACCCTGCTCAACATCGTCGGCGGGCTCGACCGCCCCACCTCCGGCTCCATCAAGTTCAAGGGACGGGAACTTGCCGATGCCAGTGACCGTGAACTCACGGCCTACCGGCGCGACCATGTGGGGTTTGTCTTCCAGTTCTACAATCTGATCCCGAGCCTGACGGCTCATGAGAACGTGGCACTTATCACCGAGGTTGCCCGCCATCCGATGAAGCCGTCGGATGCACTGGCGCTGGTCGGGCTCGAAGACAGGATGAACCACTTCCCGGCGCAACTGTCGGGCGGAGAGCAGCAGCGGGTCGCAATTGCCCGCGCGATTGCCAAGAATCCCGAAGTGCTGCTTTGCGACGAACCAACCGGCGCGCTCGATTCGGCGACCGGCATCATTGTGCTCGAAGCGCTTGCCAGGGTGAACGAGGAAACCGGCGCGACCACCGCCATCATCACCCACAATGCGGGCATCCGGAAAATCGCGCACCGGGTTTTCTCCTTCCACGATGGCCGGATCGTCTCGCAGGAGATCAATGAAAACCGGATCAGACCCTCGGAGGTGACCTGGTGACCGCGTTGAGCATGCTCGACCGCAAGCTGGTGCGCGACCTCGGCCGCCTGTGGGCGCAGGCTCTGGCAGCGGCGCTTGTCATGGCCTGCGGTGTGATGACGCTCATTCTGGCGCTCGGCGCAACCCGAGCCCTCGATGACACCAGGACCGCGTTTTATGACCGCACCCGTTTCGGCGACATTTTTGCTGCGGCAACGCGCGCTCCGGAGTCGCTCAAGTCCTCCATCCTTGCCATTGACGGGGTTTCCGCGGTGGCCACCCGTATCGTCAACACGGTGCTGATCGACATAGCCGGCATGCCGGAGCCAGCGACGGGAATGCTGCTTTCGATCCCCGACCATGGGGAACCTGCGGTCAACCGGCTTTACCTGCGCTCGGGCCGCCTGCCGGAACCTGGCCGAAGCGACGAGGCTGCGGTCATCGAGGCATTTGCCGAGGCCCACGGATTTCGTCCGGGCGACCGGTTCGACGTGCTGATCAACGGACGCAAACGCACGCTGACAATCACCGGAGTGACGCTTTCGCCGGAGCATGTCTATGCCATTGGCCCGGGCGACATGGTGCCCGACCAGAGGCGCTATGGTGTGATCCACATGCGCCGTGGTTCGCTCGAGGGCGCATACGACATGGCCGGAGCCTTCAACCAGGTCTCGCTGACACTCTCACGCAATGCTGACGCCTCGCATGTGATGGACAGGCTCGACGCGCTGCTGGAAAGCCATGGCGGCACCGGAGCCTACGACCGCACGGACCATCCGTCAGATGCCTTTCTCGACGCGGAGCTGGTCCAGCTTCGGGCCATGGCACAGGTTATACCCCCGATTTTCCTGTTCATCTCGGCGTTTCTGGTCAACATGATCCTGACCCGCCTGATTGCGCTCGAGCGCGAACAGATCGGTCTTCTCAAGGCGGTCGGGTACTCCAATGCCGCCATCGCCTGGCACTACGCCAAGATGACACTGGTCATCTCGCTGGTGGGCGTGATCATCGGCGCTGTTGCGGGAACCCGGCTCGGGCACGGCATGGCGTCGCTGTATGGCGAGTTTTTCTCCTTTCCCTTCCTGGTGTTTTCGCGCGAGCCGGATCTCTACGTGATCTCGACGCTGGTCACGTTTCTTGCTGCGCTCGCCGGCGCTGCGCGGGCGATTGCGGGCGCCGTCCGCCTGCCCCCGGCGGTCGCCATGCGCCCGCCCGCGCCAACCGGGTATCGCAGCCTGTTCGGCGGAAATGGCGGCGGGTTCAGGCTTCCCGTTTCTCAACTGACCGTGATGGCGCTCAGGCACCTTGTGCGCTGGCCGATGCGTACAGCCCTGACGACACTTGGCACCGCCTTACCCGTGGCGTTGCTGATCACTTCGCTGTTCGCCTTCGATTCCATCGACGAAATGATCGACACGGTATGGTTTCGCGCCGACCGCCAGGATGCCACACTGACGTTTGCTTCGGATCGCAGCGAGGAAGCCATCCGGTCGGTGGCGGCACTTCCCGGGGTCATCGCCGCCGAACCGTTTCGCGCCGCAGCCGCAACCCTGCGCAACGGCCACCTTTCCCGGCGCGTCCAAATCATCGCGAATGATCCGCTGACGGATATCGGCCGGGTTCTCGATCTGGATTTCACTCCCATATCACTGCCGCCCGAAGGCATGCTGCTGTCTGAGCGATTGGCCGGTCATCTCGATCTGCGGACCGGCGATCTCGTGGAAGTGGAACTGAGCAACGGAACCCGCCGCAAGGTCTCACTGCCGCTTGTCGGCGTGACCAACAGCTATGTAGGTCTCAACGCCTATATGAGCCGTGCAGCGCTCGACCGGCTGGCAGGTGACGGCGTGCGGATATCGGGCGCGAGGATCATGGTCGACGAGAGCGGGCTGGACACGCTCTACGCCACGATCAAAGAGACGCCCGCGATTGCCTCGGTGGCACTGCAGGGCGTTTCCCGCGAGAAGTTCCGCGCGACGATCGAGGAGAACATCGGAATCAGCGTAACGATCTATGTATCGCTGGCGCTGATCATCACCATCGGCGTGATCTACAACTCCGCCCGTATCCAGTTGTCCGAGCGCGCACGTGAGTTGGCCAGCCTTAGAGTCTTCGGCTTTACCAACCGCGAGGTTTCGGGCGTTCTGCTGACAGAGCTCGGTGTGATGGTCGTCCTCGCACAACCACTCGGGTGGCTGATCGGGCGCGGCTTTTCGGAACTGGTTTCCAAGGGCTTTGACAGCGACCTGTTCCGCATCCCGCTCGTCATCAATGCGCACACCTATGCACTGTCGAGCCTTGTGGTGCTCGGTGCAGCGCTGGTTTCCGCGCTGATCGTCCGGCGGCGCATAGATCATCTCGACCTTATCCGCGTCCTCAAGACAAGGGACTGACCCCATGGCCAATCGTACGATTAAGAGCATTGCCGCACTGGCGGCTGCCGCCGCTCTCGGAGGTGCGCTCTACATAGCCTTTAAGCCCAACCCCGTGCTTGTCGATCTTGCCGAGGTCCGATCCGGACCCATGCAGGTGAGCGTGGAAGAGGACGGGACGACCCGCATCCGCAATGTCTATGCGGTCTCGTCTCCTATTGCGGGACATCTGGACCGGGTGGCCCTTTCGGTCGGCGACCAGGTTCAGCAAGGCGAAGCGATCACGCGCATTCATCCGCTCGATCCGCCCTTTCTCGATACCCGCACCCGAACCGAGCTGATGGCCGCGATCGATGCGGCCCGTTCCGGCGTGTCGATGGCCGAGGTCGAGCTGACGCGAGCACGCACGGCGCGGGATCTCGCCCAGGCCAGCCAGGACCGGGCGCGCGAGCTGGCGCGGACGAACATCGTTTCGAAAAGCACCCTTGAGCGAATGGAGGGCGAGCTGGAGCTTGCCGAGGCGCAGGTTGCCTCCGCCGAGGCGATGATAGCGCTCAGGCGGGCCGAACTCGCAAGCGCTCAGGCGAGGCTCGCCCAGCCTGGTCAGACCCCGATCACCGCCGTGGACGGCCAGTGCTGTGTTGACATCACCTCGCCCATCGATGGCATCGTTCTGTCGCTCAATGCCAAAAGCGAACAGGCTGCCGCCGTGGGCCAGCTGATCGCCGAGGTCGGCGACCCTGCCGATCTCGAAATCACCGTGGACGTGCTGTCGGCCGATGCTGTCCGGGTCCGGCCAGGCACACCCGCGCGGATCACGGATTGGGGTGGCGATGCCGTGCTTGACGCGGTGGTCGAGCGGGTTGAGCCGTCTGCGTTCACCAAGGTCTCCGCCCTGGGAATCTCCGAACAGCGGGTCAACGCCATCCTGACACTCAACGAACCGCCACCTGCAGAACTCGGGCACGGGTTCCGCGTGCTGGCGAGCATGGTGACCTGGTCGTCCGAAGACGCCTTGCAGGTCCCCGTGAGCGCACTCTACCGCGCCGATGGCGGATGGGCGGTGTTTCGGATCGAAGATGGTATTGCGCGCGTCGCAGCCATCGAGATCGGTCACATGACCGACAGCACCGCCGAGATCCTTCAAGGGCTCAATGCGGGCGACCGGATCGTTCTTTACCCGGGAGATACGCTCGAAGACGGCAGCCCGGTCAGGGACCGGGCTGACGCAGATTGACGGAAGAGTTTGCGCCCTGACTTCCTGGCGTCAGCCGCCGTGGTTCATCTTGCCGTGCCCGTCCTTCTTCATACCGCCCCGCATGGCGTTAATGTCCTCGACGCTGAAATCGACATCGATGGAGCCGGCATTCTCAAAGGTGAGTGTCACGGTGCGGGTTTCACCTTCAGCCATCTGTCCATCCAGCCCGATGAACATGATGTGATAGCCGCCGGGTTTGAGCTCCACTTCCCCTCCAGCGGGGATCTCGAGCCCGTCGGCGAGTTCGCGCATCTTCATGACGTCGTTTTCCATGCTCATTTCATGGATCTCGACACGGTCGGCGAAGCCGGCCTCCCCTGCGATCAGGCGATCTGCCGCATCCGACGTATTGCGGATGGTCATGTAGCCACCGGAAACCGGCGCGTTGGGCGGCGTTGCCCGGGCGTAGGGATGACCGATTTCCAGCGCGCCGATCTTGTAGTCCTGGGCAAGGGAGGCCGTGGCCGAGATGCCTAGAAACGCGGCAGCGAGAATGAGAACAGTGTTTTTCATTTGGAGTAACCCTTTTGAAGCCCCCGGTGGGAGCCGATGAATGAGACTTGGCCCAATGACGGACCGGATCTGAGGAGAGTGTGAAACAGGTTGCCTGACGATGCGGAGACGGGTCCGCTTTGCGGGCGTCAGGTTGAGCGCAGCGGCGGCGCCCGGGGTGATGCCACGTGCCTGAAAATGCTCGCAACGACCGGTCCGCTTGCGGGTATGGCCGGTCTCGCAGAGGCAAGCGCACAGAAAATGGAAACCTGGCCGGGGACAGGCGGCAGCCCGGCGGAGGAGACGAGGCGACAGGCTTCGCAGCCATTAAAGCTGTTGTGCTCGTTTTCACTGTCCCCGCCCGTCAGACATATTGACGGCAATGTGCCGTCGGGCAGAGCGAACGCCGCGAGTTCAACATCGGCATAACCGGAGAGCTCAGCAGAAGTCGAATCGAGCGGTTTGTGGGCGAAGGCAACGAGAAGCAGTGACAGCGCGCAAAGAACGCGCAGCCAAGCCAATCTGCCTTTACCCTTTGTCACTGCGCCTATTCCTCGACGTTGATTTCGTCCAATGGCTTACAGAACCGGTCTCTGTCCCGCAAGCGCCCGTGCGCATACTGCGTCAAGTTGTGCGTGCGCCGCCAACCGGAAGACGGATTGGCGGCGCATCTGCCCCTGTTTTTTTGGGGGCGGGGGCGAGACTATCAAGCCGGCATCGGCGCAGCCGGTGCTGCAGGATCGTTGCCGAGCAACTTTCCGTTAAGCCGGAAGTAGACGGCTATCGTCTTGACCTGCAGATAGACCAGCGGCACGTAGAGCACGAACCAGGCGATCGAAAACGCCTCGATCACACCGATCTGCACAAGTCCGGCATTGATGACGAAGTTGCCGAAGACGAACAGGGCAACACCGGGACAGATCAGTGCATAGGATCCGGGCGAGCGGCCTTCACCGGTGACGAAATGCTCGAAATACCCGAAGCGCTTCATCACCATGTAGCCGAGGAGGCCGAAGACCAGCTGGATCGAGAACAGAACCGTGAGCAGCGCAAAGGCGGATCCACCGGAGAACTCAACCCCGAAATTGTGTTCCAGCGCCTTGTTGAGCCGGTAGACGGCAATTCCGACCACGGTGATGAACGGGATGATGATCCACAGTGTCGGAGTGGTCTCACGCTCGGCCGAGTGCTCCATCATGGAGCGGAAGCCCATGACGAGGAAGATCGCACCGAGTATCACCGCAGCCGACAGGAACAGGGTCGACCCCATGAAGCCGATCGCCGAGGTTGCCTTGACGTGGCTCATCGCAGCGGCTGCGGAGAAACCGACGCCGACCATGGCAAGCGAAAAGGCCGACAACAATTGACCGAACGAGTTGTTGCGGGTGCAGTCAAAACCGCCCTCGGTCAAAACCCGGGTGAAGAACCCGCCGAAGAACTTGAGCGCAAAGTATCCGGTCACGGCGAAGGCCAGAAGCGCTGCGGGAAACAGGTACTCGGCAATTTCCCAAAGACCCGGCACAAACACTGCGCCGACGATGAAGCCGACATTGATCGACATGGCAAATGCGAGCGGCATCGCTGTCAGCTGGCTCTGGTTGTTCGACTTCAAAAACGCCTGATAACCGGGCGTCTTTTTCCAGGCGAAATATTCACGCACGTTCCAAAGCAGCGTGCGCACGTGCAGGAACGTGAAGAAGGCAATGCCGAGCACGCCAGCGGCAATCACCGCTTGCGTGAAGAGGTCGCCGCCCTGGGCAGCGGCGGAAAGCGTGGAGAAGGACGGGATCGGCTGGCCTTTGTGCGGGGTCATCCACATCAGGTACATGAAGAAAGACACCGCGAGGCCGCCTGCCCCGAGGCTGGAGAGAAAATAGACGGGGCTGTAGGGCGCCCCTTCAGCGCGGGCATATCGCATGGCGATTCCTTTCCTGTAAGGCTCGATATGCATCACATATAATATAAACGATGTTTTATGTAAAGAGGCCGAATGTGCCCGGAGCCGTTCTCCGAACGCCCGGAATTCGGGGAGGGCTGCAGCTTTTGATACGTCTATGCTGAAAGCGCGTTCACGCACTCGTAGGCGGCATCGATAAGGCCCTGCCCGCGCGGGTTGACCAGCCGGCCGCCGGTCAGACGGTTAAGGACATAGCTCATCGCGATACCCTTGTCCGGATCGGCAAGAACGAAAGATCCGCCCCAGCCTGCATGGCCGAACGCATTCCGCCCTATCAGCAACGAGCTTGCACGCTGGTTGGTGCGCTCGCGATTGTCGATGCGAAGCATGAAGCCCTGGCTGTACCGCATCGGAATGAGAAAGCTGAGATCCCGGTCGGTTTCGCAGGACAGGGCGGCCAATCGCCTCGCCTGTTTCGCCGACATGATCGTCCCGGTTCCACAGGAAGCGTCCCGCTCGAGCAGGGAAAACAGGCGGCAGAGCGACTGCGCATTGGCAACAGCCCCATGGGCACCGAGTTCCGCAGACAACTGGTCGGCCGAATTCGGGTGCGTGATCCCGGTGTTGAAAAGAGCAAGGCTTGCCATGGAGCCAGGGCCGCCGAGAAAATTCTGGATCGATCTGTGCTCCGGATTGTCGATGTCCGGAACGAACATCTCGACCGGAGCAAGCCGATCGAACTCCGGGGAAGGCAGCCCCATAAAGATATCGAGCCCATTCGGTTGCGCAATGGTCCGGGCCAGAAAGGTGCCCATCGTCATACCGGTCACCCGCCGCACGATTTCCCCCAGCAGCCATCCATGGGTGAACATCTGATACCCGACGTGCTCACCCGGCTTCCAGAACGGGCGTTCCTCGGCGATCCGGCAAACCATGTAGTCCCAGTCGGTGTTCGCGCCACGTGCAACCTTGTCGCGGAAAGCGACCATCCCGGAGGTGTGATTGAGCAGCATCCCGATGGTGATGCCGGACTTGCCGTTTCTGCCAAATTCGGGCCAGAATCTTTCGACCCTGTCATCCGCCGACACCAACCCGGCATCGATGAGCGCGTGGATGCAGATCGCCGCAAGCGCCTTGGTGTTCGAGAAAATGAGGCACAGGCTGTCCTCGCGCCATCGGCGTGTGCAGCCGGCATCACTGTAACCGCCCCACAGGTTCACGACGGTTTCGCCCTTGTGCATCAGGCAAACCCCAGCGCCGAGTTCTGCGCGTTCGGTGAAATTCCGACAAAAAACATCGGCAACGGCGCGGAAATCGGGGTGGCAATAGCCTTCAACCAGGGGGGACAGGAAGCCCGAGGCCTGGGTTTCCGGAGCACCCGAGCTGCAGGTCTCGTTCAAGCTCATCGAGGGGGAAGCAATCCGCATCGTTCCTGAATCCCGATCGGCCCTTTCCCGCCACAAAATACAAGGCCCGTTTGCCAACTCAGTACGGGGTACAGGCGAAAGACGCCTGGCCGTGCCGACACCGCATAAAAAAACGCGGCACTCAGGCCGCGTTTTTCAGATCGTTCTATCCCGCAAGGATTACAGCTTCACGCGGAAGCCGAAAAGCACGGTGTGCTGTGTCGTATCGACGGTGAACGGCACCGGATTGAGGCCAGCGCCGGGAGCGGTAAACTGCAGGCTCGCGTCCTCACCGAAGATCAGGTTGTACTTGCCGAAGAACTCGACGTTCTCGGTCAGGTCGTAGGTCAGACCCGCACCGACCTTCCCGGCCAGAACCGTGTCAGACGAATTTACGAAACCGTTGAAGCCCGGACCGGTATTGGCGCTGACATTGAGATTGATCAGACCGACGCCCGCTTCCACAAAGCCTCCGACCCTGTCTGTAAAGTCATGCTCATATCCGACATCGAACATCGCGGTGAAACCGTCGGCATCGCCGCCGAGAGTGACGCCCAGCGCACCAATCGCGCTGCCGGCGGCGAAGTTCATGGCGTCCGTATCGAGATTGAAGTAGTTGATCTCGGCACCGACGCGCCAGTTGTCGTTGAGGAACATGCCAGCGGATGTACCGATCACAAATGCGTTGCCGTAGTCGATGCTGCCGAAAAGCGGACCGGCAGCGTTCGAATTGGGTGCGAAGAAATCATTGTCGGCAAGCACCGGACCGTAGCTGCCCTGCAGGGTGAAGTACCACGGCTTGCCATCGACATCGAAGCCCATGTCAGCTGCGGCTGCAGAGCCGGTCAGGCCCGCCAGGAACGCGCACGAAATCAGGAATTTGTTCATTGTCACCACCCAAATAGCTAAGAAATCTTTGTTAACCCTACGTTAGGAGATTCCGGTTTCCGCGTAAACAATCGGTCCCGGTGTGAGCTCGGCTTTTTGTTCGATACGTGTCCTTTGGGCAACAACTTCTACGATGCCAGCATCTTTCCTGCCGATAGTTTGTGCATCATGCAGTAAAGTCGGCCTTATTCTACCCGCGCCGCGCAGTCTCCATGTGGAAAACCTGCAATCGCGAGCCAGGCAGAAGCCTTGCGTGCGGTCCCCGGGGGCATGAGACGCACCGGTTTTCAACCTTTGACAGCGCCGAATGCGAGAAGGCTCGCGGGCAGCACAGTCAGGTTGGAAACAAGGGCGATGAGCAACGAGGCGGCCATCAACATGCCGAGTTGCGCAATCGCAGGTATCGTGCTCACGGCCATGGCGCCCGTGGACACGCAAAGTATCAGGGTTCCCGCCATCAGTGCGGGTGCAATTGTCCTGATCGTCTGCCTGACAACCGGTCTTCCGGTCTCATTCGTCCCTTTTCCGCCACCGGCCGACAGCAAGGCGTTGACGACATGGATCGAATTGTCGACCGAGATGCCGAAAGCGATGGTCAACCCGATCAGATTGGTCAGGTTGAGATCGAGGCCAAGCGCCCGGATCATGTTCTCGACAACGAGAACCGACAGCAGGTTCGGCATCACACACGCAGCCGCGAGAGCGAGCCGGCGGGTCACGGCCCAGAGGATCATGAAAACCAGTGCCACACAGATAAACAGGCTCACGCGCATCTGATCGAGCAGGGCCGGAAAGTTGTCCGACAACACCACGTTGAAACCGGTGACGCGGACGCTTGAAGCAAATGGCAGCGAGGCCACGGCCTGTTCAAGCGCTTCAACCACCCGGACCGTCACGGCAGTGCTCTGCAAGGAGCTTGCTCCAACGCTGATCCGGATGGCCGAGTTGTCCCTTGCCACGATCTGATCCTGTAGATCCCCCGCGGTCAAGCTCGCCAGCGATTGGAGGCCGGTCCCGGTTTGCAAGCCCGCAAGCGGGAGGGGCTGCGAACGGATTCCGTTTTCCTCCAGGACTCCGGAAACGACGCTTGCTAGCCCGGCCAGTTGTTCAAGCTTTGCGGGGTTGAAAGGGTTCGGGCTCTCCGAGGCGTCGAGAACCACGTGCAAACGCGCGCTGCCGCCGAAATCCCGGTCCAGCATTTCCTCGGCTGCAAGGACGCCGGAGCCCCGCGGGACGTAATCGCGAACGGAGTAGGACGGCTCCAGGGCAAAGTGCCCCCAGAAGAGGACTGCGAAGACTGCGCCGAGCACGATCATGAAGACACGCCTGCCCATTGGCGCCCGGTCCGCCATGAGATCTCCTATCCGGACGAGCCGCCTTGCCCCGGACCTTGCGAAGGGTTTCATCATACCAGGACAAAAATGAACGACGGCAGGGAGCGCCAGCATCATCGAGACGAAGGCGATGCAGACTCCCAGCGCGCCGAAGACGGCGAGCTCCGAGATGGCCGCGTTACCTGCGAAGACGAACGACGCGAAGGCGAGCGCCGTGGTCACGGATGTCAGGGAGGATGCCGGTCCGACCGTGCGGACTGCACGGGAAAATGTCTCAGCTCCCATGACCGGATCCGATGAACTCATCGCCTTGTAGACAAGCACGATCGTGTCTGCCGAACAGATGACAAGCGCCAGGACCGGAACGATGACGGTGAGATAGGTGACCGGAACATTTGTAAATCCGAAAACGCCCAGCGTCAGCACGATACATGTGATCGGAGGAAGCGTACAGACCAGTGCTGGTCCGGCGCTTCCGAAGACGAAGGCCGAGACAAGGAAGGCCATGACTATTCCGACACCCAGAAGGAGGGCCAGGTTTTCTACGATTGATCGCGCGATTTCGACGCGAAGCACCGGGCGCCCCGTTACTTCGATCTCTGCCGCCTCGCCGAGCGTGCCGGCAGCCGTTTGCTCAAGTTGTCTCAGCCTCTGCTCAAGTCCGGCATTGGTGCGATAGGCTTCATCCTCCAACCGGACGAGATATATGAGGCTGCCGGTCGCCGGGGAAACGAAAGCGCCGAGCGCGGGATAGGCCTCCAGCATTGCGCCGAACAACCGTTCAATGCCAACGCCATCGGGAACCACAGGATTTGCCGAGCGCAATTGAGCGTTGGAAAACGGGGACCTGACAGACTCGATCCCGGAAGATTGGGAGAGTTCAAGATGCAATTCACGGAGCCGGCCGATCGCGTCCGCCGGGTTCTGATCGGGAGACACATGCACCAGCAGCGCCACGTCCCGGGAATCGTCGTGGAAAAGGGATCGGTGTTCCGCATATTCGGCGTATGCTGCAGATTGGGTGTCGAGTACGGCACGAACATCGCCGTCAAATTTCAGGCTTGAAAACTGGGCGCCGGCAAACACCAGACCAACGAGCACGATCAGGCCCGACAGCCGTGGCCAGTTCATTGCCCACAATCCCAGCCGCTCAAGCCCGAGCCCCAGATTCCGGTTGTTCATTCCGTGCCTGACCGCGGGCGCGCGCCACCCTGCCCCTTGCAAGTTTCCCCTGTAACGACCGGACCATAGCACCGGCATCATGCGCGGGCAAAGCTGGCAATCGACCCGATACATGCAGTTTTCAGGGCACCAACAGCAGGTGCCTGCAGGACAATCAGCGAGCAGAAATATGTCGGAATGCGCGGCGGGGGGAGATGGCTGGGGCGCCTGGATTCGAACCAGGGAATGGCGATACCAAAAACCGCTGCCTTACCACTTGGCTACGCCCCACCGTCAAAATCCGGCGCGTGCCGGACCCTCAGGCCATCGGGGGATAGCAAAAGCCGGATCGGATCACAAGCGCGTAAAACAGGCCTGTCCCATGAATTTGACCCGCCGGTGAAATTGCCCGAAGCAGCGGATGCAACCAGGGTGCAGACGCCCAAGACAAGTCCGCAAACTCTCCGTCGACGCCGCTTCCCGGCTGACGCGGAGTTGACTTACATGTCCGGATCAGGAATGTCCCCGCCATACCCGGCGAAAGCCACCGGGAAAGGCAAGCGCCGCCGAGCCGTCTGACGGCAGCGGAAAAACTCCGGAGCAGATCTTGAGCGAACCCGAATTCGACAGGGCATTCGAACCCGCCCATGGCGAAGCGGTGCCGGTTGCATCAGATGTGTTGCGTGTAACTGCGCCGAATGCGGGGCCGCTGACCTTTCACGGGACCAACAGCTACGTGATTGGACGCCAGACGCTGGCGGTTGTCGACCCCGGCCCCGAGGACGAGGCCCACTGGCAGGCTTTGCTGACCGCAATCGACGATCGGCCGGTCAGCCACATCTTCGTGACCCATACCCACCGCGATCACTCGCCGCTTGCCGCACGGCTGAAGGCCAGGACCGGGGCAACAGTGGTTGCCGAGGGTCCGCACCGGGCAGCGCGGCCGCTTCATACCGGCGAAGTCAATCCGCTCAAGGAAAGCTCCGACATGGAGTTTTCCCCCGATATCTCCGCCGCCCATGGCGAGATCATCGAAGGCGATGGCTGGGCGATGGAAGCTCTGCATACGCCCGGGCACACGGCCAACCACACGGCGTTTGCCCTAAACGGAACCGGGCACGTGTTCTCGGGCGATCACGTCATGGCATGGGCCACGTCGATCATCGCGCCGCCCGACGGGGCGATGAGCGATTTCATGGCCTCGCTCGACATGCTTTTGACCCGCGACGACAACCGCTACCTGCCAGGCCACGGCGGACCGGTGACGGAGCCGCGCCAGTTCGTGCGGGCGCTGAGAACGCACCGTCGCATGCGCGAGCAGGCCGTGCTCAGGCGGGTCGAGAATGGCGACCGCCTGATCAGCGAAATGGTGGCGGCGATCTACCGCGATACGGATCCGAGGCTGCACGGGGCCGCGGCCCTGTCGGTCCTGGCGCATCTGGAAGACCTGGTCGGCCGAGGTGCCGTGGTGACCGACGGACCGGCCTCGATTGCTGGCGAATACCGGCCGGCCTGATCGCCGCCGGGCCCCGCATCATCCGCCGGCGATGCCGAGCAGACGGACATCCAGATCGCGCAGGAAACCGTTGATCAGTTCAGCGTTCAGCCCCAAATCGTGATTTCCGTCACGGGTCGCTGCGCGCAAGTCAACGAACGTGGTCTCCTCTTCCTCGGAGAGCCGGACGAGCACATCCTGCGGGATACCCAGAACAAGCGTCTTTGTGCGGTACTGGAGAAGGGCATAGGTCGGAAGCGGTTCGAACCAGCCGCTTTCGGTGTCGGGACGTGGAAGCGGCACCGGCGCGCGCGCCGGGTCCGCCTCGCCGGTGGGCGCCGGCGCGTCGTCATCGAGTTCCGATTCAGGTATCTCTTCAAGGCCATCGACCAGCGCATCGGCACCGACATTGGCGACGAGTTCCCAGTCTGCCTCGTCTGCAGCTGCACTCACCGCGAGCAGGACACGATCGATTGCGCCGTCGTAGCGCCGGCCGGTGATCTGAGGATAGGCTTCCAGCTGTGCGCGGCGGTCCGCCGGATCGATGACATCCCCGCGCGGCAACCATGACGGCGAAATTGGCGGTGGCTCCAGCCAGTTTGGTGGGTCGTCGACATCGGTGGTGACATCGTAAAGGCTCGGCAGCGTGAGATGGCGGGACGCGGCAACACCGACCGGCGCAAGCACAAGCAGCGCCATGACGAGACCGCTGAACGAGGCGTGACCGCCCTTGGCGCCAATCTGCCAAAGCATGAAAAATCCGATCAGCGCCAGACCAAGCGTGATGCATGCCAGGAATGCCGCAAGCAGCAGAACGGCAATAGCATTGGGCAGCGCCAGCATCGAAATCCGGTGCAGAAGCACAGCCAGCAGCGCCAGGACGAGCGTAAACCGACCCAGGCTGCGGGACCACGAGGCTGCCGTGGATATGGGTCTTTGGTGGCGGAAGGGCATAGCTGCGGCCGGTCTCCGGACGGGCTGGGCGCAAGACATGCGCAAGAGGCAAACGAGTGGTTTCATTAGCCGCTCACGGCCCGCGCGGCAAGCGCCACACTTAGGCCATGCTTTCCGCGGAACATTCTCGTCTGGGGGGCGTTTCGACACCGCACGGTTCAGTGCGGCAAAGGAGATCCGCCATGCAGACAGACCCCCACGCACAGACAACTTTGGCGACTGTTGCGCATGCCAGAAGCCCGTTCGTGATCGGGCCCCAACTCCCACCCAAAGCAGCGGCAAGCGCCACCAAAGCGGCACCTGCGAATTCAGCTGAAGCCGCTCCGGCCGCCCTTTCGCTTGAACTGGTGGAAATCGAGCTTGCACTCGATCCTGACGACCTCGCGGAACACGGATTTCGTGACACCGTTCGCGATGCGGCCGAGAGCGCTGGCGCTGAACTCCTGTTCGATCTCCCTGCGTCGGGACTTGTCCGGAATGCACAGAGAATTGCGGTTGTCTGCCTTTCCCGCGATGACGGCGGAAAATTCGGGCTGGTTGTGCTTTCGCCGGAGGGTGACCGCATCAACGTGATGGAACCGGGCCCCGAAACCGGGGGCTTGGTGCAATTCGCGAAGGCCTTCGTCGGTGTGCTCGAAAAGCTCTGAACGGCGCTGATCTGCCGCTTTTGTATCAGCGCGGGGACCGGAAGGTCTCGACCCGCTGTTGGAGACAAATGGCGCCTTAGCCCGGTCGCGAATTGCCAAACTCCCTCAGAGTGAGAAACTCCAGCCGGTAGCCTCGATTTCGCTCAGCCGTGACGATCACGGTGCGTCTAGGTGGTCTTAGCGATCGCTGCCTGCGCAGCTGCCAGGCGCGCGATCGGCACCCGGAATGGCGAGCAGCTGACATAGTCGAGCCCGATGGATTCACAAAACCGCACCGAGGCCGGGTCGCCGCCATGCTCGCCGCAGATGCCAAGCTTGATGCCGGGCCGCGTGGCCCTGCCCTTCTCCGAAGCAATCCGCACCAATTCGCCGACACCGTCGATATCGATGGTGACAAACGGGTCCTGTTCGATGATGCCCTTCTGCTGGTAGGTCATCAGGAAGGACGAGGCATCGTCACGGGAGATGCCGAAGGTGGTCTGGGTCAGGTCGTTGGTGCCGAAGGAGAAGAACTCGGCCACTTCGGCAATCGCGTGCGCCCGAATGGCAGCACGCGGCAACTCGATCATGGTGCCAACCAGATATTCGAGTTCCACACCGGCCTCGCCAATCACGTCCTTTGCGACCGCATCAATCCGTGCCTTGACGAAATCGAGTTCCTCGCGAAGTCCCACGAGCGGGACCATGACCTCGGGCACAACGGGTGCTCCGGTGGTCTTCGCCGCCTCGACGGCCGCATCGAAAATGGCCCGGGCCTGCATCTCGGCGATTTCGGGATAGGAAATGGCCAGACGGCACCCCCGGTGCCCGAGCATAGGGTTGAATTCGTGCAGTTCGTCCACGCGCTGGCTGAGCTTTTCCACGGACACACCGACAAGCGAGGCCACTTCGGCGATTTCCTCGTCGGTCTTCGGAAGGAACTCATGCAGGGGCGGATCCAGCAACCTTATGGTCACCGGAAGTCCCTTCATGATCTCGAACAGCTCGGTGAAATCCGAACGCTGCATCGGCAGGAGCTTGGCCAGCGCTGACCGCCGCCCCTCTTCGGCATCAGCCAGAATCATTTCGCGCATTGCGGTGATGCGGTCGCCTTCAAAGAACATGTGCTCGGTGCGGCAAAGCCCGATGCCCTCGGCGCCGAAGGAACGGGCAGCCCGCGCGTCCGCGGGCGTCTCGGCGTTGGTCCGCACCTTCATGCGCCGCGTGCCGTCCGCCCACTCCATGATGCGGCCAAAATCACCGGAGAGTTCGGGCTGCAGCATCGCCACCTCGCCCTTGAGCACCTGGCCGGTGGAGCCGTCGAGGGTAATCACGTCGCCGGCCTTCAGCGTGACGCCAAGCGCGACGAGCGTGCTGTTGCGGGCATCGATCCGCAGTCCGCCGGCGCCGGATACGCACGGGGTTCCCATGCCGCGCGCCACAACCGCCGCATGGCTGGTCATGCCGCCGCGCGAGGTGAGAATGCCTTCGGCGGCGTGCATGCCGTGAATGTCCTCGGGGCTTGTTTCAACACGGACAAGGATGACCTTGCGGCCCGCTTTCGCGGCTTCCACGGCCTCATCGGACGAAAACACGATTTCGCCGGTCGCAGCCCCCGGCGATGCGGGCAGGCCCGAAGCGATCACGTCGCGCTGTGCGTGCGGATCGATGGTTGGGTGCAAAAGCTGGTCGAGAGAGGCCGGATCGATGCGCTGAACCGCCTCCTCGCGCGTGATGAGACCGTCTTCCGCCATCTCCACGGCCACTTTAAGCGCCGCCCTTGCGGTGCGTTTGCCGGAGCGGGTCTGGAGCATCCAGAGCTTGCCGCGCTCGATGGTGAATTCGAGGTCCTGCATGTCGCGATAGTGCTGCTCAAGACGGTTGCAGATATCGACGAACTCCGCAAAGGCTTCCGGCATCAGCTTTTCCAGCGAAGGCCGGTCGGAGCCGGCGGCAATGCGCGCTGCCTCGCTGATCGACTGAGGCGTGCGGATGCCGGCCACCACGTCCTCGCCCTGTGCGTTGACGAGGAACTCTCCGTAAAGCTCGCTCTCGCCGGTCGACGGGTTGCGGGTAAATGCGACACCGGTCGCCGAATGATCGCCGAGATTGCCGAACACCATCGCCTGGACATTAACGGCCGTTCCCCAAGATGCGGGGATGTCGTGGAGTTGCCGGTAGGTGATCGCACGGGCGTTCATCCAGCTCGCAAAGACAGCGCTGATCGCGCCCCAAAGCTGCTGATGCGGATCCTGCGGGAACGGAACGCCGAGTTCCTCCTCAATGATCTCCATGTAGCGATCGATCACCCCGCGCCACTCTTCAGCGCTGATGTCGGTATCGAGTTCGTGGCCGAGACGGGCCTTTTCGTCCTCGAGAATCTCCTCGAACACCTCGTGATCGAGCCCCATGACCACATCGGCATACATCTGGATGAAACGGCGGTAGCTGTCGAAGGCAAAACGCTCATCGCCGGAATCGCGGGCCACCGCAGCCACCGTGTCGTTGTTGAGGCCGAGATTGAGGACGGTGTCCATCATACCGGGCATCGAGGCCCGGGCGCCCGAGCGCACCGACAACAGGAGCGGCCGTTCCGGGTCGCCGAACCGCCGGCCCGCAATTTCGCCGACTCCGACCAGGGCTTCGGTGACCTGCGCCTCAAGACCTTCGGGCATCTGGCGGCCGTTCTCGTAATACCAGACGCAGGCTTCGGTGGTGATGGTCATGCCGGGTGGAACCGGAAGACCCAGATTGCACATCTCGGCAAGATTGGCGCCCTTGCCACCCAGAAGGTTGCGGTCCGCCGCGGAGCCTTCCGCCTTCCCGTCACCGAAAGTGTAGACCCATTTGGTCATGCAACTGTTCTCCAAACCGCCCGCCGGAAACACATGTCCGACCGCCTTTTGCCGCAAGGCTTAGGCGGTGCCCGGTTGCAAGGTCAACCCCGCCTTTGGCAGCGTTGCGATCTATATCGATTGAAAACCGGGCAAATGGAACCTGCCCTGGCGGAATCCACTGATACAGCCTTTTCAGGGACTTGCATTGGCCTTCAGCCAGTCGAGCAGAATCATCGCATCGGGATTTGCGGGCGTGCCGGAAGCCGCGGTCGGACGGACAAAAAGGCCGCCCTCGAACATCAGGAACCCCGCCGGCGCGATCAGTTCTCCGCTGTCGAGCATTCCGGCAATCAGAAACCGGGGCGCCATGACGGCTCCCATGCCGGACCGTGCGGCCTGAAACGCAAGGTAGGAATGATCGAATACCTGCTGCTTCTGCGAGGCCACCGAAATGCCTGAAAGCAGCGACCATGCCTGCCATGCCTTCTCATTGTTGCGGCGCTCGATACGGGTCTGGAAAGCAAGCACACCGTCCTTGAGCGTGTGCGGATAGCCTGGCGCGACAACCGGGCCGATTTCAACATCGCCGAGAGACACCGATCCGTGCCAGCGCTCGGGGCTCAACAGCCTGTCATAGGAGAAGGTGAGATCTGCCTCGCCGGAATAGCCGCGGCTTCCGCCGGGACCGACCATCTGAAGTGCGACGTCGATCTCCGGGTGATCGATGCTGAAGCGCGAGAGCACCGGAATCAGCCAGGTACGGGCAAAGGTCGCGCTTGCAAGAATTGTCACAGGCCGATGCCCCCTGTGCTGGCGCAGTTCGCCGTACCCCGCGCGCATTTCATCGAGCGCAGCAGCGACCGTTCTTGCAAAGGCCCGTCCATCGGCCGTGAATTCCAGGCCCGAGCCGCGCTTGCGGAAAAGGTCCACCCCCGCGTGATCGCGCAGCTGCTGCAACTGCTTGGAGACCGCGCCATGGGTTCGGCCGAGCCGTTCGGCCGCAGCGGTCACGGAGCCGGTCCGGTAGACGGCCTCGAACGCGAGCAGGCTGGTCAGGGGCGGCAGGGATTCCATCGCGGCCTCGTTTGTGAGTTTTGCTCACAGGGAGGGTTCTTATTATTCAATTTTTTTCTCGCGGAGAAGCACTATTTTCCTCAAACATGAAAGGAGAAAGACATGCTGGCCGAAACGCGCCAACCCCAAACCCGACTTGAACGCAGCGCGGTAAGTTTCGACTACCGTGGCAAGGCATATCTGCGGTTCGACGCGCTGCCGGAGAGCCGGCCCGTCTCGAACTATCCGCAAATCACCCGCATGCTGACAGAAGCCTGCAGGCCGTCCGAAACACGACCGGCGCCATTGGAGCAACCCCGCGGTGCCGCAACCACATTGAGGCTGTGGGTCGCCCGTTTCATCGAACGGCGGCGCATGCTTCGCGAAGTCAACGGTTTCACCGATGAGATGCTCCGCGATCTCGGCATGACCCGCGCGGAAGCACGCGCCGTTGCGCGGACACCATTCTGGCAGGATTACGCCTGACCCCGGCGGCCGGTCCTTTTGCCGGCGTTCCTCAAGTTCTCTGCATCCCAGTTTTCTGTCACGCGGCGTCATCATCGGCAACGCAAAGTGATTGTGACTGTGCCCTCATGGACTGTTTATCGCACCTTGGGCGTATGGACCCGGCCACTCAAGCCAAGTAACAGGTCATCCATGCCAACGGGTGGATCGCGCCTGCGGCCGGGATCCATACCGGCGCACGCAGCCTCTCAGTTGATCCCGACAGACCCGAGCCTCAAGGACCTCCCTCGCCATGTCAGCCAGCACCCTTGCCCCTGTCCGCTTTGTCGACCTCGTCGCCCAGCAGGAACGTATCCGCGACCGCGTAGACGCGGCAATTGCAAGGGTTCTCGATCACGGCCAGTACATCATGGGTCCCGAAGTGGCCGAGTTCGAGGCGCAACTGTCAGCCCATTGCGGGGCCGCGCATTCCGTCGCCTGTTCTTCAGGAACCGACGCGCTCGCCATGGTGCTGATGGCGAAAGAGGTGCGACCCGGCCAGGCAATCTTCTGCCCGGCCTTCACCTTCGTTGCGACGGCAGAAGTGGTGGCCTGGCTTGGCGCCCATATCTGGTTTGTCGATGTGGATGCCGACACCTTCAACATGGACCCCGCCTCACTCGAAGCTGCGATTGCCGAGGCACGGGCTGCGGGTCACGAACCGGCAGGTGTCATTCCGGTCGACCTTTTCGGCGTTCCCGCCGACTATGATGCGGTCTCGAAGATCGCGGCCCGCGAGGGCCTCTGGGTACTTGGCGACGGGGCGCAATCCTACGGCGCGCGCTACCACAATCGCCGGGTGGGTACGCTGGCCATGGCAACGGCGACAAGCTTCTTTCCTGCCAAGCCGCTCGGCGCCTATGGCGATGGTGGCGCAATCTTCACCGATGACGCGGATTTGGCCGAAACGCTGCGCTCGATCCTGTTTCACGGCAAGGGCACCAGCCAGTACGACAATGTCCGTATCGGCATGACCGGCCGGATCGACACAATGCAGGCAGCGATCCTGATCGAGAAGCTGGCAATTTTCGATGACGAGATCGAGGCTCGCAACCGCATTGCCGCGCGCTACTCGTCGCTGCTTTCGGGCCATGTCCAGACCCCGCATGTGCCGGAAGGATTGCAGTCGGTCTGGGCCCAATACACCGTCAAGCTGCCCGAGGGCGCGGACCGGGCGACAATCCAGGCGCAAATGAAGGACAAGGGCGTGCCAAGCGCGGTCTACTACGCCAAGCCGCTGCACCTTCAGGATGCCTACAACCAGCACGGCGTCACCGGCGGAAGCCTGCCCGTGACCGACATGCTTTCGGCTTGCGTGCTCAGCCTGCCGATGCATCCCTATCTGGACGAGGAAACCCAGGATCGGGTGGTCGAGGCCCTCGTTTCGGCACTTTAGGGCTTCATCCGACGAAGCCGTCGCGTTACCGTCGGCAAGCGCAAGGTTGCGGAGATCGATCCCGGAGCAGCGCTGCCGAACAGGGACGCAAGCGATGCCGTATGATTTCCGCCGCCTGATTGGGTCTGCCCGCCGGCAGGCCGCCATCATCGTCGCCATGGCGATAATCCTGTTTCAGGCGGTACCTGCCATGTCCGCACCGGCCGAAATCGAAGTGGACGGATTGCTGCTGCCGGCGGATACAAAAGTCGAAGCCGGGAGTGCATCACCGTTCGCCGGCGCCTGGGTTGGCCGTTGGGACGGTGTCCTCAAGACAATTCTGGTTGTGGAATCGATCGACGCCGAGGGCGTCGCCAGCGTGATCTACTCCGTCGCAGCAAACCCGCAGCGAGGATTCGACCGGGCATGGTTCCGGCTTGCCGGCCGGGTCGAAGGGTCGAGAATGCTGGTCGAGGGCCGCGGGTTTTCACTGGCACTGAAGTTTTCGAAAACCGGGCGACTACGCGCCGTCTTCGGCGATGGGTACAGCTTCGCCATCCTCGCAAAACGCGATCTCAAGGAGATGATCCAACCGGGGGCGGAGATCGACTGGAGCCCCGGCACCAGCCTCGGGCTTGCAACCTGCCTTACCGAAGACAACGAACCGGTGGAGCTCGAAACTGTCCTTTACAAGCCCGCCGGTCCCGGCCCGCACCCGCTCGCGATCGTCAATCACGGTTCAACCGGCCTTGGGAACGATCCGGAGCTGTTCGGGCAAACATGGTCGCATGACTGGCTGGCTGATGTGCTGAATGAACGAGGCTATCTGGTGGCGTTTCCCCAACGGCGCGGACGCGGACGGTCCGGCGGGCTGTATGCCGAGGGCCTCGAGGCTGACAGGACAAAGGGTTACAGCTGCGATCCTGAACGCGCGCTTGCAGGCGCGGATCGGGCAATCGAAGACCTCGATGCAGCCATCGCCGCGTTGCGCAGACGCGACGACATAACGGCCGGACCGGTGCTGATGGCGGGCGTTTCGCGCGGCGGCATGCTTGCCGCCGTCCATGCGGGACACCACCCTGCCGAGGTCTCGGGCGTGATCAACTTTGTCGGCGGATGGATCGGTGAACTCTGCGAAACCAGCGAGACGATCAATCAGAACCTTGTTCGCCGGGCCTCGGCCTTCCAACGGCCGATGCTGTGGCTTTATGGCGAAGACGATCCTTACTATTCGATCGACCATACCAGAGCGATGCACGCCGAGTTTACCGAGGCCGGTGGATCGGCCGACTACCATGCGATCGAGGTTCGCGGCAGCGGCAACGGACACTGGGTGGCGGCAATTCCGCCGCTTTGGATGGACCTTGTCGAGGCTTACCTCGACAGCCTGTCTGATTGAAACGCGGGACGGCTGCCAAAGACCCGAGCCTGAGGGAGGAGGTTCACCATGTTCTACATCGTCATCCTGCTACTTCTTGCGGTCGCGGATCTCATCGTATTCTGGCTATGGACGCGTGTCCTTGCCTCCAGAGCAGAGAAAGCCGCACCGCAAATGGGAAGCCTTCTGACCATTGCGGGCGGAAGCATCCATTACACCGATCACGGTCCGCGCGACGGCAAGGTTGTGGTGCTGATCCACGGCCTCGCCGGCAACATGCGCAACTTCAACTACGGCATGATCGAGGACCTGAGCCGCGACTTCCGGGTGATCACCATCGACCGTCCGGGATCGGGTTACTCCACTCGCCAATCGGATGATCTTGCAACCCTGCCGGCACAATCGAAAATGGTTTGGGCCTTTCTCGATCAGATCGGAGCCGAGAAGCCTGTACTTGTGGGGCATTCACTGGGTGGCGCACTTTCTCTCGCCATGGCGATCGACAGAAAGGGCGCAGTCGGCGCCCTGGCCCTGCTCGCGCCATTGACGCAAGCGGTTCCGGAGCCGCCGCAGGTTTTCAAGCCGCTGAGGATCAAGTCTCCCATGGTCCGGCGGACGATCGGCCACACCCTTGCCGTGCCCATCGCCCGCATGACCAGCAAGACGGTTGTCAGGGAAGTCTTCGCGCCGGAGGAGCCGCCGGCTGACTTTCTGAGCCGGGGCGGTGGCATTCTCGGGATGCGGCCCAAGGCGTTCATCACTGCGTCCGCCGATCTGGTCGGCGTCCACACCTCAATGGCCGCACAGACCGCGCGCTACGCCTCGGATCTCGATGTGCCCGGCGGCATTCTGTTCGGTGCGGATGACAATTTGCTGGCGCCGGATATTCACGGCCATCCGATGGCGCAATTCGGGCTTGGCTGCGAGACGCTGACCGGGCGCGGCCACATGATACCCGTCACTGCGCCCGAAGCCTGTTCCGACTTCGTCCGGCGCATGGCGCAGCATGCGGCCTGAAAGCGAAGCCACCAGTAACGCATCACTTCTTTTGACGGAAATCCTGATGGCAGGACTTGCAGGTCTCTGCCAGGCGGCCGAAGGCACCCTTCAGATCCGAGGGATCTTCAACGGACGCGACCTGATCCGCAAGGGTAACGGCCCGCGCTTCCATCCTGCCAAAATGGTCAAGAAACTCGTCCCACCGGGTCCATATCCGTGGGCGCGCCTCGCTCGGCGGAGAAACGGAGTCCTCCGGGAACAATGGTTCAAATCCGGAGGCATGGTCTGCAATTTCGGCTGCCGATGCCTCCAGAACGGCCGGATCGAATTCCAGTTGTCCATTGAGCATGCGGGCGATGACTTTCATCTGCGAAGCGACTTCGCCCATCTTGTCCATTCGCTGTTTGACGATACCGGTGGCACCGCTGTGAGCGAAGGCTGCACTTGCGATGCCGAAGACAAGAACGAGCGTGGCGGCTGCTCTTTCGAATTTCATCCGCGATCTCCCTTCACTAACCTGCGTCGCGCATCTGCTCCGCGGTCTGCAGATCGACCGAGACGAGCTGGCTTACGCCCTGCTCGGCCATGGTAACACCGAACAGGCGGTTCATCCTGGCCATGGTGATCGGGTTGTGTGTGATGATGACGAAGCGTGTTTCCGTAGAGGAAGCCATTTCGTCCATCAGGTTGCAGAAACGTTCCACATTGTGGTCGTCGAGCGGCGCGTCGACCTCGTCGAGCACGCAGATCGGAGCCGGGTTGGTCAGGAACACGGCAAAGATAAGCGCCATGGCCGTGAGCGCCTGCTCCCCGCCCGAAAGCAATGTCATGGTCTGGGGCTTTTTGCCCGGAGGACGGGCAAGGATTTCGAGGCCGGCTTCCAGCGGATCGTCGGATTCGATCAGCTGCAGCTCGGCGGTGCCGCCACCGAAAAGGTGGGTGAAAAGACGCTGGAACTGCTCGTTGACCACATCGAATGCTGTGAGAAGACGTTCGCGGCCTTCCTTGTTGAGGCTCTGGATCCCCGCGCGAAGCTTCTTGATCGCATCGATGATGTCCTCGCGCTCGGTGATGATGGTCTCAAGCCGTTCGGATAGCTCGGCCTGCTCCTCCTCGGCGCGCAGATTGACCGCCCCCAGGCGTTCACGCTCGATCTTGAGCCGTTCGAGATTGCGCTCGACCTGAGCGGGATCCGGCATCGGGGCGTCAGCGGCAAGCCCGGTCTGACGGAACGCAAGATGGGGTTCGCAGTTGAGCGCTTCGCGGATCCGCGCCTCGCCTTCCTCGCGGCGTTCCCGGGCAGCCATGAGGCGCTCCTCGGCGCGCCCCCGCGCCTCACGCCCCTGCGAAAGATGACCGATTGCCTCGGTGGCGACCTTGTCGGCCTCGCGCGAAACGGTCTCGGACTGGGCCAGGATGTCGGCGGCCTGCTGACGCCGTTTTTCGGCTTCGGACAACTGGTGCATCAGTTCGCGACGGCGCACGGCAATCACGTCGGGGGCTTCGGCGATCTGGGTCGCCTCGGCCTCGGTTTCGGCGGCTCTTGAAGTCAATGAGGCAAGATGGCTCTCGGCGTTTGCGGCGCGCTCGCTCCAGCTTGCCCGCTCGGCGGCGATGGCTTCCAGCCTGCGTGCACGAGCCTGGTTCTCGCGCTCAAGTCCTTCATGCGCAGCCCGGGCCTCGGCCAGCGCACCGCGATCGGTTGCGACTTCGGCGTTCACCTGCGCCAGGGACGCATCAAGCGCGGACAGATCCGGACAGGCCTTGAGGGAGGTTTCGGCCTCTTCCAATGCGCTCTCGGCCTCCGCGAGCTGTGCACCGACCTGGGCGCGGGATTCCGTAAGCACCGCTCGCCGGTTCGACAATTCTCCGGAAACACGTTCCGCGTGGGCCAGTTCGTCGCGCGCGCGCGACAGATTCTTGCCCGCATCCCGGATCAACTCGCGTGCATCCCTGCCTTCGGCGACGTGCTTTGCGACAGCAGCCTCACTTGCCTGCAGCGCCGCCTCGGCCGCGCGCAGGGCCTTCGTGGCCTCAACGGCCTCGGAATCGAGTTCGGCAAGCCGGTTCTTTTGTTCGAGCCTCAAGGCTGCCGGGGTCGGTGCATCGGCCGAAGCCACATAGCCGTCCCAACGAAACAGCGCCCCGTCACGGGTGACGAGCCGTTGCCCGGGTCTGAGCGACGCGTGCAGGGCCCGGCCATGGTCCTCATCCGCGACAAGACCTACCTGCGCGAGACGCCGCGAGAGCTCATCGGGGGCGCGGACGTGGGTCGAAAGCGGAGCCACACCGTCGGGCAACCCAGGATCGTCAGGGGCCGGGGCGATCCGTGCCCAATGCGCCGGTGCGGCCGGATCGAGCGGCAGGTCGAGATCATCCCCAAGAGCTGCGCCGAGCGCAGTCTCATAGCCCCGATCCACCTTGATTTTCTCGACGACCGGCGGAAACAGGTCCGACCCCTGCCCGGCATTGAGCATGCGGGAAATGGTCTTTGCTTCGGTCTCGATGGCGTTGAGCCGGGCGCGCGCCTCGGTGACTGGCTGGCGTGCGCCGGCTTCGGTTTCGCGCGCGGTTTCAAGTGCACTTTCGATGCTCGCCAGCGCGGCTTCCGCATCCGCCAGGGCCTTTTCGGCGATTTCGGTCTCGCGCCGCTTCGCCGCCGGGTCAGGAAGGCCGGCAATGCGTTCGGCGATGGCGGCAAGATCGTTGTCCTGGCTTGAAATCTGACGCTCGAGCCTGACCTTGCGTTCTCCGGTTTCCCGGATCACCCGCTCAAGCTGGGTTCGTTCGGCGGCGGCCTCGGCGCGTTCAGCCGTTATGACCCCGAGCGAGGTCTCGGTCTCGGCAAGCTTTGCCTTCGCGGCCTCGAAAGCCTGCCTGAGCGCTTCCGCGCGTTCGCCGCTGCCCTCGAGCGCTCCGCGCAACTCGGTCTCTTCCTGTGTCAGCCGCTCCATCACGCCCGCATTGTCAGCGATCAACCGCTGTTCGCGCTCGATGTCGGCCTTGAGCTGTGACAGCCGGCGGTCGAGCTCCTGCCGGCGCTTTTCCAACCGTTCGGCCTCTTCGTCGATCTGGGTGCGGGCAATCTGGAGCCGCTGCAGGGCCGCGGCGGCGGCGGCCTCGGCATCGCGCAACTCAGGGAGCTTGTGGGCCGCCACGGCTTGCGACTTGGCCGCGTCCATCTGCGCCTGCGCGAGTTCGGCCACGCGCGAGGTCGCCTGCGAAAGCGCGCTTTCGGCTTCGGCCTCCTGGGTCTTGGCGATTGACCAGCGCAGATGCAGAAGCGTCGCCTCGGCCTGGCGCACATCGGCGGACAGGATCTTGAAGCGGTTGGCCTGGCGCGCCTGGCGTTTCAGGCTTTCAACCTGGCTTTCGAGTTCCGAGGTGACATCGTCGAGCCGTTCGAGGTTGCTTTCGGCCGCGCGCAGCCTGAGCTCCGCTTCATGCCGGCGCGAGTGCAGTCCCGAGATACCGGCGGCTTCTTCGAGAAGCTGACGCCGTGCCTGCGGCTTGGCCTGGATCAGTTCGCCGATCCGTCCCTGGCCCACCATCGATGGCGAGCGCGCACCGGTGGACGCATCGGCAAAGAGCAGTTGCACATCCTTGGCGCGCGCTTCCTTGCCGTTGATGCGGTAGACCGAACCCGATTCCCGCTCGATGCGGCGGGTAACCTGGATCTCGTCGGAATTGTTGAAGGCCGCGGGAGCGGTGCGGTCGGAATTGTCGAGATAAAGCCCGACCTCGGCGGTGTTTCGCGCCGGGCGGTTGCCGGAACCCGAAAAGATCACGTCGTCCATGCCGGACGCGCGCATGTTCTTGTAGGAATTTTCGCCCATTACCCAGCGCATGGCTTCGACAAGATTGGACTTGCCGCAGCCATTCGGCCCGACCACGCCGGTCAGGCCGCGCTCGATGTAGAACTCGGTAGGTTCGACAAAGGACTTGAAGCCCAGAACGCGGAGTTTGGTAAACCTCATGGCCGCGTCTCCCGGCCAGCCGCAATCATTCGCACGATGCCGCGCCCTCCGCGACGGAGCCGCGAGACAGCATCATGTACCGGCTGCTCAGAGCAGCGGATCGATGATCGCAGACATGGTTTCAACCGACATGTTCCCCGGGTAGCGCTTGCCGTTGATAATGAAACTCGGCGTCGACTGGATGCCAAACTCGTTCGCAGCCTTGGTCTTGACCGCATTCACATCGTCCAGAAGTTTCTGGTTCGTCAAGCAAGCTTCGAAGGACTCCTGTGTAAAACCGGCCAAACGGGCGATTTGAAGAAGCGCTTCACGTCCATCGGGCGCTGTCGCCCAGTTTCGCTGCTGCTTGAACAGCACGTCAACCATCGGGAAGAACTGGTTTTCGGGGGCGCAACGGGCAAGCATGATTGCCGCCGCAGCGCGGGGATCGAACGGAAACTCGCGGAGGATGAACCGAACCTTGCCGGTATCGACGTATTTCTCCACCAGCGGCTTGAAGTTTTCAGCGTGGAAGGCGGCGCAGTGAGGACAGGTCATCGACATGTACTCGACGATGGTGACGGGTGCGTCTTCATCGCCCAGCGCCATTTCCTTGAGCGGACCGGGCTCAAGCACGGCCACCATGTCGACCGTGCCATCGGCCGCGGGCGCCTCGACAGCCGGAGTGGCGGGCTGTTCGGCCGCCGTTTCCGCGGTTTGTTCCGTCTGGGTTTCTGCCGGTTCGGCCGGGGCAGCCGTTTCGGTCGTTCCGCTGGAAGCCGCGGTCTCGTCGGACGAATCCGAGCAGCCTGCGAGTGTCAAAACCATGAGCGAAACGGTCGCGGCGGCGGTCAGTCGGAACGTCGTCGTACGGAACATCAAATTCACCTGTCCTAGATTGTACTGTTCTTGCGCCCGGGAGCGGGACCCCGGCACCCCGATTGCCAAAGGTCCAGGGTGGTTCCCTTGCATCGGTCTTCGGCTCTTTTCCTATAACGTCAAATGTGGCCAAACAAGAGCACATGCTTCACGCAGGCGTGATCAGGGCGGGCGCCATCGTATGCCTACTTTGCCGTTGAAACCGCTATTTGCGCCGGGAGCCGATCACGCCTGTCCCGAGCCGCTCAAGCGCTTCGCGCAGTTTGGGATCGTCCACATCGGCGAGCATGTCGTTCAAACGCCGTTTTTCCAGAGTATCGAGCGGACGCCGGTGCGGCTTCTGGCTCGGGGCGTGAATGGCCTTTTGGACAATGCGGACTTCACAGATCGCCTGGAACCCGAAGAAACTGTTGACCCTGGAGATCAGTTCGGCCTGCTGATGCATCAGAAACAGCGCGCGTGCGCCTTCGCAGGCGACGGTCAGCACGCCGGGCGTAAAGCCGCCGCCGGTTTCGCTCGGCCCGTCCTGGCGGGGCCAACGGATCCGCTCGGGCCGGGAGCATCCGGCAAATTGCTCTCCGGCGATCTCGTCCCAGGATCCGAGCAGCATGGTGTTGATGCCCGCCCGCCTGGCCAGAATCGGGTCGATCAGCCCGTTGGCAATTTCAGCGATCTGAACGCTGCCTTTGCGTGTAAAGGGTTTGGCCACCGCAAGCTTCTCCGAGGTCAGACGGCTGTGCCCCGCGATAGATGCGGGGAAAGCGGTTCATGCGGATTGCCTCCGGCACCTTGCCCAGACATGATCGTGCACAAGATAACCGCCGAAGCGCGTCACCATTCCTAGCCTCCCGCGAGCCCGATGTCACCTGCCCCAACCGCACCCCTGCCGACAGACCGGCACATCGCGGCCCCGCTGCTTGCCTGGTACGACCGCCATGCCCGGGCTCTGCCCTGGCGGGTGAGTCCATCCGACCGGCAAAACGGTGTGCGTCCCGACCCCTACCATGTCTGGCTTTCGGAAATCATGTTGCAGCAGACCACGGTACGGGCGGTCAAATCCTATTTCGATGCCTTCGTCAGCCGCTGGCCGACGGTCATGGACCTTGCGGCGGCCGAAACCGACGAGGTGATGAAGGCCTGGGCCGGACTTGGCTATTACTCCCGCGCGCGAAATCTCAAGAAATGCGCGGATCACGTGGCTCACGAACTCGGCGGCGCCTTTCCCGAAACCGAGGACGGACTGCGCAAGCTGCCCGGGGTCGGCCCCTACACGGCCGCGGCAGTCGCTGCGATTGCCTTCGACGTTCCGGCTGCCGTGGTGGACGGCAATATCGAGCGCGTTTTCAGCCGCCTGCACGAAATCGACACCCCGCTGCCCGCCGCCAAATCCGAGATCGGAACACTGGTGGGGGCCGAAACTCCGGATGACCGGCCAGGCGATTTCGCACAGGCGCTGATGGACCTCGGTGCGACCATCTGCACTCCGAAACGGCCTGCCTGTGCGCTGTGTCCGCTCGAAACCGCCTGCGCAGCGCGGGCATCGGGACTTCAGGAGAACTATCCGGTCAAGGCGGCGAAGAAGGCCAAGCCTGTTCGCAAGGGCGCGGCTTTCGTCGCCGAGCGTACGGACGGTGCGGTGCTTCTGGTCAAGCGGCCCGACAAGGGGCTTCTCGGAGGCATGGCGGGGCTTCCAACCACAAACTGGACCGTTCGCGGAGACGGGGAAACCGGTCCGGGCGCAGCACCTTTTGACGCAAACTGGCGGCACACCGGCATCATATCTCATGTGTTCACACATTTTGAATTGCGGCTTGAAGTGTTTCATGCGGTTGTCACCGGACGGGAGGATTATCCGGGCTGGTGGAGTTCACAGGATTCGTTGGCCGGGGAAGCCCTGCCGACCGTGATGAAAAAGGCGCTTGCAAGCGCCTTTCCCGACCGATTTTAGAAAAGGCCAAGTATGAGCACGCCCAAACCCGTTATCCGGCATGTCGTTTTCGATATCGGCAAGGTGCTGATCCATTACGATCCGCATATTCCCTATAGCCGGCTGATCCGCGACGATGCGGAACGAAACGAATTCTTCGAGACCGTCTGCACCCATGAATGGAATCTCGAACAGGATCGCGGCCGAAGCTGGGAAGAGGCGGAAGCCGTGCTGATTGCCGAGCACCCGGACAAGGAGCCGCTGATCCGCGCTTTCCGCCAGCACTGGCACGAGATGGTCAGCCACTCCTATGACGAAAGCGTCGACATCATGCTGGATCTGATCCAGCAGGGCCGCGACGTGACGATGCTCACCAATTTCGCCTCCGACACGTTCCGGCAGGCGCAGGAAATGTTTCCCTTCCTTAAGGTGCCACGCGGTGTGACCGTCTCGGGCGACATTGGTCTGATCAAGCCGGATCGCGCGATCTACGAGACGCATGTCGAGAGCTTCGACCTGGACCCCGCTGCCAGCCTGTTCATCGACGACAGCCAGAAGAATGTCGACGCCGCCATCGCTGCCGGCTGGTATTCGGTGCTGTTCACCGATCCCGCGACGCTGCGCGAGGATTTGAGCAGGTTCGACATCAGTTGAACACGGCACCTGCGCCCCGAACACAAACGCCCGGAATGTCGCGAAACATTCCGGGCGCTTCATCGCGGCGGTGACTGAAGGTACATGACGCCCGCCGGATCCGTTGTTGGCGATCACTAGCCGGAGCGGGCCATCTCCCTTCGGATTTCGGCGCGGTAATCGTCAATCAGCCTGGGGCCGTCGGGCGTATCGACATGCCAGAAGGTCCAGCCGTTGCAGGCATCGAAACCCTGAACATGCGCGCCGATCTTGTGGATCGAGCCTGCCTGCCCGCCGGCTGCAAGCGTGCCGTCGGCACGCACGATCGCCTCGTACCTTCGCTTTGAATCAAACAGCACATCGCCCGGCTTGACGTGGCCGGCCTCGATGAGAACGTTGAACGCCACCCGCGGCTCGGCACGCTTGCCGGTCATGACGGTCAGCTCGTTCTTGCCCAGGGGCTCTACCGCATCGATGCGGGCGCGGGCGGCATCGATATAATCCTGTTCGCGCTCGATACCTACGAAATGACGGCCAAGCCGGCGCGCGACAGCACCGGTGGTGCCCGAGCCGAAGAACGGATCGAGGACCACGTCCCCGGGCTTCGAGGATGCCATCAGCACCCGGGCGAGCAGCGCTTCCGGCTTTTGGGTCGGATGCACCTTCTTGCCGTCTTCGCCCTTGAGACGCTCGGCGCCGGTGCAGATCGGAAACAGCCAGTCCGAGCGCATCTGCACATCGTCGTTGGCCGCCTTCATGGCTTCGTAATTGAAAGTGTAGCTCTTGGCGTTCTGGTCGCGCGAGGCCCAGATCATGGTCTCGTGTGCGTTCTGAAAACGGCGGCCACGGAAGTTCGGCATCGGGTTGGTCTTGCGCCAGACGATGTCGTTCAAGAGCCAGAAGCCGATATCCTGAAGCTGGGAGCCGACCCGGAAGATGTTGTGGTAGGAACCGATCACCCAGATCGTGCCGTTGGGCTTGAGCACGCGGCGGCAGGCGAGCAGCCAGGCGCGGGTGAAGGCATCATAGGCGGCGAAGCTTTCAAATTGGTCCCAGTGGTCGTTGACCGCATCGACCATCGACTGGTCGGGCCGCGCCAGATCGCCGCCGAGCTGAAGATTGTAGGGTGGATCTGCGAAAATGACGTCGACCGAATTTGCGGGAAGCGCTTCGAGAGCGGCAACGCAGTCACCCTTGATGATGGTGTCGAGCCAGGTTTGGCGGGCGGCTGTGACTGCGGGAATTTCGGCATGCGAAACGGAATGGGCCATGGGATACTCACATTACAAAGACGCAACAACTGATCGTCATGGTTACCGAACAGGGTAAACATCCGGTGAATGGCTCCGGAACGCTGACCCGGATCGGTCTCCCGGGCTTCGAAGACCGCGCGTGCTTGCCGTTCATCCCGGCATGCTGTAGGTCCCTTCGCGAACTCCACCCCTCCCCCCACATCTTCCAGACGGGAACATTTCCATGGCCGGTTTCGAGCTTGTTATTTTCGATTGTGACGGGGTCCTGGTCGACAGCGAGATCGTCGCCGCTGAAGTCGAATCGTCTCTCCTGAGCGAAGCCGGCTATCCGATCACGCCCGAGGAAATGGCCGAGCGGTTCGCCGGTTTGAGCTGGAAGGACATCCTGCTTGAGGTCGAGCGGGAATCGAGCATACCCCTGTCAGCTTCGCTGCTTGAAGCCGCGGAGACGGCGCTCGACAAGAAGCTGGCACGGGAGGTGCGCGCCATTGATGGAGTGGGGGCGGCAATCGGCCGGATCCCCGGCAAACGTTGCATCTGCTCGAATTCGTCCTCGCACCGGCTTGCGGCGATGCTGAAGCGGACCGGTCTCGACATCGCCTTTGGAAAGCATGTCTATTCCGCCAAGGATCTGGGCGACGGCCGTGGCAAACCCGCGCCGGATGTCTTCCTGCATGGCGCAAGCCAGTTCGACGCCGACCCGGCGAATGTGCTCGTGATCGAGGACTCGGTTCACGGCGTCCAGGGCGCGCGGGCGGCCGGAATGCGGGTGGTCGGCTTCACCGGTGGATCGCACAGCTATCCCGGCCATGCCGACAAGCTGACCGAAGCCGGCGCGGAGACGGTGATTTCACGCATGGCAGACCTGCCTGCGACCGTGGCGGCGTTGGCCGAATGGTCCGAACTGGACTGAACCGGGCGAGGCCGTTTCCGAACCTTTTCGCGGCCCGGAGAAGCTCCGTCCGATCAGCCTATCAGGGCGTGTTGTAGGGACCGGGATCAAATCCGATCAGGATCTTTGCCGTGCGCGACGCGCTCGCCGGGAAGGTGACAGCCGCATTTGTGAAGACGAACTGCGTTGTCGGCTGGTTCTCCGGCAGGAACACGGGGTGTTTCTGCAATTCCGAATACAACACGTTCTCACCCTCGATAACCGCGACCCTGACCGGAACCTCGATCTGCCCGGCCTTGCCGGCGGGACCGGCCACGACGCGACCCGAGGCGACAACGGTCGCGGTGATCTGATTGCCGTTGGCCACGCATTGCCGGGTGGTGTCGGCGATCGAGGCCTGGTGGATAACCTTCGAGGGATCGCCCTCCCCGCCCTTTTCGTAGGTGCGGTAGAACGCGGTTCCCTCACGCAATTCAACTGTCGGACAAGCGCCCTGCACCACTGCGGCATTGGTCACCGGATCCACGGCCTGCTGCTGCGTGCTTGCGCCCGAATTGAGGATGGCGCCGGGATCGGCGGACGTACAACCCGCAATCAGGGCTGCTGCGAACAAGGCCGGGACAAAACGCACATTACTGTATGACACCATAAACCTACCTTCATCTGCATCGAGAGGACGCGCGCGGTCTGCAGCCCTTATGTGGCCTTTGCATGACAAGCGTCCATGGTCTATATCAGCCGCGCGGCGAAAAATCGACCGGCGTTATCTCACCTCGCGCTACCGGCGTCCACCACCGGAGACCATGTCTGTGGACTATATTTCGACACGGGGCGAAGCGCCCACACTCGGCTTCAGCGACGCACTTTTGGCAGGTCTGGCGCGCGACGGCGGGCTTTACGTACCGGCCACATGGCCTGAATTCTCGCGCAAGGACATCCGGGCCATGCGCGGCCAGAGCTACCAGGAAATCGCCTTTCGCGTGATCGCGCCCTTTGCCGAAGGCCATATCGAACCCGATGCGCTTCGCGCGATGATCGACGAAGCCTATGCGACCTTCCGTCACCCCGCAGTCGTTCCGCTTGTCCAAAGCGGGGCGAACGCATTCGTGCTGGAGCTGTTTCACGGCCCGACGCTGGCATTCAAGGATGTGGCGATGCAGCTCATTGCCCGGCTGATGGACCACGTGCTGGCCGAACGCGACGAGCGCGCGACCATTGTGGGGGCGACCTCAGGAGACACGGGCGGTGCGGCCATCGACGCTTTCGGCGGGCGCGACCGTACCGACATCTTCATCCTTTTCCCGGAAGGCCGGGTCTCCCCGGTGCAGCAGCGGCAGATGACCACGTCCACTGCCGCCAACGTTCACGCGCTGGCAATCGAGGGAAATTTCGATGACTGCCAGGACATGGTCAAGGCCATGTTCAACCATGTCTCGTTTCGCGACCGTGTGCGGCTTTCGGGCGTCAATTCGATCAACTGGGCACGGATCATGGCCCAGATCGTCTACTATTTCAGTGCCGCGGTTTCACTTGGCGCGCCGGACCGGAAGGTCTCGTTCACGGTTCCGACCGGCAATTTCGGCGACATCTTCGCGGGCTATTGCGCCAAGCGCATGGGGCTCCCGGTCGACAAGCTGGTGGTCGCCACCAACGAAAACGACATCCTGGCAAGAACCATGCGAACCGGGCGTTATGAGATGCGCGGCGTCACGGCGACGACCTCGCCCTCGATGGACATCCAGATCTCGTCCAATTTCGAGCGGCTGCTTTTCGACGCCTGCGACCGCGATGCCGGTGCTGTGCGCCAGGCCATGTCGGGGCTCAAGCAGTCAGGCGCATTCGACATAGCACCCGAGGCGCTAAAGGCGATCCGAAAGGAGTTTCGGGCCGGACGGGCAAGCGAACGCCAGGTCAAGGCGACGATCCGCGATGTGCAGGCTGAAACCGGCTATGTGCTCGACCCGCACACGGCTGTCGGCGTGTTTGTCGCCGACAGGATGATGAAGCCGAGAGCACCGATGGTGACGCTGGCGACAGCCCATCCGGCGAAGTTCCCGGTTGCCGTAAAACAGGCCTGCGGTATTGACCCGGCGCTTCCGGCATGGCTCTCTGACCTTATGCAACGGGAGGAGCGGTTCAGCGTAGTGCCCAATGAGCAGGAAGAGGTCGAATCCCATATCCTGACACATACGCGGGCGACCAAGTGAACCGCGGAAAGTAACAGTATGACAGTCAACACAACCAGTCTCGCCAATGGCGTGACCGTCGTGACCGAAACAATGGCCCACCTGGAGAGCGTCGCGCTCGGAGTATGGGTGAAATCCGGATCCCGGGATGAAACGGCAGATGAACACGGGATCGCGCACCTGCTTGAGCACATGGCCTTCAAGGGAACCCGCAAGCGCAGCGCCCGGCAGATTGCCGAGGAAATCGAGAATGTCGGCGGCGAACTCAACGCCGCCACCTCCACGGAAACCACGGCCTACTATGCCCGGGTTCTAAAGGACAACGTTCCGCTCGCCATCGATATCCTGCACGACATCCTGACCGACTCGGTTTTTGACGAAGGCGAGCTGACACGCGAGAAGCACGTCATTCTCCAGGAAATCGGCGCGGCCAACGACACCCCGGACGATGTGGTCTACGACCGTTTCGTCGAAACCGGTTTTCGCGATCAGACAATCGGCCGCCCGATCCTCGGCACCAAGGAAACCGTCAAATCCTTCACGCCGAAACAGATCCGCAACTACCTTGCCCGGCATTATACCGGTGACCGGATTGTCGTCGTTGCTGCCGGCGCGGTCGATCATGACGCCTTCGTCAAGCTGGTCGATGAACGCTTCGGTCAGTCGATCAAGCCGACGGGCGCGCAATTGCGCGAGATTCCGGAAGCCCGCTACACCGGCGGGGACTACCGTGAAAAGCGTGATCTGATGGATGCCCAGGTGCTGATCGGTTTCGAAGGCCGAGCCTATCAGGTCCGCGATTTCTACTGCTCGCAACTGCTGGCCAACATTCTGGGCGGCGGCATGTCGTCACGGCTGTTTCAGGAGGTCCGGGAAAAGCGCGGGCTTTGCTATTCGGTCTATGCCTTCCACTGGGGCTTTTCGGACACGGGGCTGTTCGGCATTCACGCCGCCACTGGGTCCGAGGACCTCGAGGAGCTTGTGCCGGTTATCTTTTCGGAACTCGCAAAGGCCGCTGATGGCGTGGACCAGCAGGAAATCAACCGCTCGCGCGCACAAGTCCGCTCCGGACTGCTGATGGCGCAGGAGAGCCCCGCGGCGCGCGCCAGCCAGATCGCACGGCAGATGCTGCTTTTCGGTCGGCCGGTGAGCAACACCGAGTTGATGGAACGGCTTGAAAACATCACGCCCGAACGGCTTTCGGATCTGGCGCAGCGGCTGTTTTTCGACACGCCGATCACGGTCTCTGCCATCGGCCCTGTCGACAATCTTCTCGCCGTGAAGGACATGTCGCTTTCGCTCTCGCACCACGGCGGCCGCTCCGCAGCAGCGGAATAAACCGGCGGGGAAGAAGGACCATGGCTTCGCCGGTGTTTCGTTTCCGCAACCGGAGCCAGACATCGTTCCGTCTCGAAGGCGAGCGGACATTGCTGCGATATCCGGTGATCGGCGACTACTCCGAATGGAGCCGCCTGCGCGAGGCAAGCCGTGCCTTTCTCGAGCCCTGGGAGCCGCGCTGGACGCATGACGACCTCACGCGCTCGGCGTTCAAATATCGAATCCAGCGGTACGATGCCGACCGCGCGGCCGGGCATGCCCTGCCGCTGTTCGTCTGCCTCAAATCGTCGGGACACCTGGTGGGCGGGGTGACGCTGGGCGCAATCCGCCGCGGCGTTGCCGAGACCTGCACGCTTGGCTACTGGATGGGCGAAGAACATGCCGGCAAGGGACTGATGCGCGATGCGATCCTTGCCCTCCTTCCCCATGTGTTTGACAGCATGAGGTTGCACCGGATAGAGGCGGCCTGTATTCCGGACAACACAAGGAGCCAGCGCCTCCTTGAAAATGTCGGGTTCCGGCGCGAGGGATACTTGAACGGCTATCTGAAAATCAACGGTGCCTGGCGTGATCATCTGCTCTATGCGCTGATTGCCGAGGACTGGCACTCGATGCGCACGAAAAGTTCCGGATCCGGCGGATGACAGTCATACATGGTATCAATCTGACCGGGCGCGACGGCGCGAGTGCGGTCGATCGCAATCCGGTCGATGTACTGGCCGGCCTTGCGGAGGACAATTGCACCTCGCCCGCCAGACTTGCCGTCACACTGCTTGCAACAGGCCTGCTCGCAGTCCTGCTGTTTTTTGCGGCTGTCATGCCCTCGCTCGCCGTCGAACCGGTGAAGATCGGCAGGGACGACACCGCGCTTGACCTGACGGCGACAACAGAGATCTACCGGCAGCGCGGAAACGCCTTCCAGATATCGACCGCAGCCGGCGCCGACGGAATCGTCCGCCGGATCGAGGTGCGCGCAAACTCGCCGCAGCACTCGGGCGACTGGGCGGTGTTCGCGCTGGCCAACGTGACCGACGAGCAGATTGACCGGTTGATTGTGGCACCGCATTTCAGGCTGGTCGCCTCGGGCCTCCTGTGGCCGGATCTCGGCTCGTCACGCATCCTCGGCATCACTCCGAGCGAAGGATTTGCGCTCGATCGGGTGCCGAGCAGCGAAGACGACGTGTTCCGCATCACGCTCAACCCGGGCACCGTGATCACCTTCGTTGCAGAGCTGGCGTCACCGGAACTGCCCCAGATCTATCTGTGGGAGCCCGAGGCCTACAAGGATACGGTCAACGCCTACACGCTCTATCGCGGCATCGTGCTCGGGATCGCCGGCCTTCTGGCGGTGTTTCTCACCATTCTGTTCGTGGTCAAGGGAACCTCGATGCTTCCCGCAACCGCAGCGCTCGCCTGGGCGGTGCTGGCCTATGTGTCGGTGGATTTCGGCTTTCTTTCAAAGCTGATCCTGGTCACCCCGGGTGACGAACGGGTCTGGCGTGCAGGCACCGAGGTGCTGCTGGCGACCGGGCTCGTGGTGTTCCTGTTCACCTACCTCAATCTCAACCGTTGGCACACGAACCTTTCCTATGTGACCGTTGCCTGGATCCTCGGACTTGGCGCCCTGTTCGCGGTGGCAATCTACGATCCCCCGGTGGCGGCGGGGATTGCACGGATCTCCTTTGCCGCAACGGCAATCGCGGGTGTTGCGCTGATCGCCTATCTCGGTTTCAACCGCTACGACCGGGCGGTCATGCTGATCCCGACCTGGGCGCTGATCCTGTGCTGGCTGTTCGGCGCTTGGGTGACGGTGACCGGTCAACTCGCCAACGACATCGTACAGCCCGCACTTGGCGGCGGCCTCGTACTGATCGTCTTGCTGATGGGCTTTACGGTGATGCAGCATGCCTTTGCCGGTGGCGCCTATCACCAAGGGCTGTTTTCCGACATGGAGCGCCAGGCCATGGCGCTGGCCGGATCCGGCGATACGGTCTGGGACTGGGACGTCACCCGCGACCGGGTGGTCACTTCACCGGACCTGTCTCCGCAACTGGGGCTCTCTCCCGGAGCCTTGTCGGGACCTGCGCGCAATTGGCTGCCGCGCATTCATGCCGATGACCGCGACCGTTTTCGCACCACGCTCGATGTGCTGCTCGAGCATCGCAAGGGCCGCCTCAACCATCAGTTCCGGATGCGCGCCGAAGACGGCCATTACCACTGGATGGCGCTCAGGGCACGCCCGGTGATCGGTTCCAACGGTGAAGTCATCCGCTGCGTGGGAACCATCATCGACGTAACCGAGCAAAAGACCTCCGAAGACCGGCTGCTGCACGATGCGGTGCACGACAATCTGACGGGACTGCCCAACCGGCAATTGTTCGTCGACCGGCTGCAGACCATGATCCGCATGGCGGAGCAGAACCCTGACGTGCGGCCCAGCGTCTTCATGATCGACCTCGATCGGTTCAAGAAGGTCAATGACAAGCTCGGCATGTCCGTGGGCGACACCATCCTTCTGGCCCTCACCCGGCGCCTCAAAAGGCTGCTCAAACCCCAGGACACACTGGCCCGGATTTCCGGCGACCAGTTCGGCCTCGTTCTGGTCTCCGAGCAGGATGCGGTGAAGGTCGCTGCGCTGGCCGAAGCGATTTCGAAAGCGATCGCGGCCCCCATCGATTTCGCCGGGCAGGACATCCGGCTCACCGCCTCGATCGGCCTCGTCACCTGGGTTGAAAGCAACGCCCAGCCCGAGGACCTGATCAAGGATGCGGAACTGGCGATGTACCAGGCAAAACGGTTCGGCGGCGACAGAATCGAGCCCTTCCGCCCGGCCTTCCGGACCGTGGGCTCGGACCGCCAGCGCCTTGAAAGCGATCTCAGACGGGCGCTTGAGCGCAAGGAACTGACCCTTGTCTACCAGCCGATCGTCGAACTCAAGGATGCAGAGATCGCGGGTTTTGAAGCCCTGCTGCGCTGGGAAGACCCCAAGCGGGGCACGGTTCCGCCGTCGGAGTTCATACCGGTTGCGGAGGCCTCGGACCTGATCCTCGAAATGGGGATGTATTCGCTCAAGCGGGCCGCCGACGATCTGGCGACGTGGCAGGAGACAGTCGGCGACATCCCGGTGTTCATGTCGGTGAACCTGTCGAGCGCGCAATTGCTGAAAAGCGATCTGTGCAATGACGTTATCAAGGCAATCTCCGCGTCCCGCTGCGATCCGGCACAGTTCCGGCTGGAACTGACGGAAACGCTCGTCATGCACAACCCGCAGCAGGCCCTGATGACATTGTCGCGACTTTCACAGGCCGGAATCGGTCTGACACTCGATGATTTCGGAACCGGGCACTCGTCGCTTTCCTATCTGACGCGGTTCCCGTTCAACACCATCAAGATCGACAAATCGCTGGTCATCGACCAGTCGGACAAGGGCGATGTCCTGATCCGATCAATTGTCAATCTGGCCAAGCAGCTCGAGATGCGCGTGGTTGCCGAAGGGGTTTCGTCCGAGGACGATGCCATCAAGCTGTCGGAAATGGGCTGTGATTTCGGCCAGAGTTTCCTGTTCGGACCGCCGATCGGCGCCGAGTCGGTTCAGAAACTGCTCAAGGAGCGGTTCCCCGTCGCAAAGCCCAACTGAGGCAATATCTGTATAAGTGCTCGGCGGGTACACCGATCAGGCGTGCCCCGCCTCCATCGAGAGCATCGCAGGGCTGACGCCCATGTGATTGAGCACGCGCTCGTACTTCGACGAGTGGTCGCGGTCGAACACGATCTCGTCTCTTGCCGGGCAGCTCAGCCATGCGTTGGCCGCGATTTCCGCTTCCAGCTGTCCCGGTGCCCAGCCGGCATAGCCGAGCAGCATGACGCCGCGCTCCGGTCCGCAACCATCCTTGATGGCCCGCAGGATGTCGACAGTGGCCGTCAGGCAAAGATCGTCGTTTACCGGCATGGTCGATTCGCTCATGTAATCGTCCGAATGCAGAACGAAACCGCGACCGGTGTCGACCGGGCCGCCGAACTGGATGGGAAAATCACGGGCGCATTCGCTCATTCCGACCTTGCGGCTCGCATCCGCCTTGCGCCGTGCCTGACTGTCCAGATCCAGATTTTCAAGAAGTTCCTCGAAGCCCAACGGCTGCGGACGATTGAGAATGAAACCCATCGCACCGTCGTCGGAATGGGCACACACGAAGATGACGGAGCGCTCGAAGCGCTCGTCGTTCATACCCGGCATGGCCACAAGAAAATGCCCGTCCAGACATCCCCGTTTCCGCCGGGAAAGGTGGTCTTCAATCCCTAGCATGAGAAGAGCCTAACAAGTTTTCGGGGTTTTGAAAGGCCCCTCGCCGAAGATGTTGGATCATTGCTCCCAAGGCCCGGACCGGTCACGGAAAAATGACGCAACGGGAGCCGGATTTATTGGATTTGGAAACCCTTCATCCGTTAGACAATCAGCATGACACGGCTACCGGCTTCCCTTTGCGCCCTGACGCGGGCCTGCACCCAAACCTTTCTGACCAGTCTTGTTCTGGCGCTCTCCTTTGGCACACCGTTCACACCGGCTTCCGCGCTCGAGAGCGACTGGGCAGAAACCGAGGGCGGGCGCATGCGGCTTGTCGTCGATCCGGAACCCCGCGCGGACGGTTCGGTCATGGCGGTTCTGGATGTTGATCTGGAGCCCGGATGGAAGACCTACTGGCGCGATCCCGGCAGTGCCGGAATTCCCCCGACACTCGACTTTTCCGAAAGCCGTGGCGTGGCCATGAAGGAGTTGTTGTTTCCCGCGCCGGTGCGGGTCGATGACGGCTATGCGATTTGGGCCGGGTACACCGCGCCGGTTCAGTTTCCGCTATCGCTGCAGGTTACCGGTTCGGGCACCAGGGAGGTTCGCGCACTGGCGTTTATCGGGATCTGCGAGAAGATCTGCGTTCCGTTCCAGGCACACCTGGCAGTCGACATTCCGGCGACCGCAGGCGGATCGGATCGGGCGAAGGCAATCGTGGATGCTGCGATGGCCACGCTTCCGGACAATCCGGCCGAGGATTTCCATTTCACCGACATTCGGGTCGACACCGCGCGGATGCAAATCGATGTCAGCGTCGCGCTGCCTGCTTTCAGGCCGGCGGGAGCAGAGCCGGCCCTCTTCTTGTCGGGACCTTCGGGCACAGCCTTCGGCACACCGGAACTGATGTCCGATTCAGCCGGGGCGGCGCGCTGGCAGGTCCGGATCAAGCGTCTGCCGCACGATGGCGCGGAGCTCAGTGCCTCCGACGTGGAGGCGGTCGTTACCTTCGGGCAGCGATCCATGGCAACGAACCTGGGTGCATCCGACCTGTCGCCAAATTGAACAGATGCGGCGGATAAATCCGCCTCCGGCCTCGAAATCCGACCGCAACGCTCCTATGTCTCGTTTCTACCACGGGCTAGCACAGGGAGCGCCAATATGACGATTTCAGTAGGAGACACTTTGCCGGATGCCACTTTCAAGGAAACCACCTCCGATGGCATGAGCGAAGTGAAGAGCAGCGATCTGTTCGGCGGCAAGAAGATCGTGGTCTTCGCCGTCCCGGGAGCCTTCACGCCGACCTGTCATCTCAATCACCTGCCGGGATATCTCGAAAACCGCGACGCGATCCTTGCCAAGGGTGTCGACGACATCGCCGTGATCTCGGTCAACGATGCTTTCGTGATGGCTGCATGGGAGAAGGCCACCAACGGCGCAGGCAAGATCCGCTACCTTTCGGACTGGGACGCAAGCTTCACCAAGGCGATCGGTATGGAGACGGATCTGTCCGCCGGCACCCTCGGCACCCGTTCCAAGCGGTATTCGATGATCGTCGAGGACGGCAAGGTCACCGCGCTCAATGTCGAGGATTCCCCGGGACAGGCCGTGACCTCGGGTGCGCAGGCGATGCTCGAACAGCTCTGATCAGCTTACGATACCAGACTTATTCAGCGGCGCTCCTTCGGGGCGCCGTTTTGCCCTTGTAGGGCTCCATCCCGGCGCGTGCCAATTCGTCCGCACGCTCGTTCTCCGGATGGCCGGCATGGCCCTTGACCCAATGCCAGTTGACCTTGTGGGCCTTGCGGGCCTCCTCGAGCTTCTGCCAGAGTTCGGCGTTCTTGACCGGCTTCTTCGCCGCAGTCTTCCAGCCGTTTTTCTTCCAGCCGTGGATCCACTTCGAGATCCCGTCCATGACGTATTTGCTGTCGGTGTAAAGGTCGACCTCGCATGACCCCTTGAGTGCGCCCAGCGCCTCTATGGCCGCCATCAGCTCCATGCGGTTGTTGGTGGTGCCAGCCTCCCCGCCCGACATTTCCTTTTCGGTTTCGCCGTAGCGCAGAATGGCGCCCCAACCTCCCGGTCCGGGATTGCCCGAGCAGGCCCCATCGGTGAAGATCTCTACCCGTTTCACGATACCACATCCCTGTCGCGCAGCCCGTATTCCGTGCCTGAGGCAATCTGGCCGTGAAAGCGCAACTTGCGCAGATACTCGACCGGATCCTTCTTGACCACGAGCGCGCCTTCCGGCGTCATGAGCCAATCATGGAGGCGTGTGAGGAAGAACCGCAGGGCAGCACCCCTGGCCAGAATCGGAAGCGCCCGGACTTCCTCCGGTTCGAGCCGGCGCACCGATTGATAGCCCTCAAGCAGGGCCATGCCCTTGGTGAGATTGAAGGCCCCGTCCGCTTCAAAGCACCAGGCATTGAGGCAGATGGCGACATCATAGGCCAGGAAATCGTTGCAGGCGAAATAGAAGTCGATAAGGCCCGAGAGCCGGTCCCCTATGAAGAAGACGTTGTCGGGGAAAAGGTCTGCATGAATGACGCCCTCTGGAAGCCCTTCCGGCCAGCCTGCTTCCAGCGCCGCAAGCGCGCCATCGATTTCGTCGGTCAATCCCGGCATCACCTCATCGGCGCGGGCGCGCGAGCCCTGCCAGAGCGGGCGCCAGTTATCGACGGTGAGCGCATTGGGCCGCCTGATCGTAAAGTCCTGCCCCGCAACGTGCATCTCGGCCATGGCGCGCCCCACCTCGCGGCAATGCAGCGGCTGCGGCTTTCTCAGCCAGGCACCGTCGAGAAACGAGACCATGGCGGCGGGCCGTCCGGCCAGCTCGCCCAGGCTTTCCCCATCGCTGCGCGGGATCGGCAGCGGGCAACTCAAACCCTTTTGCGAAAGGTGATCCATCAATCCGAGAAAGAACGGAAGATCATCAGCGGCGACGCGCTTTTCGTAGAGCGTAAGAATGTAAAAGCCGGAGGTCGTCTTGAGCAGGAAATTGGAGTTCTCAACCCCTTCCGCGATACCCTTGCACGACAGCAGTGTGCCGACATCATATTCGCCCAGGAACGCCTTGAGCTGGTCCTCGCCCACATCGGTGTAAACAGCCATTTTCAGCCCGCCCCGTTGACGAAGGCCATGTCGGCCGCAGTGAGTTCGACATCCCGAAGCTCCCGGTTGACGAGGAAATTCTCGGTTTCCTTTACCGTCTCGGCGAGTTCGATCGTGGCGTCGAACCTTTCCTTGAAGGCTTCGATAATCTCATCGACCACCACTTCCGGCGCGGAGGCCCCGGCCGACAGGCCAAGCACCCCGATATCGCCGACCTCCTCCCAATCGATTTCGTGCGCGCGCTGAAGCAGGATCGACCGTTTGGCGCCGGCCTTGAGCGCGACTTCGACGAGGCGTTTCGAGTTCGACGAATTGGGCGCACCGACCACCACGAACAGATCGCACCCGGGAGCAGCCTGCTTGACCGCATCCTGGCGGTTGGTTGTGGCGTAACAGATCGATTCCGCGGCCGGCGCAGTGATTTCCGGAAACTTCTCGGTCAGGCGCGCAATCACGTCGGCGGTATCATCGACGGAAAGCGTTGTCTGGGTGACAAACCCGAGCGCCGATGGGTCTGCCGGCTCGAACGCGTCGACATCCTCCACCGTCTCCACCAGTGTAACCGCCCCGGGCGGCAACTGCCCCATCGTGCCGATCACTTCGGGATGGCCCTTGTGGCCGATCAGAACGACGTGACGGCCGAGGCGTTCGTGGCGCATGGCCTGCTTGTGGACCTTGGAAACCAGAGGGCATGTGGCGTCGAGAAAGAACAGGTTGCGCTCTTCGGCATCGGCGGGCACCGACTTGGGGACGCCATGGGCAGAAAAGATCACCGGCTGGCCGTGATGCTCGGCGGGGATTTCGTCGAGTTCCTCGACGAAGACAGCGCCGAGCGCCTCCAGTCCTTCGACCACAAAGCGGTTGTGCACGATCTCGTGGCGCACATAGACCGGGGCGCCGTATTTCTTGATCGCCAGGACTACGATCTGGATCGCACGGTCGACGCCGGCGCAGAATCCGCGCGGACCGCAAAGCCTGATTGTCAGTGGAGATCGGGTCATGAGATTTTCCGTGGCTCGGTATTTTCGGTTTATCCGGCGGCAAGAACTGCGATCAGCGCCAAGGCGGCAGGCAGCGCCTGAATCACGTAGATCTTCCTGGACGCGGTGGCGCCACCATAAAGCCCCGCAACAACAACGCACCCAAGGAAGAACAGCTTGAGCTGGAAGGCAATCCCCGGTTCGGGATGAACAAGCGCCCAGGTCAGCCCGGCTGCGAGAAAGCCGTTGTAAAGACCCTGGTTAGCAGCCATCACGCGGGTCGATTCAGCCCTTTCGGCGCTCAGCCCGAACGCCTTCATGCCGCGTGGCGTGGTCCAGAGAAACATCTCCAGCACGAGTATGTAGATATGCTCGATCGCCACGAGCGCAACCAGGATGATTGCAACTGTTGCCATGCCTGCCCCTTCCAGCCGGCCGGTCTGCGTCCGGCACCTTCACTCGCTACTTCCCTGCCCCGGTACCACGGGTTCGCCCCGGTGTTCCAGCGCCAATCAGGATTTTCGCCGGAACCACGCAAACAGTCCGACACCGGCAAGAGCAGCCGCGAGACCGTACCATGTAATCGCATACTGCAGATGATTGTTGGGCAAATCGATGACCGTAACGCCACCCCTCGGCAACCCGCCCGGCACCGGCGTTGCATCCGCATCGAGAAAGAACGGAAGCACGGAATCCGCAGGGAGGCCCGCGTTGACGGCCATCCGGTCAAGATCCTTCCAGTAGTAGATGTTCTGGACCTCGTCGTTGTCCGGAACGATGAAAGACGGCTTTTCGCTCAGTTTCTCGCGAACGAGGCCGGTTATGGTCTGAACACCCTGTGGCAGGCTCTCGGGCCGTGTATCTGGCTTCTTGAGGTCGTAGGGCACGAAGCCGCGATTGACGAACAGGTACCTGCCGTCGGCCAGTTCAAGCGGGGTGTAGACATAAAAACCGGTCTGGCCGTTGAAGGTGGCGAAGAAGTACTGCTCGCCTTCGTGGATGAACTCTCCGGTGACGGTGGCGGTACGGTACTCCACCGGGCGACCTTCCGCGATTTGCCGCTCGATCGCTTCGATGTCGGCCGGCTCCATCCGGCTTCGCTGTTCGATGGATGCGAGCAGGTCTTCCTTCCATGCCAGCCGCTGCACCTGCCAGGTTCCGAGGCCAATCAGCACCGCGAATGCGCCCGGCAGAAGAACCACGAGCATCCAGAGGCGCAGGCGGGAGTTTTTCGGAGCTGCCTGGGCTTCAGCCACGGTCGATCCGCCCCTCGGCGGCCTTGTTCCGGTATTGGAGCGCAATCAGCAATCCCTTGAGGCCACGCAACAGACCGAGCGACAGGATGGTGGCAAGCGGGATCCAGAGCAGGAGATGCACCCAGAGCGCCGGGCTGTAATTGACCTCGAGCCAAAGCGCCAGACCGACAACGACAAAGCCTACGATCATGATCACGAAGACGGCTGGCCCGTCACCCGCATCCGCAAAACTGTAGTCGAGACCGCAAACCCCGCAGACGGGCTTGACCTTCAGGAAGCCGTCAAACATTGCGCCGTCGCCGCATCTCGGGCAGCGTCCGCGCAGCCCGACCGACACCGGATCCACGGGTGGATAATGGGCTTCGTCCTCGCTCATGGAAATCTCCGATTGTCATTTGGGCCGGGGCGCGCGGCCGGAAAAGCGCAGGGCGGCAGGTTTCCCCGCCGCCCCGAACAAGATGCATGGTGAACTGTCTTAGTGGTGATAGATCGGCGCACCCCAGGATGCCCAGATATAGACCGCGAAGAACAGGAACAGCCAGACCACGTCAACGAAGTGCCAGTACCAGGCCGCGGCTTCGAAGCCGAAGTGCTGCTTCGGCGTGAAGTGCCCCCGCATCGCACGAACCAGGCACACGAGCAGGAAGATTGTACCGATCAGCACGTGGAAACCGTGGAAACCGGTCGCCATGAAGAAGGTGGCGCCGTAGATCGAATTCTTGAAGTCGAACGGAGCGACCGTGTATTCGTAGAACTGCACGAACGAGAAGATGATGCCGAGAATGACGGTCAGCGTCAGACCGTAGATCAGGCCCTTGCGGTCGCCATGCAGGAGGGCATGGTGCGCCCAGGTCACGGTGGTACCGGACAGGAGCAGGATCACGGTGTTGTAAAGCGGCAGGTGCAGCGGATCGAGCACCTCGATGCCGGCCGGCGGCCACTGTCCACCGGTGAACGCCGTGCGTGCCACCTGGTTTGCTTCCCCGTAGAACAGGCTCGCATCGAAGAAGGCCCAGAACCATGCCACGAAGAACATCACCTCAGAGGCGATGAACATGATCATGCCGTAGCGAAGATGAAGGCCCACGACCTTGGTGTGATGGCCTTCATGGGCTTCCCTGATGGTGTCGCCCCACCAGCCGAACATGGTGTAGAGAACGATTGCCAAACCGACCAGGAAGAGGACCGGGTTGGTGATCGGCAGACCGAGCAGCGAATCCGCTCCATTCATGCCCTGCATCCAGCCGATGCCGCCAAGCGCCATCACCAGTGCGCCGATGGATCCGGTCAGCGGCCAGGGGCTCGGATCGATGATATGATAATCATGGTGTTTTTCGTGTGCGTCGGCCATGTCGTTTTCCCCGATGGTCATCGTTTACCGGTCCGGATCCCAAAGCCCGTAACGGTATTGGTCCTATAAGGTGTTGTTGTCTTGCACCGGCTCCGCCGCAGCCGCAACGGGTTTTTCGCTCTCGTGCGGGAAGAAAGTGTAAGAAAGGGTAATCGTGTCGATATTCTTGGTCTCGACGGCTTCGACGATCGCCGGATCCACGAAAAAGAGCACCGGCATTTCCATCGATTCGCCGGGCTCAAGCGCGGTTTCGGTGAAGCAGAAACACTGAACCTTGTTGAAATAGGCACCTGCGGCCATCGGCGTGACATTGAATGTCGCCTGCCCGCTGGTGACCCGGTCGGACGTGTTCTCAGCCGTGTAGTTGACCAGAATGGTCTCGCCGATCCGCACCTCGACCTCACGCTCGACAGGCTTGAAGTCCCACGGCAGGCCAGAGGCGGTGTTGGCATCGAAGCGAACCTTGACGGTCCGGTCGAGAATGGTGTCCGACAGCTGTTCGGTACGCTGGGTGGTGCCGCCGTAACCGGTCACCTGACAGAACAACTGGTAAAGCGGGACGGCGGCAAAGCTCACACCCACCATCGAAGCCACGAATGCCGAACAGGCAATGACGATGCGCCGGTTGGCGCGATTCTTCACCGTTTCGTTCTGTCCCGGTTCTGCGGTCATTCGATCACCTCGCATCACCTCACATCGGCCGGCTGAAAATGCCGGGCCCGATCTTGATGACAGTCACCACGTAGAACAGGACCACGAGCACAGCGAGAACAATGGCAAGCGCCACCGAGCGCGACCGGCGCGCCTTCTTCTGCTTTTCGGTAAGTTCAACCTGCTCCATTGCTACACCGTCATTCCGAAGAACTTGACGGCAAGACCGTCAACGGCGAGCGCCGTGAAGATGCCGAAGAGATAAAGCAGCGAATACCCGAAAAGCTTCTTGGCGGGGATCATCTTTTCGTCACCGTCGGGCATCTGCCACGTCTTGACCGAATACCAGATGAAAGCCGCACCCAGGGCTGCGGCAACGATGCCGTAAAGAATGCCGGTGAAGCCCATCAGGGATGGAACGACGCCGCTGATCGCGGTCAGTACGGCATAGAGAACGATCTGGTTCTTGGTTGCGCGCTCGCCCGCCACGTTGGGCAGCATGGGAACGCCCGCCCGGCCATAGTCAGCGCATTTGAACAGGGCAAGTGCCCAGAAATGCGCGGGCGTCCAAAGGAAGACAATCGAAAACAGCACGATGCTTTCGATCGAGATGGAATTGGTTACACAGGCCCAGCCGATGATCGGCGGAAAGGCGCCTGCGGCGCCGCCGATAACGATGTTTTGCGGCGTCGAGCGCTTGAGCCACATCGTGTAAATCACGGCGTAGAAGAAAATCGTAAACGCGAGAAGCCCGGCGGAAAGCCAGTTCACGGTCAGCCCCAGAACGACGACCGAAAAGACCGAGAGAACCATCCCGAAGGCGAAGGTCGCCTCGGCGGAAATCTTGCCCGCAGGGATCGGACGCTTGGCGGTCCGGCCCATCTGCGCGTCGATGTCGGCGTCGTACCACATGTTCAGCGCGCCGGAGGCGCCGCCGCCGATGGCAATGCAGAGAATGGCAATGAAACCAAGAACCGGATGGATCTCGCCTGGAGCCAGCAGCATCCCGACGAAGGCGGTAAAGACGACGAGCGACATCACGCGCGGCTTGAGCAGCGCGAAGAAATCGCGGGCGTCGCCTTCCATCATCAGCGGAGCGGCGGATGCGTCATGCTGGTCGGTCATTGCCATTGGCGTTTCGCCTTTCCCTCGTGCCGGGTCATTCCCGGATGCCGGATCATCTCTTCCGGCCTTATGCCCAGACCGCCGGACTGTGCCGGCGGTCTGAAATTTTCAGCTGCTGCGCGCGGTTACTTGATGCGCGGCAGCTTTTCCCACTGGTGGTAGGGCGGCGGCGATGAGAGCTGCCACTCCAGCGTGGTTGCGCCTTCACCCCAGGGGTTGTCGCCGGCAATCCGCTTCTTGGAGAAGGCTTCCCAGACGCCATAGAGGAAGATCAGCACGCCCACGCCCGAAATGTACGATCCGTAGGACGAGATCGCGTTCCAGCCGGCAAAGGCGTCCGGATAATCGATATAGCGGCGCGGCATCCCGGCGAGGCCGAGGAAGTGCTGCGGGAAGAACACCAGGTTCACGCCCACGAAGGTGACCCAGAAGTGAATGCGGGCGACCGTCGGGTTGTACATGAAGCCGGTCATCTTCGGGAACCAGTAGTACCAGCCCGCGAAGATTGCGAAGACGGCGCCCAGCGACAGGACGTAGTGGAAGTGGGCCACCACGTAGTAGGTGTCGTGCATTGCGCGGTCGAGACCGGCATTGGCGAGCTGCACGCCCGTCACACCGCCCACGGTGAACAGGAAGATGAAGCCGATTGCCCAGATCATCGGTGTGCGGAAGGTGATCGAACCGCCCCACATCGTTGCGATCCAGGAGAAGATCTTCACGCCCGTCGGCACCGCGATCACCATGGTGGCGAACACGAAGTAGCGCTGCGTGTTGAGCGACAGGCCGACCGTGTACATGTGGTGCGCCCAGACGATGAAGCCGACGGCTCCGATCGCGACCATGGCGTAGGCCATGCCGAGGTAACCGAACACGGGCTTGCGCGAGAAGGTCGAGACGATGTGGCTGATCATGCCGAAGGCCGGCAGGATGAGAATGTAGACTTCCGGGTGCCCGAAGAACCAGAACAGATGCTGGAACAGGATCGGATCGCCGCCGCCATCAGGTGCGAAGAACGCGGTTCCAAAGTTGCGGTCCGTCAGAAGCATGGTGATGCCGCCGGCCAGGACCGGGAGCGACAGGAGCAGCAGAAACGCGGTGATCAGAACCGACCAGGCAAACAGCGGCATCTTGTGCAGGGTCATGCCCGGTGCGCGCATGTTGAAGATCGTGGTGATGAAGTTGATCGCACCGAGGATCGAGGATGCGCCCGCCACGTGCAGCGACAGGATGGCGAAATCCATTGCCGGTCCGGGCTGCCCGGTGGTCGACAATGGCGGATAGATGGTCCATCCGCCACCCACGCCCATCGCACCCGCAGGGCCTTCGACGAACATCGAAAGCAGCAGCAGGATGAAGGCCGGGGGAAGAAGCCAGAAGGAGATGTTGTTCATCCGCGGGAAGGCCATGTCCGGCGCACCGATCATGATCGGCACCATCCAGTTGGCGAAACCGCCGATCAGCGCCGGCATCACCATGAAGAAGATCATGATCAGGCCGTGCGCCGTCGTGAACACGTTGTACATGTGCTTGCCGGCATCGATCGAGGCGTCACCGTCGACGCCGTAGACCATGGAAGCCAGACCGTGGAAAATCTGGATGCCCGGCTGCTGAAGCTCCATGCGCATGGCGATCGACAGAAGACCGCCGATGATGCCCGCCATGATCGCGAAGATCAGGTAAAGGGTACCGATATCCTTGTGGTTGGTGGAATAGAGCCAGCGACGCACAAAGCCCTGGGGCTTGTGATCGTGCTCGTGAGCGACAGTTGAACCGGCCATTGCTCTCAGTCCCCTCTAATCAGTTTTCTTCGTTGGCTGCGACATCGACCGACTTCTCGGCGGTCTCGATGGCGGCCATCAGATTGCGGTTTGCTGCTTCGACGTCGTCTGCGGCAGCGGTGAGCCAGTCGTTGAACTGCTCTTCCGAGACCACGCGTACGGCGATCGGCATATAGGCATGATCCTTGCCGCAAAGCTCGGAACACTGTCCGTAGTAGAGACCTTCCACGTCGGCCTTGAACCAGGTTTCGTTCAGGCGACCGGGGACTGCATCCATCTTGACGCCGAAGGCAGGCATGGCGAAGGCGTGCAGAACGTCAGCGGCGGTGACCAGCAGACGGACCGTCTGACCGACAGGCACGACGACCTCGTTGTCGACAGCCAGAAGCCGCGGATAGGCCGCAACGTCTTCCTTGCCGAAATCGGCGCGATCGCCTTCCTGAAGCATCAGGGCGTCGAAGGAAAGCTCGTTTTCGGTCTGGTATTCATAACCCCAGTACCACTGGTATCCGGTGGCCTTGATGGTCAGGTCCGCAGGCGGGGGAGAATACTGGGCCGTCAGCAGGTTGAAGGACGGCACGGCGATCGCGAGCAGGATGACCACGGGTCCGAGCGTCCAGATCACCTCGATGGCGGTGTTGTGGCTCGTCCGCGAGGGTGTGGGATTGGCGCCGGCGCGGAACTTGACCATCACGTAGACCAGCAGAGCCAGCACGAACAACGTGATCGGAATGATGAACCAGAGTGTGTAGACTTCGAAACTGCTGATCTGGGCCATGATTTCGGTAGCCGGAGGCTGCAGGCCCATCTGCCACTCAACCGGCTGCGCGGCGTAGGCTGAGCTTGCGCCCAGCGATGCGAACGCGGCAAGCCCTGCAAAAAGCTTGTTGGTCACGTTTTGTCTCCCTCGAGTATCGCGCCGTCCGCGTGATCAGACGGAATCCCTCAATATGATGGGCGCTTCAAACCACAGAATGACACCGCCCGCAACCTTCGTCACCTGTGGATGATGCGGCATTTTTGCGCGGTTCCGGTCAAGCAGGCACAATGCATTGCCGTTTTGTGCCGAAACCGGTCGAAATGCGCCGGTTTGGAGGGGACTAGCGCCTCCTCCGCCCCGGCCTGGAGAGGCCGGCTGACGCCTCCTCCCGTTCCGGGGTCGTATTTTTGCCTTACAAACCGGCACAGAGTCGCTTGCGAGGGTTCCAATTTGACCCTGCCCGCTTACAGAATAGGCGGTGATTCGGCTGCGCCATGGAGTTAAGATGGCATTTTCTGTGAAAGCGACGACGGCACTGGCCCTGGCGGCCGGGGCCATGGCATTGGCGACAAGCGGCTTCGAGGCCCGGGCCCAGCAGGCCGGCAAGGTGCAATCCCAGCACGGGGCATGGTCGATTGTCTGCGATACCCCCGCCGGTGCGCCGGGCGAGCAGTGTGCCCTGATGCAGAACGTGATCGCCGACGACAGGCCCGAGGTCGGGCTGTCCGTCGTCGTGCTCAAGACTGCCGACCAGGAAGCGCGGATCCTGCGGGTGCTTGCGCCTCTGGGCGTGCTTCTGCCCTCCGGCCTCGGCCTCAATGTCGACGGCAATGACATAGGCCGGGCCTATTTCGTGCGCTGCTTCTCCGATGGCTGCTATGCCGAGGTGATCCTGGACGAAACGCTGCTTTCGACGCTCAGGGCCGGAACAACTGCCACCTTCATCGTGTTCCAGACCCCGGAAGAAGGCATCGGCATACCGGTCGACCTGACCGGTTTCACGGACGGGTACGCCGCCCTGCCCTGATGGGGCGTTGGATAACCGGCACAACGAAGCAGATTGTGCAATCCACTCGTTCTGGCATTCGGTTATGACTGTACCCCTCGCTGGCACATGATCGAAACCGGGTAATCCTTTTAGGCCAAAGCAATCAGACTCTCTATTAATAAACACTCTCACCTCAGAGAGAGTCCAGGCATAGCCACAACCAAGCGTTGACTTTCCGTTAGGTTAGGTCTTTATTTTAACTTGTGCTTGGGGGTTCAGATGTTTCGTTTTTGGCTCATAATACTGATCTTGCTTCCAATTTCGTCTTGCTCAGTGAACGAGCAGGAGAACATCTCCGCTGAATTCGGCAAGGCGGCGCGCAAATTGGGGCTGTTTCCCGTCTATCCGCCGCGGGAGGAATTCCAGATTGGCGACGTGTATATGTGGTCGCAATCTGTCAAGGATCCCAATGACACTGTTTCGGTTTACCTGGACACCATTCATTCGCTGGCGTCCGCCGCAGATGAATTTATGAAAAGCAGAATCGTATTCACCGACACTCAATTCGAGAGCGGAACCCGGAAGAAAATTTCGACAGACATTCCCGGGCAATCGTCTTCGCTGAAGACGCGCCGGGATCTGGCAGACGGCGATCTGGCCAAAACGCTTCCAATTGCAGCCTTTCCGTCTGTTACGACGGATGCCGGGTTCTCGGCCGGTTTCGGGCTCAACCGCGTCCTTTTCGCTGTCGGGCTTGCCGGCGGCGAACGAACCACAGTCACGCTCAATTTCAATGACGTGAGAACCTACTGGGTTCCCGCAGCGCACGCCTATGCCGATATCCACCAAAGGCATATCGGAAGCGTGATGGCAAACTACAGCGCTGTCGGCAGACTACGCCTGAACCGACAGGTTGCGCTTACGCGCGGCGCAAACACTGATCCCTGCCGAGCGGGACGACGATGTGGCGTGACAGTGGTCACTCGCGTTTATCTGACACGGCAGATTACCTACACTTACCGCAACAACCGGATCATTGCCGCCGCACTTCGGCACGCGCAAACAGGCGGCGATCCAGCCGCGGGGAGTACGCAGACCGTTTCCAGTCTGGCGGTCACGCTCGATGACGACAATCAGATAGACAGCACCGCTCTCAGCACGCAGATCGCGGCCGTCCGCGAGCAAGTCAAGGAACTGTCTGCCAGCACCACAAATGGCGAGAGCTTCCAGTTCGAGGCGTGGAATGCCCGTGGAGTGACGTTCTCCAGCACTTACCAGCGCCCCGTCGCAATCGGATGGGACGGCCTCGACTACAAGTTATCAAGCGGAGGATAGGAAGAATGAGGATCTTTGTTTCGGCTATCGCAGCGTTGGTAATCGCACTGACCACGCCACTGCACGCCCAAGACGAAGCCGCGACTGTCACCCTCGGGTCTCCACAGTACCCGGTGTCGATGGAATTGCCCAGCGCGCTCACAATCGATGGGGCAAGCACAGATCTGGAGCTTGAACTGCTGTTGGATGCAACAGGCAACGTCAAGAACTTGACTGCCTGGAGCAATGGCGCGCAGAGGGTCGGATTGTGTGAACCGATTTGCTGGAATGAGAACGGCAGGAGAGTATGCCTTTTCCCGATCGGTTGCCCCGGAGGCGGCGGCGGAGGGGGAGGCGTTTTGCTTGAAAAGCCGCTCCTTGTTGAAATCAATCAAACCCCTGGAAGCCCCGACGGAAGCGTCGCCAAGATTGAGGTAATGGAGCTCGAAGCCATGGAACCGATGCTCAAGGGCAGTGCGGAGATCAAACTTCCATCGCAATAACGGCGATGGGTTACTGAGTGGCAATGCCCGTCTAAATGGCCAGCAAGGCCATTTTGGCCCTTTACCTTACGAGCGTACTGCCGACCCGGCAAACGAATGACGAATTGTCGAATGCTGACGATGTTTCATTCGCAGCCTGGCCACCTATATGTTGGGAGAATGGCGAAACAAACCGACTCATGAAACGGACTTGACAATGCAAGATGCGCTGACCAGCCAATTCGACATTTCCGACGCCAAGGTGGAGCGGATCGTCGCCGATGCGCTCAAGGATGCGGATGACGGCGAACTTTATCTCGAATACGAGGAAACGGAATCGCTGCTGTTCGACAATGGCAAGCTGAAAGCCGGAAATTACTCCACCGACCGAGGCTTCGGCCTGAGATCGGTTCTTGGCGAAACGTCGGGCTATGCGCATGCGGGCGAACTGTCGGAACCGGTGCTGATGCGCGCCGCAGATGCGGTGTCCGCCGTCACGCACGGCGCGAAGGGCACATATTCCGCTGCCCCTCAACGCACGAACAAGCTGCTTTACACCGCCGACAATCCGCTCGCGTCACCCGGGTTCGAGGACAAGGTCAAGCTCCTGCAGTCGATCGACCACTATCTTCGCTCCAAGGACGACCGCGTTCGCCAGGTGTCGGTCTCGGTGGCAGCAAATTGGCAGGTGGTCGAGATCCTGCGCGCCGACGGTCACCGGGTCCGCGATGTCCGGCCGCTGACACGGCTCAACATCTCCGTGGTGGCAGGCGTCGGCGACCGTCAGGAGAACGGCTCCTACGGCATGGGCGGAAGGAAGCTTTTCGGGGACTTCCTGACCGGGGAAAGCTGGCGCCATGGTGCCGACGAGGCGCTCAGGCAGGCGCTCGTCAACCTCGAGGCGGTGGCAGCACCCGCCGGCACACTCGACGTCGTGCTCGGCGCGGGCTGGCCCGGTGTCATGCTGCACGAGGCAGTCGGCCACGGGCTTGAAGGCGACTTCAACCGCAAGAAGACATCCGCCTTTTCCGGCCTTTTGGGCGAGCGGGTCGCCTCCAAGGGTGTCACCGTTGTCGATGACGGGACCATCGAAGGCCGTCGCGGATCGCTGTCGGTCGATGATGAGGGAACACCTTCGGGCTACAACGTGCTCATCGAGGACGGCATTCTGGTGGGCTACATGCAGGACCGGCAGAACGCGCGCCTGATGGGCATGAAGGCCACCGGCAACGGACGCCGGCAGTCCTACGCACATCAGCCGATGCCGCGGATGACCAACACCTACATGCTTTCAGGCGAGGCTTCGCCCGGCGAAATGATTTCTTCGGTCAAGAAGGGACTTTACGCCGTCTCCTTCGGCGGTGGTCAGGTCGACATCACCTCCGGGAAGTTTGTTTTCGGCTGCACCGAGGCCTACATGATCGAGGACGGCAAGATCGGCGCGCCGGTCAAGGGCGCCATGCTGATCGGAAACGGGCCGGAAGCCATGCAGAGGATCTCCATGGTCGGCAATGATTCCGCGCTGGACACCGGTATCGGAATGTGCGGCAAGGGCGGCCAGAGCGTTCCGGTGGGTGTCGGACAGCCACACCTTCTGATGAATGCGATGACTGTCGGCGGCACACAGGCCTGAGGCGGGCCCTCCCGAGCCAGCATTCGATCATCAGGCATTGCCCCGCAACGGCAACCGCAAATTGATTCAACATCGGTTAAGCCGGTGCTGCTACTGTATGTCCGGACCATTGAACAAGCCTCCGGATTTATTGCATGCACGGACCCCATACAGTTGCCGCGCGCCGCATGGCCAAGAGAGCCGCCATCCAGGGTGGCCTGGAAGCCGTGTCGCTGCTGGCCAGAGCCGGCCTCATGCCGGGTGCACGCGGTCTGGGTGCGATCTTCACGCTGCACCACGTAAGGCCGGCAACGCACAAGCAGTTTGACCCGGCCGCGCATCTTTCGGTCACCCCGGAGTTTCTTGATACAACCATCCGACACTTGAAGTCCGAGGGTTACGTGCCGGTCGCACTTGAAGACCTGACCTCTTTCCTGGCGCTGCCCGAACGTCCGGGGCCGGCGATGGTATTCACGCTTGATGACGGCTACCGCGACAATGATGAATTCGCGCGCCCGGTGTTCGAAAGGCATAGCATTCCCTACACGATCTTCGTGTCGGGCGGGTTCGTTGATCGCACCCATTCGATCTGGTGGGAGACAGCGGAACAGCTGATTGCGAAGCTCGACGAGTTCGTCTTTGATTTCGGCGACGGAGAAAGAGCCTTGCGCACGAGGACGATGCCGGAGAAATACGCAGCGTTCGACATGCTTCACAAATCCCTGTCCTGCACCGAACAACAGGCCGTCATCGCGCGGCTCGACACCCAGGCAAAAGACGCCGGCATTTGCCCCACCGGGATTGTAGACCGGGAGGTCATGAACGAAGCTGAATTGCGGGCCATTGCAGAACGGCCGCTTTCCCGGCTGGGCGCGCATACGATCGGCCACGTCAACCTGGCGCACTCGCCCGAGGCGCGGATGCGTGATGAAATCGCAAAATCAGCGGAACGGGTTGCGGATATCACCGGCGAAACGCCGAAAACGCTGGCCTACCCCTACGGTGACCGCTGTGCGGCAGGGCCGAGGGAATATGCGGCGGCGGAGGATCTCGGTTTCGAGCTCGCCGTTACCACCAATCCCGGTGTTCTGACTGAGCGCAGCGCCGGTTCGCGCTATACATTGCCACGCATTTCACTCAACGGATATTATCAAAGGGGCCGCTACGTGAACGCGCTGGCCTCGGGCATTCCCTTCGCGTTTTCGAAATCCGCCTGAACGCGCCCCGAAGCGGAATTTTTCCGACTGCCGGATACCGTCACGGGTAGAGCCGGGTCTTTCCCCACGCATCGCCGGTCCGCTCGAAGACCACCCGGTCGTGAAGACGGAAGGCCCGGTCGTGCCAGAATTCGACCGATTGCGGCAGGATCCGAAAACCTGACCAGTGCGGTGGCCTCGGGATGTCCCCGACGGCGTGGCGGGCCGTATATTCGGCAACCGCCTTTTCCAGTGCGAAACGGCTTTCCAGCGGACGTGACTGGCGGGATGCCCAGGCACCGATACGGCTGCCGCGCGGACGCGAGGCATAATACTCGTCCGCCTCCTCCTCGCTGACGCATTCGACCGGTCCCCTCACCCGGACCTGACGGCGCAGGCTCTTCCAGTGAAAGCACATTGCCGCCTTCATTGACCCCAGGATTTCAACGCCCTTCTGGCTCTCGAAGTTGGTGTAGAACACAAACCCGCGTTCATCGAACCCCTTGAGCAAAACCATACGGACATTGGGCATTCCGTCGGAGTCCACGGTGGCGAGGGCCAACGCATTGGGATCGTTGAGCTCGGAGGCCGTCGCCTCCTCAAGCCATGACGCAAAAAGCCGGTACGGCTCTGACGCCTCGGTGAAGTCACCAATCGTTAACCCTGTTTCAGTCATATTCGTTCCTCAAGCCTCCCGAGGGAGCATGCGACATTGGCGATGGATCTAACAGAAGCAACAGTCAGCGGAAAGAGCCGGACGCACAGCCGCGCGCTTTTGGCACTGCTTGTGCCCCTGGTTGTGTCGCTGACGGGCTGCATGGGAGCCCGCGACAATGCCGCATCGGCGCTCATGATCGATCCGGTCACCACCAGCTCCGTTCCGCCGCTTTCGGCCGACAGCGAAATCCTGTCGGACGAAAACCTGGTTCGCGACCTTGCGGGAAGTCTCGAACAATCGCGCCTCGCCGGGTTGCATCCCTGGTCCAATCCGCTGACCGGCTCCGCCGGCGTGATCAGCGGGCTGGAGGCGCGACAGGAAGATTCAGGAGCTTGCCGCCGGTTCAGGACAACGCGTCATGCGTTTGACGGGGTTTCGCTGTTTGACGGAAAGATCTGCAGGCAAGCTGGCGGAAGCTGGAAAACCGTGTCGTTCGAACCTGCGGGCAACTGACCTTTTCGGTTTTTCAAGAGAAATCGTTTTCCATACACCGACAGTTAGCAAATCGTCGTTACCTTTCCTTGAGTAGCCCATACGGGAAAGTAACATGCGTAATCCGTACACGGTGCTCGGCGTCGGGAAGACCGCCAGGGCGGAAGAGATAAAGAGCGCCTACCGGCAGCTCGCCAAGACCTGGCATCCCGACCAGAATCCCGGTGATCCCAGCGCACCCATGCGCTTTGCCGAAGTCGCCCAGGCCTACAAGCTGCTGATCAATCCCGACCTGCGATCCAGCTTCGACAAGGGCGACATCGACCCGCGCGGACGAAAGCGCCCTAAACCGGCGCGCGGTTTTAGTGCCAACCCGTTCAATGCCTTCAAGCAGGCCCGGCGCTCCGCCACCGCCGACCAGGGGGGCGGCGAGCGGTCAGCAGATGCGGAAGATGCGCCCGACGAAGCCAAGTTCGAAGAAATGGTCGTTCACATCTTCGGAGAGGCTGCAGCCAAACAATCCGGTCATACCACGCAAGGCAGCACGAAGGGCGGTGAGCGCCAGCAAGCCAATGCTCCCGGCCTGGATGACGATCCTCTGGCAGCGCTGGATGAACTGTTTGCCAAGTGGAAGACCCGCCGGAAGCCCGGCGCACGGAGCTCGGCGAAACCGGAAAAACCGGTTACCGTTCACCAGATCGAGATCACGCTCGATGCGGCCCTGAACGGCTACACCGGAGAGATCGAATTCGGAGATGCCTGCCGGGTCGAATTCACTGCACCGCCCGGGACACTGGACGGAGCCGAGATCCGGGTAAATTCACCTGATCCGGCCCTCCATGGCGATGCGATCGTCAAGATTTCCCATGCCAGGCACCCGAGACTGCGCGCAGTCGGCGCCGACCTGCACGGCGAACATGCGATTTCCCTCATGGAGGCGGTGCTTGGCGGAACCTTTGTCTTCGAGGGGCTGGAAGGTCCGGTCCGGATCACGATTCCGGAGTGGTCGGGCTCAGACAAGGTACTGCGCGTTCCCGATCACGGCTTGCCGACACCAGCCGGCCCGCGGGGAGCTCTGATGGTCCATTTGCGCGTGATGCTTCCGGAAACGCCCGATCGGAGCCTGATCGACCTGATGCGCTCCAACCGCCGCTCGTGGTATTTGTAGTTTTTCCCATTGCGCGGGAGATCCGCCGCGACCGGGGATCTGGCCTCGCGGCAACTTGCAGCAGATTGCGGTTCATGCCATAGCCTGCGGCACAATACCTAGGGAGACTGTAATGGCTGACACTTCCGGCCTGATGAAGGGCAAACGCGGGCTTGTGATGGGCGTGGCGAACAACCGCTCGATCGCCTGGGGCATCGCAAAAGCTTGTGCCGATGCCGGTGCCGAACTCGCATTGACCTATCAGGGCGATGCCCTGAGGAAGCGCGTCGAGCCGCTTGCTGCGGAACTTGGCGCGATCGTGGCCGGACATTGCGACGTCACCGACCTTGAAAGCATCGATGCGGTGTTCGCCGAGCTACAGGACAAGTGGGGCAAGCTCGATTTCGTGGTTCACGCCATAGCCTTCTCCGACAAGGACGAACTTACGGGCCGTTACGTCGAGACGTCTCGCGAAAACTTCAACCGGACCATGGACATCTCGGTGTATTCGCTTACCGCGGTCGCCAAGCGGGCAGAACCGCTGATGGCTGACGGCGGTTCGATCCTGACGCTGACCTATTACGGCGCAGAAAAGGTCATGCCGCACTACAATGTCATGGGCGTGGCCAAGGCAGCGCTCGAAGCCAGCGTCAGGTATCTCGCGGTGGACCTCGGAGCCTCGAACATCCGCGTCAATGCGATCTCGGCGGGCCCCATCAAGACGCTGGCAGCGTCCGGAATCGGCGATTTCCGCTACATTCTGAAGTGGAACGAGTACAATTCCCCGCTGAAGCGGACGGTCACCATCGACGAGGTGGGCGATTCGGCGCTTTACATCGTTTCCGATCTCTCGCGCGGCGTGACCGGCGAGGTCCTTCATGTCGATTCAGGCTATCACACGGTGGGCATGAAAGCTGTTGATGCACCTGACATAAGCGTGGTCTAAACCGGGACAGGTGCACTGTTTCGGCCACGCCGACGAAGGACCGCCATGCTGCTTTATGTGATCCGCCACGGCCAGACAGACTACAACCGCGAACAGCGGCTGCAGGGCGCCCGGGACATCCCGCTCAATGACACGGGACGGGGACAGGCAAGGCAGAACGGGCGCACCCTCGCCTCGGCGGGACTCGAACTCCCGCTCGATCAGTTCGACTGGGTTTCAAGCCCGCTTGCCCGAACCCGTGAGACAATGGAACTCGTGAGGGAAAGTGCGGGCCTCGACCCGCGGAACTACCGCACGGATGCGCTTCTGATCGAGCTGTCGTTTGGAGACTGGGAAGGCCAGACCCTCGAAGAGGTCAGGCGGCATTCAAAGGACCTTATCGCTGCCCGTGAGCAGGACAAATGGCGTTTCCGGCCGCCTGGCGAGAAGGCCGAAAGCTATGCCATGCTTGCCGAGCGGACAGACCGTTTTCTATCCAAGGTCAGGCGCCCGACCGTATGCGTGGCCCATGGCGGCGTGATCCGGACGCTTTTCAACCGGATCGGCCGGGTTGCCGATGACGAGGCCGCGCTGCTCGACATTCCGCAGGACCGGGTCCTAAAGATCGCATACGGTGAAATCGGCTGGATCTGAAAACTGCGGCAGCGGGGCGCGGGCAGAACCATCCACCCAAGAAAACATAATGAAGTAAAAGCCTTAGAAACAAACAGCCCTTGCATCCGTCAGGGTACAAGAGGTGCGCATACCGTCGATGATCAGTTGATCAGTTCAAGGTCGTTGATCATCCGCTTCCCGTCGACTTCGGTGTAGAACACCAGCACCTTGACGCCGGATTCCAGTCCCTCGAAGTTGAACTCGGACGGAGCCTGATAGACCTTGCCGTCGTCGAGGCTGATGGTCAGCTGTGCGGTCGAAACATCGGTGATCGTGGCCTCGACGTCTGCACTCTGCGCCCAGGCGGCGAACGGTGCGAGCATGGCTGATACGCCCAAGAGGGCGGAGATGGCAAAACGCATTTCGTGAGTCCCTGCTCAAAATTGTTGGTGCGCCCCTTCAAGGCGCTGAATGTGGCAAATTCACGTCGCCATGTGATCGTGATTGCGTTCCCCTGTCAACGAAACGGCACCAGCGAAGACACAGTGTGAACAAAAAGACTTCCCCCATGCCCCCGGTTTCCTTTAGAAGTCACGCCGAACCCTTCAAGACGGGGAGCAAACCCCGTCCGCTCGCAAGATAGGACCTTGATGTCGCACAATACTTTCGGCCATCTCTTCCGCGTTACCACCTGGGGCGAAAGCCACGGGCCGGCGCTGGGCTGCGTGGTCGACGGGTGCCCTCCGGGCCTGCGTTTCACCGAATCGCAGTTGCAGCGCTGGATGGACAAGCGCAAACCCGGCCAGTCGCGCTTCGTCACCCAGCGCCGCGAGGCCGACGAGGTCAAGGTGATGTCCGGTGTCATGCGCGAGGACGAAGACATGCTGGTGACAACCGGCACACCGGTCTCGCTGCTGATCGAAAACACGGATCAGCGCTCGAAAGACTATTCCGAGATTGCCAAGCGCTACCGGCCCGGGCATGCCGACTACACCTATGACGTCAAATACGGCGTGCGGGACTATCGTGGCGGAGGCCGCTCCTCCGCCCGGGAAACCGCCGCACGTGTCGCAGCCGGCGGTCTTGCGCGTCTGGTCGTTCCCAACGTTCGCGTACGGGCCGCTCTGATCCAGATTGGCGAACACCGGATCAACCGCGACAACTGGGACTGGACGGCGGTGGACGACAACCCGTTTTTCTGCCCGGACCCCGCCATGGTTCCCGTGTGGGAGGACTACCTCGACACGATACGCAAGGCCGGCTCCTCGGTCGGCGCCGTGATCGAGGTGGTGGCAGAGAATGTGCCCGCCGGGCTCGGCGCGCCGATCTATGCCAAGCTGGATCAGGACATCGCGTCCAACCTGATGTCGATCAACGCGGTCAAGGGCGTTGAAATCGGAAACGGGTTCGAAGCAGCGCGGATCTCGGGCGAAGAAAACGCTGACGAGATGCGTATCGGAGAGGACGGCCAGCCGCAGTTCCTGTCCAACAATTCCGGCGGCATCCTCGGCGGCATTTCCACCGGACAACCGGTGGTCGCCCGCTTCGCCGTAAAGCCCACTTCCTCGATCCTGACCGACCGGCGTTCGATCGATGCCGATGGCAACGAGGTGGATGTGCGGACCAAGGGCCGGCACGATCCCTGTGTCGGCATTCGAGCGGTGCCGATTGGCGAGGCCATGGTGGCCTGCGCCATCGCCGATCATTACCTGAGAGACCGCGGCCAGACCGGCCGCCTCGATTGAGAGCAGACAGATGTCTTATGACCAAGCCCGCGTCGTCGACGCGATCCGCGCCATGGAAGCCGGCGAAATCGTTGTCGTGACCGATGACGACGGACGTGAAAACGAGGGCGACCTTATCGTTGCGGCGGTTCACTGCACGCCCGAGAAAATGGCCTTCATCGTGCGCCATACATCCGGAATCGTCTGCACGCCGATGCCGAGGGAGGAGGCCAAGCGGCTGAACCTTTCCGCGATGGTTGCCGACAATGATTCGGCGCACACGACGGCCTTCACGGTCTCGGTGGATTACAAGCACGGCACCACAACCGGCATCTCCGCCGATGACAGGACGCTTACGGCGCGCAATCTCGCCAACCCCAATGCGGGGGCCGATGATTTCACCCGGCCCGGGCACATTTTCCCGCTGGTCGCGCGCGAAGGCGGCGTGCTGATGCGCTCCGGGCATACAGAAGCCGCGGTGGACCTGTGCAAGCTCGCCGGCTTGCCTCCGGTTGCGGTCATTTGTGAACTCGTCAATGACGACGGTACGGTAACGCGCGGCGAGCAGGTCGACGCATTCTCGGTCAAGCACGGCCTCAAGCAGGTTTCGGTTGCGGATCTGATCGCCTATCGCCAGCGCAAGGAAACGCTGATCGAGCATGTCGACAGCTTCGATGTGGAAACCGTTGCCGGAACCGCGAAGGCCTATTCCTACAAACTGCCCTGGGATCCGATGCATCACCTCGCGGTGGTGTTCGGTGACATACGCGACGGTGTCGACGTTCCCGTTCGGCTGCATCTCGAATCGGTCGTCGACGACGTGTTCGCGAAGGACGAGCCAATGACGGCGATCCTGAAGCGGATGGGCGCCGAAGGCCGGGGCGTAGTGGTTTACCTGCGCGAGGGATCGGTCGGTGTGGGCAAGCAGGCGTCGCGCCGTCAGGCGATCGTCGAAGGCGAAGACCACGCAGAGGCCAAGGCGCGCGAAGAGGAATGGCTGGAGATCGGACTGGGGGCGCAGATTCTCAAGGATCTGGGCGTATCCTCGATCAAGCTCTATTCATCCCGCGAGCGCCACTATGTCGGCCTGGAAGGCTTCGGCATCCGGATTTCTTCGACTGAAATCATCTAGAGCCTTATCTGGCCTGGCGGTAACGCTCCACAGCCTCGCCAAAGGCCTGGAAGAGGACCTGATTGACCGGGTTCCTCTGCGGATCGTACTCGGCATGCCATTGCACCCCGAGCGCAAAGCCGGGCGCTTCCTTGAACCTGATGGCTTCGATGGTGCCGTCGTCGGCAACGCCCTCGCAGATGATGCGGTCTCCCAGATCGAGCACCCCCTGTCCGTGCAGAGAGTTCACGCGAATCACGTCGCGGCCATAAAGCCTTGCGAAGACACCGTCCGGAACCAGCCGAACATCGTGGCGGTCAGCAAAGACCACTTCGGGATCGGGGTGAATCTCGCCGTTTTCAAGGCGCGGCATCCGGTGGTTTATACGGCCCGGCAGTTCGCGGATCTCAGGATGAAGTGAGCCGCCACCCGCAACATTCATTTCCTGGAACCCCCGGCAGATCCCGAAAAGCGGCACACCTTTTTCCACGCAGGCGTCGATGAGCGGGAGCGCGACCGCATCACGATCCTGGTCATAGGGTTCGTGCCGGGGATCGGGTTCGGTACCGAATTTCTCGGGGTGCACGTTTGCCCGCGCACCGGTCAGCAGAATGCCATCAACAACAGCCAGGAGATCGGCAATATCGGTAATCCCTGGGTTCCCCGCAAAGATCAGCGGCAGGGCTCCGGTAACGTCCGCGAGTGCCTCGAGGTTGTTTTGTCCGGCCATCTGGACCGTAAACCTGTCTTCCACCCGGTATGTGTTGCCAACAACGCCGATGACGGCCTTGACCATCTGTATATGCCTCGGATTGGTCTGGTGCGCAGGATCGCGCTTCCTTCCAGAGAGGGTTTTTCACAACGGCCCGCAATCAACAACTGCCTGCAGCCAAAAAAATCCCCGCCTGCCCCGCGATTTTCCGACGCAACCGCGACACTTTCATGTTCCGGACTGCCGATCGGCAATCCAATCATCCGCGTAAACCACGTCCGAGACCCCTGCGAACCGCGCCACCCGCGCAAGCTCCGCCTCAAGGCGCGCCATCCGCCCCAAGGAAGCACGCACCTTCGGTTCGAACCAGAGCCGTGCGACACTGAGCTTTGACGCCTTGCGGTCGGCCTTCATGTCGATGCGGCCGATCAAGCGGTCCCCCTCGAGCAGCGGAAAGACATAGTAGCCATATTCGCGCCTGTCTTCAGGCACGAAGACCTCGATGCGATAGCGGAACCCAAACAGGCGCTCGGCACGGTTCCGGTCGCGCAAGACCGGGTCGAAGGGGCTGAGGACACGAACCCGTCCGGGAGGCGCCGGCCAGTCGTCCGGATCAGGCGAAAGGCCTTTCAGGGCCAAGGCCGAACGCGATTTGATGTTGCCGACACATTCGATCTCGACATCTTCGAGCCGGTCGCGGTTGGCGGCAACCCAGATCTTGGCTTCCTCAGGAGAAATCAAATCCCAAAAGGCGGCAATCTCTCCGTGCGTGGCGAAACCGAGACGTTCAAGGGCGCTCATACAGGCCCAGTCGACAAATGCATCTTCCGACACCTCGGCCATGCGGTAGCGGTCCGGAATGACGCGCTCGCTAAGGTCATAGATCTTCTGGAAGTTCTGCCGCCCGCTGATGGCCAGGTCACCCGTGTGCCAGAAAAACTCGAGCGCCTTCTTTGACGGATGCCACTGCCACCAGCCGCCGGACTTGTGATCGGCCTGTTTGATCTCACGCGCCAGCACCGCACCGTGCTCGACAATATGATTGTAGGTCTCGCCGAAAGCCCTGTCGAAATCCTCGCCCTGCCATCGCGACCAACGCGCGCGCATCGGCCCTTCGCAACGCCGGAACCTGTGCTTCCAGTAAGGATAGAATTGGGTGGGAATGATCGAGGCGTCATGCGTCCAGTGCTCGAAAAGTTCCCGGTCCTCCTCCAGCAATTGCCGCAGATGCTCCTTCCTGAAGGTCTGGTTACGTGAAAACAGGATCTGGTTGTGGGCGCGTTCGACTGTCGAAATGCTGTCGACCTGCACGAAGCCGATCTCGTGTATGAGCCGCAAGAGATCCGCTTTGGACAGCGCCTGCGACGGCGAGCCCGACAATCCCTGTCTGGCAAGGAAAATCCGCCGGGCCGCAATGTTTGAAAGCCGAATCGTCATTCCGCAAGCCTAAGCGTGTTCGCCATTTGTTCAAGTGCGCAGCTTGCAGAGCGTGATTATCGATCGCTTGTCCAGCCCGGGCTGCGCCAGGGTTCCCCCGAAAGCCCCTTCCAGTCGGCGGCGGGCTGTCGCAGCACTGGCATCCGGCGGCTTTCCGGGTTAGATAGATCCCATGACAACATTTTATTGTTCCAATCCGATCTGCCTTGAACATGAAGTCCCTGCCGGGCATCCCGAACGTCCGGACCGGCTGCGCGCGCTTGAAGCGGTGTTCGAGCACGAGCATTTCAATTCGCTGGTCCGGCACGAAGCGCCGATCGCCGCAGCCGAGACTGTGCTGCTTGCCCATCCCGAAAGCTATCTTGAGCGGATCCGCTCGACCATACCGGAAAGCGGAATGGCGCGGATCGACGACGATACGGTGGCCGGTCCGCATGCGATGGATGCAGCTCTCAGCTCCGTCGGCGGAGCGATGTCTGCCGTGGACGCGGTGTTCGGCGGAAAGGCCGACAACGCCTTCGTCGCCACGCGTCCGCCGGGACACCACGCCGAGAAGAACAAATCGATGGGGTTCTGCCTGTTCAACCAGGCTGCCATCGCAGCGCGGCACGCTCAAAAGGTTTATGGCGCCGAACGCGTGGCGATCATCGACTGGGACGTGCACCACGGCAACGGAACCCAGGACATATTCTTCGACGATCCGAGCGTGGTGTATCTCTCAACCCACCAGATGCCGCTTTATCCCGGTACGGGCGCATTGAACGAAACCGGCAAGGGCAACATCTTCAACGCACCGCTTTCGACCAACGACGGCAGCGAGCACTTTCGCGAGGCCTTCAGGAGCCGGATCCTGCCGGCACTGGAAGAGGCGCGCGCGGACCTCATCATCATTTCGGCGGGATTCGACGCCCACCACCGCGATCCGCTGGCAGAGATCAACCTGACCGCCGACGATTTCGACTGGGCCACCGGCAAGGTCATGGAGATTGCCGGGCGGACGTCGGGCAACCGGGTCGTCAGCCTGCTTGAAGGCGGCTATGATCTCGTCGGCTTGGCCGAATCGGCCGCTGCCCATGTCATGCGTCTGCAAAGAGGTTGAGCTATGAGCCAGTCCAACGAGATATCAGCGATGAGTTTCGAAGCGGCGGTGGCCGAACTGGAAGGCATCGTCGAACAGCTTGAACGCGGCGACGTGGCGCTCGACAAGTCCATCGAAATCTACGAGCGTGGCGAAGCGCTCAAGGCGCATTGTGAAAAGCTTCTTTCCGCCGCCGAAAAACGGATCGAGAAGATCCGGCTCGACCGGCAGGGCCAGCCGGCGGGCACGGAGCCGCTCGACAACGAATAATCCGTATAAAGGAGACTGGCATGAGCTTCTTTCCCGGCGACGATCCTCACCCTGGTAATGCCTTCTCCTGCGATGCCATCGAGCACCTGATCATTCCGTCATCGCGCGACATCGGAGGCTTCGCGGTCAGGCGTGCGTTGCCGACAGCCCGCCGCCGCATGGTCGGCCCCTTCATTTTCTTCGACCGGATGGGACCCGCGGTTCTGAAGGGCGGCGCGGCAATGGATGTGCGGCCGCACCCGCATATCGGCCTTTCGACCGTCACCTACCTTTTCGACGGGGCAATCCGCCACCGCGACAGCCTGGGAACCGAAATGGTGATCCGGCCGGGCGACGTGAACCTGATGACGGCGGGCCGCGGGATCGTTCATTCGGAGCGCTCCCCCGAAGAGCTCCGCGGCGGCGACATGGCGATTTCCGGACTTCAGACATGGCTCGCCCTTCCCGAGGAGCTGGAGGAAACCGACCCGGCCTTCGAGCATACGGCGACCACGGCACTTCCCGAGATCAGCCATGATGGCGCCCATGCACGGGTTGTCATGGGCCGCTTCGGCGGTGTCCTTTCGCCGGTCAGGCAGCATTCCGGCACGCTCTATGTCGACCTCCGGCTGGAAGGCTCCGCCTCCGCTCCGTTCGATGCCGAGTGGGAGGAGCGTGCGCTCTATCTGCTTGAGGGCGAGATCGAAATTGCCGAAGACCGGTTCGGACCCGACCAGCTGCTGATTTTCCGGCCTGGCGATGCGATCACCGTCAAGGCCGGGCGGGCAGGAGCCCGCATGATGCTGTTCGGCGGCGACAGCATCCCCGGCAAACGGCACATCTGGTGGAATTTCGTGTCGTCATCCAAGGAACGGATCGAACAGGCCAAGGCCGAATGGCGATCGGGCCGCTTCGACATCGTGCCAGGGGACGCCGAAGACTTTATCCCTCTTCCGGAATAGCCACACAAAAAGCTCATGTTCGGAGCTTTTTTGAGCCCAGCGGCATTGTGCGCGATGCAACCTTTGATTACTCTCTCACCGCAACTCAATTTTGAACGGAGAATTTTATGAAGAAAATACTTGTTTGCGCAGCATTTTCGCTGGCGCTCATTGCCCCGGCGGCTGCCGGCAATGCAACATTGAAGAAAGACGGCAAGACCTATTCTCTCGCCTGCAACAATTCCGGTTGTTTCTTGAGCGAGAAAATCTCGTTCCTGAAGTCCGGTCCCAAGAAGCGTCTCGGACCTGGCGGCGCGGCCAATTTCAAGGCATGGAAGAAAAAGCTGAAGGGTCAGGGCTACAGCTAATTCGACTGCACGGCCCGGGAGACAATACCGGACTGACCGGTTAAGGCGGGGACAGCTGCGAGTTTGTCCCCGCATCACATTGACGTCGCAATCTTATCCCCTACGTTGAAACGATCCGTCTGTCCGTACAGTCGGGGAATGCGACGTTTATCCGGGTTTACACGAAATCGGTTCCGGTCTACGGCGTGATCGACAGTGAGGCCTGACTTGACCAACCCGCCCGAAACGCCGCTTCTGGACAAAGTCCACTACCCTTCCGATCTCAGACAGATCGATGACAAGCAGCTGCCGCAGCTTGCCGAAGAATTGCGCGCCGAGATGATCGACGCAGTCTCCCGGACCGGCGGCCATCTTGGCGCGGGCCTCGGCGTGGTGGAACTGACGATTGCGATCCACAAGGTTTTCGACACGCCGCATGACCGGCTGATCTTTGACGTGGGGCACCAGTGCTACCCGCACAAGATCCTGACCGGCCGGCGCGACCGCATCCGCACGCTGCGCCAGGAGAACGGGCTTTCCGGCTTCACCAAGCGTGACGAGAGCGAGTACGACCCGTTCGGTGCGGCACACTCCTCGACCTCGATTTCCGCCGGGCTGGGCATGGCGGTTGCAAGCAAGGTGACCGACAGGCCCCGTCACGTGGTCTCGGTGATCGGCGACGGCGCCATGTCGGCGGGCATGGCCTATGAGGCTCTCAACAATGCCGGCGCGCTCGACGCGCGCCTGATCGTCATCCTCAACGACAACGACATGTCGATTGCACAGCCGACGGGTGCTATGAGCGCCTATCTTGCGCGCATGGCGTCGGGCCGGACCTATATGGGCATCCGCGAGGCGGGCAAGAAGCTGACGGCCTATCTCGGAAAGAACATTGACCGCGCGATCACCCGCGCCGTGGAGCATGCCCGCGGCTACATGACCGGCGGCACCATGTTCGAGGAGCTCGGCTTCTACCACATCGGCCCGATCGACGGGCACAATCTCGAACACCTGCTGCCGGTGCTGAGGAACGTGCGCGAGAACGGCGACGGCCCGGTGCTCATTCACGTTGTCACCCAGAAGGGCAAGGGCTACGCGCCGGCAGAAGCCGCAGCCGACAAGTATCACGGCGTCTCCAAGTTCGACGTCATTACCGGAACCCAGGCGAAGGCAAAGCCGAACGCGCCAAGCTATACCTCCGTGTTCGGCGAGACGCTGACCCAGGAGGGCGGCCATGACGACACGATTGTCGCCGTCACGGCGGCCATGCCTTCGGGCACCGGTGTCGACAAGTTCGCCAAGGCGTTTCCCGAGCGGACCTTCGATGTCGGCATTGCGGAGCAACACGCGGTCACCTTTTCCGCCGGCATGGCGACGGAAGGGCTCAAGCCGTTCTGCGCGATCTATTCGACCTTCCTGCAGCGCGGCTACGACCAGGTTGTCCACGACGTGGCGATCCAGAAGCTGCCGGTGCGCTTTCCCATCGACCGTGCGGGATTTGTCGGCGCCGATGGCGCGACCCATGCCGGGTCCTTTGATACGGCCTACCTCTCCTGCCTGCCGGGCTTCGTGGTGATGGCGGCAGCCGACGAGGCCGAACTCAAGCACATGGTGCGCACCGCGGCTGCCTATGACGAGGGCCCGATCTCGTTTCGCTATCCGCGCGGCGAAGGCGTGGGCGTGGAGATGCCCGCGCGCGGCGAAATCCTCGAAATCGGCAAGGGCCGGATCATGCGCGAAGGCACGAAGGTTGCGCTGCTCTCCTTTGGCACGCGGCTCGCCGAGTGCCTCGTTGCCGCCGAGGACCTGGATGCTGCGGGCCTGTCGACCTCCGTTGCCGATGCGCGCTTCGCAAAGCCGCTCGACCATGACCTGATCCGGCAACTCGCGCGCAACCACGAGGTCCTGATCACCATCGAGGAAGGCTCGGTCGGCGGCTTCGGCAGCCATGTCATGCACTTCCTAGCAAGCGACGGTCTGCTGGACGGCGGCCTGAAGGTACGGTCGATGGTGATGCCGGACGTCTTCATGGATCATGCTTCACCCGATGTGATGTATGCACGCGCCGGGCTCGACCGGAAGGGTATCGTCGATACGGTTTTCCGGGCGCTGGGCACCGAGAACACCATCAGCTCTCCGGTTACACTCTTGAAACCATAGGGTTTTGTGATTTCGTAACCATGTCCCTTGGGCGTTCCGAAAGGTCCGCCGTGCTATCCCTTTTCGCAAGAAAGGGGAGCATGCGGGGACATGAAATCGGCACGGAAGCAGCCAACAGCACTCGGAATCGCGTTTGCATCTGCCGCATTGCTTGCCGGCAGTCTTGCCCTGACACGTGTGGCCGTCGGCGCGGGCGACAAACCAGCCTATGACCGGCGCATCGAGGAAGCAGCCATCCGGATGCTGCAGCCAAAGCTCGGTGACATCCGCGGCCCCCTCGATCTTGTCGCGCACAACCACCTGTTTCCGCCACTGAGCCGCCGCCTGCCCGAACGGCGCGCCACTGAAACCCGGCGTGAGCCGGTGCAGAATGGCGACGGCGGAAGCATCCTGCGCTACTGAAGCCCGACAGTTCCGAGCAACAAAGCGCTTGCCCCTGCCTCCCATCCGCGTCAAGAGGGCGGAATGGCGCGCAACAGCATCGACACATCCGATCAGGACATGGCGGGAGGCCGGCCCGAACGGGATCGCCTTGACCAGATTCTGGTACGGCTCGGCCATTACGACACCCGCTCACGTGCGCGCGATGCGATTGCGCGCGGAGCCGTCTGCGTCGACGGCAAGACCATCACCAAGCCTGGAGCAGTGGTCAGCGCGTCCGCTGCCATCGGGATATCGGATCCGGCGAAAAGCTATGTGTCGCGGGCAGCGCTCAAGCTCGCGGCCGGACTGGAAGCCTTCGGCTTCGATCCCGCGGGCCGGAATTGCCTCGATATCGGCGCATCCACCGGCGGCTTCACCCAGGTGCTGCTTGAACGCGGCGCGGCGCATGTGACGGCTGTCGATGTCGGGCACGGGCAATTGCATCCCGATCTTGCTGCGGACGCACGGGTTGCCAATCTCGAAGGGCTCAATGCCCGCGATCTTTCGGCAGACCATCTCAACGGCCGACGGATCGGGGCGGTGGTTTCCGATGTCAGTTTCATCTCGCTCAGGCTCGCGCTGCCGGCGGCACTCGCGCTGGCGGCGCCGGGAGCCTTCGCGGTTCTTCTCGTCAAGCCGCAATTCGAGGCGGGCCGCGCGGCCATCGGCAAGGGCGGGCTTCTCAAGGATCCCTCGCTGGGCCCGGAGATCGCGCAAGACCTCGCCGCCTGGCTCGACAGCATCGAGGGCTGGCGTGCGACCGGCCCCATCCCCTCGCCGATTGCCGGCGGAGACGGAAACCAGGAATTCCTCATCGGAGGCCTCAAGTCATGAGCGCTGAAAAACTTGAAATCACCCGGCTTGGCGGCCAGGGCGACGGCATCGCGGAGACGCCCAAGGGACAGGTCTTCGTGCCCTTCACCCTGCCCGGCGACATCATCAATGCGGCAGTCGAGAAAGACCGGGGCACGCTCATCTCCCTGCTTGAGGCGTCCGGCGACCGCACCGAGCCGCCCTGCCCGCATTTCGGCACCGATGCAGACCCCGGCGCCTGCGGCGGCTGCGCGGTGCAGCACATGGCCGACGAGGCCTATCGCGACTGGAAGCGCGGGCTGGTGGTCGCAGCGCTCGAAGGCCGCGGCATCAAGGCCGAGGTCGCGCCGCTGGTTGCGGCCACCCCCCACAACAGGCGGCGGGTGGTGTTTGCCGCGCGACGGACCGAGGCGGGTCTCGCGCTAGGGTTCAACAAGGCCCAGAGCCACGAGATCGTGCCGGTTGAAACCTGCGTGATCGCCACCACCCGCATCAACGGTGCCCTGCCCGCGCTGCAGCGGATCGCGGCCTCGGTTGCAGTGGGCCGCGAGGCTTTCCGGCTCACGGTGCTCGACACCCATTCGGGCTTCGACCTCGCCGTCGAGGCGCCCTTCCGGCTGAGCGAAACCGACCGGCTGCAGATCATCGCCATCATGCGCAAGGAAGCGGGCATGGCGCGGCTCACCTTCAATGGCGAGATCCTGATCGAGAAACAGCCGCCACAGCTCGATTTCGGCGGGATCACGGTCAATCCGCCGCCCGGCGGTTTCGTGCAGGCGAGCGATAGCGCCGAGACGGTGATGGGCGATCTCGTCACCGGGCACCTCAAGAAGGCCAAGCGCGTGGCGGACCTGTTTTCGGGCGCGGGCACCTTCACGCTGCGGCTTGCCGAGAAAAGCCATGTGCATGCGGTGGAAGGCGACCAGCCCTCCCTCAATGCGCTCGACCGCGCGGCGCGCCACACGCAGGGCATCAAGCCGGTGAGCGTCGAGCGGCGCGACCTGTTCCGCCGCCCGCTGATGTTCTCCGAGCTCAAGACCTATCAGGGCCTCTGCTTCGACCCGCCGCGTGCCGGCGCGGAGGCCCAGGCCAAGGAAATCGCCAAATCCGTGATCCCGCGCATCGCCGCCGTCTCCTGCAACCCGGTGACGCTGGCGCGCGACCTCGAAATCCTGATGGCCGGCGGCTACCGGCTCCTTTCGGTCACGCCGATCGACCAGTTCCTGTGGTCTGCCCATGTGGAAGTGGTGGCGCTCTTGGAACGGCCGAGAAGGTAGGAGGCGAGTTGCTTCGCTCTTTCGTCATCCTCGGGCTTGACCCGAGGATCCATAGCGCAATGGTTCAGACTTCATGAGAGTTGGAGGCATCAGGGAATGGATCCTCGGCTCGGAGGCCGAGGATGACGAAGGAGGGATGGCGCTCTGCTCCCTCTATTTCACTAATCTCCCACCATCTCCCGTCACCCCGGACTTGATCAAGACAAGCGAAGCGACGTCGTAGCCTCCGGCGACCAGCCACCGCGTGTCCACGCGGTGAGAGGCTCGCCCCTTTGCTTTACAACGCAAGTCTTCCGGCTCGCGGACGCTCGCCTGCTGGATGCCGGATCAAGTCCGGCATGACGGGGAGTGTTGTCACTTCAGCCGGAACTTGTTGCGAAGGGCCAAGAGCAGCAGGAACAAGAACACCGTTCCAATGACGCTCTGGGCAACGCCGAGCGCAATCAGGCCGTCGATGTCAACGCCGGCATCGGCCAGGCTCTTGTAGGTCTTCTGGTACCAGGAAACATGATCCTCCGGCGCAGGCGCGAAACGGAACAGCGAGCCGAACAGAGGCGTGAGGCTGCGAAAGGAGAATTCCGCCGCAAACCATAACCGGTCGCTCAGGGTCAACGCAGGCCAGATCTTGTAGAGACAGGCTGCGGCAAAGATCAGATAGCTTACAAACAGCCAGCCAATCGGCCGCAGGTAGCTCTGGCCGAAATCGCTCAACCACCAGTAAAGTGTGCTGAACAACAATCCGAAGAGAGTTTTTGTCTCGGTGCCGCGCTTGGCGAGCATCTCGCCCGCGAAGAACTCACCGTCCTTCTCATGGTCATTGGCTGCCAGCGCCATGGATTTGAGTTTGCGGAATTTTGCGACGTCATCTTTGTCGGTCGCAAGTTGGTTCCAGCCTATAAGCTTCGGGCGCGGCACCACCATGCCTGCCACCTCAGGCGGACGGTCGAACTTGGCGTCGCGGAAATCCGGCACCTTTTGAAAGCTGCTGCCCGAAAAGCTGGCGGTGCCCTGCACGTCAAGCCGACTGAAATCCACCGCTTCGGGAAAGTGAGATTTGACATAGAAATTTCCGGCAACGACCATGCCTGTAGCAGGCATGGTCGTTGATCGGAAATCGATGTCGTTGAACGAGACAGTGCCGTCACCGAACTTCGCCCTGGTGAACGAGACAGTGCCGTCGCCGAACGTCGCCCCGGTGAACCAGACATTGCCCTCGCCGAACTTCGCCCCGGTGAATGAGACAGTGCCATCGCCGAACTTCGCCCCGGTGAATGAGACAGTGCCAAAGCCGAACTTCGCCCCGGTGAACGAGACAGTGCCATCGCCGAACGTCGCCCCGTCGAACGAGACATCGCCCTCGCCGAACCTCGCCACGTCGAACGAGACAGTGCCATCGCCAAACGTCGCCCCGTCGAACGAGGCAGTGCCATCACCGAACTTCGCCCCGCGGAACAAGACATTGCCCTTGCCGAACCTCGCCCCGCTGAACGAGACATCGCCCTCGCCGAACCTCGCCACGTCGAACGAGACAGTGCCATCGCCAAACGTCGCCCCGGTGAATGAGACAGTGCCCTTGCCGAACCTCGCCCCGCTGAACGAGACAGTGCCATCGCCGAACTTCGCCCCGGTGAACGAGACAGTGCCCTCGCCAAACGTCGCCCCGTCGAACGAGACATCGCCATCGCCGAACTTCGCCCCAGTGAATGAGACAGTGCCATCGCCGAACTTTGCCCCAAAGAACGAGACATCGCCATCGCCGAACATCGCCCCGGAGAACGACACTGAGCAGGGGAACGGATAGATCGCGAAAAACTTGTGGCCATCGGCGAAGACATGGCGGTCAAATCGGATGCAGTATCTTGCTCTTTTCACTTTGCGGGAGATCTCATTTGGAAGGGTCAAGAGGGCCTCTTCAAACGCCTGAACCTTCTCGCGCCAGGCGTTGTGATCCAGCAACAGTGCCGCGCTGTCTGCGACAATCTGTTTTTGCCTTTCCGAAAGTTCTTTGTCGGTCTCCCAAGCATCAGTCCACTTTCCCGCCGGGCCGTCGATCAGCCAGTCCTCGAAGGGCGAGAAATCGGGCTTCGGCGTTTTCCTGCTACGAGATGGCCGTTTGGACTTGGGTGGTTCGGCCATGCTCGGGTCCGGCTCCGGTTGCGCTGGCCGGAACTATGGCAAGGCGGCGCGTGCAGGGCAAGCGGGGGTGCAACCGAGGTTTCATTACCTGTCGAGGTCCCCAAGCCTTCGTTTCCGGTGACAGCGCCCACTCCCCCGTCACCCCGGACTTGATCCGGGGTCCAGCAACCGCGTGTCCGCGCGGTGAGTGACTCTTGAAGTTGTCGCCTTTGATTTCCCGGCTCACGGACGCTCGCCTGCTGGATGCCGGATCGGGGTCCGGCATGACGGAGGTATTTGGCACGACATTCCATCACCCAAACGAAAAAGGCGGCGCACCCACGTGCGCCGCCTTCGTCTGAACCGGTCCGATGACAGTTGTTGCCGGCCGCCCCGGGCTTATTCGCCGGCCTTGAGCACCTCGAAGCGCAGGCCCTTGGCGGTGCGGTTCGGAAAGCCCTCCCAATGAGTGTGTTCGGGCTTGTCCGAGCCGTCCTCGGCCTTGGCCCAGACGCCGTCATTGGCGTTGGGGACCAGATCGAGGTAGGAGGCCATGGTTTCGTCGCCTTTCAGGTGCCGGCCGAGCCAGGCGGTGACGAAGTGCTGCGAGATGTTGTTCATCCGCACCGAGTCCCAGACGGCGTCGTTGTAGTGCTCCGCCAGATTGAAGCCCAAGCCCTCGTCCATCTTGTCGGCTTCGGCGGGCGCGGGCATCGGAGCGCCCGCATTGTGGTTGGCATTGTCGAAGGTCAGCAGCGAACGCTCGACGCTCGAAGCACCCTGCCAGATGGCGCGAACGCCGTTTTCGTAGCCCGAAACGTCATCGACCGACCCGGCGATGAAGAGCGCCGGGATCTCGACACCCTTGAGCGTTTCGGCATCCCAGAAGCCGCGCTCCATGCCCCAGGGGCCGAAGGCGACGATGGTCTTGATGCGCGGATCAGGCAGGTCGTTGTGGCTGTCGCTGCCGCTCAGGTGCACACCGAGCGTTCCGTGCGGCGCGCCCCAGCTCAGATCGACCGCGGCCTGGGTAACGCCGCCGCCGGCGGTGATCACGGCGCCGTAGCCTCCCATGGAGTAGCCGACGACCGCGGCATTGTCCGCATCGGCAAGGCCTTTGAGGAAATTGCCGTCCTCGGAGGACAGCCGGGCGATTTCGTCGAGCACGAAGAGCTGGTCAAGCGAGCGGTTCACCAGCGTCGAACCGAAAGCGGCACGGGTACGGTAGGTGGAATCCGTGTGGTCGATCGAGGCAACGACATAGCCCTTGGAGGCAAGGTTTTCAGCCAGATGCGCAAGCAGGAAGCGGTTGCCGGGATAGCCGTGCGAAACGATGACCAGCGGGAAAGCACTGTCGGCTTCGAGCGGCGCGGCATCGCGCATTGCCCGGCCGACAAGCGTGACCTCTGTCTTGCCGTCGCGGAGATAGGCCTTGAGTTCGGTCGAACCTTCGGCAGTGCTGTCGGCCGGATACCAGACCTCGATGGTCAGTGGCCGGTCATAACGTGGAAACTCGGCAGGCTTTTCGGCGGCCGGGTCGATGGCGAGTATGTCGATCTGATCCGGATTGACCATCTCGAGCGTCCGCACACCGACCTTGTGGTCGCCATAGGCCGCCAGGTCAGGTGCGTCATGGCGCTGGGTGTCGATACGGTTCTCGGCCAGGGCCGCGATTCCTGATGCGGCGCCAGTGGCCAGTGCGAGCGCAACGATCGTCGAACGTAGAATGAGCATGGTTTCTCCCTTGGTGGTGGCGGCGGATTGGCTGGCTGTGTTTTGCCAGCATCTTGTGACCGCGATACGACGAGGCCCGGCGGGGCTGCCGCCGTCCTTTCGCTTTCAGGTCTGGCTTTCTACTTCTTGCGCGCCATGAAGGCCTGGAAGGCCGCGAGCGCCTCGGCGCTCTTGAGCTGGCTTGCAAACAGGTCGGCCTCCTCGCGCATGCGTTCCATCACCTGCTCGGGATCAGGCTTGATCAGGCGGCGGGCAAGGGCCAGCGCCTTGGGCGGCTTTTGCGCGAGACCCGTGGCGGTTGCCATGACCGAAGGTTCGAGTTCGGCGGCCGGCACCGTCCTGAAAATCAAACCTGCGCGCTCGGCTTCCTCGCCGGAGAAGGGAATGCCCGCCGCCAGAAGCGCAAAGGCGCGCTGATGGCCGATGGCAAGCGGGACAAGCAGGCTGGAAGCCGCTTCCGGAACCAGCGCCAGATCGACGAACGGGGTGTGAAAGCGCGAGTCCGGCGTTGCGAAGGTCATGTCGCAGTGCAGGTGGATGGTTGCGCCCACGCCGATGGCAAGGCCGTCGACGCCGGAGACGACCGGCTTCTTCACACCCGCCAGCGCGCCGAGAAAATCGAGCACCTCGGTGCCCTTTTCCGCGCCCATGGCCACCGCCATGAAGTCCTGCATGTCGTTGCCGGATGAAAATGCGCCGGGCGTGCCGAGCATCACATGGACGCGGACCGTATCGTCGGCGTCACCGTCCACGAGCGCCCTGGCCATGGCCGCATACATTGCGCGGGTGATGGCGTTCTTCTTTTCCGGCCGGTTGAAACGGATGACGTTGATTTCACCGGCCTCGCCCGCCCGCTCGATGAGAATGTGATCGCTCATGGATAGTCCTTTCCGGAAATGTCAAAGGCCAGCGGCCAAGCGCGGCTGATCAGGAGGCGAGTGCTGCCCCGGCCGCTTCAAGCGAACTTGCGCCGGTGACGATGCCTGCCAGAAGTCCCGCGGTTTCAGGCGCCAGGTTGAGCGCGGCAAAACGGGCAAGTGCTGTCCGGCCGCCGGCCTCCGGTGCTTCCATGTCGGCAAGCGCGCCGCGAGTGAGCATCGCTGCGGTAGCCGTCAGTCCAAACAGCCTGAGATAGGGCGTCGCGCCGGCAAGCGCGTCGGTCTGACGGCCTTCCGAGATCGCCTTCTGGAGATAGGCGGTGGCGGTTTCCAGATCGGCGATGGCATCGTCGAGCCGTTTTGCCACACCTTCTAGCGCCGGTGCATTGGATGCCCGCGCGGCCTCCGCATCGGCCTTGAAGTCCGCGATCAGTCGGTTCACCGTCTCGCCGCCGGACAGCGGCAGCTTGCGCATGACCAGATCTATCGCCTGAATGCCGTTGGTGCCCTCGTAGATCGGTGCGATGCGCGCGTCGCGCAGGAGCCTTGCCGCGCCGGTTTCCTCGATGAAACCCATGCCGCCATGGACCTGGACGCCAAGCGAGGCCACCTCCATGCCGATATCGGTGGAGAATGCCTTGGCAATCGGGGTGATCAGGCTGGCGCGCTCCGACCAGGCCTTCGCCTCGTCGCCCTCGCTGACGCGGGCCATGTCGAGCGCCTCGGCGCAGGAATAGCAGATCGCGCGCGCACCTTGGGCCAGCGCCTTCATGGTCATGAGCATGCGGGCGACATCGGGATGCTCGATGATCGGGCTCATGCCCTCGCCGGTGTGGCCCGGCGCGCGGCCCTGGGTGCGTTCCCTGGCATAGGCGAGCGCCTTCTGGGTGGCTGTTTCGGCGATTGCCACGCCCTGCATGCCGACGGCGAGGCGGGCGTTGTTCATCATCGTGAACATGCAGGCCAGACCCTTGTTCTCTTCGCCGATCAGCCAGCCGATGGCGCCGGGTTCATCGCCGAACTTGCCGTCGCCATAGATCATGGTGCAGGTGGGGGAAGCGTGAATGCCAAGCTTGTGCTCAAGGCCGGAGCAGAACACGTCATTGCGCTCGCCGAGCGAACCGTCATCGCCGACCATGAACTTCGGCACCAGGAACAGCGAGATGCCGCGGGTTCCAGCCGGCGCATCGGGCAGACGCGCAAGCACCAGGTGAATGATGTTGTCGGTGAAATCGTGTTCGCCATAGGTGATGTAGATCTTCTGCCCGAAAATCCGGTAGGTGCCGTCCCCCACGGGCTCGGCGCGCGCCTTGAGCGCGTTGAGATCGGAGCCGGCCTGCGGCTCGGTGAGGTTCATCGTCCCCATCCAGTCGCCGGTCACCAGCTTTTCAAGGTATTTTGCCTTGAGGTCGTCGGTGGCATGCTTTTCGATCGCCTCGACGGCACCCATGGTCAGCGTCGGGCCGATACCGAAGGCAAGGGCTCCGGAGTTCCACATCTCCAGTGCGGCGACCGACAGCAGCGTCGGCAGCCCCTGTCCGCCGAATTCTTCGGGCCCCGTCAGGCCGTTCCAACCGCCCTCGATCCAGTCGCGGTAAAGCTTCTTCCAGCCCTCAGGGGTCGTGACCTCGCCATCCGCCAGCGTTGCTCCCTGAGTGTCACCAATCTCGTTGAGCGGCGCAATCTCGTCGCTGGCAAAGCGGCCGGCCTCGGTCAGGATGGCGTCGACGAGATCCTCGCCGAGATCGCCGAACCGGCCCTCGTCGATGGCCTTGCGCAGGCCTGCAACGGATTTGAGCGTATGGGAAATCTCGTCTACGGGCGCACGGTACATGTCGTCTCCTCCCTGCCTTCTCGATGACGGTGGCGGTAAATCCAAGTTAAATGTACGGCTATGTGATTTTTACGTAAACGTCAATTTGCGGCTCCAGCCGCGTGCTCGTTTGCCGCAAGGATGCGACGCCGTGACGCTTCATGGCAAGGGCTTTTCACGCAAACGGCCCTGCCGCCCGGGCCGGGCGCCGCCGGTTCAGGCGTGGTGGTCCGATGCTTATTAGGGGAAAGGCAAAAGGTTCGAAAATCCGGCTCAGGGCCGGTAGATCATCCAGTCGCGATTGGCGCCCGGCTGGGCGTTGCCGGAGTACAGCGTCGCCCGATTGCCGCCGTCGCGAACCGAGGCAGCCAGGGCCTTTTCGGCAAAATCCATCAGCTGGGCAACGTTGTCGGCAAGCATGGACATGGCAACGCCGACAGAAAGCGTCGCATTGCCGAGGCTCCGGCCGTTCTTGGGGCTGATCAGCGGCCTCGAAGAGACGCCCAGTCTCAAGCCGTCGATCACGCGCATGATCTCGGCTTCGTCCGAGGAATTGATCAGGAAGGCGAAGCGATCCCGATCGAGACGCGCGACGAACTCGCCGTTCCTGTTCGCCGCGTGCAGAAGCGATCCCACATGCCTGATGAACCGGTCATTGGTGCCGTTGTCGTTGCCTTCGCCGACTGAAACCAGCTGCTTGATGCTGTCGATCTCGGCGAGCCCGAGACCGCACATCATCGGCAACTGCGCGTTGGCGTAAATCCGGGCGATGGCCTTGTTGAAGGCCCGGCGGTTTGCGAGGCCGGTCAACTGGTCGACGAATTTCATCTTCTCGAAATTGTCGATGTCCGACCTGACCTCGTCGAGAGATGCCGCCTGCTGCCGAGCCTCCACGGCCATGGCCACACTCTTGGATGCCTGCTGTTCGGTCGCCTCACTGAGTTTCCGGATCGAATTGACCAGCTTGTCGCGATCGATCTCGCCCTCTATCGAAATCGAGCGCGAGGCCTGATCGATGATCTTGCCGTAGTCGGTCAGCGAACTCTTTTCCTCTTCGAGAAGGTTCATGAAGGTCGACATCTGCGACCGCATCCGGTCGCTTGTCTTGCTCAGAACCGATTCCTCGTGGTGATGCGGCAGGTACTTGCGGCCCAGTTCGTCCAAAGCGCGTTGCGACTTGACGCGTCCGATTGCAATGAATTCCTTGGTCAGTTCCGAATTCGCGCCCGAATAGGCCTCGTAGACAAGCTCGTAATTGCGCGGCAAACCTTCAATACCCATTTGCAGCATCGCCGTGGCAACACGGATTCCGACCGATTTTTCTGCTGCGATGTGTTGGGTCATTGCAAAGTCTCTTCGTGTTTGCGCCGGACACCATCAGATATTTCTAAAGTGTTATCGCAGGGCTAAACCCAATCTTTCAATTTGACAGAACCTGCCGTTTTTCGCGGTTTTGCGGGCAGTACAGGCGCATTGCATCCGCCCGGGCCGGCTGATAGAGGCTTGCGCCAGCAGTTTGGTGATGACATGGCGCGCATTTTTCCAGTCTCGGATCCCGAAACCATCCGTATCGCAGCCGAGGCTCTGGGCCGCGGCGACCCGGTGGCCATGCCCACAGAAACGGTCTACGGCCTTGCGGCGGATGCGACGAACCCTGCTGCAATCGCGGCCATCTACGAGGCTAAGGGCCGTCCCCGCTTCAACCCGCTGATCGCCCATGTCAGCGACATCGGGATGGCCAAAGCGCACGCGGTCTTCTCGCCGCTGGCCGAGCGCCTGGCAGAAGCCTTCTGGCCGGGACCGTTGACGCTTGTGCTTCCGTTACGGGCCGACGGCGGCATTCATGAACTGGCCACCGCCGGGCTGGCAACCGTGGGCCTGCGGGTTCCGCAAGGCGTCGCACGTACACTGATCAGCACCTTCGGGAAACCCCTTGCCGCACCGAGCGCAAACCGGTCGGGCCGCATCAGCCCGACCACCGCCGATCATGTGGCTGACGATCTGGCGGATCGTGTCGATCTCGTTCTCGACGGGGGTCCCTGCATGGTCGGGGTTGAATCGACGATCATTGCGGTGAACGGGGAGGAATTGACCCTGTTGCGCCCGGGCGGCGTTCCGGTCGCAGCGATAGAGGACGCCGCTCACGTCAAGGTCGGCCGAAACGAGAGCGGGGAAACCGGGATCATCGCGCCGGGAATGATGCGCTCGCACTATGCGCCCGATGCGCTTGTGCGGCTCGATGCCGTCGATGTGCGACCGGGCGAGGCCTTGCTGCGTTTCGGAGCCGGGGCCGTGGCAGGTGAAGACCAGGCGTCCTGGGTCGGCGACCTGTCGCCCACGGGGGATCTGCGCGAGGCGGCCGCCAACCTGTTTTCATTTCTCAAGCAGGCCGACGCGCACAGCCGGGTCGGGATCGCAGTGGCGCCGGTTCCCATGGACGGGCTTGGAGAAGCCATCAATGACCGGCTGAGCCGGGCTGCCGCCCCGAAGGACTGACACCAGCGGTCGATATCTGCTTCCGCAGGTAGATCTGCCCGGCGCACTCCTGGTATCCGGCCTCAGCCGGTCAGGCGCGGCGTGTTGACGATCTTGAGAAAGAGCTGGTTCATCGCTTCGCTGATGCCTTCGGTCGGGCTGACCTCGAAGAACAGTTCCGGCGAAGCGCAGGCCTTCATCTTCTGCGGGATTTCGTCCTGAAACGGCTTGATCCACTTGTTGTACCAGTTGTTGGTGGGCAGCGGCAGATAGGTGGTGTAGAGGATTGCGATCTTGTAGCCCTTGTCCTTGAGGGCCTCGCAATGCTTGATATCGATCGGTTCCTGGCAGCGGCCGCCGGTGGTCTTCTTGGTGCAACTGCTCGGCTTGTAGCTGTCGCCCACGCCGTCCGAGACGAAGAAGAGGATCTTCTCAGGATCGTTCGCGGTCAGCCCTGAGCCTGCTTCGCCCATCTTCTCGCCGACCTGGGTCAGGGCACGGTCGAAATCGGTCTGCTGGTCATTGTCATAGCCCTGATAGGGAATGGACATCAGATCGATCTTGGCAGCCTTTGCCTTTGCCGATTTCAAATTTGTCGTGGGTGCAACGACCTCGAGAAGCTTGGTGTCCTCGGCCCTCTCGCCAAAGGTGTAGACCCCCATACGGTACTGGTTGCTGCTAATCCGCGAGTCGTGTGCCGTGTCCATCAGCGCCGCGGTCGCAGAAGCGACAACGTTGATGCGGGTGGTCACGCCGAGCTTCTTGGCGAGATTGTAGTAGCTGTTCTTGTCTTCCTTGCCGTTCTGAACGATGTGGCAGGCAAAGGCACATTTGTCGGAGGTGTTGGCCACCATCGTGCTGACATCGCCTGGTGTCGCGCCCACGCCCATGGACGGGGTGTTGTCGAGCAGGAGGAAGAAATCGCGGTAAACCTCGGTCTGGTATTCGACCCTGGCCTGACCGGCCACCGTGATCGACTGCTTGCCGAGCACCTTCGAGAGGGTTGTCGGAACGGTCGCCTTGTAGTCGACGACCGAAAACAGGCGCCCGTTCTGCTTGACCACCTTTGCGGTCACTTCATCAAGCTTGTAGCCGGTGTCGGTTTCGATCTGCGCGGTGAAGAATTTGAGGGCCTCGCTTTCTCCGAGCGGGATCTCGCCGTCGCCTTCCAGCGAGTAGGCCTGCTCGACACCGGCCGAACTTTCCGCAATTGCCGCCAGCGCGGCAGAGTCCGCGACACCCTGAATGTCGGTCTTGATCGAAAGTGCATTGGAATAGTCGAGCGCCAACCCGGCCGCGCCAAATACAGGCACAAGCATCAGGGCCGTGAAGATAGCGAAATTGCCGGATCGGTCTTTCAGAAACTTGCGCACGTCAATATCCTCTCAAATTGCGGAAAGTCTCGCACAAAGGGATTAACTGCTGTTGAATCGGAAAATTCGAAATTGAAAGTATTGTGCCGAGACGTTCTAGCGGCTCGTGCCGCCACGGCGGAACGCCGCTGGCCAGACTGCGGAAATGGCCGAAACCGAAGTGCAATATCCGCTTCAAACTCCCGGCCCGGCACTCGACTTGAAGGTCGGGCAAAGCTAAATCCATGATTATGTCCGGACTTGTGAACGACCCATCCCTGATCGAACGCTTCAGCGCCATTACCGGGCCTGAAAACGCATTCACCTCGGCTTCCGACATCGCTCCGCATCTCACCGAGCCTCGAGGGCTTTACCAGGGAGAAAGCCCGCTTGTGCTCAGGCCCGGGAGCACCGAGGAAGTGGCTGCGATCCTGAAGCTCGCAAGCGAGACCGGCACGGCCGTGGTGCCTCAGGGCGGCAACACGGGGCTGGTCGGAGGGCAATCCCCGCGTCCGGGCAGCGGCGAGATCGTCATTTCCCTGGCCCGCCTCAACAAGATCCGGTCATTCGACCCGGTCGGCCAGATCATGGTGGCGGAAGCCGGCGTGGTGCTTGCCGAGGCTCAATCGGCGGCGAGCGAGGCCGGCTTGCTGTTCCCGCTCTCGCTCGGCTCAGAAGGCTCCTGCCAGATCGGCGGCAATCTGTCATCGAATGCGGGCGGGACTGCCGTACTGGCCTATGGGAACATGCGGCAATTGTGCCTTGGGCTGGAGGTTGTTTTGCCGGATGGCGAAATCTGGAACGGTTTGCGCGCACTCAAGAAGGACAATACGGGATATGATTTGCGCGATCTGTTCATCGGCGCCGAGGGAACACTCGGCATCATAACAGCCGCGGTGCTGAAACTGTTTCCAGCTCCGCGCGGGCACGAAACGATCTATGCCGGCCTCGACAGTCCCCGCACGGCGCTGCAACTGTTCCGCCTTGCGCAGGACTACTGCGGTCCGTCGCTTACGGGATTTGAGCTGATGCCGCGCATCGGCATCGAGTTCACCACGCGCCATATAGAAGGTGCGCGCGACCCTCTTGACGAGCCTCACCCTTGGTACGCGCTCATAGATATCAGTTCGGGCCAGTCGCAGGAGGCCGCGCGCACCATGCTGGAGGGGCTTTTCGTGGCCGCTTATGAGCAGGGACTGATCCGGGATGCTGCTGCAGCCGAATCCGAAGCCCAGCGTCAGGCGTTCTGGAACATGCGTGAATCCATGTCATGGGCCCAGAAGCCGGAAGGCGGTTCGATCAAGCACGACGTGTCGGTGCCGGTCGCCAGGGTGCCGGAGTTCCTCGAAACGGCGGACGAGGCCGTACTCGCGGCCATGCCAGGCGCACGCATCGTGGCGTTCGGGCACATGGGTGACGGCAACATCCATTACAACATCTCCCAGCCGCCCGGCGCCGACAAGGACGCGTTTCTTGCGCGCTGGAAGGAAATGAACGAGATCGTTCACGCCATTGTCCTGAAACTGAACGGATCGATCTCGGCCGAGCACGGGATCGGACAACTCAAGCGCGATGAACTTGCAGCCATCCGCTCACCCGTGGAAATGGCCCTGATGCGGCGGATCAAGACCGCCTTTGACCCCAAGGGCATCATGAACCCGGGCAAGGTGGTCGCCTGAGGCAGGCCGCGAAATTGGATGCGCAGTGCGGAAAACAACCTTTCCAAATCGGAAACGGGCCGGTTGTCTTTCGCTAACCATCCCCAAAACATAGCTTTTCTTAACCCAACTCCTTAAGCCGTCAGGAACAGCCCGCGAGTCATGGTGCGTGCTGTGAGAGGGCGAAAAGCCCCGAAAAAAAGAGGTCCGTAAACAACGGCTCTCAAGGGTTACAGAAGGCGAGAACCATGACCAACACAGTTTTGAAACCCGTATGGGCCGGGTACGAACTCAGACTGGATCCACTCAATTTCCCGCAGCGCGTGTCCTATGCCGCCCGTGACGAACGCGACGAGGTTTCGGTCACGCTCGACGAGCGCGGCGCGGTGATGAAGAAGATGCTGTCCAAATCCGGTTTGCCGCTGTCGATCGCGCTGCCCGCGGGCGCCTTTAACGGTGTTGCCGCCCGGGCGATCGACCATGGCGACGGCACCGTTACGGTGACGCTGGAACTCCACCACTCCGATCCTGCACTGTGCGTGCCGCTGCTGGTGGCCCACGATCTCGAAGACATTGCTTCGGACTGGCGCATGTGGTCGGGCATTTACGGCCTGCCGATGCTGATGGTCGAGGCCGACGGCGTGGCGCGTCCGCTCGACGAGAATTCCATCCAGTACACGGCCCCTGCCCCCAGCCGCCGCCGCAGGCACAACCAGATCGCCGACCGCCGACCGCGGTTTCTCGTTCGCCGGAACACCGGCACCCTGGGCATGCGGTTGAAGATCAAGGGCCGCGAAATCATCGCCAGGCGCTGACAGCCAATCATCGAAAACCCGAACTGGACCCGCTTGTTGCAAGACAGGCGGGCCTTTTTGCGGTTTTCATTCAGGTCAGGAGAGCGGCGCAAAGCCCCAGGAATACGATCAGACCGACCCGGCTGTTGAGCTTGAACAGCGACAGGCACTGGTCGGCATCATCGATGTCGATCACCCGGATCTGCCAGCCGAGGACCAGGACCGCCGCGGCAAGGCCCGCATAGGCCGGCCAGGCGACGCCCGAGATCATGTACGCGCCCAGCGCAAGCGCTGCAAAGATCCCGTAAAAGACAACCAGCCAGCGCTTTGTGTTTTCACCGAAGAGACGCGCCGTCGAGCGAACCCCCACCAAGGCATCGTCTTCCTTGTCCTGGTGCGCGTAGATCGTGTCGTAACCGATGGTCCAGCAGATCGCGGCGCCGTAAAGCAGAACCGGTGCAAGCGACAGTTCGCCAAAAAGACCGGCCCAGCCCATCAGCGCGCCCCAGGAAAATGCCAGTCCGAGGAAGAACTGCGGCCAGTCGGTAAAACGCTTGGCAAAGGGGTAGATGGCGACGACCCCGAGCGATGCGATCCCGAGCATAATCGCAAACGCATTGAACTGGATCAGCACGATGAAACCGAACAGCGCCTGGGCGACGAGGAAGATCGCCGCGGCACGGCGCGATATGCGGCCAGACGGAAGCGGGCGGGAACGCGTCCGGGCGACCTGCGCATCGATCCTGTAATCGACGAGATCGTTCCAGGTGCATCCCGCGCCCCGCATGGCTATGGCGCCAGCCATGAACAGAACCAGATGCCACACCGTGAGCGAAGCCGACCAGGTACCGGTTCCGGAAGCTACATTGGCTGCCAGGGCGGCCGACCAGAAACAGGGCCACATCAGCAGCTGCCAGCCGATCGGACGGTCCCAGCGCGCAAGCTGCGCATGGGGCCAGAGCGCGCGCGGCAGCACCCGGTAGACCCAGTTGTTGGAGGGCGCATCGGCGACACGGGCAGTGCCGTCGTCGGAAAATTCGACCTGTCCGGTCTGATTGTGGGGCTCGGCCATGGCCGACTGTTGCCAGCCGGGGCAGGACAGGTCAAGGCGTCAAATCGACCCCGGACCGGAGATGCAAGCGCGGCGGCGCCTCAGGCGTAAACCTCGGAAAGGAAATCACGGCCGAAGGCAAGAATGATGTCGAAGAACATGCCGCCGTCGTGGTCCCCGACGCGCTCGGCGAGCGCTGCCTTTGAGAGGGCGAAGACATCCTTGTCGGCGGCCCTTTCCGGGTCGAGTTTCTTGAAGCCCATGCTCCATTCGGAAAACAGCCGCTCGTTGGTTGTCTGCTCGTGCATCACCATAAAATAGCAATGGCGAGGGTCTCTCTTGATCCGGGAAACAAGCCGATGAACGGTGTCGGCGTCGCCCTCCAGGATCTGGATGAAAACGCCGTCAGCCCACAACAGCATTCCGGTGACGTCGTTGCGCCGGTTGTTTGTGCGGGAGGTGTGGAGAATATTGTCGAGATCGCGTTCCGACATTTCTCGTGAAGCACCGCTGACATAAAGCAACTGAATCATGTTGGGCCTGTTTTCTTCACAAATTCCCTGCCACCGAGCACCGGTAGCGTTCGGATGGTACCGAAATACCGTCAACTTCGGGTAAAGATTTCCGGGATCGGCAAGTCCACAGATTACGGGTGAGAACCAATTGCGGCCGATCTTGGCTTGACCCGGGGCCGGGCTTTTCATAACCCCATGGCACCTGAACGCAGCCGGGACACCAAACCCGTATCCGGTCCTTGGAGTGAAACGTTTATGAATGTGCTGTTGATCGGATCAGGCGGCCGCGAGCATGCGCTGGCTTGGAAAATCGCCCAGTCGCCGACGCTCGGCTCCCTTTTCGCCGCGCCCGGCAACCCCGGGATTGCCGAGCATGCCGAACTCGTAGCGGTCGATCTTCTGGATCACCAGGCAGTTATTGCCCTTTGCCGCGACAAGGCAATCGATCTGGTGGTGGTCGGACCCGAAGCGCCGCTGGTCGACGGGCTCGCCGACACGCTCGCCAACGCCGGCATCAAGGTCTTCGGACCTTCGGCGAAAGCGGCACAGCTCGAAGGCTCAAAAGGCTTCACCAAGGACCTGTGCGCACGACAGAACATTCCCACCGCGGATTACCAGCGGTTCAACAATGCCCCCAAGGCTAAGGCCTATGTGCGGACCCGGGGCGTGCCCATCGTCATTAAGGCCGACGGGCTTGCCGCAGGCAAGGGTGTCACCGTTGCTATGACGCTGGAGGACGCGTTCGATGCGATCGAGGACTGTTTCGAGGGCGCCTACGGAGAAGCGGGGGCGGAGGTCGTCGTCGAGGAGTTCCTGACCGGCGAGGAGGCAAGCTTCTTCTGCCTGTGCGACGGGGAAACCGCCCTGCCCTTCGGCACCGCCCAGGACCACAAGCGTGTGGGTGACGGCGACACCGGACCCAACACCGGCGGCATGGGCGCCTATTCGCCCGCGCCGGTTATGACGCAGGCTCTCGTTGCCCAGACCATGCGGGAGATCATCGAACCGACCATGCGCGGCATGGCGGAGATGGGCGCGCCCTTTTCCGGCGTGCTCTATGCCGGGCTGATGATCGACGAAACCGGCCCGAAGCTCATTGAATACAATGTGCGCTTCGGCGATCCCGAATGCCAGGTGCTGATGATGCGGCTGAAGGACGACATTCTCGTCCTGCTTTCGGCTGCAGCAAGCGGCGGACTGAAACATGTTTCGGCGCGCTGGTCCGACGACACCGCACTGACCGTGGTGATGGCCGCCGAGGGATATCCCGGCACACCCAGGAAGGGCACTGTCATCAACGGTGTCGACAAAGCCGAGGCCGCTGGTGCGAAGGTCTTTCACGCGGGCACGACCCTCAAGGACGGTGCGCTCGTCGCCAATGGCGGGCGTGTGCTCAACGTGACTGCGCGCGGCACGGATGTGCAGAGCGCGCAGGCACGCGCCTATGAAGCGGTGGATTCAATTGACTGGACGGGCGGTTTCTGCCGTCGCGACATCGGCTGGCGCGCCGTAGAGCGCGAACGCAATCTTGACTGACTGTTAACCGCGTCAAACAACCGGATCGTAACGCCCTGTTGCTAGGCTTCCCTCACCAAAGGCCGGAGTTTCCGGCACGAACGGGAGTACGACGCCATGCTCAGATTGATTGCCGCAGCCCTCTTGTATGCGGGCGCAAGCGCCGCCAGCGCGTCATCGATCGAGGTCTTTAAAGAGACGTCCAGCACGCGCAGCAGCATTGTTGAAATCGGCTGCCACGAATGTGTAAGGGCTGCGGAGGCCGCGGCACGGGAAGCCGAAGTCCGTCTCGAACCCGGCGAACAGATCATCGAGGTTCGCGAGGTTGATGGCGAGCAGATGATCTACCGCACCGAAGGCTGGCTCGGCGGGTCGCCTGTCACCATGGTCAGCAAGGCCAGCGAAGCCGATCTGATTGCGCTCGGGCTCGTGGATCCCGAGATCGAGGACAATGGCACCGACGTGGCGGATGCGCCCGCATCCGAGGGCGGTGTTGCCGATGAAGGCGCTGTCGAGACCGCAGGAGCAGACGCGGCGGAACCTGCGGTGACCGAACCCGCACTCAGCGCGCCGCGGCTTATCCAGGAGCCGCTGTTTGAGCCGGTCGTGGCAGACTCGGCGCCGGGGGTGGACGCGCAAGCCACCACCTCGTCACTCGAATCCGAGCCCAAGCCCTTCGACCCTTCGAGTTTCGAACTCAGGCTGAACTGATCGGTCCCTGCCCCGCCGGGTCCGCAACCGGACCGCACGCGAAGGCACCGAGCCGGCGCCCTCCTCCAGGGGTTGCCGGCTCCGGCCGCTCCCGGGGATGGCGAAACTAGCCGGAGATCTTCGAAAAGTCGGCAACCGCGCCGGTGGTCTCGCGGATCATTGCGAGCAGCGCCAGTCGGTTGGCACGGACCTTCTCGTCCTCGGCATTGACCAGCACATCTTCAAAGAATGAATCAACGGGTTCACGCAGTGCTGCAAGCGCACTCATGGCCGATGAATAATCTTCGTTCTCAATGGCTTGCCTTGCCAGGCCGACAGATTGAGTCACGGCGTTGAAGAGCTTTCTTTCCGCATCGACCTCGAACAGGGCCTCATCAACCGCATCGGCGACCGCTGTCCCCTTCTTCTCCTCGGCAGCCAGAATGTTGGCTGCTCGCTTGGTGCCTGCCAGAAGGTTCCTGCCGTCCTCGGTGTCCAAGAACGCGCCAAGCGCGTCGACGCGGCGGGTGATGTCCAGAAGGTCGTCGGACTGTGGCGTGATCACCGCATCGATCAGGTCGTGCCGGGCCCCCTGGTCGCGCAGATAGACCTTCAGCCGGTCATGGAAGAAGGAGAGGAGATCCGTGCCCAGATCATTCGTGTCAGCCTCAAGATTCTTGGCATCCGTGATGGCCGTCACATTCGGAGAAATGGCGGAGACAAGCTTGAGCTCGACCTTGTTCTCAACCAGAATTCGGATCACACCCAAGGCAGCACGACGCAGCGCGTAAGGGTCCTTGGAGCCTGTCGGCTTTTCGTCGATGGCCCAGAAGCCGACCAGCGTGTCGAGCTTGTCGGCCAGCGCCACGGCAATGGAGACCGGATCGGTTGGAACGTCGTCGGACGGGCCCTGCGGCTTGTAATGCTCCTCAAGCGCCGCTGCGACGCTCTCGGGCTCGCCTTGGAGACCGGCATAGATGCGGCCCATGACGCCCTGAAGCTCAGGAAACTCGCCGACAACCTCGGTCTGCAGATCGGCCTTGGCGAGCATCGCCGCGCGGGTGGCAAGCACCGGGTCCGCCCCGATAATCGGAGCCAATTCGGCGGCAAGCTTTGCGATGCGCTGCACGCGTTCGCCCTGCGTGCCGAGCTTGGCATGGAACGTGACATCGAGCGCATCGAGCCGCGCCATGCGCTGGTCGAGCGGCTTGCTCATGTCGAGGCCGAAGGTTTCAGCCGACGCCATGAGCTTGTCCATATCGGGCAGATTGGCCTGGTCGGTGTTCCAGAAATAGAGCGCATCGGACAGCCGCGCGCGCACCACCTTGGCGTTGCCGAGTGCAATCTCGCGGCCGCCGTCGCTGGCCTTGATGTTGGACACAAGAATGAACTTGTTCGACAGCCCTGCCCCGGGCTTTCTCAGCACGAAGCATTTCTGGTTGGTCTTGATCGTGAGCCGGATGATGTCGTCGGGGATTTCGAGGAAGGCTTCCTCGAACTCGCCCATCAGCACAACCGGCCATTCGACGAGGCCCGAGACCTCGTCGAGAAGGCCTTCGTCCTGGACCAGTTCGAGACCGGACGCAAACGCAAGATTCTGCGCATCGGACAGGATTATTTCCTTGCGGCGATCCGCATCGAGAACGACATTGGCGCGCTCGAGCTTCTCCACGTAATCATCGAAACGGCGCACGGTGAACGGATCGGGCGCATGGAAGCGATGGCCGGAGGTGACGTTGCCGGCAACCAGGTTGTCGACCGCGAACGCAATCACTTCCGGTTCTTCGGTTTCCGGCCCGAAAGTACAGATCATCGATTGCAGCGGACGCACCCAGCGCAAGGCGCCCGGCTGAGCCGATGATGGTCCCCAGCGCATGGATTTGGGCCAGGGGAACCCGCGAATGATGCCGGGCATCACTTCGGCGATGATCTCTTCGGCCTTGCGCCCGGGCTTCGAGATCCGGGCCACGTAGAAATCGCCCTTCTTGGGATCGCTCTGGATATGGGCCTCGGAAATGTCGTTCAGTCCCGCCTTGCGCATGAACCCGGCGACGGCCTGTTCGGGGGCCTTGGTCGAAGGCCCCTTGATCTCTTCATGCACATCCTTCGAGCCGGCGGTGAGCCCGCGCAGGTCGAGCGCCAGGCGCCGCGGCGTCCAGTATTCACGCGCAGCCTCATAGGTCAGCCCGCCGTCAACCAGCGCATCGGTGACCGCCTTTTTCAGATCGGCAGCCGCCTTGCGCTGCATGCGCGCGGGGATTTCCTCGGAACGGAGTTCAATCAGCAGGTCGGGCATGGTGTGTCCTAAAGAAGAATTCGCGCGGGACTTAGCAAGCCGGAGCCCGATTGTCATCCGCCGATTGCCTTGCCCTCTGCAGCCTTTGTCCCTCATCGGGATTGCCGCCCCTTTCCGCACCGCATTGTCGCCGTGCTAGTTTTCCGGACAAGACGAGTCGCCACGGAGGCAAGACATGAGCACGGACAGATATCTGATCACTGCTGAGGAAATCGCCAAGAATGACGGCGTCAGGAAGACGCATTTTCTGAACCCGCAGGCGCAGCGGATCAACAAGTCCCTGGGCGACATGACGGGGCTGACCGGATTTGGCTTTCATATCATCGAGGTTGAACCCGGCTTCGAGACCACGGAGCATCATCGCCATCATCACGAAGACGAGTGCATCTATATTCTCGAGGGGACGGCCACAGCTTTCATCGGCGACGAGAATTTCGAGATCAAGGCCGGCGATTTCATCGGTTACCGCAAGGGCGGGCTCGCGCATTCGATCAGGAACACAGGAAGCGGCCTCTTCCGATGCATCGTGGTCGGCGAGCGGCTTGCCCATGATGTCGGCGACTATACGCGGCTCGGCAAGCGCATCCATCGCAGTGCCGGGCTGCCGTGGACCCTGGTCGATCACGACGACCTGGAAGAAGTGGGGGGTAACGTCGGAAAGAAGTAACAGCGGTCACACGAAGGCCGCGGACGAGGCTCATGCTACCAGCCGCCACCGCCACCACCGCCGCCGCCGCCGCCGGATGACCCGCCGCCCGAGGATCCGGACGAACTTTTGGGTTGCGGCATTGAGGCCGCCATCGCCGAAGACACCGCTGCGACGGAGGCCGCCGCGGCCGAACCGACATTGGTTGGGGACCAGGAATTGCCCCGATACCAGGTCGGCCGGTAACTGGTGTCGTGATCGGGCGTAATCCTCGCCAGATGCGCAGCCCAGGCCTCGGACCAAGGCTTCTCGACCCCCAGACCCGCTGCATAGGGAAGGAAGCGCTCGAACAGTTCCTCGGACATTTCCGGCGCGTCACGCATGTTCAGACGGTTGGTCTCGGCGGTTTCGAGATAGAGCTTGAACCCCTTGATGTCGGTGAGCACCTTGGCGCCTTCCAGGGTCGGCGCGCCGAGAAGAAACAAACTCGCAATGATCGTCAACTGGCCGATGATCAGCAGCGCGCTCGCCACCCGGTATATGGCGAAACCGTCTCCCCACAAGGTCACGAGCAGACCAAGAAGGAACACCGCGCCGCCCACCAGAAGCAGGATACCGCCGGCGAACCTGCTTCCGAAACCCGAGGTCGGGTCCCTGATGAGAGATAGCCCGGCAATCACCATGCCGCCGCCGAACAGGGACGTGAAAATGGGCAGGATGAGATAGACGATGCCATCATCGGGCGGCCCCTGCAGTACGATACCCAAAATGAAGGTCACCACACCAAGCAGGATGCCGGGGACGAACCAGCCCGCATTCGACTTGTAGTAGCGGCCGGAATACTCCGCCGAAATCGCCGAGCGGAGCCGTCCCACTGTGCTCTTGAGCGTTTGTCCGTTCGCCTTGTCGAGGGTGAAGGCATCACGGGTATCGAGAAGACCCGAATAGAGCGCATGTTCGCCCCGCGGAAGGGCTTCCGCTGCCCGACGGCCCGGTTCGGATGCCTTGCGGATCGTCACCTCGCCATGGTCGTCCTCATCGATCTCGATCCTTCCCTTCACACCCAGCGAAAGCAAAGCGGCGATAAAGGGCAGGACGACGCCCTTGCGCCCGGTTTTGAAGCCGTTGAAATGGGCGAATGAAAGGGCCGCGGGAGAGAGATTTTCCGGCGGATGGAACAGCGGAATGACCGGCGGCGACGGGGGATCGCGACCGACCTTGTTCCAGGCCCACAGGAAATAGAGCGGCACCCCGATCCAGCCCGCAATCATCAGGAAGATGCCGATATTGTCCCAGATCAGCAGCGCACTGCCGCCGGTGTCCATGTCAACGAAACCTTCGGTGAAGCCGACCGCAATCGTCAGCCCCTCCTCGGGACCGAGCGGCCTGGTCAGTGAAAACCGGACCTGGGACCCGCCATCGAGGATCGAGCCCTGGTAGTTGCCTCCCGTTGCACCGAAGGGCCCGGTATAGGCTGCAACCTGATCCCGGATGACCCGTGCGCCATCCGGAAGGAAAACACGCGCCTCGGCGTCGAGGATCGGAAAGCTCCAGAAATTGCCGGTTACGTTCCAGTAGAGCTCGTCCAGCCCTTCAAAGAACCGCAACTGTCGGGTTGTGACGTAGCGAATGGTATAGGTGTGTTCGCCGCGCGAAATAAATGTGTCGGCATCGCCGATATAGATGCGGAAGAACCGCCCCTGCCACTCGGTGTTGTAGGGCGACGGCTCACCATTGTGCAGCACCTCTTCCAGATCGAAGCCGTTGGTTGTCCAAAGACCCCATTCATCGAGCGCACGCAGCGGAATATCACGGTAGATGCCGCGCCTGATATCCCGGCCCTCGGCATTTACAGTGATTGTTTCGGTGACCTCGATCGAGGCATCTTCGTTGATGCGGATCTCGGCATCGAAGAAGCGGATTTCCTCCCGAGCCTGGGCAGCAACCGGCAGGGCGAGCGTAAACAGCAGAGCCCAGATCAGGGAGTAAAACCGTCTCATCCCGGAACCTCCTCGAGGTAGGTCACGCCAAGAGAGGCAAGCGCGTCCCAATAGCCGGGATAGGTCTTGCCGACGCATTTCGGATCGAGAATGGTGATGCCGGACGATTTCAGGCCCGCAAGAGCGAAGCTCATCGCAATACGGTGATCGGCGAAGGTGTCGATCTCGGCGGGCAGGTCCTGGCCCGCCAGCGAAGGATCCCCCTGTACGATCAGATCGTCGCCCTCTTCGCGCGCAAGCCCGTCCTTCATTGCATTGAGCCCGAGCGAAAGCGCGCGAACCCGGTCACACTCCTTGACCCGGAGATTGGAAATGCCGGTAAAGCGGACTGGGGTGGCGTTGTAAGCCGCAAGCACCGCTAGGGTGGGCACCGCATCCTGCATCTGCGAGCCGTCGATGACAGCCGGCATGTGGGGAAACGCGGCGATCACGTCATGCGCGCGCGCGTCGGGCTGGGTGAAGCCGGATGGAGGGGTGCCGATGTCAATGCGGCCGCCACCGAGTGCCTCCGCACCCCAGAGATAGGTCGCCGCCGAGGCGTCCGGTTCGATGTGGTAATCGGCGGCCCGGTAGCCTGTCGGCTCGATGCGCCACCGCGATGGCGATTCCTGTTCGACGGACGCTCCGAAGGCGCGCATTGCCGCAACCGTCAGATCGATGTAGCCGCGCGCCCCGATTTCATCCCCGGCAAGCTCGACCGTAAAGGGCCGGCCGGCAACCGGCGCCGCCATCAGAAGCGCTGAAACATACTGGCTCGACAACCCGGCATCGATAACGACGCGATCAGCCGAAAAGCCTCCGGTTGCGTGAATTGTCACCGGGGGGCATCCTGTCGGCGCCTCCGCCTCGACTCCCAGCGACTTGAGCGCGGCGATCAGCGGCTCGATCGGGCGCTTGCGCATGTGCCGGTCGCCGTCCACGACCACCTTTCCCGTCACCAGCGCCGCAATCGCGGCGGGCAGAAAACGGACCGCGGTCCCTGCATTGCCGAGAAACAGAGGTTGATCCGGCGGCGTCAGCCGACCGCTTGCGGAAACAACGAAGACGGTCTCTTCCGGTTCGTCGATTCCGACACCCATGGCGCGCAGCGCGTCAGCCATGTAGCGCGTGTCATCGCTCTTCAATGCGCCGGTGAGACGGCTCACGCCGTTGGCGAGGCCGGCGAGCAGAAGCGCCCTGTTGGTGATCGATTTCGAACCGGGTGGAGCGACCGCACCGGAAAGCGCGGATGTCGGCGGTACGATCGTAAGCCTTTCAGTCTTCATGTTTGTTCCCGAATTGCCGGACAGCCGCTGGTCAGAACTTGACGTCGGGGACAGCGCGGTCGGAATCGTTTTCGATCTCGAAGTACTCTGCCTTGACGAAACCGAACTGGTTGGCAATCAGATTTGAGGGAAAGGACTCCACAGCAACATTGAGATTGCGGACAGACCCGTTGTAGTAGCGCCGCGACATGGAGATTTCGTTTTCGGTCTCCTCCAGAGCTTCCTGGAATTCCATGAAATTCTCGTTGGCCTTCAGGTCGGGATAGTTTTCGGCAACGGCCATCAGGCGCCCGAGTGCGCCGCTGAGAGCGCCTTCGATGCCTGCGCGCTGCTCGGGCGAACCGCTGCTGCTCGAGACGGCCTGGCCGCGCAGACGGGTAACTTCCTCGAGAAGCTCACGCTCGTGGGTCATGTAACCCTTGACTGTTTCGAGAAGGTTCGGAATGAGATCGGCGCGCCGCTTGAGCTGCACATCGATACCGCTCCACCCCTCGCCCGCCATCTGCCTGAGCTTGACCAGCCTGTTGTAGAGCGAGATCCCGTAAAGCACGATGCCGGCAAGCACCGCCAGAATGATCCAAGTCCCCATTACATCCCCATCCAAGGCTAGAATTGAGCGGTTCCGCAGGCCCGTCCTGACCGCCGCGCGAGCTTAAACGAGACGCAGCGGGAAATCCACGGGATATGCCGGGAGGACGTCTCTGCCGAGAGATAAACGACCGAAGGCTGCATGCCCGCCTCCAAGACCCGCCCCGGCAGGCCCGCAACGCGGCACCTGTCCACACAATTGGTCACTGCCTGTAAAGCAGGGCTTTACCATTCGGGTGCAAAAAATATGCACAGGGAACAAGATTCGCTGCCCGGCGGCGTGGCAATTGATTGAAACCGAAAGCTCGCGAAAGATCATGAACGTTTCAGATTCAAGCATTTTCGACCTGGCGCCCGTCGCCATGTGGATTGAGGATTTCAGCGGGGTCAAACAGCTGTTCGATCGCTGGCGCGCCGAGGGCGTCGAAGACATTCGCGCCTTCTTCAGGGAGGACATGAGCCGGGTCGAAGCCTGTTCGCGGGCAATCGAGGTGCTTCGCGTCAACCGGAAGACATTGTCGCTTTACGAAGCCCAGACGCTTGAGCATCTCACATCCAACCTCTCGACAGTCTTCCGCGACGAGATGCTCGACAGTCACATCAATGAACTGAGTGCGCTCTGGAATGGCGAAACCGATTTCGAAAGCATGGGAGTGAACTACTCGCTTTCCGGCCGGCGGATGGACATTCACCTCAAGGGATCGGTTCTGCCCGGCCATGAGGAGACGCTTTCCCGGGTGCTTCTGACCACCGAAGACGTGAGCGAACGCGAAAGCGCGAGACGCAACGAGATCGCGAGCCGCCAGTACGCCGAAGGGCTTTTCAGCAATTCCCCGGTGTCGCTCTGGGTCGAGGATTTCAGCGCGATCAAGGATCTTCTCGAGGACGTGCGCCTGAGCGGCGTCGAGGATTTCCGCGTCTTTCTAGACGTTCATCCGGAGTTCGTGCGCCAGTGCATGAGTGAAATCCGGATCATTGATGTCAACCAGGCGACACTCGAGCTTTTCGGCGCGAGCGATCTGAACACGCTGCTCGCACGGCAGAACGAAATCTTCCGCGACGAGATGGAAAAGCCGTTCCGCGAGCAGCTTCTGGACCTTTGGGATGACAAGCTCCATCATCATCGCGAGGTCGTGAACTATGCGCTTGATGGTTCGATCCGAAACATTCTGCTGCATTTCTCGGTGCTGCCCGGACACGAACATGACTGGTCGCAGGTCCAGATCGCGCTGACCGACATCACCGCACGCAAGAAGGCGGAAGCCTATCTCGAGTATCTCGGCAAGCATGACGTGCTGACCAAGCTCTACAACCGCGCGTTCTACACCGACGAACTCAACCGGATCGAACGCAAGTCGCAGCGCCCTGTCTCGGTGATCATGATGGACCTCAACGGCCTCAAGCAGGTCAATGACCAGCTTGGCCACGATGCCGGCGATTCGCTCCTGCGCCGTTTCGGTGAAGTGCTCGAAGGTGTCGTTTCACGGCCCTTCAGCGCGGCGCGCATCGGCGGCGACGAATTCGCACTGCTGATGCCCGGCTCCGATGCAAAGGCCGCAAGCGCGATGGTCGAAACCATCCACGAGCTTCTGCACATCAACAACCAGTTTTATTCCAATGCGCCCCTGAGCGTCTCGATCGGCTGGGCCACCAGCCGTGAGGGCGAGAGCATGGATGCTTTGGTCAAGCGGGCCGACATGGCGATGTACGAGCACAAGCGCCTCTCGGCGCGTGATCCGCTCAATCCCGACTATGCAAAGGTGTCGCGCGGCTGACGCGGATACGCGTTCGCGTCAACGCTGCCTCTATTCCGCGGCCTGGCGCAAGTTGAACCCGCCGGCGTCGGTCAAGAGAAATGCCTCGCCGCACTGACGGGAGAGATTGCGAACCCTGAGAATGTAGCCCTGCCGCTCGGTCACCGAAATGACGCCGCGGGCATCGAGCAGGTTGAAGACGTGGCTCGCCTTGATGCACTGGTCGTAGGCCGGCAGCACGCATTTGTGCAGACCGCCCGCATCACCGGGGGCGCCGGATTTGAGAATGGCCTCGCACTCGCTTTCCGCATCCTCGAAGTGCTTGAGCAGCATCGCGGTGTCGGCGATCTCGAAATTGTAGCGCGAATACTCCTGCTCTGCCTGCAGGAACACATCGCCATAGGTGACCTTCTCGGCTCCCTCGCGTCCGTTGAAGTTCAGATCGTAGACGTTGTCGACGCCCTGGACATACATCGCCAGCCGCTCAAGCCCGTAGGTCAGCTCCCCGGCGACGGGCGCACATTCGATGCCGCAGACCTGCTGGAAATAGGTGAACTGGCTGACTTCCATGCCATCGCACCAGCATTCCCAGCCGAGACCCCAGGCGCCGAGCGTCGGGCTTTCCCAGTCATCCTCGACAAAGCGCATGTCGTGCAGCAGCGGATCTATGCCGATGGCCGCGAGCGAACCGAGATAGAGTTCCTGCAGATTCGACGGGTTGGGTTTGAGGATGACCTGGTACTGGTAGTAATGCTGCAGCCGGTTGGGGTTTTCGCCATAGCGGCCGTCCTTGGGACGCCGGGAAGGCTGGACGTAGGCCGCGTTCCATGGCCGGGGGCCCAGCGCGCGCAGAGTGGTTGCGGGGTGAAAGGTGCCTGCTCCCACTTCCATGTCGTAGGGCTGCAGGACAACGCAGCCGTAATCCGCCCAATAGCGGTGCAGCGCCAGGATCAACCCCTGAAACGAGCGGGTTGGATGCATGTGATCCGAGGTGGCGGCGGATGTGCTGGCAGTCATTGGAGCGGGCATGGCGTGGTTCCGGGTGGACGGCAATCGGTCAGCGCACCCGCTTCGGGCAAAAGCCTCGCGAGCGCTGGCGACAGGTGCCACGGCTCTTGAATGGGGTCAAGGGCGAGGACGATGCCGGAGCCGCCCAAAGCCATGGCGTGCGCCCGAGGATGAAAGTGCCTCGTGCACCCTATTCGTCAGGCTTGCGCAGCCGGTATTCGCCTGTCTTCGGATCCTCGATCAAGGTGCCCTGCGCTCCAGACTTGGCTTCCTTTTCAGCGTCGCGCACGCGTGCGCTGACCCGCTCGGCCTCTGTCAGAAAGCGTTTGTAGCCCAACCAGGCGACCGCGCCGACGGCGGCAAGCAATATCAACTGCGGCATGGAGCGTTCCTCCCTTTGCGGTTCAGGCCCAGTCTTCGGTCATGCCTCGACATCAAAGTCCGTAGCGAGCCCAAAGCGCGCGCTCTTCAAGCACATTCAATCCTGCTTCGCCGATTCCGGCAAGTGCGCCCGCGGCAAGCCCGGTCGCAACGCCCGGCACCTTGCGGCCGAAAAGACCGCGCTGCGGCGCGATGAGGCGCGGCTTGACCTTGTCGCCATAGCGGGCACGCAGCACCGCATGCAAATCACCCAATTCGTCGACAAGACCGAGGTCCTTTCCGCGCTGACCGGTCCAGAAACGCCCCGTAAACAGATCCGGATCATCCTTGAGGCGCTCGCCGCGGCTCGCTTTGACCAGATCGATGAAGACCTTGTGGATCTCGAGCTGCAGTTCCTTTAGGTAGGCGACGTCCTCCGGGTTCTCCGGCTTGAAGGGATCGAGCAGCGACTTGTTCTGACCCGCGGTGTAGACCCGGCGCTCGACGCCGATCTTGTCGATCAGGCCGGTGAAGCCGAAGCCAGCCGAGATAACGCCGATAGAGCCCACGACCGATGACGGATCCGCGATGATCTCGTCACCCGCACAGGCGATCATGTATCCGCCGGACGCCGCGACATCCTCGACAAACATCAGAACCTTCTTGTTCTTCTCTTCCGCCAGATCGCGAATGCGCCGGTAGATCAGCCGTGCCTGGACAGGCGATCCCCCCGGCGAGTTGACCATGATCGCCACCGCGGGCGCCTGTTTGTCCGAAAAGGCCCGGGCCAGCAAGGGAGCCGCGGTCGCCATATTGAGGTTCGGCCGGAACTGGTTTCCTCCGGACATGATGGCGCCGTTCAGGCGTACCACCGGAATGACGGTGACATCCTTGCGGAAACGGGCCGGGAGAAAGGATTTCAGAGTGGGCATGAAGTCGGAATCCTGAAAATGGGCGCTGCCCGCAGGCTGCTTGTGCGGATGATTTTTCTGAGGTTCATGTATGTCTTTTGGCGGCCAGTGCAATGGTGCGCAACGGCCCGAACCGTTACTTCGGAGCGTTTTGCGCCGATTGCCGTGCCCGGCGCGGCCAGTTCGCGCGGCCGTTGGCCAGATCGTTCGCCATGGGCGAAAAATTTCGACCGGCGCCTGCATGGATGACGATCCGGTCGCGCAGAAGCAACCGCGCCCGGCTACCCTTGACCGCCGTCACCAGAACCCGGATGGCGTCGTCGTTCGCACGAGGACAGACGGGCGTGATCTCGATGCCGCCGAAACGCCGCCCCAGTGCCGCGAGAATTTCGGCGAGGGATTCGGGGCGCGCGATCAGCGAAACCTGCCCGGCCGGCTTCAGAATTGCGTTTGCGGTTCTCAGCCATTCCTCGAACAGATTGGAACTGTCCATGGCGTGGGCTTCTGCCTTGAGCGCATCGGGGGTCGTGCGGTCACGGACTGAATTGAAAGGCGGGTTCATGATCACGTGGTCAAACGCCCGGTCTGCCAGACCGGTTGCACACCGGGCCTCGCCCCGGAGTGTCACATCGGCCTCGATCACCCTGATGCGGTTTGCGAACCTCGCGTTCAAGGGGTGCCCGATTGTCTGCCGCGCGCATTCGGCCATGCGCGGCGCACGTTCGACCAGAACGACTTCAATTCCCTCTATCCTGCTGGCCACCGCCAGACCTGCCGCGCCCGCGCCGGCGCCGAGATCGGCAAGCGAGCCCTTTGCCTCCGCCGGAACGGTCGCGGCAAGCAGCATGGCGTCGAGGCCGGCCCGGTGTCCCTCCGTCTCTGGTTGCAGGACATAAAACCTGCCGCGGTGAAAGGCGTCGATGCTGTAGCCCGGAGGCGCCCCGGGCGAAACCGGCGAATTGCCGGAAGCCTCCAAAGGTCTGTCAGCGCCGCTCTTCACGTTCGTTCCATGGCCGGAGTTCATTCTCGAGGCCGGCGTCAATGACGATACGGCGGGCCTGGGAGGCGCTGTCCTCATCCACCAGAATACGCCTGGGGATCACGCCCACCGAGCCCTCGAGAATGCTCATGCCGCTGTCAGCCACAAGGCAGGCAATCCCTGCATCCCGCATCAGGCTTTCGACAAAGGAAATGAGCACCGGATCGTTGGTGCGGATAAGATCGTGCATCTATGGTCCTCTGCGTGTTTGTTTCATCCGAACGTATCAGATATCAAGCCCTTCCGTGCCAATTCGCCGCTTGCGGCTCAGTTCCCGGCTGAATATTGTAGCGCAACCTTTGAAACAGGAGTCTGGTCCCTTGGGCGTAGTGGTACCGCTGGAAAATGGAAAACAACGCGACGCGTCGGTCAAGCCGCTTGTCGACAACACGCGCGCGGACATGGACCGCGTCAACCAGCTTATCCTGTCCAAGGCGGGTTCCGATGTCGCGATGATTCCGGAAGTGGCCAACCACCTGATCTCTTCGGGTGGCAAGCGGCTCAGGCCGATGCTGACGCTCGCTTCGGCCACGATGTTCGGTTACGAGGGCGAGGGCCATGTCAAACTCGCCACCTCGGTCGAGTTCATGCACACCGCAACGCTGCTGCACGACGACGTCGTCGACGAAAGCGATCTGAGACGCGGAAAATCGACGGCGCGGATGATCTGGGGCAACCAGGCAAGCGTTCTCGTCGGCGATTTCCTGCTGGGCCAGGCTTTCAAGATGATGGTCGAGGTCGGATCGCTGGAGGCGCTTGACGTCCTGTCGGGCGCGGCGGCGGTGATCGCCGAGGGCGAGGTGCTGCAGCTTTCCGTGGCCAAGAACATGGAAACCACCGAAGACGACTACCTGTCCGTCATCCGCGCCAAGACCGCCGCCCTGTTTTCTGCCGCCTGCGAGGTCGGTCCGATCATAGCCGAGACCGGCAGGGCGGAGCGAAACGCGCTGCGGTCCTATGGCATAAACCTGGGACTGGCGTTCCAGTTGATTGACGACGTTCTCGACTACGGCGGATCGGCAAGCGATCTCGGCAAGAACGTGGGTGACGATTTCCGTGAAGGAAAGATCACGCTTCCGGTGGTTCTGGCCTACCGGCGCGGATCGGAGGAGGAGCGTGCGTTCTGGCGCGATGCGATCGAAGGCGGCAACAGCGACGATGCCGCGCTCGAAAAGGCGCTGGGCCTTATCGCCAAGTACGGAAGCCTCAAGGATACGATGGCACGCGCCGAACACTACGCGTCGATTGCGCGCGATGCGCTGGCGCCGCTGCCCGATTCGGTGGAAAAGTCGGCGCTGCTCGAAGTCATTGCCTTCTGCCTGAACCGCGCCAGCTAGACGCCAACACCCGCGACGGCGTCTCTTGTCCGCGTTAAGGGTCGCGCCTTGCCGCGTTGTGACAAAAAAGCCATGGTGTTGTGGAGACTGCTTCGGCGACCGGTCGATACGCGGCCACAAGAATTATGAGGCACGATTTTATGCGGCGAAACATGACAGCCCGGTTTGCAGCCAGCGTGGCGCTTGGCGTTTTCCTTTCCCTCGGCGCACCGATGACCGGGTATTCCGGCTTCAATGCGCAGGCAGCCACAGAGGAAGAACAGAAGCCCAATTTTCTCGGTTTCGCCAGCGCATTTCTGGCGGCGCGCACTGCCGACCTCGACAACGACACCGGCAATGCGATCGAATTCTACTCCAAGGCGCTGGAATTCGACCCGGAGAACATCGAGGTCAAGCAGCGCCTGATGGTGGCGCTCTTTACCGATGGCCGCTTTGGCGAAGGCGTAGCGCTGGCGCGCCAGCTCAAGGACGATCCTTCGGTCGAGCAGGTGGCGCACATGGCCATGGCCGTGGAAGCAATTGCCAAGCGTGAATACCGCAAGGCCGCAAACCTTCTCGATCCGGCGAACTCCAACCCGATCGACCGGCTTCTTAACACTCTCCTCAAGGCGTGGGCGGATTACGGTGACGGCAAGGGCGATGCAGCGCTCGAGTCGATTCTCGCGCTCGAGGGACCGGCCTGGTACCCGGTCTTCACCCGCTACCATGCAGGCGCGATGGCGCTTGCACAGGGAAAGAAGTCCGCGGCGCGGTCACATTTCACCGATCTGGTTGCCGATCCCCAGGGCGGCGGTGCCGCACCCGACACCTACATCCGCACGGTGATGGCGCTGGCAAGCCTTGAAGCACGGGAAGGCAACAAGCGCGCAGCTCTCGATGCGCTCGCCGCAGGGGAGGATTTCACTCCGAATTATGCACCTCTTGCCGCCCTCAGACAGTTGATCGAAGAGGATGGCAAGCCGCAGCCCGGTATCCGGACTGCAAAACAGGGCGCATCGGCGGCATTGTTCACGCTGGCCGCCGCACTCAATCGAGACGGCGCCGAGGAAACGGTTGCGGTCTACCTGCAGTTTGCCCGCGCGCTCGATCCGGATGACGCTGCAACGCTTGTGGTTCTCGGCGGCCTGAAGGAGCGTCTGGGCAAGATCGAAGATGCAATCGCGCTTTACGATATGGTGCCGGAGGAATCTCCCATGCGCCGTGTCTCCGAACTGCAGCTGGGGCTGGCCCTGGCCGACCTCGATCGCAACGCAGAGGCAAAGGACCATCTCAAGTCGCTGATCGAATCCGATCCGAATGACCTGCGAAGCTATCTTGCCTATGGCAGCGTGCTGTCCCGGGACAAGGACTACGTCGAAATGGCGCTCAACTACGAGACGGCCATTTCGGTGGCAGGGCCGACGCCGACGCGCAATGACTGGAACCTGTTCTTCCAGGCCGGAATCGCGCATGAGCGGCTCAAGCAATGGCCGCGTGCGGAGGCCCATTTCAAAAGGGCGCTCGAGCTTTATCCGGATCAGCCGCAGGTGATGAACTATCTGGGCTATTCCTGGATCGACATGAACATGAACCTTGAAGAGGGCATGGATCTGATCCGCGCCGCTGTGGATCTGCGCCCGAACGACGGCTACATCGTCGATTCCCTCGGCTGGGCGCACTACCGGCTCGGCGAATACGAGGACGCGGTCCGTGAACTCGAGCGGGCCGTGGAACTCCGACCGGCAGATCCGACGATCAACGATCATCTGGGCGATGCCTACTGGAAAGTCGGTCGCAAGCTCGAAGCCACGTTCCAGTGGAATCGCGCGCTGTCGAACGATCCGGATGAAGATCTGAAGCAGCAGATCGAAGAAAAGCTCGCCAACGGACTTGCCGAGGACGGTTCGGCCGTTCCTGCCACGGCTGCCGACGGCACCACCCAGGACAGCGCTCCCGAGCTCGAAGGGGCCGGATCCGACAAGAAGGGCGATGCCGGGGGAAATGACGCGTTCGAACGTCATGCAAAGCTTCCCGGGACAAAACCATCGGGTTCTTTCAACTGAGATCCCGTCCGAATGCAAAAGCACGCCGGGATCGAGGTTGTTGACGCCCCCGCAAAGATCAATCTTGCGCTGCATGTCACCGGCCGCCGGGACGACGGCTATCACCTGATCGAGACGCTCGCGGTGTTTACGACCCTGGGAGACCGCCTGTCGGCCGAGTTCGCCGATGAAGACAGGTTCTCGATCGGCGGCCCGGAAGCAGGCCCCTTGCTGGGTGACGCGGCTCAGGACAACCTGGTTTGCCGTGCCCGCGACGCTCTACGGTCCAGTGCCCGGGCGACCGGCCGGGATGCCGCGCCTGTGCATCTGCACCTTGAAAAGCGCCTGCCTGTGGCTTCCGGCATGGGAGGCGGATCGGCTGATGCGGCAGCGGCATTGCGGCTTCTTTCAACTCTTTGGGGCCTCGAGACGGACAACGCGACACTCAACAGCATCGGGCTGGAGCTTGGCGCCGACGTGCCGATGTGCCTGTCCCGACGCCCGCTGATCGCCCGGGGCATTGGCGAGCGCCTGACCCCGGTCGAGATCGGCTTTCCGCTCGATCTCGTGATCGTCAATCCGCGTGTTCCCGTATCGACGCCGGTGGTGTTCAAGGGGCTTCAACGCCGGGACAATCCGCCCCTCCCCTCAACGGGAAACTGGGGTAACATGGACCGCCTCCTGTCCTGGCTCGGCGAGACGCGAAACGACCTGGAACCTCCCGCCTTGTCGGCCGTGGCGGAAATCCAAGACTGCATCGATGCCTTGCGTGACACCGGTGCGCGCTTTGCCCGGATGTCGGGGTCGGGCGCCAGCTGCTTCGGCATTTTCGAAGACCAGCGGTCGGCAGAAGCAGCAGCGAGGGCTATTCAGGACTCCAACCCGGGCTGGTTTGTAGCTGCAACGGCGACCTTGCCACCCGATACCCCTGATGGCCGTTGATGGCGCCTGAGGCAAACTGACGGCTGACAAGCTGCTCGGCGGCACAAGCGCGAAGATGTTCAGGAGAATGCCAGCACCGCGGCCGGAACGATTTCGCAGGGCAGCTTTTTCATGGCAAGACCGCGCGCCAGGCTCTCGAGCGACTGGTCCGGCCTTGCATTGGCGATCGCCTGCCGCTTCGGGATAAGGGCGCCATGTTCAAGCGCGGACAGCCGCCGTCTCCACCGGGAGAAAAACGGCAGTCGGTACTCCCGCGAAGGCCGCATTCGAGCGGCCTGACCGCCAATCGCCAGGTGCTGGCCGATCTGGTCGACCCATCCCAGAATCGGCCTTGCCCCGGGCTCGATAAGCAGCAGCCAGTCGCCGCGCGCCGAACGCACCGCTTCGCGCAGATCACCGTCGGTGATGAATCTGCAACCGGCCGCATCGGCGAGCATGGCTGTGCCGTCACGCGATCCGCGATCCAGAATCACCACCTCGGCAACCAGCCCCTCAACCGCACCCGAAACGAGCGAAGCGAGCGTGACCGCCAGGGCATTTTCCTGATCCTTGCACTCGATAAAAACGCTAATCATGCCCTCTTTTATGCGATTGCACCCTGAAATCAAAGAGATACGGAAGAGGCCCCCTTTTTAGACCAGAGGCGTCTTTTCCGGCGCACCGAAACTGCCGATGGCTGTCCACTGCAAACACCGGATTTTGGAATTTTGTTCTTGCTATGTTCTGTTTTTTGTCATAGGAAAATAATCACTGGAACAAACCAAACCCCACACCCAGTCACGTTCACCCGGAGGTCTCATGCCCAGCCTTTCGACATTGAAGCAGACAGCCTTCGCCCCGTCGTTGCAGCCAATGGAGGCCGACGCCATGGTCAGGGCAAGCGGTTTGCGCGTGGCGGACGAAAGGATTCGGGGACGCGGCGCCGGGCTCAACATGTCTGGCCGGTTCGAACCGACAAGCCGCGAAGTTTTCGATGACGGCTGGAGCAGCATCGAGGAACTGGATGCCTTCAAGACGGAAGTGCAGGTTGAAAAGCCCCGCAGCGTAATCACACGCAACCAGTCGCCCGACCTTTCCTTTGACCGCTCGGTCAATCCCTATCGCGGCTGTGAGCACGGGTGTGTCTACTGCTTTGCACGGCCCTCGCACGCCTATATGGGCTTGTCGGCTGGCGTTGACTTCGAAGCCAGGCTGTTTGCCAAACCCGATGCGCCGCGGCTGCTTGAGCGCGAGTTGTCCAGACCCGGGTACAAGGTGCAGCCGATTGCCATTGGCACCAACACCGATCCCTACCAGCCCATCGAGCGGCAATGGCGGATCATGCGGCAGATGCTCGAAGTGCTTGAGGCTGCGGGACACCCCGTCGGTATTGTCACAAAGTCGGCTCTGGTGACCCGGGACATCGACATCCTTTCGCGGATGGCGTCACGGGGACTAGCACGGGTGGCGCTGTCGGTGACCACGCTCGATCGCAAGCTCGCGCGAACGATGGAACCCAGGGCGTCGACACCGGAGAAGCGGCTCGAGGCCATGCGTTCGCTTTCGGAGGCCGGAATTCCTGTTTCCGTGATGGCAGCGCCGGTGATCCCGGGGCTCAATGACCACGAGATCGAGCGAATCCTCGATTCGGCCAAGGCCGCCGGCGCGGATGCGGCCGGCTATGTGATGCTGCGGCTCCCGATCGAGGTCAGCCCGCTGTTCCGCGACTGGCTGCTCAGGCATTATCCCGACCGCTACCGGCACGTGATGTCGCTGATCCGCTCCATGCGCGACGGCAAGGATTATGACGCCGAATTCGGCAAGCGGATGCGCGGGACGGGACCCTATGCCTGGCAGGTTGCCCGCCGCTTCCAGATGACCTGCAAACGCCTCGACCTCAATCTTCGCAAGGCACCGCTGAGAACGGATCACTTCGTGCCTCCGCTTGGCGACGGTGTGCAGTTGAGCCTTTTGTAGACTTCCCGGAGGCGGCTTTCCCGACTTGTACGCCGCCTCTTGCTGATCCCGGATCGCCCCCGCCTCATATGTGCGATCCGGTGCCCGAGCGGCTTCCCCCGCCCCGTGCCGCCGGGCCTTGCAGAGGATCGGGCGGGTGTGCAAGCTGCGCCGCAACATGGCTCGCACCCCGCCCGATTCGCTGTTTCCTGATCTTCCGCCCGTACCCGATTACCGCTTCGAACGGCACATGAGCGAGAGCGGCTTTTCATTCATCGCCGGCCTCGACGAGGCAGGACGCGGACCTCTTGCAGGACCGGTCGTGGCAGCTGCTGTTGTTCTCGATCCCTCAGCCATCCCTGCGGGCCTCAATGATTCCAAGGCGCTGAGCAGGAAGTCCCGCGAGGCCCTTTTCGAGGAGATCATTGCCTCATCTGCCATCGGTGTCGCAAGCGCCTCTGCGCGGGAAATCGACGCGACCGACATCCGCAAGGCCAGCCTGAATGCGATGAGGCGGGCCCTTGTGGCGTTGCCGGTCAAGGCGGGCTACGCGCTCGTGGATGGCCGTGACGTTCCGCAGGACCTCCCCTGCGCCTCGCGCGCTCTCATCAAGGGAGACGCCCGCTGCCTGTCGATCGCAGCGGCGTCCATCGTCGCCAAGGTGGTGCGTGACCGCATCATGACGCGTGCGGCGCTGATTCACCCGCACTACGGGTTCGACAGCCACATGGGATACGGCTCGGCACGCCATTTGGCAGCAATCGCCGAGCACGGTCCATGTGCCTTGCACCGGATGAGTTTCCGGCCATTGCGGAAAGACTGAGACCCGTCAATAGCGCCGGGCGCGCGAATGCCAGCCAATCAACACGAAAAAGGCCGGGATTGCCCCGGCCTTTGTTCATTTGCGAGAACAGTGCGAGCCTAGTTCAGGCGCGCCTTGAGGTCGGCCAGGGACTTGCTGAAAAGCGCGTCGTTTGCTTTCGCATCGACCTTCTTTTCAATCAGCTTTTCCGAAGCGACGATAGCCAGGTCGACCGCAGAAGCACGAACCTCGTTGATCGCATCCGCTTCGGCCTGCTTGATTTTCTGTTCGGCCATCGCGGTGCGGCGGCTGACATAGTCCTCGGTCTTCGCCTTGGCGTCGGCCCGAAGGGCGGCAGCTTCCTTTTCGGCAGCGCTCAGAAGATCGGCAGCCTCAGCTTCCGCTTCCTTGCGCTTGCGCTGATACTCGGCCAGCAGCTGCTGAGCTTCCTCGCGCAGCTTCTTGGCTTGCTCAAGCTCATTGCGGATCTGATCCGCACGCTTGTCGAGCGCCCCTGCCATGGTTCCGGGAACCTTGATGTAAATCAGGATCCCGAGAAAGATGATCAGACCGACGAGAGCCCAGAATGTAGCGTCCATAATCGTCTCTCCCGATTACTTGCCGGACGCAGCACGGATCGCGCTGGCGACCTCGGCTTTGGTCACGGAACCACCAAGAAGATGCTTGACCAGATCGCTGGCGGTTTCCTCGGCAATGGTGTCGACGTCGGCAAGAGCCTTGGCCTTGATGGCGGCGATGCTCTTTTCGGCTTCAGCCATCTTGGCAGAGAGTTCGGCTTCCGTCGCAGTGCGTTCGGCGTTTGCCGCTGCCTTCGCCTTTTCGCGCGCAGCCTCGGCAATTGCTGAAGCCTTCTTGCGTGCTTCGGCCAATTCCTGCTCGTAGGCGGCAATCGCGTTGTCGCCTTCTTCCTTCAGCCGGTTGGCTTCATCGAGATCCTGGGCGATCCGGTCACGCCGGTGTTCCAGGATGCCACCGATCCGGGGCACGATGACCCGCGACATCAGCAGGTAGAACAGCCCGAAGGTGATCGCCAGCCACAGAAGCTGCGAGGCGAAGGTCGATTGGTCGAAGGGCGGGAAAACGCCGCCACCATGGGCGTCGGCGCCGTGCGCACCGGTTTCCGAATGTGTCCCTTCGGTGGGGTTGGACTGGGCATGGGCCGCGGTCACAACAAGCATGGTCACCTCCAGATGAACTGCCACGCCGGAGGATCCGGCGCGGCAAGCCTAGTCTTCAGTCGTCGGTATCAGACGGCGAAGAGCAGAAGGAGAGCGACGAGCAGCGAGAAGATGCCCAGAGCTTCCGTCACGGCGAAGCCGAAGATCAGGCGGCCGAACTGGCCGTCAGCTGCCGACGGGTTGCGCAGAGCGCCCGACAGGTAGTTGCCAAAGATGGTGCCGAGGCCGATGCCTGCGCCACCCATGCCGAGGCAAGCGATGCCGGCGCCGATGTACTTTGCTGCTTCTGCTTCCATGATTGAGCTCCTTTGGAATGGGATGGATGCAACTGATTGGTGGCGGATGCCCGCCGGTGAACGGATCCTAGTGGCCGGGATGCAGGGCGTCGTTGAGGTACATGCATGTGAGCACCGCAAAGACGTAGGCCTGGAGGAAGGCGACGAGGAATTCGAGAGCTGTCAGGGCAACGGTCATGATCAGCGGCAGCACTGCGCCACCGATGCCCAGCGCGCCGAGGCTGCCGAGCGAGACCACGAAGCCTGCAAAAACCTTGAGTGTGATGTGACCCGCCAGCATGTTGGCGAAAAGACGAACCGAAAGGCTGATGGGGCGCGAAAGGAACGAGATCACCTCGATCATCACCACCAGCGGCATGAGAATGCCCGGAACGCCCGAAGGCACAAAGAGATTGAGGAAGTGCAGCCCGTGCTTCCAGAAGCCGTAGACCACAACGGTTCCGATCACCAGCATCGCCAGTGCGAAAGTGATGATGATGTGGCTGGTCACGGTGAAGAAGTACGGGAACATGCCGAGCAGGTTCGCCACGAGGATGAACATGAACAGCGAAAACACCATTGGGAAGAAACGCATGCCCTGCGATCCCGCGCCGTCACGCAGCATCGAAGCAACGAACTCATAGGACATTTCCGAGACCGACTGCAGACGTGACGGAACCAGACCGCGATTGCTCGTGGTCAGGAACAGGAAGCCTGCGGCAGCGGCAGCTGTGGCAACCATGAAAAGAGAGGAATTGGTGAAGGACAGATCCAATCCGCCGATCTCGATCGGCACGATATTCTTGATCTGAAACTGACTAATCGGATCGTTGGCCACCTGACGCCTCTTTCTCGCTATCCGGACGAACCGGACTTATCATTACCTGTCACCGTTGCGTTCGTCGGTCCGGTTGTGTCCGGAGGGGCCGGACGGGGCAACCGCGCCAGTCGAACGCAGAACATTGAGCACACCGGCACAAAATCCCAGGAGCAGGAAAACAATCATGCCCCAGGGCGCCGTGCCCGCAAAACGATCCATCAGATAGCCGATCAGCGCTCCAACGACCACGCCGGCGATGAACTCGCTCGACAGCTTGACCGCAAGCGCGAAGCCCTGTGCAGAACTCTGGTCCGAGGATTTTCCGGGGGCCACCTTGCGGCGGGCCAGAAGTTCGGAATCCAGACGCTGTCTACGGGCCTCAAGGCTCTCTGACCGGCCGTCTCCGCTGCCATTGCCGGTATCCGGAGTGTCCGGGTCGCCAGACCCGCGCTTTTCATCCATGGACGCGCACCCCTGACATGCCAGCAACGGCCACAAAAAGGCCGCTTTGAAGTCGGGCGCAACATAGTTTTAGGCTTGGTTATAGTCAAGGCGCGCCGCGCCGCTCATGCTCCGCTTATTTCGTCATAATTTTCAATGACTTGAAATTAAGCGAACCTGCACCACTACAGAAGTATCAGAAAAACTTGGCCCGCTGCGTCAGACTCACGCAGAGCCCGGCAGCGGGGGCCGGACCCTTACGACCAGCCGCCACCATAGGTGACATAGAAGATATGCAGGCCGATGCGACCGACCTTGCGCATCTTGCGGGCCCAGGGCGGGCTCACATAGGTGGCATGATAGTGGGTCGACGATCCCACTTCATCAAGCCAGATCTTGCCGGCCGTCGTCGCAAGGGCGATTTCCTCGGCCATGTTCCAGTGTTTCGGGGAGCGCACACGGTCCCTGATTCCGTCGCAGGCAAAGGAAAACTGACAGCGATTGCGCCAGTTCTTGTTCTGATAGACGACGCCGCAGATGGTGTTCGGATAGGTCGGGTTGCGCACCCGGTTGAGAATCACCTGGGCAACCGCGGCCTGGCCCTCAAGCTTCTCGCCGCGAGCCTCGAAATAGATCCCGGCGGCAAGGCAGCGCTGCTCGGCTGCGGAAAACACCTTCGCCGGCAGCGGCGTGGCAGCCCAGGCATGGTCATCGGGCGTGACCGGCGGGATGAAGCGTCCGCGCACCGGCTGTTCGCGCAGAACAGAGCTGAACGGCGACTGGCGGGCGTAGTCCGGGGCCGGAGGCGCATAGGCGGTGGCGAGAATATCGGGATTGTCGTTTGTCACGAGGCTCGCAAGCATTGCCGGAACCTGGGGCTGCTGCCTGGGCTTGTCCTTTGCGTAGAACGCGGTGGCGATCTCGATTTCCTTGCCGCGAATGGCCGGCTTCAGAAATGCCATTGCCTCGTCCGTGTCGAGGGACGGGCGCAGCAGGCTGGACTGGCGTTCAAGCACCGAGCCGGCAGTAAAGTCCCTCGGCGGGCTGACCGGAGCGACCGCGATCACCCTGCCCTTCTTGAGGTGGCGGGTAACCCGTTCCTCGTCCGGCCGCGGATCGGCGACACCGATCTTGCCCCTGAAGGCGATCTTGTCGCCATTGGGCAGCGTCACACCGGCGCCCGAGGCGGTCGAGGACGTGAGGATCGGGTCGACGAAGGCAATCTCGGCCTTCTGGATCGATCCCGCTGGCGAAGCCGTCAGATGGGTCTGCCAGCGTGCCTGGGAGGTTTCGCCTCCGGCAAGCATAGCCGTCATGTCGGCATGCGAGGTGATTGTGGGGGTCGAAACGAAAGCCGCGAGGCCGAAAAGGATCGGCGCGCGAAAACGGAAATGACCGAGCAGGGAATGGCCGCTGGCGGACAAACGACGCTTATGACGCAAGGCAACTACTCCGGGACTCAACATACGCAACTGGGCACTGCGCATGAGAATGGAGCATTAACCTTGATGGAGCGTTAATGCCGGACCACGACGAAGCAACCGCCTACCCAGGATTTTTTCATTGCCGGACAATCGGGCAATGACGTGGCGCTGTGCGGGTCATTTCATGGCCGGCGCGACCGGGCGATAACGGGCCCGCTCAATCAAGCCTGGCGGCATGATTGGCTGCTTCGCGATCGCGACGCCGCTCCGGTCAGCCCTTCTTCTTCGCCGGCCTTGCCTTGGCGGGCTTCGACGGAGAGGGCTTTGCGGTTTTCCGGCGCGTTGCGGATTTTTTCGGCATCAGCGAGGGGCGCTTGGCCTTGCCGTCCTTGGGCGCATAAGGATTGTCTCCGCTGCGGTAGACCACCCGAAGCGGCACTCCCGGCATCTCGAAGTCGGACCTGAGCGAGTTTACGAGATAGCGGGTGTAGGAGTCCGGCACGGCGTCGGGACGGGTGCAGGAAATCATGAAGCCCGGAGGCCGGGCCTTGATCTGCGTCATGTATTTGAGCTTCAGCCTGCGGCCCGACACTGCCGGGGGCGGATGATGACCAACCACATGATCGAGCCACCGGTTGAGCTTGGCCGTCGAGATGCGCCTGTTCCAGACCCGGTGGACAAGCGCGATGTTCTCCATGAGCCGCCCGAGACCCTCACCGGTCTGGCCGGCGACCGTTACCGCCCGGACGCCGCGAATCTGCGGAAGAAGGCGGTCGGTCATCTCGCGCAATTCGGAGAGTTTTTCTTGGCGATTGTCGATCAGGTCCCACTTGTTGAAGGCAATCACCGGCGCCCTGCCCTCGCGGACGATCAGATCGGCAATCTGGAGATCCTGTTTTTCGAAGGGGATGGTGGAATCGAGCACGACCACCACCACTTCTGCAAAGCGGATCGCCCGCAACGCGTCGGCGACCGAAAGCTTTTCAAGCTTTTCCTGTACGCGCGCCTTGCGCCTGAGCCCGGCGGTGTCGAACAGCTTGACCTTGCGCCCTTGCCATTCGAAATCGACCGCAATGGAATCGCGCGTGATGCCGGCCTCCGGGCCGGTCAAAAGACGGTCCTGGCCGAGAAACTGGTTGATCAGCGTCGATTTTCCCGCGTTCGGACGGCCGACGATGGCAACCCGCAACGGCTTGCTGGCATCGTATTCCGGGCCCTCGTCGTCCTCGTCCGCACCATCGGCCGGTGTGGGAAGATCGACATCCGTCACGGCCTCACCGTAAGCACTGTCGCTGGAGGGGAAACAGCGTTCCTCACCGAAAGCCTCGACGATCGCATCGCGCAGGTCGAGCATGCCGCCGCCATGCTCCGCGGACACCGGACAGGGCTCCCCGAGGCCGAGCCGCCAGGCATCCAGCATGCCGGACTCCGCGCCCCTCGCCTCTGCCTTGTTGGCAACCAGCACGACCGGCTTTCCGCGCTTGCGCAGAATGTCGGCGAGCAGTTCGTCCGCAGGCGTCAAACCCGCCTTTGCGTCGATGAGGAACATCGCGCCGTCGGCCTCGTCGATTGCCGCCTCGGTCTGGGCGCGCATGCGGCCCTCGAGCGTATCGGGCCCTGCCACTTCAAGGCCCGCGGTATCGATCATGGTGAACTTCAGATCGACGAGACGCGCATCGCCGGGGCGCCGGTCGCGGGTGACGCCAGGGGTGTCATCCACCAAGGCAAGCTTGCGCCCGGCAAGGCGGTTGAACAATGTCGACTTGCCGACATTCGGCCGGCCGACAATGGCAAGGGTCAGGCTCATGGTTTATCCCTCACCGTTGGAACTGTGCAGCGGTGCTCAAGCCGGGTCGGCGAGACGCACTCAGGACCCACCGCCGCGCGCGGCGATCAGATCGAGCATGAGGCTCGCGCGGTTGGCGACACCGCCAGGCGTCTGGTTGTCTGCGGCGATTTCTTCAAACCATTGCGCAGCGCGCCCGAGGTCCCCGGCCTTGAAAGCCGACAGCCCCAGCGCCTCTCGTGCGGAATGGCGCGAGGGATTTCCGGGAACGGCAAGAACCTCGACCTGCGCGGAAACCTCGTCATAGCTCCCGTGATCGACCAGAAGATAGGCTGCGCGCAACCGCGCGGCATCGCGGATCGCGCCGGGTTGGGACGCATCGCCTGCCACCGAGGAGAAGGCCGAAATGGCTTCCGCGGTATCGCCGCGATCGGCAAGAACCGTGGCCGCGCGCATGCGGGCCAGCACGGGATAAGAGCCGTGTCCCGTCCGTTCGAGTTCCCTGAACCCCTCAAGCGCAGCGTCGGTGTTGCCTTCGCGCGCCTGTTCAAGCGCGGCAAGGAAGGCGTCGCCCGAACTTGCGGCGGTGCTTTCCTGCCAGTACTGCCAGCCGCGCAGACCCGCTGTCACCGCGACGATCGCAATTGCGACACCGATGATAAGAAACCGGAACCGCGCCCACAGCGCCTTGAAATAGTCCGATCGCAGGTCCTCGTTGACCTCGCGGATGAAGGTTGAATTGTCGTCGCTCATAGCGTTACCGGCCGTGCGCCGGTCCTCTCTCAATCATGCCGCAACGGGCGTTTGGTGAGGCCTTCTAGCGGATTTTCAGCCTCCTGTAAGGGGGGAAGCTGACGAAAGCACGCGAAACCGTCCAAGGTTCGGATCACAGACCCATGATCGGAGGAACCCCGATCAGCAGACGGTGCAGCCAGACCACGAAAAGAACATAGGCCACAAGGCCGCCGGCAATCGAGACAATGTCCCACTTCAAAGGCCCGGCGACGGGATTGGTTGTCAGCCCTGCTCTCAGACGCCGTTTCTCCGAAATCCTGTCGACAACGGCCCATGCGAGAAAGCTGCCGAACAAAACGATCGAGGCAAGATCGCCATTGACCAGCAGATGGGCCAGCGCCCAAATCTTGACGGCAAGAAGCATCGGATGCTTGACCGCTGCCTTGATCTTCCCGGCTGGGACCTGGGAAGCCACGAGCAGGATCATCACGAAGATCATCAGCAGCGCAACGACATGGCTCATCCAGGCGGGGGCAACCCAGAAGACCACCGGATCAAGGCGCGCCTGACCATAACCCCACACCAGCACGACGAAGCCGATAATCGCCACGACCGCGTATATGCCTTTCCAGGCGGAAATCCCCCGCGCATCGATCTGCGACTGTCGGAAATCCGGTGCGACGATACGGACGGAATGGATACCCAGGAACAACACAAGGCCGACAACAAGCCAGAACATTCAATAAACTCCTTCGGCGTGACCGGACAGCCCGGCCGGAATTGGCGGCAACCATAGCCCGCAGCCGCAAGGAAGCAAAGCGGCTCCGATACGTGCGCACGGAAAGTTCATGTGGCGCATTGTCTCGACGATCAGGTTGTTTCAAGATTGAGCCATGGAACCTGATCTGGACGCCGCGAGACGCCGGCTTGATGAGAAAAAGACCGAACTCGAGGCCATGTCGGTGATGACGAAAGATGCCCGCGCGCCGGTCGCCCTTGATCAGCAGTCGCTCGGCCGCCTGTCGCGAATGGACGCGATGCAGCAGCAGAAGATGGCCGAAGCACAGGAACGTGCGCGACAGCGCGACATGGTTCGCCTCGAGATGGCGGAACGGCGGCTGGCCACCGGCGAATATGGCTGGTGCGCGGATTGCGGTGAACCGATTCCCGACAGGCGTCTTGCGATCGATCCGATGGCGGAACGCTGCGTGCGCTGCGCTTCCTAATCACCCATCCACACGACCGCCGCATTTGCCCGCCACACAGGCGGGGATTGTTTCGATTGCGCGTAAAACGGATTGCCAAGACATGAGTATTTCAAACCGGTCTTTCGTCGGGACCAAAAACAACTTGTCCGCCGGCCGTCTGGCGGGTGCAATCTTCCTGGCGATGACGTCTTCGGGCGTCGCCGCAGCCGAGCAGGAAAAGCCCGAGCAGATTGTTCTGATCTCCTTTGACGGCGCCCATGACAACCGCCTTTGGGAGCGCAGTCTGAAGACCGGCGAACTGACCGGAGCAAGGTTTACCTATTTCCTGTCCTGCACGTTCCTGATCAGCCGGGACGCGCGAAAGACCTACAAGGCGCCCGGCCAATCCGCCGGACGCTCCAATGTCGGTTTTGCGCCGGACCGCGCCGATGTCGTGGAGCGGCTCGGGCATATCTGGGCGGCATATCAGGACGGGCACGAAATCGGCAGCCATGGCTGCGGCCACTTCGACGGCAAGAATTGGAAAAAGGACGACTGGGCCTCCGAATTCGAGCAGTTCGACAGGGTTGTTTCGAATGCCTGGGACGACAACGGCGCCGACCAGCCGGCCGGTTGGAGCGATTTCGCGGCATCCGGGATCAAGGGGTTCCGTGCGCCCTACCTTTCGACAGGCACGGAACTTCATTCAGCACTCGCCGATCACGGGCTAGACTACGATGCCAGCACCGTTTCGGACGGGCCGGTTCCGCCGGACTTCTCGCGACCTGTGGTCCGGTTCGCGCTTCCCATGGTTCCGGAAGGCCCCAATGGGCGGCCGATCATTGCGATGGATTACAATCTCTTCGTTCGCCATTCCGGCGCCGAGGAAACGCCTTCGAAGAGCGAAGAGTTCGAGAGGCGCGCCCTTGACGCGTTTCGCGCCGCCTTCGAAGCCGAATTTTCCGGCAAGCGCCGTCCGCTTCAACTGGGTTTCCACTTCGTTGAAATGAACGGCGGCGCCTATTGGCGCGCACTTGAGCAATTCGCGCTTGAGACCTGCGGGCGGGCGGAGGTCGCATGCATCACCTACCAGGACGCAATGCAGCGCCTAATCCCGGAACGCTCCGACCGGGACAGCTGAAACGCGATGGGGCGGGAGGCTGCCCCCGCACCGGTATCTGATCAGGCGTTGCTGGCGCCGGGCATCGGATCGGGAAGCGACTCGCCGTGGATCAGCGCCTCGAAGGCGATCAGGCGTTTGTGGATCGACAACAGATCGATGATCGTGGTCCAGGAGTTGGCGAGGAACTTGAAGCTCTCTTCCACCTGACCGAAGGCGTTGTTGATCTGGGTGAACACACCCAGCGTGATCGCCCCTGCAACAACGGTCGGGCCCAGCGCGATCAGCGGCACGAAGTTCGAAGCCTGCAGGTAGGACCAGCGGGCGATACCGAAATAAAGGTAGTGAAAATACAGCCGGAAATAGTTGCGCCGGACCGCCGAATAGAGCTCGCTCACCTGCGGCGGCGCTGCGCGCTCGGCGTTGTCCTCTCCGTAAACCAGCTCCTTGCGGTATGCGGCCTCCACTTTCTGGTTGTTGAACTCCAGCCCCGGCAGTTTGAAGCCAACGGCAGCCAGAAGCACCGTTCCGAAGGCGGCGGAGAGGAGCGCCACATAGACCAGCGACCCCTCGACCTGCCCGATGACGGGCAACTGCGTGACCTGCTGCGACAGACCGTAGAGCAGCGGCAGGAAGGCGATCAGTGTCATGATCGACCGCACAAAGGACACGCCGAGTCCCTCGACGATGCGGGCAAACCGCATGGTGTCTTCCTGGACACGCTGGGCCGCACCCTCGACGGACCGGAGCCTCGACCAGTGCCCCATGTAGTAGTCGTTCATCGCCGTGCGCCAGCGGAAGACGTAGTGCGAGACAAAGAAATCGAGGAGCACCAGCACCATGATGTACGGGATCAGGATCCAGGCCACGGTGGCAAGCTTGCCGAAATACTCGCCTCCCGTCACTGTCCCGGGCTCGCTCAGCGCTCTCTGGATGAGGTCGTAGAAATCGCCGTACCAGTCGTTCAGGTAGACCGAGATCTGCACATTGAAATAGGTCGACAACAGGATGAGCGTGGTTCCGCCGACCGACCAGAGGAACCATCTGTTGCGCTCGATGAACGCCCAGGCAATGACGAACAGCACGCCGCTGGCAACAATGTAGATATAGGTCCATGCCCTTTCGGCAGACAGGAAGGGCGGACGTTCGCCTTCAATCACCGGCGGCACGTATCCGCCGAGAATGTCCAGGCCCGTTTGCCATTCGTTGAACCCGAGAAACCAGATTGCCATGGCGAGCCCGGTCCAGGCCACCGCCGAAAGAAAGAACAGCTTCGGCGTCGGAAAGAAGGAAACAAACACGTGTGGCAGATCCCGCTCTTGGTTCCGGAACGCCGGAACATGATTCGTGATTCGTTGATGTAGTAACTAGGATACTGTCGCCTGCGCGGCAATTGACCGGAACGCCAATCACGCCATTGTGCAAAAACAATGACCCGCCCTCCCGGTGCGGGAGGGCGGGTCTCTTCGTTAGCCGTCCAGCGGACCGCGTTACTTGTTCTTGAGCATCTCGCGTTCCTGCATCAGGCCCTTGTAGGTGGACCAGATCATCAGGAGCAGCAGTGCAGCGAACGGAACGCCGGTGGCCACGGCGGCCGCCTGCAGGGCACCCAGTCCGCCGCCGATCAACAGCACGATCGCAACGATACCCTCGAAGGTGGCCCAGAACACGCGCTGCGCGACGGGTGCGTCGACCTTGCCGCCGGCGGTGATCGTATCGATGACGAGCGAGCCCGAGTCCGAAGAGGTGACGAAGAACACGATCACCAGCACGATGCCGATGAAGGACGCGATCTGCGTCAGCGGGTAGGACTTGAGCATCTCGAACAGCATGACCGCCTGATCGGAGTTGGCGACAGCCTCATTGCCCTGGTTGATCACCTGGTCGATGGCCGAGCCGCCGAAGGTGGACATCCAGATGATGCAGACAACCGTCGGAACCAGGATCACGCAGGTGATGAACTCCCGAACTGTCCGTCCGCGGGAGACGCGGGCGATGAACATGCCGACGAACGGCGACCAGGAAATCCACCATGCCCAGTAGAATGCCGTCCATCCATGCATGAAGTTGGTGTCTTCACGCCCGAACGGGTTGGAGAGCGGCAGCAGGTTTTGGGCATAGGCGACGGTGTTTTCGAAGAAACCCGACACGATCACCGCGGTGGGGCCGAGAACCAGCACGAAGCCAAGAAGCACAAAGGCGAGCAACATGTTGATTTCCGACAGGCGCTTGACGCCTGCATCGAGGCCGGCGACGACCGAGACCAGTGCAACGGCCGTGATCAGCAGGATGAGGATCACCTTGGCGGTGTCCGCAACTCCGAGACCGAAGAGGAAATCGAGCCCGGCCATGGCCTGCTCCGCACCGAAGCCCAGCGAGGTTGCAAGACCGAACAGGGTGGCGAAAACCGCCATCGTGTCGATGATGTGGCCCGGCAAGCCCCAGACGCGCTCGCCCAGAAGCGGATAGAACGCCGAGCGTAGGGTCAGCGGCAGGCCGCGGTTGTAGGAGAAGAACGCCAGCGCAAGCGCAACGATCGCGTAGATTGCCCAGGGGTGAAGACCCCAGTGGAAGATCGTCGCAGCCATCGCATTGAGCCTTGCGGCCTCCGGATCGTCCGCCGCGCCGGCCAGCGGCGCCCAGTCGGTCCGCACACCGTTCTCGACGACCGCCCCGCCGAAGGAGCTCGCGTAGTGCGACAGAGGCTCGGAGACCCCGAAGAACATCAGGCCGATACCCATACCGGCCGCAAACAACATGGCGAACCAGCCCAGGTAGCTGTAGTCCGGCCTCGCATCGACCCCGCCAAGCCGGATATTGCCGAGCGGCGTGACGATCAGCGCCAGACCGAAGAGAACGAAGATGTTGCCCGCCATCAGAAGCGGCCAGTCGAACGTGTCGGTCAGCGCCGGGCGCAGCCAGTTGAAGAATGTCGAAGACGCTTCACCGAAAATCAAGGTGAGGATCACGAAAGCGACAATGATAACGGATGAAACGAAGAAAACAGGATTGTGAACATCCAGGCCAAGAACCTGGACGTTGTCCTGACCGACCTCGAAATCGGATGTCAGTTCAGGATCGATCGAATCTGTGTCGGACATAAAGTCCCCCCTCATGGTTACGGCGATGCGGCGGTAAAAAAGCCGCGGCCGGACTGCACATCATGTACCCGGCCATTAATTCAGGTCATCGCCGTCAGTGTTCGGCGGCGTACCGCCATCGAATGGTCGAAATGCGCCATTATGACGCATGTTGGCGCAATGGGCTGTCAGACCCCTTGCGCCTTCCCCGGCCCAGACCGGTTTCGGTCAGCTTTTGCGAAACACGAGCACGATGGCGCCCGCAGCCAAAAGTCCGACCGCAGCGGCCAGACTAGCCCAAGTGTAGCTTCCGGTCCAATCGGCCAGATAACCGGCAACGACGGGACCCAGAATCTGGCCCACTCCGAAGGCTGCAGTCATGAGCGCAAGGGCCCGCCGGGGGCTGTCCTGCGCCAGTTCACGGCCGGCCTGCAGGCCAAAAGCGGTGACCATGATGAAGGTGCCCCCAAGGAACGCTCCTCCGATCAACGGACCGAATGGCAGGGGCGCGAGCACGCTGGCCGCGACCCCGATAGCTTCCACCACGCAGCCGAGCGCGAAAACATTGACGAGACCGATTCGGCGCACCGCTGGCATCCAGTAGGCGACCGATGGCGCGGCAAAGAGGCCCGTAAAAAGCCAGACACCCGCCTCGAAAAGCGACGAGCCTCCGCCATCGCGAACAATCGCGACCAGGAATGTTGCCGTGACGATGTAGCCGAACCCGAAGATGCCGTAGGCTATGGTGAGCGCAATCAGAGGTCCGTTCCAGGCAAGTGGCGGTTCGCGCCGCGCCGGACCGCTGCGGACGACTTCGCGCGGAAGATAACGATAGACCACAGCGAGCCCGGCCAGGGCCAGGATGCCCGCAAGGATCCAGGCGAGCCGCCATCCTCCGCCTGCCAGCAGCAACAGTCCGAACATCAGCGCGGATCCGGCAATGCCGACGCCGACACCGCCGAAATGGCTGGACTGGACCCAGGGGCGGGCTGCGAAAAGACCATGGGACAGCACGATCGCCGAGGTGAAGACCATGACGAAGGCGCTTGCCATGCCGGCGAGGAAACGGATCAGCGCCAGGAGGATCATGTCGCTGGCAAGCCCCATGCCGAAAAGGAGCAGAGCGGTTGCCAGAAGCGCGGAAAGCGCGACCTTGCGCTCGATCGTTTCGGCCCAGCCCCATGCCGCAAGCACCGCTCCAAGCAGATATCCCGCATAATTGGCCGATGCGATCCATCCCGCCTGGGACGGATCGAGACCGAGACCATCCATCATCGCCGGCAGGACAGGCGTATAGAAGAACCGCCCTAGCCCCATCGCCACGGACATGGCCACGGCGCCGGCCAGCGCCGTGAGCCAGATGGCCTGCCCGGGAGCCGAAAGGGCGGCCGCATCGTGGTCTGGTCGGGACAAAATCTTCAAAAACCATCTCAGGAGTGGATCTGTCGTCTTCCTTGGACCCGATGGCAGGGGCTTGCAAGACGGCAGCTGCGACATCAACCGAATTTGAGAACCCGAAAATGAATTCGTGGTTGGAACTTCCGGCGCGAAACCTTATTTGTGCAATGCAGCACAAACGGAAAGGACCGCGCCATGAAAACCGTCATCGTCACCGGATCAACCAGCGGCATCGGGCTTGGCATTGCCGAGAATTTCGCCATCAACGGCTTCAATGTGGTCCTCAACGGACTGGGCGACGAGAAGGAAATCGAGACCACCCGGGCGCGGCTGGACACGCTGGGGGCTGGCGAGGTGACCTTTCACGGCGCCAACATGCTCAAGCCCGACGAAATCGCCGACCTCGTCAAGACGACCGAGGAAAAGTTCGGAGCCATCGACATTCTGGTGCCGAATGCCGGCATCCAGCATGTGGAGAAGATCGAGGACTTTCCGCCCGCAAAGTGGGACGCGATCATCGGCATCAACCTGTCCTCGGCCTTTCATCTGATCCGCGCGGCGATGCCCGGCATGAAAGAGCGCAAGTTCGGACGCGTGATCTCGATCGCCTCCGCGCACGGCCTTGTCGCCTCGCCCTACAAGAGCGCCTACGTGGCGGCCAAGCACGGCATGCTGGGGCTGATCAAGACGGTGGCGCTCGAAGGGGCGGAGTTCGGGGTCACGGCAAACGCAATCTGCCCGGGCTATGTCGAAACACCGCTCGTCGCGGGCCAGATTGCCGATACGGCAAAGGCGCGCGGCATGAGCGAGGAGGATGTCGTCAGCGAAGTCATCCTCAAGGCGCAACCCACCAAGCAGTTCGTGCAGGTCGGCCAGATCGCAGCGCTGGCTCTCTATCTCGCATCCGAACAGGCGGCGCAGATCACCGGCGCGGCACTTCCGATGGATGGCGGCTGGACGGCGCAATGACGGAACGGGCAAAGACCGGTCGGAAATCCGCGAATGGAAAAAGTACCGCCGCGCCCGATCAAACCGCGGGGGCGGCGCCAAACCGTTCCGGCGGCACTCCCCATTTCATCAATCTGGCGCTTCAGGGCGGCGGGGCGCATGGGGCGTTTTCCTGGGGTGTCATAGACCGCCTGCTCGACGAACCCGATATCGATTTCGAGGGCATTTCCGGCACATCGGCGGGTGCAGTCAACGCGGTCGTGCTTGCTCACGGGTTAATGCAGGGCGGGCGGCAGGGCGGCAAGGCCGCACTCGAGGACTTCTGGCGCCGGTCGAGCCGCACCGGCTCCATATGGTCGCCACCGCGGCCTCAGGACGTCAGCCCCATCCCGGGCATCGCCATGCTGTCGGCGGCGGTCTACTCCGTGTTCGACACGTTGACCCGCACCTTTTCACCTTATGAATTCAATCCGTTCGGGATAAATCCGCTGACCGACACCCTGTCGGAATGCGTCGATTTCGAGGCCCTGAAGAAACACTGCAGCACAAAGCTTTTCCTCAGCGCCACGAATGTCCATACCGGCAGGGTCCGGGTGTTCGAATCCCACGAGGTCGATGTGGACGTGGTCATGGCCTCGGCCTGCCTTCCGTTCCTGTTCCAGGCGGTGGAGATCGATGGCGAGCATTACTGGGATGGCGGCTATGTCGGCAACCCGGCGCTGTTTCCGTTCTTCTACAAGTGCGAGAGCCGCGATGTCATGATCGTCCACATCAACCCCATGGAACGGGAGGAAGTACCGAAGTCAGCGCCTGACATTCTCAACAGGATCAACGAGATTTCCTTCAACTCCTCCCTCATCAACGAAATGCGGGCGATCAATTTCGTCACCCGGCTTCTTGAGCAGGACTGGCTGAAGGACGAATACAAGGAGCGGCTGCGGCATATCCTTGTGCATTCGGTCAGGGCCGACGACGCCCTCAAGCATCTGTCGGTCGAATCGAAGTTCAATGTGAACTGGTCCTTTCTCACCGACCTTCGTGATCGAGGCAGAAGCGCGGCCGACGCCTGGCTCTCGGCCAACCGGGATGCGCTGGGCAAGCACTCGACGGTGGACCTCGAAAGCCAGTATCTCGGTCTACCCGGCCCGCGCCCGCTCGACGGGCCCAACAGCCGGCCCCGGAACAGCAATTGAACGGAAAAAGCTGAAAAATCGGGGATTGACCGGAATTGCCTTAAACTGTCTCTGTACGTCGGCAGGCTTTCGCACTGCAACGAGGTGCGTTAGGTTTTTGCCTGTATCCGAACACTACCAAGCCACGAGGCGACATGGCGCAGTTCCACCGAAAATCGATCCGTTTCCTGCTCAACGACCGGCAGGTCGAGCTTTCGGACTTCGCGCCCGACCTGACCCTGCTCGACTGGCTGCGGCTCGACCGGCGTCTCACGGGGACAAAGGAAGGCTGCGCGGAAGGCGATTGCGGCGCATGCACCGTGCTTGTCGGACGGCTCGACAACGGAGTGCTCAACTACGAGACGGTCAATGCCTGCATCCGCTTTGTCGGCTCGCTCGACGCCACGCATGTGGTCACCATCGAGCATCTCAACAGGCCCGACGGGCAATTGAGCGCGGTGCAGAGGGCAATGGTGGATCGCCACGGTTCGCAGTGCGGATTCTGCACACCGGGAATCGTTGCATCCCTGCACGCGCTTTGGCTTACTGACCCCAATCCGGGCCCGGCCGATATCGAGCGGCAACTGCAGGGCAACCTGTGCCGCTGCACCGGTTACGAGCCGATCGTGAAGGCGGCGATAGACGCCGCGGCAACAATTCCGAATGCCGAGAACGACCGGCTGGTGGCAGCCTATGACCAGACGGTTGCAGCACTGACGGAACTGGCCGACGGCGCACGCGTGACCGTCGAGAGCGATCGCGGCACCACCTATCTTCCAGCCGACCTGGATGATCTTGCGGAGCTTTACGAAGCGCATCCGCAAGCAACGATCGTCGCCGGGTCCACCGATGTCGGATTGTGGGTGACCAAGCACATGCGCGAGATTTCCCCGGCAATCTTTGTCGGACATCTCGATGGCCTGCGCGAAATGACCATCGAGCCCGAGGGCGTGACACTTGGCGCCGGCGTATCCTACACCGCCGCACGGATCGCGCTCATCTCGGCGTTTCCGCAGTTGGCGGAATTGTGGGATCGTATCGGCGGTGAGCAGGTGCGCAACATGGGAACCATCGGCGGCAACATAGCCAACGGCTCGCCGATTGGAGATACCCCGCCGCCGCTGATCGCGCTCGGTTCCACGGTGACGCTGCGCAAGGGCGCTGCGCGGCGAACCATACCGCTCGAGACCTTCTTCATCGATTACGGCAAGCAGGACCGGCAGCCGGGCGAATTCGTCGAAAGTGTCGCGGTTCCGGCGCTTTCGGACGACGCCTTCTTCGCCGTCTACAAGATTTCCAAACGGCGCGACGAGGACATTTCGGCGCTGTGCGGGGCTTTCCACGTCACACTCGATGACGACGGTCAGGTCGCCGCGGTGCGTATCGCTTTCGGCGGCATGGCCGGCACGCCGCGGCGCGCACCGGCAACGGAGGCCGCGCTGACCGGCAGGCCCTGGTCCTGGGAGACAATCGAGGCCGCGCGCAGCGAGATGGAAAAGGACTACCAGCCACTCAGCGACTGGCGGGCGAGCGCGGAGTACCGGATGGTCTCTGCACAAAACCTGCTGATCCGCTTCTTCCTTGAAACCTGCGGCGCTCCGGTGCGGATCTCGCGCCACGCTGCGCCCGCGGAGGCCTGACCATGGATACCAGAGCCCCGCGCAGCAAAGCCGCAATCACCGGCGGAGCACACACGCCGCGCCAGCACGATTCGGCGCACAAGCATGTGACGGGAAGCGCCGACTACATCGATGACATGCCGATGCCCGCCGGCGCGCTTCACGGTTATCTCGGACTGAGTGCGCGTGCGCACGCACGGATCATTGCGATGGACCTCGACCCGGTGCGCGAGGCGCCGGGCGTGGTCACTGTGCTCACCGGCGCGGACGTACCCGGCGTCAACGACATCTCGCCGGGCGGTCGCGACGACGAGCCGGTACTTGCTACCGGGGAAGTGCTGTTTCACGGTCAGCCGGTGTTTGCGGTCATAGCCGAAACCCGAGAGCAGGCACGGCGTGCCGCGCAACTGGCTGTCATAGAGTACGAAGACCTGCCGCACGTCACGGATGTGCGCGCTGCCATCGAGGCCAACTACCCGTTCGTCACCGATCCGCTGAAGCTTGAACGCGGCAATGTCGAAACCGGACTTGCCGACGCCCCGCTCCGGCTTGAGGGCGCGATGCGGATTGGCGGCCAGGATCATTTCTATCTCGAGGGCCATATCGCACTGGCCATTCCCGGCGAGGATGACGAGGTCACGGTGTGGTCGTCGACCCAGCACCCGAGCGAGGTCCAGCACATGGTGGCCCACGCGCTGGGCACCGTGTCGAACGCCGTGACCGTGCAGGTGCGGCGCATGGGCGGCGGTTTCGGCGGCAAGGAGACGCAGTCCAACCAGTTCGCCGCCATAGCGGCCATCGCCGCCAAGAAACTCAACCGCGCGGTCAAGATCCGCCCGGACCGCGATGACGACATGATCATCACCGGCAAGCGCCACGATTTCGTGGTGGACTACGATGTCGGCTATGATGAGAGCGGCCGCATCCATGCCGTGGACGCCAGCTTCGCCGCCCGTTGCGGCTTCTCATCCGATCTCTCCGGCCCAGTCACGGACCGGGCGCTGTTTCACGCCGACAATTGTTATTACTACCGGGACGTCCGTTTCGTCTCGAAGCCGATGATGACGAATACGGTCTCCAACACGGCCTTTCGCGGGTTCGGCGGGCCGCAGGGCATGCTGGGCGGCGAGCGCATCATCGAGGAAGTGGCCTACGCACTCGGGCGCGACCCGCTGGAGATCCGCAAGGCGAATTTCTATGGCGGCGCGGATGATCCGGAAGGCCGGAATGTCACCCCCTATCACCAGACGGTGACGGACAACATCATCGGGCAGATCGTCGAGCAGTTGGAAACCTCCTCGGACTACCAGGCAAGGCGGGCGGAGATCATCGATTTCAACGCGAACAGCCCGGTGATCCGCCGCGGCATCGCGCTGACACCGGTGAAATTCGGGATCTCGTTCACCGCCACCTGGTACAATCAGGCTGGCGCGCTTGTGCATGTCTACCAGGACGGTTCGATCCATCTCAATCACGGCGGAACCGAGATGGGCCAGGGGCTCAACACCAAGGTGGCGCAGGTTCTGGCCGACGAGTTCCAGGTCGATCTCGACGTGATCCGGATCACCGCCACGACGACCGGCAAGGTGCCGAACACCTCCGCCACGGCCGCCTCTTCCGGAACCGATCTCAACGGCATGGCTGCGGCCAATGCGGCACAGCAGATCAAGGCGCGGCTGATCGCGTTCGCGGTCGACAAGTTCAGCGTGCCGCCGGAACAGGTGGTGTTCGAGCCAAATCACGTGCGCGTCGGCAATGAACTCCTGGAGTTCGGCGATTTCATCCGCCAGGCCTATCTCGCGCGGATCCAGCTTTCGGCGGCAGGCTTCTACAAGACCCCAGACATCCACTGGGACAGGGCCAGCGGCAAGGGCCGGCCATTCTATTACTTTGCCTATGGCGCAGCGGTGTCGGAGGTTTCCGTCGATACGCTTACCGGCGAATACCAGGTGGACCGGACAGACGTGCTGCACGATGCGGGACGCTCGCTCAATCCGGCGCTCGACATCGGCCAGATCGAAGGCGCGTTCGTTCAGGGAATGGGCTGGCTGACGACCGAAGAACTCTGGTGGGACGACAACGGACGGCTGAGGACCCATGCGCCCTCGACCTACAAGATCCCGCTGGCGTCGGACCGGCCGAAGATCTTCAATGTGGAACTGGCCGGCTGGTCGGAAAACCGGGAGCCGACCGTCCGGCGCTCGAAGGCGGTCGGCGAGCCGCCCTTCATGCTCCCGATTTCGGTTTTCGAGGCTCTGGGCATGGCGGTGGCGTCAATCGCCGACTACAGCGTCTGCCCCCGGCTCGATGCCCCGGCAACGCCCGAGCGCGTGCTGATGGCGGTGGAGCGGCTGAAAGCGATGGCCGCCGGCGACAACGGGACCTGAAGGCCTTGCCCCGGCTTGCCGCCTATTCGGCCTTCGAGAAGGCGTCCGGCGCCAAGGGTTTCGTTCTTACGCGGGTGATCGCGGCAAAGGGTTCGACCCCGCGCGAAACCGATGCCTGGATGCTGGTGTCGGAAAGCGGGATGTTCGGGACGATCGGCGGCGGGCGGCTGGAAATGGAGGCCGTCGAGAAGGCGCGTTCGATCCTTGCGGGAAGCGAAGCTTCGGAACTCGCGCTGCCGCTCGGTCCCGCCATCGGCCAGTGCTGCGGCGGGCACGTGACGCTCTCGTTTGAGATCATTCCCCCGGCGCGCTTTGAAGAGGTCGAAACACTCGTGAAAACCGAGGACGAGGCCGATCCGGAGGTCTGGCTGTTCGGCGGCGGCCATGTCGGCCGCGCTTTGACGCGCGCGCTGCTTCTGTTGCCGCTCAAGGTGCATGTGGTGGAGACCCGGGAAAACGAACTGGCGATGACGCCAGAGGGCGCGGAACAGCATCTGACCCCCCTCCCCGAGAGCCTGGTCGCGCAAGTTTCGCCCGGCAGCGCCGTGATCGTTCTGACCCACGATCATGCCCTCGATTTCCTGATCGTCTCTGCCGCACTTGCCCGCGAGCATCTCGCCCAGGTGGGCATGATCGGGTCCGACACCAAGCGGGTCACTTTCGAACATCAGTTCATCCGGGAAGGCGGCGACAAGGCGCAGCTTTCGAAACTCGTTTGCCCGATCGGTCGCAAGATCGCCGACAAGCGGCCGGAAGTCATCGCCGCCACGGTTGCCTCGGACGTCATTGCAGCCGTCTCGACCTGGCGCGACGCTCGGGCTCAGCCGGCGTCCTGAAGCACAAGCTCCGAGGCGCGCCATGCGGCGGCGATGGCGGCGGCATTGGTGTTTCCGGCAATGATGTTCGGGAAGATCGAGCAATCGACGACCCGCAGGCCATCGACGCCGTGTACCCTCAAGCGCGGATCGACCACGGCCCTTTCCGGGTCCGGGCCCATGCGGCAGGTTGCGACGGGGTGGTAAACCGTGCCCGACCGGCGGCGTATGTCGTCGATCATCGCATCGTCGTCGACGATATCGGGACCGGGTAGCAGTTCAGCCTCGATACAGTCGGCCATCGGCTTTGCGGCCGCCATCCGCCGGATGAATTTGCCGGTCGCCAGCATTTCGGCGACGTCGTCCTCATGCGAGAGCGCATTGGGAGAAATGCGCGGCGCCTCGAAGGGGTCGGATGACCGCACCATGATCTCGCCCCTGCTCCTGGGCCGGCAATTCGACCAGCCGATCGAGAAGCCGGGCCAGGGATCGGGGCTCAGGATCGGCCGTTCCCCCGGCCTCGGGATGACCGTCGAAAAGGCCTGGAAGTAAAGCTGCATGTTCGGCCGCGGCCGGTCGGGATCTGTGCGGATGAAACCGCCCGCCTGGTTAAGGCTGACGGAAAGCGGCCCGTCGCGCATCAGCACATAGCGCAAACCCGCATGGAGCTTGCCCCACCAGGGACCGAGTTGCTGGTTGATGGTCGCGCAGTTGGCGCGGAAGGTGTAGTTGGTGCCGACGTGATCTTCGAGATTGCGCCCGACATTCGGATTGTCGCGGCGTACCTCGATACCGAGGCTTTTCAGATGCTCCGCCGGACCGATGCCCGAAAGCTGCAGGAGCTGCGGCGAGTTGACAGCACCGCCACTCAGGATCACTTCGCGCCCGGCGCTGATGGTGACCAGCTTTCCGCCGCGTCGGTACGTCACGCCGGTGACACGGGACCCGTCGAAGGTCAGGCTGGTGACATGGGCGTTGGTGACCACCCGGACATTCGGCCGTTTCATGGCCGGACGCAGGAAGGCCCGGGCCGCGGACAGCCGGCGTCCCTTGTGAATCGTGAATTCGAGAAGCCCGATGCCATCCTGGCTCTCTCCGTTGAAGTCCGGATTGAGCGGCAATCCCATTGCCTCTCCCGCCTCGAACCACTTGCGGGTAAGCGGGTGCACCGTCGCGCCGGGAACGAAGAGATTGAGCGGGCCGGTCCGGCCGCGGTTGAGCTCGTCACCGATCACCGCGCATTCAACAGAGCGGAAGGCCTGCCACATATCTTCCGATCCCCAGCCCGGATTGCCGGCAGCAAGCCAGTCGTCGAAATCCGCACGATTGCCGCGCATCCAGACCATGGCGTTGATGGATGAGGACCCGCCCAGCACCCTCCCGCGCGGCCAGTGATCGACATTGCCGGCGAGCCCCGGATCCGGCTCGGCACGGTACATCCAGTTGACCTTCGGATCGAAGAAGGTCTTGCCGTAACCAAGCGGCATCTGGACGAAGAAGCGACGGTCATCGCCTCCCGCCTCCAGCACCAGAACCTTGTGCCGTCCCGATGCGGAAAGCCGCTCGGCCATGACGCAGCCGGACGAGCCCGCGCCGATGATGATGAAGTCGGGGTTTTGCATGCCGGTCTGCCCTGGAGAACGCCTATTGCCGACCGGGCGGACCCAAGGCCTCGGCCCAGCGTCACCGTCCGGTCAGCGAAGCGTTGTCACAGAATCAGTCCGGTTTCAACTCGTCTGACACGGGGCACCAAACGCGGACTTCACATGGAACCCGACCGTCGACCTACGCTATTGCGAAGTGGCCGACAATCAGCTCGTGATCGGACAGCGGCTCTCCCTCCGGGTCGACTGCGGGGACGATTTCGGCCCCGTCGAGAGACAGTCCCCGGGCGGCGAACCAGTCGAGTTTCATGGTCCGGGTCGGGTGCGGCGTGAGATAGCTGCGCCGCGTGGTCATGCCTTCGGCATTGTTGTCCCACGAATAGCCGCGCGCCCGCGCCAGGTCGAAGAGTTCTTCCTTCGTCCAGTCCGGCTGGTCTGCGTCATTGCCGGTGTTCAGGTCGCCGCCGATGATGACGGGAACATCGGGCGCAAACCGCTCCACCGCGTCAAGCAGTCTCTCCATTTGCGCGGCGCGGCGGGCGGAGCCGGAATTGCTTTCAAGATGTGTCGAGACCACGCACAGGTCTCCGGCGGCCGTCGGAAGCAGGGCGGCGATGGCCATGCGGCCACCGATGCGGGGCTGGGTGGCATCGACGGAAAACTCGTCCGCTGCAAACCAGTGACCGGCGTCATCGAGCCTGATCAGCGCCACGCGCTTCGGGGCTGCACGGCTCAAGACCGCATTGCCATGCCAGCCGGCCTTGTTGTGGTCATCGACGCAGTATGGGCGTTCGGTTTCTCCGCCAAGGCCCAGTTCGAAGAACTCGACGCCATAGGCGTAACGCATGCCAAGGCCGCGGGCAATTTCGGCGGTCGGGTGGCGCTGCGCCGTGCGCGCCATGCCGCAATCGAGTTCGGAAAGCAAAACCACATCGGGAGTGTGGCCGTCCAAGAGTGAAGCGCTCTTCTCCGGAAACAATCCGCGTTCGATGTTCCATGCGGCAATGGTAAAACTCGGAGCGATCCCGTCCGTGCTCGCTTCGCCTCCGGTTTCGACCAGGCTCATCGCCTCGATCGAGGCCATGTGATCCCGGTGCGCCTCCCTGTTGCGGGGGCCGGACAGAATTGCCTGCTTGCGCGCGCCGTCGACCAGCGGCAGGGATGCGACGGTACCGGTGTGAATGGACGGTCCGTTCAAAGCCGGACCCCGGTTGCCGGATTGAACATCAGCAACGACGTTTGCGGCAGGTCGATATAGACCTCGCCAGAAGGAACCGGGGCGGTGTGCGGCAGGTGAACCACGATCCCGCGGTCGGCCACGCGTCCATGCAGCAGGCGGCCTGCGCCGAGTTCCTCGATGAAATCGAGATTGAACGGAAGCGCGCCGGGATGCCCGGCTTCGACCACACCGATGTTTTCCGGACGAACGCCGAGATGGATATCGCCGGTATAGTCGACCGATTGAGGTGCGTGGACCGAGACCTCGTCGGTCAGGTGAACCCGGCCATTGCCGTTGTAGCGTGCCGGCAGAAGGTTCATCGGCGGCGCACCCATGAAGCTTGCGACGAAGGTGCTGGCGGGCTGGTGATAAACCTCCGCCGGCGTGCCGATCTGCTCGATGCGCCCCTGGTTGAGCACGATAATCCGGTCGGCCATGGTCATGGCCTCAACCTGGTCATGGGTGACATAGACGGAGGTGACGCCGAGGCGGCGCTGGAGGGCCTTGATCTCGATGCGCATCTGGCCACGCAGCTTGGCATCAAGGTTTGAAAGGGGCTCGTCAAACAGAAACAGCGCCGGATTCCGCACGATGGCGCGGCCCATTGCAACACGCTGGCGCTGGCCGCCGGAAAGCTGGCTCGGACGCCTGTCGAGATACTCCTTGAGATTGAGCATCGACGCGGCCTGGGTGACCGCGGCATCGATTTCGGCCTTTGGCATTCCGCGGTTGCGCAACCCGTAAGCCATGTTGTTGTAGACGGTCATGTGCGGATAGAGCGCATAGTTCTGAAAGACCATGGCGATATCGCGTTCGGCGGGATCGATGTCGTTGACCACCCGGCCGGCGATCGAGAGTTCACCCTCGGTGATCTCCTCAAGGCCGGCGATCATTCTGAGCAGCGTGGACTTGCCGCAGCCCGACGGGCCGACAAGAACGATGAACTCGCCCTTCTCGATTTTGAAGCTGGTGGGTTGAACCGCCCGGACACCGTTCGGGTAGACCTTCGAAATGTTCTTCAGGGCAACGTGAACCATGGGGGAAGCCTCTACTTGTCTGACTCGACCAGTCCCTTGACGAACCAGGACTGGAAAACAACCACCACCAGGACCGGCGGCAGGATGGCGATGATGGCGAGCGCCAGCGCGCGTCCGTATTCGGGAATGTTGGCGCCATCCAGGTTCTGGATGATCTGCTTGATCCCGCGCACGAGCGTGAACAGCGATTCATCGGTGGTGATGAGGGTCGGCCAGAGATACTGGTTCCAGCCGTAGACGAACATGATGATGAAGATCGCCGCAATCATGGTCCGCGACAGCGGAACAAGAATGTCGATGAAGAACTTCACCGGACCGGCCCCGTCGATGCGCGCGGCCTCAACGAGCTCTTCCGGAACCGAAAGGAAGAACTGCCGGAAAAAGAACGTCGCGGTGGCGGAAGCCACGAGAGGCAGAATCAGTCCTGTATAGGTGTTGGCGAGACCCAGCCCCTGAACCACTTCGTAGGTGGGCAGAATGCGCACTTCGAGAGGCAAGAGCAGCGTGGTGAAGATCATCCAGAAGGCAAGCGTTGCGAAGCGCAGCCGGAAATAGACAATCGCATAGGCGGCCATCATGCCGATGATGATTTTGCCGACGGCAAAACCGATGCCGAGGATGAACGAGTTGATCAGCATTCTTGCGCCGGTGATTTCACCGGTAAAGCCGCCCTGGGTAAACAGCGCCTTGTCGAAGTTCTCGGCCATGTGGGGGCCGAGCGAAAGGTGAAGCCCGTCGCGGTAGATCTCGACATCGCCGACGCTGGTGGACAGGAACACCGCGAACACCGGCATGATCATCAGCAGCGATCCCGCGATCAGAACTGCATGGTCGATCACCGCCGACCACCGGATTGGCTTGCCCGGACGCGCAACCGCCGTGTCTGTGTCGGTCATAACAGCCATTTTGACACCCTAGGTATAGTGGATCCGGCGATCGATCAGCCGGAACTGGAACACTGTGAGAAGAAGCACCAGCACCATCAGAATGACGGATTGTGCCGATGACCCGCCCAGATCGTTGCCGCGGAAGCCGTCGACATAGACCTTGTAGACGAGCGTCATGGGGTTGTTGCCCGGCTCTCCCTTGACCAGCGTGTCGATGGTGCCGAACGTGTCGAACAGCGAATAGGTGATGTTGATGATCAGCAGGAAGAACGCCGTCGGCGCCAGCAGCGGAAAGGTCACGTCCCAGAAGCGCCGCACGCCGGAGCGGTTGTCGATCATCGCCGCTTCCTTGACCGATTGCGGAATGGACTGCAGGCCGGACAAGAAGAAGATGAAATTGACCGGGATCTGGTTCCAGGCGGCAACCACGACCATGGCTGTTGCCGTGTCGGTATAATTGACGCCGAGTTTGAACTCCCAGCCGAACAGGGCAAGGAATTCGGTGAGCGGACCGTTGCCCTGATTGAACATCATCACGCCCATGAAGCCCGCCACCGGCGGGGCGACCGCGTAGACCCACATCAGCAGGGTGCGGTAGGTGCGCGCGCCGCGGATGACCTTGTCGGCCTTGACCGCGAGCAAGAGGGCGATCGAGAGGGAAAGAAACGTCACGAGCAGGGAAAACAGTATCGTGAAGCCTGCAACCTTGCGATACTCGCCGGAAGACAAAAGCCCGCTGTAATTGTCGAAGGCAACGAACGTCGAGCCGAACCCGAACGGGTCCTGGAGGAAAAACGACGAGTACATGGCAAAGATGGCGGGCCAGTAGAAAAACACCGCGATGATGATCAGCTGCGGCAGCAGCAGCATGATTGGCAGCCCGGGCTGGCTGAAACCGGCGCGCTTCATGGCGTGGGTCCTTTCAAAATCGGACCAGCGGCCGTCAAATCAAGACGGCCGCCGGCCCCGGTTCGGGAGGGAAGGCGCGCGGCCTCAGCCCTGGGTCTTGTTGAAGCGTGCGAGAAGCTCGTTGGCTTCCTTCTCGATGGTCGCGAAGGCTTCATCGACGGTGGTTTCACCGGTCAGGATGCGGCCGTATTCGCGGTTCATCACGTCACGGATCTGGACATAGAAGCCCATGCGGTAGCCCTTGGTGTTCTCGCCGCCCGGAAGCGAGAGCTGCTGGATGCCGACTTCGGCGGCAGGCTTTTCTTCGTAGTAGCCCTCTTCCTTGGCCAGATCATAGGCAGCAGTGGTGATCGGCACATAACCGGTCTGCTTGTGCCACATCAGCTGGACTTCAGGCGAAGAGAGGAAGCGGAAGAACTCGGCGGTTGCCTTGTTTTCTTCTTCCGACTTGCCGGACATCGCGAACAGGGCCGCACCGCCGATGAAGGTCTGGGTCGGCTCGGTGGTCACGGCTTCCCAGTAAGGCAGGAAGGTTGCGGAGAACGGCATGGTCGCGGTCTGCTGGAGGCCGCCGAACGAACCGGACGATCCGAACCAGATGCCGATCTTGCCTTCTTCGAAGGGCTTCTGGTTGTCGTTCCAGCCGGTGCCATACCATTCGAAGAAGCCTTCGTCCTTCCAGGACTTCATGGCCGTGAACATGGCCTTGATTTCCGGGGTGTTGACCAGGATTTCGGTTTCGCCGTCGCCGTAGCCGTTGTCATTGGTGGCGAAAGGCAGGTTGTGGCGCGAGAAGAAGTTCTCGGTGAAGATCCACGGCAGGTGGGACTGCGCCATCGGGATGTAGCCGGCTTCCTTGAGGGCCGGTGCCGTCACGCTTTCGAACTCTTCCCAGGTCTTGGGCGGAGTGACGCCGGCCTTTTCGAGGGCTTCGACGTTGTAGTACATGATCGGGGTCGACGAGTTGAAGGGCATACCGATCATCTTGCCGTCGACATCGGCATAGAAGTAGCGCACGCCTGGAATATAGTCTTCGATGTTGAACTCGATGCCGTTTTCGCCGAGCAGGTCTTCGACGGGAACGGTTGCGCCCTTGGCGCCGATCACGGTTGCTGCGCCTGCATCAAACACCTGCATGATGTTGGGCTGTTCGCCGGCGCGGAAGGCGGCGATGCCGGCGGTCAGGGTTTCCTCGTAGGTGCCCTTGAAGACCGGGGTGATCTTGTATTCGCTCTGGCTTGCGTTGAAGTCGTTGGCGATCTGGTTGACGGTTTCGCCGAGCGCGCCACCCATGGCGTGCCACCAGGTGATCTGGGTTTCAGCCATTGCGACCGTGCTGGCCGACAGGCTGAGTGCGAAAGCCGCAGCCGCGACAAGATTCTGTTTCAGCATTTGATTGCTCCATAAGCTGTTCTGAAAGGGGACGTAGAACCCAGAGAGCCGATTAGAGCGGTGATGATTCAGTTCGGTGACGGATTTGTTGAGGTTCTGTGACAATCCACAACGGTGGCGGTGCGAGACCGCGATTGTCCGCCGCGGCCTGAAAGCCGGGCGGCAATTTTCAGGAAAATCCCGGAACTGATTTACCGGGAGCAATGCAGGCGCGGGCTTTTCATTCGTGCGCGCATTGCGCATCATGTGCACTGCAAAAAGGCGACAACCAGGTCCGAGGGGCATCCATGTACGAATATCCGCTGTTGTGGGAATGGCTCGGCTTTGCCGTGCGCTGGCTCCACGTGATCACGGCCATCGCCTGGATCGGGTCGTCTTTCTATTTCATCGCGCTGGATCTGGGGCTCGTACAGCGTCCCGGCCTGCCCGAGGGCGCCCATGGCGAGGAATGGCAGGTTCACGGCGGCGGCTTCTATCATATCCAGAAGTACCTGGTCGCGCCCGAGCGGCTACCCGAGCAACTGACCTGGTTCAAGTGGGAAAGCTACATGACATGGCTTTCGGGCTTCGCGCTGCTTTGCGTGGTCTATTACGCCGGGGCCGAACTCTATCTCATTGACATCAACGTGCTCGACGTTTCGGCACCGGTGGCGATTGCCATATCCGTAGCCTCCATCGTGCTGGGCTGGATCGTCTATGACCTTCTGTGCAAATCGCCCATAGGACAGAATACTACCGGGCTGATGCTGGTGCTTTTTGCCGTGCTGGTGGCGATGGCCTGGGGCTATACCCAGGTGTTCACCGGCAGGGCCGCGCTCTTGCACCTCGGCGCCTTCACCGCCACGATCATGAGCGCGAATGTCGCCATGATCATCATTCCCAACCAGAAAGTGGTGGTCGCGGACCTGAAGGCGGGACGCACGCCCCACCCCAAGTATGGCCGGATCGCCAAGCAGCGCTCGCTGCACAACAACTACCTGACGCTGCCGGTGATCTTCCTGATGCTGTCGAACCATTACCCGCTGGCGTTCGCGACCGAATACAACTGGCTGATCGCCTCGCTCGTGTTCCTGATGGGGGTCACGATCCGGCACTGGTTCAACACGGTGCATGCCCGAAAGGGCAAACCGCACTGGACATGGGCTGCGACGTTTGCGCTTTTCATGGCCGTGGTCTGGCTTTCGAGCTTGCCCAACAGCGAAGACGAGGTGATTGAGGAGGCGCGGCTCGCCCCGGTGCATCAGCGTTTCATCGACAATGTGCATTTCGAGGATGTGAGCAACACGGTGCTCGGGCGCTGTTCGATGTGCCATGCCGACGAGCCGTTTTGGGAGGGCATCGGGCATGCCCCCAAGAACGTGAAGCTTGAAACGGAAGCCGATATCGCGCGCCATGCCCGGGACATCTATCTCCAGGCCGGCCGTAGCCACGCGATGCCGCCCGGCAACATCACTTATGTGGAACCCGAAGAAAGGCGGCTTATCGTGGCCTGGTACGAATCCGCCGTGGCCGGGAATACCGGGCAATGAAGTCCAGGCTCCTGCGCGGCCGGACATTGAGCTTTGTCCGGCGCCCCGAAGCACGCGACGACCATGCGAGCTACATCTTCGAAGAAGACGGCGCCCTTCTGATTGCCGACGGAAAGATCGCGGCTGCCGGCAGCTATGGCGACGTCATCGGCAAGGCGCCGGCAGACGTGGAGGTGGTGGACCACCGACCCCATCTTCTGACGGCCGGTTTCATTGACCCACATATCCATTTTCCCCAGATTCAGGTGACAGCGAGCTACGCGGCCAATCTGCTGGAATGGCTCAACACCTACACCTTCGTCGAGGAACAGCGCTTCGCGGACGAAGCTCATGCGGAACGCTTCGCCAAGCTGTTCTTTGACGAATTGCTCAGGCAAGGCACCACGACGGCGGTGGCCTATTGCTCGGTGCACAAGGCTTCGGCTGACGCCTATTTCGCGGAGGCCGCGCGCCGCAACCTTTTGATGGTCGGCGGCAAGGTGATGATGGACCGGAACGCGCCCGAGGCTCTGACCGACACCGCACAATCGGGTTATGACGACACCAGGTCGGTCATAGCCGACTGGCACGGCAGGGCACGCAACCACGTTGCGATCACGCCGCGCTTTGCGATCACGTCGACACCGGCGCAGCTTGAGGCGGCCGGCGCGCTGGCACGGGAATATCCCGACCTCCTGATCCAGACCCATCTTTCGGAGAACGATGCCGAGATCGCCTACACGCTCGAACTCTACCCCGAGGCCGCGGACTATACCGACATCTATGCCCGTTACGGCCTTCTGACCGGCAAGGCGCTTCTCGGTCACGCGATCCACCTGTCCGACCGCGAGATAGGAGCGATCGCGGAAGCCGGCGCGGTGGCGGTGCACTGCCCTACATCGAACCTTTTCCTGGGCTCGGGCCTCTTCGATCTGGAGCGTATCCGCACGAACGGGATCCGGACCGCAATCGCCACCGATATTGGTGGCGGCTCGAGCTATTCGTTGCTCCGTACACTGGACGAAGCCTACAAGATCCAGCAATTGCGTGGCTTCCGGGTTTCACCTCTCGAAAGCTTCTGGCAGGCAACGCGCGGCAATGGCGATGCACTTGGTCTTTCAGACCGCATCGGAACCCTCGACGCGGGCACGGATGCCGACATCATCGTGCTCGACGCGGGCGCAACGCCCGCGATGGCGATCAGAATGGAGACCGTCACCACGCTTGAGGAGGAACTCTTCCTGCTACAGACCCTTGGCGATGACCGGTCTGTCTCCAGGGTCTATGTCGCAGGAGAACCGGTATCGGCGGCATGACGCGAAAAGTCTCCGGACGTCATAAAACCGTCTTAACCTTCCGTTAACCCTTATCCTGCAAGCTGTGAAGACAGCAGCGGTTCTGAACTGAGCCGTTTACAAGTCGCGTGAGCACGGATGTACTGCCACGCGGCTTTTGCTTTTTCTGGGTCATGTTCATTTGGCAAGGACCCGCTATCCTTCGACCACACTAAGACCTACGCCTCGGCTGCACGCTGCTCAAGTTCAAGTATGTTTCCCTCTGGGTCGCGTGCATACGCAATAAGACATGGCTTGTCCGATGTCCCAAAGTTGGTGATTTCGCCAATCTGGTTCCCGCCGGCCCCAATAATTTTCGAAAGTGTGTCGCCGATGTCTTCCAATTGGAAAGCCAGGTGACCGAAACCGGGCTCGTTCACCCGTGGCTGGTCACGGTGCCGGGTGATCACATGCTGGTGGATTTCGAGAAACGGGCGTTCGAGGTCGGGAAACTTCAGCCAGATGGTATGGATCTCGGAGTTCGGAAGACCATTGCCACGCGAGACGGCTTCACCGGACAACACCTTGGGGCCGCGAAGCAATTCGCATTTCATCACGTCCATGTAGAACCCGGCAAGGGCCTTCGCGTCACGAGCAACCAGGTTGATGTGAGCAAGTCTCATCGTGTCGGTCATCTTCGTCCGCGCAAACGTCGATCAGCTGCCGCGGTACGTTGAATAGCCGTAGGCCGAGATCAGCAGCGGCACATGGTAGTGGGCATTGGTATCGGCGATCCCGAAGCGGATCGGAATTACATCGAGAAAGGCCGGTTCGGGCAAGGTCTCCCCTGCGCCGCGCAGATAGTCGCCTGCGTGGAAGACAAGCTCGTAGACACCCTTTTCAAGCTCGGCCCCTCCGAGCAGGGGCGCATCTATCCGCCCGTCGGAATTCGTGGTCACGACCTTGATCAGATGACGCTCCTGGCCGTGAATCTTCACCAGTTCGATCACCAGAGCGCTTGCGGGGCATCCGCGTGCCGTGTCCAGGACGTGGGTGGTCAGGCGGCCTGAGGCGACAGGTGGGGCGGACATCGGCGTCTTCTCCAGATTTCAGGGTTCGTTGACAACATAAGGGGCCGGATAACCGATCTCCTCGAGATTTTCGCCGTCCCCCTCGCGGTCGATCACGACGAAAAGGCTGGGCTCTCCAACCGCGATCAACGGATGATGCCAGACGTTGCGGGCATATTGCACGCCAACGTCGCCGGGAACGCGAAACGCGCGCGGCTTGCCGGGCTTGCCGTCGTCGTCCTTCGCAACGACAGCGATCCACGTCCTGTTGGTGACCGGGAAGAAAGCCTGGCTGCCGAGAGGATGCCGCTCCATCATGGTGATCTTGTAGGGAAACGAACGGGGCCGGCCTCGAAACAGCGACAGGATGGTACGCCCGCCCTCGGCGCCGGTGTCGGCGGTCGCAAGCGCATGAAAGCGTTCGGTGGTCCCCTCGTTGATCATGCGCTTCTCCGCAAGATCACGGTCAAGCACGTCGCCAAAGGGGGCGAATTCTTTCGCGGTCAGAGGTTCCAGTTCAAGTTCATCCATTCAGGTGTCATCTCCGGGCAAGAGGTCGGCAATCCGCAATCCGGCAATTCTTTCGACCTGTGTGCATGCGGTCTCAAACTCGGTCGTCGGGTCATTCGCGACACGGCTTTCGAAGGCTCTGAGGATGTCATCCTTGTCGAGCCCCTTCACAGCAATGATGAAAGGGAACCCGAAATCCGCCATGTACCGTTCATTGAGTTCGGTGAACCGGGCGTGCTCGGACTCGGTAAGACGGTCAAGCCCTGCACCGGCCTGCTCGGACTTGGATTCCCTGGTCAGATTTCCCGACACCGCCAGCTTTCCGGCGAGATCCGGATGGGCGCGCAGAACGCCCAGCCGTTCGTCATGGCTTGCCGCCCGGAACTCGTTGCAAAGAGCCTCGTGCATCTCACCGGACCGCAGCGGTCCGGTAATCCGTCCGCTGTCGAATGCCCGTTCGGCGATCCAGGGGGAGTGTTCGAAAACCCCGCCAAAACGCTCCACAAAATCCTTTCGGTCGATCATCTGGCCGTCTCCGGATGGTGATGCCGGTGCCAATGGTTGGCGATGTCGATGCGGCGGGTGACCCAGGCCTTTTCATGCCCGGCGACATAGTCCAGGAACCGGGCCAACGCCGCAGCACGACCGGGCCTTCCAACGAGCCGGCAATGCAGGCCGATCGACATCATCTTGGGGCTGCCGGCGGCGCCTTCGGCCATCAACTGATCGAAGCTGTCCTTGAGGTAGGTGAAGAACTGGTCACCGGAGTTGAAGCCCTGGGCCGTGGCAAACCGCATGTCGTTGGCATCGAGCGTATAGGGGACAATCAGGTGCGGGCCACTGGGACCATCGACCCAGTAGGGCAATTCATCGGCATAGGAATCGGCTGAGTAGAGGAAACCGCCCTCTTCCATGACCAGCCGAAGTGTGTTGATCGACGGCTTGCCCTGGTAGATGCCAAGCGGCCGTTCACCGGTTGCCTCGGTGTGTATGCGCACACATTCGGCAATATGGCGGCGCTCTTCCTCCTCCGTGAAATCCTTGTACTCGAGCCAGCGCAGGCCATGGCTGGCGATCTCCCATCCGGCTTCCTTCATGGCGGCGACAGCTTCGGGATTGCGCTGCATGGCCAGTGCCACGCCGTAAACCGTGACCGGCATGCCGCGCTCGGTGAACAACCGCCACAACCGCCAGAAACCGGCACGGGAGCCATATTCATAGATAGATTCCATGTTGAGGTTGCGCTGGCCCTGCCAGGGCTGGGCGCCGACGATCTCGGACAACAGGCATTCTGAAGCAGGATCGCCATCGAGAATGCAGCTCTCCGCGCCCTCCTCGTAGTTGACGACGAACTGGACTGCACAATGCGCATCGAAAGGCCACTTCGGATCGGGCGGGTTGCGGCCGTAACCGATCAGATCGCGGGGATAGGCTTGATGATTCATTTCATCGTCCGTGGTTCAAGAAAACGGCAAACTCACTGCCGCGCTGCCGGAGCATAGGTGGCGCAAACGCTACCATCCGCAGCGCAGATGTCGAGTGCTTCACTTTGAAGAAAAACTTCAAACAGTTGCGCAAACGTAGGCGCTTCTCACGACCTGTCGGCCCTGGGTTTGGCCTTGGCAGCGTGAACGTCCACGGAAAAGCTTTCCGGAATATGCGGGCCTTCGGCGCCCGCAATGCGCGCGACAAGGCAATCGGCCATGCGGTGTGCGATGCCGAAACTGATCTTGAACCCTCCGGTCATCGCGAGGACGTGCGGAGCCCCCGGAACCTGCCCAAGCATCGGATCACGACCGACAGCACGGGGGCGAAGATTGGCCCATCGTCCGACCACGGGGGCATCCCGGATCAGCGGACAGAGCTTTCGGGCCCGCTTGAGAACATCGTCAAGCTGCGCGTCGGTGCCTGTCGGATCGTCGAATTCCCTTTCACTGGTGGATCCTACGGCGACCAGACCATTCTCATGGACGAGCACGTAGACACCGTCGTGATAAACCACCGGCAGGTCCGGAGGTGCGCCGGCATCAAGCAAGGCCGCCTGCCCCTTGACCGGTCCACCGAGTTCAAGCTCCGGCGTGCCCTGTGCTTCGGCGATCAGGCTGAAGGCATCGACGCCGTTGGCGAGTGCGACGTGCCCGAAAGCCAGCGCAGAACCGTCTGAAAACCGTGCGCGTCGCTCCGGATGCAAAATACCGGTCAATGCCACCCCTTCGCGGATGACGACGTTTGGCATTTGCCTCAGCCTTGCGGCGAGAGCGGCAAGCAAGGCAGGCGGCGACAGGCGCGCGGAAAGCGTTTCGTGAACGAGGCCGCGCGGCGCCCAGAGGATGCTCGGCCAATCATTGCGGTCCGGCGTATTGGCAACGTCGAACCGGAACCGGCCCGACCAGTTGGCACGGGCGTGCTCAATATTTTCCAGCGCGGTAGAGCGCGCGCGCTCGCTATGGAGCGGCAGAAGACGACCGACCCTGCGGTAACCGCAGGGAAGTCCGGTTTCATTTTCCAGCGCAGTGATTTCGGCTTCGAGATCGACCAGGGCGCGGAACTGGAATTCCTTCTTTTCGTTCCAGCGCTCCGGGCTGTGAGGCATGAGCGCGCCGAGAAAGCCACCACTTGCGCCTCCACCGATGCCCTGCTTGTCGACTAGCGTGACGGACAACCCCGCCCGCGCGGCCTTGAGCGAAAGCCACAGCCCGGCCACACCGGCGCCTACAACCAGCAGGCCCGCCTTCGGTTGACCGACTGCGCCGGGGCCGCTATCGGCAATCCCCATGACAATTCCTTCCAACTCTGCGCCCGACGACACTGGCCGCCCGGACACCGTCTCATGGCGAGAGGGCGATATGCCCTATTCGGAGGAATTTGGCGACTTCTATTATTCCCGGGCAGACGGGCGCGCCGAATCCAGGCACGTCTTCGTCGACGGCAACCGCTTGCCGGAGCGCCTTACAACGGCATCACACTTCACGGTGGCCGAACTCGGCTTCGGGACCGGCCTGAACTTTCTCGAAACCTGGGACCTCTGGGACAGGACAGCACCGGAGGGCTCCGAGCTGGCGTTCCATTCCTTCGAACTCAAGCTGCTTGAAGGTCCCGCGATAAGGCGCGCGCTTTCGGTGTGGCCGGAACTCAGGGAGCGGGTGGGGCAGATGCTCGAGGGCTGGCCTGAACAGGGGGACGACGAGGTTGCGCTCAGCTTTGCCACCGGGACAAAAACGGTCAGGCTGTTCGTACATCGCGGTTTTGCGCACGATGTGCTGCCGAAGGTGGAGTTAACGGCGGACGCCTGGTTCCTGGATGGGTTTGCGCCCGCAAGGAACCCTGAGATGTGGTCGGCAGACCTGCTCAAGGCCGTCGCGGCGAAGACCGTGGGCGGGGGAACCTTCGCGACCTACTCGGCGGCAGGCTGGGTCAGGCGCAACCTGCAGGCCGCAGGCTTCACTGTGGAAAAACGTCCCGGACACGCCGGCAAACGCGACATGACGATCGGATGTCTGGAGACCTGATCCGGCGATGCAGCTCCGTTCCGGTGCGATGCGGCGCACGCCCGGCAGGCAGCCCGGTCAGGTGCGGTTCATCATCTTTGCGATTTCGGCAGGAAGCCAGTCGCTGATCTTTGCCTCAAGTTTTTCCGGGCTGATCGGCTTGGTCATGTAATCATCCATGCCCGCCTCAAGGCATCGTTCCATGTCCCCCGTCAACGCGTGGGCCGTTACCCCGATGACGGGCGTATGGCCAAGGGCGGGGTCTGCCGCTTCCTGTTCACGGATTGCGCGGGTTGCTTCATGGCCGTTCATCACCGGCATGGAAACATCCATGAGCACAAGTGCCGGGCGCTTGGCCTTCCAGAGTTCAACCACCGTGCCGCCATTGTCCGCGATCTGGTAGCTCAGCCCGAGTTCCTCCAGGATCTGGGTGAAAACGATCTGGTTGACCTCATTGTCCTCGGCGACAAGGATCTGAAGTCCCGACGCAGAACGTCCGGCGGCCACTGGATCAGACCTGTGCTCCGGTTCCGCCCGATCCGGATGCGGGGGGTGGGCTGCAACCGCGTTGACCCGCGATCCGGGTTCCAGATCGGCCTGAGACTGGACATCCCGATGACCCGGTGCAGGTAACGGCCTGGTCGCAGGTGCGGGCCGAGCTTCGGCCTCGCCGGGCTGCGCCGCAATCTGCAGGATCCTGACCAGCGTTTGCAGCAGCTCCGCCGATCTCGCCGGCTTCATCAGGGTGGCCTGCACGGCACCCTTGGCGAAATCGCCTTCGCCGGTTTTCATGTCCATCGAGGTCAGCATGACGATGGGCAGCTCTTCGCTGGAATAATCCTTGCGGATTTCCTGTGCCACCATCGCGCCGTTGCAATCGGGCATCTGGTAGTCGAGGATCACCGCGTGGACATTCACGCCGAACCTGGTTGCGGCCTTGAGGACACCCAGACCTTCCTCGCCAGACACGGCGGCGCAGGCATCAAACCCCCAGGCGCCGAGCTGTTCGATCAGGATTTCGCGGTTGACCGGATTGTCGTCGATCACCAGAACCCGCTTGCCGGACACATCCACCGGAACGATGCGCGCTGACCGGTCCTGATCGCTTGCCGGCAATGTCAGTTCCACATTGAACACAGACCCCTTGTTGGGCTCGCTCTCGGCGGAGATGTGCCCCCCCATCAGGGCGACGAGCCGCGAGGTGATGGCCAGACCGAGGCCCGTTCCCTCGTGCCGCCGTGTCGAGGATGCATCGACCTGGGAAAATTTGTCAAAGACCGCCTGAAGCTTGTCTTCCGGGATTCCGATCCCGGTGTCGTGGACCCGGAAGTTCAGATCCACCCCGGCTTCGGCTTCGCCGTTCGCGATCACCTCAACGAGCACATGCCCGGTTTCGGTGAACTTGATGGCGTTGCCCGCGAGATTGGTGACGATCTGACGGATTCGGCCCGAATCTCCGACAAGCCGGGCCGGCAGGGCGGGATCTATACGAACGATGAGTTCGATGTCTTTTTCGGCTGCACGACCTGAAATGAGCCCGGCCACGTCCTCAATGGTTTCGCGCAGGTCAAAGGGTTCGGATTCAAGCGTGACCTGGCCGGCGTCGATCTTCGAGAAATCCAGAATATCGTTGATGATCGTCAGCAATGCAGTGCCGGATTTCACAATGATATCGGTGAATGTGCGCTGCCGCGTATCCAGTTCGGTGCGTGAAAGCAGTTCCGCCATGCCGAGCACGCCGTTCATCGGCGTCCTGATCTCATGGCTCATGTTGGCAAGGAATTCCGACTTCGCGCGGTCCGCGCTTTCCGCCTTGCCAAGAAGGTCCTGAAGTTCGTTTTCACGGGACTTGGCTTCGGTGATGTCGGTATAGCTGATCACCATGCCGTTGTCTTGAGTGGGCTTGGCATCGATGCGCAGCCAGCGGCCGGACGTGGTCTTGCGTTCGAGCGCATGGGCAATTCCCTCCCGGTGGCACTCGAGTGTTTTCGCCCGCGTGGCCGCAGCCTCTTCGTCGCTGCCGTAATCGCCCCGGCTCTGACAGAAATCGAAATACGCATTGAGGTCCGTGCCGACGGCCACGATTTCCTGCGGCACTTCCAGCAGATCGAGGAAACTCTCGTTGATGAACTCGATCTTTGCATCCCTGGTCACCATGAGACCCTGAACCATGGCGCCGGCTGCGACGCTCAGCAGTTCGCTGGCCCGTTCGACCTCGATCTTTGCAAGGTCAAGCTCGTGTTCGCGCTGCTTTAGTTCGGTGACGTCAAAGTAGGTGATCATGCGCTTGCCTTCGGACAGCGCGCGCACGGAGAATATCAGGGTCTTGCCATCGGCGCGGTCGAACTGCCGCGGCTCCGCGAAGCCGCTCTTGATTTCCGACAGACGGGATTCGACATAGGCATCGAAGTCATCATCGGGAACCGCGTAGATGCTGTTGTAGCGGTTGATCTCAATCAGTTCCCGGAAATGAATGCCGGTGAGGCTGTTTGCGGTGTCGACTTTCCAGATCTGGAAGAAAGCTTCGTTCACAAGCTCCACGGTCAGATTCTTGTCGACGACCACGACACCCATGTGCATCGCCTCAAGAACGCGCTCAAGGTCGTCCCTGTGCATTTCGGCAAGCCGGCGCGCCTCGAACAGCTGTTGTTCCCGGGCCTTGCGCTCGCTTACATCCAGCGTGGTTCCGAGCAGGAACCGTCTCCCGTTCGGGTCCGTGAACGCCACCTTCCGATCGACCAACTGCAGTGTTCCGCCATCGGCCGATGTCAGCTCGATCTCGGATTCATAGACCTTGTCGCTGCGCATGACGCCGGTGTCGGTGTCACGAAGCGCCTGCCCCATGTCCCCGAACACCTCGAAGTCGTCCTTGCCGATGATGTCGGATCGATCAAACCCGGTCAGCTCGCCATGGGCCCGGTTCACATAGGTGTACCTGAAATCCTCATCCTTGACGAAACTTGATACCGGCATCTGATCCAGGATCGCTTGGAACATCTGGTTCTGCGCCACGTGCAGCTCAAGCGAAACCTCGCGCTGCTTGAGTTCGCTTACATCGATGCGCAGTCCGAGCGTACAGCCATTGCTGAGCGGATGATTGACGATGCGGATCCAGCGGCCGTTCTTGAGCTTTTCGACCGTTGGTTCGTTGTAGTCCCGGTGGACGGAGAGACGTCTTTCAATCCAGTTTCGGCGCGCTTCCGGGTTCTCTACAGGATCGATATGGCAGGTTTTCTCGAGCACCTCTTCCAGGGCCTCACCGGCACAAATCCGGTAGTCCGGCGCGGTAATCGCGTCCATCGCCGGATTGACGTAAAGAACCACATCGTTTGGATCGTAGACCACGATCCCTGCATCGAGAACGTCGAAGATCTCGCGGCACTGCGCCGAGAGCACATCACGCGAGGCCGTTCCGCTTGCAGGCCCGGAGCGGTCCTGGTTGACTGCCGATGGCCGTGAATGGGATTGCTGAGAGGCGGCATGCGAAGCCGGCTCCACCGTTCGCATCACTCCGCCATCCGGCAGCGGCGTTTCGCGCCAGGGGCCAGAGGCCGTCTGGCAGGATTTGCTGGCGGCAATGACATTGCCCTGGGAATCGCTGACCGAAATCGGCACCGCAGCGGCTTCGATCGCAGCCCGAAGAAGCTTGTGGTGCCCGCGCAACGCGGCATCGGATTGCGGCGATGTCTGTGGCACCGGCGGTTCGGCCTCAACGGATCCCTTTGCGCCGGTTTCGAAACGCACACCCGCGATGGGTTCGAAATGGCCGACAATAAAGGTCCTTCCGTCCTCGCTCCGGTGGCGGTGGATCCGGATGCGGTAGCGGCTGTTCTTGAGAGGGTGGGCAAAGAGCGCGACCTGGTCCTTGCCGAAAACCAGGCTGCGGCGTTCCTTTTCATCGCGCTCGTTCTGCTCGGAAGCGTCGAAGTGCTGATGGCTCTTCTTGCCGAGCAGCATTTCCGGCGAGCAATCCCAAAGCTGGGCATAGGCGGTATTGACCGCGATATAGCGGAGTTCGGAATCCTTGATGAAGGCGGGATTGGACTCGCTGGTTACAGCGGCGGTAACGCGCGCCAGAAGGTCGTCGCAATCGTTACGCCCGATGTCTTCCACCCGCCCTGCTCCTTCGTTGCCGAATTGGTCCCACCTCTGATTAACCAGCAATGCATGCATGTCTTGAAGAAAGCGTTAACCATCATTGCTAGAAAACGCGTTCGAAACGGCATCGGCCCGCCGCCCTTCGGGAGTGTCCCCCGTTTCACATTCCTCGAACTTTCTTTCTCTTGCAGATGCAATTTCGGTGCTTGCGGGAATTCAATAGCCGGAATAGCGTCAACCCTGCCATTCCGCTCAGGGCGGCTTCGAAACCGGTCCGGCGGATTTCAGTTCAGGTTGGGAAGCATCCGGTATGAGCACGATCGACGACATCTTTGCAGCTTCCCTCGAAAACACCGCCGGCGCCCCGGAACGCCGGCGCCGCGCGGGTGGCGGGCGCGGGGGTGACCGGGGCAAGGGCCGCAAATCGCAGCCGACCTTGCGCTACCGCTCGATCCTAAACACGCGCGAACCGACGCTGATCCTTTCCGGCGAAGGGCTTGAGGCCATTCATGAGGCGTCACTAACGGTTCTCGAGGAAATCGGCATCGATTTCATGCTGGCGGAGGCGCGTGAAAGGCTCAAGGCAGCGGGTGCGGACGTCACCGGAGGATCGGAAAGGGTTCGCCTCGACCGCAACCTGGTGATGGATCTGGTCGCGAAGGCACCCGGCGCGTTCAGGCTTCATTCCCGCAACCCGGAGCGCAATCTCGAGATCGGCGGCAACAACATTGCCTTCGCTCAGATCGCATCCGCTCCCTACTGCTCCGACCGGGACAATGGACGTCGCAGCGGCAGCCAGGCAGATTTCCGCAACCTGATCAGACTGGCGCAATCCTTCGACGTCATTCACATGACCGGCGGTTATCCGGTCGAACCCACCGATCTCCATGCTTCCACCCGGCACCTGGACTGCCTGGCCGATCTGGTGAAGCTGACCGACAAACCCTTCCACGCCTATTCGCTGGGCCGTGAGCGCAACCTTGATGCGCTTGAGATCGCGCGGATCGGACGCGGCATCAGCACCGCACAGCTTGAGCAAGAGCCGTCGCTCTTTACCATCATCAACGCCTCGTCCCCGCTGCGCTACGACGCTCCCATGCTGCAGGGCATCATTGAAATGTCCTCCCGCAATCAGGCCGTGGTGATCACGCCCTTCACGCTTGCCGGGGCCATGGCTCCGGTTACCGTTGCCGGTGCACTGGTTCAGCAGAATGCAGAGGCGCTGGCCGGGATCGCGTTCACGCAGCTGGTCCGACCAGGCGCGCCGGTGGTGTATGGCGGCTTTACCTCCAATGTGGACATGAAATCCGGAGCGCCCGCGTTCGGGACGCCGGAATACCTGCAGGCGGTGACCGCGGGCGGACAACTGGCGCGTCGCTACGGTCTGCCCTACCGTACCTCCAACACCTGCGCCGCCAACACGCTCGATGCGCAGTCCGCCTATGAATCGATGATGTCGCTCTGGGCGGTGGTTCAGGGCGGCGGCAATTTCGTGATGCACGCGGCGGGGTGGATGGAAGGCGGTCTGACGGCTTCCTTCGAAAAGTTCATCCTTGATGTCGACATGCTCCAGATGGTTGCCGAAACGCTCAAACCGCTCGATGTGAGCAGCGACGCGCTGGCGCTCGATGCCATTCGCGAGGTCGGCCCCGGAGGTCACTATTTCGGAACGGCGCACACGCTGTCGCGCTATGAGACCGCGTTCTACTCTCCCATCCTTTCGGATTGGCGCAACTTCGAAAGCTGGAGCATGGCCGGGCAGCCGACCGCCTATGACCACGCCAATCGCGTCTGGAAGGAAACGCTGGCCAATTACGAGGAGCCTCCGCTGGACCCGGCAATTCGCGAAGAGCTCGACGAGTTCGTGGCTCGGCGCAAGAGCGAGGGCGGGGTTCCGACCGACTTCTAGACCAGGCATCCCGCCATGGCGCCAGACACCAGGGTCATCGGCCGGTGCTAGGCAACCACGCGTGTTTTCCGGTTGGTAAGCCAAACTCCGACCACCACGATCAGCGTTCCGATGATCATCGGAACCGTCAGTTGCTCGCCGAACAAGAACCAGCTCTCGACCGCGACGGCCGGCGGCACGAGATAGGTCAGCGAAGCCGCACGCGACACCTGCCCGCGTCGTATGAGGTAGAGCAGCAGCATGATCGAGACGAGGGAAAGCCCGAGCACCGACCAGCCCATCGCAAGGAAGAACTCGGCGGTCAAGTCAATCCTCAGCGGCTCGATCAGCAACGCCAGGGGCGCGACCACGGCGAAACCGCCTACATACTGGAGCGTGGCGATGGCGCGCAGGTCGCCTTCCTGCAGATAACGCTTCTGATAGATCGTGCCGGCCGTCACAGAAGCCATGGCAAAGATGTTGACCATCAGCGGCAACAGCGCGATCTGCAGCGTATCGGCATCGAGGATCGCCAACCGCGGCGCGATGGCTACCGTCAGGCCCGCAAGTCCAAGAACGATGCCGAACCTCTGCGCTCCCGACAGCCTTTCTCCCACGATGAAGGGCGCGGCAATCGCCGTGAGCAACGGCTGCAGGGCAGCTATCAGTCCGGACACGGACGATGGAACACCCTGGGAAATGGCCCACCAGACACCACCCAGATAAATCCCGTGAAGCAGCGAACCCGAAACGACACCGTGCACCCAGCCGCGCCTCGAAGAGGGCCACATGGCGCCGGTAGCGCCGGTGATGGCCGCGAACAGCGCAGCTGCAAGCAGGAACCGAAGGCTCAGGAAGGTCAGCGGATCCGCATGCGGGCTGGCATATTTCGCAACGATCCATCCGGTCGACCACAACAGGACGAACAGGGCAGGCGCGATACGGTCGAGCGTCATGTTGCGGTTTCCAGTGGCTAGAATTTTTGCAGATTGCCGAAAAAACGGTGCTGCAGAGGGATGCGCCGCGGAGCGATAGCCCGGTTGCCCCTGACAGGCAAGCGATCATGCTTTCGGGACGTTCCGCCCGGGTCGCCACCGCGTGCGGTAAGCGCTGAAGATGCGGAAAATGATTGTCTTTTCCGGGCTCAGCCCGAACAAGAGGGCTGATTTGGGAACTTCTGCACGGTTCTTGCTTTATCCCTTGTGATGCGGTCAAATAAAAATCAAAGGGGAGCACAAAAGTGCCGTTCGATGAAATGTTGACTGCGGATGAAACTCCGCGCGCACCTTACGAAGGCTACTTCCGGTGGCATTCTGAACAGAAAGCATCCGACCTTATCAAAAAGTCACGGGATGCAGAAAACGTATTCCGCAAGACCGGTATTACATTTGCAGTGTACGGGAAGGAAAACGCCGCCGAGCGGCTGATCCCGTTCGACATCATTCCGCGCATCATTGCCGGTTCCGAGTGGCGCAGGCTTGCGCAGGGCATCGAACAGCGCGTGGTCGCGCTCAACGCCTTTCTCGACGACATCTATCACAAGCAGGAAATCATCAAGGCGGGACGCGTTCCACGCGAACTCATCGAGAAGAACGATGCCTTCCTGCCGGAGATGATCGGGATGCGGCCGCCTGGCGGTGTCTACACCCACATCATCGGCACAGACATCGTGCGGACGGGCGAGAACCAGTTCTATGTGCTCGAAGACAACGCGCGCACACCTTCGGGCGTTTCCTACATGCTCGAAAACCGCGAAACGATGATGCAGATGTTCCCCGAGCTGTTCCACCTCAACAGGGTGCAGCCGGTCGAGAACTATCCGAAGCTTCTGCGGCAGAGCCTGGCAGCACTTGCCCCTCCGGGATGCAATCGCAAGCCGCGGATCGCGGTGCTCACGCCTGGCATCTTCAATTCGGCGTTTTACGAGCACGCGTTCCTTGCCGACCAGATGGGCGTCGAGCTTGTCGAAGGGACCGATCTCAAGGTGGTCGACGGCAAGGTGGCGATGCGCACCACCAAGGGCTACGAGGCCATTGACGTGCTTTACAGGCGAGTCGACGATGATTTCCTCGATCCACTGACCTTCCGTCCGGATTCCGCGCTCGGCGTTCCCGGCATCATGGATGTCTACCGCGCTGGCAACATCACCATTGCAAACGCGCCGGGCACCGGGATTGCCGACGACAAGGCGATCTATTCCTACATGCCCGAAATCGTCCAGTTCTACACCGGACGCAAGCCGATTCTCGAGAACGTGCCGACCTACCGCTGCTCGGAACCGGAAGCCCTGCAATATGTGCTCGACAACCTCGCCGAGCTGGTGGTGAAAGAAGTGCATGGTTCGGGCGGTTACGGCATGCTCGTGGGACCGGCGGCGAGCAAACGCGAACGCACAGAGTTTGCGGCTAAGCTCAAGGCGCGTCCCGGAAACTACATTGCCCAACCGACCCTGTCGCTCTCCACGGTTCCGATTCTCGTCAAAAAGGGGATCGCGCCGAGACACGTTGACCTCAGACCGTTCGTGCTGGTTTCCAACAAGGTACAGATCATTCCGGGCGGGTTGACCCGCGTGGCGCTGAAGGAAGGCTCGCTGGTGGTCAACTCCAGCCAGGGCGGCGGCACCAAGGACACCTGGGTGCTGGAGGACTGAGATGCTGGGAAGAACCGCAAACGGCCTGTTCTGGATGTTCCGTTACATCGAGCGCGCCGAAAACACCGCACGCCTCATTGATGCCGGCCTGAGAATGTCGCTGACCCGCATGGAAGGCCAGGAGGAAGACTGGGATTCCGTGCTTCGAAGTGCCGGAGTCCACGGCAACTATCTGCAGCACCACGACGAAGTCACCAGCGCGGATGCCATCAACTTCCTGCTGCGCGACAAGTCCAATCCATCGAGCATCGTTTCGACAATCGAGGCCGCACGCAACAATGGCCGGATGGTTCGGACAGCATTGACACGCGAGGCGTGGGAGTCGGTCAACGAATGCTATCTTATGCTGAAATCGCGGCATGCCCGCAGGGTGCCCCATGCCGATCTTCCCGCAGTGATCGACGAGATCAAGCAGCGAACCGGGCTCATTCGCGGCGCCTTTCACGGCACGATGCTGCGCAACGAACTCTTCAATTTCGCACGGATCGGAACCTTCATCGAACGGGCGGACAACACGTCGCGAATTCTCGACGTCAAATATTACGTGCTGCTTCCGTCGGTTTCGCATGTCGGCTCGTCGCTCGACAACGTGCAATGGGAGTCCATTCTGCGTTCGGTCTCGGCTCACCGTTCCTATGGCTGGGCCTATGACGACGACTACAAGCCCAGCAACATTGCCGATTTCCTGATCCTGAACGGTCGGATGCCCCGGTCGCTGGCCTATTGTTACGACAAGATCAACTCCAACCTGGGGTATCTCGAGCGGGAATACGGCACACGCCATCCGGCCCATGATACAGCGGAAAAGACGCTGGCCATGCTTCGCAGCGGCGAGATACAGACCATAATGGATTCCGGCCTGCACGAGTTCCTCGAGGGCTTCATCGGTCAGAACAACCGTGTTGCGGGTGAAATCGCCGAAGCCTACCGGTTCTATCAGGACTGATGAAATGCAACTGAAAATCACCCATCTCACCGAATATGCCTATGCCCAGCCGGTCAATTACGCCTTGCAGCGCCTCAGGCTTACACCTCAGCAAAGCAGGCTCCAGACAGTCCATACCTGGTCCACGGAAATCGAGGGAGGCAAGCTCGAGGCGCGCTACCATGATCAGTTCGACAATGTGGTGGAACTGGTCAGCGCCAGCCGCGACACCAGCACAATCCGGGTGACGGCCAAGGGAACCGTCGACACGGTTGACAGGAGCGGCGTGCTGGGCGCGCACAGCGGATACATGCCACTGTGGCTCTACCAGCGCGAGACAGCGCTGACAAAGCCCGGCAAGCTGATCCGCGAACTGGCGCGAAGCCTTCCCAAGGGCGAGCCAATCGATCGCCTTCACGCCCTCAAGAGCGCATTGCACCAAACCATGGCCTATGTGCCGGGCGCGACCCAGACCAGCACGCTGGCCGAGGACGCGCTGGCAGAAGGAAAAGGCGTTTGCCAGGATCATGCGCAGGCCTTTGCCTCCGCCGCGCGGGTGGCCGGATTTCCGGCACGATATGTCTCGGGTTACCTGATGATGGAAGACACCCCGGACCAGGCCGCAAGTCACGCCTGGGCCGAAGCGCATGTCGACGGACTCGGCTGGGTCGGCTTCGATCCGGCGAACGACATGTCGCCCGATGACCGCTACGTGCATATCGCCTACGGTCTCGATTACCGGGACGCGGCGCCGGTCTCCGGAATCCGTACCGGCACCGGTGAAGAACAGCTTGCAGTCCGCATCACAGTAGAGCAATAAGTTTCGGTCTCACTTTGAAGGACTGATTCGAACAGCATGACCTACTGTGTCGGGATACGCCTTAATCGCGGCCTGGTTTTCATGTCCGACACCCGCACAAATGCCGGGGTCGACAATATCTCCTCGTTTCGCAAGACCTACACCTGGTGCAAGCCGGGCAACCGCCTGATCACCCTTTTGTCGGCCGGCAACCTGGCCACCACACAGGCTGTCGTGGGGCTTCTCGAGGAGCACACCAAGGCCGCGGGCGAGCGCAATCCCGACATCATGGAAGTGCCCTCGATGTTTCAGGCCGCACGTCTCGTTGGCGAGACCGTGCGCGAAGTGATCAAGACCGCCTCCGACGGAGGAGCCCAGAGCGAGGCCGCCTTCAGCGCCACATTCATTCTCGGCGGCCAGATCGCCGGGGGCGCGATGCGCATGTTCCTGATCTACCCGGAAGGCAACTTTATCGAGGCAACGGATGACAATCCGTTCTTCCAGATCGGCGAGCACAAATACGGAAAACCGATCCTCGTGCGGGCACTCGACCCGGAAATGACCTTCGAAATGGCGGCGAAGCTGCTCTACGTCTCGTTCGATTCAACGCTGAAGTCGAACCTTTCCGTCGGATTGCCGCTGGATTTGCAGTTCTACGAGCGCGACAGCCTTGTCAAAGGATATGAGAAAAGGATCGAGGCAACCGATCCCTATTATCGCGCCATTTCCGAAGGCTGGTCGGACGCATTGCGTTCAGCTTTCAACAGCCTGCCGGATTTCGTCCGGGACTGAGGGTTGCAAGCCCCGGCCAGGCCTGTCCAACCTCATCCTGCCGGGCCCTACTCTGCCGCTTCGGGTGAACTCAAGCCGCCTGCCTCGCTGATGAAGGCCACCACCTCGCCGACACCGTCGCCGCGCCGCATGTCCGTGAACACATATGGTCGCCCGGCCCGGCCCGCCGATGCATCCCGTTCCATGACGGTAAGGTCGGCGCCGACATGAGGCGCAAGATCCATCTTGTTGATCACAAGCAGGTCCGAGCGGGTAATGGCCGGACCGCCCTTGCGAGGGATCTCCTCTCCCTGGCAAACCGAGATGACATAGATCGTCAGATCGGCAAGGTCCGGCGAAAAGGTGGCCGCGAGATTGTCGCCACCGGATTCGATGAGGATGACATCAAGGCCGGGATGCTCTGCATTGAGTTCGTCAATGGCACGCAGATTGAGCGAGGCGTCCTCGCGGATTGCCGTGTGCGGGCAGCCGCCGGTTTCCACACCCTTGACCCGGTCCGACGGCAGAGCCTGCATCCTGACGAGGGCCTCCGCATCCTCACGGGTATAGATGTCGTTGGTGATGACGGCGACCGACCAGGTCTCGCGCATGGCCTTGCAGAGTTGCGCGGTCAGCGCAGTCTTGCCGGACCCGACCGGCCCGCCGATACCCACACGCAAGGGGCCATTGGTTGAAGTCATGTCCGAAAAATCCGTGAGTTGAGTGTTTCGTGATTGATCGCGGCGATCTCCGCATTGAGCGTGGAAGAGCCTAGATCGTCAAGACCGGATCGCGCCGCGCGCGAGGCAACATCCGCGATCTTGTCTTCGAGCGCGGCCAGTACAGCCACGCCGGCTGCCTGACCAAGCGGCATCAACCGCAGCGCGGCCTGCACCTGATTGGCTGCAAATGAATGCAGGAAGGCGGCGAGCGCCGGCTCAAGCGCAATTTCGGCCGCTCCGGCCACGGCGCCAACAGCGACCGGCCATGCGGCGCCTTCGCCCAGTTCCCCGTGCACGGGGAGCGGCCAGGCGCGGGAAGCGGCAAGGAATGCGATCCCCTGGTTGATGGTCTCGAGTTGCCGCTCGGACGAGCCGGCGAGCGCTTCAGCCAGTTCAGAGACCTCTCTCAGATCGCCGCCGGCAGCCGCCACTCTCCAGGCTTCGGCCAGAAGAACGGCATCGTTCCAGACCGACCCATGCTCAAGAAGCGCGGTGATCCAGTCCTGAAGCGAAGTCCGGTCAGTTACCAGTCCTTCGGCAACTGCCTGTTCGAGGCCGTGGCTGTAGTTGAAGCCGCCGACCGGGAAGGTCGGAGACAGCCAGGTCATCAGCCGCACCAGGGTTGCTGTCTCGCTCATGGTGCCGCGGGCCTCTGGCGCAATTGATGCGCAGTTGCGAGCTTAAAGGACTTCGACATCGCCCACATGCAGGATCTTGACGTTGCGATCGACCAGGTGCGGCCCGGATGCGGCCCGCCAATCGGCCATGTGTGGCGTATTGAAATGGGCCTCCAACGCCTCACGGGTTTCCCACTCCTCGACGAATGTCAGATGTTCAGAATCCTCGATGCTCTGCTCGAGGTCGTAGCGAATGCAGCCCGGTTCGGCACGCGTCGCGGCAAGCATGGCGCGCGCGGCTTCAAAGAACTCATCCTGGCTACCCGCCCTGATCCTGAGGTCGGCAATCACACAAATCATCATATTTCTCCTGTTCGGGAAGAACTCTAGCGATGCCGCGGGCGCTCGCCAAGCGCCTCGCCCCTTCGCGAAGTCCGTAATGGTCCGCCGCTTCTATTTTGCCTGCTGCCGTCGCCGCCACTCCGTTACCGCCTCGGCCATCGTGGCTCCACGATGGGCTTTCAGCCAGGCCATAAAGGGACGGTCGAAGCTGAAGTGGTCACCGATCTCTGCCTTGAAGAAACGGCGGACATTCTGGGTGTTGCGGTAACTCGAATCGATCACCGTCGCGCTGCTGATGGGGTCGCAATGCCAGTCAAAGTTTTCAGCCATGGTCGTGATCCCCGCCATGATGATGGTGGTGGTGCCCTTCCCCATGGGAATGGTCGTGGTGATGGTGATCATGGGCATGGTGGGCCCCACCATAGGCCCCGCCCTCGGGATCGAATGGGGCCTCGATATCGGCCACGTCGGCACCCAGACCCAAGAGCATATCGCGGATCACGTGATCGCGCCGGATGCGGATGGTTTCGGCAGTGATTTCGGCTGCAAGATGGCGGTTTCCAATCTGCCAGGCGAGCGAGAGTAGGTGCCGCGCATCGCGCCCCCGTATTTCCATCAGCGGCTCGGGCATTGCCCGTACTTCGATGATACGGCCGTCTTCGAGCACCAACCCATCGCCGTGGCGCAGCAACCGGGCCTCCGGCAGATCAAGCATGAAGGTTATCGTCGAACCGTTCGCCAAGCGGTCGGACACCATCCTTATCCGGCGGCGGTGCCGCGCGGTTTCATCAAGGGTGACGGTTGCGACATATCCCTTTGCATCGGGCCGGACTTCAAGAACCTTCGGAAGCGTCATGGAAGCTCTGCTGGTGTGTTCAAGCGTTTGCCCGATGTTATCGCGAAAGGGCCTGCCAGCAACAGCTATTCGAAAGACGGTTCAAAAAAGCCCCTCCCGGTTTAATCTCCGGGAAGGGCTCAAGCTCCAACGGATTATGCCGCGTCGTCGGCCAGGATCAGTTGTTCAATCTTTTCGACCGGATGGTTGGTCAGGTCCTTGTCGATCTCCGCCACGATCTTGCTGGAGACTTCCTTGTGAAGTTCCTTGCGCATCTCGCCGAGAACCGCCGGTGCCGCGACAAGCACGAGATCCTTGTAGTTGTGCTTGTGGGCCTGGCGGTAAAGGATCTCGGCAAGATCCTTGGCGAACCGGTCTTCGGCAAGCTGGTGCCAGTCCGTATCGGCCACCGCGGACCGGTGGCCCTTTCCGCCGCTGGGCATCCGCCCTGGCTTGTGGGCCCCCTGTTCCCTTGTCGGCGGGTTGTTCTGCTCTTCCTCGCGGAACACCTCGAGATGCGGAAATTTCTCATCCCCGGCATTGTGCAGGAAAAGCGCTTTCTTTCCGTCCGCTACGACGACCCATCCATCATGTTTCAGGCGAATATCAGACATATGCAACTCCTTTCGAACAGGAGCACAACGCCCGAGTGCCAAGAATGTTGCTCCGCTTTGCCCGATCGTGTTCGCCGCCGCCCTGCACCCGGCAAAACGGTTCAGACCGAGCCGCCATATGCCGTTTGCAACGTCAGAACATGAAGTAGCGCTGGGCCATCGGCAGTTCGGTGGCGGGCTCGCATGTCAGAAGTTCGCCGTTGGCGCGGACCTCGTAGGTTTCGGGATCCACCTCGATATCCGGCGTCAGGTCGTTGAGCACCATCGAAGCCTTGGAGATGCCGCCGCGGGTGTTTTCCACCGCCACCAGCTGTTTGGCGGTGCCGAGCTTGTGGGCAAGGCCATCCTCTATCGCCGCCTGGCTGACGAAATTGACCGAACTGTTGGTGCGTGCCTTTCCGAAGGCGCCGAACATCGGCCGGTAGTGCACCGGCTGCGGGGTGGGGATGGAGGCATTCGGGTCGCCCATCGGAGCTGCGGCAATCATGCCCCCCAAAAGCACCATGTCCGGCTTGACACCGAAAAATGCCGGGCTCCACATCACCAGATCGGCCCGTTTTCCAACTTCCACCGAGCCGATGTGGCTTGATATCCCGTGCGCGATCGCCGGGTTGATGGTGTATTTCGCGATGTAGCGGCGGACACGCATATTGTCGTTGTCCCCGGTTTCCTCGGGCAGGCTGCCGCGCTGGCGCTTCATCTTGTCTGCCGTTTGCCAGGTGCGGATGATCACCTCGCCGACCCGGCCCATTGCTTGGCTGTCGGAAGCGATGATCGAGAATGCACCGAGGTCGTGCAAAATATCCTCGGCGGCAATGGTTTCCTTGCGAATGCGGCTTTCGGCGAAGGCGATGTCCTCCGGGATCGAGGCATCGAGATGGTGACAGACCATCAGCATGTCGAGGTGTTCCGCGATCGTGTTGGTCGTGTAGGGACGCGTCGGGTTGGTGGACGAGGGCAAGACGTTCGCCAGTCCGCAGACCTTGATGATGTCCGGCGCGTGACCGCCGCCGGCGCCTTCGGTGTGAAAGGCGTGAATGGTGCGGCCCTTGAGCGCCTCCACCGTGCTTTCGACAAAGCCGCTCTCGTTCAAGGTGTCGGTGTGTATCATCACCTGCACGTCGTACTGGTCGGCCACGGCGAGGCAATTGTCGATGGCCGCGGGCGTCGTGCCCCAGTCTTCATGAAGCTTGAGGGAACAGGCGCCGCCAAGCACCATTTCCTCGAGTGCCGCCGGAAGCGAGGCGTTGCCCTTGCCGGCAAGCCCGATGTTCATCGGGAAGGCATCGAAGGACTGGATCATTGATCCGATGTGCCACGGACCGGGAGTGCAGGTTGTCGCGAGCGTGCCGTGCGCGGGACCTGTGCCACCGCCGAGCATGGTCGTCAGCCCGCTCATCAGGGCTTCCTCGATCTGCTGCGGGCAGATGAAGTGGATGTGACTGTCAAAGCCGCCCGCAGTCAGGATCTTCCCCTCGCCCGCGATCGCTTCGGTGCCGGGGCCGACGATGATATCAACGCCGGGCTGGGTATCCGGATTTCCCGCCTTTCCGATGGCGGCAATGCGTCCATCCCTCAAGCCGATGTCGGCCTTGAAGATGCCGGTGTGGTCGACCACCAGTGCATTCGTGATGACCGTGTCGACAGCGCCGTCCGCGCGCGTGACCTGGGACTGGCCCATGCCGTCGCGGATTACCTTGCCGCCTCCGAATTTTACCTCCTCGCCATAGGTGGTGAAATCCTTCTCCACTTCGATGAACAACTCGGTATCGGCGAGGCGCACCTTGTCTCCGACGGTCGGGCCGTACATGGCAGCATAGGCTTGGCGAGACAGTTTGCTCATGAGGTCATCCCCTTAATTCCAGTATTTGCGAATTCACATTGGCGCCACAAGATTGCCCAGTGATTGTCATCCCGTGAGCAGGCTGCGAGCACATTCGGGCTGTGTTGTGATTGAACCTTGTCGGATGGCGGGCGTTGTCTGGTCCGAGCCTTGTGCGACGAGGCGAATTTACCCCGAACCCAAAAGGAAGGGATCCACCATGAAACGCACAATTATTCTCGCCGCCACCGTGGCGCTCACCGGCACGCCCGCGCTTGCCCAGTCTGTCCAGTCCGCGCCGAAAGCGGACCCCATGCCCCAGACGCAGGCGCAGGCTCCCGAGCAGCAGACCCAGATCCGCGCGGTCAGTGTTGTCGACGTCTCCGATCTTCCCGAAGAATCGCAAACCCAGGTTTCGCGTATCGAGGCTGAGCGGAGCGAAGGACAACTCGAAGCCCTGCGCAACTCCATCGAAGGTTCTCCGGCTCTCGTCGATGCCCTGGAGAAGCAGGGCGCCACACCATCGGATGTGGTTGCTGCGAGCCTGAGCGAAACCGGTACGCTGACGATTCTCACGCGCAAGGAAACCTGATCCCGGGGTTGCAACCTCGGCCCTCAGGCTGAGAGGATCGGACGGGAGACGGGCCATCGTCTTCCGTCCGGCCCACCCTGAAGACGCGGAGCGCCTGCGAAAGACAAGAGGAAACGACGAATGACCGCCAAAACACCTCGCCCAGACCTGTTCCATGCCGTTGCAGCTGCCGGTCTTCTTACTGCCATGACCTTGGGCACGCCGGCCATCGCGCAGACCGGCCAGGCAGATACCGGCGCAAGTGACCGGCAAGCTGCATCCGTCGACCGGATCATCAACTCGGAGGTTCACGAAGACCAAGTGCGAGCTGCGGATGATACCGACCGGGTCATCGCGGCGATCGAACAGGCGAGCGAAAGCACGAGCCGTGTCCGGAAAGTCACCGATCTTGATCGGGTCGACATTATCTTCATGCCGGACTCCGCTGCCACTGAAGGCGGGCCGCCGCCGGAAATCGCCACCAAGCTCGACGAGAACAGCGAAAGCATCGACGGTCTGCGGCGCGAACTTGAGAGCAATGCGCTGCTCTACCACGCGATCAATTCGCACAACCTGCTGATCACCGACGTGGTCGGCATCGAGTTCGATGGAGACAAGCGCATGGTGATCTTCGCGGCGGCCAAACCATCGCCGTGAAGCCTTCGGCAACCGGCGTCTCGCGAGACACCTGATATTCGCATCCCTGCTTGCGCGCCCGTGCATCATGGTCAGCTCCGTCCCGCCGAAGGAGCAAGAGGCACGAGAAGGCCGGTGAGAAATCCGGCCGTCCGAAACACCGCACCGCGCAGCAGCCGGAGGCCGGGTGTCCGGGCCGACGCCAAGTGGTAAGCCGCAGTGGTAATCCGGACCATGCGTCCGTCGATCCTGCGGCGCCGGGTCCGATAGGTTTCCAGATCTCCCGCAGCCACCGCATCGGCGAACGCAAACGCGTCAGCGATCCCGAAATTCATGCCCTGCCCGCCGACTGGTGTATGCACATGGGCCGCATCGCCGCCAATGGCGATCGGGCCTTCCCCGAAACGATCCGCAAGGCGGATTTGCATGACGAACTTGTGCGTGGAGATGACGCGATCCACCTGGAGAATTTCACCTGCCCGGGCAATCACCTCGGGATGGTTGGCAATGCAACGAAACCTGCCGCCCCCGGTGGTGATAATGAACAGCAGGCTGCCGTCATCACGGATATCGACGCAGGCATTGGCCGGCGCAAACGGCCAGTCGCATTCGATATCGGCGAGGCTCCACTCCCCGGGCAGGCGCTTGCCGGGAAAGCCTATGCCGAGTGCTTCCCGTGTCGCGCCGTGCGACCCTTCCGCGCCGAACAACGCGTCGACTGTGAGTGTTTCCAGCCTCTCCGGAAGGATTTCCGCGGAGCCGCCCCCCTCGCCTTCGTGCCGGGGCGCGAAGCCTGCCACCGCCTTCTCCCCACGAATCTCAGCTGAGTGAAGCTCGGTTCCACGGCGAACGCTTACGCCAAGGCCGCTCGCCACCTCTTCAAGGATCTGCTCGGTACGGTTTTGCGGGAGAGCGACAAGAATGGGCCGTTTCCGGGTCTGGCCGGGCACGCGGATCTCGGTAAGCTTCTTTCCGGCTTTCGACACTCGTACCATTCGGACGCGCTCGGCCTCCTTTAAAACGAGATCCGCCGCACCCGAGGCGGCCAGCAGATCCAGCGTCGCAAAGGAAATGCCAACGGCCCGGCTCTCGGTGGTCGCCCCTTCGCTACGGTCGATGATCGTGACGTCCATTCCCTTTTGCCGGCAGGCAATGGCAGCCGACAATCCGACCGGTCCCGCTCCCGAGATCAGGACATGGGTCATGGGCGGTTTTCCAGGACGGACCGGAAAAACGTGTTCCGCTCCTCGGTCAGGCGAGCGAGGCAAAGGCTGCCAACCATCGGCTGCATGGTTCCGCCGAAGACCTCGTACCCCTCGTAGGAGCATTGGGCATCCCTGAACTTGATCCAGGCGCGTTGCGCATCCCGTAGCGCCTCGACGGTCGTCGGCACGCCGCGATCGCGGGCGAGATCGGCCACATACTCGTCGTTCTCCCGGGCGAGCGCCATCACCTCCGGCCAGAGTTCGTTGAGCGTCGCATCGGCCGCCTCGTAGTCCTTGCCGGCGCAATAGGTCATGGAGAACTGGTCCATCGGGTTGTCGCAGTCGGGCTCGTCCTGTGCGCGGACCTGACCTGCAATGAACAAGCCCGTGGCCAGCAGCGCCAATGCGATGGCGCCGCCTTTTCCCATCGAGAAGTCGCGCATGGATGCCCCTCTCACCGGACTAGACCATCGCCATGACGCGGGCCGGTCCCCCCGTGCCGTCGCGGTGCTTCGGCGCGCCGATGAACACCGTGGCACCCGAAGCCGGCACCTGGTCGAGATTGGCAAGGTTTTCGATCCCGAACCTGCCACCCGGCAGCCACGAGTAGTGGACCGCGAAATCGGCTGAATTGCCGGGATCGAGCGACAGCGTATCGACACCGATCGAGGCAGCTCCGATCTCGGCCAGCATGTCGGTCGCAGCTTTCGAGAACCCCGGAAATGCAAAATTGCCGTCAGCGTCGTTGCGGTAGCTCGGATCTCCTAGCTTCTCCTGCCAACCCGAATTCATCGCGACGCAGGCCCCTTCGGGGATCTCGCCATGAGCGCTGACATAGGCCTCGATGTCTTCGGGCTCGACCATGGCGTTTGGGTTTTCTGCGGCCTTGGCCTCGATGTCGACGACACAGAGCGGGCAGATCAGATTGCCCGGATCAAGTTCGTCCACCGAAGTTCCGTCCTTGGAAAAATGCAGCGGTGCATCGATATGGGTGCCCGAATGCTCGAAAATCGTCAGTTCCCAGATCTGGTAGCCGGAGGCGTCGAAATTGACGTTCTCCGTGTAGAGGATGCCGGGCTTGCCGTCGAAGGTCGGGAAATCTCCATCGAGCGTGTGGGTGAGGTCAACCACCTTACCGGTCGACTGGGCCAGCGCCGGCCGCGCGGAGACGGCACCGGCCGCCGCGGCGGCAAAGCCTGCTGCGGCCGACTTTCGGAAGAAGTCCCGGCGCGACAGCATCGAAGACTTGACGTTGTTGATTACGCAAACATGGCACATCGGCTGCTCTCCTTTTCACGTTTGACGTTTCCGGACGATCTCTGGCCGCCCGCTACAACTTGCCCATCACCTCCTGGCGGAAACCGTAGACTTCGCGCTTGCCCGAAAGCGGCACAAGCGTCACGTCCCGCTCCTGTCCGGGCTCAAACCGCACAGCCGTGCCCGCGGCAATATCGAGGCGCATGCCGCGGGCCTGGTCACGGTCGAAGCGCAGCGACGGATTGGTTTCATAAAAATGGTAGTGGCTTCCGACCTGCACCGGACGGTCGCCGGTGTTGGCGACTTTCAGCGTGATGACCTGCGCGCCGGCATTGAGTTCGATATCGCCGTCTTTCGTAATGACTTCACCGGGTATCATGACATCTCCTTGCCCATCTTTACTCGAAATCCATCTCCTGCCCGCCAAACACGGCGAAGGCCGCGACCAGAAGGATCAGGCCCACAACAAGACCCAAAACAATGTCTCGGCCGCCCATGGCCCTTGCAAGGGATGGGATGTAACGGGCATTGACGCGGGCGCCCACTCGATAAAGGCCCGGTAGCGATCCGATCGCACCCGAAACCCGCAGCCCCGCCTCATCGCCGTTCGTCAGCGTGAATTCAGGGTAACCAAAGGCGTCCCCGCCGAGAGAACGGCCCTCGAGCGAGGTGACGTGCGCTGTCTCTCTTCTGCCCGCCAGCAGGAACAACAAGGCTCCTCCCGCAAACCACATCCCTGTCAGCAGCAAAAAGCCGCCCAGCAGATATGTGAAGACGGACGCCACCGCCCACTACCGTATCGGCTCATGGACGGTCACCAGCTTGGTGCCGTCCGGAAAGGTTGCCTCGACCTGGATGTCGTGGATCATCTCGGCGATGCCCTCCATCACCTGGTCGCGGGTGATCACATGGGCGCCGGCCTCCATCAGTTCGGCCACGGGACGGCCGTCACGCGCGCCCTCGACGACAAAATCCGTAATCAGGGCAACAGCCTCGGGATGGTTGAGCTTGACGCCACGCTCGAGCCGTTTGCGGGCCACCACGGCCGCCATTGCGACCAGAAGCTTGTCTTTTTCTCTCGGGGTCAGGTTCATCGCGTCTCTCTCATGTCGTCCAAACCTTGGGCATGCCGCCATCGGCATTCAGAAGCCGGATCAGCGGACCAAGCCGCTTGCGCAGTTCATAGCTGTCGGCTGCTGCAATCCGCGCAAGAAGCTTGCCAGTTTTTCCATGGGGCGGCGAGACAAAACTTGCCCCGCCGTTCGGGCCAATCAGCCTGCGTACAGCGCCGAGAAGGCCCTCCGCTTCCGGTGCAATCATCACCACGGTCGTCATTGCCAGATTGCCCGCAGCAATTGCGCCGAGCTGAAGTTGGGCATGAATGTCAGGGCCGAAGCTTGCGTCTTCCGCATGGAGCAATTGTCCGTCGACACGAATGCGCCATCTGTCCCTGAAGCTGCCACAGACAACGGCCTCGTTCATGGCAAGCCTGCCGAAAAGCAGCGGTTCGACGAGCAGCAAGCGCGACGATTGCGCCATCTCGACATCGATTGTCCGCCGCAGAAGGGCCTGATCGAACAGGATGGTTTCCTGGGGCAGCCAGGCAACAGAACTGTCCGTAGCGAGGGTAAGCCGAACGGCCACCGCGGCGGGGTCCTCGCCCTGTGCCTTGTAGGTCTTTTCGCAGGCCTGGGTTGTCAGGCTCAAGCGCGCACCCGGGCCCGTTTCAAACTGCCAGTCCATGCGGTCGCCGCCCGTCAGGCCGCCCGCGGTATTGATCATGACGGCCTCGAGCGGCGCGCCACGTGGTACGCGCGGAAGCCGGATCCGGGCACATCCTTCCTGATACAGCCGGTCAATGCGGCTGTGGGCACCATTGCTTTTCACCGACAACCGGCCGGTTCCCCGGGCGCGCTGCATGCAGGCACCCGGGTCGGGCACATCTTGGGCGGCAGCGGGAACAGGAAAGACTGAAGTCATCGGACAATTTTGCTCGTTAAAGCACGATCATCGGAAATGCCGGGGCAATACGCAAGTGCGTCGCCCGCGAAATTCGGCGTCATTTTAAGCGCCATCCCACGATTGCCTGCAGAATAGGCAAATTGCGAGGACGGCAGCCGTTACTGATGTTTTCGCAGGCGGGTCCAACAATCTCCATTGAGAGAGCCGCTCGCGTTTCCCGAGCGCGACCGTTGCCAAAGCAGGCCGCAGACGGGCTTGTTTTCGCCTTAAAGCACCGCGACAAATTATGTGTGAAACCAAATGGCGCCTCGATGCGTTGTGAGGGCAAGGTTAAAGCTGAAAGGAACGATAATGTTGATTTCTACGCTTGCACTTGCCATGAGCATCGCCATGATGGTGTCCGCCATCGTTATTGTTTACAATGAAACGCTGGCCCGGAAGCAAGTGAACGCTCGGGACTAAGCCCGCTTTGACCCGTGCCGCACCAATGGAGCCTCTTATGAAAAAAGTTCTTACCTCAACGCTCGCAGCCCTTTCGATTCTGGCTGTGGCCGGCTGCTCGACGACCGAAAGACGGGCAGGCACCGGCGCTGCAGTGGGCGCCGGCACCGGCGCACTCGTAGCTGCAGCAACCGGAAGCAGCGGCAGTGGCGTTGCCACCGGCGCCTTGATCGGCGGCGCGGCAGGCGCGCTGATCGGCGCAGCGACCTCCCCGGGCGACTGCCGCTACCGCGACGCCAATGGCAACATCTATGTCGCAGCCTGCCCGAGCAATTACTAAGACGCAGGTTCCAGCGAACCCCTGTCACCATCGTGGCAGGGGTTCGTGATTCTTTGACTGTCCGTATTGGGATTACCCAGCTTGGAATTGTCCTGTTTGGGATTGTCCAGCGGCGGCAGTCGCAAACCTCTCAGGTTCTCCCACCCGCCAGGAAGTGCGTGTCAAACGGCAATGTTCTCTCCCGCCCGGTGGTGAAATGCAGCGTGATTTGTCCATCCGTTGTACTGAGATCTTCCACGTCCCCTTCACCCTGACCGATCGAACAGGCGCCGATCACGTGCCTGACTATGGCTGTGCGGCCTTCAGCCAGGGCATAGGCCGTCGGAATGCCTTTCTCGTTGAACGGGTTGGGACTTATCGAATCCGCATGTCCCGCGGCGGACGCGCAGGCATCCTCTATCCCCAGAACACCCGTGTGCCTGCCTGACCAGGGGGCATAATCACGCCCGCCATTGCTCATCCACAACATAGTGACGGGCAGTTGCGCGGCATTTTTCAGGACCAGAACCCGGTCCATTTCCGCATTGCGGCTGGCAACACTCCACCCGACAGGGAGGTCCGTCCCGTCCGGCGATGCCTCAACGAGCGTGACAAAGTCTTCATGACGCTCTCCCGGTGGAAACTGGCCAAGATCGGCAGTTCCGCCATCGGCGAGCGGAAAGGATTTCATGTCCGTGACTTCCGCCGGGTAGGCAAGGACAGAGCGGCCCCGTGCGGAATCGGGTTCAAGCGCCTCGTCCGGTGTGCAAGCGAGAGCCTTGCGTGAAACCGCAAGGCGGCCACCCTCGCCCATTTGCACCATGACGTGGTGCGCAACGGAGATCGCGCCTTCGCCGCCACACAGTCGGTGCTCCTGATAAAGAAACGGATGACCCGACCTGACTGTCAGACGCTTTTCGACGGTCGCCCCCATCACCTTGCGCTTGAGCGTGAAGACAGCGGTGAGCCGATCTGTCGTCTCGTCTGTTCCCATGTGGCTCCAGGCGCTGTTGGCCGGCCAACCGTGCGAGGGGCCGGGTTCGACGTTGTTCCGGCCAAAGGGCGCGCAGAAGAAATCGCCGGAGAGCCGTCGCACATTGGGGGGTGTGGTCTCCTCGAACACGGCACCCGAATCATCCACCCATGGCGCACGATGCAAGGGGGAGAGAACGCGGCCTTCCTCGGCGACGGTAAAGTGGACGAGATGGCCGACGCTCAGATCGATCGCAAAAGACAGGTTCGAGAGCTTAAATTCGAGAACTGACATGTCATGGTCCTGTATCAAGGCAAACCTGAATAGATCGGTTCTTCGCCTCGGGAAATTGTTTTTGCGTTTCCGTGGACCGGAAGCACAAGCCTTCACGGAGATATTCACACGATCCTGTTGTCTTGACCCGGTCCCGGATGCGATAGGGCTCGCAGACTAGCCGCCACCACTTCCGGAGCCTCCATGCCAGCAGCCACCAAGACCGATCTGATGGTGCTCGGCGCCGGCGCGGCGGGCATGATTTGCGCAGCCGAGGCAGGCAAGCGCGGTCTCGCGGTCACGATAATCGATCATGCCCGCGCTCCCGGAGAAAAGATCCGTATCTCCGGCGGCGGACGCTGCAATTTCACCAATCTTCATTGCAGCCCTGAAAACTTCCTGTCGCGGAATCCGAGATTCGCGATTTCCGCACTGAGATCCTTCAGCCAGCATGATTTTGTCGAACGGGTGAAAGCGCGCGGCATTGCCTATCACGAGAAGACGTTGGGCCAGCTGTTTTGCGATAACTCCGCTCGCGACATTATCGACATGCTGACCGATGACATGCGTGCTGCTGCCGTGCGGCTTGAGCTCTCCACCGAGGTTTTCGAGGTCGGCCATCGTGATTCCCACTTCGAAATCCGCACCAGCAACGGTGTCTGGCATGCGCGCCGGCTGGTTGTCGCCACCGGCGGAAAGTCCATTCCGAAAATGGGTGCCACCGGTCTCGGCTACGACATCGCCCAACAGTTCGGTCACACCGTCACCGAAACCCGCGCGGCACTGGTTCCCTTTACCTGGGCATCAAACATGGCGGAGATTTGGAAGCCCCTCTCCGGCGTCTCTGTCGACGTGAAGGCCGAATGCAACGGCGTTTCCTTTCGTGAGGCCATGCTTCTGACGCACCGTGGCTTGTCGGGGCCGGCAATGCTGCAGATTTCATCCTACTGGCGCGATGGCGACCCATTGAAGATAGACCTGGCCCCGGATCTGGATCTGGAAGGCCTGCTGAAGCAGGCCCGTTCGGAGCGCCCCAAAACCTCGCCATGGACCGTTTTGGGCGAGTTGCTGCCCAAGCGGCTGACCCAACGGCTGGAGGAGGTCCTCGCCTTGGGGGCCATGCGGCTCGCCGACATGGGCAACGCCGCCATAGGAGAGGTGGCCGAGAGGTTGCACGGCTTCGGGCTCGTGCCAGGCGGCACCGAGGGCTACCGCACGGCAGAAGTCACCCTTGGCGGCGTTGACACCAGGGAGCTGAACCAGAAAACGATGGAAAGCCGGCTGGTGCCGGGCCTGCACTTCATTGGCGAAGTGGTCGACGTGACCGGCCATCTTGGCGGGCACAATTTCCAATGGGCCTGGTCTTCGGGCGTCGCAGCAGGACGCTTCAACTGAGAGCGCGGCGAGGAGGCGATTGCCCCCATGCTTACAACAGCTCCGACCTCTGGTATCACCTGTCCGCAAAGCCAGGCCAAGAACGACAAGGGAGTGAAACCATGCGTATCCTGTTTACCGGAGGCTCGGGCAAGGCCGGACGCCACGTCATACCGTACCTAATCGATCAGGGTCACCACGTGATCAACATCGACCTGACACCGCTCGACTTCCCCGGGGTGGACAACATCACCGCCGACATCACCGACTCGGGCCAGATGTTCAATGCCATGACGAGCTATGCAAATCTCGGCGAACTTGAGCCGGGTAATGGCGTCCCGAAACTCGACGCGGTCGTCCATTTCGCGGCGATCCCGAGAATCCTGATCGAACCGGACAACGAGACGTTCCGCGTCAACACGGTTGGCACATACAATGTCATCGAAGCAGCCGTGAAACTCGGCATTCGAAAGATCATCATCGCCTCTTCGGAAACGACCTATGGGGTCTGCTTCGCCGACGGGACGGTCAATCCTCCGGCCCTTCCGGTGGAAGAGGACATGGATGTCAATCCGATGGATTCCTACGGGTTGTCCAAGGTGGTCAACGAGACGACCGCGCGCGCCTTTCAACGCCGCTCGGGCTACGACATTTATGCGCTGCGGATCGGCAATGTGATCGAGCCGCATGAATACCCGATGTTCAAGGAATTCTTTGCAAACCCCGGGATGCGCCGCCGGAACATTTTTTGCTACATCGACGCCCGCGACCTCGGCCAGATCACCGACCTGTGCCTGAAGAAGGACGGCCTCGGCTTCGAGGTCTTCAACGCCGGCAACGACACCAATTCGGTCAACATTCCGACGGCCGAGATCATCGAACGTTTTTTCCCCGGCGTCCCTGTCACCCGCGAGATGGGAGAGAACGAAGCGCTCTATTCAAACCGGAAGATCCGCGAGGTTCTCGGCTTCAGGGAAGAGCATGACTGGCGCAAATATGTGAGCTGACGCATTCACCTTACGGCAGCGGAACATTGAGCGCGAAGCGGAACAGCGCATAGAACGCGGCCATGATGACGGCGCCGGAAACAGCGAAAACCGCGCCGCTCTTTGCGTCCCAACCTTCATGCCGGGCGGCGATCAGGCTGCCCGCAAAAGCCACCGCGGTCGCGGGCAGAAAACCGGTATAAGGCATCATCAGGCAGGCGGCGATCATGCTTGCCACCAGCAGCAGTCGCCGCCACCATTTTCCGCTGCCAAAGCCGTTTTCAAGGTTCGGCTTGAGCCACGAATAGATGATGACCAGAACCGACAGCAAAATCAGCGCATAGGCCACGAATGTCGGGAAGACGACGGAATCGGTGTCCGAGTAACCGCTGACATCGTAAAGCGTAAGCAGCCCCAGCCCCACGAAAATTGCGGCAATCAGCAGTGTCCCGACGTCCTTGCCGCCCGGAGTTGACGTGGTCTCAGTCATTGGCGTTTGCCTGGCTCTTGGCGAGCCGCCGGGCCCGGCGGCTCTGGATGATGGGATAGATCAGCGTCAGGATGGTGAACGCGATGATGGCGAGCGAAATCGGCCGGCCGAAGAACATGCCGGTCAGGTTTCCTGTTGCCTCGCCGATGATCCAGGCCTGAACGAAGCCCTGTTCGGCAATCGGACCAAGGATCAATCCGAGGACGATCGGCGACGCCGCAAAACCGAAACGGGACAGCACCCAGCCGATCGAACCGAGCACGACCATGATGATCACATCGGAAATCGAATTGCGGATGGCATAGGTTCCGATGATGGTCATGAACCCGACCGTCGGCACCAGGATCGTTTTGGGGATGGTGACGATGGTCTTGTAGGCGTAACGCCCGATAAGAAGACCTGTGGGAAGCATCAGGATCGTGGCTATGAAAAGGCCGAAAATGAAGGTGTATACAATCGATCCGCCGCCATCGAAGAGCGCCGGGCCGGTGCGCACGCCCTGCACCAGAAGCGCACCCAGGATCACCGCATCCGGCGGCGTTCCGGGAATGCCGAGCACCAGGGTGGGAATGAAGCCGCCGCCGACTGTCGCGTTGTTGGCAGATTCGGTCGCCATGATTCCGTCGGGTTCACCCTCTCCGAACTTCTGCCCGGGTTTTGCGGTCCGCTTGGCTTCCGAATAGGCGACGAGACCCGCGACCGAACCGCCGGCGCCGGGCAGAATTCCGATCACGGTGCCGATGACTGATGAACGCAGGAGATTGAGCCGCGACTTCCAGGCAATCAGGGCCCCTTCCCTGAAGCGGACCGAGCGAACTTCGTCCTCCACCTTGAGATGGCGTTCCGGAGTGGAGACGAGATCGATGAGAACCGGAATGCAGTAAAGCCCGATCAGCGCACCGACGACCTCGATCCCGCCGATCATGGTGGAGCTGCCGAAGGTCAGGCGGATGTCGGCGGAAATCTCGGCCACGCCGACACAGGAAAGAAGCAGGCCGAAGGCGCCGCCGGCCAGCCCCTTGAACACGTTTCCGGTAGACAAAGACGCGATCAGCGACAGCCCGAAGATCGAAAGCCACAGATACTCGACCGGCCCGAAAGCCAGGGCCACCGTTGACAGCGGCGGAGCGAGAAGGAGGAGCGCCAGGGCACCGACCATGCCACCGAAAACACTGGCGTAGCATGCAATCGCCACGGCGAGATCACCGTCGCCGCGCTTGGCCATCGGATAGCCGTCAAATGTTGTCGCGATCGCCGAAGGTGTGCCGGGGGTATTGAGGAGGATGGCCGAATAGGCACCGCCATAGATTGCGCCGGTATAGATTGCACCGAGCAGGATCAGCGCAGATGCCGGTTCCATCGCGAACGTGATCGGCACCAGCACGGCCACGGCCATTGTGGCGGAAAGCCCCGGTATCGACCCAATGACGGTTCCGGCGACAACCCCGAACAGCGCCAGCGCCAGATTGGCAAGGGTCAAAGCGTTGGCAAGGTTGCCCCAATCCATCAGGTCCATCCGTAGAATTCATCGGTTTCGGCAATCGGGGTCGTTGCAGCACGAAACTGATTGCGTTCCGGCCTGCCCCGCAGATCGAATATCAATTGCACGCCCCAGCTCAGCTGGAGCGGGGCGTGCGAAAGTTATAGTCAGTTGAGCAGGCCTGCCTCGGTGGCGGCGTCGATGTACTCGGCCTTGCGGGCCTCCATGAACGCATCCATCTCATCGGCGCCGACATCGAGTAGGGCAAAGCCCCCGTCGATCATCTGCTTGCGGAACTCCTCATCGGCATTGACCTCACCGAAGGCATCGGAGAGCGCGGTGACGATGTCCTCCGGGGTGTCCTTCGGAACGGCCATGCCGCGATAGGCGCCGCCAACCATGTCATAGCCGAGTTCCTTGAAGGTCGGCACGTCCGGGAACAGCGGGTGGCGCTCTTCCATTGCAACGGCGAGAAGGCGGACGGCATCGCCCTGCGCTGCGCCGACGGTAGTGTATCCCCACTGCGCCTTGACCTGGTTTCCGAGGTTGGCAGTGGTTGAGGCACCGGTGCCCTTGAACGGAACGTAGGTCGTGGTGATGCCGGCCATCTTGTCGAACCGGATCTGCGCCAGATGGTTGGCCGTCGCCTTGCCGGAACCCGACATGGTCACCGAGCCCGGATTGGCCTTGGCGTCCTCGACCAGGTCCTCAAGGGTCTGGTACGGGCTATCGGCAGTCACCACGATGGCGTCTGGCGTATAGTGGAACATGTAGAAGGCGTTGATGTCGTCGGTGGTGTAGCCGACGTCCTTCTGCGCGGGCTGAATGACGATGTGCGGCAGGTTGATGCCCATGATCGTGTACCCATCGGCATTCATCGAGTTGAGCTGCGCCCAGCCAACCGCACCCCCGCCGCCGGGCTTGTAGGATACCACGAGGTCCTGCCCGAACTTGTCCTTGAAGAAGGGCTGCTGGAAGCGCGCGGAAATGTCGGATTCGCCGCCCGGTCCGAACGGGATTATGTATTCGATCGGCTTGTCCGGAAAGGCAAGAGCACCGGTGGCTGCACCGACCGCAACGGCCGATGCGATTGCGAGTGTCTTGACGGTTTTGAGATTGAGCATGGTTTTCCTCCCTAGAAACTCGCGCGGATTGCGGGAGGTCAACTTGCTCCCGGGAAACCCGCCAATCTGCCCCACCGCCTCTCTCTCCCGAAGAGGCGTCATGACAGCGCTTGCATTAATACATCCGGGAGGCGCTTTGTCATCCCTCTGTCTCCCCTTTTGAGGCGGCATTTCGCTTCATCCGCCGCTCGTAAGGTGACGGCAAGAAAACACCCGGAAGAAATCTGTGTGAACCTGACAAATCATTGAAAAACCATGATCCTGCTTCGCAGGGCAAAGAAACCGGCCAGAGTTGTTTCAACCCTGAAACATTTTGTTCTCCATAGCTTTACCAAATATACAGTTGTGCAAACTACGGTTCCCGACGCTGAACAATTTGAAACCAGGTTGACCGATGCGACCGAACGCGTGTCTTGATCATGTCTGACCCCCGGCAGCCCCTGCGGCTGATAAAGAGACTCATGCGCAACCCTGGTCACCTGGCTGCCGGGATCGCCCTGGCGGTTGCCTGTGCGGCAGGTGTCTTCGCCGACATGCAGAACCGTGATGTGCATCATCAGCAGCAACGGGCCCTGGTCGGCAAACAGCTCGGACAGGTCCGCGCACGGCTGGAAGCGGAGATCACCAGCGGGATCCAGCTGGTCAGGGGGCTGATCGCGGTGGTCAAGCTTGAGCCCGAACTGGACCAGGAGCGCTTCGGCAAGATCGCAGCCAGTCTCCTGGGAGATGAACCGCTTCTGCGCAACATCGCCGGTGCCCCCGACATGGTGATCAGCCTGATGTACCCCATGGAGGGCAATGCCGCCGCACTCGGTCTCGACTATCGCGAGGCAGGACCTCAGCGCGAAGCGGCAATACGCGCCGTCGAGACCAGGGAGATGGTGCTCGCGGGTCCCGTCAACCTGCGGCAAGGAGGCCAGGGGTTCATTGCAAGGTTCCCGGTGTTCCTTGACGAGGAAAAGACGCCGCAATCGCTCTGGGGAATCATTTCGACAGTGATCGATGTGGACCGGTTCTACGCGGCAGGCGGCCTGAACGATCCAAAACTTGGCATAGACCTGACAATCGCCGGCCGGGACGCGACCGGCGAAGATGGCCCTGTATTTTTTGGTTCGGACTCGGTCCTGCAATCCGACCCGGTAACAGCGACCGTGAGCCTCCCGGGAGGCTCATGGCATCTCGCCGCAGTCCCGCGCGGCGGCTGGTCCGCCGTTCCCCCCAACACGTGGCGGATCAGGACGCTTATCCTTCTCGGTGGCCTTCTCGTCGTTCTGCCGATCCTGATTGCGGGCCACTACTATGACCGGCACCGTGCGGACCTGCGCGAACTCAATCGCCGCGAACGGCAGCTCGAACGTCTGTCACAGCGATTGAAGCTGGCTCTCGAGGCGTCCAAGATCGGTGTCTGGGAGGTCGACATCGACAATCACAAGCTGACCTGGGATTCGCGCACGCGGGAACTCTACGGCATCGCCCCCGACGCCCCCGAACCGTCGGTAGAGGAATGCGTTGCACTCATTCATCCGGATGACCGGGAAAGGACGCGAAACGGGTTCCGTGAGGCAATTGTCTCGAACGCACTGCACGAATCCGAATTCCGGGTCGTCACCGGCGACGGCAAGGTGCGCTGGATACGCACGATCGGAGCGCTTTGCCAGGATTCTTCGGGCCGCACCAACCTGCTCGGGGTCAACTGGGATGTTTCGCAGGATATCGAACTCAAGACCAGGCTCATGGACGCCAACCGCGATGCCGAATTGCGCAACCGGGAACTCGAGGAGGCCCGTGCACTCATGGAGCATAATTCGCTTCATGACAGCCTAACCAAACTCCCAAACCGCCGCTACCTTGACCAACGGCTTTCGGCGACCGTTGAGCCGGGCGATAACCCTGCGATCACGGCACTTCTCCACATCGATCTGGACCGCTTCAAGCAGATCAACGACACGCTGGGCCACGCAGCCGGTGACGCCATGCTTGCGCATGCCGCCCTGGTGCTTCGGGAGAGTTCACGCTGCGGGGACTTCATCGCCCGCATCGGCGGCGACGAATTCGTTCTGGCGATCACCAATGAGGCCTCCGAGGCGGACCTGAGCGCCCTAGCCGGCCGGATCATCGACCGGATGCGCGAGCCGGTGCCTTATGGGATGACCGAATGCCGCTTCGGCGTGAGCATCGGCATTGCATTTGCCGAAACCGGAAGCCCCGATTGCGGAAAACGGCTGCTTGTCGACGCCGACATCGCCCTTTACAGGGCGAAGAAGAACGGCCGCAACCGTTACGAGTTCTTCACGCCGGCGCTCAAGGCCGAGATCGTTTCCGGCAAGAGCCTCTCGGATGAAATTCTTGCCGGGCTCGAGCGGGGCGAGTTCATCCCCCATTTCCAGCCGCAGTTCGATGCGCGGACGCTCGAAGTGACAGGGGTTGAGGCGCTGGCACGATGGAACCACCCGGAGCGCGGCCTGCTGGCGCCCGACGCGTTCCTCAAGGTTGCCGAGGAACTCAACGTGGTCCAGATGATCGACCGCGCGATCCTGGAGCAATCCCTCTTTCAGCAGGCACGCTGGGCCGCCGCGGGTCTCGCCTCGCCCAAGGTCAGCGTCAACGTCTCTGCCGGCCGCTTCAACGAGCCCGGATTCATTGAAAGTCTCGAAACGCTCAACTTCAGGTCGGGCGCACTCTCGTTCGAACTGCTTGAATCGGTGTTTCTCGACGAGCGATGCGAGAAGATCGCCCAGAACATCGAGCGGTTGAAGGCATTCGGGATCGATATCGAAATCGACGATTTCGGATCGGGCTACGCCTCCATTGTCAGCCTGCTCAACACCCGGCCGGCGCGCCTGAAAATCGACCGGCGGCTGATCATGCCGATCGTGGAGTGTGACCGGCAAAAGCGGCTTGCGGCCTCGATCATCGACATCGGGCGATCGCTCGACATCAGCGTCATCGCCGAAGGCGTGGAAACCATGGCGCACGCGGCCATCTTGCGTGACATGGGATGCGAAAGCCTTCAGGGCTATGCACTCGCCCGCCCGATGGCGTCAGATCTGTTCATGGATTTCCTGGGGGCGGAGCGGCCCCGTCACATCGCCTGACAAGCACCCGACAAGGCGAAACCCGGTCTCGGACGTATGCGCGGGAGGTGTTGAGCCGCGTCGTCCGGCGCCCCTGGTTCATGGCGGTTGGATGGACGTTATAAAGGCGGGTTCAATACTGCGGCCGCGGCGGCTGCAACGCCGGCGCAGGCCCCTGACACACCGGTAAACGTGGCACATCCAACTTCATTCCGGCGGAGGCGTTTTCTGCGTTGATGCGCAGCCAAGGATCGGTTAGAAGACCTCATCTCAGCTGCGCCGCAGTCGGGACACAAGGCTGCTCAAGCGCCTTGTCCCCTGCCCCGCGCGACACGGATGCACCCGTAGCTCAGCTGGATAGAGCGCTGCCCTCCGAAGGCAGAGGTCAGAGGTTCGAATCCTCTCGGGTGCGCCATATTTTTCAGACAGTTAGAAGACTTCTTAGCTTGGCGGTCTTGGAAAAGTAACCACATGGTAACCACCAGTTGGGTGTAACATACCCGCCCCCTCCTCGTTCATTGCGTCATCACTACCCCATTCTAAATCAACCTTGTTGAGCGCCAACGGCGACAGCCTGGATCGCATGCCAAAGTGCGCATCGAGCTTCACATATCCCCGCGGCATCCCCCATCAGGTGGTCCGGTTTGATTGTTAGTGCATCATGGGGCCTGAGCCTGCCTGGCAGTGTCTCAGTTTGAAATTTGATCAATTTTGCGCCGGACCGAAGCCAAAGCCATTCGCGATCAGGTTAACGTCCACAACCGGACCAGTCTCCGAGAACTCGACCTGTATCATGGGGTTATCGACATCGCCGGCAGGGCGATGTCGGCCAGCGTCGATCGATTGAGATCGACCAAGAATGCCCGTTCAGCGGATCGCAACCGCGCCTTCAATCGGCACTGTCCGTCGATTGAACAAGCGCCGCCATCCGCGTTTAAGCATTCGACCAGAGGCTGTCCTTCCTCCAACAGGTTGATGACGTCGCCAAGCCGGATCCGGTCTGCGGGCAGGGCAAGAACAGCACCACCGCCGCCACCCCGGCGGGTCTCGACAAGCCCGGCGCGGGCCAGATGCTGCATGATTTTGGCGAGATGGTTACGAGACAACCCGAACTCCTCGGCAAGATCGGCGGTCGAGAAAGCCCGGCCTGGCTCGCTCGCCAGGCGCATCAGCATGCGAAGCCCATAGTCGGTGTAGGTGGTCAGGCGCATGTCTCTCCGGTCTCTGCTTGAATAGGTATTTACATTACCTATTAAACGAGCTAGGGGTTTTTGCAAGCGGAAACCCGGGAGACACTTGTGACTTCGCCAGAACTGTCAATCATTTCAGCCAGACCAAAACTGACGGCGGCTATGGTGGGGCAGACCGGGTTGAACGAAGAGGTCCTGCGCGAGCTTGTGCATCGGTTCTACGGCAAGGTCCGGGAGGATCGACTTCTTGCTCCGATCTTTGAGGAGCGCGTTTCAAACTGGACGCTTCATCTGGAGCGCATGGTCGCGTTCTGGTCCTCTGCCGCCATCATGACAGGGCGCTATCATGGACGGCCGGTACCGATGCATACCCCGCTGCCCATCGATACACAGCATTTCGGCCGGTGGCTGGAGCTCTTTCGAGAAACTGCACGAGAAGTCTGCACGCCCGCCGGCGCAACGCATGTCATCGAGCGAGCCGAACGAATCGCGCGATCGCTGCAGGGCGCGGTGCGAGAAGCACAGTCCAGGTCTGGCACGGTTGCCTGCCTGGATTGACGAAAGGAGATCGCCAATGAAAAAAGCTGCTTCACGCGACCGCGCAGGCGCGCTGACCCGCTATGTCGACGAGCCCCGCAATAGGCGCCATCGGAAGAAACTTCAGCTGCCGGTCTCTCTGGACACGATGGTGGAGCGTCTTAATCTCGGCGGCAGCGCAGGTGTGCCGAATGAACTGGCGGAAAAAGCCGGTGTGAGCGTGACATCGCGCGGGGCATCGGGGCGGGTGGTCACATTTTTGACTGCAATCCGTCGTTCGCCCATGCCAGGGAGGCATTGCATCGGACGAGCTGTGAGCCAGTCTCATGAGTAATGGTTCTGACAAACCCGGCGGCCAGAACCGATTTACCTCGCCGCCATGCTATGCCAGCGACATAGCGCCTGATTATTTCGATCCGCTCGCAGTCGATCCCGATCAGACGCGCGACGTATCGCGTTGGCGCAAGGCGGAACGGACCCGCCTACTTGCCGAACGTAGGGAATTATCGGTAGCCAACCGCAAGGCAGCCTCAGAGGCACTGGCAGGGCACCTCCGGCAGGCTCTGCGGAACCGGTTCGAAGGCGCTCAAGGCGCGATCCTTTCAGCCTATTGGCCGATAAAAGGTGAGCCCGATCTTCGCTCGCTGATGAGTGAACTGCATGAAGCTGGTGTGGCGATTGCCTTTCCGGTTGTCGAGACGCGATTCGCCCCGCTTATTTTCCGCCGCTGGACGCCTGAGACGCGCATGGTGCGGGGTGATTGGAACATTCCGGTGCCGCCCTCGGCCTCTTCCGTTGTGACGCCGGCAATTGCGCTTGCGCCGCTCGTCGGCTGGACGGAGGACGGGTATCGCTTGGGGTATGGCGGTGGCTATTTCGACCGGACGCTGGCGGTGTTAGAGCCGAGGCCCTTCGTTATCGGTATCGGTTTTGATGCGGCGCAGCTTTCCACCATCTACCCGCAACCCCATGACATAGGGCTCGACATGATCCTGACCGAGTCTGGCGTGCGTGCACAACGGGACATCGCATGACGACCAGCGCGGAACGGATTCGGGCCTGGTCCGGCCCCGTCATCCTGGCATACGGATTTCGTCCTTTCTTTCTCGGCGCGGGACTGTGGGCCGCTTGCGCCATGGTGGTCTGGATTCCGCTCCTGTCGGGCTTGTTTGATCTGCCGACGCGTTTCGATGCAGTGACCTGGCATGCGCACGAGTTTCTGTTCGGTTACCTCGGAGCGGTCATCGCCGGCTTCCTGCTCACCGCGGTGCCAAACTGGACAGGACGCCTTCCCGTGGTTGGGTGGCAGCTTGGAACACTTTTTGCGCTGTGGATTGCAGGCCGCATGGCGGTGGCGATCTCGCTATATCTCGCTCCATGGTCCGTGGCATTGGTGGATCTGTCCATGCCGCTTGCACTAATCGCCTGCCTGACGAGAGAGATCGTCGCGGGCAAGAACTGGCGCAATTTGGTCGTCCTGGGAATGCTCATCGTCTTTACCTTCGCGAATGCGGTGTATCATTGGCAGGCGGCTACGATAGACTTCGCCGCTGATAGCTCGGGTCTCAGGATCGGGCTTGGGGCGGGGATCATGATGATCGCAGTCATCGGCGGCCGCATTGTACCTTCGTTCACCCGCAACTGGCTGGTCAAACGAGGCGGAACGCGGTTGCCAATTCCCCCGATGCAACCATTTGATCGCCTTGCCTTATTGATACTTCTAGGGGCAATTCTGCTCTGGGTGGTCGTTCCCGACGGGATTATCACCGGTTCGATCCTGATAGCGGCTGGTGTGGTCCATCTTGCTCGTCTCGCCCGCTGGTCCGGATTTCGTACCCTCGCCGAGCCACTGGTCTGGGTCCTGCATGCCGGCTATGCCTTCCTGCCGATCGGGGCGTTGGCACTTGGTTTCTCGGCATTCTGGCCTGCGCTGTTGGTACAGAGCGCAGCGCAGCATGTCTGGATGGCCGGCGCCATCGGATTGATGACGCTTGCGGTGATGACTCGTGCGACCCTGGGACATACCGGCCGCGACCTGAAGGCGGGTGCCGGAACGCTGACCATTTATCTTTGTCTGATCGGAGCGGTTCTTGCGCGGCTGATAGCCGGCTTTTCACCTGGGTTTGCGGGGCCGCTCTACACAGTCTCTGGTCTCTGCTGGATCTTTGCATTTGGCGGTTTTGGCATTCTGTACGGACCGATGCTTCTCCAATCTCGTATCGGGGGCTGAGCCATGGAATGGTTCGGGTTTGCGCTGGCTTTCGTGGGGTTTTTTCTCGGCCATTCCGTACCGGTGCGACCGCCATTTCGGCCGATCCTGGTTCGCATGTTGGGCCCGGCTGGCTTCGGGGCCGCGTATTCCGCCTTGTCAGTGGCGATACTGGCGTGGCTGATCATGGAGGCGCAACGAGCGCCTTTCGTGCTGGTCTGGCACTGGGCGCCATGGCAGAACCATTTCGTCCTGGCAACCATGCTTCCGGTTTGCCTGATCGTAGCGCTGTCGGTCGGCCGGCCCAATCCGTTCTCGTTCGGCGGCGCGCGAAACGCTGCCTTTGATCCGGCGCGACCGGGCATAGTCCGACTTGCGCGACATCCGCTCCTTGTCGCGCTGGCGCTCTGGTCAGGCGCACACTTGGTCGCCAATGGCGATCTGGCCCATGTGCTGCTGTTCGGAACATTTTTCACCTTTGCCCTTTTCGGCAGTCGACATGTCGACAGGCGCAAGCGACGCGAAATGGGACAGCGTTGGGACCTGCTGCGGGAAAAGGTTCTCGCACGGCCGCTTGGCGACGCGCTGTTCCCGCCCTCTCGCGAGACCGTTCTGCGTATCGCATCGGGCGTTGCGATCTATGTGATCCTGATCGCGCTCCACCCGATAGTTATCGGCGTGGATCCGATCCCCTGACATCAGTCAGCGACATCCTCGATCCAGGTCTTCGCCAGCACCGTGCGCGGATGTCTCAGTGGGGAATTGCAACGCTACACGCGCTTCGCATGGCCGGTGCGATTTTGGCTATGACCCAAAAAAACGTTCGGGATCTCCTAAATCTCCGCCACCGTTTTTAAGCTGAAGTGTTTGCGACACTTCACAAGGCGTTACCGTGGCATCGCCCTGCCCTCGACGGAATGGATAGCAGCTTTGGATAATATGGCTTCGCGCCGATCCGGGAAGCAGAGCATGACATTAGTCTGTCGAGCGCAATCGGTATCGGGCAACGTAAAACTCATCGAACAGTTTGTTTTTCAGCAAAGTCGCGGTTTCAGATCTACCGTAACTCGTATGTATGAAAAACATTGAACAACTCCGGGCGCTTGGCCTGTTCGAAGCGCGTGTCCCGCGCTACACGTCCTATCCAACGGCGGCTGTATTTACGCCCCAAACCGGAGCAGCCCTGCAGGAGCATGCCCTGCGCAGCCTCGATCCCGATTTGCCGGTGTCGGTCTACATCCACATCCCGTTTTGTGAACGGCTGTGCTGGTTCTGTGCCTGCCACACCCAGGGGACGAAGACGCTTGGCCCGGTCGAATCCTACGTGGAAACGCTGGAGGCAGAGCTTTCTCTCTTGCGGCTTACACTGCCCGAAGGGGTGCGCATGGGGCGACTGCACTGGGGTGGCGGCACACCGACAATCCTGCCGCCGCCACTGATCCATCGGCTTGCGCGGGCCATCCGAGCGGTATTTCCTCCGCACGAAAATTTCGAGTTCTCGGTGGAGATCGACCCGACGATGGTCGACCGCGCCAAGATCGATGCACTCGCCGAAGAAGGTATGACTCGCGCCTCCATCGGCATCCAGGATTTCGATCCCAAGGTACAGGCTGCCATCGGGCGGTCTCAGCCTTTCGAAATCACGCGGGCTTGCGTCGAGGATCTGCGCGCTGCCGGGATCACCTCGCTTAACACCGATCTTGTCTACGGGCTTCCGCACCAGACGACAGACCGGATCGCCGAGACGATTGCCATGGTGCGCAGCTTTGCTCCGGATCGCGTGGCTCTGTTCGGATATGCGCATGTGCCATGGGTATCCAAGCGGCAGAAGCTTATCGACGAGAAGGCACTCCCCGATGATATGGCGCGTTACACGCTGGCGAATCTCGCATCGGCAGCGCTGACCGATGCTGGAATGACCGCAATTGGCATCGATCACTTCGCCCGCCCGGGCGACGCCTTGGACATAGCTTTCAGGACTGGGCGTCTGCGGCGCAATTTCCAGGGTTATACGACGGATAGCTGCCGGACTCTGATCGGCCTTGGTGCGTCATCGATCTCGCGGTTCCCGGCAGGCTATGTTCAGAATGCCCCGGCCACGCCCGGCTATGCGAAGCGTATCCATGCGGGCACACTCGCAGGCTCGCGAGGATACGAACTGACCGATGAAGACGCACTGCGCGCCCGGGCGATCGAGTTTCTTATGTGCGATTTCCACCTTGATCTTGAGAAACTGCAATCCGAGTGCGGACCGAGCGCCCGGTCGCTGGCGTCAATCCTTCAGGGAATTGCGACAAAGTACGGTGATTTCGTGCACCTGGCCGATCTGCGCCTTGAGATTTCGCAAGAAGGCCGGCCGCTGACACGCATGATCGCCGCCGAGTTCGATCAGCACGTCCCGGATCGTCTGACCTATTCCCGTGCATCCTGACCCCTAAAGGCACTGGTACGTGCAAGCAGGGTGCCATGACTGCGCCCGCTTTTCACCCCTCTTGACGTCTTTGGTTACCCCCGTCACGAAAGGCCGGGGCGCGACAGGAGCCTGACGGGCGGCATTGCAATCCGCAACTGGCGCAATCAGCCCCGACGCACGAGCGGTTGAGATGCATCGATCACCGGCGCGAGCAGACCCCTTCACTCATGATTGCATGGGCCCGCGATCCGCCAGGTCCATCAGGCGCCTTATGTGGCGTGCGAGCAGCCAGGTGGCCGGCGCGCCGATCACGCAGCCAAGGCCGATCGACCAGACGGTCGAGGCCACAGGTCCGCCAATCCAGCTGAAAATCAGCGATGCGAAGAACACGTTGACCGCCGCCGCCCCCGCCCCGAACGGGTAGAGGGCGAGCGTGATCTGAGTGACAGACCAACCCTGGCGGCTCATCTGCGCGCCACCAGCCGCTGCACCAGCACAAGCGCCACGATCAATGCGAGGCTGGACAGGGCGAACCAGAATTCGGCCGTTGCTGATTGGGCCTGCGGGAGGGGCCGGTCAAAGCTTTTCGCCAGGATAGGCGATGTGACGAGGGTTGCAAAAATAAGCGTCAGGCTGCGCATGTCAGGTCTCCTGCGTGAGCGTGCGATAGATGTCGGGAAGCGCGCGGGTCAGGCGCTCGGGATTGGGCAGCAGGCTGAAGCCGCCGCGCCCGAAGATGCGGGAGAACCAGTCCTGTCCGTCCTCGTCAATGATGATGCCATGCAGGCTCTGGCCGGCCTGTCGGGCCTCACAAACGGCCATGTGACTGTCTTCGATGCCATGTTGCCCCTCGTAATGATCGAGATCGTTGGGCTTGCCATCGGTCAGCACAATCAGCACCTTGCGGGCGCTCGGCTCTTCGGCCAATTGCGCGCTGACATGGCGCATGGCAGCGCCCAGCCGCGTATAATGTCCCGGCTTGAGAGCGCCGATACTGGCGGTGATGTCGGGAGACATATGATCGGCGAAGCTCTTGCAGCGGCTCAGGAACACCCGGTCGCGGCGCAGCGAGGAAAACCCCCAGATGCCAAGCCGGTCACCTGCGGCGTCGATGCCCGCAGCCAGTGCCGCCATCGCCTCTCGGGCGACCTCGATGACCGAGGTTTCGCCGATCGCCGCCTCTGTCGAGCGCGAGGTGTCGATCAGAAAGGCCACAGACAGATCGCGCTCGGTCTGACGCGCCGATTGCCAGATCCGGTCAGAACCGCGCCCGGTGGCGATCAGCTCGGCCCGCGCGGTCAGCAGGGCGTCGAGGTCCAGTTCCGTGCCCTCGATCTGGCGCGGTTGCAGGATGCGGCGCGGGCGCAGCGCCTCGAATTGGCGACGCACTTCGCGCATGCGGCGTTCGTCTGGCAAGAAGGGCGTGTTCGACCGGGCAACGGGCGCGTCGAGCACGCGGCAATGATCCGGCATGTAGCTGCGCGAACGGTGGTTCCATTCCGGATAGGTATGCCTCCCCGCCAGCGCCTCGTGATCGGCGTCCGCAGGCGAGAGGTCGAGATGCAGCCGCAGGCGCGTTGCGGCCTTGCGATCCTGCTTCGAGAGCGTGATCTCGTCCTGGTCATCCGCCGCCTTCTGAGCGTTCTCGTCATCGTCATCATCGATGCTGCGGTTGATGTTCATCGATTCAACCCACGACAGGATCGATTCGAACCTGTGCATGATGAAGCTGTCCTTGCGATTGTGCTGGTCCTGATCCTTGCGCCGCCCCGGCTTGCGGCTGGTCGATGCGGATGCTGGAGGAGGAGCCCAGGGATCGGCCGCTTCCTCTCTCGCCGCATTGCCCGAAGACGCGGCGGCGAACCGCAGCCAGATCGGAACCGGGGCGAAGGGCATGCAATCCCCGGGCACGGGATATGCCGCGACTTGTGGAGCCGCTTCGCCGAGCTGGGTGCGAATGACGGTCTCGATGCTGGCCTCCTGTGCGGGCCGGAGGACATCCGGCCGCGCCTTCACAGAGAACCTCGCCATCGCCTTGTAGGCATCCCGCAGGCCCGGACACGCAGCATAGGCCGCATCCGTCGCCGCCGCATTCGCGCGGATCTGGGCGTGGTCCCGGGTCGCCCCGTCGGCTGCCGGATCGATCACCATCCTATCGCAGACCGCGGCAAGCGCGGTCAGCCAGAAATAGGCGGCCCGATTCAGCGCCGGATCGGGAAACGCCGCGATCACGGGCGGCAAAGTCAGCCGCTCGCCATCGAACCCGGCCACCCATTCGCGGTCCCGCTCCGCGCCGAGCCTGCGGCGCAGCGGGCGGCGATGGCGGACGAGCGTTGCCGCTGCCTCGCTCAGCTCCACGCCGGGCGCGCCGCCAAGCGAGCGGAACAGCACGGAAAGGCTGGGGCGGACGGAGGCCAGGGCGACGCCGGCCTCGGGATAGGTGACATCCGCACCGATCCCGCTGGCCATGTCATGCCAGAGATTGCCGACCGTCTCTTCGGGCTCCATGAGGTCGAGAAGGTGCATCGGACCTATCCGTAGATCGTGGCGACCAGATCGCGCAGCGCCTGCTGCACATCCGGCTCGTCGCTCAGAGGTTCGATGACGGCCGCCTCCAGCGCCTGTTCGATACTCATGCCGCCCGCCATCAGCGTCGCGGCGTAGATCAGCAGCCGGGTCGACACGCCTTCCTCGAGGTCCATGCCCGAGAGCTTTCGGATATGCCCGGCGAGCCGCACCAGGGGAGCCACGCGACCCGGCTCGAGCCGGCTTTCGCTGGCCACGACCGCGATCTCGATTTCGGACACCGGGAAGTCGAACGAGATCGACAGGAATCGCTGCCTTGTCGACGGCTTCAGGCGTTTCAGTACATTCTGGTAACCGGGATTGTAGCTCGCCACCAGCATGAAGCCCGCCGGGGCTACCAGCTCTTCGCCGGTGCGGTCGATCATCAGCGTCCGGCGCGTGTCCGTCAGCGGGTGCAGCACAACGGTCACATCCTTGCGCGCCTCGACGACTTCGTCGAGGTAGCAGATCCCCCCTTCCCTCACCGCGCGGGTCAGCGGGCCGTCGACCCAGACCGTTTCGCCGCCCTTGAGCAGATATCGCCCGATCAGGTCTGAGGCCGACAAATCGTCGTGGCATGCGACCGTGTGGAGCGGTTTGCCCAGGCGGGCCGCCATATGTTCGACGAAGCGGGTCTTGCCGCAGCCGGTCGGCCCCTTCAGAAGAAGGGGCAGTCCGTTTTCATGAGCCATCTCGAAAAGATCGCATTCGCGGCCCGTGGGCTGGTAGAACGGCAAGCCCGGTTTGAACACCATGTTCATTCTCATGCCTCCCGAATCGGGTTGGCGGGACCGGGTGCGATGATCTCGAATTTACGCACAACCAGCATCGAATAGATGAACAACAAGGCGCCGATCACCACCGCCGCACCCGCGCCGAACCGCATCAGATAGAACACCGTCAGACTGTCCTGCACGACCATATAGTAGTCGCCGATCACGCGCTGCATATGAGTCTGGATCGTTCCGGCGAAGGTCAGCACGAAGGTCATGAAAGCCATGCCCCCGGTCATCAGCCAGAACGAGGCCATGTTCAGCACCTGGTTATAAGGCGCACGTTCACGCAGCAGCGGCATTGCATAGGTGAAGATGGCCAGGTTCAGCGCGACATAGGCTCCGAAGAAGGCCAGGTGCCCGTGCGCGGCGGTGATCTGCGTGCCGTGGCTGTAGAAGTTCACCCCGTGCAGCGTGTGCAGGAAGCCCCAAACGCCGGCACCGAAGAAGGCGACTGTGCTCGAACCCAGCGACCACAGCAAGGCGGCCTTATTGGGGTGGTTCCTGCGGCCCTTCCAAACCATGACGAAGGCAAAGGACATCATCAGGAAGAAGGGGATCACCTCGAATGTGGAGAAGATCGAACCGGTCCATTGCCAGTAGCCCGGCAGCCCGATCCAGTAGAAATGGTGCCCGGTTCCAAGGATGCCCGAGAACAGTGCGGTGGCGACGATGACGTAAAGCCATTTCTCCACCACTTCCCGGTCCACGCCGGTCAGCTTGAGAAGCAGAAAAGCGAGGATTGCGGCCATCACCAGCTCCCAGGTCGCCTCGACCCAGAGGTGAACGACGAACCACCAGTACATCTTGTCGAGGCTGAGGTTGTCGGGGTTGATGAAGGCGAAGACCCACAGCAGCGACAACAGCCACAGCCCCATCAGCAGCACATTGGTGATCGCCGTCTTCTTTCCGGCCAAGACCGTCATTGAGATGTTGAGCAGAAAGATTAGCGCGGCGACGAGGATGCCGAACTTGACCCACAGAGGCTGTTCGAGGAACTCGCGCCCGCCATGGATACCGGCCAGGTATGAGCCTACGGCTCCCAACGTGCCCACGACGAGGATGACAAGCTGAAGATAGGCGAGTTTTGGCGACCAGATCTCCCGTTCGGACTCTTCGGGAATCAGGAAATAGGCTGCTCCGAAGAAGCCCAGCAGCAGCCAGACGATGAGGGCGTTGGTGTGGATCATGCGGATGATGTTGAACGGCAGGATCTCGGCCAGAAAATTGGGCGAGACATAGACCCAGCCTGCCAGCAGCCCGCCCAGCACCTGAATGCCGAAAAGGGCCATGGCCGCGATAAAATAGTAGAGCGCGACTTTTTGTGATTGGTATTTCATGGTTTCCACTCCTTACCCGGCATCATTGGGCGGCCAGCCCTGGGTGTCGGTTTGATCGGCCCACCGCAGGAATTCCGCGAGACCGCGGATGTCTTCGTCGGTGAGATTGAAATTCGGCATCTGGCGGCGGCCTTCGACGCCCGACGGCTGGCTTTCCATCCAGCCCTTGAGCATTTCGAACGCGTCATCCGGACTGTCCTGCACGCCCCATCGGGTCATCACATTGCCGACTTCGGGTGCGAAATAGGCGCCTTCACCATGCAGGGTGTGGCAATTGATGCAGGAGTTTCTCTCCCAGACATGCTTGCCGTGGACCACCTCGTCACTCAGCGCCATACCCGCCGTCGAGACGTCCACCACATATCTGTGGCTGTGGACGGTCATGGCTACGAAGACCACGACAAAGAAGATCGAGCCCCCATAAAAGATGTTGCGCGCCCGGGATTTTGTTAGAATTTCAGCCATGTTCAGGCCTCCTTGAATTCGGGATTACCTGATTTAGCGGGCTTTCAGCGTGGGAGTTTGTGCAAGCGCAAGCTTTGAAACGTTTCTGCGACGGACAGCGCCGCCGCCTGCGAACAAAGAGTCGTCCACTGGCTCGGCGCCCTACGGATTGGCTCATCATGGGGTCAAGGAGGATGGCGGGAGTGAGGCAAAGCCAGGTCTCGGGGATGTCGGCGCAATCGGTCCGCCGTACACCGATGCCAGCGGCCGTCGGGATTCACAGGAACCAGGATCCGGTCTCCCGACAGTAGAAGGCTTTATTCGTCGAGCAGCTTCTCGTAGCGGGCGTCTGTGAGCGTCTTGAGAAAGGCCACCAGCGCTTCCACGCGCCTGTCGTCCAGCGCCGGGCCATGTGTCAGTTCCTTGACCGCCAGTGTCTCGGGCACGGGTGGAAACCCGAACGGCTTGCCCGTCTCCGGATTGAGTTGGGCGGCAGCGGCCTTGGAATTGTATCTGTTGTAGAAGCTGACGACCGTGCGCAGATCCTCAAACACGCCGTTGTGCATGTAGGGGCCTGTCACCGCGATGTTGCGCAGCGTCGGCGTGCGGAATTTGCCCCGCTCTTGCGGGGCGTCCACAAACGGATTGCCCGCAAGACCGGGATCTACCGTCCCGGCGGCAACGCCGTTGGCCTTGCGCAGCGCGGTGTTCTCTGGAACGCCGATATTGTGATAGCGGTGGTCGGTGAAGGTTTCTTGCGGATCCATCTGGCTTCGGGACAACTGGTGGCACTGGTTGCAATTGGTGAACTGTTCCGAGAAGAAAAGCACCCTGCCCAGCTCCTCCTCGTCGGTCAGCTTCGCCTCGCCGCGCAGGAAGCGGTCGTAGCGGGAATCGAACGGCGCGAACACATCCGTCCGTTCGAATGCGGCGAGTGCCTTGGCCAGGGCTTCATAGGCGGCGTCCGGATCGTCCAGTGTCTCCGCGCCGAAGAGCTTTGCGAGGGCTTCACGATAGGCCGGGTTTTCGCGCAGCCGTTCGGCGACGGCCGCCTTGTCCCGCATCCCCATCTCGGCCGGATTGAGGGGCGGTCCGCCTGCCTGATCTTCCAGGGTTGGCGCCCGCCCGTCGTGGAACAGGCCGCCGACCCAGTCTCCATCCTCATTCCGGTGAAGCGACGGCACCAGCGCGCTATAGGCAGCGGTGGGAGCGTTGCGGTCACCGAGAGATTTGCCATCGTCGCCAATCGATGCGGCCAGGCCGCGAAAATCGGAGAAGCCATGGCCTGGATCATGGCAGGTCGCGCAGGATTGGGTACGGTTGCGGGACAGATTTGGGTCGAAGAACAGCAATTTGCCGAGCTCCGCCAGGGCCGCGGGATCGGCTGGTGCCGCGATCGCGACATCGCTCATCTTTTCCTGCCCGGCAAATAACATTGCGCTGCCCGACGCGAGCGCCGTGGTCACCGTCACCAAAAGGCCGGCCGCAAGGACATATCGTTTCATCGGAACTCTCCGTCGTCTCGTTTTTCTACCGCCATGCGACCCTTGCGGTGGTGATCAAGGTTAAACATCGAGAGGAAACAAACACGCTTACCACGGCCGCCAGAATCGCGGCTTCGCCTTCGGCTGCTGCTCGTCTTTCGGACCGGAGATCATGTCGGGCGTCCAAGGCGGATCGTAGGTGACCCCCACCTCGGCCGCCGTAACCCCCGGCACCGCAAGAGCGGCATTATGCACCCCATCTTTCAGGTAATTAACGGCCGGACATCCTCGTGTCGTGGTGGTCATGACTATATGAGCTGTCGCGCGGTCGTCGATCGCCACGAAATAGATCAGCCCGAGATCAATCAGGTTCTCACCCAGTTCCGGATCGATGACGCCGCGCAGCGATTGCCTGACGGCATCGGCCAGAGACTGTCTGTCCTCCGGTCCGAAGGCGAGGCTCATGACGCAGCCCCAATCCGGACAAATAGGCGATAAGTGACGCCATCGGAATCGAAACCGCCGAGCCACTCGTGACCTCTTTCGGCGAGCTGCGGGAACAGGAACGACGGCTCCCGGTCGAGCAAGACTTCCATCACTTCACCCGGCTGCATTGCCTCGGTGGCGCCAAGCACCTTGACCATTGGCTCGGGCGGCATGAGCCCGCGGTTGTCCAGACGCATCAGCGGGCTCGGCCACTTGGCGGCAGACACGCCTCCCGCCGTGGCGGTGGGTTCAACAGCGGGGGTGAACAGCACTTCCCAGTCTCCGCCGCCGATTTCCCTGTCCTGGTGCGTGAAGCCCTTCGAGCCAAGCGCCGCAAACAGCGGCACCGGCTGGAACGGCGCAAGCAAACGCAGGCCCTCCTCGGGACCGAGCGACGCCACCGTCTCCATGATGCGGCCGAATGGCTCGCCTCCGGCCGCCAGTATCGGCCGGACATCAAGCTCAACATAATGCGTCATGATCGTGCTTCCTTTCAGCGCTTGCCCGTAGCAAGAGAGTGTAACAACGACGGCTGAAGGCTTCCCGTGGGATATCGCAGGCCGGCGTCCACGTCCCGGAGCGTCCGCGCGCGGACCAGATGAACGGCGATAGCAGCTGTCGCGGCAAACATGCCTGCGGCGGCCACGCGGGCCCCGGTGGCACTCCCAAGCACCAGGGCGACGGCACCCGCCCAGACCGAGGCAAAGTACAGCAGGAACCACGGCTCCGCCCTCGCCTCCCGCACAAGATCCTGAACCCGCGGCGTGGGAGCGCGACCGAGAACCGGCCCGTAACACTCGAGCCAGGTTATGAAGGGGACGATCTTGTAAAGCTTAGCCAGTCCGAGGCCTGACAGCCATCCGAATACAGCCATGAAGACGGAAACCGCGATCGCCGGTTCGGATATCCCCAGAGCCGCCAGAGCGACCGGCAGTACCACCGCGAGCGCTAGGGAGACGAATGCAAGGGCCGCGGCCTTCATGTTTAGCTCCAAGTCTAGACGCCGCCGCACGCGATAGAAATTTATCACATCGCGGCCATAGAAGACAGCTGCCCCCGCCCCGGCGATTGCTGCCACCAGCATGAGATCAGACACCGACCAGCCGCCGAACAGCGCCGCCAGTCCGCCGGCGATTGCCGTCACGACCGCGCCGGCGGCAAGCAGCAAGGCCAGGCGGGCGCCTGGCCCTTGCGCATCGGGCGAGAGAAGGAACATCGGGAACAGATGATAGGAGACGCCGACCGCGCACATTGCCAGCCAGCCGCCGAGGCCCGCAGCCGCGTGGATCGGGACGCCGCGGGCGGCTATTTCGGTAAGAACAGGCGCCGAGACGGTTCCGCCGAGCACCTGGGTGAATATCACCCCGAGCGCGGCAGCAACCATGAGGCCCGCAAGCCCTGCGGCCACAAAAGCCGACGCGATCGGCAGTGGTCGGGACCGCATGAGCGTGAGCCCAAGCGATGCCGCCGCCATGGCGAAGCCCGCGCAGAGCAAGATCCCGCCCATCGGCAGGAATGGCGCGCTGGTATCAACGAACCCATCCATCGCCATGAACCCTGATACCAGCGTGGCCAGACCCGTGAGAATGAAAAGAAGCGCGGGCAGCGTCAGGTCCGCCCACGCCAGCGGCCGGTTCACGAGCACCGGTATGAACTGGAATAGGGCGCCGCACATCAGCAGACTGAGCCAGCCCACGGCACTGAGATGAACAACCACCAGTGTCGCTGGCGTCCTAAGCCCGTCCGTCGGATAGCCGTAGCCTACAACCATCAACGCCTCAGCTGCAAGCAGTGACAGAAGTGCTGCGGCGAAATAGGCCATGGTCCATCTTGAAAGCGACGCTCCGGTCATGTTCGTTGCCTTATATTTGCCTTCGCAGCAGGCGTGTATCCTGACGGACTCCATCGAGATTATGGCGCGCCCTCCGCCCGAACGAATGCTAGCGGATCCGATCAAACGTTTGTTTGTGGAAGCGCAAATTCCGGAAAACCTGAGAACACGGTACCGAGTTTCACCTACAGAAAGTGAACCTTCCGCCCAGTTCCGATGAAGCTGTTTGCGCCGGAACAACGAGCTGCCGATGCAAGACGCATAGGTCTGCGGCTTAAGGAGAAGCCCAAATGACCCCCATAAACCTGGACACGGATATGCCGGTCGACGAGATCATGGAAAGATGGCCCGAGACACTTCGGGTCATGATCCGCCATCGCATACGGTGCATCGGTTGCCCGTTCGGCAGCTTTCACACCGTTGCGGACGTTGCCGCCGCTCACGATTTGGACAAAGCCGCATTTGCAGCGGAACTGTTGAGTGTGATCGGGCTGGACTCATCCAACGAGACCCAATCAACGTTCGAAGAGGAAACAGCGGAGCCAGTCAGAAATATTTGAAGTTCAGGCGATTTATTGAATCCACTGACGGCTGCAGACGCTACAATGCGGCAACATGATCTATTTGCCCCTTCGGTCCTCCGCAACCAGCATGAGGGCGTGCGGATCGGTGACAGTAACCTTCTGGCGACCGCTGCGGACGATTCCCTCTTCCTCCCAAGCGCTCATCAGTCTGCTGACTGTGTGAAGTGTGCTTCCTGTCATCTCGGCGAGATCCTGTCTCGAAATCGGAAAACTGATCTCTACGCCGTCCTCGGTCTTGCGGCCAGACTGTTGGATGAGCCGCATCACGGCTCCGGCAATCCGCTGCTCTACATGGCGCGTCGACATTTCCATCACTCGAGACTGGGTATCTTCAAGCCTCGCGCCGATCGTCTGGTAAGCGGTTACGCCGAAGCCGGGCACGCGCGCCTGGAGGTCATTCCAGGTACTGTTGGGCCAACTGAGTACGACGCAGTCGACGGCAGCAACGGCGCTGGCCGGATAGCTTGTCCGTCCCATCGCGACCGCGATGCCAAATAGTTCACCTTCGTTGATGTAGCGAGCGATGATCTGCTCTCCCTCCGGAGTGGTGCGAACCACCCTTATGTGACCCGAGAGCAACAGGAAGAAGTGACATGCCTCCTCGTCCTGCGAGAAGACCTCCGAGTTCTTCGGAAAGCGGGACGACCGCGCCGGAGCCAGCACGGCATCCGCATCTTCGCCGTTCATACCGGCAAAAGCGGGCAAACCCAAGATCAGCGACTTGTCGAGCGGCATGAGGAGTGTCTTCCGGACGTGAAACAGGTGGAGTTTCTAGCCTTTTGTTTGTGCTTGCGCAAACGGCCATGCCGCATAACGGGCTATTGGTGGATCAACGGCAATCATATGCCGTGGACACGAAAGGACTACAAAATGAAACGCATCCTCGCAGCGCTCGCCCTTGGCGCGACAGTCATGAGCGCGGGCATGACTCACGCAGCAGAAATCGAAGTCCAAATGCTCAACAAGGGCGCCAAGGGCACGATGGTGTTCGAGCCTGACCTGATTATCGCCGCTCCCGGCGACACCATCCGCTTCCTGCCCACCGACAAGGGGCACAATGTCGAAACCATCAAGGGCATGTTGCCGGACGGGGTCGAGGCCTTCAAGAGCAAATTCAACGAGGAGTTCACCATCACCCTCGACACTGAAGGAGTTTACGGCGTCAAGTGCACTCCGCACTACGCGATGGGCATGGTCGCCCTGATACAGGTCGGGGACCCTGGCAACGCCGACGAAGCCAAGGCTGTTAAACAGTCGGGGAAGGCCAAGGCTGTGTTTGCCGGGCTGTTTGACCAAGTGCAGTCGGCCAACTGAGACGCGGAGGCTGTCCCCCCAGGAGGCCTCCCGATGACCGGAGAACGTGGCGGCGTTCTCCGGTCAAATTGTTGCCAGTGTCAACTGCCGTGGAATACAATCCCTCGCCGGCAACAAGACCTAACCGAAACAGATCTCATACCGTTCGCCGAATGATACATCGGTGCAGCCGCGACGGGTCAATCCGGTGAGTGAACAGCGACGGGAAAGCTCATAGCAGCTGATACTCCCGCATGCGCTTGGCTAAACCGTTCAAGGCTGTCGAACACAGAAGCTTGGGGCAATTCCTCTCCTTGCAACTCCGGCGGCGCGTTCCAGCCTGGATCAACACCTTCCATGTTGGGCAATTCGTGCGCGATGCCCTTGTGGCAGTCGATGCAGGTGGCCTCGCCCGACAGCAGATAGCGTGTGTGTATCTCGGCAGCACGGGGAGCCTGTCTGGACAAATCCATCGCGACCGAGGAGTGACAGTTGCGACATTCCAGACTGTCATTGGATTTGAGGCGCGCCCACTCGTGCTTGGCTAAACGCAACCGTTCATCCAAGAACTTCTGGCGCGTGTCGATGGTGCCGAAAATTTTGCCCCAGACTTCCTTGGAAGCTTGCATCTTGCGGGCGATCTTGTCGGTCCACTCGTGAGGAACGTGGCAGTCCGGGCACGAAGCGCGTACACCCGAGCGATTGGAAAAGTGAACCGTGCGTGTCATCTCCTCATAGACGTTGGCCTCCATCTCGTGACACGAGATGCAAAACGCCTCGGTGTTGGTCACCTCGAGCGCGGTGTTGAACGCACCCCAGAAGATCACGCCGCCGATAAATCCACCCAAGGTCAGAAACCCCAAGCTTAGCGTTGCAGCAGGAGTCGAGACGATCCGCCATGCCCAAAGGGCGGCTGCCCTCATCCGCGACCACATCTATTCGTCCCCGGCTTGGCCTACGCCGAGCTCGCTCATATCGGTAAAGGTGTTGCCGATCAATGCTGGCGTGTCAGCCTGGGGTACGTGACAGGCAGTGCAGAAATAGCGACGGGGCGAGACGTCGGCGAGCATCTGACCCTCGCGCGTCATATAGTGCGTCACGCTGATCATTGGAGCGCCCGACCCTTGGGTGAATTCGCGCTTATGGCAAGATAAACAACGATTTGTATTGACCGAAAGCTGATAGCCTTCGATCGAATGCGGGATCACAGGAGGCTGTTCCGGATAGGCGCGCATCTGCCTGATGTCATCGACAGTCCACCGTGGAATTGGATCGGAAGGCCCGCTTTCCATAGGCTCGTCGGTTCCGGTGAGCGGCGGCACCATCTCAACCGACATCTGGGCGAGCGCAACACTCACTCCGGCGGCAAATAGCCCGGTTATCATCGCGCCGCGCATCATGCACATCAGACTGGAACGACCTTGACCGCGCATTTCTTGAAGTCCGTTTGTTTCGATATTGGATCTGTGGCATCAAGCGTGAGCTTGTTGATGAGCTTGCTGGCGTCGAACCACGGAACGAAGACCACGCCGCGAGGCATCCGGTTGCGGCCCCTCGTCTCGACCCTGACCCGCATTTCGCCGCGTCGCGATACCACCCGTACTTCCGCCCCCTGATTGATGCCGCGACGGCGGGCGTCGTCGGCGTTCATGAAGCACACCGCCCCGGGGAATGCCTTGTAGAGTTCGGGCACGCGCATCGTCATCGAGCCGGAATGCCAGTGTTCGAGCACCCTGCCCGTCACCAGCCAGACGTCGAACTCGTCATCAGGCGATTCCGCCGGCGGCTCATAGGGAACGGCGAGGATCACTGCCTTGCCGTCCGGCCGGCCATAAAAACGCACTCCCTCGCCCGGCTTCACATAGGGATCATAGCCCTCACGATACCGCCACCTGGTCTCCTGACCGTCGACGACAGGCCAGCGAAGGCCACGCACCTCGTGGTAGACATCAAACGGCGCGAGATCGTGACCGTGCCCCCGGCCAAACTCTGCATATTCCTCGAACAGCCCTTTCTGCAGATAGAACCCGTACTCCTTCGACTCCCGGTTCTCATAACCGGCGTCGAGGTCTGAAAGAGGGAACTGATCGACCTTTCCGTTTTGGAACAGAACCTCAAACAGCGTCTTTCCCCTGTAGTCGGGATGAGCATCAAGGGCTTCGGCAGGCCAGACCTCGTCGGTGGTGAAGCGTTTGGAGAATTCGGTCAGTTGCCAGAGATCCGAGCGGGCATCGCCGGGCGCGTCCACCAATTGCCGCCAAACATGGGTCCGGCGTTCGGCGTTGCCGTAGGCCCCTTCCTTCTCCACCCACATTGCCGCGGGTAGGATCACGTCGGCCGACATCGTTGTCACTGTTGGATAGGCATCCGAAACGACAACGAAATTGTCCGGATTGCGATATCCCGGATAAGTCTCGTTCGAGTTGTTGGGCGCGGCTTGTACGTTGTTGTTGACCTGAACCCAATAGAAGTTCAGCTTTCCGTCCTTGAGCATCCGGTCCTGCTGCACAGCGTGGAAACCCGGTTTTTCGGGAAGCAGGCCGCGCGGCAGCCGCCAGATTTCCTCTGCGTGCTCGCGATGCTCGGGATTGGTCACCACCATATCGGCCGGAAGCCGATGCGCGAAGGTTCCAACCTCGCGTGCGGTGCCGCAGGCCGAAGGCTGGCCCGTGAGCGAAAACGGGCTATTGCCTGGCTCGGATATTTTACCGGTCAGAAGGTGAATGTTATAGACCATATGGTTGGCCCATACACCGCGGACATGCTGGTTGAACCCCATGGTCCAAAGCGACATCACCTTGATTGAAGGATCCGCATAGAGTTCGGCAATCTGCTCAAGGAAGTCTGGCTCAACTCCGCTCAATTCGGAAACCATCTCAAGCGTGTAGTCCGAGACTAGGGCCTTGAAAGCGGCGAAATCGATCGGTTCCATTTCCCCCGGATTGGCCGCTCCCTTGGCCGCCAACTCGGTCGGGGTTTCCGGCCGCAAGCCGTAGCCGATATCGGTTGCCCCGCTCATAAAGACGGCATGGTCGCGGACGAACGCCTCATTCACGCGTCCAGTCTGGATAATGTGGTTGGCGATGTAGTTCAGGATCGCCAGATCCGTCCCCGGCTTGAACACGATCGGGATGTCGGCCAGGTCCATCGACCGGTGCGTAAAGGTTGACAGCACTGCGCAGCGCACGTGCGGATGCCCGAGCCGGCGGTCGGCCAACCGCGTCCACAGAATGGGATGCATCTCCGCCATGTTCGAGCCCCACAGCACGAATGCGTCCGCATGTTCGAAGTCGTCATAGCAACCCATCGGCTCGTCCATGCCGAATGAGCGCATGAAAGCCGTGGCTGCTGAAGCCATGCAGTGGCGTGCATTGGGGTCGAGATTGTTGCTGCGGAAGCCCGCACGCATGATTTTCGTTGCGGCATAGCCTTCGAAGATCGTCCATTGGCCGGAACCAAACATGGCGATGGCTTCCGGCCCCTTCTCGCGCAAGACCGCCTTGCACTTTTCCGCCATGAGATCAAACGCCTCGTCCCACGACACCGGCTCGAACTCGCCGTCCTTGTCGTAAACACCGCCCGACTTACGCATCAGCGGGGTGGTGAGGCGGTCCTCGCCATACATGATCTTGGACAGGAAATAGCCTTTGACGCAGTTGAGGCCGCGGTTGACCTCGGCCTGCATGTCGCCGTGGGTGGCGACGACCTGCCCCTCCTTCACGCCGACCATCACGCCGCACCCGGTCCCACAGAACCGGCAGGGGGCTTTCGACCACTTGATTTCGAGCGCGTTCACGCCTCCAGGTACAGGCTGGGCGGAAGCAGGGAGTGCAACGCCCGCAGATGCCGCCGCCAATGCTGCGGCCTGCGCCTTCAGCAGGTCGCGCCGGTTGATGGATGTGGTCATGCCCGCGTCTCCCTGCCTTCCGCATGCTCGAACACCATGTTGGCTGCCAGCACGCCATCCATCACCGAGATGGACGTCAAAGCCTCTCCAAGCTTTCCGCGGCTCGGCCCCTCGATCGTGATCACGATCCGGCTTCCCTCCGAGGCATGCACTTCGACGCCTTCCATCGTCACCAGACGTGAGGAGACCTCCTCGCGGCGCTCGGGCAAGGCAAGCACAACGGCGCTTGAAATGTGATGTTCGGAGGAACCTGCCGTCAGCAGGCTCCTGCGGGTCAAGTCACGCATTTTCAACCTCCCGGAGGCCCTGGCGGGCCGAACACGATCTGAAACATCCAGACAAGGAAGCCGTAGCCCCCAACGACGCCGACGGCGACGATCGGCCAGATACCGAATGCGAGTACCAGGAAGGCCAGAAGTTCCATTCGCCGCGATTTCGCAGGCGGGAAATTCACAGGTGCGGTCGTCTCTCTTCCGTCCATGGTCATGACCTCCCCATCATGTGCCCGGGACTCGGATTGCTACCGATCTGGTCAAAACGGTAAACTCCATACCACCGGTTGTCCACCCCGCCCCACCGGGCGGACAGGATCGAGCCTGTGGCCGGTCGATGCGCGGTCGTCACGCTCGCCTCGGCGATGCCTTTTCGCAGTCAGCTGACGCCGTCTAAGGTTTTCCGGATGGCGGCTTGCGAGCTGCCATCATTGCCATGAGACGCTATCCATCAGGCGATGGTTCGCCTGATGAAGCCAGGTTTTGGTGCGGCCGATAAAGGAGGTCCTATCGCGGACAAGGCGGAAACCCAGGTTCTCGGGCGGTGTGCCAACGGCACATCCGCCGCTCTTGCCGTCGCGGACGAAGGTCGACATGTAGGAACGGTGGCGGCCTTCGAGCACCCGGACGCCGCAATTGTCCGTGACGCTTTCGACCAGCCCATCAGCTCCGATTGAGTTCCGCGCGTAGCAGGTCGATGTCCATTCCCAGACATTGCCGCCGAAATCCTCGACACCTCGTGAGTTCGGCCCATAATGGCCGCGCGTCTTCGGTTTCGGATCGGGCGGTCGCTTCGCCGCTGCTTCCTCGCGGTAGCGACGCAACCAGCGCACGGAGGGATTGGCGGCATCGTCCGCCGCGATTGGAAAGGCTTCCCCAACAAATCGCTCCGCTGCTGCGACGGCCAATTCTGCGGCTGTGGGCAGGCGCCAATTCTCGCCCCTCGCCCTGGAGTACCAACGAGCATAAGCCTGTGCATCGCGGAAGCTCACTCCGGTCACCGGCACATCGGCTTGGCTTCGGGCGGCCTCCGCCCGGTCGCATGCGCCGTCCGTTACACAGCGACTATAATCGGCCAGGCTGACCTGGCGCCGCATGATGTCAAATTTCGGGATCGTCGTTTTCTCGACAGGCGCCGCCACCGGCACCCCGCCGGCGAGGAATTCGCCTGGCAGCGGGTAATCGAGAAGGGTGGCCTCAATCGCCAGTGACTGATGCGCCTCAGGTCGGATTGCGTTTCCTGTCTCGCCGCTCATGCCGATGATTACGGCAGGCAGGGCGAACGCTGCCACGGCGCCGATCGCCGCCTCAATGATGTGGTGGTGCATGACTTGACCCTCGCGAGGCGGCCCGGACCTGCCGGGCCGCCAGATGGAAAGTGCTCAGTTCACCGGGATCGGTCCGGGCGCCTCGACCTGTTTCATCAGGTCATCGCTCCACTCACCCTCGACCAGGAAATGCGCTGTCGCACCCAATTCCACGGCCTCGATGAGGTTGTGGTTCACATAGGCATACACACCAGGCTGCAGGAAGGTATAGAGCGCAGCTCCTGCAGAGCCGCCGCGGATGAACCAGGTCTCCAGGTCCTTGGCCGGCGGATTGGCGAACTTGCCCTCCTCCCAGACGTAATCGCCATGGCCACCGATCAGATGGGGGCGCGTGTCACGGTTGGCCTGGCTGTGAACGATCAACACGCTCTCGCCGACCTTCGACTTCATGGCGTTATCGCCCGTCAGCGCACCCTTTGCCCCATTGAAGACGACATGGGTGGGGACGAGCCCCTTCATGACCTCGAGTGTATCGGAATAGGCATCGCCGTGGCTCTCGTAGGTCTTGAAATTTCCGTCCTCGTCGCGCGGGATGTAGAAGTCGTTCTCGCCGACATAGAACACCTGATCGTAATGGACCGGTTCGCCCTTTTCGTTCTTCAGGCCGTCGCGCGGGAGCACCATGATGCTTCCGCTCATGCCGGAGACGACATGCCACGGGATCATCGGACCTTCGGGGGCGCAATGGTAGACGAAGGTGCCGCTCCGGGTCGCCTTGAAGCGCAGCTTCACCTGCTCACCGGGATTGATGAGTGTGAGAGCGCCTCCGCCCAGCGCGCCGGTGGCGGCGTGGAAATCGATGTTGTGCGGCATTGAGTTGGTCTCGGGGTTGACCAGCGTCAACTCGACATAGTCGCCCTCGTGAACGACCATCAGCGGGCCGGGCATGGAACCGTTAAACGTCATCGCCCACAGCTCGGTCCCCTCGTCGTCGATGATTACCTTCTTTTCGACGATCGGCATGACGAATTCGACGACTTTGGGCCCGCCCGTAGCAACCTGCTCGTGGGCATGGACATAGGGCGGCGCGACGAGCGTGACCTTCTCGCGCGCAAGCGCTGCGATCTCAGTTTCGATTTCGCTGGCCACGGCTGCGAGCGGCGGCATCGCGGCCAGCATGGCGGTTGCGGCCGCCCCCATAAGTGCTTGGCGACGCGTGTACATGATCTTTCTCCTTGATCTGTCTTGTTTTTGACAGCCAGAAACTACGCTCGAGCTGCACCTGCTTCTTTGCGCGCCGACAAACAAGGGGCGAATTTTCTCACCGGAAGCAGCTATTGGCTCGAACCAAGTTGGTTGCGGTACGGAGCCGCCCGCGAATATGAAAGCCGCTAACCCATTGGCGAGTGGGCGATTGAATGCAGCTGGTGAAACTGCACTACATCCAGTTGTGAGCTAAACTGGCCATCTGCAGGCAAACATGAACCATCTGCAGCACAGTTGTTCACGGATGAATATTCCGCGAGTTCACAGGTCGGCCCTCTTGTCCATAGATCCACTTCGATTGACCAACTCTGCAAGCAAATGAGCCGATACGAGCAGTAGGCAACCGTCCGTTATCCGGCTCGATTGCCCAAAAGCAGACTTTCCCCTGTCCGCACCAAAATTGGTATGGCTCAGGAAGCCTCCAAAGTTGTGGCTGCCAATGTGTACCCCCAAGGCCACATCGTGTCTAACTGCATACTTGGCTTCAGCGTCGCGTGACAAACGGCATTACTGGTTCCGCGGCAACCCCACCGCACTAAATCCAATCAGCACATCTCGCCCTCTCGCATCACGGGAGGACAAAATCGGAGATCGCCGATCCGCAACGATCCCTCGCGCGCGGGCGCGCGCGAGGGATCGGACTCTACATTTCTCTACATTTGTGATTTCAGGCGCTTTCGGCAGGAAGCGCTTCTCATTGACATCGCTGTATGTTTGGAAGGCAAACCTATCGCAAACACGGTTCGAAGCAACACACTGTATCTTCGAACAGAATTCAGATTGAAATCATTAGATTTGCAGCTTCAAATCTGCCGGATTATTGATTGCAAATTGCAATCATTGCCCATTCGAGCAGCTTTTTTTCGTGACAAGCCTGCCGCTCGTTTTTGTGGGAATTGATGCACCCAGATTCACCCCGCAGCGGGAGGCAGTTACCATTACCCACGCTCCCGTATTCGCATGTATGAATAATGGGCCTTGGCCGGTTCATCGTGGCGGTTGAACTCCGATCGCCTTTGCGACCGCGCTCAAAACAAGAACTCGCACATCAGTTTCTCCTTCACTTGGACGTTCAAGCCAATCGCAGCGAATTGCATCGTTTGGGGCGATTGTTTCAGACGCTTGGTCAACGTGACCCACGTCCATTCTGGTCCCGCCCTCAAAGCTAAAGCCGAAGAGGTTTTCGCCACCCGCGCCCTCCGGCTCCTGCGCTAATTGAAGAGCTGCGGGCCTCCGGGCGCTGAACACCTGAACACCGAGGTTTTGCTCCACATCATCTCGGTGCAGGTCATAGCCTTCAAAAAAGATCAACAAAGGCCCACTATCAGTTTCTCAACGCGCAAAGTATCGCTGAACACCGATTGCAGATCGCTTTCCTCGGCAAAGGCCCTGTCCACGATAATACCGGCCGGCGGGACGAAGCGGTTGCTGCGACCGATATCGTGCATCGAGCGATACACCGCCAGACAACAGACTGCATCCCGCTCTTCCAACAATGACAGAATATCCGAGAGGAACTCCTTCTTCGAGAGTGACATATTGTAGGTTGACCGTGGAAGGAGCAGCTTCAGCAAACACTCTCCGACAAATGTTGGTGTACACCTTTCCTCCAACGCGCTTTCAATGACGAAGCGCCAACTGCGGACTTCATCCAGATCGGGCCACTCTCGAACAAATGCCTTCACCTTCGCAGACAGCTTCCCACGCATATCCGCGGCTGAAAGCAGGCCAAGTTCGTGGGCTTCGGAGAGCACAGCTTGCGATGAGCGCGAGTGCCGCTGCACATCCAGATTGGCGTGCTCCAGGCTCGACCAATCAACCATGCGAAGTCTCCCATTCAGAAGCAAACTCCAACAAGTCCCGGTCTTCGGCACTGACACCCGCAACGGGCGTTTCGCCAAATACCCCTTTAAAGAGTGGACCCGAAACGCTCGGTGCGGGTTCTTCGATTTGCTCCATGTTCGACGACTTGGAAATTGGCTTCGACAGCTTGCGGAAATTGACCCGAAAGACATTGGTGCGCAGTTTGCTGGCGTTTTGTTCGACTTGGATGAAACCGGCCTCCTCCAAGTGACGGCATGCCTTACGGACCGCTTGGGGTGTTACGCACAGTTCGCTCGCAAGTGTGTTGATGCCCGGATAGCAGGAGCCTGTCCTTCGGTTGCTCTTGTTGGCCAACACGACAAACAATCGAATCGCAGTTCGCGAAAGCCCCTGACTGAGAACGACTTCCAAGACCATGTCTGAGATGGGCCGATCAAAACCCGCCGGATCACGGGAATGGTGCTGGGAACTCAAACGGCTCATAGCGCCCTCAGTCATGGCGCCGACCATATTCGGATGTTGAGCGGTAGCGCTTGGAAGCAACCCAGGTGTCAATGACCTCGGGCCGGTAGACCACGCGGCGGCCAAGTTTCGCGTACGCGGGCCCATCACCGGAAAGGCGCATCTTCGCCAGCGTGCTAACTGAAAGACCCAGGCGCTCAGCAACCTGATCCGCGCTCAGAACTATAAGGTTTTCCATAGTCATTGATCCATCACCTTCGATTCGCCGGACGACCCCGGCAAGTGAGGGAATGGTGTTACAAGCACGGACAGAAGTCGCGGTATGTGTTGGCAAGATTGGGACACCAGAATCGGGGTACCTGAACTGCGCGTTTAGCCACCACTTTCTTTTTGACGATAGCGGATGATCCTCGACTTGATTTCTTCTAGGCTAAGCTGGTTAATCTCCTTGAAGCGCAGTCTTGCCCGATGGAGGTTATGAACTCCGCGATGCCAACCGTAACTTTCCATCTGCTCAAGCTCCGACAACGGCTTATCAGCCAAGCTACCTTTGAAATGACCGGCCAACTCACAGCAATATAAGTCGTTCTCGCGATCCGGAGACTGCTTTAATGATTTGTCCCATGCTCTAAGCGTTTCCGGACTTTGGCCGATCGCGGCGCCGACTTCCTCCAACGCGCGATACTTCTTCATTCCGGCACCAACTCTGAAATATACTTGTCTTAAGGCTTGGAGCTTCCAGTTGTTCAACGTGAAAGGCATACCTTGTCTTCTCTCGCCAAGCGGCTTTGCGAGTTCATCGACCTCTCCTTCATTCAGCGCTCGAAGGCTCGATTGAAGGTCAAATCGCCAGTAGGAGTTATCTGCGCAGCGAGACATCAGCATTTCATCTATGAAGCGACGCATTGCTTGAGGCCCTAGGGGGTCCTTTTGATCGCCAATTACTGTGTCTGTAAACTCTTCCAGCAGCTCGCACATTCGAAGCAGATCGGGGTCTTCCCGGTTCGGAGGATTACCATTGTAGAGAAAGCCCAGATGTTCAAGAATATGAGAGTCTTCATCGATCTCGTATCCCATTTTCTCTTCAAGGAATTCACCAAGACCAGGAGTTTCGCAAAGCAAAGCATAGCCAGTCATATGAGCTTGCGCCCATGACATCAGCTTCCCTTGCAGGTGCCAAAATACATTTATTGCGTGCTCTGCCATTTTGTGCTTCGAGCGCTTATTGTCCGACCCTTTGGCCGGATCGGTGCGTCGATAATGCGCAAGCAGAGTCTCTAGGTAGTCACTAGTTATCTCTTCGATGTCATTGAGGCGGGCCATGACGGGATGGTGTATGAATAGCGCCTCATAGAAAATGGGAACGCTGCGATTTCCCACATTTTATTAGCAATCCGAGTTTTGCTGGCGGTGACCCAGCCGCCCAAGGTTCGCATCAACTGACCTGAGACCCTATTTCCCTCCAGTTTTCGGGAATCAGCGCACGGGAGTTCCAAATAAGGCCGCGATCGTGCTGCCAACGGCTTCACTCGCAGCTTTGAGAGGATCATCATGCAAATGCGCATAGCGCTGTGTTGTCGCGCTGTCAGAATGCCCGAGAAGTGCACCTATGATCGGTAGGCTCGCACCGCCAGATACCGCAAAACTCGCAAAGCTGTGGCGCAGATCATGGATGCGGACATCCTCAATTCCGGCCATCACCCTTATATTCCGCCAGACTTTCGGCGTTCCCTCGTAGTGACCGTCACTTCTGTGGGCGGGAAAGACGAAAGGCGAACCATCGAGTCTTTGAATTGAACCGAGTATCTCGAAAGCCCCGGCATTGAGCGGAATTGCCTTCTGGCCGGTTTTGGAATCAGCCAACCTTAGATAACCACTTTTTAGGTCAACCGCATCCCACTTCAGAGTTTCGATCTCGCCCTTACGGGCGCCTGTAAAGATCAGCAACTTAAGAATGGACAACGCTTGGGGATTTAGGCCCCATTCTTCACCGTCGTTCAATGCCTTACCCAAGGCGACAAGCTCCTGCTGGCTGAGAAAACGTTGGCCCTTTCGGTCAGCGAAACGCTTCACGCCGCGGACCGGATTGCTCTCAATTAATCCGCAGTCGACTGCATAACTGAATATTCCACCTAGGAGACCTATGGTGCGTGTGGCAGTACCTTTGCCACCGGTTACGTTCGCGCGACCACGAAGGCCGGTTTTCTCGTTGATTGATGTCTTTCCATCGGCGATGTCCTGCAGAGCACGCTTGACATCGGCGCGTGTCACAGCGCGTATCTTTTTGCTGCCCAGCAGAGGCTTGATGTGACGTTCTATACGACCACGATCTGTGGCGATGGTGCTGGCCTTTTTGGTGCCAATACCATTCTCAAGATAGAGATCGCAGAGTTGCGACAGGGTTATCTGTTTTTTCTCGTCCTGTTTTTCCTGCGCAGGGTCCTCCCCGTTCGCGGCCCTCCCGAGGACCTTGCGGGCCTCTGCACGAGCCCGATCAACCGTCCAGGGAGAACCGTGAGCTCCTATGGTCATGCGTCGCGTTGGTGCGGTTCGGCCACTGCCAACACGATACTTGCAGACAAAGGCCTTTCGGCCGCCTTTCGCGACCTTGAGTCCAAACCCCTTCAGTTCACTATCCCAGAGGAAATAATCTTCCTCCCGGGGCAATGCGGCATCAATTGCGGACTTCGTGAGCCTTGGCATCTCATCTCCGGAGCGGTGGTTACCCTTTTCAAGAAGTAACCACATAGTAACCACCAAGTCTGGAACGTCAAGGAATTCCCATCAATCCTCAGAGCATATACTTCATATATTTCAGACCTTTGTTGAACTTTGGAGAATTCTGAGGAATCGGGAAAACCCGTATTCCTCCGCCCTCCGAAGGCAGAGGTCAGAGGTTCGAATCCTCTCGGGTGCGCCATTTTGTTTCCCCTACAGATCTCACCTAAAGCCTTGAACGGAGGGCCAAAACAGACGTTCAGTGTTCCTCATTCCGGCTACGGGCCATTAATTCCGTAAACGCCAGTCGGGTGAGCGCGAAGCTCCCTGCTCGGGTATCCAAGAGAAGAAACCGTTCGACAAGCAAACACGGCGGGCCATTGGAAGCGTAAGTTCAAGTGAGCAGTCCAGTCATGGTCTGGGCGACAGCATCCCGAACAGCAGAACAAGCAACGCAGCAGCCACGACAGAACAACTTCAACGAGAATTGAGCGCTATTGACTCTCTACTTTGAGATCCGCCAATATAAATTTTGCCCAGCGAAAAATAGCAGGTGGGCTTGGGGTGGGGACTTTATATGGCGTTCAAGACTGCGTCGATAGCGTTTACGCTTTCATTGGTGACCGTTTCTGCAAACGCGGACGACCTGTACAGTCGTTTCGCCGCCGCCTTCGAAACACCGGAGTATTTCGCAGGCAACGGACTGGGACAGATCCAGGCGTCCGCGGCTTACGGTGCGGGCTTCACCGGAGACGGAACTCTTATCGCAATTATCGATGACGGCTTTCAGCTCGACCATCCCGACCTCGTCAACAAGTTCATCGAGCAAAGCCATACGGCAATAGGCGGCGGTACGGTCCCGTTGAATTTTCACGGCACGCACGTCGCGGGGATTGCCGCCGGCGAACTGAACGGGCTCGGAAACCATGGCGTGGCCTTCGATGCCGATCTGGCGTTCTATACATACGGAATCGGTGCAAATCCCTTGCCGGGCCATGTTGCAGCTTTTGCCACGGCGGCGGTTCAGAGCCCCGCCGTCATCAGCAACAGCTGGGGCACTGATATCAACGTCAATGCAATCCTCAACGATCCCGCTTTCGGGACCGACCCTTTCGCGGCTCTCGCCAATGCCACCGGTCAAGGAACCGCTACAGACTGGAATAATTTCACCGACACGATGGAACAGGCGCAGCAGGACAGCGTCATTCTGTTTGCCGCCTCCAACAATCCAGCCTTCACCGATATCGACATTTCCGCCGGTTTGCCGCTGGCGATACCGGATTTGAGTGGCGCCTGGATCGCCGTCGTCAATGCCGACAGCAACGATGCGCTGGTGAGCGCTCCGTGCGGATCGGCGGCGAGTTTCTGCATGGCAGGCCCGGGCACGAACATCCTGTCGGCATTCCCGGGCGGGATATTTCTTCCTTTGACCGGCACGTCGATGGCCACCCCGCATGTGGCAGGCGCAGTGGCAATCGCCCGGCAGATGTATCCGGACGCTGCGCCTGAAGATCTTGCGCAGCTGATCCTGCAGACCTCACGAGACATCGGTGCACCGGGCATCGACTATCAATTCGGCTGGGGCATGCTCAACCTTGCGAACCTGGCAGCGACCGTCAATCCGCAGACCGGAGACCTGTTCCCCGCCTCCGCATGGGCGCATTCGGAAGCGCTGCGGCATTTCGGAGATATCCTTCGGCAACGTCTCATCGGCAGTGGAGGGAGTGCCGTCCCCAGCTTCCAGCCGCTCGGCTATGCGCCCGGATCCTTCCTGCCGCCCGCCGCCGACAATGCTGCCCCGCGCCACGCCTGGGGTTCAGCGATAGGCGGGCTGTCCAACCTGTCGGCCGGCGCCGCATCCAGCGCCTACCGTGGAGAAACGGCCGGGCTTGCGTTTGGTCTCGACACGGAACTCGACAACGGTCTGCGCATCGGGGTTGCAACCGGCTATACGCACCAGTCGCTGGATGCGAAAAGCGGCGCCAATTCGGGGCGTTCGGACGGATTCCACCTTGGCGCCTACGGCGCGATGCGGCGCGGCGGCTGGCAGTTCGAGGCAGAGGCGCAACTGGCCTATTTCTCGCAAAGCCTCACGCGCCGGGCGATCGGCGGCGCCACCGGAACAGCTGCCGCGCCTGTCGGTGTGAGCAATCCCAAGACGCTTGCCGGCGAGGGCTCACTGCGCGCCGGCCCGGTATTTGCCGTGGACGGCGGAACCGTGATGCCGTTCGGCGCGATCACCGTTCGAAGCCAGGAAACCGGTGCCTTTACGGAAACCGGCGCGGGGATCTTCTCGCTGTCAGTGCCAAAATCGTCGCTCTTTCAGGCCGAGATCGGACCGGGCCTGCGTGCGGAGCGCATGCTTGCGATGACCGACCGCTTCATCCTGACCGGCAGCGCGGATGCATCCTACAGTTACCTTATGGGCGACCGGACAGCGACTGTGCAAACGGCACTACTCGGCCGGCCAATCGCCGCGTCAACGGCAACTCCCGGGAGACACATCGCAAGCATCGGCGGCCGGCTGGCAATGAGCAATTTCGACAAATCACGGTCGGCGTCGCTATCCTATCGCGGGCGGTTCCAGAAAAACGCCAGCAGCCACAGTGGCAGCCTCACATTGCGGATCGCGTTCTAGGCTTTTTCCAACTGCCTCGGTTGAGGTTTAGCGAAACCGGCGGACGAAATGTTGAGTGTCCAGACGCGCTGATCGGGTCCCGCGCCGCAAACCTACACGCCGTCCAGGCCGGCGCCGCAGATCAAGGCGCCCGCCCTGTCTCCGGACTTGAGCTGAACCTTGCCGCTGCGCAAGGCGGCGATCGCGGCGGCTCCGCTGAGATCGGCGGCCATCCCAAGTTCAAACCAGAGCCACCGCGCGGCCTTCTCCATTTCTTCATCCGAGATCAGCACAACCTCGTCGACATGTTCACGGATCAGTTCGAAGACGCCTGGGTCGGTTTCGCCGCAGCTCATCGTCGCCACCCTGCTGGTGACGGCATCAAGCCGAACAACCTTTCCCTCGTCGAGGCTGGCTTTCAGCGTGGGGGAACCGACCGGCTCGATGCCTATCAGGCGGATGGACGGCTTGAGCGACTTCAGCGCCACGGCCATGCCGGAGATCAATCCGCCGCCGCCGATCGCAACCAGGACAACGTCGAGATCAGGCGCAGCCGACAACAGCTCCAGGGCCGCCGTGCCCTGCCCGGCAACGACCATCGGATCGGCGAACGGATGAAAGTAGGCAGCGCCGGTCGCTTCGGCATGGGCAACCGCGCCCACATTCGCCTCGTTCCAGATCCTGCCGAGCACCTCGACCTTCGCACCCCAAAGCCTGAGCTTGTCGCGCTTTTCAGCCGTCGCGCTCTCGGTCACAAAAACCGTTGCCTGCACACCGGCCAGACGCGCAGCGCGGGCCACGGCCAGGCCGTGATTTCCGCCCGATGCCGTCACGATTCCCCTTGCCACGGCTTCAGGCGGCAGGCTGAGAAGCTTGTTGGTTGCGCCCCGTGCCTTGAAGGAGCCGGAGGCCTGCAGATTCTCAAGTTTCAGGAACAGCCGCGCGTCCGTCACCGGTTCGGATACACACGTGACTTCGATTGTCGGCGTGTGGCGAACATGTGCCGCTATTCGCTCCGCGGCCCTGCGAATGTCGTCAAGATCAATCATGCCCGCGCCCCTCGATGGGAGACGCGACGACAAGACAACAGTTGCCCGGACGAACGCGCCCGGACCGGCGGCGGCCGTACACGATACCGTCGGCCCCATAATGGATGTCTACCGGCGGTCGCTCAGGCTGACCCAGAAAATGAACGCGGCCTGCCAGCTCGCCCGCCCTTACCGCGGTTCCGAGCGGATGCAGAGTTTCAAGCACACCATCATCCTCGCTGATCACGTGCGCATTGGGAGAAAGAGTGTAAAGCACGGGTTCGGGGCCAGGTGTCGCCATGTCTTGCGGCAGGACGCCGACATGCGCGAGCACATTGTTTATGCCGCGCCGACAGAGCGCCAGCGCCTCTATCGAGACCGTGCCGCTTCCGCCCATTTCGGTGCCGATCGTCGTCATACCCAGGCGGGCGGCGGAGGCAGTCGCGGTCCGCGGATCACCGCGATTGTCGATCACCACCGCGATCGGGGCGCCAAAGGCCGAGGCCGCCCTGACGTTTTCAGCATGCTGCTCAGGCGTCAGCCCCGGTTCGATCACGGCGCTTGGCAGGATATCGAGCGATGTGCCGCCGGAATGAAGATCGACAAAAACATCGCCCAACGGAAAGATCACATCATTGACGAAGGCTGCGATCTGTTCGGTTGCACTCCCAAGGGCATTGCCGGGAAAAATCCTGTTGAGGTTCAGATCATCGACAGGAGAAGTGCGCATGGCAGCAAGAACCGCAGGCAGGTTGATTGCAGGGACAGCAATGATCCGCCCCGAAATGCGGCTTGCGTCGATGTCACGGATCATCTCGCCCAACGCAATGGGGCCCTCATACTCGTCCCCGTGATTGCCACCCTCGAAAATCACGGTCGGACCTTCTCCGTTGGCGATCACAGCGATCGGAACCGGGATCACTCCCCAGGCATCATCGTGCACGGACAACGGGATGTAAAAACTGCCGATCTGCTTGCCCGGCCTGTCGAAGTCCACCGTACACTGGATAAGATCTTTGGAGAGATTTGTCTTCATCATCATGTTCTTTGTATAGTGTGTGGACAGACGCCAGAAATTCGAAGCCTAGCAGTGACGGCGCTTGCATGTATTGCATTTTATATATAAGTCTATCATTTTAAATATGATAACCTATCCTGATTTGCGAATTGTGGAATCCAATGGCCAAGATTTCGACCCCTCGCCCTCCCACTGAAGACGATAGTGCCGGAATGCGTTCCGGCAGAGCCGGCAAACAACCCTACGGAGCGCCGGCCCTCGAGAAGGGTCTGGACATTCTCGAACTGCTCGCAGGACTGTCGCATGGCGTCACGCAGAGCGAAATCGCGCAGCTTCTCGGCCGGTCGCTGCAGGAAGTCTACCGGGTTGTGATGGTTCTGGAACGACGCGGTTTCATTCAACGCCGCCCTGGCGAAGACGGCTACTTCCTTTCGAACCGAATGTACGAGCTGGCGCACCTCTATCCGCCGCTGGCGCGCCTCGTTGACACAGCGACGCCGCTGATGAATTCTGCCTCCGTTATCGCCGACCAGGCGCTTCACATTGCCATTCTCGACAACACTTTCATCCGCGTCGTCGCGCAGGTTGACAGCCCTGCCCCGCTTGGCTTCCGGCTGCGCGTGGGCACCAAAAACCCTGCGATGTCCACCTCCTCCGGCCGGCTGCTCGTTGCCTTTCAACGCCCGAGCATCAAGGACTGGGTGCTCGATGACCTGCGCCGGACCAGTACCGCCGAGGAAGCCGAAGCATTGATATTCAGAATCGAGAAGATCCACGCGCGCGGCTACGAGATGGTCACCGGCGAAGGCCTGCAGGGCATTACCGACGTGAGTTTTCCGCTGCTCGACAGCAGCGGTTTCGCCCAGGCGGTCCTGACAATGCCGTTTCTTTCGGCCGCCCGCCAGAAAGTCAGCTTCGATGCTGCCTGCCAGGCGACCTTCGAGGCCGCGGAAAAGATCACCGGCGCACTCGGCGGACATCAACCCAAGGTCGATTTCCCGCTCGCCTGGATTGCGGCGAAACGGCCGCCTGACCGCTTTGGCTAGCCCATCGCGTGACATGGTCATCTCCCCTCGTCCGGCCTGTCGGCGAAGACCTGCTCGAACCACAGCGGTTCGCCGCTTTCGTCGGCGATCTCTTCGAAGACATGGGACAGCGAAGCAGTCCAGCGCGCCTGGACGGCGCTTGCCGCGGTTACCCTTGCAGCCTCGCTGTAGCCTTTTCGGGTGCGAAGACTGCTGACGACGAGATCGCCGCGGCGCCAGATCCGGTAATCGTAGAAACCGGCCTCATCCAGCAGTGCGATGATCTCCGGCCAAACCGCGCGGTGCGCCCGGTCATATTCAGGACCCATGCCGGGCTTGAGCCGGTAGAGAAACACCAGCGGCTCGTCGCGATCCGCAACATTGTCCGTCATCGCACTGCTCCCATGATCGCGCAGTCCGGAATCCGGAACAGCGAACAGACACCAGCCACAGGCAGCCGCGCAACCATCAGCTTTCCGGCACAACGCCGCCGCGGCGGCTCGATTCCAGCCCGGCGTCGACCAGAAACATCGTTCGCATGGAATCGTGGACGTCGGTGACCAGCCGGTCGTCCTCGCCCGCCGCGAACCGCTGCAGGTTTGCCTGAACATGGGCAAAGGAATCGGGAACCCGCTCGCCGGTCAGGGGCAGTTCGGTCCACTCCTGCCCTTCGAAACAGATCTCCAGCTTTTCAGGAACCGGCCGGAGATAATCGATCAGGTAACCGACAGTGAGATGGGCCGCGCCCTTGGTGCCCTCGACGCGGATCGTTGCATCGACATGTCTCGGGCCCTTGTCATAGGTGTGGTTGAGCGAGAGCGCACAGCGCACGCGATCACCGTAATCCAGGATGATGCTCGCGCGCGCATCGGCCTGGTCAGGATAGCGCGGATGCTTCACCGCCTTTGCATAGATGCTTGCGGGCTCGCCAAGCAGCCCGCGGATCCAGTCCAGATAATGGATCGAATGCAGCGGCAGTTCGACGGCCGGCATTTTCGGGATGAAAGACCAAAGCTCCCAGGGCATGTAGACGGCGAGATGAACGTCGACATCCACGACCTCGCCGAACAGTCCTTTGCGGACCGCATCCTCGATCGCCATCATCGATGGCGTGAAGCGAAGCTGAAAATTGGTTGCGGCAGTCACCCTGCGCTCATCGAGCGCCGCGACGATCTCGCGCGCGGCGGCACCGTCGGGACCCAGCGGTTTCTGCACCAGGGCAACCGAGCCCTCGGGCAATTGCCTGACGGTGTCGAAGAGAACGACCGGCGGCAGCGCCAGGTCGAAGACGCCTTCGGTTCCGCAGGCTGCAAGGGCTTCATCCAGCGTCGTGTGAACCTTTGGCACGGCGAAATCGGCTGCCAGCGCATCGGCTGTGGCGCGGTTTACATCAAATACCCCGGCAACCGGGAGCCCGGCCTTGCGGTAGGCCGGCAGATGGGCATCACGCACGATGCCGCCACAGCCGATGATGGTGATCGGGCGGGGGTGTGAAGGCATTGGCCAGGATTGCCGAAGAGCCGCCAGTTCTTCGCTGATTTCAGCCATTGTGGATCTCCCGCGCACGGCGCGATTGGGTATCACTAGCAAAAACTAACGTTGATATTTGATATTGTTTCTGCTGTAGTGTCAATCGGAACAGGGGAGTGATCAGGAATGCCAATCCACGGAGAAGAGCTTCACCCGCACGCCGCGCGGCTCCTGCGCGAACGATCCGAAGAGGCAGCGCTTTCCGGCTGCAACATTACCCTTACACTCGACGAGGCCTTGCCCGAAGGTCATTTCGTGCTTGCCGCCGCCGAAGGCGGTGCGGAAGTGCGCGGCGGACCGTTCTCCGGCGTGATCTATGGCGCGCAGGAACTGGTTGCACGGGCCGGACCGACGCTCGATCTCTCCTTCCTGTCCGGGGGCCCCGTGTCCGATGGACCGGGCCTTGCCTACCGCACATTCTGGACGTGGGACCATTCCACCAACTGGGAGCTGTCGCAGATCGGGCAGCAGGAGATCGGGGTCTTCAACCCCTACCAGAAGCCGCCCTCGGGCTTTCTTGCCGACTATCGGCGGCTCATCGATTTCTGTTCCGACAACCGCATCGGCGGCCTCGTCATCTACGGTTTTCTCCGCGACAGCCATGGCGGCATCGACGCTGCGCACGAGCTGTGCCGCTACGGGCGGGAGCGCGGCGTCCGCATTATTCCCGGGATCGCGATCGGCGCCTACGGCGGCGTCTACTGGGAAGGCAAGCACCGCTACAATCTGGCGACATGGCTCAAGGAGAACCCGCAACACAAGGCGCAGTTCAGCCGTGACATCGGCTTCCAGCTTGCCGATCTCGATTTCCCGCTCAACTTCCCCCATTCGGACTACACCGTGACGGCATGCCCCAGCGCACCGGAGGTGCTCGACTGGATGGAGGAAGCCGTCTCCTGGCTGGCGGCGACCTTCGACATCGGTGGCGTCAACATCGAAAGCGGGGATTACGGTGTGTGCGATTGCGAGCGCTGCACCGCACGTCGAGCCAATGACGCGGAGGCTGCCCGCCGCGCTGCCGAGTACGGCGACAGCTGGTCGCACTCGGACATGGCCGCAAACTTTCCGCGTCTCTACAACGCCGCGAAGGCCGCAAAGCCCGATCTCTGGGTCTATTGCGAAATGCAGTGGGACAACCTGCTGGAGCCTGTCGCGATCGAAGCCCAATCCGCACTGCCCAAGGGCGCAATCTATCAGCACACGGCCAACCGCAGCTACTGGAAACGCCTGCGCAACGGGATCACCGCCGAGGAAGTCGAAGCGCTTCCGACCCAGCCCAACGTGCTGCGCTGCCAGTTTGCCTGCCAATGGAACGGCGATGCCCGCACCGAACGCTATGCGCTCAATGCCCGCGACTTTGCCGACATGTGCATTAGGGGCCGCGAAATGGGCATGCAGGGCCTCACGGTTTGGGGCGAGCCGTCCGATTACAACGCGACGAGCGAGATCAGCTATCTCGCCTTCTCGCGGTTCGGATGGAACCCATCGCTTACATGGGACGAGTTCGTCTCCCGCGACATCGCCCCCCTGTTCGGTTCCGTAGAGAATGCGACACGCTTTATTGAACTCGCCGAGGAAATCGACGCGAATGCCAATCTGCCTGTTCAGCGCCTCGACGCGCTTGCAGATGCCACACTCGAAATGATCCCGGCCGCATCCCCCGAAACGACACGGCGTTGGCTCTGGCTCGCCAACCGGATCGCACAGCGACGCCACATGGGCCACTAACGTGCAAGGCCTGCTTGACGAGAACGGGCTTTATGCCGGGCCCATCATCGATGCCCATCACCATTTGTGGGATCTGTCGATGGACCGGCATCCGTGGTTGCGCGGGCAAAAGGACGCTCCCCTGGGGCAGTCCTGCCTTCCGCAAGACTATCTCGCTGCGGCAGAAGGATTTGACCTCGCCGCAAGCATCCATGTCGAGGCAAACTGGGATCCGGCCGATCCGCTGGGCGAGACCCGGTGGCTGGACACGCTCGACCGGCCTGAAGGGATTGCCACGCGCTATGTCGCCTTCACCGATCTCGCATCGGAGGGCGCCGGCGCCATGCTCGAAGCGCATGCGGCCCATGAACGTGTCGTTGGCGTCCGCGACATCGTCAGCTGGCACCCCGACCCGGCCCGCTCGGCGGTCAAGGACAGGCATCGCATGCTCGATCCGGCATGGCGTGACGGGCTTGCCCGGCTTGACGCACTGGGTCTGTCCTTCGATTTGCTGATGTCTCCCTGGCAGTTTGATGACGCTGCGGTTCTGTTCGAAAGCTTCCCCGGCATACGCTTCGCGATCAATCATTGCGGGTCGCCGTTCGACCGGAGCCCGGAGGGCCTTGAGCGTTGGGCCCAAGGCCTGAAAGCGCTGGCGAGCGCACCGAACGTGTGGCTCAAGATCTCCGATCTGGTCGCTTATGATCCGAACTGGACCGAAGAAAGCCTCGCCTTCGTCTCACGCGCCTGTCTGGATGCGTTCGGACCCGGCCGCTGCATGCTGGCGAGCGACCACCCGGTGGTCACGCTCTCCGCTTCGTTCCGGCAGACCTATGATCATTTCCGCCGCGTGTTCTCCGACCTGGACGAGCGTGATCAATACGCGCTGTTTGCGGGCAATGCGGCGGAGTTCTACCGCGTTCCGAACATTCGAAGCTGACGATTTGCCCGACCAGGCGAGTTCGCTAGTACTTATGCTGCCGCCGGTGCAACCAGTCTGAAAGACCTGGAAGACAGATGGCGCATCCGGCTCCATCGCAACCCGCAAACAAGGAAAACCCGCATGACCGACATCACCCGAATTGAACCCGGCGCTCATTTTGCGGCCGCCACCGGCAATGGACGGACCCTTTACATCTCGGGCCAGGTCGCCGACACCCGGGACGGTTCACTCGAAGTTCAGACCCGGGAGGTTCTCGCCAAGATCGACGATCTTTTGGAGAAAGGCGGCTCCAGCCGTTCGAAGCTGATGATGGTGACGGTGCTTTTGCCGCACATCACCGATTTCGCCGACTTCAACGCGGTCTGGGATGACTGGGTGGATCGCGACAATCTGCCCGCCCGCGCGACCTACGAAGCCCGCCTCGCGTTCCCCGGCCTGCGGATCGAAATCGCGGCAGTTGCGGAAATCGGCTGACGGCCTCGAACCGGGCGCAGCCGATCCCTTTTCGCGCCCTGCCCGGTTCGCTTGACTACAGCCGCTCACAGATCGGCACATCTCCTAGAGCGGTTCACATCAGGCTGCGATCGATTGCTCCGAACATACGGACCACGACAAGCCGGGCCGGTAGCGGGCTTCGATCTTTCCATCCGTCAGCGCAAACAGGTGCAGCCAGCCATTGTCGAACAATGCACGGACTTCCGGGTGGCGCTCGAGCACATCGCCAATCGCTTCACAGGGCGCCTCGATCAGGACGGAAAGCCTGAGCGGTTCGTGCGCAGGCTTTTCACCGTCGTGAACGGACTGCAGCGGCAGTCCGGGACGCAGGACTCCGCCGTTGCCCTCGACCACGCCGATCCCGCCCACCACGTTGTGGATGAGCTTGTTGCCGCCGCCAAAGACATCCGGTGCGACAGTCGACCCGTAATATTGCAGGCTGATCCAGCTGGCCACGACGACCGGAGCTGTCAGGATCAGTTCGAGCGTTGCAAATCCCTCATCCGCCTTCCAGTCATAGCTGTGCAGGAACGCACGCCCGCCGAGATCCTTGCCGGCGGTCGCCGCGCGGGGCGCCGCTATGAAGGCTGCGCATCCCGCAAGACCCCACTCGGGGCGCACCTCGGCCCAGTTGAACGCACGTTCCGCAACCGTCTTCGGCGTGGAACCGGGCAGCTTCAATGAGCGCTCGGACCGCGCAGCCCGGCCGGCCTGGTCGAGCCAGGCTTCGATCCTGCCGAAATCGGCTTCGTCGCCGGCATCGAGCCCGTCCTTATAAAGCGTTACGGAATCGGTCGTGGTATCGTGCAGCCCGGCAATGAACCGCGTGGTCTTCGGGATTGCCATGCCGCGACCGGCAAGCCCGGCCCGTGTTTCGGGATCGTTGAGCAGCGTGGCGAGAACCCGCGCGGACACCTCTCCGGTATAACCACCGCAGGCGCCGCAGTGGTATGCGCTTTCGTGCGGGTTGTTCGTGACGTGCCCGCCATGGCCGAGAAGCAGCACATAATTGCCATGTCCTTCGGTGAGGCTCATCGCCTTGAGCACCGCATGCGCCGTGTCGATCTTTGCCTCGGCCGAAAGGCCATCCACAAGTTGCGGAGCCGGATCGGGATTTGACGGCTTCCCACCAAGGCCAAGCGCATCGCGCACAAGCTTTGCGGCGTAGAGCGGCCCCGCCGCCTCGATGAACGCGAAGGACGAAACCGCAGCCTGCCGGAAACGCCCCCAGGCACGGCTGGTCCGCGCCGCTATCCGCACTTCGTGTTCGCTTGCGGCATCGCAGTGGCTCGTGGTCCGGATCGCCGGTTTGAGCAGCACGGGCAGGTGCGCTTCGGAAACATCCGAGCCCTTTGCCTTGTGAGAGATCGGCAACCCGAAGAACCCGGCAAAACCGATCGTTTCAATCGACGGATCGACACCCTCCAGCGCCCGCCGGAAGACTTCCGACCGCACATCGATGCAGAACGCCGCCTGCAGGAAGGGCCGGCCTGTTTCGGTTTTCGGTTCGCCTGACACCGCGCCGTCAAGCGCTTCGCCAATCATTCGCTGGTGCGCCCGGTCCGCCGCTTCCTGAAGGATCGCGAGCGCGACCTGGCCGGCGCTGGGTTCGATCGGCGCGGCATGCGCGCTGACCGTCTCCGCCCAGGCATCCGCGATTTCGGGAGCATGGGCAAGAAGCGCTTCCTCCCAGATCAGGCGGATCGCCAGGAGGCCGGTCAGCGCCGTGTCGCTCAAGCCCTCAATCTCGGCCTGCCAGAGTTGCCAGCGCGCCTGCTGCGACCATCCGCCAAGGTCCATGTAGAGCCGGTGAAAGGCGGTTTCGGCGGCAGCCTCGCTCAAGCCGATAGCCGCGGAGGCTCTCAGGATTGCCCGCTCGCCGGTGTCCGGCGCGCTGCTCACATGGGCGCAGAAGCCTGCAAGGCCGGCTATTTCGGGCGTCAGGTCGTGAACGGCCCAGGCCCGCCATGCGGAAAAGACGTCGAGGCCCGGAGCGGGCGACCAGAGCGCCTGCCCCTTGTCGAAATGACCCGCCGCCCACAGCCCGATGGTCTTTTCGATGACCGAGGGCCAGTCGATGCCGGTGGTTTCGGCGGCAAGATCGGCGATGGTCGGAAGCGGACCGGAGACATCGCCTCCGTGGGTAGAAAGCGACTGCTTGAGTGCTTCGACACTGGCCGGCTTCCGCGGTTCGGTCGACGCATGGAGCGCCTCGGCGAGGTCCGCATCGGTGATTTCACCCCTATGGATCGCATCGTTATAGTCCTCGGGACGTCTGGTGATCCGGACTCCGGCCACCCGCATCAGCCGTGCCGAGGCGGTGGCCAGGCTTTCGGACGTCTGGCCGAGGAACGGATTGACCGCAACGGTTGCCTCCAGCGGAAAGCCTGGCGGGATGGCACGCGCGGCGGCCTCGGCGGACCGCATCATGTCCGACACCCGGGCCGGGATTAAATTCGACTGCTTCTGGAACATGTCCGTCTCCGTGATGTCAGTTGGCTTTGGCCGAGCGGAAGCCGCCTATCGCGCGATCCAGCAAGGCGTTGAGATAAAGGCCGTTGGCAAGATGAACCCTGAACCCCGCAGTAGCCGGGTGGTGTGCCCACAGCGGAAACAGCGCCTGGGCAAAGGCGACAAGCCCGAAGGAAACGATCGCGAGTACGATCAGCGCCCATTCGAGCGGCCCCGGGACGGGCGCCGCCGGGAGCGCGCTGCCCCAGATGGCGCCCGCGCCGGCCTGGAAGGAGAAATAGGCAATGGCGGCGGCAACCGATGCAACGACCGTACGCCGGGTCAGTGCGACCGGTGCGAGATCGGCAAGCCCCTGGGCCACAAGGTAGGCGACACCGAAGATCAGGATTGCGCCCAGAGCGAGCGCCTGTGCCGACTTCGGACCGAGCACCGTGGTGAACAGGATGGCGATCAGGCCATAAAGAACGAGCGCGAGAGCGAAGGATCTGAGGACAACAGGCAAGCCGGGCACGGCCACCGGACCGGGCCGCCGCAGGGAGGCAACCTGGCTGACCGCGCCGCCGGAGGAGAGAAAGGCGTGCGCCTTGTAAAGTGAATGGGCAATGATGTGCAGCAGCGCCAGGGCCCAAAGACCAAGTCCGCACTGCAGCAGCATGAAACCCATCTGCGCGACCGTCGACCAGGCAAGCGAGGTCTTGATCGCACTTTGCGTCAACATGACCGAAGCGCCGAAGAGTGCGGTGAAGCCGCCGATCATGGCGAGGCTGGCCATCGCGCCCGGGCTCATCTGCACCAGATCCGCGCAGAATAGCAGGATGACGCCGCCCGAATTGATGATCCCGGCATGCAACAACGCGGAAACCGGTGTCGGCGCTTCCATTACTTCGGTAAGCCAGCCATGCAGCGGGAAGGATGCGGTCTTGAGAATGGCGGCAAGCACGATGAAGCCGACTGCCACATGACCCGCGATGCCCAGGCCCGAGGCCTGTGCGGAAGCCGCGATATCGTCAATACGACCGGTTCCGAAGGCAGCCATCAACAGCAGCGCGGCAAAAGCGAGCGCAACGTCTCCCGCATGCCAGACGAGTGCGAACTTGACCGAAGCCCGCCGTGCCTCTGGCCGCTCCCTGTAAAACAGCAGGAGGCGCCTCAGTGAAATGCCAACCGCACAGGTGGCCGCCACCAGGACTGCGAGGCTGCCCGACTGAACGAAGACCAGCACTGCGGCGAGGGTGGAGAGCATCAGCCCGTGGAAGGCCCCCTCCCGCGCCTCGCCGTCGAGATAGGTCCGGCTGTACCGCATGACGATCCACCCGATGAACGAGACCAGGACGACAAGCGTGATGCTGACCAGATCCGCATTCAGGCCGAGATAGGCCCAGCCCTCGAAGGCACCAATCCGGCTCGGGCCGAAGAAAACAAACTGGACAAGGCCTGCAAGAGACAATGCAAGGCCCGCAAGCGCGGCGCCCTCCGCCAGCCGCGGCAAGGCGCCGGGTCTGCGGCCCGGGCGGGTGAAGGCGAAAGCCGACACCGCGAGGAGCGCGAGCGGCGGCAGGAACGACAGCGAGAATGCGGTGACCATGTTTCATCTCCGGCAGCACGGTTTGTAAGCTTGCGAGACCACCGGATAGTGGATGCCATTCATCAATAAAATTACATATTATTTGAAAATTCATTCTGTATGATAGAACGATGAGCACCATCAATCTTCATCATCTGCGTCTCTTCCGCGCGGTCGCGCGGGACGGAACACTCACGGGTGCGGCCCGTGCTCTCAACATTTCGCAATCGGCGGTCTCCACCCAGATCAAGGCGCTGGAGGCTTCACTGGGACACGATCTCTTCGAACGCGTGGGCCGCAATCTCGTTCTGACCGAAGCGGGCCGCATTGCACTGGACCACGCCGAGGAGATCTTCCGGACTTCGGAGAACCTCTCGGCGGCGCTGAGATCCGCCGGAGCCAGGCGACAGGTTCTCAGGATCGGGGCACTTGCCACACTGTCGCGGAATTTTCAGATCGCGTTTCTCACGCCCATCATCGGGCGTGACGATGTCGAGGTCGTGCTGCGGTCCGGCGTACAGGCGGAGCTGCTGCGCGCACTCGAAGCGATGGCGATCGATGTGGTTCTGACCAACCTGGTGCCGGCCCGGGACGCGGTGAGCCCCTATCTGGTGCACAAGCTCTCGGAACAGCCGGTCAGCCTGATCGGCGCACCGGACCCCGAGCTTCAGACCCGATCAACCGGCGAGCTGCTACAAACCCAGACACTGATCCTGCCAACCCCCGAATCGGCACTGCGGGCCTCTTTCGATGCGCTTCTCGAACAGCTCGGTGTGGTTCCACGGATTGCCGCCGAGGCGGATGACATGGCGATGCTTCGCCTGCTGGCGCGCGCACAGGCGGGGTTTGCGGTCATTCCACCCATCGTTGTCCGCGACGAACTGGAAGGGGGAACGCTGGTGGAGTATGCGAGGCTCGAGGGGATCAGCGAGAACTTCTTCGCAGTCACCCTTCAACGACGCTTTGCCAATCCGCTGGTTGCCGAAACGCTCAACGCCTTCACGCCAGGCAGGTAATCAGGATCAGCAGGGATCAGACTACGGGAAATTCACCAGTGTCATGCCGCAAGCTGCGGCGCCAGCAGCCAGCCGCCAAGAAGCCAGACAAAGGCGAGCATGGTCAGGACGAACAGTATCCTCTCCGACAGATCGGAGCCCCAGCCAAGGGCCATGCCCGAAGCCCTGGCCTTCCAGACAACGAAGAACAGGCTTACCGCGAAGAAGGCGATGTTCAGGAACAGCTTGTAGTCGACGACGAAAAAGTCGCGATCCGTCGCGCTCCGGGCGGTGGACGGATCGGGCAGGAGTCCTGCGAACTGGAAACCGTAATGCATTGCGATCGTGGCCGTGACGAGCGCTACCAGGAAGACACCAAGAATGTAGAACGCAAAGCGCCACCCGTAATACTTGGCCTGAATGCGGAGAACGGGGAAGACCACGAGGTCGGCGAAAATGAATGCCATGACGCCCGCAAAACTTACTCCGTTGGAAAACAGGACGGCGGCCAGGGGGATGTTGCCCATGGACCCGATGAAGGTGAAAAAGGCCGCGACCGGGCCAATGAGAGCGTGCTGCAGTAGCTGCAGAAAGCCCAGATCCCCGCTGCCCGAACCGACGAACAGCCACTCGAAGAACCGGCGGGGAATGAAGACTGCGACGATGCCGGCGACGGTGAAGCCGATCGTCACGTCTTTCCAGACCATAGCCCATTCCATGAAGTATCGCTGCGCGACCCTGCGCCACCCTTCACGGCTCCGGATCAGCTTGCGCCAGTCCGGCGCATCCTCGTCGGTCTCGCCCTCCTGCTCACGGGCGCGCTCGCGCGCGGTTTCGATGAGCCGTTTGGGCCCTGTCAGCCGGACAATCAGCCACATCAGCAGGATCAACAGAACACCCCCGAGATATTCGCCGACCACGAACTGCCATGACAGAAAAACCGCAATGATGATCCCGAGTTCGACCACCAGATTGGTGGAGGCCAACAGGAAGGCGAGCGAGGGAACGAGCCCCGCGCCCTTGGCGAATAACGATCTGGTGGTAGCCAGTGCGGCGAAGGAACAGGAACTGGAAATGAACCCGAAAACGGTGGCGAGCGCCACGCTGCGCGGACCCGCCTCCCCCATCGTGCGCTTCATTCGCGCTTCCGTGACGAAGACCTGGATCATGCTCGAAATGAGATAGCCGAGGCCGAACGCCCAGAATGCCATCCAGAACAAACCGGTTGTCGTGCGCGCGGCGGAATGCCACTGCGTGAAAAATTCCTGCATCATGATCGTCCAACCCACCTGCCCGCGAGTTGTTCCTTCGGCACAGAATTCATCCACGGCCCTGACACTGAGGCCGGTCAGTCTCCGTCGCGCATTTCCGGCGCCAGTGTATCGGCGACGTAGGCCTTGCGTTCGCCCATCGGACGGTCGGGCCCGATGGTCGTGTCATGCAAGGTTCGCCATTCAAGTTCCGCGTTCAGCCGTGCGCCGGACACAAGGACCATCGCGCTGGCATAAAGCCAGAGCATGAAAATTGCAGCGGCTGCAATTGACCCGAAAGTGGCGTTGTAACTGCCGAAATTTTCCACGAAGAAGGACAGTCCCACCGAAACGATCAGCCACAAAAGCGTGGCGAGCACGGCGCCGGGGATGACCCAGCGTGCGCGCGGCGAGCGCCGGTTGGGTGCATAGCGGTAAAGGGCAAGTACGGCACCGGCCAGCACAGCGGTCACCACTGGCCAGCGCAACCACAGGACTGCTGTCTCACGACTTTCTGGAAACGGGAGGATCAGTGCTGCGAGCGGGATCAGCGTTACAGCTATGACGATCACCGAAACCACCAAAAACGCCCCTATCGTCGCTGCGAATGACATCAGAACACTGCGAATGAAGCTGCGCTCCTCGTCTTCCCTGTAGGCCCGGGTCACTGCGAAAATGAGCGCATTCATGCCGCGCGATCCACTCCACAGTGCAACTGCAAGACTGATTGCGAGCCCCAGGCTGAGCTTGGCGTCGCGTTCCGCAAAAGAGGACACCTGTTCATTGATGACGGTGATCACTTCACCCGGAAGCGCCACCGCAAACGGAAGTTCCGTCACATCGATCGCCCCAGGATCCGCGACGAGGCCGAACACCGCAACGGCAGCGCTCAAAGCCGGGAACACGGAGAGGAAACCGAAAAAGGCCACACCGGCGCAACGCAGACTGGTGTCGAGGTCGAATGCAGACTGGCCCGTCACGCGGGACGCGGAAAGCCAGTCGCGGAACTGGAGACGGGAGGGAACCTTCGCATCGGAAGCGGCAGTCATGCTGGCCAACCGCGGCTTGCCGCCGGGATCCGGTCGGACATTGAACTCCCGGAAAGAACCGAATGCCCGCTTCCCTTTGTAGATTGATGCAGATCCATTGAAGTGCCCCGTTTTCCTTGCCCTGGCCCTGATTTTCCACCGCTCCGCTGCGGGAAAACGGCGACGTCGGCATGACTTAAACAGATGGCGGCGCGACGGGTTCCGTCAACAGCCGCAACAATGGAACAAATCCGTTCGCTGCCGATTTATCCGGGCATAGGCGGCCGATCGCGGCCTGATGCTTGAGAAGACGTTAAACAGGAAACTCATCTCCGATCAGTCATCGACCTCAGAGGGATTCCGATTTCTGGCTTTAGGCCAGCCTTTGATACGCTGAAGATACGTATGAGCACTGTTTTGCATGCTGGGACGCTGCCGCCCGAAGGAGAGTATTGCGAAGCAGATCACCAGAGCAAAGATGAAAATGGCAGCGTAGAAAATCCAACCGGGCTCGAACATGAAGAGCTCCTTTGTTTAGTTGCCTGAAATATAAACGCCAGTTTCGAAGGAGAGTTCCCATTTCCAGCGTTAGCCAGAAGGATCCAAGTAAAGACCATGAACAATAAGGACCGCCAGGAAGAGGAACTGCATTCCCTGAGCGAGGTCATGGACCGCGCCGCCGATGTGGCCAGGCGCGATCAGGTAGCGGTCGGCAATATCCTCGATGCGTTCGGCCATGCGAGCTTCGTTCCGCTGCTTCTGGTTCCGGCTCTTCTGGTTGTCACGCCGCTCAGCGGCATTCCCGCCTTTTCCAGCTTCTGCGGTGTGCTGATCTTTCTCATTTCTGTCCAGTGGCTGGCGGGGCGAGATCACTTGTGGCTCCCGCAATGGATCATGCGTCGCACAATCAGCGGCGACCGGCTTGGCGACGCTCTGCACAAGATCCGGCCCTGGACTGCACGCCTCGACCGGCATACCCGCAAGCGCTTCGGTTTTCTGTTTCACCGGCCATTCCGCTTCCTGCCGCCTCTGGCCTGCACGCTTTTCGGCGCATTGATGCCCGTTCTGGAGCTGGTTCCGTTTTCCTCTTCACTGCTCGGCGCCGCCGTGATGCTGCTGTCCTTTTCCATGCTAACGCGCGACGGGCTTTATGCCCTGATCGCCCTTGTCCCGGTCGGCGCCGTAATCTGGGCGATCACCGCCGTGCTCCTTTGACAGGACGGTTGAGGAACAGTCGGAGCCACCGGGCGTTCCTGTCCTGACGCAACAAACAAGTCTGGAAAACACCATGTCCGATGCACCGAAAATTCCTGCACAGGAACAGGACGCCATGCCTGCCGACGAGTACAGGATGGATCCGGCACCCGATTATGCGCCTCGCTACCCGGGTGTCGGCAAACTCGCGGGAAAAGTGGCACTTGTTACGGGAGGCGACAGCGGAATCGGGCGCGCGGTCTCGGTTTTGTTCGCACGCGAGGGCGCTAGGATTGCCATTGTCTACCTCAATGAGGACCGTGATGCGGAGGATACAAAGGCGCTGATCGAGGACGAAGGCAGCAAGGCCCTTCTGATCAGAGGCGATGTCGCCGACAAGAGCTTTTGCGCTGACGCGGTCGCACAAACGGTGGAAGCATTCGGGGACCTCAATATCCTGGTCAACAATGCCGCCCAGCAATACTTCAAAGCGGATTTGCGCGACATCTCGGAAGAGCAGCTTCGTCGCACCTTCGACAGCAATGTGACGGGCTACTTCTTCATGACCCAGGCTGCACTCGACCACCTGGGAGACGGCGACGCGATCGTCAACACCGCTTCCGTCAATGCCTTCAAGGGCAATCCGGTTCTCGTTGACTACTCAGCCACCAGAGGCGCGGTGACCGCTTTCAGCCGCTCCATGGCAACACAGCTTGTCGAAAAGGGCATCCGGGTCAATACGGTGGCTCCGGGACCTATCTGGACACCGTTTATTCCCGGCTCCATCCCGGCCGACAAGGTGGAGGGATTTGGCGAAAATTCGCCCATGGGCCGGCCGGGCCAACCGTGGGAAGTTGCGACCAGCTACCTTTTCCTGGCCAGCGCGGACTCGACCTACTTCACCGGTCAGACCCTGCATCCGAACGGCGGCAAGATCGTCGGCTCGTAGCGGTCGAGACGAGCCGGATTCGGAAAGGGAGGCATGATGATCGAAACCCTGTTGGAGGAACTGTCTGCAGCGCCGAGCCAGCCGCTGTCCGTTCTCGGGCTCCGGCTTTGCGGAGCAGTCGTACTGTGCGGGCTGATCGGGTTTGAACGCGAAAGCAAGGATCGTCCCGCGGGCCTTCGTACCCATATGCTGGTTGGTCTCGCAGCAAGCGTATACTGTCTGCTGATGCTGGAACTTCTGGGCCGGGCGGCCGACTATCCCGATCCGGTGAGAGTGGACCCGATCCGCATCATCGAAGCCGTTACCAGCGGGGTTGCCTTTCTGGCGGCCGGCATGATCGTTTTCGCCCAAGGCAAGGTGCGCGGTCTGACCACGGGCGCAAGCCTCTGGCTGGCAGCCTCGGTCGGGTTGAGCTGCGGGCTGGGTTTATGGATCATCAGCGTTACGACGACAGCACTTTCACTGCTTATCATGCGCGTGGTCCGGTTTGCCGAAACCAAGGCAGGCACGAAGGACAGGTAGAGTTTTCGGCTCGGTGATGCTTGCATGGCTCCCATGGGCGCGGGTGACCGACGGCAGCGGCATGTCTCGAAAAAGTGAGGTGCAGCGGCGGACGCCTCTCTCACATCGCAAAGGCCTGTACACCAATCGCCGCAAAGTAAATTGCCAGAATCCCCATGCTTTCAAACCCGATGCCGCCCGGGCCTGCGCGCTGCCGCACGATCAGGCCGAGAAGCAGGACCGTGGTCATGGCGAGACCCGTTGCAAGCCAGAAGAAGTCAGCCGTTGTGAGCGCGTGGTAAAGCGAGCCGTCACGGAAGCTCACATCGGAAAAGGTCAGGAACAGCGTATCGAACGTGTTGCCGCCGATGATGCCGCCGACCGCCAGCTGCAACGCGCCCCTGCGGACCGCGGCAAGCGTGGTGACGAGTTCCGGCAGGGAGGTGACGATCGCCGTCAGGAGGGCGCCGACCAACGAGGCTGACAGATCGTAACGGTCGGTGAGCTCGTTCGCCACCTGCGCCACCATCCAGCCCGCCACACCCATGATCAGCATCAACACCCCAAAGACCACGAACAGTCGCATATTGCCGGCGTTGTCCTGTTCTTCCTCGTCTGGAGAATCCTGCTCCGTCATCGACGTCCCCACAGGACGCCACATCGGGTCCTCACGCACCCTTTTGGAGGCGACGACGCCGACGCCGTAGACGACAAGCAGCACGAGCGAACCCGGGTGAACGCCAAATACCGCCACTTCCGGGCCAGCATAGGCAATGATGGGGATGGTGAGCAGCAGTATCAGCAGCGCTCCCTGAAAGACATTTGCCAGTTCGGCGGCTGCATGTTCCAGGTTTGCGCGACGATGCAGGATGTCAGCCAGAGCGAGAAAGGCCGTCTGTGCCGCGATGCCACCCACGCCATTGGAAAAGGCCAACGACGCCCGGTCGTCGAGCGCGGCCGTCACCGACACCACCGAGCCCGACAGCGAGGTCGCCGCTCCGAGCAGAACACCGCCGATCAGTGCTTCCCCAAGACCGGTTCTGTCGGCGATGCGGTCCGCCAGTCCGGTCATGCGAATACCGCAGACGAAAATTGTCAGGCCGGCAATTGCAAAAATCGCCAGCAAAAGGGTCAAAGAAAATTCATTGAATGACATGGGTTGGAGTATCCTGTTTGGGACCCAATGCGCTTAAACCCGAAAGGTTCACTGGAAACGATCGGCTTGGGGAACGTACCGATGGTCGAGGCGTTGGGAATGAACAGCGCGATCCGGAGGACCTCGAAGATTGCGGTGGATTGGCAGAAGAGGTGCTGAAACCGAAAGAAGATCAGGCAACCGCTCCCACCCAAACGCGGAAAAGCGGCGTTTCGCTCCGATCGCGAGGGAACCAACCGGACCTTCAGGGGTTAAAGCCTCATGTCTGAATCAGCCCAATCCTTGCACCGCCGGCGCGATGAGATCGACGCGGCGCTCATCCGCCTTGAGCGCCTGGCCAACCTGCTTGACGCACGCTTCCGGCTTCCGGGAACCCAGTTCCGCTTCGGCATCGACGGAATAGCGGGCCTGATCCCCGGGATTGGAGATACCCTTGCCGCCGCACCCTCCGCATGGATGATCTGGAGAGGCCATCAACTCGGCGTGCGAAGGCGAAAGCTGGCCCGCATGATTGCGAATTCGGGTATCGACTATGTTATCGGGCTGATCCCATTGGTCGGCGACATCTTCGACGTGGGTTTCAAGGCGAACCTGCGCAACGCCGCGATTCTGCGCGACGAACTGACAGCCTATCAGAAGGCAGAGGTAAGCGCCGAAAGCATGGAGAGATACCCGGCGTGACCGACAAGAGGAACGAAAGCACGGAAGAACAAGTCGAAGAGGTGGTCGAGGAAGCCAAGTCTGCATCCGTGGACAAGGCTTCCAAGCTCTCTCCCCGAATGATCCACGAGGTCATCCGGGTCGACGGCGAGGAGGAACTGCGGCGTCCGTTCAAGTCGCTGTTCTGGTCGGGTGTCGCCGCAGGCATTCTCATAAGTTTCTCGATCATCGGAAAGGCCGTGTTCGAAACCTACCTTCCCGACAGGCCCTGGCGTCACCTTGTCGACAATCTGGGCTACAGCTTCGGTTTCCTGCTGGTCATTCTGGGCCGCATGCAGCTTTTTACCGAAAACACGATCATGACCGTTCTACCGGTGGCGTCCAAGCCATCGCGCGCCATGTTTGCGCGGCTTGGACGTCTATGGGGCCTTGTGTTGGGTGCAAACCTGATCGGGTGCTTTATCGCCGCCTTCACCATTACCTATGGTTCGGTATTGCCGCCGGAGCTTCTGCCCGCATTTGACGACATCTCCCGCAAGGCGATGGCGTTGCCGGCTGCCGAGGGATTCGCGCGCGGTATCCCGGCAGGAATTCTGATCGCGGCTCTGGTGTGGATGCTGCCGCAGGCCGGTGGCTCCATCTTCTGGGTGATAACCCTGTTCACCTGGCTGATCGGCGTGTGCGGTTTTACCCATATCGTCGCCGGATCCGTCGAAATGGCCTATATGATCGTATCCGGACAGACAGGCGTCTTCAGCGCCGTCGGAACGTTCTTCATACCCGTTCTGTTCGGCAATGTTGTCGGCGGAACGCTGATTTTCACATTCCTCGCCTGGGCGCAGGTCAGTCAGGAAATCCCGCATCAGGAAACTGGACCGAATTGATTCCGGACGGGAAGCGGACCCCACACCTGCAGCTTTACAGTGTGTTTTGAATGCACGATCGGATTGCCCCTCCCAAAATGCGTCGTGATGGCGTATTCGGATCACAACGCATGCCGGGCATGCAGTCGAAGACCAACCGCACGTGAAACCGGAGACCAATTTTTATGAGCAAGACACTTTCCGACATCCTGAAAAATCCGGACCTGCTTGTCAGCGCGGCGCTTGTTGGCGACAGCTGGATGGAGAAGGCGCCAAACGGAAAGACCTTCGATGTTCTCAATCCTTCAACCGGTGAAGTCATCACAAGCCTGCCTGACCTTGGCGTCGACGAGGCCCGGATCGCCATCGATGCCGCAGAGGCTGCACAGAAGGACTGGGCGCAGAAAACGGGCAAGGAGCGCAGCGCCGTTCTGCGCAAGTTCAACGATCTCATGGTGGCCAATGCCGATGATCTGGGCGCCATCCTGACCGCCGAAATGGGCAAGCCGCTGGCCGAAGCCAAGGGCGAGATCCTTTACGGCGCGAGCTTCATCGAATGGTTCTCCGAGGAGGCCAAGCGGGTCTATGGCGATGTCATTCCAGGCCACCAGCCCGACAAGCGCATCGTGGTCATCAAGCAGCCGGTGGGCGTTGTGGCTTCGATCACCCCGTGGAATTTCCCCAACGCGATGATTGCCCGCAAGCTCGGACCCGCGCTCGCGGTCGGTTGCGCCTTTGTCGCAAAACCAGCCGCCGAAACGCCGCTTTCGGCGCTGGCAATGGCCAAACTCGCCCAGGAGGCGGGACTGCCCAAGGGGCTGTTCAGTGTCATCACTTCAAAATCGAGCTCAGAGATCGGCAAGGAATTCTGCTCGAACGACAAGGTGCGCAAGATCACCTTCACCGGTTCGACCGAAGTGGGCCGTATCCTGATGCGCCAGTCGGCGGACCAGATCAAGAAGACCTCGATGGAACTCGGCGGCAACGCGCCGTTCATCGTTTTCGACGACGCCGATCTCGATGCGGCTGTCGAGGGGGCAATGATCTCGAAATACCGCAACAACGGCCAGACCTGCGTATGCGCCAACCGGATCTACGTTCAGGCCGGTGTCTATGACGCATTTGCCGAAAAGCTCTCGGCTGCGGTATCGAAGATGAAGGTTGGTGACGGTTTTGCCGACGGCGTGACCGCCGGGCCGCTGATCAGCGAAGATGCCGTAACCAAGGTGATCGAACATATCGAGGATGCGAAGTCCAAGGGCGCCAAGGTCATGACCGGAGGCGATCGGCACGAACTGGGCGGCACATTTTTCCAGCCGACCATCCTGACCGGCGTGACCCGCGACATGCAGGTGGCGTCCGACGAGACCTTCGGTCCGGTGGCGCCGCTGTTCAGGTTCGAGACCGTCGACGACGTTATCGAACAGGCCAATGACACGATCTTCGGCCTCGCGTCCTATTTCTACGCCAATGACCTTTCGAGAGTCTGGCGGGTCGCCGAGGCGCTTGAATACGGCATGGTTGGCGTGAACACCGGCCTGATCTCCACCGAGGTGGCGCCCTTCGGGGGCGTCAAGCAGTCCGGCCAGGGGCGTGAAGGTTCGAAATACGGCTGCGACGACTATCTGGAGATCAAGTATATCTGCCTGGGCGGCATCTGACTGCACCCGGCGTAGACCCGGCTCGGGGTCAGGTCGAACCAGTCTTTCGATGAAACGGCGCCGGTCTGCCTCCGGCGCCGTTTTCGGTTTCTGTTGTATCTCAGTCTTCCCAGTCGACCCCGGCAGGGCGACGATCCCGTTGTTTTTCTATCGAGATTGCCTCATCGGCGTCCTCGACATCTTCTTCGGAGGGGAGCGGCGGGGTCTCATTGGCCCCGTTTCCGGCCAGGGCAAAGCGGTAGAACATGGGGAAATGGTCGGAGCCTACTGAAGGCTTGCGGTCCAACTCCAGCAACTGAAAATCATCGGAATGAAAGATGTGATCGAGCGGCCACCGCACGAACCGGTGTTCGGCATGGAACGAGTTGAACAATCCCCTGCCCTGCCTGGGATCGAGCAGTCCCGAGATCCGCTGGAACCGGCGGGTGGTTCGTGACCATGCGACATCGTTGAGGTCACCGGTAATGACGATCGGCAAGGTTTCATCGCGCGCTATCCGGGCCGCGATCAGGATTTCCGCGTCGCGGCCGAGTGTGTCTCGCGACGGCACCGGCGGCTCGGGATGGATGGCGAGGATGCGGATCTCGCGTCCCGAACCCAGGTCGAGAATACCGGTTATGCTGGGCACCTCCTCGTTGAGAAGGAACTGAACCTTTTCATCCCGCATGTCGAACCGGGTTGCCAGGATCATGCCATAGCTGTTCTCCTGGGGCTGTTCCAGACGATGCTTGTAGCCGGAAAGCGCAGGCCTGATCGCATCGGCCCAGCCCTGGTCCGTCTCCATGAAAACCGCAATGTCCGGATCGGTATCCCGGATCAGATCCACGACACGCTGGTAGTCGCGGTTTCCCTGTTTGACATTGCAGGCAAGCAGAGAAATCGTCGGAACATCATCGACATTGCCGCTGAAACCCACCGTTTCGACCGACCAGACCGGCGTGAAGGGCAGGATATGGGAAAGCTGGATGATGGCTGCAACGAGCGCCATCCCGATGGCTGCAAGGCCCGGAGACGTCCAATTGTCCTGCAGCCAGATTTCTGAAACCCCGCCGAGCACGAGCGCAACAAGGGCCAGCGTGAGGATCTGCAAACGTCCGAAATCGAATGCGCGCACGGAACCGGACGGGAGGGGCACGAACGGTATCAGGCTGGCGATCAAGCTGATCGATGAAAGGATTATCAGAATGGTGGCGGTCAATTTCCTGCTCCAGGCGTCGTTCACTTACCCAAGCGCGATGCCCGGACGTTCGCGATGCGAACGCGTTGGCACGCCTCAATGTTCCGTCAGCACACAGAAACAATCAAGACAGCGCTTGCGGGCCCGTTAGAAGCAGCCTCGAATTGAGATCGGCCGGGAAGGAGCGCAAACCCTAGAACAACACTCGCGGCAGCCAGGTTGAAACCTGGGGCAGGAAGAACACAAGTGCCATTCCCAGGAGCTGCAACCCAATGAAGGGCAAAACTCCGGCATAGATCTGACCGGTGGAGATTTCCCTGGGCGCCGCACCTCGCAGATAGAACAGCGAAAATCCGAAGGGCGGCGTGAGGAAGCTGGTCTGCAGGTTGATCGCAAGCAGAACGCCGAGCCAGATCGGATCATGCCCCATCAGGATCAGTGTCGGTGCGATCAGCGGCAGCACGATCACAGAGATCTCGACGAAATCCAGGAAGAAGCCGAGCACGAAAACCAGCGCCATGCAGAACAGCAGCGCTCCGGTCGGACCGCCGGGCATCCGGGTGAGGATTTCCGCCACCCGCTCCTCGCCCCCAAGCCCGATAAAGACGAGAGAAAACATGCCGGCAGCAAGAATGGTGGCAAAGATCATTGCCGTCATGGTGAGCGTCGATGTGACTGCAGCATGGATGATCTTTTCGCGGAACGCGGCCCTGAGCGCATAGGCGATGCCAATGGCGCCGACGATCGTCAGGACCACATAGAAGCCTCCCGCTGCCTGGGACAGGACACCGAGGTCGCTGCGCTGCAGCCGGACAGGAAAGACGCCGGCGAGCACGCCAAGGAGTACCAGCGCTGCTGCTCCCACGAGAATGATCTTCGGCCTGCGGCTGATCCTGCGTCCGGCCATCAGGAGCGCGCCGATAGCGCCCACGGACGCAGCTTCCGTCGGCGTAGCCACCCCTCCGAGGATTGCGCCCAGCACCGCGATAATCAACAGCACCGGCGGGACCACCGCAGCAAGCACTTCGGCGCGCGCGGGCCGCGGCGTGTCCAGCGATGCCGGTGGCATGTCCTGCGGGCGGATGGCTCCACGGACGAGAATGTAGACCAGGTAAAGCAGCACCAGAACCAGCCCCGGCATGATGGCTGCCGCAAAGAACTGGCCTACCGAGAGCGCTTCGACGGCGAACTTGCCCTGTTCGTACTGGGCCTGCTGATAGGCATTCGACATCACGTCGGCGAGGATGATCAGCAGTGTCGAGGGCGGAATGATCTGGCCCAGCGTGCCGGCCGTGCAGACGATGCCGGACGCGACGCGCGGATCGTACCCGGCACGCAGCATGGTCGGCAGCGCGATCATGCCCATGGCGACGACCGTGGCGCCCACGATGCCGGTGGAGGCTGCCAGCAGAGCCCCGACGAGGACAACGGAGATCCCGAGCCCGCCGCGCAGCTGACCGAACAGCCGGCCCATCGTGTCGAGCAGTTCTTCGGCGATGCGGCTTTTTTCCAGCACCGCCCCCATCAGCACGAACAGCGGGATTGCGATCAAAACCGTGTTTGACAACAGTCCGAAGACGCGCTGGCCGGTTGCCCCGAGCAGGCTGATGTCCATCACCCCAAGCGCCCAGCCGAGATAGCCGAAAATGATCGCCACGCCGGCGATGGAAAAGGAAACGGGAAACCCGAGAAGGATCGCGCCGATCAGGCCCGCAAACATGATGAGATCGAGATACTGGCTCACGCCCGCTCCTCCCGCGGCTGACCGGCGGGACGCGGCAGGTAACGGCGGATCAGAAGCGCGAGCGACTGGATGATCAGCAGAACGCAAAAGGCGGGAATCAGTGATTTCATGAGAAAGACGGCCTCGATTCCGCCGACCGAGATCGGTCCTTCGAGGATCTTCCACGAGTTACGGACCGAGGGCCAGGACCAGTAGGCAAGCGCCAGCATCGACGGGATGAGCAGCACGATGTGGCCGAAAATATCGATGCGCCGTTGCGTCGATGGTTGGGCCTTGGCGTAGAAGACATCGACGCGGACGTGCTTGTCGACAAGAAGCGTATAGGCAGCGCCAAGCATGAACAGCGTGGCGTGCATGTAGAGAACGCTTTCCTGGGCGGCGATCGAGTTGACGCCGAAAACGTAACGCCCCACGACGATGGCGAATTGGACCAGCACCATCACAAGCGCAAGCCAGCGAACGATGCTCGCTGTCGCGCGGGCAATACCGTCGAGAAAATCGGCAAGACGCTGCATGGGGTCCCCTTTGCCCGCGAGGAACCGGCCCGGCGCTCAGCGCCGGGCCGATGAATGACGATCAGTAGCCCATGATTGACGCGCGGGCGTTCATCTGGCCATTGTCGGCATAGGTCATGTATCCACCGACGAGATCGCGATAGGCGATGAAGCTTTCGGTGATCCGCTTGACCAGTTCATCGTCGTTCTGGCGCAGTTCGTCAATCACCTCTTCCGCTGCCGAACCCATCGCAGCCACCACGTCATCCGGCAGCTTGCGCACATTGACGCCGTGCTCGGAGACGAGCGTCTTGAGCGACTGCGCATGCTTGGTGGTGTATTCGGTCCAGACCGGATTGTAGAGGCTTTCACATGCCAGCGAGACGACCTGCTGAAGGTCTTCCGGCAACGCGGCATAGGCTTCTGCGTTCACACCGCATTCCTCGGCAGAAGACGGTTCGCCGACGCCCGGCCAGTAGTAGTTCTTGGCGACCTGATAGAAGCCGAGCGCGGAGTCGGTCCAGGGTCCGATGAACTCGCCGGCATCGAGCGCGCCGGTCTGGAGAGCCTGGAACATCGGCGGTCCACCCATGGCTTCCGCCGCCATGCCGAGCTTTGTGGCCATTTCGGATGCCAGGCCGGTGGTGCGGAATTTCAGGCCCTTGAGGTCCTCGACGGAATTGATCTCGTTGCGGAACCAGCCGGCCCACTGCGGACCCGAGTTACCGCACAGGAACGGCTTGACGCCGAAGCGGGCATACATTTCGTCATACAGCGCCTGGCCGCCGCCATGCTGCATCCAGCCGAATTGTTCGTCTGCGCGCAGGCCGAAGGGCTGCGATCCGAACAACAGGATGCCCTTGGACTTAGACCCCCAATAGGCAGGCACCGCGTGGTAGAGTTCGGCGGTGCCTTCCGAGACGGCGTCAAAAACGCCCGGGCCTGGGACGATTTCGCCTGCGGCGAAGAGCTGAACTTCAATCCGTCCGCCCGAAAGTGTGGTGATGCGGTCGGCAAGAAGCTGGGCGGCAACGCCCGGACCGGGCAGGTTCTTGGGCCACGCGGTAACCATTTTCCACTGGCGCTTGTCCTGCGCGATTGCGGGGGTCGCAAGGGTGGCTGCGGCTGCGCCGGCCACGCCGGCTTTCAGGAATTTGCGTCTTTGCATGTCAGTTCCTCTCTGTTTCGAGTTTGGTCTTTCGTTTTCACCCCAGTATGCCGGGCAGGTTCAGCCCGTGCTCACGCGCACAATCGAGCGCGATTTCGTAACCGGCGTCGGCATGGCGCCAGACACCGGAAGCCGGATCGTTCCACAAAACCCTTTCAAGGCGCTTGGCCGCCGCATCGGTTCCATCGGCCACCACGACCATTCCGGAATGCTGCGAGAAGCCCATGCCGACACCGCCGCCATGATGCAGCGATACCCAGGTCGCACCCGAGGCGGTGTTGACCAGCGCATTCAGGAGCGGCCAGTCGGAGACCGCATCGGACCCGTCCTTCATGGCTTCGGTCTCGCGATTGGGCGAGGCAACCGAACCGGAATCGAGATGGTCCCGGCCGATCACGACCGGCGCCTTCAATTCGCCCGAAGCGACCATCTCGTTGAAGGCCAGACCGGCACGATGACGGTCGCCCAGCCCGATCCAGCAGATGCGGGCAGGCAGTCCCTGGAAGGAGATGCGCTCACGTGCCATGTCGAGCCAGTTGATCAGGTGCTCGTTTTCGGGGAACAGCTCCTTCATCTTTGCGTCGGTCTTGTAGATGTCTTCCGGATCGCCCGACAGCGCGCACCAGCGGAACGGCCCGATGCCGCGGCAAAACAGCGGCCGGATATAGGCGGGAACGAAACCGGGGAAGGCAAAGGCGTTTTCGAGGCCCTCTTCCTGCGCGACCTGGCGGATGTTGTTGCCATAATCGAGCGTGGGAACACCGGCATTCCAGAAATCGACCATGGCTGCGACATGTGCCTTCATCGACGCGCGGGCCGCCTTTTCAACCGCTTTCGGATCGCTCTCCTGCTTCTCGCGCCATTCCGCGACGTTCCACCCCTGCGGCAGGTAGCCGTGAAGCGGATCGTGGGCGGAGGTCTGGTCGGTCACGATATCCGGACGCGGACCACCGGCCTTCATGCGTTCGGCAAGTTCCACGAAGATGTCCGCGGCGTTGCCCAAAAGGCCCACGGACTTGGCTTCCCCCGCCCTCGTCCATTTGTCGATCATTGCCAGCGCTTCATCCAGCGAATGCGCCTTTTCATCGACGTAGCGGGTCCGCAGGCGGAAATCGATGCGGGCCTCGTCGCATTCGACGGCGAGGCAGCAGGCGCCGGCCATCACCGCGGCCAGCGGCTGGGCGCCGCCCATGCCACCGAGGCCGCCGGTCAAGATCCATTTGCCCTTCAGGTCTCCGCCATAGTGCTGGCGCCCGGCCTCGGCGAAGGTCTCATAGGTGCCCTGAACGATGCCCTGCGTGCCGATGTAGATCCAGGAGCCCGCGGTCATCTGGCCGTACATGGCAAGGCCACGCTTATCCAGTTCGTTGAAGTGATCCCAGTTCGCCCAATGGGGAACCAGGTTCGAGTTCGCAATCAGAACCCGGGGCGCATCGGCATGGGTGCGCACAACGGCAACCGGCTTGCCCGACTGCACCACCAGGGTCTCGTCCTCGTTGAGGCTCTTGAGGCTGGCGACGATCTGGTCGAAATCGTTCCACGTGCGCGCCGCGCGGCCAATGCCGCCATAGACCACCAGCTCACGCGGATTTTCGGCCACGTCCGGATGCAGATTGTTCATCAGCATCCGCATCGGGGCTTCGGTGAGCCAGCTTTTGGCCGTGATCTCCGTGCCGGTGGGCGGATAGATGTCGCGCTGATTGTGTCGCGGATTGGTCATGATTGGCCTCCCAATGAAGCTGCAAGGTCAGCAACTGAATTCAGAATTGTTCCGAGATGTGTCCGGAGGCGTTCAGCCTTGTGCGGATCGTAGTCGAACGGCACAGCCTCGGTTTCAAGATGCGTGCTCTGGGCGAGCTCCATCTGGATTGCATGCATGCCGTCGTCCGGCCGGCCATAGTGGCGCGTGGTCCAGCCGCCCTTGAAGCGGCCGTTGAGCACGCTCGAATAGCCCTCCGCGCCCGCACAGATTCCGGCGACCACGGATTCGATCACCGGCGCGCAGGTCACGCCCTCATTGGTACCGACGTTGAAATCCGGGAGCGTGCCGTCGAACAGGTACGGAATGTTGGAGCGGATCGAGTGGCAATCATACAGGACCGCCACACCATGGATTGCCTTGACGCGCTCAAGTTCGGCCGCAAGCGCCGAATGATAGGGCTGATGCCAGGCCAGACGCCGCGCCTCAATTTCCGCCTCATCCGGTGCATCGAGCCACAACGGCTCGCCATCGAAGTTGGTCATGGGAACCAGGCCGGTGGTGTTCTGGCCCGGATAAAGGCTGGCGCCGGAAGGGTCACGATTGGCATCGATCACATAGCGATGAAAATTGGCCCGGACCGTGGTCACGCCGTCGAGCAACCCGTCATAAAGCCGATCGACATGCCAGTCGGTGTCCCCCAATGTCTGGCCAAGGGGCGTGAGCCGCTCGAAGATTTCCGCCGGTACATGCGTGCCGCTGTGAGGGAATCCGAGGACGACGGGACTACCGCCCCGTGCCACATCGACCGGTGAGACATCCGCGGTCACTGGGCACCTCCCGCAAGCAAGGCAGCAACTCCGATTTCCGCCGGCAACCGCCCGTCGGAGACGATCAGGGCAGCCCTGGCCAGATCGTCCGCCATGAAACGGTCTTCGGCAAGCGATGCGATATCCCGGCGGACCAGCGAGATGGCGCTTTCGAGCGCCGGGCTGGTGCGAAGCGGTGCGCGGAACTCGACGCCCTGGGCAGCGCAAAGCAATTCCACGCCGATAATGACATTGAGATTGTCGTTCATGCGCTTAAGGCGGCGCGCGCCGTGTGCGGCCATGGAGACATGGTCTTCCTGGTTGGCCGATGTCGGGGTGGAATCGGTCGAGCAGGGATTGGCCAGATGCTTGTTCTCGCTCATCAGGGCGGCGGTGGTCACCTCCGCGATCATCAGGCCGGAATTGAGACCCGGCTCTGGCGTGAGGAACGGAGGAAGATCGAAAGACAGGGACGGATCCACCATCAAGGCCACGCGGCGCTGTGCAATGGCGCCGATTTCGGCAATCGCGATGGCGATCTGGTCGGCTGCAAAAGCGACCGGCTCTGCGTGGAAGTTTCCGCCCGAGACGATCTTGCCTTCATCGACCAGCACAAGCGGATTGTCGGAAACGGCATTGGCTTCGATCTCGAGCGAATGGCCTGCAAACCGCAACAGATCGAGCGCCGCACCGGCCACCTGCGGCTGGCACCTGATGCAATAGGGATCCTGCACTCGCGTATCACCGGAGCGGTGGCTTTCGCGGATTTCCGAACCGTGCATAACCGCGCGCATCGCCGCCGCCACGTCGATTTGACCGCGGTGACCGCGGAACGCATGGATCCCCGCCTCCAGTGGCGCGGTGGAGCCCATGATCGCATCGGTCGATAAGCAGGACGAGACGATACTCGCTTCGAGATTGCGCACCGCGTTGAAATAGCCGGCCAGAGAACAGGCCGTCGAAAACTGGGTGCCGTTGATAAGTCCGAGGCCTTCCTTCGGGGCAAGGACCGCCGGTTCGATGCCTGCCTTGGCCAGCGCCTCGGCAGCGGGCATTCGCGCGCCCTCAAACTCTGCCTCGCCTTCGCCGATCATCGCAGCGGCCATGTGCGCGAGCGGAGCAAGGTCCCCCGATGCGCCCACCGACCCCTGTGACGGGATGACCGGTGTGACCCCTTTTTCGAGCATCTGCTCGATCACCGAAAGTGTCTTCCAGGTAATGCCGGAAGCGCCTCGTCCGGCGGACAGCAGCTTGAGCGCCATCATCAGCCGGGTTGTGGACACATCAAGCGCTTCGCCCACGCCGCAGCAATGCGACAGGATCAGGTTGCGCTGAAGCCTGGCCGTATCGCCGGGCTTGATGCGAACACTTGCCAGTTTCCCGAAGCCGGTGTTGACCCCGTAGACAGCCTCGTCGCCCTCGGCCGCCTTGCGCACCAGGTCGGCTGCCGCATCGATGGCCGGGCGGGCGGCGGCGTCCAGCACGACCGCCCTGCCCTGGCGCCAGATCTCTTCAAGCTGGTCGAGTGTCGCTGCGCCGGGCGTCAGTGTAAGCGTCACAATGCGCCTCCAAAAATCCGCTTCCAGAGCGGGTTGAATCCGATGCGATAGGACAGCTCGGAGGGATGCTCGACGTCCCAGATGGCGAGATCGGCACGCAGACCCGCCTTGATCATGCCGGTCCCGTCCAAGCCGAGAGCCCGGGCCGCGTGCCGCGTGGCCCCGGCGAGCGCCTCCTCCGGCGTCATGCGGAACAGTGTACAAGCCATGTTCATGCTCAAGAGCAGAGAACTCATCGGCGAAGAGCCCGGGTTGCAGTCGGTTGCAACGGCCATGGCAACACCGTGATCACGGAACGCCTCAATCGGCGGAAGCGCCGTTTCCCTGAGCGTATAGAATGCGCCAGGCAGAATGACCGCAACCGATCCGGCTTTTGCCATGGCAGCGGCATCCCCGGCATCGGCATATTCCAGGTGGTCTGCTGACAGCGCACCATAGTCCGCAGCCATCCGGGCGCCTCCGAGGTTGGAGAGTTGCTCGGCATGCAGTTTTACGGGAACGCCCAGCGCGCGCGCCTTGTCGAAAACGTGGGCGATCTGTGCCGGTGAGAACGCGATGCCCTCGCAGAAGCCATCGACCGCATCCACCAGCCCTTCGGCATGGGCAGCTTCCAGCCCGGGAATGCAAACCTCGTCGATATAGGCATCGGGCCGGTCCTTGTACTCCGGCGGCACGGCGTGGGCGCCCAGGTAGCTGGTGCGTACCTGGACGGGGCGACTGGAGGCAATCGCCCTCGCCGCACGCAGCATCTTGAGCTCGTTTTCGATGTCGAGGCCGTAGCCCGACTTGATCTCGATGCTGCAGACACCCTCGGCAATCATTGCGTCCACGCGGGTCAACGCATCGGCGAGCAGTTCCTCTTCGGTGGCGGAACGGGTCGCCGCAACAGTGGAGACGATACCGCCGCCGGCGCGGGCGACTTCCTCGTAGGATGCGCCTTCGAGCCGCATTTCAAACTCGCGGGCCCTGTTGCCGCCATGGACGACATGGGTATGGCAATCGATCAGACCCGGGGTCACCAGCCGACCTTCAAGATCCACGTTTTCGAGGGCGCGGTAAGCATACGGGAGATCCCTGGCCGGTCCCGCCCATGCGATGCGCTCGCCCTCGATCGCAACAGCGCCGTCCCCGATCAGCCCGTAGGCCGCGGATCCGTCCATCGTCGCCAATTTCGCGTTGGTCAGAAGCATCAAATCGCCATTGTTATGTCCGTGTATTTCGACTATAAGTATAGACATAAAAACCTGTCAAGAGGTGGGAGACGATGACTGTGATTTGGGCCGAAAAGGCGCTGCTCAAGGACGGATGGGCCGAAAAAGTGCGGATCGAATTCGACGATTCCGGCACAATCGGAACCGTCGAAGCAGGCTGCGAGGCGGAAGGAGAACGCGTCGGCATCCTGCTCCCGGCCCCGGTCAACTGTCACAGCCATGCCTTTCAGCGCGCCATGGCGGGACTGACCGAAAAGCGCGGACCGAACCCGTCGGATTCGTTCTGGACCTGGCGGCAACTGATGTTCCGCTTTCTTGACCGGCTGACGCCGGATCATGTCGAGGCGATTGCAGCCCTCGTCCAGATGGAAATGCTCGAAGCCGGATATTCGACAAATGTCGATTTCCACTACCTTCACCACCAGCCGGGTGGCGCGCCCTACGACAACATCGCCGAAATGGCCGAGCGGATCGCAGCCGCGACGGCCATCACCGGAATCGGCCTGACGCTGCTTCCGGTCCATTACCAGTATGGCGGCTGCGATAAGCGCCCGCTCGGACCGGGACAGATCCGTTTCGGCAACATGCTCGATGACTATGAGGACCTGCACGCCCGCTCAAAGGACGCGATCCGGTCCCTTCCGGCTGACACCCGCATCGGTGTTGCGCCGCACAGCCTGCGTGCCGTATCCCCCGAGAGCCTTCCGCATTATGCCGCGCTTGCGGCGGGTGCGCCGCTGCACATGCATCTGGCAGAGCAGAAGCCGGAGGTCGAGGAGGTGGTGGCCGCGCTTGGCAAGCGCCCCGTCGAGTTCGTACTCGATACAATGGCGCTCGACGCCCGCCACTGTTTCATCCACTGCACCCAGATGCTGCCGCACGAGACCGAGGGACTGGCCAGGAGCGGCGCCGTGGCAGGGCTGTGCCCGATCACGGAATCGAGCCTTGGAGACGGGATCTTTGACGGCGTTCGCTGGTTCGATGCCGGCGGCGCGATTGCCGTGGGATCGGACTCCAATATCCGCATCTCGCTGTCCGAAGAACTGCGGACGCTGGATTACTCGCAAAGGCTGCGCGACAATTCCCGCGCGGCGCTGGCAAGCGGCACAAAATCGACGGGGCGGCGGCTGCTCGAGGCCATTGCGTCCGGCGGAGCGAGCGTTTCGGGCCGCGACACCGGCACAATCGCGCCCGGCAAACTCGCCGATCTGATGGCGCTCAATGCGGATGCGGTGGATCTGACCGGGAAAACCGGCGATACGCTGATCGACTGCTATGTCTTTGCCGGCGACGATCGGCTTATAACGGATGTCTGGTCGGCGGGCCGGCACATGGTGCGGGGAGGCACCCATGTGAAGCGCGGCGAGATTGTCGCGCGATATGTGAGGGCGATGCAAGAGCTTGGGGAGGCGCTTTGAGGGATCCGGAAATCAAGAGCTGGCAGGCGGTGCAGGCGGAGGTCTTGCGCCGGATCAACAGCCGCGAATGGAAACCCGGCGAGTTCATACCGCATGAAGCAGAACTGTCGCGGGAATTCGGTTGTGCCCGCGCCACCGTGAACCGCGCCCTCAGGGGGCTTGCGGAATCGGGGCTGCTTGACCGGCGCCGCAAGGCCGGGACACGCGTCGCACTGCATCCTGTTCGCAAGGCGACACTTGCGATCCCGGTGATCCGGCTGGAGATCGAAAGCAAGGGCCAGAGCTACCGTCACCAAGTGCTGACCCGTGGCCCGGCCGTTCCGCCCGCGGGTATCCGGGCCCGCATGCGCACCGAACCGGGCGTCAAACTCATGCATCTCGTCACGCTGCACATGGCGGACGGCAAGCCCTATGTCTTCGGCGACCGCTGGATCAATCCCGAAGCCGCCCCGGGCATCGAAACGGCGGATTTGACGTCCTTGAGCGCCAATGAATGGCTGGTCAGAAACATCCCGTTCGAAGGCGGAGACTTCACTTTCTCGGCGATGACAGCTGGATCCCGGGAAGCCGAGATCCTGGCTTGTCCCGAAGGCGAAGGCCTGTTCGTGATCGAGCGCAGCACCTGGAACCAGGCGCAGGTGATCACCTCGGTGCGCCTGACCTTCTCACCCGGCTACCGGATGCACACCGAGATCTAGGCCGCGGGCCGGCCTATCTGCCCTTCCAGACCGGATCGCGCTTTTCGGCGAAGGCCCGGAAGCCTTCCTTGTTGTCCTCGGATTCGTAGAGCACGTCGACGGTCCTGAGCTGGCGCCTGGTCACCTTGTTCATGGTGTCCTGGAATTTCTCGCCCTCGGCTTCGCGCACCACCTCCTTGATCGCGGCAAACACCAGCGGCGGGCCGGAAGCCAGCAGCTCAGCCATCTTCCAGGCTTCTGCCATCAACCGGTCCCCCGGATGGGTGTGGTTGACGAAGCCCCAGCGATTGGCTTCGGTCGCATCGAGCCAGCGGCCGGTAAACAACATCTCCATGGCAATGTGATAGGGGATGCGCTTCGGCAGCTTGATGGAAGCCGCGTCGGCCACGGTGCCGGAGCGGATTTCGGGAAGCGCGAAGGTCGCGTGATCGGCTGCGAGAATGATGTCGCAAGACAGCGCGATCTCGAGACCGCCGCCGCAACAGATGCCGTTGACAGCACAGATCACCGGCTTGTTGAGATGCGGCAATTCCTGCAGCCCGCCGAAGCCGCCCACACCGTAATCGCCGTCGACCGCATCGCCGTCATTGGCGGCCTTGAGGTCCCAGCCCGGGCAGAAGAACTTTTCACCCGCCCCGGTGAGGATCGCCACGCGCAGTTCCGGATTGTCCCGGAAATCCCGGAACACTTCGCCCATGATCCGGCTGGTCGCAAGATCAACCGCATTGGCCTTGGGACGGTCGAGCGTGACTTCGAGAACATGCCCGACGGTGCGGGTTCTGACGGGACCGGTCATGATGGGTTCCTTTCGCGTTCAAACTTCGTACAGGCTGATCAGCGCGTCGACAGCGACGGCATCCTGCTCGCGTGCGATCAGCGGGTTGATTTCAAGCTCGACAAGTCGGTTCGAATTGGCTTCGGCATACCGGCACACAGACTGGACCGCATCGGCAATGGCTGCAATGTCGGCCGCGGGCTTGCCGCGATATCCCCTCAGAAGCGGCCCGATCTTGAGGCGTTCAAGTGCCGCCACAATGTCTTCGTTGGTGGCAGGCAGCAGCAGGCTTTCGGTGTCCTGAAGCAGTTCGGTCAGGACGCCGCCCGCCCCCAGCGTCAGCAGGAATGTTCCGGTGGCGTCGCGAGTGACGCCGACGAGGAGCTCGGCGACGCCGCCAGCGGCCATTTCCTCGGCAAGAAATCCCTGCGCCAAAGGCAGCATCCTTTCCGCCTGTGAAACCAGGGCATCGGGGTTTTCAATGTCCAGCACAACGAGCCCCGCTTCGCTCTTGTGAGCCTTGCCGAGACCCTTGAGGGCCAGCGGGTAGGCAAGACCCTGGCTCAGCCTCTTCAATTCTTCCAGCGAGGGCGCGGTCACCGGGCGGGGAACCTTCAACCCATACTCCGCCAGAGCATGCTTCGATTTCGCTTCGCTGAGCCCAACCGGTACGGCGTCAACATCGGCAGCCAGCAGCAGCGGTTCAGGCACCGCGCCACTCATGCCGCCTGCGTGGACTGCAGTCTCGATGGCAAGAATGCCTTCGGTCATGCCGTGAAGAACCGCGACGCCTCCTTCCATGAAGCTGCGGGTAAAGTGGTCCGACATGTTCTCCGGCAGGCTCGAGAGCACCGCGACACGCGCACCGGTCCCGGCCCTGGCCGCAATGATGGCGTCGACGGCGCATTGATAGCCCGATGGATCGCAGCGGTCGGCCCGCGGCATGTCGAGAATGAAGACCGTCAGATCAAAGGTTTCGGCCATTACGGTCGAAAACATGCGGGTCATCCGCGGCGTGTCGCCCCAGATGAAGGTATGGTAGTCAAGCGGATTGGCGATGGTGACGATCGGCCCGAGTTCCGCTTTCAGTTCGGCACGCTGGGCGGGAGCAAACTCCGGAAAATCGAGCGCCGTTCCCGCGCTCATGTCGGCCATCAGGCTGGCCTCGCCGCCCGAGCAGCTGACCGAGCAGACCGACGCGCCGGGAAGCGGTCCGAGCATATGCAAAAGCTTGAGTGTTTCCAGGAACACGGCGATGGTCTCGACTTCGACGATGCCCAACCGTTTGAGCAATGCCGATCCGGCTGCGGCGCTTCCGGCGAGCGATGCGGTATGGGTCAGCGTTGCCGCGCGCGCCTTGTCCGACCGGCCGATCTTGATCGCGACGATGGGCTTGTTCATGGCCCTCGCCTTCGCGGCAAGCGCCTCCAGCGCGCGGATATCGCCGAAACCTTCAAGATACAGTCCGATGGCGCTCACGCGGTCATCGTCGAGAAGCGCCGATGCGATATCGCTCGCCCCGGTCTGCGCCTGGTTTCCCGCTGCAACGACATAGGCGATCGGCAATCCGCGCGCCTGCATCGTCATGTTGATGGCGATGTTGGAGGATTGCGCGACAATTGCCACACCGCTTTCAACCGGCAGGCCGCCATGTTGATCGGGCCAGAGGGTCACATTGTCGAGATAGTTGATCAGCCCGTAGCAGTTCGGCCCGAGGATCGGCATGGGGCCTGCTGCCGCGACCAGTTGATCCTGCAGATTGGATCCGCCCGTGCCTTCGCTTTCACTTTCACGGAAGCCGGAAGCGAAGCAGGTCGCCCCGCCCGCGCCCATGTCACTCAGACAACGGACTACCTCAACGGTGGCATCCCTGTTGACACCGATGAAGCTCGCATCGGGCGCGGCCGGCAGATCATCAATCGAAGCGAGGCACGGCACGCCGAGGATGTCGGCACGTTTCGGATTGACGGGCCAGATATCGCCGTCGAAGCCTGACTTCTGCAGCTGCGCCACGACGTTCACGGCCCATCCGCCACCGAACAGCGCGATGGAACGGGGACGCAGGAGGCGGGAGAGATCCGGACTCATTCTTGGGTAGTCGCGCGGTCGACATGACCGAGACTGCGGTCCGGATCGACCTTGTCGCGGACCCGACCCTTAAGAGCCTTCACATCCGGAAAGCCGCCGTCGCGTTTCCGGTCCCAGATCAGTTCACCGTCGACCTCGATGGTGAAGATGCCGCCGGTGCCGGGCACGAGCGTGACCGAGCCGAGTTCCTCCGAGAAGGTCGACAGCAGTTCCTGCGCCATCCAGCCGGAACGCAGCATCCAGTTGCACTGTCGACAATAGGTTATGGTGATGGCCGGTTTCATGATGTCATGCCGGAAAGTTTCATGGTGATTGTCTCAGGCGCCAAGCGGCCGAAGCAGCGCGCGGGAGATGATGTGACGCTGGATCTCGGATGTGCCCTCCCAGATGCGCTCGATGCGGGCGTCGCGCCAGATGCGCTCAAGCGGAAGCTCGTCCATCAATCCCATGCCGCCATGGATCTGGATTGCCTCGTCGGCGACCATGGCCAGCATCTCCGTCGCCTTCAGCTTGGCCATCGCCATATCTGCATCGGTCGCCTCGTCCCGGTCGAACTTCCATCCCGCCTCGAGGATCATTAGCTCGGCGGCCTTCATTTCTGTCGCCATGTCGGCCAGTTTGAAGGAAACTCCCTGGAACTTGCCGATCGGCTGGCCGAACTGCTCACGCGTGGCCGACCATTCGACAGCATGCCGGAATGCCCGGTCTGCCCGGCCGAGACAGGTGGCGCCGACCTGAAGCCGTGTTGCACCAAGCCAGGTGTTGGCGACATCGAACCCCTTGTGCACTTCCCCGAGCACGTTTTCGGCCGGTATCCGGCAATTGTCGAATTCGAGGATCGCGTTGGTGTAGCCGCGATGCGAGACGTTGCGATAACCGTCGCGGACCGCGTAGCCAGGTGTGTCCTTGTCGACAAAGAAGGCCGTGATCAGCTTCTTCCTTCCGCGCGGCGTGTCTTCCTCGCCGGTCGCCATGAAGGCAATCGTGAAGTCGGCAATGTCCGCGTGCGATATGAAATGCTTGGTGCCATTGAGCACCCAATCACTGTTCTCGCCGGATCCGTCCCGTTTGGCGGTTGCCTTCATGCCGCGAAGGTCGGAGCCCGCGCCCGGCTCGGTCATGGCCAGGCAGTCCCACTTCTCCCCGGCGACACAGGGATCGAGGTAGCGCGCGCGCTGCTCGGGCGTGCCGGCGCAAAGGATGTTGGAGGGTCGAGCCACGCATGTCCAATGCAGCGCGTAGTTGGCGCGACCCAGTTCCTTCTCGTAGAGCAGCCATGTCGGCGTATCGAGACCCGCGCCGCCGAACTGCTCCGGGATGTTGGCGGCATAGAGCCCCGCGTCGATCGCCTTCTTCTGGATGTCGCGCACCAGATCCATGTCGAGATGCCCCGACCGCTCGACTTGGGCCTCATGCGGATAGAGCTCGTTTTCGACGAAGGACCGCGTGGTCTCGACGATCATCTGCTGTTCCTGTGTCAGTCCGAAATCCATGGTCTCTCGCTCTTCGGGCTTGTCTCGTTTTGCCACCTGAAATGCGGCCATTGCGACAATGGCCGGGACATCGGGTGCAGCGTTGTTCAGTCAGTCCCGCATGCTGGCGGGTCTGGGAAGTTTGGCCTGGGCCTCGCCAAGTGCGGTGATCCGGGCCAGGACCTCGCCCTCGGGTTCGCAGGATTTGCGGGTTTCGAGCGAGACATGGATGAGAAGCTGGTTGCAGGTTGCCAGCAGCTCGCCATCCGCGCTGCGGATCATCTCGTGATAGAGCCTGAGCTTCTTGCCCCTGGCTTCGAGCACCTGGGTCCGGACGTGGATCACGTCACCCAGCCGGGTTTCGTTCAGATATCCGATCTCGTTTGCGACCGTGAAATAAGACAGTCCGCCGGCGATGTAGTCCTTGTCGGCTCCGACCATCGCCATGACCACGTCCCCCGCGTCGGAAAACACCTGGCCGTAGCGGCTTTCGTTCATGTGGCCGTTGTAGTCCAGCCAGTCGACGGGGACTACCCGCCTGAGCGTCTCAATCGGCTTGTCGATTCCGGTCGGAAGCGGCGGAGAGACGCGCGCATCATATTCGTTGAGCAGCGCGCCGGCTCCCCAGTTCCGGCCCTTGAGCGCCCGCATCATGGCAACCAGATTGTCATCCCGAATGCGTTCGAGCTCGCGGATCGAATGCATTCCGGACTGTTCGTCCGACTGGCTGGCGATCATGTCGGTCAGTTCGTCGGTGAGTTCGGGCACATCCATCAGCTTGGTCCAGGGCCAGGAGAGGCACGGACCGAACTGGGCGATGAAGTGGCGCATGCCTGCCTCCCCGCCTGCAATGCGGTAGGTCTCGAAGAGGCCCATCTGCGCCCAGCGCATGCCGAAGCCGTAACGGATGACGTCGTCAATTTCCTGTGTGGTGGCAATGCCATCCTTGATCAGCCATAGCGCCTCGCGCCAGACCGCTTCAAGGAACCTGTCGGCGATATGGGCGTCGATTTCCTTGCGGACCATAAGCGGCTTCATGCCGATTTCTTCAAGCACATCGCTGGCACGCAGCAGCGTCGCTTCGACTCCGACCAGCTCGATGACCGGAAGCAAGTAAACCGGGTTGAACGGATGGGCGACGAAAATCTGTTCCGGGCGTGCAGCGCCCTGCTGCAGTTCAGAGGGCTTGAAGCCGGATGTGGATGAACCGATCAGCGCATCGGCAGAGCAATTGGCTTGGATGTCTGCAAAGGTCGCGTGCTTGATGTCGAGACGTTCAGGCACGCTTTCCTGGATCCAGCCCGCACCTTCGACCGCCTCTCTTATGGAGGATGCGAAGGAGAGCCGCCCCTCCTCGGGCACCGAGACATCCGAGAGCGCCGGCAGCGAACGGCGGGCATTTGCCATCACCTCGCCGACCTTGCGCTCGGCCTGAGAGTCGGGATCGTAGATGGACACATCCCATCCGTTGAGCAGGAAACGGGCGGCCCAACCGCCGCCGATCACACCGCCGCCGACGATGGCGGCCTTCTTGTTGGCACTCATCAGTTTCGCCCTTCGGCAATCGAGGGATCGGTCAGCGCCACACGCTCGCCGGACCGGATGGCGGCGGGATCGTAGGGCTTGCGGGCGAAGACCTCTTCGACCATCTCCCTGAAGAACCCAATGTCATGATGATCGTAGCCAGGATCGAAGCTCGTCTGGTCCCAGCGCTCGCAGAACGTGGCGCAATCGTCGAAATAGGGGTGATCACGATAGGCATCGCGCGCGTGCGGATTTCCGCCCAGGTGATGGGCGTAATAGAGCTTCTGGAAATCGCCGTGCTTTTCGACCACCCAGGCGCATTGCTCGCGCACAAAGGGCCGCAGGATCGCGGCTGCGTATTCATCGTGATTGTAGGGCGCGTAGATGTCGCCGATGTCATGCAGCAGTGCCGAGACCACCCAGTCGACGTCGGCACCGTCTCGCCAGGCGCGGGTTGCCGATTGCAGCGAATGGCCCAGCCGTGTGACCTGGTAGCCCGACAGGCTTTCGTCGAGATCGACAAGCGCTGCGAGCAGTCTCTCAGCGGTCTTGGACGCGTAATCGATCTCGTGACGGGTGAGGAATTCGTAATCCTCCCGGTCACCATCCTTCATTGCAGTGAACTTGACCTTTTCCATCGCTCCCTCCGAGGAGTCTGCTCAAGCGGCGGCGGGCGCCTGCTTGATCAGGTTGAGACGTTCGCGCACTTCCTCAGGTCCGATCACGCGCGCGCCGAGAGATTCGACAATCGTCACGGCCCGTTCGACAAGCTGCGCATTGGTCGCAAGCTGTCCCTTGCCGAGCCAGAGATTGTCTTCAAGCCCGACACGGACATTGCCGCCCGCGATCGTCGCCGCTGCAACATAGGCCATCTGGTTGCGACCGAGCGAGAACGCCGACCAGTTCCAGTCCGAGGGCACATTGTTGACCATGGCCATGAAGGTGTTGAGGTCGTCGGGCGCGCCCCAGGGAACGCCCATGCAAAGCTGAACGAGCGCATCGGGCTTGAGCACGCCTTCGGCCACCAGTTGCTTGGCAAACCACAGATGCCCGGTATCGAAAGCCTCGATCTCCGGCTTGACGCCGAGTTCGGTCATCATGCCGCCCATGGCTCGCAGCATGCCGGGCGTATTGGTCATCACATAGTCGGCTTCGGCAAAATTCATCGTGCCGCAATCAAGAGTGCAGATTTCCGGCAGACAGGCGCGGATATGGGCCATGCGCTCGCTGGCGCCCGCCATGTCGGTGCCCTCGACGGCAGGCAGCGGAGTCTCGGTGCCGCCGAGCACGAGGTCACCGCCCATTCCGGCAGTCAGGTTCAGCACGACGTCAATATCGGCGTCGCGAATCCGCTCGGTCACTTCACGGTAGAGCTCGACATCGCGGCGCGGAGCACCGGTTTCCGGATCGCGGACATGGCAGTGCACGATCGCGGCACCCGCCCTGGCAGCCTCGATCGCGGAGTTCGCGATTTGCTCCGGCGATCTCGGCACGTGCGGGCTGCGATCCTGGGTGGAGCCGGATCCGGTGACAGCGCAGGTGATGAACACCTCGCGGTTCATGGTCAGGGGCATACGGACAATCCTCCATTTTTCATTTGCACATGATGACCTGATTGCAGCCGCTTGCATTCCAATTTACGAAGAACAGATGACACAAAACAAAGCTGTCGCATCGATTTCCGCACTGGATCGACCGATCCGGGTCGATCTGCTCGTGCTTCCGGGCAGTTCGATGCTGACGCTTGCGAGCGCCGCCGAACCGCTTCGGGCCGCAAATCGGCAGGCCGGCAGAATTGTATTCGACTGGCGGTTCCTTTCCGTCGACGGAGAACCGCCGGAAACCTCCTCCGGCATGGCCTGGCCGGTCTCCGGGCGGCATGACCCGTCTTCACGCACCGACATACTTGCCCTCGTCGCGGGATTTGGCGCGGCGCGTCTGACTGACCGCAAGCTGATTGCCCACATCTACCGCGGCGTGCGCGGCGCGACGCTGGTCTTCGGCATCGAATCGGGCGCGTGGCTCCTGGCCCGTGCGGGCCTGCTCGACGACCACCGGGCCGCGACCCACTGGGAGGATTTCGAGGATTTCGCTGCCGCGTTTCCCAATGTTGACCTCAGAGCCGACCGTTACGTCATCGACGGACGTTATATCACCACTTCGGGCGCCTCGCCCACCTTCGACATGATGGTCGACCTGATCGGCCAGATCCTGGGCCGGCCGCTGGCGCTCGATGTCGCAAGCAGCTTCGTTCAGGACGACATGCGTGCCGCGGACGATCCCCAAGTCAATGTCATGGTCGGCAATGCCCATGACGATCCACGGCTGGTGCGCGCCATCCGGATCATGGAAACCCATATCGATGCGCCGCTGAGCATTGCCGCCATCGCGCGCCGGGTGGCGATGTCGAGCCGGGGACTGGAGCAGCTGTTCATGCGGCAGATGGGAGAGACGCCGGGCGCCTATTTCCTGTCGCTGCGGCTGGGGGCGGCCCGCCGGCTGGTGCAGGACACGCACCTTTCGGTCACCGACATTGCGTCACGAACCGGATTTTCGTCCCAGCCCGCATTCTCACGCGCGTTCAGGCGCCAATTCGGGCTCTCGCCATCGCAAAGCCGCGTTCGAACCGGGAAACCCGTTTGAACAGGTGCGCAACGCTCAGCCCTTGACCGGCACCCTGCTTTCGACCCACCGGAAAGCAAGGGTCAGGATCCCGGTCAGGATCACATATATCAGCGCCAGCAGAAGAAGCGGCTCGTAGGTAAGGTACGTATCCTGCCGGACCCTCGAAATGATGGCGTAGACATCGACCACCGTGATGGTGGCAACCAGCGGCGTCGCCTTGAGCTGCAGGACGGTCTCGCCGGTAAGCGTCGGCAGCGCCCGGTGAATGGCCCGCGGCAACCAGATCCTGCGGAACATGGTGAAAGGCGACATGCCATAGGCACGGCCCGCTTCGAGTTCGCCGCGGGGAACGCCCGCGAACGCGCCGCGCATCACCTCGCCTTCATAGCCCGCGAAGGACAGGGTGAGCGCCAATACACCGTAGGGCCAGGCCGAACGCAGATAGGTCCAGGCCCAGGATTCCCGGATCTCCGGATACTGGGCGAAAAGCGAGCCAAGTCCGTAGTAAAGCAGCCAGAGCTGCAGCAGCAGCGGAGTGCCGCGAATGACTGTGCAGAAGGCTCGCGCCGGCCCGGCCAGCCAGAACGGCCCGGCGGCCTGGGCAAGCCCAAGCCCGATGGCTGCGACAAATCCCATCACCGATGTGATGAACAACAGCCAGATCGTGGTGCCCACACCTTCAATGAGCCTGCCGTAATATCTCGGCAGCCAGTCCCAGCGCATGGTGTAGGCGGCAAGCAGAATGATGCCGATGCCGATGGCGATCAGCACAAGACGATGCGGCTCTTTCCAGCTTCTGAGTTCAGGTTCCATCAGCGCACCGCCGGCATGCCGCGACGGGCATGGCGCTCAACCCGGCGGATGATCACATTCGAGATCAACGTCACCATCAGGTAGAGCAGACCCGCCGCGCAGAAAAAGAGGAAATAGGATTTGGTTGTTCCGCCGGCCTGCCGTGTCACCAGCGTAAGTTCGGCCACGCCGACAACGGCCAGCAGCGCGGTATCCTTGGTGGCGATGAGCCAGAGATTGGCCAATCCGGGTACCGCGTGCGGCAGCATTCCCGGAAGCGTGATGCGCCGCAACACCTGGGTTCCGGTCATGCCGTAGGCGCGTGCCGCCTCGATCTGACCATGGGGGACAGCCTTGAAGGCGCCGCGCAGGACTTCGGTCTGGTAGGCGCCCTGGACGACGCCGATCACGAATATTCCGGCGACAAGTCCGCTGATGTCCACCGGTCCCGCACCGATCAGGATCATGATCTTGTTGAGCGCGTCGGTTCCCGCGTAATAGAGCAGCAGGATCAGCACCAGTTCCGGCACGGCGCGCACCAGAGTGGTGTAGACCTCGAGAATATCCCGCAGGATCGGGCCGCCATAGAGCTTTCCGGTCGCGCCGCCGACGCCGATCAGGAATCCGAGGATGTAACCGCCGACTGCGACCTGAAGCGAAACCGCGAGCCCTCGCAGGAGCACGCCGCCCCATCCGGGCGGTTCAAGCGCCAGCAGCTCCCAGGCGGCAAGCCCGGCTATCCAGTCCAGCATTGTTCTTATCCGGCCAGCCGGCGGGACGTACCCGCCGACCGGCCTTTTGCGCCTTGCGCAATGTCAGGCATCTTATTTGCCGTAGATGTCGAAGTCGAAATAGGCCTTCGAGAACTCGTCATAGGTGCCGTTTTCCCGGATCGCTGCGATGGCCTCGTTGAACTTCGCGCGAAGCTCGTCATCGCCCTTGCGCAGTCCAACACCGACACCGGCGCCCAGGATTGCCGGATCGTCTTCGACGGCTCCGACGATTTCGCAGCAGTCGTCGGACTTCACGAAAGCATCGAGCGCCAGCGAATCGGCCATGATGGCATCGACGCGGCCGGCAGCCAGATCCTGGTTGGCTTCATCCTGGGTCTGGTATTCCTTGATCTCGGCCACCACGTCGCCGAAGTGCGTGGTCACGTAATCCTGGTGGATCGTCGAGACCTGAACGCCAACGATCTTGCCCTCAAGACCTTCGGCGTCGGGAGTGAAGTCCGATCCCTTCGGCGCTGCGATCACGGAAGGCGTGTTGTAGTACTTGTCGGAGAAGTCGATCGTCTTCATCCGCTCTTCGGTGATCGACATGGAGCCGATGATGGCGTCGATCTTGTTCGACGTCAGCGCCGGAATGATGCCATCCCAGGCAACCGGGGTCACAACGCAGTCGAGTTCCGCTTCTTCGCAGACCGCGTTCATGAAGTCGATTTCCCAGCCGGTCCAGTTGCCCGAAGCATCAGGCTCGGTGAACGGCGGATAGGGTTCGGCTGCGACGCCGACGCGAACGGTTTCCGCCGAGGCGGCGTTGGCCGCGAGAGTCATTCCGAAGGCCGCGATTGCGGTGATCAGTTTGGTTTTCATTTAGACATTCCCCTGTTGGAATTTCGGGCTTCGCCCATTGAACCTTGGACTATTGAACCGTCGCAAGGAATTTTTTCAAGCGCTCGGATTTCGGCGCATTGTAAAGCTGATCGGGAGCGCCCTGCTCCTCGATCACGCCATTGGCCAGGAACACCACATTGTTGGCGACTTCCCGGGCAAATTTCATCTCATGGGTCACGAGCAGCATCGTGCGGCCCTCGCGCGCCAGATCGGCAATGACGGCGAGCACCTCGCCGACAAGTTCCGGATCGAGTGCCGATGTGGGCTCATCGAAGAGCATGACCTCGGGCTCTACTGCGAGGGCGCGGGCGATCGCCGCGCGCTGCTGCTGCCCCCCGGAGAGAAACGCCGGATAGGCGTCCCTCTTGTCGGAAAGACCGACCCGTTCGAGCAGTTTCTCGGCGCGCGCTATGGCTTCGTCGCGCTTGACCCCCATCACGTGCACAGGCGCCTCGATGATGTTTCCGAGAACGGTCATGTGCTGCCAGAGATTGAAGCTCTGAAACACCATCGCCAGACGGGTCCGGATACGGCGAAGCTGCGCCGTATCGGCCGGCTGCAGGCCTCCGCGTCCATCGGACTTCATGTTGATCGTTTCGCCCTGGATGCTGATCTTTCCCTTGGTGGGAAGTTCAAGCATGTTGATACAGCGCAGCATGGTGGATTTGCCCGAGCCGGATCCGCCAATGATTGCGACCACGTCGCCATTGCCTGCGGAAAGCGATACGCCCTTGAGCACCTCAAGGTCTCCGAACCACTTGTGCAAACCGTCAACCTCGACGGCAGCCGGCTTCTCATTCATGACAGCGGTGGCGCCGCTATTCAGACTGCTCATTCAATTCCCCAATTGGCTCCCGCTGGAGCGAAGTTGCGCAATCGTGACCCTTGCGCAGTAATTAATCAAGTGTATAATTTCTTTCATTGCTTTTCTTTTCAACGGACCCTTCAATGACATACGGATCCCAATCCATGGCCCTGCCGCTCAGGCGGGTGCTGATGCGCAGACCTGGCGACAGCCTGATCTCGGCCAAGGCCGAGGAATGGCACTATGGCGAAGGCTTTGACGGCGCGAAGGCGGTGGCGCAGTTCGGCGTTTTCGCAGACCATGTCGAAAAGTCGGGCGCGGAGGTCATCTGGCTTGAGGATGAGGGTGACGGCCTGGCCGACGCCATGTTTACCCACGACCCGTCATTGATGACCGATAAGGGTGCGGTGATTTTACGCATGGGCAAGCCGGGCCGCATGAAGGAGCCGGGACTGCACAAGGCCGCTTACCAGTCGGCAGGCATCCCGATTGTCGGCGAGATCGAGGCTCCGGGAAGCGTGGAAGGCGGCGATTGCATCTGGGTCGACGACAAAACCCTGGCCGTCGGTCGCGGCGTGCGCACCAATCAGGCCGGGATCGAGCAGCTCGGCGCGATGCTAAAGCCGCTTGGCGTAAGCGTGCTCGGATACGACCTGCCGTTCGGAAACGGCGAGGAAGCCTGTCTTCACCTGATGTCGGTGATGTCGCCGCTCGATGAGAAGCTCGGGCTGGTCTTCGCTCCGATGCTCCCCTTCGGTTTCTGGAAGCTTCTCAAGGACAGCGGCTACGAGCTCCTTGAAGCGCCGCGCGACGAGTTCGACGCCTCCAACGGGCTCAACCTCAATGTGCTGCCGCTGACGCCTGGCAACGTGATCATGGTCGACGGCTTTCCCAAGACCCGCGCCCTGATGGAGAACGCAGGCTGCAAGGTCACCGTGTTTGATGCCGATGCGCTCTGCATCCCCTGCGAGGGCGGGCCGACCTGCCTGACACGTCCGGTGTGGCGTGCCTCTGCGAACGGGGAATGACCCGGCGTCTTTTCCATCGTGAGCCGGAATCAGTCCGGCAGAAGGACCTGATTGCCGCGACGCTGGACAGCATCGCCGAACTCGGGCTCTCCGGTGCGACTGTGCGTGAAGTCTCACTTCGGGCCGGAGTGACGCCGGGCCTGATCCGCCGCTACTTCGACAACAAGGAACGGCTGGTGATCGCAGCCTACAAGGTGTTCATCGCCGATCTCATCGCAGCCGCGGAGGCCGGCTGCGGCGACGGACCCGCACTGTCCCGGCTGGCGGGTCTGGTTCGCGCCTGCGTGACGCCGCCGGTGGCGGACGGTCGAACCCTGGCGATCTGGGCGGCATTTATCGGCACCGTCCATTCCGACCCGGTGATGGCCGAGGTCCACCGAGACGGCTACCAGGCCTTTCGGGATCTCATCGAGCGGCTGGTGGGCGAAGCCATGGCCGAGCGCGGCGAGGTGCTCGGCGACCTGCAGGTTCGCCAGAAAGCCATTGTCATCAATGCGCTGCTCGACGGGCTCTGGATAGAAATCTCCATGGGCGGCGATGATTTTTCGCGGCTCGACGTTGTGCGAATAGCGCTGGATTCGGTTGCGACACTCATCGGAATCGACGCCAAAACCTTTAGGGAATGACCGGCATGCATTATGCGGAAATCACAAGTCGCCTGGCCGATACCGGCGGCGCCAAATGGGCCATTCACCAGCGGTGCCGCGAAATGAAGCGGGCCGGAAGCGACATTATCGAACTCACGATCGGCGAACCGGACCTTCCGCCCGATCCGGAGCTTTTCGAGGTCTGCCACCGCTCGATGGTGGCCGGGAGAACCGGCTATTCCAGCGGCCGGGGCGAGCCGGAACTGCTCGATGCGATTGCTGCGATGTACTCGCGGCGGCGTGGCGGCGTTACCGCGCAGAACGTGATGTGCTTTCCCGGTACGCAGACGGCCCTGTTTGCCACCCTGATGGGGCTCACCGGCCCCGGAGACGGCGTTCTGGTGGGTGATCCGTTCTACGCGACCTATGAAGGTGTCATCCGCGCAAGCGGGGCTCACCGCGAATCCGTCCCGCTGCGGCCTGAAAACGGGTTCCGTCTCATGGCCCAAGATCTTGAGGCGTCGATTACGCCGCAATCGCGGGTGCTTTTGCTCAACTCGCCGCACAATCCGACAGGCGCTGTTCTGACAACCGACGAAATCGCCCGGATCGGCGCCGTCTGCAAGGTCCACGGCCTCTGGATCGTGGCAGACGAGGTCTATGCGGAGCTGGTGTTTGACGGCGTTTTCGCATCGCCTTTCGATGATCCGGATCTCGCCGAGAGGGTGGTCGCCCTGTCCTCGATTTCCAAATCCCATGCAGCGCCCGGGTTCCGAAGCGGATGGGCCGTGGGGCCGGAAGAATTCTGCGACAAGCTCCTGCCGCTGTCCGAGACGATGCTTTTCGGCAACCAGCCCTTCATCGCCGACATGACCGCGTTCGCGCTGAACTCGAACATTTCAACCGCGGCGAGGATGCGCACCGATTACAAACGCCGGGCAAACATATTTGCAGACCGGCTGGCGACGGTGGAAGGGCTTGTACCGTACCGTCCGCAGGCCGGGATGTTCATCATCGTCGACGTCTCCGGCACCGGTCTCGACGGCGAAAGCTTCGCCTGGCGGCTTCTCGAAGCGGGCGTGGCGGTCATGCCGGGGTCGTCCTTCGGTGAAAATGCCGGCGGTCTGATCCGCCTCAGTCTGACGGTACCGGATGAAATGGTCGAAGCTGCCTGCGATCGCATCGCGAAATTTGCGGGAGGCCTTTGATGGAAACCGCCAGCCAGACAGTTGGTGAAGCCTTGGTCGGCATGCTGGAAGCGGCCGGCGTCGACACGGTTTTCGGCATTCCCGGTGTTCACACCATCGAGCTCTACCGGGGACTTGCCGCCAGTTCGATCCGTCACGTCACACCGCGTCACGAACAGGGCGCCGGTTTCATGGCGGACGGTTACGCCCGCGTCACGGGCAAGCCGGGCGTGTGTTTCGTCATCACCGGCCCGGGACTGACCAATGTGCTGACGGCGATGGCCCAGGCGCGGGCCGACAGTATCCCGATGCTGGTGATCTCCGGCGTCAACGCCACCCCCACACTCGGCAAGGGCCGCGGACACCTGCACGAACTTCCCGATCAGGCCGCACTCATTCGCACGGTTGCACTTTGGTCACACACACTCACGGACCCTGCGGATCTCGGCTCCGTTCTCGCCAGGGCCTTTTCCGTCATGACCAAAGGCCGGCCGGGGCCCGTGCATATCGAAATTCCCACCGATGTGATGAAGCTGCCCGCCGGTCCCGCCACATTCGATTTGCCGGTGGCAGTTCCACGCCCGGCATCCGCCGACGATCTGACACGAGCAGCAGACCTGATAGCGGCAAGCCAAAAGCCCGTGATCCTGGCAGGCGGCGGCGCGGCCTGTCATTCCGGGGCAGTGAGAAGTCTTGCCGACGCGATCGATGCGCCGGTGATCAGCACCACCAATGCCCGGGGCATTCTTGCCGGCCATCCGCTCGATGTTCCTGCAAGTCCGAGTCTGAGATGCATCAGGGACCTTCTCATGGAGGCGGATCTCGTGCTCGCTCTGGGCACGGAACTCGGCCCCACGGACGTGGACATGTACGAGAACGGCGAATTTGCCCTGCCCGAGAATCTGGTTCGCGTCGACATTGACCCGGATCAGCTTGCCCGTGGCCCAAGGGCCGCCTTGTCCGTCGAAGCCGACCTTGGAGCATTCATCAATGGCCTCATGGAGGCCGAGCCGATCCGGTCGCGCCAGCGCTCAAGCAACGGTGCAGGCCGCGCGGCCGCAGCACGCAAGGGCGCCTTGACGGAAACCGGCGAGCCATATGGCGAGCTCACCGCAATGCTGCAGAAGATCTGGAAGGTGTTGCCCGACGCCACCATCGTGGGAGACTCGACGCAATTGGTCTATGCGGGCAACATGTATGTCGAAGCCCCGCGGCCTTCGTCGTGGTTCAATTCGGCAACCGGTTTCGGAACCCTCGGCTACGCGGCACCCGCCGCCATCGGCGCGGCGCTGGGCGCGCCGGACCGTCCGGTTGTGGCGGTTATCGGCGACGGCGGCCTTCAGTTCACGCTCGCCGAACTCGGCAGCGCGGGGGACTGCGGAGCGGATGTGGCCTTTCTCGTCTGGAACAACTCCGGCTACCGGGAAATCGAGACGTCGATGGTTTCCGCCGGCATTACCCCGGTTGGTGTCACCCCGTCAGCGCCGGATTTCACACTGATTGCCGAAGCCTACGGGCTTCCCGCACAGAAAGTGTCCGGTCCAGATGAATTGGCCTCGGCGCTTCGGACGCTGAAACGCCCCTGCGTGATCGAGTTCGTCGACCAGGCGTAGGGCGGCGGTCCGCGAGCGGAGCAGCCTTCATGCCAGCGCTCAGCTGCAGAGCTGGTCGAGCAGCTTGTCCATGAAGGCCTCGCCTGCCGCCAGTTGTTCCAGCGAAAGGAATTCGTCGGGCTGGTGTGCCTGGGCGATGTCGCCCGGGCCGCAGATCACCGTCGAATAGCCGCGGGTCTGGAACTGGCTGCCTTCGGTTCCGTAGCTGACGACATGACTACCATTGTCGCCGGTCAGACGCCGCGCAAGCGTTTCCGCGGCCCCGTCAGGCTCAGGTGCCAGCGCCGGAACCGTAAATCCGCGAACGAGATCGATCCCGGTATCGGGATGGATCGCCTGCATCTCGGCGGTCAGTTCGGCGGCGCGGGCCTCGAAGGCTGCAGCCCAGTCGTCCGGGCTTTCACCCGGCACGAAACGAAACTCGATGAAGAAACGGCAGTCCTTGGCAGTGATGTTGTGCGCAGTACCACCCTCGATGGAGCCCACATGCAAGGTGGTGAAGGGTGGATGAAACGGCGCTGCAAGTTCGGAGGGCTCGTGCGCTGCATTTTCGGCATTTTTCTGGTTGGCCCAATCAATCAGTTTCGCAGCCTGCATGATCGCGCTGACACCATAGGGCAGCAGCGAGGAGTGAACCTCGAAGCCGCGCACGTGCACCCGGTAGCCAAGACCGCCCTTGTGGCCGGAGACCACTTTCATCATCGTCGGTTCGCCTACCAGCACCTCCCGCGCCTTGGGCAGGTCACCGCGCATTGCCTCGACCAGATCGATCACCGCAGCGCAGCCGACCTCCTCGTCGAAGGACAGTGCGAGTTGCAGCGGACGTTTGAGATCGCGCTTGCTCGCCCGCGCCATCGCGTGAAGCGCCAGCGCATCGAAGCCCTTCATGTCACAGGCGCCGCGGCCAAACAGTTTTCCTTCACGTTCGGTGAGCGTCCAGGGATCCGTGCTCCAGGCCTGGCCGTCCACGGGCACCACATCCGTGTGTCCGGAAAGGATCACCCCTCCGTCGACCTCCGGACCCACCTGGGCATAAAGGTGCGCCTTCTCGCCGCAAGGGCTCATGATGCGTTTGGAACGGATTCCGAAACCATCGAGATAGGTCTCGACCCAGTCCACAAGCGGCAGGTTGGTATCGCGGCTTACAGTGGGAAAGGATACCAGTCCGGCAAGGATGTCGCGCGGGGTAAGATCTTGTTGCATCGTTATTTTTCCACAGAACGTCAGTGAGCGCCAAGCATCACGTTTTCACGGATTCCGTCTGCGCGCGAGCGCCATTTCAATCACGCTGCCCCCGACATTTCAATGATCCCCACCGTCACGATCGAACGGGAAGCGCTCAATTTTTAAAACCCACTGGTCAACCGTCCAAAAATTGGTCAATAGTATGCACCACCGGCGTCGCAAGAACTGACCGGCAATGAAAATAACGGGAATTTATCTCCCGAGGGGTACAGTATGCCAGACGCGGCTTCGCCTATTCTGGATGTTAAAGGGCTCAAGACCGTGTTTCGCACCCGTGGCGGAGAGGTGCACGCGGTCAACTCAGTCGACTTCCATCTCAGGTCGGGCGAACTGCTCGGCGTGGTGGGCGAGAGCGGGTCCGGAAAATCAGTGACCATGATGTCGCTGTTGCGGCTTTTGCCATCGCCGCCCGCGGAAACGCGCGGCGGCTCGGTGATGTTCGACGGCAAGGATCTGCTCAAGATCTCCAACGAGGAACTGCGCAACGTCCGCGGCTCGAAAATCGGGTTCATCTTCCAGGATCCGATGACTTCGCTCAATCCGGTCTACACGATCGGATTTCAGTTGGCCGAGCCGTTGCGGAAGCATATGGGCATGTCGAAGGCACAGGCCAGGGCACGCTCGATCGAACTTCTCGAGCTTGTCGGCATTCCGGACGCCACCCGGCGGCTCAAGGACTATCCGCACCAGTTTTCCGGCGGCATGCGGCAACGGGTCATGATTGCGATCGCGCTGGCGTGCGATCCCAAGGTGCTTATCGCCGATGAACCGACGACCGCTCTCGATGTGACGATCCAGGCCCAGATCATCGAACTGATCAAGGAACTCCGGCAAAAGCTCGGAATGGCCATCATCTGGATCACGCATGATCTTGGTGTGATCGCCGGCATCGCCGACCGCGTGATGGTCATGTATGCTGGTCAGGTGGTCGAGAAGGGGCCGGTAAGCGAGATTTTCGAGGATCCGCAACATCCCTACACGCAGGCCCTGCTGAAGACGGTGCCTGCGGTCCGGGGTGCGCGCGCCGAGAAATTGCAGGTGATCGAAGGCCAGCCGCCGATTGTGCTTGAGGCTCCCGCCGCCTGCCAGTTCAGAAACCGCTGCCGGTTCGCATTCGATCGCTGCGAACAGCAAAATCCGGCACTCCGGGAGATCGGACCGCCGGGCCACCAGGCGGCCTGCTTCCTCCTCGACGAGACGGCCAAACGAGAGCCGGAGAGCGTGAATGGCTGACCCGAAGGCTGACGGACCGCTCGTAAAGGTGCGGGATCTGAAAATGTATTTCCCGATCCATGCGGGACTCTTCAAGTCCCATGTCGGGGACATCAAGGCCGTCGACGGGATCAGCTTCGACATTGCACCGGGCGAAACGCTCGGCCTGGTCGGCGAGTCCGGCTGCGGCAAGTCCACGGTCGGCCGTTCGATACTCCGGCTTTACGACATCACCGGCGGAACCGTTGAGATCAACGGCAGCGAAATCGCCCATGTCGACCGCGACAGCCTGCGCTCGAAACGCCCGACGATGCAGATGATCTTCCAGGATCCGCAGGCGAGCCTCAATCCGCGGATGACAGTGGCGAGCATCATTGCCGAACCGCTTGACGAGCACTTGAAACTCACTCCCGACGAACGCTTGGCAAGGGTCTATGAACTGATGGACTGGGTCGGCCTGAACCGGGCCTTCGCCAAGCGCTATCCCCACGAATTTTCCGGCGGTCAGCGGCAACGGATCGGGATTGCCCGCGCCCTTGCGCTCAACCCCAAATTCATCGTCTGTGACGAACCGATCGCCGCGCTCGACGTGTCGATCCAGGCGCAGGTGGTCAATCTTCTCGAGGAACTGCAGGACCGTCTCGATCTGACCTATCTCTTCATCAGCCATGACCTGTCGATGGTTCGCCACATCGCCGACCGGGTGGCGGTGATGTATCTCGGACGCATCGTCGAGATCGCCTCACGCGACGCGCTGTTTTCCGAGCCGCTGCACCCCTACACCCAGGCCCTGCTGTCCGCCGTTCCGGAACCGGACCCGAGCTATGAGCGCAACCGAAAGCCGATCGTGCTCAAGGGCGATGTTCCCTCGCCCGCCAATCCGCCAAAGGGATGCAATTTCTGCACACGATGCCCGAAGGTCATGGATGTCTGCCGACAGGTGGAGCCCGAGGTCTTCAGCTTCGACAACGGACGACAGGTGGCATGCCACCTCTACGCAGACAACACGACAATGACCGGGGAGCCAACCACCGGCGGGAGAACCAAGAAAACCAACAAGGAGACAGTCTCATGAAACTCAAGACAATCCTGATGGGAGCAGTGGCCGCATTGGCATTTGCCCCCGTCGCCAATGCCGAGCGCGGCTCGGACGGCGAGGTCAAGATCATTTACTGGCAGGCGCCGTCGATCCTCAATCCCTACCTTTCGGGCGGCACCAAGGACATCGAATCGGCTTCGCTGATTGTCGAGCCCCTGGCACGCTTTGACGAAACCGGCAGCCTGGTCCCCTATCTCGCGACCGAAATTCCGACGGTTGAGAACGGCGGCGTGGCCTCGGACCTGACCTCGATCACCTGGAAGCTCAAGGAAGGCCTTTTGTGGTCGGACGGAACCCCGGTCACCTCGGCTGACGTCAAGTTCACCGCGGATTACTGCATGGCCCCTGATGGCGGTTGCGCCCAGAGCGCCAAGTTCGACGGCGTGGAAAGCATCGAGACTCCGGACGACCTGACCATCGTGGTGAATTTCGACAGCCCGAAGCCGGTCCCCTATGCAGCATTCGTCGGCGCGCAGTCGCCGGTCATCCAGAAGGCGCAGTTCGAAGACTGCCTCGGAGCCAAGGCGCAGGAATGCACCTCGGCCAACTTCGGCCCGATCGGAACCGGTCCCTTCGTGGTCACCGACTTCAAGCCGAACGACGTGATCACCATGAAGGCCAACGAGAACTACCGTGATCCGGCCAAGCCCGCCTTCGCAACGCTGACCTTCAAGGGCGGCGGCGATGCTGCTGCCGCTGGCCGTGCCGTCATGGAAACCGGCGAATTCGACTACGCCTGGAACCTCCAGCTGGCTCCGGAAGTCATCTCCCAGATGGCCGAAGGCGGTCAGGGCAAGCCGATCTCCGGCTTCGGCACGCTTGTCGAGCGTATCGAGATGAACCTGACCAATCCGTCGCCGGACCTTCCGGCGGAAACACGCGCCACCGCCGCAGAGCCGCATCCGATCCTGACGGATGAGCGCGTGCGCCGCGCGCTTTCGATGGCAATCGACCGGAACCTGCTGGTCGAGATCGGTTACGGCCAGGCCGGCCGCCCGACCTGCAACCTCGTGCCGGCTCCGGATGTCTATGCGTCCGACAACACCGACTGCCTGACCCAGGACATCGAAGGGGCCAAGGCGTTGCTCGAAGAAGCCGGCTGGACCGTCGGCGCGGACGGCATCCGCGAAAAGGACGGAATGAAGCTTTCGCTTCTCTACCAGACCTCGACCAACGCGGTTCGCCAGGACTTCCAGGCGCTGATCAAGCAGTGGTGGTCGGAGATCGGTGTCGAGACCGAACTGAAAAACATCGACGCCTCGGTGTTCTTCGGCGGCGACCCGGCTTCGCCTGACACGTTCCAGAAGTTCTATGCCGACGTCGAGATGTACGCCAACAACTTCGACGGCACCGATCCGGAGCAGTATCTGGGCCAGTACACCTGCGAAAAGGCTCCGCGGCCTGAAACGCAGTGGCAGGGCGAAAACATCAACCGCTACTGCAACGAAGAGTATGACGCGCTCGTCGCCGAACTGGCGAAGACCGGCGAAATCTCCAAGCGTGCGGAAATCGCCAAGCAGCTCAACGACATGCTGACCAAGGACTCGATGACCATCGTGCCCCTGGTCGATCGCGGCCGCGTCTCGGCTCACTCGAACACTCTCGGCGGTGTTGTGCTCAACACCTGGGATTCCGAGCTGTGGAACGCAGCGGACTGGTACCGCATCGAGTAAATCGAACTTCGGCCGGTCCCGCGGGCTTGCGGGGCCGGCCTTTTTCCATTCCACACTACACAGACCGTGCTGCTGAACCGAGGCGTCGCTCATGCTGACCTACACGATCCGGCGATTGTTGCTCGCAATTCCGACGCTTTTGCTCATCAGCCTGATCATCTTCCTGCTGCTCGACCTGGCCCCGGGTGACCCGCTCGCAAACCAGCCGCTGAGCATCCCTCCCGAAGTCCGCCAGAAGATGCGCGACGCGCTTGGGCTCGATTCTCCGGCCTACGTCCGGTACCTGCTTTGGGCCAAGCAGTTCTTCTGGGTCGAACCGCTGGTGTTCGTCGACTGGGTGCTCGGCACCGGTTTCTCCGCGGACATGCAGCGCATCGTGTCCTGGCAGTTCCGGTCCCCGGTCTTCGACATCATCATCCAGCGCCTGCCGCAGACCCTATGGGTGGTTGGGCTGGCCTATCTGGTCGGTGTCCTGATCGCGCTGCCGATCGGCATCATTTCCGCCTACAAGCAATATTCGTGGTTCGATCAGGTGGGTACGTTCATCTCGATGATCGGGTTTTCGGTACCGCCGTTCTTCTCCGGCGTTCTGATGATCGTTGTGTTTGCAATCATGCTGCCCTGGTTCCCGTCGATTTACGATACCACCCTCGTGGTCAATGATTTCGAGAGTTTCGGTCAGCAGATCCGGCAGATGACGCTGCCTGTCCTGGTGCTTGCCTTGCAGACAACGGCCCAGCTCTCGCGGTTCATGCGCGCCTCGATGCTCGACAACCTCAACCATGACTACGTGCGAACCGCGCGCGCCAAGGGCATGACCGAAAAAGTGGTGCTCCTGGTCCATGTGCTGCGCAATTCGATGATCCCGGTGATCACCGTGATCGCGCTCGGGATCCCGTCGATCTTCGGCGGCGCGATCATCACCGAACAGATCTTCAAGGTGAACGGCCTCGGCCAGCTGCTGATCACCGCCATTTACGCCAACGATCTGCCGATGGTGCAGACACTGGCCTTCATTTTCGCCGTGCTCATCGTCCTGTGCAACCTGATCGCGGACGTGCTCTATGGCATGCTTGACCCGAGGATCCGCTATGACTGACCAGCCGATAGTCAAACCGGCCCCGCGCGACACATCCGGCCGCTCCCAATGGTGGGATGTCTGGGACCAGTTCAAGACCCACAAGGGCGCGCTGTTCGGCGCCGGCGTCTTCCTGTTCATCCTGCTGGCGGTGACGATCGGTCCGCTGATCTGGACCATCGAGCCGACATTCATCGATATCCGGGCGCGAAACTCGGGTCCGACGCTTGCCCATCCCTTCGGCACCGACCAGCTCGGCCGCGATATCCTGGCGCGTATGATGGCCGGCGGACAGGTCTCCATCGCGGTCGGACTGACGGCAATGGCAATCAGCGTGTTCCTCGGCGCACTCATCGGGGTCGTCGCCGGATTCTTTCGAAAGCTCGACGGCATGCTGATGGGACTGACCGACCTGTTCCTGGCGCTGCCGCTGCTTCCGCTGCTCCTGGTCATGGTGATGCTGTTTCGCGAGACGCTGTCACGCAGTTTCGGCCCGGAGATGGGAACCTTCATTCTCATCGTTTCCGCCATCGGCATCACCAGCTGGATGCAGACGGCGCGCATCGTGCGCGGCGAGGTTCTTGCGCTCAAGGAGCGCGAGTTCGTGCTTGCCGCGCGCTCGATCGGAACGCCCTCGCGGCGCATGATCCTGCGCCACATCCTGCCCAATGTGCTTTCGCCGATCATGGTCTCGGCGACGCTTGGCATTGCAACGGCAATCATCACCGAATCGGCCCTGTCATTCCTGGGTCTTGGTTTTCCGCCGGACTTTCCGACGTGGGGCCGTCTACTGTTCGACGCTGTCGACTACCTGCAGCAGTATCCCGAGCGCGTGTTCTGGCCGGGTCTTGCGATTTCGCTGACCGTGCTGAGTGTGAACTATATCGGTGACGGGCTTCGCGATGCGCTCGACCCGCGAATCCGCGGCCGCTGAGCACCGACAGCGGCTGCCGGACCGATTCGGGCTCGCCGGCCGGCCATTTCCCGGGTTCTATGCGCCGGCGGGGATCACATCGACCGACTGGTTGCTCGTGTGCCCGCCAGCGGTTCGAATGGCGCCGCGGATCGGCGCGACATCCGCATAGTCCCGGCCGTAGCCAACCACGATATGGTCGGCGCCTGCGAAGGTCGCGTTGGTGGGATCATATTCGACCCATCCCGCATCCGGACCGCACCAGGCGGAAACCCAGGCATGCATTGCGTCGGCTCCCTCAAGCCGGGGCTGACCTGGCGGCGGCAAGGTCCTGAGGTAGCCGCTGACATAGCCAGAGGGAATGCCGAGGCTCCGCAGGGCAATGATCATGATGTGGGTGAAATCCTGACAAACGCCGTGGCGCGCCGCGAAGGCCTCTGCGGCCGGCGTGTCCACGGTGGTTGCCTCCGCATCAAAACGCATTTCACCATTCACCGCCTGCCCCAGATCCGAGACGATAGCGCTTACAGCCTTGTGCCCGAGCCCGTGATCAGAGGCCCAGTTGCGGATACCCGGGTCGTCCGGCGTGTAGCGTGACGGGGTCAGGAAATGCATCGGCGAACGCGGCCCGAGATCACGGCAGGCCGCAACTGCGACCAGCAGTTCCTGCAATGTCGCCCCGGACGCGACCGGCAAGGCTTGCTTGGCGAGTTCGACACGGGCATCGAGCGAGATCACGATGTTCCGGCAGGCCTCGGCAAAAGCCATCTCGGTCACGGCATTGCCGAAGAAGTCCACCCGGTCGATTTGGGTCGCGGCAAGCGGTGACGCGCCGAGCTTGCCCGAAATCAGGCGCTGACGAGACGGAATGTTCAGCGGCATAACCCTGAGGATCTGCCGCGCGCCAGCCGCCGGAGTTTCAAAGGCATAATCGAGCGCGAGTTTGATGTCATAGAACATGGACTATCCCAGATACTGGGCATGAATGTCATCGGTCAGGCGTCCAAGTGCATGGCCGAGTTCGAGCAGCGCAGCACGGTCCAGCTTCTCCGGCGAAGCATCGGTGAGGCCTTTCTGAATTTCAGCAACCGCAGCGGAAAGCCCTGACAATTGTCCATTCACGACCGCGCCGGGAAGCAGCCCCGCCTGCTCCCTGATCTCGTCGACATGGAAGGCAACGGAGCGCGGGTTGAGAGGATCGAGAGCCAGAAGGTCGATCACGGTCTCCCGGCTCGCGGTCACCGAAAAACGGCGCCGATGGGTCATGACACTGTCGCCGACCTCGACACACAGTTCGAAACCACCCTGCGAGCCGGACCACTCTGCGAATGCGGCCAGCAGGTCCGTCATCGCCATCGCCCGCTCGATGGACCGGCCGATCGTAAGGAAGCGCCACCCCGAGGAGCGGTACATGTTCTCGTGAACCAGACCCGAGAACCCGGTAATCTTGCGCAGCAATATCCCCATGGCGGCCGCCGCATCCTCGCCGGGCACCACGGTTTTGCGCATCCTTGCAAGCGTCTTCTCAAGATCATTGAGCGATGCCCATGCATCCACAGAGAACCGGTCACGGACCTGGTTGGCAGCGTTCACCGCCATTGCGATGGTCTTCACCACGGCATTGGGAATGCCTTCATCCGTGCCCACTCCCAGTGCCGATAGATACTCTTCAAGGCTCGTTGTCAGCGGCGTTCCGCCCGGCGGGCTTTCGGGCAGCCGGCTCATATAGGCGCGGTACAGCCGCATCAACCCTTCTGCGCGCTCCACGTAGCGCCCAAGCCAGAACAGGTTGTCGGCAGCCCGGCTTGGCAGCAGGCCCCGGGCGGCCCGGTTGGAGGCTTCGCCGGACGTGGTCAGCATCGTATCGACGGGGACAGGTGCATCCGAAACCACCCAGACATCGGCCACCGCCCCGCCGCGCCGGATAGATACGGCCGAGGCATCCCGATTGCTGGCGGCAAGACGGGCAAACCCGCCCGGCATCAAACGCCAGCCATTGTGCGTTCGGGCAAGGAAAACCCGGATGCTCATGGGCCGCGGCGTGAGGGCACCATTTTCCCATCCGGGTGTTGTGGACAGCGAAACGACTTCCTGACCGACGAGGTCCCTGCCCTCGCTGGCAAGCCAGCTTGCAAGGTCTCCACCGCGCTGCGACATGTCGCCCTTGAGGACGGAACCGGGTTCCGGTTCCAGAGGAAGCTGGGTGGAATTGGCAGGGCCAATCAGCATTTGATGCGCATTGGCGAGAACATGCGCCCGTTCGGCCTCCCCGCCGCACCACCAGGTGGCTATGTTCGGAATCGCCAGCGGACGCCCGAAAAGGACCTCGGAGAGCTTGGGCAAAAAGGCGAGCATGGCGCGGCTTTCGAGAACGCCCGCACCGAGCGCGTTGATCATGGTGACCGCCCCCGAACGCACGGCGCCCAGAAGACCGGGGGTTCCGAGCCGCGAGGCGGCTTCGAGTTCGAGCGGATCGGCCCAGCCTGAATCCAGCCGGCGCCACAGCACACTGATCGGCTCGGTACCGGAGACCGTTCGAACCATGAGACGGCCGTTTTCCACGATCAGGTCGTCGCCTTCCAGGAGCATCATGCCGAGATAGCGGGCAATATAGGCGTGTTCGAAATAGGTGTCGTTGAGGGGGCCCGGGGTCAAAATACCGACGCGGCTTCCCGCGTCCCCGCGATAGGCGTTGAGTTCGTCCCGGAACGCCCGGAAGAAGCCCGCCAGCCGCTCGACATTGGCCTGATTGTAATAGCCGGAAAAGGTGCGCATGGATGCAACACGGTTTTCGACCGCGTATCCAGCTCCCGAGGGTGCCTGGGTCCGGTCACCCAGAACCCACCAGCCTCCGTCCGGTCCCCTGCCGATTTCAAAAGCGAGAAAATGCAGGAAATAGCTGGATGCCGGTTTCACCCCGACAAGCGGACGCAGCCACTCGCGGTTGGCGGCGACCAGGCTTGCCGGCAGATGCCCCTCGCCCACCAGACGGTTCTCGCCATAAAGATCGGCGACAACCGCCTCGAGAAGATCGGCACGCTCAGCCAGCGCCTGCGCCAGCACCCGCCATTCGCTTTCGGGCTGTATCACCGGAACCGGGCTCAGCGGCCAGTCGCGCGGTGACGCCTCCTCACCGTAGTTGCGGACGAACACCCCGGCATCGCGAAGGTATTGCGCACCGCGCGAAAAACCGCGCTCGCGTTCGTCCGGAGCAAGCGCCTCGAGATGATCAATAAGCCCCTTCCACGCCGGATTGATCGCGCCTCCGGCGCCCAGCAACTCATCCGGGACGCCGGGAAGCAACGAATAGGCGTTCAGGATCGACGGACGATCCGGGGTGTCGGTCATGGCGCAGCCGTTCGCTCTCAAAGCCCGGGCTTGCGGCGCAGATCCAGCGTGAACGGGAACTCCGGATGGGGTGTTTCCGGCACCGGCAGATGCGCGCCCGGTGTGTGGCCGCGATGCTCGAAGCGCGCGAGCCTGCGTGCTTCGGCCTCGTTGCCGTTGACTGGGAACGTATCATAGTTGCGCCCGCCGGGATGCGCCACATGATAGACGCATCCACCGAGCGGACGACCGGACCAGGTGTCGAATATGTCGAAGGTCAGGGGCGCATCGACCGGCAGGACAGGGTGCAACGCCAGTGGCGGCTGCCAGGCCTTGTAGCGGACGCCGCCAATGGCGACGCCCGATTTTGCCGCGGGCGCCAAGGGCACCGGGCGGCCATTGCAGGCGACGATGTAGCGGGTCGGATCGGCGGTTTCGAGCTTGACCTGGAGCCGCTCGACCGAACTGTCGGTGTAGCGCACGGTTCCGCCGATCGCGCCTGTTTCACCCAGCACATGCCAAGGCTCAAGCGCCTGCCGGAGTTCAAGCCGAACGCCTTCGTATTCGACCTCGCCGCAGAACGGAAAGCGGAATTCGCTCTGGGCCTCGTACCATTCGGGCCGCAGGTGAAAACCGTGATCGCCGAGATCCGCCAGCACCTCCATGAAGTCCTGCCAGATGAAATGCGGCAGCATGAAACGGTCATTGAGCGCCGTACCCCAGCGGGTGAACCGTCCCGTCGCCGGCTTCTCCCAGAAACGCGCGATCAGCGCCCTGATCAGCACCTGCTGGGCAAGGCTCATGCGCGGGTCCGGCGGCATCTCGAACCCGCGGAACTCGACGAGGCCGAGCCGTCCCGTAGGACCATCTGGCGAATAGAGCTTGTCGATGCAGATCTCGGCGCGATGGGTGTTGCCGGTCACATCGGTAAGCAGGTTGCGCAACAGCCTGTCGACCAGCCATGGCAACGGCGGATTTCCTGTATCGGGATGGGGGATCTGTTCAAGTGCCATTTCCAGTTCGTAGAGGCTGTCATGACGTGCCTCGTCTATCCGGGGGGCCTGGCTGGTCGGCCCGATGAACAGACCGGAGAACAGGTAGGACAGGCTGGGATGGCGCTGCCAGTGCAGGATCAGGCTGGCAAGCAGGTCCGGACGCCTTAGAAACGGACTGTCGAGCGGAGTGGAGCCGCCGACGACCACGTGGTTGCCGCCGCCGGTGCCGGTGTGCCGACCGTCGATCATGAACTTGTCGGCACCGAGCCGGGTCTGGCGGGCCTCCTCGTAGACCCCTTCAGTGATCGCAACGCAGTCGTCCCAGCTGGTGGCCGGATGAATGTTGACCTCGATGACGCCGGGATCCGGCGCCACGCGGATCACGTTGAGACGCGGATCATGCGGCGGGCCGTAGCCCTCGATATGGACCTTGAGCCCCAGTTCGCCGGCGGCGGTTTCGGCGGCCGAGACCAGATCGAGGTAATCCTCGACCTTTTCGACCGGCGGCATGAAAACGCAAAGACGGCCATCCCTCGGCTCCACCGAGATCGCGGTGCGTACGGCCCCGCCGAGTTCCCCCAGTTCCTGTTCGATGCGCTGTTGCGCGGCCTCGGAGGCCGTGAAATGGGCAACCTGTTGCCCCGCTGCCGCGGCGTCACGGGCACTCGCTTCCGCGCCGGCACCGGGATCAGGCAGATCGCCGCGCGGTTCGGTCGGATCGGCAGGGTTGACGAAGGGGTAGTCCGATTCAGGGACATGCGGCAGCGACCCGAGCGGCAGGCGATACCCGACCGGGCTGTCGCCGGGAACAAGGAAAATGTGCCCGCGGCGCGTCTTCCATTTTTCCGAACGCCATCTATGGGGCGCGGCCTTGGATTGCCACCTCTGTACCGGCAGAACGTACCCCGAAGGTTTGGCCAGCCCGCGCGAAAACACCGTTGCTATCCGGTGCCTTTCCTCTGCGTCGTCGAGCTTCGAGTTCAACGGCGTGACGTTATCGGGAAGGTTGGCTTCCTTGACGATCCATTCAGCTGGGTCCTCGTAGGCGGGCGCCACATGATCGTCGTCAATGCCGAGATTGCCGGCCATGGCCGCCAGCAGGTTACGGGCGGTCTCCGGATTGGCCTTTCCGGTTTCCTCTTTCTCGGTGGCGATCAGTTCGGGATTGCGCCAGATCGGCTTGCCGTCGCGACGCCAGTAAAGCGAAAACGTCCATCGAGGCAGCGTTTCCCCGGGGTACCACTTGCCCTGTCCGTAGTGGAGAAAGCCGCCCGGAGCGAAGCGCTGGCGCAAACGGCGGATCAGCTTGTCGGCAGCCTCCCGCTTTTGCGGACCCACGGCAGCGGTGTTCCATTCCTCGCTTTCGAAATCGTCGATGGAGACGAATGTCGGCTCGCCGCCCATGGTCAGACGCACGTCACCTGCCTCAAGCTTTGCATCGATATCGCTGCCCAGCCGGTTGAGCGCCGCCCAGCTTTCCTCGCTGAACGGCTTGGTGATGCGGGGGTGCTCCGCCATGCGCGCCACGCTCATGTCGAAGGCGAAATCGACTTCGGCGAAACTCGCCATACCCGAGATCGGCGCTGCATTGCGGTAGTGCGGGGTCGCGGCGAGCGGGATGTGACTTTCGCCGGTCAGCAACCCGGATGTGGGATCGAGACCGATCCAGCCTGCGCCGGGCAGATAGACTTCCGTCCAGGCGTGCAGATCGGTGAAATCGTGATCGGTGCCCGCCGGCCCATCAATGGCGACGAGGTCCGGCTTGAGCTGGATCAGATAGCCGGAGACGAATCGTGCCGCGAAGCCGAGATGCCTGAGCACCTGGACCAGAAGCCAGCTCGAATCCCGACAGGATCCCTTGCCGGCCGCGAAGGTCTCCTCCGGCGTCTGCACACCGGGCTCCATGCGAATGACATATCCGATTTCATTGGACAGCCGGGCATTGAGCCCGACCACGAAATCCACGGTGCGGGTGCGATCCCGAGGAATGGTCTGAAGAAACTCCGACAACCTCGCGCCCGCCGGTTCCGGCGTGCGGTAGATGGCAAGGTCCGGCGAAATGTCTTCCGGATAGTCGAACGGCCATTCCTCGGCGACGTCTTCGACAAAGAAGTCGAACGGGTTGTAGACCGTCATGTCCGCGACAAGGTCGACTTCGATCTTGAGCTCACGCACCGGTTCCGGAAAAACATACCGCGCCAGCCAGTTGCCGTAAGGATCCTGCTGGTAGTTCACGAAGTGATTGTCGGGCGCGACCTTGAGCGAGTGCGACACGACACGTGTGCGGCTATGCGGCGCCGGGCGCAGCCGTATGACCTGCGGCCCAAGATTTACGGGTCGGTCATACTTGTAGTGGGTCAGGTGGTGAATGCTTGCGAGAATGGACATATAGGAAACCTGTTTGGCAGCAGCGCCGAAGCCTTTGATCCAACATGCAATGCTGATCCCCCCCTGTCCACCACCGATGATGCAGTGCAGGGATCCAATCTCCAGCCTGACGACGCAAACGCAAAAAAGCGGGCGCGTCCGGCATCAACCGAAAGCGCCCGCCCGATAAAGGGATTGTCCGGGAAACCTGCCTCAGGCGGCGATTTCACCTTCCTCGTCCAGCAGGGAATCGAGATCGAGATGCGAAATCATCTGCTTGTCCTTGGCAATGATCGCCGTGGTCATGCGCTGGATCTCGGTCGCGCCCACTTCCGGCACCGACTGGATTTCGTCTTCGCTGACCGTCACCATGTCCGATACATTGTCGACGAGCAGGCCGACAAGCTGTCCGCGAATGCTCGCCACGATGATGGCGGAACGTTCGGTGGGATCAATCGCCGCCAGACCCAGACGCAGCGCCATGTCGATCACCGGAATCACGGTGCCGCGAAGGTTGATGACGCCGAGAACATGCTTGGGGGCATGCGCAAGCGGCGTGGCAGGAGCCCAGCCGCGAATTTCCCTGACCGACATGATGTTCACGCTGAACACCTGATCGCCGAGGAAAAACGAAATGATCTCAAGACCTGACGTCTTTTTTCCGGGTTGCGTCTCGTTCATCCTGTCCTCGCTTGCAGTTGCCTGGAACATTCTTGCGCCTCGGCGCGTCTTGACCCTGTTCCGTGCAGTCCGGTTTGATTTCACCAGAAAAACCATTCGAAACTTGCATGTGGCTAACGTTGCGGTTTTCGTCCGCAAGACGCCGTGCATGAAAGGTGCGGCAGTTCTTCCCTCCCCCATATACAAGCACGGTTTCGTTAAGAATATGGAAACACATGGTCCGCCAGCACCATGAGTTCTTGGGGATGTTTTTGTGGCGAAGGACCGTTTGTTTGTTCACGGGACTACGCTATGGCCGCCCAAGCATTTCCCGTGAAACCGCCGCCTGAACATTCATTCTATAGTGTCAGCCGCCCGGCTTCGGCTTGCGCTTGAGCCCGCCAGACCCGGGGCGGGTATCGGAAGCGGATGCGCCCTTGCGGTGCGGTTTCCTGGCCTTTGCTGCTGCTCCGGCAGATTTTTCGGTGCCGGCTTCGTGCCGCTCCCGTTTCGGCTTGCCGGATTTTCCGCCCGGCTTTTTAGGGTTTGGTCGCCCGCCATCCGACTTGGCCGGACCTTTCTCTGGCGCAATGTCATCGTATGGCCAGACCCCCGGAGTGGCGCCGGGCGGCAGATCGTCTTTCGCACCGGGCTTCTTGTCGGTATAGGCGTCGTCACGCGGCGGACGGTCGTTGCGTTTCGACTTTCCGCCGGTGAACGGACGTTTCTTGGCGTAATCCGGCTTGCCGCGCTGGGGACGCTCGCCATCGAAATCACCGGACCCGCCTGAGGGCGCCCCACGGGATGAGGCATCGTCCGATCTGGGAGGTCGCGGGCCGCGCCGGGGCGCATCCGGCACACCCTCAAGCCGTGTCACGGTGACGTTCTTTTCAATCTTGCGGGTCGGGCCGATGGCGCTTTCGAACTTGGCTGCGGCATTGCCCGATATTTCCACATGGGTCTCAAGGTCGTGGATACGGATGGAGCCGATGTCGGACTTGGTGATATGGCCGGCACGGCAGAGCATGGGCAACAGCCAGCGCGGCTCCGCCGATTGCTTGCGTCCGAGCGACAGCGAGAACCAGACAGCATCCTTGAGCGGCACATGCTCGCGCGGCTGCCGCTCGGGATAGGTTCCGCCGGGCGCGGACGAAGGCCCGGCATCGATGAGCTCTTCCGGCGCCGAGCGGCCGGCGCGATGCATTCGCATCAGTGCAACAGCGACCTTCTCCGCGCCATGACGCTCAAGCAAGGCCTTGACCATGGCTGTTTCATCCTCACCGATCTCGGCTTCGAAATGGGTATCGGCAAGGAGCCGCTCATCGTCGCGTGCGATGATTTCGTCCGCCGAGGGCGGACGCGCCCAGTCGGCCGAAATCCGGGCGTCGGAGAGAAGCCGCTCGGTGCGGCGGCGGGCGTTGTAGGGCACGATCAGCGCAGAGACGCCCTTGCGGCCGGCACGACCGGTCCGGCCGGAGCGGTGAAGCAGCGTCTCGGGCGTTTTCGGCAGATCGGCATGAACCACCAGCTCCAGATCGGGAAGATCCAGGCCGCGGGCCGCCACATCGGTTGCGACACAGACCTTTGCGCGGCCGTCACGCAGGGCCTGAAGGGCGTGGCTGCGCTCGTTCTGGCTCAACTCGCCCGACAAGGCGACCACCGAAAATCCACGATTGGAAAACCGCGCTGTGAGATGATTGACGGTCGCGCGGGTGCTGCAGAACACGATGGCATTCTTGGCGTCATAATATCTGAGCACATTGATGACCGCGTTCTCACGGTCATTCGGCGCAACAGAGAGCGCGCGGTACTCGATGTCGAGATGCTGTTTCTGCTCGCCCGCCGTTGTGACCCGAACCGCGTTGTTCTGGTAGCGCTTGGCAAGAGTTGCGATCGCCTTGGGCACGGTCGCAGAGAACATCAGCGTGCGGCGCTGGTCGGGGGCCGCATCGAGAATGAACTCCAGATCGTCGCGGAAACCCAGGTCCAGCATTTCGTCGGCTTCGTCAAGCACAACGGCGCGGATCGACGTCAGGTCGAGCGAACCGCGCTCGATATGGTCGCGGAGCCGGCCCGGCGTTCCGACGACGATGTGGACACCGCGCTCTAGCGTGCGCCGCTCGGTCATCATGTTCATGCCGCCGACACAGGTGGCGATGCGCGCCTGCGCCTCACCGTAGAGCCAGAACAGCTCGCGCTCGACCTGCAGTGCCAGTTCGCGGGTCGGCGCGATGACGATGGCCAGCGGGGCCTCTGCGCGCGAAAGCACGGCTTCGTCCCCGATAAGTGTGGGGGCAAGAGAAATTCCGAATGCCACTGTCTTGCCCGAGCCGGTCTGTGCGGAAACCAGGAGATCGGCGTCGCGCAATTCGGGCGCAAGCACCGCTTCCTGCACGGGGGTCAGTGAGTTATAGCCGCGTTTCGTCAGCGCATCATCAATGGCTGAGTGGATATCTGTCCTTGACGTCATCTTCTTCTTTCGTTCGGGAAATTCCGGTGCCCGGATTTCAGGGCCGGGCTGTTGGCGGGGATGGACTACAGTCAACCAAGGCCGCCACGAGTTGCAGCCGGTATAAGGCATCACAGCCCGGCTTCAAAGCGCCAAATTCGCCGTCAGCTGCGGACTAAAAGGGCGACACTGAAGATGCCCCTTCGATGCATCCATGCCGATTTCCGGAACCAGAACCGGCTTTGGGCGTTGTCAAGGCATGAAAAAGATCGCAATCATATCCGCTTCAATGTTCGTGCTCGGCGCCGCATCGCTGGCCGCCGCCGACTTCACCACTGCGTCGCAGGGGAGCACTGCAATCGTGTCGGCAGCGGTTGAGCCCGGGGCTTCAAGCACTGACAGCGTCGCCGTCAAGACGGTACGGCCCGTACAGTCCGGCGTCAGCATCCGCCGGGTGCAGACCGGTGCGATTGAGGTCCAAACCTGTCAGGACGCCTACTGGCCGAACATTCCCAGCCATTGCCTCGAGCGGGTTGATTCAGGACAGACCGGAGCCTGACGCATTCTGCGCGCAATGCACTCCATCGCGTGCCTGATGAATTGAACCGCCACCCAACAGACCAGTTGCGTGGCGGTTTTTCCATGCACGTAACCGCCGAGCCCGACAGGTCTCATGCAGGTTCGCCTTTCTTTCCTCTGATCCAATGCCCGACACCATATCCGGATTGCCGGCATGGCCCTGTGCACGGAAAGCCGGGGCAACCTGCCCGCTTGATTTCATCTAATTATCATATATTCTTGATATATTGATTTGAAAACATGGCGGCGGTTGCTGCGCTGAACGGGAGGGAATGCTTCGATGTCGGACAAGATCTACAATGTTCTGTTTCTCTGCACCGGGAACTCGGCCCGCTCCGTGCTCGCCGAAGCAATCATGAACCGCGTCGGTCAGGGCAAGTTCAGGGCGTTCTCCGCCGGTTCGCAGCCTAAGGGTGAAGTCCATCCCTACACTCTCGATCTTCTCAAGCAGCTGAATTACGACACCGGTTTTGCCCGCTCGAAAAACTGGAGCGAGTTCGCCGAACCGAATGCGCCGGTGCTCGATTTCGTTTTTACCGTCTGCGACAATGCCGCCAACGAAGCTTGCCCGGTCTGGCCGGGACAACCGATGTCCGCCCATTGGGGCGTTCCGGACCCGGCGGCTGCCACCGGAAACGAAGCCGAAAAGCGGTTCGCCTTCGCCGAAGCCTACCGCATGCTCAATGCACGAATTTCTGCCTTCACAAGCCTTCCGCTTCAGAGCATCGACCGCCTGACACTGCAACGGCGCCTTGATGACATCGGCTCAGGCGACAGGGCCGAAGGCGCCGCATGACCTGAGAGATGGGCTCCCCTCGGAGCCTTGACCGTCCCGGGACGATCCCGCAAAACGCTGCAAAGGCCGCTGCCGTGCTCGGCCACAGCAGCGGAGATGCCATGAACTGGGACGACATAAGGGTCTTTCTCGCCGTTGCGAGAGCCGGCCAGATACTTGCCGCCGCCCGGCGCCTCGGCATCAATCATGCAACGGCAGCAAGGCGGATCACATCGCTCGAAACGGCGCTCGACACGCAATTGCTTGTCCGGCGAACCAATGGCTGCGGACTGACCGGTGAAGGCGAGGCATTTCTTGCCCATGCCGAGCGCATGGAAGCCGAGTGGCTCTCTGCCCAGGCCAGCCTCGGGCGCACCGACAGCACCATATCCGGTACAGTCCGGATCGGCGCGCCTGACGGTTTCGGGGTCTCTTTTCTGGCGCCGCGGCTCGGAACCCTGACGGCACAGCACCCCGACCTGCGCCTGCAACTCGTTCCGGTCCCGCGCAGTTTTTCGCTGCCGCAGCGCGAGGCGGATATCGCGATCACGGTCGAGCGGCCCGCGGAAGGCAGGCTGGTGGCGCGAAAGCTGGTCGATTACACGCTGTCGCTTTATGCCTCACGCAGCTATCTGGAAGCCAGCGGGACGCCGAAAAGCGCCGAAGATCTCAAGCAACACCGGCTTATCAGCTATGTCGAGGATCTGATTTTCTCGCCGTCGCTGCACTTCACCCGGGAGATCCTGCGCAACTGGACTGCACGGTTCGAGATATCCAGCGCCACCGGTCAGACCGAGGCGGTTCGTTCGGGCGCCGGCATCGCGGTTCTTCATGACTACATAGCCGGACCGGATCCACACCTCATCCGCGTTCTCCCCGGTCACCGGATCGGGCGATCCTACTTCATGGTCTACCATGAATCTGCACGCGATCTGGCAAGGGTGCGGATCGTGGCCGACCATATCCAGACGATCGCCCAATCCCACAAAGCGATGTTTGCCCCGGGCGAATAGAGGCCTCCCCTCCCCCTTGGCCGAAAGCGCCCTCTGACCCGCAAAAACAAAACGCCTGCCGGGTTGGACCCGACAGGCGCCTGTACTTTGTCGAAACGCTCACCGGTGCTTGGGAGGAGGATCCCGGTGGTACTGTTCGACGATTGCCGTGCCGGACATTGGGAGGAGGAGGAGGTGTCCGACGCGGCGTTAATCCGGATATGGGCCAGCAAATGCTGCAATGCAATAGGCGGCCCGAAAGTTTTTTGATCTTCCGGTAAAACAATCGTCAGATTTGTAAGAAAGCGTGTTCAGGGTGAAGCCAAGGCAGGGCTGGATCGTCGGGAACCGGAGCGCCGCCCCGGTTCCCTGGGCCGTATCAGGCCATCTGCAACGCGCCCGGACCGGGCACGGCATTCGGGGGGCACTTGCCGGCGATGATCATGCCGAGCATGTCATCCTCGGTCACATCGGAAACCTTGACTGTACCGACGAGCTGCCCGTTCTTCATCACGTTGGCACGGTCGCACAACATCTTCACCTGGTGGATGTCGTGGTCGATCAGCAGGATGCCGATACCTTCCGATTTCAACTGCTCGATCAGTTCGGCGACCATCTGTGTTTCCTGAACGCCGAGGGCGGCCGTGGGCTCGTCCATGATCAGGATCTTGGCATTGAAGTAGACCGCACGCGCGATCGCGACCGACTGACGCTGGCCGCCCGACAGACCCGCCACCGGCGTGTGAAAACGCCGGAAATTCGGGTTGAGACGCGCCAGGATCTTGCGCGTTTCGGCTTCCATCATGGCATCGTCCAGGAAACCGGTCTGCCCCATGAGTTCGCGTCCAAGGAACAGGTTGGAAGCAGCGTCAAGATTGTCGGCAAGCGCAAGGTACTGGTAGATCGTTTCGATCTGGTAGTCGCGGGCGTCACGCGGGTTGTTGATCGCGGCCTTCTCGCCATTGATGTAGATCTCGCCGCTGTCGCGCTGCAAGGCGCCCGACAGCATCTTCATCAGCACCGACTTTCCCGCCCCGTTGTGGCCGAGAACGCCGACCACTTCGCCGGGATAGAGATCGATCGAGACATGGTCGACAGCCTTGATGCCGCCGAACGACTTCACCATGTCGCGCATTTCAACAAGAGGTGTAGTCATGTTTTGTCTCCCGTCCGGCGGCGGTAAAGGATATCGATGAAGACGGCGAGAACAAGGACGGATCCGACAACCATGTTCTGGTACGGAGCATCGACGCCAACCATGGCCATGCCCGACTGCAGGCTCTGCATGATCAGTGCGCCAAGAACCGCACCGTAGATCGTGCCGATCCCGCCGGCCAGCGCCGTTCCGCCGATCACGGCAGCCGCAATCACGCGCAACTCGTCGAGCGTTCCGATATCGTTCGAATGGAAGGTCTGGCGCGAGGAGGCGACCACCGCGGAAATTGCGCAGAGGATGCCCATGATCGCAAACACCTTCACTGTCAGAAGACGGGTGTTGATCCCTGCCAGTTCCGCTGCTTCCGGGTTTCCGCCGGTTGCGAAGATGTAGCGTCCGAGTCTGGTGCGCCGGGCGATGATCGTCATGACGATGACGATCAGAATGAGCACCAGCACAGAGATCGGAATACCGTAGCCGGCAACCGTGCCCTCGGGCAGCAGTTCACCCCGTGCTTCGTAGATGCGTTCGAGACGCGCGGTCGGGATTTCGTAGGCATTCAGCACGGCCACGAAACCGATGATCGTGGCGGCTATGACGCCACCCAGGAAAATCTCGGCCCAGACCGGCTTGACCGGGAACTCGTGCGCCACGCGGGTCTTGCGGGTCTGGTAGAGCGCATAGATAGAGCCGAGGATGGCAACCACCGCAAAAACCCAGCTCCAGGTTTCCCCCAGGGTTCCGTTGATGCCTCCGAAGAGCTGAAAATTCTCGTCCAGCGGACCGATCGTCTGTCCCTTGGTCAAGTGCCAGGCGACGTTGCGCCAGACCAGAAAGCCACCGAGCGTAACGATGAAGGCAGGGATCGCCAGATAGCCGATCAGCCAGCCCTGAAAGCCGCCAATGATCATGCCGGTCATGATCCCGACGAAAACCGCAACCGGCATCGTGATCGGGTTGTTGAGCCCGAAGCCGAGCAGGTCGGGTATGAACCAGGTCTGCGTCATCGCCATCATGGCCGAGCAGGTGGCGAGCAGAGAGCCGACGGAAAGGTCGATATTCCTGGTGACGATGACGAAGACCATTCCGGTGGCCATGATTGCCACGGAAGCGGTCTGGATCGTCAGGTTGAACAGGTTGCGCGGCGTCATGAAACGCCCGTCGGTGAGGAAATTGAACACCAGGCAGATCAACACGAAGGCGCCGATCATGCCGAGCAGACGCGTGTCGATTTCCAGTGCGGCAAAGAAGCTGCGCTGCTTGGGCGGCGCGGTGATGGCTGGTGGCGTATCGGTCATGACCGTCTTCCGGATAGGATACAAAGACGTGTCCCCACCCTTGTGGGTGGAGACACTATTCATTCAGGTCGTAACAAAGAGGGTGTCTTAGTTACAGGGAGCCGGACCGTCAGTGACGCCCTGGCACAGGTCTTCCTGGCTGATCCAGCCGGCATCGACGACCGTCGCCAGATTGTCCTGGGTGATCGGAACAGGAGCCAGGAACATGGCAGTCATGGTGGTGCCCGACGGAGAGGTCCACTCGACGGTTCCGTCGATGTCGCTCATTGCCGTGCCGTCTGCCAGCTTGGCGGCAATCTCGCCGGCGGCGGTGCCGAGTGCGCGTGCGTCCTTCCAGACGCTCACGGTCTGGGTGCCCTTGGCAACACGGTTCAGCGCAGCATGGTCGCCGTCCTGACCGGATACCGGGATGCCTTCCATGCCCTGTGCCGTCAGCGCTGCAACAGCGCCGCCGGCGGTACCGTCATTGGAAGCAACGACCGCGTCGACATTGTTGTCTTCAGCCGTCAGGATCTGCTCCATGTTCCGCTGTGCGTTGGCCGGAAGCCAGCCGTCCGTGTAGGCCTCGCCGACGATGGTGATGTCACCGGCATCGATGGCGGACTGCAGGACTTCCTGCTGACCGCCGCGAAGGAAGTCGGCGTTCGGGTCGGTCGGCGAACCCTTGATCATGACATAGTTGCCCTTCGGAGCGGCGGCGAGAACCGCGCGCGCCTGCATGCGTCCGACTTCAACGTTGTCGAAGGTCAGATAGAAGGCGCGTTCGTCTTCGATGAGGCGGTCATAGGCGATGACCGGAATGTTTTCGTCAGCGGCGGCCTGAACGGCCGGGATGATGGCCTGGGTGTCCTGTGCCAGAACGATCAGTGCATCAACGCCCTGCGCCATCAGGCTTTCCACGTCGGAAAGCTGCTTGGCCGCGGACGATTGCGCGTCGGTCGAGACATAGGTGTCGCCAGCTGCCTCGATGGCCGCCTTCATGGCTGCCTCGTCGGTTTTCCAGCGCTCTTCCTGAAAGTTCGACCAGGATACGCCGATCACCTTGTCGGCCGCAAAGGCAGCCGTCGACATGGTGAGTGCAATGGCCGAACCGGCCAAAAGATGGATGATGGATTTCATTTCGTCCTCCCAAGGAATTGCCTGCCGGTCGGACTCCTCCGATCCGGCCAGTGTTCAACTGCACAGCCTGCAAAAAAGGTCAGCAAGCTTTTTCTCGACAGTCGAGAAAATTAATGTCAGGCTTCCCGCACGCTGTCAACACGCCCCCGACGGCCGAGCTGGTCCGGGCCGGGAAGGGAGCGGTGCGCAAGGCCGGGAAAACCGATTTCCGCACAAGACAGACGGGACTGCGGGACATAGTATCTGACCCGAACGAGGGTGGAACGAAGCCCGCAGAAAGGGATGGAAACGCGCACGCGACAACTCCGCGAAAACAGGAGGGCGCGAGCGAGTGCAAAGAGAGGAGCCGACCGGTCCAGCCCGTGCGTAACCGGGTGATGCACCGGCAGTCATCTGCATATGAAGCGGCCGCGTCCAACATGCTGACAAAATCGAGCACCGAGCTCATACGCCGGCAAAACCGCGCGCTTGTGCTGGGTGCGTTGCGCCGGAAGAACGGTCAGTCCCACACAGAACTTGCCGTCGAGACCGGGCTTGCTTCGGCGACGGTGACATCGATCACGCATGAACTGGTCGATGAAAGGATCATTGAGCGGACGGAAGCACCACCGGCGGGCGGGCGCGGACGGCCGCGCATCCTTTTCAGGCAGCGACGGTCGGCAGCCTATGCAGCCTTCGTTCGAATTTCTTCCGACATGCTGCAATACTCCATGGTCGATTACTCGGGGACGCTGATCCACCGCATCGAGGAGAAGCGCGACAATGCCGGCCAGAAGATCGAGGACTTCGCCGCGGGCATACGCGCAGCCCTCTTCCGGCTCGCAAGCAAGTCGAGGGTGTCACGCGAAGACCTGAAAGCCATCTCGATATCTTCAAAAGGCGTGGTGGCAGACGACAACACAACGCTTCTGTGGTCGTCGGTCCTGGGCAGCCAGCAGATCGACATGCGCAAGACCCTGGCGCAGGACTGGGACGCCCACGTCACGCTGAGCCACGAAAGCCTGCTGGTCGCCAGCGCTTTGCACTCCTCGCTCAGCCAGACCGAGGGAAGGCCCATCCCGCGGCTCGCGGCCTTGTCTCTCGGCCATTCGATCGGGCTCGGCGTCGTGCATGCCGACGGCTACGAATCGCCGCGTGCCCGTGCACCGGGTTTCGGTCACATGATCCACAGCCATGGCGGCGCGCTTTGCCGCTGCGGATCCTACGGATGCATCGAGGCCTATGCGGGCTCCTACGCGATTCTCAGGGCGGCTTTCAAAGTTCCGTTGAACACGATTCCGGCCAACTTCGTCCCGTTCATGGAAATTGCAAAGATTGCCGGGGCGGCACGAAAGGGCGACAGGCTCTCAAGTGCCGCATTTCGCGATGCCGGAACGGCCATCGGAAACGGCCTTGCCCGGCTGATCAGCCTTCACGGAAAAATGCCGGTGGTCTTCACCGGACCGGGCGTGCCCTTTTTCGATCTCATGAGGCCGGGCATCGACGAGGGGCTTTCCGCCTCGCTCGGCGTCCGGATCGAAGGGCCGCCGGAAATTTCATTGTCGCTGGACGAGGAGCGGCTGGTGTTTGAGGGGCACCTCAACCACACCATGGCGGCAATCGACCGCGAGGCGATTGCGCCCCGGACCGCCGGCGGCAGGATTGAAAAGCCCGGAACCGACGGGCGAGGAGGAGAACAGACATGAATACTGGGTGTAACAGCGCGCCCCTGCGGCTGGCGTCCGGGGCTGCCGCGTTCCTGATGATGGCTTCCGGGGCAGTCTTCGCCGAGGAGGCTGCCCCCCCGGCGCCGTCAACGGATGTGCCATGGGCCGAGCGGACCGTGGAACTGGGTTCGACGGCATCGATGCCGGAGGGTGTGTTGCAGAAGGATGAGTTGCTTCGCCTCATCGGCGTCGGCGAGGCACTCTTTGCCGCCAGCTTCACGAAGCTCGACGGAGCCGGACGTCCGGAAGCGACACAGGCGATCGACCCCACGCGCCGCAAGCACCCGCGCGAGCAACCTTTCCTGAGGACCGCAGGCCCCGATGGCGGCTCCTGTGCCGCCTGCCACAACACGCCGCTGATGGGCGGCGCCGGCGATTTCGTCACCAATGTCTTCGTATCCGAGGGCTTTGAAAGCGCAGACTTCGATTCGCTCGATCCGCAGTTTTCCAACGAGCGCGGATCCAACCATCTTTTCGGTTCCGGGCTGGTGGAACTGCTGGCGCGGGAGATGAGCCGGGATCTGCAGAAGATCCGCTCCGAGGCGCTGGCGGCGGCACGTTCATTAGGCGAGCCAGTGCGGCGGGCACTCGTCACAAAGGGCGTCGAATTCGGCTTCATCACCGCCGAGGCGGATGGCTCCGTGCTGCTGGATGAACTCGACGGGGTCGATACCGACCTGGTGATCCGCCCCTTCAGCCAGAAGGGCGTGATGACGTCGCTGAGGCAGTTCACCGTCAATGCGCTCAACCACCATCACGGCATGCAGCCGGATGAGAGGTTTGGCGCACGCTGGACCGGGACCGACGACTTCGACGGCGACGGCATGTCACGCGAAGTGAGTGCTGCCGACATCTCCGCACTGGTGGCCTGGCAGGCCACCCTGCCCGCTCCGACGCGGGTCGTTCCGGTGGTCGAAGGCTGGAACGAAGCCGCCGCACGCGGCGAGGACATGTTCGGCGCATTGGGTTGTGCGGATTGCCATCGCCCTCACCTTCCGCTCGAAAGCCTCAGTTTTGCCGACCCGGGCCCCTTCGATTCCGCCGGCACGCTGAATGCCCGCCAGGTCAAGGCGCCGGGCATCTACGATCTCGAGTTGTTGAACTGGGCAAGAGACCTGCCCCGGGATGAGCAGGGGCGGGTTCTTGTCCCGCTGTATGGCGACCTCAAGCGTCACACCATGACCGACAGACAGATCGATGCGCTCGGCAACGAGTTGCTGTCACAGCGCTTCGTCGATCGCAACATCTTCCAGACGTCCGAGCTCTGGGGCGTCGGTTCGACCGCGCCCTATGGCCACCGCAATGACTTCACCACACTCGACGAGATCATCCTCGCGCATGGCGGGGACGGACGGAAGGCGCGCGATGCCTATGCGCAGAGCCCGGACCACGACAAGCTTGCACTGATCGCGTTTCTCAAAACACTGGTGATAGAGCCATGAAAACTGTTCGACCCCTTCTGGCCTTCATCCTCACCGGTGTCCTGACCGCCGGCCACGCCTCTGCCGAGACCGGACTTGGCAGCGATGTTCCCATCCTGAAAGAGGAGGCCCTCGCGGCCGGTATCGACCACAGCTACACCGGCCCCTGGGAGTTTTTCGTCGGTGGCGGGGCTGCGAGCTTTGACTGCAACGGCGACCGTCTTCCGGACCTTCTGCTTGCGGGCGGCGCGTCGCCAATACAGCTTCTCGTCAATCAAAGTCCGACGGGCGGTGAACTGTCTTTCCGACCCAAGGATACGGGGCTTTCAGAAGACGACCTGCAAAAGGTGCTGGGCGCCTATCCGCTCGACATCGACAACGACTGGCATATGGATGTTGTGCTGCTGCGTCTCGGCCGCAACATCGTGCTCAAGGGCGGGCCCGACTGCACCTTCGAGAAGGCCAACCGCGCCTTCGGGTTCGATGGCGGACGGGCCTGGTCAACGGCCATGTCGGCGACGTGGGAGGGCGAAAACCGGTTCCCGACCATCGCCATCGGCAATTATGTCGACCGGTCAGCTCCCGGAACCCCGTTCGGCACCTGCGAGCCCAACACGCTGCTCAGGCCTCTCGACTCTGAATCGCCGGATTACAGCCAGGCGCGTACGCTTGAGCCGGGGCACTGCGCCTTGTCGATGCTGTTTACCGACTGGAACAGGTCCGGGACGGCCGACCTACGGATTACCAATGACCGGCAATATTATCGCGGCGGACAGGAACAGTTGTGGGATCTGCGCGACGGCCGCGCCCCACGGCTTTATTCGTCTTCCCAGGGCTGGCAGAGGCTGACGATCTGGGGCATGGGCATTGCGGAGACAGACTTCGATGCTGACGGCCTGCCCGAGTATGCGCTCACCTCGATGGGTGATACCAAACTGCAAAAGCTCGACGACGAGGCCGATGAAAACCGCCCGGTCTATCGCGATATCGCATTCGAAAAGGGTGCGACGGCGCACCGCCCCTACAGCGGCGGCGACCACAAGCCCTCGACCGGGTGGCACAGCCAGTTCGCGGACATCAACAATGACACGCTGACCGATCTCTTCATCGCAAAGGGCAATGTTCAGGCGATGCCGGATTTCGCCGGTTACGATCCGGACAACCTGCTGCTTGGCGGATTCGATAACCGGTTTCACGAGCGTGGCGACGTGGCAGGCATTGCGCTCGACACCCGGGGGCGCGGCGCGGTGGTAGAGGATTTCAACATGGACGGGATGCTCGATCTCCTAGTGATGAATCGGGAGCACCCGGCGAGCCTGTTTCGCAACATGGGGGCTGCGACGGAGTGGGGTCATCGGCCACTGGGCAACTGGGTCAAGATCGAACTCGATAACGGGAAGATCAATCGCAATGCGGTCGGCGCGCTGATTTCGGTGCGGACCGGCACGCGCACACAAACGCGACGGCTCCAGATCGGCGGCGGGCATGCTTCAGGGCAGGCCGGTTTCTCCCATGTCGGGCTTGGCGTCTCGGAGCGAGCCACGATCCGCGTGCAATGGCCCGACGGAGAATGGAGCCACCCCTACCGGGTCTTTGCGAACCAGCATGTGCGCATCATTCGCGGGGAGGCCGAGGCGAGATACTGGTATCCGGTCACAGAGTAATTTGGGCACGGCCCCGTACCGGTCAGGGGCCTGTCCCCTGCCCGGACATTCGAGTTGCCGCTGTCAAACGGTATCGGCCTTCTCTCAGTCGATAAATCCCTGGCGGATCGCGAAGGCAACGGCCTGGGTCCGGTTGACGGCATTGAGCTTTCGCGCAGCGTTGTTCAGGTAATGATTGACCGTATGCTCGGAGAGGGTGAGAATCCGGGCAATCTCGACCGACGTCTTGCCGCTCGACGTCCAGACCAGGCACTCACGCTCCCGCTCCGTCAGCGGGGAATCGACCACTGCCGGCTGCGCGGACACCGATCTGAGCTTTTGATGGGCAAGTTGAGAGACGAGTGCCAGATCTGCGATGTCGGCAAAGCACATCGGCTCCTTCTTGCCCAGAAAACAGACTGTCCCCGGTCCGAAATCGCGATGGTAGACCGGCGTGACGAAACAGCTGTCGATGTTGAAATCCTCGCGGAACGCCTTCAGGGCCTGCAGCTGCTCGGGCGTACAGCCCTGAAAGTCGACATCGAGCCTGCAATGGAACGGCACGCCGGTCCCGGCCAGCGCCCGGCGCAGAGGACTTTTGTCGAACAGCCCGAGGTCATCGTAGCGCTGAATCAGGTTCGACTGCGCCGAACTGATAATGATCATGTCGCTCAACGTCCGGGCACCGTCCTCACCTGACCCGGCGACGAAGAAGCTGTCGAAGCCGTAAAACTCTGTGATTTCTCTCAGGAGGCGGAAAAGATCAAACTGGGTGGCACATTTGTCGAGCCTGAGACGAATGGAATCAAGGGATTCATCATCTGAACGACGGGCTTTCATTTCTCACCTGACCGGTTTTCACATGACCGCCCCGTCATTTTCACGGCGTGGGCCATCACCTTATTGCTGACTTGATTTCTCAAGAAATGAAAATGCCCTTTAGCGGATAAAAACACCATCCATAACCCCTAAAAAATATGTACCGGGCGGATTGGGCAGATGAATCCCCGCATGCACCCTCAAACAGAGCCCTCGTTCATCCTGCACGAATCCGTTGCAAAGCTATACTGATCGCGGAAAGGATGCAAAATCGGCCCTCGGGAAGAAAGGTGCAAAATCGCTTGTGTGAAATTTTTTCATGATATGGTTCGAACAGCTGCCGGAGCGTGGAAAACTCCGGGGCCGGGAATCGCATTCGGGAGGGGAATTTCATGCTTGGATTGATGCAGGAATGGCCGTTGCTGTGCCACAAGGTGATTGATCATGCCGCGACCTATCATGGTGCGCGTGAGGTGGTCTCACGTTCGGTGGAAGGCCCAGTGCACCGGACAACCTACGCCGACATAAGATTGCGCTCTCTCAAACTGTCTCAGCGGCTTGCCCGTGACGGCGTTGGTCTCGGCGACAGGGTGGCGACCATGGCGTGGAATACCTGGCGGCACCTTGAGAGCTGGTACGGGATACTCGGCATCGGGGCGGTCTACCACACCCTCAATCCGCGCCTGTTTCACGAACAGATCGCATGGATCATGAACGACGCCGAAGACCGGATGCTGTTCGTAGACCTGACTTTCATAAAGCTGGTCGAGATGATCGCCCCCAAGGTACCGAGCCTCGAACGCGTCGTGATCCTGACCGATGACGCGCACATGCCGGAAACATCGCTTCCCAATGCCGTTTCCTACGAAAGCTACATCGCGGAGGCCGACGGAGATTTCGGCTGGGCCGAATTCGACGAGCGTACGGCGGCCGGCATGTGCTACACTTCGGGGACGACCGGCGATCCAAAGGGCGTGGTTTATTCCCACCGCTCCAATGTGCTGCACGCCCTCGCCGCGCTTCAGCCGGACATGCTCAATCTTGCGTCGAAGGACCGGCTGATGCCGGTTGTTCCGCTGTTCCATGCGAATGGCTGGTCGACAGCCTTTTCCGGCCCGATGTCGGGCTGTGCCATGGTGATGCCCGGTGCGGGTATGGACGGGGAATCGATCTACAGGATGCTGACCGAGGAAAAGGTGTCGATCACCGCCGCGGTTCCGACCGTCTGGCTGATGCTGCTCCAGCGAATGGAAAAGGAAGGCGGATCGCTTCCCGATCTCGACCGTGTTGTCATCGGCGGCTCGGCGTGCCCCCGGGCAATCACCCAGGCTTTCCAGGACAAATACGGCGTCGACGTGGTGCACGCCTGGGGAATGACCGAGATGAGCCCCTTGGGCACATTGTGCTCGATCAAACCGGAATACGCTCATCTCGAAGGCGAGGAAAAGCTCGATCTTCAGGCCAAGCAAGGTCACCCGCCCTTTACCGTCGAGATGAAGATCACCGACGATGACAACAATGAGCTGCCCTGGGACGGGGAAACTTTCGGCCGGCTCAAAGTCAGGGGACCTGCGGTCTCGTCCTCCTACTACAAGGGTCGCGGGGCGGAACAGTTCGATGGCGAAGGCTGGTTCGATACCGGAGACGTCGCCCATATCGACGCGTACGGCTACATGCAGATTACCGACCGGGCCAAGGACGTGATCAAGTCCGGCGGCGAATGGATCTCCTCGATCGAGATCGAAAACCTGGCGGTTGGCCATCATGACGTCGCCGAGGCCGCCGTCATCGGTGTGGAACACCCCAAATGGGATGAACGCCCTCTGCTGGTCGTCGTCCTCAAGGAGGAGCGGTCGCCTGACAAGGAGGATATCCGCGGCTTTCTCGAAGGCAAGATCGCCAAGTGGTGGATGCCGGATGATGTGATCTTCGTCGAGGAGATTCCGCATACGGCCACCGGCAAGATCCAGAAGACGGCCCTGCGCGAGCAACTCAAGGACTACCGCTTCCCCGGGACATGACACCACGCACATCTCGCGGATTGCCCGGGAAAGCCAATTCAAACGGGAAAACAAGAGAACAAGCTTTTCATTGCGTCGCCGGTGCCCTTGACAGGCGGGACGGAAAGCAAGACCACACGCTCAAGGGAGATAAAATGAGTGAAGCATCTGCATCTCCGGTCTTTCCGGATCTCGATGGCGCATCTGTTCTGATCACCGGCGGCGGCACGGGGATAGGTGCGGCACTGACCGGGGGGTTCGTGCGACAGGGAGCCAGGGTGGCCTTTATCGACATCGCCGAGGAGGAAAGCCGCGCACTCGCCGACCGGCTGGCTGATGCAGGAAAATCCGCGCCTCTGTTCATCAAGGCCGATCTCACGGATCTCGACGCCATACAGAAAGCCGTTGCGCAGGCGCAAGACGCTCACGGCCCGGTGCGGGTTCTCGTCAACAATGCCGCGCTTGATGACCGCCACGAACTGCTGGACATGGATGGCGACTACTGGGATGCCAACCAGGCTGTCAATCTCAGGCCTGTGGCGTTTGCCGCCAAGGCGGTTGCGCCCGGCATGATCGCTGAGGGCGGCGGCACAATCGTCAATTTCACATCGACTTCCTACATGCTCAACATCGGCACCATGCCCGCCTACACGGCGGCGAAAGCCGGGATCGTCGGTCTTACCAAGGGGCTTGCCGGGCGTCTCGGACCGGACGGCATACGCGTCAACGCCATTGCCCCGGGCTGGGTCATGACAGAGCGGCAGAAGCGGCTCTGGGTAACCGACGAAGGGCTTGCGGCGATGATGGACCGGCAATGCCTCAAGCGCGCGCTCGAACCGGAAGACATGGTCGGCCCCTGCCTTTTCCTCGCCTCAGGCGCCAGTTCCATGATCACGGCGCAGGTTCTGATCGCCGATGGAGGCATGATGTGAGCACCACTCCGCAGCTTGTCGCAGTCGATTGGGGCACCTCCAGTTTCCGGCTCTGGATTCTTTCCGCCGATGGCACGGTGCTTGCCGAGCGCCGCAGCAACGAGGGCATGAGCGACGTCGCCAGCCGGGGCTTCGAGACAGTGCTCGAAGGGCATCTGGAGGAGTTGTCGGTCGCGGAGAATTTGCCCGCGGTCATTTGCGGCATGGCCGGCTCGCGGCAGGGCTGGGTCGAGGCCGGGTATCTCGACACCCCGGCCGATGTGGGCGCAATCGGCGAAACCGCCACGCGAGTCCCGGGAACGTCCCGCGAGATCATCATTCTGCCGGGGCTCGCCGCACGTTCGGCGGACGAGCCGGATGTAATGCGCGGCGAGGAAACGCAATTGCTCGGGGCAACTCTCGATCGGCCCGAAGGCGAGCGATACTGCATGCCGGGAACCCATTCGAAATGGGTTTCCATGCGCGGCACGGTGGTTACGGGATTTGAGACCTTTATGACGGGCGAACTGTTTGCCTGCATCAGCGGCAAGACGATCCTGGCTCATTCCACGGGCGGCAGCGGCGCCGTGAATGCGCGCAATCCCGCGTTTGCCAGCGGTGTGCGCGATGGCTGGACCCGTCCGGGGATGACAACCCACCATCTGTTTTCGCTGCGCGCCGGCCAGTTGCTTCACGATTGGCCGGATGACGACAATCGCGCCCGCCTCTCGGGTCTGCTGATCGGCGCAGAGTTGTCCGGTGCGGGCATTCGCGGCGGCGAAACAGTTGCGCTTGTGGCCAGCGGGGCGCTTGAGCGGCTATACCATGTGGCGCTCTCCGAGTGCGGCGCTAAAGTGCACAACATCGATGCAGACGTGGCCGTTCAAAGAGGCCTGACCGAAGCCTGGCGGAGCTACAGCGCCAAGTCCAAGAACCGGAAGCAGACATGACACGAATTCCCTTTCCTTCGATGAATCGCGCTTTGGTGGCGATCCTTCGCGGGATCAAGCCGGACGAAACCGAAGCAATCATCGACGGCCTGGTTGAAGCGGGCCTGACGGCCATCGAGATCCCGCTCAACTCACCGGAACCGTTCCGCTCGATCGAAATTGCGGCGAAACGCGCACCGGACGGTGTGCTGATCGGAGCCGGGACCGTGCTCACTGTCGAGGATGTCGACCGTCTCAATGACGCCGGCGGGCGGCTGATGGTGAGCCCCAATGTCGACGTCGCCGTGATCGGGCGCGCATCAGCCTTCGGAATGGTGACAATGCCCGGGGTGTTCTCCCCCACCGAAGCGCTTGCAGCCTGTGCTGCGGGAGCCTCGGCGCTGAAATTCTTTCCCGCAAGCGTTCTGGGGCCGTCGGGCATCAATGCGATGTCCGCGGTGCTGCCGCCGGACGTGCCGATCGGTGCGGTGGGCGGCGTTGCAAACGAGGATTTTGCGGCTTACGCCAAGGTTGGCATTCGCACGTTCGGCCTTGGATCAAGCCTTTACAAGAAAGGCATGACGGCCGAGGAAGTGGCCCTTAGGGGCCGTGAGGCGGTTGCCGCCTATGACGCGCTGGAGATCGCCTGATGGCAGGCAGAACAACCACCTTCTCCGGATCCATTCTGGAGGCCCCGGCCTGCCTGCTGGGCGAAGGGCCTACTTTCGATCCGCACACCGGAACCGCCTGGTGGTTCGACATCCTCGGCAAGATGCTGGTCGAATATGTGCTTGCGACCGGAGCGGTCAGGCAGCATCCGCTTCCGGCCATGGGCAGCGTGCTGGCACGGGTTGATTCGGAACGGCAGGTGATCGTGACCGAGGAAGGACTTTATCTCCGCCAGACCGGGACCGGTGCCATGGATCTGGTCACTCCGATCGAAGCCGACAACGCCGCCACGCGCTCGAATGACGGGCGGGTTCACCAGAGCGGTGCGCTCTGGTTCGGGACCATGGGCAAAAACGCGGAAACGGGCGCCGGCACGATCTACCATGTCGTGCGCGGCACCGTGACAGTTCTTTATCCCGGCATCTCAATTCCCAATGCGATCTGTTTCTCGCCCGACGGAGCGACCGCCTATTTCACGGATACGGCAGTAAACAAGCTCATGCGGGTGGCGGTCGATCCCGCGACAGGCCTTCCGAGCGGCGAACCGGAGGTTCTTGTCGACCACAGCGGCAGCGAAGGCGGGATCGACGGCGCTGTGTGCGACACGGACGGCGTGATCTGGAACGCGCGCTGGGACGCCGGATCCGTCGACGCCTATTCGCCCGATGGGGAGCATCTGCTTTCGCTCGAGGTGCCGGCGGGCAAGAGCACCTGCCCCGCTTTCGTGGGTGCGGATGCCGGCCGGCTGCTGGTCACTTCCGCGCAGGAGGGAATGAGCCGGGAACAGCTCGACCGCGACCCCGAAGCCGGCAAGACCTTTGTTCTCGACCATCCCGTCAAGGGCCGGTTCGAGCCCGATTACCTCCTGTAGACTGCCAAAGCGGACTGCGGGGCTCACCCGGATTGAGGCATCAGATCTCCTTGACCAGCCTCAGCGCATCGTAGATTGCGGCATGGGTGTTTCGAGCCGCAATCGCATCGCCGATCCTGAACAGCTGGAAGCCGCCCTCACCGTCCCCCTCGCGGTTTTTGAGACCGCCATTGAGCGTCTGCGGCTTGCCGGCAATGAAGGCTTCGTAATCGACGGCGCCGCGGTTGGACGACTTCGGCTTGAGCTCGAAATAGAGCTCATCGAGCGGCAAGGTGCCGTGGTTGATGACAATCTGGTCGAAGTGACGCGTCTTGGCGAGAGGCATGTAATCGCTGCCGATGACGGCCTTGAGCCGGTTTCCGTCGCGCTCGACCGAGGTCAGCCTGTAGGTCACCGTGAACGTGACGTCCTTGTCCTGCAGCGAACGCATGTAGGGCACCAGGTTCATCGCCATCACGTCCGGCGCAAAGCTGCGATCCGGCGTCATGATCTCGACCGAAGCGCCGGCCTGCGCCGCAACCTCCGCCGCCTGCAACCCGGCGTGATCGCCGGCATCATCATAGACCAGGACCTGCCTGCCGGGTTTCACATCGCCGGAAATCAGATCCCAGCTTGAAACGACGAGCTCATTGCCGTGTTCCAGCACTTCGGTGTGCGGCAGGCCGCCGGTGGCGATGATCACCACATCAGGGTTTTCGGCCATCACGTCGGAGGCTTCAGCCCAGGTGTTGAAACGGAATTCGACATCCCGGGCAGCACACTGGGCCATGCGCCATTCAATGATGCCGATCATCTCCTTGCGGCGCTGGTTCTGCGCAGTCAGCCGGATCTGGCCGCCGGGGTCCGGCTGTGCCTCGAACACCGTGACCCGGTGCCCGCGTTCGGCAGCGACGCGCGCCGCCTCAAGTCCAGCAGGCCCCGCCCCGACAACAACCACACGTCTTGCCTTGCCGGCGGGAGCGATCGTGTGCGGCATCGTCAGTTCCCGGCCGGTAGCCGGATTGTGTATGCACAGCGCATCGCCGGCCTGGTAGATCCGGTCCAAGCAATAGGTCGCGCCGACACAAGGACGGATATCATCCTCCCGCCCCTCTACGATCTTCCGGACCAGATGCGGATCGGCCATATGGGCGCGGGTCATTCCGATCATGTCCAGCTTGCCCGACGCAACCGCGTGGCGTGCGGTCGCGACATCCGGGATCCGGGCAGCGTGGAACGTCGGCAGCCCCACTTCCGCACGTATCCGGCCCGCGAAATCGAGATGCGGAGCCGAGCGCATTCCCTGCACGGGAATGACATCGGTCATGGCCGGGTCGGTGTGGATCTGGCCACGCACCACGTTCAGGAAGTCGACCTGGCCTGTGGCCTTGAACATGTGGCCGATGGCGACGCCTTCTTCTTCGTCGATGCCGCCACTGGCGGTTTCGTCGGCCGTGTACCGGATACCGACCAGCAGCCTGTCGCCAACCCTTGCCCTGATCGCGGCCACCACTTCGAGGGCAAAGCGGGCCCGGTTGTCGAGACCGCCGCCATAGGGCCCGTCGAGTTCATTGGTCAGCGGCGACATGAACTGGTCCATCAGATGGCCGTAGCATTCGAGTTCGATGCCATCGAGCCCGGCCTCGGCCATCCGCTCGGCGGCATCGGCATAATCGGCGATGACGCGCGCGATGTCCCAGTCCTCCATTTTCTTCGGGAACGCCCGGTGGGCGGGTTCCCGTTGATGGCTTGTCGAGAGAGCCGGCAGCCAGTCGCCCTTGTTCCAGTGGGTGCGGCGTCCGAGATGGGTAAGCTGTATCATCACCGCGCAGCCGTGCTCGTGGCATTCGTCGGTGAGTTTCCGCATCCAGCCGACGACTTCGTCCTTGTAGGCGAGCACGTTGTTGAACACCGGCGGGCTGTCTTTGGAAACGGCCGCCGAGCCTGCCGTCATGGTCATGGCGATGCCAGCCCTGGCACGTTCCACATGATAGGCCCGGTAACGGTCCTTTGGCATCCCGTCTTCCGGATAGGCAGGCTCATGACTGGTTGTCATGATGCGGTTCTTCAGCGTGAGCTTTCCGAGAGTGTAAGGTTGCAGCAGCGGGTCTTTAACGGTCGCCATGGATCTATCGCACTCCCTGTTCAGTACCAGGCATCCGCCATGCCCGCCTTTGTCCGCTCTACATAGTCGACCAGCGCCTCATCAACCGCAACATCAATGGGCGGGGCCTGATAATCGGCAAGCATCTGCTTCCAGCGAAGATTGGCCCGGCTCGCCGCATCGGTTCGCCCCGCGATATCCCACTTCTCGAAAGGTTCATTGTCGGCAATCGCCGAATCCCAGAACGCCGTCTGATAGTTTTCCATGGTGTGGGCGCAACCAAGGAAATGCTTTCCGACACCGACCTCCCTGAATGCATCGAGCGCCAGCGAATTGTCGTCCACGACCACGCCTGCGAGATAGGAATGCAGCGCACCGCAGAAATCGGCGTCCATGACGAATTTCTCGTAGGACATCGCCAGCAGCCCGTCGAGAAAACCGGCCGAGTGCAGGATGAAATTCGCACCGCAATGAACGGCGGAAAGCATCGACATGGTGGCCTCGTTCATGGCCTGGGCATCGGGAAGCTTGGAGTTCGAGAAATTGCCGGCACACCGCAACGGCAGGTTCAGCCGGCGCGCCAACTGCCCGATCACCATCGACCCGATGGCCGGTTCCGGGGTGCCGAATGTCGGCGAACCCGAGCGCAACGACATCGACGACAGGAAGTTGCCGAAAATCACCGGCGCGCCCTTGCGCTCGAGCTGTGCGAGGGCGCATCCGGCCATGGTCTCGGCAAGGGCCTGGGCGATCGCTCCCGCGCTGGTCACCGGCCCCATCGCGCCGCCCAGAATGAACGGCACGACAACTGCCGCCTGATTGGCGCGGGCATAGGCCCTCAGGGCATGGGTCATGGTGCCATCCCACACCAGCGGCGAGTTGACATTGACATTGCCGAGGATGACGCAGTTCCGGTCCACAAACTCGCGGCCGAACACGATCCGCGCCATCTCGATCGATTCCTCGGCCCGGCTTTCCGCCGTCACCGAGCCCATGAAACAGCGATCGGAATACTTCAGATGCGCATAGACCATGTCGAGATGACGCTTGTTGACCGGGACATCAACAGGCTCGCAGATCGTGCCGCCGGAATGGTGCAGCCAGGGGCTTGATTGCGCCAGCTTGATGAAATTGCGGAAGTCCTCGATGGTGCCGTAGCGACGCCCACGGTCCAGATCCATCACGAAGGGGGATCCGTAGGCCGGGGCAAAGACGACATTTCGGCCGCCGATTTCGATGCTGTTTGCTGGATTCCGGGCGTGCTGCGTGAAGACCGCAGGCGCTGACCTGAGGATCTCGCGCAGCATGCCGGGCTCGAACTTGACCAACAGGCCGTCCACCTGCGCACCCGCCTGCTTCCAGAGCGAGATTGCCACCGGATCATCGCGGAACTCGATGCCGACCTCGGCCAGGATCCTGTCTGCGGCAGCCTCGATCTTCTCCAGGTTTGCCTCGTCGAGAATGTCATAGGTCGGAATGTTGCGCGTAATGTAGGGAACCGCCAGATGCGGCAGTCCGGCAGCCTGACCGGCGCGCCTTGCACCCCTGCCGCCGCCCCGTTCACGGCGCCGGTTCGGGGCTGGCGCCTGGTTCGTGAGTTCGACTGCTTCCATCTCATGCCTCCCCGAAATCAATTTTCGACCGGGGTGACGGTAATTCAGGACAGCGCTGGCGTAATGATGGAAAATTCTTCGCGTTGAGATAAACTCAGCTTATGGGAAACTTGCGCCACCTCCTCCCCTCGGCGGGAAACCTGATCGTTTTCGAAGCAGCCGGCAGGCATCTGAGCTTCACCCGTGCCGCGCGTGAACTCGCAATGACGCAGGCCGCGGTCAGCTACGCAATCCGCTCGCTCGAAACCCAACTCGGAGCAGCACTGTTCCAGCGCGCGCACCGCACGGTTCACCTGACCGAGGCCGGCCGGAGGTTCCACGCCGACGTCACACTTGGCCTGGGTCATATCCGCAAATCCGCCGAAGAAATACGCGATCGGGGCAAGCTTGCCAGCGTAACGCTTGCCGCTTCCACCGCTTTTGCATCCTTCTGGATGCTTCCGCGTCTCCACCGGCTGCGCGACGACCTGCCCGACATTGACCTCCGGATCCAGACCTCCGACCGTGATCTCGACATTCGCACCGAGGCGATAGAACTCGGCATACGCGGCGGCCGGCCGGAGGACTGGCCGGACTATGAAAGCGCCCTGATCGCTCCGGAAATCATCGAAGCGGTGACCAGCACCGCCTATCTCGAGAAGCACGGTATGCCCGAGAGCGTTGCCCATCTCACTCAACACAGGCTTATCCATCTGGAAGAGCCTTTCCGGGTCTTCTGCGACTGGCAACAATGGTTCCTGAGCGCCGGCGTGAACGGCGTTACCGCCAACCGGGGTCTCGCGATCAACGATTATGTGCTGGTGATCCAGGCGGTGATGGAAGGCCAGGGCATCGCCTTGGCCTGGCGGCACCTGACAGGCGGGCTGCTCGATTCAGGGCTCTTGCACAGGGTGACGGAGCACAGCCTTGTTACGGGTGCAGCCTTTCACGTGGTCTGGCCCAAGGGCAGAACGCTCACGCCGCAAACAAGCCGAGTGCTCGAGTGGCTTACCAACGAGGGCCGGAAGCTCAACGGCTGATAAGCTGAACCGGAGACCTGACGGACCGGGCATTGCGCTGGGCTTCGATCAGATCGAAAGTCTTCGAGGCTTCGACAGCCTTGCCATAGAGCCAGCCCTGGCCGGACTTGCATCCCAGGGCGCTGAGTTTTTCGGCTTGCTCCTCGGTCTCGATGCCCTCGGCAATCACCTTCAGGTTCAAGCCCTCGCACATCATCAGGATCGCGCGGACAATGTGCTCGGCGGATTTGTCGAGCGTGATCTCGCTGATGAAGCTTCGATCGACCTTGACCTTGTTGAAGGCAAAGTTCCGCAAGCGGCCAAGGCTCGATTGGCCGGTGCCGAAGTCGTCGAGGGAGACCTTGATGCCGATGGCGTGGAGTTCGTTGACCACCTTGGCGGCAACCTCCGGATCGCTCATCATTGCGGTCTCGGTGATCTCGAGTTCCAGCCGGCGCGGGTCGAGGCCGACCCGGTTGACGATTGCGAGCACATTGAAGGCGGTTGCAGGGTCGATCAGCTGTGCGGAGGACAGGTTGAACGACAGGAACAGATCCGACGGCCAGTGCTTGGCGGTTTCCGCGGCCTTCTTCAAAAGGGTTTCCGTAAGAGAATCGATGAAGCCGCGTTCTTCGGCGAGCGGAATGAAGATCCCCGGCGAGACGAAGCCGAGCTCCCGGTCGGTCCAGCGCGCCAGCGCCTCGAAGCCCTGGATCGTGCCATCGGACAGATCGACGATGGGCTGGAAATGGACGGCCACTTCATCCGCTATGATGGCGCGGCGCAAGGCCTGCTCGATCTCGGTGCCGCGGCGGATTTCCTCTGCGATCTCCTCCGAGTAGACCGTGATCTGGCCGCGGCCGCGGCGTTTGGAGCGGTACAGCGCCGTGTCCGCGCTCTTGAGCAGTTCAGCGAACTGCTCGCCTGCGAAGGGATAGACCGCGAAACCGAAGGAGGCCGAAAGACGTACGTTCCGGTCGCCCAGATCATAAGGTGCCGACAGCACATCCTTGAACATGCGCCCGATCTTTTCAGCGCCCTTCTTCTCGAAAACGAGTGGGAGAACGAAGGCGAATTCGTCGCTCTCAATGCGTGCAACAAAGCCTCCGTCCGGAAGGCAGGCACGCAGACGGTGCGCGACCTGGCAGAGGATTTCATCGCCCGAAGCGTGGCCGAAGAGATCGTTGATGGGCTTGAAGCCGTCAATATTGACGATGCCGATGGTGAAAGGCGCCGGATCGTCGGCGCGTTCGGAGGCGAGTTTGCGAATCTTGTCCATCAGCCGGCGGCGGTTGCCCAGCCCGGTCAGCGGGTCCGTGTAGGCCACGACTTTGGGATTTGAGGACAGCGCGTCCGGATTTTCGTCTTCAGGTGTCATTCGAAGCAGCTGTCTTGGAACATGGGAACTCTGTACCAATCTGCTCGATAGATCTTAATATTGTCCTATGCAGGGACTGGCTGCTTTCACACTTATTTCAAGGCGGTGCCGACCCGGCTTTGTCTGATTTGTACTGATCCGTCCGGCGCTGCCGTGGCACAGGCGTTTTCAATCCACTTGGAAACGATCGCCTCAAGCTTGTCGGGACTGACCGGTTTGGACAGGTAGTCATTCATGCCTGCCTGCAGACAACGGTCGCGGTCACCGCTCATGGCGTGCGCAGTGACGGCGATGATCGGGATCGGTTTGCCGGAGCTGTCGCCGTTGCGTTCGGCATCGCGGATTGCCTGTGTGGCCTGAAGCCCGTTCATCACGGGCATCGAAATGTCCATGAGAATCAGGTCCGGCGGCGAAGCGCGCCAGGCGGACACGGCCTCCTCACCGTTGCCGACAATCCTGTAGTCGACACCGATTCCTTCGAGGATCTGCTCGAAAACGATCTGGTTGACGGGATTGTCCTCGGCCACAAGCACGCGAACCCGGTCGTCCTCGACCTCGGGAGCGGGCGTGGCAGGTTCGATTGCAGGTTCCGGTACGGCAGCCGTTGGCGCATCTGCAACCGTCGATGCGGGTTGCGGCTTTGACGGCTCCTCGACAGACGACCGCTTTGCGGCAGCAGAATTGGATGGCGGCGTCTGGACAGCCGGACATTCGACCGAACTTTTCACAGAATAATGCGAGGGGCTTAATTCGGGCTCTCCGGAACCGCCCGGCTGGGCCTTGTTGGCCGCGCTTTTCCGGCTCCAGTCATCAAGCGCCGCAGCAAGAACGGGAAAGCGGCGGGCATCATCCCGACCTGCGAGGTTTTCAGCCAGGGGATCGGTAATCTCGATCCGGCTGACAGTTGCCTGCATCGCCGTGGCCGCTTCCAGAAAGGCAATGGCTTCCGCCGCATCGCCGATGGCAAGCGCATCGCACCCGCCAGCCTTCAATTCCGAGACCCGGCCTTCCGCCCTCGCCGGATCGGAATCGAGAACCAGGACGCGTTCCGGCTGATCCGGCTGCACAATGGCTGGCTGACCCGTGATCTCCACCGGCGCCCGGTTACCACTGTTCAGATCATCGGCGGGAACGAAATCCGTAATATCGTCGAAGGACACCGTCACATAATAGTTGCCGGGCGTGCCCGACCGGCGGGCGCGCGTGACCGTATGCATGACCGAACCATCGCTTCTGATGATCTGCTCAACCGCCTGGTAGGGGATGCCCGTTTCGAGCACCCGGCGTTCCATCGCTTCAAACTGTGTGGCGAGTTCCGGACTGACCAGGTCCTTCGCGAACCGGCCTATTACCCGCTGGGGGGTAACCCCTGGAATCCGGCAGAAGGCGTCGTTCACCATGACATATTGGAGCGACGAGTCCTTGACCATGACGGGATTGGCGAGATTGTCGAGGATGTGCTGGGCCAACTCGGCCTGATGGCGTGTTTGCAGGAGTTCGGAATCCCTGCGGTGCTGCTCTGACACGTCGGAGATCGTTGAAATGAGAACACCGTCCGGCATGCGCCGCTTGCAAAGTCGCACCCATCGCCCGTCCGGAAGCTTTTCAGTGCTCTCGTGACGTTCGCGCCAATGGGTTGCGATGCGCTCTGCGATAAAGTCGTCACGGGAGACGACTCTTGAACTGCCATGAGGCGAGCCCAGGTTGCGGGCGCCGGAATCATAGGCCGCCCCGAGCAGATCGCGAAGCCTCGTGCCCGGCACCAGCAACTCCGCCGGAATGTCGAAAAAGCGCCTGAACTGGGAGCTGGCAGCGATCAGCCTGTCGTTGCGGTCATAGATCGTGATTGCGATATCGAGCGCGAGCGCCAGCGCTTCGACAATCTTGCCGTCGCGCTCATGACGCGAATGGTCGGCTTCCCTCAAATCCATGACAATGTGGCCCGCTACGCAACTGTCCGCCCGGTTCTCAGCGATCGCACAGGATACGATCCTGGTCAGAACAAACCGATTCTACTCATTGCGGGAGAATGCCATTGTATGGTTAAGCCGCACTTAACCGTCGGGCACAACGGCCGGCTTTCCGGCTCAGCCAATGACAATCAGCCTGAGATCATTGACGTTCGTGCGAGTGGGTCCCGTGGTGACGAGATCTCCTACGGCGGCAAACGCCGACCATGAATTGTTGCGCTGCAGCTCTCGCGCCGGATCGAGTCCCGCCGCGCGTATCCGGGCCAGGGTATCCGGACCGATCAGGGCTCCGGCATTTTCCTCGCTGCCGTCAATCCCGTCGCTGTCGCACGCCAGGGCAAAGATGTCGGGATGGGCTTCGAGACCGAGCGCCAGCGAAAGCAGGTATTCGCAGTTGCGGCCTCCACGCCCGTCTTCGTGGCTCACAGTCACGGTGGTTTCCCCTCCCGACAGGATGAGGACAGGCGGATCGCCGGGCTTGCGCCCTTCCGCTGCTTCCAGTGCAAGCCTTGCCTGGGCGCGTCCGACATCGCGCGCTTCGCCCTCGATGTCAGCCCCGAGCGAGATCACCTTGTATCCGAGTTCGCTCGCTGCAGCGGCAACTGCCTCGACCATGTCGGCGGGCCTTGCAGCCATGTGAAAGCTCGATGTGTTGAAGACCGGATCGGAGGGCTTGGGCGTTTCATTGGCCGGATCGTTGAGATGAGCGAGCACCGCATCGGGAACCGAAATGCCGTAACGCTGCAAGATCTCGAGTGCCTGGGCCTGGGTGGTGGCATCCGGAACCGTGGGTCCCGAGGCGATCACCGAAGGATCGTCGCCGGGCACGTCGGATATGCCGATTGTGTGGATCCGTGCCGGGAAAGCCGCTTCGGCAAGGCGACCGCCCTTGATCGCCGAGAGGTGCTTGCGCACCGTGTTCATGTCTCCGATCGGCGCTCCGCAAGCAAGGAGGGCACGATTGATCGCCTTCTTCTGATCGAGCGTCAGCCCGGGCGCCGGAAGGCCCAGAAGCGCGGACCCGCCACCGGAGATCAGGCAGAGCGCAAGATCATCCGCTCCAAGGCCGCGCGCCGCCTCGACAAGTCGCCGCGCCGCGATCTCTCCCCTGTCGTCGGGAACCGGATGCGCGGCCTCGATGACCTCGATATGCTTGCATTCCACCCCGTGACCATAGCGGGTCACAGCAATTCCCTCGATCGGGCCATCCCAATGGGATTCAACCGCGCGCGCCATTGACGCCGCCGCCTTGCCTGCGGCGATCACGAGTGTTTTCCCTTTTGGAGGCGCCGGAAGACGAGGCGGGACACACACTGCCGGGTCGGCAGCCCTTACCCCGATCTCGAAGAGTTCGAGCAGTTGCTTCCGGCGGTCGGAATAAGTCATCTTCACTCCCATCTTCCTGCTGGCGCCTTTGCCCCATCAAGGCCGGAACGGCGTGGTTTTGCAATGTCCGCAGCGATCAAATCCCGAATTAGCGGCTGGTTCTGCTTCCGATCCATTGCGCTCGACTGCGAATCCCTGAACATGGGTTCATGCGCATTCATCAATTGCCAGAGACCCTGATCAACCAGATCGCCGCCGGCGAGGTTATCGAGCGGCCCGCCAGCGTCGTCAAGGAACTGGTCGAAAACGCCATCGATGCGGGCGCCGGCAGGATCGAGATCGCGACCGCCGGCGGCGGCAAGGCGCTGATCCGTGTCATCGATGATGGTCGCGGCATGGACGCCGAAGACCTGCAATTGGCTGTGCGACGTCATTGCACCTCGAAAATCGATCAGCGTCTCGACGATATCCGGACGCTCGGATTCCGTGGCGAAGCCCTGCCCTCGATCGGTTCCGTAGCGCGGCTTACACTGAGATCACGGCCTGCCGACGCCTCGCATGCCAACGAGATATCGCTGGAAGGCGGTGTACCGTCTACCCTGAAGCCGGCCGCAGCCAATCGCGGCACCACGGTGGAAGTGCGGGATCTCTTTTTTGCCACGCCGGCGCGTCTCAAGTTCCTGAAATCCGATCGGGCCGAGACTGCCGCCATCACCGAAGTGGTGCGCCGCATTGCGATCGCCTTCCCGAACGTTCGCTTTACCCTGTCCGGACCGGATCGCTCGTCAATCGACATGGCTGCAACAGGGGAAGACCGGCTTGCGCGGATCGGCCAGGTGCTTGGCGCCGAATTTGCCGCAAACACGATCGCGCTCGACGCGGTACGCGAGGAGGTCGAGCTTACCGGCCATATCGGTCTTCCAACCTGGAACAAGGCCAACTCGCTGTCGCAATATGCTTTCGTCAATGGCCGCCCGGTTCAGGACAAGCAGATCCTTTCGGCCATTCGCGCGGCCTACTCCGACACCCTGCCGCGCGGCCGTTACCCGGTCGCGGTTCTGTGGATCACGATCGATCCCGCACTGGTCGACGTCAATGTCCACCCGGCCAAGGCTGATGTCAGGTTCCGGGACCCGGCGCTCGTCCGGGGACTTATCATCGGCGCCATCCGTCAGGCCCTCCTGGCCGAAGGCGACCGGGCATCGCCTTCGGCACGATCCGATCTTGTCCGGGCCTTCTCCGCAGGACAAACCGGGGGTGGTGATGACGGGGCACGGGCGGCACAGGGCTGGCGGAAGGACGATGCGGTCAAACTGCCGCCCGGAGCCGCCTGGACCCCGGCGCAATCGCCGTCGCGTCCGTTCACTTCTCCGCCCCCGATGGCCGCGCCGGCTTTCGGATTTGGCGAGACAGCACAGGCCGAATTCGAGGCTGCAGCAACACCATCGGGACGCTACGAGCCTGACAATGAAGAGGATCTGAGCCTGTCGCACAGGCTTGGCGCGGCACGGGCACAGGTGCATGAAAACTACATCCTTGCGCAGACCCGGGACGGCATGGTCATCGTCGACCAGCACGCCGCCCATGAGCGGCTGGTCTTCGAGCGGTTGAAAACGGCGCTGCGCCAAGGCAGCGTCGCATCGCAGTTGCTGTTGCTGCCGGAAATCATCGACCTGCCCGAAGACGATTGCGACCGGCTTGCCGAGCGTGCCGACGAACTGGCGGGTTTCGGCCTGGTTCTCGAACGCTTCGGACCCGGTGCGATCGCGGTTCGCGAAACGCCCGCAATGCTGGGAGAAGCCGACGTTGCGGGCCTCGTGCGCGACCTGTCCGACGAAATTGCCGAGTGGGACAGCGCCGGCGGTCTCAAGGACAGGCTCGAGGCGGTAGCCTCAACCATGGCATGCCACGGTTCCGTGCGTTCGGGACGACGTCTGACCCGCGAGGAAATGGACGCGCTGCTCAGGGAAATGGAGCGAACGCCGGGATCCGGCCAGTGCAACCATGGACGGCCGACCTATATCGAACTCAAACTCAGCGATATCGAAAAACTGTTCTCGCGCCGCTGAGTCACGAGCGCGAAAACACGGGCGCGAAAACACGGGCGCGAAGACACGAGCTCGGACCGGCAATCTTGCATTCGCGGCCCTGAAACGGCATAGAACGGTTTGTGACATACGGGAGCGCAACCTGACATGAACAGATTTGAAGGCCCCGGCGCGCGTCCGGCAAAGATCCGCTACCTGGATGGCGACTTTCAGATCGTCATGCCGGGCAGCCACGTGGTGTGCGCTGTGACCGGGAAAACCATTCCGATCGAAGAGCTGAAATACTGGAGTGTCGCGCGGCAGGAGCCGTATGCCGACATCATCGCCTCGGCAACAGCCGAGCAGCGCGCGGGCGCATTGCCCGAAAAGGACTGAAAGGCGCTACCGGCCACCAAAGGCCACTCTTGTCAAATCCCGGCACGCCGCCGCTTGAATGCCGAGAATGCCGAGTCGATGATGGCGCCGGCGACATGCGGACTGTCAAAGACGAGATCAATCTCCAGCACCTGGCTTTTCTCGACCAGTTCCGCCGCCGGGCCGTGCCCGGAGCGCAGCCTGACATGGTCCTTTGAGGTGGTGATCAAATCGAGCCCGTAGAGTTCGGCTTCATCGAGAAGGTCAGCGATCTCGTCATCGGCAAAATGATGATGATCGGGAAATCCCCGGCTGTGCGCTACACGAATGCCGGCGGCTTCAAGCGTCGCAAAAAACTTTCCCGGATCGCCGATGGCCGCAAAGGCAAGGCAGTTCTTGTCCCGGTAACGATAAGCCTCTCGCGGTTCGAGGCGCGCCAGATGGACCGGTTTGGCGGCCCGCGCGGCCATGCGGATCATCGGGTCGGCCCCCGGCCCCTCTCCGACGACCACGAGCGCATCGGCATGACGCATCTGGTCGATTATGGGAGCGCGAACCGGGCCGGCGGGAAGCACGAAGCCATTGCCCACGCCGCGGCGGGCATCGACCACCAGAAGCGCCTGATCGAAGACGAGCTTGGCGCTCTGGAAGCCGTCATCCATGATGATCAGGTCACAGCCTTCCTGAACCAGAAGATTAGCGCCCTCCACCCGGTCCGCCGAAACCACGGTGAGCGCCTTTTCAGCCAGAAGCATCGGTTCATCGCCGACCAGCCTGGCCGTATCCCGGCTCAGATCCACAAGTTTCGCGTGGCGCACGCCGCCACCATAACCACGCGAGAGGAACCCCGGCTTGAAACCCCTTGCGAGCGCGGCATCGGCGAGTGTGAGCGCGGTGGGGGTCTTGCCCGAACCGCCGACCGTAAAATTACCGACACAGATGACGGCCGCATCGACGGCGGCGCGTACGTTGGTGTCGAGAACCCGTCGGGCAACGCGGCCATAGACCCAGCCGAACGGCCACAGGAGAGCGGCTTGGAGACTCGGGCGTTTCCACCAGAATGGAGGCGCTTCGCTTACCACTGGCCGCCGCCCCGTGTTTCCGCATTCTCGTTCTCGCGCGGCAGAAGCCGGGCCTTGACCGTCAGCGGGTTGATGTAGGGCTCAAGCGCCCGGATCGTGGCCTTGAGCGCGCCGCGCATGTCGTTGAGCGTCTTTTCGCCGCCGTCGGCCATGGTCTTGCGGGCCTCGGGATTAGAAAGGAGATAGTGAACGCCCTTCGCCAGCATTTCGCCGTCGCGGACAAAGCGCGCACCGCCGTTCTTCAGAAGGCGGGCATAGGATTCGCGGAAGTTCTCGACCTGGCTGCCCGAGAGCACCGCGCAACCGAGCATGGCCGGCTCAAGCGGGTTCTGCCCGCCACCGCCCTTGAGCGACTTCCCGACAAACGCGATCTCGGTCAGGTTGAGATAGAGCCCCATTTCCCCGATTGTATCGCCAAGATAAACATCCGTATCGGCGCCGATGGTATCGCCCCGGGAACGTCGGGCGACTTCCAGACCGTTGCCCTTGAGCATGGTTTCAATCGAATCACCGCGATCCGGATGCCGCGGCACCAGGATCGTGAGCGGCTTGTGCCTCGGCTTGAGCGCCCGGTGGACGGCGGCTGCGACCTCGTCCTCCCCTTCGAAGGTGGAGATGGCGGCCCAGGTGGCGCGATTGCCGATCTGATCCTGCAATCTTTGCAGTTCGGCCTCGTCCCAGGGCGGCGGTACCGTGTCGACCTTGAGGTTGCCCGACACTGTGACCGGCCGGGCGCCGAGGCTTTGAAACCGCTCGGCATCGAGATCCGATTGCGCCACGACATGCGAAAGATTTTCGAACAGCGCATCGGCGAGGCTGGGGCGCTTGCTCCAGCGGGCGAAGGAACGGTCGGAAAGGCGGCCGTTGACGAGAACCTGCGGCGTCCGGCGGGCACCCAGCTCCAGAATTGTCATGGGCCATATCTCGGATTCGGCGATGATCGCGAGATCCGGCACCCAGTGATCGAGGAAACGCGAGACCGCCGGCTTGAGATCGAGCGGCACATACTGATGGATCACGTCGTCGCCGAGACGGTCCCGGGCAACGCCGGCCGAGGTGACCGTCCCTGTGGTGAGCACGACGGAAATCCCGCGGCGCCGAACCTCCTTGATGAGCGGCACGACCGCATTGGTTTCGCCGACACTGGCTGCATGAAACCAGACCAGTGGACCATTGGGCCGGGCAATCTTGGAACGACCGTAGCGCTCCTTGCGGCGGGTGCGGTCTTCCTTGCCCTTGGCTGCACGGATCGCGAGATAGGGGCCGAGCAAAGGATATATACCGGCTCCGAACCAACGGTAACCGACCAGCGCCGCTCTCGCCCAGCCGCGGCTCATGCGCGCGCCTCCACGGCGTGCATTGCTTCAAGGGTGACGCGGTTCAATTCGTCGGTCACCCGGGCGCGGGCAGCGGCAATCTCGGCCTTGCCGGCATTGGCCGGGACGTGGATCGGCGGCGCCAGTTTCAGGCAGCGCCGTCCGAAAGGCAGGTTGATCGTGGTCTTGTCCCAGGTCTTTTCGAGGACATAACGACGGCTGGTCGCCAGCGCCACCGGTACGATCGGACGTCCGGAAATCTTGGCCAGCATCACAATTCCCTCGCCCGCCTGACGCGCCTCGCCTTTCGAGATATCGGCGATCATGACCACGTTGACGTTGCGGCGGAGCGCATCGCGCATGGCAATGAGAGCCATGACGCCGCCCTTGCGTGCCATGGCGCCGTGGTCCCGGCCGCCGGACGCACGGATAACCTCGAAGCCGGCGCGCTGGATCACCCGGGCATTGATTTCCGCATCGGCGCTGCGCGAGACAAGGGATACAAAGTCCAGGTGCCTGGGACCGGCATACGGAACAAGAATGTGCTGGCCGTGCCACAGCGCGAATATCGCCGGGAACTCGCCGTCGAGCAGTTCTTCCCAATCGGTCGATTGGGGCGTGTCGCGATTGGTCCGCCAGATGGTCGCCAGTGCCGCGCTGATCAGGGCGGATCCGGCACGCTGAAACAATTCCGACTGCAGCACCCTCTTGCCCAGACGGCGCGTGTTCGTCAGGTCGCGAAGCCCCTGGAATCTGGGTACAGTCTGGGCGTCGGGCTTTTTCATTCTTGTCTTTCGCCCCGAAGCTGCGGATCAGGAACCGGTCTTGCTGTCACTGTCCGGGTCGAGCATCCTGTGCATGTGGACGATAAAGTACCGCATGTGAGCATTGTCGACCGTCATTTGCGCCTTGGACTTCCATGCCTGGTGCGCGGAAGCGTAGTTGGGAAAGATTCCGACAATGTCGAGATCGTTCAAATCCCTGAAATCCATCGAATTCAGGCTTTTCAATTCGCCGCCAAACACAAGGTGCAGAAGCTGTTTGCCTTCGCCTTCGGACATGATTGAGCTCCAGATTGAAACGGATTTGCCGAGTATGGCGGGGTTTGCGGCAAATCTGATGAAAGGTCAATGGCCAACAGGCGGCTGTAGTGGCGCGAGAAGCTCCGGGATCAGGTCGCGGCGGGCGGCCAGCAGGATGGAGCGGGACGGATCGGGCTCGTTGTAGCGCATGAGATCACCTGCCTGGCCGACAATCTCATGCCCTGTTTCCCGCAGCATCACATCGGCTGCCGCGAGATCCCATTCATTGGAGTGGGGCCGGATATACACGGCATCGAACTCTCCACTCGCCACGGCGGCGACCCTGAGAGCCAGCGAAGGTCCGCCCGGCAGGCTGTCCTTCGGCGCGTGCCCGGTGCGCATCGCCCGCTTGACCGCATCGGGGACGACCAGCCGCAATGCCGAACCCGCTTCAGCCCCTGTGGGGTTCAAGGCGACATCGTTGAGATGGGCACCACCGCCCCGAACCGCCTTCCAGATTTCCTTGCGCGCAGGTGCGGCGAGCACGCCGGCAACCGGAACGCCGTCCTCCACAAGCCCTATGCTGACGCACCAGTCCTTGCGACCGCCGATATAGGCGCGCGTTCCGTCAATCGGATCGACCACGAACACCCGTCGCCGGGAAAGCCTGCGGTCATCGTCCTCCGCCTCTTCCGACAGCCAGCCATAATCCGGCCTTGCTCCGAGAAGCAGATGCTTGAGCTTCTTGTCGATGGCGATATCCGCTTCGCTGACGGGCGAACGATCACCGTTCTTGTACCAGACGCCGGGGTCCCTGCGGAAAAAGGACATGGCTATGCGAGCGGCGTTTTCCGCAGCTTCGAGCATCAGGTCCAGGTCTTTCGCGTCCGCGTCAATCGCCCGCAAGCGTCATGCCTTCCACCGCGATTGTCGGCGCCGCGATCGCAAATTTCCGGTCAATGTCATCGGCAAGCGTCATGCGGCGGAACATGTCCTTCAGGTTTGAGGCGATGGTCACCTCGGAAACCGGGAAACTGATCTCACCGTTTTCGATCCAGAACCCGGACGCGCCCCGGCTGTACTCGCCGGTGACCTGGTTGACGCCCTGCCCGATCAGTTCGGTTACGTAAAAGCCGGTTCCAACCGACTGTATCAAGTCTTCACGCGAACAGTCGCCCGGGCTGACGACGACGTTGGTGGACGAGGGCGACACACCTGCCCCGCGGCTTGCGCGCCCGTTGGTCGGCAATCCCAGCTCACGGCCAACACCTGTGGTGAGATACCATTGCCGGAGAATACCGTCCTCGACCATGTTGAGCGCGCCGACAGAAACGCCTTCACCGTCGAAGGGTCGCGAACCGGGTCCGCGGCGCACGAAAGGATCGTCAAGCAGCGTCAACCCGTCGATCGCCACCTGCTGATCCATCATGTCCTTCAGGAAGCTGGTCTTTCGCGCCACGGCCGCGCCGTTGATTGCCGAGACAAGGTGGCCGATCAGACCCCGGGACACGCGCGGGTCGAAGACCACGTTGATGTTGGAACCGGTCTTGACCTTGCGTGGATTGACCCGTGCGGCGGCCCTCTCTCCGGCGCGGCGGCCAATGGCCGACGCCTCGTCGAGATCGGCATGGAAGACGCGGCTGTCAAAATCATAGTCGCGCTCCATCTTCACGCCCTCGCCGGCGATGACGCTGACGGACCGGGAAAAGCCTGAGCGCTCGAAGGAACCGGAAAAGCCATGGGAGGTCGCAAGCACCATCCCGAACAGGCCGGCACCGGCGCCCGCACCCACGGAACTCGTTACGCCCGGCACCGCGAGCGCCGCTGCCTCGGCTTCGCCAGCCGCCTCGACGAGCCTTTCGGCAGATGGTTCGGTCGGATCGAACAGGTCGAGGTCGGGCCACTCGTCGGCGAGCCTGTCGGCATCGGCAAGGCATGCATGCGGATCTTCCGGCGAAACCCGCGCCATGGCGACCGCGCGCTCGGAAAGTGCGGTTTCATCGGCACCACGCCCCGCATTTACGGTCGCAACCTTCTGACCGACGAACACCCGCAGGCTGAAATCGTCGGACTCGGATGATTCGGTGTTTTCCACCGCACCATTGCGGATCGAAGCGGATCTCGACCGCCGGCGGACCACCAGAACATCGGCCTGATCGGCACCCGCGGCGCGCGCATGGTCGATGAGGCGTTCGGCTGTTGCCAGAAGGCTATCGGATTGTTTGGAGGTGCTCATGATTTTTCGCCTTTCGCTTGGCTCTCATGTATTGTTCGGATGGTCAAGCATCAAGCCCGGCAGGCGCCGGCTGCACCGATCACGGCATGAACAGAAGAGAATAAGGAACGACCCCATGGCAACAGCCGATGCCGGCCTCTACGCGGAAGGCCTTGTTCTTCTGTGCGGTGCGATTGTCGCAGCCCCTCTGTTCAAGAAAATAGGCCTCGGCACGGTTCTGGGTTATCTTACCGCCGGCATCGTGATCGGCCCCGTGCTCAGGATCATAACCGATGGCGAGGAGATCCTTCATTTCGCCGAGCTCGGCGTCGTGCTCTTGCTGTTTGTCATCGGGCTCGAACTCAAACCGTCGAGGCTTTGGCAGATGCGCCGCGACATCTTCGGCCTCGGCACCACACAGGTCATGGTGTCAGCGGCGGTGATCATGGCTGCGGTCATGGCAATCACCGGCCAGGCATGGACCGCGGCGATCGTGATTGCCTTCGGGCTGGCGCTTTCCTCGACCGCGTTCGGAATCCAGATTCTTGAGGAACGCGGCGATCTCAACACCCGCTATGGGCAGCAGTCCTTTTCCATCCTTTTGTTCCAGGACCTTGCCATCGTACCGATTCTGGCACTGGTTCCGCTTGTTGCCCCGGCGACCGGGGACAATGGCGGTTCCATCTACACCGACATCGCCATCACCGTCGGTGCAATCGCGGCGCTGCTCCTGGCCGGGCGTTATCTGCTCAACCCGCTGTTCGAACTGATTGCCGGCACCGGCGCCAAGGAAGCCATGATTGCCGCGGCGCTGTTCGTCGTGCTGGCAGCCGGAATGCTCATGAACCTGGCCGGTCTTTCAATGGCCATGGGCGCCTTCATCGCAGGCGTGATGCTGGCCGAATCCTCCTACCGGCACGAACTCGAGGCAGATATCGAACCTTTCCGCGGCATTCTGCTCGGATTGTTCTTCATGGCGGTGGGACTGTCGCTCGATCTCGGGGTGATCGTGAGCAATGCCCTCGTGATCATCATTGCCGTACCGGTTCTCCTGGTTCTCAAGGCACTCGTCATCTACGGCGCCTGCCGGGCGTTCGGCTCGAGCCACAATGTCAGCATCCAGATTGCCGGGCTGCTGCCCCAGGGCGGCGAGTTCGGCTTCGTGATCTTCAGCGCCGCGGCTGCAGCCGGGGTGTTCGATCAGGGGATGGCCTCGCTGCTGGTCGCCATCGTCACCCTGTCCATGGCGCTCACGCCGCTTGCTGCAATCCTGGCCAAGCGGTTGATGCGTGAGGCAGGCACTGAGCACATGGACGAGGACTTCGAGGGCGCGGGCTCCGACGTTCTGATGATCGGATTTTCACGTTTCGGCCAGATTGCCTCCCAGATCCTGCTGGCAGGCGGGTCGGATGTGACCATCATCGACCACTCGGCAGATCGCATTCGCTCGGCCGCGAAGTTCGGTTTCCGGATCTATTTCGGTGACGGAACCCGCAAGGACGTGTTGATCGCCGCAGGCATCGAGCGCGCGAAAATCGTTGCCGTTTGCACCCACAAGAGGGACATTACCGACCGTATCGTCGATCTGATCCAGGCAGAATTTCCCAATACGCGTATCTTCGCACGGGCCTATGACCGCACACACACTCTGTCGCTGAGGGCGCGGGGCATTGACTACGAGGCGCGGGAAACTTTCGAATCCGGAATGCTCTTTGGTCGGAAGACACTGGAAGCGCTGGGTACGAACGAGGAAACGGCAATGGAAATCAGCAATGACGTCCGGCATCGCGACGAGGAGCGACTGGCGCTGCAGGCGGTCGAGGGACTACTGGCGGGACGCGAAAAGCTGCTGACAAGGCCCGTCACGCCCGAGCCGCTGATCAAGCCGAAGCGAAAGTCCGAGCGGCTCGATCTCGATGCGTCTTCCGAGACCGACAGCAATATCACAGACCCGGCATGAGCCATGGCGCGCTCATCGTTGGCCCGGACCTGCGGGCACAGGCCATCGGAGACGGTGGGATCCATCGGGTTTGCATCTGGACAATTCGGGCGAACCCGATATCTCACAGCGGGCATGCGTTTTTCCGCGGACCGGAGGCCGAAAGATACCGATGACGCCATTTCACCTCGCCTTTCCGATCACTGACATTGCCGAAACCCGCCGTTTCTACGGAGAGGTGCTTGGCTGTCCGATGGGCCGCTTCACGGACACATGGATCGATTTCGATCTTTTCGGACACCAGATGTCCGGTCATATCCGGCCTGGATCCGAGGCGGCGAAGGATACGGGAACCGTCGACGGGCACTCGGTGCCGATCCCGCATTTCGGTGTGGTCTTGCAGATGGAAGACTGGAAGGCGCTCGCCGCACGCCTTGAGGCGGACGGCAGCATCGACTGGATCATGAAACCCACCTTGCGGTTCGAGGGGCAACCCGGCGAACAGGCAACGATGTTTCTGCGCGATCCTTCGGGCAATGCGCTTGAATTCAAGGGCTTTTCCGACCTGGGACAGGTCTTCGCATCGTGAGCGCGCCGCGCCCGGCCGCGCCAGCGGGAGCGTCCGGCGCGCAGGCGAAGTTCGTCACCGGCTCAACCATGCGGCACGTCGTGACAATGACTGCGACCGGTTCGATCGGACTGGTGGCGATCTTCATTGTGGACGCCCTCAACCTGTTTTACATCTCGCTTCTCGGTCAGCAGGAACTGGCTGCGGCAATCGGCTATGCCGGTACGCTGCTGTTCTTCAGCACCTCCATCGGCATCGGCCTTTCCATTGCTGCGACCGCATTGACCTCGCGCGCGCTCGGACGCGGCGCCCGGGCGGAAGCACGTGAGATCGCCGGGGCATCGATTGCCTACATGCTGATCCTCATGGTGGCGACAGTGGCGCTGGCCTACCCGTTCATCGGACCACTGGTCCGCATGATGGGAGCCGAGGGCCGCACCGCCGAACTCGCGACCGAATTCATGCAGATCGTGCTTCCGTCGCTTCCGGTTCTCGGCGTCGGCATGTGCATGGGGGCATTGCTCAGGGCCGTCGGCGACGCCAAGCGGGCAATGTATGTCACACTCGGCGCCGGCGCGCTGACGGCCATGCTCGATCCGATCTTCATATTCGGTTTCGACATGGGCATTCACGGCGCGGCGATTGCCACCGTGATCTCGCGCTTCGCACTTGTCGCGATCGGCCTTCATGGCCTCATACGCATACACAACCTGATTGCGATGCCGTCGTCCGGTGTGATCCTGCGAGAGTTCAGGCCGTTTCTCGGCATCGGCCTTCCGGCGCTCATGACCCAGATCGCCACACCGGTCGGTAACACCTATGTCACGGTCACAATGGCCCAGCATGGCGATGCGGCGGTTGCGGGCTGGGCCGTGGTCGGCCGCCTGATTCCGGTGGCTTTCGGCGCGCTTTTTGCGTTGTCAGGAGCCGTCGGGCCCATCCTTGGCCAGAATTACGGTGCGCGCCGCTTCGACCGGCTGATCTCGACAATGCGCGACAGCCTGATCTTCATCATCGTCTACACACTCGCCGCGTGGGCAATCATGGCCCTGTTTCGCAACCAGATCGCCGACCTGTTCGGCGCGACCGGCGAGGCCCGCGACGTGATCCTGTTCTTCTGCCTGTTCGTGGCCGGTAGCTTCGTGTTCAACGGAATGCTGTTCGTGGCCAATGCGGCCTTCAACAATCTGGGCTTCGCGCTCTATTCGACGGTCTTCAACTGGTCGCGCTCGACACTCGGGGTGATTCCCTTCGTCTGGGCCGGATCTCAGCTCTACGATGCGGCCGGTGCACTCGCCGGCTACGGCCTGGGCGCCGTCGTATTCGGCCTTGCCGCCATTGTCGTGAGCTTTCGCGTGATCGCGAAGATGGAGCCCGGTGACGGTGACGGCACGCCGGCCGAGGCCGTGCACACACCTCCGGCAGGTCAGTCCGCCTTCACCAGCGGCAAGGCCTCGACGTTATAGCGGAAGCGGCCGGGTCAGGCCCCGGACTGAAACATCGTTCAGCGATAAAACGCGAAAGCAGCGTCGAGGTCGCGCTTGAGCTGCTCCGTCACCCCGGCCGATCCCTCGAGGATTTCCTTTGCCTTCAGGAAGTCGAGCACGCGAAACTGGTGCACTTCCGGGCGAAGCAGGATGTCCGGGGGATGGGTCTTGCACTTCATCCCGATAATGGACTGCATCATCAGCTGGTTGGCGCCAAACATCATGTCGATGGTCGAAGGCGGCTGGCCGGGCACGCCCGAAGGCAGACCGACAACATCGATGCCGATGACGATGTCGGCAAGCCCGGTGATCTGGTCGAAGGGCACGGGATTGAATATCCCCCCGTCGATCATCACCCGGTCGTCGACCATGACCGGTCTGAAAACGGCCGGTATGGCCGCTGATGCGGCAACTGCGAGACGCAAATCGCCCGTCTCACAGACCACTTCGCAATGATCGAAATAGTCGGTGACCATGATCTTGGCGGGGATCTTGAGATCCTCGAACCGGCGCGCGACGGTCTCGGGCAGGAATTCCTCGAGAATGCGCTCGACATTGAACTGGCCGAGCCTGAGCCCGCCTTCCATCGCATCCCGCATCCCGCGCGGGCGCGCAGCCTTCCAGATCCGCCCGATGGCATTGGTCGGCTTGCCGATGCTTTCGAGCGCAAACTCGCGGATCTCCTGGCCGCTCAATCCGGAGGCCATGGCAGCGCCCATGATTGCGCCGATCGAGGAGCCCGAGATCGCCACGGGTTCGATCCCCATCGCATTGAGGGTCTCGATGATATGGATATGGGCAATGCCACGCGCGCCGCCGCCGCCAAACGCGATGGCCACGGTCGGATCGCCCGATGATCGGACGGTACGCTCAGGAACGGCTGTGCCTGTGTCTGACATTTGATTGCCTGTCATTGGATCGGTGAACGGCGAGCCTCGGTGACTCAGCCTACAGCAGTATACCGGAAAAAGTGCATTTTCGTGTCACCGAATGCGCGGCTCTCGACAATCGTGAACGTCGGCCCAGGATCGGGTTCGGCGGTGGAGACCTCTTCAAGTACAGCCAGTGCGCCCGGTTCCAGCCATCCGCCGGACACAGCCGAAACCAGTGCCTTGTCACCCAGACCCTTGCCATAGGGCGGGTCTGCGAAGACCAGTTTGAAGGGGCCCGATGTGCCGGCAGGACCGAGTTTCGTTGCGTCACGCCGGAAAAGGCGCGCCCGGCCCTGAAGCCCCAGCGCCTCGATGTTCTTCTGGATCAGGCCACGGCCCTCGACACCGCTCTCGACAAACAGCGCCGACCGGCAACCGCGTGACAGCGCCTCAAAGCCAAGCGCTCCCGTGCCCGCGAAGAGATCCAGCACACGGCCGCCGTCGAGCCCCTCCGGATAGGCATGAGCCAGAATGTTGAAAAGGCTCTCGCGGGCCCTGTCGGTGGTCGGCCGGATCGAAGAGGTTTTGGGGGCGGCTATCGTACGGCCGCGAAACTCACCGCCGACGATCCGCACCGGGTCCGCGTCCTTTGCCACCAGTGGACCTGCCGGTCCGGGTATCGCGCGGCGGCCGTTCGCCGGAAGGTTTTCCAGACGGCTTCCCGGCGCCCTTGTTCGACGCCGCGCCGCGTGACTTCGCCCCGGCAGATTTTCCTTCAGCCTTCGTTGCCGAATTCGCGTCCGGTTTTCGCCGGTCGCGGTCCGGCCGGCCGGCGTCGTCCTCCCTTGGCGGGCGCGGCTTGGGACGGCCCTTCGGAAAGCTGCCGCGCCGGGTTTCGGCCCGCGCATCTGCCGCTGGCTTGTTCCGGTCCCGTTTTGCCGCATCGCGGCTGCCCGAGGTGTCGCTCTCGGCCACGGGGCGCGCACCCGGCGCCATCCAGACATTGGATGCCCGGCTGCGCTGAACAAAGCCCCGCCTTGCCGGTTTTTCACCCGGCTCCTCGTTGCGTCCGGTGCGCGGCGCATCTCGGCGCGGCTTTCCGGCGGGTTTGTCTCCCATGCTCCTGCGCTCGTCCCCGCGTGCCTTGGCCGGTCCCCGCTCCTGGCCGCGATCCGGGCGACGGTCGCCTGCCCTGCCCTCGCCACGCCTTGGGTCACGATCCGGCTTGCCGGGCTTCGTATCCAGCCGCGCGCGCGCACGTTCGGTCTTCTCCGAACCGGAAATCCATTCACGCTGCGCCGGTTTGGCTGGCGCATTGGGCTTTTCCTCCTTCCTGGCTGCCGGGGAGGCATCGTTGAGCGGCGCATCGAAATTTGCGCCCGACTCTTCGATCAGCCGCGGTCCGAGCTGTTCGCGCAGGGTGCGGCTCCTGATCTCGACCACGTCGCCTTCACGAACGTCGCCAAGCTGGAACGGACCGAAGGAAATCCGGATAAGACGGTTCACGTCGAGTCCGAGGGCGCTGAGCACATTCTTGATCTCGCGGTTCTTGCCCTCGCGAAGGCCCATGGTGATCCAGACATTGTGCCCCTGCTTGCGGTCCAGGGTGGCCTCGATCGCGCCGTACAGGACTCCGTCCACGGCAATGCCGTCCTTGAGCTTGTCGAGACGGGCCTGGTCGATGTCGCCATAGGCACGCACGCGGTAGCGGCGCAGCCAGCCGGTCTCGGGCAATTCCAGTGTGCGGGCGAGACCGCCGTCGTTGGTCAACAGCAGCAGGCCTTCGGTGTTGATGTCCAGACGGCCGATGCTGAGCACCCTCGGGAGATGTTTCGGCAGGGTTTCGAAAACAGTCTTGCGGCCTTCCGGATCGCGGTTCGTCGTCACGAGGCCTGCCGGCTTGTGATAGATCCAGAGTCGGGTGCGCTCGATGCCTCCGACCTCTTCGCCATCGACTTCGATCCGGTCGTTGAGCGAAACCACGACGGCCGGGCTCTCGAGCAGCTTGCCATTCACGCGGATACGGCCCTCGGCCACCATCCGCTCCACGTCGCGCCGCGAGGCCACGCCTGCGCGTGCGAGGATCTTGGCGATACGGCCGCTCTCGACCGGAGCCTGCGCCTCGGCAGGTGCGGGAGTATTCTGGCCGGACTTGCCGCGGGTGGGTTTGTCTTTTGAGGTCATTTCCTGCTCGCCTGGCTCTACGGCGCCTCAGCCAATGGTGGCGGGAATGGGTTGCCGTGATAAGTGTGATTGCGCGTCTGTTGCGCAGCCGACCCGTTTCATTTCAGGGCGACCGGTTCTAGACAGTGTTGCGCCCCGCCGCTCTCTAGCAGGTTGGGCGCATCGGGTTAAGAGATTTCATGCACCGGGGATGAGCATGATCGGACAAGGTTTCATGGATCTGGCGCTTGCCGAAGCGAAGAAGGCGGCCGAGCGCGGGGAAGTGCCGGTCGGCGCCGTGCTTGTTCTTGACGGTGAGGTCATCGCGCGCGACGGCAACCGGACCCGTGAACTCAATGATGTCACCGCCCATGCGGAAATCCTTGTCATCCGGCAGGCCTCTCAGGGGTTGTCGCGCGAGCGCCTGACAGGCGCAGACCTCTACGTCACGCTCGAACCCTGCACCATGTGCGCCACCGCCATATCGTTTGCCCGGTTGCGCCGGCTCTATTTTGCGGCAGAGGACGAAAAGGGCGGCGCGGTGACAAGCGGCGTCAGGTTTTTCAGTCAGCCGACCTGCCATCACGCGCCTGATGTCTACCCCGGCCTCGCGGCAACGGATGCCACGGCCTTGCTCAGGAAATTCTTTGCGGCGCGCCGCGACTGAGGCCTGTCCCGGTCGGTTCGGTTTCAATTGCGCGGCGATGCACTTGAACCAAAATCAAGAGCGCTGCGGCATCCGTTGGGAATCCCATCGGATGAACGACAGCTGGACTACGTTCGATGTCCCGTCTTACCAGGGCCACCATTTGCGTTTTCCGGTTCCGGCCTTCTTGGCCTCTGCGAGGCGGCGGCGTTCCTTGACCTTCTCGGGCTCGCCGAGTTCGCCCACCGGAGCGGTTTCGGCCGGCTTGCGGTAGGTCAGCGGCGGATCGGACAGGAAGCGGCGGCGATCGGAATAGGCGCCCTGCTGAATCTTCCGGGCCTGCTGGTAGGCCTCGCGCTGGCGCCTGTCCCTTGTGGCTGTTTCAAGCGGTGTCGGCGGACCATCGGCGCCGCGGCCCAGCGTCGTCGGCGCATCTACCGAGGAATCGACCCCACGGCGCGCCAGCGGTGACCGGAAGCCCGCGCCGCCGCCGTTTTCATCAGCCTCGGCGATCAGTCGCTCGCGTGTTTCCTCGGGCGATTCGACCCAGGCCGGATTGTTTTCGGAAATGTTCTGTTGCGGCGAAGGCAAGCCCGCAGTTTCCGGCGGTTTGACGATTGCGGGACGCGGCTTGTAATCGATATCCGCACCTTTGCGCTGCGGACCGATCGACGCAATGCTGCTGATGTCATCAACCAGTTGCTCGGTCGAGGACTTGTCAGTGCCGTAGGTCGGACCGAGGCAGCCCGACAACGCCAGGCTTGCGGCAATGACGGCGCCGATCGATACGCAGGCGCGATACTCTGTCTTCACTGTCATGCTTCAGGTCCCGTCTCAGGCAGTCACTTGGAATTCAAACCGGCTATTGCAGCACAATCCGACCATTTTCAGGCAGGACCGGCCAATTTTCATGGCGGGTTGTACCGGATCGCCGTCATGAGGGCAATTGACCGGTTTGATTTTGGCTTAACGCGCATGCATTCCGCGCGCAACCGGGTCCAACTCAACGATGACGCAACTGCGCTTCCTCGGAGCCTTGAGGTGTCCAATGGGCCTCCCTCCGGATGGATGCGCAGCGCATTTTTACATTGGTGCCGGGGGGACGGAACCGCCCCCCTGACAATTCAGGCCTCGAGCAGGCCGAGCGCCTCAAGTTCCCGAAGAGCTGCCGCGTCACGCGCAGAGACGTCCGGATAGTCCGGGTCGGAACCGACATCATCGGTCACCCGCCAGGAGCGCGCGCACTTGCGGCCCTCGGCCAGATCCGGGACGACAGCGACATTTGCCACGTCATCAAGGCGGAAGGCACCGTCGGGGCCGGCTCCCTGCTCGATCACGATGCCCGAGGTGATACAGACTTCCGAGAAATCCGTCCCCTCGACAGCAGCGACGAGTTCGGGATCTGCGATGTAGACCACCGGGGCGGCTTCGAGCGACGCACCGATGCGCTTCTCCCGCCGTTCGATCTCGAGCGCGCCAGTGACGACGCGCCGCACCGTGCGGATCTTCTTCCATTTCGAAGCCAGCGCATCGTCGCGCCAGGCGGCCGACACCTCGGGGAACTGCTCCAGATGCACCGATTCGGCATCCGGCTTGTTGGAGAGCCACGCCTCCTCCATGGTGAAGGGAAGCATCGGCGCAAGCCAGGTTACCAGGCAATCAAAGATGGTGCGGATCACTTGGAGCGAGGCCTTACGGCGCATGCTCGACGGCGCATCGCAATAGAGCGCATCCTTGCGGACATCGAAATAGAACGCCGAAAGTTCGATATTTGCAAAATCCGTCAGCGCACGCGCGATCCGCTTGAAATCGAAACTGTCGTAACCGGTGCGCACCAGCTGATCGAGTTCATACAGCCGGTGCAGCATCAGACGCTCGAGCTCGGGCATGTCCGAAACAGGCATGGACTCCCCGGTGTCATGGGAAAGCGTGCCCAACATCCAGCGGATGGTGTTCCTGAGCTTGCGATAGGCGTCGATGTTGGTCTTGATGACGGTCTTGCCGAGCCGCTGATCTTCCCAATAGTCGGTGTTCATCACCCACAGCCGGAGGATATCGGCCCCCGATTCCTTCATCACGTCCTGCGGAAACACCTGGTTGTTCAGCGACTTCGACATCTTGCGGCCGTCCTCGGCCATGGTGAAGCCATGGGTGATGACCGCCTCGTAGGGCGCGCGGCCGCGAGTTGCGCAGCTTTCGAGCAGCGAGGAATGGAACCAGCCGCGGTGCTGGTCTGAGCCTTCGAGATAGACGTCAGCCGGCCATTTGAGATCCGGGCGATCCTCAAGGGTGAAAGCATGCGTGGAACCGGAATCGAACCAGACATCGAGAATGTCGGTGACCTGGATCCATTTCGGATCGGCGGCGAGATTGCCAAGGAAGCGCTCGCGCGCACCTTCCGCAAACCAAGCGTCCGCACCCTCTGCCTCGAAAGCTTCGAGAATGCGGGCATTGACCGCCTCGTCCAGAAGCACATTGCCGTCAGCATCGGCGAAAACGCAGATCGGCACACCCCAGGCGCGCTGGCGCGAAAGCACCCAGTCGGGCCGGTCCTCGATCATCGCGCGAAGTCGGTTCTGACCGGCGGCGGGCACGAAGCGGGTATCGTCGATTGCCGACAGCGCGCGGGACCTGAGCGTGGTGCCGTCGCCGAAATCCTTGTCCATGTAGACAAACCACTGCGGCGTGTTGCGGAAGATGATCGGCTTCTTCGACCGCCAGGAATGCGGGTAATCGTGCTTGAGCCGGCCGCGCGCGAAAAGATTGTTGGCCTCGATCAGGGCGGTGATGACGGCCTGGTTGGCGTCGCCCTTCTTGCCCTTGTCGTCGATAACGCGCGCCGGGCCACCCTCGCGATCGGGGCCAAGGCCCGGAGCATCCTTGGTGTAGAACCCGGCGTCGTCGACAGTAAACGGGATTGCCGACGAGATCCCTCGCGCTTCCAGATCGCGGGCAGCATCCATCCAGGCCTCGAAGTCTTCGCGGCCGTGGCCGGGTGCGGTGTGGACAAAACCGGTACCGGCGTCATCGGTGACGTGGTCGCCAGCGATCAGCGGAACAGGGAAATCGTAGCCGCCGCCGAGGCCCTTGAGCGGGTGGGTGCAAACCATTCCCTCGAGATCGCTCGGCTTGACGTCGGAGAGACGCTTGAATTCGAGCTTGGCCTTGGCGAAGCATTCCTCGGCCAGCGCATCGGCAAAGATCAGCTTCTCACCGGGCTGCGGGCCGAAATCGTTCTCTGCTGCCGTGACTTCATAGAGACCATAGGCGATGCGGTCCGAGAACGACACCGCCCGGTTTCCGGGAATTGTCCAGGGCGTGGTGGTCCAGATGACGACGCAAGCCCCGGAAACCGCTTCCGCACCACCGGCGACCGGGAACTTCACCCAGATCGTGTCGCTCTCGTAAGCCTGGTACTCGACCTCAGCCTCGGCAAGTGCTGTGCGCTCGACCACCGACCACATGATCGGCTTGGAGCCGCGGTAAAGCTGGCCGGACTGGGCGATCTTCAGAAGTTCGCCGGCGATCCGCGCCTCGGCATGGAAATCCATCGTCTTGTAGGGCTTGTCGAAATCGCCCTCGATGCCCAGCCGCTTGAACTCCTCGGACTGGACCTTGATCCAGTGGTCGGCATAGGCGCGGCATTCCTGACGGAATTCGAGCATGGCTGAAGGCTGCTTGAGGTCCGGCTTCTCCTTGCCCTTGGAGCGGTAGTTTTCCTCTTCGATCTTCCACTCGATCGGCAGGCCGTGGCAGTCCCAGCCCGGAACGTAGTTGGAATCGAACCCGCGCATCTGGAAAGAGCGGGTGATCACGTCTTTGAGGATCTTGTTGAGCGCGTGGCCGATATGGATGTTGCCGTTGGCATAGGGCGGCCCGTCGTGAAGCACGTATTTCGGACGGTCGGCGGCGGAGGCGCGCAGCCGGTCGTAAAGCCGCATGTCCTGCCAGCGCTTGACCAGTTCCGGCTCCTTCTGCGGCAGGCCGCCGCGCATCGGAAAATCGGTCTCGGGCAGGAACAGGGTCTTCGAGTAATCGAGTGTGTCTTTGGTGTCGGTCATGGTGTCGCAATCTTCCGGGCCGATGGCCCCTGGTAAACGGTGTATCGGAGAATTCTGAATCGGGCGTGGAAACGCGCCGGAATGCCCGGTCTCCTGCGAGCCCTGCTCAGCGGGAAACCGGGACCATAATTCGTATCGGCGGCGAGCCTGTGATCGGGACGACCATGGTCATGGCGGCGCTTTTATCAATCTCTTCGGGGTCAGGGAAGCGCAAAGTGTGCATAGCTTAGACGAGCCCTCTCAACACACCATTACAGATCGGAATTTGTGAATTATTGCACCAACCGATCGTAGATCAGCCTTCGCATCAGCGCAGTCAACGGCTTCGGCGCGAGCCTGCCGAGCATTGCAACCGCGCGGTTGGCGTTGCCGGGTACAGATGATTTCCGCCCTGCAAGGAGATCCGCAAGGATGGCATTTGCCGCCTCGGTCGGGTCCATCCGCTTGCTCGCATCGGCACCCTTCGGAGCATGTTGCTCGGCATGCGCGGTCCGCAGAGGCCCCGGGAAGGCCACCGTGACCGTGATTTCACGCGCCCTGGCGACCTTGCGGATGTTTGCTGCAAAGACAGCCAGCGCATCCTTGGATGCAGCATAGCTCGCAGCTCCCGGATAGCCGGTGAAGTGCGACAGCGACGAGATGAAGCCGATCGCGCCGCCGGGCCTGAGCGCACCCGCTTCCAGCATGCGGGCCGAAATGATCATCGGCGCCTCGGCATTCACGCGCAGCACATCAAGATGAGTGGAAAGGTCGATGGCCTCGAAGGGCCCTGTCGCGTTGATTCCGGCATTCAGAACAATCAGATCGAACGGACCGGCGGACACGAGTTCACCGAGAATCTGGTCAAGCTGCGCCCGGTCGGACAGATCGCAACCGATATGCCGCACAACGCCCGGGTTCGCATCTCCGTCTTCTGACGGTTTGTGCCGGTCAACCGAAAGAACGTCATAGCCCTTCGATGCCAGCAGGCGCACGAAGGCCAGACCGAGACCGGCGCTTCCGCCTGTAACAAGTGCACGCCTGGCGGACCCGGTCACAGCCGCCGGCCCGTAAAAGCGCCACCGGCAAGATAGCGCAGCCACGAAGTGGTGACCGGTGAACGGCGCGAGGCTATTGCCGCCGCCATCATCTTCGCCGTCTCGTCCGGGTCGAGAAAAAGTGCGCGCAGCCGCCCGGGATCGTAGCCGGCCTTTTCATGCATGTCTGTTCTCGTCGGTCCGGGATGGAGGATCTGCACCGCCACGCGTCCGCCCCATTCCGATCTGAGTGCGCGTGCCAGGCCGTGCAAGCCGGCCTTGGAGGCCGCATAGGCGGGGATCGCAGCCGAGCCCCGGTGCGCGACCGACCCCACGAAGGTCAGGGTTCCCCGCGCCCTTTCGAGAAATGAATAGAGTGCCCGGGCCTGCGCGATTGCAGAGGCAAGATTGATGTCGAGGGTCTGCCGGATCGCTTCGGTCGTGTCGAATCCGTCGACAGCGGCGAAGCCGACGCCTGCGTTGAGGACGGCGTTGTCGACGCTGTCCCAGCCGAGATCTGTTAGCCCGTCCGTGAGCGCACGGGCAGAAGCTTCCGGATCGCTTTGATCGGCGACAACATAGCTTGCGCTTTCGGGAAGGATGCCTGCCAGTTCGCCCTGCGGCCTGCGGCCGGTAATCAGGACGTGGTGCCGGTCTGCGAGCTTTCTGGCCAGGGCAAGGCCGATCCCGGCATTTCCGCCGGTAATGACGATCCGGCGCGAGCCCGCACCGATCATGTCACGGTCTCGAAGGTCAGAGTGGAATCGAGAGGAGACAGCGGTTTGATCCCGGCCAGAACTGCACGGGCCTGCGCCTCGTCGGCCTTCATCTGCGCGACCAGGGGATCAAGTCCGTCGAATTTTTCCTCCCCCCGCAGGTATGAAACCAGCGAGACGGTGCAGGTTTCGCCATAAAGATCGCCGGAGAAGTCGAACAGGAAGGTCTCGAGCAGCAGGGCGGCGCCGTCTTCGTCGACGGTCGGACGGCGGCCGAAACTCGCCACGCCATCGTAGAGGACACCGTTTTCGCGCCGGAACCTGATCGCGTAGATGCCCGGCATCAGGCTTGTTTCCGGAGGCAGCGCCATGTTCGCGGTCGGGTAACCGAGGGTGCGTCCGAGCTTCTTGCCATCTGTGACCTCGGCGGCGACGGCATAACGGTAACCCAAGAGCCCGGCAGCCTCGGACACATCGCCTGCCGCAAGTGCCTCGCGGATGCGGCTTGACGAGACGACATCGCCGCCCTCGTCGCTGAACTGCTCGACAAGGGTGACCGAAAACCCGTGGCGTTCGCCTGCCTGCATCAGATAGTCCGGATTGCCTTCCCGGCCCTTGCCGAAATGAAAATCATAGCCGGTGATGACATGGCGCACACCGAAGCAGTTGCACAGGATGCCGGAGACGAAATCCTCGGCACTCTGGGAGGAGAATGCGCGGTTGAAAGCCTGTTCCACAACCGCGTCAAATCCCAGATGCCCGAGGATCGTCGCTTTCATCGGCGCCGGCGTGATCCGGAAAACCGGTTCGTCGGGTCTGAAGACCGTGCGCGGGTGCGGTTCAAACGTCAGCACCGAAGCGGGCAGGCTTTCCGCCCTTGCAGCATCGAGCGCCTGCGCGAGAACGGCCTGATGACCGCGGTGGACACCATCGAAATTGCCGATGGCAACCACGCCGCCCTTCAGTTCACCGGGAAACCGGGTCACATCCTGAATCCGCCGCGTCATCGTGTATTCCGTCATCTTTCCACTCAGGACAGCCATTCCATCCAGTATTCCGGGCTCAGTCCTTCGGCATCGAGAAACGCCTCCAGCCGGTCTTCATCGGTTGCGCGTCCTGAAATGTAGTGGCGTGCGTGAATGCCGCGCGCGATGAATACTGCGGCAAAGCCATTGTCCAGAGCGCCTTGAATGTCGGTCCATGCTCCGTCGCCGATGGCGACCGTACGGGCCTTGTCGGCGGTGCCGCGCAATCCCTGGGCACGCGCCATGGCTTCGCGGTAGATCGGAGCATGCGGCTTGCCGGCAATGCGGGTTTCACCACCCATCTCCGCGTAAAGATCCGCCAGCGCCCCCGCACAGGGAACGAGACGGTCGCCACGCTCCACCACCCGGTCGGGGTTTGCGCAAATCAATGGCAGGTTCTTCGCCCTGAAACCCTCGAGAAGCTCGCGGTAATCCTCGGCCTGCTCGGCCTCGTCATCGAACAGCCCGGTGCACAGGACCGCGCTGGCAGCCTCCGGGCCGACAAGTTCGACATCGAGCCCTTCGACCAGCGGCGTATCGCGATCCGGACCGAGAAAATAGATCTCGCGCGGCCCTTCCCTGACCAGTTGCCGGGTGACATCGCCCGAGGTGACGATGTCGTCCCAGCACTCGGGATCAACGCCGATCGTGCCGAACTGCTTGATAACTCCGTCCGCCGGCCGCGGTGAGTTGGTGATCAGGATCACCGTCTGACCCCGTCCGCGCGCCGCCTTCAACGCTTCCACCGAAAGGGGAAAGGGGTTGACGCCGTTGTGTATGACACCCCATACGTCGCACAAAAGCACGTCGGCGTGCTCGGTGAGCTGGTCGAGGTCGGTGATCTTGCGTGGCATGACGGGCGGTTCCTGTTGCGCAGAGGGATGTCGCGCAGCTTGTTGCGGAATACAAGTCCCGGCGCGCATTTTGCGTCACGGTCGCGGGAAACCGGTGCTCAAATCCTCAGCCGATCTCTTGACTCTTCAAGCTGCCATCCTTATCTCGGCCCCGTTAGCACTCACCGGGTGTGAGTGCTAATACCTCTTCATGAGACCCGGTTTAGGGGTCTCGGCCGCTTCTGTCATTCGATCAAGGAATATAGACAATGGCAAAAACCAAGTTCCGTCCGCTCCACGACCGCGTTGTCGTCCGTCGTGTCGAGTCCGAAGAAAAGACCAAAGGCGGGATCATCATTCCCGATACCGCAAAGGAAAAGCCGCAGGAAGGCGAAGTGATCGCCGTCGGCAGCGGCAACCGCGATGAAGCCGGCAAGCTCGTCGAGCTCGATGTCAAGGCTGGCGACCGCGTGCTTTTCGGCAAGTGGTCCGGCACCGAAGTCAAGGTTGATGGCGAAGACCTTCTGATCATGAAGGAAAGCGACATCATGGGCATTCTCGGCTGAGCCGATCCCCATTCGCCACAATCCAATCTGCCTCAACACGATGGGCCATGGCCCGGGAGTTAAGTTAAATGGCTGCTAAAGAAGTTAAATTTGGTCGCACCGCGCGCGAAAAAATGCTGCACGGCGTCGACATTCTCGCCGATGCGGTGAAGGTCACCCTCGGCCCGAAAGGCCGCAACGTCATCATCGACAAGTCCTTCGGCGCACCGCGCATCACCAAGGACGGCGTGACCGTTGCCAAGGAAATCGAACTGGACGACAAGTTCGAAAACATGGGCGCACAGATGGTGCGCGAAGTTGCGTCCAAGACCAACGACATCGCCGGTGACGGCACCACCACTGCAACCGTTCTGGCTCAGTCGATTGTCCGCGAAGGCGCAAAGGCCGTCGCCGCCGGCATGAACCCGATGGATCTGAAGCGCGGTATCGACCTCGCTGTCAACGAAGTGATCGCAGACCTTCAGAAGAAGGCCAAGAAGATCAAGACCTCCTCGGAAGTCGAGCAGGTCGGTTCGATCTCGGCAAACGGCGAAAGCCAGATCGGCAAGGACATTGCCGAAGCCATGCAGAAGGTCGGCAACGAGGGTGTGATCACCGTCGAGGAAGCCAAGACCGCCGAAAGCGAGCTGGAAGTCGTTGAAGGCATGCAGTTCGACCGCGGTTACCTGTCGCCCTACTTCGTTACCAACCCGGAAAAGATGGTCGCCGAACTGGAAGACGCCTACATCCTGCTTCACGAAAAGAAGCTGTCGAACCTGCAGGCGATGCTGCCGGTGCTCGAATCGGTCGTCCAGACCTCGAAGCCGCTGCTCATCATCTCGGAAGACGTCGAAGGCGAAGCGCTTGCAACGCTCGTGGTCAACAAGCTGCGTGGCGGCCTCAAGATCGCTGCCGTCAAGGCTCCCGGCTTCGGTGACCGCCGCAAGGCAATGCTCGAGGACATCGCGATCCTCACCGGCGGCCAGGTGATCTCCGAAGACATCGGCATCAAGCTCGAGAACGTCACCCTCGACATGCTCGGCCGCGCCAAGAAGGTCTCCATCACCAAGGAAACCACCACCATTGTCGACGGCGCCGGCAAGAAGAAGGAAATCGAAGCCCGGGTCTCTCAGATCAAGGGTCAGATCGAGGAAACCTCTTCGGACTACGACCGCGAGAAGCTGCAGGAACGCCTTGCCAAGCTCGCCGGTGGCGTTGCCGTGATCCGCGTCGGCGGTGCCACAGAAGTGGAAGTCAAGGAGCGCAAGGACCGCGTCGACGACGCGCTCAACGCGACCCGCGCTGCCGTTCAGGAAGGCATCGTGCCCGGTGGCGGCGTTGCTCTTCTGCGCGCCTCCAACTCGGTCAAGGTCAAGGGCGTCAACGCCGACCAGGAAGCCGGCATCAACATCGTTCGCCGCGCCCTGCAGGCTCCGTGCCGTCAGATCGCGACCAACGCAGGTGACGAAGCCTCGATCGTGGTCGGCAAGATCCTCGAGAACAAGAGCGAGACCTTCGGCTACAACGCCCAGACCGGCGAGTATGGCGACATGATCTCCATGGGCATCATCGACCCGGTCAAGGTGGTCCGTACCGCGCTTCAGGACGCTGCATCGGTTGCAAGCCTGCTGATCACCACCGAAGCCATGATCGCCGAACTTCCGAAGAAGGAAGGCGCTGGCGCAGCCGGTGGCGGAATGCCCGACATGGGCGGAATGGGCGGAATGGGCGGCATGATGTAAGAGGCTCACGCCTCTTACTCAAAGCTGCAATCTGTTCGATAACCCCTGATGCGCCGGGCAAACTGGTCCCGGCGCGACGAAGGGGAAACCAATCAAAGCGGTCTTCGGACCGCTTTTTTTGTTCGTGCAAACATGGCCGCCGAGCGCGTGCCCGCCGGATCTTGGAAACATATTTAGGAGTAGTTTAACCATTAACCGAACATAAAGGATGGGATTGATCGTATTGCGCATCGGGCCTAAACAATCCGGTGCGTGCTTGTTCTTGAGATGTTTTTCAGGTTCGTCCTGTTGATATCTCAAGCCCGCCTGCGCCGGGGACGTGGCAACTCCAGTCGAGAGGCCGATCCGGAACCGGATGGGAATGAATGCGAATGATGGCTGCCGAAAATACCGAAGGCAGGCATACTTCCTCACTGATTGACCGGAGTTGGTCTTGTTCAAGATCACAAAGACAGACGGGATTACAGCGTTCGGATCACCGCCACAGGACTTTGTGGCGCCGGATCCCGAAACGGTTTCGCATTTCTGCCGGATCGAGAGCTGGACGGCCGACCTGGCGACCGGTGCATTCAACCTCGGCACCGCGGCGAAGCATCTGCACGGGCTTGAGGGAAACGGCAGCATCGGACTGCTGAACCTGGTGCAATGCTATGACGCCGAGCACCGCCAGCATGTGCTGGAACTGTTCGAAAAGGCCGCCATGGCGCCTTCCTCCTTCTGTTTTTCCACCACTATCGTTCTCGACGACGACAGCCACGTGCCCGTCATGTGCATCGGCGAATCGTTGGACTTTGCCGATGATGGCGCAGGCAGCATCAACGGCGTCTTCGTGTTCGCAAGCTTTCGCGTCGAGCAGACGTCCAGCGCCTTCAACCAGTAAGGCGATCGGCCCGGCGCTTTCTCCGCCGCACGCCCCTTTGAGCTTTCCGCACCGTCACCGTCTGTCCCGAGATCCGGTTTTCAGCGGTAGTCGTTTGCAAAAATTGCCCTGTGCTTTTCTCGATCGCTTCCCATCTTCCCCATCCAGAAGGGAGATGCACAATGAGCGTGATGAAGCCCGAGAACGTGGCCGACTACCCGAGACCGCCCGCGATCGAACCGTTCAGCGGTTCCGTTCAGGTCCGCTTCAATGGTGAACTGATTGCCGATACAAACGAGGCCTTCAGGATACTGGAAACCTATCATCCGCCGACCTTCTACCTCCCTCTTGCGAGCTTCAAACCCGGCGTTCTGGTTGCTTCGAAAGGGCCGGCCACCATGTGCGAATGGAAGGGCCAGGCAAGCTATTTCGATATTATTTCCGGGGATGCGATTGCCCGGCGCGCCGCCTGGACTTACCGGAAACCCGATCCACGCTACAGCGCGCTCACAGGTCATGTGGCACTTTATGCAGAGCCGATGGACGAGGTGCTCGTCAACGGTGAGCGTGTTCTGCCCCAGCCGGGAAACTTCTATGGCGGCTGGGTTACACACAACATCTCGGGCCCGATCAAGGGGCAACCGGGGACGACACACTGGTAGTCCTTTTTGTGAACAATTTGTCGCCAATTGTTCATCTATGTTGCCAGGAGAAAATCCGTTAGACGGCTCTCAGTCCCACCTAACGGAGAATTTTATGTCGACCAGCATTCAACTTCTCATCGGCCGCGTGCTGATGAGCATCATCTTCATTACTGCCGGATACGGCAAACTCGGCGGCGTCGAGGGCACCGCCGGCTACATGGCCAGCATGGGCATCCCGCTTCCCGGGATCACCGTGTGGCTGGTCATCGCGCTTGAACTGCTCGGCGGCATTGCCATCCTCCTGGGCTTCTTCACCCGCTATGTCTCGTGGGCACTGGCCGCGTTCTGTCTGCTCTCGGGCTACCTCGCCCACTACCAGCCCGGCGACCAGATGCAGATGATCAGCTTCATGAAGAACCTTGCCATTGCAGGCGGCTTCCTGGCGCTTGCAGCCCATGGCGCCGGCGCCTTGTCGGTCGACGCCCGCCGCAAGACAGCCTAAGCCTGAGCCTCAAAGCTTTATCAGCCCAGTGTTGAACCCGGCAGTGGCAAACTGCCGGGTTTGTTCGTTTTGAAACCTGCCTCAGCCAACCGGCCCAATGCCGGGCTTCGCGAAAAAATTCGGTTCCGGATGATCCGGCCGGTGCATCGCCGCGTAACAGGGGTGTAAGTCACGACGGATGTTCCCCCGATCAAACATCCTGTGGCCGTTACAAACCCTGAGGTTCCCGATCCCTCAAGGTTCAGGCCGCCTCGCACAGAGGCGGCCTTTTTTGTTCCGGACACCTTTCTGGAAACTGGAATCTTCGGCTGGATCGGCAGATCGCCATTGCCGGCAGGAGCAGGTCTCGCCGGTCGTCAGGCCTGCGCCGCCGCGATCAGCCGGGCGATCCTCTCGTCCCCGTCATGGCCGGGTTTGCGGGCACGGACAAGGCAGGCTTCGGATTTCAGGATCACACCGTCAGACAGGATGCGCAGGTGATTGGCCCTCAGGGTCGACCCGGTCGAGGTGATGTCGACAATGATGTCGGCTGCGCCGGAGGCCGGAGCGCCTTCGGTGGCGCCGAGGCTCTCGACAATCCGGTAGAGCTGGATGCCGTGCCGTGTGGAGAAGAAATTCTGTGTCAGCCGCCAGTACTTGGTGGCAATGGTCAACCTGCGGCCATGGCGGGCACGGAAATCGGCGGCCACGTCGCCGAGATCGGCCATGGTGTCGACGTCTTTCCAGATATCAGGCACGGCTACGACCACATCGGCGTTGCCGAAGCCGAGTCTCGCCTCGATGGCCACACGCTCATCGGCGCGGGCCAGGCTTTCGCGGACCAGATCCTCGCCGGTGACGCCGAGATGGACTGCTCCGGTGCCGAGCTCCCGTGCAATCTCAGAAGCCGAGAGAAACGCCACCTCGACGTCTTCCATCCCCTCGATCCGGCCGCGGTAGCTGCGGTCATTGCCGATCGCCGAGATCTCCAGCCCCGCGCGGGCGAAGATGGCGATGGCGTCGTCCTTCATCCGGCCCTTGGAAGGCAGGGCGAGCGTTATGGTCATTTGCCGGCCCTCACGGTTTCAATACGGTCGAGCCAGAGCGAAAAGCCCACGGCGGGGATCGGGTCTTGCGCGCCGAGCAATGTCATCAGCCGGTCGTAGCGGCCACCGCCGGCGAGCACCGGCCCGCCCTTCCCGGCAGCAATCTCGAAGACCAGCCCGGTATAGTAATCGAGCGGCCGTCCGAAGGCGGCACGCCAGCGGATGGCGGCAAGATCCTCGCCGCGCCCGGACAGGGCAGCGAGACGGGCTTCGAAACTGGCCTGCGCGGCATCGATGTCGAGCCCTGCCCTCGCGGCAAAATCCGAAAGCGCCTGTGCGGCGCGGTCAAGCGGCACGTCCAGCGCAAGGAACGTCTTGAGGGCGTCGAGCGATTCAGGCGACAGACGGGTTGAGGCCAGCGCCTGCTTTTCGATCAGACGCGCGGCGATTTCGGCCGGCGAGCGGCTGGCATGGGTGGAATACCCGGTCGACTGCATGACGCTTTCGACATGCGCCTGAAGACCTGCAGAATCCGAACTGGCGAGGAACCCCGCGACCGTGGCATCGGGCTGGGCCGCCCCGTCGGGGTTGGCGAGGCGCGCAATCATCGCATCAAGCGCCTGTTCATTGCCGAAGGCATGGATCAGGCGCTTCTGCCAGCCCGCCGGAAGGCCGAGACCGGCAACCACCGCCTCGAATACCGACTGATCGCCGAGCGTCACCGCAAGCGCGGGAGCGGATGTGAAGTTGGAAACCAGCTCGCGGGCTTCCGACAGGGCGCGGGCGTCGCTTGCCGCCTCGTCGGTCTCGCCCAGATCCTCGACGCCGGCCTGGAAGAATTCGCTGGAGCCGTCTCGGCGCTGGCGGAACACCTTGCCGAGATAGGAATAGCGGCGCGGCGTGCCGACATTCTCGGCAATGTGGGCGCGGCAGACGGGAATGGTGAACTCCGGCCTGAGGCAAAGGCTTTCGCCGGTTTCGGATTCGGTCAGAAAAATGCGGCGGCGCAGATCCTCGCCGGCCATGTCGAGAAACGGCTCGGCCGGCTGGATCACCGGAATGTCGACAAGGGCCGCACCGATGCTCTCGAGCGCGCTTGCAAGGTCATCGGCAAATGCGGGGAGACCGACCTGGGGCATTCAGTTCAGTTCCGGTCGATTGCGGCATCGGAGGCCTGTTCAGCCAGGATGCGCTTGACGGTGATGACCAGATCGGCCTCGTCGACCAGGTGCTCGCCCGCCTTGGCCTCGCGCCACTCGGCATTGTCGGTGATCGTCTCGGCAATGCGCTTGCCCTCGATCAGGTCCTTGACGATGATCTTGCCCGCTTCTTTCTCGTTGCCGCCCTGAATGATGGCGATGGGAGAATTGCGCCGGTCGGCGTAGCGAAGCTGTTTGGGAAAGTCCTTGGGATTGCCCTGGAACAGCTCGACCGGAATGGTTGGGGCCGTCGGCTGGTTGTTTCCGTCCACCGGGTTCAAGGCGGTGCGCAACTCCTGCGCCATCTTCGCGTAATCGCCGATCCGGTCGCGGTCCATGATGGTCACCAGGATCGGGCCGGAAGCAGCTTCGCCCGAGAGCTTGCCCAGGTTCTTGAGCGCCGTCATCAGCCGCGAGACGCCGATGGAGAAACCCGTCGCCGGAACCGGCTGGCCCATGAAGCGCGAGACGAGACCATCGTAACGGCCGCCGCCGCCGACCGAGCCGAACTGAACCGTCTGGCCCTTTTCGTTGGTGACGTCGAACAGCAGTTCGGCCTCGAAGACCGGGCCGGTATAATATTCAAGGCCGCGGACGACAGAGGGGTCGAATTTCACTCGATCCGCCCCATAACCCGCATTCCTGCAAATCTCCGCCATAGCTTCAAGTTCAGCGACACCTTGTGCTCCAAGGTCAGAGCCCATAACCGCATCCTTCCAAAAGCCAAAAGACATACTATCGCTTGGCTTATCTCCATCACGGAAGCTTGTCCCAAGATAAGAGGTCACAAGGCGTAGAGTCTGGGTCTCATCCAGCCCAGCACCCGGCGTGAAATCGCCCTCGCCTTCCTTGCCGCCGTCCCAGCGGCCCTTGCCAAGCAGCAGCTTCACACCTTCGATGCCGAACTTGTCGAGCTTATCGATGGCGCGGAGCACGGTGAGACGTTTGCCGGCGTTCTCGTCGCCGCCGAGGCCGATGGCTTCCATCACGCCGTCGAGCACCTTGCGGTTGTTGACCCGGATCACGTAGTCGCCGCGCTTGATGCCGAGCGCTTCCATGGTGTCGGCCATCATCATGCACATCTCGGCATCCGCCTGCACGCCCGGCGCGCCGACGATGTCGGCGTCGAACTGCATGAACTGGCGGAAGCGGCCGGGACCGGGCTTTTCGTTGCGGAACACCCAGCCGGAACGGTAGGTGCGGTAGGGCAACTGGATGTCGTTGAAGTTCTCGGCCACGTGACGCGCCAGCGGCGCAGTCAAATCGTAGCGCAGTGACAACCACTGCTCGTCATCGTCCTGAAAGGAGAAGACGCCTTCGTTGGGACGGTCCTGGTCGGGCAGGAACTTGCCCAGCGCATCGGTGTATTCGACGAATGGCGTTTCCACGGGCTCGAAGCCGAAGCGCTCGTAGACCTGCCGGATCTTTGCCATCATCTCATCGGTGGCTCGGATATCGGCGGGCGAACGGTCGGGGAAACCGCGCGCGAGGCGGGCCTTCAGCTTCTGAGGCTTCTTCTGCTTCTGCTTCTTGTCGGACATGAAAAAGGGCCTGGAAAGGGAGAATTGCTGTGTTGCGCTTCTCCTAACCGACAGGCCCCCGTGCTGCAAGGCTTGGCTGGGGTTAGACCGGAAAGCACCGCCTCTGGTCATGCGAAACCGGCGGCACGGTGCCGCCGGTCGATTTCAGGAGCGTTTCAGGCTCAATAATAAGGCGAGCGGCACTGGCGGCGCGGGCCGTGATAGGGCTGGAACGTGTTGTCCCGCACCCGGTAGGACCGGTACTTGTTGTCACACCAGCGAACGTGCTGCGGATTGGTGTATCCGGGACGCGCGTAGCCGCCGCGCCGATGGTTGTCGATGATCACGCCGAACGAAAAGGCTGCGGGCGGGAACCAGAAACCGTTGTAATGGCGGTATCCGTGGCGCTTGTGCCGGAAACCGCGATGGCCGTTGTAAAAGCCGCGGTTGTTGTGCCGGTAGAAACCGCGCCTGTGGTGACGCTGGACCCCACGCCGGTGATGACGCTGAAATCCACGCTTGCGGTGCCCGACCTCGACAAGATTGCTCTCGACGCCGGCAGCAGTGGCGGGTTTGGACATCTGCGCCGGTGCGGCCACACCCGGGGCGACAGGTGCCAGAAGAAAGGTCGCTGAAACCAGCGCCACCATCGTGTTCTTAAACATGGAAGTCTCCTCAGTTCCAAATCCTGCAACCCCGCCTGGCCAAAATGCCTTCGGGCGCGGATTGTTCCAATCAAACGGACGGTTATGCCGAATGCGAAAGTCCATGCACCGGCACCCGCCATCGAAGTCGCCACGGTCATTCCGGCTTGATGAGACCCCTCGCGGGACCGCCGTTCCGCACCCTGCCAATCGGTTGTAGCCGCAATGGCTTGAACCTCGACTGACCATCCCGTTCATCTCCGGTTCATGTTCGGGACGGGTCCCCTCGATCACGTGAACAGGCGTGATGGCTTTTCCGGTCGACATCGCCCGGCAAAACAGTGATAGGGACCGGCATACCGACTGTTCTTTTTTCCAACTGCAAGGCAGGCCGTCCCTTGGGCCTTTTTCTCCTCACCACGCTGACCATGATCGCCTTCGCGGCCAATTCGGTTCTCGGCCGGATGGCGATCGGGGCCGCGGGCGAGCCGCTGATCGATCCGGCCAGCTATTCGGCGGTGCGGCTTGTCTCCGGCGCAGCTATGCTGATGCTGCTTGTCGCCCTGACCGCGCTGCGCGACGGGCGCGGACAGCGGGAGTTTCGAGGGTCCTGGCTGTCGGCATTTGCCTTGTTTGCCTATGCGGCGGCCTTCTCGTTTGCCTATGTGGCGCTGGAAACGGGACTGGGGGCGCTGATCCTGTTTGCCTGCGTGCAGGCCACGATGATCGGCTGGAGCCTCAAGGAAGGCGACAGGCCATCCGCGCCGGAGTGGCTCGGGCTCGTGACCGCTTTCGGCGCATTCGTGTGGCTGGTTTCACCGGGGCTCGCGGCCCCCGATCCGCTGGCGGCGGGCACGATGGCGCTCTCGGGGATCGCCTGGGGGATCTATTCGCTCAGGGGCCGGGGCTCGGCGGATCCGCTTCAGGCCACCGCCCACAATTTTCTGCGTTCGACCGTCTTTTTGCTCCCGCTGGCGCTGGTCGTAGCAGCACTGGGCCTTCCCCTTCACTTCACTGCCACCGGGACTTTGCTGGCCGTCATCTCGGGCGCGATCACTTCCGGCCTGGGCTATGCCCTGTGGTACCAGGTGCTTCGGCATATCGGCGGCACGGCAGGCGCGATCGTTCAACTGACCGTGCCCGTGATCGCCACTTTCGGCGGCGTGGTCCTTCTCGATGAAGCCTGGACGCTCAGGCTGGCGCTGTCCTCGGTGCTGATCCTGGGCGGCGTGGCGGTGGCGATTATCGCCAAGAAACGAAGGAGCTGACTTCAGCCGGTTTGGATCTGAGCCTCATGCCGGCTTTTGGCGCTTGCGCAGCTTGTAGGTCAGCGCGAGGGCTATGCAGTGGGACAATGCTTCCCGGTCAACCGGCTTTCCGGCCTCGGCTATGATTGCGCGGTTGCCTTCGAAAGTGAGCGCAGCCGGGTAAAGTGTCCGGAACTCTTCCACAAGGTTCGTGTGGCAGATGAACATCAGCGCCAGATCGCCGTTTTCGCGCGGCGCAATGCGGACCGAGCTGCCGACATTGCGCCTTGCGGGCGTAAAGCTTGGTTCGCCCCATTTGAGGCTTTCCTCGACAGCGCCGACGCCCGGGGTCCGCGCGGCCACATCCTTAATCAAGGCCTTGGCCTCCGAGGGGGTCACTGGCCGGCAATCCGTGGCCGGTCGAGACTGTCGCGCAGCGCTTCGACCTCGGCGCGGCAATGGCAGCCTTCGAGATGATCGTTGACCAGACCCATCGCCTGCATGAAGGCATAGACTGTTGTCGGCCCGACAAAGCTCCACCCGCGCTTCTTCAAATCCTTCGAGATCTTCGTCGACACCGCCGTCGTCGGATTGGCGATCAGCGTCGCGTAATCGACGGTTTCGGGCCGGTCCGCAGGGCCGGGCTCGTGGCTCCAGAAATAGGCGGCGAGTGAGCCGAATTCCTCGACCATTTCGATGGCCCGGGCGGCATTGTTGATGGTCGAGACGATCTTGCCGCGATGACGCACGATGCCCTTGTCGCCCAGAAGCCGCTCGATATCGCTGTCGCCGAACCGGGCAACCTTGCGGAAATCGAAGCCTGCAAATGCCGCCCGGAAATTCTCGCGCTTGCGCAGGATCGTCAGCCAGGAAAGTCCGGACTGGAAACCCTCGAGGCAGATCTTCTCGAACAGGCGGACATCATCGGTGACCGGCCTGCCCCACTCGTGGTCGTGATAGGTCAGGTAATCGGGCAGATCCCCCGGCCAGAAACACCGGGTGCGTCCGTCTTCTCCGGTGATCAGGCCGTTGTCATGCGCCACAGTATCGCTCCAGTGCCCTTGAAAGCCCCATGGTTAATCGGGAATCGGCGGCAATTAAGCGGACGTTCACCGCGTTTGGCAAGCCGGTGATAACCCTAAGCGAAGGTTCCAGCCGGAACGCGCAGTTTATCGAAAACGATTCATCAATTGATTCCATCGCTGACGCAGCATGAGTGAGAAAGCGGCCGTTCCCTACAACTCGCGGGCAACGGCGTGAACACCTGTGACGAATTGTAAGGGGTCCGTCTGATGAAGAAACTTCTGCCAGTATTGTTGTCCGGTGCGGCTTTGAGCCTTGCCTCCCTGTCGGCAACCGCGATGGCCGGCGACCGCTACGGCCAGCGGCCGCCGGTGGTGCTGAGCCCCGATCTTTCCGCCCCCTGGGTGATGCAGCTCGGTGGCCAGGCGGCCCCGCGCGGCGGCGTCGTCTACCGCGCGCAACCCAAACCGCAGCGCGCCCGGACGGTCCAGCGGCGCTCGCTTTTCGCCTCGCCGCGGCGGGTGACGCAGGTTTCGGCGGCAGCGGCACCGCGGGTAAAACCCAATCCCGCACGCCAGCTCGACCCGAAGTTCCTGCCGCAAACGGTGGCCTACAATGGCGGCGAGAAGCCCGGCACCATCATCATCGATACCAGGGACCGGTTTCTATACTTTGTGCTGGGTGACGGACAGGCGCGGCGCTACGGTGTCGGCGTCGGCAAGGAAGGTCACGCATGGAGCGGCACCGAGCGCATCACGCGCAAGGCGGAATGGCCCGACTGGCGGCCGCCCGCCGAAATGATCAAGCGGGTGCGCGAACAGGAGGGACGCATTCTCCCCGTGCACATGAAGGGCGGACCCGAAAACCCGCTGGGCGCGCGGGCGCTTTATCTCGGCTCGACGCTCTACCGCATTCACGGCACCAACCAGCCCTGGACCATCGGCCGGGCGGTCTCCTCGGGCTGCATCAGAATGCGCAACGAGGATGTCACCGAGCTTTACGAACGCGCCCAGGTGGGCGCAAAGGTCATCGTGATCTGAACCTGCACGGATGCGATCCCGTTTCCCGGGAAAGCGAGCAATCACGCCGGTCCGGAAGCGATTCCGGGCCGGTTTTCCAATGTTCCGGTCACAAACCTGTGACGGCTTTGGCCCTTTGAACGGTTGATCCCCTCCGAATCAATGGTACCTTTTCAGAAAAAGTTCATGCCAGAATGAGAGGGGAATATGAAAAAGCAAAACGGAATGACTCGGCGCTTCATGCTCACCGCAGGGGCAAGCGCCCTCATGATCGGGCCGCTGACACAAGCCGCTTCGGCCTTGCCGCGCGCAACGACTCCCGCTTCGGATACAGGGCTTCCGCTGGTCGAAGCCTCGAGCCAGTCGAAAAAGCCGAAATCGAAATACTGGCGCAAGAAGGTCCGGTTCGAGACCGACGAGAAACCCGGAACGATCATCGTCGATACCAGCACGAAATACCTCTACTATGTCGAGGGCAACAACCGCGCCACGCGCTACGGTGTAGGCGTCGGCCGCGAAGGGTTCGGCTGGTCGGGAACGGTCAGCGTCGGCCGCAAGGCAAAATGGCCGGACTGGCGGCCACCGGCCACCATGATCGCCCGCGAGCGGCGCAAGGGCAGGATCATACCGACCTATGTGAAGGGCGGACCCAACAACCCGCTCGGCGCGCGTGCGCTGTACCTCTATCGCGGCGGCCGCGACACCATCTTCCGCATCCATGGCACAAACCAGCCCTGGACGATCGGACAGAACATGTCCTCGGGCTGCATCCGGATGATGAACAAGGACGTCGAACATCTCTACAGCCGCGCGGATATCGGCTCCAAGGTGATCGTCATCGGCCCGAACGGGCGTGGCGCGAGCCGGGTCTACAAGGATCGCGGGATGGATTTCTTCGGATCGATTTTCGGCGGCTGACCGGACGGCCCCCTAGAGGTCCTCATACCACAGTCAAAGGTTCACAATGAAAGCGCGGCGTCGCAAAAGCGCCGCCCTTTTTCGTTCCAGCGCGAAGGTGCAAGGCCCGGCGCCGGACCAGCGACAGCGCGGCCTGGCCGGTGATTTACCCGCGCTGAAGGATCACTCCGCGGCTTCGAGCTTCCTGTTCCCTGCCGGATCCGCGTCGGGCAACGCGGCCGGTTTCTCGCCACCGTAAACCCAGTCGAGCAGTTCCACGGTATGGATGATCGGGATATCGGTGCCGCCTGCGATCTGGGTCATGCAGCCGATGTTCCCGGTTGCGATCAGGTCCGGTTTCGTGCGCTCGATGTTCTTCACCTTGCGGTCGCGCAGCGTTCGCGCGATTTCCGGCTGCATGATGTTGTAGGTGCCCGCCGAACCGCAGCAAAGATGCCCTTCGGGAGGATCCTTGACCGTGAAGCCGGCGGCCTTGAGCAGGTTTTTCGGCTGGGTGGTGATCTTCTGGCCGTGCTGCATCGAGCAGGCCGAGTGATAGGCGACGACCAGATCTGCACAGATTGCCGGCTCCGGAAGCTCAATGCCCGCAAGATACTCCGTGATATCCTTCGCAAGAGCCGAGACGCGCGCCGCCTTGTCGGCATAGCCCGCATCTTCGCGCAACATGTAGCCATAATCCTTGATGGTGGTGCCACAGCCGGAGGCGGTGATGATGATGGCGTCGAGACCTCCACTATCGATCTCGCGCGTCCATGCATCGACATTCCTGCGGGCAGCGGCCAAGGCATCGTGTTCCCGGCCCATATGGTGGACGAGCGCGCCGCAGCACCCCTCGCCTTCCGGCACCACGACCTCGACGCCGATCCGGTTCAACAATCTCACCGTGGCCTCGTTGATCCCGGGCTTGAGCACTGGTTGTGCGCAGCCGGTCAGGATCGCGACCCGGCCGCGCCTGTCGCCCGCAGCCTTGCGAGCGCCGGGACGAACCAGTTCCGACTGCCCGGGGATAGATGCGGGTGCGAGTTCAAGCATCGCAGCCATCGGCTTGAGGCCCGGGATCGCGCGGAAAACCGGTGCGAACGGTCGCCCAAGTTTTGCGGCATAGAGCGAGGCACGGAAACGGGCGGGATAGGGCAGCACCACGGCGAGAAGACCGCGCAGCATACGGTCCATCAGCGGTCGCTTGTAGGTCTTTTCGATGTGGGCGCGGGCATGGTCGACAAGGTGCATGTAATTGACGCCGGAGGGGCATGTGGTCATGCAGGCCAGACACGACAGGCAGCGGTCGATATGAGTGACCACCTGCTTGTCGGCCGGACGATCGTTTTCGAGCATGTCCTTGATCAGGTAGATGCGGCCCCTGGGACTGTCGAGCTCGTTTCCGAGCGTGACATAGGTCGGGCAGGTGGCGGTGCAAAAACCGCAGTGAACGCATTTCCTGAGGATCTTCTCGGACTCGGCGACGCCGGGATCGGCAAGCTGCTCGGCGGTGAAATTGGTTTGCATATTGCGCGATCCCTGTTCGATCCTGAGGTCTTGTCAATGTCGCCGCCAGGCAACCGCCACCGGCTGCAGGCCTAGATCATCCAGCTTTGCGGATTGTCGATCGGCTCGTTGCGGGAGAGCTTCTGCAGGCCGATTACCGTCCTGACGACCACCCAGATCGCCACCAGAATGATCGTCAGCATACCGATGACGACGAACATCAGAATGAAGCTGATGAATGAGCCCAGCAGCCCGAGCCAGAAGGTCCTGATCGCCCAGGTGTAGTGGCTCTCGATCCAGGGCGCCGACTTGCCCCGGTTGAGATGGGCGAGAACGATGCCGACAATACCGGAGATGCCGATAAAGAAGCTGGCGAGATACAGGATGTAAATGACCTGCAGGTTGGTCTTGCCGGGTTCAAGCCAGCGGTCGGTCTGGTGCGGTTCGGGTGTCTGGTCTTCACTGCTCATCACTGGTCCCCTTTTCTCAAATCGGTCTTGCAAGCCTATCACATCGCAGGCGACATGCGGCCCGGGTTGAGAATCCCTCGCGGGTCGAATTGATCCTTGATCCGCCTCGAAAGAGCCTCCAGCCCGGCAGGCTGAGGCTCGAAGACGGGCACTTCGGCCCGAAAGGCGGGATCGGCGCGTACGAGCGTCGCGTGGCCGCCGCCAAGCGCCCCGATGTATTGCCGGACAAGCTCCGCTTCGGGTTCGGCCTCCATCTGAAGCCAGACCAGGCCGCCCTGCCAGTCGTAGAACGCATCGACTCCGGTCTTCAGTCGCAATGCCGCTACAAGCTGGTGGCCGGCCGATGGCGCGACGGAAACGCGCCACACGGGCTTGGGTCCACCGCCCTCGAACGGTTTGACATCGCGGATCTCGCGCCAGAGGACGGATGTCGCGGCGGCATCGAGCACGGTCACCTCGCCCCGGCGACGCATTTCCTCCACCAGGCGCTCCGATCTGACGGCAACAGAGGGCTCGAGGCCTTCCAGCCTGAGCACCGTGGCAGGTCCGCTCTCGAGACCTCCGCCCATCATCTTGTAGACCACGCTTTCGGGAAGGTGGGCAGCGCCCGAGACTTCGACAGACATGCTCATGGCCGCGGCCATGGCTTCCGCAGCCTGGGCATCGTTGAGACCGCTGACCGCGATCGTGACGGCGGTTTCAGGCCGCGGAAGGACCTTGAAGATGACCTCGCAGAGGACGCCCAGAGTTCCCCAGGACCCTGCCATCAGCTTGACCAGGTCAAGTCCGGTGACATTCTTCATCACCCGGCCGCCGCTCTTGACGATCTCGCCCGAGCCGTTGACGAAGCGCACGCCGAGAAGATTGTCGCGTGCGGCGCCCGCCGATATCCTGCGCGGCCCGGAAATGTTGCCGGCAAACACGCCGCCGATGGTGGGGGTTCCCTCAACGCCATAAAGCGGCCGGTGATCCATCGGCTCGAAGGTCAGCATCTGGTTGTTTTCGTCGAGTGCTGCCTCGATCTCTTCAAGCGGGGTGCCGGCGCGCGCGGCCATCACCAGTTCCGTCGGATCGTAACTGGTGATGCCCGAAAGCCTGGCGACCGAAAGCGTCGACGCTGCCTGCAAGGGCCGCCCCAACCCGCTGCGAGTGCCGCCACCGCGGATTTCCATCGGACTTCCGGTTTTGGCTGCTTCGGCGACCAGACGTGCGACTTCGTCCTCGGTCTCCGGGTAGCGGATTTGCATATCGCTCATGCCGCGGTCTTTCCGGATGCGGGTCGGGCTTCGTAACTGCCGTTCCGGCCATCGAGCGGAAACACCTTGGACGGATTGAGAATCCACTTCGGATCGAAGGCTGCGCGCACCCGCATTTGCTGGGCAAGGTCGGTATCGGTGTACTGATGGCGCATCAGATCGCGCTTTTCGATGCCAACGCCATGCTCACCGGTAAGGCAGCCCCCGGCGTCGACACACAGCTTGAGGATGTCGTTGCCGGCCATTTCCGCTTTCATGCTTTCTTCCGGATCATTGGCGTCAAACAGGATCAGCGGGTGCATGTTGCCGTCACCGGCGTGAAACACGTTGGCAACCCTGAGGCCGTACCGGTCGATGATCTCGGAGGTCTTTTCCAGCACATGCGACAGCTGGCCGAGCGGTACGGTTCCGTCCATGCAGATGTAATCGGCGATGCGTCCGGTTGCCCCGAACGCGGATTTCCGCCCCTTCCAAATCAGAGCGGCTTCGGTTGCCGACTGGCTTTCCTTGATCGTCTTCACACCATGTTTGCGGGCGATCTCGATGATACGCTCCAGCATCGCTTCCATCTCGGCATCCGAGCCCTCGACCTCGACGATCAGCAACGCTTCGACATCCATCGGGTATCCGGCATTGGCGAAGGCTTCGCAGATCTCGATAGCCGGCTTGTCCATGAATTCGATGGCGACGGGAATGATGCCTGCGCCGATGATGTCGGTCACGCAGGCGCCCGCGGCGACAGAGGATTGAAAGCCGAACAGCACGGGACGCGCGCCTTCGGGTTTCGCCAGGAGGCGGACGGTCGCTTCGGTAACAATGCCGAGTTGCCCCTCGGAACCGCAAATCAGGCCAAGCAGATCGTATCCCGCCGAATCCAGCGCCTTGCCGCCGATCTGCACGATGGAGCCGTCGAACATCACGATCTTGACGCCGAGCAGATTGTTGGTGGTCACACCGTATTTCAGACAATGCGCGCCACCGGAATTCATGCCGATGTTTCCGCCGATGGTGCAGGCAAGCTGGGAGCTGGGATCGGGCGCGTAGAAGAACCCGTCCGCGTCCACCGCCTGGCTGATCGATATGTTGGTGACACCTGCCTGCACCACAGCGGCGCGGTTGGGAAAGTCGACTTCGAGAATCCGGTTGAGCTTCGAGACGCCGATTACGATCGCATCTTCCTGGGGGATCGCGCCTCCGGACAGCGAGGTGCCGGCGCCCCGCGGAACCACGGGGATTCGATTGTCGTTGCAGTATTTCAGAACGGCTGCAACCTGCGCCGTGGTTTCGGGAAGCACGACGGCGAGCGGCATCCGTCTGTAGGATACAAATGCATCCGTATCGAAGGGAACCAGTTCGCGCTCCTCGGTGATCAGGCAGCCTTCGGGCAGAAGGTTGTCGAGATCCGAGAGGATGGCCGCGCGTCGGTCGGTCACCGACCGGTCGGGCTCCAAAAATGCTATCAGCTCAGTCATGTCATCCTCCCTTGGCAGCCCACACCGGCGCAGCCCCCACCCGCCGAACAGACTGGTATTTTTTATTTACCACTTAACAGGGATACCGGCAACGGTGAATCATGCCGGTGTGCGGTGGCCCCGGGGCCGGACGGGACGCCACGTTCCGGTGTGCAGTGATCCGGAAGCGTCCATTCCGCGTATTGTTCAGGATATCGTCTGCAAAACCGAATGTGAAACCGAGAGTGGGACGAGAATGAACAATCTGGGAGATCTCGAGATCTTCGCACGCGTCGTGTCAGCCGGCTCCATGTCCGCCGCAGGACGCGAACTGGGCCTTTCACCGGCTGTCGTATCCAAACGCCTGCGGCGACTGGAAGACCGTCTTGGAACCCGGCTGATGCAACGCACGACGCGGCAGATATCCCTGACTGAAGCCGGCCAGGGCTTTTACGAACGCGTTCTGGCAATTCTCGCGGGCATCGAAGATGCAGAGGCATTCGTGTCGCGCCGCTCGGCGCTGGCGCGGGGCGTTCTCAAGGTCTCGGCCCCCACCTCCTTCGGCCGCATGCACATCGCCCCGCACATCAATACCTTCATGCGGGCGAACCCCGATCTCGGGGTCAATCTTACCCTGCATGACGAATTCGTCGATATCGTCGGCGAAGGGTACGATCTGGCCATCCGCATCGCGGAATTGAGCGATTCGAGCCTGGTTGCGCGGAAACTTGCGCCGGTGCGCCGAATTCTGGTGGCCGCGCCGGATTATCTGAGCCACCGCGGCCAGCCGCGCAGCTTCGGCGATCTCGAGAACCATGTCTGCCTTTCGCCCCACAACAACGATCCCTGGAAGCTGGAAGGACCCGACGGACCGGTCATTCACCGGCCAACCGGACCCCTTCAAACCAATTCGAGCGAAGTGGTGCGGGAAGCAGTCATCGGAGGCGTCGGAATTGCGCTTCGATCGACCTGGGACATCGGTGCCGAACTGGCCGACGGCCGGCTGGTGCAGGTTCTGCCGAACTACGAGGGATCGCGAAACGTCGCCATTCATGCAGTCTATGCGAGCCGCCGGTTTCTGCCGGCCAAGGTCCGGGTTTTCATCGACTATCTCGCAGATCTCTACGGTCCTGTTCCCTACTGGGACGGGCGCGACGATGATGGAGGTGGACAGGCCAGCCCAAAGGCCGATTCCGCGCCGCAGGCAATCTCGAAAAACGCCTCGAATGCTCCGGTCAAGTCCGCTCCGATCGGCCCCGGTGACCAGAAATTCGACGCTGCCGAATAGGCCGCTGCGGACACAATGCAGAGCCGGGATTCGCGTGGCGAGCATCGAAACTTGGAGCAAACTGGATAAAAATATTGACCACCTTTCCCGCCACTTGATACGCTCGATGCAAGCAGGAGGATGGGAAAGGCTGATGCCTACCGACATTTTTGAACGGATCGCGCACAGCCGCACCGCCGACGAGGTGGTTCACCGGATCGAGATTCTGGTGCTTGAAGGAATCCTCCGGGTTGGCGACAAGCTTCCCGGCGAACGCGAACTGGCCAAGCAGTTCGATGTGTCCCGACCGATTCTTCGCGAGGCGCTCAAGGTGCTGGAAGGCCGTGGACTTCTCACCACGCAGCATGGCGGAGGCACCTTCGTCGCTGACGTGATCGGGCAGGTCTTCACCCGGCCCGTGATGGAGCTCATCGCACGGCACCAGAAGGCGACACTCGATTATCTGGAGTACCGCCGCGAGGTCGAGGGCATCACCGTTGAGTTCGCGGCGCGACGGGCGACGGCCGCCGACAAGGCCCTGCTGACACGCCTGGTCAATGCCATGAAGGATGCACATCAAAAGGATGATTTCGAGGAAGAGGCCGCCATCGATGTGGAATTCCACAGCGCCATCGGCGAGTGCGCCCACAACATCATCCTGCTTCATACCTTGCGTTCGTGCTACAGGCTGCTCGCAGAAGGCGTGTTCTACAATCGCGCGATGGTCTACAACCTTCCCGGAGCCCGCGACAAGCTTCTCGACCAGCATCTCGCAATTTACGACGCCGTGATGGCCGGCGACCCCGAAGCGGGACGCAAGGCCGCACAGGCACACATGGATTTCGTGTCCCGGGCGATGCTGGATGCCGAGCGCTCGGACAATTGGGAGCGGGTTTCACAGCTTCGTTTTCAGCAGCGCGCGCCAGACATGACGGGCGCCGCGAAACCCGCAAAGCACAATCAATCGGAGGCTGCGCAGTGACGTCAGCAAAATCCGGCGCAGCCGCACAACCTCGTGTCGGGCTGTTCGCCACCTGTCTTGTCGACCTGTTCCGGCCGTCGGTCGGTTTCGCCAGCGTGAAACTTCTGCAGGAGGCCGGTTGCGAGGTTCATGTGCCGGTGGCTCAGACCTGCTGCGGCCAGCCCGCCTACAACAGCGGAGACAGGGCCGATACGCGGGAGATCGCGGAACAGGTGATCGAAGCCTTCGAAGGGTTCGACTTCGTGGTCGCGCCTTCGGGCTCCTGCGCCTCGATGCTCAAGAAACACTATCCCGGGCTTTTTGCCGGCGATGCGGCCTGGGAGGAACGGGCGAAGCGCTTTTCCGAAAAATGCCACGAACTGATCTCTTTCCTCAGCGATGTGATGATGGTTCGCGAGACCGGATCCACAGTCGAGGCATCGGTGACCTATCACGATTCCTGTTCCGGGCTGCGCGAACTCGGCGTGCAGGAACAGCCACGCAAGCTGCTTGCCGGCGTCGACGGGCTCGAGATCAAGGAAATGAAGGACTCCGACGTGTGCTGCGGGTTCGGCGGCACATTCTGCGTCAAGTACTCGGACATCTCGAACGCCATCGTGACCAAGAAGGTCAGCAATATCGGAGCCTCGGGCGCGGACATGCTGCTGGCAGGCGATCTCGGCTGCCTCATGAACATGGCCGGCAAGCTGAAGCGCGAGGGGTCGGACATCGAAGTCCGGCATGTGGCGGAAGTGCTCGCGGGCATGACCGATCAACCGCCGATCGCCGGCTCGGGCAAATAGGCGGCAGGGAGCTACACCAATGGAACTTGCAGCAAAACACTTCAAAGCCAATGCTTCCAAGGCGCTGATCGACGTCCAGTTGCAAAAAGCGCTCGGCAATGTGGAAAAGGGCTTCATCGGCAAGCGCAAGAAGGCCACCGATGCGCTGCCCGAGTTCGAGCAGCTGCGCGACAACGCCCGTGACATCAAGAACCATACGCTTGCCCATCTCGATCTCTATCTCGAGGAGTACGAGGCCCGCGTCACCGCCGCCGGCGGACACGTGCACTGGGCCGAGACCGCCGAAGACGCCCGCCGTATCGTGCTCGACATCTGCAAGAAGGCGAACGCCCGGACGGTGACAAAGGGCAAGTCGATGATCACCGAGGAAATCGCGCTCAATGATCATCTCTCGGCCAATGGCATAGAACCGGTCGAAACAGACCTCGGAGAATACATCATTCAGCTGCGCGGCGAGCATCCGAGCCACATCATCGCGCCGGCTGTGCATCTGAACAAGGAACAGGTGGAGGGCGATTTCCGGCGCGTGCACACGCATTTGAGCCAGGACCGCGATCTCACCGAACCCGTTGCGTTGCTCAGCGAGGCGCGTGAAGTGCTCAGGCAGCGCTATTTCGCCGCCGATGTCGGCATCACCGGCGCGAATTTCCTCATTGCGGAGACCGGCTCTTCGGTGATCGTCACCAACGAGGGGAACGGCGACCTGACCCAGACGCTGGGTAAGGTTCACGTCGTGGTGGCCTCCATCGAGAAAATGGTTCCGACGCTCGAGGATACGTCCCAGATCCTGCGCGTACTGGCGCGTTCGGCCACCGGGCAGGACATGAGCGTCTACACGACGTTCTCGACAGGCCCGCGCCGACCGGAGGATCCCGACGGCCCCGACGAATACCACGTCGTGCTGCTCGACAACGGGCGTTCTTCGATGCTCGGAACCGAGTATCAGGACATGCTCCGCTGCATCCGCTGCGGCGCCTGCATGAACCATTGTCCGGTCTACCATGCCGTCGGCGGCCACGCCTACGGCTCGGTCTATCCCGGGCCGATGGGCGCGGTGCTGACCCCGTCGCTCAACGGCATCGACGAGTCCGGCCATCTGCCCAACGCGTCGACCTTCTGCGGTCGTTGCGAAAGCGTCTGCCCGATGCGGATCCCGCTTCCGAAGATGATGCGGCATTGGCGCGAGAGCGAATTTGAACGCAATCTCACACCTTCCACAGCACGCTACGGACTGAAATTCTGGGCCTTTTTCGCCAAGCGGCCGAAGCTCTACCGGATGGCTGTGTCGTTCGGCATGCCGCTGCTGTCGTTGTTCGGCGGCGGTTCGCGGCGCTTCAAATCCTTGCCGCTGGCCGGCGGCTGGACCCGCTATCGCGACATGCCCGCTCCCGAGGGCCGGACATTCCTGCAGGCCTGGGCCCAGCGCGAGGCGCTTAAGCAGGAACCTTCAACCGGGGGAGCGGGACATTGAGTGCGCGCGAGAACGTTCTGGCCAAATTGCGCCGTGCTACAGGGGCTTCGGCCAATGATTCCGAGCGGCGCGCCACCGTTGCAAGCCGGTTGTCGGATGCCCCGAAAGGCGTGATTCCGGATCGGGCCAACCTGCCCAAGGACGGAAAGATCGAGCTGTTTTGCGCGATGGCGGCGCAATTCGGCGCCACGATGACACGCGTCGACAGCTACACCGATGTGCCGGCAGAGGTCTCGGCATATCTCAGGGCTCGCAACCTGCCTTCCGAGGTGCGGATGGGCGCCGACAAGCGGCTTGAGAAGGCCAAGTGGTCGTCGGAGAAAAATCTCGAAGTGCGGCGCGGCGCCTCGGACGGCGGAGACCTCACCGGGGTCAGTCACGCCACGGCAGGCATTGCAGAAACCGGTACGCTGGCGATGCTTTCCGGACCTGACAATCCGACAACGATAAACTTCCTGCCCGAGCATCATATCGTCGTTCTCAAGGCAAGCGACATCAAGGGCGACATGGAAAGCGTGTGGGCAATGGTGCGGAAGGCGAAGGGCAAGGGCGAAATGCCCCGCGCGCTCAACCTCGTGACCGGCCCGTCGCGCTCCGGCGACATCGAACAGACGATCATCCTCGGCGCCCATGGCCCGCGGGCGCTACACATCGTCATCGTTAACTAAAGCGTCTTCGTTAGCCTGAACCGGGGCCTTTTAGCCTTGCACTCGTGTCTTCCGGCGCCAGCCGCGCGGCCTTGCGTGCGAACGCCTCGGCCCAACCGCTGGCAAGGCGCGGCAACCGGCCGAGATGGGCCGCGGTCTCCGGATCGAGTTCCGCTCCGAGACGCGCGCGCGTGACCCGCTCGACCGTCCATCCCGGGTTGGGGCATTCGATCCGCCTGATCCCGTCACCGACCGCCACAACGCCTGGCTCAAGAACGCGGTAATACCAGCCCGTGCGGGCGGTCTGCTGGAATCTCGCCGCCATATCGGGAACTCCGGTATGGGCGTTGAGTTTCCAGCATGGCTGCCGGCCTTGAGAGACCTCGACAATCGCCGTTCCGAGCGTCAGAACGTCCCCGATGCACAGATCCTTTTCGGTGATACCGAGCGTGGCGATGTTCTCGCCGAAGCGTCCGGGTCCGAAATCGCCCGCCTGCTCGCCAAGTTCGTCGCGCCATTGCGGATAGTGATCCGCGGCATAGTGGTGGACCGCCTTGTCGCGGCCGCCATGCACTTTGAGATCCGCCTGGGCATCGCTTTCGAACCCTTCCCACCCGAGGTGCTGAAGACTTTGCGTCGGCTGCTTCGCGATCGCCGTTGCCGGCCTTCCCGGCCAGGGCTCGCTGACTTGGCCGAGGTAAAGCCCGATAATCCGGGCGCTGATTTCGGTATCGGAGGTCATTGCGCTCGCTCGTGTTCATGACAGATCTGCGTGGTCTCCGCCGGCTTCAGGTTCACCGACAGCAATTCGCAGTAGCCGCCGTCTTCCTTTATGCGGTGATGACGGCAGGTTCGGCACAGGCCGAAAGCCTTGCTGCCGCGCGCCTCAAGCAGCTTACGAAGAACCGTATCCAGGTCCGCTTCAAGCGCTGCGGCGGTCTCTGCAGGAAGACCGGCAATCACGCGATCAATCTCTTTCCCGGCGGAGGCCAGTACCTCTCCCGCATTTGTGAGTTCGAAAGAAATGCTCCGGCGGTCGGTTTCCGATCGCTTCTCGCTGACGAGGCCCTTTCTCTCAAGCGCGCGGAGCGTTTGGGAAACAGTGCCGCGTGTCGAGCCCGAATAGGCAGCGACGTGCGAGGGAGCGCGCGAAAACCGGTTGGCGCGCGCCAGGTAGTTCAACGCAGTCATTTGCGCCGGATTGAGATCGGCGGCCCAGTCCTCACTTTCGGAAAGCTTGGCAAGGCGATCGATCAGTGCCCGGATTCGCTGCGGCTGGTGTGATGTCATGGTAAATTAATAGCGAGTCAAAACAATTGTTGCAATAGTTTCGAGTCGCTACTATTTATGTTTCCGTTTCAACCGAACTGGAGACCACCATGAGAACTCTGATATCTCTGGCGCTGCTCGGCGCCTCCACCCTGCTCGCCCAGGCTGCAAGCGGCCACGCAATCGACAACGAAGCTGCAATCCGCTCGGCCGAAAACAGCTCGGTCATGGCCGCTTTCGACATTCTTGCTGCCCATGCCCATCGTGAAGGAAACAGGATCACCTTCCACATGACGACGCGTGCGACAGCAGGTGCGGCAAAGCCCGAACCGACCGGCGCCCTCGCAGGCGCAGCGGTCTGGTCCTATGTGTGGCCGACTTCGCTCGATCCATCTTCGGTCGGGTTCGAGAAAGGCACCGGCATTCTGGCGCTTGCGGCAACCAGCCATCCCGATTTCGACGACACACCGCTCGAGGACGAAAATGGCGATGGCGACACCGGCAATGATGGAGGTGACTGGCACAGCCATTGGGTGGTGCTGACCCCGAACGAGGACTGCGGTCCCGGGGCACTTTCGGTGCGCGACATTGGTGAGGATGAAACACCGAAGCTCCCGGAGACCTGGCCCGGCCTGCCGCTTTTCATCGACAGCCCCGGCTTCACACCGATCTTCGATGACGCGGAAGTCTCGGTCACGGTCGAGCTTGCAGGTGAGCCCGATGCAGCGGGCGCAAGCTATGACGGGGTCACGGCTGCCCTGAAAGTGCACGCAAATGTGCACGCCCCGCTTCTGTGCGTGAGTGATGTCTTCGACGTCGCATCAGGCGACCTCAGTCTTCCGGGCAGGATTGACTAGACCGCGGCCCTGCCGCCCGGTGCGCTGCGATGATCCCTCCGGGCGAGCGGCATGCATCGGGCGGCAGTACAAGTCCGGCTTGACGGGAAGGGGAATCTGCTGCTTCTTCCCCCTGTCGCAACCACGGGAAGACCGCAATGCCCATTTCACCCGAACATTTTGCAGCCTTTGTGCTGGCCAGTGTGGTGCTGCTGGTTATCCCGGGCCCGACCATCGTGCTCGTCATCAGCCAGGCGCTTGCCCACGGTCGGAAAGTCGCGCTTGCGAGCGTGATGGGTGTCGGGCTCGGGGATCTCCTGGCGACTTCGCTGTCGATCGCAGGCGCCGGCGCCATCCTCGCAACCTCCGCCGCCCTGTTTCAGGCGCTGAAATTCCTCGGCGCGGCCTACCTGATCTGGATCGGCTACAAGATGTGGAGGACACCGGTTTCTATCCCCGAGATTGACGCTGACACCTCTCCCGCGAGTGACGCAAAGGCCCGGCCGGGAACCATCTTCCGGGATTCGTTCCTGGTCACCGCACTCAATCCCAAAGGCATCCTGTTCTTCGTGGCCTTCGTGCCGCAATTCATAGACCCCGCCCTGCCCTACCTTCCGCAGGCTGCAGCCTACGTGCTGACCTTCACGGCGCTGGGCGTTCTCAATGCCGCGATGTTTGCGCTGGCGGCATCCGGTGCCCGCAGGGCGATCCGCCGTCCCGGCGTCATGCGGATTGCGACGCGTAGCGGCGCCTCCCTTCTGATGATGGCAGGCGTTGCCGCAGCCCTGACGCGGCGGGCCAGCTGAATGCCGCTGCAAAACCGTGTCGACCCTGCGGGAAACATAGTCGCGGTTTCCGCCCGTGGACTGTTCATGGGCAATCGCGGCGGACCCTTGCACAATGCCGCGCGGCAAATCGTCCGGAAGCAAAAGAACGAGAGCTGGATCATCTGCCTGACCGAATTCAAGAACCGCCGCCGCGCCCTGATGCAGCCGGGACTTTACACGGAGCTGTTCTTTCTCGATGAGGCGACGGCCCTCGCGGCCGGCCACCGGCCCTGCTACGAATGCCGAAGGCAGCATGCACTGGCCTTTGCCGACTTTCTCGCGCAGGCCAAGGGCCTACCCCGGCTGACCGCAAAGCCGATCGATGCGCTGCTGGCAAACGACCGCGCGGTTCCGTCGGATGACGCATCGCGCCGGATCGGTGCCGGAGGGTTTTCGAGCCTTCCCGATGGCGTGATGGTCCGCCGGGGTGGGGCGTTCTTCCTGGTCCTTGGAGGCAAGCTCCGGCCATGGGATTTCTCGGGCTACGGGCCGGAGATCGTGGGAACCCACAATGAAATCGATCCCTTCTACCTTGTGACACCGGCCGCCACGGTTGACGCCATTCGGCAAGGCTATAAGCCCATCCTTCACCCTTCCGCCATGGATTGAGGTCCCAGCCCCGCAACGCCGCTCTTGATCTTGACCGGCGCTTGGGCAAGAAAGCCGCGATGCGCGCAAATTTCAAACTCCAGCGGCTGTTCCTCGACACGCCTCTTTCCGAAGGCACGAAAGTGCCGCTCGGCAAGGATCAGGCGCATTATCTTTTGAACGTGCTGCGGATGAACGAAGGCCAGGAGGTTCTTGTCTTCAACGGCAGGGAGGGAGAGTACCTGGCCGCGCTGGCGCCGTCGGGAAAGAAAGCCGCGGACCTTCTGATCGGCGAGCAGACCCGGCCTCAACCGGCCGAAGCACGTCTCGATTTCCTGTTCGCGCCGCTCAAGGTCGGCCGCCTCGATTACATCGTTCAGAAGGCCACCGAAATGGGGGCGAGGCGGATCATTCCCGTCTTCACCGATCATACCCAGCTGCACAAGGTGAACGAGGCGCGGCTCGCTGCAAACATCCTTGAAGCGGCGGAGCAATGCGGCAATCTGGCAATTCCGGAACTCGGCGCGCCGGTGAAATTCGACGCACTGCTCGAAAGCTGGGACCCCGCACGACGGATTATCTTCTGCAACGAGAGCCAGGCCGGCGACAATCCCACCGATATCCTCAACGGCATCGAGGAACGCGACCTGGCGCTTCTCGTCGGACCGGAGGGTGGTTTTTCCGAGCGCGAGCGCGCACGGCTCACCGCCCTCTCCCATGTCACGGCCATTCCTCTCGGCCCCCGGATCCTGCGTGCGGACACTGCAGCGGTTGCCGCTTTGACGGCCGTCCAGATGACGATTGGCGACTGGTAGCCGCGGACCGCTGCCGTGGATCAATTCTGTTTGATCCGGCGTTCAGGGTTTTTTGCTTGCAAGCCGGACCGGTTCCGGTCCAATCAGCGTCATGGCGTGGTTCGGCTACGCGGATGAGAAGACAATGAAGGGCCGGCCATGGCGCGCGACACGACCGATGACACACCGATCAGCAGGATCGAGGAACTGGCGGAATGGATGGCTGCCGGCTGCAAGCCTGCGGAAGACTGGCGCATAGGCACCGAGCACGAGAAGTTCGTCTTCTTCACGGAGTCGCTCGAGCCTGTACCTTATGAGGGCGAGCGTTCGATCCGCGCCCTCCTGGAAGGCATGGCCACCAAGCTCGGCTGGGAGCCGATCGTCGATGCGGGCAAGATCATCGGGCTAGCCAACCCGGACGGCGGCGGGGCGATCAGCCTCGAACCCGGGGGACAGTTCGAACTTTCCGGAGCGCCACTCGACAACATTCACGAGACCTGCCGCGAATCCAACACTCATCTGGCGCAACTGCAGGAAATCGCGGCCCCGATGGGAATTGGCTTTCTGGGGATCGGCGGCAGCCCGAAATGGCGCTTCGACGAAACGCCGCGGATGCCGAAGTCGCGCTACGAGATCATGACCCGATACATGCCCAAGGTCGGCAGCCAGGGGCATGACATGATGTACCGGACCTGCACGATCCAGGTGAACCTGGATTTTGCCTCGGAAGCCGACATGCGCCGCAAGCTGCTGCTTGGCATGAAACTCCAGCCGCTTGCCACCGCCCTGTTTGCCGCCTCCCCGTTTACCGAGGGCAAGCCCAACGGCCTCGTTTCCTGGCGCGGCGACATCTGGCGCGACACGGACAACCAGCGCTCCGGCCAGTTGCCGTTCGTCTATTCGGATGATTTCGGCTTCCTCGATTACGTCGAATGGGCGCTCGATGTGCCGATGTATTTCGTGCTGCGGGAGGGCAAGTACCACGACGCCACGCATGTGACCTTCCGGCAGTTCATGAATGGCGCGCTGAAGGGCGAACTGGCGCAACCGCTGCCGACGATGGGCGACTGGACCAATCACCTTGGCACGTTGTTTCCCGATGCGCGCCTCAAGCGCTTCATCGAAATGCGCGGCGCAGATGGCGGCCCGTGGCGGCGCATCTGTGCTCTGCCCGCACTTTGGGTGGGCCTGCTTTATGATGAAGAGGCGATCGGCGAGGCCCTGGACCTTACACGCGACTGGACCCTGGACGACGTCAACGCGCTGCGCGACATCACGCCCCGGGACGGCCTCAACGCCACGATCAAGGGGCAAAGCCTGCGCGAAATCGGCCGTACCGCGCTCGGCATTTCCCGCAAGGGCCTCGTCAACCGGGCACGGCTCAATTCCGAAGGCAACGACGAAAGCCACTTCCTCGCGCCGCTCGAGGAATCGATTGCCCGCGGCACCACGCTCGCCGAGGAGATGCTTGCCCTTTACCATGGCCGGTGGAACGGATCGGTCGAGCCGGTCTTCCGGGATTACGCCTATTAGGCGCAATGCTCTCCCGAGGCATTTTCAGCTTCGCAAGGTAGGCATGAACCCCATGCCGGTATAGTCTTCTCCGAAATCCTGTGGCGCGAGCCTTTGGGTACGGGAGGAGACACGCACCGATGATGCCGCTTTTTGACATGATGATGAATGCCCAGAACGGCGAGGCCATGCGCACGATGGCACGCCAGTTCGGTCTGAGCGAAACCCAGGTCGAACAGGCAATGGAAGCGTTGATGCCTGCCTTCTCGACGGGGCTAAAGCGGAACGCCAGAACGCCTGCGGACATGTCGGACTTCATCGCAGCGCTTGCAACCGGCAACCACGCGAAATACTTCGACGATCTGCAGGCCGCGTTCTCGCAACAGGGAATGGCCGAAGGGAACGGAATTCTTGGCCACATCTTCGGCTCCAAGGAGGTCAGCCGCGCAGTCGCCAGCCAGGCGGAAGCGGCAACGGGGATCGGCCAGGAGATTCTCAAACAGATGCTGCCGGTCATCGCGACCGCGGTGATGGGCGGGCTCTTCAAGCAATCGACCGGGCAAATGCGTGCGAGCAGCACTGCCGGCGCCAATCCGCTCGGCGACCTGATCTCGGAAATGATGCAGCAGGGGCTGGCCGGAAGGCGGGCGACGCGAAGTCCGCAATCCTCGCCGATGGACAACCCGCTTGGCCAGATCCTCGAAGGCATGTTCGGTGGCGGCCAACCGCAACGCGATGCCCCGCGGACCAGCCAGGGAACGAACCCGTTTTCGGACAATCCGCTCGGGCAGATCTTCCAGGATATGTTCGGCGGTGCGATGGGCGGACAGCAGCATCAGGCCCCCGAACCCCAGACACAGCCGAAATCCGACACCATGCCCTCGGGCCGGCCGCGCAACCCCTATGACGATCTGTTCGGGCAGATGTTCGATACCGGACGCAAGGTGCAGCAGGGGTATCAGGAAAACATGGAATCGATCTTCGACCAGTACCTCAGGGGCATGAACCGGCACTGAAGCCTGGTCTTTCCCACAGGGCGAACCGCGTAAAAAACCGACCGCCGCGGCACTTATCGTGTCGCAAGGCGGCCGGAAAGGCGGAACACAGGGCAGTATTCCGCAGGGGACCTCAGAAGGCGCCGCGATCGAGCTGCCGCCTGTTCTCGCGGGCACGGCGCGCGAATTCGATGGTCGGGTCAACCGTCAGCGGCTTTGAAAAAGCATGACCCAGATCTTCCCGGGTCAGGCCGATATCGGCAAGCTCGCGGTCCGAGAACTCCTTGAGCCGGCGCGCTCCAGCACGGTTGATCAGCGCACGGTTCACATTGCGCGCTTTGGCTGCCGTATAGACCAGGGCACGATTGAGAGCCGAGACGAAGCCGGTGCTCGAAACAGGTGTGCGGGCGGTGGTGAAACCATGTGCGGTCATGACAGATATCCTTGATCGGGAGATGCGCCCATTGGCAAAGGCCGGCGCAAATTGTCTTGCATGACCTGTGTGACAAAAACCGATTGATCAGACCAGCGAATGTTTCTAATCTCTATCATCAGTTCTGTTGATAGGATTTCCGCAATGCCCGCCCCCCTTGATATCGACCAGCTCCAGACATTCGTCGCCATCGTAGACACCGGCAGTTTCACACGCGCTGCTGACAAGGTGTTCAAGACCCAGAGCGCGGTGTCGATGCAAATGCGCCGGCTGGAGGAACGTATCGGCAAGACCCTGTTTGTCCGGGACGGCCGGCTCAACCGGCTGAGCGAGGACGGCGAGCGCATGCTCAGCTATGCGCGGCGCATCATCCGGCTCAACAACGAGACCATCGCCGCCTTTGACGACCAGCAACTCGAAGGCTCGATCCGGATCGGCACGCCCGACGACTACGCCGACCGCTACATGCCGGGCATCGTTGCCCGCTTCGCCAAGACAAATCCGAATGTCGAGCTTTACATCGAGTGCGAGCCGTCCGTGGAACTTGCCGCACGCATGGCGCGAGGCGAACTTGACGTGGCTCTGGTGACGCACAATCCCCGCGAGCGAATATCCGAGGTGGTGCGTACGGAACCGCTCTACTGGGTGACTTCCACCAACCACACCGTGCACGAGGACGACGTGGTTCCACTGGCCGTGGGACGCAGGTCATGCAACTGGCGCAACCTCGCATGCACAGCCCTCGACACCGCAGGCCGGGACTACCAGGTGCTGTTCACCAGCTGGTCCGCAACCGTCGTCGCGTCCGCGGTCCTGTCGGGTCTTGCGGTTTCGCTGCTGCCCGAATGCGCGGTGAGGCCGGGTATGCGAATCCTGTCGCCGGCTGACGGATTTCCGGCGCTGGAGCCCGCCCAGATCGGCCTGATGAAACGGCCGGGCGCCCCCACTGCATTGGTCAATGCAATCTGCGGGCACATTGCGGCAAGCCTGGACAACATCACGCCGCCTGGTGTCGAAGAGAACGGCAAGGGCAACGGGCCCGGCGCATCGCTTCGGCGTGACCAGCGCATCCGGCCGGACGACGCGATATTGCCGTCCTGGTAGCTTTCGCAAAAAAAGCGGCCGGGACTTCGAAGTCCCGGCCGTTTTTCATTTTACGGATGACGATCCGGCTCAGAGCAGATCGAAACGATCCGCGTCCAGGACCTTGGTCCAGGCGGCAACGAAATCCTGGACGAATTTCTCGCTGGCATCATCCTGGGCATAGACTTCGGCATAGGCCCTCAGGATCGAGCTGGAGCCGAAGACCAGGTCGACGCGCGAGGCTGTCCACTTGACGCTGTCGGTCTTGCGGTCACGGATTTCGTAGGATCCGTTGTCCACGGGCACCCACTTGTTGGCCATGTCCGTGAGGTTGACGAAGAAGTCGGTCGTCAACGACCCCTCGCGATCGGTGAAGACACCATGCTTGGTTCCGCCATGGTTGGTTCCCAGAACGCGCATGCCTCCGACCAGCACCGTCATTTCCGGGGCAGTCAGCCCCATCAACTGGGTGCGATCGAGCATCATTTCCTCGGCGCTGACGACGTAGTCCTGCTTGAGCCAGTTGCGATAACCGTCGGCCAGCGGCTCGAGTGAATCGAAGGAGGCCGCATCGGTCATCTCGTCGGTGGCGTCGCCGCGACCGGGAGTGAACGGTACGGAGATGTCGAAACCAGCAGCCTTCGCGGCCTTCTCAACGCCGACGTTTCCGGCAAGCACGATCACATCGGCAATGCTTGCGCCGTATTCGGCCGCGATCGGCTCGAGAACGCCGAGAACCTTTGCAAGACGCGCGGGTTCGTTGCCTTCCCAGTCCTTCTGCGGAGCAAGACGGATCCGGGCGCCATTGGCGCCGCCGCGCATGTCCGACTGGCGGTAGGTGCGGGCACTGTCCCAGGCGGTCGCGACCAGTTCCGACACCGAAAGTCCGGAAGCGGCGATCTTCGACTTGACGGCGCCGATGTCGTAATTGCTCGGGCCTGCCGGGATCGGGTCCATCCAGATCAGTTCCTCGGACGGCACGTCCGGACCGACGTAGCGGTTCTTCGGACCCATGTCGCGGTGGGTCAGCTTGAACCATGCCCGGGCGAAGGTATCCTTGAAGTAGTCCGGATCGGCCATGAATTTTTCGCAGATGGCGCGATAGGTCGGGTCCATCTTCATGGCCATGTCCGCATCGGTCATCATCGGCATGCGGCGGACCGAAGGATCGGTCGCATCGACCGGCATGTGTTCTTCCTTGATGCCGATCGGCTGCCACTGATTGGCGCCGGCGGGGCTCTTGGTCAGCTCCCACTCATAACCGAACAGCAGCTCGAAATAGCCCATGTCGAACTTGGTCGGGTTGGTGGTCCATGCGCCCTCGATGCCCGAGGTAACCGCGTTGGCGGCCTTGCCCTGCAGGTTGGGGTTGAGCCAGCCGAGGCCCTGGTTCTCAACGTCGGCGCCTTCAGGTTCCGCGCCGAGAGTTGCGGCGTCGCCATTGCCGTGCGCCTTGCCCACAGTGTGGCCGCCGGCGGTCAGGGCCGCGGTTTCCTCGTCATCCATGGCCATGCGGGCGAAAGTCTCGCGCACCTGGGCTGCGGTCTTGAGCGGATCGGGCTGGCCGTTGACGCCTTCCGGGTTCACGTAGATCAGCCCCATCTGCACCGCTGCAAGCGGGTTTTCCATGGTGTCGGGCTTGGCAACGTCGTCGTAGCGGTTGTCGGACGGCGCAAGCCATTCCTTTTCAGCACCCCAATAGGTGTCCATTTCGGGATGCCAGATGTCCTCGCGGCCGAAGCCGAAACCGAAGGTTTTCAGACCCATGGATTCATAGGCGATGGTCCCGGCGAGAAGGATCAGGTCGGCCCAGGAAACCTTGTTGCCGTATTTCTTCTTGAGAGGCCAAAGCAGGCGCCGCGCCTTGTCCAGGTTGCCGTTGTCCGGCCAGGAGTTGAGCGGTGCGAAGCGGATGTTGCCACCGCCACCGCCGCCGCGGCCATCAGCAAGCCGATACGAACCGGCGGAGTGCCACGCCAGGCGGATCATCAGGCCGCCATAGTGACCGTAGTCGGCCGGCCACCAGTCCTGGCTTTCGGTCAGAAGGGCATGCATGTCCTTCTTCAAAGCTTCGATATCGAGCTTCTTGAGCTCTTCGCGATAATTGAAGTCCTTGCCAAGCGGATTGGTCTTGGTGTCGTGCTGGTGCAGGATGTCGAGATTGAGGGCCTTCGGCCACCATTCCGTGACAGTCGTTCCGGTCAGGGTCATGCCACCGTGCATGACCGGGCATTTTGCCGAACTGTCATTGATCTCTTTGAAGGTTGTACCCATGTGCTCTCTCCAGTCGCAGTGCGGATCTCGGGTTTCGGGGAAGACGCCGCGAGACGGTCCTGAACGGACACTCGAAACGCGCGCCGATCCCGGGGATCGATGTATTCGGGTGCGCGACGGCGCTCCCGGAAGTGATTATGGTCAAGTCTGAAGCGCTGGACCGCAGGCGATCCGCGTACGCTCCTCCAAGTAAGTCTTGTTTTGAACGATTCCAATGTGACCGAATCTCGCGATAATTTCCAATTGTATTTTTGAGTTTTTACGATAGTTTTTTCTTATGATAACCCTGAAGCAGATCGCCTATTTCGATGCGCTCGCGCGGACCCTGCATTTCGGTCGCGCAGCCGAACGGGTAAATGTCTCCCAACCGGCCCTTTCGGCCCAGATTGCCGAACTTGAGACCCGGCTCGGCTGTCGTCTGGTCGAGCGCAGACGGGGTGCAATCGTGCTCACCGAAAGCGGCCAGCGACTCCTGCCATCGTTCCGCAAGGTGCTGGCCGAAGTCCGCTCGATTGAGGAGCAGGTGCAGCAGGATTCGGGCGTCCTGACCGGGCGGATGAGAATCGGGATGATACCCACCCTCGCCCCCTATCTGCTGCCCGCCCTGGCGCCCGAACTCTCACGGCGGTTTCCGCAACTCGATTTCGGGGTCCGGGAAGCCATCACCGAGACGCTGGTCGGTCAGTTGCGCAGCGGCGATCTTGACGCAGTCATCGCTGCGGCCCCCATCCGGGAGGCCGGATTGAGCCACCGGTTGCTGTTCGAGGACCGGTTCGTGATGGCCGTTTCAAACAACGACCACGACATTCTCGATTCACCGCTCAACCGCCACAAGACAGCCTTCGACAGGTTGCTGCTTCTCGAGGAGGGCCACTGTCTCCGGGATCAGGCCCTGTCGGTCTGCCACGGGCAAAGCCAGGGGGCGCTGGTCAATTTCGGAGCAACCTCGCTGACCACGCTGCTGCAGATGGTGGCGCATGGAATGGGACGCACATTGCTTCCGGAAATCGCGGTCTCGGCGGAGAGCCCCCGGTTGGGGGACATACGCTTTTTGCCCTTTGCACCGCCCGAGCCCTCCCGCCAGATTGCCATGTTCTTCAGATCCGCAAGTGAGCGGCAGGCCGATTACGAGGCTCTCGCCTCGGTGGCATCGGAAATCGGCCAGGAGGTTCTCACCGCCGGTCGTTCGCACATGGGGCTCGCCGCCTGACCTGCGGACTGGTTTGTTCAGGCGATATGAACTGCAAGAAGCAGCCACTGCACGAGGTTTACCGCCAGGCTGACAATGAACAGGCGGCGACGCAGCAGAACGCGGTTGCTGGTCACATGGACATAGGCATGGACAATGCGCGCAAGCACGAAGATCCATGCCACCGCTACCGCGGCAGTCCTGCGCCACCGGTGACATAAAGCGATATCGACGCGGCGAAGAACAGCACCGGAAGCTCGAACTGGTTTGACAGGTTTCGCACCGCGACCGCACTTGCCTCGGGCTCGACAAAGGGCGTCTTGAAGTCCGCCGGCTTGGCCTTGCCGGCCTTGATCGCGCCTATGCGGCGCACCGAGACCAGTATGTAGATTGCGTAGATCAGCAATATCTGGGCCATGACCGGCCAGAAAATCGCGGTTGAATTGCCCATGATATCGTCTCCTGCTGGTGAGATGCGGCTTTCAGTCTCGACCCGGCCGCAACAGCGCGGCGGGCTGGTACCGGTTCATTCAGAGTGATCGGGATCGCGCGCCGCCCCGGCCGCCGGGGTTGCGTTAGTGTGCCGGGCGCGCTTGCTCCGCCAAGCGCCGATCCACAACGACAGGATCAGCGCGGCAGCCAAGGCGATGGCGGCATATTTGCCGATGGTGAGCACTCGCAGCACCGGGACGAGATCCGTGTTCAGGGGCAATTTCAGGGAGGCAGGCCCAAAGAGCGCGTCGGCGACGGCGTTCTCGACATAGTCGAAGCCCAGATAGGTGAAGGCCACCGCGAATGTGAGGCCGAGCAAGATCTTGGCGGAAGGGGGCACTGCGCCGCCCGGCGCACGGGCGTTCAGCCCGGCAAAGGCCAGAAACGCCAGACTTGCTGCGAGCATCGGCGGGAAAAGCAGGTCTGATCCGGCATGCATCGAGACATAGGCCGCGGACGCGCTTTCGCGTCCGGCAGCTTCCGCCTGCGCAAGTTCGTCCGTGAAGGCATCATAGAGTGTTCGGGCTGCATCTTGATCGTAGCCCGTGATCACCGCGTCCGGCAGAGGAATTCCGTCGATTGTGCAACTGATGTCACGCGCTTCGAACGCAGCCATGTAAACAAGCAGAACGGCAGTGAGCCCGCACAGCAACCAGCCGGGCCACAGCCGCTTCATCACACAGCACCGGGGTAGTTCGGGCTCTCGCGTGTGATTGCAACATCATGGGTGTGGCTTTCGCGCAATCCGGCGCCCGAGATCCGCACAAACGTGGCGCGCTCGTGAAACGCCTTGAGATCGGCGGCGCCGACATAGCCCATGGCCGCCTTGAGGCCGCCGGCAAGTTGGTGCAGCACCGCGCCGACCGGACCCTTGTAGGGCACCTGACCCTCAATGCCTTCCGGGACAAGCTTGAGCGTGTCGCGCACCTCGGCCTGGAAGTAGCGATCGGCCGATCCCCGCGCCATCGCTCCGACCGAACCCATGCCGCGATAGGCCTTGAACGAGCGGCCCTGGTACAGATAGACCTCGCCCGGACTTTCATCGGTGCCAGCCAGCAGCGAGCCTACCATGCATGCCGAGGCGCCGGCGGCGATGGCCTTGGCGAGGTCGCCGGAGTACTTGATGCCGCCATCGGCGATCACCGGGATGTCGTGCTTCTGCGCCTCGTCGACGGCGCTCATGATCGCGCTCAACTGGGGCACGCCCACACCGGCCACGATCCGGGTGGTGCAGATGGAACCCGGGCCGATCCCGACCTTGACGGAGTCCGCGCCTGCATCGATGAGCGCCCTCGCACCCTCCGCGGTCGCCACGTTGCCGGCCATGATGCGCACCGAGTTCGACAGTTTCTTGGCGCGGGTCACGGCGTCGAGCACGCGCTGGGAATGGCCGTGAGCGGTGTCGATCACCAGAAGGTCGACACCGGCGTCAATGAGCCGCTCGGCGCGTTCGAAGCCGTCATCGCCGACAGAGGTCGCCGCCGCCGCGCGCAGACGCCCCTGCGCATCCTTCGAAGCGTGCGGATTGAGCTGCGATTTTTCGATGTCCTTGACCGTGACCAGACCGACGCAACGCCCCTCGCCGTCGACGACCAGCAGCTTTTCGATGCGATGGGCATGGAGCAGGCGCTTGGCCTCCGTCTGGTCGACATTCTCCTTGACGGTCACCAGACTGTCCCGCGTCATCAGTTCGCGGATCTTCTGGTCGGGATTTGTGGCGAAGCGCACATCGCGGTTGGTGAGAATGCCAACCAGGCGCCCTGGTCCCGTGGCGTTTGCGCTCGTGTGCTCGACAACCGGGATCCCGGAGATGCCGTGAGCCTTCATCAACGCGAGCGCTTCCGACAATGGCGCCTCGGGGCCGATGGTCACCGGATTGACGACCATCCCGCTTTCGAACTTCTTGACCTGGCGAACCTGCTCGGCCTGCTCAACGGGCGTCAGGTTGCGGTGGATCACGCCGACGCCGCCGGCCTGTGCCATCGCAATGGCCAGACGGGCTTCCGTCACCGTGTCCATCGCCGAGGACAGGATCGGAAGATTGAGATCGAAATCACGGGCGATGCGTGTGGCGATGTTGGTCTGGCCGGGCATCACATCGGAGTGGCCCGGCTGAAGCAGCACGTCATCGAAAGTCAGCGCTTCAGCGCCTGTAATGGATTGGATAATGGTCGCCATCGCCTGTTGTTTCCGTCTGTTCGGGGCCGGTCTGAAAGGACGGCCCGGTGCTGTTCGGTGTCATGCGTTGGCAGCGGCAGGTACCATGCTTCCATGACACTGGAAAGAGGCTGATTGGAATTGACCACCGAAATTCGCTGCAGCGCAAACGCCAGTGCATCCCGAACGGGAAAACCCGGGCGAACCGGCCCGGGTTTTCACTCAGCTGCTCCACATGGCGTTGCGAAACGTCACAGATCGAGCTGGTAGGTTTCCGGGATGAACCGGTAGCCCTCGCCCATCTTTTCGACATAGCCGACCGAGGGGAACGGCATGTGATAGCCGACGAAGGCAAGCCGGTCGGATGCGATCATGTCGAAAACGGACTTGCGCGTGGCCGCGGCAGCCGCCTTGTCCATGTCGAAGAGGACTTCCCAGTCGGGCCGCTGCAGCGAAAGCACGAAGTGGTTCGCGGTGTCGGCGGTCAGCATCAGGGTGCGGCCTCCCGATTCAAGTCCGTAAATCATGTGACCGGGGGTATGCCCGAAGGCTGCCATGCCCGTGATTCCTGGAACCACAGAGTCGCCGTCGCCGACAAAGCTCATTTTTTCGGCCAGCGGCACCACCTTGGCGACCACGTTCTTGTGACCGTTCTCCGCCGGTGTGCCCATCCGGTCTTCGGAAGACCAGAAGTCGTATTCCCCCTGCGCCGTTACATAGCGGGCGTTCGGGAATGCGGGTGCGCCTGCTTCCATCAACCCCCCGATATGATCGCCATGCAGGTGTGTGAGCACCACGACCGTGACCTGGTCCGGCGTGTAGCCCGAGGCCTTGAGGTTTGCGAGCGTCTGGCCGACGCCGCCCTCCCGTCCGCCCTCGCCGTTTCCGGCGTCGAACAACACCAGGTCTTCGCCGGTGTTGACCAGCGTCGGCGCAAAGGTGAACTGCATCTTGTCGACCGGCAGATAGCTTTCGGTCAGCAGGCTTTCGACATCGGACTGGGAGGTGTTCATGCCGAAGATGCCATGCGGGTTTTCGACGATGCGGTGACCGTCGGAAAGCACGGTGATTTCGAAGTCACCGAGTGTGAAGCGCTTGTAGGCGGCGGGCTGAGCGGCGGCCATGGGAACCTCGGCCTGGGCGGCGCGCACGAGAATCTGCGGTGCGGCCAGCGCACCGGCGCCAAGCGCGGTGGCCTTGAACAGGGAGCGGCGGGACAGGCGGGATTGAATAGCGGTCATTATATCCTCCGGGGCTGAAAACCGTGCCTCATAGACACGGACACCGAAGGGAAATGGCGTTGCGGAAGCGCGAGGCAAGCTTCGACCATCGGGTTTGCCAAGACGCTGCGTCAACCCGGAGAAGACAATCCCGGCAGACCACGCTGAAAAGAGGACGTCAGATGCAGTCCGCAACCGGATGCAGCCTGTCGGACGCCAGCCGGCCGCAACCTATGCGGTTTGCCCGGAGCGCCCCTTGAAGCCCTTGGCGAGGACGAACATCTCGACAGACTCGGCGCGCGAGGACGGCGGCTTGATGTGAACCACCGACTTGAAATTCTGCTTGAGCAGCGTCAGCAGATCGTTTTCCGTCCCGCCCTGGAAGGTCTTAGCCAGGAAATGCCCGCCCGGTGCCAGCACCTCGATGGCAAAATGCGCCGCGACCTCGCACAGGTGCATTGTTCTGAGGTGATCGGTGCGCTTGTGCCCGGTGGTGGGCGCCGCCATGTCCGACAGGACCAGGTCCGGCGCGCCGCCAAGTGCATCCATCAGCGCCTGGGGCGCTGCGTCATCGAGGAAGTCCATCTGCAGGAACCGGACACCGGCCAGACCATCCATCTCGAGAAAGTCGATGGCGACGACCTTCGGATCCTCGTCGGTGGAATCGGTCACCTTTGCGGCAATCTGCGACCAGCCGCCGGGCGCCGCGCCCAGATCGATGATCCGCCGGGCATTGTCGAGAATCCCGTGTTTCTGATCGACCTCCAGAAGCTTGTAGACGGCGCGCGAGCGATAGCCCTCCTGCTTGGCCTGCTGAACGTAGGGATCGTTGAGATGACGCTCGATCCAGCGCCGCGAGGAGGCCTTGAGCTTGCCCTTCTTTACTTTCTGTCCGAGCTTGCGGCCGGTCGGCCCCGATGGCGGTCTCGTCATGACTTTGCTCCCGGGGCGTGACGGTGGTTGCGGTGACGGTGATTGCGTCCGCGTGTCCGCCACACGCCATCGGAAGCCATCATTTCGTTGAGCAGGCCCTCGCGCAAGCCGCGGTCGGCAACCCGCATGCGCTGCGACGGCCAACGCTTGCGAATGGACTGCAGAATGGCGCATCCCGCCAGAACCAGGTCGGCACGGTCCGCTCCAATGCAGGGATTGGCCGCCCTGGCGTCGAAGTCCCAGGACAGAAGCTTGTCGAGCATCAGATCGACTTCGGAGTTGCTGAGCCACAGCCCGTCCACCTTGCGCCGGTCGTAGCGCGGAAGGTCAAGGTGAAGACCGGCGAGGGTCGTCACCGTGCCGGACGTGCCAAGCAGATGCATGCGCCCGTCGACCTGCCCGGTGAAAGCCGGCATGGGTGGCGGCGCGAAAGCCGCCAGCAGCCCGTCCACCTCCGACACCATCGCCTCGAAAATCTCGCGCGTGACCGTGCAGCCGCCGTGCCGCTCGGAAAGGGTCACGACCCCGACCGGCAGCGACGTCCAGGCCTTGATGTGATTTGCGAGCCGGTTCGACCGGTTCTCGGTCAGGTCGATCATGGCGATTTCGGACGAGCCGCCTCCGATGTCGAACAGCACCAGGCCGTCGGTGTCGCGTCCGACCAGCGACGAGCAGCCCGCCACCGCCAGCCGCGCCTCGGTTTCGCGCGTGACCACTTCGAGCCGAAGCCCGGTTTCGCGCTTGACGCGCTCGAGAAACTCGGCGCCGTTGCGGGCCGAACGGCAGGCCTCGGTGGCAATCAGCCTGTAGCGGCGCACGGGCCGGTTCTTGAGTTTTCCCGCGCAAACCTTCAACGCCTCGACGGCACGCTCCATCGCGCCGGCGGACAATTCGCCGGTGGCATCGAGCCCTTCGCCAAGCCGCACGATGCGGGAAAACGCGTCCACAACCCGGAACTGGCCCGGGCGCGTGGGTTGCGCGATCAGAAGCCGGCAGTTGTTCGTGCCAAGATCAAGCGCCGCATAAAGATCATCGTACTGACCGCGCGGAGCCGGCCGGAAGCCTTGCCGGGCATTGGTCTCGGCAGCACCGGGTGCGCCCTGCGCATGCCCCTTCTGCCTGGCCTCGATCGGCTGAGGTTCGCCGGAGCCCGGTGCCGAGCCCTGCTGCTTGGCGAGCGGGCGCCCCTGGATTTCGCGGCTGGATTTCCTGCGCCGGCGGCGGCTTTTGCCCGAAGGCCTCTTGCCGGTTTCGGCGTGCGAACCGGCGGAGCCTGTGCTTTCGGCTTTCGAATTGTCAGGGACTGTCTGGTCCGGCGATCCGGACGCATTCGCCACGGCGATCGGTCCGGCAGATTTGCCCGCGGATTTGCGGCGCCTGCGCCTGCGGCGCCCCGGCCGTGAAGCACGGTTGGATGATTCTGCGGAGTCGCTGGCCTGGGCATTTCCCGACGGCTTGCCGCCTGAACTCATGCTCTCAGAGGCGGAATTTCCGCGCTCCTGTTCCAAGCCCCCCGCCGCAGCCGTCCCGGCGCGTCCGGATTGCATGTCACCTGCCAGTGTCACCCCCGCGTTGGGCTTTTCGCCGTCCCGAAGGTCTGTCACGGTCTGTCCTGTCGTGCGCGGCTGACCCGGGGTCTGCATCGCGCGTCACGATTTGTCGTTGGCTAAAGATTAGCAAAACGGCGAAGAGAACGCAAAAGCCTTTTTCACCCCGCCGCCGGCCAAGGCAGTCCGGGCCATGGCAGTCCGGGTCTCAACTGTCCAGGTCTTGGCGCTCTCCTGGTTCGCCACACTGAAGGACGGGGGGAGAAAGCTGTGCGCCGTTTGGGACCACAGAAGCTTCTCATCAAACTCGGGAAGAGCCAGGTATCCGCTTGAGCCGAGGTTCAACGGTCTGATGGACGATCCCGCAACCGGCAACAGGGACTGCGGCGAGAGATGCAAAGCACGCCGTCACGCCTCTAGCCTGAGGCGCCGAAGAAAGTTTCACCGGGGCATTTGCATCGGCCGGAAATATTGGTTATACACCGCCGCGCTGACCGCTTCGCCCGGTCCGGCGACGTTGGGGAATAGGTTAACGGTAGACCCACGGACTCTGACTCCGTTAGTCCTGGTTCGAATCCAGGTTCCCCAGCCAAACAATTTCAAGCCTTTAGCTCCGATTTCACCTCGAGCCATGTTGCATCATGTTGCAACTGACTTCCCTTGATTTTCAACGGTTTTCATTCATGCTCGGCTACTCAACGCGACATAGTTGCAACATGAGGGATTGAAGGATGGAAGGCAGAATTAAGATAGGGAGCGTCGTTCAGCTCAAGTCAGGCGGTCCGAAAATGACCGTTTCGACAATTGATAAAGCGATGATGGAAGATCACTTAAGCGCTTGGTGTGACTGGTTCGTTCAGGATAAGGCACCTTGGAAAAAAGAAAATGGCGTTTTCCCCCTCACGTCGCTCAAGCTAATCGAGCCGTAATCGATCACGTGTTGGAACTTTTGGCCATCCGGAACGGTTTCGTTAATAAACACTGCCATGATGCCACCACGGTTGGTGTGTGCAACCTCTCATTTGCGCCGCCCAATTGTCGGATATTGTACATCGATGGCGAAGCACATATGGTCCGGTCATAGCTCACAGGAGGCTTTCTAGGCTGTGACGCCGGAAAGGAGCAACAATGGCTAACGTTTTGGACGTAGCGAACTACATATTGAGCAGTCTCGGCCCCATGTCCGCTATGAAGCTACAAAAGCTCGTCTACTATGCACAGGCTTGGTCGCTCGTATGGGATGAACGCCCGCTCTTTGAAGAACCTATCCAAGCTTGGGCGAATGGCCCAGTTGCGCCGCGTTTGTATGCGAATCATCGTGGCAGCTTCGAGGTAACAAGCGACATGATAGGGGGCGATATTTCGACCCTTGACGGAACTGCAAGGGACACGATTGACAGCGTCCTTTCGTTTTACGGCGACAAGTCGGCGCAATGGTTGTCCGATTTGACACACAACGAGCGTCCATGGATTGACGCACGAGCGGGTCTTGGTCCAGGCGAGCGCGGCGCGACCGTAATCACCCCCGCCGCGATGGCTGAATATTACGCGAGCCTTTAGTCGTTGGGGAAGTCTAAGAAGCAACCGAAAACTGCGTTCAAACCTCAGCCGAGCAAGACGCCGCGGGTAATGCAACCGCCCCCGAATTTCCGCGGTGGCGCGCTAGCTTGGCGCTTCAATGCAGCGGATAAAGGCGGTCCTTACTCTTGGGCGAATTTGAGCAATTCGGAAGAGTTCAAATCGCTTATCGAGAAGCTTGCTGAGTTCGAAACGATGAATGAGACTGCTCTGGCAGGCGGCGGATGTCACTTCATACCCATCGGGAGTCTTTGCAAAGAGGCTCAGCAACGGCTGGTCGAAATTGAGCTTGATGATCTGGATGAGCTATATTCAATCAGGATCAACGGCAAAGTTAGGGTTCACTGTGTCCATCGGCCAAGTTACATGAGAGTACTCTGGTACGATCCTGAACATCAGGTATGTCCCTCTCCAAAGAAGCACACATAGCCGCTTTCAGGAACCTCTGGGTGCGGAATGGCAGGCGAAGCGCCATTGCTACTCCGCCGCCTCTCGAAACGCCGTCGTTTCCTCGCAGATGAACGCGTTGGCCTGAGCCTTTTCTTCAGCCCTTTTGCGGGCACGGTAGATACCTGCGCAGGTTGTCGAACAACACTTGGCCGACGATCTTGACGGCTTGTACAAGGTTCCGCATGCGGCACATTTCCGCTGGTTACGCTCCTTTGCCCGTTCCTGCTGTGACTTCAATTGACAACGGTGGCCACAGAAGCGGGTACCAGCCTTCTTTGGCACGAATTGTTCGCCGCAGCGCTCGCAAGGTGTCGGAACACGACGCTCAGCAGCTTCGGCGCGGCGGCGCTGGTTGTAATTCGTCTGCTGGCATTCAACACAGCAGTATTTGTCATTGACCCACCGCGGGGTGAACGCCTCTTTGCAGTACAGGCATTTCTTTGAACCCTTCAGCGAGCCGACATAGGCACGGTTACATTCCGGCGAACAGGTGACCGTCTTGACCTTGTGAAGCAGCGATGCCGGCTTGAACAGCTTCTTACACCACTGGCATTCCTGTTTCGGCTGCAGCTCCTTCGCTGCGACGTAGGCTGCTGTCGACTGCCTGATGTTGGTGATCCGTTGAAAGAACGGAAGGTTATGATTGTGGGCGTGAGAACTGCATTCATCCGAGCAGAACCGGCGGTGCCCTGCCCTATCCTCTTCATCAAGCTGGCCGTGGCACCATTGGCAGTTTTCCCGCTCAACGGTGTATTGCCGCTGTCCTTCAAGCAGAGTTGGCCGCTTTGCGCCCATCATCTCCAGTGCCTCGCCGACCAGACATTCAGCCTCGAAGTCGGCTTGTGTCCAGCCGATTGTTTTGCCCTTGTAGCCCGCCAGGCAGAGACCGGACCGGATACCGGCGCGAGCTTCGCCTTCGTGCTCGAAGGGCGATAGGCGCCAGTCCTGAAGGAGTTCCATCACGGCGGAGACTCTGACCTCCTTCGCTTCGCCCTTGAAGACCCTCGGAAGCGTGACCGGCTTCACCGATCCATACCGATAGGTCGAATAACCGTCGCGGGCCGCCATGCGAGCCCGTTTCACTTCGCTGCTGTTCAGCTTCCTATTCTTCCTCACGATCCACCTCCGAATGAATGCCACTTCGGATCAGCCGCCATTGGCCGGTCATAGAAAGAGCCGTTGAGTTCGCCCATTGCGGCCCGCTGGATGGCCATCAGCGCCGCGGATGCACCATCGATCCGATCGCGGCTCTTGGCCTTGGAGAACAGCATGTTGCCGTTCCTGTCCGGTGGAGTCATGGCGATGTTTTCAAAGCACCACCTGAGCACCGGGTTTCCGCCGTGCTGCATCCGGCCCTCGAGAAGCACCTCGGTCAAAGTGTCGATCGCCGGAACCAGCATTCGCCAAGACTGATCGAACTTGAAGACCGGCAGCCGGTCGTCGGCGAGCTCGTGCATGATGTCGAGCGCCCGGTTCGGGTCGAAGTCGATTTCCTGCACGTCATAGGTTTTTGCCAGGGTGCGGAGATGATCGGCGACGATCTTGTGATTTATCACCGGGCCCGGCGTCGGGATGATGAAACCGGCTTCGGACCATCCGAGATAGTCGACCTTGTCGCGTTCGGACTTGGCGAGGATGTTTTCCTCCGGGGTGAAGAACCAGGCCACGACAATAAAGCCGGGGCCGTCCCTGAAGGCCGCCACGATGGCGCACAGATCGTGCCTGAGCGCCATGTCGACACCGATCCAGCATGGCCGCCCTTCAAGCCCTGAGACGTCTATGGGCGCATTCCCGCGATCATAGGTTTCCATCTCGATAAACGGCGCGTGGCTGTGTTCCTGCCACTGGTTCAAATTGTATTGGCAGAACTCCCGACGTTGCGCCGGCAGGGCCTCCGCCTCCTTTGCAAGCTGTCTCAGGCCGGCGAGATCGGGAAAGCCCTCGGCGAGGCCCGGATTGACGAAATGCCACAGTTTTTCCGATCTCCAATCGGCGCCGGGCAGCGTCTCAAACAAGACGGGAAGAAAGCCCTCATCTTCGATCTCAGCGGCTTCCACCTTCCGGGCATAATCGAGCATCTGGGCAGCGAGGTTTTCCGAACCGGCGCCGGCCTGGGTGATGACGAGCAACAGCGAGCCAGGCACCTTCACCAGACCGGTGCGGAGCGCTGCCCAGAGATCGCGCTTCGGCCAAGCAATCAGCTCATCTGCAATGACGAAATTCGGAGTCTTGCCCAGCTGGCCGCCACCATCTGACGAGATGGCGCGGAAGACTGATCGGGATTTCGGGTGCGTAAGATGGAAGGTCGAAGACAAGGCCTTGGCGTGCGGCTTCAGCCATGACGTTTCATCAACAATGCCGGCCGCCTCTTCATAGGCAATCGTTGCCTGATCCTCGCTTGAGGCAGCTGCGAGCGCCTGGCCATTGTGGATGCGCTGATAACCGAACGTGTGATTGAGCGCCATCGCCGCCGACACGGTCGTTTTCCGTGCGCCACGGGGCAACAGCATGAACGCGGTCTTGACCTTCCGGTTTCCGTGCTGATCGGTCGGGCCATAGATCCGCCGAATTATCCGCTCCCAGAAGAACGGCAGCTGAAACGCCTTGTCGGGCAGCGGTGATTTCGGATGCTTCAGGGCTGTGATGAAATCCACCGCCCTTTGACCGTGGCCGTGAGGGTCAGGGATTTCCGAGCCGTCAAAGATCCAGGTCGGGCGGCGCGCCTTCATGGGCTTTGCTCCCTTGCTGGAATCCCTTGCGATTGCGGGCAGCCGGGGTCAGCCCGAGCTCGCTTTCGTACCGAAGGCATAGGGTCAGGTAATTGGTGAGCGTGATGTGCGCCGGATGCTTCTTCACCGCTCCGGTCTTGTCGTTCACGATGAACGGTTCGGCCTTGTCGGCGAGCGGACGGATCTTCGCAACCATGGCCCGGCAGGTGGCATACATCTCGACCGTTGGCAGGTCGGATTTCACCAGTGCCGAACGCTCGATCAGTTCTTCGCAGGTCCGTTTCCATTCGGCGCGGGCGGTAGCATTGAGCCCGGCCGGGGCGGCGGGAACCTTCGACAGGCCACCCTCAATCGATCGAAGCTTAGGTTTGACGCCACGCATCAGGCACCACCCGGATTCATCGCTTCGGCTTTGATCTCGAGTCCCAGGCGGTTGCCGATCTCCTTCAGGCCGGTCACATCGTAGGTGACGCCTAGACAGCGGACGCGGTCCAGCGCCGTGAGGTCGGACGTAAACCGGATGGTGAAGGTCACCACACGCACGGCATAGCCCTGATTGGCCGCGAACACTTCGTCGGCCTGGTCGTATTTCATACCTGCCCAGACTGTGCGGAGATCATTCCAATCAAAGGTATCGCCGTATTCCTCGTTTGGAACCACGGTGCGCCGAACGATGGTCAAGCGCCGGTTGAGCGTGGCGGGATCGATGGTCATGGCGCGCGCCTCCAGTGGATCCGGACATCGATGATTGAGCGCTGCACCTCGGCCTTGTCGTCATGGTCGGATGTGGTGAGCACTTTCTCGACCAGTTGCACCGCCGCACCGGAAACCGTTCCCGAATAGCCGTGCAATGCCTTGTCTATCGCGGTGCCCAGCTGATCGGCTTCCTTGGCTGTCTTCGCCCGTGCCCAGATCCGAACCCGGTCATGCAGCAGACCGTCGGCGCCCTCATGCGACAGCCCCTCCCCGCCTCCCACGGACATCAGGACAGCGTTCGGCAGTGCATCGCCCTGAGTGGCGACGTTGAGGTGAATCCCGCCTGTACGCTTGGCTGTGACGCCAGCAGCGGCGAGAAGGATGGTTCGGACAATCGGCAGGGCTTCCATCAGAGACCGCCTTTCTTCGCCAGGCGCGCGGCCTGCTTTTCGACGGCCGGGCCGATCTTCTGCCCGAACCGCTTCACGGCTTCATCGCCGTGGGCTTCATAGGCTGGTGTCAGGAACGGTTGCGCAGTGGTGCCGGGGTGCTGAGTCCCGGCGAACCGGCCCGCGTTGATGTGCGGTTCCGTGCCGAGCTCGAGCAAGTGCAAGAGCCGGTAATCGGGATTCTTTGGATCACCGCCGACCAGGTGCGATGGTTGCGTCTTCGGGGCCTTGCGGTTCTTTTTCAGGACCAGCGCCTTTTTCACGCTGGCGTGTTCCGTGTTGGCCTTGGCGGCCTTCAGGATCGGTTGCAGGGCGAAGCGGGACGCCTCGTCAACCGGGCGGCCGTAGAGCTTCGCCATCTGCCTGAAGGCTGAGGAAACCGCCTTACCGCCATAGACACCTGCACGCCTCGCCATCACGCCCACTGCCTCCGGAAGTTCATGCAGGCATGCCGGGCGCTTGCCGGCAGTTCCATGACGGACGTGGTGGCCACATTGCCGCCGAACCGGAACCAGTCCGCAACGGTCTGCATGACCGCCATGCGCAGCTGAGAGGGAATGTCCGCGACATCCTCGCCATAGCCAGCGTCAAGGGTCACGGTGATAGAGCCCGGATAGTCGCGGGCCTTCGGGAACTCGGCGCCATGCACCGGGAAAATAGCAGGTGTTTCGAGCCGGTTGATCAGGCTGTAGGTGCTTGACGAAAGCGTCTGCGTCACGCCGTCGAGGTCAACATAGGTGATGCTCGCCACCGAAATGACCGGCGATACCGGGATAATCAGTGCCGTGCCGAATGCATCCGTGGTCAGTTCCATGGTGCGGGTGAAAAGGCACCTACCCGATGCGCTTTCGATCCGACCGATTGCCGCTTCGAGGTATGCCTCGACCAGGTCACCATAGGCTGTTTGTTCGTCACCGGTCTCGACCTTCACGTGATCAAGCACCAGAGCAAGCAGATCCGCGTCGATGACCGGCGCAACGGTTGTTTCGATCATGGCAGCGGCTCCTTTTTTGTCGCCGAATTGAGATAAACCGCGGAGAAAAGAGCCCGATCCGGTCCTGTCTTGCGGCCCGAAAGTTCCGAACCACGCCCCCGTCGCTCGCGATCGGCCTCGATGGCATTGCAGCGGACGCAGCCGGGCTTCCAGTTGGCGCGCACCATCTTGAGGTCGGGACGCTGCCGAATGCTGATCTTGTGCATCACCACCGTTGCCGGGGCTCGGCATGCACAGCGCTCATGACCAGGTTCCTTCAGGAAGGCAGCGGCGGCCTTCTGCCATGCCGTGTCATAGCCACGCTTGCGCGCGCTGGGGCGCTCCTTCTCGGCCTCAGCCTTCCGGGCCTTCTGACAGGCGCATTGCTGCTGAGCGGCGACACGGAAGCCACAGGGGCATATGCGAGGGATACCGGCCATCTCAGCACCTCACGGGACTGGTGACCGCGTCGGGTGATGAATCCAACGCGGCCACGCCACAAGGCCGATCTGCTCCGCACAAACCGGCCATGATCTGCATTACGCCACCGGAGCTTCGGCGGGATGGCCCTTGACGATCACCGCACCGGCCGCGATGGAAGTGCCACCGTTCTTGGTGATCACCGTCCGGATATACCGCTTGTTGCCGATGTAGCCTTGCTTGTAGACGCTCGCCGCCTCCAGCGTTGCAGGCAGGGTGCCGATCAAGTGAGCCGCCGCGACATCGGCAAAGTCGCCGCTCGTGGTGGTGTCGCTTTCCTGAAGCTTGGCTGTGAAATCACCACTGGAGACGATAGCTCCCGTGTTGATGATCACGGCCGCGCTGTCGAAGCCCAGAAGGTCAATCGCCGAACTGGTGTCGGTTGCCGAGAGCACGGCAGGCGCAACAGCCTGCACAACTCCGATGTTTGGTGCGAGATCGCGCATAGTGGTTGCTCCTTACGAGGTTGCCATTTTCAGCTTGCGGAAGCGCGCGGCCTGCATCACGCGACCACCGACACGGCGGGTGGCGTGAATGCGGGTCAGGCCCTTCGTGGCAAGCAGATACGGGTTGACGAGGATCGACATGGCCAGCCGATCGACGATGCGATAGGCGCTGAAATCGCCGTAGAGGATCGGAAACGATCCGCTCTCGATATCCGGCATGTCGACGGCTTCGATCACAGGACGGCCAAGCAGCGTTTCCGGCTGGCCTGCTTGGTAGGACGGCTGCCAGAGATAGCGGCCATCGCCATCTTTCAGCTTCCGGACGGTGGCGAGCGTGGTGCCGTTCATCATCCAGGTGCCCGAATTGCGATAGGCTGCCGGCAGCGCATACATGAGCGTGATCAGCGGATCGGCTGCCAGGTTCGTCGCATGGCCGTTCAGCGTGTGCTGGATATCGGCGTGGGTCATAAGCCCTTCGGGCTGACCGGCCCCGGTGCCGTTGACGAAGGCGGTGCCTTCCTTCTTGCCGAAGTCCTCGGCAAGCGCCAAGCGAACTTCCTGTTCGGCGGTGCCGCCGCTGTCTGCCAGAAGCTCATTCGAGATGTCGACGAAAGTCATAAGCTTCCGGGCCGGGATCTCGAGTTGTCCGAAAGTGGTGGTCGATTCTTCGCTGTCTTCGCCTTCGCCTTCCCACTGCGCGTTCGTGATGCCGGTGCGCTTCGGATACTTCACCGAAGGGCTGCCGATGTTGCGGACGCTGGCCACCGACCGGACCGGCGAATATTCGACCAGGTCGCGGATGAACTCGGTGCTCATCTCGGCAGGCGCCAGATAGCCGCCCTGTTCGTCATTGGAGACGGTGAGCGCCTTCAGTTCCTCTTCCGGAACCGCTGAGCCGCGGCGAAGATAGGTGCCGAAAGCCTTCTTCTCGGCCTTGGCTTCTTCGGTCGGATCGTCGTTGTTACCACCGCCAGACGGGCGATTTGCCTTTGTCTCGACTGCCTTCAGCCGCTCTTCGAGCTTCTTCAGCTCCGCGTCGGCGCCGGGGTTTTCGCCCTTCGCCTCGAGCTTCTTCAGGCGCTCGTCAACCGCCTTCTGAAGATCCTCCAGCGCCTTCTGCACGATGCCGGTCGGATCATCCTCTTCGCCCTTCAATTCGATAGCGCGGGCAAACGCCTGTTCCTGCATGATTTTCATGCTTTCAGCCTTTCGCAAGTTGGGCAGTTGCCCGGTTGATGGCAGCGGCGAGGTTGAGCGCCAGGACTGCCGATTTGGCGGAAGTCACCTTCGCGCCGGCATGCATGGGGATCGTCACCAGTGACGCCTCAAGCAATTCGAGTGATTTGATGGTGCGGCCGCCGCCGGTTCTGGCGCTGGCCTTCTTCGTGATGAAACCGATCGAAAGCCCGCGGACGGCTCCGGACTTCACCAGTGCGTTGACCTCGCGGGCCCGGGCAACGTCTTCGACCAGCAGCTTGCCGGTGATGTGGAAGCCGTCTGCCTTCTCTTCGGCAGCGTCCCAGGTTCCCACCGGGTCGTTCATGTCGTGGCCGAACAGCATTGGAAGCGGGAACTTTGAGCCCTTGAATGCACCCGGCTCAATCCAGTCGCCAATGCGATCGGGCTCGCCAAATTTCCAAGCGATCCCCGCTACAGAACCGGCGTCACCAGCGATGATCTTCGTTTCGATGAAAAGGCGTTCCATCAAGCGGCCTCCGCTGGCGCCGGTACACGGTCAGGGTTGATGTTCGGGTTCTTGTAGTCGTCGAGCCGATCGGTCGGGCGTGGGGCCATGCCCAGCCAATCGCGGGCTTCGTCTGCGGAAAGGACTTCGGAAGCCCGAAGGCTGTTGATCGCGGTGGCGCGTGCAACCAGGTCGGCACGGGTCAGGTCGTCGCGGTCGATCACCACGCGATAGGTGCCGCGCTCATCTGCCGGGATCAGGGCGCGGGTCAGTGCTGATTCCGTGACGCGGATCCAGGCTTCAAGCGTCTCGACCATGTAGGACCGGGCGGCGGTCTCATAGTTCGACCAGGTTGCACGGTCATGGTTGAACAGCATCGAAGGCGGAACGCCGAAAGCCCGGCCGATCTCGACCACCTGTTCTTTCTTCAGTTCAAGGAACTGAGCGTCGGTCGATTTGAACTCCGCCGCATGAAACTTGCCGCCGGCATAGAGGATCGCAGTCTTGCCGGAGTTCTCGGCCGATCCGTGCGCCTCTTCCCAACTCGCCTTCATACGCTTGAAGGCGTCCTCGTCGAGAAATTCCGGGAACTCAATCCAGCCACCCGGACGTGCGGCATTCTTGAACAGCTTGCCGGCACGATCCGCCATGAGATGCGCAACGCCGATGCTTTCGCGTGCCAGGCTCAGCGGACTACGAGAGAACGGGCCGCGGACGTGAATCACCTCCTCAGCCGGCACCGGGCGGTTGTCGAGTTGATAGCGGGGTTCGCCCGTGTCGGTGTCGAATTGAATGGTGAGGCTGCGATAGGCGATGATCTCGCGAAGCTCGCCGCCGGGCTTGTTGAGCCACTGAGCGCCGCCGAAATCATTCGTGAGCGCGGTGGAAACCAGATCACGGACACCTTCAAACGGGCTGGTCCAGTCGTTCCAATGGCTGGTCAGGAAGCGGGTTGCGGAATGATCAGGCGTGTCGATCTGCCGGGCGCCCTCAATACGCACCACGCGGCGGTCAAGAGCCGCGACACCTTCCGAGATCAGTCGGATTGCGAGCTGCACGGATGGCACCTGAAGGGCCTCGGTTGCCGGGACCGCGAACGTTCCGCCTAGCGTCCCGCCGGTGAACAGGCGCAGCTCTTCTTCGGTGGGGTTGGCGAGGCTCTTACGATCCTGTGCGCCGAAAATCTTCCGCAATCTGCCAAGCACCAGGACGCCTCCATCGCGTAGGACTTCAGTCCCATTGACGTCGTCATATAGGAATTTGATCCTTATATCAACATTGGTGAACGTTCATGCTATCTTCGTTCGTATTTTACGAACAATGGGGTTTCGGATGGTTGCGACGGTGGGTTCAATCAGGGTCGCGTTTGACGCCGACCTTCGGCGATACGAGGCGAGTCTGAAGCGCGGCGAACGCGTGACGGACAAGGCGACATCGAACATGGGTCGCGGTGTCCTTGCGCTCCAACGGCGGTTCTCTGGCCTGGGCAGCGGTATCGGCGCGGCTGCCTTCAGCGGCCTTGCAGCGGGTGCCCTTGCCTCGCTTGCGCCAATCCTCAGCATGACTGCAGCACTTGGCAAAGCTCGCAGCGCGATCGCCGATTTCGACAAGATTGCGAAATCCGCCAAGGCGACCGGTCTCGACAGCGATTTCTATCAACAGCTGGCTTATGGCGCCGATCTCGCAGGTGTGAGCACCGAAGAGCTCAACGCGAGCATGATCGCTTTCATCCGCAACAGCGGCCTTGCAGCGGTCGGACAGGGCGAACTCGCCGGCAAGCTCAGGGAATTGAACCCGGAACTGCTCAGGCAACTGCAGACAGCAAAGACGCAAGAGGAACGGTTCCGCTTGGTAGCGGACGCGGTCAAGGAAGCCACGTCGGAAACCGAAAAAGCTGCAATCGCCTCGGCCGCCTTCGGCCGTAACGGCGCCAAAATGGTCGAACTTCTCAAGGGCGGCGCAGACGGCTTCGACAGGATGGCCGCCGAAGCGCGGCGTCTGGGCATTGTCATAGATCGAGATCTTCTCGCCCGTGCGGAAGAGATGAACGATCAGCTCAGCACGGCAAGCCGGATCATGGATCTCGAATTCAGCAAGGCGATGATTGATCTGGCGCCCATCCTGATTTCGACAGCACGACTTGCCGGCGACGTGGCCGGAGCGATCCGTTCGATTGTCGACAGCATGAAAGCTCTGCAGGACAAGTCCAAAGCCGGGCTTCTGGAAACGCTTGCCGAGAAACAGGCCAGCCTCAGGAAGGCCGAAACATCATCCGTCGCCGGGTTCATTCTGCGCGGCGCGGATGGCGACGGGCTCAACCGTCTGCGAGGCGAGATCGCCACAATCGAGGCCGAACTCAAGAATCGGGCGATCGATGAAATACGCACTGGCCTCAATCGCCAAGCAGCTGAGCTACAGCGAACTCCGACAATCGATCCGGACACGGGCCGCAATAGCGCAAGCGGCCGGGACATGGCGGCCAAAGCTGCCTTGCGCGAAGCGGAAGCGGTTCGGGGTCTGATCACCGAACTCGAGTTCGAGCGCGATGCCATCGGCATGTCTGAAGCCGAGTATCGCACTGCTGAAGCGCTCCGCCGCGCTGGCACTGCGGCAACAGCCGAGCAACGTCAGGCCATCGTTGAATTGATTGGCGTGATCGACCAGCGGCGCAAGGCTCAAGACCAGTTGAACGAGACGACGGAGTTTTTCGGAGATCTTGCCCGCGATGCCTTCACGGACATGGTCCCTGCCATTGAGACCGGGAACCGCGCGCTCGATCGGTTCTTGAACACCTTGATCGAAGCGGTCGCGCAAGCCGCATTCCTGGGCAAGGGCCCGCTTGCTGACTTGTTTGGCGGCGGTGGCAACATCCTCGGAACACTTGGAACTCTCAACCTGAAAGGAAACTGCTCATGAGCGCGTTTTATGCTGTGAACTATGGCGACCGCATCGAACTTTTGACCGATCGCGCGATCTACACCGAAGACGGTACGCTTATCGCCACCCGAGAAAAGGTAGTGCGGATCGGATCAATCCCCTGCGCGGTCACAGCGCGTGGCGCAATGGAGCCGCTGGACGCGATCGGGCTCTATCTCGAAATGGTCGGAGCAATCACCGGCAGCTTTGACCAGGCGATGTTGCGGCTCGGCTCAATCATCGCCGAGATGAAGGATACCGGCACTGAGGCTTGCGAGGTCATCATCTGTGGGATCTCGGAAGCCGATGGCCCTGTGATCGCCTACTTCTGCTCCGCGCCGATCCATCCCGGATTCGAGCCGTTCGAGCTCTATCGCATGAATGACGCGGAACTGTGCGGGGGCCCATCGCCCGACGCAATGGCGGATATGCCGGCAGCAGGTATCACCGCTGAATCGGTGAAAGACGGGCTTGCCGCCAAGGGCGCCGATCTGATGGAAGTCTTGCGCCGGAAGGCTGGGCTGAACCCGGTGAAGCCCGATCTCCCCCCGGTTTTCGGGATCGGCGGCGGTGTCGACCTCACCGTGATTGCCGCGACCGGTGCCACCACCCGACGCTTGCGGACTTGGCCGGATCAGATCGGCGAGAAGATCGATCCATTCGCTTATGGGGAGATCGAGGCGATCTGAAATCAACTGTCCTTGGCGTGCTTAATTCAAGGACAGACATCCGCCGGAACGAACGTGCCTTCGCCATTGATTTTCGCAACTACCACAGCATCAGCACCCAGCTCGAAGGCGAACTTTACTTCCTTCCAGTTCCTCATGGTCTGGCAGGCTTCGGTTTGAAACGCAGCTGCAGCACGTCGCATTTGGAGCTTGATGGATTCTTCCATTTCCTCAAGCGAAGTGCTGGCACCAAAAAGAAACTTATTCCAGCCCACCCTTTGCATCTTGTAGCCCTCTCCGGTCTTCATCGCGTCAATAATCTTTTGATTTCCAACCTCTCCAGCTGCGACAATGGTTCCGGCAGCGTCCGTAACCACCCACGCTGCCTCGTCAGGGTCATCGAAATAGGCAGTTCCTTGTGTGATCAGCGCCTCTTGCATCCTCTGGTAAAGCTCAACCTGCCATTGTGATGGCGACTCGGTCATATCTTCATTCGGCACACCCATAGCAGTTGAGGACTGCTCAACCCCGTCGTCGACCTTTTCTACGACGGGTTCTCCCTCAGGCGACATGGTAATTTTGTAGCGTATCGTCGGAACTTCCTGGGCAAATGCTGAAGTGATCCAGAACCCAACTACTAGAAATGTCAGAACGCGCACGTTATTCCTCCAAGACTGTCAAGCATTATGCCAAGCTGCCAACGAGGATGTCACACATCCTACGCATGTTCCACTTCTTCCGGATTGGACTTTGAATCTACCAACGAGGCCGTCATTCTTTCGAGAGCCTCCGAATAGCTTTCACCATGGTATGCGTAGCAAATGACCTCCAATGCCGGCCGCGCAATGTCGCCCATCGGCCAGTCGATTTCATCGAGGTCAATTTCAGCCATCGGCACAAGCTTTCCATCTTCATTGAGCCGCTTCAGGCCATTGTCGAGGATTGCTCGGATCATCGCTGCATTGCCGTCCAGTGTCAGTCGTTCGATCAACCCAAATCCGCTGAATCCCCGATCCATCCAATCAGGGAGTATCCCGGCCGCCGCTACCTCTAGGGCGGCAATCCCTTTGTGGTTGAAATGCAGGTAGGCAGCTTCACCGGCCATGGGGAACGGGATCCGCGATTTACTTTGTCGGTCAGCTACGGCCTGGGCTTGGGATTGGGTTTCGGAAATGCTGCTCATGTCTTGATTCCTATCTTTCGCTTGAAGCGGAGCACCTGAATGCGCTCGCTGTCAGGGTTGGGTTTGGGGTTGGTGTCGCTCTGGCGCCGGGTCTGGCGCTTGAGCCGGGCAACCGCGGTCTTGTCGATCATGGCCGCGAGAAGCCGCTGTTCTTCGATTCTGGTCATGCATCGTTTTCCTCGATTAGATCCAAGATTTGCTCGAACAGTTTGTGCATTTGCCCAATCAGATCGGCAGTTACACTGACAGCTCCGACGACCGTCGAAAGAGCTACACAGTGGTCTGAATGGGTGGGCACGGATTCTGAAGGCAACTGCTTCCAACGCCCTAGGAAAAGGAGAGGATCTTCTTCCGCTGCAGAATGCGTTATCGTGCCATGAACCACGGCGTTCCGGATGGTATTCGCTCTTTCGAGCAGGTCGAGCGTGGCCATCGTATCATTCCGAATTGCGTTCATCGTCGCTAATCCGCGCAGACATGTTCTTGCTTGTTCGATCTTATGGCCGAGTTGGTAGGCCTTTTTCTCTACCAGTCCCGCTTCACAAGCGATGGGGAACAGTTCCACCAACCAGAAATCCAATGCTCGTTCTAGCAGACCGAAATTCAGCACCAGTTGCCCTATTGGCCGCTCGAATCGAGCGAGAGTGTCGACATTAATCGACCGCTCATTGAATTCGGGCAAACTGCCGGCATCATTGCTCATGCTGCACCTCCATTGTTGCGGTCGAAATACGTGATCCGAACCAGCTCAGCCTGGACGGCTTGGAAGAACGCCCGGATTTCGGAACTGGTTTCGTCTTCAGTTGCGCCGACACGCTCCAATTGCTTCCGCAAACCGGATCGGATTTGCTTCCAATAGAGGTCTGCGTCGTCGCCATCTTTGGTCGACAGCAGTTGCGCAACGTGGCGGATCTTGCCCACCCGGCTGGTCATCGGGAATACAAGGACTTTGCGAGGCGGTGACGGAGGTGTCCATCGGAATAACGGAAGGTCTTCGTTCGTCATCGACGTCCCTCCCCTGTGGTAGATATATATGTGTCACATGGGTGTGACTGTTGAATCGTGAAAAGTGGCTTCACAGTCCCATGGGTGTGACTGTCAGGCATGTTTCACCCCCTTTTCGAAGGTGTCGTGTCCCATGGGTGTGACTGTGCGTCCCATGGGTGTGACTGTGGTTTTTTCCTCCGGCTGCCAACGGGTGAAATCCTTTGTCGGCAACTCGCCCGAAACGTCGCAGGCATATTCCGTCAATCGCCACTCGGTAGCGCTCCGGTTCTTGACGTTAAACCCGCTCGATTTGGCTTTGGCGATAAAGCCCTTGGATTGTAGTCCAAGCAACGCCCGGTCGGCGGTGCCGCGGCTCATGTTCAACTCTTCGCCAAGTTCTCGACAGCCAAGGCCTATCCGCCCGTTATTGGTGCCGTCGTAGCGCCATTTGACTTCGATGTAGGCATTTCTCTCGACAGGTGTCAGAGCTTTCCATGCATCGCTACGCTTCACGTAGCCATCGATCATGACGAACTTGGATTTGCCCTTTCGTTTGTGCTTTCCACTCATCCGACCGCCGTCCAATTGATCCGATATCGCTCAGATAAGGCCGCGGCTTCGCATGCTTCGGGAACGGTCAAATCGAACCGCTGGCGTAGCGCTGGCACGATCGGCCGTGGCGGCGGGTCTTGCTGAGAAAGCCACTGTGCGGCCTCTTCAACGGTTCCGCTGTACTGGTGGTCGACGCCGGTCATTCGCGCTGCCCTGCAGCTATAGCCTTCAGTCGTTCGAAACGGTCGCTCAGCGCTCCAATTCCGTCTCCAACGCTCAGAAGCTCTCGCTCTTCCAGGCATTTCCAAATCTCGCGAACCGTGATGCTAGCCTCTTCGGCTCGCGCACGGGCGGCGTGGAATGCCTCCCAATCGATGCCGACCACGTTCTGCAACAAACCAGCCGGCGACCATTTGAAGAAAGCGCCTGCCTCTTGCATTTCCTCAATGTGGTGAGCGACTGTGTAGCCTGGGCTTGCCGCATTGACGCATGCGGTGATATCGGTTTCGGTGTTCATTTGGGTTTCCTTAAAGGGGGAATCGGTTGAGCCATGGTCCGGATCGGTTGCCGCCGATGCCGGACCTTTTGAGTTGTTGTGGGTGGTAGTCATGCCGCGTCCTCGCTCATGAAAAAGTCCACGAGCTTCTGACGGCTCACAACGTATCGCTCGCCGATCTGCTTCACCATCGGCAGCTTGCCCGTTGCGATCATATGATAGGTTTGCTGGTAAGACCGCCCGATAATGTCGGCGATGGGTTGCACACCCCATACCAGATCAAGCTCTTTGCTCTCGCTCATTTCGATCCTTTCAGATTGGCGCTTATCCATATGGATAACAGTCAAAGGTTATCCATATGGATAGCATTGACGTCAAGCATTTTTATCCACATGGATATCGCTTCCTTGAGAAGAGAGTCGAAGCGTTGGCCGTAAAGAGAAAAAACCCCGAACAGTATCTGTTACGCATGCCGAAGCGCCTTCGGGATCGAATTCAAGCTCATGCGGACCGGAATGAACGTTCACTTAACTCCGAGATCTTGCGCGCTCTTGAACTGGCGTTTCCAGAACCTGTCTCGCTGTCTTCCCGCATCTCCGAGGTAGGAATCCTTCTATCTGCGCTTCGTAAAGTCCGGGGCTTCGAAAGCGCAATTGACGCGGTTAGCCAAGAGATTGCGGACGTGATGAGGGACGCTGCCGAAGGCCAGGATCCTACACTTGATGACGAAGCTATCGCAGAACTGAAAACAGCTATTCTGAAATGGGACGGACGCCGTGATGTTGAGCTCGCGAAACACAAGAGGTTGCTCGACGAGAAATACAGAAGCGAAGAGAGCGATAAATGAGCGTCCGCAAGCGAACATGGACCGACGCCAAAGGCACCGAGAAAACAGCGTGGGTGGTCGACTATGTCGACACCACTGGCAAGCGCCGGTTAAAGACCTTCAAGCTTAAAAAGGAGGCCGATCAGTTCGCCGCCACCGCCACGGTTGAGGTCAGAGAAGGCGTTCACGTCGCGGACAGCGCCACAGTGACGGTCGCGGAAGCTGGCGAGTTCTGGTTGAAAAGCTGCTCAAGCGCCGGGCTCGAGCGATCGACGCTGGACCAATACGGGCAGCACCTTCGCCTTCATATTGTCCCGATGATCGGAACCGTGAAGCTGTCGAAGCTCAATGTGCCTGCCATCCGCGCTTTTCAGGAACAGTTGCGGGAAGCCGGCCGCACCGCTGCGATGATCAAGCGGGTGACTGTGAGCCTCGGAAGCATCCTTTCCGATGCTCAAGAGCGTGGGCTTGTGGTGCGCAATGCCGTGCATGAGATGTCCAAGCACCGCGGCAAGAGCGCGGGCAAGGCAGAGAAGCGCCAGAAGGCGCGCTTGCGGTACGGCGTGGGCATTCCCACCATGGAAGAGGTCCGCGCCATTCTGGGAGCCGCTGAGGGCAGATATCGCCCCTTGCTGATCACGGCCATATTCACCGGCATGAGAGCTTCGGAACTTCGCGGCCTGTCATGGTCCGATCTCGATCTTGAAAAGGGCGTTGTTCACGTTCGGCAGCGGGCTGACGCTTATCACGCGATCGGGATGCCTAAATCAGATGCTGGCCAGCGGAGCATCCCGCTCACGCCGATGGTGATCAATGCGCTCAAGGAATGGCGCCTGGCCTGCCCGAAAGGCGAGTTGGATCTTGTCTTCCCGAATGGTGAGGGCAATATCGAGTGGCATCAGAACATTATCAAGCGCGGGCTGCATCCGACATTGATCAAGGCCGGCGTGACCAATGGCGACAAAGCCAAATACACCGGCCTTCACGCCCTTCGACATTGGTTCGCGTCATGGTGCATCAACAGCAAGGAGGATGGCGGCCTGGAGCTTTCGCCAAAAGCCGTCCAAACGCGCATGGGGCACTCTTCAATTCAGGTTACGTTTGACACTTACGGTCATCTATTCCCGGCCGTTGACGAAACTCAGGCTTTAGCGCAAGCCGAAGCCGCATTGATGGCAATTTGAGAGAGGACACGACTATGACCAATGCCTGGATAGTACCCGTTTGGACGAAACGTATCGACCGGACCAAACCGATGCTCGTTTGCTACATCACGGGTGCATCGTCGGCGGATGAGGCGCTGTCACAGGTCAAAGCATTCGTCGTTGATTTAGAGGGAGAGGATTTCAGAGAGCCTGCCCCTGTAAAGGACGAGACCGCTCAAGCGTTGGGGGTACAACCCGGCCTGACATGGATGCTTTAGGGATGTGAACGCGACATAGACGCGACACGATTCGTTTTTATCCAATTAAAACAATGGTCCGGAAAACACTCTGACTCCGTTAGTCCTGGTTCGAATCCAGGTTCCCCAGCCACTCTTTTCAGGATGTAATACTGACTCGCATTTTCGCTCGGATTCCGGCGCGTTTTTAAAGGCATGCAAGTGCGTTTCGGTGACTGAGACCGGATGCACCTCCCGTTCTGGGCATGGAATTGGCGAAAGTCTCAGTCGGCCAATTCGGGGCAGAGTGAATAGCCGGGAGAGCCTCTCTCAAGCATCGGAGTTGTCGGGCTGTTCACACTGCGGCTTGAGACCCGAACACCCTCGTCCTGCACTTTGCACGTGGGGTGGTGAAGCCATCGTTTGCGGGTTTCCGTGCCCCGGCCTCAATACATGCAGTCGTACAGCACCTGCAGGGCGGTCATGCTGTCACGAAAGGGAAGCGATTCGACTTGATCGCCCGGGCTTGCGCTCACAGGGCGCCGCGTCCATTCGGTTGACGGCGAGTACCGCTTCCGTCCTCGAAACGACAAAGAAGGTGTTGGCGACCGGCGCGACCAAGGAGGCCGGCGACCTTGCCAGGTCTGTTTTGTGGTCGCCTTACCGCCATGCCATTTTTTGGTGTCATCTTCTGAAGTCCTGCAACTGCTGGAACGGGACAGACCAGCCCGCCACAAGTTTCCCCCTTTAGCCTGAGCCCGATTTGATAAGGGCCCGGTTTTCATGGACATAATGGACAGCAGCCATTGCCAGACAGGCCGTCGCCCAAAGCAATGCCGGGAGCCGGTTTCTCACCTGTTCCTGTCTGCGGCTGTATGCGCTTTCGCCGCTTCCGGCGTTCTCGCTGCGCAGACCATCAAGGCCGGCGCGCAGCAGAATGATCCGGATCTCATTGTCTATCACACGGGCGCCCTCTCCCTTGCCAAGTCCGATGGGGTGGATGCCGTGCTCAAGAACAGTTCGACCATTGATCTGAGCAAGGTTCGGGTCGGCACCGCAATGGGCGCCCAGGCCGTCCGCGTGCTCAGCTTCGGCAGCGGTTATCCCCGGCCCGGCGGACCCGCCGGAGATATTTCGATCACCCAGTCCGGCGCACTGACCTCGTCCAACACGGCAGGCGATCCCATCGCCAACACATCGGCCGTGGTGTACGCAAACAGCCGAGGCGGCGAAGGCCTTTCGGCCGACCATGAAGAGAAACGGCACGCCGGCAATGGCGGCAGCGGCGGCGACATCACCATTAACAACAGTGGCAATATCGTCAGCAATGTGGAGCAGACCTACGGCATTCACGCGGTCAGCTACGGCGGCACCGGGGGCGATCAGGATACACACAGCAGCAAGTATCCTGCAGGCCTTGGCGGCAAGGGCGGACGTGTGACGCTCATCAATCGGGGCGACGTCACCACCACGGAAGCCGATGCCGCCGCGATCGTGCTGCAAAGCCTCGGCGGTCCTTCCGGCCTGGATCTCACTCACAGCGACCTGAAAAGCGGCGGCGCTGTCAGCCTGACATTGCAGAACAAGGCCTCCGGCGCAGCGTCCACCCTTTCCACCCAGGGCGAGCGTTCGGCGGGGATTGTCGCCCAAAGCGTTGGCGGCGGTGACATCACCTATGATCTCGACAATGGCGCCCCGCGTCCCGTCAGCGGCGGAAAGGGTGGCACGGTCACGGTGGATCTTGGCGCCAACAACATCGTCACGACCGGTGGCCTGTCGCATGGCGCGGTGCTCCAGAGCATCGGCGGGTCCTCCGGCCTTTCGCCAAAGGGCAAGCCGGGTACACATGGAGGCAATGCATCGACCGTCAATGTGAAGGCGGCGTCGGGTTCGCGTATTTCGACGGCGGGAATCAACTCGGATGGCCTTCTCCTGCAATCGATCGGCGGCAGTGGGGGCGCGGGCGGCTTCGATACCGGCAGCGTGGCCATCGGCGGCGATGGCGGGGATGGCGGGCATGGCGGCACGGTGGACCTCACCATGCCTGGCAGGGTCGACACCAAGGGCGACCATTCGCTCGGAGTCCTCGCGCTCAGCCTCGGCGGCGGCGGCGGGCGCGGCGGGAACGCGGACGCAAAGGGCGTCTTCACAGCGCTTGCGATTGGCGGCAATGGCGGCGACGGTGGGCATGGCGGCACGATCGGAATTTCGGTCAACGACATCGCTACCGAGGGCCTGTTTTCGCATGCGGTCAGCGCGCTGAGCATCGGCGGCGGCGGTGGCCATGGCGGAACGGCAACGGCGCGCGCCACCGCACCGATTCTGGCCTCGGCAACAGCCATCGGCGGCAGCGGTGGCAAGGGCGGCCATGGCGGGTCAATCGAAATCAATGCCGACGGCCAGATAAAAACCTCAGGCGCACACTCCTTCGGCGTGCTTGCGTCTTCAATCGGCGGCGGCGGCGGCAATGGCGGGGCGGCACACAGCCTCTCGGCCAGTGCCGGGCCGGTAAGTTTCTCCGTTTCCGTCGCCGTTGGCGGGCATGGGGGCAGCGGCGGCAATGCCGGTTCGGTGACGCTCGGGCAAAAGACCGGAGGGTCAATTGCTACCGAAGGCGATTTTTCGATCGGATTGGCGGCACTGAGCCTCGGCGGCGGCGGCGGCGCGGGCGGCAACGCACAAAGCCTGGCGGCCAGCGTTGCCGCGGGAGAAGGCGCAATCAGCGGCTCGGTCGCCGTGGCAGTCGGCGGCAAGGGCGGTGATGGCGGCGACGGAAATGCCATCACCCTGACCTCGAACGGCGGGATCTCCACCAAGGGAGCTTTTGCGCTCGGCATTCATGCCCTGAGCGCCGGCGGCGGCGGAGGGCATGGCGGCAGTTCCACTGCGCTGAGCGTTGCGCTTTCGACCGGAATGTCGGCGTCGGTTTCGGTTGCCGTCGGCGGATCGGGAGGCAAAGGCGGATCAGCGGGTAACATGACCATCGATCTCGGCACCGGTTCCAGGGTCCTGACCCTTGGAGATCACGCAGCCGGTCTCGTTGTGCAAAGCATCGGCGGCGGCGGCGGTACGGGCGGCAATGCGGTGTCGCTGAGTGCATCCATAGGCGCGCAGGGCAATGGCAACACCATCTCCGTGGGGGTTGGCGGAACAGGCGGATCCGGAGGTGACGGCGGCCGCGCGACGGTCGGCTCATCCGGCTTTGTCTCGACGAAGGGTCATCTGTCGCATGCAATCCTCGCACAAAGCATCGGCGGGGGCGGCGGCTCGGGTGGCAATTCGATCTCGGCCGCCGCGGCGGGAGGGGCGAAGGCCGCGCGAAGCCTGGTCACATCCGTCGGTGGCAACGGAAAGTCCGCCGGGCATGGTGACGAGGTCAAGGTCGACACATCCGGCCTGATCTCGACCGAGGGGCAGTTTGCTATCGGCGTCGCTGCCCAAAGCATCGGCGGAAGCGGCGGGATCGGCGGCAACTCGGAATCGGCCAATGCCGCGATCAGCACCGGGCAGGAGGAAGGCGAACCCACCAAGGCGCCGGGCGGCAAGGCGGTAACAGTCTCTGTCGGCGGCAACGGAGGAGATGGCGGCCACGGCGGCGCTGTCAGCATCATCAATGGCAGCGCACTGACCACCCAGGGCGCGACAAGCATCGGGCTCATGGCGCAGAGCATTGGCGGCGGTGGCGGTGCCGGCGGCCATACGGATTCCATTTTCATCACGGGAACGTCCAAGACGCCGGTCGACGACAACGGGACCGGCTTCTCTCTATCGCATATCAAATCGCTCGAGCTTGCGCTTGGAGGCAATGGCGGTGACGGCGGCAATGGCGGGAAAGTGGATATCCTGCATCGCTACCGGACTCTGACCACCTATGGCGACGGAGCCGCTGCGATCCTTGGGCAAAGCATCGGCGGAGGCGGAGGGATCGCTGCTGCAGCCGATCATGTGGCCTTTGTGAAGTCCGGCCGGGTTGGCGGCCACAGCACTGCCGGAAACGGGACCGATGTCAAAGTCACGACCGCCAGCAGCATTTCGACCTACGGAATGTTTGCAAGCGGCATCATCGCCCAGAGCATCGGTGGCGGCGGCGGTGCGGTGCTTTCGTCGGAAAACCTGCGTGACCGGTTCCTCGAAACCAACGACCTTGCCGCCCAAAAGGGCGAAGTCAGCCTGGGAGGCGCGCTGACAGCCGGCAAAGGAGGCCGCGTCACGATCGACAGCGGCGGGGATATCGAGACATCGGGCAATTATGCAGCCGGTATCATTGCCCAGAGCATCGGCGGCGGCGGTGGCCTCGCCACCATCGACAATGCGGACTCTCCAACCAAGGTCTCGGTCTTTGCCCAATTGAAACCTGACGACAACAGCCAGAACGGCGCCAGCGAGGTGACCGTCAGTCAATCAGGCGCAATCGAGACCTCCGGCATCGGCGCCATGGGCATCCTGGTCCAGTCCATCGGCGGCGGCGGCGGACTTGTCCAGGCCGCGTCTTCAGTAGTCGACGAGACTGCCTTGATCGCGAGCCTTGCCGCCCTGACCGGGAACACCGGTGGCGCGGACGGTGGCAAGGTCTCGGTAACACAGGAAGCGGATGCCCTGATCCATACGACCGGAGCCGGCGCTGTGGGCATTCTTGCCCAAAGCATCGGCGGCACCGGCGGTCTGGTCCAGCAGCAGGATGGCCAGCTTGCGATCCACAATCACAAGACGGCCGGGAAAGGTGGCGATCTGCACATCGAGCAAGGCGGCATTCTCAAAACAGAAGGCCTCTACGCCGACGGAATCCTCGCAAGAACCTACGGGTCAGAAGGTCCCGGAAACATAAACATCACCGTAAACGGGACGGTTCAAACACTCGGAGACAATGTCGCCGCCATTACCGCCTCCGCAGCTGGCGCCGGGAAAACCAGCAGCGACATCCAGATTTCCGTCAGCAAGGGCGGGCGGGTCGAGGCCAAAGGCGCCCACGGAAATGCCGTCGTCATCCATGATACCACGGTTGGATTCCTGAAGATGGCGAAAGTCTCGAACTCCGGGTCGATCTCTTCGCAGGACGGGCTGGCCATCAGCTCGAACCAGTACGCCCATATCAGCAATGACGGCGTCATCAGCGGCGACATCGATGTTACGGGGGCGCGCAAGAACCTTGCGTTCTTCGGGGTCGCCGAAGTGCACCTCAATGCCGAGGGCAATCTGACAAATACCAGTTCGGGCACAATCGAATCCGGCGACAACATCAAGCTCGGAACCTACAGGGCCAACGAAAAGATCTACGGGCTCCATGTCGGTCTTTTCGACAATTCAGGCACCCTGTCTCCCGGCGGTGCGGGACAGATCGGAAGCACCGCGCTCTCCGGCAGGTACGAAAGCTCGGCCACGGCCCGGTATGCAGTTGATCTGGACCTCAATCTCGGCAGATCCGATCATTTCAGCGCATCGCAGGGCGCACGCGTCGAGGGCGTCATCGAGCCGCGCATCCTGTCGTTCGGATCCCAGGCCGAGGTGCAGATCCTGTCGGTGCCCAAGGCTGCCGACCTGTCGTTCTCCGCCAAAGCCGCGGCAAATCCGGTGGTCGACTACACAGTGAAGAAAGTTGTCACCGGCAGTGGCGATCACGCGGTCAATCTCACCGTGGGAAAGATCGATTTCAACGCGCACGGATTGAGCAGCAATCAAGCCGCGATCGCACGAAAGTTCAACGAGCGGCTGGCCGGGGGGCTTTCCGACACCGATTCCGATCTGCTCGCCCTGGCGAATGCGGGCACGCTGGCGCAACTCAGCCACCTGCTGGGTTCCTATTCCGATACGCATTCCGCCAAGCAGACCGCGAGCCTGCAGTCCGGCGCGACCCATTTCACCGGCTCCGTTTTCAGTTGCGGCGTAGCGCGCGGCCCCCATGCGGCAATCGCCGAGACCGAATGCGACTGGGCCGAAGCCGGTTACCGATGGACCAGCCACGACGGCAATGCCGGCTCCGCCGCACGCGATGACCGCCTCTACAACATCGGGCTCGGCGTACAACGCGACATCGCCGAGAACTGGAGCATGGGCGTCGCCGGGGGATATGGCGTGCTTGACTCCTCCTCGGCTCTGGCTGCATCGCGCGCGAACCTCGTGCAAGCGGGTATGGTGTTCAAATACCAGAAAGACAGCCTCCTGCTCGGCGGCTCAATCGCCGTCGGGCACAGCTGGCAGGACATGGTCCGGGCAATCCCGCTCAGCCCCGGCTTGCAGGCTGCGTCGAGCACGCAAAGCCACTGGGTCCACAGCCGGCTTCGCGCCGGCTACCTGTTCGAGAACGAGGACTGGTTTGCCAAACCGCTGGCCGATGTGGATCTCAATTTCACCCACACCGGGGGATACAGCGAAACCGGAGCGGGCAGCTACAATCTGAGCGTTCTCCCGGTTGACGATTTCCGGGCGACGATCGCTGCGGGGATGGAGATCGGCAGAAGCCTCGAACTGGACTCCGGCCTGAGCGTCCGGGCCTATGGATATGGCGGCGTTCGCTACAATCTCGACAACACCACCGCGACGCAGGTGGTCTTCTCGGGAATCAGCAGCGCGGTCACCCAGATTTCCGAGCACGATCGTACGCTCGGCGAAGTCGCCGCCGGGCTGAAGTTCTTCGGTGAATCCGGAATGGGCATCGACTTGCGCTACGACGGCGCATTCGGAGCGTCGACGACGTCCCAGTCGGTCAAAGCCAAGGTGAGATGGCGGTTCTGAGCAAGGAGCGGCCCATTCGCTACGCGCTCACTTAACCCGCGTCATGACGCTGACGGCGGGGTTATTGACCTTTTTGTTTTGAAGCGTGCCCCGGCGAATTATGTCCCGGCTCAAGGCCGCCACCGGTTTTTTGCTGCGGTCATCGTTCATGTCGACTGGCGCTGTCCCGGATACCCGCCAAGTCCACAGTCCAAAGCAACAATCAAAACAGGTCGCAATACAGACCGGGGTCCTGTCGGACACGATCTTCCGCATGATCGAGGCACAGGCCAAACCCAATCCTCTCACGGCGTCAAAACCCAAATACAATCAGATGTGTAACTGTTGGATATTTTCGTAGAGAAACTGGCGCATCCGGAAAAATTCAAAAAACGTTTTCAACCGTCATGAGTCTATGCTTGATTTCAGGTGTAAAAAACAACTGGGAAAAAGACATATAGGCAGACGGGCCCATGAATTTCAGACGGCAGCATTTCAGATTGTCCCCGACCATCATTTCATTCCATGCGATTGCCATTGTTCTGCTCTTTCTGAGCGCCGGCGCGCGGGCGGAATCCCAAAGCAATGTCATGTTCGTGCTCGATGGCTCCAATTCGATGTGGGGCCAGATCGACGGAACAGCCAAGATCTCCATTGCCAAGGACGTGATGACCGAACTCATCACCGATTGGGATGAGACTGTACCCATGGGCCTGATGGTCTATGGCCACCGCCGCAGGGGCGACTGCCAGGACATCGAAACGGTTGCGCTTCCGGGTCAGGCAACCAAGCAAACGCTGATCGGCAAGGTGCAATCCATCACGCCACGCGGGAAAACGCCGATCAGCCTGTCCCTGCTCACGGCGAAGGCTGAGTTGCTGTTGCACAATCTCGGCAAGTTTCCGGGTCCGAAAACCTCACTCGTGCTGGTCAGCGACGGACTGGAGACCTGCAATGCCGATCCGTGCGCCAGTGCCCTTGAATGGGAGGTCGCCGATCCGGGAACCGATGTGCACGTGATCGGGTTCGATGTCACCGACGAAGAATCCCGCGCATTGCAGTGCATTTCCAGAAACACCGGCGGTAAATTCTTTCGGGCCAACAATGCCGATGAGTTGCAGGCTGCGCTCAAGGAGACGGTGAAAATCGCAAGCGGCGGGTCTCCTGCTCCAACTGCCGATGTAGCTGATGCACAACCCGCTGAACCGCAAGCTTCGCAGTTCCTCTATGCCAAACTGTGCGAAGCATGCGAGCGGCTCAATCCACTCGATGTGAGCTGGAACGTCTACAAGGACGGCCAACCCTTCTACACGGGGCTTGGCGTTATTTTCCCCGACGACCCTGTTTTCGAAGCCGGCAACTATGAAGTCGCGGTACGTTATAAGAGCTCTCAGGTCACAGCCACGGGCGAAATCGAATTCGGCGAGGATGGCGAGCAGATCGGCGCGCTTGATCTCAACGGCGGCTCGGCGGTGATGTTTGCCTATGCGACCGACGACAAGACAATGGCCGCCGAACCGATCTTCTACCAGTTCTATCCGATCACGGAGGGCGAGCCTGCATCCGAACCCCTGACGGAAAACGCATCCTCGAATTCCGCCACATGGTTGCCCGCCGGGCTCTACAGGGTTGTCGCCTCGCACGATCAGGTCAAGGAAAGCGCGGAGATCGAGATCATCGCCGGGGAAGAGACCCGCCATGACTTTGATATGCGTGTGGGCTATTTCGAGCCGGCTGCAGTTTTGACACCGGGCAGCAAACCGCTTGGCGGTTTCATGGATTTCTTCGTGTATGCGACGCAAGACGCTGCCAGAAAAACCAGTGCCTTGGACAGTATCGTCTCACTCATCAACGCCAATGGCGACCGGCAACCCCTCAAGCCAGGACGTTACTTTGTGCGAGCATCCGTGTCCTACAACCGCGGCACAGTGGGTTTCAGCCGGATTTTTCCGTTTGAGATCAGGGCAAATGAAGTGACGGCGCCAGTCTTTGACATGAACGGTGGGCTGCTCTCACACGCCGTGAAAAGCGAAAGCGGAAAAAGCATTACGAACATCGACTATGTCGGTGCGGATGATGGAAAGCGCGTGGAATACTTCAATGCAGGCGGATCGAATACGGCCGCATTTCCGGTGGGCCGATACTATCTGCGCATCTTGAGTGGCGGCGAAACCTACGAATCCGACCAGTTTGAGATCCTTCCCGGCAAGACCACAACCGTCAATGTCACCATTCCCTGAGGTTTGATCATGAGACCGATCCTTCAATGCCTTTCATTTGCCTGCCTGTTTGCTGCGCTGGCGCCGCTCACGTTGATGCCCGCCCTGTCCCAAGCCCTCGACGTTCCGGTGATGGAGCGCGCCAACGAGGATCTCGACACCTGCGCCCTGGGCCAGGTCGCCGGGCTCAAGGTGGATGGCGACGGGTTCCTCGCCGTTCGTTCCGGCCCGGATTCCGGGCACGCCAAACTGGATGAGCTCAGCAACGGCGACCGTGTCTGGCTGTTCGACCGGCAGGGCGAATGGATCGGCATTGCCTATGGCGTGGAGGAGCTGTCCTGCAGCCCGGTCGAGACGGACAGGGAAGTGAAGACGGATGGCAAGAAGGGGTGGGTTCATGAGAAATGGATCGAAGTTCTGGCCGGCTAGAGATCTGGCGCTCGGGGGCCTGACGGCGCTTCTTATCCTCGCAGGCGCTCCGGGTTCCGGGGCTGCGAGAGCGGACAGCTTGCCTGAAGTCACATGGGAAAGCCGCTGGACCGAGGAGACCGCCGACGGAGAGCTGATCGAGCATCCGCCCTTCGTGGCAGTCAACGATGTCCGGCTCTACCGCTTCGCCGAGATGCAGTCGGTCACCTGGCGCGACACGCTGACCATCGACCATGACGAGGACGGCATCGAGACGCTTTATGTCTTCACCGTCTGGCAGGGCGGGGCCAGCCAGGGCGAGCAGTTGATGCTCCTGAGTGTCAAACCGCAAGGTATCGCTGTACTCGGGCCCTACCCTCAGGACTTTGAAACACTGCAGATCGGGCACACCAATTCCGAGAGTGCGCCGGAATTTCGGCTTCTGGCCGGGGATGGCGCGGTATTGGAGACCGTCTTCTATGTCGAAGGTTTCCGGACGAAATAGGATCTTTTGGGCTTATTTTTTTTGGGTGATCGAAAATGCTTCCAGGGAAATTTCTGTTTGCACTGACACGCAAATGCATTGCTATCGGCATGGCGGGCCTTCTCGCCATGCCGGTTAACCTGGCGGCTGAGGAACAGCAGTTTGAGTTCGGTCGTCAGCCACAGGGCGTTCACCAGATTTTCGTTCGTGCGCTTGATGACCTGTCAAAGGACCTGCGCGATGTCAGAAGCCGGGACTGGAGCCTTCTCGGCTCCATCATGGGGAGCGAGGGTGAGAGCCTTTTCGGTGACTACAATTCGGTTCTCGTTGGGCGTCTCAGTCAGCTTTTCAACCAGAGCTTTTTGGATTTGGACCGTTTGGACCGCCGTCTGGCGGACGCCAGGAAAGCCTGTGAAAATGAACTGTTCGATGATGCGTGGCAGCACCGGGCGTCGGTTGTTTTGCAGGTTGCAGAACAGATCAACGAAACTGAAAGCGCATTGAACGCATTTCTTGCCAGAGCGAAAGCGGATTGGACAAAGAAGACGCAGACCTTGAAAGGGCGCCTCGCAACAGCTCTTGGTGGCAATCAAGAACCGCCTACTCTGTCGGACAGCACCGCCGATTACATGACAGTTGCCGACCGCGTAGAGTACGAGTTCAAGAAAGCACGTTATAGAGCACTGAACAAATTCGGCACAGACTTGAATGCAGTGAATGTCCTGCTCACGCTTGATCAGGACAATCTGAGCAGTTTCTTCAGAGAGCTACGGCAAGCGCTATCCACTCGTGTATTGCCGGAAGTCGGCTACAACGCGTTCGAATGCGAGAAGGATCCCGAGGAAGACTATTGCCCGATCAATTATGCGACCAAGGGACAGGAACTCGTCAGAGAAGCTGGTGAGCGCCTTGGTCTCGACCTTTCCGAAAGGCCGCAATATCGGGATGCACGTTCAACCACACTGGCTGAAACCGACAAAGGCCTGATTGATACGCTTGAAAGATTATCGCGATACAACGCACCGGAAGACGGAAGTGTCGAGAAAAGCCGTGAACAATATTTCGCGGAAAAGCTACTGGATGAATCACCCAAAGTTCAGGCGATGGTCCTGGATTACATCCGGGAAATCGAGACCAAGACAAAATATCTGCGCTGGCGGTATCACGCCGACGAAAGGGATTTCGAAACCGAAAGACAGATGCGCGACGCCATGGTGCGGGATATGTTGAATGAGAATGCTGATAACGATCAATACCGTTATGGAGCCCTGAGTTGGGGCAATCATTTGAACAAGTACGTCCTCAACGATGACGAGCTTTTCGAGGGGTTGAGCGATCGTATCCAAGAAATGATGGACAATGCACGTGCCTTGCAAGGCAATGACGTGGCAGACGACAACCTCGGTGATGAGGCCGACAAGGCGTCACAAATCGCCGACAAACCCCAGCCGGTCGACAGGGCCGATAGCCTGGATATTTCAAGTTTCTCCGGAAACAGCGAGGAGGCACTTGAGGAACTTGGCCTTCCCGGGAGCACCGGCAAGGGTGGGATAGAGCTGAGCGGATCCAAAGAGAAAACAGCAGCTAGCAATGGCGACGCGAACGCCTCCCCCGAGGAAAACCAGGCGGCCAAAAGCGCGTCAGATGGTTTGGACATCGCGGGCGGCTCCGATCTGAGCGGCGAAAAGTTGTGGCATCAGAAGACGTCTGAGGAGAAAAGTCGCGAAGGCGGAATCGACAGCGGCGGCGAAACCTCGAAGGTCCACACAGAGATCACGATTGAAGACGCCGAGCCTGCAACGGAAGAGGAATACCGAAACAGCGTCAAGAAAGCGCGCTCCAAGGCGGTCAAAGACATTTTGAATGAAGCACCCGGGGGGCCCCTCAAGACATCGCAGGCGCTTCGGGATTTTCACAACATCCAACCCATTGTCGAACAGGCGGATGCACAAACAAAGGCACTATATGCGGGCTTGAGCGACAGTCTGGATGCCGGCCTTAGCGAAGGAATGGATCAACTCGGTGATGTGGCCGGTTTGAGCAGCACTGCTCTTGCAGAAAAACTGAAAGGTCTTGCACCGGCAGCGGTCACAGCGAGCTTCGACGCAGGTTTCGGAAAATGCGAGGAGCCGGAGGAATCAGGCAGCAAGGGTCTCGTGACGACAGATGTTTCAATCGAGCCCGATACGGGAGTTCAGACCGAGATAGTAATGCCCGCCAACACGACAAGCAATCCAAGCGCAACAGGCGAAGTCGAGCAACCGGATGGCGGCACGGAAGAAGATCTGGTTCTGGTCCGCATCCCATCTGTTTACAGGAATGAGTACTATTGCAACAAACCTGAAACAGGCAACAAGCTTGTGAGGTGTGTCGATGAGATTGACACCACCCAAGAGTGCTGGGTGCCGCGAGCAATTGCTGAAAAAGGAATAGAGAGCTGCAAGGAGTGGCTCGATCAGTGATCCTGGCAGATACCCCATCGCTATATCGTCACCTTCTCAAGTGACCCGAGGCGCTGAATTTCAGTCAGGCTTTGGTCGCGCCCATCAATCCTCACCTGTCCCGCAGGATCATCTCGGCCGCCTTTTCGGCGATCATGATCACCGGAGAGGCCGTGTTGCCGGAGACAATTTTCGGCATGATCGAGGCATCGACAACGCGCAGGCCTTCCATGCCGTGAACCCTGAGCCGCGTATCGACCACGGCGCGCTCGTCGCTTCCCATCTTGCAGGTGCCGACCGGGTGAAAGATCGTCGTTGCGATGTTGCCGGCCTCGCGCAACAGGTCGGCATCCGTTTCATGCGCCGGGCCCGGCAGGATCTCGGTGGGTGAAAAAGGTTCGAGCGCCTTCGCTGTCATGATTTCACGCGCCTGCCGGATCGAGCGGATGGCGACCTGCTTGTCGGCCTCGGCGGAAAGGTAATTCAGCCTGATATCGGGCTGCCTGTCCGTCTCCATGGACGTGATATGGCAGGAACCGACGCTCTGCGGACGCAGGTTGCAGACCGAGACGGTGATGGCCGGGAAACTGTGCAGCGGATCGCCGAGCTTGTCGGTTGAAAGCGGCTGGACATGGTATTCGAGATCGGGCGTGGCAAGCGACGGATCGCTCTTGGTGAACATGCCGAACTGGCTTGGCGCCATCGACATCGGCCCGCTTTGAGCAAGCGCATATTGAAGCCCGATGGCCAGCTTGCCGAACCAGCTGTTGACGCGCTCGTTGAGCGTCTTCGTGTTGCTCACCTTGAAGACTGTCCGGATCTGCAAGTGGTCCTGCAGGTTCTCGCCAACGCCGGACAGTGCGTGCACGACGGGGATGTCAAACTCCGAAAGATGGTCGGGATTGCCTACGCCGGACAACTCAAGCAGCTTGGGCGAATTGATGGCGCCCGCCGCCAGGATCACCTCACGCCCGGCAATGGCGAGATGCTGCCTGCCCTCATGCCTGTAGTGCACCCCGGTGGCGCGACGTCCGTCGAAGGCGATCCGGTCCGTATGGGCGTGGGTGACGACGCGCAGGTTTGCGCGCCCGCGGGCGGGTTTTAGGAAAGCCTTGGCCGCGTTCCACCGCACGCCGCGCTTCTGGTTCACCTCGAAAAAACCCGAGCCCTCGTTGGTTCCGGAGTTGAAATCACCGGTCGGCTCGATGCCGAATTCCCGCGCCCCTTCCTGGACCGCCTTGAGGATGTCCCAGATCACCCGCTGGCGGGAAACCTTCCACTCGCCGCCGGAACCGTGCATCCCGGTGGCGCCGGCATGGTGGTCCTCGCTCCTCGTGAAGTAGGGCAGAACGTCATCCCATCCCCAGCCTATGTTGCCCATCTGCGCCCACTGGTCGTAATCGGCGGCCTGCCCGCGCATGTAAATCATGCCGTTGACCGAGGTGCAGCCGCCGAGCACCTTGCCGCGCGGATAGCCGAGCGCACGACCGTTGAGCCCCGGCTCCGGCGCGGTCTTCATCATCCAGTCGGTGCGCGGATTGCCGATGCAGTAAAGATAGCCGATCGGAATGTGGACCCAGTGATAATTGTCGCTGCCGCCCGCCTCCAGCAGAAGCACGCGGTTGTTCGGATCCGCCGACAGCCTGTTTGCCAGCACGCAACCGGCGGTGCCGGCTCCGACGATGACGTAATCGTAATTTTGGGCGGCGGCAGGCATTTCAGGCATCAGGCAACTCGCTCCGGAAGCGGCGCATGTCCCGCGCCGGGTTCAACGAACAAGGCATAGCGCCGGTCGTCGGGGTCGCGCAACGCGGGATCGGTCATGAACGGCACTTTCGCCCGGATCCTGACCCCGAAATTTCTCCATGGTCGGCCGGCAGCAATGCCGCAGGCAAAAAACAGGGCCGAAGAGCTGCCAAATCGCGGCTTCCCGCGAAAATCTTCCAACGCAAAGACAGCACTTGCGAAATCCAAAGGGGCTGCTAAAAATTTAGCCATGGTTAGTTTTTATGCAGATGCGCCGCAGTCGCCGGTTTCAACGCCGAAAAGAATTCCGAAACGGCTGCGCGAGGGGCTCTCGCATCTGTTGCAATCAATCTATCCCGATCACAACAATGACGCCCTGGTGGCCGGCGCCCTGGGGGCTTTCTGGCCGGATGAGGAAGGACCTCGCCCGCGCGGGCGGCCGCCGGGCAACACGCTTTGGAGCGAAAAAGACAGCTACATCATCACCTACGGCAACACCTTCGTAAACGGTGAGCACAAGCCGCTGGATCTGCTTTACGATTTTCTCGACACCCGTTTGCGCGACGTCGCGACCGGGGTGCACATCCTGCCCTATTTTCCCTACACGTCGGATGACGGTTTTGCCGTCACGGACTACTACGCAGTCGACGGGATGCTCGGCGCCTGGGAGGACATCGGACGGATCGCTGGCCAGTTCCGGCTGATGTCGGACCTGGTGATCAACCATTGTTCGAGCCAGAGCGTTATGTTCAACGAGTACCGCCTCGGTCATCCGCCCTACGACCGGTTCTTCTTCGAAGCCTCGCCGGAGGAAGACCTGTCCATGGTCGTCAGGCCGAGAGCGCACCCGCTCTTGCGTGAAGTCGAGACCGCCAACGGCACGAAGCATGTGTGGTGCACATTCAGCCATGATCAGGTCGACTTCGATTTCTCCAATCCGGAGGTCCTTCTGGAGTTCCTGCGCATCCTCCGCTTCCATGTCGACCACGGCGTGAGGACCATACGCCTGGATGCAATTGCCTATCTCTGGAAGGAAATCGGTTCCCCGTCGATCCATCTTCAGCAGACCCACGCGGTGGTGCGGCTGCTCAGGCTCCTGTCCGATTTTTGCAAGCATCCGCTGGTTCTGATCACCGAAACGAATGTTCCGAATGCCGAGAACCTCAGCTACTTCGGAAACCGCAACGAGACCCATGTCGTCTACAATTTCTCGCTGCCGCCGCTTTTGCTGCATGCGCTGCTTCACGGGACCTCGAAACACCTCAACGCCTGGCAGATGTCGATGCCGCCCGCGCAGCTCGGGTGCACCTATTTCAACTTCACCGCATCGCATGACGGCATCGGCATGCGGCCGGCCGAGGGGCTGTTGAGCGACGAGGAGATCGACGGCGTCATCGCCACGGCGAAGCGCTTCGGCGGCCTTGCCTCAATGCGCAAGATGCCGGACGGAAGCGTGCGGACCTACGAGATCAACATCGCGCTGTTCGATGCACTCAAGGGCACGGTCAACGGCGAGGACGAATGGAACATAGAGCGTTTCCTTTGCAGCCAGACAATCGCGCTCGGCCTGGAGGGCATCCCGGGGATCTACATTCATTCGCTGCTCGGCACCGGCAACGACTATGAAGGCGTCGAGAAATCCGGTCACAACAGGGCAATCAACCGACGCCGCTGGCACTATCCCGATCTTCTGGATCAGCTGGAAGATCCGCAGAGCCCGCACGCCAGGGTCTTTCAGGGCCTGACGCGGCTCCTGAAACTCAGGGCACGCCAGCCCGGTTTCCATCCCAACGCGACGCAGTTCACGCTTCAACTGGGCGACAAGCTGTTCGGCTTCTGGCGCCAAAGCCTCGACCGCTCGCAAAGCATCTTCGCCATTCACAATCTGACCGCGGAAACGGTCACGGTTCCTGTCATGTCACTCAACCTGATCGGCGGCGAGGTCTGGACCGACCTGATTTCCGGCGAGGAAATCGGCCCGGCCGGCAGCGAGATTTCGTTCGAGCCCTACCAATGCCGCTGGATCACAAACTGACCCGTGCCTGCAGCATCCGGCCGGATCCGGACCGCCTGATCGTGTTCACCGACCTCGACGGGACGCTGCTCGACCACGACAGCTATTCCCATGCCGCCGCTGCGGATGCGCTTGCCGTTCTCAGGGAGAAGGGCGTGCCGCTTGTTCTGGCGTCGAGCAAGACCGCCGCCGAGATCGCGCCCTTGCGCAGTGAGCTTGGCTTTGACCATTGCGAGGCCATCGTCGAGAACGGCGCCGGAATCCTGGAACCGCACGACAGCGGCGATGGCGCCTCCGAAACCCATAAACGGCTTCTGTCCGCGGTCGCGAGTCTTCCGCCTGAATTGACGGCTCTTTTCAGGGGCTTCTCGGACTGGACCGATGAAGAGGTTTCCGAGCGCACCGGCCTGTCGGTCGATCAGGCGGCGCTGGCCCGCAGGCGGCAATTTTCCGAACCCGGCCTTTGGAGCGGCAGCGATGAAGAGCGGGAACGGTTCCGCGCACTCCTCGACAAGAAGGGCATACGACCCCAGCAGGGCGGACGGTTCATGACCCTGTCGTTCGGCAGCGATAAAGCATTGCGATTGACCGAGATCATCGACCGGTACCGGCGAAGTGGGTATGAGCCATTTGCGCTTGCTCTGGGTGACGCCGGCAACGATATCGGGATGCTCGAAGCGGCTGATCTCGGCGTTATCATCCCCAATCCGAGCCATGGCGGCATTCCCCCGCTTGACGGCGAGGCGGGCGGAAAGATCATTCGCGAGACCCTCGAAGGTCCGGCGGGATGGAACCAGGCGGTATTGCGTTTGTTCAAGACAGACTACGGTCTCAAGGAGAGTTGAATGGCGGACTTTCATCAGAACGGCAACGTTGCAACCCTCCACAATCTTACCCGTATGCCGCTGGAACTGATGGAAGCCCAGCTCAGGCAATTCTCCAAGAGCAGGAAAATCACCCTGATCCTGCCGTCGCTGATTACGGAACTCGAACACGATGCGCTTGCCAGGATTCTCGATGAACTGTCCGGCGCGGATTACATCAACCACGTGATCATCGGCCTCGACCGGGCAACGGCCGAGGAATTTGCCTTCGCCAAACAGTACTTCTCCCGCCTTCCGCAAAAGCACGACATCCTCTGGAACGACGGCCCTCGCCTGAAGGCGGTTCACGCAAAGCTCGCTGATGCGGGCCTCGCTCCGAAGGAGCCGGGCAAGGGGCGCAATGTCTGGTACTGCATCGGCTATGCGCTGGCCTCGCAAAATGCGGACGTTGTCGCCCTGCACGATTGCGACATCACCACCTATTCACGGGAAATGCTGGTTCGGCTGATCTACCCTGTGGCCAATCCGGGTTTCCCCTATCAATTCTGCAAGGGGTATTACCCCCGCATTGCAGACGGGAAGCTCAATGGACGGGTCTCGCGCCTGCTGGTCTCTCCCCTGCTCCTGTCGATCCAGAAAGTTTGCGGCCACCACGACTACGTCGAGTACCTGAAAGGCTTTCGCTATCCGTTGGCCGGCGAATTCGCCATGCGGATCGGCATTCTGCCCGACATGCGAATACCATCGGACTGGGGCCTCGAGATCGGGGTGCTGTCGGAGGTCTGGCGCAACCTTTCAAACCGCTCGGTCTGCCAGGTGGATATCTCCGACGCCTATGACCACAAGCACCAGACGCTGTCCAAGGAGGACGCAAGCACCGGGCTTTCCCGGATGTCGGTCGACATCTCGAAAGCGCTTTTCCGGAAACTTGCCACCGACGGTGTGGTGTTCAGCCACGAGACGTTCCGGACGATCAAGGCGACCTACTATCGAACCGCACTCGACCTGATCGAGATGTATCACAACGATGCGCTGATGAACGGGCTGTACACCGACCGCCACCAGGAAGAGGAAGCGGTTGAGCTGTTCGCGGCCAATATCGTGCATGCAGGCCAGATCTTTCTCGAAAACCCGATGGAGACACCCTTCATTCCGAACTGGAGCCGGGTGCAATCCGCCAATCCGGACCTTCTGAGAAGCATGGTCGACGCCGTCGCCGCCGATCGCATGGACGACTCCCACTGACACGGCCGCCTGATTCCATCCCGCAATTGCCCGCCGGCGCAACCCACTGCGGCCTCTGTCGCAAACAGCGCCGGCCTCTCGGGCGAAGTGCAAACAACGGGTTTGCCCATCGGCACTGAAATCGATTACACTGCTGTCAGTTCGGCTCTTGCTCGCTCCGTTTATCCGCGGGAAGAGAAGGGCTGAACGGGTCTTGGGGCCTTGCGGGAACTGCACCTGCGGGCTGGCCGATTGCGGCACGGGATCCGGGAAAGGGAGGGAACCACCAACTGCCGGAAAGCTGCGGCAGCACTTCGCACGTTCGATGTGAGACATCAATTTCAAGGTCCACACGGTGGCGCCGACGCATTCCATCGCGGCACTTCCGTGGATCGCCTGACCGGCAATGAGCCGGAAACTTCAGGCGGCACAAACGGGACCATCAGGGAGAGAGAAAGAAATGCCTATATCAAATTCGGGGCCGAAGACCATGAAGGGGCCGGGGATCTTTCTGGCCCAGTTCGTCAGTGACGAAGCCCCGTTCAATTCCCTGCCGTCGATTGCAAAATGGGCGGCTTCGCTGGGTTACAAGGGGCTGCAGGTTCCCACCTGGGACGCGCGTCTTTTCGATCTGGAGAAGGCGGCGTCCTCGCGCGCCTATTGCGACGAGATAAAGGGCATCTGCGCCGATGCCGGCGTGGCGATCACCGAGCTTTCCACCCACCTGCAAGGCCAGCTTGTCGCCGTCAATCCGGTCTACGACCTTGCCTTCGACGCGTTTGCACCGGAGCGGCTTCACCGCAATCCCGCAGCACGCCAGGCCTGGGCGGTGGAGCAGATGATGCTGGCCGCAAAGGCGTCTGCCAATATGGGGCTTGCCGGTCATGTCTCGTTCCCGGGCGCCCTTGCCTTTCCCTTTGTCTACCCGTGGCCGCAGCGTCCGGACGGCCTGATCGACGAGGCCTTTACCGAACTTGCAAGGCGCTGGAAGCCGATCCTGAACGCCTTCGACGAGGCAGGCACGGATGTCGGATTCGAGATCCATCCGGGCGAGGACGTGTTTGACGGCACCACGTTCGAGATGTTCCTCGACAAGCTCGATGGACATAAGCGGTGCTGCATCAACTACGACCCGTCGCATTTTCTGCTGCAGCAACTCGATTACCTGGCCTTCATCGACATCTACAAGGAGCGGATATCGGCCTTCCACGTCAAGGATGCCGAATTCAATCCCACCGGGCGACAGGGCGTTTATTCCGGTTACGCAAAATGGACCGACCGGGCAGCCAGGTTCCGCTCGCTCGGTGACGGGCAGGTCGACTTTGGCGGGATCTTTTCCAAGCTTGCACAGTACGGATACGATCGCTGGGCCGTGATCGAGTGGGAATGCTGCCTCAAGCATCCCGAGGACGGTGCTGCCGAAGGCGCGGCATTCATCTCCGATCACATCATCCGTGTGACGGAAAAGGCCTTTGACGATTTCGCCGGCGGCCAGACCGATCACGAGACCAACCGGAAGATGCTGGGACTTTGACCATGACGGCGACAACTCCGAAGTACAGAACCGATGGCCGTATCCGCCTGGGGATGGTGGGTGGCGGCCAGGGCGCGTTCATCGGTGGCGTTCACCGGATTGCCGCACGCCTCGACGGTGAGTTCGAACTGGTGGCAGGTGCGCTGTCGTCCGTCCCGAACCGTGCGCTTGCCTCGGCAAGGGAACTCGGCCTCGCCCCAGAACGGTCCTATGGAAGCTTCGCCGAAATGGCGAAGGCGGAGGCCGGACGTCCGGACGGGATCGAGGCTGTGGCGATCGTAACCCCCAACCACATGCACTATCCCGCCGCAAAGGCCTTTCTCGAGGCAGGCATTCACGTGATCTGCGACAAACCGCTGACCTCGAAGCTTGCAGATGCGAAGAAGCTCGCGGCAATCGCCGAAAAATCCGGACGGCTGTTCGTGCTCACGCACAATTACACGGGCTATCCGATGATCCGGCAGGCCCGCGAAATGGTGCAGAAGGGCGTGCTGGGCGAATTGCGACTGGTGCAGACGGAATATGTTCAGGACTGGCTGAGCGAACCGGTCGAGCAGACGGGCCAAAAGCAGGCGTCGTGGCGGACCGACCCGAAAAAGACCGGTGCAGGCGGGGCGACCGGAGATATCGGCACCCACGCCTACAATCTGGGCTGCTTCGTTTCGGGGTTGGAACTCGAAAGCCTGTCGGCGGATCTCGACTCCTTCGTGGACGGACGGCTGGTCGACGACAATGCGCATGTCATGATGCGCTACAAGGGCGGGGCCAAGGGCATGTTATGGGCGAGCCAGGTCGCGCCCGGCAACGAGAACCGGCTGGTGCTCAGGGTATTCGGCGACAAGGGCGGACTGGAATGGTGCCAGGAGGACCCGAATTATCTCTGGTACACGCCGCTTGGCAAACCCAAGCAGCTGATCACGCGCAACGGCGCCGGTGCGGGCAGCGCCGCGGGACGGGCAAGCCGCATACCGGCAGGACACCCGGAAGGCTACCTCGAGGGTTTTGCAACGCTCTACTCGGAAGCCGCCAAGGCCATCCGGGCGGTTCGCAAGACCAACGGCCGGATACCCAAGGATGTGGTTTTTCCCAACGTCAGCGACGGGGTTGCCGGCGTGGCCTTTGTCGAGGCTTGCGTCAAATCGTCGAAGAAAAACGGCGCATGGACCAAACCCTGACCAGCATTGCTGATAACGCCTGCGGGGTCCAGGTGACGTGTTCTGCCCGCCGCGCGCTTCAACCGAAGCGGCGGCGTGCGGACAACTGATCGATCAGCAACACGAGGCGGGCGCTGACCGCCAGGAACAGGAAGAACGCACCGATCAAGCCGAAGCCTTCAACGACAACCTGTTTCCACCCCGGGGTGACCGGCACTGCCATGCCGATCGCCACATTGAGAATGATGAACCCGGCAGCCACCGAAAACAGGACCAGAAATGTCTGGCATGTCCGGATCTCCCTGCCGAAAAGCGCAAGGAAGACGAAGGTAGCAGCGCCCAGGCCGAATGCGCCGGCCCATCCCCCGAGAAGTGCTTCCGCATTGAACAGGCCACCATTCCAACCGATCTCGAGTGCGAAGGCCATGCAGGTCACTGCGATCACCGGCCATAATAGTGCGCCGCGGTCGAAGCGCTTGGTGCGAATGTAAAACACCAGGACAGCAGCCATTGCGCTCATGGCGGCAAGAAGCGACTTGAGTGCGGTGTTGAGCCCCTGCGCGCCGAATTCCCGCGCCGGGTCCCCGGGGGGCGAAAGGTGGACCGAAATCACGATGCTCAACAGCACCAGCACGAAGGCGAGGCTGGCAAAGCTGACGAACAAAGCCGGCAGTTGCTCCTCGCCCGATTGATTGCGAGAGAAAAAACGTTCACCGAGTTCCGAAACACTCATGGGACAATATCTCCGGATTACGGCCCGACACGGAACAATGCCGCGATCGACCGTTTCTTGCATTCTTCTTAAAAGCACATCCGAAGACTGTGCGCGTGATGAATTGATTGCGATGGTTAGCGGCGCTTTAACGGTTTGGTAACCATGCTATTGCCTGAAAGCGCGCGGATCGCGTCAAATTGGGCAATGACAAACGCCCGCACGGGGGGCACCGGAGCGGCGAGCGGGGCCGACAACTTCCAAGTCCGGTCTTGTAAGACATAACCCGCAATGCGATAAACTCGGGCGAGTTGTTTCAGGTTCTTATCCCAGTGAGGAGCGCTTTCTTGGCCCGCATTTTTTCCCGTTTCATCGGTGTTGCCGCGATTGCAGCCGCAAGTTTCGCCTATGCCCCCGCGAGCGCGCAGACGTCGGAGTCGGCAACCGCAGATCGCCCGAAAAACAACTGGGCCGTCAATTGCGGCGCGGGCGAAACCGCCGATGCGCCGCTGGTTTGCCAGATGATGCAGAACGTCACGGTGACAGAAACCAACCAGCGCCTGCTCTCCGTCATCATTCGTCCGCAGCCCGAGCAGCCAAATCACATGCTGACACTGGCGCTGCCGCATGGCGTCGACTTCACACGGGGTGTGGACGTGACGATCGACGAGAACGAAACGCTCAATCTGCCGGTGAACACCAGCACCCCGCAAGGCGCATTCGCCAACCAGCCGATCAGCGATGAGCTCCTTTCTGAATTCAGGGCCGGAAGCGTCGCCAAGATCACCTTCTATTCGGTGGCGGGTCAGGCTGTTTCCGTGCCCATCAGCCTGATCGGGTTTTCGACCGCCTATGAAAAGCTGGCCGCCGGCTAGAGACGATGACCGCAGCAGTACAGGGCCGCTACAAGGATCGGAGCTTCTTCGAGAAGACGATCACGCTTGACGGCTCAGGCTTCGTCGGCTGTGCCTTCGCCAGATGCACCATGATCTATTCGGGCGGGGAAATCCCGTCATTGTCCGGATGCCGGTTTGACGATTGCTCATGGCAATTCGGGGGCGAGGCCGCCAATACGATTGCCTTTCTCTCCGGAATGTATCAGGGCGGCTTCGACCGGCTGATCGAATCCACGTTCCACGAAATCCGGCGCGGCGCGATGATCAGCCAGGAGCAGAGTGCGGCCCGGGAGGCACCCGGCGGCACCGCCCGCTTGCTCAAGCCGTTGCGAATCTTCCGGGTCCCGAAGCAGGAACAGAGCTCATGATCGACAAGCTGACAGCCGAAAGCTTCGAAAATCTCGACGACGGGACCTTCACCCTGCCCGCGGTGGAGCCGCCCCAGAGGCTCAGGCTGGTCGAGGTTTTGCGCAAGGGCAAGGGTGAGCGCATGGGCGGCGCCTTCTCGCTCCTGTGGCAGTCGGACAGCGAAAGCATCCTGCCGCAGGGCTGCTACACCTTCAAACACGATGGTCTCGGCGATCTGGACATATTCATTGTGCCTGTCGGCCAGGCCAGCGAAGGCGTGCACTACGAGGCCGTTTTCACCTGACACGGGCCGTTGCAAGGTGGCTTGAGGTGTCCGGGACCGGGCGCGTCAGCCCCCTGCACGTTCCCAGCGCAACAGGTCATACACACCCTTGTCCTCGATGGTGCGGAAGCCCAGCCGATGGTAAAGCCGCATCGCCGGATTGGCCTTTTCGACGTGAATGCCGACCGCCTTTCCGGCCGTCTCAGCCTTCTCAATGATGTCGCGAAGCAGGGCCGCACCCATTCCCCGCCCGCGAAAGGCGGGCATCAGTGCAATGTCGATGATGCGCAGTTCGCTCGGCCATTCCTCGATGTAGAGCCTGCCGGCCGGTTCTTTTGCATGCTCCATGATCAGCCAGAAGGCATCGGGATAATGGGCCTGGTAATGCGCATGCTGCGCCTCGAACTGCATTTGCAGGAAGTGCTGCTTCTGCTCCGCGCTCCACGGCAAGGGCGCCAGTTCCTCCTCGCGCGTGGAAGCATACAGCGCTGACAGGAATCCCATGTCGTCAACTGTCATTGGCCGGAGAGAAAGTCCTTCCGCCTCCGCACGGACATACCCGCCGGCCAGTTCCGCTTCCAGGACCTGAGAACCGGATCGGTGGGACACCATCACTCCTGTTCAGGCGGTGTCAGATCGCGGACGATGCCGTAGGTGAAGATGCCGTTGTCGGCCAGAGTGGTCCAGCCGGCGGACCAGTGCGTCGAGCCGGGCGCCATTTGCGAGATGAACTTGACGCCATTGGTTTTCGTTTCGCCCTGGAAATAGCTCAGGGCGCCGTCGGCATTGTAGTCCATCGCAACCAGGCCGAAATCCGGTGCTGTCCCGACGTTCTGCCAGCCGCTCCAGGTCTGTCTCTGTACGTCGGTCTGGTAATTCGCGTGAAGGCCGAGATTTTCGTCCAGCGCCATCAGCACGATGTTGCCGCTGTTGTCGAACGCCGAGACCACGTTGACGACGGCGGCGTTTATCCGGCTTACCTGATGCCATCCCGACCAGCTTGTCTTGCCCGGGTCGGTCTGCCGGGTCTGAACGATCTGGCTGTCGATGCCGACCATGAAGATGTTGAGGAAGCCCTCGGGATCAAGCACCGCTGTCGGCACAGATCCGGCGGTGCCGCTGTCGGAATTGTCGATCCGGGTCCAGCCGGTCCAGCCGGAAGTGTCGAGCACCCTGTCCTGCGTCTGTGCGTTGACATAAACCTCGGTTGCGTCCGGGTTGTCGCCTGTCGCGACGATGGTGAGGCGGCTGTTGATGTCGTTGGCCACGGTCAGGCGCGCCAGTCCGCTGCCCGGCAACTGGATCCAGTCGCTCCAGGGCGTATCCGGCGGCGCACTCACCTTGACATGGACGGTGATCGGCTCGCGCGAGCCCGGCGGGATCACTTCTTCGGTGGTATCGACGATCTTGTCCGGGTTCTGATACTTCCACCAGACCGAACCTGTCGCGCCATCCACACCGAAAATCTCTATCCGGCCATCGGCGTCGCGCTGCATAGCGATCTGGACGAAACCTTCCAGGCCCTCCGGCAGGCCCAGATCCACCGGAGCGTTCCAGCGCTGCGCACCGCCTGCAGCCTGGGGCGCTTCATCGATGTAGTGCACCGTCGCCGGGCTCGCATCGGTGACCGCAGCCATCGCGACCCTTCCATCCATGGTCAGCCCCGTGCCGAGGACAAGGTAGGCGGTGTCGTTGACAGCGCTCAGGGTTCCCGACCAGGGACCGTTCGGGAAGTTCTGAGCGGTCCAGACAATATGGTTGTCCTGGTTCAGGTCTATGCCCAGCAGCATCAGCCGCGAGAGTTCCGCAAAGGGCGTGAGTACCGGCTCGCCCGAGGGGAGAAACGCGCCTTCGACGAGTTCGATTTCGGTTCTGACTGCGTCGCTCATGATCAAGCTCCTTGTGGGCGGTCCCGCCGGGAGACCGAAGGTCGACCGGATGTCAGCTGCGCGAGGGATAGAGCCCCTGAAGCGCGATGATGAAATTCATGGTCAGATAAGGCTGCATGTTGTTGTGCGCCTGAGAACCGCCGGCATTGGGAAGAGGCGCCATCGCTTCAAGATTTGCGCCAGTGTTCGACTGATAGAGTGCGCCGCCGCGTGACCGTGCCAAAGCAACGCCCGAAGTAAGGGAGCCCTGTTCTCCGTTCTCGCCGGAGGCGCGCATGCCGTGATTGTGGTTGGGCATCTGCGCCTCGGTGAGCGTGACGTTCTCGACACCGCCGCGCTGACCAAGGCGCCTGGATGTCAGGCCCGGCCCGCGCCCCGGATGCATCGGCGCGCGTCCTTCCAGGTTCGGCAGCGCTGTGGTGGTCCGGCCGTCCCCGCCATAGGTGGTGCCGATGAGCGAGAACAACGCCGTATTCTGAGCCACGGGCAGGAGCTGGCCATTGCAGAAGGCCCAGCTGCGCGGAGCGAAATTACCGGCGAAGATGCGTATCTCGGCGATAAACGGTTCGGACATGTCTGACCTCCCTCAGTGACGGCTCGGATAGATGCCAACCAGCGCGATGATGAAATTTACGCACAGAAACGGCATGATGTTTGTGTGCGACCGGCTTCCGCCCGTGTTTGAAACCGCTGTGGACGCCATGTTTTCGTCAAGGGGCTCCGTCGCGCTGAACGGTTGAAGAACAACATTGGTACCAAGTCGGTTTCCTGCCGGATTGGGCAATGTCGCATTCGTCATGGTTCCCTCAAGGGGATGGCCGTGGTTCGGCATCTGGTTGACTGTCAAAGTGACATTCTCAGCACCTCCCTTGGCGCCAAGGCGGCGCTCCGAAAGCCCGGGACCGTGGCCGGCATGAATGGGCAATCTGCCGCGCATATCGGGCAACCCGAAGGTGGTGCGTCCGTCGCCGCCGTATATCGTGCCAAGCAATGAGAACAAGGCGTCGTTTTGCGAGACCGCCAGCAGTTGGCCGTCGCAGTACGCCCAGCCGCGTGGAGCGAAATTGCCCGCGAACATGCGGATTTCTCCTACAAATGGTTCGGACATGTACGCGGCCCTCCCAAGCCAACTGAGGGGTTTTCGTTCGAACTAGTTTCGCGACGGGAACAGCCCCTGCAGCGCAATGCAGAAGTTTACCGCGAGGTAGGGTTGCATATTGTCATGAGCCTGACTGCCGCCGACATTGTCTATGGTCCCAAACCTGAAAAGCTCCAGGAGCGAGTTGTCGTTTGAATAAGGATTACCGACTTCCCGGGCGAGCAGCGTGTTCCTGGTATTGACCGAATTGCCCTCTGACGACGATGCTTGGAGATTGTGGGTGTGTTGCGGCAACTCGTTGGCGGAAAGCGTATGGGTTTCCTCACCGCTCTTCTGGCCGAGCCGGTGTTCCTGCCCGCCATTCGAGCGTCCGGTGTGAATGGGGGTGCGCCCCCGCAGATCCGGAAGTGCGAAGCTTGTCCGACCGTCGCCGCCATAGGTGGTGCCGAGCAGCGAATAAAGCGACTGGTTCTGGTTGATCGGCAGGATCTGCCCGTCACAAAAGCCCCAACCGCGCGGCGCGAAGTTGAATCCCATGAGCCTGACTTCGGCCAAGAATGGTTCCGACATAATCCCCCACCCAGACGTTTTTGTACCCTCAAAATATTATAGTAGAACAAAGTGGAACACGCAATCATCAATTCTTATCAAGGCAAAGCTTCACACAGCTAGATCGTGTTGTTTCATAACAATAATTGCATTTATTGAATTTGTACGGGCGAATTCAAAGCTGGCAATAACGGGCGAATACACCGGATCTGCAATTCTAAGAATTACGGAATTACGGATCCTGATTTTCGCGCACCGCCGGTCAAAGCGGACATTCTGCGCCGTCAGTCACAACACTGTTGCGCAACCGCCGGCTACGGGAGGACACAAGCCGGCTGGCTGAAGTTGACCGTTCCACTGATCGTAACATTGGTACTCGCGATCGAGTTTGCATCATCCAGTTCGGTGGCACTGGCTGCACCTGTCGCCGAAGCCTGAACCGAATTGAACGTTCCGGCAGTCTGGCGGAGACGGATAACGCTTGTCGTCCCGTTGAACGGCGAGTCGCCGCGGATTGTGCCGGAGAACGTATTGCCGGAAATGTTTGTGCAGACCGTCGCACCGGCAACGAGGCTCTGGACGTGGATGGCTCTGTCGAAATCCATCTCGCGGATAGTGTTGTTGGTGATCGTGGCATTGGTGGTGCCGCCAGTCACGTTGTCGGTAATGACGATACCTTCGAAATTGGCGACCTCCTGAACCGTATTGTTGTCAATCAACAGGTTCATCGTGCCGCCGCCCTCGTTCGACGCCCGGATGCCGCTGCCCAGGTCCGACCCCGATCCGGCGGTACCGAAAGTGCCGATCGTGTTGCCGGAGATGGTGGCACGCAAAATCCCCTCGCCGGGCCCGAGCGTGCCGTTCGTGAACAGGTTGACGGCGTTCGAACGGATGCCGGTTATGGTGTTACCTGCGGTTCCCACATCCGCCCCGTCGCGTATGTTGACGGTCAGATCGGGGCCGGCCCCCGCGCCGTCCGTATCGAGAGAGCCGGAGATGGCGACATTCATCCCGTTGAAACTACTGTCCTCGACAGTCAGCGTGCCGGTGTGGCCCCGGCCGACATCGAGCTCCAGGCCGGTCCCCTGAAGTCCGCCGGCGACCAATGAAGCAGTACCGTTGCCGAAGGTCGACGTGTTGACCGAGATGGAGGTTGTGCCGGCGCTGTGGGCGTTGACCCGGAGGCCGCCGGACCCAACGCCTACCAACGTTTCCTGGAAGGTCGATCCGGAGACGGTCATTGTCAGGGTGCCGCCTGCGGCAGTGCCTCCCGCGCCCGTGTTGTCGACAGCGAAGAGGTTGCCGCCGGTGTCCCTGCTGACGAGATTGGTGACGTTGACCGTACCCGTCAGGCCTTGGAACTGGATGTTGTCTTCTCCGGCCGCATTGCCGAAGGCTTCGACGGTGGTATCGGTGATCGTCAGACCCGAAACCGACTGACCCGAGATGCCCACCTGGCCGGCATTGTTGTTGCCGTTGATGTTCAAATTATTGAGCGTCAGGTTGGACACACTGGTCAGCTTCACGCCTGCGTTGTGCGTGGATATGTTGCCACCAAACACCGACGAAACGACGCCCTGCGTCGTTGCCACATTGGTGAGGTTCATGTTTCTCAGATCAACATCCTGGGTGTTGGTCAACTGGATCGCGCTGCCGGATATGTTCTGGATCGTGCCGCCAGACCCGTCTGTCGTGCCGGTGCCCGTTACCGTAAACCCGCCGACCGCAGCGATGTTGTTGAGCACGATTCCGTTGACAGCGCCGTTTGCTGAGACGCTTTCAAGCGTTACCCCCGCGGCGCCGATTGTCGCGCCGTTGATGTTGATGGCGGTGCCGGTCGTGGTCTGGATGACGTTGCCGGTGCCCCCTATCGTTAACACGCCCCCGCCGGTGACGTTGAGTGCGGTGGCCGTGGTTCCGGTGTAGTCAAATCCGCCGGTGAAATTGAAGGTTCCCGACGAACCGACAATGTTCAGTCCGGCGCCTGTGGAGTTCTCGATCCGGGTGTTGCCGAAAACATTCACTACGCCGCTGACATTGTTGAAGTTCACGCCGTTTCCGGTGCTCACATAGGATTCGATCCCGGACAATGTCAGGTTGACCGCCATGTTCCTGATATCGAGCGCGGCACGACCGTTTGAGATCACCGAACCGCCACCGATTGCCAGCGTGCCGGCATTATCGGCAAAGATCCCGGCGGAATTTATGGTCGAGATGCCGGTAATCGACTGGATTTGGAATGTTCCGGTGTTGTCTTCAAGATGGAGACCGCCGCCGGTCTCCCCGGCATCGCCGTTTCTGAAGAAAACACTCGTCAGCGTCACACTGGTGGCGGTGTTGCGAATGTCGATGGAAGCCGTGTCCACGCCCAGGGTGTTGTCAGTCGTGACGTTACCGGCGGATATCGTCAGTTGCCCGCCATTGTTGGCGACGATGCCCTGTCCGCCCGCGTTTCCTGCGCCCCGTCCACGATCGGTGAAGACGAAATTTGCAAGGTTTATGGTGGTGCCGGCGTTGTTGCTGTCGAGCACCAGGCCATCGCCGCCCGACGTATAGGCCGCGTTGTTCTGGTTCCGCACCTCGATCTGGCCCTGGAAATCGGCGCTGAAGCCGGCGCCGGAATTGGCGATCCGGATGCCTGCGGTCCGGGCATAATCGATGATGCTCGAAAGCGTCGTCGTGAAGGAGCCTCCGGTGTTGCCGTCGAGGTTGATGCCATAGGTCATGGCCGGCGAAGGATCGGTGTCGTCACCGATGTCGATATGGTTGAAGGTAAAGGCTGCCGACGAACCCGAGATCGAAATGCCGGTGCCTGTCACACCCAGCGCAGTGGTGCTTGCAACACTGAGGTTGCCGCCGGTGACGTTCTGAATGTCGACAAAGTTGGCTGTGGTCGTCCCGCTGGCGCGCACATTGGCAAAACTGACGCCGCTTCCGCCGACGGTGACGCCATTGAGCAACAGGCCACGTCCGGTGGCGGTGTCGATGTTGTTGGCAGCGCCGGTCACGTTTATCGTGCCGCCGCCGGTCGCCGTGAAGCCGGTCCCCGAGGTGGTGTCGATGTCGAGCCCGCCGCCGGTGAAATTGATCGTTGCGCCGGTGTTGGTGGTCAAGATCACGGCGGCGTTGGCACCGGTGTTGAGGGTCTTGGTGGCGCCCGAGAAGGTGACTGTGCCGCCGGTGTTCGCTATGACATCTATACCGCCCGATGCCCCTGTGGCACTCAAATTGCCCGAGAAGGTTATGGTCCCGGCGCTACGCCCGGATATCTCGATGAGATCGTTCGCCGTGGATTTGGTGATGGTTGCGGCAATCGTCACATTGGCCGAACCGCCGTTGATATCGACCGCGATGCCGGCCGGGTCGTCGGTCGCGCCAATGGAGCCGCCATTGATGGAAACCGAACTGTGGGCGTTTGCGATTTCAACACCATCGCCACCCGTTCCGTCAATGTCGACCGTACCGAAAGTCACAGCGCCGTTCGAGCCGCTGAGTAGGATGCCGGCACTCGCTGCGCCATTGATCGTGGCGGACGCGAAGTTGAATGTAGACGAGGAAAAGCCGGAGATCACAATGCCGTTGCCGAGGGCAGATGTGTTGGCAATGCTCACCGCGCCGCCGCTGAAGGCTCCGCCATCGACATCGAACAATCTGACCGCATCACCTGAGATCGTGCCGGAAGCTGCAAGCGTGTCAAACGACACACCCGTGCCGATGGATACCTGGTTCATAAACAGGATCTGACCGGTTGCGGTGTTGATAGCCTGCGCACCACCACTTGCAACATTCACCGTGAGCAACGTCCCGGTGGCTCCATTGGCGTTGAACCCTGCGCCGCCATTGGTGTCGATATCGAGCGCGCCGGTAAAATTGACCGTCGCGGTATCGCCCACACCGAGATTGATGTCGACGCCGTCTCCTGCCGCGGCAGTGTTGTTGATCGTGGTCGTGCCGAAACTGAATGTGCCGGTCGAATTGCCGATCGAAAGACCGGCTCCGGTGGAACCGGTGATGTTGAGCGCATTTATCGTCAATGCATTCGCGCCGGCGCCGCCCGAAGCGTCTCCCGCATCGACAAACACGCCGTTCGTGCCGCCTGTGGCGGTCACGGTGCCGAAGGTCAGATCCATGCTCAGCGGATCGAGGAACAGCGCCGTTCCGTTGGTGGTGTTCACAGTGCCCGAACCGCCGCCGCTCAGATTGAAAGTCGTGCCGGCGCCCTTGGTGTTGACCTCGAGGCCGGTGCCATTGTTGTTGAAAATGTCGAGCGCCGTCAGGCTCACGCTGCCCGTCGGATCAAGGAAGGAGAGCCCCTTGCCTTCCACCCGGTCGGCCAGCGCGCCGATCGTGACAGTGCCGAAACTGACATCCTGATTGCCCGCGGTTCCGGCATCGCTGTCAAATGTAACGGTGTCAAACAGGATGCCGCCGGCGCCTGCATCCGTGACGTTGTTGCCGGCGAAGGCCCTGACCGTGACGGAGCCCGCGCCGCTGCCATCGACGGTGATACCGGCGCCGACCGCATCGGCCACGGTGATGTTGCTGAGCGAGACTTCGATGTTCTGGCCGCCATCGGCAACGGTCACGCCGTTGCGGCCGGGATTGTTCGTCGCGCCGATGGTGACGCCGGAAATGTCGACCGAGGCGCCGCTGACATAAATACCGTCTGCGCCGACATTGTTGATGGTGTTTGTACCATTGAGCACGAACGAGCCGTTCGCATCATTGTCGATCACCCGGACGCCATGCGCGCCTGTATCGCCGCTAATGCCACCGCCGGCGCGGACGATATCGACCGAAGAGACTGTTACCGCGGCATCGGCGTTCTGGACAGAAATGGCATTGCCGAAGAATGCGCTGACGCCTGTCGAGATCGACGATGTTCGCAGCGTGTTGCCGATGTTGATTGTTCCGGATGTGTTGTCGGCGATCGAAATGCCTGCGGATGTGGTGTCGATGAAAACGCCGCCCGTCCCGGCCGTCGTACCCGTGCCGATGTTGAGCGTGCCGCTGGCGCCCTGGATACTGATGCCGACCGACGCCGCGTTGATGGCCGAGGTGAAACCGCCCGTGCCGGTTCCCAGATCGAGCGTCGTCACATTGTTGAGGAACAGAGCATGTGTGGCGCCGTTCGCCCCGGCGTTGGCCGTCGCATTGGTGATCTCGATTGCATTGGTTGTATTCGCGATTTCGATCGATTGATCGTCGGCGCCATTGATGGTGGCGGTGGTGATCGTCAGGGCTCCGCCAGACAGCTGGTTCAGGAAGATCCCGTCCGTGCCGCTGTCCGTGGAAGTCACGGCATCGAACGACGAACCGCCCGCACCGATTGCGACAGCGTTCAACGAAAGGGCGATCCCCCCTGTGCTATTGATGCTGTTGGTTCCTGTCGCGGTCCCGGTCAGCGTTCCGCCGCCGGTTCCATCGAGACGCAGGCCTCTTGTCAGAGTGAGGTTTGAGAAATCGAAGGTCGAGGCGCCGGCGGTGGTGGCAATGTCAATGGCATCGCCGGCTGCGGCGCCGATCGTGCTGGAACGGATGATGACGTTCTCCGCCGCGCCATAGATTGCGGAGATCGCGTCGCCGGTCCCGCCATTGGTGAGGTTGACGCTCTGGATCCCGGCCGAGCCTGCGAGCGACACAGTGTTGTTGTTGCCGATGGTCGTAATGGTCGCAAGGCCCGCGCCGGCCACGCCGGAGCCCGTGATCGTCGTCGTTCCGCCGACATTGGTGAACTGGAAGCTCGCCGGTGCCGCCGCACCCAGGCCCGAGATCAGCGTGGAGACATCGATGGACTGGCCGTTGATAAGGCTGATCAGGGCCTGGTTGTCGTCAAGGCTGAGCGTGTTGATCGACCCCTGCCCGGCGGAACTCAGATCGATAACGTTGCCGCCAACGCCGGAATTGTCGACCGCCACCAGCACGTTGACGCCGGCGGCTGCAGCCTCTGCAGCCGTGCCCGGATCCGCAAAGGTTCCCGCGCCCGAGGTTCCTTCCTCGTCGAAAACGAAGAAGGACGCGCCGCCGGAAATGTTGGCAATGCCGCTGGCGTTGAAGTCGATATCGCGGAAATTGTAGGTGCCGTTGGTCGGAAGCGTTCCGGAAATGGCGGTGGTGGCATGGATGTCGGATGCCGTCAGGTCGCCCGAGGTGCCGTCGCCATCGCCGATTGTAAAGGTCGTATTGGTGGTTCCGTCCACGCGCACGCCGATGGCGAGCATATTGGCGCCGGAGCCGAGCGTGACATTCTCACCGCCATTGGTGTTGGTGTCGCCGATCCGGATCGTGCCCCCGGTCGCACCGGCGATGTCGATGCCCACGGTCGAGGTCGTCGAGGCGCTGACGATGTCGAAATCGCCGAAGCTGATCGTGCCGCCAAGCGCGCCCGTCGCCTGGAAACCGATGTCAAACTGCTCAAGCGTCGAGTCGAAATCGGCAATCGTCAGATTGTTGTCAAAGGGGCCGAAGATCGCGATGGCGCGGGTTACGCCGGCGCCCGCGACAATATTGATGTCCACGTCGCCAAGCACAATGTCACCGCCGGTCACGCCGCCGCTGACATTGATGCCATTGGATGGCAGGGCAAGGTTGACGGTGTCAAAGTTCAGTCCCGCTGCGCCGATGGTCGTTCTGAAAAGGTTCAAGCCGAGGCCGGTACCGCTGGCCGTCAACGAGTTGAGACCCGGCGCGGAAGCGACACTGACCATCGCTTCGGCGAAGTTGATGGCCGAACCGCCGGTGGACGTCACCTGCAGACCACCGACGAAATTCGTCTCGCCCGTGGCGTCGTCATCACTGATCAGCAAGGTGACAGAACCGGACGATTCCGTTCGAACATTGGTGAATGTCGTTGTCGCATCGGCATTGTTGGAGTCGATGCCGTTATTGACCGCATCGAAACGCGACTGGTTCGTGGTGTTGCCGATATTGAGCGTGCCGGCCGTTTCAGCCTCGATCAGGATGCCGTCCAAGGTCGGGCGGGTCGTCGCACCGATCTGAACCACACCGGTGGCGGAGGTGCCCAGATTGACCGTTCCCGCTGTCTGGGCAATGCGAATGCCCTGAAAACCGCCATCCACATTGAGGCCCATGATGGCATTCGAGGTGCCGGTACCGATCGATATAGTACCGTTCGCGCCGCCGATGTCGACGCCGACGGCGACGCCACCAAGGTCGATGTCGGCGGAGATCAGCGAGAAGCCGCCCGCGCCCGAGATCGCATCCAGATCGATTGCCGTGCCGGTATGTCCGGCAAGGGTTGCCGAGCCGATGGCAATGCCGCCAGCAGCCGTGTTCACGGTGTCGATGCTGATGCCATCGGCTGCGCCGCCGGTGCTCACCTGGACGGTATCGAAATTGAGTCCGGCCGCACCAATGGCGACGCCGTTGAGCACCAGCGCCTGACCGGTCGAGGTCGCGATGCTCTGGTCGCCTGCCGTCGCGGCCACCGAAACCGTGCCGCCGCCGGTGGCCGTGAAGCCCGTTCCGGACGTTGTATCTATGTTGAGCGCATCGCCGAAGGAGACGCTGCCGGTGTTGGTCGTCAGCACCACACCATTGGATGTGCCCGTATTGAGCGCGACGGGGCCCGTGAAAGAGACCGCGCCGCCCTGCTGGTTGGCCGCGATGCCCGCGCCCGAGGCATCGGTTTCCGAGATCGTTCCGGCAAACCCGAAATCGGACGCATTCTGGTCCAGATTGACGGCAATCGTCGTGGTGTTCGTGATCGAGCTCGCCGCATCGACCGAAACGTCTCCAGCAGCTGTGCCGAGCTGGTTGTCGATACCCGTGGCGGTACCCGAGATGTCGACATCGTTCAAACCCACGGCGGCCTGCGCGCCCTGAATGGAAACGCCGGTTCCCGCCCCTGCAACGCCGGCAACACCGACATTGGTAACGGTGACGGCACCGGTATTTCCATTGATCAGGATACCGGTTGCACCGCTCGAGATATCGAAACTCGAAATCGTGTTGCTGCCGCCCCCGGTGGTGTTGATCACCGAGGTCGCGCCACCGGCCGAATTGCTGACGGTAACGTTTCCGGCCGTCACGCCGCTGATGCCGAAATTGCCTTCGAGATTGACGGGCTGGGTGACGCCGAGCGAGATCGAATTGCCGTCATTGAAGCTGACGACGCTCTGGCCCGCATCGAGCGTGAAACCGTCACCACCGCCGCCGGACAGATCAAGCGCACCGCCGGCGTCGCCGACAAAGACGAAGGTCTGGCCGGTGTTGCCCTGCGCTTCCGCCGCAGCCACGGTGATGGTCGTCACATCCTGGCTGAGACTGTTGGTTCCAGCAGAGACCAGGCCTCCGGCCGCGGAGACGAAAACCGGCGCGTTGGTTGTCGGCAGGTTGGCGGTATCGCCCGCGCCGAAGCTCACATCGTTGAAATCGAAGCTCGAGCCGCCCAGCGTTCCGCCGGCCGCATCGACCGTGAAAGCGCCGGCCTGGCCGTTGACATTGATCGAAGAGCCGCGGTCGCTGGCGCTTTCGCCGTCACCAAAGGTGAACTGCACCGCTGCGGTGTTGTCGATGACAACGCCGCGGTGGAGATCGGTGATCGAACTTGACGGGCCTGTCGCCGGGTTTGTCTGCGTTCCGAGGTTGACGATCTGGTTGCCGAGCACGCCGGTCAGGTTGACGCCGATGGAACTGGTCGAGGTGTTCGGCCCGGAGATGGCAACGGAATCGAAATTGACCGCGCCACCGAGGGTGGCTCCGGAGAAATCGATGCCGGTCTGGTTGGCCGCGGCGCCGACATTGGTGATGGTGGTGGTGCCAAACGAGAATGCGGCAGTGTTGTTGCCCGCAAAATCGATACCGGCTGCGTTCATGCCGGTGCCGAGATTGATGTTGGTGGTCCCTGACACGGTGAAAGTGCCACCGGAAACGCCGTTGAAAGCAATGCCGGGACTCGTGCTGCCGCCCACGGTAACGGAATCGAGGTTGAACCCGCCGGCGCCGATCGTGGCTCCGTTGAGATTCAGGGCCTGGCCCGAAACGGTTGTTATGCTTTCATCACCGGCCGTGGCAACCACCGTGATGGTGCCGCCCCCTGTGGCGTTGAACCCCGTTCCGCTGGTGGTGTCGATGTCAAGTCCGCCGGTAAACGCAACCGTGGCACCGGCGTTGTTGGTCAGATTGACGCCCGTGGCGGTTGACGTGTTGGCGGTCACCGTACCCGAGAACGTGACCGCACCGCCGGTGTTGTTGCTTATCGAGACTGCGTTGGCGGCGCTGTTTTGCGTAACCGTGCCGTTGTAGGTGACATTCGCGTTGCTGGCGGCAATGTTGACGGACGGCCCTGTCGGAGAGGCAATGGATGTGTTGGCGCCGAAGGTGAAGGTGCCGGACGAACCGCCGACAATATCGATGCCCGCATCGCCGCCGTTGAGCGTGGTTGTGCCAAGGAAATTGTAGATGCCGTCGGCGTTGTCGAACTGCAATCCGGACCCGTTCGTCGCCTGGAGAACGGATCCCGCCTCGAACGTGACGTTGGAGGTATCACCCCCATTCACCAGCAGGAGTTCACCCAGCACGGATGCCTGTGTAACGGTGCCTGTGTAGGTAAGCGTGACGTTCGAGCTCAAAACGCCGATGGCTTCCCCAATAGTGTTCTCGATCGTACCGCCGTTGACGTCGATCGTTCCCGAGATGACGCCCCCGATGCCAAGCCCGACCTGGCTTGTCGGGCCGCCATTTATGTCGAGCTGGCCGAAGGACAGCGTCCCGTCCAGCTGCGCCGTTTCCACGATCACGCCGCCGACCACTGCGGTATCGATATCGACATTGCCGAAACCGATCGTGCCGACGCGATCGAAGATATTGATGCCGGTATCGCCGGTGTTGTCGATGTCCAACAAGCCGGTAAAGAGGATCAACCCCGTCGCTGCCGGGCCGGCATTGAAGCCGTTGATCTCGACGCCATTGTCACCCGCGTTGCTGATGGTAACGGTATTCTGAAAACTGATGGCGCCGTTGGAGGAATCCTGGATGTCGATGCCGTCATCGGAAGGTGTGCTGATGGTGACCGGACCCGCGAAACTGACGGTGCCGAAGACACTGTTGAGATCGATACCATCGTCACCGGGCGTGTTGATGATGGTCGCTCCCGACACGGTGAAGGTCGACCCGCCCCCGAAATTGGCGATCGCCACGCCTTCTCCGGCGGAACCGGTCGAGGAAAGCGTGCTGAAGCTCAGGTTGCCAGATATGCCGTCAATGCCGATGGCCTGGCCTGCCGTCGAGGTCACCGAGTTCGGCAGCGCTCCGGAAACGACCGAGACCGTGCCGCCGCCGGATGCCGAGAAACCCGTTCCGCTGGTGGTGTCTATATCCAGCCCGCCGGTGAAGTTGACATTCGAGTTGACGATGTCGACGCCGTTGCCGGTCGTGGTGGAAATCACCGTATTGTCGAATGTCGAAGCCGCCCCGGTCAGGTTGTCGAGGTCGATGCCCTGACCGGCGACGTTCTGTATCGTGATGCCCGTCGCGGTAATGGTGGTCGCACCGCTGGCCGCAAGGCCGTCGCCGCCGGCCGCGTTCGAGAGAATGAAATCCTGAAGATTGACCATGCCCGATGCGGTCAGGGTATCGCCGGCGCCGCTGTTGGTGAGGATCGCCGCACCGTTGCCGGTCGGATCGGTGATGGTCACCCCCGACCCGGGCACACCGGAAAAGTTCGCCGGGATGACAAGGCCGGTTGCGGCAAATGTCCGGCCATTGCCGAACGACGCCATGGTCTGGCCGGTGGCCAGCGTGAACCCGTCGGTGTCGTCGATGGCGGAACCGTCATTGACCAGCACGAAGGTCGTGTTGGCGGCCCCGATCGCGTCCGCGGTGACGACGTTTGCCAGGTTGGTGACACTGGATCCCGAACCGTCTCCGGTGGCCGTGGAGCCGACAAAGACGAGGTTCTGGCTGCCCGAAGCCGTGAAATCGAGCGTGCCGGTGAAATTCACGTCATCAAAGTCATAGGACCCGAGCGTAACGGTCGAACCGCCCGCAATCGCCGTTACCGCGGAGATCGACGATCCCTTGTCGGTGACACCTTCCCCGTCTCCGAAAACCAGAGTGGCGTTGGTTGCAGCGGTGAACTGGATACCCGTGTTGACACCGGCAATCGTCGCGCTGGCGCCGCCTGCATTCAGATCGCCGAGACGGACGATGCCGGCGCCCATCGTGCCGGAGAGGTCGACCCCTGTGGTACCGACCGTACTCGTGGATGTTACATCGAAGTCGGTCGCAGTCAGATTGGCATTGAGTGTCGCGCCGGAAAGATCGAGACCGGTCGCGCCGGCAGCCTGGAGCGCGATGTCGAGATCGGCCAGCATGATCGTGCCGCCGGTGGCGCCGGATACGGTCACCCCGGCGGCAGCGGCCGTCATGGTGACGCTTGTGGCGCCGGCGAAATTGAAGCCCGCTGTATTGCCGAACAGGTTGATGCCCGGTCCAGCAGAGCCTGAAATGGTTGTCGCGCCCGAAACCGTGAAGGTTCCGCCACCCACGCCAGAGATCTCAATACCCGCGCCCAGGCTGCCGGTGGAGGATATGCTGTCGAAGGTCATGCCGGCGGCGCCGATATCGACGCCGTTCATGCGCACCGCCTGCCCGGCCGTTGAGGTGATGCTTTCGTCGCCGCCGCTGGCCCCGACCGAAACAGTGCCGCCGCCCGATGCATTCAGGCCGGTGCCGGTACCGGTGTCGATATCGAGACCGTCGGTGAACGCCACGGTGGCGCCGCCGCTGCTGGCCATGCGTATGCCGTCGCCACTGGTGGTCGAAATACGCGTGTTCGCGAAGGTCGACGTTCCGGTGAGGTGGTCGAGATTTATGCCATTCTCGGTTCCGCTGGAAATGGTGGCTCCGGACACATTGATCGAAGCGCCCGAATTGCTGAAGTCGAGCCCGCCATTGTTGAGGACGACGTCATCGACCCCGATCGTGCCGGTCATGCCGTTGCCGCTGATGCCGGCCGCGCCGTTGGTCGCGATTCCGGCCACACGGGTGTCTGCGAAATGACCCATGTTGACACCGGTCATGATCGGACGGCCGCCGAGGTTCCCCACGACAAGGAACGAACCGGACCCGTCGCTCAGCTGCACGATCGCCTGACCGTTGCCACCGGCTCCGATGACCTGCTGGCGATCACCGTTGAGCGTAAAGAGGCTGCCGATCACGCCGGCGATGTCGACTGGCAGGAAGGTGTCGCCCGCGCCGGCAAGCCCTTGGGCGGTCGCAAAATCGCAGGCATTGGCGACACTGGAACAATCGGCGGCGCCCTGCGCAGTGTTGGCAACGAAAAACGCCTGAAGGGTCTCACCACTCGTCGCATCGGTCACTTGGCCCGTCCCGGCGGCGTTGCCGTGCCGGACAACCGGCGCAACGACATCCTCGTCACGGTTGATCCGGCGCGTCATCAGCTTTTCGAGGCCGGTCAGCTGCTTGTCGGCAAGTTGCGACTTGCTGGGACCTCCGATCGGAACACGCAGGCGCAAAAGTCCGCTCGCCTCGGTGCCGCGAACCTTGTCATCACGGATTTCACCGCCGATGCTGAGTTTGGAGCCTTCCCAGCCGAAGGGATCGTCTATTTCGACTTCTGCGCGGAAGCGCGGCCCCTCGACCAGGGTATCACCCCGTTCGAAACGGAAATACCCGGCATTGAGCCTGATCGCGGCTTCCGAAAAGTCGATCTTCACTCCGGCTTCGACATCGAAACCGGGAAGCGCGCGCTCGACGAGATTGCCATTGGAATAGACGACATCACGGCCATTGAGCGTCACCCCGCCACCGGGCGCCGTTCCCACGACGTACTGGCTGCCGGAGGGCAGATAGCCGTTGACGCGGAACTCGAACCTTTCGGTGATCAGTTCCGCGCCCAGCGCGCCCTGGTAGAACATGTTGTCGTATTCGGAATGGCGGGCATCAAAAATCCGTAGACGCCCAGGATCGTATCCGAGCCGAAAAACGCCCCCGGCACGATCTGCCGGTATCCGATCCCGAAATTGCCTTCTTGAACATCGGTGGTCCAAGCGGAAGCGCGCAGGTCTGCGTAAAACAGCGAATCGCTGTCCTGCATCAGGGGTGCGAACAGGTTGACCTGGCCCATCGTCCGCTTGTTGCCCGGCGCCACACTGAATTCGACATGCGGGCGCCATTTCTTGCCCCCCGCCAGTCCATCGATGCCGGGGATGAAATCGCGCTCGCGGGCCGGCGTCGCGCCGTAGCTGCGGTCGAGCAGGATATCGAGATTGTCGTTCAGGTCCTGTTGGCCGACAGAATATGTGGCGTCGGCGGTATCAAGGCTGTGGACATGGGCCGGGCTTGCGGTCTTGGCCGCAGGCCGCTTTGCGGAGTCAGGTTCACCGCGAAGGTTTTTCCAGGGATCACGGGCTTCGCCGGCATTGGCAAGACCGGCGGACAGGGTCGCCGCTGCCGCGGTCAGGCAGGACGAACAGGCCAGCTTGCTCCGAAAGTGAAACACAAATACCCCCCAGAGGACCGCTGACGCCCCGAAACACTAACAAATCCTTAACCTGTAAAAATTATCGAACACATTTGATAGCCGAATTCAACCCTGAGACTCCAATGAGATCGGCTGCCTAAGCGGTGGTTGTGCCGTATTTGCAACAGGCACAACCGAATTCCCGCGCCATTTCATGTCAGATTTGACCCGAATGCGTGCACGACCGGGCAAAACCGGTCGAGAACGAGTGGGAAACGGCCGAGTTTCTCGGAACTGCGTGGCTGCGGCATGCTTTGCCTTCAGGTTGCCGGAGAGGAAATGCCCTCAACCCTCATTTCGGCGATCGCCTCGACCGCGCATTCTGCAAGTGTCTGGAAATGCTGATGGCGCGAACTGCCCTTCCGCCAGATAAGACAGACGGTTCGACGTATCGGCCACCGCTCGATCTGGCACAGCCGGATGGATGCGTCCGAGCTGATTTCAGAGGCGGCGTAAGCGGCCGGAAACAGCGATAGGCCCATCCCGATCGACACCATCTGCCTGAGTGCATCGAGACTGGTTCCCTCGTAATCCTCGCTGAGCCTGGCGCCGGACGCGTCGGACAATGTCTGGACCTGCTCGTAGAGGCGATGGCCGCGCCCGAGCGTCAGAAGCCGGCTGCCCCTGAGCATCGCGATCGTCACGGCGGGGCTGGTCGCAAGCGGGTGTTCGACCGGAATGCCGAGATAGATCGTTTCCTCGCAAATCGGCACGCTGACAAAGGCATCGGGAAGGTTGGGCAAGGGCGTGACTGCGCAATCGATCAGGCCGTTGCCCACCCCCTCCTCAAGCGCGGACGGCCTGTCCTCCCGGATATACACCTCGAGTGCAGGAAACATCGTGTGCAACCGGGGCAGAAAGCGAGGCATGAAATAGGGGCCGAAGGTCGGCGCGACGCCGAGCCGGACAAGGCCGCCCAGATTGTCCGCGCCTGTGGCCGCCATGTCTACCATGTCATCGAGCGCCGACAAAACGGTTCTCGCAAGCGGCAGCAGCTTGAGGCCCACCGGCGTCGGCCGCGCGCGGCCAGCCCCGCGCTCGATCAGGTCCGCCCCGAGTTGTTCCTCGAGCAGACGCAACTGGGTCGACAGCGTCGGCTGGGAGACGTGGCACGCGTTCGCGGCTTCGGCGAAGTGGCCACGCTCGGCAACCGCGACAAAATATTCAAGCTGGCGATGGGTCGGACGATACGGCATCGTTGATAGCTTTTTTCTATGCGTTGGATATAGACAATCGATTTGCTCTATCAAGGAAATCAACCGATCTTGAGGTCAAACGCAAGATGAAGGGATTGAGCATGATAGCAAGACTGAAAGCCCTCAGGAGCCGCCACAGCATCATCGAATCCCGGATCCAGCGGGAGGAGATGCGTCCGTCTCCGGATTCCTTGCGCATCATGTCGATGAAAAAGATACGCCTTCAATTGCGTGAGGAAATCCAAAAGGTCGAGGCAATGGTTTTGCGGACGGCCGAAAGATCCCCCGCCTAGGCAGGGGCCCCGCGGAACCGGGCATGGGCGGCAGGGCCAATCCGGCCCCGGCCCTTGCGCGCTTCATGCCCGGTTTCCGAACCCCATTCTGTCAAGCCTCCCCGCTTCCAGCCAACCAGAGGAAACTTCGTGTTCTTTCACCTCTTCACCCCTCATGTTGCACCCCGCTTCCCTCACAAGCGCCACAGCCGGCTTACGGAACTCGACAGGCGGATGCAGGACTTCCTGGCTGCCAAGCGAGGCAGGGCAAGTGCGAACGTGCTTGAGACAGTTGCTTCGGCACGGGACCGGGTACGCAGCGAAATCGAGCTCGGCACGCCCTCCCGGAGTGCGGAGTAAACATCCGGAAAAGATCGGTGCAGACCCGAACCCGTTCGCAGGGTTGTTAACCTTCGTGCGCTATGCTCTGGGTAGCTTTATCCCGAGCCACGAACGCAACACCAGACATACCGGACAGTCTTCATGTGCCCCATTCGGATCCTCGGCGCGATCGCCGTTACGCTCTCGGCCAGCACCGCCTTCGCAACGGGCGCCAACGCGCAGGACGCGACGGGCCAGAGCGGACCCGGTATTTCGTTCGAACTCGGGGCCGCCGGCAGGCTTTCTCCGAGCTATTTCGGATCCAGCGATCTTGTCCTGTCACCGGTGCCCATCATCCGGCTAAAGCGGCTTGAGCTGCCCAACGGATTTGTCATTGGCGGCGGCTCGGACCAGGGCTTCTCTTTGAGCCCCTCGTTCGGCGTGGTCGGCAAACGGTCGGCTTCAGATTCACCGGAGCTCGCCGGTCTCAATACCATCGATGCGGCGTTCGAATTCGGCCTGGCCGCGAAGTACCGCGCCGGGCAATTCCGCGTTCAGGGGGCCCTGCGGCGTGGTTTCGGCGGCCATGAAGGGATCCGCGGGGAACTTGGAGCGGACTATATCCTGGAACCGGACGACAAGTGGACCGTCTACGCCGGCCCCCGCCTTGACTTTGCCAACAGCACTTTCGCCAATACCTATTTCGGTGTGACGGCCGCGGAAGCCTCGGCGCGCTTTCCCGCATTCACCGCCGGTGGCGGGCTGATAAGCGCGGGGCTCGAAGGCGGCCTGCGCTACCAGATGGACGAGTACTGGGCGATTGAGGCGGGAGCCAGCTACGACCGGCTCGTCGGCGACGCAGCAGATTCCCCGATCACCGCACAGGGGTCGAGGAACCAGTACTCCGTCGAATTCGGAATTCTTCGCCGGTTTGACATCGGTTTCTAGGCCGAACCCTGCCCGGCCTTGCCGGAGCGCAGCCAAGACCAGGGACCACGCCTGAACAGAACAGGCAGAATCATGGAGCCCCGCGCATCAGTCAGTATGCGCGGGGCTCTGCAATTTGATCCGTCGGACGTGCGTGACCGCTCAACAGTTTCGGGCGCTGGCAGCGTTACAGCGTCGCCGCGCCATTGTCCTCGATCGAGACCGTACCGGCATGGAGCTGGGCAAGCGCGCGGTCGATGATCTTGAGATCATCCCCGACGTCGTCGTCCGCAACCATCGGGCTCTCGGTGGCAGCGCGCATTTCGGCCCGCCGCGCGTCGCGCATGCTTTCGAGCGCATCGATCTTGGCGGAATCGTTCTTTCCGCTGTCATTGAGGATTTCCAGGACTTCTTCCTTTGTGGCGTTATGTGTCATGCTTGGAGCCTCCTTGTTTGCGGGGGCGGCATCGGCCTTTTTCGGCCGGCCGGCGTGCCCGCTTGAATCCGGTTTACAATGGGAAACGGATTTGGAAGCGGTTTGGTTCCAAGGACCGGAGAACCCGGTGCTTGCATCAGTGATTGGCAATTTTGCATCCGGTCCTGCCCGATCGGATCTCCGGCCAACCGCACGGTCCCGCCTTCGGAAAGGACCCAGGCCCAAACTTCAAAGCCGGAAGGCCCGCTCGCCGCGCGCCATTTGCACATCAGACAAGAGAAAACGGCAGTGCCCGGTTCATTGCCCCCGGGTTTCTTGTGGGATATCCCTTCAAAAAAGTTTCGCTTGATTCGGAAAGCTCGAGGCAGCCCGTTGCTCGAGAAAGCGATGCAGGCGGACCCAAACGCGAACGACGCCCGGCTTCCGGGCGAGCAACCGCGCAAATCGACGAGCATCGGGTCGAAGAGATGATTACAGCAGAAGATCGCAAGTTTTTCGAAGATGAAGGCTACCTTCTCATCCGGAATTTTCATGACTATGAAAACGAGATCGAGCCGATACAGCGCGATATCTACCGCATCATCCATCTCGTCGCTCGTGCGCACGGACTCGACATCGCCCAGAAGCCGTTCAGCCGCGAAAATTTCGACAGCGGCTACAACGAGCTGCTGAAGGCCGATCGCCGCTACGCCGGTGAGGTCTACGATCTGGTCAAACAGATCCCCTCGTTCTTGCGGCTGATTTCAAACAAGAGATCGGAAGACCTGTTCAAGGCCCTGCGGGGAACAGACCACGCTGGCGTCGGCGCGGCGTCCTACGGCATCCGCATTGACAACCCGAATGAGGACAAGTTCCGGTCCCACTGGCATCAGGAGTTCCTGTTCCAGCCACAGAGCATTGACGGCATCGTTTTCTGGACTCCGCTCGTCCCCGTGCTCGCGAACATGGGGGCCGTCGTGGTGCTGCCGAAGTCGCACAAGGACAGCCTTTGCGTTTACAGCAAGGGCACGACCTATGCCGAAAAGCAGGGAGCCTACCAGATCGGCATCCATGACGAAGAGGCGGTCGTGTCCAAATACGAGCACATCGCGCCTCTTACCGAACCGACGGACCTGCTGCTGATGGACTTTCTGACCATTCACGGTTCCGGCGAAAACCGGTCCGAGAGATCGCGCTGGTCGGTCCAGAGCCGGTTCTTCAACTACAATGATCCGGTGGGTATGAAAGTGGGATGGAAAGCATCGATCACCACCGGAACACAGGTCGAAGCGCTGTTTCCCGACAATTTCGTTCAGGGCGCCTGATAATGATTGCATGCAATGTCTGCGGCTCCGATCTGGGAACGCCGGTCTACAGTGGCGGCAAGTCGAGTTCGATCACCACAATGAACAAGGTGATCGAGGGGCAAACCCGGATATATCACTGTCTGAACTGCGACCATGTCCAGACCGAGGAACTGCCCGACCTTGTGCGGTTCTATGCGGAAGAATACTCGATCAACGAGGACAGCGTCGAGGACGACCAGCTCTACGAGATCCGCGACGGCAAGGAGATCTACCGGTCCGAACACCAGGCCCGCGTTCTTATGCAGAAACTGGGTTTGAGCGGTGCCGGAGCGGACCAGAACCTGAAGATCCTCGATTACGGCTGCGCCAAGGGCGCAACCCTGCGGCGGCTCATAGAAGCCGGTGCGGAGGTCGACCCCTACCTGTTCGATGTCACGGACAAGTACGAAGGCTACTGGCGCAACTTTCCCAAGCCGGCGAAATGGGCGTCGCACCAACCCGATCCGGCCTGGGCAGGAACGCTTGACGTAGTTCTGTCGTTTTACGCACTCGAACATATCCCCGATCTCTCCGGAGTGCTGGCCGGCATAAGGGCCCTGTTGAAGCCCGGCGGTGAGTTCTACTTCATCGTGCCGAACCTTTACGCCAACTGGGCGGATTTCATCGTCGCAGATCATGTCAATCATTTCAGCCGCCGTTCGCTGACGGCGATGCTCGAAAGGGCGGGTTTCGGAGAGATCGAGATCGACGAGGAAGCCCATGCAGCCGCTTTCGTGGTACGCTCCAGATCGGGAGCGAAGCAGGTGGCTGCCGATATTCCCGGCTCGGGCAAGGCCGTCGCCGATCTGGCGGAATTCTGGTCGGGGGCCTGGAAGCGGGTTACCGATCAGGAAGCAGAACTTGCCCCCGATCAGCCGATCGCGATTTACGGTGCCGGGATCTACGGCAATTTCATCCTGTCCTGCCTGGCAAATCCAGGCCGCGTGGCGTGTTTCCTTGATCAGAACCGGTTCCTGCACGGCAAGGAACTCAACGGGGTACGGATCATGCATCCGGACGATTTGCCGGACGACGTCGCAGCCGTCTTTGTCGGCCTCAATCCGCTCAACGCCCGCCGCATCATCGCCTCGGTTTCAAGTCTTCAGGAACGAAACCTGCCCTGCTATTTCCTCAACTGACCAGGATCGGGAGACCAAGCCGATGCAGAACCTCGACGCCGTCGCCGACAAGTATCTCGCCAGCCGGTCGGTGGAGATCGAGAACGATCTGATCATGAACTGGTATCCGGAGCGGATTGCCAAGCGAACCGGTCATGTCGGCGCGATCCTGGAGCTGGGCCTGGGGCATGGCTATACGGTTCCCTATTTCTCCCGGATGGCAGACCATCACGAGGTCGTGGAGGGCTCCCAGCGGGTTATCGATCATTTCCGCGCCAACAACGACTGGTACAAGGGCAGGCTGGTTCAGGACTATTTCGAAACCTATGTTCCCGATCGCAAATTCGATGTGATCGTCATGGGTTTCGTGCTCGAACACGTTGACGATCCGAAGGCTGTGCTTCGCCGCTACAGGGAGTTTCTGGCCCCGGGCGGACGCCTCTATGTCGCCGTCCCGAACGCAAAGTCGCTCAACCGCAGGCTGGGCTACGAGATGGGGATGATCGAGAACATCTACGATCTCAACGCCACGGATCACCAGCTGGGGCACAAGCGCAACTACTGCCGTGACACGCTGCGCGACGACATCGAGGCAAGCGGTTTTCGCTCCAAGCTGGAAGAAGGCATCTACCTCAAACCCCTGCCACTGGGCGTTCTCAAGACCCTGGATGACATGGATGCCAACCTGCAGGCGATGTTGAAGGTCGGCGTCGACTTTCCCGACCTGTGCGTAGCACTGCTGTTCGAACTCGAGGCCACGGATGCCTGAGCAACCAGCCCGTCACTCCGTTGCGGTCACCGGTGTCGGCGCCCTCATCGGCCAGGGCATTGCCCGGTCGCTCCGGCCGGGGAACCGCACCAAAATCGTCGGGATAGACCGCCGGATCACCGGTTTTTCCAGAAGCTTCTGCGATGCGGTGGAGCAAAAACCGCAGGTCGAGGAAAGCGCTCCCGCCTATCTCGATTTCTGGCGGGATGTGATCGACAGGCACTCGATCGAGCTCATCCTGCCCGGCCTGAGCGTCGACATGGATTTTTTCAACACACACCGCGACGAGTTCGAGGGCATGGGGGCAAGGGTTGTTCTCAACCGGCCCTCGATCATTGCGCTTTGTTCCGACAAGTTCGAGTTTTACACCGCCTATGGTGCCGCCGGATTTCCGGCCATCCCGTCGGGCCGGCCGGAGAGCTGGGACCAGGCCCTTCGGGACTTCGGTCCGGCGCCACTGCTGCTCAAACCAAGGCGCGGCGAAGGCTCGTCGGGCATTGTCCGGCTTCATGACGCCGACGATTTTGCCTACTGGACCAGGCGCAGTGGCGACAACTGGTTAATCCAGAAGATCATCGGGTCGGACAGCGAGGAATTCACCATCGGCATTTACGGGTTCGGGGACGGCCAGTATGCCGGTCCGATCATCATGCGTCGCCGCCTCACGCGTTCGGGCCACACCGGAGAAGCCGAAGTTGTCGATCACCCGGTACTGTCGGAGATTACCGACCGGATTGCCGGATGGCTTGAACCGGTGGGACCAACGAACCTGCAGTTCCGGATGGAGGGGAATACGGCCTATCTGCTTGAGATCAATCCGCGGTTTTCGAGCAGTTGCTCCTTGCGTACGGCATTCGGGTTCAATGAAGCCGAGATGTGCGTCGATGACCTGCTCGAAGACAGGCGCCCCGACCAACCCATGATCCGCAAGGGCCTTGCACACCGGTACAACGAGGACTTCATCAGCCATGCTGGCGATCCTGTCTGATATCCATGCCAACCTCGCGGCACTCGAGGCCGTGCTGGACGATGCACGCGGACGCGGCTGCGACCGGTTTATCTGCCTCGGTGACGTGATCGGATACAACGCCGAACCGGAGGAATGCTGTCAGCTGCTGATGCGCAACGGGATTCCCAACATCCTCGGCAACCACGACAGCTACATCACCACCGGCGAAAACTGCACCCGATCCAAGGTCGTGGCATCGATCATAGACGATCACCGGCAACGGCTGTCCGAGGAGAGTATCAGGTGGCTTGGCGGGTCGCTTCCGCTTGTCCGGGACGGCGACGTTCTGATGGTACACGGCGGGCCGGACGACCCGCTGGACCAGTATGTGCGCGAGGTGGACGAGACGATTTTTCCCGAAGGCGTGAACACGCTCTTTGTCGGGCATACCCATATCCAGTTCTCACATCGTTTTGGCCGGCGCCTTTTCTGCAATCCCGGCTCTGTCGGGCAGCCGCGCGACGGCGATCCGCGGGCAGCCTATGCGACCTGGCAGGATGGAGAACTCGAACTGCACCGCGTGACCTACGACATAGACCGGACCATCGCGGTCATGCGGGAGCGGGGTTACGAGCCCTTCCTGGCTCGCGGCCTTCCCATCGGTGCGCAAATCAACGGCAGGATCGATAGCATCGTCGTTCGGGAAAGCTGATCCTTTTCGATCGGGCCGAGTCTTGGCTTGATGACGCGGGACCGATAAAAGCAGCCGCATGGATCAGACACAGGACGAGAGCGCGCCGGCGATCCGGTTGCTGGTGGACGCAGATGCCTGCCCGGTGCGCGAGGAATGCGTGCGTGTGGCGCTGCGCCACGGCGTAAAAGTCACCTTTGTCTCCAACAGCTATTTTCGAATCGAAGCCGACCCGCTGGTCGAGCGCGAAATCGTGCCGGGCAACTTCGACGCCGCCGACGACCGCATTGTCGAGCATGTCACCTCTCGCTCCGTGGTCGTGACCGCCGACATCCTGCTGGCCGAACGCTGCCTGAAAGCCGATGCCCCGGCGGTACTGGCGCCGAACGGCAAGCCCTTCACCCATGATTCGATCGGCATGGCCGTGGCGACACGATCGATCATGGCGGACCTGCGGGCAGGTGGTGCGCAGGTGGGCGGTCCGGCTCCGTTTTCGAAATCCGACCGTTCACGCTTTCTCTCCGCGGTCGATCTCGCCATCGTCCGGCTGAAACGTCACAGCTGAAGTTGTCCGCCGAACCGGACTGTGATTGCGCCCGCAGGCTTGCGGGATTACCATGCACAGCAAGATAATTGCATCCGCCTTCAGCCAATTCCACCAAATCGGAATCGCCGACGCGCCGGGGTTTTACCGGACTTTCAGGGAGAAAGATCTATGGCCTATGTGGACATGCTCAGGACGTTCGTCCGGGTCTATGAACTGGGCAGCATGTCCGCAGCCGCGCGCGATTTGAGAGTTTCGGCGGCGGTGTCGTCAAGCCGGATTTCCGACCTCGAGAAAAGCCTCGGGGTGCGTCTCTTCAACCGGACCACACGCAGCCTGCGCGCCACTGCCCATGGCGAACTGTTCTACAAGGGCGCGATCAAGATCCTGGACACCATCCAGGAGGTGGAGGGCAGCATCGCCGAAATCACGGCGCAGCCCAAGGGCACCCTCTTCATCTCGGCGCCGCTGGCGCTGGGAGAGAAGCTCGTTGCCCCGCTGATCCCGGGCTTCAAGGCAGAGTATCCGGACATCAATGTCCGGCTCAGGCTTTCGGACCGCAAGGTCGACATTGCCCAGGAGGGCCTGGATGCCGCCTTCGTGCTCGGCCCGTTGCCCGATTCGGATTTCCGGGTGCGCGCCATCCATGATTTCGAACGGGCGCTGGTCGCCTCCCCGGCCTATGTCGAGGCCAACGGCATGCCCGCGAGCGGTGACGAGATCATCGCCGACAGGCACAAGTGCCTCCTGCTGCGCTATCCCGGCGCCACCGAGTTCTTCTGGAACCTTGTCGTCGAGGGCGAAATCCGGGCCTTTCATCCCGAAGGTTCGCTGGAAAGCGACGACGGCGACGTGCTGACAGCCTGGGCGCTTGCGGGCTGCGGCATCACCAGCAAGACCCGCTTCGACGTCGCGAAGCATCTCGAGGACGGCTCCCTGGTCGAGGTTGCCGCGGCAACGCCACCGGTACCGCAGCCGTTCTCCTGTCTCTATCCGCACAAGCGACTTCAGGACCCCAAGATCAAGCTGTTCATCGACCATGTGATCCGGGGCTCGCGCGCCGCGATAGAGCAGGTTGCCGCTTCGACATCTTCAGGTAAAATTTGAAACCGGGGATGATTGTTTTGCGATACGCTGACGCCAGGATACCGACCGCATCGGTTCGCAGCCAAACCATCCAGGAGCATGAGCATGAACCAGCAGACCCCGGCTGTTCCAGGTTTTGTCGTCAACAGTGTCAATCTGGCTTCCGCCGGTCTCGGCGCACGCGGACTGTCGGCGACCGACGAGTTCTTCGCACCGCTGGAGCGCATGCTGGCCGACCAGCCGGCCGTGTTCATCCCTGACAAGTATGACGACAACGGCAAGTGGATGGACGGTTGGGAGAGCCGCCGCAAACGCGTGCTCGGGCACGACCATGCCGTCATCCGTCTGGCCACTGCAGGCCGGATTGACGGCTTCGATGTCGACACCTCGCATTTCACCGGCAATTACCCGCCGGCGGCACGCATCGAAGCCTGCAATGTGTCGGGCGACCCCGATGCCACGACGGTCTGGACCGAGGTCCTGCCGACGAGCCCGCTGGGCCCGGATGCGCATCACTATCTGCCTTCGACCTCGGCAGAGGTGTTCACGCATGTCCGCCTTCACATCTATCCAGATGGCGGCGTCGCCCGCCTGAGGGTTTTCGGACAGCCCCATCTCGATCCGGCGCAAGCCGGCGATGGCGAGATCGAGCTGTCCTCCTCGCTCAATGGCGGCAGGATCGTCGGTTTCTCCGATGCCCATTACGGTTCATACCACCGGCTTCTCGCGCCGGGACGCGGCGAGAACATGGGTGACGGCTGGGAAACCAGCCGCCGGCGCGTGCCCGGGAACGAATGGATCGTGATCGCGCTCGGCGGACGCGGGATCCTTTCCCGCGCCATCGTCGACACGGCCTTTTTCAAGGGCAATTTCCCTGACAGTTGTTCGATCCAGGCCGCCGACATGAGCGATTTCGGGGCTGATGCCCGCGACGCCATCATCACCGCTTCGATGTTCTGGCCGGAACTGATCGCGCCCCGGAAGCTGCAGGCCGATCACGTGCACGATCTTTCGGACCATGTCGCCGATATCGGACCGGTCACCCATGTGCGGCTCAACATCTTTCCCGATGGAGGCGTGAGCCGGCTGAAGCTGTCCGGACGCCTCGCCTGAGGCGAGAAGCCGGCACATCGTGACGCAGATGACGGCCCGGGACCAATTACCCTGGCGGTTTCGCTTCAGCGCGGTTCCGGAAGGCCTTAGCCGGCCGCTTCGCGGATGGCGTTGATGTTTTTCGCCCAGTCGGCCTCGCCATCGCCCTTGAAGACGGCCGAGCCCGCGACGAGCACATCCGCGCCGGCGTTGGTCACCAGCGGCGCGGTCTCAGGCGTCACGCCGCCATCGATCTCGATATGGATCGGACGATCGCCGATCATCTTTTTCACCCGCGCCACCTTCTCGACAACGGAAGGGATGAAGGCCTGGCCGCCGAAACCGGGATTGACGGTCATCAGCAAAATCAGATCGAGACGGTCGAGCACGTATTCGATCACGGTTTCGGGCGTCGACGGATTGAGCGAGACGCCGGCCTTCTTGCCGAGCGCCCGGATCGCCTGCAGCGACCGGTCGAGATGCCTGGTTGCCTCTGCGTGCACCGTAATGATGTCGCAGCCCGCATCGGCGAAAGCCTCGAGGTAGGGATCGCAGGGCTCGATCATCAGGTGGCAGTCGAAGACAGCCTCGGTGCGCGGGCGCACGGCTTTAATGATACCGGGACCGAAGGTGATGTTGGGAACGAAGTGACCGTCCATCACATCGAGGTGGATCCAGTCCGCGCCGGCGCGTACCACGCCCTCTATGTCGTCGCCCAGACGCGAAAAATCGGCCGAAAGGATGGAGGGGGCAATGAGCACGGGCTTTGACATGGTGCGATCCTTGGTTTGGCGGCGGCGGCTTTGCTCTGCGCGCGCATGCTGCTGGCTTGCGCTTTGCCCGATAGCGCCGGTCCGGGTCAAGCCGCTAACTGGTCATCCCTGTGCAAAGGCCTGCGGCCTCTTGCCCGAATCATGCGCCAGGGGCAGGTTCCGGCGGCAACCAGCAGGAGCCCTTGATGCCCAGACCGCCGATCAGCCATTCCATCGTCTTCACCTACACAAGCGATCTGGAGCGTGGTTCCCGCTTCCTGCGCGAGGTCATGGAACTGGACTTCGTCGTCGACCAGGGCGCCTGTCACATCTACCGGCTGACGCCGATGAGCTATATCGGCGTATGCAACCTGCCGGACCGCCCGCAGGGCACTGCCGGCGTGACGCTGACCATCGTCTCGCCCGATGTCGACGGATGGCGTGATTTCCTCGAAGCCAAGGGCGTGACCTACGTCAGCGGACCCGCGCACAGCGATGAGTTCGGCGTCTACTCCTCGCTGTTTCATTCGCCCGACGGCTACCGCGTCGAGATCCAGAGTTTTGACGACCCGGACTGGGACAAGGGCCGCATCGGCTGACGTTGCGCCCCCGGCAGCAGATCAGAACCGGATCGGTTCGCGGGTCATCTCGAGATGCAGCATGTCGCCGCTCCACGGATTGGCCTCGCAGACTGCCTCGTCGAGTTCGACGCCCAGCCCCGGCTCGCTTGACGGGATGACGAAACCGTCCTCCCATTCGATCTTCTTTTTCAATACCTCGGCGTGAAATCCGTCCCACGTCTTGATCGATTCGAGCACTAGGAAATTGGGCAGCGTGGCGGCAAGCTGGATGTTCGCAGCGGCAACGAGCGGGCCGCAATAACAATGCGGCGCGACCTGGATACCGAAGGCTTCCGCCATGCCGGCAATCTTCTTGGTTTCCAGAAGCCCGCCCGACCGGCCCAGATTCGGCTGCAGGATCGCAGCGGCGCGCGCCTCGATGACGCGGGCGAACTCGTGCTTGGTGACCAGCCGCTCTCCGGCGGCGACAGGAATGGATGTGGCGCGGGCGACCTCCGCCATTGCCGCGACCTGATCCGGCGGCACCGGCTCCTCGAACCACAGGGGATCGGCAACTTCGATGGCGCGGGCCATGCGGATCGCGCCGGCGGCCGTGAACTGTCCGTGCGTGCCGAACAGGATGTCAGCACCATCGCCGACCGCTTCGCGGACCGCCCTGACCATGCGCGCCGACAGATCGATGTCGGACAAGAGCGGCTGGTGCCCGCCCTGGACCCGGTAGGGCCCCGCGGGATCGAACTTGACGGCGGTGAAGCCCTGACGCACTGCCTCCTTTGCAGCTTCTGCAGCCAGATCAGGATCGTTATAGACATTCTTCGGGCTGTCGGTGGACAGCGGATCGGCGCTTCCGGTCGCCGGATAAAGATAGGTATAGGATCTAAGCCCCTCGTGAACCCGGCCGCCGAGCAGCTTGTGGACCGGCTGTCCGGCCTCCTTGCCGATGATGTCCCAGCAGGCCATTTCCAGCGCCGAACAGCAGGCCATCATGGTCATGTCGGGACGCTGCGAAAAGCCAGACGAGTAACAGAGCCTGAAGAAATTCTCGATGTCGTGCGGATCGCGGCCGACCAGATAGCGCCCGGCCACATCCTCGATCAGCTTTGCCGTCAGGTGCGGATCGAAGGCCGCATCATAGGCCTCGCCGTATCCGATGACCCCGCCATCGGTGGCCAGCCTGACGAAGAGAAAGTAGCGGCCGCCGGCCTGCGGTGGCGGATTGGCGACAACGAAGGTCTTAACATCACTGATTTTCATGGGGCACTCCCGGCAGGCTTCGATCCGGCGCGCAATCGATCAGGATTCACCGCCGAAATCCAGCCCTGATTGAGAGCGTATCTAATGGACGGCAGGGGCGCGCGACAACGCGGAAAGGGCAAGGATCGGGCAAGCTTGACCTGAAAGGGTAACAACGCTCAGAGCCTCAAACGAAGAAGACCCATGATCCAGCTTTCCATCTGCCTGCCGACGCGCAACAGGCAGACCTACTGCATCGAAACGATCCGCGCCCTCGCCCGGAGCGACCGTACGGATTTCGAGGTCCTCGTCGGCGACAATTCCGACGACGGGAGCATTCTGGCAGAGTTCTTCGAGACCGAACTCAAGGATGAGCGGTTCAAACTCGTCGGCCCGGAAGACAAGGTGCTTCCGATGGTCGACAACTGGGAACGGCTCGCCGGCCTCGCCCGCGGCCGCTGGCTGAGTGTGATCGGCGACGACGACTACATCGATCCGAAACTGGTGCTGTTGCTCAAATATTATGAGCGGCTGTACCCGGATGTCGAAGCCGTTGGATGGGCACGGATGAACTTCAACTGGCCCGACAACCGGCCGACTCCGGCATTGGCGACCGTTCCGGTCAGCCACGAAACGCTCGTTGCCGTGAAGTCGATCATGGCCGATCGCCTTTATCGCTGGACGGAAGGCAAGTCCCGGCCTGCAGCGGGTTTCGGAGCCTATCACGGGGCAGTGCGCAAATCGCTGATGGAACGGATCAAACGAAAATTCGGAGGCCGGTACTTCGAACACCCCGTGGTCGACTTCGAAAGCAGTTGCAAGGTAATCCGCGAAGCAAAGACGCTGGTTCATTGCCAGCGTCCGTTCTCGGTACTTGGCGCCTGTGCGGCGTCAAACTCCGCAGGGGCGCGCACCCGGAAAAAGACCGACGAGCACGCGAAGGCCTTCAAGACGGAGTCCGCAGGAACCGTCGACATGGACGACCCGATATTCCCGTTTCCGCTCACCGGCGAAGGAGTGTCCAATTGTGCGGTCATTGCCTCAACCACTTCGTGGTTTTGCAGAAAGTACGGGATCGATCTGACGGGTTTTCCGGAAAATTTCGCTTCGGCGGCAATGGACGAATGCAACAACACCGTTGTCGAGGAAGACTACGAACTCAAGAAGGCCTATTTCGAGCGCGGGTTCGCCGCGTGGGAAGGCGGCAAATGGCGAGAGTGCTTCAAGCCGATGCCCTTCTGGGGCGAGCGTTCATTCAACGAGCTCAGTGGCGTCCTGAACGACATGCTCTACATACAAGAGGCGTCGGTTCCAGCCCGGACGCCAGCCGAGTTTTACGATTTCGGTGAGCACACCATTATTTCGGCCGAGTTGGCCGCCTCCGGCGCAAGGGCGTTTGCGCGATGACACGGCTGACCATCTGCATTCCAACCCGCAACCGCCAATCCTATGCGATGGACGCCGTGCGGCACATGCTGGCTTCCGGTCGCGACGATTTCGAGATCCTGCTGGGTGACAATTCCGACGACCCGGAACCGCTTGCCGACTTTGTCTCGCAAACCGCCGATCCGCGCCTGCGGCTTCTTTCTCCCGAGGAGAAGCCGCTTTCGATGCAGGACAACTGGGAACGGCTGCCGCCGCACTGCCGCGGCGAATGGATCAGCATCATCGGCGACGACGACTATCTCGATCCCGAACTCTGCGAGGCGCTCCGCGTGACGGGCAAGCGCGTGCCGCAGGCCGACGCATTTACATGGGGCCGATCCTATTTCGTCTGGCCCGAGGCACGGACCCACCGCGAGATCACCAAGATCCCCACCGGCAGCCATCTCATGCACATGGACAAAAAGGATCTTATGCGCAGGATGTTCTTCTGGGAGGGGGCCAAGGACCGGCCGTCCTGCTCCTTCGGAATCTATCATGGCGCGCTGAAGAAGGACCTGCTCGAGCGAATCCGCACGACCTTCTCCAACCGCTACTTTGAACATCCCAACGCCGATTACGAGAGCATCTGCAAGACGGTGATGCTGGCCGAAATGTGCATCTACTGGGAGCGGCCGCTTTCCGTCTTCGGAACCTGCAGCCATTCGAACAGCGCCGGTCTGCGCGATCCGAAAGTCGGCCTCGAACGCATCAAGGCAATCCGGGAGGAAAACCAGGGCGTGATCGAAGCCGAGAACTTCCCGTTCCCGATCGAGCTTGGCATCACCGCTTCCGTCGCGCACACGATCGAATGGTTCAAGCAGCGCTACGGCATCGAACTCAATGGTTGGGAGGAAGGCTTCATCAAGGCCTGCGCGGGCGATTGCGAAACCGTTGCCGATCAGGCGCGCTTCAATGAGAAAAAGGCGGCCTACGCGGCCGCGATCAAGGCCTGGGGAGGCCCCAAGGCAGTCAAGATGTTCAACCCGGTCTATCGCTACCGCAGCGATATCCCGAAATTCATGGGTCACGCCGAAGGTCATCTGAATTTCGACATGGCGATCGGCGGCGCACAGGGTGCGGCAGAATTCTACAACATGATCGATGCGATGATGTTTCCTGTAAAATTGCTGGAAAGCCGACTTGATCAGGGCTAAACCGGCGCCGGACACACGAAGGCCGGCCATGGAGACCAATCCCCACATGAGGCACATAGAGTGGCGCAAGGACCGCGTTAGCCCTGGGCAGGACCGCCGAGGATGAGGGTCGTCATCAGTCAATCAATGTATTTTCCCTGGGTGGGCATGCTGGAACAGATCCGCCTCGCAGACGTGTTTATCCACTATGACGACGTGCAGTTTACCCGGCGCGCTTTCTCGCATCGCATCAAGGTGAAGACACCGAACGGGACAAGCTGGATGACTGTTCCTTTGCAGGAACACAGTCGTGGCCCCGCAATTGACGAAGTAAAGATTCAACCACCAACCGTTTGGGCAGACCGGCATTTGGCACTTCTAGACGCGAGCATCCGCGGAGCTCCGTTTGAAGAAGACGCGAAAGAAATCGCACGCTCTGTTCTGCAGGTTGAACACGAAACCGTCCGCGATGTAGCGCGGGCCAGCATGCTCTCCCTTTGCCGCTACTTCGAGATTGACCGCACCACAAGATTTGTTGACTCAAGAGATCTAGGTATAGGCGGTTCTGGTAGCGACAGAATCCTCAATCTAGTTCAAGCGGTCGGCGGTACGGACTACGTCACAGGCCATGGCGCGCGAAACTACCTGGATCACGAAATGTTTGAGGCCAAGGGCATATCGGTCTCCTACATGGACTACCAGTGCACGCCATATCCGCAATTGCACGGTCCCTTCACACCCTATGTGACGGCGCTGGATCTGGTCGCCAATTGCGGCCGCGACGGCATTAGATCAATCGCGTCCGGGACGCGGAACTGGAAGGAGTTTACAGATGGGTCCTCGTGAGGAATTCCAGCTTGAAGTTGAAAAGAACATCGATGGTCTCGTCGAGGACAATGACCTTCAGGCGCTCTCGCGGCTGTGGATCCGGGAAGCGACGCCACACAAGTGGTCGTACAATTTCTCCTGGTTGGGACGCCCAGCAATCCAGTTGCCCAATGACGGCTGGGCCCTGCAGGAACTGGTCTGGAAAACCAGACCTGATCTGATCATCGAAACCGGCATCGCCCATGGCGGGTCGCTGATCTACTCGGCTTCGCTGCTGGCGCTTCTCGACCTGTGCGATGCGACCGAGAACGGCGAAACGCTCGATCCGCGCAAGCCCAAGCGCAAGGTGCTGGGCATCGACATCGACATTCGTGCGCACAATCGCGAAGCGATCGAGGCGCATCCGCTTTTTCCGCGCATCGAGATGATCGAGGGTTCGAGCATCGCCCAGGACACGATCGACAAGGTGAAGGCCGTGGCCTCGGGTTACAAGCGCATCCTTGTGTGTCTCGATTCCAACCACACCCATGATCATGTGCTGGCCGAACTCGAGGCCTACGCGCCGCTGGTCACATCGGAAAGCTATTGCATCGTTTTCGATACGCTGATCGAGGATACTCCCGTCGCGCTTGGCGGCGACCGGCCCTGGGGGCCGGGCAACAGCCCCAAATCGGCTGTCCACGCCTTCCTCGAAACCAACAAGGACTTCGAGATCGACAGGCGGATCGACCGGAAGCTGCAGATCACGGTTGCTCCGGACGGGTTTTTGAAGCGCGTAAGCTGACGAAGCCGTTTTTCCCACCACAGACAACAAGCGCAAATCGCGGAAGTCACGGTCAACTCGGCCGTGCTCCGCGATTTTCACTATGTGGACACAATAAAATCGAGTGAGAATCCGAATCTCTGGGGACTTTCGAGTTTTCTTGTTTTCGGATCTCAAAAGGCGGTATAGAGCCTGAGGGGACAAGAGGGCGCGATGACAGCGCCTCCCAAGAAACAAGAGGGGTCAGAGGCCTGATGGAGTATTTCGTTCAACAGCTCATCAACGGGCTTACGTTGGGTTCCATTTACGGGTTGATCGCCATCGGCTACACGATGGTTTACGGCATTATCGGCATGATCAATTTCGCCCATGGCGACATTTTCATGATCGGCTCGTTCATCGCGCTGGCCACCTTCCTGGCTCTGGTCGCAATCGGCTTCACGGCGCTGCCGCTGATCCTTTTCCTGACCCTGATCATCGCGATGCTGTTTACATCGGCCTGGGGATGGACCGTCGAACGGTTCGCCTATCGCCCGTTGCGCGGCTCGTTCCGGCTGGCGCCGCTGATCACCGCCATCGGCATGTCGATCGTGCTGCAGAACTTCGTCCAGATCACCCAGGGCGCGCGCGTCAAGCCGCTGCAGCCGCAGATCCAGGGCGGCGTCACGCTGATGGAAGGCGTGACCGAGAACGGCACCATCGCAGTACAGCTGTCCTACATGCAGATGATCATCATCGTGACAACGCTGGCGCTGATGATCGGCTTCTCGCTGCTGATCTCGAAGACGTCGCTCGGCCGGGCACAGCGCGCCTGCGAGCAGGACCAGAAGATGGCGGCCCTTCTCGGGGTCAATGTCGACCGCACCATTTCACTGACCTTCGTCATGGGCGCGGCGCTGGCCGCGGTGGCAGGCTTCATGTTCCTGCTGCTTTACGGGGTGATCGACTTCTACATCGGCTTCCTCGCAGGCGTTAAGGCCTTTACCGCTGCGGTGCTGGGCGGCATCGGCTCGCTGCCGGGCGCCATGCTCGGAGGTCTGCTGATCGGGCTGATCGAGGTCTTCTGGTCGGGTTACTTCACGGTCGAATACAAGGATGTGGCGGCGTTCTCGATCCTGGCCATCGTGCTGATTTTCATGCCCTCCGGCCTGCTTGGTAAGCCTGAAGTCGAGAAAGTCTGATGACAAGCACTGTTCCAAACCCCAGCCTCATGGCTGAATCCGTCAAGGATGCTGCTGTCGCGGCCTTTCTGGCGGCCGTCCTCGGCTTCTTCTTCTTCGCTCTGAGGACCGATATCGGGCCCGGCGGCCTGGACCTGACCTACCGCTGGGGTCTTTGGATCTCGGCAACCGCGATCGTCTTCGTGGTGAGGCTTGCCCTGAACCTGCTCGTCTTCAAGACACGCAACCCGGTCACACAGCACATGAAGATCACCGCGTCGGAGACGACGCTGGGCAGCATCGGCAAGGTGCTCGGTCCGGTGCTGCTGTTCATCGCCGCGTTCCTGCCCTTCCTGGTGATGTGGCTGTTTCCGAACCGCGACCGGCAGTTCATTGACCTCGCCATCCTGATCATGACCTACATCATGCTCGGATGGGGCCTGAACATTGTCGTGGGCCTCGCCGGACTGCTCGACCTCGGTTACGTCGCCTTCTATGCGGTCGGCGCCTATTCTTTCGCGCTGATGGCACAGTATTTCGAGATCGGCTTCTGGATGGCGCTGCCGCTGGCCGGTCTTCTTGCGGCGACCTGGGGCGTGATCCTCGGCTTTCCGGTTCTCAGGCTGCGCGGCGACTACCTTGCTATCGTAACGCTTGCCTTCGGCGAGATCATCCGCGTGGTGCTGCTCAACTGGTACGAATTCACCGGTGGTCCCGACGGAATCTCCGGCATTCCGAAGCCGACGTTCTTCGGCCTCGAGCTATCGAGGAACGGCGGTTTCGCCGACTTCTTCGGCATCGAATATGACAGCATTCACCGCTTCATCTTCCTCTACTACATCATCCTGGTGCTGGCGCTGATCACCAACTTCGTCACGCTCAGGCTGAGGAAGCTTCCGATCGGCCGGGCATGGGAGGCGCTTCGCGAGGACGAGATCGCCTGCCGCTCGCTCGGGATCAACACCACCAACACAAAGCTCACCGCCTTTGCCATCGGCGCCATGTTCGGCGGTTTTGCCGGCTCGTTCTTTGCCACAAGGCAGGGCTTCATCTCGCCCGAGAGCTTCACCTTCCTGGAGTCGGCCATCATCCTGGCAATCGTCGTACTCGGCGGGCTGGGATCGCAGATCGGCGTGGTCATCGCCTCCGTGGTGATGATCGGCGGCATCGAGGTGCTCAGAAACCTCGGATTCCTCAAGGAAATCTTCGGACCGGATTTCGAGCCGACCCAGTACCGCATGCTGATCTTCGGCCTGGCCATGGTGCTGATCATGGTGTGGAAGCCACGCGGCATCATATCGAGCCGCAATCCGTCCGCGGTCTACAAGGAACGCAAGAAGATCGGCTCTGACATGGTCGCTCAGGGTGAGGGCCACTGATGGAAACCGCAATGACTACCCCAAGCAAGAACAACTGGGACGAAAACGTCGTTCTTTCGGTTGAGCACCTGACCATGCGTTTCGGCGGGCTGGTCGCCGTCAACGACCTGAGCTTCAATGTCGGGCGCGGTGACATCACCGCCCTGATCGGACCCAACGGCGCCGGCAAGACCACGGTTTTCAACTGCGTCACCGGGTTCTACAAGCCGACCGAGGGCCGCATCGTCATGCGGCACGGCAAAGGCCTTCAATCCGAAAAGATCGAGGCCCTGACCCGGACCGGAAAGCAGTTCAATGCCGAAGGCGAGGACCGGGTGTTCCTGCTCGAGCGCATGCCCGACTTCGAGATTTCCAAGCGCGCCCGCGTGGCCCGCACCTTCCAGAACATCCGGCTGTTCGGCGGCATGACCGCGCTGGAAAACCTGCTTGTGGCCCAGCACAACCCGCTGATGATTGCTTCATCGATGACGATCGGCGGCATTCTCGGGCTGCCCGGGTTCCGCAAGGCGCGCGGCGAAGCCATAGACTTTGCGGCCTACTGGCTCGAAAAGACCGGCCTGATCGACCGTGCCGACGACCCGGCTGCCGACCTGCCCTACGGCGCACAGCGCCGGCTCGAAATCGCGCGGGCCATGTGCACGCGGCCGCAGCTTTTGTGCCTGGACGAGCCCGCTGCGGGCCTCAATCCGCGCGAGTCGACCGAACTCAACGACATCCTGCAGTATATCCGCAAGGACCACGGCACCTCGATCCTGCTGATCGAGCATGACATGGGCGTGGTGATGGAAATCTCCGACCACGTGGTGGTGCTCGACTACGGCGAGAAAATCTCCGATGGCAACGCCGAACAGGTCCGGAACGATCCGAAGGTGATCTCGGCCTATCTCGGCGTCGACGAGGATGAAGTCGCAGAGGTTGAGGAAACGCTCGACATGCCGGTCAAGCACGGAACCCAGACCCCGCCCGCGAACGACGAAGGAGGCAAATCATGAGCGATCAGTCCCTCCTGTCCATCCGCGGTGTGGAAACCTACTACGGCAAGATCGTCGCCCTGCGCGGCGTCGACGTCGAGGTCAATCGCGGCGAAATCGTCACGCTGATCGGCGCCAACGGCGCAGGCAAGTCCACCCTGATGATGACCATCTGCGGCAACCCGCGGGCCCGCACCGGGCAGATCATCTTCAAGGGCGAGGACATCAGCCGCACGCCGACCCACGAGATCATCCGCATGGGCATCGCGCAGTCTCCTGAAGGCCGCCGCATCTTCGGCCGCATGACGGTGATGGAAAACCTGCAGATGGGCTCCCAGCTCGTCGACGACAAGCATTTCGATGACGACCTCAAGCGGGTCTTCGAGCTGTTTCCGAGGCTCAAGGAACGCGCCGGGCAGCGCGGCGGTACGCTTTCGGGCGGCGAGCAGCAGATGCTCGCCATCGCGCGTGCGCTGATGAGCCGGCCCACGCTGCTGCTGCTCGACGAACCCTCGCTCGGCCTTGCGCCGCTGATCGTCAAGCAGATCTTCGAGATCATCAAGGAACTCAACACCAATGAGGGCCTGACCGTGTTCCTGGTCGAGCAGAACGCATTCCACGCACTCAAGCTCGCCCACCGCGGCTATGTGATGGTCAACGGCAACATCACGATGTCCGGCACGGGTGCCGAACTGCTCAAGCGCGACGAGGTTCGTGCCGCCTATCTCGAAGGTGGAGCTCACTGATGCGGGATGTCGTAGAACGGCTTCATTCGACCGGCACTCCCGGTGCATCAATCCTAAACGCTGCAGCCCCGGAAAACTTTCGGGTTCATGCATGGCGCGGCGACTAAGGGGTAAGACATGGAAAACAGCCTCCTTTGGGAAGTCTCGATTGCCGAGTTCATCTTCGTCACCATGATCCTCGGCGGCGGCACGGCCTGGATGACCGGGCGCGCGGTCGCCCAGACCTGGCGCACGCCGCTTCAACTGGTCGGATACATGCTCATCCTCGGCCTGGCCGTGCGGTTCATCCATTTCGCGCTCTTCGAAGGCACCCTGCTTTCGGGTTACTATTTCCTCATTGATTTCGTCGTCATCCTGATCTTCGCCTTTCTCGGCATGCGCTACACGCGTGCCGGACAGATCGTCAGGCAGTACGGTTTTGCGTTCGAGCGCGCCGGTCCATTGAACTGGCGCCAGAAGGGCCATTAACCGCAAGAAACATGCGCAAGAATTGCCAATCAAAACCTCTGTATTTCTCTTTGAAATTGGGCTTAGATGGCAACATCCGGGGCACAACGCCCCCCACACCGGATCCGAACCAAACAAACGCCTGCGGCTCCGGTGTCAGGAAAACGAACAGGTGTAACTGGGAGTTAACATGAAGAAGATCCTTTTGGCGGGAGCCGCGCTCGGCTTCGCAATGTCTTCGGCTCAGGCTGACATTATGATTGCAACCGTCGGTCCGATGACCGGTCAGTACGCCTCCTTCGGGGAACAGATGAAGATCGGTGCCGAGCAGGCTGTAGCCGACATCAATGCCGCCGGCGGCGTCAACGGCGAGATGCTCTCGCTCGAAATCGGCGACGATGCTTGCGACCCGAAGCAGGCCGTTGCTGTTGCCAACCAGCTCGCAGGTAACGGCGTGTCCTTCGTGGCCGGCCACTTCTGCTCGGGCTCGTCGATCCCGGCCTCGGCCGTGTACTCCGACGAAGGCATGATCCAGATCTCGCCCGCTTCGACCAACCCGAAGCTCACCGACGAGCGTCCGGGCGGTGCAGACGGCGCCACCTACCGCGTTTGCGGCCGTGACGACCAGCAGGGCGAGACCGCAGCAGCCTATCTGCTCGAAAACTTCGCCGACAAGAAGATCGCCTTCGTCCACGACAAGACCGCCTACGGCAAGGGTCTTGCCGATGCGACCATGGGCTCCTTCGAGGCCGGCGGCGGAACCCCTGCCATGTACGAAGCCTACACCGCCGGTGAAAAGGACTACTCGGCGCTGGTTTCGAAGATGAAGCAGGAAGGCATCGACGTGCTCTATGTCGGCGGCTACCACACCGAAGCCGGCCTGATGGCACGCCAGATGAAGGAACAGGGCATGGAAACCGTTCTGGTTTCGGGCGACGCGCTCGTGACCGACGAGTACTGGGCCATCACCGGTGATGCCGGCGAAGGTACGCTGATGACCTTCTCGCCCGATCCGACCAAGAACCCTGCCGCTGCCGACGTGGTCAAGGCTCTTCAGGATGCCGGCAAGACCACCGAAGGCTACGTGATGTACACCTACGCAGCGATCCAGGCCTATGCTCAGGCTGTTGAGGATGCCGGTTCGACCGACTACGACGCTGTTCGCGAAGCGCTGAACTCCGGTGAGTTCTCCACCGTTCTCGGTGACCTTTCGTTTGACGACAAGGGTGACGTCTCGCTTCCGGGCTACGTCTTCTACCGCTGGTCGGACGGCAAGTACGCCGAAATCAACTAAGCTTTTCGCAAAGCTTCATTGAATGGCCCCGGCGTGAAAGCGCCGGGGCCTTTTTCTTGCGGCGGCGAGCCTCGCCGTCTCATCGCAACTGGCCGGGCTGATTTTTGTCTTCAGGGCCCCGGACCGGCGGTCTCAGCCGTTTTCCAGCGTGATGTCTGCAGCTCGTGAAGCGTGAAGCACCAGTTCCGCGTTCGGGATGTCGTTGTGCATGGCCCGGGCGACCGCATCGGCTTCGGCGAGGTTGTGGTCGATCCAGCGCCGGATCAGCCGCACGCGAAGGACATCCTCAGGGGCGGTCAGCATGACGGTCATGTCGAACAGCTCCGCCATGTCCCGCCAGGGCGACTGATCGAGAAGGAGGTAGTTGCCCTCGGCAATCAGAAACCGGTGACCGGCGGTAATGATGCGACCGCCGGCGCGCGAAAGATCGTGCAGCCGGTCGAACACCGGAATCGCCACATCGCGATCCGGCCAGGCGCGCAACCGGTGCAGCAACGCGGCAAAACCTTCGGCGTCGAAGGTGAAGGGCGCTCCCTTGCGGTCCAGATCGCCACGATCCTCAAGCACCGCATTGTCGAGGTGAAAACCATCCATCGGCACGATGGCAGCTGCCTCTCCGAGAGCGCCGAAGGCAGCCAGCAATGCTTCCGACAATGTCGACTTGCCGACGCCGGGCGGTCCCGCAAGCGCAATGATGAAGCGCGGACGCTCGCCTGCCCCCTGCAGCGCCGTCCGGGCGATCAGCTGTGCATTGTCCTCAAGTGTCACGGGTGCCTCAAGCTGCGATTTGATCCTCGGGCGGTTCCTTCGCCCCGGTCATGAAGGCCACGGCATCCGACATCGTATAGTCCCTCGGGTTGATGACGCATAGCCGTTTGCCGAGCCGGTGCACATGGATCCGGTCGGCAACCTCGAAAACGTGCGGCATGTTGTGCGAAATCAGAATGATCGGAATGCCTCGGGCGCGCACATCGAGGATGAGCTCCAGCACCCTGCGGCTTTCCTTGACGCCCAGGGCGGCCGTGGGTTCGTCGAGAATGATCACCTTGGACCCGAAAGCCGCCGCGCGCGCAACCGCCACCCCCTGGCGCTGTCCGCCCGACAGCGTTTCGACCGCCTGGTTGATGTTCTGGATCGTCATCAGCCCCAGCTCGTTGAGTTTTTCCCGGGCAAAGGCGTCCATTGCCTTGTGATCGAGCTGCCGCATGACCTTGCCCATGAAGCCCGGCTTGCGCAGTTCGCGGCCCATGAACATGTTGTCGGTGATCGACAGCGCCGGTGACATGGCGAGTGTCTGGTATACGGTCTCAATGCCGGCGGCCCGTCCGTCGAGCGGCGAATGGAAGCGAACCTCGCGGCCTTCGAGCCAGATCTTGCCCGCGTCGAGGCTGACCGCGCCGGAGATCGCCTTGATCAGCGAGGACTTTCCGGCGCCGTTGTCGCCGATAACAGCGAGGATTTCGCCCGGATAGAGATCGAAATCGCAATTGTCGAGCGCAACGACGCGGCCATAGCGCTTGACCAGGTTTCTGCCTTTGAGAATGGGTTCCATCAGACTGATACCTTTCTGATCCACTGGTCCACGGACACCGCGCCGATGATCAGCACACCGATCAGCAGATAGGTCCATTGGGCGTCCGCGCCGAGCAGACGCAGTCCGAGCGAGAACACGCCGACAATCAGCGCTCCGAACAGCATGCCCATGATCGAGCCGCGGCCGCCAAACAGTGAGATTCCGCCGATCACCACCGCGGTAATGGATTCGATGTTGCCCAACTGGCCGGAGGTCGGGGAGACCGAACCGATGCGGCCGATCAATGCCCAGCCGGCAAAGGCGCAGATCAGGCCTGAGAGCACGTAGACCGAAATCAGCGTGCGCTTGACCTGGACGCCGGACAGTTCGGCTGCTTCCGGGTCATCGCCGACGGCGTAGACATGCCGGCCCCAGGCGGTCTGCTTGAGCACATAGGCCATCACCAGCACCAGAAGCACCATGAAGATCGCACCATAGGTGAACACGGCATCTCCAACGGTGATCTTGTTGCCGAAGAATTGCAGCAATGGCGCCTGTTCGGCGATCTCCTGGGCGCGGATGGTCTCGTTGGCCGAGTAGAGAAAATTCGTCGCCAGCACGATCTGCCACATGCCGAGCGTGACGATGAACGGGGGCAGCTTCATCACCGCCACCAGGAAGCCGTTGATGAAACCGCACAGCGCACCGCAGGCAATGCCGCCTGCCACGGCCAGTTCCACCGGCAGTCCGTAGCGGAAGGAGAACAGCCCCATCACCACCGAGGACAGCACCATGATGGCGCCAACGGACAGATCGATACCGGCGGTGAGGATGACCAGCGACTGGGCGACGCCAAGAATGCCCACGATCTGCACCTGCTGCAGAATGAGGGTCAGGGCGAAGGGAGAAAAGAACTTCTGGCCCAGCAGCAGCCCGAACACCAGAATGGATCCGACCAGCACGATCAACGGCACCGCCGAAGGGGTCTGGTGCAATGCATGCTGGATCCGCCTCACCGCGCTGGTGTGCTCGGATGCGAATTGCGCGACCGTCGTCGGACTGGTGGCCGCCGCCTTCTCGTATTCCTGCGTATCGGACATGGTTCCTCCCAAAACTCACCTGCCGCCGGGGCAGGCCCGCAAGCATCGGCACCGATTACAGGGAACCGTGCTCGCCCGTCCTTGAAAACGAGGCGGCCCGAAAGCCGCCCCGCAAGTGTTTACCTGTTGTTGAAGCTTATCAACCCCAGCACTTGTCCATGCCTTCGGCAACCGAGATCGACTCGACGCCTTCGGCGGGATTGTCGGTGACCAGGGCCACGCCGGTGTCGAAGAAGTCCTTGCCTTCGGTCGGCTCCGGCTTGGTGCCGTCCTTGGCCCAGGCGGCAATCGCCTCGATGCCGAGCGAGGCCATCAACAGCGGATACTGCTGGGATGTCGCGCCGATCACGCCGTCCTTGATGTTGGCGACGCCAGGGCAACCGCCGTCCACCGAGACGATCAGCACATCATCCTCGCGCCCGATGGCCTTGAGTGCCTCATAGGCGCCCGCGGCAGCCGGCTCGTTGATGGTGTAGACAACGTTGATCATCGGGTCCTTGGCGAGAAGGTTTTCCATCGCCGTACGGCCCCCCTCCTCGTTGCCCGCAGTCACGTCGTTGCCGACGATGCGCGGATCGTCCTCATCGCCCCACTTGCCCGGATCCTTGACGTCGATGCCGAAGCCGGTGAGGAAGCCCTGGTCGCGCAGAACGCCGACGGTCGGCTGGCTAACGGCAAGATCGAGCATGGCGATCTTCGCGTTTGCAGCTTCGTCGCCCAGGGTCGCCGCAGCCCACTGGCCGATCAGTTCGCCGGCCAGGAAATTGTCGGTGGCAAACGTGGCGTCCGCCGCGTCGATCGGATCGAGCGGGGTGTCGAGCGCGATGACCAGCAGGCCGGCATCGCGTGCCTGCTGCACGGCGGATACGATCGACGACGTGTCGGATGCAGTCAGGAGAATGCCCTTGGCGCCATCGGCGATGCAGGTCTCGATCGCCTGGACCTGGGTTTCGTGGTCGCCATCGATCCTTCCGGCGTAGGACTTCAGCGAGACGCCGAGTTCTTCCGCCTTGGCTTCGGCGCCTTCCTTCATCTTGACGAAGAAGGGATTGGTGTCGGTCTTGGTAATCAGGCATGCGCCGACGCTGTGGCTTGCAGCCTGTGCCGGAACCGCAGCCATGGCGCCAACAGCGGCGGCCGCAAGCAATGCGCTCTTCAATAGTGAAACAGGTTTCATAGTCATCCTCCCGGGATTTCGAACAGCAGGTCAATCTGCACACGAAGACATGCGGAAGCTCCTCCCTCCGATGCCTGCGTCACGATCAGCACACCACATTTGAAACTTGGCTGTCAATAAATAAATCACTCTTATTTATTTATTGACCCCAAATTCTGGGTGCGGCATTGTCGCCCGAACAAAAAGACGTATACGGGGATGCAGATCGGAGGACGTGTTCAGGTGCGGCAGGAAAACGATGCAGCCGAGGAACGGACGGGCGGCGCAACGATGCCGCTGCGCGGATCGAACCAGAGCGGATTGAGAGCCTACAATCAACGGCTGGTGCTCAGTCTCGTTTATACCCACGGCAACCTGGCCAAGACCGACATTTCCCGGATGACAGGACTTTCGGCGCAAACCTGTTCGGTCATCATGCGTGAACTCGAGGCCGAGGACCTGATCGTCAAGGGCGAGCCGGTGCGCGGCAAGGTCGGTCAGCCTTCCGTGCCGCTGTCCATCAATCCCGACGGTGCGTTCTTTCTCGGCCTGAAGGTCGGCCGACGGAGTGCGGAACTTATCCTGATCGATTTTGCCGGAGAGCCCAAGGCTGCGCTGCGAAAGAGCTATCCCTGGCCGACACCGCCGCAGATCATCGAATTCGTCGAAACCGGGCTTGCGCAACTGGTCAACAGCCTCCCCGCGCCGCTGCGCGAGCGTGTGGCCGGACTGGGGATCGCCACACCGTTTGAACTGTGGAACTGGACCGAACAGGCAGGCGCTCCGCGCGAGGAGATGGACCTCTGGCGCGGATGCGATCTCCGCAGCGAACTGGCCGCGGTTTGCGACATGCCGGTCTATCTCCAGAACGACGCTACGGCGGCCTGTGCGGCCGAGCTTGTGTTCGGCAAGCACAAGAACGCCAACACCTTTCTCTACATCTACATCGGCACCTTTGTCGGCGGCGGCGTCGTCCTGAATGGCGGCATCTTCTCGGGCCGCAGCGGCAATGCCGGCGCGCTTGGCCCCTTGCCGGTTAGGGGCCCTGACGGCGAGCCCGTGCAACTGCTCGACCGCGCCTCGATCATGCTGCTTGAGCGGATGCTGCGCGCCGAGGGCCGCGACCCCTCCCCTCTCTGGAACAGCCCGGATCATTGGGAGGGGTTCGAAGATCTGGCGGCCGACTGGATCGCCATCGTCGCGGCTGCACTTGCCCAGGCGATCGTCTCGGCTGCAGCCATCATCGACTTTCAGCACGTCATCATCGACGGCGGATTGCCGACCGGGATCCGGGCGGACCTCGTGACTGCGACCCGGACCGAGATGATGAGCTACGACCTGCGCGGGCTGGAACCGCCGGAAATCCTGCCGGGAACCGTGGGAACCCTGGCACGGGCACTCGGTGCTGCGAGCCTGCCCCTGTTCGACAAGTACCTGGTCGACCGCAATACCCGGCTCGGCGTCGCCTGACGCAAGCCGCACGGACCGATCAGTCGTAGCGGAGCTCGACCGCCTTGCCGCCGAATATCCGGTAGGCCCAGATCGTGTAGCCGGTGATCACGGGCAGCACGAACAAGGTGCCCACGAGAATGATGGCCAGGCTTTCGGTTGCGCTCGCGGCCTCGGCGATGGTGATCCGGCCGGGGACGACATAGGGATAAAACGACCACGCCAGGCCTGCAAAGCCGAGCGCGAAAATCCCGGAGAGGGCTGCGAACGGAGCAAGGTTGAGGCGATCGCCTTCAAGCGGCATCCGCGCCGAAAGCCTCCACACCCAGACAAACAGGCCGAATGTAAGCACCGGCAGCGGCGCCAGAAGCAGGCTTTCGGGATAGCCGAGCCAGCGATCCCAGATCCGGGCGCTGGCGAGCGGGCTTGCCAGCGAAATCGCCACCATTCCGACCGCCACAAGCCCGAGCGCCCTGCGCAACCATTGGACGGCCTTGAGCTGCAATGCGCCCTCGCTCTTGTGGATCAGCCACGCCGCCCCGATCGCCGTGTAGGCTGCGGCCAGGCAGACAGCCACGAGGCACGCAAAAATCACGGACGGCCATCCGGTATCGAGACCGAGGACGTAGAGACCCAGCATGTAGCCCTGCGAAAGCGCGGTCATCAGCGATCCGAGGAAGAACATCCGGTTCCAGGCCGGTTTGGCACCCGCACTGACCTTTGCCCGGAACTCGAAGGCAACCCCGCGCAGGATCAGGCCTATTAGAAGAACGGCAACCGGGAAATAAAGCGTTGTCAGAATGACGCCGTGCGCCACCGGAAAGGCCACCAGCAGCAACCCCACCGCCAGGACCAGCCAAGTTTCATTGGCGTCCCAGAACGGACCGATAGAGGCGACCATCCTGTCCTTCTGAGCATCATCGCCGGACGGCAGCAGAATGCCTATGCCGAGATCGAACCCGTCGAGAATGACATAGACCAGGATGGAGATCCCCATCAGTCCCGCGAAGACGTAGGGCAGCCAGAGGCCCCAATCGACATTACCCATGGCTGGCGCTCCCTGTTCCGATCGTCATTGCCGGATCGGTATGCATTCCCGGGTCGTCCTTTCCGGGAGGCGCTTCATGCCGCGTCCGTGCAGCTTTCATTGCCAGTGCGACGATCACGGAAAGATAGGCAGCGATCAATCCGGCATAGACCAGCAGGTAAGCGGCAAGTGTCGTACCGACCGAGCCAGCGGGCAGAGCTGCGACTGCATCGGAGGTCTTGAGAACGCCGCTGACCAACCAGGGCTGACGGCCGATTTCGGTGGTGTACCATCCGGCGAGCGTCGCGACCCAGCCAGACAGCGACATGGGGACCAGAACGTAGGCGATGGGCCGATTGATGTCGCGGCGCCGCCACATCATCCATGCGCCGACCCAGGAAACGGCGAGCATCGCGAACCCAACGCCGACCATGATGCGGAAGGCGAAGAACAGCGGAGCCACCGGTGGATGTAGTTTGGTGCCGTCCTCGGCGACGAAATCGTTGAGACCCGGAACGACCCCGTCGACATGATGCTTGAGGATCAGGCTAGCCCCGGCGGGGATACCCAGTTCGAACCTGTTCTCCCGGGCCTCTTCGTCCGGCAGGGCGAACAGGAGCAGCGGCACACGCGGTCCCGTTTCCCAGTTGCCTTCCATGGCCGCCACCTTCTGCGGCTGGTGTTCGAGCGTGTTGAGACCGTGAAGGTCGCCGGCCAGGATCTGAAGCGGGATCAGGATTGCACCCAGCGTCAGTCCGGTCCTGAGGGTCAGGAAATTGTCATGCGCCCGGTCTCCGGCGAGCCAGCGCAGCGCCGAAACACCGGCCACCAGAAATGCCACGGTCAGGCCGGACGCAAGCAGCATGTGGATGACGCGGTAGGGCATCGAGGGGTTGAAGACAATCGCAAGCCAGTCGGTCGCATAGGCGACGCCTTCACGCATCTCGAACCCTTGCGGCGTGTGCATCCAGGAATTGAGAACCAGGATCCAGAACGCCGACATGGTGGTGCCGAAGGCAACGAGAAACGTCGCCGTCGTGTGAACCGCGCCGGAAACACGTCTTGAGCCGTAGAGCATGATGCCGAGGAAGACTGCCTCCAGGAAGAACGCCGTCAGGATCTCGTAGGCGAGAAGCGGTCCGGCGATATTGCCCACGCGTTCCATGAATCCCGGCCAGTTGGTTCCGAACTGGAAACTCATCGTGATGCCGGAGACCACGCCCATGCCGAAGGAAAGAGCGAAGACCTTCACCCAGAAGAAATAGGCGTCCATGTAGGCCTGATCGCCCGTCCGGTTAAAGCGGATGCGGAACCACAGCAGCAGCCATCCCAGCGCGATGGTGATTGTGGGGAACAATATGTGAAACGAGATGTTGGCGGCGAACTGTATTCGGGACAGCAGAACGGCGTCCATTGTTCATGGCTCCTTTCGGTTGATCCCTAGATGGGGTGGCGCACGGCCCGGGAGCAGATGACATTCCGCCGCATAGCGCGCAAAAGCACAAGCCCTTTTTGCAAATGATTTGCAAAAGCGTTGACATGAAACGGTTTCGGCATAGATTGCTTTTTGCAAACCATTCGCAGAAGACATCTCGATCAGGAACAGGGGAAATTCATGCGGTTTTTGACCATTGTCGCGCTCGGGCTGGCCCTCGGCCTCGGGGCGATGTCGCCAGCCGCCGCCAAGATCAAGGTGCTGACTTCCTTCACGGTCTTCGCAGACATGGCGCGAAACGTGGCGGGCGATCATGCCGAGGTGGTGTCCATCACCCGCGAGGGCGCCGAGATTCACATGTTCCGCCCGACGCCCGGCGATATTCGTCGCGGCCTTGGCGCCGACGTCGTGCTCTGGAACGGGCTCGGGCTGGAGACATGGTTCGAACGCTACCTCGAAAATCTCGGTGACATCCCGGCCTATACGCTGTCCGAAGGCGTGGAGCCGATCGCGATTGCCGAAGGCGCCTATGAAGGCAGGGCGAACCCGCATGCCTGGATGTCGCCGGCCAATGCCATGATCTATGTCGACAACATCGTTCGGGCGCTCTCGGAAACCGACCCGGACAACGCCGCTGCCTATGCCGAAAATGGCGCTCGCTACAAGGCCGAAATCGAAGCCACGTTCGGCCCGATCCGTGCGGCAATCGAAGCACTCCCCGAAAGCCGGCGCTGGCTCGTCTCAAGCGAAGCGGCGTTTTCCTATCTGGCCGAGGATTTCGGCCTCAGGGAGGCCTCGATCTGGGCGATCAATGCGGACAGCCAGGGCTCTCCGCAGCAGGTCCGGCGCATCATCGACCTTATCCGCAACAACGACATTCCGGTGATCTTTTCGGAAAGCACGGTCTCGCCCGAGCCGGCCCAGCAGGTGGCGCGCGAAACCGGGATCGCCTATGGCGGTGTGCTCTATGTGGATTCCCTGTCCCTGCCCGACGGGCCGGTGCCGACCTATATAGATCTTCTGAAGGTTACAGCCGAAACCATCGTTGACGGGCTGACGGAGCAACCATGACCCAGGCAACCGCCGAAGCCACGCCATTGACCCCAGACCCGAACGCTGCCGGTGTGCCGGGTCTCGACGTCCGTGACGTTTCGGTGATCTACCGCAATGGCAACCGGGCGCTCGACGGCGCAAGCTTCTCGGTTCCCGAAGGATCGATCACGGCGCTGGTCGGCATCAACGGAAGCGGCAAGTCCACGCTTTTCAAGTCGCTGATGGGCTTCGTCCCGCTGGCTTCGGGCCGCATCAGCATCATCGGCTTGAGCGTCAAGCAAGCGCTCGCAAAGAACCTCGTGGCCTATGTTCCGCAAAGCGAGGAAATCGACTGGTCGTTTCCGGTGCTGGTCGAGGATGTGGTGATGATGGGCCGCTACGGCCACATGAACTTTCTCAGGATGGCGCGGGCGCGGGATCGTGCGGCGGTCGACGAGGCGCTGGAACGGGTCGGCATGTCTGCCTATCGCAAACGCCAGATCGGCGAGCTTTCGGGCGGTCAGAAAAAGCGCGTGTTCCTGGCCCGCGCACTGGCCCAGGAAGGCCGGGTGATCCTGCTTGACGAACCCTTCACCGGGGTCGACGTCACCACCGAAAGCCAGATCATCGAATTGCTGAAGGATCTGCGCGCCGAAGGCCGTGTGCTGCTGGTCTCGACCCACAATCTGGGAAGCGTGCCCGAATTCTGCGACAGGGCGGTGCTGATCAACCGCCGCATCCTCGCCGAGGGCGCGACCGCGGAAGTCTTCACCCAGAAGAACCTGCAGAAGGCCTTTGGCGGTGTTCTGAGGCACTTCGTGCTCGGCGGCGAGGCGTTGCACGACGATGACGATTCCCGCCAGGTGACGGTTCTGACGGACGACGAGCGCCCCTTTGTCATCTATGGCGACAGCGCTCGAAACACCGATGCGCGGGACACCGCCGGCAAGCCGGAAGGCAAGCGCACATGAGCGTGCTGCTCGAGCCGTTCTCATACGGCTACATGGTCAACGCCATGTGGGTTTCGGCACTGACGGGCGCCATCTGCGCCTTCCTGTCGTGCTACCTGATGCTCAAGGGGTGGTCGCTGATCGGCGACGCGCTGTCCCATTCCATCGTGCCGGGCGTCGCCGGCGCCTACATGCTCGGCCTGCCCTTTGCGGCGGGCGCCTTTCTCGCCGGCGGACTGGCCGCGGCAGCCATGCTCCTGATCCGGGCCCGAACGCGTCTTCGCGAGGATGCGGTGATCGGCATGATCTTCGTCTCCTTCTTCGCGCTCGGCCTGTTCATGGTGTCGATTTCGCCGACGCCGATCAACGTGCAGACCATCGTTTTGGGCAACGTGCTGGCGATTACGCCGGCCGACACGATCCAGCTCGTGATCATCGGCGCAGTCACCCTGGTGGTGCTGTCGGTGATCTGGAAGGATCTGATGCTGGTGTTTTTCGATGAAAGCCATGCCCGCGCGATCGGCGTTCGGGCGAATGCGCTCAAGGTCATCTTCTTCGCGCTGCTTGCAGCCTCCACGGTTGCGGCGATGCAGACCGTCGGCGCGTTCCTGGTGATTGCGCTGGTGGTCACACCCGGGGCGACCGCCTACCTGCTGACCGACCGGTTCCCCAAGCTGATCCTGATCGCAGTGACGATGGGCTCGGTGACCTCCTTCGCAGGGGTCTACCTGAGCTACTTTCTCGACGGCGCGACGGGGGGCGTGGTGATCATGCTGCAGACCGGTCTCTTCCTGCTGGCCTTCCTGTTTGCGCCGCGGCACGGACTGCTGGCGCAACGTGCACAGGTCCGCGCTGCAATGCCCGATGAACCGCTTGAGGACAGGGGCGCGGCCTGATGGACTATCTCGTCGATTTCCTCCTCGATCCGTTTCGCTTCGCCTACATGCAGAAGGCGTTCCTGATCACGTTTCTCGTCGCCATTCCCATGGCGGCGATGAGCTCTCTGATGGTGCTGAAGGGCTGGTCACTGCTGGGTGACGCCATGGCGCACGCGGTCCTGCCCGGCATCGTCATGGCCTATGTCTTCAGCCTGCCGCTGGTGGTCGGCGCCTTTGCGGCCGGCTTGTTCTGCGCAATCGCCACCGGCTGGCTGTCGGCCAACAGCCGCGTGAAGGAAGACACGGTGATGGGCATCGTTTTCTCCGGCATGTTCGGGCTCGGTGTGGTGCTGCATGTCAGTGTCCGCTCGAGCCTGCATCTCGATCACATCCTGTTTGGCGACATGCTAGGCGTTCTCTGGTCCGACATCGGCGCGACTGCGCTTCTGGCCTTGCTGTGCGGCGGTTTCCTGCTGGTCAAATGGCGCGATCTCGTCGCCCAGGCCTTCGACGGGCTGCACGCCCGCGCCATCGGTCTCAAGACCGGGCTGCTCCACTACGGCCTTCTGACCGCCATCGCCCTGATGATTGTCGCAAGCCTGAAGGCCGTCGGCATCATCCTTTCCATTGCGCTGCTGGTTGCACCGGGCGCGATCGCGTTCCTGGTGGCGCGCACCTTTGCCGGCATGCTTGCGGTTGCGATCGGTTCGGTGGCGCTATCGGCGCTCGTCGGCATCTTCGCAAGTTTTCATATCGACAGCGAGCCGGCGCCCACCATGGTGCTGTGCCTGACGGCACTGTTCGCACTGGCGATGATCGCGGGCCAGATCAGGGATGCGCGTGCGCGGCGTATTTCAGCCTCCGGCTGACAGGGCACCCCGGCAATCGGGAAAAGCCTCCGTCAGGCAGTCAGTTGCATCTCCGCCTCGTATGCCCAATCGATTTTCGGGAGACGCTCGAACTCCGGACGGGCAAACCAGTAGCCCTGAAACAGGCCGATCCCGGCCGATTTGAGTACCGTGAACTCCGCCTCGGTCTCGATCCCTTCCGCCAGGACGGTAATGCCAAGCGTACGGGCGATCCCCACGATCCCGGCGATGACGGCCTGACGCGCCGGGCTGGAGTCGACGCCCCTAACGAGTTTCATGTCGATCTTGATCAGATCGGGCTGAAAGTCCACCAGCAGGCCCAACCCGGCATATCCGGCGCCGAAGTCGTCGATGGCGGTAAGGAAGCCGTGCCTGCGGTATTCGGTGATGATGTTGCGCAGATGCGCCGTGTCGGACACCTGCTCGTCCTCGGTGAACTCGAACATGATGGCCGACCTCGGGAAGCCGAAGCGCTTCGCCGCCTGGAACGTCGCGCGCAGGCAGGCGGAAGGCTCGTAAACCGCGTTCGGCATGAAGTTGATCGAGAGCTTCAAGTCCTCCCCGGAGGGAAACAGCCGCGACGCCAGTTCGACAGCCTTGGTCCGGCAGGCCTGGTCGAAGAGGTATTTCTGCTCGGACCTGACCCGGGAAAGGACTGAGCCGGCGCCCGCTCCGTCCGGGCCGCGAACGAGTGCTTCGTAGCCCCAGATCCGGGCATTCACGGCGTCGTAGATCGGCTGGAAAGCCATGGAGAATTCAAAATCGAGCTGAACGCCGCTTTGGCATCCCGGGCATGTTTTCGGCATCTGTGGTCTCTTTGTTTGGGGCGGGCAAACACGGAGAATAGAGCCGAACCGTTTACAAAAGCCCAATAATCGAAAGAAAGATCAATGATTTGGCCTGCCTTCTGGTCGAGCCAGCCATGCCGACCGAAAGCCGGTCTTTGAAGCAAGCTGGAGCCGCCAGGGCCCGTTCAGACATGGTTAGAGAATTCTATATATAAATCATTCAAATATTGCAGATGACTTCGGAAACCTTCAGGCGGCTGTCACCGTGATCCAATCTGAAACCACAGAATGCATCGATCCAGCGGAAACCGTCATCACGAAGATGCGTGAGCAGGGGATTTCCTCGCTCCCGCGCAACTATGAGCTTGTGTACCGGTTCCTGAACTCCTCGAACCCGAAGCTCATCCTCGCATATGCCGCGCTCGGGCAACGCCCCTCCCAGATTCAACTCGATGCCATCGGCATGCGGTTCCTACCCCATCACTACCCCGAGACTGCAGCGGAGCAGTCCCTGGACAGTGTCTACAATGAAATGCTGGGCATGATCCGCATGTTCAAGAAAGACCAGTCCAGGCTTCGAAAATATTCGAACGTGCTCGGGGAAACATCTGCCCGCATGTCACGGGAAGATGCCCGGGACCCGGACGGCATGCATGACATGCGCAGGATCCTGTCCTCTGCCACCGGCGACACGCTGGAGAAGAGCGAGGCCGTCATTTACCAGATGGTCGAGCAGGCAAAGGAACTCACGCGCCTCAAATCCGAGCTGGAAGACTACAAGCGTCTTTGCGCCATCGACCCTGTCACCAAGCTTGCCAACCGGCGCGCTTTCGACAAACGATTGTCAGCCATTTACGACCGCAAATCCGAAACGGCCCACCAGGCGCTGATCATTGCCGATATCGACCATTTCAAGGCGTTCAACGACACCTATGGCCATCAGGTCGGGGACCGGGTGCTCAGCGCAACCGCAGCCGTGATGAAAAAGACGCTTGGCAGCGAAATCTTCATTTCCCGGACCGGCGGCGAGGAATTCGCCATCATCCTGGACGGCACCGGTCCGGAGGAGGCCCTGAAAACCGCCGAGCGCGTGCGTGAGGCAATCGCTTCGACTCCGCTGAAGGATCACAATGACGGACGGGACTGCGGCCGGGTGACGATCAGCCTCGGGCTGTGCATGGCAACCGATGCGTCAGGCCCGCAGGACATCTACAACAAGGCGGATGCGGCGTTATACGACGCCAAGAAGAACGGCCGGAACCGGGTGAAAACCTACAGTCCGAAAGCCAAACGGCTTCTGTCGTTGCTGAAGGGGTGACAAATCCGGATCTCGGCTCCGGCAATTTCGCAGGCCGACTGCCCCGATTATCCCGGTCTTCGCTCACCCTGTAGCAGTCCCGCTTTGAGGTATGCCCGCCCCCTTGCCTTTCGCCCGCTTTTCGGCATAGTTGGCCCACCCGTTGGGAGAAGCCGGTTTTGCGCCGGTGCCGAAGGAGCAACCGCCCCGGAAACTCTCAGGCAAAAGGACCAGCGGGTCCGGACGGACTCTGGAGAGAGGCGCTTGGCGCCCGCCGAAGGGATAGCAATCTCAGGCGAAAGGACAGAGGGGGCTTGTTGAAGGCAGAATTTGCCTGAAGATTGGCCCGTGCGCGGCATCCCGCCCGCACCCTGAACGGAGACTGGCGCGTGGACACCGGCGCAGACCTTCAAAAAACCCCGCTTCACTCACTGCATCTCGAACTCGGCGCCCGGATGATGGGATTCGCCGGTTACGACATGCCGATCCAGTATCCGCTCGGCGTGATGAAGGAGCATTTGCACACCCGCGCACAAGCAGGTCTTTTCGACGTTTCGCACATGGGTCAGATCCTCATCCGCGCGAAAGGCGGCAACATGGAAGATGCTTACCGGGCGCTTGAAAGTCTCACCCCCATCGATGTGCTGGGGCTCAAGCAAGGCCGCCAGCGCTACGGGCTTTTCACCAACGAGGAAGGCGGGCTTGAGGATGATTTCATGGTCGCCAGCCGTGGCGATCACCTCTATCTCGTCGTCAACGCGGCCTGCAAGCACTCGGACCTGGCGCGGATCGAGGCAGCCCTTTCCGGCTCCTGCGAGATCGAGGCGCAGTTCGACCGCGGTCTCATCGCCTTGCAGGGCCCGGCCGCCGAGGATGTCCTGTCCTCCTATGCGCCGACTGCGGCAGACATGCTGTTCATGGATGTTACAGACCTCGAGATCGCCGGCACCCCGGTCGTCGTCTCGCGCTCGGGCTATTCCGGCGAGGACGGATATGAAATCTCGATCCCGGCTTCGGAAACCGAGCGCGTGGCACGGCTTCTGCTCGACGACGAGCGGGTCGAGGCCATCGGTCTCGGCGCACGGGATTCGCTCCGGCTCGAAGCGGGCCTGTGTCTTTACGGAAACGACATAGACGAAACCACCACGCCGGTTGAAGCGAACCTCAAATGGGCGATCCAGAAGGCCCGACGGACAGGCGGCGACCGCGAGGGCGGTTTTCCGGGCGCCGATTTGATCCTCAAGCAGTTCGAGACCGGTCCCTCGCGGCTACGTGTCGGACTGCGACCGGCCGGCAAGGCTCCGGTGCGCGCCGGCGCCGAACTCTATGAAAACGAAACAGGCGGCGACCCCGTCGGCACTGTGACTTCGGGCGGGTTCGGCCCCAGCGCCGGTCATCCGGTCGCGATGGGCTATGTGCCGGCAGCCCTTTCCGCCGAAGGGACGTCTCTTTTCGCAGAGGTGCGCGGCAAGCGGCTGGAACTTGCCGTTGCCGCGCTACCCTTCGTCACACCCGGCTACAAACGCTGAAACCAGACCACACAATCCAAGACCAAACAGGAACAGCTCGATGCTCAAATTTACCGAAGATCACGAATGGCTGAAGATCGAGGGCGATGTCGCCACCGTGGGAATCACCGAACATGCCGCCGAACAGCTTGGCGATCTCGTGTTCGTCGAACTGCCCGAGCCCGGCACGAGCTTCGAAAAGGGCGGCGAGGCCTCGACCGTGGAATCGGTCAAGGCGGCATCCGATGTCTATTGCCCGCTGGACGGTGAGATCGTCGAGGTCAATCAGGCCATCGTCGATAACCCGTCGCTGGTCAATTCCGATCCCACCGGCGAAGGCTGGTTCTTCAAGCTCAAGCTCTCCAATACAGCCGATGCCGACGCGCTGATGGATGATACCGCCTACCAGGCAATGATCGGCTGAGTTCAATCATGACCGTCAAACTGACAGATTACGATCCTTACGATTTCGCCAACCGCCGGCACATCGGCCCTTCGCCCTCGGAGATTGCCGAGATGCTGGAGGCGGTGGGGGCGCCCTCGCTCGATGCGCTGATCGATCAGACCGTCCCGGCCTCGATCCGGCAGAAACAGCCGCTTGCCTTCGGCGACCCGATGAGCGAGCGCGAAGTGCTCGATCACCTTCGCGCCACGGCAAAAAAGAACACGGTGATGCGCTCGCTGATCGGCCAAGGGTATCACGGCACGATCATGCCGCCGGTGATCCAGCGCTGCATTCTCGAAAACCCGGCCTGGTACACCGCCTATACGCCCTACCAGCCTGAAATCAGCCAGGGCCGGCTGGAAGCGCTTCTGAATTTCCAGACAATGGTGAGCGACCTGACCGGGCTCGACATCGCCAATGCTTCGCTGCTCGACGAGGCGACTGCTGCCGCCGAAGCCATGGCGATGGCGGAGCGGGCCTCGAAATCCAAGCGCAACAGCTTCTTCGTCGACCACCACTGCCATCCGCAGACCATCGACGTGATCCGCACGCGCGCCGAACCCTTCGGCTGGGAGGTGAAGGTCGGTGACCCGTTCACCGAACTCGATCCGGCAGCGGTCTTCGGCGCGATCTTCCAGTATCCCGGCACCTACGGTCACGTGCATGACTTCACCGACGTCATCGCCTCGCTGCATGCGGAAAAGGCCATCGCCATCGTCGCTGCCGATCCGCTGTCGCTGACGCTTCTGAAATCGCCGGGCGAAATGGGCGCGGACATCGCCATAGGCTCGATGCAGCGCTTCGGCGTGCCGATGGGTTACGGCGGCCCGCACGCGGCCTACATGGCGGTCAAGGACGCCTATAAGCGCTCGATGCCCGGCCGTCTGGTCGGCGTCACCGTCGATGCACGCGGAAACCAGGCCTACCGGTTGGCGCTGCAAACCCGCGAGCAGCATATCCGGCGCGAAAAGGCCACCTCCAACATCTGCACCGCACAGGTGCTGCTGGCAGTGATTGCCTCGATGTACGCCGTTTTCCACGGCCCGGTCGGCCTGCGCGCCATTGCCGGACGCGTGCACGTCAAGACCACGACGCTGGCTGCCGGCCTGAAGCATCTCGACTTCATCATCGATCCGGCGATCTATTTCGACACGCTTACCGTGTTTGCCGAAGGCCGCCAGGCCGAGATCCTGAAGGCCGCAAGGCGCGAAGGGCTCAACCTGCGCAGGGTCGGCGACGACCGGATCGGCATTTCGCTTGACGAGGTCACGCGTCCTGCGACGGTGGAAGCCGTGTGGCGGGCGTTCGGCGGCGATCTGTCGTTTGCCGATATGGAGGCCGGGCCGGAGATCCCCGATCCGCTGGTGCGCCAGTCGCGTTACCTCGAGCATCCGATTTTCCACATGAACCGCGCCGAAAGCGAGATGACCCGGTACATCCGCCGGCTCTCGGACAAGGATCTGGCGCTGGACCGGTCGATGATCCCGCTCGGCTCCTGCACCATGAAGCTCAACGCCACCGCGGAGATGCTCTGCATCACCTGGCCGGAATTTGCCGACATTCATCCCTTCGCTCCGGCGGAGCAGGCCCAGGGCTACAAGCAGATGATCGACGACCTGTCGGACAAGCTGTGCCTGATCACCGGCTATGATGCGATTTCGATGCAGCCCAATTCCGGTGCGCAGGGCGAATATGCGGGATTGATGGCCATCCGGTCCTACCACCGCGCCAGGGGTGAAAGACACAGGGACATCTGCCTGATCCCGACCTCCGCGCACGGCACCAATCCGGCTTCCGCGCAAATGGCGGGCATGACCGTCGTGGCCGTCGGCACCCGCGAAAACGGCGACATCGACCTCGAGGATTTCCGCGCAAAGGCAGAGAAGCACGCGGACAAACTCGCCGCCTGCATGATCACCTATCCCTCGACCCACGGCGTGTTCGAGGAAACGGCGGCGGAAGTCTGCGAGATTACCCATCGCCACGGCGGCCAGGTCTATCTCGACGGGGCGAACCTCAATGCGCTGGTGGGCCTTGCCCGCCCGGGCGACATCGGCGCCGATGTGAGCCACCTCAACCTCCACAAGACCTTCTGCATCCCCCATGGCGGCGGCGGTCCAGGCATGGGGCCGATCGGGGTCAAGGCACATCTGGCGGATCACCTGCCCGGCCACACGGTCACGGACGGCCGGGCCGGCGCGGTCTCGGCTGCGCCCTTCGGCTCGGCCTCGATCCTGCCGATCTCCTGGGCCTACTGCCTGATGATGGGTGGCGACGGACTGACCCAGGCGACGAAGATCGCGATCCTGAACGCCAACTACATCGCGGCAAAGCTCAAAGGTGCCTATGACGTTCTCTACACCTCGCCGAACGGCCGGGTGGCGCATGAGTGCATTCTCGATACCCGTCCGCTGGTGCAGAGCGCCGGTGTGACCGTGGACGATGTGGCAAAGCGTTTGATCGATTGCGGCTTCCATGCACCGACCATGAGCTGGCCGGTGGCGGGAACGCTGATGATCGAGCCCACGGAATCGGAGGTGAAGGCGGAACTCGACCGTTTCTGTGCGGCCATGCTCGCAATCCGCAACGAGGCCTGGGCAATCGAGGACGGCCGTATGGACCGGGAGAACAACCCGCTCAAGCACGCGCCGCACACGATCGAGGACCTCGTCGGTCCCTGGGACCGGCCCTATGACCGCGAGGCGGCAATCTTTCCCCCGGGCGCGATGCGCAATGCCAAGTATTTCGCGCCGGTGAACCGGGTCGACAATGTCTATGGCGACCGCAACCTCGTGTGCTCCTGTCCGCCGATGTCGGACTATGCCGAGGCCGCGGAGTAACGGTTTCACCGGATCGAAGACGATAAAGGCGGCCCCGGGGCCGCCTTTTTCATGTCTTGATGCAAATTGCTATTTCAGACACCCAGCATCTCGGTCTCGATCTCGGGCGTGAGCTGTTGTGGCGTGCCCGTCCAAACGCTCTTGCCGCGCGCGAGGATGACGCAGCGGTCCGCCACCGCGCGCAACTCGGAAAAGGCCTTGTCGATCACCAGGATCGACTGCCCGCCCTGCTTGAGCCGGGCGATCGCGGCCCAGATCTCCTGCCGGACCACAGGGGCAAGGCCCTCGGTCGCCTCATCGAGGACCAGCAGTCTCGGATTGGTCATCAGCGCGCGGGCGATGGCGAGCATCTGCTGTTCACCGCCGGAAAGCGTGGCCGCAGTCTGCCCCATGCGCTCGCCAAGCCGGGGGAAGAGCGCGGTCGCGGTCTCCACGTTCCAGGCGCCGGGACGGGCCGAGGCGATCAGATTCTCGGAGACGGTGAGGCCGGCAAAACAACGGCGTCCTTCAGGCGCCAGCCCGATGCCGAGCCGGGCGGCGCGGAAAGAGGGCAGCGCCGCCAGATCGCGGCCATCGAAACGCAATGTCCCGCGCGTGGTCCGAAGCATCCGCGTAACCGAGCGCACGGTGGTGGTCTTGCCCATGCCGTTGCGGCCCATCAGCGCCACCAGTTCGCCCTCCGCAATCTCGAAATCGACGCCGAACAGCGCCTGCGAGGCTCCGTAGAAGGCTTCGAGATTACTCACCTCAAGCAGGCTCATGCCCCCTCCTCCCCGAGATAGGCGGCGCGGACTTCCGGATGAGTGCGGATCTCGTCGGCGCTGCCGCGGGCAATGATGCGGCCGGCCACCAGAACGGAGATCCGGTCCGCAAGCTGGAAGACCGCGTCCATGTCATGCTCGATGAGCAATATCGGCGCCTCCTGCCGAAGCTTGTCGAGAAAACCGATCAGCCGCACCGATCCTTCCTGCCCGAGACCGGCCATCGGCTCGTCCATCAGGAAAATACGCGGTTTCATCGCCAGCGCCATGGCGATTTCCAGCAGCCGCTTTTCGCCGTGCGAGAGTTCGCTGACCCTGGTTCCGGCACGCTCGGCAAGGCCGACGCGTTCGAGCGCCTCCATCGCCTCACCGGTAAGTTCCGGGTCAGTCGCCACCTGCCGGATGAAACCGAACACCGAGCGCTGCCGGGCCTGGGCTGCAAGCGCGACGTTGCCGCGTGCCGAGAATTCCGGGATCAGCGAGGAAACCTGGAAGGTGCGGGTAAGCCCGAGCCGGGCCCGAGAGACCTGGTCGAGATCGCCGATGTCGCGGCCGGAAAAGCGGATCGCCCCGGCGTCCGGCGCCAGTTCGCCGGCGACCAGCTTGATCAGGCTCGACTTGCCGGCGCCGTTCGGGCCGATAAGTGCGTGGATCTCGCCCGGTATGAGGTCGAGGTCGACGCCATCGGTGACCTTGAGCGCACCGAAGGACTTGCTCAGTCCGGAAAGCGCGAGAACGGGATCAGTCATGCTCGACCCTCCCCGCCACAAGCCCGATGAAGCCGCCCCGGGCAAACAATACCACGGCAAGAAGCGCAGCCCCGAGGAAGAACTGCCAGTGATTGGTGAAGCTTCCGAACAGGTGCTCGAACAGAACGAACAGGCAGGCGCCGACCACCGGGCCGAACAGCCGGGCGACGCCGCCCAGAATGATGAACACCATGATTTCACCCGACAGGTGCCATGAGAGCATCGTCGGGCTGACGAAGCGGTTGAGGTCGGCATAGAGCGCGCCGGCAAGACCCGTGACCATGCCGGAAATCACGAAGGCCGCGAGCCGGATGCGGTAGGGCGAAAGGCCAAGTGCCGCCACCCTGCCCTCGTTCTGGCGAACGGCCTGCAGCGCCATGCCGAAACGCGCGCCGGTCATCCGCCACTGCGCGATCAGCACCACGATGAGCACCGCATAGCACAACAGGAAAAAATCCAGCGGCCTGAGCGTGTTGATCCCCGGAAACGCATTGCGCACATAGATCGACAAGCCGTCCTCGCCGCCATAGGCCGGCCAGGAGATTGCGAAGTAGTAGATCATCTGTGCGAAAGCGAGCGTGATCATGATGAAGTAGACGCCCGAGGTGCGAAGGCTCAATGCGCCGATCAGCAATGCGGCAATGCCGCTGACAATTATCGCCACCAGCCAGAGGATCAGCATCTGGTTGGTGCCGTTGATGACGAAAGGCGCTGTCATCAAGGGTTGATAGGTCTGGTGATGGCTGGCGAGGATCCCCACCGCATAACCGCCAAGGCCGAAAAAGGCGGCGTGCCCGAAGGAGACGAGGCCGCCGAGACCGAGCGCGATGTTGAGACCGACACCCGCAAGCGCAAGGATCGTGGCGCGCGTGGCAAGCGTCACCAGGAAGGGTTCCTCGGCATAGTGCGCCACCAGCGGCCCGATCAGCAGGATCAGCGCCAGGATGATGTTGAGCCGGTGTTCGGTGATCAGCTTAGGCATTGGCGGGAAACAGCCCCTTCGGCTTGAACACCAGGACCACGGCCATCAGGAGATAGATCAGCATCGAGGCGATTGCCGATCCGACACCGCGCGCGGCGGAGGCCTCCATTACGTTCGCAAGCAGGCTCGGAAGCAGGAAACGGCCCATGGTATCGACGATGCCGACGATGATCGCGGCCACAAGCGCGCCCCGGATCGAACCTATGCCGCCGATAACGATGACCACGAAGGCCAGGATCAGGACCGGCTCACCCATGCCGACCTGCACCGACTGGATGGCGCCGATCATCGCGCCTGCGAAACCTGCCAGAGCCGCGCCGAGTGCAAAGACAACCGTGTAGAGAAATCGGATATCGACACCCAGTGCGGCGATCATCTCGCGGTCGGATTCGCCCGCCCGGATCTGCATGCCGAGCCGCGTGCGGCTGATGAGCAGGCCAAGGCCCGCGGCAATGAGCAGACCGGCCAGGATGATCGCCAGACGGTAGGCCGGATAGGGCAAGCCACCAGGCAGCGTGACCGGGCCGGCGAGCATTTCCGGCGGATCGAGATAGAGCGGAAAGGATCCGAAGATGAAGCGTACGCCCTCCGAGAACATCAGCACCAGGGCGAAGGTGGCAAGCACCTGGTCGAGGTGGTCGCGGTCGTAAAGCCTGCGGATCACCACGATCTCGACGATGGCGCCAAGTGCTGCGGCGGCAACGAGGCTTGCCGCGAGGCCCAACCAGAACGAGCCGGTGGCGGCCGCGATGGCGGCGCAGACGAAGCCACCGACCATGAACAGCGAGCCATGCGCCAGGTTGATCAGTCCCATGACCCCGAAGATCAGGGTCAGTCCTGCCGCCATCAGAAACAGCGTGACGCCAAGCTGCAGCCCGTTGAGGATCTGCTCAAGGAAAAGGGCAATACTCATCGTTTACCGGTCTCGCGCCAGCGCCATGGTCGACAGTTTCCGGACGGGGAGCCATGCCCCGTCCGGATAATGACGGTCAGTTACATCTTGCAGTCGGCTGCGTAGGCGTCGGAATGGTCTTCAAGCGCAACGCCGACCAGTTTGTTGGTGAAGACGTCGCCTTCCTTGATGACTTCACGGACATAGATGTCCTGAACCGGATGGTTGTTGGGACCGAACTTGAAGTCGCCGCGGGTGGACTTGAAATTGGCCGCCTTCAGCGCCGCGCGGAATGCATCCTTGTCGGAGATCGACGCAGATTCCATTGCCGAGATCAGAAGGTTGGCGGTGTCGAAGCCCTGGCTGGCATAGAGCGAAGGCAGGCGATCGTATTCCGCCTGGAAGCTCTCGACGAAGGCCTTGTTGGTTTCGTTGTCGAGATCCTTGGACCACTGCGAGGTGTTCTTCACGCCGAGCGCGGCATCACCCACGGCCTGAAGGATCGCCTGATCGAAGGAGAAGGCCGGACCGAGAAGCGGCACGTCCACGCCAGCGCCCGCATACTGCTTCATGAACGCGATGCCCATGCCGCCGGGCAGGAAGAAGAAGACGCTGTCCGCACCGGAGGCGCGAATTTCGGCAATCTCGGCTGCGTAATCGGTCTGGCCGAGCTTGGTGTAGAGTTCGTTGGCGATTTCACCCTTGAAGAAGCGCTTGAAGCCGGTCAGCGCATCCTGGCCGGCCGGATAGTTCGGCGCGAGGATAAAGGCTTTTTCGAAGCCGGCCGAACTGGCATAGGCGCCCATCGCTTCGTGCAGGTTGTCGTTCTGCCATGCGACGTTGAAGTAGTTCTGGTTGCAGCCGGCGCCGGCAAGCGCCGACGGGCCCGCATTGGGAGAAAGATAGATCTTGTCCTGGGCCACGGCGCCGGGGATGACAGCCATCGCGAGATTCGACCAGATGATGCCGGTCATGACATCGACCTTGTCGGACTGGATCAGCTTGTCGGAAAGCTGGACGGCGAGGTCGGGCTTGCGCGCATCATCCTCGATGATGAGCTCGATGTCGTCGCGGCCGGCCTGCTTGAGCGCCAGTTCGAAACCGTCACGGACATCGATGCCAAGCGATGCACCGCCGCCCGATAGCGTGGTGATCATGCCGACCTTGACCGGTTCGGCGAAGGCCTGCGCTGCGCCGGCGGCGAGAGCGGTTGCGGCCGCAAGTGCAATGACTGCATTCTTCATGGATAGTCCTCCGATTTTGTGTTCCCGTGCCGCCGGCTCTTTTTTGTTCGTCCGGTTGGCGCCCAGTTCTTCCGATCGGCAATCCGGGGTAGCCCCCGGTCGCCATTGATCGTGACCTTATCAGCCGCGGCAAAGATTTCCAGTGGTTTTTTTAAGCTTAAAGTAATTCAACGGATCTTCAGCCTTGCGATCTCGCTGCAGGCATGGTTCGAAGGCACATGAGCGCGCCAGAGGACGGTTCAGACCCTGATGCCGGCTGGCGGCAAAACTCCGGGACCGGCCGGTCCATGACCAGAGGAGAGCAGCAATGCAGTGTTTTTTCGTGGAATTCCAGTGCAAGCTCGGCGAAGCCTACGCGGTGGCTGACGAAATTGCCAACCGGGAGATCGCCTCGGAAATCTACTCGGTCAGCGGAAAGTTCGATCTGCTCGCCAAATTCTATGTCGGTGACGATGTCGATATCGGGCGGTTCGTGGCGGACAACATTCACACGGTTCCGGGAGTGGAACGAACCCACACGATCCTGACCTTCAAGGCTTTCTGAGGGTATTCCGTACATTCCAGGTAGCCGACTGGATGACGGTCGCCCGCGCTGCGACCGAGCCAACGCTGCGCATCCGCAACGGCGCGAACGGCACCGTCCGGGTCCCGGTCAAAGTGATGAAAAGGAATGTCTGGAGGATGGTACGGTTGGGTGGGCTCGAACCACCGACCTCCGGATCCACAATCCGGCGCTCTAACCAACTGAGCTACAACCGCACGCCAGCGGGACGGGCGAGGCCCTGTCCGCTTTCTGGTGGCTCACATACGGGGAGCGGTTGTTTTTTGCAAGAGGCGAGACGCCGGTTTTGCCAATTTCCCCTGCCGTCAACCGGGTTGCGGGCGTGTCTTGCGCCCATGAAAAAGGCCGGGCACACGGCCCGGCCTGTTTTCATCGAAACCCAGGTTGATTTCAGGCAACCTTGAATTCGTTCATTGCCTTTTCGGAAATCGTCTTGGTCGGCTTCGAGACGTCCTCGGCAACCTTCTTGGCGGTTTCCTGCATGATCTTGGTCTGATCGACCATCATCTCGGCCTGCTTGCGCATGAAGGCGGTCTGAAGTTCGAACATCTGGGCAACCGACTTGACGCCGAGCAGGGCTTCCATGTGCGAGAGCGAAAGCTCTGCATTGGTGCGGGCGGAGTCGATGGCCTTGAGGCTCAGTTCGACGGTGCCGGCCTGGGCGTTTTCCATGGTCGTTTCGATCGCCTTGGTGGCGTCTTCGGCAACAGCCTTGACCTTGGCATAGTTTTCCTTGGTCTGGTTGACCGACTTGTCGGCCATCTCGCGGTAGCTGTCAGCCATCTTGCTCATGTCGAAAGCCGGAAATTCAAACATTTCGGCGGAGGTTGCGGTTTTCTTGGTCGCCATTACATTTCTCCTTTGGAGATGTGAGAGGACCTTTTCGCGGCCCCGTTTCAAGTTCATGATGCTGGTAGCACATTTTATTGTGCATTGCAACATTCTTGTGCACCGCACCATGTATTAACCCTCTCGTAACATTTCAAGGTGGCGGTCCGGCCGATTGCTGGACCGGCGGACGCGGCAAAGCTATTAACAAAGCCTTAATCCGCCGCGTTTGCGCGGCTCGACCGGCCGAAACTGGAAGTCTGCCATGCAGCCTCATCACTACCCCTTCATCGATCTTTGCGTTCATCCGGACGTCCGGGAGCTTTTTGCCCAGGGCGATGCGGTTGCGGTCTTCAGCGATGACCTCGAGGCGGTGCTGTGGGCCAATGGTGCGGCGGCCGAACTTTTCGGCTACGCGACGATCTACGACATCCTTGACGAGGGCCTGACGACACAGCCGGTGATCCGGCGGCAGATTGCCGGCGCCCTGAGCGCGCTGGAGCGCACCGGCAAGCCGCAGCATTTCATGATGCGGATCAGCCGCGGCTTCTCGCGGATCATGACGCCGGCCAACCTCCGGACCATATCGCTGCCCGATGGCGCAAGCGGCATCATGATGTCGAGCCAGGCGAGATCCGCGTTGGCCCCGAAGGCCCGGGCCCGGCAGATTATCAGCGGCTTCGAGGGGACCGGAACGCATGTCGCGGTTCTCGATGACTCCGGCGCGGTTCTGGCGGCCTCGCAGACCTTCGACACGATCAACATCGACCAGGGCTCGATCCGGCGCATGATTACCGATGTCGCCGATGAAAACGACCGTCTGATCAAGCGCATGGTTGAGGCCGGCGAAAGCCACATGCCGGCAGCGATCGCCCGCCTGACCGACAGCCCTGCCCTGCATCTGCTGTTCGCAGTCGAGCCTGCCTCGGATGAAGACAACCCGGTCCTGCACCATCAGGCACCGGAAGAAGCCGTGCCCGGTGAGGCCGGTGGCAATGCGTCCGTACCGGAAACCTCCATTGGAGCGGGTGAGGACGACGAAGCCCAACAGGAGCGGGATGTCGCTTCCGGCGAGGCTTCGGAAGATGAGACGACCTACGGCGATCATGATGCGTCCGATCCGGAGGCAGATGCCGATGAAAGCCGTGATGGCGGCAAGGACGAGACCGCATCCGACGACGCGGGCGAGGAAAGCGCCGACGGTGCATTGCCCGGCGAAGAGACAAGCGAGCCGGCAACCGGCGCACGCCGTTTCGATGCGGAGCGGGTGCGCGACGAACTCACCCGGACAGCCGCCCCCGAACCCGATCCGGACGCCGTTCCCGGACCGTTCGCGGACGCGCGGGGCATCGAGACACCGCCCGACGCCGAAGCGGAACCGGAAACTGCATCGGCAGACGATGCACTTGCAGAAAATCCGGCGCCGGAGCAGCCGGCGCCAGCCGCATCCGCCTTCCGGTTCAATCCCGATGCAAAGCCCGCGCGCTTTGTCTGGAAAATCAACCGTGACGGCGCCTTCAGCGAAGTGTCCCCGGAGTTCGCCGAGGCGGTCGGCCCCAATGCCGCCGATATCGTCGGGCGCCGATTTTCCGATCTCGCCCGGGTCTTCAATCTCGACCCCGACCATGTGATCGAGGACGCGCTCAACCGGCGCGACACATGGTCAGGCAAGACCGTGTTCTGGCCGATCCAGGGCACCGATCAGGTGACACCGGTCGACCTCGCAGCTTTGCCCACCTACACCCGCGATCGCGTGTTCGACGGCTTCCGCGGCTTTGGAATCGTGCGCAGCGGCGAAACCCGTACAGACCCCGAAGCGATCGGCCTGGCGCTGGAGCCCGGCATGTCGGCTGGCGACGATCAGGGCGCTGCTCAACTGTTTCAGGAAGACGAAAGCCCTGCCGCAGATGCAATCGGGACCGGATATGATCTGGAAGCCCTTGAGCGGAATTCCGAGAGCAGCGACTTCGGGGAAGACCTCGACGATCTTGCCCGGCTCGACGGCGTTGACCCGGCAGATGCCGGCCTTGCCGATGAATCCGAGACAGAAACGGTCGATGAAGCGGATGCGTCCGGAACCGGCGACCCCGGCGGTGAAGACCTCGATCCCGCTTCCGAAGACCCGTTCCGCGGCGAGCAACCCGCGCTGCGGCTGGTCGAGACCCCGATGCGTCGGGAGAGCGACAAGGTCATCAGCCTGGAGACAAGGCGCAGCCGCTCGGCACGCGATGCCCTGTCGGCAGGCGAACAGGCTGCTTTCCGTGAGATAGGTGCACGGCTGACCGAAAGTTCGGGCGCCGGCAGCGAAGACAACGAAAACCCGGCACCCGAAGCACAGCCGCCATTCGGCAAGCGTCAGCCGCCGCTCGGCTCCGAGGACGAGACCCGCGACATAGAAGTCGATTTCAAGGATCGGGATATCGAGGCCGAGATTTCCGAACCGACCTCAGAGGAGCATGTCCCGGACGAAACCGGTTTGGCATTCACACCGGAAACTTCCAGCTCCGATAGCGATCACGCCGAGGAAACCGAGTTCGAGACCGGCGAAGGCGACGAAGCCCTCGACGATTCCCCGGTCGAAGAAACCGGCTCGCAGGAAATCTTGCCTGAAGACGAGCATGAAAACGGGTATGAAGCCCGGGACGATGCCTCCGACAGCGTGGGCCCGGCCGACGAACCGGAGACCGCCGATCTGTCTTCCGCGGAAGAAGCGGCAGACCGCCCGGACGATTCCCCAACCATGGAAACGTCCGGCCTGGATGAACGGTCCGGCTACGAAGACCAAGGCGACGAAGCCTCTGACACTGACCCTGTCGACACCACCGAAACGGTCGGGGACGAGGCGACCGGCGAAACCGGGCCGGAACCGGAATCCCCGGAAGCGCCGGCCGCGGAGACCGACGATACAAAGCCCGAGGATAGCGCTGCACAAGCGGATCTGGCTGCCGTCGCGCCGATGCCGTCGGCTTTTGCCATTCCCGCGCGCCAGCAGATGCGCAGCGGACTGGATGCGAGCCTGATCGACGCCATCCCCTCGCCCCTCCTCGTGCATGCCGGCGATGACCTGATACACGCCAACCCGGAATTTCTCGAACTCACGGGCTATGCTTCGCTCGAGGCGCTGGCAGAGGCCGGCGGGCTCGACGCCCTTCTCGACCGTTCCGGTGAAGCCGTCGAAAGCGGCGATACGAGCCTCGTGGTTCGGCGCGGCGACGGCGAAACTCGGCGGGTCAAGGCCCGCCTGCGCTCCGTCAACTGGCTTGATTCACATGCTCTGCTGCTCGCGCTGACACCGGTTCATTCGGACGCTTCGGGATACGGTTCTGCCATCGCGGACGGTCGCGGGTCGGATGCTGAGGGCGAAAGCGGCAAGGTGATCGACCTGCCGGTCGCCGGTCTGCACGCAAGTACTCCTGCGGCGAACGACCAGTCCGAGACGGGGGAGCAGGCGGACGACGCGGCAGCCGCGGGCAGCCAAGCCAGCGACGCGCTTCAGATCGAGGCGCAGGAATTGCGCTCGATCCTCGAAACCGCGACCGACGGCGTCGTGGTTCTCGACAATGACGGCACGATCCGCTCGATGAACAGCTCGGCCTGCGCGCTCTTCAATTACGACGAGAGCGATACGCTGCACCAGCCCTTCGCCATGCTGTTTGCCCATGAAAGCCAGCGCGCGGTGATGGACTATGTCTCCGGTCTCGCCGAACACGGCGTCTCGAGTGTCCTGAACGACGGCCGTGAAGTGATCGGGCGCGAGGCCTCTGGCGGCTTCCTGCCGCTGTTCATGACAATCGGCCGGCTGTCGGGTTCGAACGGCTTTTGCGCGGTGTTGCGTGACATCACCCAGTGGAAACGCACCGAAGAAGAGCTGCGCACCGCAAAGCGCGCCGCCGAAACAGCCAACTCGCACAAGTCGGACTTTCTCGCCCGTGTCAGCCACGAGATCCGCACGCCTCTGAATGCCATCATCGGTTTTTCCGAGATGATGGTCGAGGAACGTTTCGGTCCGATCGGCAGCCCGCGCTATCTCGAATATGCGCACGACATCGGCAATTCCGGCAAACATGTGCTCGACATCGTCAACGACCTGCTCGACATCTCGAAGATCGAGGCCGGCCAGGTGGACATGGAGTTTACCGCCGTGTCGCTGAACGGGCACCTGGCGGAAAGCGTTTCGCTGTTGCAGCCGATGGCCAACAGCCAGCGTGTCATTATCCGGACCAGCCTGTCCGAGAGCGTGCCCGACGTGGTCGCCGACCAGCGCTCGGTCAAGCAGATTGCGCTCAACCTGCTTTCAAACGCAATCCGCTACACGCCCGCCGGCGGTCAGATCGTGGTGTCGACCTCCTACGAGCCCTCGGGCAATGTGGTCATCCGCATTCGTGACACCGGCATCGGCATGAACCGCAAGGAGCTGGAACAGGCGATGAAACCGTTCGGCCAGGTCGGACCGGGCCCGCGCCAGCGCGGCGACGGCACCGGTCTCGGGCTGCCGCTGACCAAGGCGATGGTGGAGGCCAACCGCGCCCGATTCGACATCGTCTCGACACCGGGCGAAGGCACGCTCGTGTCGATCTCGTTTCCGCCGCAGCGGGTGCTGGCCGACTGAGCCGGATTGCGCGACAAGAAGGCCAGGCTGGCTGCAAAGCCCGAAGAGGCCATAAAAAAGAAGGGGATCGCTCACGCGTCCCCTTTTGAATTGCATCAGTGCTGACCATTGAATGTGGGAGCGGAGCCGCCCGAATGGTTGATGCGATTAATGCGCGGAATCCGTTACCGGGACCTTGCCGGATTGCATCGAATTTTAGCTGTTGGCAGGGCTTCGCGCCGCTTGGTTAAATTCCGCGGTAAGGTTTCGTTAGGAAATTGCGTCGTCAAACCGCAAGCCATCATGGCTGACACCAATTCCAAGATCGAGCCTCAGGCTCGGCGGCGCCCAAAGCTCCGTTTCCATTCCCTGCAATTGATGGACGCCCTCTTCCCACTGGAAAGCGGGCCGTGCCCCCGTCTGCCATCACGGCACTTCCGGACCGGGGCCTGGTCTAGCCCGCCGCCGCGCTCTTTCCGAACAGGAGCTGCCTTGCCGCAACGGGAGCGACGAGCAAAACGCCGATGAAGGTGGCAATCATATCCGGCGCGACCAGAAGAATGGCGGCAAGAACGAGAGCGATGCGCTCATACCAGCGCAGCGGCGCGAAGAGCCAGTTCGAAACTGCAGCCGCCAGAGCCCAGATGCCGAAAACCGTACCGCTAAATGCAAGCGCGAAAGCGGTCCATGTGAAGTTGTCGGTGACAAGAAGCAGCGCCGGCTGAAACGCAAAGACAAAGGGAACCAGTGCCTTGCCCATCGAGAGCCGGAAGGCAGTGTTCCCCGCCTTGAAGGCGTTGGCATCGGCTATGCCGGCGCCCGCATAGGCCGCCATCGCAACCGGCGGCGTTACATCCGCCAGCACGCCGTAATAGAAGACGAAGAAGTGAGCGACCAGCGGCTCAACCCCGAGGAGGCCAAGAATGGGCGCTGCGACTGCAACCATGATGATGTAGTTCGCTGTGGTGGGAATACCGCAACCCATCAGAATGCAGACAATACCCGTCAGGATCAGCGTGAAGAGCAGTGTCAGCGTCGGCACAGCCATCAGTTCGAAGGGAAGGAATGCCAGCATGGCATGTACGGAACCAGCCCAGTCCTGCGCGATGCCGGTGACCATATAGGCGATCTTGAAGCCCACGCCGGTCAGTGTCACCACGCCGATAACGACACCGACCAGCGCGGCCGCCGCGGTGACCGAGAGCGACTGTTTTGCGCCCATGATGAACCCTTCCCAAACGCCGTGGAACGTCCCGGCCAAACCGGCGGCAATGCCACCGGCGCGCACCTGCTGGATAATCAGCACCACGATGCAAGCCGTGATAGACCAGAAGGCTGCGGCGAACGGCGTGCGTCCGGACAGAAGAATTGCAATCAGAACGACAAGAGGCACCACCGACAGCCAGCCCTCTTTCAGGACCTTCCAGGCATTGGGCAGTTCTTCGGCCGAAAGGCCGCGGAGACCAAGCCGCCGGGCTTCGAGATGCACCTGCACCAGAACGCCGAAGAAGTGCATGAACGCAGGCACGAGTGCTGCGGTCAAAATCGTGGTCAGCGGAAGACCGAGATACTCGATCATCAGGAAGGCGACCGCCCCCATGACCGGCGGCGTAATCTGTCCGCCCGTCGACGCGGCGGCCTCGACCGCGGCGGCAAAATGCCGGGGGTAGCCAATACGGATCATGGCCGGAATGGTCAGCGCACCGGTGGTCACGGTGTTGGCAATGGAAGAGCCCGAGATCGACCCGAGCATCGCCGAGGACAGTACCGACACCTTGGCCGGCCCACCGGCATAGCGGCCGGCAAGTGCGGAGGCCACGTCGATGAACAACTGTCCAAGCCCGATCCTTGTGGCCATGACCCCGAAAAGGACGAAATGAAAAACATAGGTTGCGATGACGCCGAGTGCCGTTCCGTAGATGCCCTGAGATGTCAGGTATAGATGATTGACGATGTTGGACCAGCTAGCGCCCGGGTGCACGAAAATACCCGGCATCGACTTGCCGAAATAGGCGTATGCGATGAAGAGGAGCGCAATCACCGGCAGCGGCCAGCCCATAGATCGCCGCACGGTCTCAAGCAGAACGACAATGAGAACCGTGCCCATGAACACGTCAATGGGCAGCGGATTGCCGACCCGGAAGGCAAGGTCACTGTAGATCCACGGCACGTAGAGTGCGGCGATCAAACCTGCGATTCCAAGCACCCAGTCGATCAGCGGCAGCCCGAACGGCGCAAGTAGGCCATGCTTGACTTCCTTCTTGCCGAAAGCGGAAAAACTCAGGAAGACAACAAGCAGCGTGACGCCGAGATGAATACCGCGATGCACGGTAGCCTGCGGAATGCCGAAGCCCGCAGTGTAGAAGTGGTAGCAAGACAGGACAAACAGGACTGCTGCGGTGAAGAGTGTCAGCGGCCAGACGAGGACCCGAAAGCGCAGTTCGGGATCGTAGGTTTCCTCGATTTTCTGAAGTTCATCGGCTGACAGATGACGCACGTCATCGGTTGCGTCCGGCTTCTGCTTATCAACGCTCATGGTCTTCACCATTCTTCTTTTTGTTCAATGAACGGGTGCTGTCTGCAAAACACGGGGGGCCGCGCAAACCCTGCGCGGCCCCCTGATGATTGTTTCATCGCAAAGGCGAAACCGTCTGACTTACTGCAGCAGGCCTGCCTCCTTGTAGAACCTCTCGGCGCCCGGGTGCAGCGGAATGCCGACGCCGTCGAGCGCGGTTTCCTTGGTGATCGACTTACCCTTGGCGTGCCCGGCGTCGAGCTGCTTACGGGTGTTGTCGTTCCACAGCGCCTTGGTGATGCCGTAGATCAGATCTTCCGGCTGATCGGCACTGGTAACCCACTGTGCGCCGACAGCAAGGGTCTTCACGTCGTCAGCATTGCCTTCATATGTGCCGCCAGGAACAGTGTCGGAGGCGAAGAACGTGTATTTCTCGCAGATCGAAGGTGCTTCATCGCAAGTGATCGGCACCAGCTTCACATCGTGCTGGCTGGCCAGTTCGGCAATCGCGCCGGCCGGATAGCCGCCGACGAAGAAGAAGGCATCCATGGCGCCGTCACGCATGCGGTCAGCGGCCTGGTCGGGCTTGAGATATTCGGCAGAGATGTCCTCCTCCGACAGGCCGTAGCCTTCCAGGATAACACGTGCGTCAACCAGTGTGCCCGAGCCCGGCTCGTCGAGCGAGACCTTTTTACCCTTCAGATCGAAAACGCTGTTGATGCCCGAACCGGCGCTGGCCACCAGATGGATGCTTTCCGGATAGAGGTTGGCGATGGCACGCAGCTGTTCAACAGCGGGCTTGCCTTCCCAGATTCCGGTGCCGGTGTAGGCCCAGGTGGCCACGTCCGACTGTGCAAAACCCGATTCGAGGGTTCCGCCGGCAATCGCGTTGATGTTGGCGACCGAGCCGTTGGCGGAGAGCGCCGAGGCGACCAGACCGGGGACGCCGCAGGAGCCACCCTCCTCACATGGACGGGAACCGGGCGGGTTTGAGATCGCGTTGGCGAGCAATCCGCCGATCGGATAGTAGGTTCCGGCGGTGCCGCCGGTGCCTATCCGGAAGAAGGACATGTCCTGGGCTACGGCGGTAGTCGCGGAGGTGGCCAGACCAAGCGCCAATGCTGCGCCGGCGATGAATTTGAAATGTTTCATGGTAACTCCCTGTCGTGCTTGTTCGATTTTTCAGCAGCTTATGTGTGTTTTGTCACGCGTTCAAGCGTGATTAATCCTGGTTGAAGACCAAGTCTTTTCATCGTTCTTAACACTTGGTAGGCCTTGAGCGCGGCGCTTGCTTCCGGGCGTCGCCTGCCCGCCCCGGGCCCCGCGCCGGCGGCTCATCGATGCATCCACCGTGGTGACAGATGCAGGATGGCGAGAGAATTGCCTGCCATTCGTCAGTAGCGCATTGCGCCCTATGCCCGCAACTCCGCAAGTCCCTCGTAGAGCTTGAGCGCCTCGGGGTTTGCAAGCGCCTCCTGGTTCTTGACTTCGCGGCCATGAACGATGTCGCGAACCGCGAGTTCGGTTATCTTGCCGGACTTCGTGCGCGGAATGTCGTCAACGGCGACGATCACGGCAGGGACGTGCCGCGGCGAGGCGCCGGTGCGGATCCTGGTCCGGATGTTCTGCTTGAGCGCATCGTCGAGAACGACGCCATCGGCAAGCCGGACAAACAGGACCACGCGGACATCGTCTTCCCAGTCCTGACCGATGCAGATCGACTCGACAATTTCATCGAGCTGTTCGACCTGATTGTAAATTTCCGCGGTGCCGATGCGCACACCGCCCGGGTTGAGCGTCGCATCCGAGCGGCCATGAATGATGATGCCGCGATGCGGCGTCCATTCGGCGAAATCGCCGTGGGTCCAGACATTGTCGAAGCGGGCGAAATAGGCGCCGTGGTACTTTTCGCCTTCGGGATCGTTCCAGAAGCCGATGGGCATGGCGGGGAACGGCTTCGTGCAGACGAGTTCGCCCTTCTCCCCGGTCACGGAGTTGCCCGCCTCGTCCCAAACGTCGACGGCCATTCCAAGGCCGGGACCCTGGATCTCGCCGCGCCAGACCGGCAAGGCCGGATTGCCAAGCACGAAGCAGGAGACGATGTCGGTGCCTCCGGAAATGGAGGCCAGGTGCACGTCGGGCTTGATCCCATCGTAGACAAAGGAAAAGCCCTCGGGCGAGAGCGGCGAGCCGGTCGAGGTCAGGAGCTTGAGCGCCGAAAGATCATGGGTTTTCGCGGGCTCCAGCCCCGCCTTGCGCACCGCGTCGATGAACTTCGCGGAGGTGCCGAAGACGGAGAACCGTTCCTGCGCGGCGTAATCGAAAAGCACATTGCCATCGGGTGCAAAGGGCGAGCCGTCGAACAGGCACAGGGTGGCCCCGGCAGCGAGACCGGACACCAGCCAGTTCCACATCATCCAGCCGCAGGTGGTGAAGTATAACACCCGGTCGCCCGGCGTGACGCCGCAATGCAGCCGGTGCTCTTTGAGGTGTTGAAGCAGGGTGCCGCCGGCGGAATGGACGATGCATTTGGGCACGCCGGTGGTGCCGGAGGAAAACAGGATATAAAGCGGATGCGAGAATGGCAGCGGCGCAAACTCGATTTTACCTGCCGGGTGCCCCGCGAGAAAAGCTTCGAGCGTGAGCGCACCTTCGATCCGGGAAGCCACCTCTTCCGCCTCCCCCATCAGGGGAATGATGACGGTCGCTTCGGGTTTCAGCTCGGCTGCGATCTCGGCGAGCTTGTCCGCCACGGCCTGGCGTTTGGAATTGTACCAGTAGCCGTCGCAGGAGATGAACAGTTTCGGGCCGATCTGGCCGAAGCGGTCCAGAACGCCCCGAACCCCGAAATCCGGCGAGCAGGATGACCAGATCGCGCCGATGGAGGCAGCGGCCAGCATGCAGGCCACGGTCTCGGGCATGTTCGGCATCATGGCCGCCACGCGATCTCCCTCGCCCACGCCATGGGCGCGGAAGGCCTTCTGCAGCCGGGAGACCAGCGCGTTGAGCTGATCCCAGCTCATCTGGCGACCGATCCTGTCCTCGGCGCGAAACAGGATGGCGGGCTCGGGTCCGGTTTGGCTCAGGAGGTTTTCGGCGAAGTTGAGCCGCGCCTCCGGAAAGAAGCGCGCGCCGGGCATGGCGTCGCCGTTTTCGAGGATCGAGTCTCCCTTCTCGCCACGAACCTTGCAGAAATCCCAAAGCGTCGACCAGAACCCCTCGCGGTCCTCGACAGACCACTGGTGCAGCGCATGCGGATCCTCAAGCGGCTTTCCGGCGCGGCTGCCCGCAAGCGCGGCAAAGGCCATCCAGGGGCTGCGCGCCAGGGCTTCCGGTTTCGGGCTCCACAAGGGGGTGTCTGTCATCTCGAGCGCTCCTGCGAATTGCACCGGCTGGTTAGTAGCATCGCGGCGCAGCGATGCAAACAGCGTGCTTGGCAACGTGTTCGAACTTCGGGTTTTGCCCAGAGTCCGAAGGCAAAGCGCCCGGCCGGCCGGGCGCTCGCGAGGAGCCTATCCTGCAACAATTGCATTCCCCTTCACCAAGCTTTAACCAGAACTTCAAGGCAGGGTGAGGAGTCGCGGACTTTGAAACTGAATGTGAGGCATTGGCCGGCGAAACGGCTCGTGATCGGGGCTGTCGCGCTGTCGCTCGTTCTGGTGCTGGCGGTGGTCGTGACCGTGCCTCTGGCCGTCTCGAGCGGCGTGGTCCGGGACCGGCTGGAGCGCGATATCGGCGCCTGGGCGGGGCACTCGGTGTCCCTAGGCGACGCACCGTCGCTCGACTTCTGGCCCACGCCGACCATCCAGCTCGACAATGTCGTGATCAATCCGGCGACGTTCTCGGGTGGCGATCCGATCCTTCGGGCGGACAGCATCGTGGCCAATTTCAACCTGTTCTCGGCGATTGCGGGTGCGCCGAGCTTCACCGATTTCCAGCTGATCCGGCCCACCTTCAATGTCGAACTCTATCCGGACGGAACGTCGAACTGGTCTTCGGCCAACGGGCAATTGTCCCAGGGCATCGCTGCAGCGCTGGCGCGCCACAACGCCCGGCAGGCCGGCGAGCCCGTGCCGGCCGACGCCGTCATTCCCGATTCGGCCGCATTGGGCACGGTCACGATCACCGACGGCGCGCTGCGCTGGATCCGCGATCCGGGCGCTGCCGCAGAACGGCTGACGGCAATCAACGGGACACTGGCCTGGACCGTCCCGACCGCACCGGCACGCGCCAATATCACCGCGATCTTCCGCGGCGAGCAGTTCACCGTCGAAGGCACGACCTCGGCGCCGCTGCTGCTGCTAGGCAAGCAGATGTCACCTTTGGACATCAGGCTTTCCTCGTCGCCGTTGTCGATGGATTTCAGCGGTTCCGCCAGCCTGGGTACGGATCTGTTCGCCTCGGGCTCTCTTCGTCTTGCCAGCGCCTCGGTGCGACGGGCGCTGGAGTGGTCGGGAGCCGAGATCAAGCCCGGCGAGGCGCTGGGCGCGCTGGAACTGACGGCGGAGCTTTCGGTGGAACCGACAAGGGCCCGGCTCGACGACCTGATCGTCCTCATCGACGCCAACCGCGGCATCGGCGTGCTCGATCTGAGCCTGCGTGAGGACGAGCCGCCGCTGGTCTCCGGCACGCTCGCCTTCAGCCGTCTCGACATCGCCTCCTTCCTGCAGGCGTTCACGCCATTGCCACAGGGCGGCGACGACATCGCCTCGACAATCGATACGCGCTTCCTGCGCGAACTCGGCCTCGATCTCAGGCTGTCGGCGCAATCGGCAAGTTTCGGGCCTGTGATCATGTCCAACCTGGCCGCTGCGGCACGGGTCGACCAGGGCCGTGCAAATTTCGATGTGGGTGACGCGACCGCCTATGGCGGCAACCTGATCGGACGCATCGTGTTGTCGGAACAGGGCGTCGACGGGGGGCTGGACGTCCAGCTCTCAACCCGCGACACCAATCTCGGTTCACTGTTCGACGCCGTCGGCCTCACCGGCCCCTTGCCGCGGGGTTCGGGATCGCTGGACATAAAGGTCACCTCGCCCTACCCGACCTGGGCGACGGCGCTCACCGACCTGACCGGGCAACTTTCCCTCAATCTTTCATCAGGCGTGCTTCCCGGCATCGATGTTGCGAGGTTCCGGGAACTCTCCGCATCCGAGCGGTTCTTCGACCTTGAACAGTTGGGTCAGAGCGGAAGCTTCGCGTTCAACAGCGCGCGCTTCGAGGCCGCGATTGCGGCCGGCGAAGCGGATTTAAAGACTGCCGAGCTGATCGGGCCGCTGCAGACGCTTTCGCTGTCCGGAGTCATTCCCTACACGCGTTCGAGCCTTGCGATCGCGGGCGTGCTCGGGCCGACACGCGACCAGCAGGGCGACCCCGTGGCGGGAGCTCCGGAAGAGCCCGTGCGCTTCTTCATCGGAGGCTCCTGGCCGCAACCGGTCATTTCTCCGGTCCGGCCCTGAAACAAGCAAAAAACGGCCGGGATCAGTGTGCCGCCCGTTCTTCCCTTTCGCGGCTCATCTCGCGGCGCTTGTTGAGCAGCGAGGCAACGATCACCCCGGACGTAACGATCGCGATCAGGATCGTGCAGACGGCGTTGATTTCGGGTGTGACTCCGAGCCGGACCTGGGAATAGATCTTCATCGGCAACGTGGTGGCGCCCGGGCCGGAGGTGAAGCTTGCGATCACCAGGTCGTCGAGCGACAGCGTGAAGGCCAGCATCCAGCCGGAGATCACCGCAGGGAGAATCACCGGAAGCGTGACCTTGATGAAGGCCTGGAACGGCGGACAGCCGAGATCCTGGGCCGCCTCCTCGAGCGACCGGTCGAAGGTGATCAGGCGAGACTGCACGACCACGGCGACGAAGCAAAGCGAGAAGGTGATGTGAGCAAGCGTCACCGTCCAGAAGCCGCGGCCGAAGTCGATCGAGACAAACAGAAGCAGCAGCGACAGCCCGGTGATGACTTCCGGCATCACCAGCGGCGCATAGACCATGCCGGTAAAAAGCGTGCGCCCGTTGAACCGGCTGAAGCGGACCAGCGAGACCGCGGCAAGGGTTCCGAGCACCGTGGCAATCGTCGCCGAGAGGAACGCCACGCGGACAGTCACCCAGGCGGCATCGAGCAGGCCCTGGTTCTGGAACAGCTCGCCATACCACTTCGTCGAAAAGCCGGCCCAGACCGTGACCAGCCGCGACTCGTTGAAGGAATAGATCACCAGCAGCACGATCGGCAGGTAGAGGAAAGCAAAGCCGACGACGACCGATGAGATGTTGAACCAGGACCAGCGCGCGTTCATTTGCCTGCCTCCGCAGCCTTGGCCTGGGCGTTCTGGAACCAGACGATCGGCACCACCAGCACAATCAGCAGGATGATGGCGATCGCCGCCGCCACGGTCCAGTCGCTGTTGTTGAAGAACTCGATCCAGAGCGTCTTGCCGATCATCAATGTGCCCGATCCGCCCAGGAGGTCGGGGATGACGAATTCGCCAACTGCGGGGATGAAGACCAGCAGGCAGCCGGCCAGCACGCCCGGCACAGCCAACCGCGCGGTCACCTTCCAGAAGGCGCCGATGCGGGTGCAGCCCAGATCGCGCGCGGCCTCGACCAGCGATTCATCCATCTTCTCGAGCGCCGAATAGATCGGCAGCACCATGAAGGGCAGGTAGGAATAGACGATCCCGATATAGACAGCGGTGTTGGTCGACAGGATTTCGAGCGGCGTGTCGATAATGCCGAGCCAAAGCAGCAACTGGTTGAGCAGCCCCTCCTGCTTGAGAATGCCGATCCAGGCGTAGACCCGGATGAGGAAGCTGGTCCAGAACGGAAGGATCACCATCATCAGCAGCGTCGGGCGCAGCCGGTCCGGCGCACGCGCCATCCCGTAGGCCAGCGGAAAGCCGATCATCAGGGTGAAGAGGGTCGAGATGAAAGCAATCTGCAGGCTCGAGAGGTAGGACTTGATGTAAAGCGAGTCGCTGATCAGGAAGGCGAAATTCTCGAGGTCGAGCTGCGAGATCCTGTCCCAGAACGCGGACCAGCCATCGGTCAGGCTGAATTGCGGGGTATAGGGCGGCTGACCGTATTCGAGGTCCGACAGGGCAATCTTGAGAACCAGGATGAAGGGCAGCAGGAAGAAAAACAGCAGCCAAATGTACGGAACAAGAATGACGAGCCGGCTCTTGATGGCGGAGAGGATGTTCACTGGCCCGGCCTCCTGAACAGGGAAATTCTTCGTCCGCCGAGAAACAGTCCGTCGTACAGGACATGAACTGCAAATATCACGGCGATCAGGATAAAGACCACGGTTCCGAACAGTTCGATGACCTCTGGCACCGCGAAAAGCGCGACGAAAAAAGTCACGCTGGAAATCGCGACATAGGCAGCCATGTTCTGGTGCTTCAGCGGCAAGGGCCTGACAAGGATACCCTGGCTTCGCACAACGCACATGCTCCAGACGGACACGCCGACATAGGCGAGAAAGATCAATCCGAGTTCGGGGCGCAGGAGAAACAGAGCGGCGGTAACGCCGAACACCATGAGACCGGCCGACAACCTGTTGAACCGGAGTGCCTTGTCCATCGCCCCTTCCGCCGTGCCCGTGGCGACCATCTCAGTTTCGTCTGTAGCCATCGGTGATCACCTGTCCAGAACGATGCCGGAATCCGCGCCGAACGACAGCCAGATCCGTTCGTCGTAGCCGATGGGATCCTCGACCAGGCGCTCCTTGTTGAGAATGGCGGCCTGCATCACCGTCCCGGAATCGAGTCTGACATTGATCACCGTCATGTCCCCGAGATAGGCGATGTCCCAGACCTCGCCTTCCAGAGCGTTGACCGCAGCCTCTGGCCGCGTCCGGCTGACCGCGATCTTTTCCGGCCGGATCGCGAACCAGGCGGTGGCGCCTTCGGCCGGAGCGGTTTCGCGGGTCGCTCCGGTAATCCGGCCGTCCGGCCCGTCAAGCACCACATGGCCGTCACCGGAAGAACTTACCTTGCCCTCGAGGGTGTTCACCGAGCCGATAAAGTCGGCGACGTAACGGGAGTTCGGCGCCTCGTAGATTTCCGCCGGCGTTCCGGTCTGCACGATCACGCCCTTGTCCATCACCGCGATGCGGTCGGACATCGTCATCGCCTCCTCCTGATCGTGGGTGACGATCATGAAGGTCAGCCCGAGTTCCTGTTGCAGGTCCATCAGTTCGAACTGGGTCTCCTCGCGCAGCTTCTTGTCGAGCGCGCCGAGCGGTTCATCGAGAATGAGAAGCTTCGGACGCTTGGCGACGGCGCGGGCCAGAGCCACGCGCTGGCGCTGGCCGCCCGAAAGCTGATGCGGCTTGCGGCGGGCGAATTCCTGGAGTTTGACCAGCTTGAGCATCTGCTCGACGCGCTCGTCACGCTGGGCCTTCTCCATGCCGTCCTGCTTGAGGCCGAAGGCAATGTTGTCGGCGACGCTCATGTGCGGGAACAGCGCGTAGGACTGGAACATCATGTTGACGGGACGCTTGTGCGGCGGCACGCCCTTGAGCGGCTGCCCGTCAAGGTAAAGCTCGCCCTCGGTGGGCTCTTCGAAACCCGCAAGCATCCGCAGCAGCGTTGTCTTGCCGCAACCCGACGGCCCCAGCAGCGAAAAGAACTCGCGCTCATAAACATCGAGCGAGAGATCTTCGACCGCAGTGAATGTGCCGAAGCGCTTGGTCACGTTCTGAAAGGAAATATAGGGTTTGGCAGCGGGGTCTTCCCACGGCGCGAACGAACGACGGATACTACCCAGAGATGGCATTGGAGTCCCCACCCGGTCCAAAGAAGAAACCCCGGCACCTGGGTGCCGGGGTTCGATGTGTCACTGGCCCGACTTGACCTCGGTCCAGGCCCGGTTGAGCATCCGCTTCTCGCGGGCGTTCTCCGGGGAGACGGTGTAGAGACGTTCCACGGTCTCCTCGCTCGGGTAGATCGCCGTGTCGCCGATCACGTCCTCGTTGAGGAACTCCTTGGAGGCCGCGTTACCGTTGGCGTAGTAGACGTAGTTCGACGCCTTGGCCATGACTTCCGGCCGCATGATGTAATTGAGGAACTCGTGTGCTTCCTCGACATTCGGCGCATCGGAGGGGATGGCCATGTTGTCGAACCACATCAGTGCCCCTTCCTTGGGGATGGTGTATTCGACGGTCACGCCGGCATCGGCTTCGGCGGCACGGTCACGCGCCTGAAGGATGTCGCCGGACCAGCCCATGGCCAGGCAGATGTCACCGTTGGCCAGCGCATTGATGTATTCCGACGAGTGGAACTTGCGGATGTTGGGCCGGACCTCAAGCAGCTTGGCCTTGGCCGCATCATAGGCTTCACTTGTCTTCAGATCCGGGTCCATGCCGAGGTAGTTGAGTGCGGCCGGCACGGTTTCGGTCGGCGCATCAAGCATGAAGATGCCGCAATCGGCGAGCTTGGCGACGGTTTCGGTGTCGAAAAGGAGACCCCAGGTGTTGAGCTCAGCATCCTCGCCGAGACGCTCCTTGACCATGTCGACATTGTAGCCGAGGCCGGTGGTGCCCCACATGTAGTTGATGGCGTACTCATTGCCCGGGTCATACTTCTCGAGGCGTGCCGAGATGGCCGGGTCCATGTTTTCGATGTTGGTCAGCTTCGACTTGTCGAGTTTCTGGAACACGCCTGCCTTGATCTGGTTGGCAAGGAAGGTTCCGGTCGGCACCACGATGTCGTAGCCGGTCGAGCCGGCGAGAAGCTTGGTTTCCAGGACTTCGTTGGAATCAAAGACGTCGTAGACGACTTCGATGCCGGTTTCCTCGGTGAAGTCGCTGAGAATGGATTCGTCGATGTAATCGGACCAGTTGTAGATATTGACAACGCGGTCCTGGGCCGATGCGAGCGCAGTCGATGCGGCAAGCATTACGGCTGCCGAGAATAGGCGGGTTTTCAGGGTCATTCCTGTTCCTCTCTTTATCATTATTTCCCAACCAGGCTGGGTGCAGCGCGATAGCTATCCAGCGAGGCGGCCATGTCCACCGGTCAGCATCCGGCACCGGTCCGCACCGATGGAAACAGCCTGCGGAGCCTCAACCCTAGAAAGGAATTGCCGGACTAACAAGAGGGGAATGCACGATCATTCCGGGAATTGCTGCAGCGCAATGATTGCCCGGTCACACCCCTCTGGAATCTACTGAAAATCGAAGGCCGAAAGTCCGGTGACCATTTCATCGAGGCCAAGCGGGCGCGTGATCGGCGGCTCGGCGCGTGCGAGGCAACCGGCGCGCTCGCACAGGCGGCAGGAGGGGCCGACGGGTATGGAAACGGGACTTGGGCTCTTGCCGGCGCTGAGTGGCAAGGCCTCGCCGTAAACGATTTCGTCGCGGAAGCCGATGTCGCAGCCGAGAAGGATGGCGGTGCGGCGCGGCCGCTCGGAAAACGAACCCTGCGGACCTTCCAGCGTCCGCGAGATTGTGATGAATTCCGCTCCGCCGGGCATCTCGACGGCTTCGACAAGGACCTGGGCAGGCTGGGAGAAGGCGGCGTGCACCGACAGTTTCGGACAGTTTCCGCCAAACCGTTGCTGCGGAAAGCCTTGCGCGCCGGCGCGGCGGAACCGGTGCCCCGCGACATCGACCTCAAGCATGAAGAAGGGCACGCCCTGCAGATTGCTTCGGCAAAGCGTCGTCAGGCGGTTGGCGGCATGTTCGAACGAGACGCCGAAACGCGACTTCAGGACGTCGATGTCGTAACGGGCGCGCTGGGCTGCGGCATGGAATGCCTGATAGGGCATCATCAGCGCATGCGCGGCGTAGCGGGCAAGCTCGAAACGGGCAATGCGCCGGGCCTCGTCGCTCGACAGCTTGAGGTCCGCCACCCCTGCGGCGATGGCCACATTCATGCGAATGAGTGCCGCCTCCATGGCAACCTCGCGCAGCTGATCGAAGGGCGACAGCCGCTCGGAGAGGAACAGCCGCTGCGAATGCCGGTCGTATCGACGGCGCCAGTTGGGCATGGTGGCGACCGGCAGTGACCGTACAACGACACCATGCTCGGTCTTCAGCCAGGCCTTGAGCGCACCCATCAGGTCATCGCCCGGCTTGAGCAGCGCATGGAAGGCTTCGGCTTCCTCCTCCAGTGCCGGATGATGATTGGGCCGGGCCTCCAGAATCTCGCGAACTTCGTCCATCGGCAGCCGGGCGCCCGACAATGAGGGGGCATGGCCCTCCCGGGCCAGCATGGACGAAAGGTCCGACAGCCGTTCGGCCTGTTCCCGGTAAGCGCGGTGAAGCTTGACGATGGCGGCGCTGGCATTGGGCGCTGCTTCGGCGATCTCCACCACCTCCTGGTCTCCCGGAAGTTCACCGGCAATCAGCGGATCGGCAAAGACCTCCTTGAGGCTCGACAGCGCCCCGCCCGCAGCCTCGCCCTGCAGCTCCTCCACGTCGAGCTTGTAAACCGAGGACAACTTCAGGATCAGCTGCACCGTAAGCGGACGCTGGTTTCGCTCGATCAGGTTGAGGTAGGACGGCGAGATGCCGAGCGCCTCGGCCATGGCTGTCTGGGTCAGCCCCTTGGCGTTGCGGATACGGCGGATCCGGGGACCCGCGAAGATTTTCTGGTCAGCCATAGACGCCTGTCCTGTTCCCGATTGCGCAGGGGAGCCGGTTTAAGCGGTCACCTGCTGATACAGCATCGTCTTTACAGATATTTACATCCCGACCGGATATTTGACCCTGGCTTGGAATTTACAATTTTGACAGATTTACAAGCGCTTTCTGTCAAAGGCAAGACAGCGTGACTTCAATTTTTCCCTGAAAATACGGAATTTTCTCGGCTTCCTGTGCAGCGCAATGTAAATCTCGTCACATCAAAGGCGGCAAAACGGCTCACAAGCCTGCCCGCCAAACCAAGCAGATCGCAGATCGGAGACATATCATGACTGATTTTTACAACCTTGTCCCCACCGCTCCGGAAGGCCGCTATGACGGTATCGAGCGTCCCTACACCCCAGAGGACGTCCAGAAGCTGCGCGGCTCGGTCAACATCAAGTACAGCCTCGCCGAAATGGGCGCAAACCGGTTGTGGAAGCTGATCCACGAGGAGGATTTCGTCAACTCGCTGGGCGCCATGACCGGCAACCAGGCCATGCAGCAGGTGCGCGCGGGCCTGAAGGCGATCTACCTTTCGGGCTGGCAGGTCGCAGCTGATTCCAACACCGCTTCGTCGATGTATCCCGACCAGTCGCTTTATCCCGCCAACGCCGCTCCGGAACTTGCCAAGCGCATCAACCGCACGCTGCAGCGCGCCGACCAGATCGAGACTGCGGAAGGCAACGGCCTTTCGGTCGACACCTGGTTCGCCCCGATCGTTGCAGATGCGGAAGCCGGCTTCGGCGGCCCGCTCAACGCGTTCGAGATCATGAAGGCCTTCATCGAGGCAGGCGTCGCCGGCGTCCACTACGAGGACCAGCTGGCCTCGGAGAAGAAGTGCGGCCACCTGGGCGGCAAGGTCCTGATCCCGACTGCAGCGCACATCCGCAACCTGAACGCAGCGCGCCTCGCGGCCGACGTGATGGGCACGCCGACGCTGGTGATCGCCCGCACCGACGCGGAAGCCGCGAAGCTCCTGACCTCGGACATTGACGAGCGGGACCGCGAATTTGTCGATTACGACGCCGGGCGCACCGTCGAAGGCTTCTACAACATCAAGAACGGCCTCGACTCCTGCATCGCCCGCGCCAATGCCTATGCGCCGCATTGCGACCTGATCTGGTGCGAGACCTCGAAGCCGGACCTTGAACAGGCGCGGAAGTTCGCCGAGGCCGTGCACAAGGAGCACCCGGGCAAGCTGCTCGCCTACAACTGCTCGCCGTCGTTCAACTGGAAAAAGAACCTCGACGACGCGACGATCGCCAAGTTCCAGCGCGAACTCGGCGCCATGGGCTACAAGTTCCAGTTCATCACGCTGGCCGGTTTCCACCAGCTCAACTACGGCATGTTCGAACTGGCCCGCGGCTACAAGGACCGCCAGATGGCGGCCTATTCCGAGCTGCAGGAAGCCGAATTCGCTTCCGAGGTCAACGGCTACACCGCGACCAAGCACCAGCGCGAAGTCGGCACCGGCTACTTCGACGCCGTGTCGATGGCGATCACCGGCGGCAAGTCTTCGACCACCGCCATGGGCGAATCCACCGAGTCGGCCCAGTTCAAGCCGGCAGCCGAATAACGCACACCCCTCCGCCTGCCCGAGGCGGGCGGAGGGCCAACCGGACCAACGATCACAAACCCCGTCAGAGGAGAAATGCCAATGTCACCCCAGACCCGCGTCAAGGAAAGAGCAGAAGAACAGTCATCGGCCATGTCGAACGACCAGCAGGCGGCCATCCGCATGCTTGCCAACGATCTGCACAGGCTCAACCACTCGGTTATGAAAGCCGTGGATGCGGGCGTCTCCGTGGAACTGGTACGTTCCGCGCGCCACCATGGCGGCGACGGCAACTGGGGCGACCTGCTGATCCCGGTGATCGTGACCCAGGGCCAGTAAGGCCCGCCGATCCACATGCCCCGCCCGAACGGCCGCGAGCCGCGACGGCGAAACTTCAGCCTCCAGGCATAACCCCTGCCGCGAACACACGCGGCGGGGGTTTTCGTTTCAGGGCCCCTACCTGTCCGGTGGTACTCTTGGCGCTCACACCGGCGCATCCGGCGGCCATACCGGTGCGATGGGCCGACGCGAGCGGGCGGCCTGGGTGAACAGCATTGCGCCCAGCGACAACAGTGCCGAAACAGCGATTGCGGCCACCATCGGCAAGGGATGGTCGGTGAAAAACGGACCAGCGAGCATGGTCAGCACGCCACCGGCCAACATCTGCAGCATGCCGCCGAGCGAGGAGGCGAGGCCGGCCGCATCGCCGTGATCGTCGAGCGCCATCACCATGGTGGTGGGGACGACGAGGCCGAGGCATGCATTGGCGCAGATCAGAAGCCCGACCAGCAGCGCGAAATGATCGATCCCCGACGCCACCAGCGCCAGGAGCAGAAGCGCAAACAGCACGAACCCTGTCACCGCGCGCGAGACCACCCGTCCCGGACCGAAGCGGTCACCCAGCGACGCGGCCATCTGCGATGCCGAGAAGAAGCCCGCCGCATTGGCGGCAAAGGCCAGGCTGAAGCCGGTCGGCGTGAGCCCGTAATGCCCGGTGTAAACGAACGAGGCCGAGGCGAGGAAGACAAAGAAACTTGCCATGCCGAAGCCGCCGACGAAGGTGAGCCCCATGAACAGCGGATCGCGCAAGAGCCTCGCCGAGCCGCTAAGGATCGCCCTGACGCGCACCGGGGTCCGCCGTTCGGGTGCAAGGGTTTCGGGCTGCAGCAGGATGGTCATCAGGATGCTCAGGCCCGCCGCTGCGGCAAGCACGCCGAAGATCGACCGCCATCCGGAAACCGCGATGACGCCCGACCCCAGAAGCGGGGCCAGCATCGGCGAAACCGAAATGATGAGCATGACGAGCGCCATCAGCCTTGTCGCCTCGCGGCCGGTGTGCATGTCGCGGATGATGGCGCGCGGGATCACCATCACGGCCGCGCCACCGAGCGCCTGCACCACCCGTCCGGCAATCAGCCAGTTCATGTCGGGCGCAAAAGCGCAGACGAGCGAGCCTGCTGCAAACAGCGCAAGACCGGCAATGACGGGCGGCTTGCGGCCGGCCATGTCGGCCACCGGACCGTAGACCATCTGGGCAAGACCATAGGCAATGAAATAGGCGGTGATCGTCAGTTGCGCAGCCGATGCCGTGCCGCCGAGATCGCCTGTGACGGTGGGCAAGGCGGGAAGGAACATGTCGATTGCCAGCGGACCGACGGCACACATGAGACCGAGCACAAGCGCGGCGCGGATAAACGGAGACATTTGAAGACCTCAAGGGAATGAAGGACGAGGCGGCCGAACCAGGGACAATGGCGGTCGCCTTCCGGAAGAACTGTGATCGCCCACGCCCGGCCGGGCCGGTGCCACGCCACCCGCCGCGCCGCTCCACAACGGGCAGCCGGACAGGATGCGAAGGCGACGGCGCCGGGACAAGACCTGGCTCGCGGACAGACCACGCGGGGCGCAGGCGGAATTCGGGGTATGCCGGGACCGCGGGAAACGCCATGCCCGCGCGCGCCGGACGAACTCCGCCGTGGCTACCAGATCAGGTGAAAATTGTTCATGATACGCACTCCCGAAATGGGCGGCGCGTGAGATAACGCGCGGGGACCTTTTACCGCCAACGCTTCGCATGGAAAAGACCTGCGCCGGTTCGGAGCGGGCATTTCATGCGGCCTGTGTTGCCCGAACGCCTCTATTGCTCGCGCCGGCGTCAACGCCAACGTCAGCGACCAGGCGGGCCGGCGCGTGGCTGCACGAGCGCTGCCTGATCGTCGGAATCGCCGGGCCGGTCACGTTCGTAGCGCTGGGAAAGCGGAAACTCCGGAAGCCAGGATTCGCGGCGAATGGTCCATAGTTCGTAAGTCGGGACAAACATATCGGGGTCATCCAGCGTGCCGAGATGAACCTCGATCTCGTCGCCGCTGCGGCTGTAAACCGAGGAGCCGCAGGCGGGACAGAAATGCCGGCCGCGATACTCGGCGGTTTCGCCGGTCACCTGCACGCGTTCGGCCCGGAAGATAGCCGAGGCGTGGAACAGGGCGCCGTGATGCTTGCGGCAATCGAGGCAGTGGCAGAGCCCGACCCGCAGCGGTTCGCCGAGCGCCTCGATCCGCACCTTGCCGCACAGGCAGCCGCCGGAGGTCTTTTTCATGCCGGTGTTTCCATGTTGCGAGTTCTGGCACGAAGCCTATCGCGGCGCCGTGCCCCTGTCATGTCCCGGCGGGCATGGGGATGCGATCCCGCGCGGAGGGCCGCCGGGGCTTTGCCGTTCAGTTCCGGAGGGCCGCGCGCTAGCTGTGCCGTTCGGAATTGGGTTGGGTGTGCATGCCTCCGCTGTGAACAGAGACATGCACGGGGTGGCGCAACCGGTGCGCGGCCCGAAACTCGCCGGATGATGTCCGCATCCGACAGGCAATCACCGCTTCGCTTTCCCCGCTTGAAGGCGCTTGGCCAGACGGCCTGCGCCCGACGCGGGGGTCATCCGGGGAGATCCCGGACCGTCCGCCCCGGACAGGGGGCGGCGGCGGAAGGTTTTGGCGCGGTTTCCGGCACGAAGCCCTGCCCCCTCCCCTATGATGCGCGGGCGCGGTGCCTCGGATGAGGCAGTTCACGCACCGTGCGGGACGGGGCAGGCTCCGCCACAGGCCCGGTCCGCTGTCCGGCCGCCGCCCGCAAGATGCGGACGAACGACCCGAGGTCGTCCCGGTGGCCGGCTGAACCCGCTCGCCCTGCGAAGGTGAGCCGGCCCGCCGACGGAGCCGCGCTGGCAATCGCCTCCCCTTTCGCCCTGCCGCACGTTCCGGCACGGCCAAAGGGGCCTTCCTCCCACCCGGACCGGCACGTTTCCGGTCCATCCGGCAGCGGAAGTGCGGCAAGTATGGCACGGGGGTGGAGGGTGTGGGTGAAATGGGGGGGGAATTATGTGATGGCGCAGTGCATGCGGTGCCTGATCTCCCCCCTTGCGGGGGAGATGTCGGTGAAACCGACAGAGGGGGGTGAAGCCGCAGGCACCGGACCTGGATCGATACCCCCCTCTGTCACTTCGTGACATCTCCCCCGCAAGGGGGGAGATCGGGGGTAGACAGTCTCCTCAGGCTCCATCCCCGGGCTTCTCTTTCGTCATTCTCGCTCACTCTGTCGTCATCTTAGGCTCCCGCCGTCGTCATCCTCGGGCTTGACCAAGACGAGCGCAGCGACGTCGTTGACCCGAGGATCCAACGCCCAGCAAATTTCGCGCATGACGGGATATGTCTACATCGTCACCAACCACAAGCATGGCACGCTCTACATTGGTGTGACCTCCGATCTGGAGCGCCGCATCCACGAGCACCGGGAAGCCCATACATTGGGCTTCGCGTCGAAATACGGGTGCCGCCAACTGGTCTGGTACGAGGAACATTTCGACATCGCCGAAGCGATCCAGCGGGAGAAATCGCTCAAGCGCTGGTATCGCAGATGGAAAATCGGTCTGATCGAGAGCTTCAACCCGGATTGGCGGGATCTGTATTACGAGTTGTGGTGAAGGGGCTTGGGAGGGTCTGGGTTTGGATCCTCGGGTCAAGCCCGAGGATGACGACGGAGGGGGCGAGGATTACGAAACGAGGGGCGGAGGAGGACGGAGGGGGCGGCACGTGCCCTCCCCCTGCCTCAGCCCTCAGGCCGCGCGGCGGGCGGCGTATTTGCCACCGGGCAGCGCGGTGGCGCGGCCGTAGCGGGCCAGCGTTACGAGCACCTGGGTAACACGAGGTTCGATGCGTTTGCCGCCGCCCTTGAAGGCGCGGGACAGCGTGGCGGCATCGAGGGGTTCCGGACTTGCGGCCAGTATCGCCTCGACCGCCAGCGGCTGTTCGTAACGGTCCTTCGGGAAGACCGGCTTGCCGGCATCGATGGCGACCACGGTTTCCCCAAGATCGAGTTCGCCGGACTTCGCCGCCGTTCCCTTGGCGAAGCGCGGAATCTGATACTCGGGGCGGAGCCAGCGGACATGGCCCGCCGCCTCCTCCTTCGCGCGCTCGGCGTTGAGCGCCACCAGCTTTTCGAGGATTTCCTCGTTGGAGAGATCGGCGGGCCAGCCATAGGCTTCCGCCGTCAGTTGATCGATGGTCTCGTGCAGTTCCTTCAGGATCAGCACCAGCCCGCGATCCTTAACGTCCTCGTCCTTTTCGCTGAGCGCTTCGCCGGATTTGAGTTTTTCGAGCACATTGTAGAGCCCGGTCAGCGTCAGGTCCGGATGCTCGGCCAGCACCCGCTTGCGGGTGGCGTCCAGCTCCTCGCCGGCCTCGCGCAACCTCTGGCGCAGGTCTTCGGAGGGGTCGGGGAACGGGAATTTCGCGAAGCATTCAGAATGGTTGTAGTTTGAATCGTTACCAACACCAAGCCATGCGCCTGTACGCATCGCCCAGACATTATGGATACGAGAACTAAGAACTGAAAGTGCATCAGCAAAAGGCAATGCGATTGCCACTATTTTGGCGTCACTCAGATAAGAACTATCTACAAAATTGAACAATCTGAACTTTGCAGTTCTACATGTAACTATATATCGCTGCTGCCCTTCAAGCGCCTCTCTCATTTTGGAACGAGGCTCCGCGAAGATCCAATATTTTTCTCTATACGATTCGCGGTTTTTTAGATCCCTTTCTGGCTTGACTTTTTCTAATATTATTTGAAAAAGAATCGGATAGAGATTTCTGGCCTCTTTTTCATTTATTCCATAGAAATCAATAATGTACTTCTCTTCTATCGACCTGACCAAATCCCGCCCAATCAGATATCTCTTTATCACGCTAGGGAGTTCCTTTGGGCTATATCCGTACATCTTTAACGCAGAGGGACTTAACCTAAATCCCTCTCCAAGAGGAGTAACTCCTTGATGAGATAGGTCTGCATTTTGCAAAAGCTGTTTAGACATTGTGGTCGCTGCGCCTAGCGACAAATCGCTCGCAATCATGCCGGTTTCGCTTTTCAAAAGGATAGCTGGCGTATCAGTATCAAGATCACTTTCCCCCACAACTGTTTGCAACTCACCCCTCGCTTCACCCTTTTCGGCAACGGTCATTGCAATTCGCACTGCGGCTGAGGAATGGTCAATTTTCGTCCAAGGATGATCAGCAAGCGCGAAAATCAGAGATACCCGCGGACGGCTGTCAAAATGGGATTGTATAACCCTGCGGTTATAGTTTTGAGTAAGGGAGTTAGTTGTAACTAACCCGAAACGACGAATTTGACCTTCGGTAATCAAATTTGCGGCACGGTCCCACCAATACATTACGAGATCTACGCTATCAGGAACTGATTTGTAGGTTCTTCTTAGAACTTGAACGTAGTCGTGACCTAGATGCTCCCGCATCCGCTTATTCCCGAGAAACGGCGGGTTGCCGACAATGAACTCGGCCTCCGGCCAGTCGGGCCGGCGGGCATTGGGATAGGTTTCGACGCGCTTGCCGTCCTGTTCCACCACGGCGGGGACCGGGTAGCCGTCCCAGGTGAGCACGGCGTCGTAGCCCTCGCGGTGGCCGAAGTTGATGTTGTTGAAAGCGCGGAGGATCGGTTCGGCCGGGTGGCCGTCCCGGACCTTGTACCATTGCTGCAGATAGCCGATCCAAACCACCAGTTCGGCAATGGCCGCCGCACGCGGATTGAGCTCGAGGCCCAGAAACTGGTGCGGATCGACGGTTTCGCGCTCAAGGCCGAGACTCTCTGTCGCCCCGAGGCGGGCCAGCACTTCAAGCACCTCGCCCTCAAGCTTCTTCATCAGCTCAAGGCTGACATAGAGGAAATTGCCGGTGCCGCAAGCGGGGTCGAGCACCCGGGTGGTGCAGAGCTGGTGGTGAAAGGCGGCGACAAGCTTGATCGCCTGTTCCTCGTTGCCGCTGTCCTTGGCATCCTCGGCCCTGGTCAGCGCCTTGTCCCAATCGGCCCGCAGGGGCTCCATCACGGTAACCTCGACCAGCCGCTGCACATAGGAGCGCGGGGTGTAGTGCGCGCCGAGCTTGCGCCGTTCCCCGGGTTCCAGCGCCTGTTCGAGCAGCGTTCCGAAGATGGCCGGATCGACCTCGGTCCATTTGGCTTTTGCCGCCTGATAAAGTTCGCCGATTTCCTCGCGGCCAAGCGGGAAGGCGCGGGCATCCTTGAACAGATTGCCGTTGAAATGTCTCAGGTGCTGCTTGAAGGCGGAGAAGAAGCGCTTGTCGTAGACGGGTTCATCCATCTTCGACCACAGGCTTTCGAGCAGCGGGGTGAAGGCGGCGGGGCTTTCAAGGCAGTCGGACAGGAGCTCGGTGAAGGAGTTTTCGGGGAGCAGCCTCACATCCTCGGCAAACATGGTGAAGATGCAGCGCATGAGGAAATGTGCGACGTCCTCAGCCGGATGCTTGGCTTCCAGCGCCTTGGAGACGGCTGCGAGGCGACGGGCTATCTCGCGGGTGACACGGGCGGATTCACGTGCCGGATCGAGGCTGAGCGGATCGTTCCAGATGGTTGCAAGACGGTCGCGGATCTCAGGTTTGCGCAGGTCTTCGAGATAGATGCGGAAGCCCTTGCGGTCGGGGAACTGGCTGTAGGCGCGGCCGGTGCCGGTGAAATCGGCGAAGATCTCGAAGGCGTGGCCGACATCGCAGGTGATGATGAAGGGCGGCGCGGGATGGTCGGCATCGAGCAGGAAGACATATTGCTCGGCCTGACGGCGGGCATTCTGCATCATAACGTCCCAGCCGCGCGCCACCGAGCGTTTGCCGAGCGTTTCCGGCTCGTCGCCAAACAACGACGTCTGTCCGGGGAGTTCGTTCCTCGCGCCGGGCAGACGCGATTGCTTGGCCTCAAGGATGAAGGAGCCCTTCCGATAGAGGTCGATGCGTTTGGAGGATGCGATGTCGTTGCTTGCGCGGGTGCGGACGGCGCGCTCGAAAACATAATCATTGAGCGCACGCTCGGCCCCTGCGGGTTCGGGTCTTTCGACGCCCAGAACGTCGCAGAGTTCGGACAGGAACATCTGGTAGTTTGCCCGCTCCGCACCTCCTTCACGGGCGGTCCAGCGGGTGATGAATGCCTCGATATCCAATTTCGCTCCCCGACGCGGCACGCGCTGCCGCCGGTTGCACACTATGCAACTTGGCTGGAATCGCAAAGGGCGAATGAGCGGTTGTGTTGGGGGTTGGGTCCTCGGGTCAACGACGTCGCTGGGCTTGGCTGTGGATCCTCGGGTCAAGCCCGAGGATGACGGAGAAGGAGGGACCGAGGATGACGATGGACCTGAGGTCGGGGAAGCATACCCCCTCTGTCACTTCGTGACATCTCCCCGCAAAGGGGGGGGGGGGGGGGGGGGGAGATTGGTGCTCATCTGAGCCATCGGGCCCTGCAGTGAAAGACTGCTGCTGTTGCGGCGCGATGTTGTCACGCGAGGCAGGCAGTCCGCTTACACCGCGGGCGTCGGTTCCGGATCGGGGGCTTTGGCGGGCGGGGACAGCGCGAAGCAGGCAATGCCCGCACAGACAAGGGCCACGGCCAAGATCAGCGAGGCGGTGACCTCGCCGCCCATGAAGATGAGCGTCAGCAGCGCCGCAGTGACCGGGTTGAGCGCCAGGAAGCCGGTGACGCGGGTGGCGGGCAGCCGGGCGATGGCGTGGAACCACATCAGGTACCCGACGCCCGAGGACAGGCCGATGGTGAGGACAAGCCACCAGGTGGTGGCCGGCCATTGGGTGAGCGCGGTGCCGGGCGGCATCAGCCAGACCAGCAGGCTCAAGGGCAGCATGGAGGCGGCAAACGCGATGACGCCGATTTTCGGGCCGCCGTAACGGACGACGAAGGGCCGGTAGTGCGAGGAGCAGAAGGCGACGATCAGTGTTGCGGCGAAGGTGGCGCCCATGCCGATCAGCTCGTCCGCCGTCAGGCGGGCGGCGAAGGCATCGTGGCCGACGAGAACGGCAATGCCGGATATGGAAAAGCCGATGCCGATGAGCGAGAGCCTGCCGCCGGTGACCTGACCGCGCAGCATGTCGATGCAGAGGCTGGCGGCGGGCAGCGTGGCGAAGATCAGCGCCACGCGGGCGGCACTTGTGTAGAGCACGGCGATGTTCAACAGCGTGATCATGACGCCGACCTGGCCGGTGCCGAGCATGAGGATCCAGGGCCAGTCGCGCGCGGCAATGGGCGGGGTCTTGCGCGCCAGAACCAGCGGCAGCAGGAAGATGAGCGCGATGCCGTAGCGCATCATGCCGAGCAGGCCGACGCCGGCATCGGCGACGACGAGCTGGCTCATGAAAATGGCCGCACCCACCTGCATGCCGGTGAAAAGCCCGGCGGCAACACCCGTGTTCAAGGCCTGCCGTTTCGCAAAACCGGCGCCATCGCCGTCAAAGGCTCGCAGGACCGAAATTCGCGGGCATGGCCCAACCGCCCTTCAGCGGACCTAGAAATGATAATTGATCCTGGCGGCGAAATGATCGGAAGTTGTGTCGAAATTGACATTGGCCGGGCCGATGCCGCCGGTGCCGGTTTGGTTGCCAAAATCGTAGTGCTTCCACTCGAGGCCGGCGCTCCATTTTTCGGTCACCGCGTATTCGACTCCCAGACCGGCGGTCCAGCCTGTCCGGGCTCCGTCGTTCCAGGCCTGGACTGCGGGGGCTGTCTGGTCGAAATCATAGTCGGTGAAAGCCACGCCGACGGTACCATAAACCATCAGGCGGTCGAAGGCATAGCCAAGACGCCCGCGGACAGACCCGGCCCAGTCCTGCCGGGTGCGGCACACGGATGCGGCCACATTGCTGCACTGACCTGTCGCCTCGAGAAACGTGGCTGAGAGTTCGACCTCGACACCAAGCACCCAGTTGTTGGGGAACTGGTGCAGATACCCCGCCTGACCGCCGATGACGAAGGAACTGCCATCAATGTTGAAGGGTGGCGTGACACCACCACCGTTCCAATGGCTGGAATCCACCGATCCGCCAGCGTGCGCGCCGACATAGAAGCCGGACCAGTCGTGAGCGGCAGTGATCCCGGGACCACCGGCAGGGAAATCATCGGCAGCGAGGGCGGGTCCGGCCAAAAGCAGGCATCCGGACACCAGAAGCGGTGAAAAACGCATTCTATTTCCAATCAATCAAAAATGGATTCCGTAGCCGTTCGTAGCAAGAACGCCTGTGTTTTCAAAGCGCAATCCGGTGGGCTCCGTATGGGGATGCCTGAACGCCGGCGGCCGCCGTGGCTCAAGAGCAACAGTGGACGATTCCGCCGTCAACGTGCTCCTTGTCTTTTTAGAAGCGATTGCGGACTCAACCCCGGTTTCGGTTTTTGCCGGGATGGTTTCAGGCCGCGCGGACGGGAGCGGAGCGGGTGGACTCAGCGCGGGTGGCACCGGCATCGAGGGTGAAGCGGGCGACAAGTTCGTTCAAGGCCCCGGCCTCGGTGGCCAGCGCATGGCTCGCGGCGTTGGTTTGTTCGACCATGGCGGCGTTCTGCTGGGTCATCTGGTCCATGCGGCCGACGGCGGTGTTGACCTCGCCGAGCCCGGTCGACTGCTCGCGGCTTGCGATCGCCATGGCGCTGACATGGCCGGAAATATCCTCGATGCGGGCGATGATGCGGGTGATCGCCTCGCCGGTCTCGCCGACGAGCGAGACGCCGGAGCGGACTTCCTCGCCCGACTGCCCGATCAGGTCCTTGATGTCCCTCGCCGCCGATGCCGAACGCTGGGCGAGTTCGCGCACTTCCTGGGCGACGACCGCAAATCCCTTGCCGGCCTCGCCCGCGCGCGCAGCCTCGACGCCGGCATTGAGAGCCAGAAGGTTGGTCTGGAAGGCGATCTCGTCGATGACGCCGATGATCCGGCCGATCTTTTCCGACGCCTCCTCGATGCGGCCCATGGCATCGACGGCGCGGCCGACGATGGCGCCGCTCTCGCGGGCGTCGCTGCTCGTCTCCTGGGCCAGCCGGTCGGTGTCGGTGGCGCGCTCGGACGCGGTGCGGACGGTGGCGGAGATCTCTTCGACCGCGGAGGCGGTCTGTTCGAGCGAGGCCGCCTGCTGCTCGGTGCGGCGGGCGAGATCGTCGGCGGCGCTGCGCAGCTGTGCACTGTCGGCCTCGATGGAAACGGCGTTGGTGCGGATCTCGACAAGGGCAGCGCGCATGCGCTCGACGGATTCGTTGAAATCGAGCCGGAGCGCATCGAGATCGCCGCCGAAGGGCGTGTCGATGGCAGTGACAAGATTGCCGCGAGCGAGATTGCGCAGGCCGGCGCCGAGCGCCTGGACGGCGAAGCTCAGCTGCCGGTCGGCCTCGGCCTTCTCGGTGTCGGTGAGACGGCGGAGTTCATCGGCGCGCGCGCGCTCGTCCTGGCTTTCGGTCTCGATGCGGATCTTGTCGAGCGCGTTGCGCTTGAAGATATCGAGCGCGCGGGCCATCTCGCCGATCTCGTCGGCGCGGGCCGAGTCGGTGACATCGACATCGAGTTCGCCGGAGGCGACCTCCCGCATGGCGCGAACCAGCCGGACGATCGGGCCCTTGAGCGCGCTGATCAGCAGGAAGGCGGCAACAAGGCCGAAGGCGATGCCGCCTGAAACGGCGGTAAGGGTGATGCCGCTGGCGCGGTCCCGAACCGCCTCGGCGCCCTGCTGCTGGTGGCCGGCAAAGGCGACGATGCCGTTCCAGGCCTCGTCGATGCGGCCGGAGGTATCGGCGAAGGCATCGGCGTGGGCCTGTTCGAGGCCGCTCAGTTCCGCGGCAAGGGCGGGGATGGCGTCGGCGTGGCCGGCCCAGTCCGGGCCGATGGCCGCACCGATCACTTCGGCGGCGCCGGTTTCGGCGATGCTGCCCGCGGTCTCCGACAGGGCCGCGGCGCTGGCCGAAAGCTCGTCTGCCGCTGTGGCGGAGGGATCGCCCAGGAAGCGGACGATGGAGAGCTCCACATCTGCAAGACGGGCGAGGAAGCCGCGCGCTGCGGCAATGATTTCCTGCCCCTCGAGGATCGGCTGGTCGAGTTCGCCGAACTTGACGGTGGCCTGGCGGGCGACCTGCGCCGCAAGCCCCTGCAGCTTGATGCCGGTGGGACGAAGCGCATTGGCGTATTTCTGCAATTCGATCATGCCGGGCTGGCCGGTGACCCCGGCATCCATCGTGGCAAGCAGCGCCGCCATGTTGTCGGCGATCAGGCTGCGGACGGCCGGCTGGTTCGAGGGCACCGCCGGCGGCAGGGTTTCAAGCATTGTCTCGATGTCCGGCCGGAGCCCGTTCGCCGCCTCGAAAGCGGCCTCGGGCGTCTGGGCGCCGGAGATCGAACTGGAAATGGCGACCACGGTCTGGGCGCCGTTGCCGAGCTTTTCAGCCGAGCGCAGCATCGACTTGGCTTCGGCTTCCGCGTCGGCAAGCGACCGGCCGACGGTTTCGATGGTTTCCTCGAGCCGGGCGCGGACCTCGGCGATCTCTGCGAGCGTCAGGCCGAAGCGGTCACGCACGGCCGTTTCCTGCTCGTGAAGCTGCCAGAGCCGGTCGACGTCGCCGCGCAGCGCCTCCGCTGTGGCACGGGACCGCGTGATCGCCTGCGACTGCTCGGCCGTGTCGGCGAGCGCAATAATGTCTTCCATGCGCACAAGCTGATCGTCGAGGCTCTGCATGACCGCGGCGCGCCTTTCGGCGTTCTGGTCCTGCAGGAACCCGGTCATGCCGGCGTAGGTCTGCTTGAAGCCCGAGAGCGATTCAATGCTGGCGCTGGTGCCCAGAAGGCGACCACCGAGCAGCGATCCGGTGTAAAGGTTGATTGCCGCCATGGCGATGATGCCGCCGATCAGCGGCACGATGAAGACGATCACCTTGGTCTGGATCGAGAAGCGGGCAAGCAACCGGTCAATGCTCATGAGCTGGTCCTGGAAAACTGATGAATCGACATGCGGGGCGGCCGCCAAGCCCCCTGCCCACCTCATGCGAAAGCGGCTGGGTGGTCCGCAACCGGTCCATTGCGCCGCAAAATTCGCACCACAGGGTTAACCGGCCCTGAACGCGGCCCTCCAATTTCTACCAGTGAGGCCTCACCATGGCGTGCACCGGGCGCACGGGCTGCGGGCGCTGGTCAGTTGGCGAAAAACGGCTATGATCGCGCCATCAGTGTCCATACCCATGGTGATTCATGACATCGCGAAAGGCCGGCAAGCCGGCCGCATCGAAATCCGGGTCGCGCAAGAGCGCATCCGCTTATCTTGACGCCAAACGCGGCGTTTCCAGCTGGTCCCAGGCCTCGGAATGGCTCCGGGTCCGGGGCATCGAGGACATCGAGTGCATCACGCCCGATTTCGCCGGAGTGGCGCGCGGCAAGATGATGCCGTCGTCGAAATTCACCTCCAACACCTCGCTGTCGCTGCCGTCTGCCGTGTTCCGGCACACGATCTCCGGCGAGTATCCGGAGGAGACCGGCGATTTCCGCTACGATCCGCTGGACGGCGACCTGAAGCTGATGCCGGACCTTTCGACCCTGTCGGTGGTGCCGTGGGAGAGCGACCCGACCGCGCAGGTGGTCTGCGACATGGTCAAGACCAATGGAGAGACGGTGGCCTATACCCCGCGCAACGTGCTCAGGCGCGTGGTGGACCTTTACACCAAGCGCGGCTGGAAGCCCGTGGTGGCGCCGGAAATCGAGTTCTATCTCGTAGCCCAGCATGACGACCCGGACTATCCGCTCAGGCCGCCCAAGGGGCGGTCCGGGCGGACGATCACCGGCGGGCAGTCCTATTCGATCGCGGGCGTCAACGAATTCGACGAGCTGGTCGACGACATCTACGATTTTTCCGACAAGCAGGGGCTGGAGATCGACACGCTGATCCACGAGGAAGGCCCCGCGCAGATGGAAATCAACCTGCGTCACGGCGACCCCGTGGAACTGGCCGATCAGGTGTTCATGTTCAAGCGCACCATCCGCGAGGCGGCGATCAAGCACGGCGTGTTCGCCACCTTCATGGCCAAGCCGATGCAGGAATATGCGGGCTCCGCAATGCACATTCACCAGTCTGTGGTCGATGCGGAGACCGGCAGGAACATCTTCTCCAATGCCGACGGCGGTCCGAGCCAGGCGTTTTTCAACTTTCTCGGCGGCATGCAGCACTATGTTCCCAAGGCGCTGGTGATGATGGCGCCCTATGTCAATTCCTACCGCCGCCTGACCCCCGACATGGCCTGCCCGGTCAACAATGCCTGGGGTTACGACAACCGCACCACCGCATTTCGCGTGCCGCATTCGGATGCGGCGGCGCGACGGGTGGAGAACCGGCTTCCCTCCTCGGACGCCAATTCCTACCTGGCGCTCGCCGCTTCGCTTGCCTGCGGATATCTGGGCATGGTCAACGGCATCGTGCCGAGCGATCCGGCCGAGGAAACGGTCAACGAGGGCTCCGTCGATCTGCCGCGCGGACTGCTGGAAGCCGTCTCGCTGCTTGAAAGCGAGAGCGCCTTTGCCGACATGTTCGGCCAGGAGTTCATCAACACCTATGCAGGCGTCAAGCGCGGCGAGTTCGAAACCTTCATGCAGGTGATCAGCCCGTGGGAACGGGAATTCCTGCTGCTGAACGTGTAAGGCGAATACAGCATGACCTATCAAAGCCCGATTGCCCCGGGGATCTCTTTCTATGAGGCGACGATTGGCGAGCGTCCCGAATACGGGCGGCTCAGCGGACCCGCGACTGCCGATGTCGTGGTCGTCGGCGGCGGCTTCACCGGTCTCCAGGCCGCCTACCACCTCGCGGCCGCCGGCAAGGACGTGGTGCTGATCGAGGGCGCGCGCTTCGGTGACGGCGCGTCGGGGCGAAACGGCGGCCAGCTCGGAACCGGCCAGCGCGCCTGGCCGGACGAACTGGAAGACGATTTCGGCAGGGCCGCATCGCAGCAGCTTTTTTCTGTCGCCGAGCGGGCCAAGGCGCATCTTCTGAACTTCGCCAGCGAGCACGATATCGACGCCGACTTCCGGCCCGGCCAGATCTCCGCCGCCCACAAGGCCGGATATGTCAAGGACTACCGGGATCACGTAAACCGGATGGTCCAGGACTACGGCTACGAGCACCTGACCTTTCTCGACCGCGATGCCCTGGCCTCGAAACTCGGCTCGACCCGCTATTTCGGCGGCTGCCATGACGCAGGCACCGGCCATATCAATCCGCTCAAATATGTGGTGGGGCTGGCGAAGGCGGCGGCCAAGGCCGGGGCGCGGCTTCACGAGAACACCCGTGCCCGGGCGATCGACAGTTCGGGCGGCAAGGTAACGGTAAAGACCGATCAAGGCGACATCGTCGCAGGCCAGGCGCTGATTGCCTGCAACGCCTTCATCGAGGGGCTGGAGCCGGTGACATCAGCACACGTGATGCCGATCCGCTCGTTTATCGGCGCAACCGTGCCGCTCGGGCACAACAGTCCTGTGATCCCGGGCGGGGAATCGGTCGACGATTCGCGTTTCGTGGTGCGCTATTTCCGCAAGAGCGCCGACGGAAGACTGCTTTTCGGCGGGCGCGAGGCCTACACATCCGACAATCCGACCGACATCTCGAGCCATATCCGGCGGCAGATCACCGAGATCTACCCCGACCTCGACGATGTGGAGATCACCCATTCCTGGGGCGGTTCGGTCGGCATCACGCTGTCGCGGCGGCCGTTCGTGCGCGAGGTGATGAAGAACGTGACTTCCATTGGCGGCTTTTCCGGCCACGGGGTGATGCTGTCGAACTATTGCGGCAAGCTCTACGCCGATTTCGTCAATGGGGGTTCGGAAGACCTGGAGGCCATGCGCAACCTGAAAGTCGGCCCCTTCCCCGGCGGCGACCGGTTCCGCAAGCCGCTGCTGTTTTTGGCGCTGACCTGGTATTCGCTCAGGGACCGGTTTTGAGCCAGGCCGACATTGTGCAGCCCTAAGGCCGTGAGTCCTTGAGGGACGTGGCTTGATGCCGCAATGCAAATGCTGCCAGGAGTTTGTACCGTAGCGTTGCGATTGTATCGGAGTTTTCCATGCAGGGTCTTGTTTCAAGGGAACCATACTCCTATCGGGCGGACCCGGCCGTGCCGGAATTTGATGACAGTGGTCCCCTGACCATCATGGACGGAGAATGCGCGATTTGCTCGGTTGGCGCACGGCTGATCGCCCGCTTTGACAAGGCCGGGGAGTTTCGCATTTGCCGCTCCCAGACCGCGCTTGGAGAGGCGCTGCTCGGTCACTACGGACTGTCTGCCGGTGATCCCGAAAGCTGGTTGTATATCGTCGACGGCCAGGCCTTCACCTCATTAGACGCGATGATCCGTGCAGGCTGGCGGGTTGGCGGCGTTGGTGTGCTGCTGCAGCCGCTCAGATTGATGCCGCGCGGCCTGCAAGACTGGCTCTATCTGCGGCTCGCGCGCAACCGCTACCGGCTGTTTGGACACAAGGACATGTGCGCAATTCCGGATCCGGCGCTGCGCGCAAGGCTTATGGAATGAAAATCGTTGTTCTGGGCGGCTACGGGGTTTTTGGATCCCGGCTGGCCGGACTGCTGGTGCGCGACGGCAATGATGTGGTTGTGGCGGGGCGTAGCCTGGCCAAGGCGCGCGCTCTTTCTGAAAAGCTGGGTTGCAAGCCTCTGGCCGTGGATGTCCGCTCCGACCCGGGCGCACTGTTCGCAGGGTCGCCCGACGTCGTTGTCGATGCCGCCGGACCATTCCAGCGCTACGGCCACGACCCCTATGCGGTCCCTCGCCTCTGCATCGAGCACGGCGCAGATTATCTGGATCTTTCAGACGATGCGGCATTCACGGCCGGACTGAATGTGCTCGATGATGAAGCGCGGCAATCCGGGCGCAGGCTGCTTTCGGGCGCGTCGAGCGTTCCGGGGCTTTCCTCTTCCGTCGCCGCGGATCTCTGCCGCGGCTTTGATGAAATCCTGCTGATCGACACCGCCATACTGCCCGGCAACCGGGCGCCTCGCGGCGCTTCGGTGATCTCGAGCATTGTTGGCCAACTGGGAACAAGTGCGCGTGTCTGGCGCGGCGGCGTCTGGCGTGACCAGGCCTGCTGGAGCGATGCCCGCAGAATTCGACTTGCTCGGGATCTCGAAAGGTCCGGGCACTTCATCGAGGTGCCGGATATCGTGCTGTTTCCGGCATTTTTCGGTGCGCGATCCGTGATGTTCCGCGCCGGCATGGAACTCGGCATCATGAATGCCGGCATGCGTGCACTGGCGTGGCTGAGACGGCGGTGGAGGTTCGACATCACCCCGCGACTGACCGCTATCTTCAGGGGAATTGCGAACCTCCTACTGCCTTTCGGAACTGACCGTGGCGGAATGCGGGTGGCCGTCACCGGCCGACAGGACGTCGAGGTGGTCCGGCGCGAGTGGCGGCTCGTCGCCGAAGCCGGGGACGGGCCCTACATTCCCGCCGTTGCGGCCCGTGCGATCATCCGGCGTCTCGATCAGATCACTCCGGGGGCCCGCGGGTGCCTGGCCGAGGCGACCCTGACGGAAATGGAGCAAGCCATGTCCGATCTGGCCGTTAAAACGGTGAGGGACGAAGCCCCCTCTCCATCGCTGTTTCAGGAGGTTCTTGCCGAGCGGTGGGGACAGCTGCCGCCGGAAGTCCGGGTGCTGCATGACGTTCAAGACATCGAGAGCTTTTCGGGAAATGCCCGCGTGACGCGCGGTGGCTCGCTGGTTGCCCGATTGATTGGTTGGGTTTTCGGGTTTCCGAGCGCGGCTGAAAAGACGCCCGTGACGGTGACAAAAACGCGTATGGGGTCCGGCGAAACATGGGCGCGAAACTTCGGGGGCCGCATCTTCCGTTCCCGTTGCACACCAGCTTCCGGCCCGTACCGGGTCCGGGAACGTTTCGGGCCGTTCAACTTCGAGATGGATCTGCCCATCGAAGACGGGAGCTTGTGGTTCCCGGTTCGCCGGGGCTGGTGCCTCGGCATTCCGATCCCGCGCTTTCTATTGCCGAAAAGCGAAACGCGGGAATATGAGCTGGACGGGGTCTTCCATTTCGATGTGACGCTGACGGCGCCATTTGGCGCAGGCCTGATCGTGCGTTATCGCGGCCATCTCAAACCCGACCGCGACAATCCTGCTTCTCTTTCGTGAACACCCTTCTGAAGGCCACGCGTCGAACGGAGTGCAAAAACTGCGGCGTTTTTTGCCGCGAGCCTAGAATTATTTAATCGATTAGATTACAAGAAAGCCACCGTTCACGGACAGGATGCCATTTCATGAGTCAGATCATTCCGGTCGATCCGTTTGACTATGTCGTATTCGGCGGTACCGGCGACCTTGCCGAGCGCAAGCTGCTGCCGGCGCTCTATCACCGGCAGTGGGCCGGCCAGTTTACCGATCCGACCCGGATCATCGGCGCCTCGCGCTCTGAACTTTCCCACGACGCCTATCGTGACTTCGCCCGGGATGCGCTGAAACAGCATCTTAAGGATGGCGAGTATGACGAGGAAGAAGTCGAGCGCTTTGTCGGCCGGCTGTTCTATGTCTCCGTTGATGCGCGGTCGAACCAGGGATGGGACAATCTCAAGGCGCTGCTCGACGAGGGGAGCGACCGGGTGCGGGCGTTCTATCTCGCGGTCGGACCGGGACTGTTCGGAGACATCTCCGAGCAAATCAAGGCGAACGGGCTGATCACCGACCTCACCCGCATCGTGGTGGAGAAACCGATCGGGCGCGATCTCGAATCCGCACACGAGCTGAACCGGACCATCGGCCAGGTGTTCAGCGAAGAGCAGATCTTCCGCATCGACCACTATCTCGGCAAGGAAACGGTACAGAACCTGATGGCGCTGAGGTTCGCCAATGCGCTCTACGAGCCGTTGTGGAACTCGGCGCACATCGATCATGTGCAAATCACGGTTGCCGAATCCGTCGGGCTCGAGGGGCGCGCAGGCTATTACGACAAGGCCGGCGCGCTCAGAGACATGGTGCAGAACCACATCGCCCAGCTTCTCTGCCTCGTTGCGATGGAGCCGCCGTCATCGATGGATGCGGAAGCGGTTCGCGACGAGAAACTGAAGGTCCTGCGCTCGCTCAGGCCGATCACCGAGGAAAACGCCGACAGCCTGACCGTGCGCGGCCAGTACAAGGCGGGCGCATCGGCCGGCGGGGCGGTGAAGGGGTATCTCGACGAACTCGAAGACGGGGTTTCCAACACCGAGACCTTCGTGGCGATCAAGGCCGAGATCAACAACTGGCGCTGGGCGGGCGTGCCGTTCTATCTCAGGACCGGCAAGCGGATGAGCGAGCGGGTGTCGGAGATCGTTGTCGCCTTCAAATCGATCCCGCATTCGATCTTCGGCACCAGTGCGGGGCGCATCACGGCCAACAAGCTTGTGATGCGGCTGCAGCCCGACGAAGGCGTGAAGCAATGGATCATGATCAAGGATCCCGGTCCGGGCGGCATGCGGCTCCGCCATGTTTCGCTCGACATGACCTTCGCCGACCGTTTCGAGGAACGCAATCCCGATGCCTATGAGCGGCTTCTGCTCGACGTCATCCGCAGCAACCAGACCCTTTTCATGCGCCGTGACGAAGTGGAAGCGGCATGGAACTGGGTCGACCCGATCCTGAAAGCCTGGTCGGAAACCGGCCAGCCGGTGCTGTCCTACACCGCCGGCACATGGGGGCCGAGCCAGGCGATTGCATTGATCGAAAGAGACGGCAGGACCTGGCATGAAAGCGACTGACCACGCGCGGCTCTCCCCTTCCCTTCGCCACCACGAATTCGGCGACGGCGCCGAGCTGGCCGGCGCCCTGGCAACCAAGGTGGGCGCGGTGCTGCAGGCCGCGATCCAGGCACGCGGACAGGCGCTGCTCGCGGTTTCGGGCGGTTCGACGCCGAAACGGTTCTTCGAGGCGCTTTCCGAACAGGAGATCGACTGGGACCGCGTGACGGTGACGCTGATCGACGAGCGGCTGGTGCCATCGGACAACGAGCGATCCAACCACGGGCTGGCAAACAGGCATCTGTTGAAAAACCGGGCCGCGGCCGCACGCTTCATTCCGCTCTATGCCGAGGCCGAAGACGCGGAAGCCGCAGCCCGCATCGCCGCAGGCCGCATTGACGGGCTCGGGGGACCGCTGGACGTGGCAGTGCTCGGCATGGGGACGGACGGACACACGGCCTCCTTCTTCCCCGGTGGCTCGACGCTTCAACAGGCGACCGATACCGACTGCCCGATGAGCGTGATCGCGATGGAGGCGCCGGGGGCGGGCGAGCCGCGGCTGACGCTGACGCTGCCGAAGATCGTGGAAGCCGGGCTGATCGTGCTCCATATAGAAGGGACGGAAAAGAAGGCGGTTCTGGCAAGAGCGCTGCAGCCCGGGCCGGATGCCGAGATGCCGGTGCGCTCGGTGCTGCGGGATGCGGCCGAACCGGTCGAGATCTACTGGGCGCCCTGAACAGCCCCACCTGCCGGCGACGCCGGCAAACCGCCGTGACCAATCGAACCAGCACTGCTGGTTTCTTGAGCCAACACCTGAACAAGGATGCCAGTCATGACTGTCGATCCCCGCATTGCCGCTGTTACCAGACGGATTGTCGAGCGCTCCAGGCCCGGCCGCGAAACCTATCTCGACCGGCTGCGCAGCGCCGCCTCCAAGGGCCCGCATCGGGCAACGCTTTCCTGCGGCAACCTGGCTCACGGCTTTGCCGCCTGCGGCCCCACCGACAAGGCAAACCTCTCCGGCGACGTGGTGCCGAACCTCGGTATCATCACCGCCTACAACGACATGCTCTCGGCGCATCAGCCGTTCGAGACCTATCCCGAACTGATCCGCAAGGCAGCGCGTGAGGCAGGCGGCGTGGCGCAGGTGGCCGGCGGCGTGCCGGCAATGTGCGACGGCGTCACCCAGGGCCAGCCCGGGATGGAACTGTCGCTTTTCTCGCGCGACGTGATCGCCATGTCGGCGGCCGTCGGGCTCTCGCACAACATGTTCGATGCCGCGGTCTATCTCGGCGTCTGCGACAAGATCGTGCCGGGTCTTCTGATTGCTGCGCTGACATTCGGGCATCTTCCGACGATCTTCATTCCCGCCGGCCCGATGACCACGGGCATCTCCAACGACGAGAAGGGCCGCGTCCGGCAACTCTACGCCGAAGGCAAGGTCGGCCGCGACGAACTGCTGGAATCCGAATCCAAGTCCTATCACGGGCCGGGCACCTGCACCTTCTACGGCACCGCGAACTCAAACCAGATGCTCATGGAGATCATGGGTCTGCACACTCCGGGCGCATCCTTCATCAATCCCGGCACACCGCTCAGGGATGCGCTGACGGCCGAGGCCGCAAAACGCGCGCTGGCGATCACGGCGCTCGGCAACGAGTTCACGCCGATCGGCGAGATGATCGACGAACGCTCGATCGTCAACGGCGTCGTGGGCCTGCACGCGACCGGGGGCTCGACCAATCACACCATGCACCTGGTGGCGATGGCGCGCGCCGCCGGCATCACGCTTACCTGGCAGGACATTTCCGAACTGTCGGACGCGGTGCCGCTGCTGGCGCGGGTCTACCCCAACGGTCCGGCGGACGTGAACCACTTCCAGGCCGCTGGCGGGCTCAATTTCCTGATAGCCGAGTTGCTCAAGACAGGCATGCTGCACGAGGACGTTCGGACGGTCTGGGGCAAGGGGCTGTCGGCCTACGCCGTGGAAGCGAAGCTCGGCGAAGGCGGCGGCGTCGAACGGGTTCCGGTTCCGGCCGAGAGCGGCGATCCCAAGGTTGTGACGACCATCGACAAGCCGTTCCAGCCCAATGGCGGGCTGAAGATGCTGACGGGCAACATGGGCAAGGCGGTGATCAAGATCTCAGCTGTGAAGCCCGAACGCTACGTGGTCGAGGCCCCGGCGCGGGTCTTCGCCGACCAGAATGAATTGCAGGACGCCTTCAAGGCCGGCACGCTGACAGGCGACTTCGTCGCCGTGGTGCGCTTCCAGGGACCGAAGGCCAACGGAATGCCCGAACTGCACAAGCTCACTCCGCCGCTCGGCGTGCTTCAGGACCGCGGCCAGGCGATCGCGCTTGTGACTGACGGACGGATGTCAGGCGCCTCGGGCAAGGTGCCGGCGGCGATCCACGTGACGCCCGAGGCAAAGGACGGGGGCCCGATCGCAAAGATCCGCGACGGAGACGTGATCCGTCTCGACGCTGTCGAAGGTACGCTGGAGGTTATGGTTCCCGCCGCCGAGTTCGACGCGCGCGAACCCGTCGCTGCCGACCTGAGCGCAAACGAGTGGGGCATCGGGCGCGAATTGTTCGCGCGGCTGCGCGAAAATGCCGGCTCGGCCGACGAAGGCGCGAGCGTGCTTTACTGACGGACGCAAGGGTTCAGGCAGACTCCTGAAATACAAGCGCAAGCGCTAGGGCGCCCGCGCAAAACCGGTACCCACTTTTGCTGGAATTTGCATAAGTTCGCGGGTGCAATTCCGGACGCAAAACCGGTGCCCACTTTTGCTGGAATTTGCATAAGTTCGCGGGCGCAAAACCGGTACCCACTTTTGCTGGAATTGCTTCAGGCCCGCAGGTCAAGCTTGTGGTCGCGGTGTGCCGGATGATCGCTGTAGACGAAAATGCGATTGAGATCGCGTTCGCTCAGGAGGCGGAGGAAGCGGGCCTCGACGGTGTTGTTGGCATTGACGCGGTTGAGAACGCAACCGATCCGGTCGATCCGCGCTTCCGGTACATCGATGCAGAACTGCTCGGGAATCTTGAATTGCGTGAGAATTCCCAAAACCGCGGTGCTGCGCGAAATGGCGATGATCGTGCAGCGGCGCGAGGCCATGTGCATGACACCCTTCTCGGTGTACTCGATGCGGGCGTGGTTGAGGGTCTCTTCCATGGTGAACCGCGTTTCGCGGTCATACATGAAGGATTCTTCCCTCTGGAGGTAATGTGTACCGGTACTCATACCAAATTCTCCCCGACAACATTCTGCAGAAAGACTAACCCCGTATTGCTTAACGGAGTTTTGATGCCGAAGCGTCCGTTTCGACAGGGAGCGGCATTCTAGACATTTGTTCCGAAACGGGACAGGTGGGCCTCGGCCCGAGGGCTCTCGTTAGCAACGCCCCAATCATGACAGCCGGGAGAGAAACCCAACCGGCCGAAGTCCCTGCATTTTGAAGCCGGCCTCTTCCTACCTGCGGTAGGTCTTGCCGTCGGCATCGAACAGATGAAGCTTCTCCCGTTCGGCCGAAAAGCGCACCGTGTCGCCACGATCCACGGTCTGATGGCCGGTGAGCTTGGCAATGAGCGGCTCGTCTTCCGTCAGGCCCTCGACATAGACAAGGGTGACTTCACCCAGATGCTCCACCAGCGAGACCTTGCCTTCGAACAGGAAATCCTCGCCGGTCGAGATCGTCAGGTCCTCGGGGCGAACGCCGAAGGACGCCTGCTTGCCTTTCTCGCTGTCGGGAACAGAAATGCCGGTCTCCACGGACTTGCCGCTCGAAAGCGCGATGCGGGCGCTTGCGCCGCCTTCCTCGATGGTGGCGGGGATGATGTTCATCGCCGGAGAGCCGATGAACTGCGCCACGAAGAGGTTCTGCGGCTTGAGATAGAGCTCCATCGGCGCGCCGACCTGCTCGATATAGCCGCCCGAGAGCACGACGATCCGGTCGGCAAGCGTCATGGCCTCCACCTGGTCGTGGGTGACGTAGATCATCGTCGTGTCGGGCATGGATTCGTTGAGCTTGGAGATCTCGATGCGCGTGGCGACGCGCAGCGCCGCATCGAGGTTCGACAGCGGCTCGTCGAACAGGAACACCTTGGGGTCCCGGCAGATCGCACGGCCGATGGCGACGCGCTGCCGCTGACCGCCCGACAACGCCTTGGGCAGCCGGTCGAGATAGGGGCCGAGTTGCAGGATATCGGCAGCAGAGCGTACCCGCCGGTCGATCTCTTCACTCGATTCCTTGGCGATGCGCATGCCGAAGGCCATGTTGTCGTAAACGGTCATGTGCGGATAGAGCGCATAGGACTGGAACACCATGGCGATGCCGCGCTTGGAGGGCGGAACGTCGTTGACGACCATGTCGCCGATCTCCAGCGTGCCGCCGGAAATGGCCTCGAGCCCCGCGATCATCCGCAGCAGCGTGGACTTGCCGCAGCCGGAGGGTCCGACGAAGACGATGAACTCACCCTGCTCGATTTCCAGATCCACACCGTGAATCACCTCAACCGATCCGTAGGACTTCTTGAGGCCCTTGAGTTTCAGACCGACCATGTTTTCCTCCCGGTTACGCCGTTCATGACCTCATCCGAGCCTGGCGAAAAAGGCATCGTAGGGCGACAATTCAATGGTATCGGAACGCAGAAAGCCCGAAAACCCGTGACCGTCCAGCGGCTCCAGCGGTCCTTCCGGACAGTCGATGACCTGCATTTCCTCGCTCAAATTAAAGGCGCAAAAGATGCTCTCGTTGCCGTCGCGCCGGATGATCGATAGCACGCTGTCACCTGAATCGTGGAATTCGAGCGTTCCCTTGGCAAGCGGCCGGTGCGCGTGGCGGAAGGCCAGCATGCGCCGGTAGTGATTGAGCATCGACGCCTGCACATGATCCTGCGCATCGACTGCGAGATGGCGGTGTTCCGGCGGAACCGGAAGCCAGGGCTGGCCGACGGTGAAGCCGGCGGACTGTTCATGCTCGGCCCAGACCATCGGAGTGCGGCAGCCGTCACGGCCCTTGAAGTCGGGCCAGAACTGGATGCCGTAGGGATCCTGAAGATCCTCGTAGGCGAGCTCGGCTTCAGTCAGTCCCAGTTCCTCGCCCTGATAGAGGCAGACCGACCCCCTGAGGGTCATGATCAGGCCGGAAAGCAGCCGAATGTAACGGTCGTGATCGTTGACGCCTGCGGCCCAGCGGGTTGCATGCCGGACCACGTCATGGTTCGAGAACGCCCAGCAGGCCCAGCCTTCCGGGGCGACCTCCATGAAATCGGTCATGACCTGCCTGACACGCGATACGGTGATCTTCTCGTTGGCGAGAAACTCGAACGCGTAGCACATGTGCATCTTGTCTGTGCCGGATGTGTAGTCGGCAACGATCTGCAATCCGATTTGCGCATCGCCGACCTCGCCGACCGCAGTGGTGCCGGGATACTCGTCCAGCAGCGCGCGGAAGCGGCGGAGAAAGTCGAGGTTTTCCGGCCGGTTCTTGTCGTAAAGATGGAGCTGGTGATTGTAGGGATTGACCGCAGGCGCGATGCTGTCGTTGCGCAGTTCCTTGGCGAGCGGCGGATTGTCACGCAATTCCTTGTCGTGGAAGTAGAAATTGATCGTGTCGAGCCGGAAGCCGTCGACACCCCTGTCGAGCCAGAACCGCACCACATCCAAAAGTGCCTGCTGCACTTCCATGTTGTGCAGGTTGAGATCGGGCTGGGAGGTGAGGAAGTTGTGCATGAAATACTGTTCACGCTTCCCGTCCCACTGCCAGGCCGAGCCGCCGAAGATCGACAGCCAGTTGTTGGGCGGCGTTCCGTCAGGCTTCGGCTCGGCCCAGACATACCAGTCAGCCTTCGGATTTTCGCGATCGGACCGGCTTTCGACAAACCAGGGGTGCTGGTCCGAGGAATGGGACATGACCAGGTCTATGATGACGCGAATGCCGTGCTCGTGAGCCACCTTGACCAGGTAATCGAAATCTCCGAGCGTGCCGAACATCGGATCGACATTGGTGTAATCCGAAACGTCGTAGCCGAAATCCTTCATCGGCGAAGTGAAGAACGGCGACACCCAGACCGCGTCGACACCCAGCGATGCGATGTAGCCAATGCGTTCGGCAATCCCTATGAGATCGCCGACACCGTCGCCGCTGGTATCCTGAAACGAGCGCGGATAGACCTGATAGATAACACCCCCACGCCACCATTCAGCATCCGATGAGATTTCGGTGCCGGTCTGCAAACGCTTCCCGGCCAAAGTCATCGTTTTCATCAATACTCCATTACTTAACCGAGCCCGACAGCAGGCCACGGACCAGGTATTTCTGCATGGCGAAGAATACCACCAACGGCACAGCGATCGACACGAAGGCCGAAGTCGCGAGGATTTCCCAATTGCCGCCCCTGGTCCCCAGAAGCTCGACGATCTGCTTGGTCATGACCGTGGTTTCCCCGGTCGCGTCGATCAGGAACACGAGGGCCACGAGCAGATCGTTCCAGGTCCACAGGAACTGGAAGATCGCAAACGACGCCAGCGCCGGGAACGACAATGGCAGGATGATCCGCACGAAAATCTGGAAATCGGTCGCACCGTCAACGCGGGCATTCTCGATGATGTCACGCGGCAATCCGACCATGTAGTTGCGCAACAGGTAGATCGCCAGCGGCAGGCCGAAGCCGGTATGGGCAAGCCAGACGCCGAGATATCCCTTTCCGATGCCGATGTCGTTGTGAAGCGTGAGCAAAGGAATCAACGCCAGTTGCAACGGCACCACCAGCAGACCGACGACGGCGGCAATCAGCAGCGAACGTCCCGGAAACTGCATCCAGGCCAGCGCATAGGCCGCAAACGCCGCAATCACGATCGGGATCACGGTGGCGGGAATGGTGACCGTCAGCGTGTTGAAGAACGCCTTTGCCATGCCTTCCCGGTTGTTCGGGTCGAACAGCACGAAACGGTAGTTCTCCAGCGTGAATTCGGGCGGTCGGGTGGCGGTGGTGAAGACACGGGGCAAACGGCTGTCGCCAAAACTCTGTTCCGCCGAAAGCCGGAAGGCGCCATCCTCCGCGACCGTCAGCGTCTCTCCATCGCCAAGATCGACCACTTCGCCGGGCTCGTAGGCCTCGGGCGCGCGGGAACTGGTCCCCCAGCGGCTGATCGTGACATCTCCGGCTTCAAACAGGCTCCCATCAATGACGAACTCGCCGTCGATGACCGCCTCGTTTCCCTCGATGCGGATTGCCGGGGCCTGCCGCTCCTGGGTGAACAGTGCCGCCCACCAACCCGAATTGGCGATCTGGTCGGCAGTTCGGAATGAGGAGACGAACAGGCCGACTGTCGGGAACAGCCACAGCGCGACCAGGGCCACCACGGAAAGGTGAACGGCCCAGACGAGAGGCGACTTTTTCGATGACGATCCTTGCATCCCGGCCTCCCTCAGCGTGTTTCTTTGCGGGCGTTGTAGACGTTCCAGGCAAGGATCGGCGTGACGAGCAGCATGATGATCATGGCGCTTGCCGAGCCGACACCCCAGTCGTTCGCCCTGAACAGCTTGTCGTACATGTAGTTGGCCAGAACCTGGGTTTCCCACTGCCCGTTTGTCATGGCGAAGACGATGTCGAACACCTTCAGCACCACGATGGTGATCGTGGTCCAGACCACGACGATGGTGCCCATGATCTGCGGCACCTTGATCTTGAAGAAGATCTGAAACGGATTGGCGCCATCGATCACCGCCGCTTCAATGGTCTCCTCGGGAATGCCGCGAAGTGCTGCCGACAGGATCACCATTGCGAAGCCGGTCTGGATCCAGATCAGGACGGTCATCAGGAAGATCGAGTTCCAGAACGGGATGGTGAGCCATGTCTGCGGTTCGCCATAGGGCAGCGTGGCGGTGAAAAGCGAGTAGATCGATCCCAGCGCCATCCAGACAAGCCAGATGCCGACCAGCGCCAGCACGAGGCGCAGCGGCGGCCCCCACCACTCAGACTTGCGCGGGCCGATCTCGGTTTTGATGAAGGGGCGGGCTACCTGATAGGTGCACCACAGGACGAAGGCCGCGAAGGCGGCCAGAAGCAACGCCGGAACGATCTTGAGCATCAGAACCGAAAAGAAGCCACCATCGAAGGACAGCCACACAGCGTTGAGCACGCCGATCTGGTCCTTGCCGGCGGGTCTCGTGTCGTAGACGAGTTTCCAGATCACGGCAGCACCGACAAACGAGATCGCCATCGGCATGAAGATGAGCGACTTGGCGATACCGCCCCAGGCGATGCGGTCGGTGAGCTGCGCGGCAAGAAGGCCGAAACCGGTTGAAAAGGCCGGGACGATGATCAGCCAGAGCATGTTGTTGCTCATGGCCTCCCAGAATTTCGGTTCCCCGAACATCTGGGTGTAGTTGGCCAACCCGACGAAGGCGCCGCCGGCGCTGCGATCGGTCAGCGAAAGCCAGAGAGTGGCGAATACAGGATAGGCCAGATAGAGCCCGAGCGCGAACATCGCGGGAAACAGGAACAGCCAGGGCCTGATCTGGTTGGCCCGGTTGATGTTGCGGCCCGCATTCTTGCCGGTGGCGGGAAACAGCACCCTGTCGAGAAGCTGATTGGAGAAATAGAAATATCCGACGCAACCGCCAACGCCGATTATGATGGTGATGATGCCCTGAAGTGCCGGATGCATTCTTTCCTCCCCAACAAGCAGTTGTTGCGAAGATCCCGGCGCGTGGCCGGGATCTCCATGTCTGCCGGAAAGACCCGCTTACTTGAGGGAGTCCCAGGACTGCTGGATCGCATCGGCCACTTCCTCGGCAGGCTTGCCGCCGGAGTAGTCGACCATGCCGGTCCAGAACGAACCGGCGCCAACGCCACCCGGCATCAGGTCGGAGGCGTCGAAGCGGAACGTGGTCGCGCCGAGCAGGACGTCGTTCATCTTCTTGAGCGTGGGATCGCTGAACAGCGCCGTGTTGACGCCCTTGTGCGGTGTCAGGAAGCCCTTCTGGGCCATCCAGATTTCATGGGCGATCGGTGACTTGAGGAACTCGATCAGCGCCTGTGCACCCGGGCTGTCATCAGTGATCGCCCAGAGCGTGCCCGCGCCGAGCACCGGCGTGCCGAGATCCTTGCTCTCATAGGCAGGCATGTAGAAGAAATCCACATCGGTGCCCACTTCGGTTCCTTCCGGGAAGAAGGCAGGGATGAAGGATGCCTGGTGGTGCAGGTAGCACTGCGGCGGCGAGGAGAACAGACCCTTCGGGCTGTCACGGAAATCAACCGTGGAAACGGCATCGGCGCCGCCGGCGACGAAATCATCATTGCGGGCGAACCAGCCGAATTCCTCGATCGCTTCGACGACAGCGGAGTCGGTGAACGGGATCTCGTTGGAGACCCACTGGTCGTAGACCGAAGGCGGCTGCGTGCGCAGCATCATGTCCTCGACCCAGTCGGTTGCCGGCCAGCCGGTGGCGCCGCCGGAACCCAGTCCGATGCACCAGGGCGTTTCACCTTCGGCGGCGATCTGTTCGGTCAGCGCCTTGAGCTCTTCCATGGTCTCGGGGACTTCATAGCCTGCGTCCTCGAAGTTTTCCGGGATGTACCAGACCAGCGATTTCACATCGACTTTGTAGAAAAAGCCGTAGAGATCCTCGTTGCCGTCAGGCCCTTCGTAGGTGCCCAGATCAACCCAGGACTGACCGGCTGCGTAATTTTGCTTGACCCATTCCTCGGTTCCGTCCGGAAGCGGGCTCAGGAAGCCGCGCTCGGCCATGTCGGACGCCAGACCGGGCTGCGGGAAGACCGCAATGTTGGGTGCCGAACCGGCTTCGGCATCAATGACGATCTGCTGTTCGAAGCTGTCGGAGCCGACATACTTGACGTCCGCACCCGTGGCTTCGCCGAAATAGGCGAGAACGGACTCGACGAATTCCTGGTCAGGCCCGAGCCACGGCCCGAACACGGTCACCTCTTCGCCGTCGAGCTGGGTGTTCTTGAGAGCTTCGTAGCTCTCCCAGTTGAAATCACCCTCACCCGGGGTGAACATGAGTTCCTGTGCGTTGGCCGCGCCCAGCGTCAGCGCGAGGGCCGCGGCACTCGTCAATAGCATTTTATTCATGGACTTCTTCCTCCTGGCCTGTCCCGGCCTTTTCGTGAAGCTAAATGTCTTTCGTAGCCGGAGCGCCGAAAACTCAAAGCGCTTTGGCTTACCTTCAGAGGATTACGGGAGCGTGACTGAGTCAAGCCCCAACTTGGCCTCCGTTGGCCCAAATAGCGCGTAGAAGCTCAAAAACGAGTGATTTCGCTGCGCTGCGGCATGTTTTTGCGCTGCAACGAGGCAATTTTTTGCGTTTTTCCTGTTTCACGTTACGATAATGCGGCAATGACCGAAAGATCAGGATGACCACGATGTGCCCCCGTATTCAAAGCGCTTTGAGCATCCGGACCTGAGACCGTGAATCTCAAGCAGCTCGCAGAGTACCTGGAATTGTCGCAGACCACGGTCTCGCGGGCGCTCAACGGCTACCCGGAAGTGCGCGAGGAAACCCGGCGCCGCGTGCTGGAAGCGGCTCAACGGCACGGCTACAAGCCCAACTCGAACGCACGCAAACTTGCCACCGGCAAGGCGGGGTCGATCGGCTACGTTCTGCCGGTGGGGCGCAATGTGGATCTCGACCCCCATTTCGTCGAGTTCCTGTCGGGGATGGGCGAACATGCGCTTTCGCGCGAGGTGGACCTTTCTCTGACCCCTGCCCCGTTCGAACGCGAAACCGAGGCCTACAGCCGGATCGCGGCCAGCCGTTCGGTCGACGGGGTGTATCTGTCATCCATGCGCAATGACGAGCAGCGAATTGCGCTGGTCCGTGACCTCGGGATCCCGTTTCTCGCCCATGGGCGGGCGCTGGAACCGTCCAAGGGGTATTCATTTCTCGATATCGACAATGAAGGCGCGTTTCACGATGCCACGCGCCTGCTCCTGCAGCTCGGCCACACCCGGCTCGCCTTCGTGAATGGCGATACGGACTACACATTTGCCGTGCACCGGCTCAACGGCGTAGTCCGGGCAATGACGGCGGCCGGTCTGCCGGTGGAGCGGCTCGCGCATCATTCGGCGGCGATGAACGAGGAAAACGGCTACCGGCTGGCGATGGAGCTGTTCCGTGACGCGGATCCTGCGACCCGCCCGACAGGGGTGCTGTCCGCCTCGATGTTCACCACGCTCGGCATCGTTCGCGCGTTCAACCAGCTCGGCATTTGCATGCCGGACGACGTTTCGATCATCACCCATGACGATGTGTTTCCGTTTCTTAAGCCGGAAAGCTTCACGGTGCAGCTGACCACAACGCGGTCCTCCATTCGGGTGGCCGGAGCCCGCATCTGCGAAAGGCTCGTCGATATCATCAACGGCGTCGAGAAAGGCCCGGTCGAGGAAGTCTGGCCGGTGGACCTTATCGTGCGTGCAAGCACCGGGCCCGCGCCGGCGGCCGGGAAACCGGGCCGGCGCGGAGGCGCAGCAGAGGCGGCGGAGTAAGGGCACGGCTGCCCGGCGTCAGCCTTTCGGCTTTCCGCGGGCGTTGCGCTGGCGGATGGCGCGCAGCTTGGCGACTGTTCGCAAATCCTCGGCTTCATCGCTTTCGTCAACGATCTCTGTGCCGAGCAAGGTTTCGATGACATCTTCCATGGTCACGAGACCGGAGGTTCCGCCATATCCGTCTTCGACCAGAGCGATATGCGCCTCGTTTTCCATCAGCAGGTCGAAGAGCTTGTCGAGGTCCGTCTCTTCGGAGATGCGCTGAATGTCGCGGGTGAAGTCCGAAACGGTCTTTTCGTTTCCATCGCGCAAACCGGCCAGCAAGAGATCGCGCGTGAGCACAAAGCCCTTCACATCGTCAATGTTGTCGCCGATGACGATAAAGCGGGAGACCGGAAAGGCATCCCGGTCGCCCACCACGGACGCGACAGTCTCATCCGCGCAGAGATGCTGGATGACCGTGCGCGGCGTCATGATCTCGCTGGCGGCGATTTCCGACAGGCGAAACAGGTTGGTGACGACGCGGGTTTCGTCTTCCTTGACAACACCGAGACGCTGGCCGGCGGTTGTCAGCGCCGTGATCTCCTCGCGTGAGACTTCCGCGTGGCGGTCACCGCCCGTCAGCAGCCGCGTCAGCGCCTGGCTCATCCACACCAGCGGCAACTGAACGACGATCAACCAGGGCAACACCCGGACCGCGAACGGCGCCAGGGCGCGCCAATAGGTGGCACCAAGCGTCTTCGGAATGATCTCGGACAGGATGAGAATGCCAAGCGTCAGCGCTCCGGAAAATATCCCGACCCCGGTATCGCCAAAGACGACTGCAGCCTGCGCCCCGGCTCCGGTGGCGCCGACGGTGTGCGCAATCGTGTTCAGCGACAGGATGGCCGCGAGCGGGCGTTCGATGTCCGCCCGCAAGGTTCTGAGGTTTTTCGCAAGACCCGGCCGGTCCTGCTCGGCGCTTTCGACAAAGGATGGCGTGATCGACAACAGCACCGCTTCGAGGATCGAGCAGAGAAACGACACCCCGATGGCAAGCAGCACGAAAACAATCAGCAAGGTCATCGCGGGGTCCTTGGGGCTCCATTCACATCGTCTGCGGTGTTATCCCACCTTGCAGGACATGCCAAGGAGCGCAAGGAGAGTGGTGGCGCGCCGCAGTGTGCGCGTGGGCTGGCTGGCTGCAAAGGGCGGGAAGCGGTCGTTCGCTGCATTCTGCGCCATGGTCTGTTGAGCGGACGAAGTGAGCTTTCGCTGCGGCTGCGCCAAGGTCGGCTTCGTATTCTCAGCCTTGTTCTTGATTTGGGTCCCTCGAGTATTGACCGCTAACAATAATGAGCCAATCGCGTGACGGATGAGCGATCTGCCAAGCTCATCTTTAAGTTTTCATGGTTCAAAAATGTGATAGAGGATACGAAACCCTAATACTCATAGCGCCCCCGTAGATGACCATTGCTCCAGCCCATCCCCAGCAAGACCAACGCCTCGCGGCTTTGTACTCGTATGAAATACTCGAAACCGAGCGAGAACGCGAATTCGATGAAATCGTGCAGCTTGCCGCGGCCATCTGTGACACATCGATCTCCGTAATAAACTTTATTGACGCTGAGCGGCAGTGGTTCAAAGCCGAAACCGGCCTAGGTGTGCGGGAAACACCTTTGGCCACTTCGCTCTGCTCACACGTCATTTTGGAGGACGAATTCGTCGAGATACACGACACGCTGCTGGATCCGAGAATGTCCGACAATCCGTTGTGTTGCGGCGATCCGGGGCTTCGGTTCTATGCCGGGGCGCTCCTGAAGACTGCTGACGGGCTGCCTCTCGGGACGCTGTGCGTACTCGACTATAAGCCGAAAGACCTGACGCCGCTACAGCGAGACACGATCCGCGTCCTGGCGAGCCAAGTTATGGCGCAACTCGACCTCCGAAAGACGCTTAGACACGCCGAGATGTTGCGCAAAGAGGTGGATCACCGGGTGAAGAACTCACTGCAGTCTTTGTCATCGCTTGTACGCCTTTCGGCTCGAAGGGCAAAAGCGGAGGAAACGACAGAAGCGCTTGCCACGATAGGGTCCAGGATCGATGCCGTCTCAATGCTGCACCGTGAACTCTACCGCACCGACGCGGGTCAGATCATCGAGCTTGGAAGGTACGTCGAAAACCTGATGCTGCACTTCCGGCAGATCGCGCCGAACAATGTCACGCTCAGGTGTCAAGTAATCGAAACGAAGGTGACTTCGAACGAGGCTGTCGCCGTTGGCACCCTAATCAATGAGTTCGTCGCAAACGCTTACAAGCACGCGTTTCCCGACAATCGAGCTGGACAGATTGATGTCGCCGTAACCCGGATGGCAGATGGAAGAGGAATTTGCGTGAACTGCCGCGACGACGGTGTCGGTCTGTCCGAAGGCGCTGATCTTTCGACCGGCGGGCTTGGTATGCAGATCGCGTCAGTTATTTCAGCGGAACTCAACGCCGTTCTCGACGTGAAAGCCGAGTCGGACGGTCTGGACGTAACTTTCGAGTTCGAGAGCGCGATTTCAAAGTAGAGTTTTAGGTCTTTTTCAATTTGCAGCAATTTGCCGTTAGCAGTGCATAAAGTAGACGCTTACGCATCCTGCAGCATCAGGTAAATCGGGCTCTATTCTGCCTTTAGCTGCAGACGACTCGAAGGTCAGCTGTGGGCCGAGAACAACCACTGCTCCCGACATCCCGACATCGCGCATTAGCTGAAAGCACCGTTAGAACGAGGGCGGCTTCAGACCCTTTGAGCGGGTTGCCGCAATCACCGTGTTGGCCATCAGCATGGCAATGGTCATGGGGCCGACGCCGCCGGGGACCGGCGTGATAACGTCGGCCACTTCGGCGCATTCGTCAAACGCGACATCGCCGACCAGGCGGGTCTTGCCTTCGCCGCGTTCGGGCGCGTCGATCCGGTTGATGCCGACATCGATGACGGTGGCGCCGGGCTTGACCCAATCGGCCTTGACCATCTGCGGACGGCCGACGGCTGCAACCAGAATATCGGCATTGCGGCAGACGCCGGCGAGATCCTTCGTGCGCGAATGGGCGGTGGTGACGGTTGCGTTGGCCGCCAGCAGAAGGGCCGCCATCGGCTTGCCGAAAAGGTTGGACCGGCCAATCACGACGGCGTTGAGACCGGAGAGATCCGAACCGTGGGTGTTGCGGACGAACAGCATGGCGCCGGCCGGGGTGCAGGAAATCAATCCGCCTTCCAGATCGCCCGTCATCAGTTTTCCGGCATTGACCACGTGCAGGCCGTCAACGTCCTTTTCCGGGCGGATCGACTGAATGACCGGGGCGGAATCGAGATGATCGGGCAGCGGAAGCTGAACCAGGATGCCGTGAATTTCGGGATCCGCGTTGAGCCTGTCGATCAGCGCCTCGAGATCCTCCTGGCTGGTGTCCTCGGGCAAGGTGTGCTGGACCGACTTGAAGCCGCATTGCTTGGCCATGCGGCTCTTCGACGAGACATAGACGTGGGAGGCCGGGTCGTTGCCGACGATCACCACCGCCAGTCCCGGTTTCGTGCCCGTTTCGACCTCGAATGCGGCGCTGGCCGCTGTCACCTGCTCCACGACACCGGCGGCGACGGCCTTTCCGTCAATCACAGTGGCCATATCAATCTTCTCCAAATCCGAGACGGCGCGGAACCCCTCCGGGCCCGCTCCAACTTGCGATTCGGCCTCGGGCTGAACCGCTTCGACGATCCGGACCCTACGGATCACAGCGGCGAACCGATAGCCTCAGAGCGTCCTCAAACGTCAAAATCAGGACTCCGGGGGCGACCTGGACACAGATCCGGGATCAGGCGCGGCGGCGAAGGCCCGAACGGTCGCCGATCCGCGTGCGGAGTTCTTCCATTTTCTCCCGGATCCGGTCCACCGCCTCATCGCGCGGCGCCGGTTCGGCTTGCCTTGGCTCGGGATGAGCCGCGGCTTGCGGGTTCAGCTGCGCAGGTTGCACCGCTTCAGGGCGCCCCTGGCCCGGATAGGCCTGATCGGGGTGCGCGGGTGTCGCCACCGGATGAGGCGCGGCAGGCTGCGGCATGGCCCCGTTGTGAAATGGCTGGGACTGGAACGGCGCCTGCTGCGGATAGTGCGGTTGCTGCACATAACCCGGATAATGCGGGTTGATCGCCTGCGGCTGCGGTTGTGCGCCCCAGGCCTGCGGACCGGGGACCGGATGCTGCTGCACGGGCTGATGCTGACCTGCGGGATGATGCTGGCTGGCGGGATGAAAGGCCGCCGGATGACCCGGGTAGTAGGGCTGCGGGGAATAGTCGTGCCGGGGATAAGGAGCCGGTTGCGGCGCATGCGGTGCCGCAATGGGGGCCGCCATGGGTGCCGCCGGCATCGGGGCCGCGGCCGGGAACTGGGCTGCAGGCTGCGGCGGATAACCCTGCGGCGCATACCCCTGATATTGCGCGGCCTGATACTGATCGGCGTGATAAGCGGGCCGATGGACATGGGGCTGCGGCTGGTGCGGGGGCTGATACATCGGGGACGGAGAGTACGGAGCCTGATACCCCGGGAAACCGGACAGGTGGTCCGTTTCCTGACGGGGCGCATGCGGATGCGCCTGGTGTACCGACCCGCGGTGGGAAGTCGTCTCCGGGTGGCCTGAAGACACGGTGTGCACGGGCTGCGCGGGATCGACAACGGGCCCGGTCCTGCCTGGATTCTGGGGAGCGGCAGCGGGCGAAGCGTTGTCCGTAACGGGATCGGGAGCGTGCGCAAAGTCCTCATCGCTTGCCGAAGCTGTCGCGTGCCCGGCAGAATTGCCCTTCCGCTCGCGGGACAGGCCTGCCCCGATGGCGCCGAAGACCGAAGATCCCGCGCCCTGCCGGGAGCCCGGACCGGGGTCGCGCGGCGGTGTTCCGGGAGACGGCGGCTGCGGGGCGGGAGATCCGCCGAAGGGCGGCAGCGGGTCTCGCCCGGTCCAGCTGCTGCCATTGCCCGCGGCGGTGAAGGCGCGAATGCTTTCCACTGCGCCGGCAAGAAGCGCCAGCCCGAAGCCCATGAAAAAGCCGGCCATCATGCCGCCGATCGCAATCAGCTTCCGCGACGGCCCCATCGGCTGCAGCGGCGCTTCCGCCGGCGAGATAACCCGCACGTTCCTTGTCGAAAGATTTGAGCGCTCGCTGGTTTCGCGCGACCGCCTCAGGAACGCCTCGTAGATCTCCTTGGTGGCCGTGGCCTTGCGCTCAAGCTCACGCAGGGTGACGAACTCGACCGACTGGTCCATGGCGCGGCTCTTGGCGACAGCCATCTGGCTGGCCAGTTCCTGCTCGGTTTCGACCGCGCGCTGCAGCTCGCTTTGTGAACTGGCGACGATACGCCGGAGCTCGCGGGTGATTTCCTCGCGGATGGTTTCGAGCGACTGCCTTGCGGAGACGTACTGGGGATGCCGCGGTCCGAGACGGGTCGCCAGCGCATCGGCGTTCGACTTGGTCTGGGTGTATTGCTTGCGCAGATCGATCAGGTTTGCGGACAGGAATTCTTCCGGGAAGGAGCCGGCCAGAACCTCTTCGGGATTGGCCTTGGCAAGGCTTTCCGCCTTGACCCTGACCCCGACCTTGACCGCACGGGCATTGGCAAGTTGCTCGCTGATCGCCAGGATCTCCTGGTCGTCGATCGACTGGCCGCCGACGCCGACAATGCCGTTTTCGGCCTTGAAGCGCTCGACCGCCCGCTCGGCGGCATCGAGATCCTCGCGCAGCGCGTTGATACGGGTGTCGATCGCATCCGAGGTGCGCTCGAGAAGATCGGACTGCGCCTCGCCTTCCTCGTCGAGATAGGTGGTGACGATGGTGTTGGCGATCAGCGCCGACTTTTCGGGATCGCGGGTCTCGACGCCGACAATGATGACGAAGGTCATGGCATCGCGGGAGACCGAAAGCGCATCACGCAGATACTCAAGCGCATGCTGCTTGGCGTCGGACATCGGATCGCGTCCGGTCAGGAGCTCCTTGACCAGGTTTATTCCTGCACCGATGCCGCCCGATGACATCGCGCCGTTGAACTCGGGATCCTGCGCCAGCCCGAGTTCATCGATGACGGCCTCGAGCACGCTGGGCGATGACAGGATCTGCAACTGGCTGTCGATGATCGCCAGGATCGCCTCGGTGGAAAGCTGCTGGTTGCGAACGTCGTCCTCGGTGACCCGGACCTCCCGCGGATCGACGAAGAGCCGGCTTTCGCCGTAGTACTTATGCGGTGTGGCAAGGGCGATCAGGACGCCGACAATGGCGCCGGCGACCGTCGCAAAGCCGATCAGCATGCGCCAGCGCCAAACCGCCTGGATCAGAATCGACATATCGAGAAGCGGACGCTCATCGGCATCGGCCCAGTGCACGGGCTGCTGCGGCGGCTGCCGCGGCGGCTCTCCGGCTCCGGCCGGTTCGCTGCGTGGGTGCGCAGGGCCGGTGTCGAGCGGCTCCTGCCTTCGTGTTTCCGCCGGGCCATCCGTGTGACTGGCTTGCGATGCGTGATCTGCGTCGGGCTGGCGGGAACCGGCCGGTTGGTCTGTTGCCTCCGGGTCTGCCTTGTGCAGGAGACTGGCGATCCGGTCGCCGAAGGATGGCCGGGACGTCCCGGTGCGGCCGGGGGATTGCGCGGCCTGTGCATTTGCCGGTTCAGGCAGGTTGTCAGACGGCGAGATATCGCGTGCAACGCGTGCAGTCGAGATCCGCGGACTGCGTGTCGGCGCCGACAGGAGCGACGCGGGCGCGCCACGGGCGGCCTGGGAGGGCTGCCCTTCGGCACCGGAGGTACCCCGGCGCGGCGGCGGTGCGCCTGCGGCGTGGTCGAGCAGGGACCCCCTGCGCGCCCGCTGCCTGCGATCGTTTGCGTTGTCACTCATGCCTGGCCAGGACGCCCTAGTTGGAAAGAAACCCGTATTCGTTAAGACAAACTATAAATTCATGGGTAACAAAGGGTTAATTTCCGTTGCGAGTTGACGAATCTCACCGTTTTTTCCGGGAATTAGACAAAGCAGGAAATATAGGAAAAATTGATTTCATTTTCGTCTCCGGGGTCCCCCAAAACGGCGGGTTAACGTTTTTCCGTTATAAAATCAGGGCTCAAAGAAGGCTTGCGCCCCTCGCAAACGCCCAGCAGCCGGATCGATATGATTGCGCGCCTGAAAAACCTCGCCATTACCTATCGGGAGACAGTCCGGGCCTATCTTTCAATGATCGGCGGATCGGCGGGGCGGCTGGTGATCTCGCTCGTCTACTTCATTGCAATCGCAAACACGCTTTCGATTTCCGAGTTCGGTCTGTTCGCCACCGCCTCGGCCTGCGGCATCATGCTTTCGCGGCTGCTGGCGTTCGGGTTCGTGTCCCCCCTGTACCGGATCGCAACGGTCAAGCAGCGCTTGCTCGGCGTTTACACCGGCGGGTTCCTGGCAGGAATGGTGCTGTCTCTCCCGGTTATCGCACTGGCTGCATGGGTGACGCACCGGCTTGTGTTCGCCGACCAGATATCAATCGTGACCTTCGCCAAGATTCTCGTGGCCGAAGTTCTGTGCTGGCGGATCATGGAAATCGTGGTCATCGTCAGTTACGGGGTCAACCGGTTCGGTGCCGGATCATGGCTCGTGGTCATGGCCACCTCTTTCAAGACTGCCGCTGCACTGGCGTTCGCAATGCTGGCCGACGGATCGCTGTCGACCTGGGCCTGGTACTATATCGGGGCCAACGGCCTTGCCGCGCTGGTGGCGATCCTTTTCTTCTATCCCCGCGTCCGCCTGAGATGGAAACCGGCGCTCTACATGCGGCGCTGGGCCGATGCGATCTCGGTGGCCGGGGCGGAGATGCTGTTCTACATCCAGTCCGAACTGGACAAGGTGCTGGTGCTTTCGCTCGGCGGCGCGGAGGCTGCGGGCATCTATGCCATGATCATGCGCCTGGTCGACCTGACGGCGCTTCCGGTCCGTGCCTTCCTGACACTGCTGACGCAGAAGCTGATGCGCACCGCGGCACTGCTGGAACAGCTCAAGTACCGGGTCATGCTGGAGGCGGGGGTGGCGGCGATCTCGACGGCGGGTCTGCTGGCAATGGCAGGCTTCCTCTGGGTGTTCCCCAATGCATTGGGGCCGAACGTGGCCGAAGTCGCGCCGCTTTTGATCCTTGTCGCCCTGGTACCGGCGTTCAGGAACCTGATCGAATACCATTCAGAACTGCTCTATGCGACGGGCAGAACCTTCCTGCGGATGCTGGTGCTCGCTTCGCTCGGAGCGATGAAGGCGCTGCTTCTGGCCTATCTTCTGGGACTTGCACTGGACATTCCCGTCTGGGTCGAACTGATGAACATCCTGTTCCTGGTTCTCTACGCCCAGTCCGCGCTGTTTACCTACCAGGCGCTGAGGGGAGCGACCAAACGGCCGATCTGAACGCTGCGCCCGGACCGCTCACCCGGGCAGCCAAGCGGTGCATAAGTGGCGTTTGAACGTCTCAGACGGGAGTGACGGAAAACGCCAGCTTCCGGATCTCGGAGAGGGGATGACCGACAAATGACTGCACGCCGATGGCGACCTGGTCAGGCCGCAGCCCCGCCATGAAACTGGCCAGGCCCTCGCTGGTCTGCGGAAATGTCTCCTTGAACCAGAGCACATGCGAAAGCGACCGCGGATCGGCATGGTGTCCCGCCCCGCCGAGCACCTCGTCAGCAAAGCGGCCGTAGATCATGCATTCGGAGATGTCGCGCGAGGAAATCACGGCACGAAGCCAGCCTTTGCCGGACCGTTTCTCGATATGATCGAGAAGGGCGCGCGCTGTGTCGGTGCGCCAGGCGACCATGTTCGAGATATAGTCGTGCGCGGGTTCGGGGTGCGGCGGCAGGCCGAGAATTCGTCCCGCGTGGGCCAGCCAGGCGAGATGGCCGGGGGTTGCGTCATGGGCTCCGTTGTCGGCCCGGAACATGCGAAGGCGGCCATCGCTCCAAAGGCTTGCAGGATCGAAGCGGCGCACGAGGACAACGTCGGAATCGATCGAGAGGATGGTTTTTGCATCCACGTGGCGGGCCATGGCCAGACGCCGCAACTGCTGGGCGTGCCATCCGCGAAGCGGCAGCGAGAACGGCGACAGCCAGACCCGGCGACGACCCATGCTCAAGGGATCGGGGAACGATCTCAGCCAGGAGGGAAACAGCTCGGCTTCACTGACAACCGAGCGATTGGCGCCTTCGAGCGACTTGAACAGTTGCGCATCGGCGCGTTCGACCAGGAGGTAATGATGCCATTTGCCGTCAAGAAAACGGTCCATGCTTTCGCAAAGGAGAGCACAGCGCTCGAAATCCGCCACATAGGACGCGGTCATCACTGCGGTTGTCATTGCGGACTCGGTTGGTTCGACTGCGCTTCGGGCAAGGTCGTCAGAATGACCGAAGGACGTTGACAATTTTCTAAGATCGCCGGGCCGGCGGGGATCTTACGCCATGACGCGGTCGTTGCGGCGGGCGCCACCGACCTTGTATTTCAACAGATTGAGAAGGAAGACCGGGTTTCCGAGGATGTATCGGCGCCACAGCCGCGAGGGCTCGAGTATCAACCGCCAAAGCCATTCGAGCCGCAGATTCCGCATCATTTCAGGGGCGCGTGCCACCGAGCCCGAAACGAAATCGAACAGCGCGCCAACCCCGAATACCACCTTGCCGTGACCGGGCCTGATATGGGCGTCGATCCAGAGCTCCTGCGCCGGGCTCCCCAGCGCGACAAGCGTGATGTCCGGATCAAGGGCTTCGAGCCTCGCGGTCACCTTCGCGCTGTCGGCGCGTTCGAAGTACCCGTCGGAGACAGCGTGAAAACTGTGCCAGGGCGTGGCCGCGCGGAAATTCTCAACAGCGCGCTCAAGCACTTCGGGCCGAGCGCCGATAAGGGCGACGGTCAGAGGCTTTTCGATGTGAACGAGAACCGCCGGCAGAAGGTCAGTGCCGTTGAGATTGGCCGGGAACGCGGTTCCGTGCAACGTGCGTGACGCCAGATCGACTCCTACGCCGTCGGGAAGCACTTCGCAGCGGGCCAGGCCGTTGCGGTAGGTCGTGTTTGTCATCGCGAGATTGGCGTTGTGGGCGTTGAGAAAGTTGAAGACACGCTGCGGTCCGTCGCCAGTGACGGCCTGCTCGATCTTTCGCAGCGCATCGCGCCAGCCGAGTGCGGCAACCCGAACGCCCAAAATATCCCGGTGAATGTCCGACCTCTGTTCGCGCATCACATGTCCAAATCCGTAATACAAAATCCGGCCCGGCAATCCGTTCCTGCGAGCCCCGGCATGGTGTTAGCACTTTCTTAAAAGGTTGGCATTGGCGTTCGACAGTTGCGGTTAAACGATACGTTTACCCTTCGTTAAGCATGAGACAGCAAATCCGAAATCCCTGTTTCGAGACCGGCTTTCAACCCGTCGAGCTGGCGCGCATGGAAGGTGCGTCCGTCCAGGCGGAGATCCGCGCCGGACCGGGCGCGTTCAACCTGCGTTCGCAGGGCAGCGGCAAAGCCCTCGGGATCATCCGCGCGCATGCAGTTTTCCGGAATGACGGAAATTCCGCGCAGGGCATTGTCCGTGGCCACGGCGGGAAGCCCCAGTTCGAATGTTTCGATCGATTTGAGCTGAACGCCGGTTCCGGTCCGGGAGACAAGCGGAACAACATGGCAGGAGCGGACAAAGGCACGCGCATCCGGCACGCGGCCGAGAAAGCGGACATTGCGGGACACCTCTGGCGGGGCGTCGCCGAGCGTGCCGGCGACTGCGATCGAGAAATCGTCAGGCAGCAGCGGCACGACCCGCTGCAGGAACCAGTCAAGGCCGGCGCGGTTGGCCGCCCACCCCCAAGACCCGATCAAGCCGGCATCACAAGCGGCGTCATCTCCTTGCGGCTGCTCCTCGGGAGCCTTTGGCGGCGTTACGGAAGTGACCAACGGCAGGGCTGTGGCCCGACGCAAATCTCCGATCTCCAGATCGGAGCGATCGGCATCGGAAAGCGTGAAGACATGCCGCGCGCCGGCGCAGAACCTCTGTTCGAGAAGTGCAAGAAGGCGCGCATCCCTGCCATAGAGCATCCGCGCAAGCGCGTTGCCCGCACTGGCCGCATTGGCGGCCGCGGTCTTTGCCTCGGCATTGTGCGCGACAAAGACATGCGGATAGGCGCTGAAGATGTCATGAAACGCGCCGGGCAGTTGCACCGAATTCAGGATCAGGCCGTCGAAAGGCTTCAGTGCAGAAAGTGCCGCGCGCACATCCCCCGGCGACACTGCATGCATCTTGGCAACCGAAACGGGTTCGCCATGCACGAACGCATCCTTGAGCCACATCGCCTTTTGCCACGAGCCGACACGCGCATTGGTGACTTCCAGCTCGCCGAGCAGTTTCGTGCGGCCCGGCTGAGCCGGTTCCTGGCCCGGCTGGAGATATCCGATCACCGATACCTGGTGACCCAGCATGCGGATGGCGTCGGCAATAACCCGGTTGGCAATATCATAGCCCGAGGCGGGTGCTGCGACCGGTACCAGCGAGGAAACGAAGACAAAATGCATGGGCAATCCAGTTCATACCGATAGAACGGTATAGCCCGATCCCTTGAAAACGCGGTTAAGCGAAGCGCGCAAATACGAACCTCGCTTTTCAGGCAATCTTCAGATTCCTGTGGTTTGGTGGAGCGAAGTGCGGCGCCACCCGGCACCTAAGGTGCGGCATCAGCGCCGCCGCCAGACGAATTGAGACAAAGCCGCCATCGTCCAGACGCAAGTCATGAGCGCGGCATGCATCGGAGCAAAGGCCGGCATGCAGTCACAAACCCGGACCATCACCGAGCACAGCCGTTCTGCGGACCTTGAGCCGGAGAAGGTCAGAATAGCCGTCACGCTGCCGACCTTCCGGCGGCCGGACCACCTGATTGCGACGCTCAACTCGCTCGAGGCGCTGAACGCCGGCGAAGAAACAGCCGTCATCGTGATGGACAATGACGCCGATGGCCTCGAAGGAGCCGCCGCGGCCGAAAAATGGCTGCAAAGTTCAAGGCTCAAGGGACTCGTTGTCGTGGCGCATCAGCGCGGCAACTGCCACGCCTACAATGCCGGCTGGCAGACCGCGTTGGAGACCTTCGCCGGACTGGAGCACGTCGCGGTCATCGACGATGATGAACTGGCTACGCCCGGCTGGCTCGAGCGATTGCGGGAAACCGCGCGGCGCACGGGCGCCGACCTGGTGGGCGGACCTCAGATACCGGTGTTTGCGGATCCTTCCCTCGAACGCTGGAGAGCCCATCCGGTATTCAAGCCGCATTATGACACGAGCGGTCCGGTTCCGATCCTCTACTCCTCGGGAAACGTGCTGATCTCGCGTGCGGTGCTCGATGCGATGCCGCGCCCGTTTCTCGATCCGGCGTTCAATTTCATCGGTGGCGGCGACAGCGATTTTTACCGCCGCGCCAGGGCGAAGGGATTCGGGTTTGCCTGGTGCACGGAGGCTGCGGTGATGGAGACCCTGCCGTCGCGCCGCACCGAGTTCTCCTGGGTCAATGCCCGCTCCCTGCGCAACGGCGCGATTTCGGCAATCATCGAAAAACGCCAGTGGCCGGGCATCAAGGGCCGGCTTCGCAGAATGGGCAAATCGGTTGCGCTGCTTCTCGCGTCCCCTGTTCGCGGGGTGCGGATGTGGGCGCGGACAGGCTCGGCAGTGGCCGGGCTTTACCATCTTCAGGTGGCGGTGGGGCGGCTGATGGCCGAGGCCGGGCTTGTCAACGAGCAGTACCGGAACCCCGAAAGCAACTGAGGCCCGGGCGCCGCCTTCACCATCAGACCGGATGCGTCAATGGGTTTGGCGGCCGCCGGTCCTGAAGCGGCCGCGCTTCAGTGTGAAACCTCGGCCTTCTTGGCCGGCTTGGCCCCGGCAGAGGCGCCGTCTCCAGCGGGAGGGCTTGCGGTGTTGCGCCGCATATTGGTGCGAATGTCTTCCTTGGAGAGATAGTCGATCTGTTCGACGACGACATCGTGGAACACCTCTTCTCCGAGGCGTGTGTTGATGGTTTCCAGAATGCGCGCCTTAAAGCCCTCGAGGTCGAACTGCGTCATGTTGGGGAAGTCGATGAGCCGATCCCCGACCAGCGCCGTGTACAGCGCATCGGTGATCAGATCGCGCGCCGGAATGGTCATCTTGGCGGTCTTTTCCGGGTCGACCGTGTAGGAAAGCCGGGTCAGGAAATAGCCCTTTACCGCGCCACCGCTGATGACCGGGATCGAGGTGACCTCGCCGCGGATGCTCTGAAGCCCGCCGAACATGGCCGGATCCGGTTCGGCGGGTTCGACCTTGTTGGCGGTTTGCACCGAGTAATAGACCGACGCCAGGGCAACGGCCGATATCCAGATCCCGGTGATGAGCAGTTTGATCATGACAGTTCGACGCGCCTGAACTGGTCTTCGGAGTAGGTGCCGTCAGCCTCCGATTCGGCGACAGTCTTCTTGATCATCTCGGCGATCTCGCGCACTGCCTCCATGTGGGCCCGCACCTTGGCGTGATTGATGTCGAGCTTGGCGCGGACGCTTTGCAGACGTCCCTTGTGGTCGGGCGAAAGCTGTTCCGGCTCGATCTGCCTGAAAAGCAGCGTCATGTCATAAAGGCAGCGGCTCTTCAGCGCGTTCGAGCGCCCGAGATCATAGTCCCGGTCGACGCCAAGCGCAGCATTTTCCGCATCGATGACAGACTCCAACCTGGAAAGGACACCCTGAATTCGTTGATCCTGCGTGTGGGGTTCGCTCATGGTTGTCATGCTCTCCGGGTTATCGATCGGTCTTGGTCGGCAGCATCACCGCGGGAGCCCGAACCGGACACATCCGCAAGGATCTGCAACTGGAATTCATTGATAAGGTTGGCGGCCCTGTTCGTCACGTTGGACTCGATCGTGCCAGCCGCCTCGGGCTTGACGACGGCGCCGATCCGGTCAGCAAGCATCCGGTCGGCAATACCGATGCCGCCGCCCTTTGCCAGCACGGCGCCGAGTTGCTCGGCCATCATGCCCTTCCAGATTTCACCGGCGGTGCCCTTGCCGTAGAGCTCCTCGCTGTCCTGGGGAAGCATGGAGCCGATGAACTTCTGCAGGATCATCGCCTCGAAACGCTGATAGGTTTCCGCGGTCTTGTCGATCATGTCCGTGGCGGCGGAGGTTTCCGCCCTCGCCTCGATTGCGTCCATTGCCCTGGTCACCTGAAGGGCGGACGAGTCCGATGATGCCAGCAACTGCCGTTCAAATGCGGGCGTACGGGCCGCGGCTTCCGACTTGCGGACCGAAGCGGCCTCGAGCATCGCTTCGGCCTTTTGTGCCACTGCCGGATCCGCCGCGCGGACGACATCCAGAATTAGATCGGTTGCAGTCTGAATTGACAATGCGCTTCCCCCCGCCAGGCTGGCCAGAAATTCGATTTCGCTAAACTGCCTGATGAAGCTTACGCTGGCCTTGTGCCGCCAAAGCGGGCGATCATTCCCCCGCGCGGTAGCGTAACGAGGCATCAAGAAGATCGAGCAGTTCCTCATCGGCAGCCGCGCGCTCTTCATTGCCCGCGGCTGCCGCCGCCTGATCGGCGAGCCGGTCTGCCTTGGTCTTTTCCGTCAGCACCCGCTTCTCCTGAACCGACTTCATGCCCTCAAGCTGCTGCGACTTGGCCGACAGGCGCTGGAAGCGCTGTGCGTACTGGTTCGACATCGCCGCGTGAACCGGATTGAAGGAACCGACCGCATCGACGAGTGCGCTCTGGGTGTCGTCGAGGGAGACCTGTTCGCGCACCGTGTGCGACAACAGCGTTTCGGCCATGCGCTCAAGCTGGCGCTGGACCCTGACGAGACGGTCGAGTTTTGCGGCGCGCGATTCCGCCATGGCCTATTGCAGTCCCATGAAAAGTGGGACGAAGCCGTCAAGGAACTGCTTGAAGAACTCCTGCGATCCGAAGAAGAACAGAATGAGGCCGCCCATCAGGATGAAGGGAATGGAGATGAAGTAGATCGGGATCTGGGGTGCGAGCTTGTTGACCATGCCGATGGTGATGTTGAACACCATGCCGTAGACGAGGAACGGGCTCGCCAGCCTGATTGCCAGCATGAAAGCGCCCGCAAGCGTATCGGTGAGTGTCATCAGGGCCATCCGCGGATCGAAGCCCGACCCGATCGGCATGAAATCATAGGAACGCACCAGCGCTTCAATGACCATGTGATGAAAATCGGTCAGGAAGAGCAGCAGAATGGCGGTGAAACTGATGAGCGAGGTCAGGTGGCCTTCCTGCTCGGCTTCGAGCAGTCCGCCACCGGGCGCGGCATTGAAACCGATCGCCATCGACATGCCGGTGCCGGCAAACTGGAGTGCAAGCACGATATAGCGGGCGATCAGACCGAAGGTAACGCCGATCAGAAGCTCGATCCCGATCAATTCGATGTAGACGCGACCGCCGGCCTGGACACTCGGATAAAGCATGTCCCAAAGGAGCGGCAGCAAGGCCATAGACACCGCCACGGCGACAAAGAGACGGATCTGCATCGGAACCCGGAAACTGGAGAACCCCGGCAGCGCCATGAAGCAGCCGCCGATCCTGCAGAACGCCGCGAACAGCGCCAGAACAGTCCCCTCGGGGTCGCTCATCATGAGATCGAACCGAGCAGCTTTATCTCGACGCCCTTGGCGATTTCGACATGGGAGAGCACCGGCAGCGTGGCAAAGATGCGCTCGACGATCATGCGGACATAGGGGCGCGAATCCGGTGAGGTGACCAGAACGAAGGGCACGCCCTTGTCCATGTGCTCGCGGATCACCTTCGTGGCCTGTTCGGAGAACTCCTCGAGCATGCGCGGATCGATGTCGAACTCGACGATTTCGCCCTTGGCATCGCGCTTGAGCGCCTGGTGGAAGGCAAGGTCCCAGCGATTGCCAAGGCGCAGCACGTTGAGCTGTCCGTTGCGGGCGATATCGCCGCAGAGCTGCTGCGCCATCCGGATGCGGACATGTTCGACAATCTGCTCGGTCTTGCGGACATGCGGCGCAAGCTCGGCCACGGCCTCGAGGATGAGGTGCAGGTTGCGGATCGACACCCGCTCGGCCAGGAGCAGCTTGAGCACCGCCTGGAACCCAGAATAGGACATGTGCGAGGTGCAGATCTCGTCAGCCAGCTTGCGGTATTCCGGGTCGAGCCGGTCGATCAGGATCTTCATGTCCTTGTAGGACAGAAGCTGGGGCAGGTTGTTGCGGATCACTTCCGACAGGTGGGTCAGCACTACCGACACATTGTCGATCGGCTGAAAGCCTTCGCGCTTTAGATCCTCGCCGAAACTGTCAGGCACCGACAATGCGGGCAGACCGAAAGCGGGTTCCCGGATCTCGTCGCCCGGGATGGTCGGCCGGCGCGGGCCGGCAAGCACCACCATCAGTTCGCCGACCCGGAGGTCGTTTGCGGCAACCGTGGTGCCGTGGATGCGGATCTGATAGCTCTTGTCCTTGATGCCGATGTCGTCGGTGACCTTGATCTCCGGAACCACGAAGCCGTACTGGGTGGCAAATTTCTTGCGCATCTTGGCAACGCGAAACGCCAGTTCCTCGTGGCTTCCGAGAAGCTTCGTCGCAACCTGCTTGCCCAGCACCAGTTCAATTTCCGCGGTCTTCAGGATCGACTTGACCGAATCCTTTTCCTTGTCCTTTTCCTCCTGTTCGGAGCGATGAATCTCCTGGGCTTCGGCACGGGCCTTGATGTCGCGCTGCCGGGGAATGATCCAGCTGGCAAACGCCATCCCGCCACCCAGGATGACGAAAGGCAGGAACGGCAGTCCGGGCATCAGTGCGAGCAGGAACATCAGGCCGGACGCGGCGAACAGGGCGCGGGGGTAGCCGCCGAGCTGATCGATGACAGCCTCGTCGGTGGAGCCGAGCTGGCCGCCGCGCGAAACCAGAAGGCCTGCGGCGAGCGAAACAATCAGGGCCGGGATCTGGCTGACCAGACCATCGCCGACCGACAGCCGGACGAAGACGTCGGCAGCTTCGCCTATCTGCATGTCGTGGCGGGCGTAGCCGATGATGATCCCGCCGAACATGTTGATGCCGGTGATCAGCAGGCCTGCTATGGCATCGCCGCGCACGAATTTCGAGGCACCGTCCATGGAGCCGAAGAAGGAGCTTTCCTGCTCCAGTTCGCGGCGGCGGTCCCTGGCCTGCTTTTCATCGATCATGCCTGCCGAAAGGTCCGCGTCGATCGCCATCTGCTTGCCGGGGATGGCATCAAGGGTGAAGCGGGCGCCGACTTCCGCGATGCGGGTGGCGCCCTTGGTGATAACGATGAAGTTCACCGTCACCAGAATAAGGAACACGATCACTCCGATGACGAAATCGCCGGACATGACCATCTGCGAAAACCCGCCGATGACGTTGCCGGCGGCGTCAGGCCCCATATGCCCTTCGGACAGGATGACCCGCGTGGTCGCAATGTTGAGCGACAGGCGCATCATCGTCGCGATCAGCAGAATGGTCGGAAACGACGAGAAATCCAGAGGGCGCTGGATCCACAGCGCGACCATCAGGATGAGAACCGAAAAGGCTATCGAGAATGCCAGTCCGACATCGATCAGGAATGCGGGAATGGGGAGAAAGAGAATGGACAGAATGACGACAATGCCAAAGGCAAAGCCCATGTCCTTTCCCTGAAAAGCTGTCTTCTGGATCGCCAGCGTTTGCGGGTCGGCCATGATCTGTGACGCTCCGGAGCAACAGCGCCAGCCTCATGCCGGCGCAAAGGATCGCCGGAACCCTATGACGCGAAGCTTGCGCGAAGGTGTCAGCGCGTTCGGGAAGCGGAGATAATGTGAGTGTTCGGACTCTTGCCGTCAGGGTTTCGACGCGACGCGCAGACGACGATGCAGCGGCCCGGTAACCAGGTATTTACCACATCAACCGAAAGAAAAAATTTAGCATGGCATGCACGTTTTCGCCCGAATGAAGTCATTCGGGCACGACATGCGCTAGTGTGGTGGAATTGAAATTCGTCTGACCAATGCCGCAATCTCAACAACGAATTTCAATTCCGAATACCACACTAGAAACATTAATTTGCCAGTCACCGTTTTGAATCTGAAGTTCGTTCCGAGCATGCCGCGAAATGAGACGAACTTCAGGTTCAGGTGACTAGAATCCGGTTTCGATTCTCTGGAACACGATATTGGTGAAAGTGGAGATCTGCGCGCCGACGAAGGGAGCCGACACCGCCACCGTGATCAGGATCGCGACGATCTTCGGAACGAAGGTCAGCGTCATTTCCTGAACCTGGGTCAGCGCCTGAACAAAGGCGATGCCGACGCCGACAAACATGGCGACGAACACGGCCGGTCCGGAGGCGACGAGAACGGTCCAGATCGCCGTCTGGACCATATCGAGTGCATCAGCTTCATTCATTGAGCCTGCCCTTCAAAGAGACCGGGCCAATCCGGCCGCGGCGTCGTTGTGTGTCTGACGGCCTCCCATGATACACCCGAAAGAGAGAAGGGTGATACGAAGAAAAGCCTTTCCCCAAATTCCCGGACCTGAACGGCCGGACATCGGGGCCAGCAATGCCGTATCCGGACCTTCATGTCCGGATACGAAAGTCCTTACCTGATGCTCACACCGGGGCCGACCATGACCCTGTCCCCGGATTCGAGCACTGCGACCAGGCCGTCCGAATAGACCTGGACTTCCTGGATGGTGCCGGTGACGGATTCGTCGGCGGCAGTAATCGTCCGTCCGATAAGCGATCCGGCCTGGCTCAGGCTCGAAGACTGAAGCAGGTTTTCCAGATGCTTGTTGGTCTGGATGGTCTGCTCGACCTGACTGAAGGTCGCCAACTGGGCGATCTGCTCGGTCGAATCCATCGGATCGGTCGGATCCTGGTTCTTCATCTGCTCGACGAGAAGGGTGAGGAACGTATCGTAATCAAGCGTTGCCTTCTTGGCGGCGGCCGATGCCGGCGAAGTTGAACCGGTGTTTGCGGCCGATGTCGTGGTGACCGGATTTACGTCCATGGAGCCAACTCCTTGCGGATCTGTTCGATTGTGCCGGCGGGCATGGCCGGCGTTTCGAGAATTTTTTCCTCGATCGGATAAAGCGCACGGATCGCCTTGAGCGCTTCGAAGGCCCTGCCCTGCGTGACCATGCCGTCGATGTGCTTGAGCTCGGAGAGGACCTCGTCGTTCTTGAAGCAGGTCAGCAGCATCACGATCGACTTGCGGAACATGCTCATTGCCTGATCGGCGCCTTCGGGATTGATCAGCATCATCTGGACGATGAAGTAGAGCTGCTTGAGCGGCGTCGTGGCGTTCTCGGGCTGGAGGACGTGGTTTTCGAGAAGAAAGGTCACGTCGTTGAGAAACTCGAGCGCCACCTTCCGATCGACCCGGAGAACGGCGCCGTTGATGAAGATTCGTTCGCCCGCCTTCAGCGATATGCGCAGTGAGCTTTTCATTTCAGCCCGTCCCTGATGATCTTGGAGATATCGATGATGCCCTGGAAGTTGTCCGACTCGCGCTGACGGATCCGCTCGCACTCCTTGATGACCCAGATTCCGATGGATATCAGGTTGGCGCGGAGTTCCTTTTCGAGCTGGTTCTCCGGAGATGCCAGATCTTCGACGAAGCGGACCCAAAGGCGGCTGACGAAGTAGACTGCCTCAACGGCTTCGCGGGATTCGATGCCACCGGCCTTGGCGGCCTCGAGCAGGGATATCGAGTGATTGATTGCTTCGCGTTCGCGCTCACGCGCTTCGGCGACGCCATCCTCCTGAACATCCGCATAGGAAAACTGGTACATTCAGACGCCCTTCATGTTTGTCCAATAGTTCCCCGGTGACCCCGGGGGCCTGCACTTACAAATAATTCATCAGACTCAAGCGCTGGATCCGGGCGGTGAGCGCGTATGATGTCTCCACCTGGGCTAGCAAACTGTTAACGCGGGTGGAGGCCTCATAGGGATCCACGCCCTCGATGTCGTTGATATGCAGCTTCAGAATCCTGATTTGGGACTGCAGGGCGACATCGGCCTTGGTAACCCGGTTCTCCGAGACACCGAGAATGCTGCGCTGATTGTCGATACCGGTGACGGCCTGGCCGGAATACTCGATTGCCCGCGCATTGGCCGCCTCACGTACTTCGGCCGTGACCGGAGCGTTGAGCAACTCCATGCCGATGACCGCCGCGAGCGCGAAGCTGCGCATCCCGAGGCTGTTGGCATTGGTGCCCGATTCCACCACTTCGCCGTTGCGGATGCGGCTGGTGATGTTGGTATCCGACGCGCTCGACCAGTCCGTGTTCCAGGCAGGCCCCATGAATGTGGGCTCAAGCACGTTGGTGATGAAGTTGTCCATCTGCGCAACGGTGATGCCCGCAGCGGCGGGATCTGTCTGGGTGAAGCCGAAATGTCCCAGGAAGGTTGCATCGAAGGCAGCCTTCGGTGTGGAGCCGGTTTCGGTGTAATCCTCGAGCGGCTTGACGTCGGTGTTGATGCCGGCGAACAGGTATTCGCCGTTAACCGACGTGTTTCCCGCAGCGGTGAAGGTCTCGAGCGCTGCCTGGACGTCGCGCTGCATGACCGCAAGCCGCGGAGCGTCGTTGGCGCCATTGGCGACAATGAAAGTCTCCAGCATCTGCTGGGCGCTGTCGGACATCGCTTCGAGCGCAAGCTGCGAGGTGCCGAGGCGCTGCGCCACCAGAGCGTTGGAATCCAGGATGGTGTTCATGCGCATCAGTTCGCGATTGAGCGACACGCTGCTCGATGTCTTCGCGCCCAGTGCAATGCCGATGTCCGCGTGGCGGCCGGTCACGGCCTCCTTCTGGAGCTGCTGTATCTCAAGCTGCCCGCGCGCGATGGTCATGCGCATGGCGTTGTTCATCGCCAGGTTGGATATGAAGCTGGTTTTCATGGTCTTATCTCACTGCCGACATCAGGGCCTGGAGCATCTGATCAACTGCGCTGATCACACGCGCCGAAGCCGTGTAGGACTGCTCGAGTTCGAGAAGCATCGACATTTCCTCGTCGATGGAAACGCCGGTATCGTTCGAATAGGCCTCGACCGCGCGAAAGCGGAATGCCTCCCTGCTTTCGGAAGCTGTGAAAGCCTCGCTTCGGTTGAGTTCCAGCCAGCCGAGCGAATCGGCGGCGTAGTCGATGACGCTGGTTGAGGGGGACAGACCCGATGCCGGATCGAACCCCATCGGCGTGTCGATTGCGACAACAAAACCATCCAGCCGCGCCGAGAAGCTGGCCGCACCGGTGGTGTTGGCAACATAGGCCGCGCCGTTTATGCCGCCGTCGCGCAGCAGTTCCGGATTGCCGCCCTGTGACGGGATCAATGCCGCGTTCACGCTGAAGGATGCGGCGATACCGGGGACGACCGTTGCGCCTGCCGGAACAGTTCCGCCTGCCCAGGTGAAAAGGCCCGGGGCATCGGGAAGGGTCGGGATCGCGGACTGGTCGGTTTCGGCAAAGGTGACGATGAGCGCACGCGCGATTTCGTCGAGATGCGTCTGAACGGCAGGCGCCATTTCGTCGCGGACCTGCAGCAGGCCCTGCAACGAGCCCTTGGCCGTCGAGTTTGCGCCCTGCCCGGCTCCCATGGGAACGCCGTCCACGAAAATCGAATTACCCTGAACCGTGGCGGCAAAGCCGACCGACGGCGCAAACGTGACCGGGCGCGGGACGGTTTCGAACAGCGTGGTGCCATCCGAGGTGTAGATCGCCACGTCGTTTGAGCTGCGGGTAATCGTCGATACCCCGACAATGCTGGAGATCTGTTTCAGCAGACCATCACGCTCGTCGAGATGACCGCTGACATCCTGACCCAGCTGCGTGCCGCGCGTGACATTGTTGTTGGCGGTTTCGAATCTCGCCAGCAACTCGTTGAGCTTTCCGACCTGACGTTCGATCTCCTGATCGGTGTCGAGCCTGACCCGCTGCACTGCCGCCGAGGCGTCCCTGATCCCTGCAGCGAGGGTCTGGGCGTCGGCCACCGAGGACTGTGCCAGCGTGCTTTCGCCGGGCTGGGATGCGAAGGTCGACAAGGTGTCGCGCAATGTCCCGAGCAAGGCGGCAGGCGAGGTTTCGTAGTCGTTGCCGCCGAAAATGCCCTTTATGGTTTCCAGTCCGCTCAGGAGGGCCGACTGGCCGCTTGCCGCGGAGGTGCCCTTGATGGTTTGCCGGAAGAGAGCCTGATCCTGGGCGCGCTCGATAGAGACAACCTGGGCGCCATAGACATTCGTCGCCAGCGCCGCGTTCCGCCGATTGTAATCGGGGTCCGAGGCGTTGGAGATGTTGCGCGAGACGATGTTTGTCTGTGTCGAGGTGTTCGACAAAGACGTCTGCGCCGCGTTGAGTGCTGCTGTCAGTGACACTTCCAGGGCTCCCTAGTTCAATACGAGTACTTTAACGCTTGAGGTTCACAAGGACGTCCATCAGATCCGAGCCTGTCTGAAAGACCTTGGAATTCGCCGTGTAGCTTCGCTGTGCGGCGATCATGTCGGTCAGTTCCTGCGCGATATCCACATTCGAGGCTTCGAGTGCGCCGGAAACAATCTTTCCGAAGGATCCAGAGGTGGCGAAGCCGGTTGTGATGACGCCGGAGTCGATGCCCTGCTGGTAGACGTTGCCTGCCATCGGACGAAGCTTGTCCGGGCTGGTCACATCGGCGAGCGCAATCCGGTAGAGAGGCTCGAGCTGGCCGCTCTCATAGGAGGCGTAGAGAATGCCGTCCTCCGAAATCTCGACCGAGGTGACGGTGCTGGGCTTGTCACCATTGACGTTCGCGTCGTCGACCGTGAAGGCATAGTTGAGCTGGCTCATGGTGCTCAGGTCGACGGTCAGCGACGCGCCACCCGGCACGGCGAGCGTAATGTCGGTAGCACTAAGAGCGGTGAGCTGGCCGTTTGTCGCGTCGAAATCGAGCGTTTGCGTCGCCAGCGGGCCGGAACTGTAGGGGAAGGCCGCGCCGGGTGTGGCCGCGGCGCGGTCGTAAACCGTAACTTCCCAGGTATTGGCTGCAGTCTTGGTATAATAGAAGTCGAGCAGAACTTCCCCGCCGAGGTTGTCGACGGCGATGAGCGAGCTCTTCGACGTGTAAACGGCAGTGGCCGCGTTGGTCGACGGCAGGTCCGCTGCCGGAACGATGGCCGAGCCGGCATCGAGGTTGGCCGAGAAAAAGCCGGTCGTCGACGGAGTGGCCGTCAGGCTGCCGGCCGAGATATTGACCGGCACCAGGCCATCGAAGCCGTTGACCACCGGGGTCGGGGTGCCCGCATCGTAGTTGTAGCCCATCAGCTGGAAGCCGGCCGCATTGACCAGGTTTCCGTCTCCATCGGGTATGAAGGAGCCCGCACGCGTCAGGAAGGGAAGGCCGTTGGCATCGTTGACGATGAAGAAACCGCCGCCATCGATCGCAAGGTCGGTCTTCGAAGTGGTGAATTCCAGCGCACCGGACTGGCTGATCGAGTACCGGATATCCGTGGTCACGGCGCCGGAGTTGTAGGCGCCGCCGCTTCCGGGCAAAATAAGGGAAGAGAATTCCGCCGAGGCTCTTTTGTAGCCCGTGGTGTTCGCATTGGCCATGTTGTCGGCAACCGCGCTCAAACGGTTGGCCTGGGCATTCATACCGGAGGCGCCGGTTCGCATCATTCCATACAGGCTCATCGCTTATTCCCTCGTTTTATACGGTAATCCAGCCTAGCTGGCGGGCCTTGCGTGAACCTGTTTCCCCACACTGTGGGAGAAACGCCTGGCCGTTTTATTTCGGCCAGGCGTCCAGTCGCTATTTCCAGTCGATGAGGTAACCAAGAAAGCGCTTTGAATCGATCGGATCGAATCCGAGCCGTTTGCGCAGTTTCTTGCGAAGCTTGGAGATATGGCTTTCAACGACGTTCTCTTCGACGTCCTCGTCGAAAATTCCGTAGATGGCGTTGAAGATCTGCTGCTTCGTAACCCGCCGTCCGCGATTGGCGACAAGATACTCGAGTATGCGACGCTCACGCCGTGGCAGCGCAAAGGTCCGCTCTTCGATTTCGGGATCGCGACCGTCGGAGAAGACCCGGATCGGACCGATGTCGGTGTGGTTGGAAATGGCTTTGAGCCGGCGGCGGATCGCCGCTGCGCGTGCCAGGATTTCGCGTGGATGAACCGGTTTGCGCACCACGTCGTCGACGCCGCTGTCGAAGAACGCAAGTGTCGATTCCAGTGACGGCGTATCGCTGACCGCGATCACCGGCGCCTGCGACCGGTCCCGGATTGCCCTCGGCAAATCCATCGTCTGCTCGCCGTGGCCAATAAGGAAGGCCTCGACCGCATCTAGATCGGTATCGGCTGCGGTGCTGACCCACTCGCCGAACTCCAATGAATCAAACCCGGCCGAGGGCACGCCCTCACGCCCAAAAAGGGAAGTATAGCCGTCTTTCACAAGTTTTCTGTCATCAACCACTACGATCATTCGTCCGCCTCCGAATCAGTGTGGTGCCTCGTTAACCAAGAGGTACGAAGAGGGCGAATCTGGGTAAACTATGAAAATCACATGGTGCTATTTAATAATTGATTAACCATGTTTCCCGGTGATTTGGCCATATTTAGTGCCTCTTAGCGGTTGAGGCACAATTTTTTCCGGGAAAAGTTAACGAGTAGTTAATTATTCGCTTGCAGCATTAACCAATGCCTAATTCTCGCCAAATATCGCAATTGAATCTTCTGAAATTGCAACTTCGCCTATAGGTTGTTTTTTAAGCAGTCTTCAAAGACAGAATTCACGGGCCGGTGCAGTCCACGCTCCATGGCCTGTGGCTACCAGATTTGCGATAACGCGACAGACATAGCGCTTTTGTGCCGGATCGTTTTTTGGTCCTGCGTGGTAGCGCGCCACTGCCATCGTCCAGGTTTCATGCCGTGCATGGAGACGGGCAAGAAACCGCGCTGCATAATCGACGTTGGATCGGGGGTCGAGCATTGCCCGAACCGAAGGAAACTCCTTGCTGTGGTAGCGATGGTTGATCTGCATGCAGCCCAGATCGATCAGCGTCTTGCCTTCGGATCTCGCCTTCTCAAATTCACGGATCGCCTGATCGCGACTGTCGGCAAAGACGGCGCGGCCCTCGATGTTCAGCGCATAGGGATGGAGAGAGCCCTTGCGGCCGGTCTCGGCAAGGCCCACGGAATGAAGGATGCCGGGGGGAACACCGTGAACCCTGGCGGCCCTGAGAATTTCGGCCTCGCATGCGCCGGCAGAAGCCCTCGCATCCGTGGTCAGGGAAAGGCCAGCGCTAAAGATAAACGCCGTCAGAACGCTGCGTGTCAGAGCTTGCATAGGAGTTTTGCTCATGCCCCTGATTACCCTGTCTGCCAGCCTGGCCGCCGTTGCCCTGTCCGCCGGCTTCGCGCCCGGAGGCCTGAGCGTCACCGGAACCGGGCCCCTGGAAGGCGTTCTGCTGGCCTTGCTGCAGCGTCTGGCCTGTTGATCGGTCCGGACCGCCAGTTACGTGCTGAATGTTGATCTGCTCGACGCCGTACCCCTGGGCCCGCAAGGACTTCAGGATCGCCTGATTGTCGTCGCTGAGCTGGCGATAGGCTTCGGCGGTGTGGACCTTGATGTCGACCGAGAGTTCCTCGCCCGTCAGCTTGAGAACCGCTGTCACGCTGCCCAGAGATGCCGGATTTAGCTGAAGCTTGAGTGTATGCACCATCTGGCCGGCTTGCGGCTGTCCCGGCACGGAAGCCGATTGAGCCGGGGCCGATCGTTGGGCCTGGAAGATCTCGCCTCCTGCATCCGCAAGCGACCGCGAAAGCATCTGTCCGTTTCCGCTGAGCGGCTGGGCGCCCAGGAACCGGCGTGATTCGAGAACCTCGACGTTCTTCGCCTTGCTTTCCAGACGCTCTTCATTCCGGTCTGCAGCAAGGCTGGCCCGGGCTTCCGCGAATGCATTGGACCGCTCATTGCGTGTCGGTTTTTCGGCTTCCGTACCGGCCGGAACCGGCTCGGCTGCCGCGGCCGGGTTCCTGATCTGCGACCTCGGGTCCGACGCAGTTGCTTCAGCACGTTCACCGGATTGTTGCGAGCCCGTGTTCGCGGCCGGCGTCTTGCCCTCCGAGGAAGACTTCGCCACCACCGCGACCTTGGCGGCCGCTGCCGCCGGCGCTGCAGCCGCTGCCGTTGCGGCCTGGGCATCGGTCGGCGCCTGGTTCACGCCCTGCCCCGTGGCGTTCGCAACTGCTTTCTCTCCAGCGCCCACAGTAACTTCAGGCTTGGGTGCCGCGTCTTCGGTAGCGACAGCCGCTTCAGCGTCCGCCTCGCCAAGGTCATCAAGGTTTATGCCGTTTCCGGTGTCACCGTTGACGTTGAGCTCCGCCTCTGTCTCTTGTGCAAGGGCTTCGGCTGCCTCGGCGCCGTCCTCAGGCACGGCATCCGGGTTCTCCTGCACAGCATCCCGCGAATAGGCGGCGCTCGACATCAGTCCCTCGAGCAAGGCCATCATGTCGTCGGAACCGGCCTTGGTGGAGCCTTCGCCATCGCCATCCTGACCGTTCGCAGCAGCCTCGGCGCCATTCCCGGCAGCTTCGCTGCGCTTGGCCGCCGCCGCACCGTTCTTGTCCTGCTGCTGACCGGAGAGGACCTTTGCGAACGGATCTTCAGCTCCAGCACTCTCGTCACGCGTCCCGGACTGCCGGGCCGCGGGCCTGGCAGGAACCTGACGCTGCATAATCATATCCAACGCGCTCACGAGCCTTGTTCCTCTTCTACACCCTTGAGCATCTCATCGATGCGATCCAGGGTTTTCCTCCGGTCGGAGACATACCCTTCGAAAGCCCTGGCTGCGGCTTCCGCCTCTTCGTTCTTCGCCGCGGCTGCCGCAAGATCGGCAGTTTGGGCCGGTTCGTCCCCGGCCGCCTCAGGGTCGGCGACTTCCGTGCCGGTTTCCGGGCGCGGTTCAATCAACATGGGCCTGATTGCTTGTGTGAGGCTGGCGGGGTCGGGCTTGCGGATAACTTCGGCTGCAACGGTTCGCGCGGCCTCCCGAAGAGCCCGGTCGCGGGCCGTCAGTTTCCGCTCGGGAACGGCGTTGAGCGTGTCGAGCACGGCATTCACGCCATCGGTCGGAACCTTGGCCATTCCCGAATAGAGACCCGCCAGCGTCTTCGGAATCTCGTCTCCGGGCATAACAAATTCCTCGGCCTTCTCGGAGGCGAGCAATGCCAGGTCGCGCAATCCCGTGATGACTGCCTTGCGGGCGATACGGAGATAGACCTCGCGCTTGCGCGGACGATCCATGAAAGACAGTATTGCGTTGAGCCGGTCTTCGCCGACCTTTTCGTAGTTTTGCACCACCAGGTCGACCAGAAGATCGGCATACTGGCCTGCATAGGGCGAATTGATGAAGCGGCGCGCATAGAGCTGCGCATAGGAGATTGCCTCATCCACCATGTCGTTGCGCTCGGCGATGAAAAGCGAACGCCTCAGTGCGGCTTCCTCGACAAGAGTGCCCGGTGCCGTCAGTCGCGCCCAGTCGAACAATTCAAGAGCGGATGCATCATTGAGGGCGGCCGTCACATTTGCCGCCACCAGCGTCAGATAGGGACCGACCGGAGTATCGCGATAGATCTCGACGACCTCGGCCATCTCCTCCTGGGTCTTGGCGGCACGGCCATTGAGATAGGCGCGCAGGACTGTCGTGATCTCATTGTCGAAGTTCCCGAACTTGTCCTTGAGTGCGAGGATTTCGAGCGTTTCGGGGTTTCCGCCGCTCATGGCGTAGATCAGCGCCGCGTCGACGTTGCGCGGATCGTCAAAGACGCGTTCGTCGGCGCTGCGCAGGCGGCTGTCGATGGTCTCGAGCAGAAAGCGCTGCATGGCCATGGCCGAATGGTCGCCGCTCACCACCGAATCCTGAACGACCTGAAGCGAGCGGATCAGCTTGTAGGGTTCCAGACCTTCAACGTCTTCCGTCATGGCAAAGTCATCGGCCCTTACGCCCTCGACGACAGGAGTCGAAGTCTCCGGTCCGGCCTGCGCCTGCGTGCCGTCGACCGCAGAACCCGCGTCGCTCTCCGGAACAGCCGGTTCCGCGCCGTGCTCCGCAACGCTCTCACCACCGGCTTCGGTGTGGGCACCTCCGGGCGCTTCCGCAGTGGAGGCGGGAGCGTCTTGGGCGCCGGCCCCGTGTGGTTCAGCTTCACCGTTCGAGGCGCCGTGAGATTGTGTGACAGGCTCCTCGACCGGGCTTTCAGCCAGGGGCGGATAACCGACCGTGGGATCGAAGACCGGCGCAGACCCTGCGTCTGCCGGCGCGGCGCCGGGATCCTGCTGCGCCTGGAAGCCGTCATCCGCCGTTGCGCCGGGTGCGGGAGGCTCCTCGGCGCTCGCTGTGAACGCAAAAACCGCTGCAAGGGCAGCGAGGCTTGCTGTTTTCAGGCGACGGCGGTCCGGCATCGGTTAACTCGCTTCCGCCTCGACCAGGATTTCGATGCGGCGATTGACTTCTGCATAGGGATTTTCGGCGTCCTTGAGCCGGCGATCGGCGAAACCGGAAACCTGGACTATGCGCTCCTCGGGCACGCCACCGCGCACCAGCATGTAGAAGGCGGAGTGGGCGCGCGCCATCGACAGGCGCCAGTTGTCACCGTCGCCGGATGTGTAGGGCCTTGCATCCGTATGGCCGCGGATCGCGATCGCGCCCTGACGTTCGGAGAGAATCTCGCCGATCTTTTCCATCGCCAGTACAAGTTCACGGCCCGGAACCGCCGATCCGACCTCAAACATCCCGAAGTCGAACTGATCGGTGATTGAAAGCAGCAATCCGCCTTCGGCCGGTTCCACGGTGAGCCCCTCGGCAAGCTTGCCGAGCGTTCCGCCCAGAGCCCGCGTAATTTCTTGCTTGAGAGCTTCGGCGTCCGCTAGCTCTTCGGCCGCCTTCGCACCTTCCTCGGTTCCGTCTTCCCCGGAGCTTTGACTGGAGAGATCTCCCTCGGGTCCGGTGTCGGGCTTTCCGTCACCGTCAAGATCGGCGGCCGGCGCGCCGGTCGCGTCGAATACATCTTCGGTAGAGCCGTTGTTGGCGAAATTCTCCGCCTGGACCATCGACTGGCTTTCCTCCAGCGCCTCGCGCTCCTGGTCGATGGTCTTGGTCCAGAAATCCGGATCGAACGGGTCGCGGTATGCCTCGCCGCCCGAGGCCCCGGTCGCAGGACCGGAGTCCGCGGCGCCACCGTCACCCTTGACCGATATGTTCGTCTGCTGGCCGGTTTCCTGGGCGATTTCGGCCAGAACGGAATAGGGATTTTCGAAGTAGTCGGCTTCCGAATAGTCCTGCTCTTCACCGGCCGTGGAGTTTTCCTGCGACCCGGCTTCCCCGGCCTGTCCGTTGGAGGTGTCGTCGCCCTCAACCTTCGACTTCGGCGCGTTGGCCTCGCCGTCGTTGCTGTTGCCGACCTGCTTGATGCCGCGCTCGGTGGGCTTGTCATCCATCAGTTTGATGGGGTTGAAGTAGGCCGCGACCTGTGCCTTGGTTTCCTCGTTGGCGGCATTCACCAGCCACATGACCAGGAAGAAGGCCATCATTGCGGTCATGAAGTCGGCATAGGCGATCTTCCAGACCCCGCCGTGATGCCCGTCGTCGCCGCCGTTGCCGCGACGCTTGACGATGATGATCTCGTTCTTGCCCTGGTGGGTGGTATCGCTCATGCCAGGCTTTCCTTGAGAGCTTGGGCCCACTCCGACAACCGGCTGGCAAGCAAGGTGCGGTCAGTTTCGATCTCGATGTCGAACTGCTCGGCGTGAATGACGGAAATCCGCCCAGAATCGGCTCCCAGGCGGTTGCTGAGGGCTGTAACCAGGCTCTCGGGCCCAGTCACGGTGATCTGACCGGCATGGTCGACATCGAGCACCGCGCGGATTTCGGCGGCCAGTTCGGAGACCACGCGGGCCCGCACGGCCTCATCAATCAGAGGCGCCAGAACCTGTGCAACGTCGCCTGCTATGGTATCGGCGATTTCAGCACTACGCGCCTCGATGGCGTGGGGAATCGACTGCACTGCGAGCGTTTCAAGCTCCGTGCGCAGGGCTTCGAGTTCGGCAGCATGGCGCACCGCCTCGGCATCGCGTTCACCGGCATGCCGGGCTTCCAGTTCGTTGCGTGCGGCGGCCTCGCCCTCGGCCCGGGCTTCCGCGCGAATGGCCTCCACGTCGACAGCCGGCTCGGCCGGCTGCGGAAGCGCTGTAACCTCATCGGGGAACTCCCGGAAGGAACGGATGCCCGCAAGCTCGAAATCGGGCAGGAACCTGGCGAGACTGGCCGTCATATTGGTCTCCAATTCGAGGCGATGGCTGGCTGGGCACCGGTCACGTTCATGCCTCTTCACACAATGATCGCGCGGGCGGAATCGATTCATGGCGCGCCGACGCGAGGAAACCCTAGTCAGCAAAACTTGCGTGAGCATGAACGCCCGCGCGAGCCCATTTCCCGCGATGGAACAAACCCCCAAACGCCAATGAACCGCACCAAGGGCAATGTTGGTGCGGTTCATCTGACCCGCCATGACCGATGACCGGCGGCACGGCAGCATTCGATTGCTCTTAGCGCTCACGCCGGAGCGCCCCGGCTTACTGCTGGAAGAGCGAGAGAATGTTCTGGGAGTTGGTGTTGGCGATCGACAGCGACTGGATGCCGAGCTGCTGCTGAGTCTGCAGGGCCTTGAGCCTTGTCGATTCCTCGTTCATGTCCGCGTCGACAAGCCGGCCGATGCCGCTGTCGATCGAGTCCATGAGGTTGGCGACAAAGTCTTCCTGCATCGAGATGCGCTTGTTGACCGCACCGAGGTTCGACGCAGCGTCAGTCATCTGGCTGAGCATCGAGTCCACCACACGGATCATGTCGTCGACCTGTGCGTCGGTTGTCGTCGCGGTCAGGGCGATTTCGGTACCCGATGCCTGCGTACCGGTGGTCGAACCGGTGTCGATCAGGAAGTAGTTACGGGCAGTGGTCGTTGTCGCGTTCGGATCCAGCGCGTTGGCGTCGATGTCCTTGGTCAGGATGCCGAGGCTTTCGTTTGCCGCGCCGATCATGGTGAGGCTCGTCACATTCACGTCGAGCGTGGTGATGGTGACGAGGCCGTTGACGTCGCGGTTGAAGCCGCCAACCACCGACTTCGTGCCGGCAGCGGTCGAAATGGTGTTGTTGAGCCAGTTCTCACCGGAGAACGAAGCGGATTCGGAGATCGAAACCAGCTGGTTCTTGAGTTCGGTCAGTTCCTTGTTGATCTTGGTCTTGTCGACGCCCGGTTCACGAGCCGCAACCAGCTTGGCCTTGATTTCGGAAACCACGTCAATCGAGCTGTCCATCGCGGTGTAGGCGATGTCGACTTTCGCGGCGCCGAGGCCGAGAGCGTCCTTGACGGTCGACAGGGCCTTGTTGTCCGAACGCATGGTGGTTGCGATCGACCAGTAGGCGGCATTGTCGCCGGCGGTCTGGACGCGGTATCCCGAGGATACGCGTGCCTGAGTGGTTTCCATTTCGGAATTGATGGTGCGAAGTGTCTGCAGTGCCGCCATCGCGGCGGTGTTTGTCATAATGCTGGTCATGAAACATGCCCCTCTTATTGCCCAGGGACATACCGGCCAAGTTCCCGGTTGCGGTGATATGGCTTCATGCCAACCGGAGCGCTTATTGCCCTTGCGGTCCGGTTCACCGTTGGTATCCAATGTCTAAACATTTATGGTTAATGGCCAGTTAACTCAATGCCTCAATTCTCAATGGCTATTCATAATTTTAGCAAAAGCAAAAGGCCGCATCGGTACCGATGCGGCCTCTTCTGATCGGATGGTTCCAGGAGCCTGAAAGGCCCCTGGTTCCGGATGATCTTAACGGAACAGCGACAGGATGTTCTGCGAGTTGGAGTTGGCGATCGACAGCGACTGGATGCCGAGCTGCTGCTGAGTCTGCAGGGCCTTCAGGCGGGTCGATTCCTCGTTCATGTCCGCATCGACGAGACGGCCGACACCACTGTCGATCGAATCCATCAGGTTGGCGACGAAGTCTTCCTGCATCTGAACGCGCTTGTTGACGGCGCCGAGGTTCGAAGCGGCGTCGGTCATCTGCGTGAGCATCGAATCCACAGCGCGGATCATGTCGTCGACCTGGGCGTCCGTGGTGGTCGCGGTCAGGGCGATGCCGGTACCCGATGCCTGCGTACCGGTGGTCGAACCGGTGTCGATCAGGAAGTAGTTACGGGCAGTGGTCGTGGTTGCGTTCGGATCCAGAGCGTTGGCGTCGATATCCTTGGTCAGGATGCCGAGGCTTTCGTTGGCTGCACCGATCAGCGTGGTCGAGGTGGTGTTCACGCCCAGCGTCTGGATGGTGACCAGGCCGTTGACGTCACGGGTGAAGCCGCCAACGATGTTCTTGGTGCCGGAAGCGGTGGAGACTGTGTTGTTGAGCCAGTTCTCACCGGAGAACGAAGCGGATTCGGAGATCGAAACCAGCTGGTTCTTGAGTTCGGTCAGTTCCTTGTCGATCTTGGTCTTGTCGACACCCGGCTCGCGGGCGGCAACCAGCTTGGCCTTGATTTCGGAAACCACGTCGATGGCCGAATTCATACCGGTGTAAGCCACATCAAGCTTGGCTGCGCCAAGGCCGAGCGCGTCCTGAACGGTCGACAGTGCCTTGTTGTCCGAACGCATGGTGGTTGCGATCGACCAGTAGGCCGAGTTGTCGGCTGCGGTCTGAACCCGGTAACCGGAGGAGACGCGGTTCTGCGTCATTTCCATGTCGGAGTTGATCGAACGCAGGGTCTGCAGTGCAGCCATTGCGGCGGTGTTAGTCATGATGCTTGTCATGGAAGTGTCCCTTTTGACAGAAAACTCTGGGACATACCGGACTCGGTTACCGGCAACGGCGGCAAGGCGTCATGCCCGTCGCTGCAGTACCTTTGCTGCGCAGCGACCCGCCATTTCTTGATAAGCAAAATGGCGGAACATGGTTACCGAACGTTTAAGCGGATCGGCACAATTCAAGTATTGTGAACTATAAAAAATCGCCGGGGATTTCTCCCCGGCGATCTCATTGTTTCAACCCGCTTTGCGGTGCTGACGCAATCCTTAACGGAACAGCGACAGGATGTTCTGCGAGTTGGAGTTGGCGATCGACAGCGACTGAATGCCGAGCTGCTGCTGCGTCTGCAGGGCCTTCAGGCGGGTCGATTCCTCGTTCATGTCCGCGTCCACGAGACGGCCGACACCCTTGTCGATCGAATCCATCAGGTTGGAAACGAAATCTTCCTGCATCGAGATGCGCTTGTTGACGGCGCCGAGGTTCGAAGCGGCGTCAGTCATCTGCGTCAGCATCGAGTCAACGACACGGATCATGTCATCGACCTGGGCGTCCGTGGTGGTTGCGCTCAGGCTGATGCCGGTACCCGAAGCCTGCGTACCGGTGGTCGAACCGGTGTCGATCAGGAAGTAGTTACGGGCAGTGGTCGTGGTTGCGTTCGGATCCAGAGCGTTGGCATCGATATCCTTGGTGAGGATGCCGAGGCTTTCGTTGGCCGCACCGATCAGCGTGGTCGAGGTGGTGTTGACGTCAAGCGTCTGGAGGGTCACCTGGCCGTTGACGTCACGAGTGAAGCCGCCAACGATGTTCTTGGTGCCGGACGCCGTCGAGATCGAGTTGTTGAGCCAGTTCTCACCGGAGAACGAAGCGGATTCGGAGACCGAAACCAGCTGGTTCTTGAGTTCGGTGATTTCCTTGTCGATCTTGGTCTTGTCGACACCCGGCTCGCGGGCGGCAACGAGCTTGGCCTTGATTTCGGAGACCACGTCGATCGCCGAATTCATACCGGTGTAGGCAACGTCAACCTTGGCAGCGCCCAGGCCGAGCGCGTCCGAAACGGTCGACAGGGCCTTGTTGTCCGAACGCATGGTGGTTGCGATCGACCAGTAAGCCGAGTTGTCAGCGGCGCTACCAACGCGGTAACCCGAAGAAATACGGCTCTGGGTGGTTTCCATGTCAGAGTTGATCGAACGGAGGGTCTGCAGGGCAGCCATTGCCGACGAGTTGGTCATGATGCTTGTCATTGGGATTGTCCCTTGATTTTACGAGATACATTAAGGAGGGACATACCGGGCTTATTTATTACCGGTCACGGCGGCACGGCATCATGCCTATCGGAACCAATCGCATCACGAAGGGCTCCCTTCCGTCGTGTTGACGCAAAGATCCCATCCGCGGCTTTCGATTTGATTAATCGCCCACGTTATTTCTCTTGAAATAATATATGGTTAACAGCTGCTGAATAATTTCAGACGAATGATCTGACGAGACTGCCGACAAGCAGGTTCCAACCGTCAATCAGCACGAAGAACAGAATCTTGAACGGCAGGGATATGGCGGTGGGCGGCAGCATCATCATGCCCATGGCCATTGTAATGGTCGCAACGACCAGGTCGATGACGAGGAACGGCAGAACCACCAGAAACCCGATCTCGAAGCCGCGCCTGATTTCCGAAATCATGAAGGCGGGCACCAGAACCCGCAGGTCGATCTCGCCGTCCGTCTCGGTGCTCTGACCGCGTTCGGTCGCAAGATCGACGAACAGGGCGAGATCCTTGGGCCTTGTGTTGACCAGCATGAAATCGCGGAACGGATCGGCGATCAGGTCGATGGCCTCCTCTTCCGTGATCTGATCCTCGAGCAATGGTGTGACGCCGTTTTCCCAGGCACGGTCGAATGTGGGGGCCATCACGTAAAACGTCATGAACAGCGCAAGGCTGACCAGGATCATGTTGGCCGGCGTCGTGGCCAGGCCCATACCCGCGCGCAAAATCGCGAACGCGATGATGAACCGCGGGAAGCTGGTGACCATGATCAGGATGCCGGGCGCCACCGACAAGACGGTCAGCAGCCCGAAGGTCCGGATAATCCAGCTGGCGACGGAACCGTCGAGAGGCTGCTGCAGCAGCCCCGGGTCCACCGTCTGTCCGTTTGCGGCCGTTGCTATCGCCATCATGGCGGCAAAGGCGGATAGGAATCGAATCATTCGATAACAAAGGTCCTGAACAGGATGTCGCTCACACGGCCTTCCGACCGCAATTTCACACGTTCACGCAAATCGTCACGCAGATACTGGAACCCCCTCGGCCCTTCGATTTGCTGAAGGGATACGGTCCGCAGGTAGGTCATCACGTCCTGATGGATCTGATCGGCGAGCGCCTGGTCCGGAGCGCCTCCGAACAAAAGGGACACCTCGATTCGAATCCAACTGTCCGAAGGGTAAGACAGGTTTGTGGTGATCGGGTCAAGCGGAATGAGGTTTTCCCGGGGTTTGTTTTCCTCGGTCGCCTCTTCCTCGCCGTGCTCGCCGGCATCCGCCGTCTCTTCTTCAGTTGCAGCTTCTTCCTCGACCGCCACCTGCGGGGCCAGGACGCCGCCGAGCATCCATCCCCCGGCGCCGGCCACGCCGCTGAGCACCAGCACAATGGCCAGCGTGACGACAAGCCCTGACTTCTTCTTGCCCTGTCCTTCACCCTGATCTTCGTTGTCAGCCATTTTGGGTCCGTCAGATAGGTGAATAGATGTCGACGAGCTGCTGGCCCACCGGCGGCTGCTGGATTTCGGTCAGGCGGCCGCGGCCACCGTAGGAGACGCGCGCTTCGGCAATCTTGTCGTAGGCCACGGTGTTGTTGTGGTCGACGTCAAGCGGTCGCACAATGCCGGCCACATTGAGGATGCGCAGCTCGTGATTGACGCGCACCTCCTGGCTGCCGCTGATGACCAGATTGCCGTTGGGCAGGATTCCTGTCACTACGGCTGCAACACGAAGCCTGAGCTGCTCGGACCGGGCGGTGGTGCCCTGCCCCTGCGTCGAGGTGTTGGAGCCGTAGTCGAGGTCGCCGGCGCCGACAACGCCGATCACCGGAATGTTGAAGCCGGCGGCAATGCCGCTCTGGTTCTTCCGGCTTCGGTCGGTCGCATTGTCGAAGCTGGCCTTGTCGTTGATTGCAAGATCCACGGTGAGGATGTCGCCCACGGTCATGGCGCGGGCGTCCTGGAACAATTTGGACTTGCGGTCATCCCAGAGCGAAAAGCCGTGGCCACGTGTCTGCGGCTGCTTCGGATAGGCTGCCATCTGCGGGGTCTCGCCATAGGCAAGCCCGGAGCCGACCGGGCTCATAGACGGCGCGCGTCCGACTTCCTTGAGTGTCTGGGAATTGCAGCCGCCAAGAGCAACCGCGAGAACTGTTAGGGCGATGGCTCTGATCATGTCGGGTCCTCAGGCAGATCCGGTGCTGCCGCGCTTGCAATAATGCTGGTCAGTCCCGCAGCCTTCTCGGCTTCCATCTCGTTGAGAATCGAACTCGCAAGCCGCGGGGCCAGTTTCATGACGATGGCTGCGGCGACCTCCGGCTGGAGAATCTCGAGCTGCTCGGCGGCAGCGTCGGGCCGCATGTTCTTGTAGATGTCGACCAACTGGGATTCGGCAACGCGCATGAACTCCTCGCGTTTCTGAAGCCAGTCACGATACTGTTTGGAGCGTTCGTCCAGTCTCTGGATGCGCTCGTCGACCCCGGCCTGAAGCTCTTCGAGCTCCTGCTTCTGGATCAGGTAACGCTGGTCGCGCGCCGCATCGGCGATGTTGCCGCAGAACTGGCGGATCTCTTCTTCCATCGTCGTCGGAAGCGCCTGCTGCGCCAGGGCGCCGGGAACCAGCAGCGTGAGCACCAGGGCACCTGCCGGCGCAAGGCGCATGAGCGGATTGGCCCGCATGTAATTCACGCGCGGGCTCATTGCAGCACCAGCTCGGCATGGAGAGCGCCCGCGGACTTGATGCCCTGCAGGATGGCGATGATGCCATCGGGCTTCACGCCGATCGAGTTCAGTCCCGCCACCAGGGTGCGAAGGTCCGGGCCATCGATGATCGCCACCTGTCCGCCGTCGACACCGGCAGTGATATCGGTGAGAGGCTCAACGGCGGTAACGCCGCGGGAGAACGGGGACGGCTGCACCACCGTCGGTGTTTCGTTGATCTGCACGGTGAGCGTGCCGTGGCTGACGGCGACCTTGGAGACCCTGACGTCATTGCCGATGACGATGGTTCCGGTACGCTCGTTGACCACAACGCGTGCGGGCGAGTCGGTTTCGACGATGAGGTTCTCGAGCTCGGCCGTCAATCGCGCCAGATCGGCGCGGTCGGGCTTGCGCACGGCCACCGTGGTTGAATCCCGGGCCTCGGCGATGGGACCGTCGTAACGGGCCTCGGCATAGGCATTGATGACATCGGCCATGCCGACGGCGGTGGTGAAGTCCGGGTTCCGCAACTGATAGACAAGACCGCCGACGGCCTTGAACGAAGCGGGGATCTCGCGCTCGATGATCGCGCCGCCGGGCAACCGGCCGGCCGTGGCGATTCCCTGCTGCAGGGTCGCAGCATCGCCTTCGGCCTGAATGCCCGAGACGATCACCGATCCTTGCGCAACGGCATAGATCTGGCCGTCGGCGCCGGACAGCGATGTCATGATGAGCGTTCCGCCGCGCAGCGAGGTGGCGTCTCCGAGCGAGGACACGGTCACGTCGATGCGCGAGCCGACCGATGCGAAAGGCGGAAGGTTGGCCGTGACGATGACGGCGGCAACATTGTTGGCGCGGCTGGCGCCGCCCTCGGTCGAGATGCCGAGATTCTGCAGCATCGCGCGCAGAGACTGTTCGGTGAACGGAGAATTGCGCAAGCCGTCGCCCGTTCCCTGAAGACCGACGACAAGACCGTATCCGATCAACTGATTGTCCCGCGCGGCCTGCAGCTGCGCGATGTCCTTGATGCGGGACGCGGCGCCTGCCTGCTGTACGAAACCGGACAGGGCAAGGGGAATGCCTGCGAGCAGGACTGCCGACCAGACGGCAACGATCTTTGCAAACCTGAGGATCATTTCGGCGCCACCTGTACCGTTCCGTCACCCATGACCGTTCCGGAGACGACGACACCGGATTCGATGTTGCGGACCCGAATGAAATCGCCGATGGCCGCGTTTTGAAGCGGCGTGCCGACAGCGGTGATGGTCAGGCCATTACCCGAGAACACAAGCGCCACGGTTTTTCCACGCTCAACCGCCCATGCATCGCGCAGCGCACCCATCGGGATGGTGCGCCCTGGAAGCAGGGTGCGGGTCGTTACCTTGCCGAGCAATTCGCTTGTCACGGAGACATAGCCGGGCTTGAGATTGGGGTTGGTGACCTCGACCTCGCGCACGATCCCGGAATGCAGTTCCTCGCCGGGATAGATTGTCCGTTCCGGCACCACCGCCGTGCCCATGCCAGAATGGGCGGCCGCGGTGAGACAGAAGAGCCCCGCCAGTGCGAGAACGCAGCGGCGGAACCGGAAACCAGGTGATGAATGGCTAAACGTCATGTTCGGCCCAGTCCTCTGCTACCTAAGGTTCTTGGAAACGACGGAGGCCATTTCATCGGCTGCCTGAATGATCTTGGAATTCATTTCGTAGGCGCGCTGCGCCGAAATGAGATCGGTGATTTCCTTGATGGGATCCACGTTGGATCCTTCGAGATACCCCTGCTGGATGTGAGCGAAGCCCGGATCATCCGGCACGCCGACAATGGCAGGACCCGACGCGGTGGTTTCGCGGAACAGGTTGTCACCGAGCGGCTCGAGGCCGGCCTCGTTGACGAAGTTGGCGAGCGTCAGCTGGCCAAGATCCTGCATTTCGGGATCATTGCCGATGCGGGCAAAGACCTGACCGGTGCGGGAGATGACGACTTCGCTGGTTTCCTGGGGAAAGACGATCCCGGGAACCACGGTGTAGCCGTCGAGGGTCACGAGCTGACCCTCGGCATTGGTGTTGAAGGCGCCGGCGCGGGTGTAGTGGGTTTCCCCGTCCGGATTTTCGATCTGGAACCAGCCCCGGCCGACCAGCGCGAGGTCAAACTTGTTCGAGGTTCCCACGAGGCTGCCCTGGATGTGAAGGTTGCGCACGGCCGACGTCTGAACGCCGAGACCGATATGCGCGCCCTCGGGAACGATCGCCTGGTTGGAGGCGTTCGGGACGCCCTGATTGCGCTCGACCTGGTAGAGAAGGTCCGCGAATTCAGCGCGGGCGCGCTTGAAACCCGTCGTGTTGATGTTCGCCACGTTGTTGGCGATCACCTCAAGATTGAGCTGCTGTGCGTTCATGCCGGTTGCGGCGATGGCCAAAGCCTTCATGGCGAATTCCTTAGATTTGCATACGCGCGATTTCGAGGTAGGCGGTCACCATCTTGTCGCGGATGGCGACAGCGGTTTGCAGTGACTGCTCGGCGGTCATGATAGCGTCGACGACATCGCGGGTGACCGCTTCGCCGCGCACGGCAGCAAGCGATTGCCCTTCTGCAGCCTTGAGGTTGTTCATCACGCCGACGCCGAGCGACTGCATGACCTCGGAAAACGATCCCGAAGACTGCTGGCTTGTCGCGGAAGGCATCTGCGGCATGAGGGCCGCACTCGCCATTTCGGTGTCATCGGATGTCTTGAGGCGCGACAGCGCGCCCACACCGCTCAATCCGTCGATCATTGGCCGGCCCTCAGCAAGTCGAGTGTCATCGAGACCAGTTCACGGGTCTGCTTGACGGTTTGAAGATTGGCCTCGTAGGAGCGGTTTGCTTCGCGCATGTCGGCCAGTTCGACGAGCACATTGACGTTCGGCAGCTTGACCATGCCGTTTTCGTCGGCGGCCGGGTTGCCCGGGTCGTACTCAATGTTGAATTCGCCCGGATCGTAGTCGATCTTGGCGACCTTGGCCCGGGACGCCCCGATCGAACGGTCGAGCTCCCAGGAGAAACTGATGGTCTTGCGGCGGTACGCGTCGGAGCCCGGCGTATCGCCGGTCGACTGCGAGTTGGCAAGGTTTTCCGACAGGATGCGCATCCGGGTCTCCTGGACGTCCAGGCCGGAAGACGCGATCCGGGAAGCGACTGAAAGAGGGTCTATAGCGGTCATCGTCTCACCGTCAGCAGCATCATGCGGTGGAAGGCTTTCACCATTCCGGCGTTGAGTTCGTACATGCGTTTGATCTCTCCGGTCTTGGACAGTTCATCAGGCAGGTTCACGGAATTGCCGGAAGGCATCACTTCGACACCGTTCTGGTTGCCGCTGCGAACCGCGCCGCGCAGGGGATCTTCCTGAATGTGACGAGGATGGGTTGCGGCCATCCGCGCACCGGTGTCCTGCAGCACGGCTTCAAATTCGGCCACTTCGCGGGACGCATAGCCCGGCGTGTTCACATTGGCGATGTTACCCGCCACCACGCTCTGGCGCACCGTGAGCCAGTGTGCCTGTTTGGAAGTCAGTTCGAAAAGCTGGATCGGTTGCATAAGATACTCCGTCCTTTGCAAGTCTGGAGACTATGCGGTCAATCTTGTGCGTGCCTTACGAATTTCTTAACGATTTGGTCAGCGCTGAATGACTTCGCCGTTCGAGGTGACAATCACCCAGTTTCCATCGCGCTGCTCAAGCCTGGCGAGCCTGGAATTGTCAGGCAGGACCGATCCGATCCGAACGATATACATGCCGGACTTGTCCTCGATCAGGGCGCGCCCGTTGGCGACATGCAGCAAACGGTAACGCGGCTTGCCGGGAAATGCCTGGGCGCCGCCATTTTCAATGCTGCCGGCCGCATCGACGGCGCTGTCCGGTCCTTCGGGAACCGTGGCGGTGACGATCGGATCGAATGCCGATGGCTGATCGGAAGAATTCGGCTGTGCGGGTATCGCCAGGGGCGAGACGTTTACGATCGCGCGACCGGGCACGTCGGGCAGTTCGCGGGTTTCCGAATAGCCCATCGGCGCAATACCGAAGCTTTCCTGATTGAAAAACACATACCACGGAAAGAATGCCGCCGCCGTGGCGAGCAGAAAGCCGGTCGCGGCCAGCACGCGGTCGCCCGACCGTTTCCTGGCGGGCGCGGCTTCCTCTTCCTGTTCCGCCTCTTCACTTGCGGTGATCTCGTAATCCGCTGCTTCATCGAGTTCGGTCAGGTTCACGGATTGGTCCTTTCTCTGGCCTGTTCTGCTGACGGAATCCCGGCGGCCGCCTTCATGGCCTCGGCAAGCTCGGCAAAGGCGTCTTCGCTGGGCGGCTGCTCGGGGCTTTGGCGGAGCGAGTCGTAGATTACCGGAGCCTGCTTGATTGCCATGTCGAGCTCTGCGTCAGAGCCGGGGCGGTAGCCGCCGATCAGGCGCAGGTCCCGCGTTTCTTCATAGCGATGGATCAGGGCCTTGAGCCGCAGAACGAGTTTCTCCTCATCGCCGCGCCATGCCTTGCGCGCCAGCCGCGAGATCGAGGTAAGCGGATTGACCGGGGGGTAGCGCCCTTCATCGGCGAGCGACCGGTCGAGCACCAGGTGCCCGTCGAGAATGCCGCGGGCGGAATCGGCAACCGGATCATTGTGGTTGTCGCCGTCGACGAGGATCGAAACGATTGCGGTGATGGCGCCGGCGCCTTCCGGTCCGGGTCCGGCGCGTTCAAGCAGCCCCGGAAGGGCGGTGAACACCGAGGCCGGGTAGCCGCGCGCCACGGGCGGTTCTCCCGCTGCCATGCCGATTTCCCTGAGGGCATGCGCAAAACGCGTCAGGCTGTCGACGATCAGAAGCACGTTCTCGCCCCGGTCCCGGAAATGCTCGGCGACCGAAACGGCGGTCAGCGGTGCGAGTTTTCGCAGCATCGGGCTTTCGTCGCTGGTTGCAACCACCGCGACGGTCTTCTTCATGTTTTCGCCGAGGGTGTCCTCGATGAATTCGCGCACCTCGCGGCCGCGCTCGCCAACCAGCGCGATCACCGCGCGGTCGAAGTCTGCGGCCTTGGCGAACATCGACAAAAGCGTCGACTTGCCGACTCCCGAACCGGCGAACACGCCCATGCGCTGGCCCTGGCAGATGGGTGTAAACACATCGACGACACGAATGCCTGTGCGCAGCGGCTGCTTGACCCGCTGGCGAAGCATCGAAGCCGGAGGCGGGCCTGTAACGGCACGCGACACCTGGCCCTGAACGAGCGGGCCGAGACCGTCGACGGGTTCGCCCAGCGCATTGATTGTGCGGCCGCACCAGCTGTCGTCAGGGGACAGCCTGAATGGACCGGATCGCCACACCCTTTCGCCGATTGCAGCCTGCGCCGCGCCGTCTACCGGGCATGCGACAAGCTGATCGGGTCCGAGACTGACCACTTCCGCAAGCTTGACGCCGTCCGCGTGGCGAAAACTGACGAACTCGCCGATCCTGGCATGGCGGGAGAGACCGCGGACCACACAGCGGCCCGGAGAGACCTCGGTCACCGTGCCCGAAATCTCGTAGCCGCCCTGCGGACGGGCAACCGAGCGCACCTCACGCGCGAGCAATGCAAGGCTCTGGCGACCGCTCACGATACCGGCTCCCTGAGATTCGAAACAGGATTGAACGCGCTCTCACCCATTGGCGTCACTGACCGCTGCCGAGGGTCCGGATCGCTTCCTTGAACACGTCCTCAGTGGCCCGGGTCATTGCCGTCGTGTTTTCGAAAGCACGCGAGACCATGATCAGCCGGCTCATTTCCAGGATCGGGTTGACGTTCGAATCCTCGATATAACCCTGGAGCAATCCGGTTCCCGCCGTATCAACAATCGGCTCAGGCGGAACCACCGGAACAACGCCGAGCGATCCCTGGCGGTGATAACCCTGGGTCAAATCCGCCTGGTAGAGACCGATTGCACCGATGCGGGCGCCATCCTGAAGCAAACCGCCATCACGGCCTGCCTTGGGCGGCCCGCCCGCCGGGTTGAGCTGGATCGGGGCTCCACCGGGATCGAGCACCGGATATCCGTCGATGTTCACGAGTTCGCCGGCCTGGGTCATCGAGAACCGGCCGTCACGGGTCAGCATCGGGCCGGTCGGGGTTTCAACCATGAACCAGGCTTCGCCGCGAATGGCGAAATCGAGCTGGCTACCGGTCGTTCTCAGGCCGCCATTCTCGGTGGAGAGAAAATCCTCGCCCTCGTTGACGAAGGAGACATTGACCTGCCCGGTGTCGGCAAGCACTTCATTGAACTTGACCTCGGTGGCCCGAAAACCGGTCGTGTTGGCGTTGGCGACGTTGTCCGCCAGCGTGTTCATGCGCCGCTCAAGCGCGATCTGCGATGACAGCGAAACATAGAGTGAGCCCTGCATCAGCGGCCTCCGAGTTTGAGGTTGTTGATCGAGAGCATCAGTTCCGGAGTCAGTCCGAAACCGGAAGACGCTCCAAGCAGAAGGCTGGAATCGGCCGTTCCGAAGGACGGGTTGTCGAGCTCCCAAAGAGCAGTAAAGCGATCGAGAAATTCGCCGAGTTTTTCGGGATCCTTGAAATCCTCGATATCGATGCGGGACTTGATCAGTTCCGCCTGCTTGTCGATATCCGACGCTGCCAGTTCGGCCGGAAGACCGAGGGCGGTTCGAACCACCTCGGCCAATGCATTGTCGGCGAGAATTGCGTAGACCGAGGTTATCTCGGGCGCGTTGCGTTCGAAATAGAGCGCCAGCCGGACCCCGGTGTTGTCTGCCCCGGCCTCCTCCTCGAGCGTCAGCCGATGATATTTGTCGACAGTGCCCTGCTGGGCTTTTGTAAAGATCGTCGCGGTTTCGCCGTTTCGCGCGAAATTGAAGGTCTCGGCAAAGTCGCGGTACTTGGTGTCCGCAAGCTGGTTGGCGAAAGCGTTCTCGTCGTCGGTGCCTTCGGTCAGCACCTTCCGCATGAAGGCCTTGGCATAGGCCATGTCTTCCAGCCCGTGCGCCTTCATCGCGTAGTTGAACACCCGCGTGTCCGCGAGAAACTCGTCAATCGACTTGATCTCTGAAATTCTGGAAAGGTAGTGCTCGCTCTCCCGCGCCACCTGAGGCTGGCTTGCGATGCGCTCGATGGAGCGCGGAATGTCCTGAGCGATAAGGCGATAGCTGGTGTAGGTCGATATCACCGGATTGACCCCTGTTGTTTCCACAGGGCCAGCTGCGGCCAAGAGCGGCGCAGTTCCCCGTCATCCGTTCCAAATTGGGGCATCATGCTTGTGCGAGGCTGAAGGTGTTAAGTGGGCCTTGAGGAAGGGACCTGATTCAGCTTCACACAAGGCTCGGGCCGTAGGACTTGGTGACCAGGGAACAATTGCGGCGGGCTGACTCACATGAATATGATCATTGGTTTTGTTGTTACCCTCGGCTGTGTCCTGGGCGGCTACATGGCGATGGGCGGGTACCTCGAGGTGCTCAACCAGCCTTTCGAGTTGGTGATCATCGGCGGCGCCGGTATCGGCGGCTTTATCATGTCCAACCCGACCAAGACCATCAAGGACACGCTCAAGGCACTTGGCGAAGCCTTCAAGAACAAGGTTCCGAAGGAGCGCGAGTATCTCGATACGCTGAACATCCTGTATGCGCTGATGCGCGATCTTCGCACCAAGAGCCGCAACGAAATCGAAGCCCATATCGACAATCCGGATGAATCGGACTTGTTCCTGGCCGCACCGACAGTGCTGAAGAACAAGGAACTGACCTCCTTCATCTGCGACTATGTCCGCCTGATCATTATCGGCAATGCACGTCCGCATGAGATTGAAGCTCTCATGGATGAAGAAATGCACACCATCGCCTACGACAGCCTGAAGCCCTACAATGCAATGAGCACGCTGGGCGACGCATTCCCCGCGATCGGCATCATTGCCGCGGTTCTCGGCGTGATCAAGGCGATGGGCGCCATCACGGAATCGCCGGAAGTGCTCGGCGGCCTGATCGGCGCGGCACTGGTGGGCACCATGCTCGGCATTTTCCTTTGCTATTGCCTGGTCGCCCCGATTGCGGCCAACATCAAGCTCGTCCGCACCAAGCAGAACCGGCTCTACACCATCGTCAAGCAGACACTGCTGGCCTACATGAACGGCTCGGTTCCGCAGGTGGCCCTTGAACACGGCCGGAAGACCATTTCCTCCCACGAGCGTCCGTCGATCGACGCGGTTGAGCAGGAAATGATGAACCCCGGCGGCGGCGCCCAGGCGGCATGATCCAATGAGTACCGAGCAAACGTCCCCCGATAACGGCCCCCAGGGTTTCGATTCCGATCTGCTTGACCGGATGATCGGCGCCATGGGTGATGCGCAGGTTATTGAAACCAAGTGCCAGGCCCTCATTCACGCGCTTTGCGCTCCGCTTGAGGAAGCATTCCAGGCGGCCGCAAATATCGAGATCACCGCGCGTCCCGGCGACATTCACCAGGGACGCCGGCGCGAGCTGCTCAAGGCGCTTGGCCATGACGCGGTCTATTGCGAATCCGAAATCCCGGGCTGGTCGCAGGAAATCGCGTCGCTGTGCGGCACCAAGTTGATTATCGCGCTGGTTGAATGCCTTCTGGGCGGATCGGATCCCGAAGATCTCGACATCGTGGCACGGCCGCTTTCGGCCATTGAACTCGACATGTCGTTTCTCGTGTTCGAACAACTCGCCGAGACGCTTCAGTCCATCGTGGCAAAGAGCGCGGCCAGCAAGGATACCGGGGGCAAGGGCATCGGCAACAAGGCCGAAGTCAGCAAACCGCTGCTTGAGATTCCCGAGGAAGAAGATGACGTTCTCGCCGATTTTCACGCCGCGGCCATGACGGTCAATCTGGAGTTCGGCAATTCCAGTACACCGCTCACGCTGATCGTGCCGCAATCCGTTCTTCTCAAGACCAAGCGATTTGCAGGAACCACCGCCAAGAAGCCCGGCGATAAAAGCGACGACTGGGCAGAGCGGCTCAGCGAACGGGTCTCGAGGTCGCAGATAAACCTGCAGGCCGCAGTGGCTCTCGCTCCGCTACCGCTCGGGGACATCAGCCGGCTGCAGCCCGGCGATCTGATCGGATTTGCCGACGACGGCGACATCGAGGTGACGCTGAGCGCCAACGGCAAGGCACTGTACACATGCGCGCTGGGCAAATCCGGCTCGCAATACATGGTCAAGGTTGAGGGACCGGCCGGTCCTGACGAAAACTGGAGATCGGACTTTTCATGAACCTGCGGGAAGGAGCCGATTGGAAGGCTCCGGGCAAGCTTGGGACGGGATAAGAACTGATGGCTGGTAAAAACGCAACCGACGACGATATCGAATCCGCTCCGCTTGAAGACAGCAGCATCGACGACGCTGTGGGTGACCTTCGCGGGGTATTGAAGAAACATGCCGGTGAAGATCCGGTTCTCAACGATGAAAGCGTGGATGACATGGGTGGGGCTGCCTCATTTGAATCCGATTTCGGGTCCGACTTCGAAGACGACGACGCAACTGCGAGCGCCGACGATCCGTTCAACATCGGCGACACTGCCGAAGCTGACGGGCTTGGCCTGGGCACAGACGATCTCGACATGGGCAGCATGGGTGCGCCGGATTTGGGCGCCACCGATTTCGGCGGCCCTGCCGACTTCGGCGGCGCGGCGGATCTGGGCGGGGCGGATGCCCTGGGTTCGATGCCGGGCCAGGATTTCGGCTCGGCCGCAGCCGCGTCACCTGCCCCGAAGATGGGTGCAACCGGCACAAACACCCGGGCGGACCTTGTCATGGGGATCCCGATCGACGTGCAGATCATTCTCGGCTCAAGCCGGATGGCCGTTTCTTCGCTTATGGAGCTGTCTGAAGGCGCGACGATCGCGCTCGATCGCAAGATCGGCGAGCCAGTCGAAATCGTGGTCAATGGAAAGATGATCGGCCGCGGCGAAATCACCGTGCTGGAATCGGACGAAACGAAGTTTGCCGTCCGGATCATCGAAGTTGTCGGCGCTCCAAAGAAGAAGACGGACTGAAATGACCGGATACAACGAGTTCGATACACCCGCGGCTGAAGCCGTGATGCCGCTTTCCTCGGCCGAAAAGGCTGCCGCGGTGCTTCTGGCAATGGGCAAGCCGATTGCCGGAAAGCTGCTCAAGTTCTTCGAATACGAGGAACTGCAGGAAATCATTCGGCGGGCGCAGAACCTGCGCAGCATCAAGCCGCAGGAACTCGACGAACTCGTCAACGAATTCGAGGAGCTGTTCAGCGAAGGCACCGGCCTCATGGACAACGCCAAGGCCATGGAAGGCATTCTCGAAGAGGGTCTCACGCCGGACGAGGTCGACGGTCTTCTTGGCCGCCGCACCCAGTTCGAAGCGTTCGAAACAACGGTCTGGGACCGGCTCCAGGATCTCGATCCGGTCCGGATCGGCCGCTTCCTGCAGGACGAGCATCCGCAGACCTCTGCCTACATCGTTTCCATGCTCCCCACGGCATTTGCCGGCAAGACCCTGATGGTGCTTCCGGAGAAGGCCCGCGTCGACATCGTGCGCCGGGCGGTGGACCTGAAATCGGTCAATCCGCGTGCTGCCGCGATCATCGAGACCCGCGTGCGCGAGCTTGTGGCCGAAATGGAAGCCGAAATGGCAAGCACCGGTTCGGTCAAGGTGGCCGAGATCATGAACGAGCTGTCCAAGCCGGATGTCGAATCGCTTCTGGGCGCGCTCGAGACCGTTTCGAAGTCTGCCGTGGAAAAGGTCCGTCCGCGGATCTTCCTGTTCGACGACATCGCCATGATGCCGCAGCGCAGCCGTGTCACGCTGTTCAACGACATTTCGGGCGACATCATCACCACCGCGCTGCGCGGTTCGGACAACGCGTTGCGTGAAGCCGTGCTTTCGGCAATCGGCGCGCGTCAGCGCCGGATGATCGAATCCGACCTGGCCGCAGGCGACGGAAACGCAAGCACCCGTGAAATTGCCGTCGCACGGCGCACGATTGCACAGGAAGCAATCCGCCTCGCCGGCCTCGACCAGCTCACGCTGCGTGAAGCCGAACCGGCCGCGGCGCCGGCCGAAGCTGCCTGAGTCTGAGCCGCCATGGCTGAAGGCGAAGACAAAGATAGCAAAACAGAAGAACCAACAGAGAAAAAGATTCGCGACGCGCTGGACAAGGGCAACGTCCCTTTCAGCCGCGAGGTCGCGACCTTTGCCTCGACGATGGGAATGCTGGTTTTCCTGGTGTTCTTCCTGCCCTCCTCGGCGAGCCGGTTTTCCCACACGCTGCGCGACCTCTTCGAGCAATCCGACGACTGGCGGCTGACGACCGGCGGCGATGCGCTTGCCTTGTTCCAGGCGCTGTTCTTTGAAGCAGGTGCGGTGCTGCTGCCGGTCTTTGCACTTCTGATGGGGTTCGGCATCGCCGCTTCGGTTCTGCAGAACATGCCCAGCCCGGTTCTCGACCGGGTTCAGCCCAAGCTTGAACGCATCTCGATGATCAAGGGCTTCGGCCGGATTTACGGCGCCAAGGGAATGGTCGAATTCGGCAAGTCCATGTTCAAGATCATTGTGGTTTCGATGATCGTGGGCTTTTCCATGCAGGCGGAGTTCTTCCGGTCGCTTGATTTCATGTTCATGGACCCGACCCTTGTTGCCCCGGATATGGGCCGGCTTGCGGGCAAGGTCATCACCATCGTCCTGATCTGCACTGCCGTCCTGGCCATCGTGGACCTCCTGTGGACCCGCTTCAGCTGGCACAAGGACCTGAAGATGAGCAAAAAGGAAATCAAGGACGAGTTGAAGCAATCCGACGGCGACCCGATCATCAAGGCCCGCCAGCGCTCGCTCGCCCGCGACCGGGCCCGTCGCCGGATGATTGCCGACGTCCCGCGTGCGACGATGGTGATTGCCAACCCAACCCACTTCGCAGTGGCGCTGAGATATGTTCGCGAAGAGGGCGGAGCGCCCGTGGTGGTGGCCAAGGGACAAGACCTGATTGCCCTGAAAATCAGGGAAGTCGCGGAGTCTCACGGCATTCCCGTCTTCGAGGATCCGCCGCTCGCCCGATCCATGTTTGCGCAAGTCTCGGTAGATAACTTTATTCCGGCCGTGTTCTACAAGGCCGTGGCCGAACTGGTGCACCGTATCTATGCCGACAAATCCAGACCCCAAACCGCAGGCGCCCGATCATGAAAACAAGTGCTTATTCGTCCGAGAGAGAACGAATCATTGCCGATGCCATTTGCCCTGTCGCAAGTGAGCTGCGGCTGATCGATGTGGCCGACCTGATCTCGATGCTCCGCTTCGAGCGCAATGCCAATCTTTCCGACCTCGTCGCCTCCGCAGCCGAGATGTTTTTCCTTCCAGGTACCATCAACCTAGGTATCGGGGGCGATTTCTACCTCGATTGGGGTGGAAAGCCGCGCGTTGTGCTCGACCTCGAAATCCGGCCGAAAGGAGTGACGGTCTATGCCCGGCTTACGCTTGAGGAGGATTGCGGCGGGATCGAGATGAGTCACATCGCGTTTGACGAACCGAGTGCCGATCCCGAGGAGAACACGGTGTTTCTCGAAGAGAGCCTCCGCGCGGCCGCATACCGGCGCTTCATGCCGGCAATCCAGATTTCCCGTCCGGCTGCCTGACACCGGGCATACCAGGGGCGGAAGCCAGGGTATCGCCCTTGAACCGGGCTGCTTATGCCTGCGAGCAGCGTCCCGTCAGATCCGCTGCAACGGCTTGAACACATGAAACCACGGCTCTGCCCAAGGCCATGCCCGAGCCGGGCTCGGATCAGGCAATGATCCCGAGCCGGATGGCCTTTGCAATGGCCTGGATACGGTTGACGGAATCAAGTTTCGTCGTCGCCGATCCCAGATAGGCATTGACGGTATGAACCGACAGATTGAGCTTCTCGCCGATCGCCTCGCTTTTCATTCCGTTGCCGACCAGCTGCAGGCACTCGATCTCACGCTCGTTGAGCTTGTCCGCGACCGGCGTGGCCCCAAAGGCGAGCCTCAGGGCTTCACGCATGACCGACAGCGACTTGCGGTGCAGGTCGACCAGCAATTCGTTGTCGATGGCAGACTTTGCGCCAAAGAAAGAAACAAATCCGTTGCCCATCGCCCCCAGGTTCACCGGAAACAGAATGTCCGTGCGACCTTCCATGGCCGCCGGCCGCACCGTCGCCGGAGATGGCTCCGCCACCGGTGCCTCGGAATAGAGTAGGGGGCGAGGCGAGGTTTCAAGATGCTTGAGCAGGAACTCGCCCTGTGTCTTGAGGAGAGGCTCGGACAGGACCTCACATCCAGGGCTTTTCATCGAAATATCGAGATTGCCAACCGCCAGCAGGGTTCTTTCACGCGCTGACAAAACTGCGAAACCGTCTGCGCCGCATTGCCGCTGCATCGCCACAAGCTTCGGAAAGAGATCGGCTGTTGATCCTGTACCCATGGCGCCCGATCCATTCCGCGCCATGCGCCGGAAGGACTCCTCTGTATTGTTGGCGTTAGGAGGTGTCGTCACATCCATCGGATAGGCTCCTCCCTCATCATATGATCCGCTGCCGGACCGCAAAAGCAACGGCCTCGGACCGGGTTTTGGCTCCGGTCTTGTTCATGATGCTTGTGATGTAATTGTTTACAGTGTTGCGCGATATTCCGATGATCAATGCGATCTCGTCGCTGGTCTTTCCTTCACCGATCCACGACAGGCATTCGATCTCCCGATCGGTGAGATCCGAGAGAACATCACCGGTCTGGGTCAGGTCCGTGAAATGCGCCGCCTGATAGGACGCCGCGATTGCCGCGTCGCGAAGACGGTCGTGCGAGATGAAAGCGTCTTCCGCAAACAGCAACGCAAGCAGCAAACGGGCCTTTCCCGCATTGTACGGCAGCAGGCAGACCCGGGGTGACAGATCGTCCGGGAAATCGATGAGTTCGGTGTCTATGTCCTCGAACCTCGGTTCGAACGACTGCAGGCAGCGCGCGACCTCACTGGTCCGCGCCTGTGCGTCGACAAGCGCCGCGCCAAGGCTCCTAACGAGGTCGAACGGCCAGTTCGACGTCAGGATGAAATCGTGATGCCTGTCGGAGTAATGGTCATATCTCGCCACCAGATAGCAGCGTGCCCCTGAGTAGGTTGCTATGAGGTCAATTCCGCTGCTGACGTTGCCGCAGGCAGCCTTCCTTTCAACTTCCTCGATAAACGCCGCCCGAGCGATCATCGTGCACCCCTTCATTAACCGGCTTCCGTGTTGTCTGGAACCGGGCACTTGCGTGCCTTTCCAAACTTGCGGGAGCGCCTATCGGCCAAACGCCGAATGGCTCATTTCGGACCGCTTCGATCCGCCCCGGCCGACGGGACTTAACGAATCAGCCCCCTTTACTCAGTGTGTCCCAATGGAACCTCAATTGACATCGCCTTTATTTGGGACTTGCCAAGCCTGCCGAATCATGAATTCAGCAGAATTTTTGTCCCTTTGAACAACAGTTGGGCAGCAACAGGCGAATGTCAAACGGTATGTTGTATTATTTTAGCATTTGCTGGGATATGCAACCAAGCCTGACAACGGGCGGTTTCGCAACGGGTTGTTGATGGGCAATCGCCGCCCGCAAAACTCTGTTCGTTGAGTATTGTGTCGCCCCTGCGAACCGGGCCGATCATATTCAGAGCTGCAAGCGGGTTCTGCGAAAGTCCGTTTGGGGAAGCCACATCTTGTGGAGGCTACCGATCAGGCTGCTTTTGTCAGGCGGCTTCGCCCGAGGCCCAGCGCCGGAGAATCTTGGCCGCGCGTTCTTCGTTGATCTCGACCATGCGCGCCAGACGGCGTTCCGGACCTTCCTTAACGCGGCGGTTGAAGGCACCCGATTCCTCGAGCTCCAGATCCCCGTCGCCGTCCTCTCCGAACCCGAAGTCGGCGCCAAAACCGTCCATCGGCATGGAACCGGAACCGCCCATGGCGCCGGGCGAGAAGTCCGGCAGCTCCAGGCCGTCATCGCTCAGGTCCTCGACCTGGTTGGGGCCCTTCGCGGTGCCAAGCAGAGGACGGAAGCCGAACATGATCAGAAGTGCAGCGACCGTGATGAACGCGATTGCGTTAATGATACTGCCCAGATGGGTCTTGAGAGTGTCACCAAGACCGGGTCCTGACGCCGCGCCGCTCAGCAGTTCACTGGAGAGAAACTCCATGACCGTGATCTTGGCACGGTCGCCGCGATCCGCATCTACACCCGCAGCCGTGGCAACGACCTGCTGGAGTTCGGCAAGATAGGCTTCGGTCTGCTCTTCGGTCGCTTCGCCACCGAGCATTTCGGCGATGCGCGCCTTGTTCACCACAACGGCGATCGATAGCCCTTCGACAGTGTAGCTGTTGCGCACGGTTGAGACGACCTTGGAGTTGATCTCGTAGTTGGTCTGCTCTTCCTTGCGTTCCGCCAGTTCGCTGGACTGAGGTCCGGCAGCGCCGCCGGCGCCCGGGCCCTGATCGGGGATGTTCTGCTCGACCGTCGCCGGCGTCTCGGAAGCCGACTGGCTGGAGGTCTCGTTTTCACGGGTAATGCGGACGGAACGCTCGACGCGCGATTCCGGGTCAAAGATCGTTTCCTGGACCTGCTGGCTGTCGGTGTTGACCGTCGCCGTCACGCTGGCGCGGAAGTTCTCAATGCCGAGAAACGGAGCGAGCGCCTTTTCGATATTGGTTTCAACCTCGTTCTGGACCAGCTGCACGATCGACAGCGAGCGGTTGAGATTGGAATTTGAGAAGTCGTCGCCGGTTGCGAGAAGCTGGCCGGTCGAATCGAGAACCGTCACTTCGTCGACACTGAGGCCCGGTACGGACGAAGCGACGAGATGGCGGATCGAATTTGCCGTGCGCGGTGCCAAATTGCTGCCTGAGCGGACCATGACCGATGCCGATGGCTGCTGCTCGCCGCGGCGGAAGTTTCCGCGGTCGGCCATGACGATGTGTACGCGTGCAGCAGAGATGCCGGTGATCGACTGGACGGTGCGGGCAATCTCGCCCTCAAGGGCGCGAACCCGGGTCACTTCCTGCATGAAGCTTGTCAGACCGAGGGAGCCGACCTGGTCGAACAGTTCGTAGCCGGCAGTGTTGGAAGACGGCAATCCGCGCTCGGCCAAGATCATTCGCGCGCGCCCGGTCATCCCGGCCGGCACGGTGATGGAGTTTCCATCGGTTCCGGTCGCAAAATCTATGTTCGATTCCGCAAGAACCAGACTGATCTGGTTAATATCTTCGCCCGACAAGCCAATATAAAGCGTCTCATGCGCCGGCTTGTTCAGGAAAATCGCAGCTGCGATGATCAGGATAACGGAAAACACGCCTACGCCGGCAAGAGCCAGCATTTTGGCTTGACCCAGCGACGCAAGGTTCTTTCCGATTTGAGATAGCTGGTTGAACAGAGTCATTCTGTATCCACGCTCAACAGGGCAATCCGGTCAGGATGACCGGTTGACCCAAATTAAGCAGCGAAACTTGCGCGAAAGTGATCTGGGAAATTTCCCCCGATCATTTCGGCCGGAATGGTCCGTTCAGAAGAACTCGAGGTCCCCCGACGCCTTCTGGTAGATTTCGGCTGACGGCGCCTCGTGGATGGAGGCGCGAAGCCGGCGCTTCATGTCTTCAAGCGTAATCAGATTAAGCGCTGTGGAGATATCGACGAGCTGATCGGCGCCCAGTCGATCACCGATTCCCTCGATGAAAGTGGCGAGCCCGCGTGTCTTCTGAACCGCGAGGTCTATGCCCTGCATGATGCGCATGTGGTCGGGTGATGCGAGAAATTCGGTCGAGCGGCCGTTCGACAGAAGCGGTTCGAGCCGCTCGATAAGCTCCGCGACATCAACAAGTTCCTCACTGATCCGCTCAAGGACATCATTGAGAGGTTCATTCGGGTTTCCGCCAGGATCATGGGGCGAATTGGACATAAGGCGGTACTCCCTAGAAAAACTCGATTGACGCGTCGGCCGCCGGCTTCGGTGCAATGATCTTCGGCGGCGCCGTTTCCAGAGCCACTGTCTTCTGGGTTTCGGCGCCGGACAGCGGATACTGCCGCGCACGGCCGCTCACCGGGAAGTATTCCAGCTTGCGTCCGACATCGCCGCCGACATGGCTGCCGACGATCCGGATGCCTTCGTCGGTCAGAAACTGCTGAGCGAACTCAGCATTCTTTTCCCCGACATTTGAAAACCCGGAGATGGTTTTCGCGCCGCCGATGATCTTTGCCTCGATGCGATCGCGTCGCGCACCCTTCTTAAGCAGACCGTTGATCAGCAGCTCCATGAGATGCACGCCGTAGCGGGTCGCTTCGCCGCCCGAACCGTTGGCCTGTCCGGGAAGCAGGAAATGGTTCATTCCGCCGACACCGGCCACCGGGTCGCGCATGCAGGCAGCCACGCAGGATCCGAGGATCGTGGAGAGAACCACGTTGGGATCATCAGACACTTTATACTCGCCCTGAATGACATGCACCCGGCGGACCTGACCGTCAGATGTCACTTCAGCGCTCCAAACACCGCCTCGATGGCGGCTTTCATCTTTTCGATGGTGAAAGGCTTAGCCAGAACGTTGTTGGCTCCGAGTGCAGCCGCCTTCTGAACCAGCGCACGGTCGCCCTGAGCGGTCAGCATGATGAATGCCGCCCGCTTGGTCGCCGGATTGCTCCGCACCGCCTGCAACAGTCCAAGACCGTCCATCTTCGGCATGTTGAAGTCGGAGATCACCAGGTGGTGGGGTTGCTGGCTCATTATCTTGGCACCCTGCTCACCGTCTCCGGCCACAGTGATTTGTGTAAAGCCAAGCTGTTGAAGCGCGTCACCGAGCAGCAATCTACTGGTCACCTGGTCATCAACAATTAATACCTTGATTTTCTGTGCTATCGACATCACGCGACCCTATCTTTGCGAGAGGTTATTGCAGTTAATTTGAGAATCTCTTCACCGATGGAGTTGAGGGGCAACTGATGCCCCACACCTCCCATTTCGTGCGCCACCCGGGGCATTCCGTAAACGACGCAAGTCTTTTCATTCTGACCGATGGTCTGCGAACCGGCCTGGCGCATCCTGAGAAGCCCCGCTGCCCCGTCGCGACCCATTCCGGTCAGCAGTACGCCAACCGCCTTGGCGCCCGCCACCTTGACGATTGAATCAAACAGAACGTCCACCGACGGCCGGTGGCCGTTGACAGGACCGCCCTCCACCAGAATGCACCGTGGCGCCATCGGGTTGGAAATCTCCAGATGGCGATCACCGCCCGGAGCAACGTAAATGCGGCCGATCTCCAGACGGTCGCCATCCTCGGCTTCCTTCACCTTGGGCGCGCAAAGCCGGTTGAGGCGTTCGGCGAAGCTCCTGGTGAACGCCGCCGGCATATGCTGCGTGATCACCGTTGGCGGGCAATTGGGGGGAAACTTTGTCAGGACCGAAATCAGCGCTTCGACGCCGCCCGTGGAGGCGCCTATGCCGATGATCTTCCGCGAGGGCTGATAGTCGCTGGGCGCCGCATAGGGCTGGGTTCCCTGCCCTGCGGCTGCAGGATCGGGATGGTGACGCTGCGAACGCGCCGCGGCCTTTACGGTTTCCGCAAGCTGGGCGAAGGGGGCGGTATCGCCGGGAACCGGCTTGCCGACACAATCGAAGGCTCCGATTTCGAGGGCGGCAAGCGTTGCCTCGGCGCCACGGTGCGTAAGCGTCGAGACCATGATCACCGGCATCGGACGAAGCTTCATGATCTTCTCGAGGAAATCGAGGCCGTTCATTTCGGGCATCTCGATATCGAGCGTGATGACATCGGGATTGAGTTTCTTGATGGCGGCACGCGCCTGCATGGCGTCGCCGGCCTCGCCGACAACTTCAATGCCGGGGTCGCTGCTCAGAACGGCCTTGATCAAGCCGCGCATTGTGGGCGAATCGTCAACAACGAGTACACGTGCTCTCATGGTCATGTCCGCGAAGCTCCTCCCTTGTGACGGTATGTGGTGATCGCGGTGTTGTCGAAGCGATCCTTGCCCTCACCGGAAAGCCGCTCGGAATGGCCGATATAGAGATGTCCGCCCGGCGGCAGAAGATCTGCGTAGCGAACCCAGATGCGCGCCTGTGTCGGCTCATCGAAGTAGATGACAACATTGCGGCAGAAGATCACGTCGAAGGGTCCGCGGAAGGGCCACTGCGCCATCAGATTGAGTTCGCGGAAGGTGATCAGCTGCTTGACCTGGTCGCTGATCTGAAACTTGCGATCTCCGACGGCCGTAAAGAATTGCTTGCGCATGCCGGCGTCGACGGTGTCGATCGACTGCGCATCGTAAATGCCGGCCTTTGCCTGCGCGATGATCTTCGGATCGATGTCGGTGGCAAGGATGCGGACATCCATGGTGGCCGCATTCGGCAGAGCTGCAAGCACGGTAAGTGCGATCGAGTAGGGCTCCTGCCCGTCGGAACAACCGGCGGACCAGATCCGCACCCGGCCACCCGATTTTGCCCGCGCTACCAGATCGGGCAGCACCTGGTCGCGAAGATGCTCGAAGTGGTGATTTTCCCGGAAGAACCGGGTGAAGTTCGTTGTCAGGAAGCTGAGCATCTCACGGCGCTCATCGGCGCCTTCAGAGGATCCGACCAGTGAGCAGTAGTCCCTGAAGCTGCGCAGCCCGATTTGCCGCAGCCGTTTGGACAGGCGCGAGTAGACGAGTGACGCCTTGGTTTCGTTCAACGCGATTCCGGCGTCGGCATAGATCATGCCGGCGATATCGGACAGGTCCTTGCGGGTGAGCGGATACTCACCATTGACAAGGCAGTCATCCGGCTTTCCGGATTGAAGAATTGCAGCGGCGCTCATGCGGCCTCACTTTCAACATTGCCGGACAGGGCGTTGAGTTCAACAAAGCAGATCATGCGATCATCGAGCGTCACCACGCCGGAGATCAGGCATTGCTCCGGCGCTAGGCCGGCAACGGGCTGTATTCTGGCCGCTTCGACCCCGATCACACCGGAGACTTCGTCGACCAGCAGCGCGGAGAGCCCCGAACCCGACCGGACCAAGATGGCAGCATGGCACTTGACGGGATCGGCACGGCCAAGACCCAATTGCTGCGACAGGTCGATGAGCGGCACATAGGCGCCGTCCACCGGGATCACGCTCTGGATGTGGCGTGGCATATGGGGCAACGGCATCGCCGGCGCCCAATCCCGGATGCCGCAGACCGCATGGTTGTCGACGGCGAACTCACGCTCGCCGATGACGAAAACAACCAGATCCCGTGACATGCCGCTTGGTGTCGTGCTCATCTTGGTCCTTGCCTTCTTCAACCGGTCGCCGCCAGCGTCACTTCCGGACGCAGCGCCTGCCCGCGCGACGCGGTCACGACCGCATCGACATCGAGAATGAGCGCCACCCTGCCGTCGCCGAGGATTGTGGCGGCGGCGATGCCGGGAACGTTGGTGTAGTTGGCTTCCAGGCTCTTGATGACCACCTGGCGCTGCCCCTGGATCCCGTCGACCATGAGCGCGCGCTGTCCGCCGCCTTCCGATTCCACGAGAAGGGCAACCCCATTGACGGGATCGGCCAGATCCGGACGGAAGTTGAGGATATGTCCGACGTCGACCAGCGGACAGAAGGTGTCGCGGATCGCGATCAGGCGCTGGCTGGAGCCGAAGGAGTGGATGTCCGCCTTTTCGGGCTGGAGCGTTTCCACGATGGCAGTCAGCGGAACGACCAGAGTCTGGTTGGCCACCGAAACGACCATGCCGTCGAGCACCGCCAGGGTGAGCGGCAGGCTCATGGTGAAGACCGAACCGTGGCCCGGCTTCGAGGTGATCGAGATACGGCCGCCGAGTGCCTGGATCGAGCGCTTGACCACATCCATTCCAACGCCGCGGCCGGAGATGTCGGAGAGCTTTTCCGCAGTGGAGAAGCCCGGGTGGAAGATCAGGTTGTCGATCTCCTCATCGCTCAGATTGGTGTCGGCGGTGATAAGACCGTTCTCGATGGCCTTGGCGCGAACGCGTTCGCGATTGATGCCCGCGCCGTCGTCGGCGATCTCGATGACGATCCTGCCGGAACGGTGCTTGGCGCTCAGACGCAGGACGCCTTCCGCGTTCTTGCCGGCGGCCGTGCGCTTCTCCGGCGTTTCCAGCCCGTGATCGACCGCGTTGCGGATCATGTGGGTGAGAGGCTCGGCCAGCTTGTCGATGACCGTCTTGTCGACCTCGGTGTTTTCCCCTTCAGTCACCAGGCGGACGCTCTTGCCGGTCATGTCGGCGATTTCGCGGACGATACGGCCCATGCGCTGGAACACCGGCTTGACCGGCTGGGCGCGGATGGCCATCACGCTGTCCTGGATTTCCCGGGTCAGCTGCTGGAGTTCCTCCAGGCCGAGATTGATCGCCGAAGTACCACCGGTTTCATTTTCGACAACGCTCTGGGCGAGCATTGCCTGGTTGATGACAAGTTCGCCAACCAGGTTGATCAGGCGATCGACCCTGTCGAGGTCGACGCGAATGGTCTGGGGTGCTGCTGGGACGGCCGCTGCGGCAGTCTCCTTCTTCTCCGCTTCCGCCGCAATCGCCTTGGCAGCACGCGGAAGGTTTGCCGGAGCGACCGGAGCCTCGTCCGCGGCTGCGGGCGCAGCAGCAGCCGGTGCGGGTGCATCGGCAGCTTCGGCAGGTTCTTCGACGGCAGCCACTGCCGGAACGTCGTCAAGCATGGACAGATCAAATGGCACCGGGGCCATCGGCTGATCTTCGCCATCCTCGGACTGGGCGGCAAAAGCCTCTTCGTCCGCACCCGGGGTGATCTCCAGCGTGCAATCCCACTCGGCAAACTCGAAAACCTGACGGATGGCCTCTTCGTCCTTGTCCGTTTCCACGCGGATCAGCCAGGAGAAGTAGGCACCTTCCGGATCGAGCTGCTCGATACCGGGCAGATCCTCGGCCTCGCAACGCACATGCAGCGATCCGACCTTGCTGAGTTCGCGCAGCAGCAGAACCGCCTCGTTGCCCTTGGCATAGAGATCCGAGCGGGGCCGGAAGCGAACCGTGAACACCGAAGTGTCGGCGTTCTCTGCCTCGCCGGCAGCCGCGTCCTCTTCGCTGAATTCGTCAAAGCTGAACGGAACCGGCTGGAAGCCGCTTTCATCGGTCGGCTCCGGCAACGGCGCTTCCGCAACCGGTTCGGGGGCCGGGGCTTCGGCAGGCGCTGCGGCTTCCGCGGCTGCGGGTGCGGCCCCGCCCGAGGGAAGCGGCTGACCCTTGGCGAAGGCCTCGAGCTCGGCGACCAGGCTCGTTGTGCGGGACGGGTCGATGCTGCCTCCGTCGCGGGACGCGGCGGTCAGGTCCGCCAGGACGTCTGCGGATCGCAGCATCACCTTCATCAATTCGGGGGAGACATCGATCTTTCCGGATCGAACGCAATCAAGTGTTGTCTCGAAAACGTGAGCAAAGCCAACGAGATCATCGAGGCCGAACGCTCCTGCGCCCCCCTTGATTGAGTGAACCGCGCGGAAAACAGCGTTGACTGTTTCCGGATCGGTATCACCGTCATTGAGGGCGAGCAGACCAGATTCCAGTTCCGCGAGTTGTTCTTCGCACTCCTGGAAAAAGATCTCCTTGATTTCATTCATATCCATGGGACAGATCCTGTCAGGCGGTTACACGCTCGATCGCTGCGATCAGCTTGGAAGGGTCGAAGGGCTTGACGATCCAGCCGGTCGCCCCGGCTTCACGCGCACGGTTCTTCTTTTCCGCGTCGCTTTCGGTGGTCAGGACCAGGATCGGGATCGCCCGGAAGCGGTCGTTCTGGCGAACGCCCTCGATGAAACCAAATCCATCGAGCCGCGGCATGTTGATGTCGGTGACGATGACATCGGGATCGCTTTCCTCGAGGACCTCGAGACCTTCCACGCCGTCCTCGGCCTGGACGGTGTCAAATCCGGCGTTGTTCAAGGTCACCAGCAACATGTTGCGGATGGTTCTTGAGTCATCGACCGTGAGAACCTTCTTTTTCATTTCAGCATCTCCTTTGGCAGCAGGGACTCATCGGAAATTCCCAGCAATTGCAGTGTCTTGATGTAGGCATCGGAAGCTTCGACAACCTTGAAGCCCTGCTTTTCGGCCTGCCAGCTCTGCGCCGCGGACATCAGGATCTGCATGCACTGGGCACCGACGCGATTGACATGTGATGCATCAAGCTCGAGGTTTTCGCCCTTGTGCGCGAGAACCTGCTCGTGGAGCCTGTTTGCGGCGTTGAGGTCGAGGACCTCCGGAAGCTTCAGAACTTTCGTGGCAGCGTCAGCAGACGGCATATCGGCATTCCTTCTTGATAGTCATGACCGGGACGAAGACCGCGGCCGCGTGCATGTGATGGTTCATTAGCCTGCCCTCCGGAAAGGTGCGGGATTGCGCCCCTCGGGCGCCGGCGTCCGGGACGCTGAAATCTCGACGGTATCGAACCCCGCGCTCCGGTGACGCCGGTGCAGGCGGATCTGTTCGCCAAGCTCGGTGATGAGAAGCTGCAGGTCCGCGCCGGTGTCGGCGACCGAGGCAAACCGCGATCCGCCGGAGGACACATGGCCGGCGGCCTCGCCCAGTGCTTCGACCGATGCGGAAATGGCCGAGGCTTCGGTTTCCGACTGTTCGGTGACGCTGGCGACCGATTTCGAAATCTCGCCGACCTGCTCCACCAGACCGGAAATCGCCGAGCGGGTCCGGTCGACCAGTTCGACGCCACGTCCGACCTGGGTTTTCGCTTCGGTCACAAGGCCCTTGATCTCGTTCGCAGCTCCCGCCGAGCGCTGCGCCAGAGCCCGAACCTCGGTCGCCACGACGGCGAAACCGCGGCCCGCATCGCCTGCGCGCGCTGCCTCAATGCCGGCATTGAGCGCCAGCAGATTGGTCTGAAACGCGATTTCATCGATCACGGAGATGATCTTGCCGATCTGCTCGGCGGATTGCTCGACGCCTGCCATCGCATCGATGGCGTCCTCGACGACCCGGTCGCCATCTTCCGCGCTCTGGCGTGCCCTTGCGATAAGGCTTTCGGCCTGCCGGGCGGTCTCTGCGCTCGCGCGAATGCGGCTTGCGACTTCGCCAAGATCGGAATGACGCTCGCCCAGTGCATTGCCCTGCCGCTCGATCTCGACGCGGACCGCTTCAAGATCATCGGCCATCCTGCGCGCAAGCGTTTCGGCCTGCTCCAGGCGGGATGAGGACGTGTTGACCAGCGTCTCCATGGCGCTGACCGCGTCGTTAAAGTGCTCGGCGGTCTGGCGATGGGCTTCGATCGCATCGGGATCCACCCGGACCGACAGGTCGCCGCCCGCCAGTTGCGCAAGTGCTGTGCCCAGCGTGGACTCGACCAGTTCATGCGCACCGGCGACGTCCTCTTGTCTCAGCTGTCCGAGCGTTTTGGCCTGGTCCCGCAAGCGATGGGAAACCTGCATGTCGATGTCGATCAGCGCTGCCTTGACCACGTCCACCAGCCGGTCGGCCAGCAGATCCCGGTCGGCGCGCCTTGAAAAGCGCTTGAGAATGCCGCCACGGCTATCTTCTACGAGACGGCGGATGACCCGCTCCAAGACAAGGGCGTGACCGCCGATGGACCAGCCTGCATCCAGTCCTATGCGCTGGCGGACCTCGCCCAGGATGACCGAGCGGTCGACGTAAAGTCCGTCGAAGCGTCCGTCGGCAAGGATCGACCAGTGCTGCGCCTCGAGCTCCTCGAGACGGTCGACCTGGCGGGCGGACGAAAAAAGGTTGGCTATTTCCGGGGTGTTCTGCAGCCGCTCGAAGAAGGCGGAAAGGGCGAGGCGCGATTCAGCCTCGATCAGCGGACGGATGGCGCGCAGGCGCTCGCAGCCCTCGTTGTCGAGCGCTGTCAGGTCAAGGCGCGCACGCAGGCCGTCAGCGGCCGCCGCATCCCTTATCCTTGCCTGGACATTCCCCACGCTGTTAACCCCATCTGGCCGGCAAAGAACCCTGGCGATTCCCCGCATCGCGGGCGCTGCCTGTACGGGCAAGCCGGTCCGGCACGCGGCGAAGCCGCCTGAACCAGCCGTCAGCCCGGGCAAGGCCCGGCATTCAGTAATCCTGGAAAAATCCGGCGCTCGGTCCGGTTCATCGAAGCGGCATCATGCCTTTGTGCGATCAGGGAATCCCCATACAGTCACAATCCGACGAGTGCACGATTTTTACGTTTTAATCCTTGCCTGAAGGTTAACAATCTACAACCACTGTTAAACTATTTCTGACCATATTTTAGGGTTCCGTCAGGTCAGCTTCGGGCAAGTTGCCTCTGGCAGAAACAGCCCCGTCGATGACAATGACGTCACCAGGATTAGAGACATGACAGCTCTCGGAATTGGCGCGATCGCAATCGCAACTGCCACACTCGCCTGCTTTTCACTGCTTCTTTACAAGAGCGATACACAGACTCGCCAGACACCGGTTTTCTAAGCCGGTTCAAGCGTCTGCGGATGGGCCGATCCCTGACCCGGTCAGGGAAACGGCGTCGGCGCGTCGCCGTCGTGCCATTGCGGGTACTTGTGCATGACAGCCTCGAAACGGCTCGATTGCAGGAACCGGTCGAGCCATGCCTGCAGCCGTGGCCATGGCTGCGCGTCGAAGCGCGGCCTGTCGATGAAGGCGAACTGCCGCACAAACGGCAGGATGGCGAAATCGGCAAGCGTCGGGCGTGCGAAAATCCACTCTCCCTCAAGCGCTGAATCGAGATCGGACAGGAAGGCGTGTGCGCGGCCGCGCTCGGCCTCGGGGTCTGCCTCCGGGTAGCGCGGCGCGTATTTGGTCCGGTCGAGCGCCCGCTTGAAGGGCCCGTCAGAGCGCGCGATCCATTCACGACCGGCCTCCGGCATGTCGAGCCAGGATTCCGGATCGTTCTGCTCCAGCGCCCAGATCATGACGTCGAGGCTTTCGTCGATCACCGACGGTCCGGGCTGATCGCCAGGTACGGCCCCAGCGCCGCCGTCCGCCTCACCCGCCGTAACCAGACAGGGAACCGTAGCGCTGGGCGAGGCTTCAAGAAAGGCCTTCGGCTTGTCGCGAAGCACAACCTCGCGGAGCTCCACGCCGACCCCTGAGACGGCAATCGCCAGCCGTGCGCGGATGGCGTAGGGGCAGCGACGGAAGGAATAGAGAACGGGGAGATCGTGGCTGTTCGGGGACATGGGGCGGAAGCTAGCCAGATACAGCCTTCAGGGGCAAGGGTTCCCAGGCAAGAGATACGTCCCGGCCGATTTTTTGGGGAAGTGGTGCCCGGAGGCGGATTCGAACCACCGACACGCGGATTTTCAATCCGCTGCTCTACCAACTGAGCTATCCGGGCACTGTTCCGGGGCCGGCTTGCGGCTCGCCAGAGCTCCAGGGCGGCAATTTCCGCCGGAAGCGAGCGGGTTATAGCATCTTCAAAGGTCCTGTCCAGCACCCTTTTGACGCTTTTTTGACAGCACCGGCAATTCCCTGCCCCGGCCGCAGCCGGCGTGCTCCGCGCGGACCGCTTCGGCCGATAAAGCAGCTGAATTCAAGGCAGATTTTGCCGGATTGATCGCAAAGGCCGGGCGGGCGGCGTCAGCCCCGGTCGTCGAAGTCATCATCCTGGTTGTCTTCGACTTCGCTGACCGGGATGGCATAGCTGCCCGATAGCCAGCGATTGAGATCGATGTTGCGGCAGCGCTCCGAACAGAACGGATAGCTTTCGCGCGTCGAGGGGCGGGCGCATTCGGGACAGGGCTGCGGCTTGCGCAGCGGTGTCACTTTCGCATCCGCCGTCACTTCAGCCCTCCAGCCATTTGTAGTGAACATCGTAGCCTTCGCCGGTGAGCAAGGCCACGGTTTCATAGAGCGGCAGCCCGACGACATTGGTGTAGGAGCCGACAAGCTTGACCACGAAGGTGCCCGCAAGGCCCTGGATGCCATAGCCGCCGGCCTTGCCGCGCCACTGCCCGGACGCCAGGTAGCTTTCGATCTCGGTGGTCGAAAGGCGCTTGAAGCGCACGCGCGTCTCGATGATCTTCTGGCGGATGGTGCGGTCGGGTGTCACCAGGCAGACACCGGTGAAGACCCGGTGGTTGCGGCCCGAAAGCAGATAGAGCGCGTTCGAGGCCTCGTCGATCTGCTCGGCCTTGGGCAGAATTCGCCGTCCCACGGAGACCACCGTGTCGGCTGCAAGGATATGGGCGCCGCGCCAGGCCGGATCGTCGCGCACGACCGCAAGCGCAGCCTCGCCCTTCTCACGCGAAAGGCGGCGGGCCAGCGAACGCGGGTGCTCGGAGCGCTGCGGGGTCTCGTCGAGATCCATCGGCATCAGCCGGTCGGGCTCTATGCCTGCCTGGGAAAGCAGCTCGAGCCGGCGCGGCGAGCCGGAAGCAAGGATCAGTTTTTGCGAGCGGACCATGGGATGGCGTTACATCCCCGGTCTACTTGAAGCGGTAGGTGATGCGGCCCTTGGTCAGGTCGTAAGGCGTCATCTCGACGAGCACCTTGTCGCCCGCGAGCACACGAATGCGGTTCTTGCGCATCCGGCCAGCCGTATGGGCAATGATTTCATGCTCGTTCTCGAGCTTGACCCTAAAGGTCGCATTCGGCAGCAGTTCGGTCACCACGCCAGGAAATTCAAGGACTTCTTCTTTCGCCATTCAGTGTCTGTCTTTCTTCAAACGGGCGGTTGCAGAATGCACAGGCCCCAATTTTGGCCGGAACCTACACAAAGAGTCGCAGTTTGTGAACACAATAGATTGCCAGCGGTTCAACCCTGCCCCGCGAGGCTCTCCCGGATGCGCCGGCTCAGCATGTCGCGGACCTCGCGATAGGCGTCGAGGATCCGTTCACGGGTGCCGGTGGCAACCGTTGGATCGGGCGTTGGCCAGTAGACAACGTCAACGGCGTTGCTGCGCGTGAGTTCCAGCGCCTGGTGATGGGCTTCGGGCGCGAGGGTTACGATCAGGTCGAAATAGTCGTCTTCCAGCTCGTCGAGCCCCTGCGGCTGGCGGTTCCCGAGCGTCAATCCGATTTCATCGAGAACCGTGTCGACGAAAGGGTCACGCTCGCCCGGCCGAACGCCCGCAGAAGCGACGTAGGTTCCCGGCGGCAGCAACGACCGGGCGATTGCTTCGGCCATCGGCGAGCGGATGGCGTTCATGCCGCAAACGAAAAGCACCGCTCCGGGCGCTGATCTGGCGGGAACAGACGCCGGGTCCGCCATCACGTCCTAACCGCGCCAGTGGAGCACGCATACGAGCGTGAACAACCGCCGGGCGGTATCAAAATCCATGTTGATCTTGCCCTCCAGCCTGTCCATCAGGGTCTGGGATCCTTCGTTGTGAATCCCGCGCCGCCCCATGTCGATGGCTTCGATCTGGCTTGGCGTCGATGAGCGGATCGCCTCGTAGTAGCTCTCGCAGATCATGAAATAGTCTTTCACGATGCGGCGGAAAGGCGTCAGCGACAGGATGTGGGTGGCCACCCCCTCGTCGGTCTGGGTGGCGATGGAAAAGACCAGCTTGGAATCGATCAGCGAAAGCTTGAGCTTGTAGGGCCCCTTGTCATGACCGACCGGTTCGAAGTGGTTTTCCTCGATGAGGTCGAAGATGGCGACCGCGCGCTCGTGCTCCACGTCGGGCGTTGCGCGCCCGATCGTCTCGTCGAGAACGACGTCCGAGAGCCTTTGCGTGTCCGACGTCGTCATGCGGCGTTCTAGCTCCCTTCGCGGCGGTTCATCCGGATCGACACCGAGCGTGCGTGGGCATCGAGCCCCTCCGCGCCCGCCAATGTTATGGCAGCCGAGCCGAGCGACTGCAACTGCTCGGGACCGAGCTTGAGAACCGAGGTGCGCTTGACGTAATCGAGCACCGAGAGCCCCGACGAAAAGCGCGCCGAGCGCGCCGTGGGCAGCACATGGTTCGATCCTCCGACGTAATCACCGATCACCTCCGGCGTGTACCGTCCGAGGAAAATTGCGCCTGCATTGCGGACCTGGCCGGCGAGCGCTTCAGCGTCTGCGGTGGCGATTTCCAGGTGTTCGGCGGCGATACGGTTGGCGAGCGGGACCGCGGCGTCCCAGTCCGGCACCAGAATGACCGCACCGAATTCGACCCAGCTGCGGCGCGCGGTATCGGCCCTTCCGAGCGTGGAAAGCTGCCGCTCGACAGCGGAGATCACATCCTCCGCGAAGGCCTCGTCATCGGTCATGAGGATCGACTGGGCGCCGATGTCGTGCTCCGCCTGGGCCAGGAGGTCGGCGGCGATCCAGTCGGGATTGTTGTCGGCATCAGCAATGACCAGCACCTCGGACGGGCCCGCGATCATGTCAATGCCGACGGTTCCGAAGACCTGGCGCTTGGCGGCGGCAACCCATGCGTTGCCGGGCCCCACGATCTTGGCCACGGGCGCGATCGTCTCCGTGCCGTAGGCGAGTGCAGCGACGGCCTGCGCGCCGCCGATCCGGTAGATCTCGTCAACACCGGCGATCTTTGCGGCAGCGAGCACCACGGGATTGAGCGCGCCTTCGCGCGCGGGCACGACCATGACGATCCGCTCGACCCCGGCCACCTTGGCCGGAACGGCGTTCATCAGCACCGAGCTGGGATAGCTTGCGGTTCCGCCCGGCACGTAAAGGCCCACGGCCTCGATCGCAGTCCAGCGCGATCCCAGTTCCACACCAAGCGGGTCGGTGTAGTGGTCATCACGCGGCAACTGCCTGGCGTGATGGCTGGCGATCCGGTCATGGGCGAGCTGCAGCGCTGCGATCACGTCGGGATCGACGGCTGAATGGGCAGCCTCGACCTCTTCGGAGGTCACGGCAAGTCCGACCGCGCGGGTGTCGAGACCATCGAAGCGCATGCTAAAGTCGTGCAACGCTTCATCGCCGCGTGCACGGACCTCGCGGATGATCGTCCGGACATCGGTTTCGACGTCCTCCGACACTTCGCGCTTGGTGGTCAGGAACGCGGCAAAGCGGGCTTCGAAATCCGACTCGCCATGTGAAAGTCTCAGCACCAATCCCCTGCCCCTTTACTTCAGCAACATCAAAAAACTCAGCCGCCCACCGGATGGCGCGGCCGGAAGTTGGTCTCCCAGCCGCCGCCGACATCGGTAAGCTGAACCTCTATGCAATCGACCTCGAGCCGGATAACCGCCCCGCCCGAAAGCACCAGTTCGATGGCGCCGGCGGGCGCCTCTTCAGCGGGTGCGAAGCGAACGGCAAGGAGCGCATGAACCGCGTCCGTGTCCTTGAGGTTGATCCCGCGCGAACGCACCGCCCCCACCTGCTTGAGAGCGAGCACGCTGCGGCGGCGCTCATTGGTCTTGTCTTCGTTTTCTTCCCAGACAAACCGGTTGGTTTCCAGCGTGAAAGTGCGCTCCTTACCGTGAAAGTCCGCATCCCCGGTCTTGAATACCGCGTCCTGAAGGCACGCGGAAATGACCGCCAGATCGGTTTCGTCAAGCGCGATCAGTTTGAGACTGCTCATGTAATCCTCGAAAATTCCTGTGTGCGGCCTGTCGCGACGCAGTTTCGCGCAATGGCGTGTTGCATTGCAAAGTAGGGAGGCGGACGGCAATGCGCAATGCGGCGAAAGGAGGTCAGGGAGGAAAGCGTACCCGATCCGGCAAGCGTCAAGCTGCGGGTCCGGTCAGCGATGGCCGGCATCCGGGCGGTTCGGAGAAACCGACTGGTCCCGGCCGATGACCGCTTCAGCCGCTGATGCGTTCGACCTCGGCACCGCAATTGTTGAGCTTTTCCTCAAGCCGTTCGAAGCCCCGGTCAAGATGATAGACCCGGTTGACGACGGTTTCGCCCTCGGCGGCAAGCCCTGCGATCACCAGCGACACCGAGGCGCGCAGATCCGTGGCCATGACCGGCGCTCCCCGCAGCGCAGGCACGCCCGTTACGGTCGCAGTCTGGCCGGAGAGCGAAATCCTGGCGCCGAGGCGGGCCAGTTCCTGAACATGCATGAAGCGGTTTTCGAAAATGGTCTCGGTGATGTGGGAGACGCCGTCGGCCCGCGTCATCAGGCCCATGAACTGGGCCTGGAGGTCGGTCGGGAACCCCGGAAACGGATCGGTGGTGATATCAACAGGCAGAATGCCGTTGCCGTTGCGCTTCACCCGGACGCCGCCCTCTTCGGACTGGATGTCCACACCGGCGCGGCTGACGGCCAGAAGCGCGCTTTCGAGCAGGTCCATCGACGTGTTCTCAAGCAGCACGTCACCGCCTGTCATGGCCACCGCCATGGCGTAGGTCCCGGTCTCGATCCGGTCCGGAAGCACCTTGTGCCGGGCGCCGGAAAGGGACGTCACCCCGTCGATCACCAGCGTCGATGTGCCCGCGCCCTCGATCCTGGCGCCCATGGCTTTCAGGCACTTGGCCAGATCGGCCACCTCGGGCTCGCGCGCGGCGTTCTCGATCACCGTCTGCCCCTTGGCGAGGGTGGCAGCCATCATCAACACATGCGTGGCGCCGACGGAAACCTTCGGAAACACATAGCGGCCGCCGACAAGCCCCTTGGGCGCGCGGGCGTTGATATAACCGTTCTCGATCTCGATCTCGGCGCCGAGATGCTCGAGCCCGTCGATGAAGAGATCCACCGGACGGGTGCCGATGGCGCAGCCGCCGGGCAACGAGACCCGGGCTTCTCCCATGCGGGCGAGCAGCGGACCGATCACCCAGAAACTGGCGCGCATCTTCGACACGAGCTCATAAGGGGCAGTGGTATCGACAATCGTCCGCGCGGTGAAATGCACGGTCCGGGCATAGGTTTCTCCCTGCCGCTCGCGGCGGCCGACCACACCGATATCGACGCCATGATTGCCGAGAATGCGCTGCAACTGCTCCACATCCGCGAGATGCGGGAGGTTTTCGAGCGTCAGCGTGTCGTCGGTCAGTAGAGACGCAATCATCAACGGCAGCGCCGCGTTCTTGGCGCCGGAAATCGGAATAACCCCATTGAGCGGGTTGCCGCCAACGATCCTGATACGATCCATGCTGTCCTCTTGGGTTGTGATACGGCCTGAAACGCGGCCCCTGAATGTCAAGGTGCGCCGCCGCTCCCGGGAATGTCCCGGCGGTCTTAGATCATCCGGCGGAATACGGCAACAAGAGGACTTGCGGGCGGTTAATCCGCGGCCCGGACCCCAAGAGCGCTCAGTCGGTCTCGCCGTCGTTGCGGCCCGCGGCGGGAAGACCGTCGGTGTCATCAGCGCTGCCTTCCCTGCGGGCCCGGCGCTGCCCCTTCCGGCGCTGTAGGTTGGCGCGAAGCTTGGCGGCCAGCCGCTCGGCCTTCAGTTCAGCCTGACGCTCTGCTTCGGTTTTCATTTGCACATCTTCTTTTCCGGTCATGATGGCACCGGATTAGCGCAAAATATCCCGCCGGTGAAGCCCGCGGCACCGCTCTCGCGCTGTACCCGTCCCAAGCAATTTCTGCCCCGGCCGGACAATTGCCCGTTTGTGGCTTGCGCTCATCGGAAACCTGTGGCAATAGCGGGCCGCTTCAGCCGTTCGGAGCCTTCTTTCAAGGATCGAAGGCGCGCAACGAACTCGAAGCGGCGGACAAACGCCGCTTGGGATCCGAAGCTGAGAGCTGCCGTAGCTCAGGGGTAGAGCACTCCCTTGGTAAGGGAGAGGTCGAGAGTTCAAATCTCTCCGGCAGCACCATTTCACAATTCTTCCCACAAAGTTGACTTAACACATTGAACGGTAAGGTGGTTTTTGGTGTTCTATATCCCTCGTTCCGACAATACTCCAACCGCTTGTCGAAGGCCAATCTAAGCACTGTTTTCTGCAAGATAACACTGCCTGAATCCCAGAGTTTCCAAGGGTTTGACAGGAACTGAAGCGAGAGTTCTAGAACTTCTCTCTTACTCTTGGCCGGATGCCTGCTTTTTTGCAGCTTCTCGTTTACCAACAGCTTCTCTCTTTCGAGTGATGCAATCTTGTTTTCATACGCAGCAATCACTGACGCGTTCTGCGTGGTGACGATGCGGTCGAGAAATTCATTGATGTCTTTTTCGATCTTACCAGCCTCACGGCCGAGCGCCGCCGTCACTGCTTCCATTTGCGCTTTTCGCTGATCCCAGGCCTGTTCGATCATCGATTTGATGACTTTGAACATGACCTGCGACGGCGTCAGCGATTTCAGGATATCTTCGAACTGGCCTTCGACCTTAGCGCGCGGTAATGACTTGCCGTAGTCGCCACACTTCTTGTTCTGGCACAGATAGTATGGATAGCTCTTGGTCTTGCCCTTCGACCATCCGGCTGTCAGTGGTTGGGAGCAACCACCGCAAGCGACGAACCCACGCAGCGGAAAATCTTCGCTGATGTCTTTGCGAGCAGGTGCATATCCGCCGACCTCTAAGCGATGCAAAATCTTCTCATGTGTCGCGAAGGAAATAAGTCCCTCGTGTTGACCTGGACGCAGAGACACTCCCCATGCCTTGGACTCCACATAGCCGGCATAAATCGATTTCTTAAGAAGACGGGTGATCGTCATCGGGCGGATTTTACCGCCCGCCATGTCTTTCGGATAATCGGGCTTACTTTCAAGAAAGCGCTGCACCTCTACCTGCGTGTCAAAACGACCACAGGCAAAGCCTTCCAGCGCCTCACGGAGGATAGAAGCGACGGGTTCATCAAACACGAGTTCCTTCCCACCGCGCGGCGACTTTTGATATTTGTAACCGACAGGGGCGCGATTGACCCAGAAGCCCTGCTCCATCCGCGCTATCATTTTCTGGGAAACCTGACGGGCGTTTTGTTCACGCTCCAGTGTTCCTGTCGCGGCCAAAATCGTTTCGAGGAACTTTCCTTCCGGCGTGTCTTCAAAATTGAAATTCAGGCAAATGCGGATGGCATTGCGCTTCATCATCTCGCGGCGCAGCGTCAGGTGAAATTCCGTGTCGCGTGAATAGCGTTTCAAATCGTCGAAAATCACGACGTAGCGTTTGTTTGGATTGGCATCCAAGTGAGAGAGCAGCCGTACCATGCCGGGGCGCTTCATAAAATCGCCGCCGCCGCTGATCGTGTCCGGAAATATCGCTTCGACCGCACAGCCAAGCTGATGAGCTTTCTCACGGCAACGGTGTTCCTGGCTATCAAGACCACTGCCTTCATCCAGTTGCTTCTTGAACCGCCCCAGGTCTACCGGAGGCTGGTTGGTTTAAGTTACGCGGCCATGGCTTCAGTTTCCAGAGTTGCGTAGTAGTTCGCTTCGGCCTCTGCAGGGGGAATGCTTCCGATGGGTTCCAGCAGGCGGCGATTGTTGAACCAGTCTACCCATTCGAGTGTGGCGTATTCCACGGCGTCGAAGCTTCGCCATGGGCCACGGCGATGAATGACCTCAGCCTTGAAGAGACCATTGATCGTTTCGGCGAGCGCATTGTCATATGAGTCGCCAACACTACCGACGGATGGTTCGATGCCTGCTTCGGCCAGGCGCTCGGTGTACTTGATCGATAAATACTGGGATCCACGGTCCGAGTGATGCACCAGGCCTGATCCCGGCTGCCGTTGATGAACTGCCTGTTCCAGAGCGTCGAGCACAAAGCCTGCATGTGGTGTGCGGCTGACCCGCCATCCCACGATCCGGCGAGCGAAAGCATCGATAACGAAAGCGACATAGACGAAGCCCTGCCAGGTGGCGACATAGGTGAAATCCGAAACCCACAGCATGTGTGGTGCGGGCACACGGAAGTGGCGATTGACCTTGTCCAGTGGGCATGGCTGCGCCTTGTCCGGTATCGTCGTTCTGGTCTTCTTGTCGCGAATGACGCCTTCCAGCCCCATCTCCTTCATCCGTTGTCCGGCAGTGCATTGCGGAGCAATGGCACGAGAGGGAGCCTAGCTACCGTGCATCGGGCTACATCAAACCCTTCCCGTCGCATCTGTCGCCAGACCTTGCGGACGCCGTAGACCTTGAAGTTGGCAATGAATACGCGCTCGATCGCGGGACAAAGTTCAGCATCCCGCTTGGCTCTATCCGAGCGGAGAGTGGGATCGGCCCGCTTGGCCAGATGATCGTAATAGGTGGACGGGGCGATCGGCAGAACCTTGCAGATCGGCTCGACCCCATACTCTCCGCGGTGCTTATCGATAAATGCGATCATGACTTCGGTCGGCGGTCGAGCTCCGCCTGTGCGAAATAAGCGGATGCCTTGCGAAGGATCTCATTGGCCTGTCGAAGTTCCCGGTTCTCCCGCTCCAGGGCTTTCATTTGCTGGGACATGTCAGTTGTGACACCGGCACGCTTGCCACTATCAACTTCGACCTTCTTGACCCATTCGTTTAGCGTCTATGCCGCACAGCCGATCTTCTCGGAGACCGACACGATTGCCGCCCAGCGGCTCTCATGCTGCCCGGTATTGTCCAAAACCATGCGAACGGCGCGTTCGCGCACTTCGGGGGAATATTTGTTCGTTGTCTTGCTCATGATGCTCCATCCTACTCAGGAGTTGGAGCCTCCGCCAAACCCGGCGCGGTTCAGGGGGCGGTTCTCCGCTCAGCTGAGCCAGTCTGTCTGCGTCCGCATTAATTTTGTCGATTATTGATTGGTCCAGAACGAGCGCTTCCCCGTTCAGAACTGCAAAGCCTGCTTCTACGGCTTCCTCGATGTCCTCGGCAGCATCTTCGATCGACTCACAATACCTCTCGCATACATCGTCTACGGTTGAGACAAACCGATCAAATTTGTCCAGTGCGGAATGGGCTTCGTCCGCTATTTCAGATGAAGTCGCAGCGACAAGCGCGAACTGATCTTTTTGGCCGTATGCGGGGAGTGCAATGCTTACTGCAGTGCTGAGAAAAGCGGCTCTTAATAATTTGCGCGCCTGGTCAAACATGTTTTGCTCCCCTAATCACGCGTTAGTGTTGACGGTGACAGCTTGCGCGCAGCGCGTTGCTCAATGAGAGCCGGTACGACCAATTGTTCCATGCCGGTAATGTGGTTGTTGATGTCCTCAAACACCGGTTCCAAATTCTGAAGCACCATCTGGTAGGCTTGAGCCTGTGCGTGCTCGACAAGCACCCATCTGAAATCGAGAAACTGATCTTCTAAACGTTTGGTAAGGGTGTGGCCGCGTCCTGGCGATTGATAGAATCTTTGATCCGCCGGAACGTCGCTGAAAAAATCTGCTGGCGCGAGGGTGTCAGTATACTGCGTCGCCTGAACGCCCTTTATGTCGATTAAATCGCATTCGGTTACAGAATTCCCGGACAGAGATCCGATTTCAGGCTCCGACTTGTCATTTACCAGCACGGTATCCGCAGCGCCTGAATTCAGTAGGTCGTATGACTGCACAGCCAAATTGAATTTCAGGATGGTTTCGGCATAGCTCTCATAATGCTGGGTCACTCGCTCGAAATCCAAAGTATCCAGCGGGCTCGGGGTCATTAGATTGTCAGGTCCAATGCGTCCTGATCCACTTTGTCTCGCTGTGCCGCAACGGTCACTGGAAGAGATGATGTTGCGGTGTCGAAAAGCCACGATAACCGAGGCATCTTTTGGCGGTTGTTCATTGCCGGAATGTGTCGGCGGTTGCTTTAACAAATGATCGGCGGCTTTGTGCCAGATATTTTGCTTGAGCAAAGCCAGCTTATGCTCGGCAATAGCAACTTGCTCCGCTTGCGCTTCCGTCCAGCGGCTTTTCCTCAATGTCTCCAGCGCGCGTTTGAGTTAGTTAATCGTACCGTCACCACCGCCGAAACGGTTTACCGGATCCCAAATCTGACGTTTGATCTGGCGGGGAAACTTATATTCAAGTTGCGCGCAAATCCGGTGTTGTTCTGCCAGCAAAAAGGCGGCCTGCGTAGCTCTGGCGACCAGCGCCGCGCCATTTTCACTGGTACTTTCTTCTTGCACGCGCACCTTCAGATCGGTGATCGCGTCACCCAGTCTAATGCTGATTGGCACGAAGGTTTCATCATAATAAACCTGGGACAGAAAATAGCGGGGGTTATCATCAAGCTCCCGCAGTATCTTGGAAAACTCAACTCTGATCTTTTCGGCTTCGCCGTAGATTTCGTTGAAACGGGATTGCTGAAATAGCGCTTTTACATCGGATCGCAGCGCTTCGATGGAATCATTAACTGCAGCGATGGATTCCAGTATCAATTCCTGATTATCAAGAATTTGTCTTAGCTGAATTTGTAGGGCCAAATGTCTTTGGGCTGCACCGCCAGCCTTGCTACCAAATACGCCCATATCAGAGGCTATAGTGATGATAGCTTGGACGACGGCAACAGCGGCTGCAATTGTTGCAGGTTCTACAGCTTTTGCCTGCCGAGCAAACGGCAAACTGAGCGACGGCGCCAAAATTGCTGTTCCGGCGACACCAAGAAATTGCTTTAAAACATCGCGTCTGTTTACCGACATTTTCGCCATTACCTAGTTTTCTATAATCGAGGAAGATTAATTCGAATTATTTTTATGATCAACATAATATTCAAACAAATACTTCATACCGAACTGATATTTCCGTAATATTCTTGTGATAATGGAGGCAGAATACAGAAAATACGATATTGATCCGGTAAGTTTCATGAGCCTGAATTGCACCAGTTCACTTAAACCTTCTGAAGCGTCAGGCCTGTGTATTACATGTAGTACATCTGTCGCATTGGCGGTGTAGTACTTTTACTGCAAGATGTGTGCGGTGTAGTACACGCACTATCTTGACAAGGGGAACCCGCTGCGCGTTCCCCGTTGCATCCCCTCCGGCTTTGGCCCGTCATCGGCATTGAGCCTTGCCGCGCCATGGGCCGCATCGCCGGCCAGCACACTCATCAGGGAGATTGCCGCTCTCCCCGATTACCCCCATCGGTCAAAGGGCCTATCGCCGCCCCTTGAAACCACCTCGCCGGGTCCGGAGAAACTGCCTCTCTACCGGCACCAGGCCATGCACAAGCGTTTGGCCGCTTGGCCGCCATTCAAAGGAGCCTCCGAGCTCCCCTGAAAACCCCATGGTTAGAAACGTCCCGGCTATTTCCGAAAAATGGGATTACCCGGACCAGCCGAACCGGGAAACTGCCAGCCCATATGCGTTACCGAGTTGACCACCGCACATATCAGTTCAGCCACATGTTGCTGAACTTGGTCTAGATAGGTGACATCAATTGGCGTCTCAAAAATCCGATCCTTCTTATCCACGAAGAATGGGACGCTACGACCTTGCTCGTCTGGTTTTCGCCATGATCCGTGGCACAGCACATTCCGAATTTCTGCTGCTTTTCTGAGGTCTGCTATCAGGTCATCAAAATTCTTGATCGACACCTGTTGATGGGCGCGAACTGAAGATTCGTATGAACGGATGAGGCCCCTCATCGGATCGCTCAACGCCCTTTGCAAAGTTGGGAACCATTTTGCAAATTCTTCGTCGATCTTCTCTTCAGGAATCTCTCGCGTTGCCGTGAACGCAAAAATCGCTTTTCCGAGTGTTTCCTCCAGAAACCCGAATGTCGCTACCGTTCGCCCTAACGATGCCCAGAAATCGGCCGAGTGCATATGCGTCGGATACTGCGGGGGCAAATTCTCCACATCAACCACGTATCCACGATGATCTGATTTATCTTTGATTTCCTCGCCCACGTCGCAATCCTCCGTCAGTGCAATTATCAGCGGTCAATGTTGCTGAACAAAGATCGGCGCAGGAGCATCTTGCCCAAATAATTTTTTGTCGCGTTCCTTGCTGCTTTTCTCATATCGATGCTTCAAGACACCGCTTACGCCTGCACTGAACAATGAAATCATCTTTCCAGATTGTTCAAACTCATCTCTCCACACTCCAAACCTACCATCAGCACATTGCACGAACAGGACACCAGCCTGCCAAAAGATGGAGGGATCATCGGTCTTGCACATGACCTCGAACCAGTGACGCGCCCAGGCGTTGCGGCGATACGCGGCACTAGCCACTGCATATGCCCTGCCAGGCAGCCCGGCGCTGTCTTCAAACTTGGCTAGTATCTGATCATTGCGCTGGCTTTGATCACTGTATCCGACAACCATGATCGCCCGCGCAATTTCAGCCGGTTCGGCGCGTGCGAGCTGTTCATCAACATACGTCTCAAGAAAGTTACCTTGGCCACATTGCAAGGCAGACAAAACCTCCACTGCGATGGCCTGATCAGTAGCAGCGCTGTCGAGCCGCTTTCGACGCATCGCGTCAAGGGCTGGAGAACTGTTACACGACCATGCGCTTTTTGAGCCCAGGTCGACGCCGTTTTTGCCGTAGGTAAATCTTACCAACGGGCGGCTATGAACTGTTCGCTCTAGCAGCGCAGCGCTTTTCTCGGGATCAGAATTGCCGATCGCTCCGGCCAGCAGCAAAATCAAGTTGTGCACCACCGGGAGTTTGGCGTCATTGAGATCCATAAAGAGATCATACCATCGGCCAGCAACCGTGAGATCCGCTTCAATAATTGCCGCAAACTCCTCTGGTGTAAGGCGATCGAGGATAATATGAGCTTTGGCCGCCGTGAGTTCCTCCCTGAAGGCGATAAAGGCATCATAATTTCTGTTTTGCCGCTCGCGAAATTCTTCGTTGCTTTCAGAAAATCTCTTGAAGAAGTCCTGCGGGGTGGCCGAGTTTTGCTCTTTCTCCGAGATAGAAAAACGCACCGGTTCCTCGCGCCTGGATTCTTCAGCCTCAAGTTCTATTTCGGGAGCAATCAACGCATCAGGAAGACCTGCCGCACAACGGATGGAAGCATCAACGAGACGGACAATTTCTTGCGCGACTTGTCCCTTCAGAACGATTGCTGCACGTCCATACAATCTGGGAGATATCCGGTCTAGAATCTCAGTGCTGTCGATCAAACCCGCTTCTGCCGCCTTGAGTAAGGCGAGAGAACCATACCAAGCTTCGAAATTGTCCTTTTCCTCAGAAGGACCGCTCGTCCAATCGCTCTTTGCGATAGCATTGAGAAGATCAGAATTTCCAGAGCGGGCAGCGAGGCCAATTGCGCTTGCCCGAAGTCGATCGTCCTTCGAAGAGATTAGGGAACACGCAAAACCAGACATCTCATTCGAAACTTCTGTGCCTGTAGCCGCGACGATTTCCAGAAGGAGGTGCTGCTTGTGTGCCGAGCCAGACGCACGGGCTTCAGTCAATTGAGAGTCGATAGTGTCGGTATCCAGGGGCTTGATTTCATCAAGAACGTCCAAAAGTAGTGGCTGATCCTTTCGCGTATCCAGTAGGATTTCCAGTTGCTCGGCAGCTTCAAGAAAGGGGAACGCGACAAGCAATTCATACTGAAGTAGGATAGCATCGTCCTTCGACAATCCCTGCGTTTCGCCATGTGTTTGAGCTTCTTTCCATTTGGCGATTAGCTTGCGCGCTTGCTCAGGCTTGAGGAGTACGTTGTGCTTGCGCAGCTCCAACAAACCTTGTCGCAACGGAAACCCAGTCCGATCAAGAACATCGTCTGCCAATTCTCTATGTTTTTCGATGGCAGCATCCAGCGCGAAGCGGGCGACAACTGGCATGTCATCGACCAGCGTGTGGTCCTGCGCCGTTTGTCCCATATGCTGGCGCAGCGTTGCGACATCGAGGTGTTCATAGCGCTGTACAACTTCATCAAGTTTTTCTGGCGCATGTGCGCTTGGATCGCAGGGCTCAGGGGTGTCATCTGAGTTCTCAAAAACAAAATGGTGCGACCAGTCTTTTCGAAGCTCTTTCCAAAGCTCTTCAGCCAATCGGTCATCATCGGAAGCGCCTGTTGAACGCAAAATCTTGAGCCGCGCCCATTTTCCAGCTTTTGAGGCGCCATCGCCGGCCAAATCTTCACTCGCTTTCAGCAGTTCGGCGCGCGTCTCGGGCCAATCGCAACGGTTAAATCCGACAAGGGCGAGAAAGTCTTTTGTGGGCACCTGATAGGAACTGTTGATTGCGTTGGCAAAGCTCCAATCGGTAAGGGCGTCAGCGAACTGTGCCAGTTTTTTGCCCGCCAAAACGAGAAACGCCGTCTGGGACAGCGTGTCTAAATCTCCCGCTGACTCCACTAGGCGCTCGAAGCGTTTTTGCTCCGCGGGTGTAAATGACGCAATCGCACCTTCGATTTCTGCCTGACGTTTTTCCCGCTCTTGGGCAACTTTTTCGGCTGGATCGCGACTGGGATGAGCGTGCATTCGGCGTTCCGGAGCGCGCGAATACATCCGCAGCCACCTCCGAACTTCGTCTGCAACCAGGACAAAAACGTCGTCAGATTTTGCTGCTTCAACCAAGGAAGCTTGTATCCAATCGAAGTTGGATTGATTTCCGCCCTGCAGACAAAGATCCCGCGTTGTCTCGGCAAACGTCAAAGGTCTCGCCTTGGCAAAACTGACAAGGGCTGCCAGCGTTTCCGACGGAGGGTTTTGCAGCTCCGAGAAGCCTTGAATGAGAGCTTTTGCAATCTCAGGCGAGTATTCATCATCGTCTGCCGCGCACACTGTGATCGCAGCAGCAACCGCAGCGGCGGTCTTGTCCAGAGCCTCGATAGGTTCAAGAATCTCTTTTAGAGCATCATGCAGATCTCGGTCGTTACGTTCCGCCCGCCGCAGATTCTCGATGATCGAAAGCCCGAGAGCCAGCGTCAGGCCATTTTCGCTTAGCTCATATTTCCTCGGTTCGCCTTTCACGGGAGCGAAGAACTGGCCATCAGCGACCGCAGGAACATCAGATTCAAAAATGTGAAGGTCATCCCTGATCTGACTTTTTACCCGCTCCATCAGGGTTTTCGCGTGGGTTCGCAAATGCTCAAAGAACTCGACAGGATCGTTCCCGAAGTCCAGCTTCACGCCCGCCATAATGTGTTCAAGAAGAAGCCTTTCGATACTCAGCTCCTCAAAAGCCGCAACATCTTGGCCGAACACATCGAGTGCGATCGACAAGATGCGGGGGTTTCTAAGAAACTCGGCAACAGATGGGCTAAGCGTATTTATCGGGACATTGCTTTTTCGGAGTATGTCGTCCCTCTCGGATGCACTCCATTTGGGAACCAGAATATCCTTGAACACGCTGGTCAGCGCTTTCCTGACTCGGCTTTCGAAGTAGTGCGTGCGTGTCGTGAACATAACGCATCCGCCGTGCAGGTTTGCATAGGTGGCGACGTTGTCGATAATTCTGCCCCATGGCCGTTTGGGGCGTTGATTTATTCCGTCGATAATAAGCACGAAGCGCGGCCGAGCAGGTTTATCAGCGTTTTTCCAACCCTTGAACCGTTGGCCCCATCTGGCCGCGCTTGTATCAACTTTGTCGTCGCCGGTTTGGGTCTGAAGCTTTGCGATCAGGAGCTTCTCAATCTCATCTTGCGTGGCCGTGTCTGAAAATTCATCCGGTGTGGCAAATACCAAGAGAGGTTTGTCGGACTGAGCAAGCCAGGATTGAACTACTGTCCATGATTTGCCGCAACCTTCTTCGCCATGAATGCAAACAACACTCTCTCCCGGGAAGCCGGTGAAATACGGGTCGAGTGCTTTGATAAGGCTAGGCCGATCTAAAACCGTGACGGCATTGTCATTGGGAGCAAGCGGCTGGCCAAGTTCGCTGCGCGCTAGGGCTTTGCTGGATGATGCATTTTCAAACCACCTTGCATTGGCTTTCTCGGCCATCGCCGTCGCTATACCTGGAGCATCAAGACTCTTGCGGATGACTTCCGCGCTATCATCGAATTGAGCATCGGCGCGGATTGCGTCCAGTGCCGCCAGAGCTTCTTTCCGCGCCTTCGGCGTTTTTAGATTGGTCTTGAGAAACTCATTAACTTTGGCACCGCCCATCGCCAGCGCAACAGCCAGACGCGGAAAATCAGATGGCACCCAGTCCAGGATTAATGCGGTGATGCCTTCTTTCGCCGCATCTGCACGCAAATCGTCTGCCAACTGGCTTGGGACGGTGCAGGTCGCCCCGAGAACCCAAACAAGGTCAGCGTAGTCGTTGTGGCGCACGAAGTCAGGAATTTTTGAGAGGACATCCGCTCTCGGCAGGTCATTTGTGTAAAGCTTACCTTCAAATACGACCGCTCCTTCAAAGGCGGACTTACCGTCCACGCCACGCTGATAACCGCCACTGGCGAGCCGAAAGGGGATGCCAGTGATTGCTTCGAGCGCAACGGAAATCTGGCCTTCGAAGCCATTTTTGCCCGTCGCCTTCAATTCGCCGAGGGCTTTGTTTAGTTTTTCAATATGGTCCTTGAGGGTAATTGGCATCGGTTTATTCATCCTTCCCGACCATCAACATTGACTGCCAAATCATCAGGGAGATATCGGTTCAGAGCCGCAAATACGCCAGCCGATTTCCAAAGGCCGCGGTTGCCGATTACGTAGAGCGAAGTTTTTGCTCGGGTGACCGCGACGTTTACAAGGTTAGGCCTGCCGCCTGCCCAATTGCGCGCGCCGTTTTGTGAAGAAGCTTGTGCGCCAAGGACAAAAAAGACAGTGCCCGCTTCACGGCCCTGTACGGTATGGACCGTGCCGACGTGCTCCCACACCCAGGCATCAGGTCTATCAACCCATCCGTTCAGAACGCCGCTGTGCAGCAGTTCCCGACGCAGATTGTCCTGCACGACGACAAAAGGCGTCACAACATAAAGATCGGCATCAGCGCCACTCGTGCGAAGCGTTTGCAGCATGTCGATCAACACCTCCGCTTCATCGGCGCACCACTTGTCAGGACCGGGTTTGCCGACAACATCAATCCAACCCGACGGGCCGAGGACCGCATTTGCGTATGTAGGCTTTTTGGCCTGCACCATGAGATTTGAGTAGGCAATCTCGTTCGAGATATCGAACATCGGGCTGTCACAGCGCCGGTGCACAAGAAGCGGCGCGCCAACATCGCGGTGGCCGCTACCGATCGGGAACTTGGCACAATACATACTGGCGGCGTCCGCCACCGTCTGCACGGAAGCTTCCGGTGCATTGTATTTCAGCGGATCTATGCCGAAGAAGGCGCATATCTCTTCCGTGAGGCTGTTGGGGAGCGTGACAACTGGCTCGATCTGAAGCGGATCGCCGACGACAACCGAGCGCTTTGTCCGCATTATTGCGCCTACGGCGGCCTGTGGTACCGCTTGCCCCGCCTCATCGACCAGAAGCCATCCTAACGCCTGCGTCGGTAATCGTGAGAACATCCGGTTGACCGAGGCGAATGTCGTTGAGACCACTGGCACGACCAGGAAGAAAGATGACCAGAGATCAGCGATCAGTGCATCTTTTTGCGGCGTGCCGAGTGAGCGCGTCCCGAAAGTCTCGACAAAGACAGAAAGGTTTTGCCGCAGCGGATCGGCCGCGCCATCAATGAAGGCGCGGTGCAGCTGTATAGCGGCTTCAAATACATCATCGCGCTGCCGGCTTGCAGCCTTATCGAACCAAACGCTGGCGGTTTGAATATCTTCATGCGCACCGGCAAAGAAGTCGGCATCGGGTAGAGGAACATTAATCCCAGCGCGAGCTTGATTCAGGCTTGTCTCAAGATCGGATTTTTCAGCGCGTAAGGTGTTTAGAGATTTTTGCGTCTGCGCGATCAGCTGCTTTTTCGCCGCCAGTTCGACACCAAGATCATCAGCAAATTTCTTGCGGTTCTGAAACTGCTGTTGGTCGTCGTAGGCCTTCTTTGAAAGTCCTTGCTGTTCGCCGGACCAAACTCGGTAACGGGCTGTTCGGAATAGCCGCGCGAAGAAGCCAGGCCGCATTTCAAAATGTGAGATCTGCGCCTGACGCGAAACTCTAAGCTGAGTTTCTGCTTCCTGTTGCTCGTGTTTGGCAGTTGCGAGGTCGTTTTCAATGGTCAGTGCTTCTAGCTCAAGCGGAGGCAGTTTTTGCGCGAGGTTGTCGATTTCGGCAGCAACTTGCACGAGGCGAACGAGCTGCACATGAAGCTTTTGCAGGCTGCTTTGCGTTAACTTGAAAGCATCAAATCTTGTCTTGAAGTTAGTCCGGGCTTTCTCCCACCGCTCCTGTGCCTCTCTGCTGTTTGACGGCGGGTGCTCACGGTCAATGATTTGACGATTTCTCTTTAGCGGAGGACGGCCACCGCCTTGGGGCTCGGATACGATCTGCGGTATACCGCAGGCATGATTCAGGTAGGAGGAAAGACCATTCTCTTCATCGCGCCAAAAACCCTGCGAGAACATGAAGCGGTTTGAAGAATTGCCGAGCACGGCGGCAATCACCCCCCAAGTGTCACGTTCAAGCACATTGTCCGAAACGCTCTTGAAATATCGAAGCTCCGGAGCATCCGCCGCGATCGCATCCAGCGCGGGAAGCTCGGCGCTGACATTCTCGACGGCTTTGTTGTTCGATGAAGTGACAACCATCTCAAAACCTTTGAGACGCTCGTCCAGCTTATGCAGCGTGATCTTCGCGCCGCTTCTTTGAAGGCTTTGGTTTGTTGGCGTGAACGCCTGCGATGGACGTTTATATTCGCTCATCACCGCCGCACGCTCGATTATCCGCGCCGCCACAACATCACGAAGCAAGGTTGTTTTACCGGTGCCAGGTGGACCGTTAACGGCGAGGATACCCGTTTTCAGACGCGTGGCATTTGTGGCGTTGACGGCGGCCTGCTGTAACAAAGCCAGCGGAAAACGGCCATTGCCGGGCCACTTTCCAAGTGGCGTCAGAGCGGGCTGTAACAAGTCCTGTAGACCCGCATCGTCTTCCAACAAATTAGTGCGCTCTGATGGTTTCTTGATACCAAGATAATGCTGAAGCGCTTCGGGCAATTTCCCCGTTTGCGCCAACACACGGGCCGCAGCCAGATCCTCCAAGAAGAACGAATTCAGCAAACCCGGTTCAGGTGGCGTCTTGCTGGCGAAAAACTCGTAGCGTCGCAAAGCAAAGTACGGCGCTTTCAACGAATGACCGCGAAGGTCCAACGCGCTGACCAGATGATCGAACAGTTCGGCGATGTGCTTCTTCGTAAGAGGCACGACATCATTGTTCCGATCATACTTGATCAGAATCTTCCGGAAGGCCGTCATCAAGAGCTTTTCCTGCGCCGGCCAGTCCGCAAGTTTCTTAAGATCCCCCTGCAACGCGATAGGTACGCCCCAGGCGAAGCTCGAAATAGCCGCGCAGGTATCCTCTTCAAGCGGCCTCCCGTCTTTGTCCAGCAAAATACTGGCGACCGGGCTATGCCCCCGCATGCTCGGCTTATCCGGGCGCTTGTCGGCATAAACTCTCAAGAGCGCCTCAACAGCAGGCGCGAGCTCAATCGCGCCGAGGATCAGTTCATAGTAGAGGCGTTTTTTTGGAAGAGACTTTTCCCCCTGTTCCCATGGCAGAGGCGCTTCGTCGAAACGGGCAATCTTTTTGCGATCACCGGCGACAAGGTCAGTTTCACGTCTGTACCCTTGCGGCGACAACACCTCCAGCGCCGTCCATGCGCGCAGAATATCTTGCGCATCATTTTCTATCGGCGGCTTAGCCACGAGTTTGATAACCGTCTTGATCGGTTCAGGCGGTTTGACGGTTTCAGAGGGCTTTGGATGTTCGCTAAACGGCAGCGTGGGCTGGGGCTGCTTTGCTTTGATTTCGGGTTGGTGGGCTGGCTTTTGAGGTGCAGGTTTCGATAACTGGCCAGTATTTGCGGCTTCAACTTCCTTCTTGAGAGCAAGCGCTCTTTGCGTGCTGCGGAAGCCAAGTTCGTGAACTAATCGGTTGAGCGTTTCGCCATCACTGCGGTTGTCTTTAAAAGCCTCCTCCAGCTCTTTAATCGACTTGTTGAAATACGGTCTGTTCGCCATCGAAATTATCGCCCAGCCTTAACGCACGAAAGCGCCAAAACTCCTTATATGTCTTTGCTTTCTATAGACTATTCCCCAAAATAGGGCGCGAATGCAAGAGATTCATCAAAAGCTTGCATTTCTATCAATTTACGACGCAAGATAGTGGCATGGACTCCTTTTTGTATTTCGCTTATGGCTCCAATATGCTCACGGAAAGGCTGGTCGCGCGATGCAAGTCAGCGAAGCCGATCGGTTCGGCCTATGTTGCCGATCATGGGCTGGAGTTCTCCAAGAAAAGCAAAGACACATCCGGCAAAGCTACCCTGGTACCCCGGCCCGGTAACATTCAATATGGTGTACTTTTCGAGATTAGCCGCGAAGACCAGAATAAACTGGACAGCGAGGAAGGTGTTGGTGCCGGATATGAGCGAATTGAAGATTTTGCTATCGTAAAGACTGTGGGCGACGTCAAGATGTCTGTTACTACCTACTTGGCAGAAGAGCCTCAAGATGGTCTCAAGCCGTTTGATTGGTATCTGGCTTTGGTATTGGCAGGTGCCATGCAACACAATCTACCAACGTCACAGATATTAGAGATTCGGAGCACGCGGTACAGTATTGACACCAATGCTGAAAGTAAGGGTAAACGCAAGGCTCTCGAGGCGCTTACTAGGGCAAAAATACCAGAGATACAAAATGTATTTAAGAAAGCTGATGAATACGCATCGCAATAATCCTATTGCCTAAATAAAAAGACATCAGATGTATTTCCGGTAATCTGAAATCGCGGCTTCGCCTTCTTTTAGATATTTCAGAACCTCGCCAACTTTCCGTGAAGCACGGATTGGGATTGGCAGGCGCTGGTTCATTTGTGTGGAGTTCCAGTTGATTTTCGTGAGCGCAAATACCTCTTTTGCGATTTGGGACACAGTGCTATCGCTGCTTTTGTGCGGGCACAGCAACAGCGGACGCGGATCATATTGGCCAGGATACGTGCCATAGTATGGGATACTGCCGTTTGTGTAGAGCAATCCTTTCCCAGCAAGGTCGATAAAAGTTCCTCGAAGAACCGGGTAATTACCATCACGCAATGCTTTTACCGAATAGGATTCTTGAACCCATACCAAATCGCGCAAATCGGTTTCTGCCTCCGCAAGCGCTTCTAGAATTCCCTCAGCCTCCTCGTCTCGAAACCTGGAGGTCTTCAGAACAATCACACGTGCGGGGTAATGCCGATGATGACGCTTATATTCTGAGAGCACATTAGCAATCAGATCGTGGGCATCTTCTCGAGTCATATAGGGATGTCGGCCGCGCGTTTCCGTATGAGCGCGGTTTCCCTTCAGAATGAAACCGCGGCCGCGTTCATCAAACATTTGAGCGGCACTGGTGAAAAGCTGCTGCCCACCGACTTCGCGATAAAAGCTAACACCAATGTAGCAGGCGGCAAACTCCCCTTCTATCGGCGCTTTGCGCCACGGGATTCTACCACTACCTTTGTAATAGAGGGTTGTCAGCAGGTTCCACGTCCGGCCCGCTTCGTCTTGAATCTTGCGATGGCTGCTTTCTTTCACTTTAAGCGGAATTCTTGCCCGCTTATCCAGAACGTCCTCCCAAACAATCTGAATAGGAAAGTTCAGCCCCATGGCTTTTGCTTTCAACATTCCTCTGAAGTTGGGCGCATCTGAACCACTGCTGTCTTCATCTTCGAGTGAACTCTTGGCATCGGTCTTTGCATTCCACACCCGTTCGATCAGTTCGACGGGCAAAGCAACCAGTGCCACGTCGGGACGATGACTACTATCCTCAAGGACCTTGAGCTGAGCGACGATTTCATCAACTGCCATTTCGACCGCTTTTCCATGGTGTGGCTCTTTCCGGATTTTCTCGATCTGACCCTGCGAAATTGTGGTGGTTGCGGCTTCCTGAATTTCAAATTTGCAGCGAAATGGATTCTGGTTTCCAAGCCCTGGAAACTCAGGATGGAGGTTTGGATGTTTGTCTGACTTGCCCTCAAACCCAATAGCCGCGGCAGCAAAGAACTTCTGTGCATCTTCGATTGTTTTCGAGGATCCGACGACACCAACCTTTATAGCGTCACCAGGATGTGTCTGGAGTGGCCCAGCCTCGAAAAGACCCAAACGAGGATCGGGGTGCTGATGTTTTTCTCCAAACTCCAGCAGAGGCTCTTCGAGAATGTCGCTTTCAAAAACCATCAAAGCACCATCTCTTCCTGGTTGCTCTCGAGCGCCTCTTTTTGTTTCGGCGTCCCCCAAACGTCCTCCGGCACCCGCGTCGGCAATGAAATCTTGGGCGGCTCACCAAATTGCAATGCCTTCACTTCCAGCTGTTGAGGTGCAAACAGATCGTCAGATTGTTTCTCCGCTCTCGTGAGAAAGCGGTGCCACATAATTACCTGCCCGCGCAGAGACGCACTGCTATCTAGCCGTTTCTTGCCCGAAAGCAGTGCATCCGGATAGGAATGAGGAATGAAGCCGTTCGTGGTGAAGTAATAAGAGGGACTGATAACCAGATACCATTGGTCCGCCATCAATTCGAACCGCGGCGCGAATGCATGATGTCTCACAAATTCGACACGAGTTTCGTCCTCTTTGTTTCTGGCAACATTTACGACTTCCGCGTCAGCTTTTCTCTTTGCAGACTCATAGTAGAAAGTGCGAGGGGTGTTTGTCTCTTGCGCCCTGAAATAAAACAGACGACGGTCTTTGCTCCAATTGAGGTCATTTTGAACCTGATACTTCAGCGCCTTCCGCAGTAAGAATGCAAAATTGTTCTGCTCGTCGATGTCTTCGTGAAATGCCAATAAATCTGTTTCGATCGCTTCAACTTGGTCCAGATCAACAATCTCACGGCAAACTGATGTTCTCGGGTCATGGAAGGACCAAAAAGAACCGCCTTTGATTACCCAGTCAAATCTTCCAGGTTCGTCGCCGTCCAGCAAAATCGCTACCGCCCGCTTCGCGTTGTAAGGCGTCGAAGCGACGAAGACTTCAGTAGGTAACTTTACGGGCAAAATGTTGACTAGGGCTTCCTCGCCCTTGCCGAGCGGCGGAACGTAGTACCCGAAACCGGCCTTAGGAACGGTGAGCGCCGCCAACCTGTCAACGGCGTCACTATTCAATATGTCCTTCGACTTATCGAACGAGATTTTTCGCCCGCCGAGACCAACTCCTGACTCTACAGGTTTCCAGTAATAGCTTTCGTCTGACTGACGATAGAGCACTAGAATAATGGTCAGATTGGAGCCACGCCAATAATCGAGATCGTGTTCACGAACCGTGTAACTGAAGCTGGCGTTATCTTCGGCCACATATTTGCCGCTATCTGTTGCTTTCACTTGTACGGCAATCATTTTTGCCAGCGGCTTTCCGCGATCCATAACTTCTGCAATGCCGTCAATTCCCGCCTCGAGCCGCGAACGGCCATCGAACTGAAAGCCCATTGTAAGGAAGCGTTTTTTTACGGCAGTTTCGCCTAACTCGCCGAGGATCTGGCTATCTGTAATGATTTTCGACATGAATCATTTATAGAACATTCTAAGAACAAAAAACAGGCTCTATTGCAACCGGAGCGTTTATCTACGCAATAGCTCGGGTTGCCCCTCCGCACGCCTTCAATAAGTAACGAGAAAATTACATACTCGCTCCGAGTAAGGGATTCACTGTATATACACACATAAATTTCGTGTGAATTACATAGAAAACACCTATTACCAAAAATTACATAGAAACAACACACATATAATCACCGAACGTATCAATTAAAAAATCGCCGAAACGCGAACTTGGTAACACTATACTTATATCATTACTTACTGGAAAAAATTAAATGAATATTTCTAAAAATAATATTATCCCATTCTCATTTTCTGCCTTATTTATTGTTGTTTGTTGGTATATCTATGAAAATCACATCACAAACAAAGTGTCCACGGGACCGGAAAATTATTCTCCTCCAGCGGTGTCTAACGAGTTTGATGTAAACAAGAAGAATTAGCATGGTCTATATTAACTCTGACTTTTTAGCATCGGGGGATAGATGGAACTCTTCTGAAATTGTGGATCTTCAGTTTAATTTTGCTTCCACAACGCCTTCACATTGGTTTTCTAGAAGCGAGTTTCAATCTGAATTTGATATCAGCGACACTGGCAACAGCTTTAGCGATTACAACAGTTCCGTAAACAATATCAGCCAAAAGGCAGTAGTCCGATTTCTACTATTACAGCCCAATCAACTAAGCGGATTTTCCGGAACAGATACGATTCATACAGCTCTAGTAAATATTGCTAACAGAGCATTACCGGGCGGCGGTACCGAAAATTTCAGAGTTTGATTTGGTGACGTTATAAACGCTGGCTTCTCAGAAAATAGTGCAGGTGAGCTTCAACTTATAAATCATCGAGGGCTCGCGGGTCATGAGTTTTCAATGGCGGTTCTCCCGGGCGGACTCGGTTCTGGTCCTGGAGATATCGCAATAAACACAACAAACCCACAGTATAATGACCTAGTGCCTGGCCAGGAGGGGTTCTGGTTACATTTGCACGAATTAGGCCATGCAATTGGAGGTTTGTTCGATTTTCATGATAGTGGCTACTCGGGATCTTACCTCGACAGCCAAAAGTACAGCATGATGTCCTACAATCCTTTCAACGCGATGTACGTGACAGGACTGCAGTTACTAGATATTTCAGCACTGCAAGAAAACTACGAGAATAGAAATTGGACCACACGCTCTGGAGATACACTATACTCAAGGGCAACTTCTTTCTTCTCCTTTAGCCCTCATGATGCGTTTATCTACACAATCTGGGATGGAGGTGGTGATGCTGACCAGATTGACGCTTCTGGTTATCTTGATGGAAGTAGCAACCCAATCAGCGCTCATATTGATTTACGACAAGGTGAGTTCAGCTCAATCGGCTTGGATGGGTTTGGAAGCATTGCTCAAGATAATCTTGCAATCGCCTATCACTCGATCATTGAAAATGCCAAAGGTGGGGACGCGGCTGACGTCCTGATCGGCAACGCCTGGGACAACAAGCTCGAAGGCGGAAAAGGTGACGACCACTTATATGGTGACGGCGCTGTCTATGAGTTTGAAAAAATTACTCCAGGCTATGCCTATGGCTCTGTCGGTTACGGCGGTTTTGGCGCGAATGATGGAAACCACGACAAGAACAATCCGTCGAAAAAGGCGGCGCTGAATAACAGCGGCAACGACACGTTTGTGGGTGGTGACGGAAAAGACGATATCTGGGGCGGCTGGGGATACGATGTCGCGGACTACAAGGCAGATGGCGCTACATCTGGAATTACGGCACTACTCCACAGTGGAGATATATATTCGCAAACCGTCACCGATGGCTATAGCAAGACAGATACGCTTGTTTCTGTCGAAGGTATTATCGGCTCGACTTATGCAGATACGTTCTCAATAGAATTCAACACCCACCAATATTACTATGTGGGAAATGGTCAAAACTACATCAACGAGACATATTTTATTGATGGCGAGAATGGCGATGACACTATCGAGTTTCATTCAGTCGGTTTTATCGAGCGCCCGTTCCGAGAAGGTGAGAGTGTCAGAATTGGCGCAGATGGATCATTTACCACAGGTGCTGGCTCGCGGATCATCAACGTCGAAGATTTCACAATTGCGAGCGGATCGCACATTGCTTTCTCGCCGCTGGTACTTGGCAATGAGTTTAACGCCGATAACCATCTGACTTTATCATATCAGAGTTTTACAACATCCGGAATCGACGCAGACTTGGTTGCCAGGGAAATAAGCATTACTGGAAGTAGCGACGTCGATGAATACAGCTTTTCAGGTTCGGACAAATTTCTCTACTTTTTCGGAACGGATCAATCTGACACGATCACAATCGACAATAGTTATGGGGATATAACAATTGCTCCGGGGGCCGGTACGGATGAAATAATATTAACGGAAGAAATACAATTAGATTACTATTACGAAGGTGGAAACGTTGTAATCAGAACGACGGGAGGCGGGAGCTCTCCGGATGGCTCAAACATTGGATTTCTACTAGGCCCAGCCTTTGATGCATCAAATATTACACTCACTTTAGTGGATCATAACAACGGATACTACCAAAGAAACGTTAATGGTGACAGTGTAACGGATTACTATAAATATTATTTCGTATTCAACATTATAAGCGGGGTTGCCGGCGTCTCGAATGGCAGCATTACGATAAAAGATCAGGTTCTCATTGACTTCTATAATATTGGCGGCGGCTCTCCGAACCATTTTTACCATTTTGACGATCCTTCAACTTTCTCTTTCCTTTCCTACCTTGAGGACGGCTGGAGTTCTCGGCACTTATATGTTAGCGACTATGCATTTGAAAACCCTGCTAATGTCGCCTTATCGTCAGTTTACAATAGCACCTACGGTGCGTCAGTTTTTCACGCATCAACTGGAAACGATAAAGTAGATCTAAGCTCTTATCACACAGACCTGAGTTCTGGCGCTTACTTATATGATGGAGATGACGAGGTAACCGGAACCTCCGGTATCGATGTTCTATATCTCGGCGCCGGAAACGATATCGCCAAAGGCGAAAACGGAAATGACACCTTGATCGGTGGTTTCGGCAATGACGATCTTGATGGGGGCGCCGGGTCAGACGTTTTATATGGCGGCGAAGGCGATGACACACTGCGATTTAGTTATAGCGACGGAGGCACGTCCGATCATGATACGCTTTATGGTGGCCTTGGTACTGATACGCTCGTCCTAGACATGGATTCCTTGGATATTGCGACCACGAATTTCTTTGATCTCTATAATTATTTCAAAACCTATAAAGATGAAGTGCGCGCGTACGAGGAATATTTGCTGAACTACGCAAACGCTGATCATCCATCTGGTAATAATTTTACTTTTAGTTTTGGACTTACCGTATCTGATTTCGAAATACTTGAGTGGAATTCAGAACAAACGGCAGATTCCGGTTCAAACCACATTACCCTGACTTCCACCACGACAACCGTTAATCTGATGGAGGGAACAGATGTTGCCTACGCGACGGAGGTGGCTGACTACACAGTTGATGGCGGCGATGGCAATGATTATGTCGCCACACTAGGCGGCGCGGGAACTGACCGCGTTGACGGTGATGCCGGTGACGACATCCTTTATGGCGGTGATGATCGGGATTACCTGTTTGGTGACGGAGGTAATGACTATTTAAACGGTGATGGCGGAAACGACGTCCTACGCGGCGGCGACGGGAACGACATCCTTGTCTTTTCAGATCACGTAGATGGTCTGTATGGCGATGACGGCGTCACGACATTTGCTGATATCTTCGTCGCTGAGGAAGTGGCCGATTACAGCTACGACAACTTCTCTTACATTTATGATTTCAATGAAAGCGAAGACCAGCTTGACGTGTCCGCTCTTCTGGGCGGGTACGACGATTCAATCCACGTCTTAAGTGATTTCGTGAACATCGTCCAAGGAACCCATACCACCATTCAGGTAGACCGTGACGGCACTTTAGGTGGTCATGGTTGGGAGAATATCGTCAGACTGCAGGGTAACAACACGATCAGCACAGATGTCAGCTTGCTTGAAGGCACCACACTTCTGGTCGCCTAAGCCTTAGTCCCGCACCCGTTTGCGGCTGCGTTTGGCTTTTGCGTTGTTTGGTACGAACTTGGGTTGTCGGTATTTTTTTTATCTCAAGCTCGACTTTGCGGCGCAAGACACTTTGTCTGTGCAGGATTAAGCGCTTTTCATCCTGAAGCTTTCGGCGCGCCGCAAGCTGATGTTCAATAAGGGTTTGCATTTCAGTTCGGTCACGAACTTCGCACTGCGCCGCCTCAGTCGCATTCTGGTTTTTGAGCGTCTTGTAGCGGCCAGTAATCCGAAACAGCAGCGCTTTGAGGCCTCTCGGCAAGCGCGCCGATCGGGCGGCGTTTTCCGCCTGCCGCCTGCTTTCTTGATGCAAGTGCAGGCTTTCGCGTACCGCGCGTTGTTGATCCACCATAGACCGCCGTTTGGCGGTAAATTCTTCCAGCAGCTTGTCGTGTTTGCCTGCGACCTCATCGGTGAAGGATTTGAGCTTGCCGGAATATTCTTCCGCGATCCGCGCCCGCAGCTCATCGACCGATGGTAGATTGTCTGGAGCGCCCAACTCGGCAACGACTTCCTTGTTTTGCGACCGATCATGCGGGCGATGGAATAGACCTCCCCATGCCAGTCCAGCGCGACAAAGCCGCGCCGATCACCTTTTGCAAGGTAAAAACCGCGCTCATTGAGCGCTCCCGCAAACCCCTTCAGAGAGTCCGAAACCGCCCAGCAATCTTGTATCGTCTGCTTGATCGCGCGTGGGTCTTTACGGGCGCGCTTGGCCTGTTGCCACTCGGCGAGCGTGAAGTTCAGCGGATTGCACTGGTTCCGACTGACCAGCCCCTGCGGCATTTTCCAGTCATGTTCCATATAGAGTTGACGGGAAATGTCCTGCAGCTTGAGCTTGAAGTGCGGCAGGTTGATCGCCTTCATGGCACTCGCATCAATCCGCGACCAGACGCAGTGCGCGTGCCGCCGTCCTTCCTTTTCATGGAAGACGATGGCGCGGGGCTGACCGCTCAAACCTACTTTGGCCTCGATAATGGCGATGGCTTTCTCGAACGCTTCAATTGGCACCTTGGCCGTTTCAGGCGGGCTCAGGCTCAGCGAGAACAAAAACTGCTTGCAGCGCGTCCCCCGGCTGATGGCATGGGCTTCCTTGAAAGCTCCGTGCAGATCACTGGCAACGAACCCGCGTAGCTCATGCACCTGCACATGATCGTTGTCGCTTTCATTGAGCAGGTGACGTGCGAGCTGCGCGCCGCCGCCGCGCTGGCTGGCTTTCAGGATCATGATCGGCCTACCTTTCCAGTAGGCCGAGCGCCTTGATCAAGCAGGCCCGCATCTGGGCGACATGGGCGCAGGCTTCCTCGATTTGTGCCAGGGTTTGTTTATCCAGCAGAAGAGAGCCACTGCGGGCTTCTGCGGCCAGTATCGCTAAACTGTCGGCATAGCTGGACTGACCGAGAAGGCCGAGCATTTCCGCTAATTCGGAACGGCTTGGCTTACCGCCATTGAACAAGCGGAATTTGATGTAGCTGCCAAGCGGTCTGCCATCGGCCTCACGTTTGAGCCGTGCGCGCTCTTTATCACTAAGCCGCAGGGAGAACGGCGCAGCTTTGCGGGCCTGTCCACTGACGACTGCCTTACTAGCGTCTTTGAAATCGGTAGGAAGAAACGTCGGACCACTCATAGCGACGGCCCCCGCCTTCTGCGTCTAACCCGCAGCGCAGGCTTTTGTTCATCACCCGACGCCTGCTGTCGCTCGACGGCTCTCTCCGGCCCATATGCCGCTTTTGAGAAGTCTATTTTTTGAGCTTTGAGGTGGCTATTCCATTCCTCAAGGGTGTCCAGCAAGGAGTTCGAGGTTTCTCTCTCCAGCGGCACCAGGTTTTCCTGCGAAGACATTGATGGCTCTACGCGCGAGCGGGCTCATCCGGTTCCGGGCGGATTGTCCGGCTCCTGGATACCGGCCGATGCTGCTTCATGGGCAGGTCTGCGAAGACCCTTGATGCAACTCTCACATATGATTACGGCGGCGCAGGTGCTCCTCCCAGGCAAGCACGCTGCCGACGATCTCGTCGAGATCGTCGTGTTTCGGCTGCCACTTGAGGACATCGCGGGCGCGGGCGGGATCGGCAATCGAGGTGACGATGTCGCCGGGGCGGCGCGCGGCGGGCCGCACCTCGAAATCACGGCCGCTCACCCGCCTGACGGCATCGAGCACTTCACGTATGGTATAGCCGCGGCCATAACCGCAATTGGCCACCAGGCTTTCACCGCCATCGCGAAGATAGCGGAGCGCATCCATGTGTGCGGCGACGAGATCGGTGACGTGGATGAAGTCGCGAATGCAGGTGCCGTCGCGGGTCGGATAATCGGTGCCGAAGATCTCGATGGCGTCACGTTTTCCCAGTGCGGTCTCGGTTGCGACCTTGATCAGGTTGATCGCACCGACCGTCGATTGCCCCGTGCGCCCCATCGGATCAGCTCCCGAGACGTTGAAATAGCGCAGGGCCGCATAGGAGAAATCATGCGCGGCGGCAGCGTCGGCCAGCATCATCTCCGTCATCAGCTTGGAGGTTCCATAGGGTGACTGCGGCCTGAGCGACGCGCTCTCGGTGACCGGGTCATCGTTGTCCGGTGTTCCGTAGACGGCGGCGGTGGAGGAGAAGACGAATTTCTTCACGCCAGTCTCGATCGCGGTCTTGATCAGCCCGAATGAGTTGACCGTATTGTTCTGATAATAGGCCATCGGGTCTGCCAGCGATTCCGGGACCGAAATCGAGCCGGCGAAGTGGATGATCGATTCGACGTCATGGGTCCGGATGATGCCTGCGACAGCGTCACAGTCGGCAATGTCGGCCTCGATGAATTTTGCCTCCGGCGCCACGGCCCAGGCAAAGCCGCTGGACAGCCGGTCAACCACGACCACATCCTCGCCGGCATCAAGCAGCGCCCAGACCATGTGGCTGCCGATGTATCCTGCTCCGCCGGTGACCAGAACCGTCATGCCTTAGCCCCTGTTGCTTCGTCCAGGGTGCAGCATGCGCCCGAAGTTTCAAGAAAGCCTGAATGCCGCATACACGGTCCCGGGCTTTTGGATCGGACGGTGTGCGGAAACGCCTTGGTTCACAACGAAGAGATATAGGAGGCAAGCCGTCCTGCCGCCTCCTCGACATGATCGAGGCGCCTGAGGAAACAGGCCCGCAGGAAATGCTCGCCGCCGCGATCAAAAGCGGTTCCCGGCGCAAGGCCGACGCCCGCCTTGTCGACGATATCGATCGCGGTCCTCATCGTGTCGCTCACACCGTCGATCCGGAAGAAGGCATAAAACGCGCCGTCTGGCTTCTGCGTGACCACCCGGTTGGTGCTGGTCAGAGCCTCGCAGAACAGATCGCGTGCCCGCGCGGCCTTCTCGATCTGCGCCTCGACGTAGGCTTCGCCCTGCCCGACTGCGGCCAGCGCGCCCTTCTGCATGAACTGCGCGACGCCGGACGTCTGGTACTGCACCGAATTTTCCAGAACCTGGATGATGGAAGGGGGCGCCACGATCCAGCCCACCCGCCAGCCGGTCATGGACCAGTTCTTCGAGAACGTGTTGACGAACAGGATGCGGTCGTCGTCGTCCACGATGTCGAGGAACGAAGGCGCGCGACCGCCGGCGTAGAAAAACCGCGTGTAGATTTCGTCGGCGATGATCCACAGCCCGTGCTTGCGCACCAGTTCGAGAATCGCCGCAAGGTCCTCGCGCGTTGCCGTCCAGCCGGTCGGATTGGAGGGCGAGTTGATGAAAAGCGCCCTCGTCCGTGGCGTGACGAGCGAGGAAATACGGTCCGGATCCAGGCTCCAGCGGCCCTCCGCGTAGTCGAGTTCGGCTGCAACCGGAACGCCGCCGGAAAGCCGCAATGCGGCCGAGAAATTCGGCCAGGCGGGAGAGAGATGGATAACCTCGTCGCCGGGATCGACCACGGCCTCGATGGCGATCTTGATGGCCTGCATGCCCGAACCGGTGACGCAGAATGCATCGAGCGGCAACTGCCTGCCGAAGTGTCTGGCGTGGTAGTCGGCAAGCGCCTGCCGCAAATCGGGGATGCCGCGCTGCCAGGTGTAAAAAGTCTCGCCGGCAAGAAGCGCTTCGGACGCCGGCCTTGCAATGAAATCAGGCGTGGGTTCATCGCCCTCCCCTGCCCACAGGGGAATCAGTCCCGGTTTCAGGCGGCCATGGTTGACCACCGCGACGATGCCGCTTTCGGGGGCCTCGATGGCACGGCGGCTAAGGCTGTCAAACTGGTTCATTGTGCACTCCGTCATCAGCGGCTTGTAACGGGATTTTGCGCTGATGACATCTTGCCCGGCCTGATGGATTCATCGTTTTTTCTGATACGTGAAAGCGGCGATGAAAAACAGGTTCGACCGGAGTCGAGACCCGCCGGAGCATGTCCGGCAGGCCCTGATGATGTCACGGGTTCACCGAACTCACTTCTTCAGGAGATCGCGGATTTCGGTGAGCAGCGCAACTTCCACCGGCGGCGGGGCAGGCTTGTCGGGAACCGCCTCTTCCTTCCGGCGCAGGGAATTGACGCCCTTGACCATGAGGAAGATGATCCAGGCAAGAATGAGGAAGTTGATCAGAACGGTAATGAAGTTTCCGTAGGCGAGCACAGCACCCTGTTCACGCGCAGCTTCGAGCGTGGTCGCCGAAACGCCCTCGGCGAGGGGAACAAAGAAGTTCGAAAAATCGAACCCACCGAAAATCGCGCCGACGATCGGCATGATGATGTCGTCTGTAAGCGACTTGACGATCAGTCCGAAGGCGCCTCCGATAATGACGCCAACCGCAAGATCCATGACATTGCCCTTGGCAATAAAGGCCTTGAACTCGTTCAACATGTCTTTCTGTCTCCAAGCTGCGCGATAGAACACCCATCCCCAAGCGGCGCGCGCCTCGCCGCCAGGTCATTTTTGTCCTATCACAATCGACGGGTAATTCGAGAGCCTAATGGTGCGGGCCGCGTAAACCCTGCCACCAAAGGCTGTCTTGTGGATATGCGGCTTGCCATTATGCTGAAGCCAGGAGGAAGGGAGGAGCGTTGCCAAGATGATGCCCGGTTGGCTGGTTTTCGGATCGGCCCTTTTCTATTTGCTGATGCTGTTCGCCATTGCGACCTATGGCGACCGGTCGACCCGCCAGCGGCTGCGCCGGACCGCCGGGCGGCCGATCATCTATGCGCTCAGCCTTGCCATCTACTGCACGTCCTGGACCTATTTCGGCGGCGTCGGACTTGCGGCCTCGCGCGGGCTCGAATTCGCCGCGATCTATATCGGTCCGATCCTGATGTTCACCGTCGGCATGCCGCTTTTGAGCCGCATCGTCACGCTGGCGAAGGCCGAGAAACTGACCTCGATTGCGGACTTCATGGCCGCGCGTTACGGCAAGAGTCCGATGGTGGCGGCCATGGTGGCCCTGATCGCGGTGATCGGCACGATCCCCTACATCGCACTCCAGCTCAAGGCGGTATCCTCCTCGGTCGCGGTGATGGTGGACGCCGAGCAGCTCAGCCGGGTGACGGAGCCTTTCTTCCTCTCCGACATCTCCTTTTTCGTAACGCTGGTTCTGGCCGCATTCGCCGCCATTTTCGGGACCCGGCACACCGACGCCACCGAACACCAGGACGGCCTGATCCTCGCGATCGCGATGGAATCGGTCGTCAAGCTTCTCGCCTTCACGCTTATCGGACTGTCCGTGGTCTTTGTGCTGTTCGAAGGGCCATGGGACCTGCTCAGGGCCGCGACCGAGAATGCAAGCGTGATGACGGCGCTCGCCCATGAAACACCGATTCAGCGCTGGGTGCTGCTGGTCGTGCTGTCGGCATTCGCGATCATTCTGCTGCCGCGACAGTTCCACGTCACCGTGGTGGAGAACAGGACTCCCGGCGAACTCCGGCTCGCGGGGTGGCTGCTGCCGCTTTACCTGATCGCGATCAACATCTTCGTCCTTCCGGTGGCGATCGCGGGGCTGTTGCAGTTCGGGTCGGGTGAGGCGAGCGATCTTTTCGTGCTCACGGTTCCGATGGCAAACGACATGCCGCTGGTCACGCTGATCACCTTCATCGGGGGTTTTTCAGCGGCCACCGCAATGGTGATCGTCGCCTCGGTGGCTGTGGCCATCATGGTGTCCAACGACATCATCGTGCCTGTTGTGCTCAGGCGCCGCAGCCGGCGCGTCCATGGCGGCGATTTTTCCAGCCGGATCATCCTGATCCGCCGGCTCGCGATCGTGGGAATCCTGCTCCTGGGGTTTGCCTATTACCGCGCCGCCGACATCAATGCCGGACTGGCCTCCATCGGATTGCTGTCGTTTGCCGCGATCGCGCAACTGGCGCCGGCCTTCTTCGGGGGCCTGTTCTGGCGGCAGGCCAATGCGCGCGGCGCCATTGCCGGGCTCACGGGCGGGATCGCTATCTGGGCCTACATGCTGATGGTGCCGAGCCTCGGCGGACCCGACAACACCCATGTCGCCGTCGCCATCCTCGATTTCCTTATTCCCGGGACCCAGAGTTCGTCCGGACCTCAGGCCGACCCGCTGTTCAACGCCGTCGTTTTGAGCCTCTTGGCGAACTGCCTTCTTTACATTGCAGGCTCGCTGTCTCGCCGGCCCAAGTCCATCGAGCGAATCCAGTCGGCAGTCTTCATCCCGCACAGCCGGAGGCTCACGAATTCGGGCCGAAGCTGGAAGACCAAGGTCACAGTGGCAGACCTCAAGCAGACGATCAGCCGCTACCTCGGCAAGGAGCGCACGGAGCGGTCGTTCCATTCGCATGAACGCGCCATCGGCCGATGGATCAAGGATGACGACCCGGCCGATATGGGCCTGTTGCGGTTTGCCGAACAATTGCTCGGCAGCGCCATCGGCTCCGCCTCGGCGCGGCTGGTTCTCTCGCTATTGTTCGAGCGGGCCGACGACATGCCGGGCGACACTGCACGCCTTCTCGACGAGGCATCCGAAGCCCTTCAGTACAACCGGGATCTTCTGCAGACCGCGCTCGGGCAGATGGACCAGGGGATCACCGTGTTCGACAGCTCAAACCGGCTGACCGTCTGGAACAAGCGGTTCAGGGCGCTTCTGGAATTGCCAGAGAATGTCGGACAGGTCGGATTTCCGCTGGAAAACATCATCGCCATCCTTGCCGCCCGCGGCGACATAAAGCCCGGCGAGGAGCAGGCGGCGCTTGCGCGTTTCCTGATCATGGATGAAACCTTTTCGCTGACGATCGGGCCGGACCGGCGGATCATCGAGATCCGGTCCAACCCGATGCCCGACAGCGGCATCGTGACCACCTATGCAGATATCACCGAGCGGGTGGCCGCCGACATGGCGCTCAAGCAAGCCAACGAGACGCTGGAACAAAGGGTGGGCGAGCGCACGGCGGAACTTACGCGCGTGAACCAGGAGCTCGAAAAGGCCCAACTGACGGCCGAGGAAGCCAATATCGGCAAGACGCGCTTTCTTGCCGCTGCCGGGCACGACATCCTGCAGCCGCTCAATGCCGCCCGGCTCTATTCTTCCACCCTCGTCGAGCAGCTCGGCGAATCGGCTAACCGCAAACTTGTCCAGAACATAGATTCCTCCCTCGAATCCGTGGAGACGATTCTGGGCGCCGTTCTCGACATCTCCCGGCTCGATACCGGCGCAATGAAGCCGCAGATCACGACCTTTCCGCTCAACGACCTGCTTTTGCGGGTGATGACCGATTTCGCCCCCGTGGCACGCGAAAACAACCTGGAATTCACGGTCCTTCCGACCAGCGTCTATGTGCGCTCCGATCCCAACCTCCTGCGCCGGCTGATCCAGAACCTGGTGTCCAATGCGATCAAGTATACACGGCATGGCCGGGTGCTGGTCGGTGTGCGACGGCGCGGCGACAAGGCGTTCATCCATGTTTACGACACCGGTATCGGAATCCCGTCGAGCAAGTTCCGTACGGTATTCAGGGAATTTGCACGTCTTGAAGAAGGCGCGCGAACCGCTTCCGGGCTCGGCCTGGGACTGTCGATCGTGGACCGCATTGCCCGGGTGCTCAACCACTCGGTGGACATCGCCTCGCAGGCCGGCAAGGGAACAAGTTTCCGGGTCGAACTGCCGCTCGAGACGAATGTCAAAAGGTTCAAGGCCGCGCCGCGGCGCAGCGGTGCAGAGCAGGCCGGACTGAACCTCGATGGCTTGAGGGTGCTTTGCGTCGACAACGAACCCAAGATCCTAGAGGGGATGACGATGCTGCTCTCGGGCTGGGGGTGCGAGGTCCTGGCAGCGGCCTCGATGGCAGCGGGCCGCGAGCTTGCCGAAACCGTCGAGGCGCCGGATGCCATCTTCGCAGACTACCATCTGGACGACGGAACCGGGATCGACACGATCATCGAAACCCGGAAACTCTGGGACCGGGACATTCCGGCGCTGCTGGTGACCGCAGACCGGACGCCCGAGGTGCGGGCGCAGGCCGAAGCCGAACGCATCGCGGTTCAGAACAAGCCCATCAAGCCCGCCGCGCTCAGGGCATTTCTCAACCAGGTGATGATAAGCCGGCGGAGTGCGGCTGAATAGGGCGGACGTGTGGGCACGGCGGGCAGGCAGCGCCGGGCTTTGCCGGTGATCAGGTCGAGGGACTCTCGTTCTGGCTCAGGACCTCGGCACCGATTTTCGAAAGCTGGATAACCGCCTGGGTACGGCTGTCGACGCCGAGTTTTTGAAGGACAGCAGATACATGCGCCTTGATGGTTGCTTCCGAAACGCTGAGCTCGTAGGCGATCTGCTTGTTGAGCAGTCCCTCGGCCAGCATTGCAAGCACCCTTCCCTGCTGCGGCGTCAGGGTTTGTATGCGGGCGATAAGGCCTGCGATTTCCTGGTCGTGTTCCGAACCCAGGTCCACATCCGGAGGTGTCCACACGCCTCCGTCGAGCACCGTCCTTACACCTTCGCGGATTTCGTCGATGCTCGCCGACTTGGAGATGAAACCCGAAGCACCGAGTTCGAGCGCACGGCGCATGGTGGGCGGATCATCGCTGGCGGAGACCACCACAACCGGCAGACTGGAAAACTCGGCGCGGAAGGCAATCAGGCCGGATAGCCCGGAGACACCGGGCATGGTTAGATCGAGCAGAATGAGATCGGCATCGGGATTGGCCGCAGCCTGCTTGCGCGCGCCTTCGAGATCACCGGCTTCCATGATGTCGATGCTGGCGTCGATGCCGCTCAACGCCTGGCGCATTGCGCCCCTGAAAAGCGGATGATCGTCCGCGATGATGAATGTCAAATCCGCCATGCATTCTCCCCCACCCCGTTGTCCGGGCGCGACACTGGCGCGAACCGAAGCAATGGGTCGGGTTGCACTCTAGCGGCGCGCCAGTCTCTCGCGCAAGTGCGGCAACCGGAACACAAACCATATGGCGGTCCAGACGTTGCCAAGAAACGGAATCGGCAAAATCCAGAGCAGAGCCAGCGACCGACGCCGTTCGAACCACCAGATTACCAGTGCTGACAGAACGAAACCGAGATAGAGGTCGGCAAGGGTCACAAGCCCCCATGGCTCGGAAATCAGCCAGGTTCCGGCCTCGGAAAACGAACCGTCGGCAATCGCGTAGACGATAAGTCCGGCAAATGCGAGGGCCAGGGCCGCCAGCAGGATTTGAAGCGCGCGCATGATCAATCGGTCCTTTCGCTAATACTACTTCTGTTTTTCCGGGAGGCCGCCGGATGCGCGCCGTCCCTTTGCATTTCATACGCAGCCCGGCGCAAAAAGGATGCATGCGGCCGCGAAATGCGACAGCAGATACGGGTTCGATCGACGACAGCCGAGGCCGAAATGCCTTTTCAGGTCCGGTCCGGCAACGGCTTGGCCCGATCCTCCGGCGAGTCCTCGAATTCCCGCCGCAGATCCTCCGCCATGCCGAAGAATCCACGCATGAATTTTTCCATCGCGCCGAGCGCACGATCGAGTTCGGCATCGCCGGGAACGCCACTCATATCCTCGTTCTGCTTGCCCGTTCGAAGCTCTTTTTCCAGCGCTGCAACGCGCTCTGAAAGATCGGACAAGGCTTCCTCGTAGGCCCGACGCTCATCGGCGGTGAGGCGGCAAACCATCTTGCCCTCCTCCAGAGAGCAGATTGACATCTCTCCGGTTCCGGTATCCATGCGGACAAAGCCGTTTTCGGTCTTTTCGAGAATGAAGCGGTTTGCTATCGCCTCCTGGGAATATGCCGGTCCGGGTCCGGTCACGCTCCAGACGACAAGTGGAAGAATCGCGAAACGCATCATGGCTGTGCTCCTTTCTGGTTTGCCCCAGAATGTCATGACACCGAATTGCGGCCCAAGAGAGGATGAAGCCTGCCGGCCTTGATCGGGTGCGGCTTCGAACCAGATCACACGCAGAACAAGGCGGGAAACGAGCCATGCATGCCACAATCTACAAGATCGCTCCGGCGACCCTCTGGCGCGAAGCCGAAACGAAGGGTGTGTTCGAGGGTGCACCGATCGACCACGCCGACGGCTTCATTCATTTCTCGACCCGTGACCAGGCCATCGAGACGGCGCGGCGGCATTTCGCCGGCCAATCGGATCTTCTGCTCGTGGCCATCGATGCCGGTCAGCTCGGGGAAAAGCTTGTGTTCGAACCCTCGCGCGGAGGCGATCTCTTTCCGCACCTTTATGCTCCGCTGCCGCTTTCGGCGGTCAAGTGGGTCAAGGATCTGCCGCTCGGCGATGGCGGCGAGCACCGCTTCCCGGACATGGAGCCATGAGCCGACTGTTCGATGAGATTGCGCGCAAGGCGCTCTTCACATTCGATCCGGAAGTCGCACACGGCCTGTCGATCACAGCGCTGAAATCCGGTCTGGTTCCCGGCTGCCCCAATGACAAAGATCCGCGTCTGGCTGTCGAGCTTGCGGGATTGAAGTTTCCCAATCCGCTGGGGATGGCGGCGGGCTACGACAAGAATGCCGAGGTTGCGGGACCGCTCGCGCGGCTTGGCTTCGGGTTTGTCGAGGTTGGCACGGTGACACCGCTGCCGCAGGAGGGAAACGCGAAGCCGCGGATCTTCCGGTTGCCGGAAGACCGGGCGGTGATCAACCGGCTCGGCTTCAACAATCAAGGCCATAAGGCAGCCCGCGCGAACCTGTCCAATCACGCCAGATCGGGGCTGCTCGGGATCAACATCGGCGCCAACAAGGATGCCGAAGACCGCATCGGTGACTATGTGACAGGCATCGGGGCTTTTGCCGATGTCGCGGACTATTTCACGATCAACGTCTCCTCCCCAAACACGCCCGGCCTGCGCAATCTGCAGTCCCGTGAAGCGCTGGCGGAATTGCTCGGCCGCGTCCTTGCAGAACGCAAGGCCCGGGCCTCCGGCGTACCGGTCTTTCTCAAGATCGCTCCGGATCTCACCGACGCCGATCTCGACGACATCGCGGCGGAATGTCATTCGCATCCGCTCGACGGGCTGATCGTTTCCAACACGACACTCTCGCGAGAAGGTCTTGCCGACACGAGGTCGAAGGCCGAGGCTGGCGGGCTCTCAGGCCGCCCGCTGTTCGAGCCCTCGACGGTCGTTCTGGCAAAGATGCGAAAGCGGCTGGGAACGACGATGCCGCTCATCGGCGTGGGCGGCATCGACAGCGCCGAGACAGCGGCGGAGAAGATCAGGGCCGGCGCCGATCTGGTACAGCTTTACACCGGCTTCATCTATGGCGGACCGATGCTGCCGTCGCGCATCCTCAAGGGCCTCTCACGGATCTGCAACGAGGAACAAATCGCGCGGATTGGGGATATCCGGGACAGCCGGACGGAGGACTATGCCTCCCTGCCGTCGGGCGCCTGAGCCGGGCCGAAGACCTGATCGAGCCGTCTGGGCAGCAGCGCCAGAAGCGTGAAACCCCGTGCCGCCAAGAAGATATTGAAGGCAATCCACAGTCCCAGGTTTCCCCACAGGTCCGACAGGATGAGCGACAGGGCGATGAAGAGCGCCAGCGAGGCCAGCATCATGTTTCGCATGTCCCGCGACCATGTGGCGCCGATGAAAACGCCGTCCATCTCGAAGGCGAGCACGCCCGAGACAGCCGTCAGCGCAGCCCAGAAAAGATAGACATCCGCTTCCGCGCGCACCGGTTCAAGCGTGGTCATCAGGGCGACCACGTCGTTTCCGAATACCAGAAAGAAGGCTGTCGTTGCCGCGGCAAGCGCAAAGCCCCATCCGGTTGTCAGCTTGACGGCCCTGACCATGGCGGGACGGTAACGCGCACCCACCGCGCGACCGGCAATCTGCTCGGCAGCGGTTGCAAAACCGTCGAGATAATAGCCGGCCACCATGAAAAAATTCATCAGGATCGCGTTCGCGGCAAGAGGCGTTTCGCCAAAGCCGGTGCCCATCCGTGTAAACCAGGCGAAGCCGGCAATCAGGGCAAACGAGCGGATCATGATGTCGCCATTCAGGGACATCAAACGGCTGATCGCCGCCTTGTCGATGATCTGCGACCAGGCCGGTTTGAAGGCCGGATCGAAGTCGCGGCGGATAATGAGGAACCCTGCGGCGCAACCGATGGTCTCGGCGGTCACCGTCGCCCAGGCAACGCCTTCAAGTCCGAGGTCGAGGCCCAGTGCAAACCAGATCGACAGGACGATATTGGTTCCGTTGATGAGGATCTGGATCAGCAATCCGGTTTTGCCCATACCGCGTCCCAGCACGTAGCCGAGTACGGCATAATTGGCGAGTGCGACGGGCGCCGAGAGCGCCCTGATCGAAAGGTATGTCCCGGCCGCTTCCGCGAGGTCTCCCTCCGCACCCATAAAGCGCAAACCGACAAGCAACAGCAGCGGCGTTGCCAGAATCACGGCAAAGCCCGCGACCACCGCAATCATCAGTGAACGCCAGAACACCGCCTGCTCCTCGGCCGGATCCTCGCGGCCCATGGCCTGCGCGACCAGCCCGGTGGTCGCAGAGCGAAGAAAATTAAAGCTGGTGAAGACGAGATCAAACAGGATGGCGGCGATTGCCAGGCCGCCGAGCAGGGCGGCATCACCCAACCGGCCGACAACGGCCGTATCGACGAGACCGAGCAGCGGTGTCGTCAGGAACGCCAGCGTCATCGGCACGGCTATGCCGAACACCATCGCGTTGGTGACCTCGAACGGACGGGTTCGCGGCGCGGAAAACACCTGTTCCAAATGCATGAGTAACCGCGGACCTGACTGATTCACGTTGAAGACGCCGCCAAAATAGACCGTGCCTTGGAGAATGGACAGCCTCGGGATGGACGAATCGCACGGCAAGCGCCACATCCCTGTGCATGCCAGATCTCGCGATTGTCCATGCCCCCGCCTATGACGCCGGATTTGCACCGGGCCACCGGTTTCCCATGGGCAAATACTCCCGTCTGATGGAACTGATATCCGAATCAGGACTGGCCGACCGGGCGCAATTTCACATCCCGGGCCCGGCGCCGGCCGACTGGCTGGCGCTGGCGCACCGGCGCAGCTACGTGGATCAGGTCATTGCCTGCAGCGTTCCACCCGCAATCGAGCGGGAGATCGGCTTTGCCGTCGATGACCGCGTCAGCCTGCGTGCCCGGCTCGCCACCGCAGGCACCGTCATGGCGGCTCGAATTGCCCTTGAGGACGGCCTGGCCTGCAACACCGCGGGCGGGAGCCACCATGCGCGCCGCGACCAGGGCGCCGGGTTCTGCACCTTCAACGACGTGGCGGTTGCCGCGAACCTGCTTCTCGCCGATGGCGAGGCCGGCCGGATTCTCGTCGTCGATCTCGATGTGCATCAGGGCGACGGCACCGCGGAGATCTGTTCCGAAAATCCGTCGATCCGCACGGTATCAATGCACGCGGAGAAGAATTACCCGGTCCGCAAGCAGACTTCCGACATCGATGTGGCCCTGCCGGACGGACTGCGCGACGACGCCTATCTGGAGACGCTCGACTGGCTTTTGCCGCAAACCATCGACCGTCATTCGCCCGATCTGGTGTTTTACAATGCCGGTGTCGATCCGCACGAGGAAGACAGGCTTGGAAGACTGTCGCTGAGCGATGCGGGACTGAGAGAGCGGGACCGGAGGGTTTTCTCGTTTTTCCGTGCACGAAACATCCCGGTCGCTGCAGTGATCGGGGGCGGATACAGCCGTGATATCGATGCTCTGGCCAGACGCCATCTCATCACTTTCGAGACGGCGGCGGAATTTGCCTGAAGCCCGTCTTATCTGCGAAAACTGATAAGGCGCATGACGATGAAGACGGGCACGACGACAGCGGCGCCCAGCGCTAGGTAGGTGCCGAAGCGGCCGAGGGCGGCAAAGCCGTTTTCCCAAAGCGTGACGAAAAGATCCCGCACCCAGTACCAGACATCGACCGGGTACCAGTTGAAGGCGGCCATGACCACGCCGACCACGAAGGAAGCCACCAACAGCTTCAGGATCGTGCGGCCGGGCGTATCGCCCAGGAAACGTGTCAAGCCGTTGCTCATTTGCCTCAATCCCGTGTTCTTGTCTGTCCTCACATAAGCATCGGGAGGGGCACGGGCAAGCCTGTCAGCGGGGGGTATCGATCATTCGTTCGAGCGACTCCAGCCTGTCGGCCTCCGCCGGCGGCTTGTCCCAGCGCAGACGATTGATGCGGGGAAACCGCATGGCGACACCCGACTTGTGGCGGGACGAACGGTTGATGCCCTCGAAGGCCACTTCGAAGACCAGACCCTTGTCCGGCCCGGCGCGGACGGAGCGCACCGGCCCGAAGCGCTCGATGGTGTTGTTGCGGACAAATTTGTCGATCTGGACGAGTTCATCGTCGGTGAAGCCGAAATAGGCCTTGCCCACCGGAACGAGTTCTTCATCCGTACGCCAAACGCCGAAAGTGTAATCCGAGTAGAAACCGGATCGCTTGCCGTGGCCGCGCTGCGCATACATCAGGACGGCATCGATCAGGAAGGGATCGCGCTTCCACTTGAACCACTCGCCTTTCGGCCGGCCGGGAACGTAAGCCGCGCTTTTCCGCTTGATCATGACCCCTTCGATCACGACCGAAGGCGGATTGGCGCGATGTGCGGCAAGTTCCTCCCAGCTTGAAAACTCGAGCATCGGCGAACAATCGAAACGGTCCGGGTCGAGGGTCGAAACGAAAGCCTCCAGGAGTTCGCGGCGTTCGGCAAACCCCTTCTTTCTGAGGTCCGTGTCACCGTCGATCAGCAGATCGTAGGCTCTGAGAAAGACCGGGTATTCCCTGAGTTGCTTTGCCGTCACGGTTTTGCGGTTAAGCCTCTGCTGCAGGTCCGAGAAGGTACCTGTTTCCAGGCCGCCATCGACCGGACGGGCCACCAGGAGTTCCCCGTCGAGAACACCTTCGAAGCCAAAGGCATCGACAAGATCTGGAAATGCGCCGGAGATGTCGTCCCCGGTCCGCGAATAAAGCCGGTTCACACCGCGCTCGGAAACCGCCTGAACCCGGATGCCGTCCCATTTCCATTCGGCGGAGAAATCGTCCGGATCGAGTTTCTCGAAGTCGGCCTCTTCGATGGCGTGCGAGAGCATGACCGGCCGGAACGGGGCGGCAGCCGCATTGACCGGCTTTTCGCCCGTGCCTTCAAGCCAGGCGAACAGATCGGAATAGGGCGGCTTGAGCCCGTGCCAGAGTTCCTCGATCTCGTTGACATCAACGTCGCCGAACCCTGCCAGCGCCTGCTTCAGAAGGCGGCTCGAAACCCCCATCCTGAAACCGCCCGTCACCAGCTTCAAAAGCGCATACCGCCCCGGGGGATCGAGGCGGTCCAACCAGCCCTCGACAAGGGCCGCTCCCTTGCCGCGCGGTGAGGCAATCAGCGTCTCGACGACTTCCGCAAGGCCCGGCGCATCGTTGCGCCCCGCCTGCCGGGCATCGGTCTCCGGCCACGCAAGCGCAATGGTTTCGGCAAGATCGCCGACATAGTCGTAGGAATAGGCGAAGAGATCCGCATCCATCCGGCCGCCGATCATCTCGCGAAGCTGCGCGGGTTTAACCGAGGGAATGTCGAGGTCGCGGGCGAGCGCCGCGAGCGCGTAGCCACGCTCGGGATCGGGCACGGTGCGGAAATGATCCTTGAGGAGCGCGAGCTTGGCGTTTCGCGAGGGCGTGAAGGCCAGAAGATCGAGAAGGTCGGCAAAACGGTTCACGGGTCAGTCGCCCTCGTCTTCATAGCCGACGAGATGAAGCGGCCGGGCGGGAACTCCGTTGAGTTCGCACCAGCGCACCAGCGCCTCCTCGCGGCCATGGGTGACCCAGACCTCGCCAGGGGCCACGGTTTCGATCGTTTCCAGCAACTCGTCCCAGTCGGCATGATCGGAAATGACGAGCGGCATCTCCACGCCACGCTGACGGGCCCGGGCGCGCACCTGCATCCATCCCGAAGCGAACACCACGAGCGGGTCGGGAAACCGTCGTGCCCACTTGTCACCAAAGGCCGAGGGTGGTCCGAGCACGATCGCGCCTGCGAAATCGCCTCTCGAACCGGCAGCGACGGTGGCAGGCCTGAGCTCACCGAGATCGACGCCCTGCTCCTGATAGTAATCACAGAGCTTTTGCAATGCGCCGTGGATGTAAAGCGGCCTGGAATACCCCGCATCGCGGATCAGCCGGATCACCCGTTGCGCCTTTCCGAGCGAATAGACCCCGACGAGATGCGCACGGTCCGTGTTGCGGGCCACGGACCTGAGAAGCTTTGCAATCTCCCCCGAGGCGTCCGGATGCCTGAAAACCGGCAGACCGAAAGTGGCTTCCGTGATGAAGACATCGCAGGACACCGGTTCGAAGGTGGTGCAGGTGGGATCCGGCCGTGGCTTGTAGTCTCCCGAGGCGACGATGCGCAGGCCGTTCGCCTCGACCGAAATCTGCGCCGACCCGAGCACATGTCCGGCCGGATGGAACCGCACGGTCACCTCCCCGATGCGGATTTCCTCTCCGAGTGCCGCCGGCTGGGTCTGGCCTGCATGGTCCGCGCCGTAGCGGATTGCCATGATGTCGAGGGTTTCACGGGTCGCCATCACATGGGCGTGGCCGGCCCGAGCATGATCGGCATGACCATGGGTGATCAGCGCCCGGTCGACGCCGCGCACCGGATCTATGAAGAAGCCTCCGGGCGGACAGTAGAGCCCCTCGGGACGGGGAACGAGCAGGCTATGAGGTTGGATCGACATCGCCGGAAAATAGGGCGCCCGAGGCTCCTGCAAAAGGGCTTGCGTTTTTGACGGCGCGGGATAATAGGCTCGGCAGCAAATTACATCCGGTCACAACATGACACCCCACCAGCTTTCCTCTGGCGATCTGACAGCAGACCGCCGTGCACACTATGCGTGTCTTTACGCCGAAAGCGGCGATCTTGCCGCCGCTGCAGACCTGCAACGACAGGCCCTGGACCTGGCTCCGCACTGGGCGGCCGGCTGGTACCAGTTGGGCCTCTTTTGCGAGAAGGCGGGCGATGCAACCGGCGCGGCCGATGCATTCACGGAAACACTGAGGCTCGCGCCTGCGGACATCTTTGGAGCGGAGCTGAAACTCTCGCTGGCGGGACTGGCCGAAACGCCTGCCACTCCGCCGGCTGAATATGTCGAGGCCCTGTTCGACGACTATGCCGAGCGGTTCGACAAGGCGCTGATCGAGAACCTCGATTACCGCGTGCCCGAACGCCTCGCGGGCCTGGTTGCGGACGTCGCCGGGACGGACACCCGGTTCGCGCGGGTTGTCGATCTGGGATGCGGCACCGGGCTGTTCGGGGAAAGGCTCCGCCGTGTGTCCTCATGGCTTGAAGGCTACGACCTGTCGCAGGGCATGCTTTCGGTTGCCGGAGGAAAGGGCATCTACGACCACCTCGGCCAGGCGGACATCGGTGCCGGGCCGGAAGCAGCGGGGCTCCATACCGGGCCCGCGGCGGACCTTGTCGCCGCTGCCGACGTATTTGCCTATTTCGGTGATCTGTCTGCCGCGATCTCGCTGGCGGGCGGCATGCTGAAGCCGGGCGGCTTGCTGGCATTTACATGCGAGGCCGGAGATGATGACGGGGAATGGCAGCTGCGCCCGTCACTGCGGTACTGTCATAGCGCCGCCTACCTAACCTCGCTACTCGAAAAGGCCGGTCTGAGCGTCGAGAGGTTCGCGCGCGAAACCATCCGGCGCGACAAGGGGCAGCCGATCGAAGGCTATCTGGTCATTGCCAAACGCCTCCTCACGCTCGAACAAACCATCGCAATTCCGGATCTTTGCGGAAGCCGTTCGGAGACCGACGCCGCTTCACCCACCGTCATCGCCGCACAGGTCCGTTTGAACTGAGCTTTCACGATAGCGCCCATCGCCATCTTGGAGGCCACCTGCAGCCGCACTAGATTGACGGGGTGAAACGCGATTCTCCGCCCTCCCCCGCCCGGCCGGCCGGCAGCCCTCCGGGCTTCGAGCTTCCGCGCCCCTTCCTTGACTGGTTCGCCAGCCGCGGGTGGCAGCCGCGCGCCCATCAGCTCGAACTGCTCGCCGAAACCGCGTCAGGGCGCTCGATGCTGCTGATCGCGCCAACAGGCGCCGGAAAGACACTGGCGGGTTTTCTGCCCAGCCTCACCGATCTCGCGGGCCGCGAGCGGCCGAAGCCCGGCAGCAAGGGCGCGCGCTCCCTGCATACGCTCTACATATCTCCGCTCAAGGCACTGGCCGTCGATATCGAGCGCAATCTTTCCCGCCCGGTCACCGAGATGGATCTTCCGATCCGCATCGAAACCCGCACGGGCGACACCCCGCAATCCAAGCGCGCACGCCAGCGCACCGACCCGCCGGACATCCTGCTGACGACACCGGAACAGGTTTCGCTGCTGATCGCGAACCAGCATGCGGAGCGGTTCTTCAAGGATCTGCGGTTTGTGATCTTTGACGAGCTGCACTCCCTGTCGACGTCCAAGCGCGGGCACCTCCTAGCGCTGGCGCTCGCGAGATTGCGTCAGCTCTCGCCGGGCCTCAGGACGATAGGACTGTCAGCCACCGTGGCCGAGCCGGAAGACCTGCAGCGCTGGCTTGTCCCGCAGGCGGCTGATGGCGAGAATCTCGCAGGGCTGATCACCGTGGAAGGCGGCGCCAGCCCGATCATCACCATTCTTGAAAGCTCCGAGCGGGTGCCGTGGTCCGGGCACTCTGCACGCTATGCCATTCCCGACGTGTACGAGGCGATCAAGCGGCACCAGACGACGCTGATCTTCGTCAACACACGAAGCCAGGCAGAACTCCTGTTCCAGGAACTCTGGCGCATCAACGACGACAGCCTGCCGATTGCGCTGCATCACGGGTCGCTCGATGCCGCGCAGCGCAGGCGCGTGGAAGCCGCCATGGGCCGCAATGCGCTGAGAGCCGTCGTCGCGACATCGACACTCGATCTCGGCATCGACTGGGGCGACGTGGACCTCGTCGTGCATGTCGGCGCACCGAAAGGCGCAAGCCGCCTGGCCCAACGCATCGGCCGGGCCAACCACCGCATGGACGAACCGAGCCGGGCAATCCTCACGCCATCGAACCGTTTCGAGGTTCTCGAATGTCAGGCGGCCATCGATGCGAACTATATCGGCGCCCAGGACACGCCACCGGCGGGTGAAGGCGCACTCGATGTGCTGGCTCAGCATGTGCTCGGCATGGCCGCCGCGGGGCCGTTCGATGCGGATGCGCTCTACGCGGAAGTGACGAGTGCGGCCCCCTATCGACATCTGGACCGGGACCGCTTTGAAAAGGTGATCGAGTTCGTGGCAACAGGTGGCTATGCGCTCAAGAGCTATGACCGGTATGCCCGCATCCGCAAACGCGCCGACGGACTTTGGCGGATCTCCAACCCCCAGGTCGCACAGCAGTACAGGCTCAATATCGGCACCATCGTCGAGGCGCCAATGCTCAATGTGCGGATGATCAGCCGCAAGAACGGGCGAACCGGAGGCCGGGGCGGACCTCCCCTTGGCCAGGTGGAAGAGTATTTCCTCGAGACCCTGGCGCCGGGCGACACATTTCTGTTCTCCGGGAAGATCCTCAGATTCGAGGGAATCCGGGAGAATGAATGCCTGGTCTCACAGGCGTGGAACCAGGACCCGAAGGTTCCCGCCTACGCCGGAGGCAAATTCCCGCTGTCGACCTATCTGGCAGACCGGGTGCGTACGATGCTTTCGGACCCTTCGCTGTGGCCCTCCCTTCCCGACCAGGTTTCCGACTGGCTCAGGCTGCAGCGCGAGGTCTCGGAACTGCCCAGCCGCGAGGACCTGCTGATCGAGACCTTCCCGCGAGGGGAGCGGCACTTCATGGTGCTCTATCCCTTCGAGGGCCGGATGGCGCACCAGACGCTGGGCATGCTGCTGACACGGCGGCTCGAACGCAGCGGCGCGAGACCCCTTGGCTTCGTGGCCACGGATTATTCGCTGGCGATCTGGGGCCTCGAGGACATGGGTGCGATGTTCGCCTCGAAACGGCTCGATCCGGGCGACCTGTTCGACGAGGACATGCTTGGCGACGACCTCGACGCCTGGCTCGATGAATCCTGGCTGCTCAAGCGGACCTTCCGATACTGCGCTGTCATTTCCGGTCTGATCGAGAGACGGCACCCGGGAAAGGAGAAAACCGGCAGGCAGGTGACGGTCTCGGCAGACCTGATTTACGATGTGCTGAGAAGCCACGAACCCGACCACATTCTTCTTCAGGCGACCCGCGCGGATGCGGCATCAGGGCTTTTGGACATTCAAAGGCTTGGCGCTATGCTCAAGCGAATCAAGGGTCATATCCGCCACCGTGCACTCGAGCAGATTTCTCCGCTTGCAGTGCCGATCATGCTCGAAATCGGGCGCGAACCGGTCGTCGGCGAGGCCCATGAAAGCATTCTGGCCGAGGCCGCCGAGGATCTGCTCGCGGAAGCGGCAGCGGGCAAATGAGGTAACGGCACATCATGGGCGCAACTGCGGCGGCGATCGCTCAGACCCTCCCTGCAACACCGGCGACGGTCGACATCGAGATAAACGGCACCGCCGCGCTCTGCGATTGCGCGGGCGTGCTGCTGCTGCCGGAAAGCCGGGTGCTGGTGGTCTCGGATCTTCATCTGGAGAAGGGTGCCGCCTTTGCACGGCGCGGCATGATGCTGCCGCCCTACGATACTGCGGCAACGCTGACCCGGCTGGCACAACTGGTTGCCCGCCACGATCCGAAAATGGTGATCAGCCTGGGTGACAGTTTTCACGACCGTGCGGGTTCACAATTCCTGCCCGATGATTATCGCGCGGCGCTCAAGGCCATGCAGCGTGGCCGACAGTGGACCTGGATCGAGGGCAACCACGATCCCGACCGGCCGGACAATCTCGAGGGGGACTGGGCCCGCGAGCTTTATCTCGAAGGGCTAGTTTTCCGGCACGAGCCGCAAGCGGGCGAATGCGCCGGCGAGATCGCCGGACATCTGCATCCGGCAGCGCGCGTGGTCCGGCGCGGCAAGGCGGTCAGGCGGGCCTGTTTTGCGAGCGATGGAAAACGCCTGCTGATGCCGGCTTTCGGCTCCACCACCGGCGGGCTGGAATTGCGTCATCCGGCGATGCGGGGGCTTTTCGACCAGGGCAAACTTGTCGCCCACATGCTCGGCCGCGAGCGAATCTATTCGGTTGCGTTCAGACGCATGAACGGCTGAGCCGGCGAACATCCGGAGCCACGAACGAAATTTTCCAGCGCCCCGCCTATGCCAACACGACCAGAATGATCGAAACAACGACGATCGCGCTGATGACAAGTCTCAGGCGACCGAACCAGCCGGGCAGTTGGCCACTTCGCGCCGAAGCCACATCCCAGGCGCCCTGCGCGGCGAAGCCGAGCAGCAAAAGAACCAGTGACCACGGCCGGTCGATCAGCAGGGCCAGCCAGCCTGCAAGCGACGCGGCCACACTGAGAATCAGTGTCCGCGCCGCCTCGGGGTCGGGCGCCCGATTGATAACGGCTCCCCAGCGAATCCCGCCCATGAACGACAGAATGACCGCGCCATAGCCGATGAAAGCGGCATCGCCCCCAAGATACGAAGCGGAAAAACCGGGTGCCAGCGCCGCGGCAAGCGCCATCGCCGCGAACGGAACGGCGCCGAAGCCGGCAAGGAACCAGGCTGTTGCGGTGAAACGGGTCTGTTCGGTCTGAGAAGTCATGCGATTGTCCCGTCAGTCCTTGCGGAAGATGACACTGCCGAGCCAGCCCGTGACCACGGCGATCAGCACTGCGATCAGTCCATAAATGAAAGAATGGACATGGGCCAGATTGAAGATGAACTGCTCAAGCCCGGTTTTGACGACCCTGAGCGGAACCACCTTTTCCATGACAAACTCGCCGTTCTTGTAGAGCACCGCACGAACCTGATGCTGCCCCAGCGGGATATTGGCGGGAAGGCGCACCGAAGCCTTGAAGAGCGCCTTGGAGATGAACTGCACGCCGGTCGGGTCGCGCTGGTAGAGGCCGCCGATCTGCTTGATGCGGCGAAGGGCGTCGCGGAACTCCGTCAGCCGCGAACCATCACCGATATTGCCGGTCGGCACCAGGCGTATGTTGTCGATACCGAGATCGCGGGAGGCCAGTTCCATCGAGTCGGTGAGATCGCGGAGCGGCCGGGTGCTCGACATCGAATAGGATGCCGGTACCGGACTGAACTGGATCGAATGGCGATTGACCCAGATGCCGGCCACCCGCTCCTTGCGGCGCACGGTTGTCGGCAGGCGCGGTCCCTCCAGCGCCACCACCACATCATAGGCGAAAGTTGCCAGAAGCAATTCGTCGGCCCGGTCGATCGCGCCGAAAACCGTGATGTCAGCCCCGGAAAAGTCCGAGGCGATCGCGATTTCGTTGGTGGAGATTCCGATATCGATCCGCTCCACGAACTTGTCGTTGATCGTCACGGTCGGATCGGCAATCTGGGCAGCGGCCGGCAGGCAGGCAACAAACAGTATGAAGGGAACCGTCAACAGCGCGCGCATCAGAATCCGAAGCTCCCGCTGACGACTGAGTAGATTTCATCCGGCGGGATGACAAGGCCGAGACCAAGCCGGACACCCACCGCCAGGACCAGAAGCGCAAGGCCCGCACGGAGTTGTTCGCCACGCATCTTCTGGCCCACCCGCACGCCGTATTGTGCACCGACCACGCCGGCGATCATCAACAGCCAGGCCAGGACAATATCGACCGAGAAGTTGGTCGTGGCGTGGACCACCGTAGTGAAGGCCGTGACGAAAATGATCTGGAACAGGGAGGTGCCGATCACGACGCTCGTCGGGATGCGCAGCAGGTAGATCATCGCCGGAACCATGATGAACCCGCCGCCTACGCCCATCACCGAGGTCAGGACACCGATCGCAAACCCCAGAACGATGACCGGAATCACGCTGAGATAAAGCTTCGAGCGCTTGAACCGCATCTTGAAGGGAAGCCGGTGCACCCAGTTGTGCTGACCGGGCTTGCGCAGCGTAGCAGATCCGTTCTTCGCCGACCTGCGCATGGAATTGACGCTTTCCCAAAGCATCAGGCCACCAATAGAGCCGAGAAAGACAACGTAAAGCAGCGAAATGATGAGATCGAGCTGGCCCAGGCGCCGCAACATCGAAAAAATCTGGACCCCCGCCGTGGCGCCCATCAATCCTCCGGCAAGCAGAACAAGGCCAAGCTTGATGTCCAGCGTGCCGCGCCTGAAATGCGCCAGAGCGCCCGAAACCGAGGAGGCGACAACCTGGTTGGCGCCGGTCGCAACCGCGACAGCGGGAGGTATGTTGTAGAAGATCAGCAATGGCGTGATCAGGAACCCGCCGCCCACCCCGAACATGCCGGACAGAAAGCCGACGGCCGCGCCCATTCCGAGAATGACGAAGACGTTGACCGACAGTTCAGCGATCGGCAGGTAGATGGTCACCTTGCGCCCCCGGGCGTCCATGGCTGGGAAAAAGGGGTTTGGTTCGGGGCGTCCCCGACAGCACGGTTTTGCGCGTTTACTCGACGCAAGTCAAATATGTGCGAGCGCAAAAATTCAGCGCGGCAAAAATAAGTGTCTTCCGCGAGTTGCGGTCCTCCCGCAAGCGGCCGTTTCATCGTTCCACATGGTCCGTGCAATGAAAAAGCCTCCCGCGTGGAGAGGCTTTTTCCGTCGTATCTCGCGACAGGATTTTCGCTCATCGGCCTGCTCGACTTCAGCCGTTGCGGGCGAGCAGTTCCTTGACCAGCTGATCGTTGATTTCGCCGGTCGGCTCCATGCCTATCGAGGACTGGAACTCCTTGATCGCCGCTATGGTGCGCTTGCCCATCACACCGTCCGGCGTCCCGGCGTCGAAACCGTTGTTGTTCAGGATCGCCTGAATGTTGCGGATGGCCTTGCCCATGTCCACCGATGCGGTCTGCGTGCTGTCACCGCCCCAGTCTGCAGGAACTTCCACCGCATTGGCTTCCGGGTTGATCGGCTGCGCCGTCCAGTTGGCAACCGCTGCGCGGGCCGCCTCGACCTGTTCGGGCCTTAGCGCATTGAAGACCTCGTCGCGCTTGACGCCGGCATCCTTGTCGCCCTCGTTGGCTGCGATGGCGAACCACTTGTAGGACTGCACGAGATCACGCGGCACTCCGTCGCCGCGGGCGTAGAGGATGGCGAGGTTGACCTGGCTGTCACGGACGCCGATTTCGGCTGCACGCTCAAACCAGTCGGCAGCGTTGGTGTAGTCCGGCGCCGGTCCCGAGGTGGCATAAAGCACTGCAAGATTGTGCATGGCGCTCGCGTTCCCCTGCTCGGCCGCCATCTGGTACCACTTCTTGGCGACGGTCAGATCGCGCTCCACGCCGCTGCCCTTTTCGTAGAGATTGGCAATCCTGTACTGGGAGGGCGCGTGGCCGAGATCGGCTGCGCGCTGATACCAGCTGGCGGCCCGTTCGAGATCGACCGTGACACCACGTCCGTCCGTGAAGCGCGCGCCAATCTCGTAGAAGGCGAGCGGGTTCGATTGGGCAGCCGCTGCCTTGAGCGCAGGTGTCGCAGCGCCGTCGGGAAGCGCGTCGAGCTCTGCGGTAAGCATGGAGCCATCCTCGACAGCGGCGGGAACCGTTTCACTCGATGGCGCTTCGCCGGAAACCGCACTCGGTGCGATTGCCGCCGTCTCCTCAAGCGACGTGGCGACCGCGGTCTCCTGCGGACCCGCTTCCGACGTTGCCGGGAGAGCTGCCGTTCCGCTGCCTGCTGCTGCGCCCGGCTCGATCACGCGTACCTCGGGAAGCCGCGGTTCGGCCACATCGGCAGCCGTTTCGACACCGCCCTCGGCCGGCTCGGACAAAGCAGGCGCCCCGGAGGTTTCAACTTCCGGCGCCGGCTCGACAATTGCCGGTTCGGTCACCGCCATGTCGCTCGCACCGTTGCTTCCGCCGGACAGGAAGCCGGTCACGAGCGGATAGGACATGACGGCGAGCAATACGGCGCCTGCGATCATCAGGATCGGACGGCGACGCGACTTGAGAACCGAGAGCAGCCCTCCGCTGTCGCCCTTGCGGCTCTTGCCGATGGTCTCGACTTCCTCGGCCGCGGCCTTCGCAGCACGACGCGCGGATGCAAGAAAATCGGCCTTGTCCGCACCGTCATCGGCCGCGCCGCCGCGCTGGCGTTCCATGGCCTGCGCCTCGCGAACCTTCTTGAGGATCCGATTGATGTCCGGGGCGCCGGAGCCGGGTTCCGAAAGCTCGCTTTGTGCCGGTTTCGCGGCGGCCTTTCCAGGTCGGATACGGGCGGCCAGGCCGGAAAGGAAAGACTTCTGTTCGCTGGTCACGATGTCCTGATCGGTGGCATCGGCGTTTTCACTTGCAGCGTGGGCCGCCGCGAGCGCTGCCGCTTCCGACGGTGATTGGGGGACCTTGCGGGCACGCCCGTGATCCTCGTGCATGCCGGCATGGACCGGTTCCGCCTCGATCTCTGCATCACGGGCAACCGCCTCATCAAGCGGGCCGGTGTCAGCGGCAGGCATGGCAGCTTCGACGCTCATCCGGGCGTCGGCAACTGCCTCGCGCATTTCACCCAGGCCTGCGCTTTGAACCGAGGCGGGGATCGAATCGAGTTTCTCGAGCCTGCCGGCAATCTTGAGCAATGTTTCCTGAACCGCCTCGAAGGCCCGCATGGTGCGATCATCACTCTTGCGGCTCAAGCCTTCGAGCGCCTTAAGATCGTCGGCGAGGGCGGTGATAACCTCAATGTTCGCAATCGCCTGCGGCGACTGGGAACCGCCGGACTGGCCGGAATAGGCGCTCAGCGCCGCTTCCGCGGCCTGCCGAGCGGCTTCGACAATGAATTCGTCGCTGGTGGCGAGATGCTCCTCGATCGAGGCAAAGCGTTCATCGAAGGCTTCCGATGCACCCGACTGCGGCGCCGAACTGACGAGGCGCGAGAGATTTGCGATCTGGTCTTCAAGCCCGCGAAGCGCTTCGTCGCTGGGACCGGACTGTCCGGCGCTCGACATGTCGAGACGATTGGCGATGTCGGCAAGGCGTGCCTCGAGGTTCTCAATCCCCGGAATGGAAGCGGGCGCCGCTTCCATCGGCCGATCGAGACGTGCCGCGATTTCCGCAAGCTGCGCCTCGACGGTCTCGAGACCGCCATTGGGATGCATGGCATTGCCGGCTGCCGCGACCTCGGCCTGCTGCAACTTCGAGGCAATATCGGCAAGACGGGCGTCCAGAGTTTCCAGCCCGGGCAGCGGGTCGGCATTAAACGAGGCGGTCTGTTCGGCGCGGCCGATCAAGGCCTCGAGCCGGCCGATCACCGCATCGGGAACGGCCTGGGCCTGGGGCGGGTTGGATGAAAGGTCGTCGATCTGGGCTGCAAGCTGGTCGAGGCGCGCGAGCAACGACTGGTCCATCCCGCGGGTATCCAGCGCTTCGATCTTGCCGGAGATGTCGGCGAGGTGGCTCGACAGTTCGGGCACGGCATCGTTTTGCGCACCGCTTTCGACCAGGCTCTGGAGCCGCTCAATGCGTGCATCGAGGCGGGCCACGGCTTCCTCGTCGGCAAGCTGTGCGACACGAGCTGCAAGGCTTTCTATGCGATGGCCGATATCGGAGCCGTCATGCTGGGGTTCCAGCTGGTCGATCTTTTGCGAAACCGAGGCAAGCCGGGCCTCGAGCCTTTCGAAAGGTGCAGCATCGAGTTCAGGCGCGGCAGGAGCCGGAATGGCCGCGATTGCACGCGTGATCTCGTCCAACCGTGAGCCAAGCTGGTCCAACTGGCGTGGAAGCTGCGGATCGGCGGCGGCAGGCTGGCGCGACATCGCCTCGATCGAGTCGGCGAGTTCCGCGATCTTGTTTTCGATCGCCTGAGCCTGGGCATCGCCGGACCGCGAGGACAGAGCTTCGCGAATATCGTCAACGCGGTAGGCGAGATTGACCAGTTCATCGCGCAGACCGCCGACGTCGAGCGCGGAAACCTGATCTTCCACCGACTGCCAGCGGCTCTCGAGCGCCTGCACGCTTTCTTCGCGTGCAAGCCTGTCCACCATCGACCGCATGGAATCGAGTTCGAGCCGCAAGGCGTCCGTGCCGGAGTCCTGGGTGCCAAGCGCATCGATGGAAGCCGATATGCCCGCAAGATCGCGGCGCAAGTCATCCGGCAGCGCCTGATTGCGAGCTTCCTGGCGCAACGCGCTCATCTCGCTACGCAGGTTCGCCATCTCGCGCAGCAGGGATTCGCTGAGGTCCGGAGCCAGAGTCGCTCCGAAGGCAGCCTGCGAGGCATGCTTTTGTTCCCGCTGGTCGCGCATCCGGGAACCTGCCGCCTGGCCCGCAGGGTGCGCCTGCGCTCGCTGGGCATTTTCCAATGCCCGCTTCCGTGCGCGAATTTCATCGATCATTCCGTCGCCGCGCTGTGCGGGCGGCTCGGGCTGACGGGCGGCTCCGGCCTGGTGGCCGCCGCGACCCAACATCCCCTCAATGCGGGCTTCCAGGCCCTCAATCGTGCGATTGAGCGCATCCAGGGACGCATCTCCGCCACTGTGCCGGCTTGAATATGATCGCGATCCGTTCATTTTCGCTTCCGCTTCGCGTTGTGGGTCTGGAGCCCCGCGCCCCGTCCCGTCCGAAGCACCTTTTTGCCATCGTTCGGTGCGTGCCGTACCAAGCCTTGAATTGTGGTTGCCAAGCTTGACCGGCGCGAACACGAAACACGGTACAAAAGGGTGCTGTCCTTACGCCGCACAATCCTCGAAACGTGGTAAACAACCCGTTAACCAAGGTTGCTTTTCTTGCGCGATGGCCACTGGAACCCTGCGACTTGACGATGCAGAAGGTTTAATGTCACACCGCAACCCACCTGTTCGAGGTTTCGGACGCCCAGCAGCTTTGGCAGAACATGAACGACATGACGGATACCAGCGCGGACCAGGATGAAGCGGTCTACAAGATCGGTGATCTGGCCGAGGAGTTCGGGGTCACCTTGCGGACCTTGCGGTTCTACGAGGACAAGGGGCTGCTCAAGCCGACGCGCGTCGGGGTTACACGGCTGTTCACGAAGCGCGACCGGGCCCGTCTGAAACTTATCCTGCTGGGCAAGCGGGTCGGCTTTTCGCTGACCGAGGTCAAGCGGATGATCGATCTGTATGACCCGCGCGGCAAGAATGTCACCCAGCTCAAGGTGGCACTCAGCAAGGGTGAGGCGCAAATGCGGGTGCTCGAGGAGCAGCGCGACAGCATCAACACAGCGATATCCGAACTCGAACGCACCATCTCCGTGGTGCGCCAGATGCTCGAAGAATCCGAATAGCGCCTGACGGCGGCCCGTTTTCGCCCGGATTTATTGGCGGGCGCGCCCCGCATCCGGAATGGCAAGCCCCGCTCTTCGTCACGTCGCCGCGCATCGCGATCCCGACTCGCGCGGTCTGACTTCCCTTCTGGCTTCCGTCACGGATTTTTCTGCGCATCCGGCCCGCTGTGAGAGAGTGCGCGATAACGCCTTGAATAATCGGTCCTCAATGCTCCCGGATTGAACCTTTTTCAGTGGTACGCATACAGCCGATCCGGAAAAACACGGGCGGCTTTCTTTCTTTTTTTCAGCTTCATGACACTGAAATAACCGATTTTTGACCGATTTTGACCACTCACACGGTTCGCAAGGTCGAAAAGCTGATTTTTTTACGTTTACGCAAACGTCAAAATTGAGTATGGATGGATCGACAGGTTGACCGGCTATCGTGCCGGCGGCCATTACCGAACAAGGGATGAGGAAAACATGCCAGTCTTCAAGGCGCCCGTCGACGATACGCTTTTCATTCTCAATGATGTGCTCGGCTATGAGCGTTACATGAATCTTCCCGGTTTCGCGGATGCAAGTCCGGACATCGTCGAAGCCATCCTTCAGGAAGGCGCCCGGCTCTCCGAGGAAGTCATGCTGCCACTCAACCAGGTCGGCGACCAGGAGGGCTGCAAACGGCATGACGACGCGAGCGTGACGACCCCGAAGGGTTTCAAGGAAGCCTACAAGCAGTACTGCGAAGGCGGATGGCTGGGCCTTGCAGCACCAGCCGAATACGGTGGACAGGGCCTGCCCTACGCACTGCATGTGGCCGTCGGCGAATACATGTCCTCGGCGAACCTGTCGTTCATGATGTATCCGGGTCTGACCCAGGGCGCCATCGCAGCAATCCACGAGCACGGCAGCGACGCGCAGAAGGCCAAGTTTCTTCCCAAGATGGTGGAAGGCACATGGACCGGCACCATGAACCTGACCGAGCCGCATTGCGGCACCGACTTGGGCCTGTTGCGCACCAAGGCGGTCAAGCAGGATGACGGCAGCTACAAGATTTCGGGCCAGAAGATTTTCATCTCGGCCGGCGAGCATGACATGTCCGACAACATCATCCACCTGGTGCTCGCCCGCATCGAGGGGGCTCCCGAGGGCGTGAAGGGCATTTCGCTGTTCATCGTGCCGAAGTTCATGGTCGGGGAAGACGGTTCGCTGGGCGACCGCAACCCGGTCACCTGCGGGTCGCTCGAAGAGAAGATGGGCATCCACGGCAACGCCACCTGCGTGATGAACTATGACGAGGCCACCGGCTATCTGATCGGAACCGAGAACGCCGGCCTCAAGGCCATGTTCGTGATGATGAACGAAGCCCGTCTGGGCGTCGGGCTCCAGGGACAGGCGATGGGTGAGATTGCCTATCAGAACGCCGTCGAGTACGCCCGCGAACGCCTGCAGGGCCGCTCCTTGTCCGGCCCGAAAGAGCCGGAGAAGAAGGCTGATCCGATCATCGTGCACCCCGACGTCCGGCGCACCCTGATGACCATCCGCGCGTTCAACGAGGCCGGCCGCGCCTTCATGCTGTGGACCGCGCTCAAGTCCGATGTGGCCCACAAGTCCGAAGTCGACAGCGACCGCCAGGAAGCCGATGACCTGCTGACCCTGGTCACCCCGGTGGTCAAGGGCGTGCTCACCGACAAGGGTTTTGACCACGCGGTGATGGCGCAGCAGATGTTCGGCGGCCATGGCTACATCGAGGAGTGGGGCATGAGCCAGTATGTGCGCGATGCCCGCATTGCCATGATCTACGAGGGCGCCAACGGAATCCAGGCGCTTGACCTCGTCGGACGCAAGCTCGGCCAGAACGGCGGTCGCGCGGTGATGGCGTTCTTCAAGGAAGTGGGCGATTTCTGCGAGGAGAATCGCAACAACGAGGAACTGGAGCTCTACACCAAGGGCCTCAAGAAAGGCCTTAACGACCTGCAGGCCTCGACCATGTGGCTGATGCAGAACGCAATGGCGAAGCCGGACAACGCCGGTGCTGCGTCGACCGACTACATGCACCTCTTCGGCCTTGTCGCGCTCGGTTACATGTGGGGCCTGATGGCCAAGGCAGCCGTCGAGAAGCGCGCCGCGGGGGCGAACGGCACGGACGAGTTCCTGGCCGCGAAACTGCTGGTCGGCAAGTTCTACATGGAACGGATCATGCCGGAAACATCGCTGCGCAAGGCACGGATCGAAACCGGCGCCGACACGATGATGGAACTCGAAGCAGCCGCATTCTGATATCAGGCCCGCCGGTGCAGAAGGCGCCGGCGGGCCTTGCACGTTCAACCGGGCGGGCTGCCGCCCGGGGGCAATCGGGAGGAAGACATGGCGACATTGCCATCGGAAGTGCTTGGCGTACCGCGTCCGGACTGGATGGACGATGACGTCGCGATGCTTGAGGACATGGCCGGACGCTGGCTGGAAGCCGAGGTCGCGCCGCACTACGAACGTTATGAAAAACAGGAAATGGTCGACCGCAGCGCCTGGGAAGCAGCCGGAGTGGCAGGTCTTCTGTGCGCCTCGATGCCGGAGGAATACGGCGGCGCAGGCGGCACCTATGCACATGAGGCGGTGATTGCGGAGGCGCTGGGACGCACCGGAACCGACGGTTTCGGGATCGCGCTGCACAACGCGATCGTGGCACCGTACATCCTGCATTTCGGCTCCGAAGAGCAAAAGCGCAAATGGCTGCCGAAGATGGCCAGCGGCGAGATGATCGGCGCAATCGCCATGACCGAACCGGGCGCCGGCTCGGACCTGCAGGGCACCAAGACCACCGCCAAAAAGGACGGCAATCACTACGTCATCAACGGCTCGAAAACCTTCATCACCAACGGCCAGCACGCAAACCTGATTATCGTGGTCAGCAAGACCGACCCGTCCAAGGGCGCCAAGGGCGTTTCGCTGATGGTGGTCGAGACCGACGAAGTCGAGGGTTTTCGCCGCGGCCGCAACCTCGACAAGGTGGGACTGAAGAGCAACGACACTTCGGAGCTGTTCTTCGACGATGTGCGCATCCCGACCGCCAACATGCTCGGAACCGAGGAAGGCCAGGGATTTGCGCAACTGATGACGGAGCTCCCGCAGGAGCGGCTCCTGATCGCAAACCAGGCGATCTCGATGATCGAGCGGGCACTGGCGGTTACCATCGACTACGTCAAGGAGCGCAAGGCCTTCGGAAAGGCGGTCATTGATTTTCAGAACACCCAGTTCAAGCTCGCCGAACTCAAGTCGGAAGCGGTTATGGCGCGGGTTTTCGTCAATCACTGCATCGGCGAACACCTCAAGGGCGCGTTGACCACCACCACCGCGTCGATGGCCAAGTATCTGACCACCGACCTTCAGTGCAAGATCGTGGACGAGTGCGTGCAACTGCACGGCGGATACGGCTACATGAACGAGTATCCGATCGCCAGAATGTTCCGCGACGCAAGGGTGCAGCGAATTTACGGCGGAACAAACGAGATCATGAAACTGTTGATCGCAAGGAGCTTGTGATCAATGGCGCGCTTTACACTCGACTGCTTTCTGGAAAGCGGCAACGCCTACAAGGCGGCGCTGATGCTCGAACTGAGCGGCGCCGACTGGGAACCGCGCCGGGTGGCCTTCTTCAGCGGCCAGACGCGCTCGCCCGAGTACCGTGAACTCAACTTCATGGGCGAGGTTCCGGTGCTTACCGACAATCTGGGAGACCGGGATCTGGTCCTGAGCCAATCCGGCGTGATCCTCGATTATCTTGCCGGGGAACTGGGCCGGTTCGGCCCGACCAACGACGCCGAACGGCGCGAAATCCTGCGCTGGCTGTTGTGGGACAACCACAAGCTTACCAGCTACTCAGCAACCTACCGGTTCATGAATCGGTTTCAGGGCAAGGGCGAAGACCCGGCGGCGCAGTTTCTTCTCGCGCGCGCCCGGAGCGCCTGGAAAGTGCTGAACGCTCATCTGGAGGGTCGTGACTTCGTGGTCGCCGGACATCCGACGATCGCTGATCTTTCGCTGTGCGGATATCTGTTCTGGCCCGAGGAAATCGGCATGGACCTCGCCGATTATCAAAACATTCAGGCCTGGCTGGACCGGATTTCGGCCCTGCCCGGCTACAAGAGACCCGAAGAGCTGATGCCCAGCGGGATGGACCCCGACACGGCAACGGCCTGAAACGAAACCATAACCTGGAGATCACCGCAATGGTTGATGTATTTGTCTATGATCACGTCCGCACCCCGCGGGGGCGCGGCAAGAAAGACGGAAGCCTGCACGAAGTGCCCTCGGTGCGGCTTGCATCCCACATGCTCGAGGCGCTGCGCGACCGCAACGGGCTGGCTACCGAAAAGGTCGATGACATCGTCATGGGCTGCGTCGACGCGATCGGCGAGGCGGGTGGCGACATCGCCCGCGCAGCGACCTTCGAAGCGGGCTATGCGACAGAAGCACCCGGCATCCAGATCAACCGGTTCTGCGCATCCGGCCTCGATGCCATCAACTTCGGCACCGCAAAGATCGCGCAGGGCGCCGATGATATCGTGATCGCCGGCGGCGTGGAATCCATGTCGCGCATCGGCATCGGTGCGCAGGGCGGCGCATGGTTCATGGATCCGTCGGTCAACATCCCGGCCTACTTCATGCCACAGGGCATCTCCGCCGACCTTATCGCCACCAAGTACGGCTTCTCCCGCGATGACGTGGACGCCTATGCGGTCGAAAGCCAGAAGCGCGCGGCACACGCCTGGGAGAAGGGCTATTTCTCCAAGTCGGTGGTGCCGGTGAAGGACATCAACGGCCTGACCATTCTCGACCGTGACGAGCACATGCGTCCGGGCACCGACATGCAGGCGCTTGCAAGCCTCAACGCCTCGTTCGGCGTGATGGCTGAAATGGGCGGCTTCGGCGCCGTGGCCATCCAGGCCCATCCGGAAATCGAGAGCGTCAACCACGTCCACCACGCCGGCAATTCCTCGGGAATCGTCGATGGCGCCGGTCTGGTGCTGCTCGGCTCCAAGCGGGGCGGCAAGACCATGGGGCTGGAGCCGCGCGCCAAGATCCGCGCCTTTGCGAATATCGGATCGGACCCGGCACTGATGCTGACCGGCCCGGTGGATGTGACCGAGAAGCTTTTGAAGCGCGCCAAGATGAAGATCGAGGATATCGACCTGTTCGAACTCAACGAGGCCTTCGCCTCGGTGGTGCTGCGCTTCCAGCAGGCCTTCGACATTCCGTCGGACAAGATCAACGTCAACGGCGGCGCGATCGCAATGGGCCACCCGCTCGGCGCCACCGGCGCGATGATCCTCGGCACCGTGCTCGACGAACTCGAGCGCCGCGATCTCAACACCGCACTTGTGACGCTGTGCATCGGCGCGGGCATGGGCACCGCGACGATCATCGAACGCGTCTGATACCGGGAGAATGACAATGAGCAATGAAATTTACACAGTAGACGTGGACGGTGACGGCATTGCGCTCGTCACCTGGGACATGACCGACCGTTCGATGAACGTGTTCACACAGGCCGCACTGGAACAGCTCGACGAGCTGGTTGACCGGTTCGTGGCCGACGACAACGTCAAGGGCGTGGTCTTCACCTCCGGCAAGCAGACCTTTTCCGGCGGCGCCGACCTGACCATGATGAAGACAATGCTTGCCGGCATGGCCGAAGAGCAGCGCAAGGACCCCGACAACGCCCAGAAGGTGCTGTTCGAGCAGGTCGGCCGCATGAGCTGGCTCTACCGCAAGATCGAAACCTGCGGGAAGCCGTGGGTGTCCGCCATCAACGGCGTCTGCATGGGCGGCGCGTTCGAACTCTCCCTTGCCTGCCACGGCCGGGTTGTCGCGGACTCGCCATCGGTCAAGCTGGCGCTGCCTGAAGTCAAGGTCGGCATTTTCCCGGGCGCCGGCGGCACCCAGAGGGTACCGCGGCTGACCAACGCCCAGGACGCCCTGCAGATGATGACCACGGGACAGTCGCTCACCCCGGCACGGGCAAAGGCCATGGGACTGGTTCACGAGGTGGTCGAACCCAAGAAGCTTGTTTCCGCCGCCAAGGCGATGATCAAGAACGGCCTCAAGCCGATTCAGCCATGGGACGAAAAGGGCTTCAAGCTGCCCGGCGGCAAGATCTGGTCGGCCCAGGGCTCGCAGCTATGGCCCGCCGCCTCGGCAATCCTTCGGCGGGAAACGCAGGACAACTATCCCGCCGCCAAGGCAATCCTGCAGAGTGTGTTCGAAGGCCTGCAGGTGCCCTTCGACACCGGTCTGAAGATCGAGCAGCGCTATTTCAGCCATATCCTGCAAACCACCGAAGCACAGGCAATGATCCGGTCGCTGTTTGTGTCTTTGCAGGAACTCAACAAGGGCGCACGCCGTCCCGAAGGCGTCAAGCCGACGAAATTCCGCAAGATCGGCGTCGTGGGCGCCGGATTCATGGGCGCGGGCATTGCCTATGTGACCGCAAAGGCGGGCATTCCGGTGGTGCTGATCGACCGCGACATCGAGGCGGCCGAAAAGGGCAAGTCCTATTCCGAGGATTTGGTCAAGAAGGGCGTCCAGAAGGGCAAGACCACCAAGGAAGCCGGCGAGAAGCTGCTGTCGCTGATCAGCACCTCGACCGATCATGCCGATCTCGCCGACGCCGACCTGGTGATCGAGGCTGTTTTCGAGGACCGCGACGTCAAGAAGGCGGTTACCGAATCCATCGAAGCACAGATCCGGCCCACAACCGTCTATGCCTCGAACACCTCGACACTGCCGATCACGGGGCTCGCCAAGAACTCCAAGCGTCCGAAGAACTTCATCGGCATCCACTTCTTCTCGCCGGTCGACAAGATGATGCTTGTGGAGATCATTCTCGGCCGCAAGACCTCGGACAAGGCACTGGCCGTGGCGCTCGACTATGTCGCGGCGATCAAGAAGACGCCGATCGTCGTCAACGACACCCGCGGCTTCTTCGTCAACCGCTGCGTGCTGCGCTACATGAACGAGAGCTACAACATGCTCGCCGAGGGCGTGCCGCCGGCCATGATCGAGAACTCGGCCAAGATGGCCGGAATGCCGGTCGGGCCGCTGTCGCTCAACGACGAGGTGGCGATCGACCTGTCGCTGAAGATCATTCGGGCCACGATTGCCGATCTCGGCGAGAAGGCGGTGGACCCGCGGCATCTCGAACTGGTCGAACGCATGGTCGAGAAGGAAGGACGTCTGGGCCGCAAGAACGGCAAGGGCTTCTACGATTACCCCGCAAAGCCTGCCAAGAAGCACCTCTGGCCGGAGCTCAAGACGCTCTATCCGCAACTGCCCGCCGAAAAGGTGAGTGTCCAGGAACTGAAAAACCGCTTCCTTGCGGTGATCGCGCTCGAAGCGGTTCGCACCGTCGAGGAAGGCATTGTCACCGATCCCCGCGAGGCGGACATCGGCACCATTCTGGGCTTCGGCTTTGCGCCCTATACCGGCGGCGCGCTGAGCTATATCGATGCCATGGGCGCACAGGCATTCGTTGACATGTGCAAGGTCCTGGCGCGGAAATACGGCAAGCAGTTCAAGGCACCGAAGCTGCTGGTCGAGATGGCCGAAAAGGGCGAAACCTTCTACGGAAGGTTCGATCCCTACAAGGACGAGAAGGAAGCGGCCTGACCGCTCAATTCCGCACGAGCATTTCAGAGCGGGCCTTCGGGCCCGTTTTTTGTTGTGGCAGGATCCCTTTTGGCCACCAGCGTACAACGAACCGCACAAACGGGCCTCCCCGGGACAGGCGCCGTATTCCGGTTTCCGTGGGGAACGCGAGGTGCCGGAAGCCTGAATCCGGCTGACAAGTCCGGCGTTCGCAGGAATTATGTCTTGCCGCCGCCCGGATCTGTAGGCACTGTGCGGCCAAAAGGGAGGATCGCCCCGTGCGCGAGATCGATTACTACTTCTACAGTGCCTCTCCGTTTACCTATCTGGGGCACAACCGGATCTGCGAAGTCGCCGAGACACACAAGATCAAGCTCAACTACAAGCCGGTCAATCTTGCCGCGATATGGGACATTTCCGGTGCGGTGCCTCCCGGAAAGCGTCCGCCTGTCCGCCAGCGGTTGCGGTTGATCGAACTGCAGCGCCTCGCCCACTGGCGCGGCCTTCCCATCAAGACCTCTCCACTGCATTGGCCTGTCGACCCCGCCCTTGCAGACAAGGTGGTCATCTCGCTGGTCAATGACGGCCACGATCCGCGCTATTTCATCGGCAAGGTGCTCTCGGGCGTCTGGGCCAATGACGACAATATCGCCGATGAAGCGGTTCTCGCCTCGTACCTGTCCCAGGTCGGTCTCGATTCCAGCCCGCCGCTGAAGGACGCGAAAACGGATGCGGTTGCAGCAATCCGCGAACGCAACACGCGGGAGGCAATCTCCGCGGACGCGGTGGGTGTGCCGACCTATGTCTATAACGGGGAGCCGTTCTGGGGCCAGGACCGGATCGAAATGTTAGAGCAGGCCATCGTTTCCGGCCGGGGCCCGTTCAAACCGGTGTGAGATCTGCCGGTTTGCGGAACCTTTTCGGGGCAGGATATTTTTCCTAGGCCGCTTTACTCCCCGGCTGCCGATCATGTAAAAAAGGCTGGTCCGGTGTGTCATCTCGTTTGACCGGACATCCCAGGCCCTGCCTGCAGCGAAACAGACATCCAACCCTGCCGCCCCGACGTGCCCCGATCGGCGCAACAACGTGGCAGCCCTGACAGCCGGGAAGACGCCGATGCTCTCGCATGAACGGATCTGGTCCGCCCTTGATGCGCTTGCCGAACGTCACGGCCTCACACCTTCGGGGCTTGCGCGCCGCGCAGGCCTCGACCCCACTGCCTTCAACAAGTCCAAACGCAGGGGCGCGGACGGCCGCGACAGATGGCCTTCGACGGAATCGCTGGCGAAGGTGCTCGATGCGACCGGATCGTCCCTGGACGATTTCATGGGGTTGTTCAGCGGCGCGCGTGGCGGCAGTGCGACCGGGGTGCCGGACGGCACCTTTCCGCCGCAGGCCGGCACGATTCCGCTTCTCGGATTTGCGCAGGCGGGATCGGGAGGGTTCTTCGACGACGGCGGCTTTCCCGCCGGACAGGGCTGGGATGTCGTCGATTTTCCGGCACAACCGGCCGACAGGCCCGGTGTCTATGCGCTCGAGGTGCAAGGCGACAGCATGTTGCCGCTGTATCGCGACGGCGACATTCTCATTGTCGAGCCGGGCGCACAGGTCAGGCGCGGGGACCGCGTGGTCGTGCGCACGCGCGATGGCGAAGTGATGGCGAAAGTGCTTCACCGCCAAAGCACGCGCAGCGTCGAACTGTTCTCGCTCAACCCGGATCACCCGAACCGGAGTTTCGATTTGCCGGAAATCGAATGGATGGCGCGGATCATCTGGGCGAGCCAGTAGGTCCGCGGCGCGGGCAGGCGCTGGCCTGTCCCTGCAAGCCTTGTCCAGTGCATCGGTGCTTGTGCCCCCGGGCCCGACTTTCTATTATCGCGCAGAAACAACAGAGAGTTCGATCATGACAAGTCATATTCACAGCCACGACGCCCTGATCTACCTGATGGTGACCATGTCAGCCGTCGACAAGGCCATGAATGACGCCGAATTGGCGCGTATCGGACGCCTTGTCACCTTCCTGCCGGTGTTCAAGGGTTTCGATGAAGAGCGGCTGATCGACGTGACCCGGTCGGCTGCCGAGATTCTCAAGGGACCGGAAGGCCTCGACATCGTTCTCGAGGTGGTCCGTGACGCGGTGCCGCCGAAACTCTATGACACCGCCTATGCACTGGCAGTGGAAATCGCCTCGGCGGATTACAATATCCAGCAGGAGGAAATCCGGCTCTTGCAAATGGTCCGCGACCGGCTCGGGCTGGACAAGCTGACCTGCGCTGCCATCGAGCGCGGCGCCATCGCCCGGTTTCGCCACGCCTGACCGGTCGGCCCGCTTCAGGCCGGCGCACATACAATTCACCTGAATGTGTTTCGCCATTCCATGCATGATATGGAATATGGCGTTTCGAGCATGCGCGGAGGAAGCGAGTTATGGACATTCTTGGACTGTCAGAACCGGTCATCCGTCTGATCGCGTTTTCAGCGATTTTCATGACGCTTGCGGGAATCGAACTTGCCGCGCCGCGCCTTGAGCGCAATGAGATGCGTGGAGCGCTCAAATCCCGCAGGTGGGTCACCAATCTCGCCATGGTGGTGCTGTCGTCGGTGGCGCTCAGGATCGTGTTTCCGCTCGCAGCAGTGGGGACGGCGCTATGGGCGGACGCCCAGGGATACGGTCTTGTGCCGATGCTCGGCATGCCGCTCTGGCTCGCCGGGATTCTGGCCTTCATCATCCTTGATTTTGCCGTCTGGCTCGAACACGTGGTCAGCCACAAATGGCCGCTCTTGTGGCGGATTCACCGCATGCACCACGCCGACACCGGTTTCGACCTCACCACAGCGCTCAGGTTTCATCCGCTTGAGATCGTGCTGTCGATGGTCTGGAAGGCCGCCGTCATCGTCGCGCTCGGCGCGCCGCCGATTGCAGTGCTGGTCTTCGAGATCGTGCTCAACGGCGCGGCCATGTTCAACCATGCCAACATCAAGCTGCCGAAATCCGCCGATGCACTGTTGCGGCTGGTGATCGTGACGCCCGACATGCACCGGATCCATCACTCGACCGACCCGCGCGAGACAGACTCCAACTACGGTTTCAACTTCGCAATCTGGGACCGGATGTTTTCAACCTATACGCAGAGCCCGAGACGCGGCGAGACCGGCATCGAAATCGGCCTGAACGAATGGCGCGACGACCGGCCGGCAAATCTGGTTTGGGCCCTCTTGCTGCCGTTCAAGTCAACGCCCGCGCGCGGCAAAACCGAGGCCGCGGGTCAGAACAGGCCGTTGGGGAACCAGCGGAGGTAGAGTTCCGCAAAGCGGCCATTGCGATTGAGAGCCGCCAGCGCATGGTCAAAGGCGACGGCGAGCCGCGCGTTGCGCGGGCGAACCGCGATTGCCAGCCCCTCACCCAGATGCGCCTGAGAGACATAGGGGCCATCCAGAAAACCGCAGCATGCTTCGGCCGACTGGCTTGCCAGCCAGAATGAGAGTTGCAGGCCATCACCGAAGATCGCGGCGACGGAACCGGACTTGAGTGCATCGAACATCCACTCCTGACGCGAAAAGGTAACAGGCCTGAGGTCGGGAAACCATGCACGCAGCATCGCTTCATGAGCAGTTCCGGCCATGACGCCAACACGCTCGTCCGTGAGTGTCTGGGCCGTCCGGTCACGACCGGAAAGCTCGTTCTGCGCCACGAACCGCGCCGGCAAGGTCATGTAGGCGCGGGTGAAGCGGTACTCCGAGCGGCTTTCGGGCGTCATGGCCAGTCCCGAGATAATGGCCTCGGCCTGCCCGCTTTGGAGAGCACCGGGCAGCTCGCTCCAGGGGAGCGCCTGAATCTGGCATTTCGACAGGACCCCGAGCTCGGCGCAGATCGCTCGCGCGAGATCAATATGGAAACCCGAAAGCCGGCTGGTCTGGTCGAGAAAGCTGAAGGGCGGAAAATCGACGGTGGTGATGAAGCGTATGCGGGGAAACTGCTGCAAATCCGGCGCTGCGATACGTTCACGGGGATCCATGTAGTTGGGCACGAAAACAGCGTCTTCGGCCTGAGCAGATCCCAAAGGAGCAAGCAGTACAATCGCGATGCACGCAAAACGCGAAAAAAACTTGATTATTCCGAGTGCATCTGACAATGCTAATACTACCATAGATTTATCAACTCGCTGCAACCGTCATGTGTTTACCAGAGTCATGGCCCCAGGCAAAACAACCAATCGGCCCCTGAGGGACAAAGCAGCCCCGCCCCTCAGGCTGGTTTCCGACTCCGGCGCAGCGGCCGGTCGCCCACCCCCGTACCCAACCACACTCAGCCAGCACTGCGTGAAACGCAATCAGGAACAGCGGTTCTTTATTGCCTGCGGTATCGGGAAGCCCCACGTCGAAGCGGCCGGCAAGGCGGCTTTGGAAAACCAGACAACCGTTGAACAGGAACTTATCGCACAACGGTTGATTGATCCCGAACTGTATTATCGCTGGCTCGCCTCCGAACTCGGCCTTCCCTACGTCGACCGGATAACGCCCGAGGAAGTCGTCCGCCTCGCCTCTGCGGATGTCCTGCTGTGCCGGAACGGACCGGTGCGGCTGTCGCGACCCGAAGGGCAGGTCACCGTCATCTCACCCGAGGCAAGACACCTGGAAACCGAAAAGGCGCGCCTCGAGATGTACCCTGCCCTCCGCAGGCGTCTTGTCGTGGCTTCACCGGCGACCATCCGGCGCGCGGTCTGGCAGTCCGGAGACGAGCATCGCATCCGGCAGTCCACGTTCGCCCTCGATCAGGATCACGGATCGGCCAGCGCCCGCCGGGTGCTGACGGGCGCCCAAGGGTTTGTGCTGGCATTGATCCTGTGTTCCGGAGGAGCGGCGGTTGCCCTGTGGCCGTTTGCTTCCCTGGTGGCGCTGCATGTGATGCTGACCGTCTTCTTTTCAGGCGGCATCCTGTTGAGACTGGCCGCTATCGTGGCGGCGGTCATGGGCGGGCGTCGCAGCCGCCGTCGGCAGGACAGCGCTGGGCCGCCACCGGTCTACACCCTGCTGATTGCACTTCGCGACGAGGCTGCAATGGTTCCGGCCCTGGTTGCACGCATTTCCGCGCTCGACTGGCCCAAGAGCCGGCTGGATGTAAAATACATCTGCGAATACGAAGACACGGCAACCATTGCGGCACTTGAGGCGCAGAACCTCGGACCCGAGTGCGAGATAGTCAGAGTGCCGGACTTCGGGCCGCGCACAAAGCCGAAGGCACTGCAATATGCGCTCCAGGGGGCTCGCGGATCGCTGGTGGCAGTCTATGATGCGGAGGACAAGCCGGCCCCGGGTCAGTTGCGCGAAGCCTGGATGGCGTTCAGCACCGGAGACGCGCGGCTCGGTTGCCTGCAGGCGCCACTGGCCATCGCAAATATCGGCTCGAACTGGCTTTCCGGTCTTTTTGCGCTTGAATACAGCGGCCTTTTTCGCGTTCTTATTCCGTTTCTTGCCCGCACCGGCATGCCAATCCCATTGGGCGGCACGTCGAATCATTTCCGCCGCGAAGCGCTTGTCGATGTGGGAGGATGGGATCCGCACAATGTGACCGAGGATGCGGATCTGGGGCTGAGGCTTTATGCAAACGGTTACCGGACCGGGATCATCCGCAGCGCTACGGTGGAGAGCTCTCCCGTTGAGCTGGGCGTATGGTTGCGGCAGCGAACCCGATGGCTCAAGGGCTGGGCGCAGACGTGGCTGGTGGTGATGCGAAGCCCTTCGAACACATTTGCGTCGCTGGGCGCGGTGGGCTTCACGGTGTTTCAACTGATGATCGCCGGCATGCTGGTTTCGGCACTCGCTCACCCGTTGATGTTCGCATTCATCGCTCTCACCATTGTCTGGCTTGCAACAGGCGATGTCTCGGGACTGCCGAATGCGCACGCTGCCCTGATGTGGCTCGATGTCACAAACATCCTCGGCAGTTACCTGATATTCGGAGCGATCGGCTGGTACGGATTCACCGCCTACGAGAAAGCGCGCATCCCCTACCGCTGGCTGCTGCTGGCGCCGGTTTACTGGCTCCTGATGTCGTGCGCCGGGTGGCGCGCACTGGCGCAACTGGCACGCAAGGCACATCTTTGGGAAAAGACCCCGCATCCCGTCGATCCGGCAGCGGAGATTGCGACGGTACGTATCCAGCCGGATGTTGCCACGCGGCCAAGCGGTGCGGAAAACCGTATGAAGCGAAAACCCGTCCGTCCCGGCAGCAAGGCCAGAACCTGGAGCGGGTGAAGGGAATCGAACCCTCGTCTTAAGCTTGGGAAGCTTCTGCTCTACCATTGAGCTACACCCGCACGGTGATAATCCATGGCCGCGATCACATGGACTGTCAAGCGTGGCGCATCGGTATCGAGCCACTGGCCCGCTTGACTGACAACCGGCGCGACCTCATATGACAGGCGCCCGCCTCCCCAATCTGATGGTATGTCTCATGGATCGATTCAAAGCCTTCCTGTCCTCGCGACGGTTCGAGACTGTCATCACCGTGCTGATCGTGATCAACGCGATCACGCTCGGCCTCGAAACCGTTCCGGCCATCATGGAACGCTTCGGACCGGCACTGGTCATACTCGACCGGACCATCCTGGCGGTGTTCGTCATCGAGCTTCTGGCGCGCCTTGTGGCGTGGCGACTGGAATTCTTCCGCGATCCCTGGCGTATCTTCGACCTCGTGGTCGTCGGGGTGGCGCTGATGCCCGCGACCGGGAGCCTATCGGTTCTGCGCGCGCTCAGAATTCTTCGTGTTCTCAGGCTGATCAGCATGGTGCCATCGCTCAAGCGGGTGGTTGGCGGACTTGTCGCCGCACTTCCCGGCATGGGATCGATCATGCTGTTGCTGACGCTGGTGTTCTACGTCTTCTCGGTGATGGCGACGAAGCTTTACGGCGACACGTTTCCGGACTGGTTCGGATCCATTCCGGCGTCCGCCTATTCGCTTTTCCAGATCATGACACTGGAGAGCTGGTCGATGGGTATCGTCCGCCCGGTGATGGACGTTCACCCCATGGCATGGGCCTTCTTCCTGCCGTTCATCCTTTCGACAACCTTCACCGTGCTCAATCTCTTCATCGGCATCATTGTCTCGGCAATGCAGGCCGAGCACGACGCAGAAGCCTCCGCGGACCGGGAGGCGATGGCAAGCGAACAGGGCGAGATGCTGCGCGAACTCAAGGAAATTCGAAAGGAACTGGCGGATCTGCGCACCCGGCAGGAACAGTCGGCATCATCCTGAACCGCGACGGTTCCGTGGTCGCAACCGGCCGGATGTCTAGGTCTCAGGACCGGAAGTGCTTGGAGAGCTTCAGCCCCTGGGCCTGGTAGTTCGACCCTGCCCCGGCGCCATAGAGTGCCTCGGGTCGTTCAAGCATCCGTTCGTAGACCAGCCGCCCGACAATCTGCCCGTGGTCCAGGATGAATGGAACTTCGTGGCTGCGAACCTCCAGCACCGCGCGGCTGCCTGCACCGCCGGCGGCTGAATGGCCGAAGCCGGGATCGAAGAAACCGGCATAATGCACCCGAAACTCACCCACCAACGGATCGAAGGGGGTCATTTCCGCTGCGTAGTCCGGCGGCACATGAACGGATTCCCGGCTGACCAGGATGTAGAATTCATCGGGGTCGAGGATCAGGTCGGCCGAGCCGCGGTTGTAGATCGGCTCCCAGAAGTCATGGACATCCTGGGCGGCCCGCTTGTCGACGTCGATAACGGCCGTGTGGTGCTTGCCACGATAGCCAACAAGGCTGTCGGGCCCCTGGCCCGCAAGATCGATCGAAAGCGCGATACCGCCGCCTGAGACATTCGGTGTCTCGGAGGCAACGAGAGTTTCTGCCTGATGCAAGCCCAGCAGTTCGGTTTCATCGAGCAGTGCCTTGCCTTCGCGAAACCGGATCTGCGACAGGCGTGACCCGGTGCGCGCCACGATGGGGAATGTCCGCGGACTGACCTCAAGCCAGAGCGGGCCATCGTAGCCGGCCGGGATCTTGTCGAACTCCTGGCCGAAATCGGCCATGACCCGGGTGAAGATATCGAGCCGCCCGGTCGAGCTCTTCGGATTGGCCGAGGCCGAGATTGTCTGAGGCAGCGCCAGGCTTTCGAGCAGCGGCACGATGTAGACACATCCGGTCTCCAGAACTGCGCCGGCAGACAGGTCGATTTCATGCATGCTCAGCCGGGCAAGCTTGTCCGCGACCGTGCTGGCCGGCCCCGGCAGAAAGCTCGCGCGGACCCGATAGGCAATCGCGCCGAGCCGGAGATCGAGGCTTGCAGGCTGGATCTGGTCCCCATCAAGCGGGCGATCGGCAACGAGCTTTCCACCGTCAAACAGCGCACGGATTGCGCGATCCGAAAGAATGCCAGCGTTCACTGTGTGCCTCGCCATGGTTTGCCCAGTGCCTTGATGACAAGCCAACGCAATTGACGCAAGCGCGGCAAGGCGGTAAACAGAGCTTATCCCGTGGTGATTTGGCCGACCGGCTTGCAGCCACGTTAAACAAGTCGCTAAAAGGTCGGGTTGCAAAACCGGCTGGCGACTTCGCGAGCCGGTATTTTTGTGTTTTGGACAAAGTCGATGACAAACAACCGCAATCTACGCCCCGCGACCCAACTCGTGCATGGCGGCACCACCCGTTCCCGATTTGGTGAGACATCCGAGGCAATCTATCTCACCCAGGGCTTCGTCTATGAGAGTTCGGAAGCCGCCGAAGCGCGGTTCAAGGGGGAAGATCCCGGCTTCATCTACTCCCGCTACGCCAACCCGACCACAGACATGTTCGAAAAACGCATGTGCATGATGGAAGGTGCTGAAGACGCCCGTGCCACGGCTTCTGGCATGGCGGCGATTTCGGCTGCGCTATTGTGCCAGTTGCAGGCAGGCGACCATGTCGTCTCCGCACGCGCACTGTTCGGATCCTGCCGCTGGGTCGTCGAAACGCTGCTGCCCCGGTACGGCATCGAATCCACGCTCGTCGACGGTCGCGACCTGGGCAATTTCGAAGCTGCCATCCGCCCAAACACCAAGGTGTTCTTCCTTGAAAGCCCGACCAATCCGACACTGGAGGTGGTCGATATCGCGGGGGTAGCGCGGCTCGCCAACCAGATCGGCGCGAAGCTGGTGGTCGACAATGTTTTTGCCACGCCACTGTTGCAGAAACCGCTGGAGCTCGGAGCGCATGTGGTTGCCTACTCCGCCACAAAGCACATCGACGGCCAGGGACGGTGTCTGGGCGGTGTGATCCTGTCCGACAAGGAGTGGATCGATGAGAACCTCCACGACTATTTCCGCCACACCGGCCCGTCGCTGTCGCCGTTCAATGCCTGGACGCTTTTAAAGGGTCTGGAAACGCTGCCGCTGAGAGTACGCCAGCAAACGGAAAGCGCAGGCCGTATCGCCGATTTCCTCGCCGATCATCCGGCTGTCGGCAAAGTCATCTACCCCGGGCGCGCCGACCATCCCCAGGCTGAAATCTGCGCACGGCAGATGAGCGGCGGATCGTCTCTGGTGGCTTTCGAGTTGAAAGGCGGAAAGAACGCGGCATTCGCCATGCAAAACGCGCTCGAAGTGGTGCAGATCTCGAACAATCTGGGCGACAGCAAGAGCCTTGTCACCCACCCGGCCACCACCACGCACAAGAACCTGTCCGAAGAGGCCCGCGAGGAACTCGGGATCGGGCCGGGCGTGGTCCGGCTCTCGGTCGGGATCGAGGACTGCGAGGACCTGGTGGACGATTTCGCCCGGGCGCTTTCAGGTCTTTGACGGCGGTGAGGCGAAGACTGCGCGCGCCTGAATAATCCGTGAGAGGGCCGTGTAGAGACAGATCACTGCAAAGACCCAGGCCACCGGCGCGAAGCCGCCCGGCCAGAGGCAGAAAATGCCGAACACAATGAAGGTCTCGCTGGCTTCGGCGAGACCTGTCGTGAAGTAGATCGACTTGACACCGCGGGCCTCTGTCGACAGGCCCCGCTTTTCGGCGACAATGGCGTAGGCGAGAAAACTTGCGCCGTTGACATAGAACGAAAAGATCAATGCCGCGCCGGCAAGCCCGTTCGCAACGGGATCATACACCACAAAACCGAGCGGGATCGCTCCGTAGAACACGAAATCCAGCGTGATATCCAGATAGCCGCCAAAATCGGTCGTGCGCGATGCACGGGCGATCGAACCGTCGATGCCATCACCGATGCGGCTGATCACGATCAGCACCAGTGCGGCAAGCATGTGCCCGATCGCAATGAGACCGCCAGCCGCCAGCCCGATCAGGCAGGAGACAACGGTGACGTGATCTGCTCTCACACCGCGGGCGGCGAGCCACATGCCGCTGCGGTCAAGGGGTCCCTGTATAAGTTTTCGCGCGGCGCCATCCAGCATCGTGTCTCTCCTCTCGGAAACCCGGTGATACCCTGCCGGTGGACGGTCGTCACGCCCGGGACGCATCAAGACGATCACAATGAGGTCAGCACTGCATCATCACCGGGGTGGATTGATCCCCCGACACGCTTGACGCAAGCGCGGCACTGTAGAATGAGTGGGATCAGGAGTTGCCCATGTATCGCGCGTTAACACGTGACATCGAAGTGACTGTTGAGCCGTATTACCTTGAGGACCAGTCGGACCCCGAGGACAGCCGCTATGTCTGGGGCTACCGCGTGGTGATCTCCAACCATTCCGACGCGATCGTCCAACTGAGAAGCCGGCACTGGCTCATCACCGACGAGAACGGTCTCGTCGACGAGGTGCGCGGACCCGGCGTTGTCGGAGAACAGCCGGTCCTGGGGCCGGGAGACACCTACGAGTACTCTTCCGGCTGTCCGCTCGACACTCCGTCCGGGGTGATGTCGGGCAGCTATCAGATGCAATCGGCCAAGGGTGAGTTCTTCGACGTGGAAATCCCGGCATTTTCTCTCGACCTGCCGGGCATGGCAAGAACCCTGAATTGACCGTGCTTTCGGAATTCCGGCCGGTGATGCTGGTGACCGGGGCGCTGGTGACGACCCTTGGCATCGCCATGCTGCTGCCGGCGCTCGTGGATCTGGCTGCAGACAATGACGACTGGATGATCTTTGCCAGCTCGGCAATGGTGACAACCCTTTGCGGGCTCGCCCTGTTCATAGCCAATCGCGGTATCCCAAAGGGACTTTCGACCCGGCAGGCGATGCTGATGACGGTCATCTCATGGCTCGCGCTGGTGGCATTCGGCGCGCTTCCGTTTCACTGGTCCGGAATCGTTCCGAGTTACACCGATGCCTTTTTCGAATCGATGTCGGGCCTGACCACGACGGGCGCCACAGTCATTACGGGGCTCGACACGGCGCCGCCGGGCCTGTTGTTCTGGCGCGGCCTGCTGCAGTGGCTGGGAGGCCTCGGGATCATCGTCATGGCGATTGCGGTGCTGCCGATGCTGCAGATCGGCGGCATGCAGTTGTTCAAGGCCGAGGCTTTCGACACGGCGGAGAAGATCCTTCCTCGTGCGACCCAGATATCGACCTCGATTACGCTCGTCTTCATCGGCATCACCGGTGTATGCGCGGTTGCCTACATGGCGGTCGGCATGGCTGCGGACGATGCGGTGATCCATGCCATGACGACGGTTGCTACCGGGGGATTTTCGACAAAGGACGCATCGATCGGCCATTTCGCCAACTCCGGGGTGGAATGGGTCGCCATCCTGTTCATGATCCTCGGTTCAATCCCCTTCATTCTTTATGTGCAGATGCTGCAGGGGCGCTTCCGCCCGATCCTGGCGGATGATCAGGTCAAGGCGTTTTTCGCCTTCCTCGCAGCGAGTGTGCTGACCGGATGGATGATGGCCCATTTCGGCGGACATCACCTCGGTCTCGAAGGATTGCGCCATGCAGCCTTCAACGTGGTCTCGATCACCACCGGAACCGGCTATTCATCGACCGATTACGGGTTGTGGGGGCCTCATGCGGTGGCCTTCTTCTTCATCATCATGTTCGTGGGCGGATGCGCCGGCTCGACGTCCTGCGGCATCAAGATCTTTCGTTTTCAGGTGTTCTTCGAAGCCGTCCGGCAGCACATTGCGCAGGTGATGTATCCGAACGGCGTCTTCCGGGCCCGCTTCAACGGCAAGCCCATCGAAGGACGTGTCATCGCATCGGTGATGAGCTTTTTCTTCCTGTTCATGACCTCTTTCGTCGTCCTTGCAATCCTTCTTCGCCTGAGCGGGCTTGACGCCATCACATCGCTCTCGGCTGCGGGAACGGCGCTTTCAAATGTCGGGCCGGGCCTGGGCGACATCATCGGACCGTCAGGCAATTTCCAGCCGCTTGACGAGGGGCAGAAGTGGCTCCTGTCGGCCGGAATGCTGCTTGGACGCCTGGAGCTTTTCACCGTGCTGGTGCTGCTGCTTCCACGCTTCTGGAGATCGTGACCGCATGCGGTCCGGCGCGGACGAGGGTCTCACGGATCAGGCGCGCTGAAGCCGCTGGCGGCGACCGTAGACAAAGGTCAGGGCCCGCGTGAAATCGTTTCCGATGCCGACGAGCGCGGGCACCAGGAACAGCACGAGCAAGGTGGTCATCGCCAGACCGAAGACGATGGTGATTGCCATCGGCAGAAGGAACTGCGCCTGCAGGCTTGTCTCGTACAGGAGCGGCAGAAGCCCGCCTATGGTTGTGAGCGACGTCAGAAGCACCGCGCGAAGGCGATCGCGGCTGGCGCCGACAGCGGCCTCGGCAAGGCTGTCGCCCGCTCCGACGCGTTCCTCCAGCCGCGCAACGAGAATGATGGAATCGTTGACCAGGATACCCGCAAGCCCGAGGAGGCCGATAAAGGACAGGATGGTGAGCTGATAACCCAGAAGCCAGTGACCGAATATCGCGCCCACAATACCGAACGGAATGATGAGGAGAACCGCAAGGGGCCGCCAGTAGCTGGCAAACACCCAGGCGAGAATGATGTAGATGACACTGATTGCAACAGCCACGCCAAGCCTCAAGTCCGCAAAGGCATTCTCCTGCTCCTCCGAGCGGCCGCCAAAGGAATAGCTGACGCCATGCTCGGCTGCGATCAGGTCGAGCCCGCCGCCGGCGGTCAATTGCTCAACGACGCCGCCGGTCGTGTTCACCGCCGTGTCGATGTCGCCGGTGACCGAGATCGTGCTCTTGCCGTCACGCCGCTGGATCGCCGAGAATCCCTGACGCTCAGTCATGTTGACCACTTCCATCAACGGCACGAAATTTCCGGCGGGACTGCGAAACTCGAATTCGCGCAAGGCCTGCGACCCCTGTGACGCGGGCGACTGAACCAGTCGGACGGTCACTTCGTCATTGCCGCGCGGGAAACGGAACGGAACAGCGCCGTCAAAGGCATTGCGGATCTGGCGTCCCACCTCCTCGATCGAAAAGCCCAGCGCCGCACCTTCGGGTGTGAGCTCCATCACCAGCTCGGGCTTGCCCCAGGGCAGGTTGTCGTCAAGACCGGTGACGCCGTCAATCGCCGAAAGCAAGGCAACCACATCGGCAGCGGCTGCCTTGAGGGAAGCCACCCTCTCCCCCTGCAGCCGGACCGAGATGTCGCGTCCGGGTGGGCCACCACGCGCCTGGGCGATGGTGAAGCGCGAAACGCCGGCGATGTCCGGGGACGCCTGACGCCACGCATTGACGATATCGGGCGTGCGGACATCCCGCTCTTCCGAAGTGGTCAGCTGGACGCGAATGCGCGCGGTGGCCGCACCCGACCGGCTCGATGCGCCATAAGTGGTAAAGACGGCCCGGATGAGGGACGTACCGTCCCCCGTCAGCGCCGCGTCGGCGCGGCGCAAGGCATCATCGAAGGCGGCAATCGCATCCAGCGCCTCGGCCTCCGGCAGCCCGGCATTGAAGACCACCGTGCCGGAAATGTTTTCGGCTTCGGGTGTCGGGAAAAAGACGAAGTCCACGCGTCCGGAGCGCGCCAGGCCGATGGCAAGCACGAGTACCATCGAGACCGCGATCGACAAAGTGACATAGCGCCAATCCCATGCGAGCTGCACCAGCCGGGCGAAAGGCCCGTCGCGAAAACCGTCAAAACCGCGGTCGAAAGCCTGGCGGAACCGGCTTTCGCCAGCTTCCAGGTCGCGCAGGCTGCCGGTCGCGGCCGTGCGGCTGTTGCGGCGCCCCAGCACCAGCAGAAGCCATTCCATCAAGGCGGAAAGCAACAAAGATACCGCAACGACAGCCGCCATTCTGGCCAGAGAGGGAAGCTCTGCGAAATTGCGGGCCAGTCCGCGCAACCCGGCGTCCTCTGCCCCCAAGGCGAGATCGACTGCGAGCCGTCCGCTCAAACCGGTCAGGAACACCACGAGAATGAAGGCGACCAGCAATTGCCGCCACCAGGACCAGCCCGGCATCTTGCGCGCGGCAAGCGAGTTTGCGAGGTGCCCGGGCAACACAAGGAAGCATTCGAGCAGGCTGGAGATCAAAACCGCGACGACAACCAGCGGCAAGACCCCCATCATCTGGCCGACCGTGTCACCGATCAACAGTATGGGCGCAAAAGCGGCCAACGTGGTCGTCATCGCCGCAAGCACCGGGGTGAGCATCATCTGCACGCCGTTTTCCGCGGCGGAATGCGGGTCGTCTCCCATTTGCAGCCGGGTTGCCGTGTGCTCGCCGACAACGATTGCATCGTCAACGATTATGCCGAGCATCATGATGAGCGAGAACAGCGAGATCATATTGATCGTCTGGCCGCTTACATACATGAAGCCGATCGTGGCGAGCATCGCCACCGGAATTCCGGCTGCGACCCAGAAGGCTATCCGTGCATTGAGGAAAACGAACAGGATCGCGACCACAAGGATGAGCCCGCCGAGCCCGTTCTTCACCAGAAGCCAGATCCGGGCGGCAAGCGCATCGGCCGCCACCTCGTAGGTGGCGATCTCAACCCCCGGCGGCAATTGCGGTCTGATCTCATCGATGTAGTCCGACAGGATCGCCGCGGTCTGGAGTGTATCGGCGGTGGGGGCACGGCGAACATCAAGCTCGATGGCGGTCGAGCCTCCCGCCAGTCCGCGTGTCGCATCAGCGTCGAAACCATCACTGATCTCGGCGATGTCGCCGAGCAGGACCTTCTCCCCGCTTTCAAAGGACTTGATCTCGACCGCAGCCAGTTCACGCGCACCCTGTGCATCCGCCAGCGTGCGCAGCTGGCGTTCGATTGCACCCTCGACCGTGCCAGACGGCAGATCACGGCTGTTGGCGGCAATGGCTCTCGACACATCGGCGATGGTCATGCCCAGCCGGCGCAACTCGATCTCCGGGACTTCGATGCGGATTTCCGCAGCGCGCAGGCCGGTAAAATCGATCTTGTCGATACCGCGGTCGATCAGGTCGTCGCGCATCCGCTTGGCCCAGGCCCGCTTGACGCCCTCGTCGGCAGTTCCGAAGACGGCAAGGCGGGCCACCGAATCGAAGAACACGGCCCGTGTCACCGTCGGTGTCTCGGCATCCTCGGGCAGGTTGTTGACGGATTTGACCGCGGTTTCGACATCGGTGAGCGCCTGGGACATGTCGGTGCTCTCGGTGAACTCGAGACGGATCGAAGCCGACCCTTCCGCCGCGGTCGAGGTCATCTGGTCAACGCCCGAGATATAGCGCACCTCCGGCTCCACGAGCGCGAGGATGTTCGTTTCGACGTCCTCGGCGCTGGCGCCAGACCATGCGATCCCGACGCTGATCGCGGGCCGGTCTATGGTCGGGAAAAACTGCGTGTTGATGTTCGCGATCGAAAAGGCGCCGAACAGGATCATCAGCACCATGAGAAGATTGGCGGCATTGGGGTGACGGACGAAGGTCGAAACCAGTCCCACGCCTCGCATCAGGCCGCGCCCCGGCAGTGCAGCGCCGCTCATTCCTGCAAGTCCGACGGGTTCGTCGTTTGGCCGGACGTCGCATCCGGGGCATTGCCCTGGTCCGGTTTGCGAACGCGAACGCCTTCGGTGGCTTCGGTCAGCCGGGTCGCGAGCACTTCATCGCCATTGGCGAGATCGCCTTCGACGATCGCGTCCTCGCCGTCCCAGGCGATCAGGCTAACGTCCCGGCGTTCGAGCCTGCCGTCGACCACCACGAAAACATGATCTGAAGACCGAATGGCGGTTTCGGGCAACCGGAACGTATCGCGCCAGACCCTGTCCGGGACGGTCAGGGCAACGAAGGCGCCCGGGCGCAACTCGACCGGATTGTCTGCCGGTAGAATGGTCGCGAACACCTCGACGCCACCGCGCTCGGCGGCGACGCGCGCACCGATCCGGTCGATGGCGGCCGGCCAGACATATTCCCTGCCGCCAACGCTCCAGCTCACGTCCACTTCCCGGCCCAGCAAGGGATCAGTGTCCGTGGCCATCCGCCCGTATTGTGCATTGGTAAGCGTGAAACGCGCCTCAAGCGCGGTATCGTCATAGATCGAGGCGACAACCTCATTGGCACTTACGGAGCGGCCGGTCTCGATACTCTCGTCGGAGATCACGCCGTCAAACGGAGCCACGACGGCTGTGTCCTCGAGCTTGCGCTCGGCCTCGCGAAGCTTCCACTCCAGTCTCGAGGCGTTTGCATCCTGCTGCGCGCGTTGCGCCTCGGTGATCAGGATGTTGTTGCGGCGCTGGCTCACGGCCTGCTCCCGCTGTGACAGGATCAGGCGGCGGTCATCGACCTGCTTGTCGGTCAGTGTTCCTGTGTCGGCGAGCGACAGGGCTCGCTCAAGATCGGCCTTCGCCAGGTCCAGCTGCATTTGCGCGGATTCAAGCTGCTCGCGCTCGGACGCCAGCCTTGCATCGATTTCCGCGATTGCCGCCCGCGTGGAGGCCAGGTTGGCGCGCGCCTCCACCACGGCGCCTTCATAGACGAAGGGATCGACGCGCAGCAGCACGGTTCCGGCCTCCACCCGGCGTCCGGCGACCAGGTCGGGATGGATCTCGAGAACCTCTCCACTCGCTGCAGCCCGCAGATCAACGCTGCGGCCCGCATCGATCTGGCCGTAGAGCCTGATGACAGGCGTGTTGTCCGACAGTTCGGCTCGCGCGGTTTCAACCGTGTAGACGAGCGGTGTGAAAGGCTTGCGAACCGGGTCCACGCGCGAGTTTGCGAGATATTGCATACCTGCCCAGCCGCCGGCCAGGACAAGTGACATCAGGGCGATCTGGGCAATGGGCCGGAGGAATCCGCCACGACCGGACCGGGCCGGAGCCTTGGCAGCACCAACCGGGCGGTCATCGCGATTGTCGGCCCTATCGAGCATGCCATGTCTCCGTTTGCAGTCACAGACGTAACGCAACGCCGAAACATGGCAAATTAAAGTTTTGTCATTTTCGCGGGCCGCGGATCCGGCCTGATTGCCTCAAGCGCCGAATTCGGCCGGATCGAAGCGGTAGGCCGTGGAGCAAAACTCGCACTGCACGGTGATTACACCGTCTTCGACGCTGTCGGCTATCTCTTCGGCCGTGAAGCCCTCGAGCACTTCGCCAAGCCGCTCGCGTGAACAGCTGCAGCGGTCGAAAACCGGAACCGGCGTGTAGACGCGGGCGCCGCGCTCATGAAACAGCCTGAAGAGAAGCCGCTCGGCCCCGACCTCCGGGTCGGTCAACTCGCCCGGCTCAACGGTGCCGACAAGCGCCTTGGCTTCCGCCCAGCTGTCGTCGTCATCGGTATCATGCACCTCGCTTCCCTCGGGGGCATCGCCACCGGGAAGGTCGGGCATTCGCATGCGCTCGGGCGCCTGCGGCAGAAACTGGACGACGATACCGCCGGCCCGCCAGCTGTGCCGCGGATTGCCTTCCCCGTCACGGTCAAACAATTCGGCCACCGACAGACGCACCACGGTCGGAATCTGCTCCGATTGGCGGAAGTAGGTTTCCGCCATCGCCTCTAGCGACTCGCCCTTCATCTCGACGATGCCCTGATAGCGCTGCATGTAGGCACCCTGGTCAATCGTGAAGGCGAGCACACCATTGCCCAGAAGCTCGGGAGGGCTTGTGCGACCTGCCTCCTGAGCAGCCTGAAGCCGCTCGGGATCGAACCGGGCATAGGCCCGGAGATCGCCCGGCGTGCTGAAATCGGCCACCAGCAAGTCAACAGGCCCGTCGCCCTTCGTCTGGATGATCAGCTTGCCTTCGAACTTGAGCGAGGTGCCCAGCAGAACGGTCAGCGCGATCGCTTCGGCGAGCAGCCGGGCAACGGGCTCAGGGTAGGCGTGGCGGCCAAGTATAGCGTCAATCATCGGGCCGAGCTGGACGGTGCGACCGCGCACGTCCAGACCATCGACCTCAAAGGGCAATACGCTGTCGTCACCGACAAAACCCGGCTCTCCGAGACTACGGATTTCGGTTTCCATGTTCATTTCCCGAATTGTTCGTGCGCCATCAATGGTGGCTGAATGTCACGATCGTTTGACACGGCACAACACCTGCGCCGGCGCAACCGTGAGCGTTGACCGGCATATAGGAAGTCCCGCGCCTCAGCGCCAGCCCCCGGGGCGCACGCCCTGCTATAGCGCGCCCAGGCACCAGCGCATGACCGCCTTCTGTGCATGCAGGCGGTTCTCCGCCTCATCGAACACGACGGACTGCGGGCCATCCATGACCTCGTCGGTAACCTCTTCGCCGCGGTGAGCGGGCAGGCAATGCATGAACAGCGCATCCTGATTGGCCTTCGCCATCAGCGCGGAGTTGACCTGATACGGCAGGAACACGTTGTGCCCCCTCGCCTTGTGCTCCTGGTTCATGGAGACCCATGTGTCGGTAATGATGCAATCCGCGCCCTCTGCAGCCTTGTCAGGATCGGAGGTCAGTTCGATTTCCGCCCCCTCACCGCGGGCCCACTCGACAAACCGCATATTCGGCTCCGAACCGGCGGGCGTTGCGATCTGCATGCGATAGCCGAACCGTCCCGCGCCCTCGATCAGCGAGTGCAGCACGTTGTTGCCGTCGCCTGTCCAGGCAAGCGTCTTGCCCTCGATGGGGCCGCGATGCTCCTCGAAGGTGAGAATGTCGGCCATGATCTGGCAGGGGTGCGTGTCGTCGGTCAATGCATTGATCACCGGGACCGTGGCATGCTCGGCAAGTTCGAGCACGCGCTCGTGTTCCATCGTGCGGATCATGATGATGTCGACATAGCGCGAAAGAACCCGCGCGGTGTCGGCGATCGTTTCCGCGCGGCCGAGCTGCATCTCGCTTCCCGAAAGAAACAGCGTCTCGCCGCCAAGCTGCCGCATGCCGACATCAAAGGACACGCGGGTACGTGTCGACGGCTTTTCAAAGATCATGGCAAGCATCTTGCCCGCCAGGGGTCGATCTTCGCCGGAGGCGGACTTGGCGGACCTCGCCGCATCGATCATGCTGCGAAGATCCCCGGCGCTCACGGCGGAAAGGTCCAGAAAGTGCCGGGTTCCGGCCTTGTTCATTTCAGTCATTGCATGCGATCCGGTTAGCTGGCCTTGGAAGATAACATTTCGAGCGCGTTCTCTATCCTGTGAAGCGCCTCGCGGACTTCCTCCGCCGATACAATCAGCGGCGGGAGAAGCCGCACGACATTCTCTCCCGCGGGCACTGCAAGCAGGTGTTCATTGCGCAACGCCATCACGAGATCGGCGTTGGATTTCTTGCATTTGATGCCGGTCAGCAGCCCGAGTCCGCGGACTTCCTCGATCAGATCCGGATACCGGTCCTGAAGCGAAGCCAACCCCTGGCGCAGGACAAGAGAGACGTCATTGACATGGGACAGGAAGCCGTCGGCGAGGACCACATCAAGCACGGCGTTTCCGACGGCCATGGCAAGCGGGTTGCCGCCGTATGTGGTTCCGTGTGTCCCCACCGTCATGCCGTCGGCCGCGTCAGCCGTGGCAAGGCAGGCACCGAAGGGAAACCCGCCGCCGATGCCCTTGGCGATCGCCATGATGTCGGGAGCGATGCCGGCAAACTCGTGGGCGAAGAACTTGCCCGTGCGGCCGACGCCGGACTGGACCTCGTCGAGAACAAGCAGAATGCCATGATCGTCGCACAGGTCCCGCAGACCGCGCATGCATTCGACAGGCAACGGGCGGACACCGCCCTCGCCCTGAACCGGCTCGACGAGAATTGCGGCGGTCTCGTCGGTGATCGCCGCCTTCAAGGCCTCATGATCGCCGAAAGGCACCTGGTCGAAACCCTCGACCTTGGGCCCGAAACCTTCGAGGTACTTGGCCTGGCCGCCTGCCGCAATGGTGGCCAGCGTGCGGCCGTGGAATGCGCCCTCTACGGTGATGATGCGAAAGCGCTCGGGCTGGCCATTCACATAGAAGTGCCGGCGCGCGGTCTTGATCGCGCATTCAAGAGCCTCGGCGCCCGAGTTGGTGAAGAACACCTTGTCGGCAAAGGTCGCTTCGGTCAGCCGTTCGGCAAGACGGGTCTGATCCGGGATCTCGTGCAGGTTGGAAAGATGCCAGAGGCGATCGGCCTGGGATTTCAGCGCTTCAACGAGATGCGGGTGGGTGTGCCCGAGCGAGTTGACGGCAATTCCCGCAGCAAAGTCGAGGTAACGCTCGCCCTTGGCTGTTTCCAGCCACACGCCATGACCGCGCTCGAATACGATCGGCGCCCGGTTATAAGTCTCATACAGCGGCTTGGCATCAGCCATGGCGCCCGTCTCCCGTCATCATCCGGCGGTACGACTGCGCCGAAGACCGATATAGTTTGTGCCAAGAACCCGGCAGAGAGGTGCCGGAAAATCAAAATGCCGCCCTCACGGGGGCGGCAGGAGCACTATTTACATTTCCTCCAATCCTGTCAATGAGACGCTCCGATTGCGGGCGAAGCCCCGCGAAGCGGGCCTTCGGCAGTGCTTGGCGAACGACAAAATTGCCCCGTCTTCGCCCTGTCCCGAACCGGCAGAAAGCGACGCCAAGGCCGCTCAGCTAAGTTGGGGAAAACCGAAAAAACGAATCAGCTTGATTCCGCTGACTCTTGTCACAGAGTCCGGCGGGCTCTAGGTTATGAGCATGTAACAAGCGTTCGCGGCGGACACAAATTACCTCAATGCAACCGTGCGTTCCAGCTCCGGTCACCCGGAGCCGCGAAGAGGGATTCTGCCCTCACGGTCCACGAGGTAGATGGAGATGATGGCATGAACTGGACTGATGAACGGGTCGAGAAACTCAAGAAACTCTGGGCGGACGGGCTGAGCGCGAGCCAGATCGCTGCACAGTTGGGCGGCGTGAGCCGTAACGCGGTGATCGGCAAGGTGCACAGGCTCAACCTGCCTGGACGGGCCAAGAGCGGAGGCCAGTCTTCGGTGCGCACGAAGCGCGCAACTGCTGCGCCGCGCGCTCCCGCCTATGCGGGAAGGACAGCCTCACAAACAACCCGTACGATGAGCAGCAGATCGAGCGGCAACACAGCGCTGAAGCAGGACGTGGACGCGGTGGCCGCCGAGGACCTCGACACTCGCCCCATGGAAGATGTGGTGGTTCCGATCTCCCGGCGCCTGTCCCTGATCGAGCTCTCGGAACGGACCTGCAAATGGCCGCTTGGAGATCCATTGCTGGAAGGTTTTCATTTTTGCGGCAATGACTCGGACGACAGTTCGCCCTACTGCGGCTACCACGCCAAGCTGGCGTTCCAGCCATCGAGCGAGCGCAAGCGCTCTCGCTGAATCTGACGAGCACCAGACAATCAAAGCCCGGACCGCTGGATCCGGGCTTTGTCTTTTTCAGGGATAATGTTCCGGATCAGGCTTCGATCGAATAGCCAGCACCCCGGACCGTGCGGATGATATCGCGCATGCCTGAGAGATTGACGGCCTTGCGCAACCGGCCAACATGCACATCGACCGTGCGTTCGTCGACATAGACGTCGTGCCCCCAGACCCCGTCGAGGAGCTGGGCGCGCGAATAGACACGGCCTGGCGAACTCATGAGGAACTCCAGAAGCCGGAATTCAGTAGGTCCGAGCTTGATATCCCTGGCACGGCGCCGGACACGATGGGTTTCCCGGTCAAGCTCGATGTCACCGACCTTGAGCTGACTTGAAATCACCTCCGGGCTGGCGCGGCGCAGCATGGCGCGAACCCGTGCAAGCAGCTCCGGTGTCGAGAACGGCTTGACGACATAGTCGTCCGCGCCGGTTGCCAAGCCGCGCACGCGCTCGTTTTCTTCGCCGCGTGCGGTCAGCATGATGATCGGAAGCCGCTCGGTTTCCGGCCTTGCGCGCAACCGGCGGCACAGTTCGATGCCGGAAATTCCGGGCAGCATCCAGTCCAGGAGCAAGAGGTCGGGAACGCGCTCCTGAAGGCGGATCTCGGCCTCGTCGCCCCTGAGGACGGTATCAACCTCGTATCCTTCGGCTTCCAGATTGTATCGGAGAAGCACCGAGAGTGCTTCCTCGTCTTCAACCACAGTAACTCGCGGATTCATCGCCATGGTTCGATGTCCTTCACATGATCACGCTGCGCCGGGTTCCGGCGCAACGACGCTGGCCGATTCATCGTCCTTCGGACGTTCGTCGGCAAGCTGTTCGCCGGTCGCCACATAGTAGACGGTTTCGGCGATGTTGGTGGCATGGTCCCCGATGCGCTCGATGTTCTTGGCGCAGAACAACAGATGGGTGCAGGCCGTGATGTTGCGCGGATCTTCCATCATGTAGGTGAGAAGTTCGCGGAACAGGGAGGTATAGATGGCGTCGATCTCTTCGTCGCGTTCGCGAATCGATGTGGCCAGCGCCGGCGAACGCGAGGAAAAGGCGTCGAGGACTTCCTTGAGCTGCGTCAGCGCAAGTTCGGCGAGATGCTCGAGACCGCGCACCAGCTTGCGCGGCTGCGCCATGGTGTGCACGGCGATAACCCGCTTGGCGATGTTCTTGCCGAGATCTCCGACGCGCTCGAGATCGGATGCGATGCGGATCGCGCCGATGATCTCGCGCAGATCGGAAGCCATCGGCTGGCGCTTGGCGATGAGCAAGACCGCCTTCTCGTAGATTTCGCGCTCGCCATTGTCGAGCAGGAGGTCTTCGGAGATGACTCGTTGTGCGGACGCGGTGTCCGCATTCACGAGGGCGGCAACGGAATCGGCGACCATGCGCTCGGCCACACCGCCCATTTCGGAAAGACGGCGAACGAGAAAGCGGAGATCGTCATCATAGGATGAGACGGTATGTGCGTCGGGCATTGCTTGATCCTTCAATCATGGAGTTGCGACGGCCTCGCCTGCCGCACAGGACAATCCGGCGCTTAGCCAAAGCGTCCTGTGATGTAATCCTGGGTCAGCTTTTCGTCGGGCTTCGTGAACATCTTGTCGGTCGGGCCTTCCTCGATCAGCTTGCCGAGATGGAACATGGCCGTGCGCTGCGACACGCGAGCCGCCTGCTGCATCGAGTGCGTCACGATGACGATGGTGTAGTTGACCCGCAACTCGTCGATCAGTTCCTCGACCTTTGCGGTGGCAATGGGATCGAGTGCCGAACAGGGCTCGTCCATCAGGATCACTTCCGGGCTCACGGCAATGGCACGCGCAATGCAAAGGCGCTGCTGCTGGCCGCCGGACAGACCGGTGCCGGTTTCATGAAGCCGGTCCTTGACCTCATTGAACAGCCCGGCCTTGACCAGGCTGCGTTCGACGATCTCGTCCATCTCGGCGCGGGTGGACACCTGGCCGTGGATCCGCGGACCGTAAACGATGTTCTCGTAGATCGACTTTGGAAACGGGTTCGGCTTCTGGAAAACCATGCCGACGCGCGCACGCAGTTCGACCACGTCGATGGACGGCGCATAAATGTTTTCGTCATCGAGCGTGATATCGCCGGTGACGCGGCAGATGTCGATCGTGTCGTTCATGCGGTTCAGGCAACGAAGAAATGTCGACTTGCCGCAGCCGGACGGACCGATGAGCGCGGTAACGCTGTTCTGCCGGATGTCGAGATTGACATCGAAGAGCGCCTGCTTCTCGCCGTAGAAAACGCTGACATCGGTGCCGCGCATCTTGATTGCGGGCTTTTCAACCGATGCCTTGACCGCATCTTCCGTAGCCGCTTCTGACATGATGTTCATCTCCATGTTCCTTTTATCCGTTGGCTGTCCGTGGGACTTTGGTGCTTGGTGCTGAAATTCCTGAGCCAGACTGCTACCAGCGACGCTCGAAGCGCCTGCGCAGCAGGATGGCGACTGCGTTCATGATCAGCAGGAAGACCAGAAGCACAATGATCGCCCCGGATGCCCGCTCCACAAAAGCAGGGTCGCCGCGCTGAGTCCAATTGTAGACCTGAACCGGAAGCGCCGAGGCGGGATCGAAGAAGCCTTCCGGCGGCGCTGACGGGTATTCCCGCACAAATGCCACCATGCCGATCAGCAGCAGCGGCGCTGTCTCGCCGAGCGCCTGTGCAAGGCCGATGATCGCTCCGGTGAGGATGCCCGGAGCCGCCAGCGGCAGCACGTGGTGGAAAATGGCCTGCATTTTCGAGGCTCCCACACCAAGCGCCGCATCGCGGATCGACGGCGGCACGGCCTTGAGCGCCGCGCGTGTCGCGATGATCACTGTCGGCAGGGTCATCAGGGTGAGAACCAGAGCGCCGACGATCGGTGCGGATTGGGGCAGGCCGGCGAAATTGATGAAGATCGCAAGACCGAGAATACCGAACACAATCGATGGCACAGCGGCAAGGTTCGCGATGTTGACCTCGATCAGGTCAGTGAGCCGGTTTTGTGGTGCAAATTCCTCGAGGTAAATCGAGGCCGCCACACCAATGGGCAACGCCAGAACCAGCACGATGAGCATCATGTAGGCCGAGCCGAGAATGGCCACACCGAGGCCCGCGGCTTCCGGACGCGTGTCGGATGCATCGGGCGCCGTGAAGAAGGACCAGTTGAAACGCGTATCGAGAACACCTTCGCGCTTGAGCCTGTCGGCCAGTTCAAGCTGCTCCGGCGAGATGTTGCGATCGAGCGCAGCACTCTCCATCGTTACCCGGCCCTTGTAGTATCCGTCGATGCGGCCGGATGCGAGCAGACTGAACGAGACGGTCTCGCCGATCTGGTCCGGATTGCCCAGCACAAAGCGCCTGAGCTCTGCGGGGGCCTCCTTGGAGATGAGCTCGAATGCGTCGTTGGCATCCACACCCTCGGCGGACACGCCGGTTTCATCGATCAGATCCTGAACCGCAGCCTTGATAAGGGGCTGGATGGTGAAGGTCGTGATCCGTCCCAGGTCCTCGGGATCCCGGTTGCCGCCCTTATCGAGGACGGCGGGATCAAGGTAGACGTCAAGCTCGATGTAGGTCTGGCTGAACGAAGAGAGACCGTTCGAAAGGATCGACGCCATCAGGCCGAATAGTGCCAGGATGCCGAAGATAACGGCGGCCAAACCCATCATGCGGAAGCGCTTTTCAGCTGCGTTGCGCTTGCGGGTGCGCTCGCCAACCTTGAGGAGCGAACGCCCGGAGGCACCGCTGGCCGCGGAATGATCTGCGGGGAAATCGGTCATTCATACTGCTCCCGGTATTTGCGCACGATGTAGAGCGCCAGAACGTTCAGGCTAAGCGTGAAGACAAACAGCGTCAGCCCGAGGGCGAAGGCCACGAGCGTCTCGGGGCTTGCGAACTCGGTGTCGCCGGTCAGCTGGCTGACGATCTTCACGGTCACGGTTGTCATTGCCTCGAAGGGATTGAGATCGAGGCGTGCCGCAGCACCGGCGCCAAGCACCACGATCATGGTCTCGCCGATGGCGCGGCTGGCTGCGAGCAGGAATGCGCCGACAATGCCCGGCAGTGCCGCGGGCAGGATGACTTGCTTGACGGTCTCGGACTGGGTTGCACCAAGTCCGTAGGAACCGTCGCGCATTGCCTGGGGCACGGAATTGATGATGTCGTCGGAGAGCGAGGAGATGAACGGGATGAGCATGATGCCCATCACGAGGCCGGCGGTCATCACCGAGGACGAGGAATTGCCCAGCCCCAGCGGCTGGGCGATCCAGTCGCGCAGGAACGGACCGACCGTAATCAGTGCAAACAGACCGTAGACGATGGTCGGGATGCCCGCGAGAATCTCGATCGCCGGCTTGGCGAAACTGCGCAGCCTGCTGCCGGCATACTCCGCAAGGTAGATTGCGATCATCAGTCCGATCGGGACTGCAACCAGCAGCGCCACGAAGGACACGTAGAGAGTGCCCCATAGGAGCGGCAGGAAACCGAAGTCGGAACCGCCTCGGAACTGCGGGTTCCACTCGGTGGAGAAATAGAACTTCGAGGCCGGATAGAGCCTGAAGAATTGAAGCGATTCGAACAGAAGCGAACCGACAATGCCAACCGTTGTCATAATGGCAACGAGCGATGCCCCTATAAGCAGCGCCTTGACGAAGGTTTCACTGATGTTGCGCGCACGCATGGTTGGGCTAATGCGCATGAACGCCCAGATGCCTATTCCCAGTGCGGTCAGCAGAACAACGATGTCACGGGCAAGCCTGGCGGAAAGATCAAGGTCGCGATATTCCTTTGCGGCCTGAAAAACAACCGGCTCGACGTTCGAACCGAGCGCGATGCCGACTTCGCCGAGCCTTGAGCGAACATCGACGAAATCCGCCCTCATGTCGGAAATGTCTTCCTCGTCGAGTCTGCCTTCGGCAATAATAAGATCGAGGCCTTCCGCGATGCGTCGGACATCCACCATCACGAGGCTCTTGGCGCCGCCTTCCGGTACTGCGGAGTCGGGGATCTGTCCGATGATGCTATTTTCAATCAACACCGGCTGCAGGAAAAGCCAGGCCCCAAGCAGCAACAGCGCCGGCACGGCCGTGAACAATGCGACCGACTCTCCATAGTAGCTCGGAAGCGAATGAAGTTTCCTGCCGTCGCGTTTGGCCGTCTGGCGCGCGCGTCGCTTCCCGGCGAAGTAGCCGACCGCGGCAAGCGCGAGCACAATTAGGATGATGGTGCCTGTGGTCATGTCGAAGTCGCCCTGTTCGCGAGGAAGGGCGGCGCGGGAAGCGCCGCCCCCTTGGCGTCATACGGATCTGATCAGTTCAGCGCGCCCATCGGGGTGCGGTTCTTGACCATTTCCTGGGTCTTGGCGAGTTCCGGGTCGGAAACCAGACCGTAGGCAGCGAGCGGGCCGTTCGGGCCGGCGATTTCGTCGGAGACGAAGAACTCCACGTATTCCTGGAGACCCGGGATCACGTCGAGGTGTGCGTTCTTGACGTAGAAGAAGAGCGGACGCGAGACCGGGTACTCACCCGATGCGATGGTCTCGGTCGAAGGATTGACGCCGCCCATGGTGGCAACCTGCAGCTTGTCGGTGTTGTTCTCGTAGAACGACAGGCCGAAGACGCCGATTGCGTTGTTGTTGGCTTCGAGGCGGGCCAGGGTTTCGGTGTAGTCACCGTCGATGTCGACGGAAACGCCATCGGTGCGGAGCGAGGTGCAGCCATCTTCCATGCCGGCTTCTTCGAAAGCCTTGTCGGCGCCGGTTGCTTCACAGCCAGCTTCGATGACCTTCTCGTCGAACACTTCGCGGGTGCCGTGCTTGGTGCCCGGGATGAACGCAAGAATGTCCTGGGCAGGCAGATCCGGGTTGACGTCAGCCCAGGTCGTGTTCGGGTTGTCGACCAGTTCGCCGTCCTGGAGAACCTTGGCGGCGAGAGCGTTGTACCAGTCAGCCGGTGTGAATGCGAATTCCGCACCGTTGATGTCCGAAGCAAACACGATGCCGTCGTAACCGATACGCACTTCCTGGATCTCGGTCACGCCGTTGGAGGCGCAGAGATCGATGTCCGACTGCTTGATGCGCGAAGAAGAGTTGGCGATGTCGATGGTGTTCTCACCAACGCCTTCGCAAAGCTTCTTGCGGCCTGCGCCCGAACCGCCCGATTCGATAACCGGTGTCGGAAACTCGAAGTTCTCGCCGAAAGCTTCGGCAACGATCGAGGCGTAAGGCAGAACGGTGGACGAACCGGCCACTTGGACCTGGTCGCGTGCCACAGCGGCGCCGGTGAGCGCCGTGGAGGCCAGAATGGCGGCGGCTGCGAGTTTGATAGCGTTCATTAAAAAATCTCCCGTCATGGGTCAGGGTGTCTTGGCCCGTTGCTCGGGCCGTGGATCAGCCATCTGAGGCTGGCCCTTTCTAGGCCCGTGGAGATTCTGTTTTATGACAGATTCAATACTGTTTTGTGACAGTTTATCTTGTTGATTTTTTTAATACAATTCCGCATCGGGTGACATTGCACCCGGGCTGAAGCGGCTAAATTTGACACTGAAGGTCGATCCTTCGCCCACCTTGGAGCGAATTACCAGCCGAGCGCGGTGGCGGGTCAGAATGTGCTTGACGATCGCAAGGCCCAGACCTGTGCCTTTTTTGGACCTGCTGGTCTCCACATCAACCCGGTAAAAGCGTTCCGTCAGGCGCGGAACATGCTCCTTGGCGATTCCCGGCCCGTAGTCACGTATGTTGATCTCGGCCCCGCGGCCAGCCGATTCGGAGATGGCGATTTCAACCTTGCCGCCAGACTGGCCGTACTTGCAGGCATTCTCGATCAGGTTCGAAAACACCTGGATAAGCTCATCCTCGTCACCGGAGATGAGTACAGGCGTCTCCGGGGCGCTCAACTCGATTCGCACCCCAAGTTCGTCGGCCATGGGTCTGAGCGTATCGACCACGTGCGCGACGGTGTGGCACAGATCAACTTCTCCCTGCGGGGCAACGTGGGCGCGGAGCTCAAGCCGGGACAGCGACAGAAGATCATCGATCAGGCGAGCCATACGCTGCGCCTGGTCCAGCATGATGCCGAAAAACCGTGTCCTTGCCGCCTCGTCATCGCGAGCGGGCCCCTGCATGGTTTCAATAAAGCCCATAAGTGAAGCCAGCGGTGTCCGAAGTTCATGACTTGCATTGGCGACGAAATCGGTCCGCATCCGGTCCATGCGCCGCGCCTCGGTCATATCCCTGAAGGTGAGGACAAAAATCCGGCTGCCGGTTTCGCTGCGCGCCTGGACCGGCGCCACCCTGACCTCATGCCAGCGCTCCGAGGGAACACGCTCGACATGCTCCACACTCTCGGGCTGACCGCTGCCGATGACCCTGCCGACCAGTTCGAGTATGACGGGCGACCGGATGCGGGCCGACAACGCGGCGCGCTCGGCATAGGCGCCGACCAGGGTTGCCGCAGCACTGTTCTGGCGAATCACCACCGTGTCCTCGTCAAACAGGATGGTGGGAAAATCCAGAGCATCGATAATCTGCAGATCGCGCCTGCTCGAGCCCGCTGATTTACCCTTGGATTGCGCTTGTGCAGCCGTCCGGGATACCGGCCAGATCAGCAGGGCCGCGAAAAAAACACCATACCCCAGAAGAGCTTGCCAAATTTCCAGCCCGGCCATCGTCGACAGAACAGCGATCATCGCAGCCACGATCAGAGGACGCCGGTGCGCCAAGACGCGCGAGGTCAGGCTGTCCCGCGGCATGTCCGCTGCAGTCTCGTCGATTGCGTCAACCATCTGCCTCACCCGTCTCTGAAAGCCCTTGGAACACGGGCATCTGCGGCTTGTTTATACGCGCTGCTTGAAATCGCAATGACGATGTGGCCCCTTTCGGGAGAGATAGAGAAAAGGAACACGAAGGACCGGCGGAGCCCGGTGCGTGTTCAGGCCAACAGGATATTCATGATGACCAAGACACGCACCGAAACCGACAGCTTCGGCGAGATCGAGGTAGCAGCGGACAAGTACTGGGGCGCGCAGGCACAGCGCTCGCTCGGAAACTTCAAGATCGGCTGGGAAACCCAACCGCTTTCGATCGTGCGGGCGCTGGGGATCGTCAAACGCGCCGCTGCAGAGGCCAATATGGATCTGGACCGGCTTGATCCGGAGGTCGGCGCCGCGATCGTTGCGGCAGCCCAGGAGGTGATCGACGGCAAGCTCGACGCGCATTTTCCGCTGGTTGTCTGGCAGACCGGATCAGGCACGCAGTCGAACATGAACGCCAACGAGGTTGTTTCCAATCGCGCCATCGAGATGCTGGGCGGCGAGATGGGATCCAAGAAACCGGTCCACCCCAACGATCATGTCAACATGAGCCAGTCTTCCAATGACACCTATCCGACGGCCATGCACATTGCCTGCGCAGAACAGATCGTCTCTCATCTTCTGCCCTCCCTGAAGCGCCTTCATGCGGGGCTTGCGGAAAAAGCCGAAGCCTTTGCCGGGATCGTCAAGATCGGCCGAACCCATACCCAGGACGCAACCCCGCTGACGCTGGGGCAGGAGTTCGGCGGCTACGCAGCACAGGTCGCCTCTGCAATCAGGCGGATCGAATCGACACTGCCCGGTCTCTACGAACTCGCCCAGGGTGGCACAGCGGTCGGAACGGGACTGAATGCGCCGGAAGGTTTTGCCGATAAGGTGGCAGAGCGGATTGCCGACATCACCGGATTGCCCTTCGTGTCGGCACCCAACAAGTTCGAGGCACTTGCGGCCCATGACGCGATGGTTTTCGCCCATGGCGCGATCAATGCGGCGGCAGCGGCGCTGTTCAAGATCGCCAATGACATCCGGTTTCTCGGATCGGGGCCCCGGTCGGGACTTGGCGAATTGGCGCTTCCCGAAAACGAGCCAGGATCGTCGATTATGCCCGGCAAGGTCAATCCGACACAGTGCGAGGCCATGACGCAGGTTTGCGTTCAAGTCTTCGGCAACAATGCGGCGTTGAGCTTCGCCGGCAGCCAGGGCCATTTTGAGCTGAACGTCTACAATCCGGTGATGGCCTACAATTTTCTGCAATCAGTGAAGCTGCTGGCGGACGCCTCGGTTTCGTTCACCGACAATTGCGTTGCGGGCATTGAAGCGCGGGAGGACAACATCAAGGCCGCGCTTGAGCGTTCTTTGATGCTGGTGACGGCACTGGCTCCGACCATCGGCTACGACAACGCGGCGGCCATCGCGAAAAAGGCCCACACCAACAACACGACGCTGCGCGAGGAAGCACTCCGGACAGGTCTCGTGACAGCAGAGGATTACGACCGTATTGTCCGTCCAGAGGACATGACCCATCCTTCCTGAATCCCAGGCAGGCGGTCGTCGGGCGAAACCGCTATCCGGAGAAAGACATGGCTGAAACCGACACACCCGACCGGGCTGTTGAGATCGAAGTAGACGGGAAACTCCGGACGTTTGACATCGACGATCCGAAGTTGCCGGACTGGGTGGAGGACGGCGCGTTCGGGTCGGACAACTATCCCTACGACAAGAAACTCAAGCGCAAGCACTACGAGAAAACGCTGGAAGAGCTTCAGGTCGAACTGGTCAAGGTGCAATCCTGGCTCGGAGAAACCGGGACCCGGGTGATGGCGGTCTTCGAAGGCCGTGACGCCGCCGGCAAGGGTGGATCGATCGGCGCCACCCGGGCCTATATGAACCCGCGTTCGGCCCGGATCGTGGCGCTCCCGAAACCCACTGAAACGGAGCGCGGGCAATGGTATTACCAGCGCTATGTCGACCATTTCCCGACATCGGGTGAATTCGTCCTGTTCGACCGCTCCTGGTACAATCGTGCCGGCGTCGAACCGGTGATGGGCTTTTGCACGCCTGACCAGCATCAGCACTTTCTCGAGGAAACGCCGCATTTTGAACGCATGCCGGTCAAGGCGGGAATCCACCTGTTCAAATTCTGGCTCAATATCGGCCGCGAGATGCAACTCAAGCGCTTTCACGACCGCAGGCATTCGCGGCTCAAGCACTGGAAGCTGTCGCCGATGGACATCGCCAGCCTCAACAAGTGGGACGACTACACCGAAAAACGCGACCTGATGCTCAGGACGACGCACTCGGACCACGCGCCGTGGACAGTGGTCCGCGCAAACGACAAGCGCAGAGCGCGGATCAACGTTATTCGAACCATCCTTTCCGGCCTGCCGTACACGGGAAAAGACGAGGCCGTCATCGGTGACATCGATGACAAGATCGTCGGCAGGGGGCATGATCCCTTTCCCAATTGAGCGCTCCGGAGGGTCGGCTACCCGTGCGTAAATGAATCCTGACGGGTTTTCCTGCCCGGGTTTTCGGCTGGCACAGCTTGTCGGCGATTGCCCGCGGACGGCGAAACGCACGCTATCTCCGCAAATGTGAGACGGTGCCATGACGGTGGACCGCTCAGGAAGACCTGCTCCGGTGCGGCAGCGAACCGATTTTCCGTCAAAAAGTGACGTTTACGTCAAGGGAAGGATTGCAACAGAACTGTCATGACCTTAAATCTGGACCAAACCGGATCGGGATAGAGGAGCCCGGCGGCGGCACGATCCGACGCACTCGTCCGGGAATGAGGGAGAAATCACAATGACTAATTCCGCTGCCGCAGACCGCATCTGGCTCTCGTCCTACCCGCCAAACACGCCGTCGGATATCGCACCGCTGGCGCACAAGTCCATTGCGGCACTCATCGAGGATTCGTTCAAGCGTTTTTCGGACAGGCCGGCCTTCACCTGTATGGGCAAGACCATCAGCTACAGCGACCTGGAAGGATATTCGACCAGGATCGGCGCATGGTTGCAGTCTCTCGGCCTCGAAAAGGGCGACCGGGTCGCGCTGATGATGCCGAACATCCTGCAGATGCCCGTGGCCATGGCGGCAGTGCTGCGCGCCGGCTACACTGTGGTCAATGTCAATCCTCTCTACACGCCGCGCGAACTCGAGCACCAGCTCAAGGATTCGGGCGCCAAGGCGATCATCATCCTGGAAAACTTCGCGCTCACGCTCGAGCAGGTTGTCAAGAACACCGGCGTCAAGCACGTGTGCGTTGCGACCATGGGCGACCTGCTTGGACTGAAAGGCCATCTGGTCAACTTCGTCGTCCGCAAGGTCAAGAAGATGGTCCCGGCCTGGTCCCTGCCCGGTCACGTCAGTTTCAAGGCAGCTCTTGCCGCGGGCGAAGGCAAAACGCTCAAGCCGGTCGACGTCAGCGCCTCGGACGTGGCCTTCCTGCAATACACGGGTGGAACGACCGGAGTGTCGAAAGGGGCGACGCTGCTCAATTCCAATGTTCTGGCAAACGCCGCGCAGAACGATCTCTGGCTGCCCGCGGCCTTCATCAAGAAGCAAAAGCCCGACATCCTGGTTTATATCTGCGCCCTGCCGCTCTATCACATCTTCGCGCTGACAGTGAACGCGCTGATGGGCATGTCGCAGGGTGCGCACAACATCCTCATCCCGAATCCGCGGGACATTCCGGGGTTTGTCAAAGAGCTCGGTAAGTATGAATTCCATGTCTTTCCGGGCCTCAACACGCTGTTCAATGCGCTTCTCAACAACGAGGATTTTCGCAAGCTCAATTTCAAGCCCCTGCTTCTGACGCTTGGCGGCGGCATGGCCGTGCAGCGGCCTGTTGCCGAGCGCTGGCGGGAATTGACCGGCTGCGTGATCTCCGAGGGCTACGGACTTTCGGAAACATCGCCGGTCGCGACGGCAAACCGCTTCGATGCCGATGGTTTTTCCGGCACAATCGGCCTGCCCCTGCCCTCGACCTACATCGACATCCGCGACGAGGATGGCACCTCGATGCCGATCGGCGAGGTCGGCGAAATCTGCATCAAGGGTCCGCAGGTCATGGACGGTTACTGGAACCGGCCCGAAGAGACTGCAAATGTAATGACCGAGGACGGTTATTTCCGTTCCGGCGACATGGGCTTCATGGACGAGAAAGGGTACACCAAGATCGTCGACCGCAAGAAGGACATGATCCTCGTTTCCGGCTTCAACGTTTATCCCAATGAAGTCGAGGAAGTCGCCGTCGAGCATCCGGGGATTGCGGAAGCTGCCGCCGTGGCAATGCCTGACGAGAATTCGGGCGAAGCCGTCAAGCTCTTCGTCGTCCGGAAGGATCCTTCGCTGAGCGAGGCCGACATCAAGGCGCATTGCGCAAAGGGCCTGACCAATTACAAGCGCCCGAAAGTCATCGTCTTCAAGGACGAGCTTCCCAAGACCAATGTCGGCAAGATCCTCCGTCGCGAGCTGCGTGACTAACGCATCCGCTACCGGCAATGATGAAATGAACACTCGGGGCCCGCGGAAACTTGATTTTCCGCGGGCCCCGCCGCATAGGTTTGCTCTCAAAAGGAGGCCCCGCCATTGAACCCGTCAATCCGAACCGTCCTTTCGAAGCTCGAAACCCACAAAACAGACGCCGCTCCGAAAGATATGCGGAAGGCCTTTGCCTCCGACCCCGAACGCGCGCTGCGCTTTTCGGTTCGCCTCGACGATCTGCGGATGGATTACTCCAAATGCGCGATTGATGACGACACAGTCGAGCTGCTCAAGCAACTCGCCGCAGCCGCCGACATCGAAGCGGCCCGCGACGGGATGTTCGCCGGCGAGGCGATCAACACGACCGAAGGCAGGGCGGTGTTGCATACGGCGCTGCGTGCTGACCAGGACGCCGACATCCGCGTTGACGGGGAAAATGTGGTTCCCGGTGTCCACGCGGTGCTTGATGCCATGGGCGCCTTTTCAGACGGTTTGCGCGACGGAAGTCTTTCGGGGGCGACCGGCAAGGCCTTTACCGACGTGGTCAATATCGGGATCGGGGGATCGGATCTCGGCCCCGTGATGGCGACGCTGGCGCTCGCCCCCTACCACGACGGGCCGCGTCTGCACTTCGTTTCCAACGTCGATGGCGCACATATCGCCGACACGCTTTCCGGTCTCGATCCGGAAACCACGCTGATCATCGTGGCCTCTAAGACCTTTACCACCATCGAAACCATGACCAATGCGAAGACGGCGCGCGAGTTCATCGTTTCGCAGCTTGGAGAGAATGCGGTGGCGAAGCACTTTGCGGCCGTATCGACCGCACTCGACAAGGTCTCTGCTTTCGGGCTCGACGAGACCCGCGTCTTCGGTTTCTGGGACTGGGTGGGCGGCCGCTATTCGCTCTGGTCGGCTATCGGTCTGCCGCTGATGATCGCCATCGGGCGCAAGGCTTTCTCCGAATTTCTCGCCGGGGCCCGAAAAATAGACCGGCATTTCCAGGATGCGCCCGTTGACCAGAATCTTCCGATGCTGCTCGGGCTTTTGGGCGCCTATCACCGGCTGGTTTGCGGATACCCCAGCCGGGCTGTCATTCCCTACGATCAGCGGCTTTCGAGGTTTCCGGCCTACCTGCAGCAGCTCGACATGGAATCGAACGGCAAATCCGTCGGCACCGACGGCAAGCCGCTTGAGACGGCCTCGGGTCCGATTGTCTGGGGCGAGCCCGGCACCAACGGACAGCACGCCTTTTTCCAGCTGCTGCACCAGGGGACGGATGTGATCCCGGTAGAATTCATGATCGCGGCAAACGGGCATGAGAAGGCCCTCAAGCACCAGCACCAATTGCTGATCGCGAATTGCCTTGCCCAGTCAGAAGCCCTGATGCGCGGTCGCACCACGGAAGAAGCGCGGGCGCAGCTGATCGCCGGTGGCACATCCGAAGCCGAAGCGGACCGGCTGGCCCCGCACAAGACGTTCCCCGGCAACCGGCCTTCGATCACGATCGTCTACGACAAGCTCTCGCCATTTGCGCTCGGTCGCCTGATCGCACTTTACGAGCATCGCGTGTTCGTGGAGGCGCAGATCTTCGGGATCAACGCCTTTGACCAGTGGGGTGTGGAACTGGGCAAGGAACTGGCCACCGCCCTGTTGCCCGTGGTCCAGGGCGAAAGCGATGGCGAGGGCCATGACGCCTCGACACTGGCGCTGGCCAAGGTCATTCAGAACATGCAGTCCTGAGTGGTTTTCTAGAGCCCGATTTCGTGGGACCAGGGAGGGTTTGCGCCCGGTCGCGAGACCGTGACGGCTGCCGCCTTCGCGCCCAGACGCAGGGCGTTGCCGATGGCATCTGCGGAAAGCGCCCTGATCGCCGACTTGTCGAGAACCCGGTCGCGCCTGAGCGAGGCAAGCAGACCGGCATTGAAGGTATCGCCTGCCCCGACCGTGTCGGCCACAGTCACGCTAACGCCCTCAACCTCCACGATATCGTTCCGGCTGAAGGCGATGGCGCCCTTTGGGCCTCGGGTGAAGACGACCAGACCGGGGCCTTTGTCCAGCCATGCCCGCGCCGCTGTCTCCATGTCGGGTTGCCCGAACCACTCCAGATCCTCGTCCGACATCTTGACGATATCGCTCATGGCGATCATCCGGTCTATCCGCGCCCGGTGCGAGGCAGGATCGGTGATGAAACCCGGCCGGATATTGGGATCGAGCGAAATAACCTTGTTTGCGGCCTCCCGGCGCATCAGGCTCTCATAGGTTGATCCGCACGGTTCGGAAATCAGACTGATAGCGCCGAAGTGCAATGCTTCGACATCACTGCCAAGCTCAGGAAGATCTGCTTCGGTGATCATCCGGCCTGCGGTGTTCTCGTCAAAGAACGCGTAGCTCGCATGACCGTCGGTGAGCTTGACGAAGGCAAGCGTCGTGGGCCGGTCAAGCCGGGCGCAATTGCTGTGGTCGACGCCGCTCTCATCCAGCGCGGCACGCAGGATGTCGCCAAACATGTCTGTGGACAGGCCGGTGAAAAAGCCGGTTTCAAGTCCAAGCCGTCCGAGGGCGATCGCGGTGTTGAAAACGGCCCCGCCGGCATAGGGAGCAAAGGCATCCTCACCGTCGGTCGAGGTGCGCGGAAGCATGTCGATGAGGGCTTCGCCGCAACAGATGATCATGGAAACTCTCCCCGTCCCAGTCTGGCTGTTCAACCGGCCGTCGGCAGTTCGGAAACACCGCCATGGGCACCGGACCACGCGAGCGGTGCGTCCAGAAAGGAGGCCACGGAGGCAAGGGTTTCGGGATCGAATGCTTTCTGGCGTGTGGCAGCGGCAAGAACATCACGCCAGGTCGCAAGGTAGTGCAGTTCGACATTGCCGCCGGCGAAGCGGGCCTCCGCCTCGGGAAAGATCCCGTAGAAGAACAATGCCATGCCGTGGTCGACCGTCCCGCCCGCAGCGCGGATTGCATCGATGAACTTGAACATGGAACCGCCGGCCGTAGTCAGATCCTCGATCACGAGCACACGCGATCCTTCGTGCAGTTCCCCCTCGATCTGTGCGTTGCGGCCGTGTCCCTTGGGCTGCTTGCGCACATAGACCATCGGCAGGCCGAGCCGCTCGGCAAGGAAGGCGGCGAAGGGAATCCCTGCTGTTTCGCCGCCGGCCACGCAATCGAACTGCTCGAAGCCGGCTTCGGAAAGAATGGAGCCTGCGGCAAAATCCATCACCGCGGAGCGAACCCTCGGGTAGGAAATCAGCTTGCGGCAATCGATATAGACCGGACTCCTCATGCCCGAGGCGAGCTTGTAGGGGTCGGACGCGTTGAAATGGACGGCCTTGATCTCAAGAAGCATCTTCGCAACCGTCTCGGCGACGAAAGCCTTTTCGGGAAAGGTGTTGGAAAACATTCAGATTACCCCCGCAGATGCCGTAAGACCCGCGAACCGGGCCGACCGCATCTGAGCGAATACCAGCTTCATGACAGTGTTGGAAGGCTGTCAGGCAACTTCCCAGTGGACGGGGACCATCGGATCGAACACCGTCACGGGACCGTCTCCGGTCTCGATCCTTTCAGGCCATTCGACAGCGGAAGGCCGCTTCCGGAGCGTCACGGTCTCGGTATTGACCGGCAGGCCATACCACGCCGGACCATTGCGGCTCGCAAAGGCTTCGAGATTTTCAAGAGCCGCTTCTTCCTCGAAGACGTGGGCCAGGCAGGACAGCGTGTTGATGGCGGTGAAGATGCCGGCGCAGCCGCAGGCGCATTCCTTGAGCGGATCCACGTGCGGCGCCGAATCCGTTCCCAAAAAGAACCGCGGATCCCCGGAGGTGGCAGCCTTTCGCAAGGCCAGACGGTGGGTCTCGCGCTTGGCGACCGGCAGGCAATAATAATGCGGCTTGATGCCTCCGGCGAGGATCGCGTTTCGGTTGATCATGAGGTGGTGCGTCGTGATGGTCGCAGCGAGGTTCGTATCGGCGGCGGTCACATAATCCACACCATCGGAGGTGGTGATGTGTTCAAGCGTGATCCTTAGTTCCGGCAGACGACGGCGCAGTGGATCAAGCACGGTCTCGATGAACACGGCTTCCCGGTCGAAGATGTCCACATCCGCGTTCGTGACTTCTCCGTGGATGCACAGCGGCATGCCGATTTCGGCCATGCGTTCCAGCACCGGCGTGACCTTGTCGAGATCGCGAACGCCGGAGTGGGAATTGGTGGTTGCCCCCGCCGGATAGAGCTTGACCGCGGTCGCGAGGCCAGTGGTATGGGCCTCTTCCACATCAGCGGGCTCGGTGGTTTCGGTCAGGTAGAGCGTCATCAGCGGGGTGAAATTGAGACCTGCCGGCAACGCCGCAATGATCCTGTCGCGGTAAGCGCGCGCATCGCCCGTTGTCACCACCGGCGGCACCAGGTTCGGCATGATGATCGCGCGCGCAAAATGCCGGGCGGTAAAAGGAAGGACGCCTTCCAGCATCGCGCCGTCACGCAGATGCAGATGCCAGTCATCGGGTTTGGGGATTGTGATTTCGTCCACGCTCGATCTCCTTTTCACAGTCCCGCAATCCGGCCTGGCGGGTTGACCTTCCGGTCCACGCACGGCAACTGATGACCGACAAGCCTTTAACAGGCAAACCGGAGTGAGGGAAAGAGACCATGGATCTAGGATTGACCGGCAAGCGGGCATTGGTGCTGGCATCGTCGCGCGGACTGGGGCTGGGGATCGCAGAAGCGATTGCCGCCGAAGGCTGCGACGTGATGATCACCGGGCGGAGCGCTGACAAACTGGAAGCAGCGGCGGCGGCAATCAACGCTCGCGGAGCCGGCAAGGCTCATTTCACCGTTTCGGACCTGACCGAGAGGGCGACACCGGCTCTGCTCGAAGAGGCCGTCAAAGCAGAGTTCGGAGACATCGACATTCTCGTCAACAACACCGGCGGCCCTCCTCCCGGACCGATGAGCGGCGCGGATCTCGACGTGGTTCACCGCCAGTTTGAAATCATGGTGTTGAGCGTGATGGATCTCACCAACAGACTGCTGCCCGGCATGCGGTCGCGAAACTGGGGACGTGTGCTGACCGTTGCGTCCTCCGGCGTCATCCAGCCCATTCCGAATCTGGGGCTGTCCAATGCGTTGCGTGCGGCACTGGTCGGCTGGTCCAAATCGATGGCGAACGAGGTTGCCGCCGATGGCGTGACATTCAACATGCTGCTGCCCGGACGGATCGGGACAGAACGGCTCAAGGAACTTGATGCAGCCAACGCCGAGCGCTCGGGCAAGAGCCTTGAGGATGTCGCGGAGGCCGCCAGGGCGCAAATTCCCGCCGGGCGCTACGGCGCGGTCGAGGAGTTCGGGGCAACGGCGGCATTTCTGGTCAGCGCGAAAGCGAGTTACATCAACGGTTCCATGATCCGTTGCGACGGCGGCGCCATCAAATCGGTCTGAACGGCCAACCCGCCGGTTATCCGCCTCAAGCGTGTCAGAGCGCGCGCTTGAGGCTTTCCTCGATATAGGTCTTGCGCAACCCAAGGGTCACCGGACCGGGCTTGCCGCCCGAGAGTTCAACCCCGTCTATCGATACCACCGGACCGACAAAGACGGACGCGGAAGTGATGAAAGCTTCCGCAGCGTCGCGCGCCTCTTCGATGCTGAAGGCCCTTTCTTCGACCGGCGTTCCGCTTTCCGCCGAGTAGGCCATCAGTGCGGCGCGGGTGATCCCCGGAAGGATCTCGTTCGAGAGCGGACGGGTAACGATGGCGCCGGATTTGGTCACAATAAACGCGTTGTTCGAGGTGCCCTCGGTCACGACGCCATCGCGAACCATCCAGGCATCGTCGGCCCCGCGGGACTTGGCTTCCATCTTGCCGAGCGACGGATAGAGAAGCTGTACGGTCTTGATGTCACAACGTCCCCAACGCAAATCGGGAATAGAAACGATCTTCATGCCGTTTTTTGAAACCGCCGTTTCGATCAGCGGCCGGCTCTGGGTGAAAAGCACCAGCGTCGGTTTCAACTTGTCGGTATCGAACACGAAATCCCGGTCGATCGCACCGCGCGTCATCTGCATGTAGACGACGCCTTCCTCGACACCGTTGCGGCTGATCAGTTCCCGGTGGATGGCAAGAATCTCGTCATCGGTGACATCGACGCGCATGCCGAGTTCGTTGGCCGAACGGTGCAACCGGGCGACATGCGCCGGGAAATCGATCAATTTGCCGCCGAGCACGGAAGCCACCTCGTAGATCCCGTCGCCGAACAGAAATGCCCGGTCGAAGACCGAGACCTTCGCCTCGTTCTCGGGGACGTATTCTCCGTTGACAAAGACTGTGCGCATGTTGGTCCCCTGTTTTCTGGTTCACGGTTACATGCCAGACTCGGCCTTCATCGCCAACGGCTTTTTGGGTAGGAAGCGCAATCTCCGCACAGGATCGCGGCGCTAATGCAGGAATGTTTCAGGAAGGAAAGCGCCGATGGCCGATCGCATCGCCTATACGAAGCCCTCAATCACCGAGCTGGAGGTGGCTTACGCCACCGATGCCGCTCGCAATGGCTGGGGCGCACACTGCTACGACTACATTCACCGGCTCGAGCGTGATTTCGCAGCCCATATCGGCACCAGGCACGCAATTGCGACGTCAAGCTGCACGGGGGCGATGCATCTCGGTCTCGCAGCCCTTGGCATCGGTCCCGGCGACGAGGTGATCATGGCGGATACAAACTGGATCGCTTCCGTCGCCCCTGTGGTCCACCTGGGTGCAACACCAGTTTTCGTGGACATTCTCGAGGACACCTGGTGCCTCGACCCGGATCTGGTGGAAGCCGCGATCACGCCGCGGACCAAGGCCGTCATCGCGGTCCATCTCTATGGCTCGATGTGCGACATGGATCGCCTGCTCGACATCGGGACCCGACACGGCGTCCCTGTGATCGAGGACGCGGCCGAAGCGATCGGATCGCTTTGGGGCGAAAAGCGGGCCGGATCGATGGGCGCCTTCGGAACATTTTCCTTCCATGGCACCAAGACGGTGACCACCGGTGAAGGCGGTATGTTCGTCACCAACGACACCGAGCTTTTCGAACGGGTGACGACGTTGTCGAACCACGGGCGGGACCCGAAGGAACCGCGACAGTTTTTTCCCACCATTACCGGTTACAAGTTCAAGATGGCCAACGTATCGGCGGCGATCGGCTGCGCCCAGGTGGAACGGATCGGGGAATTGATCGAAGGCAAACGGACGATCATGCAGCGCTACCGGGAGCTCCTGGAAGGCATCAACGGCATAAGTCTCAACGCGGAGCCGAAACCCTCGATCAACGGCTACTGGATGCCGACCGTGGTTTTCGACAAGGATACCGGCGTCACCCGCGAGAAACTGATCGAAGGCTTCGACGCCGCAAACATCGATGCACGGGTGTTCTTCTGGCCACTGTCCGAATTGCCGATGTTCTCCCCCTGTCCCGAGAACACCGCCGCCCGCGACATCGCCGGTCGCGCCATCAACCTTCCGAGCTACCACGACATGGATTTCGACGCGCAATCCCGTGTTGCCGACGTGATCAGACAGATCATCAGATCGTAGACGCCTACGGCGGCATTGACCGAGCTGCGACGGACGTCTTATCGGCATTGTTCCCGCGCCCCGGCTTGCCTATAAGAAAACGGAATGCCTGCGCCTGTCGCACGCGAACAAAAACCGCCAGGACCGGCGCATCGACGGGGATCTCATGCTCGAAGACGGCAAACTCTACATCGGCACCAGCCGCAATCCAGACGACAGCATCAACAAGGGCGAATACCTCGATCTGAAATACGCCAACCGGCACGGGCTGATTACCGGCGCCACCGGCACAGGTAAGACGGTAACCTTGCAGATTCTCGCCGAGAGTTTCTCCAATGCCGGAGTTCCGGTCTTCTGCGCCGACGTGAAAGGCGATCTCTCGGGCATCGCGGCCATCGGAGAGAGCAAGGATTTCCTGGAGAAACGCGCGGAAACCATCGGTCTCGACCCCTATGACTACCAGGAGTTCCCCGTCATCTTCTGGGATCTCTTCGGTGAGAAGGGGCACCGGGTGCGCACCACGATCTCGGAAATGGGGCCGTTGCTGCTGGCGCGGCTGATGGACATGTCCGACGCCCAGGAAGGCGTTCTCAACATCGCGTTCAAGCTTGCCGACGAGAACGGATTGCCGCTTCTCGATCTCAAGGATCTGCGGGCGCTGCTGTCCTACATGGCCGGGGAGACCGAGAAACTGTCGGCCATGTACGGCAACATAACCAAGCAGTCGCTTGCCACCATCCAGCGCGGACTTCTGGTTCTCGAACAGCAGGGCGCGGAGAATTTCTTCGGCGAGCCCGCGCTGCGGATCAACGACATCATGCGCACCACCAATGACGGGCGCGGCGCGATTTCTGTCCTGGCGGCCGACAAGCTGATGATGAATCCGCGGCTCTATGCGACGTTCCTGCTCTGGCTGTTGTCGGAACTGTTCGAGGAACTGCCCGAAGTGGGCGATCCGGACCGGCCAAGGCTGGTGTTCTTCTTCGACGAAGCCCACCTGCTGTTCGACGAGGCGCCGAAGATCCTGGTTGACCGGGTCGAACAGGTGGTCCGGCTCATCCGCTCCAAGGGCGTGGGTGTCTTCTTCGTCACCCAGAACCCGCTCGATGTTCCCGATACCGTTCTTTCCCAGCTCGGAAACCGTGTGCAGCATGCGCTGCGCGCCTACACGCCGCGGGAGCAAAAGGCCGTCAAAGTGGCCGCCGAAACATTCCGGCCCAATCCGGCCTTCGATTGCTATGAGACGATCACCCAGTTGGGCGTCGGGGAAGCCCTTGTCTCGACATTGGGCAAAAAGGGCGTTCCGTCCATGGTCGAGCGGACGCTGATCCGGCCGCCTTCGTCGCGTCTCGGCCCGATCACCGAGTCCGAGCGAGCCAAGGTCGTTGGCGTGAGCCCGGTGGCGGGCCAGTACGACGAGGATCTTGACCGGGACAGCGCTTTCGAAATGCTTGCGCGCCGTGCCGAGGAGGCAGCGAAGGCGGAAGAGGAAGAACGCCGCCGCGAAGAGGAACGCGACCGGGAACCGCCGGAAAGCCGGCGCTGGACCCTGCCCGGCTATGGTGACGAAGATGACGACGACGATGATGACCGGGGCCGCCGCACTTCGCCCAAACGGCGCAGATCGAGCCGGTCCCGCCCCGGCTACCAGCGGCAGACTGTGACCGAAGCCGTGATCAAATCGGTTGCGAGATCGGCCGCGACATCACTCGGCCGCGCGCTGGTCCGCGGTATCCTGGGGTCCCTGAAGAAGGGCTTCTAGGCCTGTCGCAGCCGCAGTTACTGCGGCTGCCGGCTGACCGAGGCACGGAGCCGGATAGGTCATCCGGAACCGGGTTTCGTCATAAGAAGCGGCGGGATCGAAACAGGTTACGCGGCCGACGCCATCGACCCAGAGGCGGTGCGGATCGGTGGAGACCAGACCCTCGGCGCCGGATTGCCTGTAGAGTTCGAAATGGAGATGGGGAATCCCGCCACCGAGCATGCCGGTGGTCCCCAATGTGCCCACCTGCTGTCCGCGGGCGACTATATCGCCCTTGCTCACGAGCCGCTCGTCGAGATGTTTGTAGACCGTTCGCGAGAGCCTGCCCTCGGCGTCCGGTCCGTGGGTGATCTCGACGCGATTGCCATAGGCCGGCTCGGAGAAAGACCCCGTCACCCTGCCGCCGGCTACCGCGATCACCGGATCGCCCACCCTGCCGATGACATCTATGCCCAAGTGTTTAGGGCCATTGGTGCTGAACAGAAACTGCTGCGAAATCGACGGCGCGCCGGCGGGCATGACGACCTTGATCTTGTTTTCCTGAGCCGGCCGGTAGACCGAAGCCCATCCATGATCTTCCGGAACGCAGCCCAGCACGGGCAAAAGCAGCGACGGCACTGCCACCAGTGCCAAGCAGCGAGCAAATGGAAGACATGGAAACCTGATCATGCTTGCCCCCGCCAAGTGGTCGCGGCATGCTTGACGCATGCCGTCCAACAAGACCCCCACGGTACCTCGCAAACGGTTGGTTGTGCGAACGGCGCCATGGTTTTCCCGTCAGATAGCATGCGGGCTGCGCAACGCTCAAGCAGGTGCGGACTGAAGCCCTGGCTACGTCACCAGAATCGGCGTGCGGGTCGGAACCCTGCCATAGAGATCGCAGACATCCTGGTTGATCAGGCGGACACATCCCGAAGAGACTGCCTTGCCGATCGAGCGGTATTCAGGGCTGCCATGCACACGGTAGAGCGTGTCGACCCCATCCTGGAAGATGTAGAGCGCCCGCGCGCCGAGCGGGTTGTCCAGTCCCGGCGGCATGCCGCCGTTCTCGGCCGACCATTTCTCCAGTTCCGGCTGACGCTTGATCATGTCCTTCGGAGGGGTCCATTTTGGCCATGCCTGCTTCCACTGGACAACGGCGCGTCCAGACCAGGAAAAACCTGCGCGGCCGATACCCACGCCATAGCGCATTGCACGGCCATTCTCTCGAACGAGGTACAAAAAGCGTTCCGACGTGTCGACAACCAGCGTTCCGGGGCGTTCACCGGTCGGATCTGCCACCTCCTGACGCAAATACCTTGGATCCATCTCCCAATAGGGAATGGCCGGCAGCGGAAATTGCTCGTCGAGCTTGGGCCCGTACATCGCGTCGTAGTAAGGCGTCCTCCGGCCCAGGCCCCTGCGTCCATTTACCGGCGTACGATAGACCGGGGTAGTCTCCTCTACAAAACGCTCCGTGGTCTGCGGGCCGGCGCAACCCGCGAGCCCCGCAGCAGCGCCAATGCCAAGGCCAAGGAGGCCCCTGCGGGTGTATTCCCGCCCAACACCTGCCGTTTCGGCGGGGCTGGACATGATGTTGTTATCGTTCTTGTTGGTTCCGTTCATTTTTCGGAGAGTCCTCGGGTCGCAGTATCGGAAAGCACGTGCAGACAGACGGGCTGCAAATCTGCCCGACAGCTGCTAACGCGCAGAGGCACATTTGAGTTCCGATTGTGACCGTGCCACGCCCAGCTTGTGGCTAACTTGCCACAAGCACCCGGTTTGCAATGACATCTGCGTGAGCGACCGGCGACTCCGCCTAACCAACACCGTTCAGGTCGGGAAGAATGAGGGATGGCGGCAGATCGAGGTACTCGTCCGGCATCCTTGCGCGATTGATCCAGATGGTGCGGAAACCGAAGCTGGTCGCGCCGGCAATATCCCAGCGATTGGAGGACTGAAACGACACTGCATCCGGATACAAACGATAGGCGGTCGTCACCATTTCATAGACCGATGGCGCGGTCTTGAAGGTCTCGAGCGAATCGACCGAGAAAACATCATCGATTACGGCGCCCAGCGCGGCGTTACCGACAGCGGATGAAAGCATCTCCGTCGACCCGTTGGACAGGATGGCGACTTTTGCTCCACCGGCCTTGAGCCGCTTCAGCACTGCCGGAACTTCCGGATAACAATCGAGCTTGAAATAGGCTTCGAGAAGTTGCGGCCGGAGGCTCTTGTCGGCACTCGGAACCCGCTCGAAGGCATGATCCAGTGCGTCCTCGGTCAACGCCCAGAAGTCCCGCCATTGGCCCATCAGCGCCCGGGTCCAGGAATACTCGAGCTGCTTGGCGCGCCAGATGTCGGAGAGTTGCTGCCCATCGGGCCCGACCGCATCGGCATGACGGCGTACGGCTGCATGAACATCGAACAGGGTTCCATATGCGTCGAATACGTAAGCCGCGTGTGACATTGCTATATTCCTCTTTTGCGCAGCACGATGCCCTTGTTGCAGCGCAACAGTCAAGCGTGCAACGCACACAAGCGCCCCGGTTTTCCTGAACCCGGCTCAAGGCACCCGGGACAGCCGGTTTGTTGCTGCCAACGATCGATCCACGAAAGGATCGTGCGATTGCGATTTGCGCGGTGGACACCCGGTCCCGGATGGCTTGACGACACGCGTCCGGGCAGCCGATTGTCAGGTCAAGGCAGCAATACCACCAGGAGACTTCGATGGCCGTCAACACTCAAGCCCGCACCAAGACATGGACCTTTGTCGATGGCGAATGGCTGGAAGGCAATCCGCCGCTGATCGGACCGGTCAGTCACGCCATGTGGCTGGGGTCCAGCGTGTTCGACGGCGCAAGATGGTTCGAAGGCGTGGCACCTGATCTTGACCTTCATTGCCAGCGGGTCAACCGGTCGGCGTACGCACTTGGCATGCGCGCAACGATGGAGGCGGAAGCCATTGAGGCACTGGCTCACGAGGGACTGAAGAAATTCGACGGCAAAACGGCCGTCTACATCAAGCCGATGTATTGGGCAGAGCATGGCGGCTACATGTCTGTTCCGGCCGATCCGGAGTCGACGCGCTTCTGCCTGTGCCTGTTCGAAAGCCCGATGATCGCGCCGTCCGGTTTCTCCATCACCGTTTCTCCTTTCCGCAGGCCGACCTACGAGTGCGCTCCGACAAACGCCAAGGCGGGTTGCCTCTATCCGAACAATGGCCGCGCGGTGATGGAAGCCAAGTCGCGCGGCTTTGACAACGCACTGGTGCTCGACATGCTCGGCAACGTTGCCGAGACGGGAACGTCCAACATTTTTATGGTCAAGGACGGGGTGGTGTTCACACCCGCTCCGAACGGCACCTTCCTGTCCGGCATCACCCGCTCGCGCGCCATCAAGCTGCTGCGTGAGTCCGGTACCGAGGTCATCGAGAAGAGCCTTTCCGTTGCCGATTTCATGGATGCCGACGAGATCTTCTCGACCGGCAATCATTCGAAGGTCGTGCCGGTGATCAGGATCGAGGACCGTGCGCTTCAGGCCGGGCCGGTGGCGCGCAACACCCGTCAGCTCTACATGGATTGGGCTCATGCCTGAAACCCGGGCTCCTGAAAACGGGAAGGCCGAGCACCGCAAGCACCGGACAGGATCACCGTTCGAGCAGGCGGCGGCATATTCACGCGCAGTCCGCAAAGGACAGTTCGTATATGTGTCGGGCACTACCGGTTATGACTACGCCGCCATGGAAATGCCGGCCGATGTGGCGGATCAGGCGCGCAACTGCCTGACCACCATCGCTGCATCGCTGGCAGCGCTGGATGCAAGCATGAGCGATATCGTTCAGGCCCGCTACTACGTGACCAAGCCGGAGTATTTCGAAACGGTCGCGCCGGTGCTCGCCGAATATCTTGGCGGCATCGACCCAGCGGCGACCATGATCGTCTGCGATCTGATACGGCCCGAAATGCTCATCGAGATCGAAGTCACGGCACAGCTCGATCAGGAGAAGGCATAGCGCCGCGCCGGACGATAGCTTCAACCGATTGCGGTGATGTGATTGTCCCAATGCAATGGATGGTCGTTCAGGCCGATGCGGCCGTGCTCGCTGGATGCTATTACACCGGCCGAGCCTGCCGCAATGCCGCTTGTGCGTGGCTGCGTCAGCTGTGCAACTGGCATTCGGGTTGCCACGTCGATCGTGACGTAGCCGCCGCCCTTCGGGCTTGAGAACGTGGCGAACCTCCCGTCGGGTGAAATCGCGACCGCGCCGACATAATCGGAGAGGATCGCAGCGGCGGGTTCCGGCATTTCGATCGGCCGCAGGTCGCCATTGCCATCAAGGCGAAGGACCGGAGAAACCGGTGCAAGCGCATCGCCTTGGTACTGCCCGCCGATCCAAAGGCTGCCGTCACGGCCGGGAACCATGTGGCGCAGCGACATGCGCTGATCTTCGGAGTTGACGCCGAAATCCCCCCGCCTCTCACCGGTTCGTGCGTTGATGAAGACGATTTGGGACCGCATCTCTGCGAGATTGAGCTTTGCCCGACCAAAATCCGGATGGGTGCGGATGCCACCGTTTGCGACCGCCAGAGTACGGCCGTCAGGCATCATGATAATCTCGTGGGGACCGACCCCGTAGGTGTCGAGTTCACCGATGCGCGCAAAGCTGCCGCGTGCATCGTAAATGCCGATCTTGCCGAGACCTGCGTCAAAGGCGTTCTCCGCAGCATAGAGTGTTTGGCCGTCCCGCGAAAAGACTCCATGGCCGTAGAAATGCCGTCCCTCGGGAGTATGAAACAGGACCGGCGGATTCCTGTGAATCGGATCAAAGGCGATTGCGAAAGTGCCGGGACGACGCGCGAAAGCCACCGCCTTTCCGGCCTGTTCCGACCAGGTGAAGCCGTGGGCACGGCCGGGCATGGTTTCGCGATAAACGAGTTCGCCCTGCTGGTTGACGAGCGCAAACCCGTAACTCCGGCTTTCATCCATGTAGGCTGTGGCGAAAAGCATCTCCGAGCGGTCGAACGCGTCGGCCGATCGCGGACTGAGCCCGGCAACGAACGCAGCGCCGGCGCCTGCGAGAAAGGCACGCCTCTCCAGCGCCCGAACCATCAATCGCCGTCCCCGAAGGAGAAACCAGCGGCCAGACCGGCGGCCGGTGCGATTTCGTCATTGAGGCGCCTGATGGTGTAGCGGATCGCGTTTTGAAGATAGACGAGCTTACTCCGTGTCGTCTCATCTGACACCAGGTCTTCAAGATGGCCTTCAAGGCTTCGTGCCGTGCGAATGGACTGGTTGAATTCAAAGCGCACCTGGTCCGCCAGATCCCTTTCACTCTCGGGAAGCACGTTCTCGATTTCACTTTCATTGAAAAGCTTTTCGAGTCCCTCGAGGTTGGCGGCAACAGATTGCATCGTCAGCCCGGAATATCGGTAGAGCGCGCTCACGGTGCGATCATTTCCCGGCTCGCGAAGAAATCCGCCAATGCGGATATCTCGAATGGCTTCCAGCCCATGAATCATGGTTCCCAAAACCAGATTGAGCGCCTCTACATCATCGCGAAACAACGGGTTGTCGGTTGCCGGCGCCAGGAAAAGCGCAGGAAGGGGCTTGCCATCCGACCAGCCTTGCGAAAGTTCTGCGGCAATCTCCTTCAAATTGCCGGCAACAGTTTGTGCATAGGTGCAGCGAAAGGGAGCCGTGCCGTCGGCAAGCTGATCCGAACCTTTTCCGAAAACCAGATATTCAAAGGCGCCAAGCCCCTGCATCGCAACGCTTTGCCGTGCGAGCGTAGACCGGGACACAACATCCGGATCCTCGGTGCGCATGGCGCGCCGAACCTGCTTCAGTCCGGTGCTTTTGCGGTCGGGATAAAACAGGATGCGTTCAAGCCGGTTCTCCGCCATTGCCGGGCCGGTCCGAAACCATTCGATTCCCGCCCAGGCCAACGCCGCATCCTCGAATGCGCTCCGAACCTCCCCCAATTCAGGGACTGACGGCGCCGAACAGAGTTCACGCGTCTGCTGCGCGAGAGCGCCGAAACTGCTTTCGAGTTCGGCATAGGCCGGGCGGACATAATCGTTCAGTGTGTTCTGCAGAACCGGGCCGGCATCAGGATCGGCAGCCAGACCGCCGGCCGGAGAAAGAGCCACGGCAAATACGGCCAAGCGCGCAGCACGCATCACATAGGGCAACACCATCAAAGGCTCTCCAGAAACGAGATCAGGGCCTGACGGTCAGCCGCATCGAGCGAGGCGAAGCCGTCACGGGCCGCCTGGGCCTCACCGCCGTGCCACAGTATGGCTTCGGTCAGGTTGCGCGCGCGGCCGTCGTGCAAAAAGAAGGTGTGGCCGGATACGGTTTCGGTCAGACCGATCCCCCAGAGCGGCGCCGTGCGCCATTCGCGCCCGTCCGCACCGCCAACCCGCTGGCCATCAGCAAGGCCATCACCCATGTCATGCAACAGAAAATCCGAGTAGGGCCAGATCAGCTGAAACCGGTGGGCCGGATTTTCAGCCTCCCGCGAGGTGACGAATTTGGGACGGTGGCAACCCACGCATCCGATCTCGTGAAAGACTTTCTTGCCTGCGAGCACCGATGGATCATCGACATCACGCCGTGCCGGGACAGCGAGATTTTCGGAATAAAAGGTGACGAGGTCCAGCACCGGGTCCGGAGCCTCTGTATCGCCGAGACTTGCTTCCACACCGTCGGGCATGTCCAGGCAATCGGTCTGGGCTTGCGTACAGTCGCCGAAGTGATCCGGCGCATCCGGCGTTGAAATGCCTATGTCACCGGCGAAGGCACCGGCGGACTGCTTGCGGACGGTCGGGTTCTGCGCCTTCCAGCCGAACCTGCCGATGGACAGGTTGCCGTCGAGATCACGCACGAGCGAAACCTCTCCCGATATGCCATCGCCATCGGCATCTTCGGGATCGGCGGTGGCCAGTAGATCGGAAGGATGGATTGCCTCGATGAGACCCATGCCGATCATTGGTGGCGCGATGCGCGGCGAAAGCGTTGTGTCGGGATGCAACGGACCGTAGGCGAGATCGGAAACCGAGTAGGCGGGCTTGCGCAATTGCACAATGGTCCCGTCTCCAAGCCGGACCTCCTGCTCCTCGTAGCTGATCCGCATGTGCCCTTCGGCCTTCAGTCCGGGGACGGCGAGATCCTGCAACTGTCCGCCATAGGTCGGGTCAGGATGGTTTGACAAAAGGAAGTTCTCGATATCGGCCCGTTCCCGATCGGTCGTGGCCGTGCGCGACAGCCGCAAGAACATCGAGGTGGCATCCTCGTCGCCTTCGGGGGGATGTCCGCGCCCGTCCTTCAAGTGGCAACTCTGGCAGGCGCGCGCATTAAAAAGCGGCCCCAGGCCGTCAGATGCCTTCGTGGAAGCCGGAGAGGAAACCCACAACTTGCGAAACAGCGCGTTGCCGAGCTTGAACTGCTCTTCTTCCTTAAAGGTCAGGTTCTGGTTGAAATGGGAAAAGGCATCGCGGTTGACGATCTTGGTCGACGTGCCCGCACCGCCCTGCATGATTTCGAAGTTCTCCGGCCGGGAAAAATCGCGCGTGGGCTGCGTGACGGCCTCGACGCGCCTGCGGTCCTTGCCGGAAAGATCGCCGCGCGAGACCCATCGCGCGGAGAAGTCCTCGATTTCCTGCGCGATTTCAGTTGCCGATCGTCGTTCGGCAAGGCCCGCCGCGTCTGCGGCCTGGAATGCCGCGAAGGATGCCAGGGCGGCTGCAACCAGTGTGATGCCAAAACCAAGCGGTGTGCGGGATCCTGAATGGCCGGTTGACGCAACAGAAGAAGGGACCCAGCCCGAGGACTGAACTGATTTCGATGCCGGGTCCATTGCGTAACTGGTCCTTATTCCGCCTCGTCGGCCGATGCCGCGTTGAGCAGGCCGTAGCGCTCCTCACCGAGCTTGGCGAGCAGGTCGAGCTGGGTTTCAAGAAAGTCGATGTGGCCTTCCTCGTCCTTCACGAGATCCTCGAAAAGCCCCATGGAGGTGTAGTCGCCGGCTTCGCGGCAGATCTCGCGAGACTTGGTGTAGCTGTCCCAGGCATCGCGCTCGCCGGCCAGGTCACATTCGAGCACTTCCTTGATGGTCTGGCCTATCCGCAGGGGCGCAACATTCTGTGCATTGGGGTGTCCTTCGAGGAAAATGATGCGCTCCATGATTTTGTCGGCATGGTGCATTTCCTCGATCGATTCGGCGCGCTCCTTGCGCGCGAGCTTGGTGTATCCCCAATCATCGAGAAGACGGTAATGCACCCAGTACTGGTTGATGGCGCCAAGCTCGAGAAACAGTGCCTCGTTCAGCCGCTCAATGACGTCTTTGTTGCCCTTCATGAGTGATGCCCTTTCCGCATTCCAACCCCAACAGAAAAAGCACGACGCTTATGCGGCATGCCTGTTGGATCTGACCTGCCGCATCTGGCTGCGTTGCGCTTCCTGCTCACTTAGCATGCTGCGCGTCCGGGTCACAAATTCGATTATCTCGGTTTCGGGCGTGGCATTGTCGCGATGCCACGCCTCTACGCAGTCGACGATGACTGCAATCGCATTGGGGAAGCAGCCGCAACATTTCCCGCGTTTTTTCATCGCGTGGTAGACCATACCGACAGTGATCAGCTGCCAGGCGTCCTGGGCAAGAAAATCATGGACAACACTGCTGATGTCCGACTTGGTGATGATATTGCAATGACACACGATCATGTTGCGGCTCACTTGGCTTACTGGAAAACAGCACCCGGATTGTCGAGCGAATCCGAGCCTTCAAGATCAATGGAACCCAGTTCCAGCGCTGCGATCGCCCGTTCGATCGAGCGGGTCTGCTTGACGAGACCATCGATGGCCGCCTGGACGACCGCGTTGCCATCGGGGTTATCGGTCGCAATCATCTGGTCGTAAGCCTCGGTGGTCGAAGCGCGGTCGGCCATGGCCTGCATGGCTTCAACGGTCGCATCGAGATCGGCCTTGAGTTCCTCGTCGATGGCCGCATCCCTGGCGCTTACCAGTTCCGCCAGCGACGGGCCGCTGAGTTCGGATCCGTCGAGGCGCTCATAGGTGCCCAGATACACGTTGCGGATTCCCACGGCGTCATAGAGGTGGGAGTTGTGCGTATTGTCGGAGAAGCAATCGTGTTCTTCCTCCGGATCACCGAGCAGAAGGCCGAGCTTCATGCGCTCACCCGCGAGCTCACCATAGGAGAGCGAACCCATTCCGGTGAGGATCGTGGAAAGGCCACCGGCGACACCCTTTTCGAGAAGCGCCTGACGTGCCGCGCCGTCTTCGTCCCAGTTGCCAGCCATTTCCTCGAGGTCAGAGACCAGAAGGTCGGATGCGGCGGAAAGATAATCGCGACGGCGATCGCAATTGTCATTGGTGCAGTTCTCGAGGCTGAAATCGGTGTAGGAGCGATTGCCTGCGCCCGCATCGTTGCCGTTCAGGTCCTGACCCCAGAGCAGGAACTCGATGGCATGATATCCGGAAGCAACATTTGCCTCGATGCCGCCGGCTTCCTGCAGCGTTCCTGAGATGAGCGCCGGTGTGATCTCAGCCGCGTCGACCGATTCGCCATTTACCGTCACTTCGGGATTGGCGATCACATTGGCGGTGTAGAGCGCGTTCTCGGCACTTTCGTCGCCATAATAATCGGTGTCGACATAATCGATCAGGCCCTCATCCAGCGGCCATGCATTCACCCGGCCTTCCCAGTCATCGACGATGGCGTTTCCGAAACGGTAAACCTCGGTCTGCTGGTAAGGCACGCGGGCTGCGAGCCAAGCGTCCTTGGCAGCCTGAAGCCCGGCTTCGCTCGGAGAGGCGAGGAAGGCTTCGATGGCGCTATCGAGAGCCCTGGCCGTTTCGAGGGAGTCGTCGTATTTCGCCTCGGCGATATCGGCATAGTGCTCGATAACAGCTTCCGGCGTGACTTCAGCGTAAGCCGAGCCGGCAAAAACTGCGGCGATCGCAGTCGCCGCAAACAGCGATTTCGATCTCTTAAAGGTGTTCATGGAATTCTCCCCCTGTCTCAATGCAGTGTCGGGTGTGGTGCGCGTGTCGCACCGCCAAACTGGTCAACGGTGTGCGCATGGATGGGCAGAAGCTGCTGCCCGGCGAATTTCAAAGTCATCGCGAACTCTGCCGCGGCGCTCAGGAGCTCCGGAGCCTGGCTGGACGAGGAAAGGAACCGTGCGCTCAACAATGCCGCCTCCTCGTCTCCATTCTGCAGACCGGAAACCAGTGCCAGCATCAGGCACTCTTCACGGCACAGGTGCTTGCTGCCCTGGCAGAAAAAGCGAAGCGGGCAGTTGGCGCAGGCGCCCAAATTGCCGATCAGGCGCTCGAGACCGCCCATCGCGGCAGTCCCGGCCTGCTCGCCGAGAAGCCTGACATAGTCGGACTGGACCTTGCGAAGGTGGGAAACGTTGCGTTCGCTGGCGAAATGAAGCCATCCGCGGTAACCACCAACAACCAGGTTCTCCGGCTGACGCGCGAGAATGCGGGATGCGGGGCATTCGGGGGCCTGGGGGTGATGGATGTCGGTCACGGGCATCGCTCTCTTAAAGTTCATCTCGTGACTAAACAAATTGCAAAGTTCAGTCAAACACTATAGTTTAGAACGAATCCAAACAGGAAGCCGCCCGATGAAACTGACAAGCCAGACCAACTACGCCGTGCGCATGCTCATGTTCTGTGATTCAAAAAACGAGCGCGCGACGGTCAAGGAGATTGCCGCCTTCTACAGCCTGCCGGAAAGGTTCCTGTTCAACATCCTGCAGCGGCTCACGGCAGCCGGGCTTGTCGAAACGACACGAGGCCGCGGTGGCGGTATCCGCCTTGCAAAGCCGGCAGACCAGATCCGTCTTGGCGATGTCGTGCGGATCATCGAGGAGAATTTCGAGATGGCGGAGTGTTTCGAAGCGGGCGGCACCGATTGCCCGCTGATCAACACCTGCGGCCTGAACAAGGCGCTCAGCGAAGCCCTTCAATCCTTTTTCGATTCGCTCAACCGCTATTCCATCGCCGATCTCACCGGCAACGAATACAACATCGACGTACTCATGCGGCTCAACCTGGCCATGCAGGAGCCGATCCGGACCGAAGCGAACTGAGCCCGAAAATCCCGCACTCAGCGTTGTGGATAGGATATGATCGACAGGTAACGTGCAGGCAGCGTCACCAATTGCTCCGGCCCGTGCGGCGCGTCCGCATCAAAGAAAAGACTGTCGCCGGCCTGCATCGTGTAAAGCTGCTCCCCGTGACGATAGACCACTTCTCCCTCAAGCATGTAAAGAAACTCCATTCCCTCGTGCTGAAATGTCGGGAAGATGTCCGAGTCCGTCGTCAGCGTGATCAAATAGGGCTCGACTGTCACGCCCGTGGTGTTGTTGTCGATCAGACCGAGAAGGCTGTACTGGTGGCCCGCGCGCGTGCCCCGGCGCTCGGCGCTGACACCTTTTCCCGCCTTCACGAAAGTTGCGTTGCGGGGCTCCTCGAAACCACGGAAGAACGACGTTATCGGCACTCCGAGGGCCCGCGAGAGGCTCTGCAAGGTCGTCAGCGAAGGCGAAATATTGCCGTTCTCGATTTTCGAAAGCATGCCAATGGAGACCCCGGTCGCCACGGAGAGGTCGGTCACCGTGATGCCGAGCATCTTCCGGTAGGCCCGGACCTCGTGACCGATGGCGCTTTCCAGATTCTTGTCGCGCGGTTCCCGAACGGCGTGTGGATCCTGAGACAGGGTCTGGTTGGTATCTCCGGCGGACTTCGGCTTTGACATCGGTTCGGTGGCTCCTCTTCCATTTCCTTCTTTAAAGGAAAAAGATCAGGATTGAGAGGAAATTTTTTGACGGATCGCAGTCGGCGTGATCCCGAACAGCTCCCTGAAGCTGCGGGAGAAATGACCCGCGCTGGAAAAGCCGGTCGCAAATGCGACTTCGGAGACCGACAACGGGCTTTGCTCAAGCAGGCGCCTCGCATGGTCCAGCCTGATCCGGCGATAGGTATCGAGGAACCCCGCTTTCAGGTGCGTGGCGAACAACCGGTCGAGATGCCGCACGCTGATGCCGGCAAGCCTTGCCATGGAGGTTCGGTCCATGGGCGTTTCAATCGCCGCCTCCATCTTTTCCAGCACGGTGAGCAGCGCAGGATGGTGTGTGCCGAAACGTTCGGCGGCAGAAGCACGCTGAGGCGCTTCGGGTTCCGGGATGTCGGTATGCAAGAACCAGTCGCTGACCCGGCGCGCAAAATGGGCCCCCATCCGCCCGGCAATGAGCGAATGCATCATGTCCATGGGCGCCACGCCGCCGGCGCAGGTCAACCGGTCGCCATCGATGACATGGCGCGCCTGGCGCGGTGCAAGATGGGTAAATGTCTCGCGCAACACCGGCGCGTGTTCCCAGTGGATCGTGAAATCCCGGTTATCGAGAAGCCCCGCCGCCGCCAGGATGAACGCCCCGCTCGAAATCCCGCCAATGCGCACCCCCTGCCGCGACAGGCGCCGCAGCAAGCCGTAGGTCCGTTCCGGCACTCCCCAGTCGGAAGGCGATCCGCCTGCACACACAAAAACGAACTGGCATCCGGGGCCACTCTCGGCGATATCCCGGCAATCCACGCTCAGCCCCGATGAGGCGGCGACCGCTTCGCCGCCAACCGACAGCGGCAGAACCTCGTAGAGTTCCATTCCCGCGATCAGGTTCGCCGCCCTGAGGGGCTCCGTTGCCGAGGCATAGGACATCAACGCAAAATTCGGGGTCAGCAGAAAGCCGACCTTCTGGGTGCTTCTTGCAGCGACAGTCTCCATGTCCTTTTTCTATTCGAGAATGTCCGTTTCGTGCAATCGTCAAATGGCCTTCGCAGATAGTGTCGTAAGCCTGTTCAGGGGCCGCCGATGCGCTATTCCGCTTTCTCAATCTTCAAGAACGCCCTTCGCGGCAACCGTGGCTGGACACCCGCCTGGCGCATGCCGGACCCAAAGCCCCATTACGATGTGGTCATTGTCGGCGGCGGCGGACATGGCCTTGCAACCGCATACTATCTCGCCAGGGAGTTCGGCATTCGCAATGTCGCCGTTGTCGAAAAGGGCTATCTCGGTTCAGGCAATGTCGGCCGCAACACCACGATCATCCGCTCGAACTATCTGCTTCCCGGCAACAATCCGTTCTACGAGTTCTCGCTGAAACTGTGGGAAGGTCTTGAGCAGGATTTCAACTTCAACGCCATGGTGTCGCAACGTGGCGTGCTCAACCTTTATCACTCGGACGCCCAGCGCGATGCCTATACGCGACGCGGCAACGCCATGCGATTGCACGGTGTCGATGCCGAACTGCTCGACCGCGCGGCGGTCCGCGAGATGGTGCCGTTTCTCGATTTCGAAAACGCTCGGTTCCCGGTGATGGGCGGCCTGTTGCAGCCACGCGGAGGCACCGTCCGTCATGACGGGGTTGCATGGGGTTATGCACGCGGCGCCGACTCGCTGGGGGTGGACATCATTCAGCATTGCGAAGTGACGGGAATTCGCCGCGAAAACGGCCAGGTCACCGGCGTGGAAACCACGCGAGGCTTTATCGGCTGTTCGAAGCTGGCCCTTGCTGCTGCGGGAAACTCTTCCCGCGTGGCCGAGATGGCCGGACTGAAGCTGCCGATCGAAAGTCACGTGCTTCAGGCCTTTGTCTCCGAAGGGTTGAAGCCTTTCATCGATGGCGTCGTCACCTATGGCGCGGGGCATTTCTACATTTCGCAATCGGACAAGGGCGGATTGGTCTTCGGCGGCGACATAGACGGCTACAATTCCTACGCCCAGCGCGGCAATCTCGCCACTGTGGAGCATGTTGCGGAAGCGGGGAAGGCAATGATCCCGGCGCTCTCGCGTATACGGGTGCTCAGATCATGGGGCGGCATCATGGACATGAGCATGGACGGTTCACCGATCATCGACGGGACCGATCTCGATAATCTCTACCTCAATGCGGGCTGGTGCTACGGCGGGTTCAAGGCGACCCCGGCCTCGGGCTACTGTTTCGCCCATCTGCTGGCGAACGGTTCACCACATCCCACCGCGACGGCGTTTCGTCTCGACCGGTTCGCACGCGGGCTGATGATCGATGAACGGGGCGCCGGCGCCCAGCCGAACCTGCATTGAGCCACAGGGGAAAGGACGACTTACATGGCAAGCCTGGTTTCCTGCCCCCATTGCGGATTGCGGCCCAAGGAAGAATTCACGATCAAGGGAGCGGCCCTGCCCCGCCCCTCACCGGATGCGTCGCCCGAGGTCTGGTTCGATCATGTCTATTTGCGCGCCAATCCGCGGGGCACTTACGAGGAGTACTGGCACCACACTGCCGGCTGCCGCCGCTGGCTGGTGGTCACCCGCGATACGGCCACGCACGAGACGGGGTCTGTCCGCGATGCTGCTGACCGCACGATTGCGGAGACATCCGCATGACATCCTACCGGCTTTCCAAAGGCGGGCTTGTGGACCGCAGTTCGCCGCTTGGCTTTTCCTTCGACGGCAAGAGGCTGGAGGGATATGAAGGCGACAGCCTTGCTTCGGCGCTGCTCGCCAACGGCCGCCAGCTGGTGGGCAGAAGCTTCAAGTACCATCGTCCGCGCGGCGTTCTGACCGCAGGCGCGGCTGAACCCAATGCGCTGGTGACCGTGGGCAGCGGGTCGAAAGTCGAGCCCAACACCAGGGCCACCATGCAGGAGCTCTACGAGGGGCTTGAGGCGAAGAGCCAGAACCGCTGGCCATCGCTCGATTTCGATATCGGTTCGATCAACGGCTTGCTGTCGCCGTTTCTGGGCGCAGGTTTTTACTACAAGACTTTCATGTGGCCGGCTCCGCTCTGGGAAAAGCTCTACGAGCCGCTGATCCGCAGGGCTGCTGGCCTCGGCAAGGCATCCCACGAGGCGGATCCCGACTCCTACGAGAAGCGCTGGGCGCATTGCGATCTCCTGGTGATCGGCTCCGGGCCTGCCGGCCTTGCGGCGGCTCTTACCGCAGCCCGTGCGGGAGCCAGGGTCATTCTGGTCGACGAACACTCGGCCGCCGGAGGTTCGCTGCTGTCGGAAACTGCCATCATCCACGGTATGGCCGCTCAGGACTATGCCTCACGCATCAAGAGCGAACTGGCGTCTCTGGACAATGTCCGCATCCTGACGAGAACGACAGTTTTCGGCTGGTATGACAGCAACGTGTTCGGTGCCGTGGAGCGGGTGCAGAAACATGTACACGCTCCGCAGGCGCATCTGCCCGCGGAACGGCTTTGGCGTATCATCGCCAAACGCGCCCTGCTTGCGACCGGAGCCGAAGAACGCCCGCTCGTCTTTGGCGGCAACGACATTCCCGGCGTCATGATGGCAGGCGCCATGCGCAGCTATCTCAATCGCTACGCCGTCGCGCCCGGCAAGGCAGTCGCCATCTTCACCACCAACGCCAGCGGATACGCCCTGGCGAGGGACCTGGTCGCAACCGGAGTAAACGTCGAAGCCATCATCGACAGCAGGGCCGAACCGGATCCGGTACCCGGCATCGAGAAGATCCGCCTGATCCGGGGAGGCCATGTCAGGGACGCGAAAGGCGGAAGGGCCCTGGAGTCCATCACCGTCGCCCACGGAGGCAAAAGCGAGAGCCTCAAGGTCGACGCTCTCGCCATGTCCGGGGGCTTCAGCCCGATCATCCATCTTGCCTGCCATCGCGGGGGCAAGCCGGTCTGGTCCGAGGAAAAGTCCTGCTTTCTTGCGCCTTCAGCTCAAGAGGGCATCGCGCTCGCAGGCTCGGCGGCTGCGGTCGACGGGATCGCAGCCTGCCTTGATGACGGCGCCGTGCGTGCTGCAGAGCTTATGCGGCAGCTGGGTTTTCCGGTGACAGCGCAAGAGTTCGGCCCCGTCGAGGGCGACATAGCCTGCCCGGCGGCCTCGCCGCTGTGGTCGGTACCCGGCAGCAAGGGCAAGGCATTTGTGGATTTCCAGAACGACGTCCATACGGGGGATCTCGATCTGGCGGTGCGCGAGGGGTACGGCGATGTGGAACTGGCCAAGCGCTACACCACCAACGGCATGGCCACGGATCAGGGCAAATTGTCCAACGTGAATGCGATCGGACTGCTTGCCGAGGCACGCGGGGTGAGCCCCGCCGAGATCGGCACCACGACTTTCCGCCCCTTCTATACGCCCGTCTCCTTCGGCGCACTCACCGGTGCTGTCCATGGCATGCATTTCCGACCTGTTCGCAAATCGCCGCTGCATGACTGGGCAGCGAAAAATGGCGCGGTCTTCGTGGAGACCGGCCTTTGGTACCGCTCCTCATGGTTCACCCGCGACGGTGAGACGACATGGCGGCAAAGCGTCGACCGCGAGGTTCTCAATGTCCGCAGGAATGCCGGGCTCTGCGACGTCTCGATGCTGGGCAAGATCGAGATCATGGGGACTGATGCGCCGGAGTTTTTAAACCGTGTCTATGCCAACGGCTTTCTGAAACTCCCGGTCGGCAAGGCCCGGTACGGGCTGATGTTGCGCGAGGACGGGCATATCTTCGACGACGGCACCACCAGCCGGCTTGCGGAAGACCGCTACTTCATGACCACCACGACCGCCTATGCCGCGGACGTGATGAGCCATCTGGAGTTCTGTTCACAAGCCCTTTGGCCCGATCTCGATGTGCGGCTGGCATCGGTGACCGACCAGTGGGCCCAGATGGCGATTGCCGGTCCGAAGGCACGGCGGATCCTTGAGACCATCGTGGACGAGGACATCTCGGATGCGGCATTCCCGTTTCTTGCTGCACGCGAAATTTCTCTGTTTGAAGGCCAGGTGACCGGGCGGCTTTTCCGGATCTCCTTCTCGGGCGAGCTGGCTTTCGAACTGGCTGTGCCCGCCGGATTTGGTGAGGCCACGGCAGATGCAATCATGGAGGCCGGTCTCGAGCACGGTATCCAGCCTTACGGCATCGAGGCCTTGAGCGTACTCAGGATCGAGAAAGGCCACGTCACCCACAACGAGATCAATGGCACGGTGGTCCCTGCCGATCTGGGGTTTGGCAGGATGGTTTCCGGCAAGAAGCCCGATTTCATCGGCAAGCACATGCTTGGCCGTGAGGGTCTCGTCGCTCCGGACCGGCCGCAGTTGGTCGGCATCCAGCCGATAGATCCCGGGGCGCGGTTCAGGGCGGGTGCCCATATTCTGAACGAGGATGCTGCGGCGACACTCGAGAACGACCAGGGATATGTGACTTCAGTCGCCTATTCGCCGCATGTTGGTTCCAGCATCGGACTTGCTCTGGTGCGCCGCGGGTCCGAGAGACATGGCGAAGAGGTGATCGCCTGGAACGGACTTCACAACGAGATGACCCGTTGCCGCCTGTGCAACCCGGTCTTTGTCGACCCGGACAACGAGAAACTCCATGCCTGACCGCCCGACGCCAACCATAACGCTGCAGCACCGTCCCGCCCTGTCCGGCAAGGAAGGGCTGGAAGGCAATGGCATCACCATCCTGCCCCTGCCCGAAGGGCATGTGATCGAGGTTCTCGCGAAGTCGGACAATGCCGGACTTCGCAAGGATCTCGCGGCCCTTGCACCGAGCCCGGAGCCGGCTTCCGTGCGTGCCGGCGCCCCCCGGCAATGGTTCATCGTCGGCGACACGCCCCTCTCCCGGGACGAGTTTCGCAAACTCGCCGACAGCCTCCGGCCAAAGGCCGATTGTGTCGACCAGAGCCATGGCCGGGTCCGAATTCAAATCAGCGGCCCCAAGGTCGAGCAGGTTCTTGCCAAGGGAACGGCAGTTGACCTGGCGCTGTCCGCCTTTCCCGCCGGACATGCGACACCCGCCCAGATAGGGCATGTCGCGACCCACCTGACCCGGATTGCACCGGATGCTTTCGAGATTATGGTGCTGCGCGGGTTCGCCGAGAGCCTGTGGGACGAACTCTGCCTGATGGCGCGCGAGTATCTCTGAACCCTGTTGACCTGACTTTCACGATCCTGGCCCGCCGATACGCATGTGAGCCGGTGGATCGGAGGCGTGTGCGGACAGCCGGTGATCACACACCGGTACCGTGCGCACCAAGCCCATAACATGTTTTGCCTTTAAAGAATAATATATTCTCTCAAGTTGATCTCGATCACTCCCTGTGCTAGCTAACATCAACAGTTAAACGGAGATGACACTGATGTGCGGCATTGTCGGATTGTTCCTCAAGGACCGGTCGCTTGAATCCCAGCTCGGCGCAATGCTGTCGGACATGCTGGTTACGATGACCGACCGCGGCCCCGACTCCGCCGGGATTGCAGTTTACGGTGCAGGCAACGCGGGAAAAGCCAAGGTGACCGTCCAGTCACCGGACCCGGACGCCGACTTTTCCGGACTTGAGGCTGCCCTCAAAGCCGCCGAACTCGAGGCACGCGTGGCCGTCAAAAGCACGCATGCCGTCATAGAAGTTGCGGCCGAGCAGGTCGGTCGTGTCCGCCCCGTTCTCGCCTCCCTTCGCCCCGACATCCGGATCATGGGCTCGGGCGACCGCGTCGAGATCTTCAAGGAAACCGGCCTGCCCAAGGATGTGGTCGCCCGCTTCGACGTCAGGTCGATGTCCGGAACCCACGGTATCGGCCACACACGCATGGCGACGGAAAGCGCGGTCACCACCCTTGGCGCGCATCCTTTCTCCACCGGCGCAGACCAGTGCCTTGTCCACAACGGCTCGCTTTCGAACCACAACAACCTGCGCCGTGAACTTGCCCGGGCCGGCATTGAGTTCGAAACCCAGAATGATTCAGAGGTCGCTGCCGCCTACATCACAGCCGAAATGGCCGGCGGCAAGAATTTGGGCGAGGCGCTGACCAGCGCCCTGGACGATCTCGACGGCTTCTTCACATTCGTGGTGGGTACGAAATCCGGCTTTGGCGTGGTGCGCGATCCGATCGCCTGCAAACCGGCCGTCATGGCCGAGACCGATCAGTATGTCGCTTTCGGCTCAGAGTACCGGGCGCTTGCGAGCCTTCCGGGAATCGAGACGGCCCGCGTCTGGGAGCCTGAGCCGGCGACGGTCTATTTCTGGGACCATGAGAATGCTGCCTGATACACAACACACCGCTGTCGGAGCCCTGTGAACCATGTCCGTTTTCGATCTGTCACACACCCCTTTGCGCGAGCTCAACGCTGCGCTGCATCAACTCCCGGAGGGTGCCAACGACACCGGTTTCATTGTCGACAATCCTCGCGGGCATCATGCTGTCGCGGTCGGCGTCGATCACCCGGTAAGCGTCGAGGTCAATGGTTCGGTGGGATACTACTGCGCCGGCATGAACGACGGCGGCACGGTGATCGTACACGGATCGGCCGGACCGGGCGTTGCCGAAAACATGATGTCCGGCACGGTGATCATCGAGGGCGATGCCTCGCAATATGCCGGCGCGACCGGCCATGGCGGGCTGCTCGTCATCAAGGGAAACGCAGCATCGCGCTGCGGCATATCGATGAAAGGCATCGACATCGTCGTTTGCGGCAATATCGGCCACATGTCGGCATTCATGGGGCAGTCCGGTCATCTTGTGGTGCTCGGCGATGCCGGGGACGCTCTCGGTGACAGTCTTTACGAAGCCAAGCTCTTCGTTCGCGGCGCGGTCAAGAGTCTCGGCGCGGATTGCATCGAAAAGGACATGCGGCCCGAGCATCGCGAGAAACTGGCCGAGCTTCTCGAAAGCGCAGGTGTGACCGACGTGAAACCGGAAGAGTTCCGCCGCTACGGTTCTGCCCGCAAGCTCTACAATTTCGACATCGACAATGCTGACGCGTATTGAGGCGAGGGATTAGATGACCTACCAGAACCCGCATACCCCGCCGCGCAAGTCGGCCACATTCGACGACAGCACGCTGGCAGAGATCCGCCGCGCCGCCGCAACAGGCATCTACGACATCCGGGGCGGCGGCACGAAACGCAAGGTTCCGCATCTCGACGACCTTCTGTTTCTGGGGGCGTCGATTTCGCGCTATCCGCTCGAAGGCTATCGCGAGACCTGCGACACTTCTGTGGTGTTGGGTACGCGCCATGCAAGGAAGCCGATCCGGCTCAAGATTCCGATCACCATCGCCGGGATGAGTTTCGGTGCGCTCTCCGGCAATGCGAAGGAAGCGCTCGGCCGGGGCGCAACGCTGGCGGGCACCTCCACCACCACCGGCGACGGCGGCATGACCGATGAAGAGCGGGGTCACAGCGAAATCCTGGTCTACCAGTATCTTCCCTCCCGCTACGGAATGAACCTCAAGGACCTGCGGCGGGCCGATGCGATCGAGATCGTTATCGGCCAAGGCGCGAAGCCGGGCGGCGGCGGAATGCTGCTGGGTCAGAAGATTTCCGATCGCGTGGCAGAGATGCGTAACCTACCCAAGGGCATCGATCAGCGCTCTGCTTGCAGGCATCCGGACTGGACGGGACCGGACGACCTCGAAATCAAGATCCTCGAACTGCGCGAAATCACGGACTGGGAAAAGCCGATCTACGTCAAGGTCGGCGGCTCCAGACCCTATTACGACACCGCGCTGGCGGTAAAATCCGGTGCGGACGTTGTGGTGCTTGATGGCATGCAGGGCGGCACCGCGGCGACGCAGGACGTTTTCATCGAGCATGTGGGCATGCCGACACTCGCCTGCATCAGGCCTGCGGTTCAGGCGCTTCAGGAACTCGGCATGCACCGAAAGGTGCAGTTGGTGGTTTCGGGCGGGATCCGCTCGGGTGCGGATGTCGCCAAGGCGCTGGCGCTCGGCGCCGATGCGGTCTCGATCGGCACCGCGGCCATGGTTGCGCTTGGTGACAACGATCCGAAATGGGAAGCCGATTATCAAAAACTCGGCTCGACCGCGGGCGCCTATGACGACTGGCACGAGGGCAAGGATCCCGCCGGCATTACCACCCAGGACCCCGAACTGGCGGCGCGGCTCGACCCTATCGCCGCAGGGCGCAGGCTTGCCAATTACCTCAAGGTGATGACGCTGGAGGCTCAGACCATCGCACGGGCCTGCGGCAAGAACCACCTGCACAACCTGGAGCCCGAGGACCTCGTGGCGCTCACACTGGAAGCGGCCGCCATGGCCCAGGTCCCGCTTGCCGGCACCAACTGGTATCCGGGCAAGTCCGGTTTTTGAGAACGAATACCATCGCATCGGATTTCGGGAGGGTGCGACCGGCAAGAGACAATCGATACCAAGATAAAAAAGGGGAATGACGTGACACTGGACCTCTCTGCATTCGCGGCCGAAAAGGGCGTCAAGTATTTCATGATCAGCTTCACGGACCTGTTTGGCGGACAGCGCGCCAAACTTGTTCCGGCAGAAGCCATCGCCGACATGCAAAAAGAAGGGGCCGGATTTGCGGGGTTCGCAACCTGGCTCGACCTAACGCCGGCGCATCCCGATCTTTTTGCCATTCCCGATGCCTCTTCGGTCATCCAGCTTCCCTGGAAGAAGGATGTCGCCTGGGTGGCTGCAGACTGCGTGATGGAGGACGAGCCGGTCGCCCAGGCCCCGCGCGTAATCCTCAAGAAACTGATCGACGAAGCCGCCAAGGAAGGACTTCGTGTGAAAACCGGCGTCGAACCCGAGTTCTTCCTGATTTCCGCCGACGGCTCGCAAATCTCCGATGAGCACGATACGGCCGAAAAACCCTGCTACGACCAACAGGCGGTGATGCGGCGCTATGACGTGATTGCCGAGATCTGCGACTACATGCTGGAGATGGGGTGGAAGCCCTATCAGAACGACCATGAGGATGCGAACGGCCAGTTCGAGATGAACTGGGAGTTCGATGACGCGCTGCGCACTGCCGACAAGCATTCCTTCTTCAAGTTCATGGTCAAGTCGGTGGCCGAGAAACACGGTCTTCGCGCGACCTTCATGCCAAAGCCATTCAAGGGCCTGACCGGCAATGGCTGCCACGCCCATATCTCGGTGTGGGATCTGGATGGCAAGATCAACGCGTTTGCTGACGACAAGGCGGATTTCGGCCTGTCGGATCAGGGCCGGAGCTTTCTCGGCGGCATCATGAAACACGCAACCGCGCTGGCCGCGATCACCAACCCGACCGTCAATTCATACAAGCGGATCAATGCACCGCGCACCGTGTCGGGCGCGACCTGGGCGCCAAATTCCGTCACATGGACCGGCAACAACCGCACCCACATGGTCCGCGTGCCGGGTCCGGGGCGGTTTGAACTTCGGCTGCCCGATGGAGCAACCAATCCATACCTGCTGCAGTCGGCGATCATCGCGGCCGGGCTTTCCGGGCTGAAGACCAAGGCCGATCCCGGCAAGCATTACGACATCGACATGTACAAGGACGGTCACACGGTCACCGACGCTCCGAAACTGCCGCTCAACCTGCTCGATGCGCTGCGCGCATTCGACGACGACAGCGGATTGAAAGAGGCGCTCGGCACAGAGTTTGCCAGCGCCTATGTCAAGCTCAAGCGCGAGGAATGGAACAGTTACTGCTCGCAATTCACGGCCTGGGAACGGGAAACCACCCTGGACATCTGAGACACCGGTTGCGCACCGGTCCTCACCGGGTTAAAGGCCGCGAAACCAGCAACATGCACCTAAGCGAGTTTGGCAGATGACGACGTTTGTTCTTACGGTGAGCTGCGCATCGACGCGCGGCATCGTGGCCGCCCTTTCAGGTTTTCTTGCAGACATGGGCTGCAACATCGTCGACAGTTCGCAGTTCGATGACCTGGAGACCGGCAATTTCTTCATGCGCATCGGTTTCGTTTCAGAGAAAGGCGCAACGCTGGACTCGCTTGTCGACGGGATCAAGCCGATTTCGGAGAAATTCGGGATGGAAATCGGCATCTACGATCAGGCCGACCGAATGAAGGTGATGCTGATGGTCTCACGCTTCGGCCATTGCCTGAACGACATTCTCTACCGGTGGCGGATCGGTGCACTGCCGATCGACATTGTCGGCGTGGTTTCCAATCATTTCGACTACCAGAAGGTCGTGGTCAATCACGATATACCTTTTCACCACATCCCGGTGACGAAGGAAAACAAGCCGCAGGCCGAGGCCCGGATCATGGAACTGGCCGAAAGCACGGGAACCGAACTGGTCGTGCTGGCGCGCTACATGCAGGTCCTTTCCGACCGGATGTGCAGCCAGATGTCAGGGCGCATCATCAACATCCACCACTCGTTCCTCCCCAGCTTCAAAGGCGCCAATCCCTACAAGCAGGCCTATCAACGCGGGGTGAAACTGATCGGCGCCACGGCGCACTATGTCACCGAGGATCTCGACGAAGGTCCGATCATCGAGCAGGATGTGGTCAGCGTGACCCATGCGCAAAGTCCCGGCGACTATGTTTCGCTGGGACGCGACGTCGAGGCCCGGGTGCTTGCACGCGCCATCCACGCCCATATCCACCGCCGGGTCTTCATCAACGGCAACCGGACGGTGGTTTTTCCGCCAAGCCCCGGATCCTACGCCTCGGAGCGCATGGGCTAGGGTCGGACCGGCACCACGCTCGCCGGACCGCTTTTCCTGCGAGCCCGTCCGATTTGCATCCAGCGCCCGGGTTTATTTTCCGTCCTGGGTTTCCGCGACCGCGATGCCTGCCATGGCGAGCGCCGCCTCGCGCGTACGTGCGGCGGCAATGAAACGCCCCTTGTGGCAGAAGGTGGCGCCTTCGACACCTGAAGCCCGTTCGAGATCAGCATCAGTCAGCCCTGCCCACGCAGCCGGCAGATCGGCCCGCAGTTCGAACCCCTCCTCGAAGCGGCGGATGCCGGTCAGGCACCAGTCCTTTCCGCGCGGGTGAACGACGAACAGCAAGTGGTCGGCACCTGCCGATACCACCGCCGAGCGGAACGGCATTCCCATGGGGAGTTCGAGAACGGGACTCTCGCCAGACTTCGCGATCGCATCCTTGACGATCTCCTCTGCCCGGAGTTCGGCGGCATGGCCGGCGATATTGGCTTCCAGAAAGCTTCTGGCAATCGCAAGCGCGGAATGGAACGCCGCGGTCTCGGCCCCTGGATCGGAATTGTCGAAGGCCGGCTTCAGCGTCTCGAGCATGACGGGAAGCGTAAGCGGCGCAAGCGGTCCGGCGACCGTCGAGCTCATGGCGCCGTTGTCCATCAGGTCGACGGGAAGCACAAAGCTTGAATCAAAGTCCTCATGAACCTTCGCAATATGGATATCGGGAATGCCCCAGTGGGCGAGATAATCGCGGCCGTAATGCTTCCAGATCAACCCGAAAGAGCTGTAGGGCTCGCCGCTGTCGCGCACCGGGGCGCCGCGCTGATGATGATCGAAGATCCGGCCGGCGGGATCATAGGCGCCACCGACATCATAGATGATCCGGTCGGGACCGGCAGTGATCCACTCGGAATCCCGGCTTCGCATTATCCGGGCCTCCGGGAAGAGCCGTGTGAGCACCACACTCGACAGCAACTCATCGGCGTGGAATCCGCCCGAATGGGTTACCAAATAATCCGGGTTCGATGTTGCCATGAGGGTCTCTTCGTTTGCGGCACCCGCGCACCTTCAAACTCCAGATACCCATGGTTGGATGGCAACTCAACCGATTATTCACCGCGTCGTCGCCTGAACCGGGTACGAGGCGGTTTCCATTCACCGCCCGTACAGCCCGGCGGGAACGGCCTTTCGGAAACCGGCTCTCCGGTTTTGGAGGTCACGTTTTGCCCCACACCAACAGGATTGGCCGCGATCCAGCTTGCCGCCCACCCTAGGCTCCTCAAAGCCGGGCTTCATGCTATGCGGCCTTGTCCCCGTTTCCGGAGATGCCCGAAATCGCCTGCACCAGATTGTCCTCGGTCACCTCCTCCGAGGTGAATTCCCGCATGATCCGGCCGTGGTACATGGCGATGATGCGGTCGGAGACATGCAGAACCTCAGGCATTTCCGACGAAATCACGATAACCGCATAACCCTGCTTTGCGAGATCGCGGATCAGGTTGTGGATTTCAGACTTCGAGCCAACATCGATGCCACGCGTCGGCTCGTCGACAATGAGCACCTTCGGATGCATGGAAAGCCACTTTCCGATAACGATCTTCTGCTGGTTGCCGCCCGACAGATTACCGACCTGCTGACGCCAGCTTGGCGTCTTGATCTCCAGCTTGTCACGGTAGAGGTCGAAGATCGCCACTTCCGCACCGTCCGACACGAACGGTCCGGCCGTCAGATCACCCACCTGCGGCAGGGTCATGTTGTCACGGCAGTTCATGCCGAGCACCAGGCCCTGTTCCTTGCGGTTCTCGGGCACAAGCGAGATGCCGTTTTCAATCGCCTGGACCGGCGATGAAATCCGGACCTCCTTGCCCTCGAGATAGATGGCGCCGCCGGACGGAGTGCGCAGACCGAACAGCGTTTCGGCGATCTCGGTGCGTCCCGCGCCAACAAGCCCGTAGAACCCGACGACTTCGCCGGAGCGGACCTGAAAACTCACATCCTGGAACAGGCTGTCACAGGACAGATCCCTGACCTCGAGCGCAACATCGCCGAACTCGGCATGTGCATGGTTCCGCGTAAGATCGAGGCTACGCCCGATCATCAATTGGGTAACCTCGTCCTCGTCGGTATCTGCTGTCACGAGCGTTCCGCGATAGCTGCCGTCACGCAGGACACTGATGCGATCGGAAATCGTGAAGATTTCCTCCATCCGGTGGGAGATATAGACAATGCCGACGCCGCGCTCCCTGAGGTCGCGGATGATGTCGAACAGCACCACCTTTTCGGCATCGGTGAGCGACGCCGTTGGCTCGTCGAAAACCACGGCCTTTGCATCCACGGTCAGAGCCCGGGCAATTTCAACCATCTGCTTGTTAGCGATGGAGAGATCGCCAACGGTCGCATCAGGCCCGAAACCGCAGTTGAGCCGCTTGAGAATGGCTCCGGCCTTGTCCAGCAGCGTCTTGCGGTCGACGAGACCGAAACCCTTGCGCGGCAACTCGCCGAGATAGATGTTCTCGGCGACCGACATCTCTTCGGCCAGGCTCAGTTCCTGGTGGATCAGGACCACACCCTTGGCCTTTGCCTCGAGCGGCGAGCGCATGGTCACCTGTTCGCCCTCTATGAAGATGCGCCCCTCATTGGGCTGGTGCATGCCCGCTAGGACCTTCATCAGCGTGGATTTGCCGGCCCCGTTCTCTCCGAGCAGAGCATGGACCTCGCCGGGCAGAACCTCAAAGCTCACCCCGTCCAGCGCCCTTACGCCGGGAAAGGTTTTGACGATGCCCTCTAGCCGAAGGGCTGGCGACTGCGTGCTCATGTCCGGAGTTCTCCCTTGCCCTTGATGTTCAACTGCCGGTCAAGAAACAGAACGGCGATCAGGATGAGCCCGATGACCAGATTGACCGTCTCCGTATCTGCGCCGATGTGACCGAGGCCCTTGCGAAGCAACTGGATGGCGATCACGCCGCCAAGCGTGTTGATGACCGACCCGCTGCCCCCGGTGAGCTTGGTGCCGCCGAGAACCACTGCGGTAATTGCCCAGAGCTCGTAGAGTTCACCGTCATTGGGATTGACCGAGCCACTGGCCGAATAGAACACGATGCTCGAAAGCGCGGTCAGGAAACCGATCAGAATGAAGTTCATCAGCATGTGGGGACCGACACGGATACCTGCGTTGACCGCGGCTTCCCTGTTGTCGCCTACCGCATAGGCGTTACGGCCATGAACGGTCCTGGTCATGATGAACCAGATCACGAAGGTCATGGCGATGAATACGATTGCCGGGACTTCCAGACCGAAAACACTGGTTTCGATCATGTCGACGAGGGTCCAGTTGAGCAGAAACGTCGGCTGTTCCCCGTTGTACATGAAGACCAGTCCCCGGTAGCCGAGCATCGCGCCAAGGGTGACGATGAAGGCGTCCACCCCTGTCTTCCAGACGATCAAACCGTTGATGGCGCCCAGCGCCATTCCCGTCAGCAGCGCCAGGCCCCATGCAAACGGAATAATCGCCGCCTCGCCAAGGCCGGCAAAAATCGGCCATGTCTGGGAGTCGAGCATCACGATCGCGCAAAGCGCGAATATCGCACCGACCGAAAGATCGATATTGCCGTTGATCATGATCACCGTCATGCCCAGCGCGATAATTCCGATCGGTGCGGACTGCTTCAGGAGAAGAAGCATGTTGTCGAGATCCATGAACTGGGTCTCGGACAGCGACAGGAACTGACCCGCGACCGAGAAGAATATCAGTTCAAGGACGATAAAGCCCCAGATGGCTCCGCGCTTGATAAGCTTGGTGCGGCTAGAAACGTTCATATCCGTCCCCTCAAGCGATCGGCGACAGCAGGCGGCCGCGCTTGGCCGCGATGTCGAGCCATACGGCCAGAATGATGATCAGCCAGGTGACGACGTACTGAACGTAGAACTCCAGCCCGACGAGCAAGAGCCCGTTCTGAATGAAACCGAGGATCAGAACGCCGATCACGGTCTTGAACACGGTTCCCGACCCGCCGAGGAGCGATGCGCCGCCCAGAATAATCGCGGCCAGAACCTCGAGCTCCAGCCCTTGTCCAACCGTATTCTGACTGCCCATCGAGCGGCTTGCCTGGAGCAGGCCTGCAACAGCCACGCAGAAGGAAGAGATGAGATAGGTCGCAAGCACCACTCGGGGCCTGCGGATGCCGGAAAACGTGGCCGCGACACCATTGCCGCCGACGGCGTAGACCTTTCGGCCGAACGGCGTCTTCGCCAGCATCATTGCCAGCAGGCAGGTCAACGCGGCGAAGACCAGGATCGGAATCGGAATGCCAAGCGCGGTCCCCTGTCCTATGATGCTGAACCACGTTCCCTCCTTGTCGGCGATGTCCATATTCTTGCCACCGCTGTAGGTGAGCGTCAGGCCGTGGATCGCGGAGAGCATTCCCAAGGTCACGATCAGGGAGTTGAGCTTGAGATAGCCGACCAGCACGCCGATGAAAGCGCCCAACGCCATGGTCATGAGGAACATCGCCGGGATGGCAAGCTCGGGCCCGATCTTGTCGTGCAGATCCAGAACCACGATTGTCGAGAACGACATCATGGAACCGACCGAGAGGTCGAGGTTGCCGGAGATGACCACAAACGTCACCCCTATCGCCATGACGCCCAGTATGGCCGAGGACCGCACAACGCCAAGCACGTTGTCGACCGCCAGAAACCGGTCATTAAGCAGCGCAAAGCCGATCATGAAGATCACAAAAGCGACCAGGATTCCCTGACGCGCCACAAGCTTGCCGATTGCGTTGAGCCGTTCGTCAGCCATCACGTTGTTCCTCCCGACGCCTGGTCCGTTGTCAGACGAGCGTCATGCCTCCATCAATCATGACGATCTGTCCCGTCATGTAATCGCTTTCCCGCGACGCAAGAAATGTGGTCGTGCCGGTGATGTCGGACGGCGTGGCGACCCTTCCGCGCAGTATATCTGCAGAGAACTCCTCAATCGCCTGCCCTTCGCGCTCGGAAACGCCGATTTCCATCAGATCCTTGTCGAGCTGACGCCACATCTCCGTCGCCACCACTCCCGGTCCGAACCCGGTTACAGTGATATTGTGCTTGGCCAGGTCCCTTGCGCCGGACTGCGTCAGCGACACCACCGCCCATTTCGATGCGCAGTAGGGCGCGACATTGTCGAACCCCTGGCGGCTGGCAATCGAGGCCGTGTTGATGATCTTGCCACCACCACCCTGACTGATCATCTGTTTGGCAGCCTCCTGCATTCCGATGAGCACGCCGAGCCCGTTCACTTCCATGATCGTGCGCCAGTTGTCCTCCGTGACATCGAGAAAATTAAGCGGCTTGTTGATTCCGGCATTGTTGAATTTGACGTCGAGCTTGCCGAAGGCGTCAACCGCCTTGTCGATCATGGCCTGCACCTGATCGCGCTTGGTCACGTCGACCTTCGCCCAGGCAACCTTTCCGCCACTCCGGGCAGAACGCTCCTTGTTGGCCCTGGCGACGTCTTCGGCCATTTCGGCATTGATGTCCGCGAAGCAGACATCGCCTCCTTCCTCCAGCAGCGCCTCGCCGATCGCCCTGCCTATTCCCTGCGCAGCGCCGGTCACAATACACGACCGGCCGCTCAGGCGCCCTCTGGCACCGTCCGCCATGCTCTCCTCCCGAATACTCAAGCAGGCCCGAGGCGCAGGGCATTCCAGCCCCGCGCCCCGGGGAGGTTGTCAAAACACCGGCTTGGTGAATTCGGACATGTTTTCCTGGGTGATCTTCGGCGTGTCGAAGTAGTTGAGGAAGGGAACCTCCTCGCCGTTGAGCACATCGATTGCCGTTTTAAGGGCCGCCTTCGCGTCATCGACCGGGGACTGGTAGATGGACCCCCAGTACTCGCCGCGCTCCATGGCTTCGTATCCGACAGCAAAGTTGGTCGCTCCGACAAAGATGATGCCTTCGCGTCCGGCTGCTTTTGCGGCGTTCAAAGCGCCCACACCCATGTTGTCATCCCCGGAGTAAACCCCGTCGATGTCATCATACTTGACGAGGAAAGCCTCCATGACCTTCTGGGATTTCTCACGGTTCCAGTCGCCGGGCTGTGTTTCGACGAGGGTCACGTTCGGGCAGACTTCCGGAAGACGATCCTCAAAGCCTTTGGCGCGCTCGATCGCCGTAGTGTAACCGGGCTGACCGGAGATCTGGACCACCCGCGCTTCGTCCGCGATACCCATCTCCTTGAACTTGTCACACATGATCTCAGCCGAGCGGGACCCCTGCGTGATGTTGTCCGGGCCCGAGAAGGACTTGACGAACTGGTGGCCTTCCTCGGCGATGTTCGAGTTGGTGACGATGACAGGAATATCAGCCTGCTGCGCCTTGCGCACCGCGGGGATCACGGCCTTGCCGTTGGTTGGCCAGATGATGATGGCATCAACCTGCTGCTGAATGAGATCTTCCATCTGGGCGATCTGGCGAGCCACATCGCCGCCGGCATCGAGCACAACGGCCTCGACGTTCTCATTGGCTTCGGCAGCTTCGATGAAGGCCTTTTCGTAGGTCGTCTGATAGCTGTCGACGCCCACATTGTTCTGGGTAATGCCGATGGTCATCTTGTCGGCAGCCGACGCGGCGCCTGCGAGCGATACAGCAGCAACAGCGGTCGTGGCAGCCAAAATGGTGCGTAATTTCATGGCGGTTTTCCTCCCGGGCGAGACGCCCTCGTGATTTCTCCTCAACACCCCGGCCACTCCAAACCAGGGCGGTCACCCGACAACTCAGACGACTTCAGCAAGCATGACGAAGTGTATCGATGGCAAGAGTCCATAATATATCCATTTTGAGAATTTTTATGTTCAAATTGGATTTCTTGAGGCTGTCGCAAGTCTCTCAATCTGAACATTTTTGATGGAGGTCGGCATGAGAAACCCGGAAAGACCGCATTCGAAGGGCCGTGAAGACAAGTCACACGGCGGGAGAGAGGCAGGGGTTTATCACATGGGAGGTTCAAGCGCGCAAACCTTGGCGTCATCGCCACAGGCAAAAACCGAAATCCTACAGGCAATTTCTTTTCTGAAGGATTTTGACGACGAGCTTGAAGACGTCGTCGAGGTCTATGCGCCGAATCCGTATTTTCGAATGTCGCTTCATCTGATTCGCAGCCATCTCGAAGCAAAGACGGTGACGCCGACATCCCTGATCGGTGCCGCGGGGGTCCCCTACGCGACCGCGGCGCGCCGGGTGAAGGAAATGATCGAGGCCGGTCTGGTCGAGCAGCGGCCCCGCACGCGGACGGGCAAGACCTTCTCCATCCACCCCAGCGACAAGCTCCTTGAATCTTGGATGCAACTGACCGGACGTCTGAAGCGGCTTGCGCAGAAAAATTTCGAGTTCAGCGAAAGACGCGCCGACGCGAGCGACTATTATTTTGGCAGTTCCTACATGGCGGCCCGGTCGATTCCGCCGCTTCAGGTGCTGCCTGAACCCTTGAAGCTCGCCGGTGGCGTGCGGGTTCTGGTGCATGGCGACCCGACGTTCATGGTCATGGATGCCTTGAAGCGCCAGTTCGAGCAGGCACTCGGCGCGCCGATACATCAGCGCGCCTTTTCGATCGATCGGCTGCACGAAGAAGTCCTGCGCAACGCGGAGCGCAAGACGAGCCGCTACGACATCGTTGCGGTCGACCTTCCCTGGATCGGGGAGCTGGTCAGCAAGGGCATCCTGATGCCCCTCGACGACGCCCTGGACCTGAACCGGGTCGATCCCGCCGATTTTCACACCGCGGGCTGGAAAGCAACGCACTGGGGCGGACGGCCCTATGGTGTTCCCGCGCAGACGACCCCCGAACTTCTGTTCTACCGCAAGGATCTCTTTGCAGAGGCCGGGCTTGAGCCGCCGGCCACCACGGAGGACCTGCTCAACGCGGCGCGGGCGCTTCACGATCCGGCGCAGGGACGATACGGCATTGCCTGGAACGCGGCCCGGGGCACCGCGCTCGGTCACACATTCCTGATGACGCTTGCCGATTTCGGACAACCGGTTCTCGACCTGCCGGCGGCAGCCGGGGGGTATGACACCGATAGTCTCGACAAGGCGGCTTACCGTGCGCAGATCGACACCGAGGCGGGATTGACGGCAGCCGAATACCTGATGGCGCTGCTCGACTACTCACCGCCCTACATCCTTTCGATGTCCTGGTATGAGCGTGTCCGGCCCTACGCTGCCGGCAATATTGCCATGGCCTACGGTTACACGCTGCTTGCGCCATATTTCGAGCTCGACAAGTCGTCGCCGGCCTGCGGGAACACGGGATACGTCCCCCATCCGTCCGGTCCGGGCGCCTCGCCCATCGCGCCGGTCGGCGGTTACGCCATGGGGATACCGGCCAATATTACCCCCGAGCGGCTTTCCGATGCCGCTGACGCACTGATAATGTTCACCTCGCCGGAGGCGCAGAAGCTCTACATCCAGAACGGCAGCAGAACCAATCCGCGCTATTCGGTCAGTGCGGATCCTGAAGTCAGGCGTTCATCTTCGATCTTCGAAGCCGTGGACGGCATGTCATGGCGCGACGAACTGCAGTTCTGGCCACGCCCGCCGGTCCCCGAAATCAGCGACATCATCCGGATATGCGGAGAAGAGCTGCACGACATGCTGCGCGGCCTGGTGAGCCCGAAAGAGGCCCTGCGCAAAGCCCAACAGCGCGCGGACGCAATCATCGAAAACAAAAGCGACTAGTCCCAGGAGGAGGAAAACCATGGATCCCAATCGTCTGAAAGGCAAAAACATACTCATCACCGGCGCAGCCCGGGGGATGGGGGCCAGCAACGCAATCTGCTTTGCGCAGCAGGGTGCAAACATTTGCGTCGGCGATCTGGATCTCGATGAAGCGCAGAAGGTTGCCGACCAGATCAACGCCGAGGGCAACGGCAAGGCAATCGCGGTCAAGATGGATGTGACCCAACGCGAAGACAATGCGAACGCCGTCACCGCGACGGTAGAGGCCTTCGGAACCATCAATGTCGGGCTGTTCAACGCCGGTCTCAACAAGCCCCGGTTCTTCATGGATATCGATGAAGACAACTGGGACATGATCATGAACGTCAACACCAAGGCCATGTGGCTCGGCATGCAGGAAACCGCCAAGCAGATGATCGCCCAAGGGCCGATGGAGGATCATCCGTACAAGCTGATCAATGTCGGTTCGATCGCATCGCGCAAGCCGTTGGTGGATGTCACCGTTTACTGCACATCGAAATATGGTTGCCTGGCGTTGACCCATTGCGGGGCCGTGGCGCTCGGCGAACACAAGATCACCGTCAACGGCTATGCGCCAGGCGTCGTCGTAACCCCGCTGTGGGAGCAACTCGACAAGGATCTCGTCGAGATAGGCTTCAAGGAAAGAGCGGGTCAAGCCTATGAGGACATCGCCAACAACGAACTGGTGATCAAGCGCGTCTCCTACCCTGACGACATCACCGGCACCGCATCGTTCCTCGCCAGTGACGACAGCGACTACATGACCGGCCAGATGATCCACATCGATGGCGGCTGGTGCATCCAGTAGCACACCCTTTCAATCTTTCGACTTCCGGAACCGGGCGCATTGTCGGCGCCCAAGGAGATATCCATGACCAGAGCCTTGATGCCGAATATGCTGACCCCGCAGGATCTAGAGCCGAACTGGGAGTGGCGCGACCGGCTGCCAGCCTGGGGACATACATCGGTGGACTTCGAACGCCGGATCGACCACGACCGGCTTCGCCGCTATCGCCTGGCCCGGACGCGCCAGGCGCTCAAGAACTCCAATGCAGGCACGCTGCTGCTCTTTGACGTCAATAACATTCGCTACGTCTCGGCGACGAAGATCGGCGAGTGGGAACGTGACAAGATGTGCCGCTTCTGCCTGCTGACGGGAGACGATTCCCCGTATGTCTGGGACTTCGGCTCCGCTGCCGTCCATCACCAGCGCTACTCCGACTGGCTCGAGCCGGATCACTGCCTGGCAGGCGTTGTCGGCATGCGCGGTACCATCCCGCCCGAGTTCGGGCTGATGAAGAAATACGCCAAGCAGATTGCGGGCCTGATCCGGGATGCGGGCATGGCCGACATGCCCGTTGGCGTCGATTATGCCGAGACCGCCATGTTCCACGCGCTCCAGGAAGAAGGGCTGCATGTCGTTGACGGGCAGCAAATCATGCTTTCGGCTCGCGAGATCAAGAACTGGGACGAAATCCAGTTGCTGACCCAGGCGGCCTCGATGGTCGATGGCGTCTACCACATGATCTACGAGGAGCTTAAACCGGGAATCCGCGAGAACGACATCGTCGCGCTGTCCAACAAGATGCTCTACGAGATGGGCTCCGACGATGTTGAGGCGATCAACGCCATTTCCGGCGAACGCTGCAATCCGCACCCGCACAACTTCACCGACCGGCTGTTCCGCCCGGGCGATCAGGCCTTCTTCGACATTCTGCAGAGCTACCAGGGTTACAGGACCTGTTACTACCGTACCTTCAATATCGGGCGGGCCACGCCGGTTCAGCACGATGCATATGTGAAGGCCCGGGAATGGATCGACGCCTCGATCCAGATGATCAAGCCCGGCGTGAGCACGGACAAGGTCGCCGAGGTCTGGCCCAAGGCGGAAGAGTTCGGGTTCCCGAACGAGGATGCAGCATTCGGACTGCAGTTCGGTCACGGCCTGGGTCTTGCCTTGCACGAACGTCCGATCATCAGCCGGGCGGTCTCGCTTGATCATCCCATGGAAATACAAACGGGAATGGTGTTTGCGCTCGAAACCTACTGTCCCGCGGCCGACGGCTATTCCGCGGCACGGATCGAGGAAGAAGTGGTGGTCACCGAAACCGGTTGCGAGGTGATCTCGCTGTTCCCGGCCGAAGAGCTGCCGATTGCCAACCGCTACTGAGCGGCACCGCCCGGCCACAAGACCGGCCGGGCGGAATTCGCCTTCGCACGAATGGAGCCAAACTGATGAACGCCGCCAGCAAAGACGGGTCGAACCGGGAAGACTATCTGAGAATGTACCGGCAAATGGTGCGCATCCGCGCCTTCGAGGACAACGCCAACCAGCTTTACCTGTCGGCGAAAATGCCCGGTCTCACTCACATGTATTCAGGCCAGGAGGCTGTCGCCGTAGGCATCTGCGAGGCGCTCACGCCGGATGACAAGATCACGTCGACCCATCGCGGGCATGGTCATTGCGTCGCCAAGGGTGCCGACTTCAAGGAAATGTTCTGCGAACTGCTGGGCAAGGAAGAAGGCTACTGCCGCGGCAAGGGCGGCTCGATGCACATTGCCGACCAGGCCAACGGAAACCTCGGCGCCAATGCGATTGTCGGTGGCTCGATGGGGATTGCAACCGGGGCTGCCCTGTCAGCCAAGCGACTCGGAAAGAACGACGTGACGGTTTGCTTTTTCGGAGACGGCGCCACGGCGCAGGGGCTTCTCTACGAAGTCATGAACATGGCCGCCTTGTGGAACCTGCCCGTGATCTACGCCTGCGAGAACAACGGATACAGCGAATACACCCGCACCGACGAGATCGCCGCCGGCTCAATCACCGCACGCGCCGAGGCTTTCGGCATTGAAAGCCATCAGGTCGACGGGCAGGACGTGCTGGCGGTCAACAAGCTTGCGACCGATCTCGTCACCCGTGCTCGCAAGGGCGAAGGGCCGTTCTTCGTCGAGCTGATGACCTACCGGTATCACGGTCACCATGTCGGCGACATCAACCGCGATTACTACAGGCCCAAAGACGAGGAAGCGGAGTGGAAGAAGACCCGCGATCCGATCACCAATTTCGGCAAGTGGCTGGAGACGCAGAAGATCGTCACCGCTGATGAACTGGTCGAGATCAACAACGAGATCAAGGCGGAAGCCGAAGCGGCCGTCGCCTATGCCGAGAAGGCCCCCTACCCCTCCGTGAAAGAGGTGGACATGCACGTGTTCGCTTCCAACGCCGCCTAGCAGGAGCCCGACATGCGCGAGATCACACTTTCAAAGGCCGTCAACGAGGCCATCGCCGAAGAGATGCGGCGCGATCCTGCCGTGTTCGTCATCGGCGAAGACGTGGCGGAGGCAGGCACGCCTTTCAAGGTTCTTTCCGGCCTGGTGGAAGAATTCGGAACCGATCGCATCATCGACACGCCGATTGCCGAACCCGGTTTCATGGGCGTGGCCGTGGGGGCGGCCATGACCGGAAGCAGGCCGATCGTGGATCTGATGTTCGGCGATTTTCTCTATCTCGTCATGGATCAGCTTTGCAACCAGGCCGCCAAGACACATTACATGTCGGGTGGCAAGCTCAACGTCCCGCTGGTGCTGCGGACAAACCTGGGTGCGACGCGACGCTCGGCGGCGCAGCATTCCCAGTCGCTTCATGCACTGGTCGCCCATATTCCGGGCCTGAAGGTGGCCATGCCGTCATCGGCCTACGAGGCAAAGGGCCTCATGAAAACGGCGATCCGGGACAACAACCCGGTGGTGATCTTCGAAGACAAGCTGATGTACAACGACAAGGCGCCTGTGCCCGAGGAGGAATACCTGATCCCCTTCGGTGAAGCCGCCATTCTGCGCGAAGGACGCGATATCAGCCTGGTCGCGACGTCATCCATGGTGCAGGTGGCCCTTGCCGCGGCAGGGCAGCTTGAGCAGGACGGCATCTCGGCCGAGGTGATCGATCCGCGAACCATCGTTCCGCTGGACGAGGCAACCATTCTCGATTCGGTTCGCAAGACATCCCGCGCGATTGTCATTGACGAGGGCCATCAGAGCTACGGCATTACCGGGGAGATTGCGAGCCGAATCTCCGAGAAGGCGTTCTACCATCTCGACGCGCCAGTGCAGCGCATGGGCGCGATGGACGTGCCGGTTCCGTTCTCGCCGGTGCTTGAGGACATAACCGTACCCACCGCTGAATCGGTCACCGAACGGGCACAACTTGCAGTCCGGGGAGAGCTCTTCCATGCCGCATGACGTCATCATGCCTGCCCTGGGTATGGCCCAGGACACCGGCAAGATCGTCTCCTGGCTGAAAGAGGCCGGAGACCCGGTAAAGGCCGGCGAAGCCATCATGGAGGTCGAAACCGACAAGGCGACCATGGAGGTCGAAGCCCAGGCCGACGGCTTTCTGACCGGAATATCGGCCGGCGCCGGGGACGACGTTCCCGTTGGTCAGATTGTGGCGACCATTTCCGAAACCGCCGAGGGTGCTGGCGTTGCCGATGACCGCGAAAACGACAGTGGGTCCGGCAAAACTGCGGAGCAGTCCCCCGATGCCGAAGCCACCGCTGAAGATGACCTTCCTGAAGGTCAATGCGTCATCATGCCCGCACTCGGGATGGCTCAGGACACCGGCCTGATCGTCGCCTGGCGCAAGGATCCCGGCGATGCGGTTAAAGCCGGCGACGTGCTCCTGGAAGTCGAAACAGACAAGTCGGTGATGGAGGTTGAAGCCGGCCAAGACGGTTTCGTCGCGGCCATTCTCGCCCAGGCTCAGGAGGCGGTTCCGGTCGGCAGCGTGATAGCGATCATATCCGCAAATCAACCGGAAACACCGATCATGCGGGGCATGGCGTCTGCCTCGGCACCCGAGGTCAATGAAACGCCCGGGCCGGCGAAAAGCGGCGCGCCAGCTAAGCAATCGCCCCCCGAGACCACGAAAGCTGCTGTGAAGCGATCCGATACCCGATCCATGCCCGTCCAGAAGGGTGGACGGATTCTCGCTTCCCCCAAGGCCCGGCGTCTGGCTCTCGAGCAGGGACTTGAGCTTTCGCGGCTGGTTGAACAAGGCCATCAACAGCCCTTCCATGTCGCTGACCTCAACACCCTTCGGGCATTGCCACCCGTCCTGCCCTCGGACCGGCAATCGGCATCTCCTCCGCTGCATCTGGCAGCGAAGGTTTCCGCAAGCGGATGCGACGATTTTGCCAGATGGTTCGAGCACGATACGGGAACGGTGCTGCCTTCAAGTCGACTTTGGCTGAGTTTTGCCGCCGCCGCGCTGCGCCAATCCAGGACCGAAGCAATCGAGAGCCTGGTTGTGGGTCTTGAAAGGCCGGATGCAGAACTGTCAAGCCATCGCGATCCGGACATTTCTCCGTCTGCACAGGAGAGCGCCGATCAAAACCAGACACCCGACCTGACACTGCGTGACTTCAGCGACAGCATGCTTACGGCCATGAGACTGGGACCTGCCGCCCAGCCGGTGCTTACGGTTCTGCGTGACGGGGAAAACTTCACCATCAGTCTGGATTTCCAGCCGGAAGACTTCGGCGAGAATGAAGCAATCCGGGTGCTCACAAGCTTCGCCGAGCGTTTGCGAGAGCCGCTCCATCACATCCTCTGAAAGGGAGAGCCCCATGGACCACACACAGCTCTACATCAACGGCGAATGGCGGGACGGCGCTTCGGGGGAACGTTTTGACGTCTTCAATCCCGCCACCGAGGAGGTAATCGCCTCCGTCGCCTCGGCTGACATGGAGGATGCCGACAGAGCGCTCGACGCCGCCGCTGAAGCTGCGGCCGGCTGGGCGGCCCGCAAACCCCGCGAGCGCTCGGAAGTCCTGCGCAAGGCCTGGGAGTTGATGACGGCGCGACTGGAGCATTTTGCGCGCCTGATTACACTTGAAAACGGAAAGGCCCGTGCGGATGCCATGGGCGAGGCAGCTTACGCGGCGGAGTTCTTCCGCTGGTTTGCCGAGGAGGCGGTGCGCGCCGACGGGCTGATCACCCATGCGCCGGCCTCCGGCGCGCGCATTGTCGTTCAGCACAAGCCGGCGGGCATTGCCGTACTGGTAACACCGTGGAACTACCCGGCTGCCATGGGAACACGCAAAATTGCCCCGGCGCTGGCTGCGGGCTGCCCCGTGATCATCAAGCCCGCATCGGAAACACCGCTGACAATGCTGGCGCTGATGCCGCTTCTGGAGGAAGCCGGTGTCCCAAGGGGACTGGTCAGTGTGCTGCCATCGAAGTCTTCGGGAAGGCTTGTCGATCACATGCTGCACGACCCTCGGGTGCGGGTCATCTCGTTTACCGGTTCGACCGAGGTCGGCCGGAAGCTGCTGCATTCGGCAGCGGACCAGGTGCTCAAGCCTGCGATGGAGCTAGGCGGAAACGCTCCGCTGATTGTCTTCGAGGATGCAGATCTGGACAAGGCGGTACAGGGCGCGATGCTGGCCAAGATGCGCAATCTCGGCGAGGCCTGCACAGCGGCAAACCGGTTTTACGTCCACGAAAGGATTGCGCCTGCCTTTACGGCGAAGCTGACCGAAGCGATGTCCGCACTCAAGGTGGGCAACGGAATCGAGGAGGATGTCGATGTCGGGCCGCTGGTCAATGCGGAAACCCGCGACAAGGTCGCGGCCTTTGTCGACGACGCTGTCGCAAAGGGTGCGAAGGTGGAAACCGGCGGGACCCGACCCAATGGGATTGGCTTCTTCTATCCGCCCACGGTGCTGAGCAACGTTTCCGAAGATGCCGACTGCGTACATGACGAGATCTTCGGCCCCGTGGCAGCTCTTCAGAATTTCTCCGATGAGGAGGACGTCATCCGCAGGGCCAACAACACCGAATACGGGCTCGTGGCCTACGTGTTCTCGGAGGACATGAAGCGGGCGATGCGGGTCTGCGAGCGATTGGACTACGGCATGGTTGGGCTCAATCGCGGCCTGGTCTCGGATCCGGCGGCGCCTTTCGGCGGCGTCAAGCAATCCGGGCTTGGTCGCGAAGGCGGTCACGAAGGCATGCTGGAATTCATGGAAACCCAGTACATTTCCGCGGAGTGGTGACATGGGCGCACAAAGCTACATCGCAAGCCCGTCCGTGGTGGCCTATGCCGGCCGCAACAGGGTTGACCTTGACGAGTTGGCGCGAAAGACCGGCCGCACGACGCTGGCACGGGAAGATGTGGACATGCATTTAAGCGGCGGGACGAACGGCCATGCCGCCATGCCCGACAATGCGCGCTACTGGGATATCGACCACGCGGCCTTCGGCCCGGTCCGCGAGGAACCGGTCACGCGGATGGCCCGGGTGGCAAGCACCAACCTGTCGGCCGCCAATTCCATGATCCCGCAGGTGACGCACCATGACCGCGCCGACCTGCGGAAACTGGAGGCCTTGCGGACGTCGCTAAAGCCGGAAGCAGACCGGCGCGGCGTTCGGCTCACGGCGCTCGCCTTTCACGTCAAGGCGCTCTCTGTGTGCCTGAAGGAATTTCCGCGCTTCAATGCCTCCCTTTCCGCTGACGGCGAAACCCTGATCCTCAAGCAATACATCCATGTCGGGATCGCCGTTGACACGCCGCACGGGCTGATGGTCCCGGTGCTTCGGGAGGCTGGCCGCAAGGGGCTTTGGCAAATCGCGGCAGAGATTGCCGATCTTGCGGCGCGGGCCCAGTCGCGCAAGATCCGGCCTGCCGAAATGGGCGGCGCCTCGATGTCGATTTCAAATCTCGGCGGCATCGGCGGAACCGCCTTCACGCCGATCGTCAATCCACCTGAACTCGCTATTCTCGGAATCACCCGCACCGAGCTGGTGCCTGTCCGGGAGGATGAAGCCTGGGTTCCCGTCCCCATGGTCCCGCTCGATCTTTCCTATGATCACCGGGTGATAAACGGTGCCGACGCCGCGCGCTTCATGGCGCGCTACAGCCGGCTTCTCTCGGATCCACGGCGGATGGTGCTGCCATGAGTATCGGGATCGATCTTTCGGGCCAGACCGCGCTCGTGACGGGGTGCAAGCGTGGCATTGGCCTCGCCATCTGCAAGACACTAGCGAAAGCCGGTGCGGATATCATCGGGGTCAGCGCATCATTGGAGCTTTCAGGCAGCAATGCCGAAAAGGCCGTTCGCGCCGCAGGGCGAACCTTTACCGCTTGCCGCTGCGACTTCTCCGATCGCGATGAAACGCTGGCTTTTGCCAACGAGATGGAGCGGCGCGGCGACATTTCGATTCTGATCAACAATGCAGGAACCATTCGCAGGGCGCCGGCTGCCGACCATCCGATAGACGACTGGGATCATGTTCAGTCCGTCAATACGGACGCCCCATTCATTCTGGCCCAGGCAGTGGGCCGCCCCATGCTCGCCCGCGGAAGGGGCAAGATCGTGTTCGTCGCGTCGGTGCTGAGTTTCCAGGGCGGTATCACGGTTCCCGGCTATGCTGCCAGCAAAGGTTCGGTCGCACAGCTGGTCCGAGCCTTCGCGAACGAATGGGCGGCCAGAGGCATCAATGTCAACGGTATTGCGCCGGGATACATAGCGACCGACAACACCGCCGCCCTGCAATCGGACCCGGAACGGGAGCAGGGATTGATGGCGCGGGTTCCTGCGGGAAGATGGGGCGAGCCGGACGAGATATCCGAACCCATTGCGTTCCTTTGCAGCAATCTCGCGCGCTTCGTTCACGGCGCGATCCTCCCGGTGGATGGCGGATGGCTGGCCCGGTAGGCTGCTCGATCTTCGGTACCGGTGAGCGTTTCGGCTTATGTTCAGTTAGGCTTACACAATGGTTTTTCCGCCGGGATCGGAACTTAAAGCGCACCGCTTTTAATCATATTTGTCAGGTAGTTATTCGGCATCGGTCGACTGAATTGGATTTTCGCCCCGCTGATCGGCTAGGCGATCTCTTGGCGAATGCGGAGACGATTTCTTTCTATGATCCGTGGGACAAGGAGCATTTTTGGAGCTTTATGAACGCGAACAAGCCCCGGCGATTGTGCACGGGGCTTGTTTTATGGGTCGGGTTTTTTTGATTTGATTGTGTTGGCAGGATTTGAACCTGCGACCTTCAGGTTATGGTCCGCAGGACGAGGAGCTGCCATGACAAGCGAAGGTGAAGCCTTCGCGCCAGTCATACGTATGTTTTCGGGACTTGGTCGCGGGGGCAGGATTTGAACCTGCGACCTTCAGGTTATGGTCCGCAGGACGAGGAGCTGCCATGACAAGCGAAGGTGAAGCCTTCGCGCCAGTCATAGGTATGTTTTCGGTACTTGGTTGCGGGGGCAGGATTTGAACCTGTGACCTTCAGGTTATGGTCCGCAGGACGACGAGCTGCCATGACAAGCGAAGGTGAAGCCTTCGCGCCAGTCATACGTATGTTTTCGGGACTTGGTTGCGGGGGCAGGATTTGAACCTGCGACCTTCAGGTTATGGTCCGCAGGACGACGAGCTGCCATGACAAGCGAAGGTGAAGCCTTCGCGCCAGTCATACGTATGTTTTCGGGACTTGGTTGCGGGGGCAGGATTTGAACCTGCGACCTTCAGGTTATGAGCCTGACGAGCTACCGGGCTGCTCCACCCCGCGTTAAGCTTTGAGCTCCGGGGTTTGCCCGGATTGTTTTGTTTGCCGGTCCTCGGAGCGGTGCTCTTTGCGGTCCGGCGGGGATGCTCCACCCCGCGTCAAAAGCAAAAACGGGCCGCGAATGCGACCCGCGGCGGTTCCAATTTTCGTGCATGAGAAGATTTTTGTTGCGTTTTGCAGACCTGGCAGCGACCTACTCTCCCGCGTCTTGAGACGAAGTACCATCGGCGCTGGGGCGTTTCACGGCCGGGTTCGGAATGGGACCGGGTGCAGCCGCCCCGCCATGACCACCAGGTCGGCAAAGCGCAACATTTCGCACTTGCGTGCGATCTGTATGAGAAGCTGGCGGGTGGCGAACCCTTTTGATTTGAACACGTCTGTTTTGTCTTCACGCTGCCGCAATCTGACGATTGCTGCGCTGCAGACGGCGCGCCAAACAATTGGCGACGGGCACTTGCCCTTGCGAAGCAGATGCTTCGGTCCTTTTCCCTTGAAGCCTCAAGGGTAAAGCAACCAGAGCAAAGCTCTGCAAGCGCGACTGCGCGTCGGCCATTTTTGGCCGCCCCGTCCGGAGGATAGGCGCCTTGGCGCCACTCATCCGCGAGGACATGTCATTGTTGAAGCGCCTTTGCGCTTCAAGATGAGCACGAGCAATGAGAACGATCAAGCCGATCGAGCTATTAGTACTGGTAAGCTTCACACGTTACCGCGCTTCCACACCCAGCCTATCAACGTGGTAGTCTTCCACGACTCTCAGGGAATACTCGTTTTTGGGTTGGTTTCCCGCTTAGATGCCTTCAGCGGTTATCCATTCCGTATATAGCTACCCTGCTATGCCGTTGGCACGACAACAGGTCCACCAGAGATACGTCCACCCCGGTCCTCTCGTACTAGGGGCAGATCCCATCAATATTCCTACACCCACGGCAGATAGGGACCGAACTGTCTCACGACGTTCTGAACCCAGCTCACGTACCGCTTTAATTGGCGAACAGCCAAACCCTTGGGACCTGCTCCAGCCCCAGGATGCGATGAGCCGACATCGAGGTGCCAAACAACCCCGTCGATATGGACTCTTGGGGGTCATCAGCCTGTTATCCCCGGCGTACCTTTTATCCGTTGAGCGATGGCCCTTCCACGCGGGACCACCGGATCACTATGACCGACTTTCGTCTCTGCTCGACTTGTCAGTCTCGCAGTCAGGCAGGCTTATGCCATTGCACTCGACGACCGATTTCCGACCGGTCTGAGCCTACCATCGCGCGCCTCCGTTACTCTTTCGGAGGCGACCGCCCCAGTCAAACTACCCACCATACACTGTCCCGGACCCGGATGACGGGCCGCGGTTAGACATCCACGAAGATAAGGGTGGTATTTCAAGGATGGCTCCACGCGAGCTGGCGCCCACGCTTCAAAGCCTACCACCTATCCTACACATGCCTTGGCGAATGCCAGTGTAAAGCTATAGTAAAGGTGCACGGGGTCTTTCCGTCTGACCGCAGGAACCCCGCATCTTCACGGGGAATTCAATTTCACTGAGTCTGCGTTGGAGACAGCGGGGAAGTCGTTACGCCATTCGTGCAGGTCGGAACTTACCCGACAAGGAATTTCGCTACCTTAGGACCGTTATAGTTACGGCCGCCGTTTACTGGGGCTTCGATTCAAAGCTTGCACCTCTCCTCTTAACCTTCCAGCACCGGGCAGGCGTCAGGCCCTATACGTCGTCTTGCGACTTCGCAGAGCCCTGTGTTTTTGATAAACAGTCGCTACCCCCTGGTCTGTGCCACCCTCCTTCACTTGCGTAAAGGAAGGTCACGCTTCTTCCGAAGTTACGCGTGCAATTTGCCGAGTTCCTTCAACGCAGTTCTCTCAAGCGCCTTGGTATTCTCTACCTGACCACCTGTGTCGGTTTCGGGTACGGTCTATACGGTGGAGCTATTTCCTGGAACCTCTTCGCTGCATCCCCAATCCAGTAAGGAGATACAACACACGAGATCCGTCACTACCACCAGGCCCACGAATATTAACGTGGTTCCCATCGACTACGCCTTTCGGCCTCGCCTTAGGGGCCGGCTCACCCTGCTCAGATTAACTTTAAGCAGGAACCCTTGGTCTTTCGGCGAGGGAGTCTCTCACTCCCTTTATCGTTACTCATGTCAACATTCGCACTTCCGATACCTCCAGGAGCCCTCACGGGTCTCCCTTCGCAGGCTTACGGAACGCTCCGCTACCACGTGCTTGCGCACATCCTCAACTTCGGTGCATGGCTTTAGCCCCGGTACATTTTCGGCGCAAAACCCCTTATTTAGACCAGTGAGCTGTTACGCTTTCTTTAAATGATGGCTGCTTCTAAGCCAACATCCTGGTTGTTTTGGGAGTCTCACATCCTTTCCCACTTAGCCATGACTTGGGGACCTTAGATGGAGGTCAGGGTTGTTTCCCTCTCCACGACGGACGTTAGCACCCGCCGTGTGTCTGCCGACTAGTACTCCTCGGTATTCGGAGTTTGGTTAGGATCAGTAAGACGGTGAGTCCCCATAGCCCATCCAGTGCTCTACCCCCGAGGGTATTCGGTCGACGCTCTACCTAAATAGATTTCGCGGAGAACCAGCTATCTCCGAGTTTGATTGGCCTTTCACCCCTAACCACAAGTCATCCCAATCTATTGCAACAGATGCGGGTTCGGTCCTCCAGTTGGTGTTACCCAACCTTCAACCTGCTCATGGCTAGATCACTCGGTTTCGGGTCTAATGCAACAAACTAATCGCCCTATTAAGACTCGCTTTCGCTGCGCCTACACCTATCGGCTTAAGCTTGCTTGCTGCACTAAGTCGTTGACCCATTATACAAAAGGTACGCCGTCAGGCTTGCGCCCTCCGACTGCTTGTAGGCATCCGGTTTCAGGTACTATTTCACTCCCCTTGTCGGGGTGCTTTTCACCTTTCCCTCACGGTACTTGTTCACTATCGGTCATGCACGAGTACTTAGGCTTGGAGGGTGGTCCCCCCACGTTCAGACAGGATTTCACGTGTCCCGCCTTACTCAAGGACAACATCAAGGATTACGTGTACGGGGCTATCACCCGCTATGGCCGAACTTTCCAGATCGTTCCACTTTACTTGATATTGCCACTGGCCTGGTCCGCGTTCGCTCGCCGCTACTTGCGGAGTCTCGGTTGATGTCCTTTCCTACGGGTACTTAGATGTTTCAGTTCCCCGCGTTCGCTTCTTACCCCTATGTATTCAGGATAAGATACCTTTTATCGATACCTAGAAAGATAAGATGTTCCGGAAGAACACCTTAATTTTCCTAGGCATCTAAGGTGGGTTTCCCCATTCGGAAATCGTCGGATCAAAGCTTATTCGCAGCTCCCCGACGCTTATCGCAGCGTATCACGTCCTTCATCGCCTGTGCATGCCAAGGCATCCACCGAATGCCCTTTTGACGCTTGATCGTTCTCATTGCCAATGCCCATCCCTATTTGATTGTTCTGGCAAACCTTTCCTGTCCGCAAAACGGACAGGGGTGCCAAAACGACCCTGCTCGCCACCGAAGTGGGAAGCACCGAAAGGCCCGTATCCTTGCAAGAATACGGAACCGTTCAAAAAACCCGGCCGCCTTTTACAACCAGGTCATGTCGGATGTCATCGACGTGTTCGGACCCTGCTTGTCCGATGAACGCGCCGGCGCTCATCAAGCACGGGTCCTTAAGACCAGCTTCTCGAGATCTGTCCGGTGACGCGCGGTCAGGCAACGCCAATCAGACCGTCTTCAAACCGGGGCGAACCCAGATCCGAAGCCGGACCATCCGACAGGACTTCCTATCTCGCTCCGCACCCTCGTCCAATCTCAAGCCGGCTAGGCAATCAA